>NZ_JBJNMV010000001.1:0-2789610 GCF_052168435.1 Serratia sp. CY56464 | reverse complement strand
CCTGAAGGAACGTTTAAGACTAAGACGTTGATAGGCTGGGTGTGTAAGTGCAGCGATGCATTGAGCTAACCAGTACTAATGATCCGTGAGGCTTAACCTTACAACACCGAAGGTGTTTTGGTGAGACCGAGACAATATTCAGCTTGTTTACAGATTGGATTGACTGGCTTCAGCGATGAAGCGGGTTGATTAAAACGAATTTGCCTGGCGGCAATAGCGCGGTGGTCCCACCTGACCCCATGCCGAACTCAGAAGTGAAACGCCGTAGCGCCGATGGTAGTGTGGGGTCTCCCCATGCGAGAGTAGGACACTGCCAGGCATCAAATAAACGTTATCAGTGTGACGACTGGTAATGCGCAAATCGCAGAACGCGATGTTGCCGGCATCGAAAGATGCAACGTAAAAGAATCGGTGGAGCGGTAGTTCAGTTGGTTAGAATACCTGCCTGTCACGCAGGGGGTCGCGGGTTCGAGCCCCGTCCGTTCCGCCACTTAATTGATAAGCCCTGAGTCTCGACTCAGGGCTTTTTCATATCTGCATTTTGCGCTTTTCAGGCCGGAATTGTCCTTCCTTACCGCCTTCCCCCCCATATTGTTGCCGTTAGATCAAAAGTCTTATGCCGAACCAGGCGTTTTTGATCAATAAAAAAGTTGCCATAATCTTCCTCATACCACATCTACCTGTTAATGAGAGAAAACATTATGAGCATCCCTGCATTTGGTTTAGGTACTTTCCGCCTTCAGGATCAGGTTGTTATCGATTCTGTCAGCACCGCACTCGAGCTGGGCTATCGCACTATCGATACTGCGCAGATCTATGAAAACGAAGCGGCTGTTGGCCAGGCTATCGCTGCCAGCGGCGTGAAACGTGAAGACCTGTTCATCACCACCAAGATTTGGATCGCGAACCTGGCGAAAGGCGCGCTGATCCCAAGCCTGCAAGAAAGCCTGAAAAAACTGCAAACGTCCTACGTTGATCTGACGCTGATCCACTGGCCGTCACCCAACGACGAAGTGCCGGTTGCCGAATTTATGGCTGAGCTGCTGGAAGCGAAAAAGCTGGGACTGACTCGCCAAATTGGCGTATCTAACTTCACCATCGATTTGATGCAGCAAGCGATTGACGCGATTGGCGCCGATGAAATCGCCACCAACCAAATCGAGCTGTCACCGTTCTTGCAGAACCGCAAGGTGGTAGAATTCGCGCAGCAGCACGGCATCGCCATCACCTCTTACATGACGTTGGCCTACGGCAAAGCGCTGCAGGATGAAACGATCAAAAGCATCGCCGCTCGTCACAATGCAACTCCAGCACAGGTTGTCCTGGCTTGGGCATTGAAACTGGGCTATGCAGTTATTCCTTCCTCGACCAAGCGTGAAAACCTGGCGAGCAACCTGTTGGCGCAGCAACTGACGCTGACCGACGAAGATATGGCGCAGATTGCCGCACTGGAGTGCAACGGCCGTCTGGTTAGCCCGGAAGGTCTGGCGCCAAACTGGGATTAATCATTCCTCGCAGTAGTCAGCATAAGGCGCCCATCGGGGCGCCTTTTTTATCGTTTCAGGTATTCACTCACAAAATCAATAAAGCTGCGCAGACGGTTGCTGACGGCGCTGTCGCTGTAATAAACCGCGTTGATCGGCATGGCGACCGGCAGTGTCGCTTCCACCAGAATCGGAACCAAATCTCCACGTTTGATATCTTCGTCGCTCATAAAGTCCGACAGGCAGGCGATACCGTTGCCATGCAGACAGAGATGGCGCTGGGTTTCTCCGCTATTGGTCGTCAAGCCTGGGGTGATTTCCAACTGGCTGCCATCTGAACAAGCCAGTGGCCAGCGGTTCAGGCTGGGCAGGTCGTTGAAGCCGATGCAGCAGTGATGTGCAAGATCTTCTACCGTTAGCGGCGTGCCGTGTTGAGCCAGATAGGCGGGAGAGGCGAGCACATGCCGATAGCTGGTCATCAGTTTGCGTGCTTTCAGCGTGGAATCGGTCAATTCGCCTACGCGGATTGCGATATCCACTTTTCGCTCGATCAAATTGATAAAGTTTTCCGAAGACACCAGCGATAGCGACATTTCAGGATAACGTTCGCGGAACTCCGCCACTAAAGGCGTCAGCATGTGCAGCACCACCGGCGTTGCCGCGTCGACGCGCAGCAGGCCTTGCGGACGCTGGCGGCTTTCCATCAGCGCATTTTCCGCCGCGGCCATGTCGTTCAGTACCTTCTGCACCTGGCGAAAGTAATTCTCTCCTTCCTGAGTCAGGCTGATTTGGCGCGTGGTGCGGTTGAGTAACGTCACGCCCAGTTTGCTTTCCAGTTTTTTCACCGTTCGGCTGACTACGGAGTTCGCTTGTTCCAGGCGTTCGGCCGCCCGGCTGAAGCTGCCGCTTTCCACTACGGTGACAAAGGTGATCAGCTCGTCTGAGTTTGCTTTCATTTTTGCTCCGATAGCAAAGTTAATTTGAAATTTTGAGCATTTTTATCATTTAAGCATAGGCCGATAATAGCCGTCATCAACTTGAATGCTATTTCGGAGTAAAAAATGCCACTCGCATTACTTGCCTTAACCATCAGCGCTTTTGCTATCGGCACGACCGAGTTCGTGATTGTCGGGTTGATCCCGACTATCGCGGAACAGCTTGGGGTGACCGTACCGTCCGCTGGATTGCTGGTGACTATCTATGCCCTCGGCGTGGCCATTGGTGCGCCGGTGCTGACGGCCCTGACCAGCCGTATACCGCGCAAGCTGCTGCTGGTTGGCCTGATGGTGCTGTTCACTCTCGGCAACCTGCTGGCCTGGCAATCACCCAGCTATGAATCGCTGGTGATTGCCCGGTTGTTGACCGGCCTGGCGCACGGCGTGTTCTTCTCTATCGGCTCCACTATCGCGACGAGCCTGGTGGCGAAAGAGAAGGCGGCTTCCGCCATTGCCATCATGTTTGGTGGCCTGACTGTGGCGCTGGTGACCGGCGTACCGTTAGGGACGTTCATCGGCCAGCAGTTTGGCTGGCGTGAAACCTTCCTGGCCGTTTCTCTGATTGGCGCGGTCGCTACGGTGGCCAGCATTATTCTGGTGCCGAACAATATCAAGAACCAGGGCAGTGCCGGCGTGCGGGAACAAATGAAAGTACTGACCCATCCTCGTCTGCTGCTGATTTACGCAATTACCGCATTGGGATACGGCGGGGTCTTCACGACCTTTACCTTCCTTGCGCCGATGATGCAGGAACTGGCGGGCTTCTCTGCTCCGACCGTGAGCTGGATACTGTTGGCTTATGGCGTCGCGGTGGCGGTGGGTAACATCTGGGGGGGCAAGCTGGCCGATCGCCATGGGGCGGTGCGTGCGTTGAGCTTTATCTTTGCCGCGTTGGCCGTTTTGTTACTGGTGTTTCAGTTTACCGCCAGCCACAGTATCGCCGCTTTGCTGACGGTGATTGCGATGGGCGTGTTCGCTTTCGGCAACGTGCCGGGGCTGCAGGTCTATGTGGTACAAAAAGCCGCACAATACACGCCAAATGCGGTGGATGTGGCGTCCGGTCTCAACATCGCGGCGTTCAACATCGGCATTGCGCTTGGTTCGGTGATTGGCGGCCAGACCGTTGCCTCGCTGGGGCTGGCGCAGACCCCCTGGATTGGCGCGCTGATCGTGGTGGTTGCATTGTTGCTGGTTAGCCTCAGTGGCCGTCTGGATAAAAAGTCTCAGCGGCAAACAGCTTGATAGGCAACTATTACTACCTGGCCCGCGTTTTGCGGGCCTTTTCGCATTTTTCACCTATTATCCCCCACCTTTACACAGCTATACCGTCAGAAGATTGAAATCGCTGCAGGTGGCCCCTATAACTGAAAAGGTGATGCCCGCAAAAGCCATGCCCTCTATGCGGGGTAGGCGTATAATCAATTCATCGTTGGCGAGTCTTCATCGCCAGTTTTCATGTTACTGGGTAATAGGCGAATCGCGTGCCGAAACGAACTTATGCAATGCGGTATGTTGCAGGTCAGCCAGTTGAGCGAATCTTTCCTGGCGCCGTTAACCAGCCGTTGCCGCCAGGGGCGGCGCTGCCGACGACCGGCGCCTTGCGCGTTATGGTGTGGAATATTTTCAAACAGCAGCGAGCCGACTGGCTTTCGGTGCTGAAAAACCATGGCAAAGACGCGCAACTGGTGCTGTTGCAAGAGGCGCAAACCACGCCGGAGCTGGTGAGCTACGCTACCGCCAACTACCTGGCGGCCGATCAGGTACCGGCCTTTGTGCTACCGCAGCACCCTTCCGGCGTGATGACGCTGGCGGCCGCTCATCCTGTTTACTGTTGCCCGCTGCGCGAGCGAGAGCCGCTGCTGCGGCTGTCCAAGTCGGCCCTGATCACCGTTTATCCGCTGTACAACGGCGAGCTGTTGATGGTGGTGAACATCCATGCGGTGAACTTTAGCCTGGGCGTCGACGTCTACAGCAAGCAACTGGGGCCAATCGGTGAGCAGATCGCCAGCCACCGGGGGCCGGTGATCATGGCCGGGGACTTCAACGCCTGGAGCCGCAAGCGCATCAATGCGCTGTATGACTTCGCCGGAGAGATGGCGCTGCGCGAAGTGAGCTTCGCCGACGATCATCGCCGCAAGGCCTTCGGCCGCCCGCTGGATTTCGTATTTTACCGCAATCTGGGGGTCGTGGAGGCGTCGGTATTGGTGACCAGCGCGTCGGATCACAATCCGTTGTTGGTGGAGTTCCACCCGGAAAAAGACTCTCCCGTCTGGTGAATCGCAGGTAATAAAAAAGCACCCCGCAGGGTGCTTTTTTGTACCGGAAACTTAGGTATCCGGCGTTAGCTTGTTGCCGACAAACAGGGTCAGCTTCAGACCTGGCTGCAGGTTGCCTTTGGCGAGCGTTGAATTCCAACGCATCACGTCGTTAATATCGACGCCGTGACGACGTGCGATACTGGCGAGCGAATCACCTTTACGGACCTGGTAGGTGATACTGCTGTTACTGCCAGTATTGCTGGCCACTTGCAGGGTTTGCCCAACTTTTATGGCGCTCTTGGCGCGTAAGTTGTTCCAACTCTGCAAATCGCTGGTCTTAACGTTCAGCCGCTTGGCAATGCCCGATAAGGTGTCGCCGGAGCGCACTTTATACGAACTGCCACCGGTCAAACCGCTGTTCTTCGCCAACTGCGTCGTTGGCTGAGTCACGGCGATCTGGCCATCGGCCAGCGAGTCTTTCAGTTGCTCGGCATGTCCTTTGGGAACCATGATGTAATGGGGCCCGTTGGGTGCCGTAACGCCTTTTTTGTAGCCTGGGTTATACGCTTTCATCTTGGTGACTGAAAGCCCTGCCATCTCAGCCGCCTGAGTCAGCTGGATCTGCTGTCCGACATCAATACGCGCCAGCGCACGGGTTTCATCCGTTTTCGGGAGTTTCACGCCGTACTTCTTGCTGTTCTTGATGATGTCGCTCAGCGCCAGCATTTTCGGGACATAGATTGACGTTTCACGCGGAAGCGACAATGCCCAGAAATTGGTTGGCTTACCCTGGCGTTTGTTTGCCTTCACCGCTTGCATCACGCGGCCTTCACCACTGTTATAGGCGGCTACGGTCAGTAACCAGTCGCCGTTAAACATGCGGTTCAAGCGCTGCATCATGTTAAGCGCAGCGGTTGTTGAGGCGACGACATCGCGTCGACCGTCATACCACTGATTGTTTTTCAAACCATAATTACGACCCGTTTGCGGCACGATTTGCCATAGCCCTGCGGCGTTGGCACTTGACGTGGCGTGTGGGTCAAAAGCGCTCTCCACTATGGGTAGCAGTACCAGTTCCATCGGCATATTACGTTTCTTAATCTGCCCGACTATCCAGTACATGTACGGCTCTGCCCGTAATGTTACATCGTGGAGATAGCTCTTACTTTTTAAGTACTTTCTTTTCTGATCACGGATCCGGGAATTTTCCGGAACCTCCATCTTCAGCTCGTCGCTAATGAAGTTCCACAGGTCCTGTTGCGCGGCGGGACTGTTGTTATCCAACCACCGCGCCGAGCTCGCTCGGCCATTTGCTGTGTACTCTCCTGCTTCACCATCTTGACCAGCCGAAGACAAACTCTGTGCATGCTGTTCTGGCGCCGGTGCGTCCTGCCTGGACGACTGGCAACCCACTAGCAAGACTGAGGCGAGAAATATCGCTTTAGCCTTCATGTGTGTGTCAATGTAGTTGCTTAAAAGACGAGCAATAATACTTTGCTTCGCCAAATAACACAACTAAAAGCTTAGAAGTTATCTTTCCGCAGGCGTAATTCGGAAAAAACTGAATGAAGGCTTTGGGGTGGTGAATTAAAGCCTAATTTATTTTGTAAATCAGTGTCATGGCAGCGTAAAAATAGGTTAATTTTGCGCTCTAATTGCAATGTAGTCGGCACGCTGGCTTGGCCTTTTGCCCTTAACGCTTCAACATGTTGTTGATATGTTTCAATCTCTCGATCTTCCGGCAAAATAGCCCGCGCAAACTTAAGATTTGAAAGAGTATATTCATGCGCGCAGCAAATTAAGGTGTTATCGGGAAGTTGCGCGAGTTGTTGAAATGAGTCGTACATTTGTTTGGCGGTGCCTTCAAACAGCCTGCCGCAGCCGGCGGAGAAAATGGTGTCGCCGCAGAACAGATAAGGGGCACTATAGAATGCCACATGGCCCAACGTATGACCGGGAACGGCGATAGTCTTGTAGTGGCGGCCATCGATGTCAAAGGTGTCGCCGTCGCGGACGATGTGGTTGGCGCCTTTGTCCGCGGTTTCTTGCGGCCCATAGACGGCCAGGCCGGGATACTGCGCCACGATCTGCGCCACGCCGCCGACGTGATCGTGATGATGATGGGTCAGCAGGATCGCCGCCGGCGCCAGCTGCAGGCGCTGCAACGCTTCAAGTACCGGCTGCGCTTCACCCGGATCGACGATAATGCAGCGCCCCTGTCGGTCATCCAATAACCAAATGTAATTGTCCTGGAAGGCGGGAATGCTGATAAGATTCATGGTGTACCTCTCGTTGGCAACGGCTTGAAAGAAGATAATAAATCATGAAACCAGCCCATACTCTACAAAAGCTCACCGGCCCGCAGTCCTGGGCTGAGCTGCCGTGGGGGGAGTACTATCGTGAAGCGCTCGAGCGGCAGTTGCAACCCTGGTGGCCCAAGCTGTTCGGTTTCCATCTGCTGAAGATGGGCATGCTCAGCGCCGAGCTGGCCACGGACAAATGCGCAATCTCCCACCAGGTTAACGTAGGGCTGGAGGGGGAAGGGCTGCAGGTGGTCGCCGATGCTTATCAACTGCCGTTCGCCGCCAAGTCGGTAGATGCCTGCCTGCTGGCGCATACGCTGTCCTATGCGGACGATCCGCACCGCATGCTGCGTGAAGTGGACAGGGTGTTGATCGACGACGGCTGGTTGGTCATCAGCAGCTTCAATCCGTTCAGCCTGCTGGGATTGGGCAAGCTGGTGCCCGGGTTGCGTCGCCGCCAGCCCTATGTCAGCCGCATGTTTACCCAGATGCGGCTGCTGGATTGGCTCAGCCTGCTGAATTACGAGGTGTTGCACCAGGCGCGTTTTCACGTGCTGCCGTGGCACCGCAAGGGCGGCAAGTTTTTATGTACCCATTTGCCGGCGCTGGGCTGCATGAGCGTGATTGTGGCGCGTAAGCGCACCTTGCCGCTGACGCCTACGCCGATGAAACTGGGGGCGAGAAAGCCGTCTCTCAGCCGCGCGGTGGGCGCGACCAAGAGCTATCGCAAGCTGCCTTAGGCTTCCGGTTGGTAACCGACGTCTTCCTGCGTCGGTTTGCCGGCCGCTTCGCGCGCCAGCACGTCACAACGTTCGTTCTCCGGATGGCCGGCGTGGCCCTTGACCCATTCCCATTTCACCTCGTGGCGCTGAATGGCCTGATCCAGCCGCTGCCACAGATCGACATTTTTGACCGGTTTTTTGTCGGCGGTTTTCCAACCGCGTTTCTTCCAGTTATGGATCCAGCTGGTGATGCCCTGGCGCACGTACTGGCTGTCGGTGCTGAGCGTCACGGCGCAGGGGACGGTCAGCGCTTCCAGCGCCACGATCGCCGCCATCATTTCCATGCGGTTATTGGTGGTCAGACGAAATCCTTCGCTGAAGGTTTTTTCCGTCTGCTTATAGCGTAGTATCGCGCCGTAGCCACCGGGGCCGGGGTTGCCAAGGCAGGAGCCGTCGGTGAAAATTTCTACCTGTTTGAGCATCTCTGGTAGACTCTTCCTATCAGTTTTATAAAAGCCAAGTCTGACATAAACGAGCGCTGTGAGCACTGCAATATGATCTCTACAACCACCAGACAGATTGTCCTCGATACCGAAACCACCGGTATGAACAAGCTTGGGGTGCACTACGAAGGGCACCGCATCATCGAAATCGGTGCGGTGGAGGTGATTAACCGCCGCCTGACCGGGCGCAACTTCCACGTTTACATCAAGCCGGATAGGCTGGTGGATCCGGAAGCCTACGGCGTACACGGCATCAGCGACGACTTCCTGGCCGACAAGCCGACCTTCGATCAGGTTGCCGAGGAATTTCTCGACTTTATCCGCGGCGGCGAGCTGGTGATCCATAACGCGGCGTTCGATATCGGCTTTATGGATCACGAATTCCGCATGTTGCAGCAGGGCATCCCGAAGACCGAGACCTTCTGCACCATCACCGACAGCCTATTGATGGCGCGTCGCCTGTTCCCGGGCAAGCGCAACAACCTCGATGCCTTGTGCAGCCGTTATGAGATAGATAACAGCAAGCGTACGCTGCACGGCGCATTGCTCGATGCCGAGATCCTGGCGGAAGTCTATCTGGCGATGACCGGCGGTCAGACCTCGATAGCGTTCCAGATGGAGGGGGATACCCAGCAAAATGACGCCGCGCAAGAAATACAGCGTATCGTCCGCCCGGCTACGGCGATGAAAGTGGTCTACGCCAGCGACGAAGAAGTGAAGGCGCATGAGGCGCGTCTGGATCTGGTGGCAAAAAAGGGCGGTAGCTGCCTGTGGCGCGGGGCGCCGGCGGAATAACGGCGTTTTTGCGTGAAAAAACCTCACCGGATGAATCTTCGTTGAAAAACTGTGCAAACGGTTCATTTGCGGAGAAAAAGGCGTTGACGGAACCGAGAGGCGTCCGTAATATGCGCCTCGTTCCCCCGCAAGAGGGAATGGCGCGGAGCGGTAGTTCAGTTGGTTAGAATACCTGCCTGTCACGCAGGGGGTCGCGGGTTCGAGCCCCGTCCGTTCCGCCACTATTCAGAAGCCCTGAGTTAGCGATAACTCAGGGCTTCGTCGTTTCCGTTCTCTGAAAAACGGTGCGGCCCAATCAACGGGGCCGGCGGACCGGCCCCTTATCCTCAGAATAACACCGAATAGTTCAAGCCGAAGGTGCGTCCGCGGCCTTTATAGCTGTACAGCTCAGGCGAGCCGTAGGTCGGGCTGTACAGGATCGGCGCGCGTTGGCCCCAAACGGTGGTGTACTCCTTGTCCAGCAGGTTTTCCACGCTGAAGCTGATTTTTCCTACCGGCAGGGTATAGCTGCCGAGGAAGTCGACGGTGTTGTAGCCATCGATCTTGCGGCCCTGAGTGGAGTTGGCTTTGGTGTAATCGCCGTCGTCCGACACGTCGAAGGTTTGCTGCGACTGTAAGCGCAGATTCCAGTCGCCCGGCGCCCAGCCGACATAAGCGGTGACTTTCGATGGGCTGGCGGTATCGACCACCAGCTTCTTCCATTCGCCGTTGACCTTGGTTTCGGAACGGATGAGGTTGAAGTTGGTACCGGCGCTCCAGTCGCTGTCTTCAAAGAAATAATCCACCGCGCCTTCCAGCCCATAGATGCGCCGCTTGTCCGCATTGACGTTGATGGTCATGTCGGTTTTGTTGATGGCGATGCTCTTGTCGGACAGCGAGTAGTAGGCGGCGATTTGCGTGCGCAGGTTATCGCCGGTATAGCGCCAGCCCAGCTCGTAGGCATTGACCTTGATGCCTTCCAGCTTGGAATCGCCGACGTTGACGCTCTTCAGCAATTGATAATGGCTGCCGTTCAACGCGTAGGTGCCGTTGCCGTAATATTTGCCCGGATCCGGGATCTCAAAGCCCTGAGAGAAGTTGAACCAGGTTTGCTGGCGCTCGGTCAGATGTGCCAACAGGCCGGCATTGAACAGCGCGTTGTTGTAGTCGGTTTTCCCTCCCGGTATAGCGTCGGCGGACGTCGCGGCGCCGGTGGCGATCGCCTGCTGCTGGTTATAACCGACGAAGTCATCAATCTTGTTTTCGGTGTACTGGTAGCGCACGCCGCCGCTCAGGGTGAAGATGGGATTGATGTCGTAACTGGCCTGCAGGAACGACGCCAGGTTGCTGGTGGTATAGCTCGGGTAGCGGCCGGTGCCGTAAGCGTTCTCCAGCGTCATGCCGCCGGACTGTTGGGCCTTCGCCAGGTTGAAGAACTGCTGGTTGGCGTTGAAGCTCTCATGCTCGGCGTCGATGCCGTAAGTCAGCGTCAGCGCGTCGACAGGTTTGCTGTTTAACGTCAGTTTGCCGCCGTAAAAATCGGTTTTTTGCTGCGAAGCGCCAATGCTGCTGACGTAATAGTTCGGCGCTTTGCCCGCCAGCGTTGGGAATGGGTAGAAGGTCAACGTTTCGTCGCGATAGTAGACCTGCGCCACCAGATCCTGGCCGAGGAAATCGGTGTTGGAATATTGCAGGTTGATCAGGTGGCGCTCGGTGCCGGGGATGCGATCGGAGTTTAAGTTACCGCTGTTGTACGCCTTGGCGTTGCCGGTCACCGCCGCGAAGTTTTCCCCCAGAAACAGGCCGTGATCGCCGTCGGACTGGCTTTTGTAGTATTGGGTGGTCAGCTGCAGCTGTTGATGATCGTCGATGTTGAGGGTGCCGGTGCCCATCACATCGAGGCGATTGGAATACTGCAGGCCGGTTTGGGTATTGTCGATCAATACCTCATTGCCTTTGCCGTCATACCAGCCGCCATAGCGCTGGTAAGAAACGGACAGGCGCCCCGAGGCGTTGTCGTTGCCGCCGCTGACCGCCGCCGCCACGTTCTCGTCGTGATCGTTATGGCCGCCAAAGCCTGTTTTACCGCCGACCTGCAACTCGACCTGCTGTTCCTGTTGCCCTTTTTTGGTGACGATATTGATCAGGCCGCCGGTGCTGCCGCCGCCGTACAGCGAGGTCGCGCCGGAAATCACCTCGATATGATCGATATTGAACGGATCGATCGAATCCAACTGGCGACTGTCGCTGCGCGATGAATTCAGGCGCACGCCGTCAATCATCACCATCATCGAGCGGCCGCGCATATTCATGCCATAGTTGGTGCGGCCCTGGCCGCTGACGTCCATGCCGGGGATCAGCTGCGCTAACATGTCCTTGATCTCTTTGCCGCCCTGAACCTGCTGTTCGATCTCCTGACTTTCGATCACCCAGGTGGTCTGCGCCATTTCCGCCATGCTGCGGTGTGAACGGCTGGCTGAGACCACCATCTGCTCTTCGGCGCCGGCTTTCTGATCTTCGGCCCAGGCTGCTGGCGCTAGCATTGCCAGCAGACAAGGGTTCAAAACCCAAAGGTGTTTGCGTTTCATCGTTATTTATTTCCCAGGTGATATTGTTATTGCGTTATTTTTGAGAATGATTCTTTTATCAATAACGTTTCTTGTTATCAATAAAATCATGATATGATTTTTTGCGATACATTAACGTAATTAATTAGTTTTATTAACATTTTGCCCGCTGCGCGATCGAGCAACCCACGCCGTCAACACGGCAGCCGATCGGCCATACGTTCAAGCGACAGCCGTTGCCGGAGAATCGAGAACATGTCCGCCAGCTACAGAATTTTTGATATCACCTTGAAAAGCAAAATACTGATTTCACCTTCGCTGGTGCGCTGCGTGTTTGAAGGTGCGGATATTCATCGGATGAAGCTGGAAGCGCCGGATCAGCGCATCAAACTGCTGTTCCCGGCGGCGGACGGCCAGATCCCGCAATTGGCCAATAGCCCGGACTGGTACGGCGATTACATGGCGATCCCCAAAGAGCGGCGCCCGGTGATGCGTACTTATACGCTGCGTGCGCTGCGCCGTGAGCAGAATCAGATGGACGTCGAGTTCGTGCTGCATGGCGTGAACGGCCCGGCCTCCGCCTGGGCGACTCACGCCGAGCCGGGTGATGCCATTCAGACCGTCGCCCCCAACGCTGACTTCGACGGCGACAGCGGCGGCTACGAATGGGCGCCGCCGGCGCAGTTGCAGCAGGCGCTGTTGATCGCCGATGAAACGGCCGTGCCGGCGGCGATGGGCATTCTGGAGCAATTGGCGCAGCAGGCTAATCCGCCGCGCGTGCAGGCGTTCTTCGAAGTGCCGCAGGCGGGGGATTGCCTGGATTTGACCCGTTTCCCGTTCGCCGAGGTTTACTGGCTGCCGCGCGATGTGGGCCGCCAATTGGCGCACGGCACGTTGCTGGTGGAAGCGGTGCGCCAGCGGGTGGATATCCCCGCGTCGGCCTGTGCGCAGGCGCAGTCCCTGGTGGAAAGCAGCCTGAGCGATGAGGTGTTGTGGGAGCGGGCAGCTGGCAGCAACGCTTTCTACGCCTGGGTGGCGGCCGAGTCTTCCACGGTGAAAACGCTGCGGCGTTACCTGATCGGCGAACGCGATCTGGACCGCGCTACCGTTAACTTTATGGCCTACTGGTGTTGAGTGCGCCGTCCTTTTCCGGCATCGGCGCTGGAGGCGCAGCAGGCCGCCGCACGGATGATGACGCGCGGCGACAAGCTGGCGGCGATCGGCGCGGAGCCTTTATCTCTCTGCCGAACATCGACGTGCCAATCGCCGGCTGGGAGCGTGTTTAATCAGTCGAGACGCAGAAAGCTGTCGGCGTCGCGCCAGGCCGGGAAGGCGTTGCGGTAACTCTGCAGGGTTTCCAGCGACAGCTCAGCGTCCAGCTGCGCGGCTGCGCCGGGCTCGGCATCCGCCAGGATCTCGCCCTGCGGGCTGATGATCAGGCTGTCTCCGCTGTAGTTCAGGCCGTTGGCATCGTCGCCCACCCGGTTGCAGCCCGCCACATACACCTGATTTTCAATCGCCCGCGCCGCCAGCAGCGTTTGCCAATGGCGGCTGCGCGGCGCCGGCCAGTTGGCGACGTACAGCGCCAGATCGTAATCCTGCTGATAGCGCGCCCAGACCGGGAAACGCAGGTCGTAGCAGATCTGCGGCAGGATGCGCCAGCCGCGCCACTCGAAGATTTCACGCCGGTTGCCGGCCTGGTAGTGCAGGTGTTCGCCGGCCATGCGGAACAGATGGCGTTTATCAT
The DNA here is from genome assembly GCF_052168435.1 of Serratia sp. CY56464. Taxonomy (NCBI): domain Bacteria; kingdom Pseudomonadati; phylum Pseudomonadota; class Gammaproteobacteria; order Enterobacterales; family Yersiniaceae; genus Serratia; species Serratia sp. CY56464. The sequence continues at coordinate 2,776,257 of NZ_JBJNMV010000001.1, read as the reverse complement.
AGGCATGCACCTGGCCGCCCGGCTCCACCAGCAGGAAGCGGTTGACCGCGCCCTCGTCAGTTTTCAGCGCCACGCTGCCGCCGATTAACGCATGGCTTTTCACCGCCCAACCGTGCAGCCAGTCGATCACCTGCTGTTCGGGCAGGGCGCTCTCGCCGGCATCCATGGCGAAACCGGTGGTGAACATTTCCGGCAAGACGATGAGATCACGCCCGGCGATCGGCGCCAGCAACGCGTCGAAGGCGGCCAGGTTAGCGAGGCCGTCGCGCCAGACCAGCGGTTGCTGCAACAGGGTAATTTTTAAAGTCGACATAACCGCTCCGCAGCTGCATCCAGCGTGGCGTCCTGTTTAGCGAAGCACAGCCGGATCAATTTATGGGGGAAAGGATCGGCACAGAAGACCGACAGCGGAATGGCCGCCACGCCCACGTGCTCGGTTAACCAATGGCAGAACGCTACATCGTCCAGATCGGAGATGGCGCTGTAGTCCGCCAGCAAGAAGTATGTACCGGCGCAGGGTAAAATTTCCAGTCGGCTGCTCGCCAGCGCCTGCACAAAGCGATCTCGCTTGGCGCGATAGAACGCCGGCAGCTGTCGCCAGTGCTCCGGCTCGGCGCGCAGGCTATCCGCCAGCGCCAGCTGCGCCGGAGTATTGACCGAAAAGGTCAGGTATTGATGCACCTTGCGCACCTCAGCGCTCAGCGCGGCGGGCGCCACGCAGTAACCCACTTTCCAGCCGGTCATGTGGAAGGTTTTTCCGAAAGAGGAGACCGCGATCGCCCGTTGGCGCAGCTGCGGGTGGGCCAACACGCTGGCGTGGCCGCCTTTGGCGAAGCAGATGTGTTCGTAAACCTCGTCGCTGAGCACGTAGATTTCGCGTTCGGCGATGGCGTGCCACAGCTGTTGCATGTCTTCCGCCTGCCAGGCGGTGGCGGACGGGTTGTGCGGCGTGTTGACGATCACCAGGCGGGTGCGCGGCGACAGCGCGGCGGCGAACCGTTGCCAATCCACGGCAAACGCGGGCGGCTGCAGGGCGAGGCGTTTGAGTACGCCGCCCGCCAGCGTCACCGCCGGCGCGTAGCTGTCGTAGCTCGGATCGAAACAGACCACCTCATCGCCGGGGCGCACCAGCGCGGTGATGGCGGCGAACAGCGCTTCGGTGGCGCCAGCGGTGACGGTCACTTCGCCGCCGGCGTCCGGCTGCCAGCCATACAGCTCGGCGGTTTTGTCGGCGATGGCTTCGCGCAGCGCCGCCACGCCGGTCATCGGCGCATATTGGTTGGCGCCCTGGGCGACGTGCCAGGCCAGGCGTTCTTTCAGGTAGTCCGGCCCGTCGAAATCAGGGAAGCCCTGCGACAGGTTGATCGCCTGATGCTGCTGCGCCAGCGCGCTCATTTGGGTGAAGATGGTGGTGCCCAGGGCAGGCAGTTTACTTTCGGGAATCAATGCGGAAGTGCTCATAGCAGGTGAATACTCCAGGCGCTTATATTGCCGTCAATATAACACGATGCTAGTATTTGGCAATCAAGACGCTTAGATGGCTAAATGCGAAAAAGTGCTTAGCCCGCCACGCGGCAGGCAACGTTTCATCTGCCGGCCGCCTTACCGAACGGGAAACGATAACAATGACGGAGAATCCGCAACTTACCGCATTACTGGCGGCCTGCCACTGGATTGGCGACAAAGGCTGGTGTCCGGCGACCGGCGGCAACATGTCGCTGCGCCTCGACGAACGCCAGTGCCTGGTCACCGAATCCGGCAAAGACAAAGGCAGCCTGAGCGCCGCCGATTTTCTGCAGGTGGATATCGCCGACAATCACGTGCCGAGCGGCCGTACGCCGTCGGCGGAAACCGGGCTGCATACGCTGCTCTATCGCTTGTACCCGCATCTTGGCGCGGTGTTGCATACCCATTCCGTCAACGCCACCGTGTTGTCGCGGGTGGAACGCGGCGATGCGTTGGTGCTGCAGGGGTACGAAATGCAAAAGTCGCTCGCCGGTCAGCGCAGCCACCTGGACAGCGTGGCGATCCCCATTTTCGATAACGATCAGGACATTCCCCGGCTGGCGTCGCGCGTCGCGGCCTATGCCGAGGTCACGCCGCTGCAGTACGGTTTTCTGGTGCGCGGCCACGGTCTCTATTGCTGGGGAAGCCAGGTGGCGGAAGCCCGCCGCCATCTCGAAGGGCTGGAATTCCTGTTCCAGTGTGAACTGCAACGTCGCTTGCTGGAGGCGAAATGATCCGCGCTATCGTGACCGATATTGAAGGCACCACCAGCGATATTCGCTTCGTGCACCAGGTATTGTTTCCCTATGCCCGCGAACGGCTGGCGGATTTTGTACGCCGTCACGCCACGGAGAGCGAAGTCGCCGCGCCGCTGGCGGCGCTGCGCGCTGAAATTGACCAGCCGCAGGCGGATCTCGACGCGCTGATCGCCGCGCTGTACCGCTTTATGGATGAAGACCGCAAATCCACCGCGCTCAAGGCGCTGCAGGGCATCATCTGGCGCAGCGGCTATCGCGAAGGGGATTTCCGCGGGCATCTGTACCCGGAGGTTGCGGGGCAGTTGGCCGCCTGGCAGCGTCAGGGACTGAAGCTTTACGTCTATTCCTCCGGTTCGGTGGAAGCGCAGAAGCTGCTGTTCGGCCACAGCAGCGCCGGCGATCTGCAGCCGCTGTTCAGCGGCTATTTCGACACGCACGTCGGCGCCAAGCGTGAAACCGCGTCGTACCGCAACATTGCGCAGTCTATCGGCATCGCGCCCGACGAACTGTTGTTCCTGTCCGATATCCACCAGGAACTGGACGCCGCGCAGGCCGCCGGCTGGCATACCTGCCAGCTGATCCGCGATGAGGCGGATGCACAGAGCCGGCATCCGCAGGTCAGCCGTTTTGATCATATCGATTTAGGGGAGTTTGTCTCATGAGTGGATTGACCATTTTCAGTGATACAGCGCCGCAGCAGCCGCTGTGGCAGAGCCGTGACGCGCAGGAAATCCAGCGCCAGCTGGCGCAGATCGGCGTGCGCTTTGAGCGTTGGCAGGCGGATCGCGAACTGGGCGACAACCCGCAGCCGGAGGCGGTGATCGCCGCCTACCAGCATGAGATCGACCGGCTGGTGGCGGAAAAGGGCTACCAGAGTTGGGACGTGATCAGCATGCGGCCGGACCACGAACAGCGTCAGGCGCTGCGCGAAAAATTCCTGTCCGAACACACGCACGGTGAGGATGAAGTGCGCTTTTTCGTTGAAGGGGCGGGGCTGTTTTGCCTGCATCTGGACGGCAAGATCTTCCAGATCCTGTGCGAAAAGAACGATCTGATCTCAGTGCCGGCCAACACCCGTCACTGGTTCGATATGGGCTCGGCGCCGCACTTTACCGCGATCCGGGTATTTGACAACCCGGAAGGCTGGGTGGCGCATTTCACCGGCGACACGATCGCCGATGCCTATCCGCGTCTGGGCTGATCGTCAACCGGCGGGCGTTAACCCAGTGTCCGCCGGAAAATCCCCGCTTCAACCTGCTGCGGGGTGATCACGCCGCTGTCGAACACCCACCCGCTGATAAGCTTGGCCGGCGTGACGTCGAACGCCGGATTGTAGACCGGCGCCTCGGCCGGCGCCCACTGGCAGGCGCCGAAGCTGCCTGAAACGCCGGTGACTTCGGCCGCCGCGCGTTGCTCGATCGGGATGGCGGCGCCGTCCGGACAGTGCGGATCGTGGGTGGTGTGCGGGGCGGCCACGTAGAACGGGATGCCGTGATAGTGCGCCAGCACCGCCAGGCTGTAGGTGCCAATCTTGTTGGCGACGTCGCCGTTGGCGGCGATGCGATCCGCGCCGACCCATACCGCATCGACCTGGCCTTGCGCCATCAGGCTGGCGGCCATTGAATCGCAGATCAGACGATAGGGAATGCCCAGCTCGCCCAGTTCCCAGGCGGTCAGGCGGCCGCCCTGCAGCAGCGGCCGGGTTTCATCGACCCATACTTGTTGCACCTTGCCCTGCTGGTGGGCGCGCAGCAGCACGCCGATGGCGGTGCCGACGCCGGCGGTGGCCAATCCGCCGGTATTGCAGTGGGTCAGCAGGCGGCTGCCGGGCTTGACCAGCCCTGCGCCGCGATCGGCGATGCGATCGCACAGCAGGCGATCCTCCTCCACCAACCGCAGCGCTTCGTCCACCATCGCCGGCGCCCAGTCAGGTTCCGCCAGCGCCAACTTCATGCGATCCAGATTGTTCATCAGGTTAACCGCCGTCGGGCGGGCGGCGCGCAGCGTGTGCAGCGCCTGCTCCAGCTCGGCGCGTGGCACACCGCGTTCCGCGAGCAGCGCCAACAGCAGGCTGGCGGACAGCCCGATCAGCGGAGCGCCGCGCACCCGCAGGCTGTGAATGTGCCCGACCAACTCTTCCACGCTGTCGCAAGCGCGCCACCGCTTTTCCTGCGGCAGGGCTTGCTGATCGAGGATCCAAAGGCGGTTATCTCGCAGGGTCAAACTGGTGGTGTTAAGCGCTTGCATCGGCGGTTAATTCCTTGTTGCGTGGTTATTGCATCTGAAACGCTATTCTGCCAACATGACTTCCAGATGTATAGACGTCCAAATGCTTTTACGTCTAAATAATCAGAGTCGCTGGGTCAGTGAGAGAGAACAGAGGGGTTGGGGAATGTCGCTTTATCGTACGTTTACGGCTGCCGATGCCGTTGAATATGCCCGCCAATACGGGCAGGTGGCCGAACCGCAGGCGCTGGTGAGCGCCGACGAAATCGGTGACGGCAACCTGAACCTGGTGTTCAAGATCCGCGATCGTGAAGGTGTGAGCCGGGTGATCGTCAAACAGGCGCTGCCCTACGTGCGCTGCGTGGGCGAATCCTGGCCGCTGACGTTGGATCGGGCGCGCATCGAAGCGGAAACGCTGCTGGTCCACGGCGGTTTCTGCCCGCGGCATACGGTAAAAGTCTTGCATCACGATCCCGAGTTGGCGGTGATGGTGCAGGAAGATCTCTCCGATCATCGCATCTGGCGCAGTGAACTGGTGCAGGGGAACTATCATCCGCTGGCGGCCGGGCAGCTGGCGGAATACCTGGCGCAGACGCTGTTTCACACCTCCGATTTTTATCAGTCGGCGCAGCAGAAAAAGGCGGAAGTCAGCCGTTTCACCAACCCCGAACTGTGCCAGATCACCGAAGATCTGTTCTTTACCGATCCCTATATCGACCATGAGCGCAATCAGTTCGAGGCGGCGCTGTTGCCGCAGGTGCAGGCGCTGCGCGAGGATGCGCCGCTGAAGTTGGCGGTCGCCGGCCTGAAACATCGCTTCCTCAGCAAGGCGGAGGCGCTGTTGCACGGGGATATCCACAGCGGTTCGATCTTCGTGGCGGAAGGGCGATTGAAAGCGATCGACGCCGAATTCGGTTTCTACGGCCCGATCGGTTTCGATGTCGGCACTGCGTTAGGCAACCTGCTGCTCAACTATTGCGGCCAGCCGGGGCTGTTCGGGCCGCGCGACGCCGCTGCCGGGCGCGAGCAGCGGCTGCAGGATGTGCGCGAGCTGTGGCTGATCTTTGCCGATCGCTTTCTGGCGCTGTGCCATCAGCAAAGCCGCGATGCGGCGCTGGCGACGCCGGGTTACGCCGAGCAGTTCCTGCAGCAGGTCTGGAGCGACGCGATAGGATACTGCGGCACCGAACTGATTCGGCGCACCATCGGCCTGGCGCACGTCGCCGATCTGGACAGCATCGCCGACGCCGACATGCGCCTCGACTGTCAGCGTCACGCCCTGGGATTGGGGCGCACGCTGATCGTCAATGCGCCGCAGATCGAGCATATCGACGCGCTGTTGGCGCGCATTCGTCAGCAGGGCTGAAAAGGCGGGTGCTCGTGGATCCTGCCTGACACCATCAGCCAACGGGCGGGGCGAACCCCGCCGTTGGGTTGCCTTACCGTCCGGATTCGTAAGCCAAAGTGGCCGCAACCTCCGAGTCTCCCAACCTGATGCGCAGTTCGCACAGCGAACCGCGGGTTAGCCAGATGAACGCGAGCAGCGTCATACAGACGATCACCAGTTTAAGTACGACCCGTTTTTGCTGCATTTTTGACCTCCCTATCCTTGCCTTGCGGCGGGTAAGAGGCTAACCTGATGTTGCTAGGCATCAGAGTGGCCTCGGGTTGATAATATCGACTCGGGGCCTTTCTCTTTCTCTCCTTTGCCAAGGCTCCGGACAGAAAGATCCAGAGCACCCGCCGCGCAGTCTACCCGAACTTCCTTCCCGTGAAATCCGCCGTTGCGCCAACCTGCGGCGTGGTGCGCAGTTTGTCCTGAAAGCAAAAGAAAAAAGGGGCGATGATGATCGCCCCTTGGATGCGTGGAGTGGGAATTGGCGTTAAGCCGCTTCGGTCTGCTGCTGGCGCTTAGACTGCGCCGCCGGCTTTTCCGGCTTGGCGGCCGCCAGCGCATCCGGCGCAAAGTCGTCCACGTTGATGGAGCGCAGGCGGCTCTCTTCGGCTTTCACCAGGATCTTCGCTTCGTCGGCGCTGATCTTGCCTTCTTCCAGCGCGCGCTCCGCCAAACGATCCAGACGGGTGAACGGCAGGTTTTTGCCGGCCGCCTTGCACAGACGTTCGTGAATCGGCTCGGCGGCCATCACGTCGGCCAGCGCCGCTTCCAGCAGGCCGATTGGGTTATGCTCGCTCGGCGTCAGGTACTGGCCGCGCCCCAGACGGCTGCGGGTGGCGGAAGGCACCTGCAGGATCTTGGCCAACTGATGATCCAGGCGATCGGACGGCGCAGTATGCACGCGGCCGAACGGGAAGACCACGAAGCGCAGCGCGCCGGCGATAAAGCGGTTCGGGAAGTTGCGCAGCAGATCATCCAGCGCCTGTTCGGCTTTATGCAGGCTGTCTTGCACGCCCCAATGCACCAGCGGCAGATCTTCTTTCTGACGGCCTTCGTCGTCAAAGCGTTTCAGCACGGCGGAAGCCAAATACATCTGGCTGAGGATATCCCCCAGGCGAGCGGAGATGCGCTCACGGCGCTTCAGGCTGCCGCCCAGCACGCCCATGGAAACGTCCGACAGCAGCGCCAGGTTGGCGCTCAGGCGGTTCAGCTGCTGATAGTAACGACGGGTCGCGTCCTTGGTTGGCGTGGCGCTGGTGCGGCCGTTGGTCAGGCCCAGCCAGAAGCTGCGTACCTTGTTGCTGCCGACGTGGCCCAGGTGGCCGAACAGCGATTTATCGAAGGCGTTCAGATCGTTGTTCTGCGCCGCCGCCATTTCATCCAGCACATAAGGATGGCAGCGGATCGCGCCCTGACCGAAGATCATCATGGTGCGGGTCAGGATGTTCGCGCCTTCCACCGTGATGGCGATCGGTGCCCCCTGATAAGCGCGAGCCAGGAAGTTGGATTCGCCCAGCATGATGCCTTTACCGCCGGCGATATCCATGGCGTCAACGATCGACTGCTGGCCGCGGTGCGTGCAGTGGTATTTGACGATGGCCGACAGCACGGCCGGCTTCTCGCCCTGCACCAGCGCATAGGTGATCAGCGAAGCGGCGGCGTCCATCACATAGGTGTTGCCGGCGATGCGCGCCAACGGTTCCTCGATCCCTTCCATCTTGCCGATGGAGATCTTGAACTGACGGCGAATGTGCGCGTAGGCGCCGGTCGCCAGGGCGATGGATTTCAGGCTGCCGGTGGAGTTGGACGGCAGGGTGATGCCGCGACCGACCGACAGGCACTCAACCAGCATGCGCCAGCCTTGGCCGGCCATTTTCGGCCCGCCGATGATGTAATCGATCGGCACGAACACGTCGGTGCCGCGGGTCGGGCCGTTCTGGAACGGCACGTTCAGCGGGAAGTGGCGGTTGCCGATTTCCACGCCCGGGGTGCTGGTCGGGATCAGCGCACAGGTGATGCCCGGGGATTCGTTGTCGCTCAGCAGGCGGTTCGGGTCATGCAGTTTGAACGCCAGGCCCAGTACGGTGGCGACCGGCGCCAACGTGATGTAGCGCTTGTTCCAGGTCAGGCGCATGCCCAGCACCTGCTTGCCTTGCCATTCGCCCATGCACACGGTGCCGACGTCCGGGATCGCGCCGGCATCGGAACCCGCTTCCGGGCTGGTCAGCGCGAAGCATGGGATTTCGTCGCCGCGCGCCAGGCCCGGCAGATAGTGGTTTTTCTGTTCTTCGGTGCCGTAGTGCTGCAGCAGTTCGCCCGGGCCGAGGGAGTTCGGTACGCCGACGGTGATCGCCAGGATGCCGGAAACGCCGGCCAGTTTTTGCAGCACCATCGCCTGAGCGTAAGGGGAGAATTCCAGACCGCCGTACTCTTTCTTGATGATCATCGCGAAGAAACGGTGTTCTTTCAGGTACGCCCAGAGTTCTGGCGGCAGATCGGCCAGTTCGTGGGTGATCTGGAAGTCGTTGGCCATGCGGCAGGCTTCTTCCACCGGGCCGTCGATAAACGCCTGCTCTTCTTCCGTCAGGCGCGGTTTCGGGTAGCTGTGCAGCTTGTTCCAGTCCGGCGCCCCGCGGAACAGATCGCCTTCCCACCAAGTGGTGCCGGCGTCGATCGCTTCCTTCTCGGTGGTGGACATCGGCGGCATCACCTTGCGGAAGGCGCGCAGCGCCGGCGCGGAGAGCAGGGAACGGCGCACAGAGGAAAGGTTCAGCGGCAGCAGCACGATCGCCAGCGGCAGCAACAGCCAGAAGCTCCACAGGCCGATAGCGCCCATGACGGCGGTGTACGCCACCAGGATCAGGCTGCTGAGGGTAAGGTTCACTCGGTGGTAGAACACCACGCCGAGGAGAGCCAGGAAAACGACGATACTAAGAACCATCATAAGAAGCTCCGAAGTAGTAAGAGGTCTGACCTGTTGTGTGTATGTAATAGGTTTTAGTACAAGGCAGAATTTTTATCAATGCGTTTACAGTTTAATTACAACTCAGGTCACAAACTGACAGCACCAATCATCAAAAACCTCTCCGCTTCCTTAACCGGCGCGCTGTTTGGCCGAGAATGCTTCTCGCTGTTTCCGCGATCCGGTACACTGCGGAGCGGAAGATTTGACGATAACAAGAGGTTCCTCATGTACCACGACCTTATTCGCAGTGAACTGAACGAAGCGGCTGATACCCTGGCGAAATTTATCAATGACGACGCCAACATCGACGCCATCCAACGCGCGGCGGTGCTGCTGGCGGATTCCTTCAAAGCCGGCGGTAAAGTGATTTCCTGCGGCAACGGCGGTTCCCATTGCGACGCGATGCATTTCGCCGAAGAGCTGACCGGCCGCTACCGCGAAAACCGCCCGGGCTACCCGGCGATTGCCATCTCGGACGTGAGCCACCTGTCCTGCGTCAGCAACGACTTCGGCTATGAGTATGTGTTCTCGCGCTATGTGGAAGCGGTGGGCCGCGAAGGCGACGTGCTGCTGGGCATTTCCACCTCCGGCAACTCCGGCAACATCATCAAGGCTATCGATGCGGCGCGTGCCAAGGGGATGAAAGTGATCACCCTGACCGGCAAGGACGGCGGCAAGATGGCGGGTTCCGCCGATGTGGAAATTCGCGTGCCGCACTTCGGTTACGCCGATCGCATTCAGGAAATCCACATTAAAGCGATTCACATCTTGATTCAGCTGATCGAAAAAGAGATGGTTAAGGCGTAATAGCCTTCGGGGGGCTGCGGCTCCCCATGAATAAGACTGCGGGCGCCGCATGTATGCCGTGCCCGCACAGTCTGTGTCAGTGTGGTTAAGGAGTGCTGGCGATGTGTGAACTGCTCGGGATGAGCGCAAACGTACCGACCGATATCTGCTTCAGCTTTACCGGCCTGGTACAGCGCGGCGGCCGCACCGGGCCGCATAAGGATGGCTGGGGCATTACCTTCTATGAAGGGAACGGCTGCCGCACATTCAAGGATCCGCAGCCGAGCTTCAACTCGCCGATCGCCCGCCTGGTGCAGGACTACCCGATCAAGTCTTGCGCGGTGGTGTCCCATATTCGCCAGGCCAACCGCGGCGAAGTGGCGTTGGAAAACACCCATCCGTTCACCCGCGAACTGTGGGGCCGCAACTGGACCTACGCGCACAACGGCCAATTGAAAGGCTATCGTCAGTTGGATACCGGCACGTTCCGCCCGGTCGGCCAGACTGACAGCGAATATGCCTTCTGCTGGCTGCTGCACCAGCTGGCGCTGAAATATCCGCGCACCCCGAGCCAGTGGCCGGCGGTATTCCGCTACATTGGCCTGTTGGCGAGCCAACTGCGCAAGAAAGGGGTATTCAATATGCTGTTGTCGGACGGGCGCTTCGTGATGGCGTATTGCTCCACCAACCTGTATTGGATTACGCGCCGCGCGCCGTTCGGCAAGGCGACGCTGCTTGATCAGGACGTGGAGATTGATTTTCAGCAACAGACCACACCGAACGATGTGGTCACGGTGATCGCCACCCAACCGCTGACCGCTAACGAAACCTGGCACAAGATTGAGCCAGGCGAGTTCGCGTTATTTCACTTCGGTGAGCGGCTTGTTCTGAGCGAAGGGGTTGGTGTTGGGCGTCGGGCTGGCTGACGCGTACTGCGTCATCATGCCGCCGCTGCTCATCAGCGGTTGACCCAAGACGTACTGGCCATTGACCACGCCCATTGTCGGCGGTTGGCGGTTCTTCGCGAAGTAATCATAGCCCGGCTTCAGCTGGCGCCAGAAGGCGATATAGCTGGATGACGCATGGCGTTTCAGGTTCTGTTCGGTCATGCGGAACGGGTAGATGCTGATGTCGACGCGGCTTTGGCCATAGGCGAAGGCGGCTTCGACGTAGCGATAGATCTCATCCATATAGGTGTTGGTCATCGCGTAACAGCCGATCGATTTACATTCGCCGTGGATCATCAGATAAGCGCCGGAATAGCCCTGCGACTTATCGTAATCGTTAGGGAAACCGATATTGATCGCCCGATAATACTTGCTGTCGGGTTTCAGATGGCGCGCGTCAACGCTATAAAAGCCTTCAGGACTTTTAAAGTCGCCTTCACGACGTTTAGGACCCAGCCCGCCGGAGAAATTACAGATCGGGAACGTGTTGACCAGGCGGAATTCATTGCCCATTCTGGCATACAATTCCAGCTTGCGTTCCTCTTTGAAGATCTGAATATAGACCGGCGAACCCAATAATTGCTGTTTAACTACCGGCGCTTCGGGTACCTGCTCGCTGGCGCTGCAGGCCGTGATCATCGGCATAGAAACAAGCATCGCAAACAACAGCGCGATTTTGCTCATTATAATTCCTGCTTATATTTATCTGCCGGCGTAATCAACCTGGCCAGCATGCCACTGATTATTGTTTTTACTGCTGCAAAACACCGCCAGATTACCAGCGCGTTTATTTTTAGCAATACGTGATATGTATAAAAAAACGACAAAGCTCGATAAAAGTGAAATGACCGGCAGATTTTAACGATAAGTAGTGAAAAACAGGCGAAATTTAATTGCGTTTGCTTGACCCAAGTCACGACGGAACGCAGAACAATGTTGCGAACAATGTTAATATTCTCTCTTCAATTTAACGCGCGGTGGCGATTGAAGCGGCGGGGGTTATGGCATATAACCCGGCCGTTTCGGTGGTTATTTGGCTACAGGCCGTTAACACATCGATTGTCACGCAAATAACGGAGAGGGGGGAATCAAGGGAATGCGCGTTACCCCATATATTCACTGCGAGAAAGTTCATGTTGGGCGTGCCGTCGTGCGCACTGCCCGGCAATCCTGGCATCGTCCGCACCCGCCTCTGGGGCCGGGCAGACGTGTAAACCAAACTACATCGTATAAATCCTATGATTAAGATCAGAAAAGGGTTAGATCTGCCGATAGCCGGGGTTCCGGTTCAGGCGATCCAAGATGGCCCGAACATTCAGCATGTCGCCCTGCTTGGGGAAGAGTATGTCGGAATGCGCCCCTCCATGCTGGTGCAGGAAGGCGATACCGTTAAGAAAGGCCAGGCGTTGTTCGAAGATAAGAAAAACCCCGGGGTTTTCTTCACGGCACCCGCCAGCGGCCGCATCGCCGCGATTAACCGCGGCGAGCGGCGCGTATTGCAATCGGTGGTGATTGCGCTGGAAAACGGCGGCGACGATCAGCTCGAGTTTGCGCACTACCCGCTGGGTGAACTGAGCCAGCTGCCGCGTGAACAGGTCGAAAGCGAACTGATCGCCAGCGGCCTGTGGACCGCGCTGCGCACCCGTCCGTTCAGCAAAACGCCGAGCCCCGGCAGCGAGCCGCGCGCCATTTTCGTCACCGCGATGGATACCCAGCCGTTGGCCGCCGACCCGCAGGTGATCATCGCCGAACAGCAGGCGGCGTTTAACGCCGGGCTGGTGGTGTTGGCGCGCCTAACGGCGGGCAAGGTACACGTATGCCACGCCGCCGGCGCCTCGGTTGGGCAGCAAAGCGGCTCGCAGATCGCCTACAGCGAATTCGCCGGCCCGCATCCCGCCGGGCTGGCGGGCACCCACATTCATTTCCTTGAACCGGTCAGCCTGAAGAAAATCGTTTGGCACATCGGTTACCAGGATGTCATCGCCATCGGCACGCTGTTCACCACCGGCAAGCTCGATACCCGCCGTGTGGTGGCGCTGGCCGGGCCGCAGGTGGCGCAGCCGGCGCTGCTACGCACCCGCCTGGGGGCCAGCCTCGATGAGCTGACCGCCGGCCGCCTGAAAGGCGGCGAGAATCGGGTGATCTCCGGTTCGGTGCTGAACGGCATGCACGCCGCCGGGCCGAACGCCTGGCTCGGCCGCTTCCACTCGCAGGTGTCGGTGTTGGAGGAAGGGCGCGACAAAGAGCTGTTCGGTTGGATCGTGCCCTCGCCGAACAAATTCTCCATTACCCGCACCACGCTGGGCCACTTCCTGAAGAACAAACTGTTCGCTTTCTCAACCACCACTAACGGCGGCGAGCGCGCCATGGTGCCGATCGGCAACTATGAGCGGGTGATGCCGCTGGATATTTTGCCGACGCTGCTGCTGCGCGATTTGCTGGCGGGCGACAGCGACAGCGCGCAAGCGCTGGGCTGCCTGGAACTGGATGAGGAAGATCTGGCGCTGTGCACCTTCGTTTGCCCCGGCAAGTATGAGTACGCGCCGGTGCTGCGCGAGGTGCTGACCAAGATTGAGCAGGAAGGATAACCGATGGGCCTGAAGAATTATTTCGAGAAGATAGAGCATCACTTCACGCCGGGCGGCAAACTGGAAAAGTGGTACCCGCTGTATGAAGCGACCACTACGGTGTTTTACACCCCCGGCACGGTGACGCGCGGCGCTTCGCACGTGCGCGACGCCATCGATTTGAAACGCATGATGATCCTGGTGTGGCTGGCGGTGTTCCCGGCGATGTTCTGGGGCATGTACAACGTCGGCCAGCAGGCAATCCCGGCGCTGCACCATCTGTACAGCGGCGACGCGCTGCAACAGGTGCTGGCGGGCGACTGGCATTATCGCCTGGCGCAGTGGCTCGGCGCCTCGCTGGCGGCCGACGCCGGCTGGGTCAGCAAGATGGTGCTGGGCGCCTGTTACTTCCTGCCGATCTACGCCGTGGTGTTCGTCGTCGGCGGCTTCTGGGAAGTGCTGTTCGCCATTATCCGCAAGCATGAGGTCAACGAAGGCTTCTTCGTCACGTCCATCCTGTTCGCGCTGATCGTGCCGCCGACCCTGCCGCTGTGGCAGGCCGCGCTGGGCATCACCTTCGGCGTGGTGGTGGCCAAAGAGATCTTCGGCGGCACCGGGCGCAACTTCCTCAACCCGGCGCTGGCCGGCCGCGCCTTCCTGTTCTTCGCCTACCCGGCGCAGATCTCCGGCGATTTGGTGTGGACCTCCGCGGACGGTTTCTCCGGCGCGACGCCGCTGGCGCAGTGGAGCGCGGGCGGGGCGCACAGCCTGAGCAACGTGGCCACCGGCCAGTCCATCAGCTGGCTGGACGCTTTCCTCGGCAACATTCCCGGCTCGATCGGTGAGGTGTCCACGCTGATGATCCTGATCGGCGGGGCGATTATCCTGTTCGGCCGCGTGGCCTCCTGGCGCATCGTCGCCGGCGTAATGCTCGGCATGGTGGCTTCCGCCCTGTTGTTCAACGCCATCGGTTCGGACACCAACCCGATGTTCGCCATGCCGTGGTACTGGCATCTGGTGCTGGGCGGCTTCGCCTTCGGCATGATCTTTATGGCGACCGACCCGGTTTCCGCCTCCTTCACCAATAAGGGGAAATGGTGGTACGGCATTCTGATTGGCGTGATGTGCGTGCTGATTAGGGTAGTCAACCCCGCCTATCCGGAAGGCATGATGCTGGCGATCCTGTTCGCCAACCTGTTCGCACCGCTGTTCGATTACCTGGTGGTGCAGGCCAACATCAAGCGGAGAAAAGCCCGTGGCGAATGAAGCGAAAAACGACGGCATCGGTAAAACGCTGCTGGTAGTGCTGCTGCTGTGTCTGGTGTGTTCAGTGGTGGTGGCGGGCTCCGCCGTCGGCCTGAAGTCCAAACAGCAGGAGCAAAAGCTGCTCGACAAGCAGCGCAATATTCTCGACGTAGCCGGCCTGTTGCAGCCGAAAATGGAGAGCGAGCAGGTCAAGCGCCTGTACAGCGAGCGCATCGAACCGCGCCTGGTGGATCTGAACAGCGGCGAGTTTGTCGCCGGCAAGGCGGCGGCGTTCGATCTGGGCGCCGCGCTGCGCGACGACGCCAAAAGCGTGGCGCTGGCGGCGGGCGACGATCCGGCCGGCATCAAGCGCCGCAGCAACCTGGCGGAAATCTACCTGGTGCGCGATGAAAGCGGCCAGGTGAACAAGATTGTGCTGCCGGTATACGGCACCGGTCTGTGGTCGATGATGTACGCCTTCGTGGCGCTGGATAATGACGGCAACACGGTCAAGGGCATCACCTACTACGACCAGGGGGAAACCCCGGGGCTGGGCGGGGAGGTCGAGAACCCGTCCTGGCGCCAGCAGTGGGTCGGCAAGCAGCTGTTCGACGACAATGGCCAGCCGGCGATCCGCGTGGTGAAAGGCGGCGCGCGTCAGGGGGATGTGCATGGTGTGGACGGCCTGTCCGGCGCCACGCTGACCTCCAACGGCGTACAGCATACGTTTGATTTCTGGTTGGGCGAGCACGGCTTCGGCCCGTTCCTGAAAAAAGTTCGTGAAGGAGCGCTGAAAAATGGCTGATTCCAAAGAGATAAAGCGGGTCCTGCTGGGGCCGCTGTTCGACAATAACCCGATCGCCCTGCAGGTGCTGGGCGTCTGTTCGGCGCTGGCGGTGACCACCAAGCTGGAGACGGCGGTGGTGATGACCATTGCGGTGACGCTGGTGACCGCGTTCTCCAGCTTCTTCATCTCGCTGATCCGTCATCATATTCCCAACAGCGTGCGCATCATCGTGCAGATGGCGATCATCGCCTCGCTGGTGATCGTGGTCGATCAGCTGTTGCGCGCCTATGCGTTTGAGATCTCCAAGCAGCTGTCGGTGTTCGTCGGCCTGATCATCACCAACTGCATCGTGATGGGGCGCGCCGAGGCCTACGCCATGAAGTCGCCGCCGATCGAGAGCTTTATGGACGGCATCGGCAACGGGCTGGGTTACGGGGTGATCCTGGTGCTGGTCGGTTTCCTGCGCGAGCTGATCGGCTCCGGCAAGCTGTTCGGCGTGCCGGTGCTGGAAACGGTGCAGAACGGCGGCTGGTATCAGCCGAACGGCCTGTTCCTGCTGGCGCCGAGCGCGTTCTTCATCATCGGCCTGCTGATCTGGGTGCTGCGCACCCTGAAGCCGGCGCAGATCGAAAAGGAGTAAAGGCCGATGGAACACTATATCAGCCTGTTTGTGCGCGCGGTGTTCGTTGAGAACATGGCGCTGGCGTTCTTCCTCGGGATGTGCACCTTCCTGGCGGTGTCGAAGAAGGTCTCGACCGCCTTTGGCCTGGGCATCGCGGTGACCATCGTGCTCGGCATTTCGGTGCCGGTGAACAACCTGGTCTACAACCTGATCCTGCGCGACGGCGCGCTGGTGGAAGGCGTCGATCTGAGCTTCCTCAACTTCATCACCTTCATCGGCGTGATTGCGGCGCTGGTGCAGATTCTGGAGATGATCCTCGATCGTTTCTTCCCGTCGCTGTATAACGCGCTCGGCATCTTCCTGCCGCTCATCACCGTGAACTGCGCCATCTTCGGCGGCGTGTCCTTCATGGTGCAGCGCGACTACAACTTCGCCGAATCGGTGGTGTACGGCTTTGGTTCCGGCACCGGCTGGATGCTGGCGATCGTCGCCATGGCGGGGATCCGCGAAAAACTCAAGTATGCCAACGTGCCGGCAGGGCTGCGCGGCCTGGGCATTACCTTTATCACCACCGGACTGATGGCGCTGGGCTTCATGTCCTTCTCCGGTGTTCAGTTGTAAAGGCGGGAAGAATTTATGGAAATTATTTTAGGCGTAGCAATGTTCACCGCCATCGTGATGGTGCTGGTGTTGCTGATCCTGTTCGCCAAGTCGAAGCTGGTGAATACCGGCGACATCGCGGTGGAAATCAACGGCGATCTGGATAAGAGCTTCCATGCGCCGGCGGGCGACAAGCTGCTCAACATGCTCTCCAGCCAGGGGATTTTCGTCTCCTCGGCCTGTGGCGGCGGCGGTTCCTGCGGCCAGTGCCGGGTGGTGATCAAAGAGGGCGGCGGCGATATCCTGCCGACCGAGCTCTCGCACATCAACAAGCGCGAAGCGAAAGAGGGTTGTCGCCTGGCGTGCCAGGTGAACGTGAAGCAGAACCTGAAGATCGAACTGCCGGAAGAGATCTTCGGCGTGAAGAAATGGGAGTGCGAGGTTATCTCCAACGATAACAAAGCGACCTTTATCAAAGAGCTGAAGCTGAAGATCCCCGATGGCGAAGACGTGCCGTTCCGCGCGGGCGGCTTCATCCAGATCGAAGCGCCGGCGCACGACATCAGCTACGCTGACTTCGACGTGCCGCAGGAGTATCGCGGCGACTGGGACAAGTTCAACCTGTTCCGCTACCGCTCGACGGTGAACGACACCACGGTGCGCGCCTACTCGATGGCCAACTACCCGGAAGAAAAGGGCATCATCATGCTCAACGTGCGTATCGCCACGCCGCCGCCGAACAATCCGGACGTGCCGCCGGGCATCATGTCTTCCTATATCTGGTCGCTGAAGCCGGGCGACAAGGTGACCATCTCCGGGCCGTTCGGCGAGTTCTTCGCCAAGGACACCGACGCCGAAATGATCTTCATCGGCGGCGGCGCAGGCATGGCGCCGATGCGCTCGCACATCTTCGATCAGCTCAAGCGTCTGAACTCGAAGCGCAAGATCACTTTCTGGTACGGCGCGCGTTCGCTGCGCGAGATGTTCTATGAAGACGATTTCAACCAGCTGCAGGCGGAGAACGAAAACTTCACCTGGCACGTGGCGCTGTCGGATCCGCAGCCGGAAGATAACTGGACCGGCTACACCGGCTTTATCCATAATGTTCTGCTGGAGAACTACCTGAAGAACCACCCAGCGCCGGAAGACTGCGAGTTTTACATGTGCGGGCCGCCGATGATGAACGCCGCGGTGATCAAGATGCTCAAAGATCTGGGCGTCGAAGACGAAAACATCATGCTGGATGACTTTGGTGGCTAAATTGCGCGCATTGGCGACGAAGAACTGGCTGACGGGCGTGGCGCTGAGCGCCACCCTGCTGCTGACCGGCTGCGGGCCGGAACAGGTGGATCTGACGGGTAAAACCATGGGCACCTCGTATTCGATCCGTTACGTGGCCGGCGACAATACGCCGTCGGCGCGCGAGATGCAGGCGGAGATCGACAAACGGCTGGAACAGGTGAACGATCAGATGTCCACCTACCGGCCGGATTCCGAGCTCAGCCGCTTCAACGCCAGCCGCGACATTGACCGGCCGTTCCCGGTTTCGCCGGCCACCGCCGAAGTGGTGCGCGAAGCGCTGCGCATCAATCGCGTCACCGATGGCGCGCTGGACGTGACCGTCGGGCCGCTGGTCAACCTGTGGGGCTTCGGCCCGGAAGGGCGGCCGGATAAGGTGCCGAGCGAGGCGGAGCTGGCGCACCGCCGCGCCTGGACCGGCGCCGATAAACTGGCGGTGCAGGGCAGCGCGCTGGTGAAAAGCATCCCTGAGCTGTACGTCGATCTGTCGTCGATCGCCAAAGGGTATGGCGTGGACGTGGTGGCGGAGTATCTGCAATCGCAACACGTGAAAGACTACATGGTGGATATCGGCGGTGAAGTTCGCACCCGCGGGCGCAACGGCGAGCAAAAGCCGTGGCGCATCGCCATCGAGCGCCCGACCGCCGGCGCGCAGCAGCAGGCGCAGCTGGTGATCCAACCGGGGGAGATGTCGATCGCCACCTCGGGTGACTATCGCAACTACTTCGAGCAGGACGGGGTGCGCTATTCGCACACCATCGATCCGATCACCGGGCGCCCGATCCATCATCGGCTGGTGTCGATCACCGTGCTGAGCCCGACCTGCATGACCGCCGACGGCCTGTCCACCGGCCTGAACGTGATGGGGCCGGAGCGCGGCATGGCGCTGGCCAACCTGCTCGGCATCCCGGTGTTCATGATCGTGAAAACCGCCGACGGCTTTGAGGAGCGTTATTCAGACGCGTTCAAGCCCTATCTGAAAAAGCGTTCGTGAGGTTGCTATGTTGACGGTATTCGCCGCTACCTTCGTGTTGTTTCTGCTGATCGTCGGCGGCATGTCGCTGGGCTATGTGTTCAAACGCAAAAGCCTGCAGGGCAGCTGCGGCGGCATCACCGCGCTGGGCATGGAGAAAGTCTGCGACTGCCCGGAGCCGTGCGATGCGCGCAAAAAGCGCGAAGCCAAAGCGGCGCAGCGGCGCGAGCAGTTGGAAAAGCACCGCATTCTGTAGCGAAGTGAAAGCCCGGCCCTGGCCGGGTTTTTTTATTTGGGGGCGTTATTTGATTTTGAATAGGCCAGGTTGCCGAGTACACCGTCCATGAAACAGCATAACACTAGGTCAATCGCCAGCAACTCGAAGTTAGCCGACATCTGATCCTCGCCCTCAACGTGGCCAATAATCCAGTCTGAGAGAAAGGGAAAAGCCAGGAGCATGAGGCCGATACCTATTATCGCACCGGCAATAATTGCTGCTATTCGTTTCATATCACCTGCCAGAACCAGACTTCTTTTGATTTAACGAAATCGCTAAAACGCCCATCGTAATCTTTAATCTTGCTCAGGATTAAATCGTAAGGTTGATACATCTCTCATTTTAGAATTATTCGGATATTCCTGATATTTATCATTAGGTTAGTTTGTTGACTTGATTGGTTAAAATGTCGTCTCATTAGGTTTCTTTTGGATTTAGGGAGTTCCAGGATGGGACAACAACAAGAAGGGATAAAACGGGGGTTAACGGTGGGTGAAATTAATTTGGCCCGTTCCGTGTTTGGCAGGTCAGTTTTCTATGAAAAAGTGTTTGTTCACTGCGATAGCTATCTGCCGTTTGGGCTGCAAGCCAACAGAACGGCGATGGCACCCAACGGAGAAGTCTGGTTTAGACAAGCCTTATATAAGGCTGATTTTTCCACGGCCGCTGCAGGTTTCCAGCATGTATTTATCCACGAAATGAGCCATGTCTGGCAGCACCAAAAAGGCATGTGGGTGAGAACCCGAGGGTTATTGAGTTGGGCTGCTGAATACAAATATCGACTCGATGGTAAACAGCTGTTGCATAACTACTCCATGGAACAGCAGGCTTCAATCATCGCTGATTATTGGTTCCTGAAGAAGTATGGTTACACTATCTGGCTGGGTGCGATTAACAATGGCGTGAATTTTCAGGGCGTAACGGATAAAACGATCGCCAGAAAATACGAATATGCGCTTTCTCAGTTTCTTAAGCAGAGGTAACAGGATGAACCGCATTATTTTGGCTGGAACGCTAACTTTGTTGCTCGTCGGCTGCATGCACATGAACGATCCGAGGCCAAAAAACTACGCGGCCAACGTCACTGTCGTTGATAACCACGTTTGTGTGCGGGTTCAACCTGAAGGGGACGAACGCTTGGCCGGCGTCATTATCGAAGAAATCGGCAACGCCAATGCTATCTTCGGCAAGCACTTCGCGGATAACGAGATGCCTGCGGTCACCGCGGCTACGTGCATTCCCGACGATAACTATAAATTCGAAGGCGGGAAGTCTTACGGGATATCGGTGACGCTGTTGTCGCGGGATAAACGAAGTAAAGGTCTTGAGCCTGCCGCCCGGCTATTCGGTGCTGGGTTTAGTGTTCGCTATGAAAATAGCACCATCCAGGTGGTTCCTGCTCGCTAACGGATATTGAAAGCCATACGGGCATAAGGCGGGATGACGAACCGCCTTATGCCGTAACCGGTGATTTATTTCGCCTTGCGGAAACTTTTCGCCTCGGCCGGCGAGTTGACCATCACGCCGTCGGCGCCCAGCGCCAGCGCCTGCTGATACGCCTGCGGCGTGTTGACGCCGAACAGAATGATGTGCGCCGGGCCCTGCGAGCGGAAACAATCCATCGACTCTTTATCCCAGGTCAGAAACGCCTTCGACCGCCCTTCGCCGAGGGTGTACTTCTCCACCACTTCCACCTCGCGCTTCAGCTCCAGCCCGTACCAGCGCGGCTGCCGGTTGTCCGGTTTGACATCGCACTGGTGCGCCATGGTGACGTTGGCCAGCAGCGTGCGGGTTTCGTCGCGGCTTTCGAAGCGCGGGACGGCCGGCGGCAGCGCCTGCAGGTATTTGGCGTCGGTAGAGTAGACGCGGGTGCGATTCAGGCTGTCGGTGCTTTCCAGCGTCGCCAGCAGCGCCTGGCCAAACTGCGCCGGATCGGCATCCGGGGATTTGATGTCCAGATAGAAAGTCACGCGCGGAAAGGCCTTCAACACCTCATCCAGCCGCGGAATGCCGATGCCCTGGCCGCGGAACGGATGCGCATCGCCTTTGGCGAACGCCCAGCCGGCATCGGTCTCGGCCAACTGCGCGGCAGTATAGGCAGAAACCGGGCCCTGCCGGTTGGTCAGCGCCTTCAGATCTGAGGGGCGATACAGCACGATGACGCCGTCTTTGGATGCTTGCAGGGTGATCCAAACGGCGTCGGCGCCGTTTTTCAGAGCGGTTTCGATGGCGATGCGGGTGTTCTCCGGCGCATCGGCGGTGCCGCCGCGGTGGGCGACGATCGCCGGCGCGTGACCGGCAGCGCTGGCCGCCAGCGCGCTCAGCGACAGCGCGGAAGCCAGCAGCAAATAAGAAAATCTGATCATGTAGAGTACCTTGTCGTTATCGTTATGGTGAGCCGCACGGGATGGCGGAAATCATACTATTGAAAAATTAAGCTTTTTTAACAACGCGGAAATATCTGGCGGAAACGGCGCTTTCATCGAAGCCTGCGGCCTTGAGCTTTCGGTATCTGACTGTATACTTATACAGTATTACTGGAGGGTGCGATGCGTAAAATCATTCATGTCGATATGGACTGCTTCTTCGCGGCGGTGGAAATGCGCGACGATCCCAGCCTGCGCGATATCCCGCTGGCGATTGGCGGCAGCGCCGATCGGCGCGGGGTGATCAGCACCGCCAACTACCCGGCGCGGCGCTACGGCGTGCATAGCGCCATGTCCACGGCGATGGCGCTCAAGCTATGTCCGCATCTCACCCTGCTGCCGGGGCGCATGGCGGCCTACAAAGAGGCTTCGCAACACATCCGTGAAATCTTCGCCCGCTACACCCCGTTGATCGAGCCGCTGTCGCTCGATGAAGCCTATCTCGACGTGACCGACAGCCCGCAATGCAATGGCTCGGCGACGCTGATCGCCCAGGAGATCCGTCAGGCGATCGCCGACGAGCTGAACCTCACCGCCTCGGCCGGCATCGCGCCAATCAAGTTTCTCGCCAAAATCGCCTCCGAGATGAACAAGCCGAACGGGCAATACGTGATCACGCCGGCGCAGGTACCGGCGTTTTTGCAGCAGCTGCCGCTCAGCAAGATCCCCGGCGTCGGCAAGGTGACCGCCAAGCGGCTGGAAGAGGTGGGGCTCATCACCTGCGCCGACGTGCAGCAATACGATTTGGCGCAGTTGCTCAAGCGTTTCGGCAAGTTCGGCCGGGTGCTGTGGGAGCGGTGTCAGGGCATCGATCGGCGCGAAATCTCGGCGGAGCGGCTGCGTAAATCGGTGGGGGTGGAGCGCACGTTGGCGGAAGACATTCACGATTGGGAAGACTGCGAAACGCTGATTATCGACAAACTCTACCCCGAGCTGGAGATGCGGCTGCGCAAGGTGAAGCCGGATCTGCACATCGCCCGGCAAGGCGTGAAGCTGAAGTTTCAGGATTTTCAGCAAACCACTCAGGAACACGTGTTCCCGGTGCTGAACCGGCAGGATTTGCTGGAGGTGGCGCGGCAGGCGTGGCGCGAGCGGCGAGAAGGGCGCGGCGTGCGGCTGGTGGGGCTGCATGTGACGCTGCTCGATCCGCAGCTGGAGCGGCAGTTGGCGCTACCTTGGGAATAAAAAAGCCGGCAAGTCGCCGGCTTTTTGCGTTAAGCGCGCAGATTACGAGCGTTCAGGGATCGCTTTCAGCAACGAGGTCAGCAGCTTCCAGTACAGACCGACGCTTTCGATATGCACCTGCTCATCCGGCGAGTGCGGGCCGGTGATGGTTGGCCCGATCGATACCATGTCCATGTTTGGATACGGCTTTTTGAACAGACCGCATTCCAGGCCGGCGTGGATCACCATGATGTTCGGCGTCTTGTTGAACAGATCCTGATACAGCTCGCGCACCAGGTGCATCACCGGCGAGTCGGCGTCCGGCTGCCAGCCCGGGTAGCCGCCCTTCGGCGCCACTTTGGCGCCGGCCAGCTGGCCCAGCGCGGTCAGCATCTCGACCACGTAGTCTTTGCCGCTGTCGATCAGGGAGCGGATCAGGCAGATGATTTCCGCTTCGTTTTCGCTGGTGGTGACCACCCCGACGTTCAGCGAGGTTTCCACCACGCCTTTGACCGCGTCGCTCATGCGGATCACGCCGTTCGGCGTGCCGTTCAGCAGCGCCAGGAAGCGTTGCTGGCTGTCGGCGCTCAGCGCCTGCGAAGCGCTGTTGGCCGGCTCCAGCAGCACGGTGATGTTCTTCTCTTTGGCGGAGAGTTCGTTCTGCAGCACGGCCAGGAACTCCTGGCTCAGCGCTTTCAGCGCGTCGGCTTTGTCCGCCGGCACCGCTACCACCGCGGAGGCTTCACGCGGGATGGCATTGCGCAGGGTGCCGCCGTTCAGGTCCAGCACGCGCAGGTTCAGCGCCGCCGCATGGGCGAACAGGAAGCGCGCCAGCAGTTTGTTGGCGTTGCCCAGCCCGACGTGGATCTCGGCGCCGGAGTGGCCGCCTTTCAGGCCCTTGAGGGTCAGCTTCAGGGTTTGGTAACCGGCCGGCACCGCTTCGCGCTGCAGCGGCAGGGTGGTGATGAAGTCGATGCCGCCGGCGCAACCCATGTAGATTTCGCCTTCTTCTTCGGAATCGGTATTGATCAGGATGTCCGCCTGCAGCCAGTTCGGCTGCAGCCCGAAGGCGCCGTCCATGCCGGCTTCTTCGGTCATGGTCAGCAGCACTTCCAGCGGGCCGTGCTCAACGCTGTCGTCGGCCAGCACCGCCAGGGCGGAGGCCATGCCGATGCCGTTGTCGGCGCCCAGCGTGGTGCCGCGCGCTTTCACCCACTCGCCGGCGATATAAGGCTGGATCGGATCCTTGGCGAAGTCGTGCACGGTGTCGTTATTCTTTTGCGGCACCATGTCCAGGTGCGCCTGCAGCGCGACCGGCTTGCGGTTTTCCATGCCTTTGGTGGCCGGCTTGCGCAGCAGGATATTGCCGACCCGATCGCGCTCAGCGTGCAGGTTCTTTTCTTTGGCCCAGGTGAGGATGTGCTGCGCCAGCGCTTCTTCATGATAAGAAGGGTGCGGGATAGAACAGATCTTGGCGAAAATATCCCACAGCGGCTGTGGCGAAAGCTGAGACAATTCAGACACTATAAGTCTCCTGTGACGGCAGGCTCCGACAGGACGGGCGTGCCGCGCGGTTAAGGTGAGCGGGTATCTGTGCGTCGTGGCACGATCGTCAGAGAATATCACTTTATTTCCGGCGGTGCGCCCCCCGTATTGTGCGGTTTAAGCGCTTGATCACACGGCTTCGCGGCGGGAACGCTCGCTTTTTCAGCATCAATCACCGAAAAGCCGCCCGGCGGAAATCGCGAGGTTTTCCTCGGTACAGCTGGAATTCAACGCGGCCAGTCTCTATAATCTCGCGCAACCTTTTTTCCCCTGAACTATAAAGTAAGCCGCTTCACCAACCGGCTGGGACACGATTCTATGAGCGAAAAATACGTTGTTACCTGGGATATGCTGCAAATACATGCACGCAAGCTGGCGCACCGCCTGCTGCCTGCCGACAAATGGACCGGCATCATTGCCGTCAGCCGCGGCGGCCTGGTGCCGGCGGGCCTGCTGGCGCGCGAGCTGGGCATCCGCTATGTGGATACCGTCTGCATTTCCAGCTATGACCATGACAACCAGCGCGAAATGAAAGTGCTCAAGCGCGCCGAAGGCGACGGTGAAGGCTTCATCGTGGTGGACGATCTGGTGGATACCGGCGGCACCGCAAAAGCGATTCGCGACATGTACCCGAAAGCGCATTTCGTCACCATCTTCGCCAAGCCGGCGGGCCGTCCGCTGGTGGACGACTACGTGATCGACATCCCGCAGGACACCTGGATTGAGCAGCCGTGGGACATGGGTGTCAGCTTCGTTCCCCCTATCGGCGGTCGCTAAGCCCAGCCAGTTCCAAGTCAACGCCCGGTTATGCCGGGCGTTTGTTTAATGATAAACGTGATGGCGTTGTCAGGCTTACCGAAGGCAAGATATAAAAAATAAGGAAAATCAATTTATTGATTTTCGGCCGTTGACCACAAAGGAGGAAAAACCACGCTTTTTCCTCCTTTGTCAGCCGCCTGACGCCCGGTTATGCCGGGCGTTTGCGTTATCTTGGTTTATCCCGCCAGAGTTAGGTACACTACCTCCAGTTAAGTAGGCCTGTTGCGGCCTATCGCCAGATTTACGGAGGCTGTTGTTACCATGGCACAGGCCAACCTTTCTGAAATTCTTTTCAAGCCCAAATTCAAACACCCTGAAACCTCGACGCTGGTGCTGCGCGCGCGCAACAAAGTGAGCGCCGCCATGCATTCCGCGTTGGAAGGCGACACCACCGGCAGCTGGTACCGCATGCTGAATCCGCTGCTGTGGGCCTGGCGCGGCGTCAGCCCGATCGAAATCCACGAAGTGCTGGCGCGCATCGCCGCCTCGGACGCCGAGCGCAGCAATCCGCAGCGGCTGGATACCGTGGTGGGCTACCGCAACGGCAACTGGATCTACGAGTGGAGCCATCAGGGCATGCAGTGGCAGCAGCGGGCGACGGAGCAGCAGGATCCGCTGCTCGGCGGCGAGTACTGGCTGAAGGCCGCGAGCCTGTACAGCATCGCCGGCTACCCGCATCTGAAGGGCGACGAGTTGGCTGAACAGGCGGAGATGCTCGCCAACCGCGCTTATGAAGAGGCGGCGCTGCTGTTGCCGTATCAGTTGAAAGAGCTGGAGTTCCGCATCGAAGGCGGCGGTTGCGTCACCGGTTTCCTGCACATGCCCGAGAAGGGCGAAGCGCCGTTCCCGACGGTGCTGATGTGCGGCAGTCTCGATACGCTGCAGACTGACTATCATCGCCTGTTCCGCGACTACCTGGCGCCGCACGGCATCGCCATGCTGACGCTCGACATGCCGTCGATAGGTTCCTCCTGCAAATGGAAGCTGACGCAGGACTCCAGCTACCTGCACCAACAAGTGTTGATCCAGCTGGCCTCGGTGCCGTGGGTGGATCATCAGCGGGTGAGCGCCTTCGGCTTCCGCTTCGGCGCCAACGTGGCGGTGCGGCTGGCCTATCTGGAGCCGCAGCGGCTGCGCGGCGTGGCCTGCCTGGGGCCGGTGGTGCATCGCCTGCTGTGCGACAGCAGCACCCAGCTGAACGTGCCGGACATGTATATGGACGTGCTGGCCAGCCGCATGGGCATGGCCAATGCCTCCGACAACGTGCTGAAAGTGGAGTTGAACAGCTACTCGCTGAAAATGCAGGGGTTGCTGGGGCGCCGTTGCCCGACGCCGATGATCTCCGGCTACTGGGAGCGCGATACGCTTAGCCCGAAAGAAGAGTCGCAGCTGATCGTCACTTCCTCGGTGAGCGGCAAGCTGGTCGCCATCCCGCGCACCCCGGTTTACGACAGCTTCCACCGGGCGTTGCTGCAGATGTCCGGTTGGCTGAGGGACAAAATGCGTTAATTAGTTGCTAAATTTTAACAGTTTGTTAAAAAGAGTGGTCTACATTGAGGAGGTTAGAGAATGACGTTACCGAGTGGTCACCCTAAAAGCCGACTAATGAAACGTTTTGCCAGCTTGGGGCCGTACCTGCGTGAAGGGCAATGTGAAAACGACCGTTTTTTCTTTGATTGTTTGGCCGTCTGCGTCAATGTAAAGCCCGCTCCGGAGAAGCGTGAGTTCTGGGGCTGGTGGATGGAGCTGCAGGCGGAAGAGGCGCGCTTCACCTATTCGTACCAATTCGGCCTGTTCGACAAGGAAGGCGACTGGACGGCGCAAAACATTAAGGATGATGAAGTGAGTGCCAAGCTGGAAGACACCCTGCGCGACTTCCATCGCCGCCTCGGCGAACTGCTGGCGACCATGGAGCTGGGGCTGGAACCCGCCGACGATTTCAAAGAAAAACTGATCAAACTCTCCGCCTGACCCCGTTTGACCACGTATTGTGCTGATTTCGCGTTGTGCCTGTTGGCATAACGCGTCTCTCCTGTTACAAAGACCTTTGCACCCTTATTCTCATCATACCCTATAGCTTTCGAGTTGCGGCTAGGCGCAAGCGCAGGAATCCCCAGGAGCTTACTGAGGTAAGTGACTGGGGTGAGTGCGTGCAGCCAACAACGCTGCAGCTTGAAAGATGACGGGTATATTACACGGCAGAAATACTATGAACGGCAGCCAGACATTGGTTGTGAAATTGGGCACCAGCGTGTTGACCGGCGGATCGCTGCGTCTGAACCGCGCCCACATCGTCGAATTGGTGCGCCAGTGCGCGCAGCAACACGCCGCGGGCCACCGCATCGTCATCGTCACCTCCGGCGCCATCGCCGCCGGGCGCGAACACCTGGGCTACCCCGAGCTGCCCGCCACCATCGCCTCCAAGCAGCTGCTGGCGGCGGTGGGGCAGAGCCGGCTGATCCAGCTGTGGGAACAGCTGTTCTCCATTTACGGCATCCACGTCGGGCAGATGCTGCTGACGCGCGCCGATCTGGAAGACCGCGAGCGCTTCCTCAACGCGCGCGACACCATGACGGCGCTGCTGGACAACCGCATCGTGCCGGTAATCAATGAGAACGACGCCGTCGCCACCGCCGAAATCAAGGTGGGCGACAACGATAACCTGTCGGCGCTGGCGGCCATTCTGGCCGGGGCCGACAAACTGCTGCTGCTGACCGATCAGCAGGGCCTCTACACCGCGGATCCGCGCAACAACCCGCAGGCCGAACTGATCCGTGAAGTGCACGGCATCGACGACGCGCTGCGCGCTATCGCCGGCGACAGCGTCTCCGGCCTGGGCACCGGCGGCATGGGCACCAAGCTGCAGGCGGCCGACGTGGCCTGCCGCGCCGGCATCGACGTGGTGATCGCCGCGGGCAGCAAGCCGGGCGTGGTGGCGGACGTGATCGAAGGCAAACCGGTGGGCACCCGTTTCCACGCGCTGGAAACCCCGCTGGAAAATCGCAAGCGCTGGATCTTCGGCGCGCCGCCGGCCGGTGAGATCACCGTCGACGACGGCGCGGTGGAAGCGATGATGGCGCGCGGCAGCTCGCTGTTGCCGAAGGGCATCCGCGAAGTGAAGGGCGATTTCTCGCGCGGCGAAGTGATCCGCATCCGCAACCTGGCGGGGCGCGATCTGGCGCACGGCGTCAGCCGCTATAACAGCGATGCGATGCGCATGATCGCCGGGCACCACTCGCAGGAAATCAGCGAGATCCTCGGTTACGAATACGGTCCGGTGGCAGTGCACCGCGACGATATGATTGTCAGTTAAGGAGTGAGCATGCTGGAGCAGATGGGGAAGGCCGCCAAGCAGGCCTCCTGGCAGCTGGCGGTGCTGAGCACGGCGAAGAAGAATCAGGTGCTGTCGGTGATGGCCGACATGCTGGAAGCCAACAGTGAAGCGATCCTGCTGGCGAACGAACAAGACATGGCGCAGGCGCGCGCCACCGGCATGAGCGAAGCGCTGCTCGATCGCCTGCTGCTGACCCCGGCGCGGTTGGCGGCGATCGCCAACGACGTGCGCCAGGTGTGCCGCCTGAACGATCCGGTCGGCCACGTGCTGGACGGCAACCTGCTGGACAGCGGGCTGAAGCTGGAGCGCCGCCGGGTGCCTCTCGGCGTGATCGGCGTGATTTACGAGGCGCGGCCGAACGTCACCATCGACGTCGCCAGCCTGTGCCTGAAGACCGGCAACGCGGTGATCCTGCGCGGCGGGAAAGAGACACACAACACCAACCAGGCGACGGTGAAAGTGATCCAGCAGGCGCTGGAACAGTGCGGCCTGCCGGCGGCGGCGGTGCAGGCGATCGACAGCCCGGATCGCGCGCTGGTGAACGAACTGCTGCGCCTGGATCGCTATGTCGACATGCTGATCCCACGTGGCGGCGCCGGCCTGCACAAGCTGTGCCGCGAGCAATCGACCATTCCGGTGATCACCGGCGGCATCGGCGTGTGCCACACCTACGTGGATGCCGATGTCGATTTCGACAAGGCGCTGACGGTGATTGAAAACGCCAAGATCCAGCGCCCGAGCGCCTGTAACTCGCTGGAGACGCTGCTGGTGAACCGCAGCATCGCCGCCGAGTTCCTGCCGGCGCTGAGCGCCAAAATGGCGGCGGCGGGCGTGACGCTGCACGCGGCGGAAAACGCGCTGCCGCTGCTGCAGGGCGGCCCGGCGACGGTGGTGCCGGTGAATGCGGAGGATTACGACGACGAATGGCTGTCGCTGGATCTGAACGTGCTGCTGGTGGACGATATCGATCAGGCCATCGACCACATCCGCACCCACGGCACCAACCACTCCGACGCGATCCTCACCCGCTCGCTCAGCAGCGCCGAGCACTTCGTGCGCGCGGTGGACTCCTCGGCGGTGTACGTTAACGCCAGCACTCGCTTCACCGACGGCGGCCAGTTCGGCCTGGGCGCGGAAGTGGCGGTGAGCACCCAGAAACTGCACGCCCGCGGCCCGATGGGCCTGGACGCGCTGACCACCTACAAGTGGATTGGCTACGGCGACGATCTGGTGCGCAGCTAAGGCCGGATTGCGGTAATAAAGAGGTCAGGGCGCAGCATGCTGCGCCCTGATTGTTTTTGGAAAAGGGGGACTGCACGACAGTCTGGTTGCTTGCAAAACAACCAAACGCCCCGGCGGGCTATTGACTCATTTCGCGCGCAGGTCTACCTTGTTCAACGCACTTCCGGCTTGCCCCGCAGGCCCGACTCGATGCCGATATAGCTCAGTTGGTAGAGCAGCGCATTCGTAATGCGAAGGTCGTAGGTTCGACTCCTATTATCGGCACCATCCTACCTATTTTAACGTCTCCCTAAGTCTACTTAAACACCCTTTAAACCCTTATAATACGCGGTTTCACGGCCCTTATTGTCTCTGCTCGTCTACTCACGTTCACAGAAATCTACGGTGAGTTGGGGGTATCGGTGGGGGCATATCGTGTTCGGTCTAGAGGAGATGCCCCCAAATGAAGCTCAATGCCAGATAGGTAGAGACTGCCAAGCCAAAAGATAAACCCTACAAGTTAGCGGATGGTGGGGGCATGTATCTGGAGGTGTTCTCGAACGGCACTAAAAGCTGGCGCATGAAATACCGCATCGCAGGTAAAGAAAAACGTGTGGTGTTTGGCGTCTACCCGACCATTACCTTAGCCGATGCCAGAAGCAAAAGAGATGAGGCTAAAAAGCTGCTGGTTAATGGCGTTGATCCGAGTGCGTTTAAGCAAGAAAGCAAACAAGCCCACATCAAAGAAGTAAAAAACACTTTTCAGCAAATTGCGCTCGAATGGCACAGCATGAAAGTGAAGAAATGCTCAGCGGGTTATGCCTCTGACATTCCTGAAGTGTTCAACAAAGACGTCATCCCGTTCATTGGTCAACGTCCTGTTGCAGACATCAAGCCGTTGGAACTGCTAAACGTGTTTAAAAAGATGGAAGACAGGGGAGCTACCATTTTTTGTTTGTAAGCCTTTATTGGTATATCATTTATTGCCAGAGCTACAGTCGGCCTACCTATAGCCGCTGTCGCTAGGTTTATTACTGGCACGGTTCTCTTTCATTATAATGTTTTTTAGGCGAAGAATGTAGTATGTAATTCTGAAAAATAGGCCATATTTCGCATTGAAATTATGACCCGATAATAAACTATAAATCAGTTTTTATTCCTATGCTTTCCATTATTGAAGATGTTATTTCTTTGTTTTTATCAAGATCCATATTGCAAAGCTCTGTAAGTTCATTCAATCCAGCAAATTGGGTGTGAAAAAAAATATCTTCTTCATGGGGTGTTATATTGATTTCCATTATCCCATTTGAATGAATGATGGGATTTTCTATTTTTACAAAACACAAGTATAGTATTTTCAAAATATTGATAGGGGAATTGGGATTGAGAAAGAAAAACAAATAGCTTATTTCGGTATTGACCTTTCTCAAAAAATCCTTAACCTCATCAATCATAAATAACTCATTATCATTATCATATCCATTGATGGATATATCTACTTTTCCTTGAAAATAACGCATTGCAGAAAATGATGATGTTGCAAAAGTCATGAAATCATGAATTTTTGATAAATCTCCGGCTTCAACTTCAGACCTTTCAATTATTATGTGCGTATCAATATCTGGAGCTGAGAAGATATTACCCTGATCAAAAAATGATATCTCACTTATCAAATTATTTACTAAATCATGATTTCTTTCTGTAAATTCAAGGAAGTTATCAAGAATGCTCTTAATATTCTCACTTCTCCACTTGTTATTAATTAGAGAGTATTTTTTATCATTAACAATATCATGGAAAAAACTCATATAGCATAAGCCAGCATCATCTAAAATTTCTTCGTCTCGTTCATCTGACCCTCCCCATGTCATCGTGAAAATTAGACTGGATATATTGCCATCATAGTATTTCTCTATTAATTCATCGAATGAAAAGCTCTCGCTTGTATTTTGTAAACATCCATAAAAGTTTTTTATATTATTATTGTCTCGATCTTTCAATGACAATAAATAATATGGAAGGTAAATGCCATCCTCAATACCATGTTTAATGGTGTAATAAATTGAAAATAATGCTGTACGAGGATGGTGAATATCAATTTGAATGAATGAGTCAGGGTGGTTTTTTTCTAACTCATTAATTATTTGCAGTATTTGATTCTGCCATGCCTGATTAGTCTCGAGTAATGATTGAATATCTTCTTTTAAAATGCTTAATTGTTTTGTATCACTAATGCTAATCTCACATTTTAACTTATGATATGAATTCCCCTTGTTTCCTTTCAACTCATTTAAAATGGTTTCATCTGTTAGGTTTTTATTTAAAGAAAAAAAACCTTCTCTGATTATTTTTTCAAATAAAATATATTGCGTATTGAAATATAATGAAAATTTTGCTGTCCCACCTATCTCAATATCATCATAGTGTGTGCCTTCGAGATCTAAAGTGTATTCATATAAATAATCAGATTTTTCATCTTCATCTAAATCTGAGATAGATACTAATACATCATTATAAGTTTCCTCAGATTTAGTTAATTTGATTATATCTAATTGTTCTTCTGAAGAAATAGCCTGTATAGATAAGAATACTATATGTGAATATAATTCAGTTTCATGATCAATAAAATCCATATTGCTAAATTTTGCCATTTCTTTTAGTACAGCTATCCGTCTTTCTTTCGATGGAGATGGTATAGGTTTTTCTGTGTTAAAAACAGTTAGTAAAAAATGGTTTATCCCAGATTTTTCGAATATTTTTTTTATCGATGAGATTCCTTTATTTAAACTAATTTTGTCCTTATACCAATAGACAGTATAGTATGGCGATATAAATCTCCCTTTGTTATAACTTAGTGGTTCAATGCTTTCCGTGGTTATATTTTTACCATCAAGGTTGATTTTTACTCCTTGTAAAGAAAATGGACTCTTATGGACTAGGTGTGAGAATGGGACTAATAATTCATTCCATTCAGTAGATGCAATGATTATTCTTATTTCACCATCAGTTGCTCCGAAGTGTGACTTTATTCCTTCTGCGTATTTTATTACTTCGTGTAAAGCTTGTCTGGCAGTTTGATTGCTTCTTTTTAGTTCGATTATTACGTGATTGTTATTTTTATCTTTTGCGTATATGTCAATAAATCCTCTCGTGCCAATCGTATTTGGTATGTATTTTTCTTTTTCAATCACTGTTAGATCATGACTAATGATTTCTATTTTATTATATATTAAGTCTCTTAAATCACTTTCGATAATCATAAGTGCCTCTGTAGTAATTCTAGTTGGGTATTGTTTTTTTGCAAGGTAATTATAATTATCATGTCAAAAAAATCAAGTTGATTACTGGTAAACTGTTATTTATACAAAGTTAAGAATTTGAGTGATAATTATCTATAATGGTCATAAATTTTGTTGGCAATATTTTTTATTATTAAATACAATCTTAATTGTGATTTTTTAAATGTTGAATTTTATTTTGTTTAACTCCGATGGCTTCAATGATGAATGATTCCTGCTTCTTTCTAATACTGGTGGTGGAGCAGGTGTATGGTCTAGATCATTATCGACCATGTGCTGCTCTTCTTTAGGAGGATTCGGGAAGCGTCTAATCTCATACTTGGTTGGTCTGTAAGTATCACTGTTAAACCTGAGTCGTTTTTTATGTTCAGAACGTGAAACATAGACCCCCTGAACTTCGTCAAAGACATAGTTTTCGACAATACGTTTATCATGTTCGCCATCAACGGAAACAGGTACTGGTTTCTCCTTGACCCAGACAAAATTTCCCTTAAAGAATGTCACTACCAGTAAGGTAAAGCGTTTAAAAAGACTTTCCTTCTGTGGTTTAACCTGCTTTCTCTTAGATTTAACAGGAGCGCGTTTAATTGCACCGAGTGTTGAGAGGAAGTAGTTTTCAATTTAGTGCGTGAATGAGGATTAGGGGCAACCAGAACAGACTTTTGGCCAGTAGATGATACTGATTGTGAGCCTGTATCGGTTAAGATAATTTCTACTGGCTCAGACAGTTCAGTTACCGTGAAACTGTTGAGGTCTACCACAATCTGCAGATCTAAATCTTTAAAGGTATGATATGTGGCTACAGCTTCCTGTTTCATTTCATCACGAACAGCCTGTTCCGCTGCACGCTGCTTCTTAGCGCTTCCGCTGTTCCACTTAGCACGATGAACACGCTGCATAGCTGGTCGGCAGGTTAACGTAGCCTTGGCAAGCCATAACGCTTTTTCCTCAACGTCTAAGGTGATCGTGGCGTTTTCGAGTGCTTCATTGTATTGGGTATGAATAGAGCTGTGATCAATACGCTCATTGCTGCCAGCAACAGTAAGATAGCGATTGGCAATCTACGTTTTTCTTGTCGTTCCAGCTTTTTTCTTTTTTACCGAAGCCATCAGCGGTTATCGGTTTTAATGCCAATATCACATGCGCATGGGGATTATTACCATCAAGATCGTGAAATGCGATATCGGCAATCATGCCCTTATCAACGAAATTTGCCTGGCAGTATTCAACAACCAATTTTATCTTGTCTTCATTGCTAAGTTCACAGGGAATAGCTACATAAAAATAACGAGCTGTTTGACCATCTTTCTGACGCTCAACCCTTTCAACTTCATTCCACAAAGTGGTTGGGTTTTCGATAATATGAGCAGGTGCGGAAACTGGTGCTAATATCTGATGATGGAATAAATCTGTTTTGTGGCTGAAATCGTAGGTATTGCCAGTACGATAATCTGTTATTCTGCAACGCGCATGGTAGGCAGCCTTCCTACAGGAAGACATGCCTTCAGAAAGTTTCACAATTTTAAACTCCAGATGAAAAATCGTCATTTAAAAAATACCCTCAAATATCGCTATGTTGCTGTTAGTTTTTCGCAAGAAAAACTCTATGTATTGACCTTGGTTTTTATTTTAGCCTGCGGCAGGCAACCGTCGGTAGACCCCACACGCTCACGAAGTGAGTGTATAAGTGGGCATTGTTTTTTCTAACAATGTAAAACCCTCTACTTAATTAATACGAAATATATGAATGCCTGTAAAACAAAATGCCGAATTAAGCGGCGCAATCTTGATGAAAGGGCGAAGTATTCCGCAATATTACATAGATGGGTTTTATGTAATGTCCGAATGACAATGGTGGTTTTAACTTACCCCGCCGTAAGGTGGAGTAAGTTAAAACAGAGGCATAGTAGCATTTATCGGTATTTTTCTCTGTTGCACAACTCTCTGGTTACGATGTAAACTTAGGATGGAGACGCGACAGGTGAAATAAAAAACTAATAAATAAAAATAAGTAACGCAGCGAGTATTAGACAAAAAATTAGTAATGGCTGTTCTGGAGTGTTGTTGTATTTACTTTGAATAATATTAATGTAAGGTGATTTTAAAGTGAATTTCTTTAAACGAGATGATGGTGTTTTAGACGTAATTACAAAAATAATTACTGTTGTTAGTTTTATTTTTGGTATCTGGATCTATTTTCACACAATACACCCTGTATTTCAAAAAGAGTCGGAATTGCAAGATTTAAGGAAAGAGAAAGTAAATATTCAAACTGACAATGAAAGACTGGGCAAGGAAACTGCAAAAATAAAAAATGATTTGCACGTTCAAACAGAAAAAATCAAAGATCTAAATGAGAGGGCGGGTAATTTATCATTAGAAATTGAATCTAAAAACTCTGAGTTGGCATCTATAAACGAGAAATTAGAAACAGCACATAGTGAGGCTGTTTTGAGTAAGTTGAATTTGATAATGGATAAAATAATTTCTGCATATTTAATTTCTATTGCACAAGGTAAAAATAAAGAGTTCAATGTTATTGAATATTCTCATGGCTTAATAGAAATTCATGATCGAGCTAGGGAATTAAATGTATACGATAAAGAGGTATACTCTTATTTTGTTAAGTATCTTGATGAAAATAAAGGCAGGAAGTTTATAACGGATGAGGAAATATTTTCTTATGCTGTCATGATTCCATATCATTATAAGATGAGTAAGCATCTAATTAATACTAAAGGAATCGAAAAACATAAATAATGCTCAGCAAAGAACGATAATTTGAACCGATGCTAACATGACTCTAGCCCCTCTTGGGGGCTATTACGTTTACGGGTTTTTAACTAGGTTTATTTCTTAGAAAATTAATTCCCTTTTGTATTGATAATTATTTTAATTGAATTATACATTAAAAGTATTAGGGGGTTTAATGTATAAAAATAACGATGAAGCCATTGATTGGGAAGCCAAGCGACTTCTTGATGATGGTATCTATACCGATACAGAATAAACCTATTTAGAAGCCGAAAAAATAGTAATTAATATACGGGAACAAGCAAAACAGCGACAGATTAAACAACAGTTCAAGATAAAAATAAAATCAATCAAGAAAAAAATTGGACAAGATTATGATTATGCTGATGTCCCGTATGCCAACAAGAGAAAACATTGGGGAGAAGATAAATGACAACAAAAACAATCAAACAACAAATTGCTTCAGCACAGGAACGTCTATACTTCTTGGAAGCTAAAAAGAAACAACAAAAAAAGAAAACACACGTAAGAAAATTATTTTCGGTACAGAGGTTGCCAAAGTCTTAGAATGTGATATTAGTTATGTAGATAAAGAATTAGTCTTTGGGGTTTTGCTTAATATGCCCAATATTCATGAGAGTGATGTTGATACCTACAAAGCACAAAGCACAAAGCACAAGGCCAAGCCTATATCGAAAGTGTTTTAAATAAATCCAAGTCCTAATCATGTTTCTCACGTCCGAACGGTGAACCGGCCTAAAACTCGCTTTTAGGTCGGTGAACTGTTGAGCAAGCCCCAGAGGGCGCGGTAGTCAATTTTCGGTATGCTTTCGATACCTGAGATGAAGCAATGGATAAGGACAGCCCTGACTGTCAAATTTGGAGTGTCCAATCTGGTCAAAACCAATGTGCGTGTATTAGCTCAGGCCTAATCTGACAGTTGCTGGTTATTTATACAGGAATCTGTCAGATTACATCTGGGTTAAATTTTTCTTGACTCAGATGAGTGTCCCATCAAGTAACGTTTCCATTGGCGTTCGCCTACAGCACATTTTTACCTGATGGGTGCTTTCATTATTATAGTGAGCCAGCCATTCATCAAAATCCGACTGTAATGTGCCGAGATCTCCGTACAATTTTTGCGGAAGGTCACCTGATAAAACTCCTGCAATATCGTTCGGTGGAACTGCTCGCAGATACTATTTTTATGCGGTGACCTGACTCAGGTTTTCGTATGTTCAATTTAGCCAGCATTGAGTAAATTTAAATGCGTTTGCTGGCGGAGTCTTTTTGTTGAGCATCGATGTGAATAATTTTTGAAACTTTCTTTCCTTCTTTTTCGGCAGCAATTCTGGCTTGCTGAACTTTTTGATATTTGTCTCCGATATAGCCAATATCAACTATTACGAAAAATGCACGTTCAGTGTCATCCCCTTTTTTATAAATTTCAAGCTGTTTTTCATATCCGTGCAATAACTTTCCATTAGACGAGAGTTTTACTTCCACTAATACTTTTTGTTCAAAGCCTTGTGAAAGCTTAAAGTCAACGGGGCCATTTCCTGAGTCGGCTTCAGGACTTATATCTAAGTTGTTTGCTTTACAATATGAATATGCAACAGCAAATAGCAAACGTTGTGCAGCTTTTTCTTTACGTGGCTTTTTATCATCAGCCCACATTTCTTTCCATAACCCTTTGTTTTCAATGAGATCCTTGAATTGATTTAAAATGTCGCTTACAAGATGTTCAACATCATCCAAAGTTAGTTTTTTATTATATCCTGACAGATTAAACGGATATTTCTTGTCTATTGAAGATGCCAATCTTAACCAGAATAATTCACCGTTTCTATCCGCTTTGAAATCGTAGGGCTCTTTTTCTACTTCTTTTATTAATGTTAGCAAATCCTCAAAATATTCTTTTTTCTCTAAAGCTCGACGTTTGGCTTCCTCTTTTTGATTTTTGGTCATAGATGCGAGGAGATTACCAATATTTGTATTGATTCTGTCTCTTAAGTCAGTGTTCTCCTTCATTGTGTGGACAGCACCACTCCAATCTGTAGAAATTGGTAAGTCGCGGACAATATCTTTAGGAACTAATATTAGTGGCTTATTTGTTAATGGATTGTGGGGGGTGTTGTATTTATTCCCTTTAAAAGTGAATTCTTTTGTTGGGATCTTAAGTGTTATGTTTACTCTTTCTGAAAATTTAACTAAGGCATCAAATATTATATTGGTGGTCATGTCACTAATTCGGTCAGCCCCAATGCCTTCTTCAAATAATGACATAACCATGAATAAATCAGGATCATCAATATCCATACTTACAATTTGATGAGCAGTTTTCATCGTATTATTAACAAGCTGAGGTCCAAATCCTGAGCCTTTGGCTGATGAGCCATAACCCAGACATGTCCAGCCTATTTCGGAAAATGAAAATAATTTTTTTGCAGTTCTCCATGCAATATCACTGTCATTATCTATTTTGCATGCACTAAGCAGCTTTATTATTTTTGTGAAAGTGTCGATGTATTTTTGATCTGCATCATCTTTCATTTCTGAATGTTTACTTTCAGGGAGTAGCATTGGGTCAATAAAAAGCAATGTATCTGATTCTAACAGAACATCAACAACATCTAATTGATCAAGTATTGAAGGGGGAATTTTGAAGTAAGATGAAATGGTATCAATTTTCTTGACTGTGCTCATATATAATCCTTTCTCATGTAATATTTAACTTTATAAAACAGAACGAGTCAGATTTAATTTATATATAAATTTTGCTGTGTGGTTTCATTCCTGTTTTCTCCATTTACATAGAATGCAAGAATGTGGACTTGATCACATTATTTTGAACATCTGAGCCTGTGTTGAGTGTTAACAACAACCCTTATATATCAACCTGCTACAGCATGCTCATACTCTGTGGATTTCTTCGTAATGTTAGCACATTTTATTCGTAAGTTCAGGGCATTAAGCTGTCATGTGAGGGATTAGGCAACTTAGTATGACATTTCCATAATGACAAAAAATCCATTGGGGGTATCTTTGGGGGTATCACCAAAGATGAAACAGGTGATTTACATTACTAATCAATCAAATAGTGAATAGGTATTGTTCCTATTATCGCACCATCTCCTCTCCATACTCCCTCTGCTTACCCTTTCGCCGGTTAAACAACCGTTTAATTAATCACTGTTATAATTACCCCTGTTGAGCCTTGATGGGTGAATGTTTTCACCTCAAGCATTGCGATGCGGCGCTCTGCGGGGCGGCATCCGTTTTTTGGACATGCCGGTGGTTCGGTGAGAAGTAAGGAGAAGTGCACTATGAGCAGAAAAGACAAGCTCGCGGCGGCCCTGCTGGCCATCTTCCTGGGTGGGCTGGGCATTCACAAGTTTTACCTGGGGATGAAGTGGTGGGGGCTGTTCTACCTGCTGTTCTGCTGGACGGGGATCCCGGCGATTGTCGGCTTTATCGAAGGCATTATTTATCTGTTCCAGTCGGAAGAGAAGTTCAACCAGAAATATAATCCGGGTCTGATTTAAGGCTTTGCTGGCGGCGCTTCCTGCTAAGGGAAGCGCCGTTTTTCATTCCGTTATTGTTTCTTCATCATCTTGCCGCGCATTTCTTCACTCATCATTTTATTCGAGCTGGAAATTACGCAGTTATATTGCTTGCCTTGGTTAATGATCATAAAGGTGCTGACCGGATTTTTAAAATCCTTGTCGATGGTGAAATAAATATAGGCCTGCGGCAATGCGGCCGGTTTAAAGGCGCCGAAGGCATACACATCCGCCAGGCCCAGCGCGGAGAGATCGACCGTCAGTTCCATGGGCTTCATGGAATCCGGCGATGGGAACATCGATTTGGCCGACATCATCATGCTGCTGCTGTTGATGGTGTAATCGGTTTTAACCTTCATGCCCATATATTTCGATTCCGGCATGGAAAGTTCTTTTTTGCAGGCGGCGTCATGCTGCGGCGCCGGGCTGCCGTTTTCCATCACGGCGTGCACGTGTTCCAGCGTCACTTCTGCGTTGCCGGTGCTAGGTTGCGCATCGGCCGCGTAAGCCGCGCCGCTGAAGGCGACCACAGAGGTAAGGATAATGCCCGTAACGATTTTCATTGTCGATCTCCGGAATGCTAATAATGATATTAATTGCGGTGTGTAGCCTATTGGCCTGATAAAACGCAAAGTGACCCGTTCCGTGGAGATAAAATAGCCTCGGAATTTTTATAATAAATAGCGTGTCACCCACGCGGTGCGCGAGGGTTGTTTAATTATATTGAGAGTCTTTATCTTTTGTTTTTCAGTCTGTTTACCTGCATATAAAGAGTATGTATAAACATAGTCAATGTTTAGAATATGCACAAATTATTGCGGTTTTTTTCACTTTCATTTTTCTATTTTTAACAGGGTTATAAATATTACATTGAGAAACAGGGAGTTGTCTTTTCTACGTTAAAATCACGGAGTGAAGCATTATTTATGTAATCTTCATAGTCACAGAAATAACGCTGAAATTATTATCTTTCTATTTAACGGCTAATTATTCATGGCATAGGCTTCAACCCCTTGCGTTTCCTGCGCTAGAATCAGGCGGTTTTCTCGTGGAAAAGGATATCGTCATGGCCGCCTGGGCGCTTTTGATCGTCGGTTGGGTGTTGATTTGGCAGGATCACCCGGTTTGGGGTGTGCTGTGCATCGCGCTGTTTGCCGTGCTGCAATGGGCGAAGTACGCCGCTAAAAGCGAGCAAGAACCCGAAGAGGCGGCAGAGTGGCGCAAGACCGACTGGCATTCGCAGCCGATTGAAATGGCGCACGCCGGCGACAGCGACCGGCAGATTGGCGGCGTGGGGGAACTGGGCATGGGCGGCCCCAGCTTTTGGACGCTGCTGCTGCGCGACGGGGCGATTGTGCATGGCGCCTGTGCCGCGCCGCAGGACGTGGACGACGGCAAGCTGCGCCTGATCCCGACCCGCGGCCGCGAGGGGGAGGGGCTGACGGTCTATGAGCCTGCTGCCCGGGT
This sequence comes from Serratia sp. CY56464, assembly GCF_052168435.1. NCBI lineage: Bacteria > Pseudomonadati > Pseudomonadota > Gammaproteobacteria > Enterobacterales > Yersiniaceae > Serratia > Serratia sp. CY56464. The sequence continues at coordinate 2,735,711 of NZ_JBJNMV010000001.1, read as the reverse complement.
GATGTACGCGCTGCCGGCATTGACCGATCGCGAGCAGGACGCGTTGGCCACCGGTTCCGCTAAGGCGCTGGCGCGGCTGCGGGCGACGTGTCGGCAGGTGGAGGCCACGCCGTTGCACCTTGTACGCGGTCTGTGGGTGCCGCAGTGGGTAGCGGATCCGGCGGATCGGCTGGAGATCGCCTTACCCAACGGCCGGATGCTGGCGGCGCGCTCGATGTTGCCGGCGGATCTGCGCCAGGCGGACGATCCTGCCGCGCTGCTGCACACGCCGCCTTATGAGCTGCTGCTGGATAACCGGCCGACCGATCGCTTCGTACGCGATCTCGAACGCGTGGCGGGATCCCCGTCGGGTGACGGCTTGAGCGTCGGCGGCTGCCAGTTCCACGGCGAGCATATCGTCGATGGTCTGTACCATCTGTACTTCGCCGGCGAGTGGTTCAGCCTGCTCTCTTACGCGCATAAACCGGCGGGCGGGCGCGGTTCGGACACCACCTTTTTCGTCGAGCGGGTCGAGCCGCAAGACGGCGGGGTTTTTGTGATTGAATGGGATGCTTACAGCGTGGGGCCCGACGGGCGTGAGCCGCGCGTGCCGGCCCCGCCGGTATTGGTTATCGCGGTGAGTTGGCAGGAAACGCCGCTGCAGTTGCCAACGGCCAACAACCGCGTGACCGTGCGCTTGCCCAACGCCACGGCGTAAGGCTTAAGGCAACACCCTGACTTCGCCGTTGTGCAAGGTCAGCACCGCGATTGGGCTGCCGGAGAAGCACTCCTTAAAGATCCAGTCGCTGGGCCGAAACGCCGCCGCAGGCAGGCCGGCTTGCCACTCCTCCCACTGCGGGGCCGGCTTATCCGGCGGTAAAGAGAAAGAGACCAGCCAACCGGCTTCGCAGTGCGCCATTTGACCGGTTGGGCGGGTGAAAGTATGCGCATCTGCCAGCTCCATCACCGGCGGTAAAACCTCGAAGGCGATGATCGGCACGCCGGCCACGCTCTGCGGCTGAGGAAAGCGCACGGCGGTCACGCCGTTCATCGTGATGGGGCTGTCTTCGGTGCCGGGCTGGCGCGGCTCCTGCCGGTTTACCCAGCTGCCTTTTGGCAGGGTGATTTCACCGAACGGTTTCGCCGCCTCGAGCGTCAGGTAACTGCGCCGATTCCAGCGTTCTTCCGCCCGCTGGCTCTTGAGATCCTGAAGGGCAATGTCGATCAGCATCAGCGCGAACGCCACCGGGTAGATCGCCAGCGCCGAGGCCAACAGATAGCCGCCCCAGGAAAGCGGCGGGCGCGGGCGGCCGCAGCGGGCGGCGGCGTATCGCCAGCCCCACCAGGCGAGCAGGATGCCGGCGAGCAGCAGGGCCAATAACAGCGCCAGCAGGCCGGCGGCGCCGGCGCCATAACCTAACAGCATGGCAAGTTCCTTATGTTCACGGCGTGGTGGAGCGATAGCGAACGAAGTAGGGCAGCGCCGGGGTCTCCCCGTCATCGTCATAGTGGCTTTCCGGTTCGATCACGGTTTGGCGCGTGTCGTCGCGCCCGTTGTACCGGTACTCCAACGGCTGTCGGTAGCGCACTTCGGATGAGCGCAGATCGAAAATCAGCGAAAGACGCGCATCGCCGTTATCCGTTTGGGCGACCAGCTTATCGTTGCCCGCCCAGAGCTGATACAGCGATTTATCGCCGGTCTCCAGCAGCACCTTCAACTGCCCGTCGGATTGATAACGCAGAAGCTGATACAGTCCTCTGTCCAGCGTTTGCGCGATCAGGTAGATGCCGCCGTCCGGGGCCTGCGCGCTTTCCTTGACGCGCACCAGCAGCCAATGCAGTTCAGTCACCTCGCCGGTTTTACCGTTAACGGCGATGTGTAACGCGCCGGAGCCGAGCACCGGGTTCATCCAGAAATGCACGCGATCGCCATCAACGGCGGTAAAAATCTCGGGCATGGATTTGCGCTTACCGGAGGCGTAAGCCGTCGGTGAGTCCTCTTCGCCGCGCTCAAAGCCCAGCAGTTGCCGCGCGTCCAGCAGCGCCGGCAGCTCCAGCGTCTGCCGCCAATGGGCGCCGAAGTCCGGGCTGTAGAATACGCCTTCGGTGCTGATGAGATACAGCGCGCGTTTTCCCGGTTGCGCCACCAGTTTGCCGCCGACAAAGGAAGGCCGGTTGTCGTCGCCCTCCGGCCAGGGGATCAGCGCCCCGATGGTGCCCCGTTGCACATCAACCAGCCTGCGGCCCTCAGAGAGAAAAAGCACGCACTCCTGCTCGCCGCAAACCGCATCGTGGATCAAGTCGTCGAGTTCCCCCAGCATCTGTAACCCTTTTGGGCCGGCAAACAGCACCTGGCTGAGGTAGTTGGCCGCCCAGCCGTAAAAGCTATTGTATGCGCGGTCTTCACTTCTTTTGCTGGTGAGCAGCAGAGCGCCGTCCTGCGCCGGGTAGCTGTGGATGAGATCGTAACGGGCTATCGTCGGCAACGCCTGGTCGCCCTGAGTCCATTGCCACTGCGCATAGCGTTGCTCAGGGGCGAGCAAATAGACGCCCAGCGCGCTGGCCAAAAACAGCGTCAGGATAATAAGGGGTCTTTTATAAAGCGCTAACGTCATCATTTCAGCTCCGTCACCTGAGCCTGCCGCCATAACCTGCGGCGCAGATTTCGCAGGTATTTAAACGTTTTAAACGTGCGGTGCTGGTCAAAAGAGTACAGGCGGCAGATCTGGGCGAACCCCTCGATCAACAGCGCCAGGCCGCTGACCATCAGCATCAGCAGCAGAATAATCGGCGGCAATTCGCTGCCGAGACGCTTCAGGGTCCAGGCATCCAGATAAAAGCCCGCCGGGGTATCGGCGTTATCCACTACCGTCATGCCGAGCACAAAACACGCCACGATTGCCCCAAAAATGAAGACAACGCGCGCGCACAGGTTAAGGCCGGCTTCGGTGAAGTAGCGATTGCCGCCGATGAGATAGGTTTGGCGATCGCGATGATTGATGATCCCACGCACCGTCGGCAACTCGGGGACGGTGTCGTTCTCGCAATACAGCACCTGCAGCGGATCGCCTTTGGCGATGAAAAGCGGATGTTGCCGACGAAATACCGGATGCAGTTTGGTATTGGGGACATTGAGCGCGCGGGTCGTCAACGCAAAGTGCGTCTCCTTCTGGCGCCACGCATACGTATCCAAATACTGCACCTGCCGCCGGAGTTCATAGTGGCGGAGTTCGTAGCTCAGGGCGTTGACCGTCTCGATGTCGGAGGCTTCGACGCCCTCGGGGAGGGGGAACTCGGTTTGTGGCGTTGCGGGCACTGGCGCGGCGTCTGCGCGGACGGCTCGGTATTTGATGCCGGGGATTTTCAGGCTGAGCGAGCCGGGCGGCGTGACGTCTTGCCCCTGCAGCACGCGATCCAGCGCCCGGAGCAGGCGCCTGCGGCCGCGGTGCCCGATCAGCAGGAGCTCCGAACCGATGAACAGCACCATGCCGATGCCGATAAGGCCGGCGATGATGGCGATAAAGAACAGGACGATGGTCAGCCAGGAATCTTCCCCGTCCATGATGAAAAAGGCCGCCGGGAAACCGCCGGCCAGCACCGCGCCCAGCAGCAGCAGGGTGAAGTATTTCAGCTTGTATTTCAGCGTTCTGTCCGGCTCCAGCCGGCCTTTTGTCCCGTGCAGCAGCCAGTGCAGCCAGTAGCTGCCGTCTTGCAGGCGGTGGGCGCCGATCTTCACCCGATCGCCGGCGGCGAGCCTGGCCAGCAGATTTTCGCTGTCGCTGAAGTCGTCACGGTAAAAAAAGAATGTCTGGCCGGAGGCGATGATCCTCACCAGGTTGTCGGGCGCCGTCTGCTGGCAGGCGCATTGTTCGACGGTCACATTAAAAAATTGGGTTTGCATATCATTCCCTGTCAGCGGGCGTGGCCCGAAAATTCTTCCCTGGCGCCGGCTGGTCAGCGCTTTTTCATCAGCGGCAGCATGCGCACCAGCGCATTGTCCTTGACGATATAGTGGTGGAACAGCGCGGCGGTGGCATGCAGGCCGATCAGCCAGTAGCCGAATGACGCCAGCGTTTTGTGCCAGCCGATAATCGTCCGCGCCTGCGGCCGATCGGCCACGTCGGCGAACGGCATCGGCAGGCCGAACAGAAACCACTCCTTGCCGCCCAGATAGCGCGAATACACCCCCAGCACCGGCAGCGTCAGCAGCAGCAGGTAAATCAGGGTGTGCGTCAGGTGCGCCAGGCCGGTTTGCCACTTCGGTGGTTTGGGCGCGATGGCGGGTGAGGGGCGGCGCCAGCGCAGGAACAGGCGGGCGATCATCAGCGCAAACACCGTTACGCCGCAGCTGAAGTGGGTGACAACCAGCACGTACCAGGGGGCGCTGCCCGGTTCGGCAAAGCCCCGCAGCTCGATGGTGACGCAGGTGATGACCAGCAGGATCGCCACCAGCCAGTGCAGGCGAATTTGCCACGGCATGTAGGTGTTCTGCACCGGGTTACCTTTTGATGTTAAAGGGTCTGTGCGCCGATGGTAACGAAATGTTACATCGGAGGAAAGCGCGTGCGCGCAATTTAGGCAAAACGCCAGGTTCAACTCACTTATTAAGCTATTGGTTTAGGGGGATATGCGCCTGGCGATAGGTGAGCGTCGCAAGTTATGAAGCTAATAAACGATAGGTTCAGAGGCTGGCAGCTTATTAAGCGATGAAGCGGATTACGCCGCAGCCCTCGCTGCGGCGCCTGAGATCAGTTCAATTTGGCCTTGGCGAAGTCGCTGCCGTTCACGTCCACCACGTAGCCGCTCAGGTTGCTGCGGGTGGCGTAGAACACTTTGCCGGTGGCCAGCGGCAGCCACGGCGCCTGTTTGGCGAAGATCACCTGCGCCTGTTGATACAGCTTGGCGCGCGTCTGTGGCTGGTTCTCCTGGATCGCCTGCTGGATCAGCCGGTCGTAATCCTTATCACACCAGCGCGCCACATTGGCGCCGCTCTGCACGCCGGCGCAGCCGAGCAGGGTGGCGAAGTTGTCCGGATCGCCATTGTCCGATACCCAGCCGTACAGCGCGCTCTGTTGCTCGCCTTTGCGCAGCCCGGCCAGATACTGGCCCCACTCCCAGGTGACGATCTTGGCTTTCACGCCCACCTTCGCCCAGTCGCTCTGGATCATCTCGGCGATGCGTTTCGAGTTCGGGTTGTAAGGGCGCTGTACCGGCATCGACCAAATGTCGGTTTCAAAGCCCTGTTCCAGCCCTGCCTGCTTCAGCAGCTCGCGCGCCTTCTGCGGATCGTAGGCGTACTCCGGCAATTTGTCGTTGTAGCCCAGCATGCCCGGCGGCAGCAGCGAATTGGCCGGCGTGCCGCTGTCTTTGAACACCGCGGCGACGATCGCTTTCTTGTCTACCGCGTAGCTCAGCGCCTGGCGCACCAGCAGGTTGTCGAACGGTTTTTTCTGGGTGTTGAACGCCAGATAGCCGACGTTCAGCCCGGTAATGTCGTGCAGCTGCAGGTTGCCGTCGGCCTTGATGGCGGCGAACTGTTCCGGCAGCGGCGCGGGGATGATTTGGCATTCGTTGGTTTTCAGCTTGGCCAGCCGGGTTTGCGGATCCGGCGTAATCGAGAAGATCAGGTGCTTGCTGGCCACTTCGCCCTGCCAGTAGTGCGGGTTGGCGGTGTAGCGGATCAGCGAATCCTGCTTGTACTGCTGCAGCGCAAACGGCCCGGTGCCGATCGGCCAGTTGTCGACGTATTCCGGCGTGCCCTTTTTCAGCATCGCGTCGGCGTATTCGGCGGACAGGATCGAGGCGAAATCCATCGCCCAGTCGGCGACGAAGGCGGCGTTGGGCTGGCTCAGCGTGAAGCGCACGTGATGCTCGTCCACCGCTTCCACCTTGGTGATCAGCTTATCCAGGCCCATGTCGGTGAAGTATTCATAGTTGCCGCCGGAGACCTTGTGATACGGGTTAGCGGGATCCTTCTGCCGCATCACGGTGAACACCACATCTTCGGCGTTGAAGTCGCGCGTTGGGGTGAAGTATTTGTTGCTGTTGAATTTCACGCCCTGGCGCAGAGTAAAGATGTAGGTCTTGCCGTCCGGGCTGACGCTCCACTCGGTGGCCAGCGACGGGGCGGGGGTTTTATCGCTTTCGCGCAGCGTCACCAAGCGGTTGTACAGCACCTGCGAGGTGGCGATAAAGGTCGGCCCGGAGCTGGAGAGCTGCGGGTTGAACGATTCCGGCGAGGCGACGGTGCAGTACACCAGCGCATCGGAAGCGGCCAGCGCGCCGCCCGCCGACAACAGGCCGCAGCCGGCCAGCACCAATCCGGCGATAGGGTGTTTTAAAAACGTCAAGGCAAGATCCTCAGGTGGAGTGGGCCGTTACCGGCGAATTGATCTAACTATAGATAACGGATGGCGAGATCGGGAACAAGCGTCTCATCGGTGCATTCTGTGCGCCCCGCGTTGCTTGCCTTTACGGCGCAGATCTACACTGCTGGGCAAACAGTCACTCGCAAGGATTTCCCGATGAGCCACTTTCGTCCTGTCGCCCTCGAACACGCCAGCCGCCTGCTGAACCACGGCCCGACGGTATTGATCACCAGCCGCAGCCGCGACGGCGCCAAACGCAACGTGATGGCCGCCGCCTGGTCGATGCCGGTGGAGTTCAGCCCGCCGCGCATCGCCATTGTGGTGGACAAAGGGGCGCACAGCCGGCAAATGATCGAGGAGAGCGGCGCATTCGGCATTTGCGTGCCGGCGGCCATGTTCATCGACGCCACCTACGCGGTCGGCAGCATGTCCGGGCTGGATGACGACAAGTTCGCCCGCTTTCACATCGCCGCAGCGCCGAGCGCTACGCTGCAGGTGCCGCTGATCGAACAGGGTTGCGTGGCGTGGCTGGAGTGCCGCTTATTACCGGAAAGCGGCGCGCAGGAAAAATACGACACCTGCTTCGGCGAGGTGTTGAGCGCGGCGGCGGACGAGCGGGTGTTCCAGCAAGGGCGCTGGAACTTCACCGCCGCCAATGCGGATCTGCACACCATTCATCATCTGGGGGCCGGCAACTTCGTGCGCAGCGGCGAGACGCTGCGGGCCAAACCGCTTTAATCGGCTTCGCGCCCGCGGTCGGCATCATAGCGCTCGCGGGCGGCGTCCAGCTCGGGGAAATGGTATTCCGCCCATCGGTCCAGCGCAGTCAGCGTCTCGACCAGCGAGCGGGCGACGGCGCTGAGCCGGTATTCCACATGCGCCTGATTCTTTTCACTTAAATCCAGCCGTTCGAGCAGCCCGTTGCGTTCCAGCTGGCGCAGCGTTTGCGTCAGCACCTTCTGCGAAATGCCGTCGATGCGGCGCAGCAGCTCGCCGTTGCGCATCGGGCGCTGCGCCAGCGCAGGCAGGATCAGCATCACCCACTTGCCGGAAATCAGCGCCAGCGCATCGCGCGCGGAACACTTGCTCGAATAGACGTCGCCGGGATAAGCCATTGGGGGTTACCTTCAGGTGCGTAATTGCCAAGGGGGCGATAAAGCCACAGCATAACAGCACCACCTTACAACGGGAGACACAGGATGAACGTGCTGATTGTGCTGGCTCACCCCGAGCCGCATTCTTTCAATGCTCATTTGGCCGAACAGGCGCGGCAGGCCTGGCTGGCGCAGGGGCATCAGGTGAAAACGGTCGATCTGTATCAGGAGGGGTTTGATCCGCGCGAGGGCGCCGGCCACTACCCCAGCAGAAAGCAGGCGGACAGGTTCGATGCGATGCAGGAACAGCGCCATCACTGGACGATCCAGGCGCTGCCGGCGGAGATCCGGCGGCATATCGAGTTGCTGCGCTGGGCGGATACGCTGGTGCTGCAGTTCCCTTTCTGGTGGTTCGGCGCGCCGGCCATCATCAAGGGCTGGATGGATCGGGTGTTCGTTTACGGCGGGATCTACGACAGCCGCCACCGCCATGAGAATGGCGTGATGCGCGGCAAGCGGGCGCTGCTGACCGTCACCGCCGGCGCTTCCGCACAGGCCTGTGCGCCGGACGGGCGCGACGGCGACATGCGGCTGATGCTGTGGCCAATCATGCATGCGCTGCACTATATCGGCTTTAGCGTGCTGGAGCCGTTCCTGGTCTATGGCGTGCGCGGCGGGTTGGCGGGTGAAGCTCTGCAGGCGCAAAACGCCGCGTTGGCGCAGGTGACACAGGCGTACCGGGACGGTTTGAACGCGTTTTCCGCCTGGCCGGCGGTACCGTTCAATCGCAATGAAGATTTTGACGCCGATCTGGCGCTGAAGCCCGGCGCGCCGGTGTACAGCCCGTTCGTGCGGCACTGCGATCCGGTTTAAAACCCGGCCTTCAGCAGTTCCTCGCGCAAATCGTCGATAATCGCCGGTTCGATGTCGGGGAACTGCTGCTGAATATCGGCGATGGCTTCGGCCACGCTGGGGCCGGCGAAAGTGCCGGAGAAGGGCACCAGCGGCAGATTCGCGTCGCTGTCCGGCAGTTCACCGCGGATGGTGCCGGTGATCATGCCCGCTTTTTTTTCCGCCGTGAGGTCGTACTCCCCCACGTTTTTGTCGATCGGTTTCATTGGCCGCCTCGCTGTCGGTGAGTGTTTACCCTGTCTGTTAAAGCATAGTGTTTCAGGCAATGAATACCAATCAATGTATATAATATTAATATAAAACAAAGTGATGCGCGATTTGTCGTTTGACGTTCACCGGGGGCTGGCGCTATGCTCGTGGCGCTAAAGGAACCTTTCTCACTGACAGGGACAGACGACATGAAAAGACTGAAAAGCGCGGCGCTGTTGTTGCCGCTGTTGGCGCTCAGCGCCTGCACTCATCACCTCAGCAGCGCCGAGCAGCATGCCAAACACTACGTTTATCAAACCCGCGACGACTTCGATCCGCAATTCCGCACCGATGTGAACGGCAGCATTAAAAACGCCGTGCCGATGTTCGAACAGTTCTACCAGCAGGGGAAAAAGGATCGCGCGGCGGGCGTGGCGCGCAGCGAGGCGCAGAAAAAGGCCGATTACCTGGCCAGCGCGGAGTTCCAGCAGAACATGGAACACAAAACCATTTTCATCAATCGCGCCTACAGCAGCGCCGACAATCCTAAGCGCCGCCAGGTGCTCTCGCAGGAAGCGGTGGGTGCCTATTGGGACGGCTACGAAGGACGCTGACTTAATCCCTCACAAATAGAAGGTAATAAAAACTGGTCTTCTGGCGGTTATTTGATTATAAAAACCGCCGCTAAGGACGATGTTCATAGATGAAACCAGGAGTGTTTATGTTGGCAAAAGTTAAGCGTTCGTTCGCCGCCGCCGTCGTATTGATGTTGTCGCTGCCCGCGGTTCAGGCCGCGGATTACCGTGCTGGCGAGCAATATACCCGGCTGGATAAGCCGGTGGCCGCCGCGCCGGCGGTGGTGGAGTTCTTCTCCTTCTACTGCGGCCCTTGCTATCAGTTCGCCGAAACCTACCGCGTAGGCGGCACCGTGGCGCAGGCGCTGCCCGCCGGTGAGAAAGTCACCAAATATCACGTCAGCCTGATGGGCAAACTGGGCAATGCGCTGACCGAAGCCTGGGCGGTGGCGACGGTGCTGGGCGTGGAAGACAAGATTGAAGGCGCGATGTTCGACGCGGTGCAGAAACAGCGCGCCGTCAACGGCGCCGACGATATTCAGCGGGTGTTTACGGCGGCCGGCATCGATGCCGCCACCTATGAAAACGCGCGCCACAGCCTGCTGGTCAAAGGATTGATCGCCAAGCAGAACGAAGCGGTGAAAGCGTTCGAGGTGCGCGGCACCCCGTCGTTCTACGTGGCAGGCAAATACAAGATAGACAATGCCGGCATGGCCAGCACCAGCGTTGAAGGCTACGCCAAAGAGTACGCGGCGGTGGTGCGTTATCTGTTGGATACGCAGCCTTAAGGCGATGCTTCCCGGCGCTCGATGATCTGTGATCGCGGCGCCAAATCCCCCGCTCGCCATTGATTGTGTGTTAACGGATTGTTATGGTGTTTTTCTGTTCAACGGCGCAGCACCGCTGCTGTTTGAAGGGAGAGATCATGACGGCATTGGCAACGCTCCGGGACGTCGGCTTCGAAGAGTGGCTGGGGAAAATCAACACCGCCTGCGGCCGATTCTGCGCGAAAACGTTGGGGCCCGGCTTCAGCGGGGCGATGCAGGAGTTTCGCGCCCATGCCCTGCGCCTGAGCGTGGTCGACGTGTCTCAGGCCCGGCTGTACCGCACGCCGCGTGAGATCGCCCGCAGCGACGGCGCGCACTTTTTCACTGTCATCCAGTTGCGCGGCAGCGCGTTGATGGAGCAGGGCGATCGCCAAACGGTGCTCTCTCCCGGCGACATGACGCTGATCGACGCCTCACTGCCCAGCAGCTTCACCTTCCAGCGCGATTCGCGCCAAATCTCTTTGCTATTGCCGCGCGGCTGCCTGCCGCTGCCGCCGCCTTGCGCCCAGCGTCTGGGGGCCGAGCTCAGCGCGGTGCGCCTTAGCCGCCAGCTGGTGCTGAGCAGCATGCAGGATCCTCAGCTCGCCGCGGCGGAAAGCGAGGCGGTGCTGAATGCGCTGGCGGCGCTGCTGCGCCCGGCGTTGGCGCTCGAACAGGCGCGCCCGGAGGGGCAGCAACCGGTCTTCGACAAGGCGCTGGCGTTGATCGACAGGCATATTCAGTCGGCGCAGCTGCGCCCTGAGTGGGTGGCGGCCGAGTTGGGGGTGTCGTTACGCAGCCTGTATCGGCTGTTCGCCCGTCAGGGGCTGGTGGTGGCGCAGTACATCAGGAACCGCAGGCTGGATCTGTGCGCGCAGGCGCTGCGCAGCGCCGCCGGGCAGGAAAAGCTGGCCGGGGTCGGCCTCGACTGGGGCTTCGCCGATCACAGCCATTTCTCGACCGCTTTCAAGCAGCGTTTCGGCATGTCGCCGAGCGAATACCGTCGGCAGTATCAGTAAATCAGGGCGCGGGCCAGGCCCGCGCCGCTGCACTCAATAGCGGATGCAGACCGATTTCGACTCGGTGTAGGCATCCAGCCAATCCGGCCCGAAATCGCGGCCGCTGCCCGACTGTTTGAACCCGCCGAACGGCATGTTCGGGTCGATCAGCGTATGGGTGTTGACCCACACGGTGCCGGCCTGAATGCGCGGCGTCAGCGCCATCGCCTGCTGCAGGCTGGTGGTCCACAGGCTGGCGGTCAGCCCAAAGTCGGTGTCATTGGCCTTGCTCAGCGCCTCTTCGGCGCTCGCCACCCGGATCAGGTTGACCACCGGGCCGAACACTTCCTCGCGCGTCAGGTTCAGCCGATCGTCCGGGTTGATCACCAGCGTCGGCGGAATGTAGAAGCCGTTGGCGTCCGGCCCGGCCGCGCCGCCGATAAGCTCGGCGTTTTTCGCCCGGGCGTCGTCCAGGTAGGCCGCCACCTTGTTGCGGTGTGCGAGCGACACCAGCGGGTTGATTTGTGCGCCGGTATCCATCCCCGGCCCGACCGACAGCGATTTCACCGCCTGTTCGAATCCGGCTACCAGCCGATCATAAATCGGCGCTTCAATATAAATTCGCGAGCTGGCGGCGCACACCTGCCCTTGGTTGAGGAAACTGCCGAGCATCAGGCCTTCGATCACCTGCTGCGGATCGGCATCTTTCAGCACGATGGCCGGGTTTTTGCCGCCCAGCTCCAGCGTCACGCGGGTCAGGCGATCCGCCGCCGCGCGCGCGATGCTTTTGCCCACCGGGGTGGAGCCGGTAAAGCTGACTTTGGCGATCAGCGGATGTTCGGTCAGCGCCTTGCCGCACACGGTGCCGCGGCCGGTGACCACGTTGAACACGCCCGGCGGCACGCCGGCTTCGCTCGCCAGTTCGGCGATGCGCAGCAGGGTGAGCGGGGTGGTTTCCGACGGCTTGATGACGATGGAGCAGCCCGCCGCCAGCGCCGGCATCACTTTCCACATGCCGATCATCAGCGGGAAGTTCCAGGGCACGATGCCGGCGACCACGCCGATTGGCTCTTTGCGGGTATAAACCTGATATTTGGCGCCCGGCGGCATCGGAATGGAGACGTCCAGCGTCTGGCCGGTGATTTTGGTCGCCAGCCCGGCGGTGTAACGCATCCAGTTCAGGGTGCTGCCGACTTCGAAAGCGCGGGCGATGTTGATGGATTTGCCCTGCTCCAGGGTTTCGAGCTGCGCCAGCTCTTCGGCGTGCTGCTCCACCAGATCGGCGAAGCGCAGCAGGATGCGTTCGCGCTCTACCGGCAGACGCTGCGCCCAGACGCCTTCGCTGAAGGCTTTGTGGGCGGACTGCACCGCCAGCGCGACGTCGTGTTCGTTGGCGTCGGCGGTGGTGGCGATCTGCTGCCCATTGGCGGGGTTATACACCGCCAGGCGGCCTTCCGCGGCGGACGCGCGCCACTGGCCGTCGATATACAGCCCATGCTGACGATCGAGAAAACGCGACACGCTATCCAGCACGGCTACGGTATTGTCAGACATACATCCTCCGATCAGGCTCATCAGGTTATCGTTAACCCTGAGAGTCTAGATCAGCGGTAAAGCGGCGGCTTTGCTCTGCCTGACATTCGGTTTGTCCTGCGTGTCATTTTGCCGTGACGGAACAGTAAACCGCGGCCGGCGGGCGCCGGCCGGGAGGGATCACGAGCTCAGGGTCGCCAGACGGGTGGCGAAACCGAGGAACAGCAGGCCGATCAGGCCGTTGCCGAGCTTCGCCAGGCCTTTCTTGTGATTGAAGAAATGCGCCAGCATCGCGCCGGAGAAGATCAGCGTGCTCATGTAGATAAAGCTGACGGCTTCGAGGATCAGCGCCAGAATGGTGAACGACAGCCCGGTGTGCGCGTAGTTAAAGTCGATGAACTGGACGAAGAACGACACGTAAAACAGAATAGCTTTCGGGTTGGTCAGGCTCAGCGTCAGCGACTTGCGCAGAATGCTGTGGCCGCCTTCAATTTGCTGCTGTTGCGCCTGCGCCTTCTGCACGAAGGTGGCGTAGAGGATTTTTGCGCCGAGGAACAGCAGGTAAATCGCGCCGAGAAAACGTACCAGGGTAAACAAGAACGGCGTGGTGCGGATCAGCGAAGCCACGCCGATATAGGCGCAGAAGATCAGGATCGCATCGCCGATAAACACGCCCAGCGCCGCGGTATAGCCGGCGCGAACGCCGCGCGATACGCCGGTTTTCAGCACGTACAGCGTATTCGGCCCCGGCAGAATGATGATGAAGACCACCCCGGCCAAATAGGTCCATAAATTCAGGACGCCAAAACTCTCTAACACAATAACCTCTCCATGCGCGCAACTAACAGGCAGAAACACTGGCCACGCCCGTGGCCGGCCGCGATCCTAACGCCGTGCAACCGGGTTGGCAACGTAATAAACTTCATGTTGTTGGTTAAAAATTGTCGAAACATTGTTGAAAACGTCGGCATCGAATTAAAAAGCAAGAGTCGGCGTGTTTCGCCAACGGCTCGTCACTATGCTGGTTAACATCGAAACCGCAGTGAGGAACGGATGATGAAAAACGTAATCGACAGCGCCGATCCGCGCTGGCTGGCGATCGTCAGCCGCGACAAGCACGCCGACGGCCGCTTTATCTACGCGGTGAAAACCACCGGCGTGTATTGCTCGCCTTCCTGCCCGTCACGCCAGCCGAATCGGCAAAACGTGGAGCTGTTCGACGATGCGGAGCAGGCGGAGGCGGCGGGTTATCGGCCCTGCAAACGCTGCCGGCAAGGGCTGACGCCGCTGACGGAACAACATGCGCGGCAGATAGCCGCGGCCTGCCGCTATATCGAACGGGCGGAAAAAGCGCCGTCACTGCAGACGCTGGCGCGCCACGTCGGGTTGAGCCAATACCATTTCCACCGGCTGTTCAAAGCGATCACCGGCCTGACGCCGAAAGGCTACGCCGATGCGCAGCGCAGCCAGCGCTTGCGCGCCAGTCTTACACTGCGGGAAACGGTGACCGACGCGATCTTCGACGCCGGCTATGGCGCCAATGGCCGCTTCTACCAGCAGGCCAGCGCCGCGCTGGGCATGACGCCGAAGGCCTATCGGGCGGGCGGCAAAAGCATGCGCATCCATTTCGCCGTCGGGCGCTGTTCGCTGGGCGAGATCCTGGCGGCGCAGAGCGAGGTGGGCATCTGCGCCATTCTGCTGGGGGACGATGCGCAGCAGCTGGTGCAGGATCTGCAGGACAAATTCCCCAACGCCGAGCTGATCGGCGGCGATGCGCAGTATGAAGCGCTGATGGCGCAGGTGGTGGGCCTGATTGAAGCGCCGGAGAACGGGCTGGCGCTGCCGCTGGATATTCGCGGCACCGCGTTTCAACAGCGAGTCTGGCGGGCGCTGCAGGCGATACCGGTCGGCGAAACCGTCAGCTATGCCGATATCGCCCGGCGCATTGGGGCGCCCAAAGCGGTGCGCGCGGTGGCCGGCGCCTGCGCCGCCAACATGCTGGCGGTGGCGATCCCCTGCCACCGGGTGGTGCGCAACGACGGCGCCTTGTCCGGCTATCGCTGGGGCGTCGAGCGCAAGAAAGCCTTGCTGGAAAAAGAGGCGCAGCGATGAGCGGCGCGCTGGCGGCCCGGCTGGCCGAATTGGACTGGGCGGCGATTGAGTGCGAACTCGATGCGCAGGGCTGCGCGCGGCTGCCCGGCGTGCTCAGCCAAGAGCTGTGCCGCGAGCTGACAGCGCTCTACCCGCAGGATGCGCACTTCCGCAGCCGCATCGTAATGGCGAAGCACGGTTTTGGCCGCGGCGAGTACCGCTATTTCGCCTATCCGTTGCCGCCGCCGGTGGCCGAGGCGCGCAACCTGATGTATGCACGGCTGGCGCCGGTGGCCAACCGCTGGAACGCCTTGTTGGGCCTGGCGGCGCGCTATCCCGCCGAACACGAAGCCTACCTGGCCGAATGCCACCGGGCCGGCCAACGGCGGCCGACGCCGCTGCTGTTGCGCTACGAAACAGGGGATTACAACTGCCTGCATCAGGATCTGTACGGCGAGCGGGTGTTTCCGCTGCAGGTGGCGTTTTTGCTCTCCGTCCCCGAACGGGATTTCACCGGCGGCGAATTTGTGCTGACCGAACAGCGGCCTCGGATGCAGAGCCGGCCGGAGGTGGTGCCACTGCAGCAGGGCGACGCGGTGGTGTTCGCCGTGCATCACCGGCCGGTGGCGGGAATGAAAGGTTACTATCGGGTCAATCTGCGCCACGGCGTCAGCCGGATACGCACCGGCCAACGCCATACGCTGGGGGTGATCTTTCACGACGCGCTATAGCTTGCGCGCCAGCAGGGTGGCGAAGCGCAGCGAGATGCGGTTGCCGTTGGCGTCGGTCTTATGCAGTTGGCCGACGTCTTCGTTGTATTTGAGGATTTCCCAGTCGCGATAATAATGCTTCAGCTCACCCGGGCTGAAGGTGAACGGGAACGGCAGCGGGCAGGGATAATCTTCGGTATCCATCGCCGCCACGATCAGGTTATGGCCGCCGCGCACGGTGCTGTCCTGCATGTTTTGCACGATATGCGGGATTTGCTGCCGCTCGAGGAACATCAACACCACGGTGGACAGGATGAAGTCATATTCGCCGCTGAAGCGGTGAGTATTGAGATCCTGCACCCCGGCGCGCAGGCGGGTCAGCTGCTCGGCGTCGACGATCTGGTTGAGGCGAGCTATCGACGGCGCGTGCTTGTCCCAGGCGGTGACGTCGAAACCTTTCAGATTGAGATAGAGCGAATTGCGGCCGCCGCCGCAGCCCAGATCCAGCGCCTTGCCCGGCGCGATGCGCGCCGCCGCCTCGATCACTTCGGAGTGGGTGCGCGTCAGTTCGTATTTCTTGTGGTAGTAATCTTCCGGCGTGCAGTAAAACGCCAGCCGGCAGGTCATGTCGTCCGAGAAGGAAACGATGCGATGCCACTGCTGCGGCGCGATAAACGGCGGCTGGCTTTCGGGGCTGAACTGCCAGGTTTCGGTGGTGGCGCCGTCTTCGGTCATCATGGCGAACGTCAGGTTGCCGCTCAGCACGGTGAGCTTCGCCCAGGTGCCGCTCTGGGTGTTGTGGCGCTGGCGGAAGGCTTCCGGCAGCGTATCGCTGTTCCATTCCGGCAGGGTTTTATAGCAAAGTAGCTGCTGCTCCATAGGGGGCTCCTCTGGCTGGGTGAGCAAAGTGATTTATATGATGTATATAAAATACATCTTTATCGATCGTTTGAACATAGCGGCCTGATGGAAAGGTGCGGCGGTATCTTTATACTGGATTGTGCGCGGCGGCTGGGCTAATTTCAGTGCTGTTCATGTCATCACGTTCAGGGAAAAGATGCCGATACCTCGTTTATTCCACCCGATGCCCTTCCGTTGGCTGAGCCTGGCCGCGCTGCTGGCGCTGGCGGGCTGTACCAGCAAGACCACCACCACGGCGCCGGCGGCGCGTCCCGCCGACGTCAAAGCCCGACTGATGACGCTGATCCCGGCCAACGCCGGCGATCGTCAGGGCTGGGCCACCGATATTACCGCCGCCTTTGCCGCGCAGGGCATCGAACCGAGCGATGAGAACCTGTGTTCGGTGCTGGCGGTGACCGAACAAGAGTCGACGTTCCAGGCTAACCCGCAGGTGCCGGGGCTGCCGAAGATCGCCTGGAAAGAGATCGACCGCCGCGCCGATCAGATGCATATCCCGAACTTTTTGGTGCATACCGCGTTGAAGATCTCGTCGTCGAACGGCCAGAGCTACAGCGAGCGTCTGGATAAGGTGCGCACGGAGAAGGATCTGAGCGATATCTTCGATGACATGATCGACCGCGTGCCGATGGGACAGAAACTGTTCGGCCATTTGAACCCGGTACATACCGGCGGCCCGATGCAGGTGAGCATCGCCTTCGCCGAGGCGCACGCCAAAGGGTATCCTTATCCGGTCGACGGCTCGATTCGCCGCGAAGTTTTCAGCCGGCGCGGCGGTATGTACTTCGGCATTATGCATTTGCTGGGGTACCCGGCCGATTACAGCCGGCCGATTTACCGCTTTGCCGACTTCAACGCCGGCTGGTACGCCAGCCGCAACGCGGCGTTCCAAAACGCGGTCAGCCGGGCGAGCGCCATTCCGCTGGCGCTGGACGGCGATCTGATCGACTTCAGCAGCGACAAGCCCGGCTCGACCGAGCTGGCGGTGCGCACGCTCGGCAAGCGCCTGAACATGAGCGACAGCGCCATTCGCCGGGCGCTTGAGAAAGGCGATACGGCTGACTTTGCCGATACCGACCTGTATAAGAAGGTCTTTGCGTTGGCGGGCGGCAAGCTGCCGCGTGAGATGCTGCCGGGCATTCAGCTGGAAAGCCCGAAAATCACCCGCAAGCTGACCACCGCCTGGTTCGCCAAGCGGGTGGATGAACGCCGCCAGCGTTGCATGGCGCGCGCCGGCGGGTAACGGCATGAAAAACGCCGCCGGCGGCCTGAACCACCGGCGGCGCGATCATCGCGCCTCAGGCGCTGCGGCGCGGGTTGGTCAGGCCGAAGTTAAAGCTGTTGCAGCGGTTACAGAACTCTTTCATCACTGGCGGCGTGTCCATCATCGGCACTTTCACCTCGATAAACGCCAGCCGATCCTGCCGCGAGGCGTGTTCCAGGGCCATTTCCAACTGTTGTGTGGTTTCCACCGCCACGCTGAACGGCTGCGCCTGGGTATTCAATACCGCCGGCAGTTTGGTGTAGTCCCACGGGCTGATGTCGTTGTAGGACGAGTTTTCGCCGAGGATATAGCGTTCGATGGTGTAACCGTCATTGTTGATCAGGAAGATGATCGGTTTTTGTTCACAGCGCAGCAGGGTGGACACTTCCTGCGCGGTAAGCTGGAAGGAGCCGTCGCCGATGAACAGCAGGTGACGGCGCTCAGGAGCCGCCATCAGGGTGCCGAGCAGCGCCGGCAGGGTATAACCGATCGAGCCCCAAATCGGTTGGTTGACCACCTTGACGCCGCCCGGCATGCGCATGCCGCCGATGGCCGCGCCCGAGGTGCCGTTTTCCACCACCACCACATCATCCGCCTGAATGAAGCGTTGGATCCGCTGCCACAGATAGGCCTGGTCGAGAGGCGCGTCGCTCGGCGTCGCCAGCTTGTCACGCGGATCGGCCAGCGGTGATAAACGCTGCGCCGGCGCGTCTTCGCTCAGGTCCAACAGCGCCTGCAGCAGATCCGCCGTCGACACCGCCGGGTAGGAAGTCTTGTCCAGCGTCATCGAGAACGGCTGAATATCCACCTGAGCGGCGGCGGGAATTTGCTGCGAGAAATAGCCGGTGGTGGAGTCCACCAGACGCACGCCGAAACTCAGCACGCAGTCCGAGTGGGCCATGCGTTCATAGAGTTCGGGGCGCGATAGGTTGCCGCTGTAGCCGCCCATCCAACCGGCGGTATCTTCCGGAATAATGCATTTGGCGGTTGGCATATTGGTCAGCGGAATGGCAAAGCGGTGAGCGACGGCGATAACCTGCTGCTGCAACCGATAACGATCCACCATTTGGTCGACAAATATGATCGGGCGCTGCGCGCGTTTTATTTTGGTTAACAGCGCCATCGCCGCTAATTGCACATTGTATTTATCGCTTGCCGGCAACTGCGGCGGTGCTGCGGCTGCGGCAACTTCAATTTCGACATCGCAAATATCAGACGGCAGCTGTAAATATACCGGTTTCTTCTCTATCCAGGCGTGAGAAATAACGCGTGGAATTTCCTGAGCGGCATTTTCCGGCGTGATCAGAGCCTGAGCGACGGTGAATTGTTTAAAGCAGTTCATGACGTTGTCGAAATTGCCGTCGCCCAGGGTATGGTGCAATAGCTGATGATTCTTCATCGCGTGCAGCGGCGGCGTGCCGGCGATGCAGACCACAGGTGAAGATTCGGCATAGGCGCCGGCGATGCCGGACAACGCGGCCAGATCGCCGACGCCGTAGGTGACGATCAGCGCGCCGGCGCCTTTCATCCGTGCGTAGCCGTCAGCGGCGTAAGAGGCGTTCAATTCATTGCAGTTGCCGACAAATGTCAGCCGTTCGTCGCTTTCCAACAGCTCCAGCAGGCTGAGGTTATAGTCGCCGGGCACGCCGTAAATACGATCGACGCTCAGGGCATGAAGCTGTTGCAGAATGAATGACCCGATAGTTATTTTCATTGATTGCTCCGGATTATTTATCTTTATTTTGTCAGGCGAAAATCAGCAAAAATAAATTGCTGGCGATGTTGTGTCGTTAGCATTAACAGTTATTTAAAGTCTCGGCTTGTTCAAGATAAGGAGGGCGGCCGGTGAATAGGCGGTTTGTATTCGGCGCTTTACGCGATTGAGTAATACATAAAAAGTAGGGTTATTGGATATTGGGAAGAGACGGTATTTTTCATTGACGGTATATCGGCAGAGAAGCGGCGGCGCATTGGCATTTATCGTGATGCAGGGCGAGACATCCGGTACTTTTGACGCCGCGTTAAGTCCCATCGGGTGGCGTAACGCTTTTTGCCTGAGAAAGAAAAGCAGAGCCTGGCGTAAAGGGGCATTTTGGTGATCCGCCGCACGCTTATTTCACGAAACCATCCCGTAACCAATAAAAAACAAAAAATTAACAATAAGGTTTTTTTATTCGGTCATGGTTGTCAGTTTTGCTTTACAGATGCCGCAATGCGCGCCGCGTCGGGCCGGTGTAAAAATGGGCCGTCACGGGCGTTAATATAACGTGGCGGTCATCACATTCTGTGGGAAGTGATACGTAAACTTTTCTCTACGTGTGCGCGGATGGCGTATACCTACCAGAGGGGATCATATCCCAGTAGTGCTGGCCTGGGAGGGGGAAGTGTGATGAAAGGCTATCGGCATATTTTGGTACTGATTCATAACGAGCGTGATGGGCTGCCGTTGCTGAGTCAAGCGGCGGCGATGGTGCGCGGGCAGCCAATCGCCCTCACTGTCGGCCATCTTAACGCCGACTATGCGGAGCTGGAGTACGGCAGCGATGCGTTAATCAAGGATCGCCAGGCGCAGGAAGTGATCGCCGCCAAGGCGATGCTGAGCCGGTTGGTGAGCGCCGTCGATGTGCCGGTCGCGGTCAAGGAGATTGTCACCATAAGGCGCTTTAAGGACGTGAGCGATTTTATTCACCAGGCCGGCATCGATCTGGTGGTGGTCGGGCACCAAAACCGCCTGTTCGGCCTCTATTCCTCTTATTCCCTGGCGTTTGTGAACCGTCTCGATGTCGATGTGTTGGTCAAGCACCTTGCTCGCGAGTCGCGTGCGACAAAGCGGACTTTTCCCACGGTTTTGCCGCCCGAAAGGCGATAGCATGCGGATATCGGTACGGTCTGTCATGAATTATTGGGAATTTTCCGGTGCTAAACTTAACCAAAGCACAACGGGCGTTGGATAAATTAGATACGGCTTGATCTTGCCCGGGCTATCGGTAAAAATCTGCGGCCGTATTTTTACAGGAGCTTTACGATGTTTCTAAAACGGACTCTTTTGGCGTGTTCTCTGGCGTTGATATTTCCTGCACTGCCTTCGTACGCTGAGGTTGGTGCAGAAAGTGGCAATGCCGCACAGGCTGAAAAACCGGGTTTATGGCAGCGTTTTACCGATAACGTGGCGGAGACCTGGAACAACTCGCCTAACCACGATCTCTATATCCCGGCCATCACCTGGCACAACCGTTGGACTTATGATGATGAGCATATCGATAAGTACAACGAACGCCCGTGGGGCGCCGGTTACGGCATCTCCCGCTACGACAGCGACGGTGACTGGCACGGCATCTATATCATGGCGTTCAAGGACTCCTTCAACAAATGGGAGCCGATCGGCGGTTATGCCTACGAGAAGATCTGGCGCCCGCTGGATGACAAGGATTTTCGCCTGGGGCTGGGCTTCACCGCCAGCGTCACCGCGCGCGACAACTGGAATTACATCCCTATCCCGGCGCCGCTGCCGCTGGCCTCTATCGGCTATCAGCGGCTGACGTTCCAGGCGACCTACATTCCCGGCACCTATAACAACGGCAACGTGTTCTTCGCCTGGCTGCGCTGGCAGTTCTAAACTTCCTGAATTCCGAAAAACGGCGCGGCGGCGAGATAAAAGGAACTTGTCGCCGCCGACGGCGTCGGAAGGGTATCCCGGCGCGCTGCGCCGATTGCATGCCGTTATGACAGGAGTTTCACCACTATGATCACCAAACATCGTTTATTTCTGGCTTTGGCGCTGTCCGCTACCCTGGCCAGCGGCGCCACCCAGGCCGCCGGGCTGATGGATTCCCTCAGCAGCGCGGCGGGCGAACTGAGCAAGTCGGGCGGCGACAGCAGCGGCGGCATGTCGCTCTCCTCGTTGACCGGCCTGCTGAACGGCGGCGACAAGGCGTTGAGCTCCAGCAGCATGACCAATGCCGCCGGTATCCTGCAGTACTGCGTGAAAAACAACGTGCTGTCGGCTAACGGTGCCGAAGGGGTGAAAGATCAGCTGCTCAGCAAGCTGGGCATCACCAGCACCGAAAACGCCAAGAGCCAGGATTATCAGCAGGGCCTGGGCGGCTTGCTGCAGACCGGCGAAGGCAAGAGTCTGGATCTGAACAGCCTGGGCACCTCGCAGATCACCGAGAAGGTGAAGCAAAAAGCCTGCGATCTGGTGCTGAAACAGGGCAAATCCTTTATTTCATGATGAGCGAACGGCGGAGCGCTCCGCCGTTCGTTTTTGCATAAGCTGAAAAAATGAAAAAAACGTTGATGCTTTCCCTGCTGGCAGGGATGACGATGTTGCAGGGGTGTTCCGTGAAATCCAATGAGGCGCCGCCACCGCCGCAGGTGAAACCGATCGGCATGGCGAACCCGGCCGATGTGTACTGCACCCAAATCGGCGGCAAGTTGAACGCCAAAGAGAATGCGGCAGGCCAGTATTCCACCTGTACCTTGCCGAGTGGGCAGGAAATTGAAAGCTGGGAACTGTTCCGCCGCGATCATCCGGTGAAAAAGTAACCTATGCGGCGCCGGCTCTTCCGCCCGGCGCCCGATCAGAATTGGCGATCGCCTATCGGCTGCAGCTGCAGGCTGCCATCCTTCTGTAGCGTCAGCGGCATGCGCCAATCGCGCTGTTTATCCAGGTTGAACGGCCGGGAGCGGAACATGCAGCCGGTCTTGATGTTCTTGATTTTCATCACGTGTTCCGCGTCCGCATTGATTTTTACCTCGAAGCTGCCGGCGGGCGGAATAAAGACTTCCGCCAGCTGTTGCGGCGCCGCCGGCGTTTCCAGTTTGACCAGCACCGCGAAATCGTTGCCCTGATTATCCAGCGTCAGCCGATGCAGGCCGGATGCGGGCAGCCGCGTCGGCTGATGCAGATAACCGGCTGAGGCGGGCCACGGCTGGCCGACATTGTCGTGCAACGGCCCACCGCACTGTTCGCGCGCCTCTCGCAGCGGCATTTCGCGCTTGATTGCGCGATTGTAATCGGCGGGGGCGGCGAGGCTGAATTCGTCGTCATATTGGTGGGCGCGCAGATAGCGCTTGGCGCCGAGCACCCCAACGGCGACCAGCATGAAGAACAAAAATATCCTCAGGCGATTTTTGAAAATCAGCCCGAACAGCTTCCCGGGGAGTTGAAACAGCCACCTTGCGATCGTCAATAACATCGTTTTCCCTTAGCGCCCAAGCCGTTACGTCTGCGGTAACTTCGCTTGCCTCAGTATAGCCAACATCCCGCAGGCGAAAATCCTGCCCGGCGATTTTTCTTCCGCCCTGGATTGTACGTTTTTGTTTGTTTGTGTACATTTGTGATCACTTTTAGCGTCACCGGATTGACATGATGTCCAAACTGTTACCGAATGAGCGTCACCAGGCCATTCTTGACACGCTCCGCCAACAGGGGCGGGTGCTGGCCCTGGAGATGGCGCAGCGGCTGAACACCACCGAAGCGACCATCCGCCGCGATCTGCGCCAGCTGGCGGCGCAGAACCTGTGCAAACGCATCTATGGCGGCGCGCTGGCGCCGACGCCGGCCGAGGGGCCCGTTGCGACGCGCATTGCGCTCAGCGGTGACGAGAAGCTGGCGCTGGCGCAAACCGCGCTGGGGGTGATCGGTGAAGAACAGCTGATCTTCCTCGACGCCGGCAGCACCCACCTGTATCTGGCGGATCTGTTGCCGCGCGATCGGCGTTTAACGGTGGTGACCAATGCATTGAGCATCGCCGGCAAAATGCTGGAGCGGCCGGGGATCCGCACCATCCTGATCGGTGGCGAGTTGGATGCGCAGGTCGGCGGCTGCGTGGACGCCAAGGCCGCGGAAGAAATCGACGGTTTCCATTTCGATTTGGTGTTCACCGGCATTTGCGCCTACGACCCGGCCGGCGGCTTCTCCGCGTTGAGCTACCAGGACGCCACCTTCAAAAAGCGGCTGTTGACGCGCGCCGGCAGCGTGGCGGTGCTGTGCACCCGCGACAAGCTCAATACCTACGCCCCTTACACCTTCCTGCCCGCCGGGCGGGTGGATCATCTGGTGACGGCGCGCGGCGCGCACCCGCAGCTTGAGCTGCAGGTGGCGCAGGGCGGCGGCCAGGTTTGGCACAGCGATTTACCGACCGGAGAATGATGATGAAAATAGCCCATGTTGCTCTGTGGACCCGTGACATCGACGCGCAGCTGGCATTTTGGCTGCGCTATTTCAACGGTGCAGCGGGGGAGGAGTATGTCAGCCGCAATCGGCCGGGGTTCGTTTCCCGCTTCGTCAGCCTGGCGGCCGGGCCGTCGCTGGAGATCATGCGCGTGCCGACGTTGCTGCCGGCACAGGCGCAGGAGGAGCGGGTCGGTTGGGCGCACATCGCGCTGTCGCTGGGGGATGAGCGGCAGGTCGATCGGTTGGCGCAGCGCGCGCAGCAGGAGGGCATTTTGCTGTCCGCGCCGCGCTGGACCGGCGACGGTTTCTACGAGGCCGTCATTCGCGATCCAGACGGCAATGCGATCGAAATCACCGCCTGATCACTCTTCTTCAATGCTGGCGAACTGCTCGCCCAGATAGTCGAGCAGCAGCCGCACCGCCGGCAGCAGGCCGCGGCGCGACGGGTAAACCGCATGCACCACGCCGCCCTGCGGCTGCCAGCCCGGCAACAGTTGCACCAGCTCGCCGCGCAGCATGTCGTCGCGCATCATCATCGCCGGCAACTGAACGATGCCGGCGCCGGCGATGGCGGCGGTGCGCAGCATCAGCATGTCGTCGGTGACCAGCCGCGGCGTGTGTTCCCACTCCACCCGTTCACCCTGCGGGCCGGTCAGCCGCCATTGGTGCTGACCGCGCGCCGGGCCGAGATCGAGCGTCGGGTATTTACGCAGGTCTTCCGGCGTGTGCGCCGGCCCGAGGGTGCGCACCAGCGCCGGGCTGGCGGCGACGCACCAGGTGCGCTGCGCCAGGATCTTCAGCACCAGATCGCTGTCCTCCAGCGGCGGCGGCCGCACGCGGATCGCCAGATCCAATCCTTCCCCCACCACGTCCACCCGGCGGTTGGTGGCCTCCAGATGCACCGTCACCTTGGGATAATCGGCCATAAAGGCCGCCACCATACTGCCGACGCGAGTGTGCAGGATCGCCACCGGGCAGGACATGCGCACCGTGCCGCAGGGCTCGGCGCGCGTCTGTTCGATCGCCTGCTGCGCCGCTTCCGCTTCCACCAGCATCGCCTTGCAGTGCGCGTAATAGGTTTGGCCGACCTCGGTCACCGAGAAGCGCCGCGTTGAACGCTGGATCAGGCGCACGCCCAACCGCTCCTCCAGCAGCGCCACGCGGCGGCTGAGCTTGGATTTGGGAATGCCCAGCGCCCGGCCGGCGGGGGCGAATCCCTGGTGATCGACCACGCTGGCGAAGAAAAACAGATCGTTCAGATCGGTCAGCATCGTACCCCTTATCGTTCTATCAGTAGAACGCTGAGTGTACATCTTGCCTACTACTGCAGCAAACTCCGGCGGATTAAACTTCTGACATCAACTTAAGGCCGTGAGGTCTGAAACGGGAGTTCAAGATGAAAAAAATCCTCGGTATTCACAACAGCCCGGAAGCGCATTGGGTCGGTAACGGTTTCCTGGTGAATTCGCTGTTCTCTTATAACGATTTGGGGGCGGAAATGAGCCCGTTCCTGCTGCTGGATCACGCGGCGCCAACCAAATTCCGCTCCGCCTCCGGCACCCGTGGCGTGGGTCAGCATCCGCATCGCGGGTTTGAAACGGTGACCATCGTCTATCAGGGCGAAGTGGAACACCGCGACTCGACCGGCAGCGGCGGGGTGATTGGCCCCGGCGACGTCCAGTGGATGACCGCCGCCTCCGGCATCCTGCACGAAGAGTTCCATTCGCGGGACTTCTCGCGCAAGGGCGGCACCATGGAAATGGTGCAGCTGTGGGTCAACCTGCCGGCCAAGGACAAAATGGCCGAGCCGGGTTACCAGACGCTGTTGAACGCCGATATTCCGGTGGTTCCGCTGGCGGACGGCGCAGGGCAGGTGCGGGTGATCGCCGGTGATTTTGACGGCCACGCCGGCCCGGCACGCACTTTCAGCCCGCTCAACGTGTGGGACATGAAGCTGAATGCCGGCCATACCACCACGCTGACGGTGAAAGAAGGCCATACGCTGGCGCTGGTGATGCTGCACGGCGCGATCCTGGTCAACGGCGAAGACGTGGTGCGTGAAACCCAAATGGTGCGTTTCGACCGGGCGGGGGATTCGATCACCATCGAAGCCAACAACGACGTCGCGCTGCTGGTGCTGAGCGGCGAACCGATCGATGAGCCTATCGTCGGCTACGGCCCGTTCGTCATGAACAGCGACGCGGAAATCCAGCAGGCGTTCCGCGATTTCAACAGCGGCAAGTTCGGCAGCATGAACGCCGAAGCGAGCGCCGGTTGAACTTTGGCGCCTGGGGCGGGCCGTGTTTCCCGGCTCAGGCGCTACACTTAAACCTCAACGCCCCGCCGCAAGGCGGGGCGTTCCATCCGCAACATCAACCCCCCACAGGAGTAAAACCATGACTGCAAACTACAAGCGCCTCGACAAAGACCAGGCCGCCGTATTGCTGGTGGATCATCAGGCAGGGCTGCTTTCGCTGGTGCGTGATATCGATCCCGATCGGTTTAAAAACAACGTGCTGGCGCTGGGTGATTTAGCGAAGTACTTCAACCTGCCGACCATTCTCACCACCAGTTTCGAAAACGGCCCCAATGGCCCGCTGGTGCCGGAACTGAAAGCCCAATTTCCCGATGCTCCCTTTATTCCGCGCCCCGGCCAGATCAACGCCTGGGACAACGATGACTTCGTCAAAGCGGTAAAAGCCACCGGCCGCAAGCAGCTGATCATCGCCGGCGTAGTGACCGAAGTGTGCGTGGCATTCCCGGCGCTGTCGGCGCTCAATGAAGGTTTCGAGGTCTTTGTGGTGACCGACGCCTCCGGCACCTTCAATGAGCTGACGCGTCAGTCGGCCTGGAGCCGCATGGAAGCCGCCGGCGCGCAGCTGATGACCTGGTTCGGCGTCGCCTGCGAGCTGCACCGTGACTGGCGTAACGATATCGAAGGGCTGGGCACGCTGTTCTCCAACCATATCCCGGACTACCGCAACCTGATGACCAGCTATAACACGCTGACGAACGGTAAGTAACGCGATAGATGGGCAGTATTTGCTGCCCATCATTTGTATTTGGATTCTGTATAAGTACCAACCAGCAATGGTTCACTCGCTATAAATTCCCATCTGTTAATACTTCTCTCTTTTTTATTGTGATCGGCTATAGGTCTTTGCGCTTCCATTTTGATTAAGGCTATTTGTTCTGCTATATAACTAATAATTAATGTTAATTTTATTAAATATTGACGGAGTTCTATTTAAGAGCCCCGCTTTGTTGCAAGAAAAGCATTTTTGAACGTGTGATTTGAGACTACAGCGATTTAACACAGCAGAGGGATGGTTGATGAATGCATTCAGAGATAAGCTTAAGGCCCATGTTCTTCATGTGGCTTCTGTAGGCCAGCATTGCAATACTGAGGAAACGACTAAACAGGCATTAATTTTGCCGTTATTAGAAACCTTAGGCTTTCATCCGTATGACCCTACTAAGGTGAAGGCAGAGTATGGTGCTGATTTTCCAGGTGTTAAGGTGGGTGAGCGCGTTGATTACGCCCTTTTTTGTCATGCTGTTCCCGTCATGTTCATCGAGGCGAAGTCTTTCAATCAAAATCTGTCAAATCATAGTCCCCAACTATCTCGTTATTTTAATGCGACACCGGAGGTCACGGTTTCTGCAATAACGAATGGAAAAGAATGGCGATTTTTTACCGACCTGAAAGATAAAAATATCATGGATGATACGCCATTCTTGAAGATAGATTTTAATAATCTAAACGACTCTGATATTGATCAGCTCTATCGATTTAGACACGACCAATTTCAGCCGGAAGCGCTGCGAACCTTAGCTGAGGAAAGTATCTATCTGACTTCATTTACAAAAACAATCAGCGCCAGCCTTCGAGACGTTGATTCAGATTTTGTTCGTTATGTGGCAAGTCGCTCTAACGTTCAGCGTCAGCTAAATCAACGTTTTTTGGACACAATAACGCCATTGGTTCGTTTGGCTGTTGAAAAAGCGGTGAGTGCGATGGTCGTTTCTGGTTTGTCTGTGACGTCGGAAAATGTTGTAGCGTCTGAGTCACCAGATGAAGGTGAAATGCAAAACAGACCCGACCCGCTTGCCCCGATCGTTGACCCCGAAAATAGTAAAATAGTGACAACCTTTGCAGAAAGGTGTTTGTTTGACAATGTGGCGATGATCTTGGGCACTGAGGCAGAGTTGATTGCGAAAGATACGGAAAGCTATTACAGCATCCTCTTTCAAGGAAAGACGACGCGATGGGTTCTGCGTTATTTCGACAATAAGCAACGTCCAACCATTTTGCTTCCGCTTGAGATAGACGATGCCAGGCAGGCTGAGATAACTCGCGCCGGCCTGGAGTTGGCTGCAGGGGGGCATATCATTATCGACCGCCCGGAAAATATTTTGCGGCTAACGGGTTTGATCGTTGATTCTTACCAATATTGTATTAATGACGAAAACTTTAGGCAGAAGAGAAAAGATAAGCAGGAAAGTTAGTCCATACCCACTTTAATCCATTGATTGAAAAAAGAACATGAAGAGCTTTCCATGCAGGGCGGCATGTGCCGTGCGGAAAGTGGGAAAGATCGGAATGCTTACCAAATCTTCTGTTTTCATCACGTTAGACGCGGGATGTAAGCAAAACGCAGTGAGGCGAAAAGGTAGCGAAAAGCGGCTTTCTCATGGGCCGGGGGCGGGGTAGCGTAATCCCGAACCCGGCAAATGAGGCTAATTCAATGAAACAAGCAATCAAGATCCTGGCGCTGCCCTGCATGGGCATGGCGCTATTGTTCAGCGCGAGCGCGATGTCGGCGCCTGAGAAGCCTGCGGCCAACGCGTTGCCGCCTTTGATGGATGCGCCGATGCGCATGCCGCCTTTCCCGGGCGGGCACCCGCCCAAGCCGGGATTCTGCCACGGCGGCGAGCTGTTCTGCGCCACCTCGGCCAGCGACAATCCGGTGGAAACCATCAACAAACTGACGGCGGTGATCCCGGCGGGCAGCGCCAAACATTACGAAGTGCGCGTCGCGGTGGTGGCCGTGCCTGACGCGCCGCCTGCGCCTTAACGAGCCCTGTCATCCCGTCCTGGCCTGGGCGCGCCAGGCGCGTTAGGCTAAGGAGAGCGGTTCTCGGGAGGCGGGATGACCCTTTTATCACAGCTGCCTTATCTCCAGCCCGGCGATCGCGCGCTGTTGTTCGACGGCGAATGCAATCTGTGTCACGGGCTGGTGAGATACCTTATTCGCGCCGATCGGCAGCGGCGCATTCTGTTGGCGACGGTGCAATCCGTCGAAGGGCAGGCGATCCTGCAGGCGCTGGGATTGCCGACCGATCGATTCGATTCCGTGGTCTATGTTGAGCAGGGGCGCTGTTGGCTACGTTCGGCGGCGTTGTTTCAGGCGCTGCGCCAATTGGGATGGCCGTACCGCGCGCTGGCGCTGGCGCGTTACCTGCCGCCGCGACTGGCGGACAAGGTCTATGATGCGGTCGCCGGCAATCGCTACCGGCTGTTTGGCCGCAACGACGGTAGCGGCCTGCCGGGCGCCGATCAGCCCGGGCGTTATCTGTCTCGGCGGCGGGAGCCGCCGGCCTGAGCTTTACGCTTCTTTACCATCCAATCGCTTGAAATATCAGCACTCCAACTCCATATAATGGAACGTTCAACCAACAAGGAGGGCGTATGGGAATCAGTGAAGAAGAGCGCATTCGCCGTTTGACCCAGGAGAAAAACGACATGGGCAATACGGCGAAATGGGTGGCGATCGTTTCCGCCGTGTACTTTGCCTTGATGGTGTTTTACGGCCACCCGACCGGCGTGTTGGCGATGTCGGGCGCGGTGTTCATCGTGTCGACCACTACCTGGCTAAAGAAGCGTCAGAAGGTCAAATCTTATCGCATGGCATTGGCCAAAATCAGCGACGATCAGCCCTGATAGTCGCCGCGCTTTAGTGTGTACACCAGGCTCGGCGCGGCGCCGGGCACGTCATCCAGCGTATCCACCCGCCGCATGCCGATCTTTTCCAGCACTCGCCACGACGCCTGATTCTCCGCTCGCACAATGGCGGAAATTTCCTCCATCGCCAATCCGACAAAACCATATCGCAGCGAAGCCCGCGCCATCTCGGTGGCCAACCCCATGCCCCAGACGCGTGTATCGAATCGATAGCCGAGGTTCACGGTGCGCTGCGCGCCGAGCGGTTTCCAGGACAATCCGCCAAAGCCGATAATCCAATCCGGCCGTTCGCGCAGGGCGATCGCCCAGGAACCGTAACCGTGTTGTTGCCACCCGGAAATCCTCTCTTGCAGCGCCGAGGCGGCCTGCGCTTCGCTGGTGAGCGGGCCGGCGGGATTGAAACGCTGGGTTTGCGGATCGCCGAAGATGGCGTAGAAACGTGCGAGATCCGCCATCACCGGCGGGCGCATCTGCAGGCGTTCGCTGAAAAAAGGGTCTGAAGGAGTAAGGCTCATCATCGTTTCTCCCGGCTGGATAAATGAACAGTGTTCACTGTAGACCAGATTGGTGAAACGGGAAATCCCCCTCTGCGGGTGAGAGGGGGCGAAGGGAATTACAGGAAGGAGTCGTCGTCGTCGCTGTAATCGTCGTCGGCGTAATCCGTGTCGTCCTGATAGCTGGCGTTCTGGAAGCCGTTGTCCTGGTTCAGGAAGCTGCCACCATCGCCGTTGTTGAAGGTATCGAGGTTGTTGGAGGCGTCGAAATTGCGCATTGCGCTGTCGTCCAGCGGCGCCGGGGTTTCCTCGATAATATTTACGATTTCCTGTGGTTGCGAATGGCGGAACATGCCGGTCAGCATGTCGGCCAACACCACGCCGCCAGCGACGCCCGCCGCCGTTTGCAAGGCGCCTCCCAGGAAGCCGCCGGCGCGTGAAGGCGCCGCCTGCTGCGGTTGGGCATAGGCAGGCTGCTGCTGCTGCGCGTTGTTCCAGGCCGCCGTATTTTGCTGCTGTGCCTGATACTGTTCGCGCGGGCTTGGCGTGCGGCTGCCGCCGCCGAACAGACCGGCCAGGAAGCCGCCGCTGCTCTGCTGGCCGTTGGCGGTTTGCTGCAGCTGTGCCACCTGAGCCTCCAGCTCTTTGACCCGCTGATCCATCTGCTTGAGCGCCGCCTCCTGAATAATCATCGCCTGCGCCATGTAATAAGGGGCGGAAGGCTGCTCGCGAATATGCTGGTTGATTTGCTGCTCTGCCTGGAGATCCCGTGGGCCCGTCTTGGTCTCGGCGTCTTTCAGGCGGCCAAACAGACCATCGATAAGGCGTTGTTCTTCGGATTGCATAGGAGTACCTCAGGAGATAAATAACGGTGCTGGATGATCATTATCATCGGTATTAATCACCCTAGCGCGTTTACATGAACCAATAAATAAATGGCGGGTAAACTTGCCTATGAATTTGTTACCAATTGCGGCAGCGGGATTAGCATCACCAGCTTCAAACCGGCGTGTTCTGCCGGGTGGAAGGTCAGTTGGCGATAGCGCAGTGCGCCTTGCCGAGAATGTTCGAACGCTCTTTCGCCGCCTTCGCGCGCCATGACGTCATGTTGCTTCCACCAGTGATTAAAGTCCGCGCTGTTGTGCGTCATGTTGCGCACGAAGGCGCGCATCTCTTCGGTATTTTGATGATGGCTGGTCTCGGCGCGAAACTCGGCCACCACGCGGCGAGCGCGTTCCTCCCAATCGCTGACCAGCGTTTTCGCCAACGGGTGGAAGAACATGAAGTGCAGCAGATTGGGGCTGTTGGCCACATCCAGCCAGCCGCTGAACAGCGCCGCCGCCTGCGGGTTCCAGGCGACGACGTTCCAGGTCACGTCCAGCAGGTAGCAGGGCACCGTCATCTGGTGCACGCTTTGCAGCACCGCGTCGTTGGCGGTTTCGCGGTGTGTTTCCTGCTCGGGGTCGGCGACGCGCGCGAGGGTAAACAGGTAGTGGCGTTCGGCCGGGCCGAGCCGCAGCGCCTTGGCGATGCGTGCCAGCGTATAGGGGGAAATGGATACCTCGCGGCCCTGTTCGATCCAGGTATACCAGGTGGCGCTGATGCCGCTGATTTGCGCCAGCTCTTCGCGCCGCAGGCCGCTGGTGCGACGGCGCGAGGAGCTGGGCAGGCCGAGCATTTCCGGCGTGATGCGTTCGCGGTGCGCCCGCAGGAACGCGCCGAGGGCCTTTGGCCCGGATAAGGCTTCTGATGACATAGCGTGGTACCTATTTATACCAGGATAACTGCTCATATTGTACCCGTATAGTAGCCTGATTATAGTAGCCGAAAGCCTTCAGGCACAGGCGCAAGCCGGATAATAACGGGAGCAAACATGAGCATCAGCAACAGCCATAAAAACGCGGTAGACCGGCAGTTCGGCGAGCAGGCCAACGCCTACTTAACCAGCGCGGTACACGCGCAGGGCAAGGATTTGCAACGCCTTGCACAGTTACTGGAGCCGCACGCCGACGCGCGCCTGCTCGATCTGGGCTGCGGCGCCGGGCACGCCAGCTTCACGGCGGCGGCCAGGGTGGCGCAGGTGGTTGCCTACGATCTGTCGGCGCAAATGTTGGCGGTGGTGAAGCAGGCGGCGGCGGAAAAAGGCCTGAATAACATTCAGCTGCAGCAGGGCGTGGCCGAGTCTTTACCGTTTGAAGACGCCAGCTTCGATCTGGTCATCAGCCGCTATTCGGCGCACCACTGGCACGACGTCGGCCAGGCGCTGCGCGAGGTCAGGCGGGTACTCAAACCGGGCGGCAGAGCGATCTTTATGGACGTGGTCTCGCCGGGGCATCCGCTGCTGGATATCTACCTGCAAACCGTGGAAGTGCTGCGCGACACCTCGCACGTGCGCAATTATGCGCCGGGCGAGTGGCTGACGTTATTGACCGAAGCCGGGTTGGTGGTGCGTGAGGTGACGTCGGATCGCTTGATGCTGGAGTTCGGCAGCTGGGTGGCGCGCATGCGCACGCCGGCGCATTTCGTTACCGCGATCCGCGCGCTGCAGCAAAGCGTGTCGCAGGAGGTGGCGGCGCATTTCGCCATTCAGCCGGACGGCTCCTTTACCAGCGATATCATGATGTTTGCAGTGACGAAGGGCTGAAAGCAACGGGGCAGCCGATGAAGGCTGCCCCGTGAAACGCGATCGACTGCGATACGCTTATTTTTTGTCTTCCAGCAGGCAGCGGTAGATCAGGCCGCCGATAATGCCGCCGACCAGCGGCACCAGCCAGAACACCCACAGCTGCTGCAGCGCCCAGGTGCCCTGGAAGATCGCTACGCCGGTGCTGCGCGCCGGGTTGACGGAGGTGTTGGTCACCGGGATGCTGATCAGGTGGATCAGCGTCAGCGTCAGGCCGATCGCCAGCGGGGCAAAGCCTGCCGGCGCGCGCTTGTCGGTCACGCCGTGAATAACGATCAGGAAGAAGGCCGTCAGCACCAGCTCAATCACGATCGCGGCTTGCAGAGAATAACCGCCCGGTGAGTGTTCGCCGTAACCGTTGGAAGCGAAGCCGCCTGCGGTGGCGTCGAAACCGGCTTTGCCGCTGGCGATCAAATACAGCACCGCCGCTGCGGCGATACCGCCGATGACCTGAGCGATAACGTAAGGAATCACGTCTTTCGCCGCGAAACGGCCGCCGGCGAATAAGCCGACGGTGACCGCCGGGTTAAAATGCCCGCCGGAAATATGGCCGACGGCATAGGCCATCGTCACCACGGTCAAACCGAAAGCGAGCGCGACGCCGAGGAAACCAATACCCAGCTGTGGGAATGCCGCTGCCAATACTGCGCTACCACAACCACCAAACACCAACCAAAATGTGCCAAAAAATTCAGCAAAAAGTCGCTTTGACATAGATTCCATCCTGCGGAATAGACTAACGGGCGTTAGCACTAAAAACTATAGAACAGCTTTTTGAGTTCATGCAGATATTCTATAGAATTTTCTTAATGCACCTTGAATAACGGCGGTATTAAATCCCTGGTATTTTATTTTGTCTATGAGAAAAACACCGTTTTTCCCCGTGCCGACGCGCGTTTGCCGTTTTTTTTATCTTTACTATAAGAATTTACCCTAAGCAAAATGGCGGGCTATTTTTGGGCGGTTTTTTCCAGCGGTTTTCTCCATTCAATACGCTCAGGTTAATTGCTAATTTCTATTTGCCAGCCAACCTTATTGCTTGTTTTACATTTGACGCAGCGCCTGTTGTCATCTAAGTGTCATGCTAAATTAATATCTTCTTCTGCCTGATAACGCTTCATTCAACCTCGGGTAAAAACATGAGAATAAAATCGCTCTCCCTGCTGTTGGCTTCGCTGTTTCCTGTATTCACCTACGCTGCAGATATTGAGGTGGCGCGTTATGTGGTCGGCTTCCCCGGCGGGGAGCGCGTCGCCTATCAGGGGGCGTTTGCCAAGCATTTCCCGCAGGGGCTGCCGGTGGGGATCGGCTCAGGGCTGTCGTTCAATCGCAAGCAGGGCGACGATCTGGTGCTGACGACGCTGACCGATCGCGGCCCGAATGCTGATGCCCCTGCGGTGGGCAAGCAAGAAGCCAAGATTTTTGCCAATCCGCAATTCACGCCTCTGTTGATGGATATTCGCATCGGCGGCGGCGGCAAGGCCGTGGCCGAGAATGCGCGGCCCTTGCATGACGAAAAAGGGCCGATTAGCGGGCTGCCGCTGCCGAGCGAGCTGATTGGTTCCACGAACGAAGTGGCGTTGAACGACGCGCTGCAACCGCTGTCCGGCGATCGCCGCGGGTTGGATACCGAAGGCATCATCGGTGACGGCAACGGCGGCTATTGGCTGTGTGACGAGTATGGCCCGTTTCTGATCCACGTCGACGACAAAGGCAAAATTCTCGCCAAATATGGCCCAACGCCGCAGGCCGGCGAGCAGGCGGTGGCGAGCGGTTTGCCGAACATCCTGAAGTGGCGCCAGCCTAACCGCGGTTTTGAGGGGCTGACTCGGATGCCGGATGGGCGCATTCTGGCGGCGGTGCAGAGCACGCTGGATGTCGATGGTAAAAGCAAAAACAAGGCGCAGTTTACCCGGCTGGTGAGCTTCGATCCGCGCAGTGGCAAAACTGCGATGTATGGCTATCCCATCGATATCGACCGCTATAAAAAAGCCAAAGACGCCAAGATTGGCGATGTCGTGGCGTTGGACAACCAGCGCATCCTGTTGATTGAACAGGGAACCGGTAAAGATAAGACGATGATCAACAAGATCTATCTGGTGGATCTCGCGCAGGCCAGCGATCTGAGTACGTTTGATGGCCAGGGTAAAGCGCTGGAATTCGACGACGCGCAAGATCTGGCTAAACGCGGCGTGAAGCTGGCGCAGAAACGGGAAGTGGCGGATCTGCGCCAGTTGGGCTGGCGCCAGGAGAAAGCGGAAGGGCTGGCGCTGATCGACGATCGCACGCTGGCGGTGATCAATGACAACGATTTCGGCTTGCAGGCGAAGCTGGTGGATGCGTCGCCAAAGAGCAAAAAAATCGGCGACTACCAGTTGGAGAAAGAAGGGCGGTTGAGCCTCGACGGCGACAAGACCGACGCCCGTATCGAATTGCGCCCTCTGGAGCAGCCGGAGTCGCTGAGCGAGCTCTGGGTGCTCACCTTGCCGCAACCCTTGAAGTGATCGAGAGGGGGCGACAGCGCCCCCGTTCGCTTCAGGCTTCCGCGTGCCGCTGCGGCGCTCTGCCGCGCGAGATGCTCTCCCACACCGCCACCACCACCATGATCAGCGTCGTCAGGCCATTGACCATCAGCAGATCGGTTAAATAGGCGACAGGGGCCAATACCGCCAACGCCAGCAGCCCAACCAGGTGCGACAGCGGGAAACGGCGATACACCAGCCGTTTATACAGCGCGTTGGCGAACAGGTAGAGCGCCGGGCCGAGCAGCAGCACCGCCGCCGTGGCGTGTTGGATGCGGCCATCGGGATGGGCGATCACCAGCTCGTTGGCCACGGCGCAGACGATGATGGCACCCACCAGCGCGACGTGCACGTAGTGGAAATAAGCGCCCAGCTGGCCGGGGTTTTCCGCCTGGCTGATGGCGTGGCTGCCTGCTTTGCTGCTGGTGTCGAAGTAAACCCACCACATCGCCAGGCTGCCGAGAAAGGCCACCAGCGAGGCGATGAGCACCGGCAGACTCCAGCTTTCCATCTCGCTCAGGGTGGCGCCGGTGATCAGAATGGTTTCCCCCAGCGCCACGATAACGAACAGCTGGCAGCGCTCCGCCAGATGGTGGCCTTCGATGGTCCATTCGCTGCTGCTGTCCGAGCGCCCCAGCACCGGCAGACGGAAGCCGAACATCGGCGAGACGTATTCGCACAAGACGGCGATCGCCCACAGCGCCAGGCGGGCATTGCCTTCCTCCAGCCCACCGGCGATCCAGAAGACGGCGGAGATGCACAGCCAGCCGAGGATGCGGCGAAAGTTCTGTTTCAACGGGTGACCAGGCGCCAGCAGGCGCAGCACCGTGACAGAGCGGCCGACCTGAATGGCGACATAGAACAGCGCGAAGATCAGGCCGCGCTCGCCAAACGCCTGTGGCAGCGCGGCGGCGGCGAACAGCCCCAGCAGCATGATCGCGAACAGCAGCAGGCGGATCTGACGGGTATCCGGATTGAACCAGTTGGTGACCCAGGCGGTGTATTGCCAGGCCAGCCAGACGGCGAACCACAGCAGCAGGGTTTCCAGCGCGCCGGTCAGCGTCAGATGATGCAACAGATAGTGGGAGAGTTGGGTCACGGCGAAAACGTAGATCAGATCGAACAGCAGCTCGGAAAATGACACCGAAGCGCCCTGACCGTCACGCACGCGCAGCAGGTTTTGCGACATAAGCGTTCTTCCTTAAAAGGGTAAGCCACAAAATCAGCGTAGCTCAGCGCGCTCCGGCGGGTAAAAAATCTTAAATAGACGCAGCGCGCGTTCTTTCTTTCACCCTGCCTTTAATTGTTCATCAAATAGGGATAAGGTGAAGCCTATAAAGCCACTCTCGCCTGAAAATACACACCCGCTCTCACTTCCTCCTTATTCTCCTCACAATGATTGATGTTCTTTACGTTGCATGACGTCCGTTTTCATTGGCTGGCGGATAATTAACATCACTGACAACGAGCTAATAAACAAGAACACCTGGAGTCAATCATGAAACTCATCCCAAGCATCGCAGCCGTATTGATCGCCGCCGCTTCCTTCTCCACTTTCGCCGCGCCGCTGTCGTCGGTGAAACAGGTCAACAGCGAGCAGGCCGCCAATCTGCAAAGCATCGGCGTCGTGTCGGTTTCCGGCATTAGCGGCTCACCGCATGATGCCATCACCGCCCTTAAAGAAAAAGCCGCGGCGGACGGCGCCAGCCATTATCGCATTATCGGTCTGGACACCCCCGGGGATTCCAGCAACTGGCGCGGCAATGCGGAAATTTATCGCTAAGCATCGGCTTTTTTACGCTTTGGCCGTGGCAACACGGTCAATAAAATAAACGGTCGTAATAATTATCTGGGTAGTCGGTGTATAAACGACTTATTTTCAGGTCATTATTACGGCCGTTTTTCTTTGCGTGCCGCTGATGAGGTTGCATTTTATTACAACTGTGTCTGCCGCTTTCGGAATCATGTTAATGATTACTTAAGAAATTCGGCTCACATTGAGGGCTTAACCCAAGGAGGCCTCAATGTTAAATGCGACCCGGCTGCAACTGATGAATCACTTCGCTTACCTGCAGCAATTTATGGCTTCACCGCGCACCGTCGGTACGCTGGCACCTTCTTCCCCGTGGCTGTGTCAGGCGATGCTGAATCAGATTGAATGGACCCGGGCGTTGTCGATCGCGGAACTGGGGGCGGCCGACGGGGTGTTGACCAAACGCATTTTGGGGCGGATGCGCGCCGATGCGGCGCTGGAGGCTTTCGAAATCCAGCCCCATTTCGTGCATCGGCTGCGCGGGATAGACGATCGGCGGCTGCAGGTGATGGGCCATTCGGCGACCCGGATGGCCACGGATTACGACGTGGTGTTTTCCTGCCTGCCGCTGCTGTCGATCCCGGTCAGGATCAGCGTGCGCATTCTTCAGCAGGCCCGGCAGCGGCTGCTGGCGCGCAACGGCACGCTGGTGCTGTTCCAATACAGCCACCTGTCGGAAAAATTGCTGTCGCGCTATTTTCACTGGAGGCGCCTGCGGGTGGTGCGCAACTTCCCGCCGGCGCTGGTGTATGTCTGTACGCCGCGTTAGCTACAGTTTTTTCTCCATCACCACCACCTCTTCGTCATGCTGCCGCCGGCGCTCCAGAGGTTGCCAACCCCAGCCGGCGTACAACGCTTCCGATTTGTCGGTGATGAGATGCAGAACCGAGTGATGGCGCTGCCGTGCCGCCTCGACGATGGCCATTTCAAGACGGTGGGCGATGCCCTTGCGGCGGTGATCGGGATGCACGAAGACGCCGGCCAGCCACGGGGTGAGATCCTGGCGCTGATGGTCGTCGCTGGGCCACAGGCTGGCCATGCCCACCGGACGATCGCCGTCGATCATCATCAGCGTCAGGTGATCGTCGCTTGGCCGTCTGCATTGGGCGAAACGCAGCTGGGTGCGCGCCAGCGAACCGCCGCGCTGTGAGCCCCATTGGCCGAAAGCCCAGGCGGCGCACACATCGGCAAACTGCGGGCACTCCGACAGCGGAATGATGCGTTGAGTCATGGCGGTCTCCCGGTTTTTTGCTGTTTCCCCCTCCTATTTAACCGATTTTTCCGCCATTTTTTTAACTTTTTAAAGCCGCTATTTTAGCGGTTTCACGGTGTTTCACCGCGTGCCCGGCACCGTTTCCCGGATTTCTTTTGGCAATCGCGGCGTGGGATTGCAAGTGCTAATGAGAGTGATTATCATGCGCACACTATTTCCCCCGTTTCGGCTCAATCATGCGCAATTCCCTCATTTTACTGCTGCTTTCCCTGTGGTTCGGCGTGTTCTCCGCCCAGGCGAAGACGGTGACCGATATCACCGGCCGCCAGGTCGCGGTGCCGGACAACCCGCAGCGCATCGTGGTGGGGGAGAGCCGCATGCTGTATACGCTGGCGCTGCTGGAGCCGGGCAACCCGGCGCAGCGCATCATCGGCTGGCCGGCGGATCTGGCGCGCTTTGATGCGCAAAGCTGGCAGCTTTATACGCAGAAGTTTCCCCAGATAGCCCAGATCCCCGTCATCAGCGGCAATAACTTTCGCCAGGTCAACATCGAAAGCCTGCTGCAGCTGAAGCCGGATCTGGTGATTTTGGCGCGCTACGCGCGTGAAGACGGCGACAACGATCTGCTGGTTTCCGCACTGAGCAAGGCCGGCGTGGCGGTGATCTACGTCGATCTGCGCATCGATCTGCTGAACAACACCGTGCCGAGCGTGCGGCTGCTGGGCGAAGTGCTCAATCGCCAGCAGCGCGCCGAGCAATTCATCACGTTTTATCAGCAGCATATGGCGGTGGTTCAGCAACGGCTGGCGGGCTATCAGGGGCCGAAGCCCAAGGTGATGCTGCACCTGCATCTGGGGCGGCGCGACACCTGTTGCACCACCGCCGCGCACGGCAACCTCGGCGATCTGCTGACCTTCGCCGGCGGCGACAACATCGCCAACGCCAGCGTCAAAGGGGTGTATGGCGAGCTGAACCCGGAAACCATTCTGAG
Organism: Serratia sp. CY56464; assembly: GCF_052168435.1. Taxonomy (NCBI): domain Bacteria; kingdom Pseudomonadati; phylum Pseudomonadota; class Gammaproteobacteria; order Enterobacterales; family Yersiniaceae; genus Serratia; species Serratia sp. CY56464. Next base: position 2,696,415 of record NZ_JBJNMV010000001.1, on the reverse strand, counting down.
CGCCAATCCCGATGTGTACCTCGCCACCGGCATGGCCGGGCCGCAGGGCAAACGGCTGTCCGATCTGCGCCTCGGGCCGCAGGTCAGCCGACAAGAGGCCGCCGACAGCTTCCGCCAACTGATCGCCAAACAGCCGATGCTGACCAACCTGCAGGCGGTGAAAAACCACCGCGCCTGGAGCGTCTGGCACAATTTTTACCTCAGCCCGTACCATGTCGTGTTGGTCGAGATGTTCGCCAAAGCGTTTTACCCGGATCTGTTCGCCGACATCAACCCGCAGCAGACCTTCCAACAGTTGTATCAGCAGTTTTTGCCGTTACCTTTTTCAGGGACCTATTGGAGTCAGTTAGATAATGAATAACAACAAGCGCGGCTGGTGGTGCGCATTGCCTTTGGCGGCCTGCGCGACATCGCCGGCGTGGGCGGCGGAAAAAGCCGCGCCGCAGGAAGAGAACCTGGTGGTGGTCGGCCGCAAAGACGCCGACGGCGTGCAGAGCTATCAGCCGTTGACCAGCGTCACCGGCACCCGCAGCGAAACCAACCTGCTGAATGTGCCGCAAGCGATCGACGTGGTGCCGCAACAGGTGATTGCCGATCAGGCTGTCAGCAGCCTGGACGAAGCGCTGTACAACGTCAGCGGCATTACCCAGGCCAACACGCTGGGGGGCACCCAGGACGCGGTAATGAAACGCGGCTTCGGCGACAACCGCGACGGCTCCATTCTGCGCGACGGCGTGCGTTCGGTGCAGGCGCGCAACTTTACGCCGACCACCGAGCGGGTGGAGGTGCTTAAGGGGCCTGCCTCGATGCTGTACGGCATGGGCGAGCCGGGCGGGATGATCAATATGATCACCAAAAAACCCCAGCTGCAGCAGCACACCCACGTGGAAGGTTGGGGCAGCAGCTTCAACGGCGGCGGCGGCCAGCTTGACGTTACCGGGCCGCTCGGCACGTCGGGATTTGCCTATCGGATGATCGTCGATCACGATGAAACCGACTACTGGCGCAACTTTGGCCGCAATCGCCAGACGGTGATCGCGCCCTCGCTGATGTGGTACGGCGAGAACACCACCGTGCGGTTGGCCTATGAACATATGGAATACCTGGTGCCGTTCGATCGCGGCACCATTATCGATTCGCGCACCGGCAAACCGGTGAATACGCCGCGCGATCGCCGTTTCGACGAAGCCTATAACGCCACCCGCGGCGATCAGGACAGCGTCACTCTGCAGATCGATCAAACGCTCAATGAGCGCTGGAAAAGCTCGCTGACCTACGCCTACAGCCGCAACAGCTACAGCGACAACCAGGCGCGCGCTACGGCGCTGAACCCGGAGAGCGGCGCATTGAGCCGCCAGGCCGACTCGACCGCCCATGCCGTCAGCCACGCCAACGCGGTGCAGCTGACGCTCAATGGCGACGTGGACTGGGGCAGCATCAACCACCAGATGCTGTTCGGCTTTGATTTTGAAGATAACCGTACCTACCGCGGCGACATGATCCGCGGTAAAAAGAACAGCGATTTCAATATCTATCATCCGGTATACGGCCTGATGCCACCGTCGACCGCGGTCAGCGCCAAAGACAGCGACCAGCGGGAAAATCTCACCAGCTACGGCTGGTTTATGCAGGACTCCATCCAACTGACCGATAAATGGCTGGTGATGGGCGGGCTGCGTTACGACGCTTTCGACGTCTATGCCGGCAAGGGGCGGCCGTTCCAGACCAACACCGACAGCTCGGACGGCAAGCTGGTGCCGCGCGCCGGTGTGGTCTACAAGCTGACGCCTTACGTGTCGCTGTACAGCAGCTATACCGAGTCGTTCAAGCCGAACTCTTCCATCGCCACCCAAATTGATTCGCTGCCGCCGGAACAGGGCAAGTCATGGGAAGTCGGCGGCAAGCTGGCGCTGCCGAACGGCGTCACCGGCACGCTGGCGCTGTTCGACATCACCAAACGCAACGTGATGGTCAATGAGCTGGTGGAGGGCGAAACCGTGACGCGCACCGCCGGGCGCGTGCGTTCGCAGGGCGTGGAGCTGGACGTGGCCGGTAATCTTACCGACTCGCTGAGCCTGATCGGTTCCTATGCGTATACCGACGCCCGCGTGGTGGACGATCCGGACAACAAGGGCAAAGAGATGACCAACGTGGCGCGCCATACCGCCTCGCTGTTCCTGACCCAGAACCTCGGCAGCCTGGGCCTGTACAGCGGCGATGAGGTGCGCATTGGCGCCGGTGCGCGCTACGTAGGGCGCCGCCCGGGCGACGCCGCCAACAGCTTCTACCTGGATAACTACACCGTTGCCGATGCGTTCGCCGCTTACACCATGCCGATCAACGGCTATCGGGTGAAATGGCAGCTGAACGTGAAGAACCTGTTCGATAAAACCTACTATCCGTCCAGCGGCGGCAATCTGCGCGTGGCGGTGGGGGAACCGCGTGAGGTGGTGCTGCGCGGCAGTATCGATTTCTGAGCCACGGGCGGTGAAATTTGCTTAAATAACCGCCCCAACGTTAAGGAGAACCCATGAGCCTGCAGATCCGTTTGGCGCAGCAGCAGGATATCGCGCATCTGATGGCGGTTGAGCGCTCGGCGGCGCAATTGTTTCGCCAACAGCCGGAATGGCGCTTTATCGCCGAAGGCGAGGTGATGGCCCCGCAGCAGCATGCCGCGTTTATCGCCGAGCGCCGTGAATGGCTGGCGGAAAGCGACAACGGCGAGTGCGCCGGTTTTATCGCCGTGCTGGCTCAGGGGAAAGACTGGCATATCGCCGAATTATCGGTCGCCGGTGCCTGGCAACGGCAGGGCGTCGGCCGCCGCCTGATCGGCGCGGTGGCGGAAGAGGCCAAACGGCAGGGGGCCGACCGCCTGACGCTCACCACCTTCATTGAGGTGCCGTGGAATGCGCCTTACTACCGGCGGCTGGGATTCCGGCCGCTTGACGACGCGCGGCTCACGACCGCTTTACGGCGGCACCTGGATGAGGATCTGGCGCACGGCTTTGCCGTCGGCAGTCGCTGTGCTATGGAATTTACACTATCGTAAATATTGAAATACAGAGCGGGCAGGGTATGATGCTGCCACCACGCCATCGCACCCGCTCGGTATTTTGGTATGCAATGCACTCAAGTCACCGCATAAGGGACAACCCGTAATGACACAAACCCTGTTCATGATAGGCGCTCGCGGAGCCGGCAAGACCACGGTAGGCAGCGCATTGGCGTTGGCGTTGGGCTATCAGTTCGTCGATACCGATCTGTTTATGCAGCAGGCGGCGCAGATGAGCGTGGCGGAAATGGTCGAGCGCGAGGGCTGGCTGGGGTTCCGCCGCCGCGAGACCATCGCGTTGCAAACCGTGACCAAGCCGTCAACTATAGTTGCCACCGGCGGCGGGGCGATCCTGGCGGAGGAGAACCGTCAGTTTATGCGTCAGCATGGCACCGTTATCTACCTGCGCGCGCCGGCCAGCGTGTTGGCGCAGCGGTTGGAAGAGTACCCGGAAGATGCGCAGCGCCCGACGCTCACCGGCAGGCCGATCGCCGAGGAGATGCGCGAGGTGCTGGCGGCGCGCGAAGCGCTGTATCAGGACGCCGCGCATTACGTGATAGACGGCGCCGCCGATCCGCAGCGGGTGGTGGAACAAATTCTCGCGGTGCTGCCGCGTGAGACGGTGAAGTAACCCTTTCTTCTCTTCGGGCGCTGGGCGCCCGTTTTCTTATTCCGTTTGCCGAGCGGCCGCAAAGTACGCCCCGGGCGTGACGCCGAAGCGGCGGCGAAAGGCGGCGATGTAGGCGCTGACGTTGTCGTAGCCGCAGGCGTCGGCCACCTCGGCGACCGCGGCGCCGCGTGATAATCCCTCCAGTGAACGCAACACCCGCGCCTGCTGGCGCCACAGCGCGAAGCTGATGCCGGTTTCCTGCAGAAAACGGCGGCTCAGGGTGCGCGGGCTGAGCCCGGCCCAGTCGGCCCAGTCGCGCTGGCTGCGCAGGCTGGCGGGATCGTTCAGCAGCGCCCGGGCGATGTTCAGCAACCGGGCGTCCTGCGGCAGCGGCAATTGCAACGGCGCGCGGCTTGCCGTGTGCATTTCATCCAGCAGCACCTGCAGCAGCCGCCGTTGCGGCGCACTCAGCGGGCCGGCGGGGAACTGCGCGATGCGCTCCACCAGGGCCTGCAACAGCGCAGAGGCCGTGAACAGCTGCGGCTGCGGCGGCATCTCCGGCACGCTGTCCACCGGCAGATACAGACTCCAGCCCACTACGTCGCCACAGGCCAGCGCCTGATGGGCGCATCCCGGCGGCAGCCAGCCCAGCGCACCGCCGGTGATCGCCCATTGCCGGCCCGGGAGTTCCATTGCCAGCATGCCGCGCGTCAAGAGATAGATCTGGCCGTCTTCGTGCCGGTGCCAGGGCGTCAGGTGCTTTTTTTCATGCTGAAGGCGTTGGCTGCGGATCTGCGTCATGTTGGCCGTTTAACGTTATTGAAAGTCTTGATGTGGTTATTATGCCATCGTCTGGCCGGGATAGGATCGCCTTTCACCCTATTTCGGAGAAATGTGATGACTCAACTTACCCCGCTGAATCTGGTGCTCGATACGCTGCAGCAGGTGGTCGCCAGCCCGGAGCATCGGCCGACGCAGCTCGCCGCCCGTTTTAGCGCAGGCTACCGCCAGCAGGTGGATGGCAAGGTGCTGAACTTCGAGCAGTTTGAGCAGCATATGGCGCTGCTGAAGCGGCAAACCCGCCGCATGACGCTGAGCGTGATCGCGGCGGCGGCGCAGGGCGAGGCGGTGCTGACCCACCATCTGGTCGAGGTGGAAAAGCGCGACGGTTCCCGCAGCCGCGTGCGGGTGCTGGCGCACTTCACCGTGCGTGAAGGGCGTATTTGCGCCTGCGACGAATTGACCGAGCTGTTGACGGGCGCCCCCGGCGATCGCGATCTTGGCTCGCGCGTGTCGGAATGAGGGCGGCTGCTATACTTGCTACTGTGTGAAACACACGGGAGAACGGCATGCGCGAAAATGATCAACCTGCTTATCCGCGGAGTGCCCGCGTCGTAGAGGTGTTTCGGGGTGATCCGAACCTGCATCTGCGCCGTTTTGAAGTGCGCACCGACGACATTGAGCCGAATACGCTGCTCAGTGAACATGAAACCGAGCAGGAAGCGCTCGACGCCAAGCACCGCTATGAAGACGAGGCGCTAGAGCACTGACCTGCAGCCCAGCGGAAACCGGCGTCAGGCCGGTTTCCTGTTTATCCCCGCCTTAGCACATATTTCCCAGAACAATATTGATAATGATAATCATTTATGTGATTTTTATCGCCCCTATTGGGTGTTTCACTTCTGGGAAAAGAGATGTCCAATTCCGAGTTGCAGGCGCTGTTTCTGCGCCATATGCGGCCGCTGCAAGCCTATTTGAACGCCAAACTGCGCGACCCTCAGCTGGCCGCGGATTTGGCGCAGGAAAGTTTTACCCGCCTTACCGAGCAGTATCCGCAGGGTAACATTCTCGATATTGAGGCCTACCTGTATAAAACCGCCAAGAATCTGATGCTCGACCATCTGCGCCAGCAGCAGCGGCGGCAGACCGAAGCGGTCGAAGACGACATTCTGGCGCAGTATCCCTCGGGTGAACCGGCGCTTGAACAACGGGCGATCGATAGCCAACTGCTGCAGTTGTTACAGCAGGCGCTGGCGGACATGCCGCCGCGCACGCAGCAGATTTTCCGCCTTAACCGGCTCGATGGCCTGACCCAGGCGCAGGTGGCGGCGCAGCTGGGCGTGTCGCTCAGCACGGTGGAAAAACACCTGGCCAGCGCGCTGGAGCGGCTGATGGCGCGGATGGAAGAACAATAATGGCAATTTTTTTACGGGTTTATCCGCGCTCAGACGTCTTAACCTATAACCAGAAAAAACAGAGGTCTATGCCATTATGAAACCGCTAACCGCACAGGCGCGACAGCAGGCGGCCGCCTGGGCCGTGAGTCTGGCCGAAGGGGCGCTGCCGGCCGATCGGCGGCGAGCGTTGGACGCCTGGCTGGCCGCCGATCCGCAGCATCCAGCGGCGCTGCGTCAGGCTCGCCTGCTGTGGACGACGCTTGGGCAACTGCCGCCTGAGCAGCGGCAGGCGTTACAACCGCAGGTGGCGGCGCTGAAAACGCCATCTCGCCATCGATGGCCCCGCTGGGCGGTGGCAGCGGCGGTGGCGCTCGCCGTTTCATTCGGCGTTTATCGCGGGCCGGATCTGTGGATCGGCCTGCAGGCCGATTATCAAACCGTTCGCGGTGAGGTGCGCGAAGTTGCGTTACCGGACGGCAGCCGGGTGGCGTTGGACAGCGGCAGCGCGATCGCGCTGGCGTATTCCGCAGACGAGCGCAAGGTGCGGCTGCTGAGCGGCGCCGCCTATTTTATCGTCGCGCCGTTGGGCGGGGCGGAAAGCCGCCCTTTCAGGGTGGAGGCGAAAAACGGCGTCACCCAGGCGCTGGGCACCGAGTTCAGCGTGGCGCGCACTGAACAGGGCGTCGACGTCAGCGTGCATCAGCACAGCGTGCGGGTGACGCTTGAGCGCGGCGAGCGCTCGCTGGTGGTCGCGCAACGCCAGGCGGCGCATTACCGCAACGGGCAGCTGCAGCTGACGCGGCAAACGGCCGGTGATGACGCCTGGCGACGCGGCTGGCTGGTGATCGACCGCCAACCGCTGACGCAGGCGCTCGCGCAGCTCAACCGCTATCGCGAGACCCGCATCGTGGCGGTCAATCCCACGCTAAGAACGCGCACGGTCAGCGGCGTGTTCGCGCTCAATAAACTCGACGACGGCGTCGGCGCCATTCGTCAGGAACTCTCCGCCCGCCAGCTGAATCTCCCCGGCATCACGCTGCTTTACTGAGCGGCCAAGGCGGGCCGGGATGCCCGCTTCGCCGCTATTTTCACTTTCTGTAAAAAATCTTTACGGGTTTTTGCCTCCCGGAACGTCCTTATGTTTAAACGAGATTGATTTCCATTATCACTTGGTTTGACGTTCTTTCGGGTGGAACACACACGCATGCTTATTCACAAGGGAACCACGCCGGCCGGCCGATTGGCCACGGCGGTACGCGCCGCGCTGGCGGCGATGATGTTGACTCAGCCGGCTGTGGCGCTCGCCGTCCTGGCTGAGGCGAACGGCGCGCAGGCCGTACAGCAAAAGAATTTCAATATTGCGGCGCAGCCGCTGCAGAGCGCCATGTTGCGCTTCGCCGAGCAGGCCGGCATGCAGGTGTTTTTTGACGAGGTGAAACTCGATGGCATGCAGGCGGCGGCGCTGAATGGCAGCATGAGCGTAGAACAGGGCCTGCGGCGCTTGATCGGCGGCAATCCGGTGGCTTTCCGCCTGCAGCCGCAGGGGCAGATCGTATTGAGCCGGCTGCCGACGGCGAACGGCGACGGTGGCGCGCTGGCGTTGGACAGCCTGACGGTGCTGGGCGCCGGCGGCATCAACGCCAACGATTGGGTTTACGACGAACCGCGCTCGGTCAGCGTCATCAGCCGCGAACAGATGGACAACCGCCCGGCGCGACACGCGGCCGATATTCTGGAGCAGACTACGGGAGCCTATTCCAGCGTCAGCCAGCAAGATCCTGCGCTGTCGGTCAACATCCGCGGCATACAAGACTATGGCCGGGTGAACATGAATATCGACGGCATGCGGCAGAATTTTCAAAAGAGCGGCCATGGCCAGCGTAATGGCACCATGTACATCGATTCCGAACTGCTGTCCGGCGTGACCATCGACAAAGGCACCACCGGCGGTATGGGCAGCGCCGGCACGCTCGGCGGCATCGCCACCTTCAATACCGTCAGCGCGAGCGATTTCCTGGCGCCGGGCAAAGAGCTGGGCGGCAAGCTGCACGCCAGCACCGGCGATAACGGCACCCACTTCATCGGCAGCGGCATACTGGCATTGGGCAACGAAACCGGCGATATCCTGCTGGCCGCCAGCGAACGCCACCTCGGCGACTATTGGCCCGGCAACAAGGGCGACATCGGCAACATTCGCATCAATAACGACACCGGCAATTACGATCGCTACGCCGAGAGCATCAAGAACAACAAAATCCCCGACACCCATTACCGCATGCACTCGCGGCTGGCCAAGGTGGGCTGGAATCTGCCCGCCAACCAGCGCCTGCAGCTGAGTTATCTGCAGACCCAGACCGCATCGCCGATCGCCGGCACCTTGACTAACCTGGGCACTCGCCCGCCCTATGAACTGGGCTGGAAACGCACCGGCTACACCGACGTGATGGCGCGCAACGCGGCGTTCGACTACAGCCTGGCGCCGGAAGACGTCGACTGGCTCGATTTTCAGGCCAAGCTGTATTACGTCGATACTCAGGACGACAGCGACACCTACAGCACCAGTTCGCTGCTGGACAACGGCTACGCGACGCGCACCCGCCTGCGTACCTATGGCGCACAGGCGCAAAACACCTCGCGCTTCAGCCTGGCGCCGGGGCATGACTTCCGCGCCAATTACGGGCTGGAGTTCTATTACGACAAAGCGACCAGCGACTCTTCTCGCCAAGGCATGGAAGGGGTGACGCCGGCCGGCAACCGTTCGGTAGCCAGCCTGTTCGCCAATCTGACCTACGACTACGACGGCTGGCTGACGTTGGAAGGCGGGCTGCGTTACGACCGCTATCGCCTGCGCGGCCAGACCGGCCTGAGCTATCCGGATTTGGCCAAGGATGGGCAACGCTACACGATTGACAATCCTTGTAAAGCGTTGCGTCTGACCGGCTGTTCAACCACCACCCGCGAAGATTGGGACGTGGATCGCGATCAGGGCAAGCTATCGCCGACGCTGGCGGTGGCGGTGCGCCCCGGCGTGGAGTGGCTGGAGCTGTATACCACCTACGGCAAATCCTGGCGGCCGCCGGCGATCACTGAAACGCTGACCAACGGCAGCGCGCACAGTTCTTCCACGCAATACCCCAATCCGTTCTTGCAGCCCGAGCGTTCGCGCGCCTGGGAAGTCGGGTTCAACGTGCAGCAGCCGGATCTGTGGTTTGAGGGCGATCGGTTGGTGGCCAAGGTGGCCTACTTCGACACCAAAGTGGATAACTACATCAACCTGGCGATAGATCGCAATAAACCGGGGCTGGTGCAGCCGAGCATCGGCAATGCCGCTTACGTCAACAATCTGTCGAAAACCCGCTTCCGCGGGCTGGAGTACCAGCTCAACTATGACGCCGGGGTGTTCTACGCCGACCTGACCTACACCCACATGATCGGCAAAAACGAGTTCTGCTCGAACAAGGCCTGGTTGGGAGGGCGTCTGCGCTACGGCGACGGCTCGCGCCGCGGGAACTTCTATGTTGAGCCTGATGCCGCTTCCAATGACTTCGTCACGTGTGATGGGGGGACGCAGTTTGGCTCCGCCGCCTACCTGCCGGGCGATCGCGGTTCGGTGACGCTGGGCGGGCGTGCCTTCGATCGCAAGCTGGACGCCGGGGTGACCGTACGCTTTGCGCCGGGTTATCAGGACAGCTCGGTACCGTCCAACTACCCGTACCTGGCCGACTGGCCGAAGTACACCCTGTTCGATCTGTACGCCAGCTACAAGCTGACCGACAGCCTGACGTTGCGCGGCTCGGTGGAGAACCTGACCAACCGCGCCTATGTCGTCAGCTACGGCGAGACGTTGGCCAATACCCTGGGGCGCGGCCGCACCGTGCAGGGCGGGGTGGAATACCGTTTTTAAGCAGTAAAAGGGCGTTGCTCATCCTTGAGCACAAGGGCCGCCTCGCAAGGGGCGCCGTTCATCAATGGAGATAGAGAAATGGCATTTTCAGTCAATTATGACAGCAGCTTCGGCGGTTACAGCATTCATGACTATCTGGGCCAGTGGGCTTCGACATTCGGTGATGTCAATCACACCAACGGCAATGTCACCGACGCCAACAGCGGCGGCTTCTATGGCGGCAGCCTGTCCGGTAGTCAGTATGCCATCAGCAGCACGGCAAACCAGGTGACCGCCTTCGTGGCGGGCGGCAACCTGACCTACACGTTGTTCAACGAACCGGCGCATACCTTGTACGGCCAGCTGGATTCCCTGTCCTTCGGCGACGGTTTGAGCGGTGGCGATACATCGCCGTACAGCATCCAGGTGCCTGACGTCAGCTTTGGCGGCCTGAACCTCAGCAGCCTGCAGGCGCAGGGTCATGATGGCGTGGTGCACCAGGTGGTGTACGGCCTGATGTCCGGCGATACCGGCGCGCTGGAGACCGCGCTGAACGGCATCCTCGACGACTACGGCCTGAGCGTCAACTCCACCTTCGATCAGGTGGCGGCGGCGACGGCGGTGGGCGTGCAGCACGCCGACAGCCCGGAACTGCTGGCGGCCTGATCGCGGCCGTTTGCCCGCCGGCGCCGTGCGCCCCGGCGGGCGTTTTCTCGTTTTTAGCCGATGGAAAACGCCATGAAAAACGCCGTCAGGCGCGGAGAAGTGATGAGCGTGCTGGCCGCATACCGGCGCGGATTTTGGGGCATCGCGCTGTTTACCGCGGTGATCAACCTGCTGATGCTGGCACCGGCGCTGTACATGCTGCAGGTCTACGATCGCGTGTTGCCGTCGGGCAACCGCATGACGCTGGCGATGCTGACCCTGATGGTGGTCGGCCTTTACCTGTTTATGGGGCTGCTGGAGTGGGTGCGCAGCCAGGTGGTGATCCGCCTCGGCGCCCAGATGGATATGCGCCTCAATCAGCGAGTCTACGACGCCGCCTTCGAAACCAATCTGAAAACCGGCAACCCGCTGGCGGGGCAGGCGCTGAACGATCTGACCAACCTGCGCCAGTTCGCCACCGGTAATGCGCTGTTCGCCTTTTTCGATGCCCCCTGGTTCCCGGTTTATCTGCTGGTGGTTTTTCTGCTCCACCCCTGGCTTGGCGCGTTGGCCAGCGCCGGAGTAATCGTGCTGGTGCTGCTGGCCTGGCTCAATCAGCGGGTGTCGCAAGCGCCTCTGGCGGAGGCCGGCCGGGTCGCGCTGAGCGCCACACAGCAGGCCAACGGCAATCTGCGCAACGCCGAAGCCATCGCCGCCATGGGGATGCTGACCGACTTGCGCCTGCGTTGGCTGCGGCAGCATCAGCAGTTCCTGCTGTTGCAGAACCGCGCCAGCGAGAAAATCGCCGCCGTCACCGCCTGGTCGAAAACCGTGCGGCTGGCGCTGCAGTCGCTGATGTTGGGCTGCGGCGCGCTGTTGGCGGTCAGCGGTGACATTACGCCGGGCATGATGATCGCCGGATCGATCCTGATCGGCAGGGTGCTGGGGCCGATCGATCAGCTGATCGGCGCCTGGAAGCAGTGGTCATCGGCGCGCCAGTCCCTGCAGCGTCTGGAGGTGATGCTGGCCGCTAACCCGCCACGAATACCGAGTCTGCCGCTGCCGGCGCCCGGCGGCGCATTGACCGTGAGCCAGTTGACCGCCAGTGCGCCCGGCGGCACGGCGCCGGTGTTGCACGGCGTCAGTTTTCGTCTGGAAGCCGGCGAGGTGCTGGGCGTGATTGGCGCGTCCGGCTCCGGCAAAACGTTGCTGATGCGCCAACTGGTCGGCGCGCTGACGCCGATCAGCGGCGACGTGCGGCTGGACGGTGCAGACATTCAACAGTGGGACAAGCAACAACTCGGGCCGCATATCGGCTACTTACCGCAGGATATCCAGCTGTTCGCCGGCACCTTGACGGACAACATCGCCCGCTTTGGCCAGGTCGACGCCGAGAAGGTGGTGGCCGCGGCGGCGCTGGCCGGCGTGCATCAGCTGATCCTGCATTTACCGAAAGGCTATGAGACCGAGCTGGGTGAAGGCGGCAGCGGCCTGTCCGGAGGCCAACGTCAACGGGTGGCGCTGGCGCGCGCGCTGTATGGATCTCCGGCGCTGGTGGTGTTGGACGAACCGAATGCCAACCTCGATCGCGAAGGGGAAGAGGCGCTGCAGAGGGCGATCGAAGCGCTAAAGGCGCGCGGCACCACTATCGTGTTGGTGACCCACAAACCGGCGATCCTGGCGACCACCGACAAATTACTGGTGCTGACCGCCGGCCAGGTGCAGCACTTCGGCCCCAGCGACGCCATCCTGAAAAAACTGCCTGGTTTTGCGCCCGCCGCTGCCGCCGCTCCGGCCAATACCGGGCGCAGCAACGGCGGCTTCAACGTCAATTACGCCAATTTCGCCAAAACGGCCAGCGGTGAACGAAAAGTATGAGCAATCAGAGTGTGATCCCCGGCGATATCGACACCCTTTCCCGGCAGTTTGACGAAGGGCGCCATCTGCGGCTCGGCGGCTGGCTGGTGCTGCTGGGATTTGGCGGCTTCCTGCTGTGGGGGCTGTTGGCGCCGTTGGATAAGGGCGTGCCGGTTTCCGGTAGCGTGGTGGTGGCCGGTAACCGCAAGGCGGTGCAGCACCCGAGCGGCGGCGTGGTGTCGCAGATTCAGGTGCATGAGGGTGACCGGGTCCGCGCCGGGCAGGTGCTGTTACTGATGGATACCGTCGACAGCCGCACCCAGCGCGATGCGCTGCGCAGCCAGCAGTTGAGCAACGCCGCGCAGCAGGCGCGGCTGCAGGCCGAGCGCGACGGTCTGCAGGCGATCGCTTTCCCGCCATTGCTGCAAGCGCGGCGAGAAGAGCCGGAGGTGATGTCGCTGATGCTGCTGCAACAACAGCTGTTCACCAGCCGCCGTGCGGCGCTGCAGAGCGAGCTGGCGGCGATCGCGGAGAGCATCGCCGGATCGCAGGCGATGTTGGAAGGGGTTCGGCAATCTTACGCCAGCAAGCAACGGCAAAAGGCCATGTTGCAGGAGCAACTGAGCGGCATGCGCAAGCTGGCGGCGCAGGGGTATGTGGCGCGCAATCGGCTGTTGGATCTGGAAGGGCAGCATGCGCAGATCGACGGCCAGGCGTCCGAGGATACCGGGAATATCGGCCGCCTGGGCCGCCAAATCCTGGAGCTGAAACTGCGGGCGATCCAGCGGCGGGAGGAGTATCAGAAAGAGGTCAGCAGCCAATTGGCCGAGGTACGGATGAAACTGGACGAGCTGGATAACCGCTTGGCCAAGGCGGAGGCCGATCTGGGGCATACGCAGGTGAAAGCGCCGGTGGCGGGCACCGTGGTGGGGTTGAGCGTGTTCACCGAAGGCGGCGTGATCGGCGCCGGTCAGCAACTGATGGAGATCGTGCCCAGCGATCGGGGGCTGCAGGTGGAGGCGCGCATCCCGGTCGAACTGATCGACAAGGTGCAGGTGGGACTGCCGGTCGAACTGTTGTTTTCGGCGTTCAACCAAAGCACCACGCCGCGCGTCGAGGGTGAAGTGACGCTGGTCGGGGCCGATCGCCTGACCGACGAGAAAAGCGGCGCGCCTTATTACAGCGTGCGCGCCAAGGTCAGCGAAGAAGGATTGCAACGTTTGAACGAGTTGGAGATCCGCCCGGGGATGCCGGTTGAAGGGTTCATCCGCACCGGCGAGCGTTCGATGATGAACTATCTGTTCAAACCGCTGACCGATCGCCTTCATTTGGCGCTGACGGAAGAGTGAGCATGTCGGTTTCGCCGCTGCCTTTCGCCGCGCCCGGCGCCGCCATGCCCTGGCGCCGTTGTCTGGTGTTGGTGCTGGCGCTGCATCTGCTGGTTGCCGCGCTGCTTTGGCCCTGGAGAGACAAGGCCGTGCCGCCGTGGGTGCCGCCGCCGGCGGTGATGGTGCTGATGGCCGCCGCGCCGCAGGCCCCGGCCGAGGTGAAACAGCCGCCGGGACAAAGGACGCTGCCGCCTCAGGCTGAACCGTCGGCGCTGCCGGAGCCGTTGCCGCTGGTGAAAGCGCCTGACGCCGCGCAGCCGAACATCGCCGTGCCGCCGAAACAGAAAAAACCACCTAAGCCGGTGAAGAAAAACAACCTGCCCCGCACGCCGCCGCAGGAGAGAATCATCGCGCCGCCGAAGGTTCAGGAGCAAAGCGCCGGCGCGCCGCCGCCGGGCCGCGCGGATAAAACGGCCGCGCCGCAAACCCGCCTGACACCCTATGCTCAGGCGGGGGAGGACAACTGGCGCAGCCGCATCAGCGGCCGCCTGAATCGCTTTAAGCGTTACCCCAAAGACGCACTGCGGCTGAAGCGCCAGGGCGTCGGGCAAGTGCGTTTCACGTTGGACAGACAGGGCCACGTGCTGGCGGTGACGCTGGTCAGCAGCGCCGGGCTGCCGTCGCTGGATCGTGAAATCCAGGCGCTGGTCAAACGCGCGTCGCCGCTGCCCACGCCGCCGGCGGACGCCTACGTCAACGGCACGGTGGAATTGACGTTGCCGATCGATTTCAGTTTGCGCGGCGCGGGTTTTTGACGCGGTTGTTTCATGGCGATGGCCTGAGCGTGGCGCACGGAAACCTTTGCCTCTGCGCCGCGATCGCATTTCGCGCGAAAAACCAGTGACAGATCAACCGCAATCCCCCAATATGGATTTTCCATCAAGATGATTACGCGGGTGCCAGTCTATGCTGAAAGTGAATGAGTATTTTGCCGGAAAAGTGAAGTCTATCGGTTTTGACAGTAGCAGCATCGGTCTTACCAGCGTGGGCGTGATGGAAGAGGGCGAATACACCTTCTCCACCGCGCAGCCGGAAGAAATGACGGTGATCACCGGAGCGCTGAAAGTGCTGCTGCCGGGGGCGCCGGACTGGCAGGTGTTTACGCCGGGCGAGAAGTTCTTCGTGCCGGGGCACAGCGAGTTCAACCTGCAGGTGGCCGACGTCACCGCCTATCTGTGCCGCTACCTGAGCAAATAAACGTTGCTCGTTAGGGGAACGCAGGGCTCAGCGAAGGCTGGGCCCTGGTCGTTTCTGAGGCGGGATTAACGCTGGGCTTCGCCGCCGAGCGCTTCGATGGTGTTTTTGATCAACGCCGCCAGCTCGCTGGTCATCAGGATAAAGTCGGCGTCAAAGCGCTGGGCGAAGTCATCGCGATCGATATCGTCGTTCTGCTCG
Organism: Serratia sp. CY56464; assembly: GCF_052168435.1. NCBI lineage: Bacteria > Pseudomonadati > Pseudomonadota > Gammaproteobacteria > Enterobacterales > Yersiniaceae > Serratia > Serratia sp. CY56464. Next base: position 2,681,408 of record NZ_JBJNMV010000001.1, on the reverse strand, counting down.
CGCAGCGTGTCGGCGAACTTCAGGCGCTTGAGCGAGCCGTCGTCCGACAGCATCAGCTGGATGCGCTCCTGCCAGTCCACCGCCAGCTTGGTCACCAGCTTGCCGGCTTCGATGTGCACCGCGATTTCGTCGCTGATCAGATTCTGCTTCTTGCAGCGGATCACGCCGCCTTCTTCCAGAATCGCTTTCAGTTCCGCTTCATCCTGAATGGCGAAGCCGGCCGGCATCTCGCCGGAACGCACCCATTCGGTCAGCGTCAGTTCGATCGGGCTTTCCATGGTCAGCGGCACTACCGGCAGCGAGCCGAGGCTTTTGCGCAGCAGCGCCAGCGTGTCTTCGGCGCGTTTGGCGCTGGCGGCGTCGACCATGATCAGATCGTTGACAGTGTCGATCCACATGAAGGTCTGGTTGAAGCGGCTGAACGCGCGCGGCAGCAGGCTGTGCAGCACTTCATCTTTCAGCGCGTCCTTCTCGGTTTTCTTCAGTTTGCGGTGTTGCTCCGCCTCCAGGCGCTCAATCTTGGCCTGCAGCTCTTGCTTGATCACCGGCGACGGCAGGATTTTCTCTTCCTTGCGCGCGCAGATGACGATCTGGCCGTTGACCGCGTGCGTCAGCGCATCGCTGTGCGAGCCCATCGGGGAGACCCAGCCGGTCTTCGCCATGTCCTGGCTGCCGCACGGCGTGAAGGCGAACGCGCTGAGTTGTTTTTCCATTTCATCCGCGTTTAACGCCACTTCGCGGCTCAAACGGTAAACCATCAAATTCTTAAACCACAGCATAATGTTATCCCTGGCTGGGCGTGCGTTCGGCACGCTGATTCGTCAAAAGCAGGGCGGCATGATAACGAATTGACGCTGAAAAATCGCCCCATTCTCTCCGAATTGCGTCGCTTTGCGCACCGGGGAAGGACGGGACGGAGAATGGGAAACAGGTGATTCATTCGCGCGCTTACATTAGGCTGTGACAACGCTGCGTGGCATTGAGGAGAAAAAATACGTGCGCATTGGCATCGACTTGGGTGGAACAAAAATTGAAGTGATCGCGTTGGCGAATGACGGGCGAGAGCTGTTTCGCCATCGCATCGCCACGCCGCGCCATGACTACCGGCAAACCCTGGCGGCGATCGCCGGACTGGTGAAACTGGCGGAGGATCATACCGGCGAACGAGGATCGGTCGGGATCGGCATTCCCGGCACGCTGTCGCCGTTTACCGGGCGGGTGAAGAACGCCAACTCGGTGTGGCTCAACGGCCAGCCGCTGGATAAGGATCTGTCGGCGCTGCTGGCGCGCGAGGTGCGCATCGCCAACGACGCCAACTGCCTGGCGGTGTCGGAAGCCACCGATGGCGCCGGCGCCGGCGCGAAAACCGTGTTTGCGGTCATCATCGGCACCGGCTGCGGCGCCGGCGTGGCGCTGAACGGCCAGGCGCATTCCGGCGGCAACGGCATTGCCGGCGAATGGGGCCACAACCCGCTGCCGTGGCAGGATGACGATGAGCTGCGTTACGCCCGCGAAGTGCCGTGCTACTGCGGCAAACCGGGCTGCATCGAAACCTTTATTTCCGGCACCGGTTTCGCCACCGACTATGCGCGCCTGAGCGGCAACGCGCTGCAAGGGCATGAGATCATGGCGCTGAGCGAGCGGGGCGATGCGCTGGCGGAGCAGGCGATCGTACGTTACGAAATGCGATTGGCGAAATCGCTGGCGCACGTGATCAACATGCTGGATCCGGACGTGGTGGTGCTCGGCGGCGGCATGAGCAACGTGGATCGCCTGTACCGCACGGTGCCGCAGCGAGTGAAAGACTGGGTGTTCGGCGGCGAGTGTGAAACGCCGATCCGCAAGGCGGTTCACGGCGACTCCAGCGGCGTGCGCGGCGCGGCCTGGCTGTGGCCGCAACAGCAGCGCTAAGCGTTGCAACAAAGCGCGAGGCTGCTCGCGCTTTAAACCCTTCACTGTACAAAAACTGGACGGCGCTTTATGCTTTAGCTAACTTAGCTAAGGAGGACGCGTATGCCGATTCAGGCCAATATGCACGAAGCCAAATCCAATCTGAGTCAGTTGGCGGACAGAGCCTCGGAGGGAGAAACCGTGATTATTGCAAAAGCAGGGAAGCCGTACGTACAGCTGGTCGCCATCAAGGGGGAAGCGCGCCGCCCTGGCGCCGCCAAGGGCAAGTTCACCGTGCCGGCGGATTTCAACGCGGGGGATGCGGCCATTGCGGCGTTGTTTGAGGGCGATGAATGAAGCGCCTGTTGCTGGATACCCACGCGTTGCTGTGGTGGTTGATTGATGACGCCTGCCTGGGCGCGAACGCCAAAAGGCAGATCGCCGATCCGGGCAATGCGGTGTACGTCAGCGCGGTCAGCATTTGGGAGATCTCGATCAAGCAGGCGCTGGGCAAACTGGCGCTGCCGGAAGACATCTTTGCGATCATCGAGGCCGAGGATTTTCTGTCGTTGCCGATGGACGCCTTTCACTGCCAACAGGCCGGGCAGTTGCCGCCCTATCATCAGGATCCTTTCGATCGCATGCTGATCGCACAGGCGCAGGCCGAGGGGCTGACGCTGATCTCCGCCGACGCGGTGTTTCCGCAGTACGGCGTGCGGGTGGCGGACGCCCGCCGTTAAACCGGCTTTTCCTCGCTTTCGCTGCGCACCCGTTCGATATGAATGGTCAGAAACATCATCTCTTCCGTGGTGAGCTGATGCTGATAGTGCTTTTCGATGTGGCGGTTGATCTTGCCGGCGCAGGCGAAAGACTCGCGGTATTTCTCTTTCACCACCTGATACAGCGAGTCGTCGTCGCTGTCGACGTAGTTTTTCCCCAGCAGGCGCTGGGCGAAGAACTTCAAATGGGTGACGAAGCGGTGGTAGCTTAGGGATTCCTCGTTGTAATCAAAGCGGAAATGGTATTTGACCAGGTTGAGGATCTCTTGCATCACGCGGGTGATGTGCAGCGTGTTATGCATCTCGTCGTTAAGCTGAGCGTTGACCAGGTGCAGGGCGATAAATCCGGCTTCGTCTTCCGGCAGCGCGGTATCCAGCCGCTGGGCGATCAGGGCCAGCGCCTCCAGCCCGACGGCGAACTCGGCCGGGTAGAGCTTTTTAATCTCCCACAGCAGCGCATTTTTGATATCCAGCCCTTGCGCATGGCGCTGCAGGGCGAAGTGGATGTGATCGGTCAGCGTGATGTAGACGATGTTATGCAGCTTGCCCGGCAGGCGTTCGCGGGCAAGGGTGATGATCCTGTCGGCGGTGGTGACGCAGGCCAATGGGATCTCGGCGAGCAGCTCTTTATAGCGCTCGGCGATTTCACCGCCGTTATGGGTGAAGACCTTTTCGATCAGGCTTTCGTCCAGCGTATCGCCGGGCTTCTTTTTAAAGCCGATTCCTTTTCCCATCACCACCGTCTCTGCCTGACGGTCGTCCAGCGTAATCACCACGTTATTATTGAGTATTTTAGCGATTTTCATGGTTTTTCCCGGTGTTTCAGCATCCTGAAAACGAAAAAACCTGACGCCCGGAAGCGATCCCGGGCGTCAGGTTTTGCCTGTATTTTATGTTTCTGCCCTGCGGCCTGAGCGGCGGAGGGGATACAGTAACAATCCTGTTATGCTGGCATAATAACCCGTGCCCGCCGCGGCTCAACGCTTTTCACCGCGGAGTGCCGCCGCGGTCACACTTCTGCGCGGCGCGCGGCGGGATCATTCCAGCCTGAAGTGCGCCTCCAGCCGGCTGACGCCGAGCCCGTTGACCTTTTTCACCTTGATCTGCACCGGAATGCGTTCTTTCATCGCCTCGACGTGGCTGATCACGCCGATGGTTTTGCCGGAGGCGTTCAGGCTGTCCAGCGCGTCCAGCGCGGTATCGAGGGTTTCGGCATCCAGCGTGCCGAAACCTTCGTCGAGGAACAGCGAGTCGATGCTGGTTTTGTGGCTGACCAAATCGGACAACGCCAGCGCCAGCGCCAGGCTGACCAGGAAGCTCTCGCCGCCGGACAGGGTGCGGGTATCGCGCAGCGCGTCGGCCTGCCAGGTGTCCACCACCTGCAGCTCCAGCGCGTCGCTGGTCTTACGCTGCAGCAGGTAGCGCCCGTGCAGCCGACCGAGTTGAAGGTTGGCCAGATACACCAGATGATCGAGCGTCAGCCCCTGAGCGAAGCGGCGGAATTTGTCGCCCTCTTTTGAGCCGATCAGCTGGTTGAGGCAGCTCCAGTCGTCGTAGTCTTGCTGGCTGCGGGCGATCTGCTCGAACAGCGCCTGTTGATTGAGACGGCGTTCGGCGTCGCTTTCCAGCTGGTTGCGCAGTTCGCCCTGGCGCAGCTGCAGCGCCTTCAACTGCTGTGCCAGTTCGGCCAGCGATTGGGTGAGCGCATCGAGATCCGCGTTGGCTTCATCCACCCCTTCAGGGCGGTTTTGCCGGTGCTGCTCCAGCGTTTGCGTCGCCTGCGTCAGCAGGGCGGCGGCCTCCACCTGCCGCTGTTGCAGCTGTTCTTTGCGCTGTTGCAATTCGCGGCGCAGGACATCGTCCAGCAGCGCGGCGGTGAAGGCGGTTTCATCGGCGAATTCGCTGTCGGCCAGCGCCTGCTGCCACTGCTGCTGCGCCTGCTGCAGCCGCTCCTGCATCTGAGTGTGTTGATGTTGCAGCCCGGCCTGCTGGCCGGCCAGGCGTTCGCGCAGTTCCTGCGCCTTTTGCCACTGCTCGGCGGCCTGAACGCTGGCCTGTTCGCAGGCGGTTTGTTTGGCGCGCAGCTGTTCGCGCACCTCGGCGACCTGCTGTTCGCCGAACAGCGCCAGCCGCTGCGCGCGTCGTTCGGCAAGGGTCTTCTCGCCTTCTTGCCAGCGTTGATGCAGCTCTTGCTGCTGTTGCAGGCTGTCGGCGTGGGCTTTCTGCAGCAGCGTAAAGCGTTCTTCGAGCAACGCCAGCTGTTGCTGCGTCTGCTGCTGCTGCGTTTGCAGAGCGATGAGCGCATCCTTCGCCTGCTGTACCGCCTGCGCCGCCTGTTCATGCTGTTGCAGCGCGTGTTGCCCGCGCCGTTCTTCGTCGTCGCAGCCGTTCAGCCAGGCGCTGAGTTGCTCGCCATCCGCCAGCGTAAAGTCGAACGCCAACGGCGCGCTGAGCTGCCGCCACTGCTGCTGTTGCCCGGCCAGCTGTTGTTCATCCTGCGCGATGGTTTGCTGCTGACGCTGCAATTGCTGTTGCAGGTTGTCGTAACGGGCTCGCAGCTCGACGCCTTGTTTTTGCAATGCTTCGGTCTGGACTTTCATTTGCTCCAGACGTTGCGCGGTTTCTGACAGTTTTACCTCTTGGTATTGTTCTACCGCCGGGTGCTCGCATGAGCCGCACAGCGGGCAGGGGGCGCCGGGTTGCAAACGGGCGCGCTCGGCCTCCAGACCCACGATCCGTTGTTCCAGCGCATAGGTTTTTTCAACATCGGCCTGGTGGGCTTTCTGCTGCTTAAATTGCTGACGGATGAGTTCTAGCTGTGGTTCCAACTGGGTAAGTTCGTGTTGGCCGCTGTTTAGCTCTTGCCGCTGTTGTTCCAGCCGTTTAACGATTTGCTGCGATAAAGAAGCGAGAGCAAATAACTGCCGGCGCGTCGGGCGCAGATCCGCCAGGGCGCTCAGGCGTTGGCGCAGCGGGGCCAACGGCGTTTGCGCCTCCAGCGCCTGTTGCTGCTGTTGTTGAACGGCCAGCGCTTCGGTCAGCGCGTTCAACTGCTGCTGATGCTGTGCGGCCTGCGTCGTCAGTTGGCTGCGCTGGGCGGTGAGCTGCTCCAGCGCGGTCTGCTGCTGGGCGCATTGCTGCGCGGCGGCATCGCCGGCCTGTCGCCGCTCGGCCTGTGTCGACTGCAGTTGGGCTATTTGATGGTCGAGCGGGGCCACCTGGTCATCGATCAACTGTTGCTGTTGCCGCATATGCTCGGCATGGGCTTGCTGCGCCAGACGGGTTTTTTCCACCGCCTGCTGCAGCGGCGCCAGCTGCGCCGAGTGCTGTTCCTGTTGTTGCGTCAGCTGGGCTGCCTGCTGTTGTATCGTCTGCAGCTCGGCGCGGCAACGATCGCGTTCGCCGCGCAGCGGCCGCAATTTCTCGGCCGGTTCGCTGCGCGCCAGCCGCTGCAGCTGCGGGGCGGCCTCCGCCTGCTCGCGCTGGGCGGTGTCCAGCCGCAATTGCCCCTCGCTTTGCTGTTGCCGGAGGCGTTGCCATTGCTGCAGCCAGCTCAGCGCCTGTTGCTGCCGCTGGGTTTGCTCGCCGAGGGCGATTTCCTGCGCGCTCAGCGCCATCAGCTGTTCGGCCAGAGACTGGCGCTGCTCGTCGTTCAGCAGTTCGATGCCGCTGGCGCGTTGATGCAACGCATCCAGGTCGGTTTTGGCCTGCTTGTGCGACTCGAACACCTGTTCGGACAACCGCCCGTAGATTTCGGTGCCGGTCAGCTCTTCCAGCAGTTCGGCGCGATCGTTGGCGTCGGCGTTGAGGAACGCGGCGAACTGCCCCTGAGACAGCATCATCGATTTGGTGAAGCGGCCAAAGTCCAGCCCGGTGATGGCGGCGGTAAGCTCCAGCTTGTCGCGCACCTTGTCCGCCAGGATCTTGCCGTCCTCGCGGCGCGCCAGTTCGACCTTCGGCGCCTGCAGATTGCCGTCCGGCGCGTTTTTGGCGCGGCGCTGGCTCCAGAAGGCGCGATAGCCGACGCCCTTGACCTCGAATTCAACCTCCGCCAGCGATTCGGAGGTGTGGCGGGTCATCAGTTCATTCTGGCTCGGCGTGACGTTGAGGCGCGGCGTCTGGTGGTACAGCGCCAGGCAGATGGCGTCCAGCAGGGTGGTTTTGCCCGCGCCGGTCGGGCCGGTAATGGCGAACAGGCCGTTGCTGGCGAACGGCTCGGCGGTGAAGTCAATTTTCCATTCGCCCTGCAGCGAGTTGAGGTTTTTTAACCGCAGGCTGAGGATCTTCATGGGTTGGTCTCCTCGGCGTTGTGCTGCACCGCTTCGACCACCTGGCGGAACAGTTGGTGCATCCGCCGTTGGCGCGCTTCGGGCATGTCGGCCTCCTGTGTCAGACGCCGTTCGAACACCTCGTTGACGCTCAGCTCGTTCAGCGTTTCTTTATCCTGCTGCGCGATCGCCTGGCGGCGCTGCTCTTTACTGCGCCGCAGCAGCACCACTTCCACCGGCAGCTCATCCGCCATCAGCTGGATGCGGCGCTGGATGTCGCTGAGGTAGTCCTGCGTCGCCACTTCGATATCCAGCCACACCGGCAGCTCGCCGGCATGGTCGGCAAATTGCCGCAGCTGCCGTTCGATCTCGGCCAGATCGCCTTTGATCAGTTGCATGGGCTGAAACTGCGGGATCGTTAACGCGTCTACCCGCTGCAAAGCGCCGTCGGCGAAATCGACCAGGAAGACGCTTTTGGCTTTGCCCAGCTCATCGAAGCTGAGCGGGATCGGTGAGCCGCTATAGCGAATATGCTCCGATTTGGCGACGTTCTGCGCGCGGTGAATGTGGCCCAACGCGATATAGTCGGCGGGCGGGAAGGCCTGCGCCGGGAAGGCGTCGAGGGTGCCGATATAGATGTCGCGCACCGAGTCGGAGGTGGTGACGCCGACGGTGGTCAGGTGGCCGGTGGCGACGATCGGCAGCGGTAGGCCCAGCTGGTCGCGGCGCTCGCAGGCCGCCTGATACAGCGCTTGGTAATGTTCGGCGATGGCTTCCTGCAGCGCCTGCTGTTTCTGCGCGCCGGATTCGCCGGCGCGGCTGGTGAGCAGGTCGCGTGGCCGCAGGAACGGGATGGCGCAAAGCACCGCGCCCGGCTGGCCGTCGCGTTGGTTAAGCACCACGATCTGTTGTTCCGGGGCGCCCTGCGCGCTGGCGATCACCGTGGTGTTCAGGCAAGAGAGCAGTTCACGCGATTCGTTCAGCGTTGCGACCGAATCGTGGTTGCCGCCCAGCACCACTAATTGGCAGCCGGTGCGCTGCAGTTCCACCACGAAGCGATTGTACAGCTCGCGGGCATAGCTGGGCGGCGAGCCGGTATCGAACAGATCCCCGGCGACGATCAGCGCATCCACCTGCTGCTGTTCGATCTGTTCGATCAGCCAGTTCAGAAAAGCCTGGTGCTCGGCGGCGCGGCTTTTGGTGAAAAAGTACTGGCCAAGGTGCCAGTCAGAGGTGTGGATCAGGCGCATGACACTCCCGGATGCGAAGATAATGGCGATGATTATAAAGGCCACGGCGGCGGCTGTCCCGGCGCAATGATGATGACAACCGGATGATTTTTCGTTACTGCGGGAAATAATCGCTATGCTTACTGCCTATAACAGCCGGTTTTTTTCATAAAAGTGTCACAAAACTGACGCATAATGGCGCCCGAAAAGTCGCTAACACATTGGCAGGATTGACGATGGCAAGACGCATACTGGTGGTGGAAGACGAAGCGCCGATCCGTGAGATGGTGTGCTTTGTGTTGGAACAGAATGGTTACCAACCGTTGGAAGCCGAGGATTATGACAGCGCCGTGACGCGTCTGTCTGAGCCGTTCCCTGATTTGGTGTTGCTTGACTGGATGTTGCCCGGCGGTTCCGGCATTCAGTTTATCAAACATATGAAGCGCGAAGCGCTGACCCGCGATATCCCGGTGATGATGCTGACCGCGCGCGGCGAAGAAGAAGACCGGGTGCGCGGCCTGGAAGTGGGGGCGGATGATTACATCACCAAGCCGTTCTCGCCCAAGGAGCTGGTGGCGCGCATCAAGGCGGTCATGCGCCGCATTTCGCCGATGGCGGTGGAGGAGGTGATTGAAATGCAAGGGCTGAGCCTGGACCCGTCCTCCCACCGCGTGATGGCGAACGATCAGGCGCTGGACATGGGGCCGACCGAGTTCAAGCTGCTGCACTTCTTTATGACCCACCCGGAGCGGGTTTATAGCCGTGAGCAGTTGCTTAATCACGTCTGGGGCACTAACGTTTATGTGGAAGACCGTACCGTTGACGTGCATATCCGTCGGCTCCGCAAAGCGTTAGAAACCAGTGGGCATGATAAAATGGTTCAAACCGTTCGGGGCACCGGCTACCGGTTCTCAACGCGCTACTGATCGCGCCGCGCTGGAGAATATGCCGTGTTAGAACGTCTGTCGTGGAAGAGGCTGGCTCTGGAGCTGGCTCTTTTCTGTCTGCCCGCCTTACTGCTGGGGCTGATTTTCGGTTATCTGCCCTGGTTCCTGCTGGCCTCCGCGCTGGCAGCGCTGGTGTGGAATTTCTACAACCAGCTCAAACTCTCCCATTGGCTGTGGATCGACCGCAGCATGACGCCGCCGCCCGGCCGCTGGAGCTGGGAGCCGCTGTTCTATGGCCTGTATCAGATGCAGCAGCGCAACCGCCGCCGCCGGCGCGAGCTGGCGCTGCTGATCAAGCGCTTTCGCAGCGGGGCCGAATCGCTGCCTGACGCGGTGGTGATGACCACCGTCGAGGGCAACATCTTCTGGTGCAACGGGCTGGCGCAGCATCTGCTCGGCTTTCGCTGGCCGGAAGACAACGGCCAGCACATCCTTAACCTGCTGCGTTATCCGGAATTCAGCCACTATCTGCAACAGCAGGAGTTTTCGCGCCCGCTGACGCTGCAGCTGAACAACGAACACTACGTCGAATTCCGCGTGATGCCGTATTCCGAAGGGCAACTGCTGATGGTGGCGCGCGACGTCACCCAGATGCGCCAGCTGGAGGGCGCGCGGCGCAACTTCTTCGCCAACGTCAGTCATGAACTGCGCACGCCGCTGACGGTGCTGCAGGGCTATCTGGAGATGATGGGCGACGAAGAGCAGGATGGCTCGCTGCGCAGCAAGGCGCTTAGCACCATGCAAGAGCAGACCCGCCGGATGGACGGGCTGGTCAAGCAGCTGCTGACGCTGTCGCGCATCGAGGCGGCGCCCAATGTCGACATGAACGAGCGCGTGGATATCCCGCTGATGCTGCGGGTGTTGCAGCGCGAGGCGCAATCGCTGAGCGGCGGGAATCACGAGATCACCTTCCGGGTGAACGAACAGCTCAACGTGTTCGGCAATGAAGACCAGTTGCGCAGCGCGGTGTCTAACCTGGTGTACAACGCGGTCAACCACACGCCGAAGGGCACCCATATCGAAGTCAGCTGGCAGCAGACGGCGCACGGCGCGCAATTCCAGGTCAGCGACAACGGGCCGGGCATCGCAGCCGAGCATCTGCCGCGCCTGACAGAGCGTTTTTATCGCGTCGACAAGGCCCGTTCGCGCCAGACCGGCGGCAGCGGGCTGGGGCTGGCGATCGTCAAGCACGCGCTCAGCCATCACGACGCGCGGCTGGAGATCCTCAGCGAACCGGGGATCGGCACCCGCTTTATCTTTACCTTGCCCAATCGGTTGATTGTTCCCGCCGCTTTATCAGAGAATGCGGTGAAAAATTAACGCGAGACACCGGTATGACCCGAATTACCCGAGGGCTGTTGCTTTGCCTGGCGCTGCTGGCCGGACGCGGCGCGCTGGCGCAGCCTGACGGCATGTTGGCGGGCAACCTGTCCAGCGTCGGCTCCGACACGCTGGCGAATTTGATGGCGCTGTGGGCGCAGGATTTCAGCCAGCATTATCCCAACGTCAACCTGCAGATCCAGGCCGCCGGTTCGTCGACCGCGCCGACCGCGTTGGCGGCGGGCGCCGCGCAGCTGGGCCCGATGAGCCGGCCGATGAAGGCGGCCGAGGTTTCGGCGTTCGAACACCGTTACGGTTATGCGCCGCTGGCGGTGCCGGTAGCGGTGGATGCGCTGGTGGTGTTGGTGCATCAGGACAATCCGCTGCGCGGCCTTAACCTGCAGCAGCTCGATCGCATTTTCTCCGCCACCCGGCGCTGCGGTGAAAGCCAGCCGCTGACGCGCTGGGGCGAGCTGGGGTTGCGCGGCGACTGGGCGACACGCTCGCTGCAACGCTTCGGCCGCAACTCGGCGTCCGGCACCTACGGCTATTTCAAACTGCGCGCGCTGTGCGGCGGCGATTTCATGCCGCGCGTCAATGAGCTGCCCGGTTCGGCTTCGGTGGTGCAGGCGGTGGCCGGTTCGCTCAACGGCATCGGCTACGCCAGCATCGGTTTTCGCGCCAGCGGCGTGCGGCTGCTGCCGCTGGCGGAGTCGGGAGAAGACTATGTCGCGCCTACCGCCGCCAACGTGCGCAACGATCGCTACCCGCTGTCGCGCTATCTGTATATCTACATCAACAAAGCCCCCAATCAACCGCTGGAGCCGTTGACCGCCGCGTTCCTCGATCGCGTGCTGTCGACACCAGGGCAAAGCTTGGTCAACCACGACGGCTATCTGCCGCTGCCGCCGGCCGCCCTGCAGAAGACTCGTCAGGCGCTCGGGTTGCCACCGCTCGCGCTGGCCACGGCGCAATAAGCGACAAGAATCGGCGTAATTTTCGCCTTTTTTCACGGTAAAACGGAGCTTATACCACGCGAAAACCGGGCATTTATTGGCGTTTTCGCGCGGTAAAGCGATATATGCTTCACGTTTCGTGAATTCATTGTTCAAAAATGATACAAATCATGTAGTGTATATTTATTGATAGCCAATATGATCGACTGGTGGCTAAAGTTTATATGGTCGATAGCTCTGCTTTTCGCCGTGCGTCTTGCCTTGAAGCGCTATAAACGTTTACCTTAGCCTTCGTTGTCGGATTAAACCTCCATTTTTATAACTCCTAAAATTTTGCCCATCTTCATGAGCGGCCACTTTCGAATAGGGACATAAACGCCGGATCGACTGCGTTTAGGGTGCTTATTTGGCGCTGCGACGATCGGGCATGCCGGCAACCGGGTGGGGCGTTTCGCCACCACGCTATCGGACAATTTTTTTTCATTTGAACAGGCAACACGACATCGTATGAGTCATCGTTTAACGTCAAAAGATATCCTGGCACTGGGCTTCATGACCTTTGCCTTATTCGTTGGGGCCGGGAACATCATCTTCCCGCCGATGGTCGGCTTGCAGTCCGGTGAACACGTCTGGATCGCTGCGCTGGGCTTCCTGCTCACCGCCGTGGGCCTGCCGGTCATCACCGTCATCGCGCTGGCGCGCGTCGGCGGCGGCATCGACGCCCTCAGTTCGCCGATCGGCCGCGGCGCCGGCCTGCTGCTGGCGACCGTCTGCTACCTGGCCGTCGGCCCGCTGTTCGCCACGCCGCGCACCGCCACCGTGTCCTTCGAAGTGGGTATCGCCCCGCTGACCGGCGACGGCGCCATGCCGCTGTTCATCTACAGTCTGGTGTACTTCGCGCTGGTGATCGGCATCTCCCTGTATCCGGGCCGTCTGCTCGATACCGTCGGCCACGTGCTGGCGCCGCTGAAGATCGTCGCGCTGGCCGTACTGGGCATCGCCGCGCTGCTGTGGCCTGCCGGCGCGCCTATCCCGGCGACGGCGGCTTATCAGAGCGTGCCTTTCTCCTCCGGCTTCGTTAACGGCTATCTGACCATGGATACGCTGGGCGCGCTGGTATTCGGCATCGTTATCGTCAACGCGGCGCGCTCGCGCGGCGTGAAAGACGCCGGTCTGTTGACCCGTTACACCATTCTGGCCGGTTTGATCGCCGGCGTGGGTCTGACGCTGGTTTATCTGAGCCTGTTCAAGCTGGGCTCCGGCAGCGGCGCGCTGGTGCCTGACGCCACCAACGGCGCGGTGATCCTGCACGCTTACGTTCAGAACACCTTCGGCGGCCTCGGCAGCTTCTTCCTGGCGGCGCTGATCTTCATCGCCTGCATGGTGACCGCGGTGGGCTTGACCTGCGCCTGCGCCGAGTTCTTCGCGCAATACCTGCCGTTCTCTTACAAGACGCTGGTGTTTATCCTGGGCCTGTTCTCGATGGTGGTGTCCAACCTCGGCCTGAGCCACCTGATCCAGATCTCCATTCCGGTGCTGACCGCGATTTATCCGCCGTGCATCGTGCTGGTGGTGCTGAGCTTCACCCTGCGTTGGTGGCACAGCGCGCCGCGCATCATTGCGCCGGTGATGCTTGTCAGCCTGTTGTTTGGTATTCTTGACGCGGTGAAAGCGTCCAGTTTCCAGCAACTGCTGCCGGCCTGGTCCACTCACCTGCCGCTGGCGGAGCAGGGGTTGGCATGGTTGCCGCCTTCGCTGCTGATGTTGGCGCTGGTCGCGATTTATGATCGGGTGTGCACGCGTTCCCAAGTGACCGCGCACTGATAATCCCCCGGCTAAATCCAGGGCCACGGACATGTCCGTGGCTTTTTTTCGTTTAAAACTATGGGTCATTTTCATGCAACAACAGTCACCCACCACTGCCCCCGACAATAAGCTGAAACGCGGCCTCAGCACGCGTCATATCCGCTTTATGGCGCTGGGATCGGCCATTGGCACCGGGTTGTTCTACGGCTCGGCGGACGCCATCAAAATGGCCGGCCCGAGCGTGCTGCTGGCTTACCTGATCGGCGGCATCGTGGCCTTTATCATCATGCGCGCACTGGGGGAGATGTCGGTCAACAACCCGCAGGCCAGCTCATTTTCCCGCTACGCGCAGGACTACCTCGGCCCGATGGCGGGTTACATCACCGGCTGGACTTACTGCTTTGAGATCCTGATCGTCGCCATCGCCGACGTGACCGCCTTCGGCATCTATATGGGGGTTTGGTTCCCGGAAGTGCCGCACTGGATCTGGGTGCTGAGCGTGGTGCTGATCATCGGCGCCATCAACCTGATGAGCGTCAAGGTATTCGGCGAGCTGGAGTTCTGGTTCTCGTTCTTCAAGGTCGCCACCATCATCATCATGATCGCGGCCGGCATCGGCATCATCATCTGGGGTATCGGCAACGGCGGGCAACCGACCGGCATTCATAACCTGTGGTCGAACGGCGGCTTCTTCAGCAACGGTGTTATCGGCATGATCCTGTCGCTGCAGCTGGTGATGTTCGCTTACGGCGGCATTGAAATCATCGGCATCACCGCCGGCGAAGCCAAGGATCCGAAAAAATCGATTCCCAAAGCCATCAACTCAGTGCCGTGGCGCATTCTGGTGTTCTACGTCGGCACGCTGTTTGTCATCATGTCGATCTACCCGTGGAACCAGGTGGGCACCAACGGCAGCCCGTTCGTGCTGACCTTCCAGCATATGGGCATCACCGTGGCGGCGGGCATCCTCAACTTCGTGGTGATCACCGCTTCGCTGTCGGCGATCAACAGCGACGTGTTCGGCGTCGGCCGCATGCTGCATGGCATGGCCGAGCAAGGGCACGCGCCGAAGATGTTCAGCAAGGTGTCGAAACGCGGCATTCCCTGGGTGACGGTGGTGGTGATGATGCTGGCGCTGCTGCTGGCGGTATACCTCAACTACATCATGCCGGAGAGCGTGTTCCTGGTGATCGCCTCCCTGGCGACCTTCGCCACCGTGTGGGTGTGGATCATGATCCTGTTCTCGCAAATCGCCTTCCGCCGCAGCCTGAGCAAAGAGCAGGTGAAGCAGCTGGCGTTCCCGCTGCGCGGAGGGGTGTTCACCTCGGTGGTGGCGATCGTGTTCCTGGTGTTCATCATCGGCCTGATCGGTTACTTCCCGACCACGCGCGTCTCGCTGTACGCCGGCCTGGTCTGGGTGGTGTTGCTGCTGGCGGGGTACTGGTTCAAGGTCAACCATCAGAAAAAACGCGCGCCGTTGGCGACGCAGCAAGACTAAATGGAAAAACACCGGCTGAGGCCGGTGTTTTTTTAGGGGCAGGCGTTAAGCGAAGTCCAGCTTGCGCAGTTTCGAAACGTCGATGGACTGCCTGGCCTGCCACAGATCGTAAGCATCTTGCATGCCCATCCAGACCTGTTCGGAACTGCCTATTACGATGGACAGGCGGATGGCCATTTCCGGCGAGATATCGGATTTTCCGCTGATCAGGCGTTGAACCGTAGACGGCGCGACGTCCAATGCTTTGGCCAGCGCGCGTGCGCTGAGATTCAGCGTTTCCATGGTTTCTTTGATCAATTCTCCAGGATGAGGAGGATTATGCATGCGGTTCATTAGTGATAGTCCTCATAATTCACGATATAAACATCACCCTCGACCAGTTCAAACGTGATACGCCAGTTGCCGGTGACGGTGACGGATCACTGCCCGCTGCGAGCGCCCGTTAGCGGGTGCAAGAAGAAGCCGGGCAGATCTACGTCATCAATCACTTTCGCCAGATCCAGCACGCTCAGCCGCAGCGCGATTTTCTTCGCCTGCTTGGCGGCGATACCTGCCGTTGAACCGGTTTCGAAAAACTTTTTGAGTCCCTTATGCTTGAAGCTTCTTATCATCCTGATGGCTCCATGAGTGTTGCGCTATACGCATCACAGCCAGGTGTTGCGTGTGGCGCAACAAGATGGGGCGTTTTTTAACCTGCTATGCCAAGCGTTTGTCTTCCGCTTCCTCCTCCCCGGCGGCGCGCGCTTCGATGCGCATGCCGCCGTCGTTCAGCCGTTCCTCCTCTTCCTCGCCGGCGCAGCGCGCCAGCACTTCGCGAATGTCCTGCAGGTTGCTGCTGAGGGCGCTCAGCGAAGGTTGCAGATTGCGGGGCATGCGGCTTTCATCCAGCGACGCGCTGTGCAGGCAGCCGATAAACAGCAGGGTGGCCAGCAGGGTAAACAGCCGATGACGTATCCGTTTCAGCAAGGGCTTTCCCTCTCGGTGGTGAAGGTGATGGCGCATTAACGCCGTTTTCGCCGGGGAAAAGAAGGGGATGGAGATATCTGCTGGCAATTGAAAGAGAATAATTACCAGCAGACACAGTTACGTCAGCCGACGTCAGGAAGCGTTCGCGCTTTGTCGCAGCATGCCGCGCAGGTCATTGCCGGTTGGCGTCTGATGCACGCGCAGGCCGAACTCGTCGATCACCGCCAGGATATGGTCGAAAATATCCGCCTGAATACTTTCGTACTCCGCCCAGACCGTGGTGTTGGTGAAGGCGTAGATTTCCAGCGGCAGGCCTTCCGGCGTCGGCGCCAGCTGGCGCACCATCAGCGTCATGTTTTGGTGAATGCGCGGGTGAGCGCGCAGGTAGGCTTCCAGATAGGCGCGCAGCGTGCCGAGGTTGGTGAGGCGGCGGCCGTTGAGCGGCGAGGCCAGATCGACGGCGATCTCCTGGTTGTGCTGGCTCAGCTCCTGGGTCTTAACGTTCAGATAGCTGTGCAGCAGCGGGTTGCGCTGCAGGCGGCGCTGTTCCTCTTCCGACAGGAAGTGCACGCTGCCGGTGTCGATATTCAAACTGCGCTTGATGCGGCGCCCGCCGGATTCCGACATCGACCGCCAGTTCTTGAATGAGTCGGAGATCAGCGCGTAGGTGGGGATGGTGGTGACGGTGTTGTCCCAGTTGCGCACTTTGACCGTGGTCAGGCCGATGTCGGTGACCGCGCCGTCGGCGCCGTATTTCGGCATTTCCAGCCAGTCGCCGATCTTCAGCATGTCGTTGGCGGAGAGCTGGATGCCGGCCACCAGCCCGAGGATCGGATCCTTGAACACCAACATCAAGACCGCGGTCATGGCGCCCAGGCCACTGAGCAGCAGCAGCGGCGATTTGCCCATCAGCAATGAGACGATCATGATGCCGATCAGGATCGCCGCCACCAGCTTCAGGCCCTGGAAAATGCCGCGCAGCGGCAGCTGATTGGAAATCGGGCTTTGGCGCAGCAGCGCCAGCAGCGTATCCAGCAGCGAGAACAGCGACAGCAGGGTGAAGGCGAGGATCCACACCTGCGCGGCGGTGACGATCACCGCCTGAGTCTGGCTGCCGCTCTGCAGCCACAGCGTCGCCTGGATGCTGATGATCACCCCTTGCAGCAGCAGCGCCACGCGCTGGAACAGTTTGTATTGGGTGATGGCCTGTTGCCAGACGCGCTGCGACTGCTGGCCACGGCGCTGAAGGGCCGCCAACACCACCCGGTGCAGCACCAGGTGGATCGCGACCGAGATCAGAACAATCAACCCCAATACCATCAACAGCGACATCACTCCGCCGAATTCCAAACCAAACTGTTCCAGCCAGCGCGTTATCTGTTGTTGCATTACCGCTCCTTAAAAAATGCGCAAAAAATATCCTGTAAACTTAAAACGCGTTAGCCTAAGGGGTAACGTGCAGGATTTGTGCCTGTTTACCTTTTTTTACATCAAGTTAGCGTTATTTTTCAGTCTCCGCCCCCCGGCTCATCCCCGGGTTTTGCGGCCAGAGAGGAGGGGGAGTTGCACTTAACGTGGCATTGTTCGTTTTTGAAGAACGCCGTCGATTTCGTTTGGTACAGCAGGAGAACAGTATGCTTAACGCCTGGCATCAACCGGTCCCGCCTTTTGTGGTGAAACAAGGGCAACGTTTGGATATCACGCTGTGGTTACAAGGGGATGAACTGCCGGAACGGGTATTTTTGCGCGCCGAACCGGACAACGAAGAGTGGCTGCTGACGATGAAAGCGCAGCGCCACGAGGGGATGCGGCGCTACCAGGCCAGCCTGACGCTGAATGAGGGCGAGCCGACGCGGCGTTACTGCTTCAAGCTGCTGTGGGCCGATCGCCAACAGTGGTTCGGCCCGCAGGGCTGGTCGCCAACGCCGCCGGGCCAGCTGGCGCAGTTCGCCGTCGACGATCCTGACAATGGCCCCGCGTGGGTGGCGGATCAGCTGTTCTACCAGATTTTCCCCGATCGCTTCGCCAGCAGCGGCGGCGAGCACGGCATCCAGAGCGGCAGCTATCGCCATCACGCGGCCGGCGCCGAGGTGATTCGGCGCGACTGGCAGCACCCGTTGGAGGATCGCCACGCCGCCTCGACCTTTTACGGCGGCGATCTGGATGGCATCAGCGCCAAACTGCCGTATTTGCAGCAGCTGGGCGTGACGGCGCTGTATTTGAACCCGATTTTTACCGCGCCGAGCGTGCATAAGTACGATACCGAGGACTATTACCAGGTCGATCCGCACTTCGGCGGCAACGCGGCGCTGCAGCGTTTGCGAGTGAGCACTCACAAAGTGGGCATGAAACTGGTGCTGGACGGGGTCTTCAACCACACCGGCGACTCGCACCCGTGGTTCGACCGCCATCGTCAGGGCGAAAACGGCGCCTGTCACCACCCCGATTCGCCGTATCGCGGTTGGTTCAACTTTTACCCGGACGGCCGCGCGCTCGACTGGAAGGGCAACGCCAGCCTGCCGAAGCTCAATTTCGCCGAGCCGCAGGTGGCGGAAGCGATTTATCAGGGGGAAGGCAGCGTGGTGCGTCACTGGCTGCGCCCGCCGTACAGCATCGACGGCTGGCGGCTGGACGTGGTGCATATGCTGGGGGAGAACGGCGGCGCCACCGGCAATCTGCGCCACCTGGCGGGCATCTATCAGGCGGTGAAGCAGGAGAATCCACAGGCCTATGTCTTGGGTGAGCACTTCGGCGACGCGCGCCGCTGGCTGCACGCCGGCGTGGAGGATGCGGCGATGAACTACATGGGGTTCGCGCTGCCGGTGCGGGCGTTTTTGGCGGGGCTGGACGTGGCCTACCACCCGGTGCGGCTGGACGCCGCCGGGTGCGCGCAGTGGATGGACGGTTACCGCGCCGGGCTGCCGCACAGCCGCCAACTGATCCAGTTCAATCAGCTGGACAGCCACGATACCGCGCGCTTCCTCACGCTGTTGCAGGGGAATGCGGCGCGCATGCAGATGGCGGCGGTGTGGTTGCTGAGCTGGATCGGCGTGCCTTGCCTCTATTACGGTGATGAGATTGGCCTGGATGGCGGCAACGATCCGTTTTGCCGCAAGCCGTTCCCATGGGACGTCGGCGACTGGGATCGGCCGTTGTTGACGCTGTTCCAGCGCATGGCGGCGCTGCGTAAACAGAGCCTGGCGTTGCGCCGAGGCGGCTGTCAGGTGCTGTACGCCAGCGGAGAAACGCTGGTGTTCGTGCGCCTGTATCAGCAGGAGCTGGTGTTGGTGGCGCTGCAGCGCGACGGCAGCGGCCAGGCGCAGTTGCCGCACAACCCGCTGTTGGCCCGCGGCCCGTGGCGGCGTGTGGAAGGGCGAGGCGAGTTGAGCGAAACGGCCGGCGGGTTGCGCCTGCAGTTGGCGGAAGAGTCGGCCACCGTGTGGCGCTGCGAGGGCTAAAGGGAGTGCGGGGGCAGAAACGCCCCCGCGGTTAAGGTGAGTAGGCGTTTACATCAGTAACCGACCGCGGAGCCTGCCGGGCGGCGCACGTCGTTGGCGCCGTACAGATAGCCTTCGCGCACTTTGCCGGATACCGCCGAATCGTTGCCGGAGTTGGCCGGGCTGACGCCCGCCGCGCCCGGCAAACCGACCAGAATCAGTTCGGCGGCGCCCCACGGCGTTTGCTCGACCATCTTGTAGCCCATGCCGCTCAGCAGCTTCAGCGTATCGGCGGAAACGCCGCGCTGTTCGTAGTACACCTCATCCGGCAGCCATTGGTGATGGATGCGCGGTGCGTCCACCGCTTCCTGCGGCGCCATGCCGTGGTCGATCACGTTCAACGCGGTCTGCAGGGTGATGGTGATGATGCGCGAACCACCCGGCGAGCCCAGCACCATAAAGATCTTGTTGTCCTTGGTTACCAGCGTCGGGCTCATTGACGATAGTGGGCGCTTACCGGGGGCAATGTTGTTGGCGGTGCCCTGCACCAGCCCGTACAGGTTTTTCTCGCCCACTTTGACCGTAAAATCGTCCATCTCATCGTTGAGGAAGAAGCCGGTGCCCGGTGCGATCACCACGGCGCCGAAGCGGCCGTTGACGGTATAGGTGGTGGAGACCGCGTTGCCGTCATGGTCGACGATCGAATAGTGGGTGGTTTCCGGCTTCTCATGCGGCTCCATGCCGGGCTGCACGTTTTCCGACGGCGTGGCCTTGTCCGCGACGATTTTCTTGCGGATCTGCTCGGCGTAGCTCTTGCTCACCAGTCGGTCGATCGGGTTCTTGATGAATTCCGGATCGCCAAGGTAGGTGTTGCGATCCATGTAGGCATGGCGCATCGCTTCGGTCATGGTGTGAATGGCCGCCGCCGAGTTGAAGCCCATGCTTTTCAGATCATAGCCTTCCACCACGTTGAGGATTTCGCACAGCGTCACGCCGCCGGAACTGGGAGGCGGCGCTGACACGAACTTGTAGCCGCGATAGCTGCAGGTGATCGGCGGGGTTTCGGTGACTTTATAGTTGGCGAAGTCGGCGGCGGTCAAAATGCCGCCGCCCTGTTTGGCCGCCGCCTCTACCGCCTGCGGGATCTTGCCTTTATAGAAGGCGTCGGTTCCGCCTTTGGCGATGGCTTCCAGCGTGTTGGCCAGATCGGTTTGCACCAGCTTGTCCCCCGGCTGCAGCGGGCTGCCGTCCGGGCGCAGGAAGATTTTGGCCGACTCGGGATCCTGCCTGAAGCGCGCGATGGTGGTGTCGAGGATATCGGTGTCGGCGCGGGTCAGCACAAAGCCTTCGCGCGCCAGCCTGATCGCCGGCGCCAGCACCTGTTCGCGGCTCAGTTTGCCGTACTTCTCACGCGCGGTTTCCATCCCCAGCACGGTGCCCGGCACGCCCGCCGCCAGATAGCCGTACAGGCTGGCGTCTTTCTTCACCTTGCCGTCGGCGTCCAGATACATGTTGGCGCTGGCCGCCGCCGGCGCGGTTTCGCGGAAGTTGATGAAGGTATCGGTGCCGTCCGCCAGGTGGACGGTCATAAAGCCGCCGCCGCCGATGTTGCCGCAGCAGGGGTTCACCACCGCTTGCGCATAGCCGACCGCCACGGCGGCGTCGATGGCGTTGCCGCCCATCTTCAGGATATCCACCCCGACCTGCGAGGCCAGATGCTGCGAGGTGACCACCATGCCGTTTTGGGCTTCCACCGCTGGGTTGGATGCCGCATACAGGCTGCCGCTGACCAGCAGCGCCGCCATGGTCAGGGGTTTGCTCCATTTCTGTAAAAACATAGTTATTCCTACCCTGTCAGTTTTTTATTGTGTTGTGTTTGCTTGCCGCTGTTCGCTTGCAAAGCGCGAGCCAGCGTTATTGATAGTAGCCGCAGATGGGCATTCGCGCGGCGAACTGGGCGGGAAATGTGAGCGGAAACAGGGAAATAAAGCACTGAAGACGGGCGGTCTGCCCCAAAAAGGGGCATAAAAAAACCGGCCGCGTGGGCCGGTTGATTCACTATCAGGCTGAAATTACAGCTTGGCAGCGTTTTCAGACAGGTATTTTGCCACGCCGTCTGGGGAAGCGCCCATACCTGCTTTGCCTTTTTCCCACTGAGCCGGGCAGACTTCACCGTGCTCTTCGTGGAATTGCAGCGCGTCAACGGTACGGATCATTTCGTCGATGTTACGGCCGATTGGCAGGTCGTTAACAACCTGAGCACGCACGATGCCGTCTTTGTCGATCAGGAAGGAGCCGCGCAGCGCAACGCCGGCTTCCGGGTGTTCGATGCCGTAAGCTTTCTGGATTTCACGCTTAACGTCAGCAACCATTGCGTATTTCACTTCACCGATGCCGCCTTTGTCGACAGGGGTTTTACGCCATGCGTTGTGGACGAATTCTGAGTCGAAGGAAACGCCAACCACTTCAACGCCACGCTTCTGGAACTCTTCATAGCGGTGATCGAAAGCGATCAGCTCGGAAGGGCATACGAAGGTGAAGTCCATTGGCCAGAAGAACAGCACGGCCGGTTTGCCGTTCAGGTGCTTCTTCAGGTTGAAGTTTTCAACGATTTCGCCGCTACCCAGTACGGCAGCTGCAGTGAAGTCAGGGGCTTGACGAGTTACCAGGACCATAATTACTCCTGTAATAGGTGTTAAAGGGTGGATGTAAAAACAAGGGCCAGTATAGGGGCCATGACTTGGTGAATAAAGGGTAAAAGACCAATCAATGAGATAGCTTTTACCTATCAAAGTCGTTGATATAATTTATCAAGCTTTAAAAATAACCTTTTCCTGCAAAAGGGCAAGCGGCAAAACGTAAATTCTTGCAATGCGCTGCAATTTCAAACGCTTGGGCTTGACCTCAGAGCGTTTTTTCCTTCGCCTGCTGCATCATTTTCGGATAAAACTGCCAGAAGTGTGTTTCAAGCTGATGATAATGTTGTTCGACGTCGGCGAACGAGCCGGCCAGCGCTTCGAGGCGTGGACGGCGGCTGGCCATGCCCTGCAATACCCGGGCGATGAACGGCAATTCGGCGTAGCGTTCCAGCCAGCGTTCCGGCCACAGATAGCCGTTCAGGTTCTGAAAACGCGGGGGCGTGAGCGGCAGGTAAGGTTCGATCTGGCTGCGGGCTTCCTGGGTAAACTGGTGCAGGTCGCGTGAAGGCTCCAACTGTTGCCAGTGGCGCGCCAGAAAATGGTCCCACACCACGTCGAGGGTGATCGGCGCCACGCGGCGGTAGGGGGCGCTGAAATAGTCGCGGCAGGCTTTCACCTGCGGCAGGCTGTCGGTCAGCACGTCGACGCGGCGGTGCATCATGATGCCGGCCACGACCTCGGGCTGGTAGTCGGCGGCGGGGTTGCCGCGAACGAAATCGGCCAGCAGGTTGCCCAGCAGCGAGCTGTCTGCCAGCATGGCCAGGTGAAGGTGAGCGAGAAAATTCATCCCTCAACTATACCTGAAGTCAGGCAAATCCTCCTTATTTCTTGCCGCTGACCGCCCCCGGCTTTAGACTAGGCCGCCTGTTTTTTACCAACCAGCCTTAAATTGAAGAAGTGAATACCCATGCGCGTCGCTGATTTTTCGTTTGAACTTCCCGAATCCCTGATTGCCCACTATCCCCAGGCCGAGCGCAGCGCATGCCGCCTGCTGCAGCTGGATGGGCCGAGCGGGGCGCTGACGCACGGCGTATTCACCGATCTGCTGGATAAGCTGGAAGCCGGCGACCTGCTGGTGTTCAACAATACCCGCGTGATCCCGGCGCGCATGTTCGGCCGCAAGGTCAGCGGCGGCAAGATAGAAGTGCTGGTGGAGCGCGTGCTGGACGACCATCGCGTGCTGGCGCACGTGCGCGCGTCGAAAGCGCCCAAGCCGGGCGCCGAGCTGCTGTTGGGGGATGACGAGAGCATCGCCGCCACCATGGTGGCGCGCCACGAGACGCTGTTCGAGCTGCGCTTCAACGACGAACGCGACGTATTCACCATTCTTAACGCGGCCGGCCACATGCCGCTGCCGCCTTATATCGCTCGCCCGGATGAAGACGCCGACCGTGAGCTGTATCAGACGGTCTACAGCGAGAAACCGGGCGCGGTCGCCGCGCCGACCGCCGGCCTGCACTTCGACGAACCGCTGCTGGCGGCGCTGCGCGCCAAAGGCGTGGAAATGGCGTTCGTGACGCTGCACGTCGGCGCCGGCACCTTCCAGCCGGTGCGCGTGGAAACCATCGAAGATCACGTGATGCACGCCGAATACGCCGAAGTGCCGCAGGACGTGGTGGATGCGGTGCTGGCCTGCAAAGCGCGCGGCAAGCGCGTCGTGGCGGTGGGCACCACCTCGGTGCGTTCGCTGGAAAGCGCCGCGGCGGCCAGCAAAGAGGCGCTGATTGCGCCGTTCTTCGGCGATACCAGCATCTTTATCTATCCGGGCTATCACTACCAGGTGATCGACGCGCTGGTGACCAATTTCCACCTGCCGGAATCGACCCTGATCATGCTGGTATCGGCCTTCGCCGGCTATAAAAATACCATGAACGCCTATCAGCAGGCGGTGGCCGAGCAGTATCGCTTTTTCAGCTACGGCGATGCGATGTTCATCAGCCGTAACCCGCAGGCGGAAAACGAGTCCGTCGGCGGTTAATTTCCCGGGCTGCGCCTACGGCGCGGCCCCGTTTCAACGACATCAGACTGTTTCTCTGATGCTGGAGGCTTTGTGAAGTACGAACTACAAACTACCGATGGCCGCGCACGCCGCGGCCGCCTGATTTTCGACCGCGGCGTGGTGGAAACCCCGGCCTTTATGCCGGTCGGCACCTACGGCACGGTCAAGGGCATGACGCCGGAAGAAGTGAAAGAGACCGGCGCGCAGATCCTGCTGGGCAACACCTTCCACCTGTGGCTGCGCCCGGGCCAGGAGATCATGAAGCTGCACGGCGATCTGCACGACTTCATGCAGTGGCCGGGCCCGATCCTCACCGACTCCGGCGGTTTCCAGGTGTTCAGCCTGGGGGCGATGCGCAAGATCAAAGAGGAAGGCGTGTACTTCCGCAACCCGATCAACGGCGACAAGGTGTTCCTGAGCCCGGAAAAATCGATGGAAATCCAGTATGACCTGGGTTCCGACATCGTGATGATCTTCGATGAATGTACGCCGTACCCGGCCGACTGGGACTACGCCAAGCGTTCGATGGAAATGTCGCTGCGTTGGGCGCAGCGCAGCCGCCAGCGTTTCGACGAGCTGGAAAATAAAAATGCGCTGTTCGGCATCATTCAGGGCGGCGTTTACGAAGATTTACGTGATGTTTCCGTCAAAGGGCTGGTGGATATCGGCTTTGACGGGTACGCTGTGGGCGGCTTGGCTGTAGGCGAGCCGAAAGAGGATATGCATCGCATTCTTGAACACGTTTGCCCGCAAATTCCGGAAGATAAGCCACGCTATTTGATGGGCGTCGGCAAGCCGGAAGATTTGGTGGAAGGCGTGCGCCGCGGCATCGACATGTTCGACTGCGTCATGCCGACCCGCAACGCCCGCAACGGCCATTTGTTCGTGACTGACGGTGTGGTAAAAATCCGTAATGCCAAGCACAAGGATGATACTTCTCCGCTGGATAAGGACTGTGATTGCTACACGTGTCGCCATTACAGCCGCGCCTACTTGCACCATCTCGACCGTTGCAACGAAATATTGGGTGCTCGACTGAACACAATTCATAACCTGCGTCACTACCAGCGCCTGATGGCGGGTTTACGCCAGGCTATCGAAGAGGGTAAATTAGAGCAGTTTGTTGCGGATTTCTATGGTCGGATCGGCAAGCCGATTCCGCCTTTAAACGCTTGATCTAATAATTGATAACTTAATGAGGGAATTTCAATGAGCTTTTTCATTTCTGACGCCGTCGCATCCGCAGGGGCTCCGGCTCAGGGAAGCCCGTACTCTCTGATCATTATGCTGGTGGTGTTCGGCCTGATCTTCTACTTCATGATCCTGCGCCCACAGCAGAAGCGCGCTAAAGATCACAAGAAGCTGATGGACTCCATCGGTAAAGGCGACGAAGTGCTGACCACCGGCGGCCTGATCGGTCGAGTGACCAAAGTGGCCGACACCGGCATCATCGCCATCGCGCTGAACGACACCACGGAAGTGATGATCAAGCGTGACTTCGTGGCGGCCGTTCTGCCGAAAGGTACCATGAAGGCCCTGTAATCTTTTTTCCCGAAGGGAATTGCCGTGCTAAACCGTTATCCTTTGTGGAAGTATCTGATGTTGATCGTCGTGATCCTCGTCGGTCTGCTTTATGCGCTTCCCAACATCTACGGTGAGGATCCGGCCGTACAAATCACTGGCGCGCGCGGCGTCGCCGCCAGTGAAACTACGCTGGACCAGGTCCGTACCGTATTAGAAAAAGACAACATCGCGAGCAAGTCGATTGCGCTGGAAAATGGCGCCATCCTGGCTCGCTTTAAAGATCCTGACGTTCAGCTGCGCGCCCGCGAAGCGCTGGTGACCGAGCTGGGTGACAAATTCGTCGTGGCGCTGAACCTGGCGCCGGCCACGCCGACCTGGCTGGCCATGCTGGGCGCAGAGCCGATGAAACTCGGCCTGGACCTGCGCGGCGGCGTACACTTCCTGATGGAAGTGGACATGGACACCGCGTTGAGCAAGCTGCAGGAACAGACCATGGATACCCTGCGCAGCGAGCTGCGCGAGAAGGGCATTCCTTACGCGTCTATCCGCAAGCTGGACAACAACGGCGTGGAAGTTCGCTTCCGCGACGATGCGGCTCGCGATCAGGCCATCAGCTACATCGGTCCGCGTCAGCGCGATCTGGTGCTGTCCGCCAACGGCGCCAACACCATGAAAGCCAACCTGACGGACGCCCGTCTGAGCGAAGCGCGCGAATACGCCGTCCAGCAGAACATCACTATCCTGCGTAACCGCGTCAACCAGCTCGGCGTCGCCGAACCGCTGGTGCAGCGCCAGGGCGCCGACCGCATCGTGGTTGAGCTGCCGGGCATTCAGGACACCGCGCGCGCCAAAGAAATTCTGGGCGCCACCGCGACCCTGGAGTTCCGCCTGGTGAACACCAATGCGGACGCCACTGCGGCGGCCAACGGCCGCGTGCCGGGCGACTCCGAGGTGAAATACACCCGTGACGGCCAGCCGATCGTGCTGTACAAGCGCGTGATCCTGACCGGTGACCACATCACCGACTCCACCTCGAGCACCGACGAATACAACCAGCCGCAGGTTAACATCTCGCTGGACAGCGCCGGCGGCACGTCCATGTCCAACTTCACCAAGGATAACATCGGCAAGCCGATGGCGACCCTGTTCGTGGAGTATAAGGACAGCGGCAAGAAAGACGCTAACGGCCGTGCGGTGCTGGTGAAACAGGAAGAAGTGATCAACGTGGCGAACATTCAGTCGCGTCTGGGCAACAGCTTCCGCATCACCGGCATCGGCAACCCGAACGAAGCGCGTCAGCTTTCGCTGCTGCTGCGTGCGGGTGCGTTGATCGCGCCGATTCAGATCGTCGAAGAGCGCACCATCGGCCCAACCCTGGGTCAGCAGAACATCACCCAAGGTCTGGAAGCCTGTCTGTGGGGCCTGGTGGCGTCTATCGTCTTCATGGTGGTCTGGTACCGTAAGTTCGGCGTGATCGCCACCACGGCGCTGGTCGCCAACCTGGTGCTGATCGTCGGCGTGATGTCCCTGTTGCCGGGGGCGACGCTGACCATGCCGGGTATCGCCGGGATCGTGTTGACGCTGGCGGTGGCGGTTGACGCCAACGTACTGATTAACGAACGTATCAAGGAAGAGCTGAAGAACGGCCGGTCCGTTCAGCAGGCGATCCATGAGGGCTATAAAGGCGCGTTCTCCAGTATCGTCGATGCCAACATCACCACCCTGATCACCGCGGTCATCCTGTACGCAGTGGGCACCGGTTCGATCAAAGGCTTTGCGATCACCACCGCTATCGGTGTGGCGACGTCCATGTTCACCGCGATTGTCGGTACCCGTGCCATCGTCAACCTGCTTTACGGCGGCAAACGCATTAACAAGCTGTCTATCTGAGGAGTGCGTTGTGGCACAGGATTATACTGTTGAGCAACTCAACTACGGCCGTAAAGTCTACGACTTTATGCGCTGGGACTATTTGGCCTTCGGCATCTCGTTGCTGCTGTTGGTCGCGTCGATCGTCACCATGTCGGTGCGCGGGTTTAACTGGGGTCTGGATTTCACCGGCGGTACGGTGATTGAAATCAACCTGGAGAAACCGGCTAACCTCGACCTGATGCGCGATACGCTGGAGAAGGCCGGGTTCCAGGATCCGATCATCCAGAACTTCGGCAGCAGCCGCGACGTGATGGTGCGCATGCCACCGGCGACCGGCACCGCAGGCCAGGAACTGGGCAACAAGGTGATCGGCGTGATCAACGACTCGGTGGATAAAAACGCCACCGTGAAGCGCATCGAGTTCGTCGGCCCGAGCGTGGGCAGCGAACTGGCGCAAACCGGCGGCATGGCGCTGCTGGTGGCGTTGATCTGTATCCTGATCTACGTCGGTTTCCGCTTCGAATGGCGCCTGGCGCTGGGGGCGGTTATCGCGCTGGCGCACGACGTGATCATCACGCTGGGCGTGCTGTCGCTGTTCCACATCGAGATTGACCTGACCATCGTCGCGTCCCTGATGTCGGTTATCGGTTACTCGCTGAACGACAGCATCGTGGTTTCCGACCGTATTCGTGAAAACTTCCGCAAGATCCGCCGCGGCACGCCTTACGAGATCATGAACGTGTCGTTGACCCAGACGCTGAGCCGTACGCTGATGACTTCCGGTACTACCCTGATGGTGGTGCTGATGCTGTACATCTTCGGTGGCGCGATGCTGCAAGGTTTCTCGCTGGCGATGTTGATCGGCGTGTCGATCGGTACCGTCTCCTCCATCTACGTCGCGTCCGCGCTGGCGTTGAAACTGGGGATGAAACGCGAGCACATGCTGCAGCAAAAAGTGGAAAAAGAGGGCGCGGATCAGCCTTCGATTCTGCCTTAACCGCCGCAGTATTCAGCGAAATGAAAAGGAGCGCCCATCGGCGCTCCTTTTTTTTGCTTTGGGTTTCAGCGTTGCTGCACCACCGCCGGTTGGGCGGTCGAAACCAGACTGTGCAGACGGATATAGCCCAATTGTTCCGGCGTCACGCCGCTGAAGCGCAGCTCAAAGTCCTGGCCGGGTTTCGGCAGCAGCGAATCGGCGCTGGCGATCGGTTGCGACAGCGCCTCGGCGGTCAGCGGCCGCCCGGTGGCGTCGTCCAGTTGGCCCCATTCCACCACCGCTTTGAACGGCGGCAGCGTGGCCTGTGAGAGGATGCGCACATGCAGCTGCGCCTGCGTGCCGTTGGCTTCGCTCTTGATGTGGCTCAGCGAAACGCTCAGCTCGCCGATGCCGCTCTGCAAACGGGCGGCGCTTCGGGCCGCCGGCAGCAGGTAGACGCCGTTGTCGGAGTGCTGATTGAGCATATTCTGCCGCTCCAGCGCGGTGGTTTGATCGGTCAGCACGCTCACTTTCTGGTTCAGCGCGGCGACCTGATGGCGCAGTTGAGGCACGGCGGCGTTGTGCGCGCAGCCTGCCAGCAACACGGCGGCGGCGAGCAGGGCGATTTTGGGGTAACAGGTTGTCATGACGGCGATTTCCTATGCTGAATCTCCTGCTATCAGCTTAGTCCGCTCGGAGGGGAAAGTCATATCGGCGCCGCTTCCCGGCGGCGTGTCGCAACAAATGGCCGCCGCCCTTTGTTGTGGCTGCACTTCGGGGTAAACTGCGTTTATCTATAAAAACGTTTATCAGGACGTGTTATGCATTGCCCTTTCTGCGCCGCCGTTGATACCAAAGTCATTGATTCCCGCCTGGTGGGGGACGGTTCGCAAGTGCGCCGCCGCCGCCAGTGTCTGGTGTGCAATGAGCGCTTCACCACCTTCGAGGTGGCCGAGCTGGTGATGCCGCGAGTGATTAAAAGCGATGAGGTGCGCGAGCCGTTCAACGAAGACAAACTGCGCCGCGGCATGCTGAAAGCGCTGGAAAAGCGCCCGGTAAGCTCGGACGATGTGGAAAACGCCCTTAATCATATCAAATCCCAACTGCGCGCCACCGGCGAACGCGAAGTGCCGACCAAACTGGTGGGTAATCTGGTGATGGACGCGTTGAAAAAGCTGGATAAGGTCGCCTACATTCGCTTTGCGTCGGTGTACCGCAGCTTCGAGGACGTGCGCGAGTTCGGCGAAGAGATTGCCCGCCTGCAAGACTAAAGGATCTTTCATGCATCACGACGAATTTTATATGGCGCGCGCCTTCGAACTGGCGCGCCTGGGGCGTTTCACCACCGCGCCCAATCCGAACGTCGGCTGCGTTATCGTGCGCGACGGCGAAATTGTCGGTGAAGGCTACCATCTGCGCGCCGGCGAGCCGCACGCGGAAGTGCACGCGCTGCGCATGGCGGGCGACAAGGCGCGCGGCGCCACCGCCTATGTGACGCTCGAGCCGTGCAGCCACCACGGCCGCACACCGCCCTGCGCCGATGCGCTGGTGGCCGCCGGCGTGACGCGGGTGGTCGCGGCGATGCAAGATCCCAATCCGCAGGTGGCGGGGCGCGGGCTGTACAAGCTGCAGCAGGCCGGCGTCGAAGTCCGTCATGGCCTGATGCTGGCCGAGGCCGAAGCGGTCAACCTGGGCTTCCTCAAGCGCATGCGCACCGGTTTCCCTTACGTGCAGCTGAAGCTGGGCGCGTCGCTGGACGGCCGCACGGCGATGGCCACCGGCGAGAGCCAGTGGATCACCTCACCCGAAGCGCGTCAGGACGTGCAGCGCCTGCGCGCGCAGAGCGCCGCGATTCTCAGCACCAGCGCCACCGTGCTGGCGGACGATCCGTCGCTGACGGTGCGTTGGGATGAGCTGGACGCCGAGACGCAGCGCCTCTATCCGCGCGAAAATCTGCGCCAGCCGCTGCGCATCCTGCTCGACAGCCAAAATCGCATCACCCCGCAGCACCGCGTGGTGCAGCAGCCGGGCGCTACCTGGCTGGCGCGCCTGCAGGCGGATGAACAGGCCTGGCCGCAAGAGGTCGAACAGTTTATCTGCCCGGCGCACGGCGGCGGCATTGATCTGGTGGTGATGATGATGCTGTTGGCCAAGCGCCAGGTGAATTCAATCTGGGTAGAGGCGGGCGCAATGCTGGCCGGCGCGCTGCTGCAGGCCGGCCTGGTGGATGAGCTCATTTTGTACATCGCGCCGAAACTGTTGGGCGATAATGGCCGTGGCCTGTGTCATCTGCCGGGCCTGGAACGGCTGGCCGACGCGCCGGAATTCGTCTTTAGCGACGTGCGCCAGGTCGGCCCCGATCTGCGTTTGCGCCTGCGGGCGAAACACTGAATCTCGCGCCCGCGCGCCGGTTTTACAAAAGCGCCGCGCAGGCGATGAAAGAATATGATAGAATCCGCCCCCCTGCGGGGTATTGAACCCATTTTTAAGGAAAGCCCATGAAAGTTATCGAAGGTGTTGTTGCTACTCCAAATGCCCGTGTGGCGATCGCAATTGCACGTTTTAACAATTTCATCAACGACAGCCTGCTGGAAGGCGCCATCGACGCGCTGAAACGCATTGGTCAGGTTGCTGACGACAACATCACCGTTGTCTGGGTCCCGGGCGCTTACGAGCTGCCGCTGACGGCGAGCGTATTGGCCAAAACCGGCAAATACGACGCGGTTATCGCGCTGGGCACCGTTATCCGCGGGGGCACCGCGCACTTCGAATATGTGGCGGGCGAAGCCAGCTCCGGCATCGGCAACGTTGCGATGAATGCCGAAATCCCGGTTGCCTTTGGCGTGCTGACCACCGAAAGCATCGAACAGGCGATCGAACGCGCCGGCACCAAAGCGGGCAACAAGGGCGCTGAAGCCGCGTTGACCGCACTTGAAATGATTAATGTTATCAAAGCTATTAAAGCCTGAATTTAGTTAAGGGGAATTCCGTGAAACCTGCTGCTCGTCGCCGCGCTCGTGAGTGCGCTGTTCAAGCGCTTTACTCTTGGCAGTTGTCTAAAAACGACCTTGCCGATGTTGAACACCAGTTCCTGACGGAGCAGGATGTCAAAGATGTTGACGTCGCCTATTTTCGCGAGTTGCTGTCCGGCGCGGCAGTGAATGCAGGTATGCTGGACGAACTGATGGCGCCATACCTGTCGCGTCAGCTCGAAGAGCTGGGCCAGGTGGAGCGCGCGGTGCTGCGCGTCGCGCTGTTTGAACTGAAGATGCGCGAGGATGTCCCTTACAAAGTGGCGATCAACGAAGCGATCGAGCTGGCGAAAACCTTCGGCGCGGAAGACAGCCACAAGTTTGTGAACGGGGTGCTGGATAAAGTGGCGCCAACCCTTCGCAAGAAAAAGTAAAACATTAAGGCCGGCATTCCCGGCCTTAATTTCTTCTCGTGGAATATCGATATGGCATGCGGCGAATTTGACCTCATTGCCCGCTATTTTGACCGGTTTAAGCGCGTGCGCCGGGATGTACAGTTGGGCATTGGAGATGACTGCGCACTGCTGGCAGTGCCGGAAAAACAGCTGGTGGCCGTCAGTACCGATACGTTGGTGGCGGGCGTGCACTTCTTGCCGGATATCGATCCGGCCGATCTCGGTTATAAAGCGCTGGCGGTCAATCTGAGCGATCTGGCGGCGATGGGCGCCGATCCGGCGTGGCTCTCGCTGGCCCTGACCCTGCCGGAGGTGAACGAACCCTGGCTGAAGGCCTTCAGCGACAGCCTGTTTGATCAGCTCAACTATTACGGCATGCAGCTGATCGGCGGCGATACCACGCGCGGCCCGCTGAGCATGACGTTAACCATTCAGGGTTTGATCCCGGCCGGTCGGGCGTTGACCCGCAGCGGCGCGCGCATCGGCGACTGGATCTACGTGACCGGCACGCTGGGCGACAGCGCCGCCGGTCTGGCGATCCTGCAGGATCGCCTGGCGGTGCCGGATGCGGCGGCGCGCGATTACCTGCTCGCTCGCCATCTGCGGCCGCAGCCGCGGGTGCTGCAGGGGCAGGCGCTGCGGGATCTGGCCAGCTCGGCGATCGACATCTCCGACGGCCTGATTTCCGATCTGAAACACATCCTGAAGGCCAGCGACTGCGGGGCGCGCATCGTGCTGGACGAGCTGCCGATGTCGCAGGCGCTGAGCAGCCACACCGACGCCGAGCAGGCGCTGCGCTGGGCGCTGGCGGGCGGCGAAGATTACGAGCTGTGCTTCACCGTGCCGGAGATCAACCGCGGCGCGCTGGAAGTGGCGCTGAGCCACCTCGGCGCCGACTACACCTGCATCGGCCAAATTGGTCCGCTGTCTGAAGGCATCCGCTATTATCGCGACGACGAAGCGGTAGAGCTGGACTGGGCCGGGTTCGATCATTTCAATGCGGAGCCGGGCACCCATGGATGAAGCCAAACGTCGGCTGCGGATGAGCAATCCGTGGCACCTGCTGGCCACCGGTTTTGGCAGCGGTTTGTCGCCGGTGATGCCGGGCACCATGGGATCGCTGGCGGCGATCCCGTTCTGGCTGCTGCTGATCCAGCTGCCGTGGCAGCTCTACTCGTTGGCGGTGATGTTCAGCATCTGTATCGGCGTCTATATTTGCCACCGCACGGCAAAAGACATGAAGGTGCACGATCACGGCAGTATCGTCTGGGATGAGTTCGTCGGCATGTGGATCACGCTGATGGCGCTGCCGATCAACGACTGGCGCTGGGTCGCCGCCGGTTTCGTCATCTTCCGCATTCTGGATATGTGGAAGCCGTGGCCGATCCGCTGGTTCGACCGCAACGTGCATGGCGGCATGGGCATCATGGTCGACGATATCATCGCCGGCGTGCTGTCCGCCGGCATCATCTACCTGATTGGCCACCACTGGCCTATCGGGCTGTTCTGACAGACGGGCGCGCTTCTTCGCGCCCGCTTCTCTTTATTCAAACCCTGTCACCCGGTGCGGCACGTAGGCCGTCTCCAGTTCCGCCACCTCTTGTGGCGACAAACTCAAATCGACCGCGGCGATGGCGTCATCCAACTGCTCGCTGCGTGAAGCACCGACGATCGGCGCGCTGACCGTCGGTTTGTTCAGCAGCCAGGCCAGCGCGATCTGCGCGCGTGAAACGCCACGTTCGTCGGCGAGGCTGGCGACGCGCTCGGCGATGATGGCGTCGATGCCTTCAGTGTCCTCGTACAGGCTCTTGCCGAACTGGTCGGAGACCAGCCGCGCGGTGGTTTCGCCCCAGGGGCGGGTCAGGCGGCCACGCGCCAGCGGGCTCCACGGCAGCACGGCGATGCCTTCGGCGGCGCACAGCGGGTGCATCTCGCGTTCTTCTTCGCGCTGGATCAGGTTGTATTGATCCTGCATGCTGACAAAGCGCGTCCAGCCGTGCAGATCGGCGGTATACAGCGCTTTGGCGAACTGCCAGGCGTACATCGAGGAGGCGCCGATGTATCGCGCTTTACCGGCTTTCACCACGTCGTGCAGCGCTTCCAGCGTTTCTTCCAGCGGCGTTTCGTAATCCCAGCGATGGATCTGCAGCAAATCGACATAGTCGGTGCCCAGGCGCCGCAGGCTGTCGTCGATGGACTGCATGATCTTGGCGCGCGACAAACCGCGCTCCAGGTTGCTCAGCGGGAAATAGACCTTGGTGGCGATCACCACGTCCTCGCGGCGCGCATAGTCGCGCAGCGCCCGACCGAGGATCTCCTCGCTGCTGCCGTCGGAATAGCTGTTGGCGGTGTCGAAAAAGTTGATGCCGGCTTCCAGCGCCTGTTTCAGCAGCGGGCGGCTGCTCTCTTCCGGCAACGTCCAGGCGTGATTGCCGCGATTCGGTTCGCCGTAGGTCATGCAACCCAGGCAGATGCGCGAAACGTTCAGATCGGTGTTGCCCAGTTTCAGGTACTTCATGTTTGCCTCCCATTCACAGCTCAGACAGTAACTGTAGCGCGGATCCCGGAGGGCGGAAACGAAAACGCCTCCGAGAGCGGAGGCGTTTTTTCAGGCGCGGGGGGGATTACTGCGCCAGCCAGGTTTCGATTTGGCGCTGAATGCCGGCGGCGTCCAGCCCCAGATCGGCGCGCAGCTCTTCCTGGCTGCCCTGCGAGACGAAGCTGTCAGGCAGACCGAGGTTCAGCACCGGCACCGGCCGGCGTTTGGCCATCAGCAGTTCGTTGACGCCGCTGCCAGCGCCGCCCATGATGGCGTTTTCTTCCAGCGTCACCAGCGTTTCATGGCTGGCGGCCAGTTCGAGCACCAACTGCTCGTCCAGCGGCTTGACGAAGCGCATGTCGACCAGCGTGGCGTTGAGCGCTTCCGCCGCTTGCGCGGCCTCCGGCAGCAGAGTGCCGAAGTTGAGAATGGCGATCTTTTCCCCCTGGCGGCGCACCACGCCTTTGCCGATCGGCAGCATGTTGAGCGGCTCCAGCGCCGCGCCGGTGCCGGTGCCGCGCGGATAGCGCACGGCGCTCGGGCCGGCATTGTAGTGATAGCCGGTATACAGCATCTGGCGGCATTCGTTTTCGTCGCTCGGCGTCATGATCACCATGGTCGGGATACAGCGCATGAACGACAGATCGAACGCACCCTGGTGAGTCTGACCATCGGCGCCGACGATGCCGCCGCGATCGATGGCGAACATCACCGGCAGGTTTTGGATCGCCACGTCGTGGATCAGTTGGTCGTAGGCGCGTTGCAGGAAGGTGGAATAGATCGCCACCACCGGCTTGTAGCCGCCGATCGCCAGCCCGGCGGCGAAGGTGACCGCGTGCTGCTCGGCGATCGCCACATCAAAATATTGCTGCGGGTAGTCGCGGGAGAACTGCACCATGCCGGAGCCTTCGCGCATCGCCGGCGTGATCGCCATCAGCGAGCTGTCTTTGGCGGCGGTTTCACACAGCCAGTCGCCGAAGATTTTCGAATAGGTCGGCAGACCGCCGGCGCTTTTCGGCAGCGTGCCGCTGGCGGGATCGAACTTCGGCACCGCGTGGAAGCTGATCGGATCCTTTTCCGCCGGCGCGTAGCCACGGCCTTTCTTGGTCATGATGTGCAACAGCTGCGGGCCTTTCAGATCGCGCATGTTTTTCAACGTGGCGACCAGCCCCTGCACGTCGTGCCCGTCTACCGGGCCGATGTAGTTGAAGCCCAGCTCTTCGAACAGCGTGCCCGGCACCACCATGCCTTTCAGGTGCTCTTCGGTACGTTTCACCAGCTCCTTGATCGGCGGCACGCCGGCCAGCACTTTCTTGCCGCCTTCGCGCAGGGTGGAGTAAAGCTTGCCGGACAGCAGCTGCGCCAGATGGTTGTTCAGCGCGCCGACGTTTTCCGAGATCGACATCTCGTTGTCGTTCAGCACCACCAGCATGTCCGGATTGATGTCGCCGGCGTGGTTCATCGCTTCAAACGCCATGCCGGCGGTGATGGCGCCATCGCCGATCACGCATACCGTGCGGCGGCCTTTGCCTTCACGCTCCGCCGCCACCGCCATGCCGAGGCCGGCGCTGATCGAGGTTGACGAATGGCCGACCGACAGCACGTCGTATTCGCTTTCGGCACGCCACGGGAAGGGGTGCAAGCCGTTCTTTTGCCGGATAGTGGCGATCCGGTCGCGGCGACCGGTCAGAATTTTGTGCGGGTAGGCCTGGTGGCCGACGTCCCACACCAGATGATCGAACGGCGTGTTGTAGACGAAATGCAACGCCACCGTCAGTTCGACGGTACCCAGCCCGGAGGCAAAGTGGCCGCTGGAGCGACTGACGCTGTTCAGCAGATATTGCCGCAGCTCATCGCACAGCTTCGGCAAGCTCTCTTTGGGCAGTGAGCGGAGTTCCTCGGGGTTTTCCGCTAGCGCCAGGGTTGGGTATTTGGCTATATCAAGACTCATTCGATACTCATATCAGAGGAGTTAACGTCACACGTTAATTGTCGCGTTCAATAATGAAGCTGGCTAACGCTCGCAATGGCGCTGTGTTGTAAGATTGCGCTGCCAAAGTGTCTAATGCAGCTAATGCTTCCTGATAGAGATCCCACGCTTTTGCTTTCGCGCTGTCAAGCCCGAGCAACGCCGGGTAGGTACTCTTTCCGTGTTGTTGGTCCGCTCCCTGGCGCTTGCCGATCTTTTCAGTCTCGCCGACAACGTCCAAAATGTCATCCTGCACCTGGAACGCCAGGCCAACCGCGGCGGCATATCGATCCAGCTGCGGCAGCGCCGCTCGCCCGGCTTCGCCGGCGCTCAGCGCGCCCAGGCGCACCGCCGCGCGGATCAGCGCGCCGGTTTTGTGGCGGTGGATCTGTTCCAGCGCCTGCAGATCGACGCGCTTGCCTTCAGCTTCCAGATCCAGCGATTGGCCGCCGCACATGCCGGCTACGCCGCTGGCGGTCGCCAGTTCGGAAACCATCGCCAGCCGATCGCGCAGCGCCACGTCAGGCATCTCGGCATCGGCCAGGATCGAAAACGCCAGCGTTTGCAGCGCATCGCCGGCCAGGATCGCGTTGGCTTCACCGAATTTAATGTGGCAGGTCGGCTGGCCGCGGCGCAGATCGTCGTCGTCCATCGCCGGTAGATCGTCATGGATCAGCGAGTAGGCGTGAATGCATTCCACCGCCGCCGCCGGCGCGTCCAGGTTGGCCAGCGATACGCCGAACATCTGGCCGGTGGTGTACACCAGGAACGGGCGCAGGCGCTTGCCGCCCAGCAAGGCGCCATGACGCATCGCCGCCACCATGTTGCCGTCGTTGAACGGCAGCGGGGCGATGAAGTCCAGCAGCGCGCGATCGGCGCGCTGGCGGAAAATCTGCAGTTGATCGGCAAAAGCGGCCGATGGGGCGATCTCAGACATGTCGGTTACTCGGCATCCGGTGTGAAAGGCGCCAGCGCCGCATCGTCGGCGCTGTCGTTAAGAAGTATCTGCACACGCTGTTCCGCCTGTTGCAGTTTCTGCTGGCCTTGGCGCGCCAGCTGCACGCCGCGTTCGAATTCGTTCAGCGCGTCTTCCAGCGGCAGTTCGCCCGACTCCAGACGCGTCACGATGCTTTCCAGCTCGCCGAGGGCGCTTTCAAAGCTGGCTGTTTGCTCTGTACTGGCTGATTGTGCTGGTTTTTTCGGCATAATTTTCTTTTTACGTCATCATGTGAACCGTGGCGCCAGAGCCTATCCTAGCGGATCTTGATTAGCAAATCATGGCGCTCATGTGTGGTTTTGTGCGCAGAGCGCGGCGATATGGTGATATACTCCGCGCCGTAATTCTTATCTGACAACAAAGACCGCCATGAAGTTTATCATTAAATTGTTCCCGGAAATCACCATCAAGAGCCAATCTGTGCGCTTGCGCTTTATCAAGATTCTCTCGACCAATATTCGCAACGTCCTGAAGCAGTATGATGAAACGCTGGCGGTCGTCCGTCACTGGGATCATATCGAAGTTCGCGCCAAAGATGAAAACCAACGGCCGATCATCGCCGACGCGCTGACGCGCATTCCCGGCATCCACCATATTCTGGAAGTGGAAGATCGCGCTTATACCGACATCCACCACATCTTCGAGCAGACGCTGGAAGCCTACCGCGCCCAGCTGGAAGGCAAAACCTTCTGCGTGCGCGTCAAGCGCCGCGGCAAGCAGGCGTTCAATTCGCAGGACGTGGAGCGTTACGTCGGCGGCGGCCTGAACCAGCATATCGAGAGCGCGCGCGTTAACCTGACCCGCCCGCAGGTCACGGTAAATCTGGAGATTGAAGACGACAAGCTGATGCTGGTCAAACGCCGCCTCGAAGGCATCGGCGGTTACCCGGTCGGCACCCAGGAAGACGTGATGTCGCTGATTTCCGGCGGTTTCGACTCGGGCGTGTCCAGCTATATGCTGATGCGTCGCGGCTGCCGCGTGCACTTCTGCTTCTTTAACCTGGGCGGCGCCGCGCATGAGATTGGCGTGAAGCAGGTGGCGCACTATCTGTGGAACCGTTTCGCCAGTTCGCACAAGGTGCGCTTCGTCGCCATCGACTTCGAACCGGTGGTGGGCGAGATCCTGGAGAAAGTCGACGACGGCCAGATGGGCGTGGTGCTCAAGCGCATGATGGTGCGCGCCGCTTCGCAAGTGGCCGAACGCTACGGCGTGCAGGCGCTGGTAACCGGTGAAGCGCTGGGGCAGGTGTCCAGCCAGACGCTGACCAACCTGCGCTTGATCGACAATGCGTCCGATACGCTGATCCTGCGTCCGCTGATCTCGCACGATAAAGAGCACATCATCAAACTGGCGCGTGAAATCGGCACCGAAGACTTCGCCAAAACCATGCCGGAATACTGCGGCGTGATTTCGAAGAGCCCGACGGTAAAAGCCGTCAAGGCGAAGATTGAAGAGGAAGAAAGCCACTTCGATTTCAGCATTCTCGATCGGGTGGTGAGCGAGGCGAAGAATGTCGATATTCGCTCCATCGCCGAGCAGGCGCAGGAGCAGGTGACCGAGGTAGAAACCGTTGCGGCCTTCGGCGCCGACGAGGTGATCCTGGATATCCGTTCCAACGACGAGCAGGAAGAGAAGCCGTTGCAGCTGGAACAGGTTGAAGTTAAAGCGTTGCCGTTCTACAAGCTGAGCACCCAGTTCGGCGATCTGGACCAAAGCAAAACCTACCTGCTGTACTGCGAGCGCGGCGTGATGAGCCGTCTGCAGGCGTTGTACCTGCTGGAGCAGGGCTTCAGCAACGTGAAGGTTTATCGCCCGTAACGCGCGGAGCGCCATAAACGATGAGGGCTGAACCGATGTTCAGCCCTTTTTTATCGGCAAGCCGCTCAGTCGCGGAAATCGTACATTCCCGGGATCAGCACCAGCTGCGCGGCGATCTCCGCCGCTTTGGCCTTGCCGAGCAGCAGGTCTATCAGCTTCAGCGCGAACTCCATCGCGGTGCCCGGCCCCTGGCTGGTGAGCAGGTTGACGCGCGCGTCGTACACCACGCGGCGCTCCATCCATTTTTCCGCCGGTATCTGGTCTTTCAGGCCCGGGAAGCCGGTCATGTTGCCGACCGGGAACAGAGCGTGGTGCTGCAGCACCAGCGCCGGCGCCGCACAGATGGCGGCGACGATATTCCCCTGCAGGTGCATCTGCCGCACTTTTTCCACCAGCAACGGGCTGTCGCGGAAGCATTCTGCGCCTTTCAGGCCGCCGGGCAGCACGATGGCGTCGAAAGGCTCATCGACGATCGCCACCAGCGGCGCATCGGCCAGCAGTTTGACGCCGCGTGAACAGACGATAGTCAGCTCGCCGTCGCCGGCGACGCTGGCGGTAGTGACTTTTACGCCCGCCCGCACCAGCAGATCGATGGTGGTGACGGCTTCGGTTTCTTCGCTACCAGGTGCCAGGCAAACCAGCGCCGATACGCTCATATTCATTTTCCTTTCGTTTAATCAATTCAAACAGCCGCGCATTCTCCGGCAGCGTGAGGCCGTGGCTGCGCGCGCGGCGCAGCAGGTAGCCGGTGATGTAGTCGATCTCGGTGTGTCGCTGGCTGCGGATATCCTGCAGCATCGACGAAACGTTGTCGGCGGTGCTGTGGATCACGTCCATCACATATTGCATCAGGCCTTCGCAGGAGGTGTGGTAGCCCTCCATCGCCATCACGCTGGCGACTTCACGACACAGCGCTTCGATTTGCTCCGGGTAGCGCTGCAGATCGCCGTTGCGACAGCCGTAGAGCGCCGTCAGCGGGTTGATCACGCAGTTGACCGCCAGCTTGCGCCAGTTGGCCGAGGCGATATTGTTGTGCCAGGCAACGTCAGGCAAAGCCTGATGCAGCACTTCCGCCAGGTGGCTGAGGTGCTGGGCGGCCGGCGAGGTTGGGCCGATGTGGGTGATGCCGGTGGCGACGTGGATAATGGTGCTGCCTTCGTGGCGCGCGGCGTGGGTGGTGGTGCCCTGCAGGATGGGCTGGCCGTTTGGCGGCAGTTCCTCCTGGGTGCCCATGCCGTTATGCAACAGCAAAATGGCGCACTGAGGGTTCAGCTTCGGCAGCAGCGCGCTGACCGCACTGGACACCTGCCAGGCTTTCAGCGTCACCAGCAGCAGCTCGCTCTGCGCGAGGTGCTCAGGATCGTTGGTGGGCAAATTGCGATTAAACGAGACGCCTTCCGGCTCGATCACGTTCACGGCGCAAAAAGGCTGCGGCACTCTTAGCCATCCCTGTACATCGTGGCCCTGCTGATACAGCCGGGAGAGCCACAGTTGTCCGAGCGCGCCGCAACCAAGAATGGTTATTTTCATTCAGTCTCCTTGGAAACACGGGAATACCGCTCAATTACCGTGATTTAACTATAGGCTTTATGGCAGCCTGAAGCGCTATCCCTGCGTGCGTTCAGCAGATTTTGTCTGAGGCGGCAAAGCGGTTATCATGCTCGGCATCAAAATCGCCTAAGCTATTAGGCACTCATTCAGGAGGAAGAAGTATGCCATCTTTCGACATCGTTTCCGAAATTGATATGCAGGAAGTGCGTAACGCCGTTGAGAACGCCACCCGCGATCTCGGCACCCGCTGGGATTTTCGCAACGTGCCGGCCAGCTTTGAGCTAAACGAGAAAAACCAAAGCATTAAGGTTGCCACCGAGTCTGATTTTCAGGTGCAGCAGCTGCTCGACATTCTGCGCGAAAAGCTGAGCAAGCGCAGCATCGACGGCGCCGCGCTGGAGATCCCGGAAGAGTTTACCCACAGCGGTAAAACCTACAGCGTGGAAGCCAAGCTGAAGCAGGGGATTGAAACCTCTGTAGCGAAGAAAATCGTCAAGCTGATCAAAGACAGCAAGCTGAAGGTGCAGGCGCAGATCCAGGGCGAAGAAGTGCGGGTGACCGGCAAATCACGCGACGACTTGCAGAGCGTGATGGCGCTGGTGCGCGGCGGCGATCTGGGGCAGCCGTTCCAGTTCAAGAACTTCCGCGATTAATCTCTACGGGGCCGGCATTGCCGGCCCCGTTTCTTTACAGCGAATTGACCAGCGCTTCCAACTGACCGCGATTGGTCTGCTTGGTGTCCACCTTGACGTAGGCGCTGCGCTCTTCCGGCACCACGATCGCCTCGGCCACGCCGGGCTGCGCCTTCAGGCGGCTTTCCAGCGCCGAATCCTTCACCGCCAGTTCCGACAGCGTAATGCGCAGGCTGCTGACATACGGCGGCTCTTTCATGGTGCTGCTGACCAGGAACCAGACGGCGGCCAACACGGCACCAGCGATAAACACCAAGCCTGCCCCCTGCAAACCGTACAGCCAGCCGCCGAGGCTGCCGCCGATCGCCACGCCGATAAACTGGCTGGTGGAGTAGACCCCCATCGCGGTGCCTTTGTAGCCGGCCGGTGACTCTTTGCTGATCAGCGAAGGCAGAATGGCTTCCATCACGTTGAAGGCCATAAAGAACAGCTGTACGCCGGCGATGATGCCCCACAGGTGCGCGCCGGAGAGCCACAGCAGCACTTCGGCGCAAAACAGCACCGCCACGCAGCCCATAAACACCTGCTTCATGCGGCGATACTTTTCGGCATAGATGATGAACGGCACTACGGCGGCGAACGACACCAGCATGGTCACCAGGTAGACGATCCAGTGTTCGCTGGCCGCCAGCCCGGCTTTCTCCATCGCCAGCGGCAGCGCCACGAAGCTCGACATCAGCAGGATATGCAGGCACATGATGCCGAAGTTGAGCTTCAGCAGGCGCGAGTTACTCAGCACTTTGCGGAAGCTGCCGCGCACGATGCTGGACTCGCGGTTCAACAGATGGGTATCGGCGGAAGGCACTACTGCCAGAGTGATGACGATGCCGGCCAGCGCCAGCACGGC
This sequence comes from Serratia sp. CY56464, assembly GCF_052168435.1. Lineage (NCBI taxonomy): Bacteria > Pseudomonadati > Pseudomonadota > Gammaproteobacteria > Enterobacterales > Yersiniaceae > Serratia > Serratia sp. CY56464. The sequence continues at coordinate 2,639,402 of NZ_JBJNMV010000001.1, read as the reverse complement.
GATCATCCAGAACAACGCATGTAAGCCAAAGGCATGAGTGATGATAGGGCCCAGAACCATGGCGATGGCGAAGGTGATACCGAAGCTGACGCCGATGAACGCCATCGCTTTGGTGCGGTTCTGCTCGCGGGTCAGATCGGAGAGCAGCGCCATTACCGCGGCGGCGATCGCGCCGGAGCCTTGCAACGCGCGGCCGAGGATCACGCCCCAGATAGAGTCAGTGACCGCGGCGATCACGCTGCCGAGGGCAAAAATCAGCAGGCCGCCGACGATCAGCGGCTTGCGGCCGATGCGATCGGACACCAGGCCGAACGGGATCTGAAACACCGCCTGCGCCAGGCCGTAGATGCCGATGGCGATGCCGATCAGCGCTTCGCTGGCGCCGTTGAGCGCCATGCCGTAGGTGGTCAGCACCGGCAATACCATAAACATGCCGAGCATGCGCAGGGAGAATACGGTGCCCAATCCCCAGGTAGCGCGGCGCTCCTGCGGGGTCATTGAATTATCGTTCACATCAAACCTCGGTAAAAACCATGCCATCAGACGTTGAGACAGCGCCTGATGGCATGATTTCTGTAAAGCTGCGTCATTTTAGTGTGCGGGGCAGGGGGGGTAAATCGAATGTTGTTTAACAGATATTACAGTTTGGCCGCTTTTCGGCGTGACAAATAAAATGGGCCGCAAAAGCGGCCCATTCACAGATGATTTGGCTTACCAAACGTAGGTCACCAGCGCTTCAGGCGCCGCCGTGGCGCTGAAGTCGATCGACATCATCACGCTCAGCGAGGTGATGGCGACGATGGAGAACACGAACAGTTTACGCGCCCAGACACTGTCGTTTTCGGTCTTGTAACCGCGCAGCGCCATGCCCAGCCACCATACGCTCACCGCCGCAGCGACGATCAGGTACTTGTAGCCGGCATAACCTACCAGGGTCAGCATCAGCGTGGCGATCATAAATGCCAGGATGTAGACCGTGATGTGGTTCTTGGCGACGGAAATGCCTTTCACCACCGGCAGCACCGGAATGTTGGCCGCCTGGTAATCTTTAAAGCGGAAGATAGCGATCGCATAAGAATGCGGCATCTGCCACAGGCTAAAGATAGCCAGCAGGATCAACGCGCCGGCGTCGAACTCGTTGGTCACCGCGCAGTAGCCGATAACCGGCGGCGCGGCGCCCGACAGGCTGCCGATCAGCGTGCCGTAGACCGAATGGCGTTTCATGTACAGGCTGTAAACGCCGACATAAACCACGAAGCCCATCACCGCCAGCCACATGGCCAGCGGGTTGGCCGCGATATACAGCAACGCGAAGCCCGCAATACCCAACACGGTCGCATAAACCAGGGTGACACTCGGCGCGATCAGGCCTTTTACCAGCACCCGATTCTTCGTTCTCTCCATTTTCTTGTCGATGTCGCGGTCGATGTAGTTGTTAAACACACAGCCCGACGCGACCACCAACGAGACACCCACCAGGGTGGCGAGAAACAGGGGATAGTCGATGCTCCCTTTGGAAGCGAGCAGGAATCCCCCAACGACAGAAATTAAATTGCCGAAAATAATTCCTGGTTTAGTGACTTGCAGGTATTGCTTAATCATCACGTGCAGCTCAGCTCTTAATCGACCATCATATTGATGTTGAGGTTGTACATAATCCAGAGTGAACCTACAACAACGATACCGATGATCATAGCGGTGAACAGCAATGCCACCAGGTTCCAGCGCTCTTCCGATGAGGTGTTCATGTGCAGGAAGTAAACCAGGTGAACAATCACCTGGATAACCGCCATACCGACAACAACCGCCAGGATGGTGGAATGAGAGGCGGAGCCGTTCATTACCATCGCAAATGGAATTACCGTCAGGATGATCGACAGGATAAAGCCGATCAGGTATGACTTCACGCTGCCGTGGCTTGCGCCGCCGTGAGAGGTTTCATGGGATGAATGGCTCATTACATAACCCCCAGCAGGTAGACAACGGTAAATACGCAGATCCAGACCACGTCCAGGAAGTGCCAGAACAGGCTCAGGCACATCAGGCGGGTTTTGTTGGTCGCGGTCAGGCCGAACTTGCTCACCTGAATCATCAGCACGATGATCCAAATCAGGCCGGAAGTCACGTGCAGACCGTGGGTGCCGACCAGCGCGAAGAAGCTGGACAGGAACGCGCTGCGATCCGGACCGAAGCCTTCGGCGATCAGGTGATGGAATTCATAGATTTCCATCGCCACGAAGCCCAGACCAAACAGGAAGGTCAGGAACAACCAGGTGTTTACACCGCCAACTTTACCTTTGTTCATGGCGATCATCGCCATGCCGTAGGTGATGGAGCTGAACAGCAGCAGGAAAGTTTCGACCAGGACAAACTTCAGGTCGAAGATGTCTTTGCCTGAGGGACCGCCAGCGGTCCCGTTCACCAGGACTGCATAAGTCGCGAACAAGCTCGCAAACAAAATACAGTCGCTCATCAGGTAGATCCAGAATCCGAAGACTTTGGTCTCTCCCGCGTCATGGTGCCCATGCTCTGCATGGGCTGCGTTATGATTGGTCAGAGTTTCAGTTGACATGGTTCACGCCTGCTTTACGGATTTGTTCGTAGTGTTGGTTCTCAATGCGCTCGATTTCATCAACCTGCACATAGTAGTCAACATCGTGATCGAAGCTCTTGCCGATCCAGACAACGATCATACCGATGAAGCCGGCCAGAGCCATCCACCAGATTTCCCAAATCATTGCGAAACCGAATACCAGGCTGAAGAAGGCGATGATAACGCCGGCGCCGGTGTTCTTAGGCATATGAATCGGTTCGTATTTAGCCGGTTTCTTATACGCTTCGCCTTTTTCTTTCATGTCCCAGAATTCATCACGGTCATGAATCTGCGGCACTACGGCAAAGTTATAGAACGGCGGTGGAGACGAGGTTGACCACTCCAGAGTACGAGCACCCCATGGGTCACCGGTCAGATCGCGGTTCTGTTCGCGGTCACGGATACTGACGAAGATCTGGGTCAGCTGGCACAGGATGCCGCAGGCGATCAGCGCCGCACCGCCGGCTGCAACCAGCAGCAGAGGGTGGAACTCAGGGTTGATGTTCTGGCTGATACGACGGGTCATGCCCATAAAGCCCAATGCGTACAGCGGCATGAAGGCGGTGAAGAAGCCGATGATCCAGAACCAGAACGCGCGGATGCCCCATTTTTCGTTCAGCGTGAAGCCGAAGGATTTCGGGAACCAGTAGGTCAGGCCCGCGAAGCAACCGAACACCACGCCGCCGATGATGACGTTGTGGAAGTGAGCGATCAGGAACAGGCTGTTGTGCAGCACGAAGTTCGCGCCCGGCACCGCCAGCAGAACGCCGGTCATACCACCCACGGAGAAGGTGATGATGAAGCCAACGGTCCACAGCATCGCGGAGTTGAGCTTGATACGGCCCTGATACATGGTGAACAGCCAGTTGAAGATTTTCACCCCGGTCGGGATGGAAATGATCATGGTGGCGATACCGAAGAAGGCGTTAACGTTCGCGCCGGACCCCATGGTGAAGAAGTGGTGCAGCCAGACGATGAACGACAGAACGGTGATCGCGATGGTTGCCCATACCAGTGAGGTATAGCCGAACAGGCGTTTTCTGGAGAAGGTCGCGGTGACTTCGGAGAACACGCCGAACACCGGCAGAACCAGGATATACACCTCTGGGTGACCCCAGGCCCAAATCAGGTTGATGTACATCATCATGTTGCCGCCCATATCATTGGTGAAGAAATGGGTGCCCAGATAGCGATCCAGGGTCAGCAGCGCGATGGTGACGGTCAGAATTGGGAAAGAAACGATGATCAGGACGTTAGTACACAACGCCGCCCAGGTGAACACCGGCATCTTCATCATAGGCATGCCAGGGGCACGCATCTTCAGAATGGTGGCGAAGAAGTTCACGCCGGTCAGCAGGGTACCCAGACCGGAAATCTGCAGACTCCAGATCCAGTAATCGACTCCGACGCCAGGACTGTACTCTTTACCCGACAGCGGCGGATACGCCAGCCAACCGGTCTGAGCGAATTCACCGACCCCCAGGGAGATGTTGATCAGCACAACGCCCACCACGAAGAACCAGAAGCTCAGGGAGTTCAGGAACGGGAAGGCGACGTCGCGCGCACCGATTTGCAGCGGCACCACGACGTTCATCAGGCCGACCACGAAAGGCATCGCCATGAAGAAGATCATGATAACGCCGTGCGCGGTGAAGATCTGGTCGTAGTGGTGCGGCGGCAGGAACCCGGCTTCGCCGGCGGACGCCAACGCCTGCTGGCTACGCATCATGATGGCGTCGGCGAAGCCGCGCAGCAGCATGACCATCGCCACGATGATGTACATGATACCAATTTTTTTATGGTCGACCGAAGTCAGCCATTCGCTCCACAGCCACTTCCATTTGCCGAAATACGTCAGCAGCGCCAGCACTGCCAAGCCCCCGACAATAATTGCGGCTACGGTGACCATGATGATCGGTTCGTGGTACGGAACCGCATCAAGTGTTAATTTTCCCAACATCAGTTATTCCTCGGCTCCGGCGTGAGCAGCATGTTCACCCATGTCCATACCTTGGCTCATGTCCATGCCTTCGTGCGCGCCAGCGCCCTTGTGCATATCCATGTCGCCCATGAATTTGGCAATTGTTTCTTTGAACAAATTCGGTTTGACAGCGGCAAAGTACTCAACCGGGTTGTTTTCACTCGGCTCTGCCAGTTTGTTAAAGTCGTCGGTGGTGTTCAGGTTTTTAGACGATGCCTTCACCTTGGCCACCCACTGATCGAAGTCGCCTTCGGTCGGGGTAACGATCGCGGTGAATTTCATACCGGAGAAGCCTGCGCCGCTGTAGCTGCTGGAGATACCTTTGTAGGCACCGGCTTCGTTGCCGATCAGGTGCAGTTTGGTCTGCATGCCGGCCATCGCATAAATCTGTCCACCCAACTGCGGGATAAAGAACGAGTTCATTACCGAGTTAGAGGTGATCTTGAATTCGACTGGAACATCTTTCGGGAAAGCCAGCTCATTAACGGTCGCAATGCCTTGTTCCGGGTAGATGAACAGCCATTTCCAGTCGAGCGACACCACTTCGATCGTCATCGGCTTCTTGTCAGTGACAATCGGCTTGAACGGATCGAGTTCGTGGGTGGTCTTCCAGGTAATGGTGCCAAGGATGGCGATGATAATGATAGGAATGGTCCAGACGACCGCTTCGATCTTGTTGGAGTGGGCCCAGTTCGGACTGTACTTGGCGTCTTTGTTGGAAGCGCGATACTTCCAGGCAAAGGCGAACGCCATGAAGATAACTGGCACCACTACGATCAACATCAACGCGATTGCAGTGATAATCAGTGTCCGTTGCTCAACACCAATTGCTCCTTTGGGATTCATCAAAACCATATCGCAGCCACTGAGCAATACAGTGCCTGCGATTAATGACAGCATCCCAATACTTTTATTGTATTTCTTAAGTCTCATCTAACGACCTCAATAACAAAGGCTCAATTGTCGTTTCATGTGTGCGGGCATTTTACGGGAAGGTTGCAGTACTGTAAACATGCTTAAGGGAGTGTCAGCGGCTTGTTGACACTTTCTGTTAAGGGGGTCACAGATGTAACCCTGCGTGACAATTTACCAATGACAACAACGCGTTGGCACGCTGAATCGTGACGAGCAGCCCGTATGTTAAGGAAAACTAAAGGTATGATGAATTTGGCGAAGAAATGCGCGGCGGGGAAATACGCAGAAAAGGTTTATTTAATGTAAAATAATTGTGTCTTAAAGGTGAATTTAATTTTATTTCCGAGCGCGGCAGTCGGATAAAAAAATAATTTCCGCGCCGATTATCTTTTTTTACCGAAATAAATATACCCCCGGATCGCTTTTTTTTCGGCCGGCGAAATCACCGGCCGTTCAGATTATGCCAAACGGGTGCGGCGCAGGGCGAGGTAATCCAACGTACTGCCCATTGCGACGCCGAGCAGGCTCAGCGCGGCACCGACCTGCAGCAGCCGATCGGCCAACTGCGGGGCCTGCGTCCAATCCAGCGCATTGGCGATAAGCAACAGCAACCACAGGCCCAACAGCGAACAGCCTAGCGTCAGCAAGCGCAGTGCCCAACGGTAAGATTCTGAAAACTCGGTGCGCGGCATAAAATTGCCATGCTGCTGGGTGTGCTCCAGCGTCTGACGACAGATACCGAGCAGCAGCAAGCCGGGCAGGGCAGCGGCGATAGAGAACAGGTAGAACAACGGCCAACCGTGGGCTTCGACGAACCAGCCGGCGATCGGGCCGACATAGACACGCCCTACGGCGGACAGCGCCGACAGCAGCGCGAACTGGGTGGCGGAGAACGACCGGTTGCACAGCGTCATCAGCAACGCCACGAAGGCCGCGGTGCCCATGCCGCCACACAGATTTTCGAGGAAGATGGCGCTGCCCATGGTGAGCAGGCTCTTGTCGGTCACCGCCAGGATCCAATACCCGAGATTGGAGACCGCCTGCAGGACGCCGAACAGCATCAGCGCGCGGAACAGGCTGAGACGCTGCATCAGCACGCCGCCGAACAGGGCGCCGACGATGGTCGCGAACAGGCCGAGGGTTTTGTTCACCAGCCCGACTTCACCGGCGTCGAACCCCACGCCGCGGATCAGGAAAGTGGTGCTCAGGCTGCCGGCGAAAGCGTCGCCCATTTTGTACATCACGATCAGCAGCAGGATCAGCCAGGCGTTGTTGCGGCCGAAGAAATCGCGCAGCGGCGCGACGACCGCCTGTTCCATGGTGCGCGGCGCCGGGATGTTTTCGTCCGGCTCCGGCGCCAGCAGCGTGGCGGCCACGCCGATCAGCATCAACCCGGCCATCAGCCAGTAGGTGGCTTGCCAGCCGAAATAGCGATCCGCCAGCCACAGCGCCAGGCCGCCGGAAACCAGCATCGCCAGCCGATAACCCAGCACCGAGATCGCCGCGCCCGTGCCCCGTTCTTCGGCTTTCAGCAGATCGGTTTTATAGGCGTCGAACACGATATCTTGCGAGGCGGAGCAGAACGCCACCAGCACCGCCAACGCCGCCAGCCACCACAGGTGCTGCGCGGGCTGCATAAAGCCCATCGCCACAATCGCCGCCACCAGCAACAGCTGGCTGATCAGCAGCCAACCGCGCCGCCGCCCGAGAAACGGCGGGGTATAACGGTCCATGAACGGCGACCAGAGGAATTTGAAGACGTAGGCCTGGCCCACCAGCGAGAAGATGCCGATGGTTTTCAGATCGATATTTTCGACGGTCATCCAGGCTTGCAGCGTGCCGGAGGTCAATGCCAGCGGCAGACCCGACGCGAAGCCCAGCAGCAGCAGAATGGCGGAGTTACGCTGGGTGAAGATGTTCAAATAGTGTTTCGACATGAGTTCCCTGTCTGCGCCGCCCGATCCGCCGGGCGGCACAAGGCGCGGCGATTAACGCGCGTTTTGCTTGATGAAATCGTTGACGCTGGTGTCCTGAGCCATGTCGGCGATCACGTCGCCCAGCACGGAGTTGACGGCGTCGGTGATCTTCTCGTTGGTCGCCGTGAAGGCGCCCTGCACGTTATAGGTCGAGCGGTAATTCTTCACCTGCTTGTTGCCGTTCTTCGCCTGGGCGATGATCGAGATGTCGGCTTTGGTGGTGATGTTGTAGCGCAGGTTACCTTCGGCGACGTCCGCGTACAGATTATTGACGACGATTTGCAGCGCCACCGGGCCGTCGGCGCCGATCATGTAGCCACGTGCGCCCATCTGTTTCTCCAGCACTTCCTGCAGCAGGAAACGCAGATCGCGCGATGGCGTCAGCGTGACCAACTGGCCGTCGCGGTTCACCTTGGCCAGCGCCTGGTCGGTGCGCTGATCCGCGCCGTTGATGCTGACAGTGATGCCCTGCAGGGTAGGATCCTGCTGCGGCAGAACGATTTTCGGCGTGACGTTCAGGGTGTTGCTGCTGGTCGCGCAGCCGGCCAGCAGCAGGGCGGCCAGCAAAGGAAGACAAAGTTTCTTTAACATGTTTTCTGTCTCATTCTCGATGGATTTAGCAATAATCAGAGCGGGATAGCCGACAACAAATTGCCGACATCATAGCATCGCCGCCGTGCGGTGGAAGCGCGGAAGGCGCCTGAGTGACAAATTTTTACCTGCCGTTGATAAAAACACGCTTTTTTGGCCCGCTCAATCGGATAATCCCCCAAGCGGCGGGGATGGCGCTCATCATTTGACCGCAGAAAAGAGAAATTTGTCCCGGCGATGGTCTAAACGGGGGAAAACCGGCTAATATTGAACTAGATGGGCACGGTCCTCTGCCGGTGTTGTAAGGAGATCCTATGATTCGCGAGCAAATAGAAGCAAAGTTAAGGGCGGCGTTTGAGCCCGCGTATCTGGAAGTCGTTGATGAAAGCTATCGTCATAACGTTCCGGCGGGTTCAGAAAGCCATTTCAAAGTGGTATTGGTCAGCGATCGCTTCGTCGGCGAACGTTTTTTGACGCGCCACCGCTCCATCTACGGCGTATTGTCGGAGGAGCTGGCGGACGGCGTACACGCGCTGGCGCTGCATACCTATACGCTCAAAGAGTGGGAAGGTCTGCAGGATACCGTGCCGGCCTCGCCGCCGTGCCGCGGCGCGGGCACGCTGGCCTGAGGGGGAAATTTTCAGGTATCAGTGGAACTTTGCCCTTGAATTAGGGTATTACTACTGACGAATTTTGAAACGGCCTGCGGGCCGTTTCTGTTTTTGACGACGACACGGCCGACGCGCAATGTGGCCAACGTTCGGTCTGTTTTGGCGGCCTTTTGGCGATCGAATCGGCAAAAGTGTGAGTTTTAGCGCGCCTGCGCCGCCTAGCTTTCCTCGACTCGCCACGCATGCGCCGCTATAATGTCGCGTCTTATTTTTCCGGAATGGTTTCGGGACGCTTCTGTCATCAGGGAACTCGGTTCTTATCTGTAGCCGTCCTGGTTCTTGGAACGGAGTTGACCGAGCACTGTGATTTTTTTGAGGTAACAAGATGCAAGTTTCAGTAGAAACCACTCAAGGCCTTGGGCGCCGTCTCTCTATTACTGTACCGGCTGATACTATCAAGCAGGCGGTGAAGAAAGAGCTGATCAACGCAGCGAAAAGCGTGCGTATCGACGGCTTCCGCAAAGGCAAAGTGCCGATGAACATCGTGGAACAGCGTTACGGCGCCTCTGTTCGTCAGGACGTGCTGGGCGAAGCGATGCAGCGCAGCTTCGTTGACGCGATCATCAAAGAAAAGATTAATCCGGCCGGCGCACCAAACTACGTGCCGGGCGAGTACAAAGAAGGTGAAGACTTCACTTTCGCCGTTGAGTTCGAAGTGTATCCAGAAGTTGAGCTGAAAGGCCTGGAAAACATCGAAGTTGAAAAACCCGTGGTTGAAGTGAACGACGAAGACGTCGACGCGATGCTGGATACCCTGCGCAAGCAGCAGGCAACCTGGAAAGAAACCGATCGCGCAGCGGAAGCTGAAGATCGCGTGACCGTTGACTTCACCGGTTCTATCGACGGTGAAGAGTTCGAAGGCGGCAAAGCGTCCGACTTCGTGCTGGCAATGGGCCAGGGCCGCATGATCCCAGGCTTCGAAGAAGGTCTGGTTGGTCACAAAGCGGGCGAAGAGTTCTCCATCGACGTGAATTTCCCGGAAGACTACCACGCGGAAAACCTGAAGGGCAAAGCGGCCAAATTCGCTATCGTGCTGAAGAAAGTTGAAGAGCGCGAGCTGCCGGAACTGACCGAAGAGTTCATCAAGCGTTTCGGCGTGGCGGACGGTTCCGTTGCCGGCCTGCGCACCGAAGTTCGCAAGAACATGGAGCGCGAGCTGAAAGGCGCCGTGCGTAACCGTATCAAGTCTCAGGCGATCGACGGCCTGGTGAGCGCGAACGAAATCGACGTGCCTGCTGCCCTGATCGACGGCGAAATCGACGTGCTGCGTCGTCAGGCTGCACAGCGTTTCGGCGGCAACGAGAAGCAAGCGCTGGAACTGCCACGTGAACTGTTCGAAGAGCAAGCGAAACGCCGCGTAGTGGTTGGCCTGCTGCTGGGCGAAGTGATCAGCACCAACGATCTGAAAGCTGACGAAGACCGCGTGAAGACGCTGATCGAAGAAATGGCTTCTGCCTACGAAGATCCAAGCGAAGTCATCGAGTTCTACAGCAAAAACAAAGAGCTGATGAACAACATGCGCAACGTGGCTCTGGAAGAGCAAGCGGTTGAAGCCCTGCTGGCAAAAGCGAAAGTGACTGAAAAAGCCACTACCTTCAGCGAGCTGATGAACCAGACTCAACAGGCGTAATGCCGGCGTGCCGGGCGCGATGAACGGCGCCCCCGGTTTCGCCTGGCGAACCGGCGCACGATGAAAAAGCCCGCAACCTCAGGTTGCGGGCTTTTCTTTTTGCCACGTTGCTGATTAATCTCAGGTTAAGCGGGTTAATATGCACTATATTTACCCTGTTGCCTGGGGAACTGGCTGGCATGATAACGGTCAGATTAACGGCATCGTTTTCGGCGCGCGGAGAAAATCGGCCCCTGGGCTTGAAATTGCGCCGCGATCCCCCAATCTGTAAAGAATGATTCTGGGGCTGTTTGCCAAAGTGCGCGGGATAAACTAACCGTCGGGTACGTGCGGCGCGGGTCGAATGCTTGAGCATAGTCATCATGGCCGTTCTCAAGTAGAATCGGCGTATTAGGGTGACACCCTGGCCGCCAAGGCAATTTCTATTAGGAGACGGTAATGTCATACAGTGGCGAACGAGATCAATTTGCACCGAACATGGCGCTGGTGCCGATGGTGGTAGAGCAGACTTCACGCGGGGAGCGTTCTTACGACATTTATTCCCGCCTGCTGAAAGAGCGCATCATTTTCCTGACCGGCCAGGTGGAAGATCACATGGCCAACCTGATCGTGGCGCAAATGCTGTTCCTCGAAGCGGAAAGCCCGGAAAAAGACATTTTCCTCTACATCAACTCGCCGGGCGGGGTGATCACCGCGGGCATGTCGATTTACGACACCATGAAGTTCATCAAGCCTGACGTCAGCACCATCTGTATGGGCCAGGCGTGCTCGATGGGCTCCTTCCTGCTGACCGCGGGCGCCAAAGGCAAACGTTTCTGCCTGCCGAACTCGCGCGTGATGATTCACCAGCCGCTGGGCGGCTACCAGGGCCAGGCGACGGACATCGAAATCCACGCGCGTGAAATCCTCAAGGTGAAAGCGCGCATGAACGAACTGATGGCCGAGCATACCGGCCAGCCGCTGGAGCAGATCGAGCGCGACACCGAACGCGATCGCTTTATGACCGCGGAAGAAGCCGTGGAATACGGCCTGGTTGACGGCATTCTGACACACCGCAGCTAGAACCACGCGGCGCCGATGGACTATAGTAATCAGAGTGGGCAGGGGCTCGCTCTGTTGTAGCCCCTCGGCGTTCCCGATATGAGTTTGGGCGCACTGCCGCCGTGATTTTCCTGCGGGACAAGACTAAAGAAGAGGTTTGACTGATGACAGATAAGCGCAAAGACGGTTCAGGAAAGCTGCTGTACTGCTCTTTTTGCGGCAAAAGCCAGCATGAAGTGCGTAAGCTGATTGCCGGGCCGTCAGTGTATATCTGCGATGAATGTGTCGATCTGTGTAACGACATTATTCGCGAAGAGATTAAAGAAGTTGCCCCGCATCGTGAGCGCAGTGCGCTGCCGACGCCGCACGAGATCCGCCACCACCTGGATGACTACGTCATCGGCCAGGAGCAGGCGAAGAAAGTGCTGGCGGTTGCGGTGTACAACCACTACAAACGCCTGCGCAACGGCGATACCAGCAACGGTATCGAGTTGGGCAAGAGCAACATCTTGCTGATCGGCCCGACCGGCAGCGGCAAAACTCTGCTGGCGGAAACGCTGGCGCGCTTCCTGGACGTGCCGTTCACCATGGCCGACGCCACCACGCTGACCGAAGCCGGTTATGTGGGCGAGGACGTGGAAAATATTATCCAGAAGCTGTTGCAAAAATGCGACTATGACGTGCAGAAAGCGCAGCGCGGCATCGTTTATATCGATGAAATCGATAAGATTTCCCGTAAGTCCGACAACCCGTCGATCACGCGTGACGTCTCGGGTGAAGGCGTGCAGCAGGCGCTGCTGAAGCTGATTGAAGGCACCATCGCCGCGGTTCCGCCGCAGGGCGGGCGCAAGCATCCGCAACAGGAATTCCTGCAGGTCGATACTTCCAAGATCCTGTTTATCTGCGGCGGCGCATTCGCCGGCCTGGATAAGGTGATCGGTCAACGCGTCAACACCGGCTCCGGCATCGGCTTCGGCGCGACCGTCAAGGGCGAGTCCGAGAAGGCCACCGAAGGCGAACTGCTGCTGCAGGCCGAACCGGAAGATTTGATCAAGTTTGGTCTGATCCCTGAGTTCATCGGCCGTCTGCCGGTGGTGGCGACCCTGAGCGAGCTGAGCGAAGACGCGCTGATTCAGATCCTGAAAGAGCCGAAGAACGCCCTGACCAAGCAGTATCAGGCGCTGTTCAATCTGGAAGGCGTGGAGCTGGAGTTCCGCGACGAAGCGCTGAACGCCATCGCCAAGAAAGCCATGGCGCGCAAAACCGGCGCACGCGGCCTGCGTTCCATCGTGGAAGGCGCGCTGCTCGACACCATGTACGATCTGCCGTCGATGGACAGCGTAGACAAAGTGGTGATCGACGAGTCGGTGATCGCCGGCCAATCCAAACCGCTGCTGATTTACGGCAAGCCTGAAGCCCAGGCGTCTGGCGAATAATTAGCCAGTTAAACCAGCGCGTTATCAGCAAAATGGGGGATTTCATCCCCCATTTCTTTTTCCTGCATTCTTGCCGTTGAATGTAAGAGATTCATCCCCATATACTCATTAACCAGATTTTATGAAACGTTAGATGCTTGCGTCTCATGAGATTCCCCCTCAACCTGGCGGAAATTAAACTAAGAGAGAGCTCTATGAACCCTGAGCGTTCCGAACGCATTGAAATCCCCGTTTTGCCATTGCGCGACGTGGTGGTTTATCCGCACATGGTGATCCCGTTATTTGTTGGCCGGGAAAAATCGATTCGGTGCCTCGAAGCCGCAATGGATCACGATAAGAAGATCATGCTGGTGGCACAGAAAGAGGCCTCAACGGATGAACCTGGCATTAACGACTTGTTCTCGGTCGGCACCGTAGCGTCGATCCTGCAGATGCTGAAGCTGCCGGACGGCACGGTAAAAGTGCTGGTCGAGGGGCTGCAGCGCGCACGCATCACTACGCTGTCCGACAGCGGTGAGCATTTCGCCGCGCAGGCGGAATACCTTGAGTCGCCGGCTATCGACGAGCGCGAGCAGGAAGTGCTGGTGCGCACCGCGATCAATCAGTTTGAAGGCTATATCAAACTGAACAAAAAAATCCCGCCGGAGGTGCTGACTTCACTCAACAGCATCGACGACGCCGCGCGCCTGGCGGACACCATCGCCGCCCATATGCCGCTGAAACTCAGCGATAAGCAGTCGGTGCTCGAGATGTCCGACATCACCGAGCGTCTGGAATACCTGATGGCGATGATGGAATCGGAGATCGACCTGCTGCAGGTTGAGAAACGCATCCGTAACCGCGTCAAGAAGCAGATGGAGAAGAGCCAGCGCGAGTACTATCTGAATGAGCAGATGAAGGCGATTCAGAAAGAACTGGGCGAGATGGACGACGCGCCGGACGAGCACGAAGCGCTGAAGCGCAAGATCGATGCGGCGAAAATGCCGAAAGAGGCGCGCGAAAAAACCGAAGCGGAACTGCAAAAGCTGAAGATGATGTCGCCGATGTCGGCGGAAGCGACCGTGGTGCGCGGCTACATCGACTGGATGCTGCAGGTGCCGTGGAATGCGCGCAGCAAGGTGAAAAAAGACCTGAACAAGGCGCAGGAAGTGCTCGATACCGATCACTACGGCCTGGAGCGCGTCAAGGATCGCATCCTCGAGTACCTCGCGGTGCAGAGTCGCGTCAGCAAAATCAAGGGGCCGATCCTGTGTCTGGTGGGGCCGCCGGGCGTGGGTAAAACCTCGCTGGGGCAGTCGATCGCCAAAGCGACCGGTCGCCAGTACGTGCGCATGGCGCTGGGCGGCGTGCGTGACGAAGCGGAAATCCGCGGTCACCGTCGTACCTACATCGGTTCGATGCCGGGCAAACTGATCCAGAAGATGGCCAAGGTTGGGGTGAAGAACCCGCTGTTCCTGCTGGATGAGATCGACAAGATGTCTTCCGACATGCGCGGCGATCCGGCTTCCGCTCTGCTGGAGGTGCTGGATCCGGAACAGAACGTGGCGTTCAACGACCACTATCTGGAAGTGGATTACGATCTGTCCGACGTGATGTTCGTCGCCACCTCGAACTCGATGAACATTCCTGCGCCGCTGCTGGACCGTATGGAAGTGATCCGCCTGTCGGGTTATACCGAGGACGAGAAGCTCAACATCGCCAAACAGCACCTGCTGCCGAAGCAGCTTGAGCGCAATGCGCTGAAAAAAGGCGAACTGACGGTCGACGACAGCGCCATCATCGGCATCATTCGCTTCTACACCCGCGAAGCCGGGGTGCGTAGCCTGGAGCGTGAAATCTCCAAGCTGTGCCGTAAAGCGGTGAAAACGTTGCTGATGGACAAGAAGCGCAAGCATATCGAGATCAACGGCGACAACCTGAAGGATTACCTGGGCGTGCAGCGCGTCGATTACGGCCGTGCGGATACCGAAAACCGCGTGGGCGAAGTCACCGGGCTGGCGTGGACGGAAGTGGGCGGCGATCTGCTGACCATCGAAACCGCCTGCGTGCCGGGCAAAGGCAAGCTGACCTACACCGGTTCTCTGGGTGAAGTGATGCAGGAATCGATTCAGGCGGCGCTGACCGTGGTGCGCGCGCGCGCGGAGAAATTGGGCATCAACGCCGATTTCTACGAGAAACGCGACATCCACGTGCACGTGCCGGAAGGGGCGACGCCGAAAGACGGCCCGAGCGCCGGTATCGCGATGTGCACCGCGCTGGTCTCCTGCCTGACCGGCAACCCGGTACGCGCCGATGTGGCGATGACCGGCGAGATCACGCTGCGCGGTCAGGTGTTGCCGATCGGCGGCCTGAAAGAGAAACTGTTGGCGGCGCATCGTGGCGGCATCAAAACCGTGCTGATCCCTTACGAGAACAAGCGCGATCTGGAAGAGATTCCGGACAATGTTATCGCCGATCTGGAGATTCATCCGGTGCAGCGAATCGATGAAGTTTTGAACATTGCGTTGCAAAACCCGGCCTTCGGCGCACTGCCGGTAGCGGCAAAATAGTGACGAATCGCAAAAACCATTGATAAAACTTATACTGGCAAGCCATTTCGGACTTGCCAGTATTTTTTTGTACCGCTAAGTTAGATCTCTGTCGGCCCGCGTTTTGTCACCCAGTCGGTGGCTTGCCAAGGTTCGATGGGATTGATATAACAGCTGCGCTGTCGCAACCGTAGGGATTTTTCGGTGCGACGATAGAATTCTAGAGGGGATGATAGAGTGAATAAGTCACAACTGATCGACAAGATTGCCGCAGGTGCTGATATTTCCAAAGCGGCAGCGGGACGTGCTTTAGACGCAGTAATCGCTTCCGTTACCGACTCCCTGAAAGCAGGGGATGACGTGGCTCTGGTAGGTTTCGGTTCCTTTACCGTGCGTGAACGTTCGGCCCGTACCGGCCGCAACCCGCAGACCGGTAAAGAGATCAAGATCGCGGCAGCCAAAGTACCTGCCTTCCGTGCAGGGAAAGCGCTGAAAGACGCTGTAAACTGATTTAGCGTCTAACCGTTTAGCGTAACAGGGTTTTGTAATAAACAATCACCTGACGCAGCGGTGCTGGTAAGGTAAGATACAAGGCGCATCGGACTGATGCGCTTTTTTTATTTTTGTCGCAGGGAACGCGCCTGCGCAAGGGTTGTTAATCCACATCACAGCGGAGTGTTGTCACACTATGATGGACAATTTACGCGCGGCTGCCAATCACGTCGTGCTCAAAATCATCCTGGCCCTGATCATCCTGTCATTCGTTCTGACCGGGGTGGGTAACTACCTGATCGGCGGCTCCGGCGATTATGCTGCGAAAGTAAATGGTCAGACGATCGAACGCGCTCAGCTGGAACAGGCTTTCCAAAGCGAGCGCAGCCGCATGCAGCAGCAGCTGGGTGACCAGTTCTCTGCGCTGGCCGGCAACGAAGGCTACATGCAGCAGATGCGCCGTCAGGTGTTGTCCCAGTTGATCGACAACATGCTGCTCGACCAGTACGCCAAAAAGCTGGGCCTGGCGGTCAGCGACGATCAGATCAAGGACGCCATCCGCAAGGCGCCTTACTTCCAGACCAACGGCCAGTTCGATAACGCCAAATATCTCGATCTGATCGGCCGCATGGGTTACACCGCCGACAACTTCGCGCAGTCGATGCGTCAGCAGTTGGTCAATCAGCAGGTGATCCAGGCCTTCGGCGAGTCCGGTTTCGTGCTGCCGTCTGAATCGCAAGCCATGGCGGCGCTGGTGCTGCAGGAGCGCGACGTGCGCCTGGCGACCATCGATTTGAAAGCGCTGCAGGCGAAACAAAGCGCCGGCGACGACGAACTGAAGGCGTATTACGATCAGAACAAGAACAGCTTCATCGCCCCGGAGCAGGTGAAGGTGAGCTATATCCCGCTGGACGCCGCGTCCATGCAGGACAAGGTGAAAGTGAGCGAAGAGGACATCAGCGCTTACTACGACCAGCACAAGAGCAGCTACGGCCAGCCTGAGCGTAAAAACTACAGCGTGATCCAGTTGAAAACCGAGGCGGAAGCCAACGCGGCGCTGGACGAGCTGAAGAAGGGCGCCGATTTCGCCACGCTGGCGAAAGAGAAATCCACCGACATCATCTCGCGCCGCACCGGCGGCGAACTGGGGTGGCTGGAGCCGGAAACCACCGCCGATGAGCTGAAGCAGGCTAACCTGACCGAGAAAGGGCAGCTGTCCGGCGTGGTGAAATCCTCTGTCGGCTTCCTGATCGTGCGTTTGAACGACATCGAACCTGAGAAACTGAAACCGCTGAGCGACGTGCATGACGCTATCGCCAAGCAGGTGCAGCAGGAGAAAGCGGTAGACGCGTATTACGCGCTGCAGCAGAAGGTGAGCGAAGCGGCGACCAGCGACAACGAATCTCTGGCCTCGGCTGAAGAAGCGGCCGGCGTGAAAGCGGCGCAAAGCGACTGGTTCACCCGTGACAACATTCCTGCCGCGCTGAACTTCAAGCCGGTGGTGCAGGCGATCTTCGACGGCTCGCTGATCGGCGAGAACGGCGCGCCGGGCAGCAACTCCGACGTGATCACCGTAGACGGCGACCGCGCCTTCGTGGTGCGCGTGAGCGGCCACAAGCCGGAAGGCATCGAACCGTTCGACCAGGTAAAAGACCGCGTGGCGGAACTGGTGAAACGCAACAAGGCGCTGCAGGCAGCGAAGCTGCAGGGCGAGAAGCTGTTGGTTGAGCTGAAGCAGGGCAAGGGCGACGAAGCGATGAAAGCCGCCGGCCTGAGCTTTGGCGCCGTGCAGAAGATGGCGCGCGCGCCGGAAGACAGCCAGCTGGTGGAGAGCGTGTTCGCGCTGCCGCACCCGCAGGACGGCAAACCGGTGTACGGCATGTCGCAGGATCGCCAGGACAACGTGGTGCTGATTGCGCTTGATGCGGTGAAGCCGGGCACGCTGCCGGAAGACGAAATGAAAACCTTCGTCGGCAAGATGGTAGAGGGCGCGACCGGCGTCTCCTTCGATTCGCTGCTGGCGAGCCTGCGTAAAGAAGCCAAGATCAAAATGGGCGCCTCTGAGCAACAGCCTCAGTAATCGCCGCATTTTTCTGCAACGCAGTGCAACAAACAAAGGCCGCTTTCGCGGCCTTTTCCATATCTGATATCCGTCGATTGCTGAATATCCGCCGCCGCGGCAAGGTAGCCGTGCTGTCACACACAAGGAGGATACAGCATGCAATATTCAGAGAAAAAAGCGTTTTTCGGTTACCGTCGTCACGTTAACGCCGCGCTGACCGCGCTGTTGTTATGCCTGGCCGGGCCGGCCGCCGCGGTGGAAAAAAACGAGGCGCCCATGCTCTCAACACCGGTGGGCAATGGCGGGCAATCGGTGATGACCAAGGCAACCGAAGAGGCGGCGGTCAGCATCAATCAGGCCACCGCCGAACAGCTGGCCGCCGCCTTGAGCGGCGTCGGTCTGAAGAAGGCGGAAGGCATCGTGCGCTATCGCGAACAGAACGGGCCGTTCACCCAGGTTGAGCAGTTGCAGGAGGTGCCGGGCATCGGGCCGGCGCTGTTTGAGAAGAACCGCACCCGGCTGAAAATGTGATCCCGGTCGCGGCTGCGTGGCAAAAGGCCGCTGAGGCCGTGACTCCTCTGCTACATTTTACAGGTCTTACCAGTTTGGCGCGTTGACCAAACGGGCGAGGGAGCCAGCGTGGCTCCCTCTTTCTGTAATCACCAGGCAGGAGCGATCGTTCCCTATGCAAACCTTTATCAAAGTTCGCGGTTATCACCTTGATGTTTACCAGCACGTTAACAACGCCCGCTATCTGGAGTTTCTGGAAGAGGCGCGTTGGGAGTGGTTGGAGAACGAAGCCGGGTTCCGCTGGATGACGGAAAACAACATCGCTTTCATCGTGGTGAACATCAATATCAATTACCGCAGCCCGGCGGTATTGGGGGATAAGCTGCGTATCGACAGCCAGATGGTGCAGCTCAACGGCAAGAGCGGGGTGCTGAGCCAAAAGGTGACGCAGGATCCGGCGGGGACGCCGGTGGCAGACGCGCTGCTGACTTTCGTGTGCGTCGATCTGAAAACGCAGCGGGCGCTGCCGATCGAAGGCGAATTGCGCGAGCACCTGGAGGCGCTCACGCTGAAGGATAATCCGCAGTAAGCTCACGGGCGGCAGAGGCTGCCGCCGTCACTGCCCTCAGGCCAGGCCGGCTTTCTGTTTCAACGCCGCCATCACTTCTGCCTGGTTGGCCCGGTACTGCGTCAGGCCATTGGCGCGCAGGTTGCAGGCGGCGCACTCGCCGCAGCCGTCACCCTTGATGCCGTTGTAGCAGGTCAGCGTATCCTGGCGTACGCGATCCAGCTGGTGGTAATAATCCGCCAGCGCCCAGGTCTCGGCCTTGTTCAGCCACATCAGCGGCGTTTCGAAGCGGATATCGCGGGCGATGCCCAGCGTCACCGCCTTGTTCAGCGCTTTAACGAACTCGTCGCGGCAATCCGGGTAGCCGGAGAAATCGGTTTCACACACGCCGGTGATCACCGCTTCCGCTTCGACCTGGTAGGCGTAGATCGCCGCCAGCGTCAGGAACAGGATGTTGCGGCCCGGCACGAAGGTGCTCGGCAGCGCATTTTTCTGGTTGGGATCGTAGGCGGGAACCGGAATATTGTCGCGCGTCAGGCTGCTGACGGCCAGCTCATTGAGCAGCGTCACGTCCAGCACCTTGTGCGCCTTGGCGCCGAGGGCTACCGACAGCGCTTGAGCCACTTCAATCTCGGCGCGATGGCGCTGGCCGTAATCGAACGTGACGCAGTGAACTTCGTCATACTGTTGCAATGCCTGGATCAAGCAGGTCGTGGAGTCTTGTCCACCGCTGAAAACGACAACCGCGCGCTTCATAAAATCACCTTTTTGGGCTTTGGCCTCTCCCGATACACATTCGGGCGGCAGGATAAAAATTGCGTTGCGGCGACAATAGTAGCAGAAAGGGCCGCCAGGCGCAGGGCGGTTCGGCTCAGGCCGGTGCGTCATCCACCGGCGGCGGCAGCCACGCCTGGCAAAAATCGAACCAGCCGTGCGCGGTCAGCGTCACGCCATGCATGCGCGGCGGTGCGCTGATCTGATACTGGTAGTGAAACAGCGGCGTGATGATGGCGGCGGCCATCAGCTGTTGATAATAGGCCTGCAGTTGTTCGAAGCGCGGTTGCTGCGCCTGCAGCTGCTGGATCTGCCGCAGCATATCCTGTTGCTGCTGCCAGCGGCTTTCCGTGAGGATGCCGCGCCACAGCGTATCCTGACGCAGCCAGCTCTCCAGCGTCGCCTCCGGCGCCTCGCCGATCAAGTTGTCCGCCAGCAGCAGGTCGGCCTGGGCGATCTGTTCCTCGCTTTGCCAGCGCTTGCCGGCGTAGTAGCGCACTTCCAGCTCGCAGCCGTGCTGCGCGAGCAACCGCTGTAGCGCGGCCGTCACCGTTTCCAGCTCGACCGGCGGCCGATACAGCAGCGTCAGCCGGGCGGGCAGGGCGACGTCCTCTTCGACCTGTTGGTGCGGGATGCGCCAGCCGGGCAGCATTTCATGGCTGGGGGTGATCACGCTGTTGGGGATCGGCAGATGGTTCAGCAGGCCGGACTGCTGGATCAGCATCAGCAGCTTTTGCCCCTGGGCTTCGCTCAGCACGCCGTGGCGCAGGTTCAGCGCCAAATAACACCAGCCCAGGCTCATGCTGCGCTGCACTGGCCGGGCCTGCGCCAAATCGTCTTGCTGGCCTATGGTGATGCGTACCGGATGCTGGCAGCTGGTGTCGGCGCCGGCGGTGGGCAGATCGGGGGTGATCCAGTATTCGATGGTGTCCAGATACGGATGCTGCAGATGGTAACCGGCGTGCTGTTCCAGCCGCACCAGCTGCGGTTCATTCAACGTCAGCTTGAACGGGCCGGCGCCGATGGCCGGCAGCTCCGGATGGGTCATCAGACAAGGCAGCTCCGCCAGCCGGTGGGCCAGCCAATAGTCCGGCAACTGCAGATCGAACTGAATGCACAGCGGATGCGGCAGGCTGATGCGCGCGACGTTAGTCAGGCTCGGTTGGCTGCGCGGATGGCGCTGCAGTTTTTCCAGCGTTTGCAGCAGCTGGTGGCCGGTCAACAGTTCGCCGTTGTGCCAGCGTAGCTGGCTGCGCAGAAAGAAGCGCCAGCGCAGGCCGCGATCGCTAATCTGCCAATGGTGCGCCAGATCGGGTTGCGGTTCCGGGTTACCGGTCATCAGGCGCGTCAGTCCGGCGTGCAGGGTCGACACCAGATGTTGTTCGGCGCGGCCGGTCAGCGTGAGCGGGTCGAGCGCCTCCAGCGTGCGGTAATAGGGAATGCGCAGCGTCGGGCTGCCGGCCTGCCATTGTCCGCCGAGGTGCGGGCTGAGCAGATCCTGCAGGTGCTGCGGATCGAGCTGCGCCATCTCCAGCGCCCCCTGATGATTGCCCTGTTGCAACAGCTGCTGCAACAGCTGCGCGCGCAGTTCATCCGGGGTTTTCAGGCAGTGCAGGCGAGCGCGTTTGCCGCGGCCGGGCTGCGAATGCCAGCTCAGCCAGCCTTGATCCTGCAGCTGTTGCACCAACGTGCGGGCATGGCGTTCGCTGCAGTAGAACATCGCCGCCAGCTCGCCGATGGTCACGGCGACCGGCGCGCTGCCGAGCTGATGGTACAGGCGTTGATATTGGCTGAGACGGTGAACCAGGCGCATGGGCAGAAATCCGGAACAGTTTTCTCAAATTGTTCACTATTACTTCCGCAAATGCCATCCCATACTGCAGTGATTGTAATCGCGTTCACATTCAAGAGGTCTTTATGTATCGCCTGGCAGCTTTCGATATGGACGGCACGCTGTTGATGCCGGATCACCGGGTTGGTCCGGAAACGCTGGCGGTGCTGAACCAGCTGGTGGAGCGGGAGATGGTGGTGACGTTCGCCACCGGGCGGCACTACCTCGATGCGCAACCGATCATGGCGCAACTGGGGCTGCACGGTTACCTGATCACCGGCAACGGCACGCGGGTATATGACAACCGCGGCCAACAGCTGCACGCCACCGACCTGCCGGCGGAGATTGCCGAAGAGGTGCTGCATCATCATTGGCGCACCCGCGCCAGCATGCATGTATTCCGCGACGAAGGTTGGCTGACCGAGTTTCCCGTGCCGGAAGAGATGCTGCGGGCGCACCACCTGAGCGGCTTTCGTTTTCAACTGGCCGATGTGCGCCGTCTGCCGGCGTTCGGCAACAGCAAGGTGTGCTTTGTCGCGCCGCATGAAGAGTTGCTGGCGTTGCAGGTGCAGCTGCGGGCGCAGTTGGGCGACGAGGCAGACCTGTGCTTTTCCGCCTACGACTGTCTGGAGGTGCTGCCGCTCGGTTGCAACAAAGGCACGGCGCTGGAGCGGCTGAGCCGTCATCTGGGGCTGACGATGGCCGACTGCATGGCGTTCGGCGACGCGATGAACGACAAAGAGATGCTGGGAGCGGTGGGGCACGGCGTGGTGATGGGCAATGCCCTGCCGCAGCTGAAATCCCTGCTGCCGCAGCTACCGGTTATCGGCCATTGCCAACAACAGGCGGTGGCCCACTATTTACAACATTGGCTGCGTTCACCTTGCCTCACCTATTCCCCCGAAGAATGAGGTTCTCCTTACAGCCGGCCGGGTATGACTACCCGGCTTTTTTTTACCCGAAGCCTGGCGTTACAAATCCGCCAGCTGCGCGAGATACGGCTGCAGATCGCCGATGTTGTTGCTGACCCATTCCGGGTTGTAATAGGTATCCAGATAACGCTCGCCGCTGTCGCACAGCAGGGTAACGATCGCCCCTTGCTCGCCGTTTTCCCGCATCTGCTTCGCCAACTGCAGCGCACCCCAAACGTTGGTGCCGGTAGAGGCGCCAACCTTGCGGCCCAGCACGCCTTCCAGCCAGTGAATGGTGGCGACGCTGGCGGCATCCGGCACGCGCAGCATGTTGTCGACCACCGACGGGATGAACGACGGCTCGGCGCGCGGGCGGCCGATGCCTTCGATACGGCTGCCGCAGCTGCCGATCAGGGTGCGATCGCCGTGGTGGAAGCAGTCATAGAACACCGAGTTTTCCGGATCGACCACCGTCAATTGGGTGTCGTGCCCCTGATAGCGGATATAGCGCCCCAGCGTGGCGGAGGTGCCGCCGGTGCCGGCGCTCATCACGATGTGTTTCGGCACCGGGAAGGGTTCGCGCGCCATCTGGCGGAAGATGCTGTCGGCGATGTTGTTGTTGCCGCGCCAGTCGGTGGCGCGCTCGGCGTAGGTGAACTGATCCATATAGTGGCCATTCAGCTCTTTCGCCAGCTGTTCGGAGGCGGCGTAGATCTGGGCGGCGTGATCGACGAAGTGACAGCGGCCGCCATAGAAGGCGATCTGCTCCACCTTGCGGCGCGCGGTGCAGGACGGCATCACCGCGATGAACGGCAGGCCGATCAGACGGGCGAAGTAGGCTTCGGACACCGCGGTGCTGCCCGAAGAGGCCTCGATGATGGTGGTGTTCTCGGTGATCCAGCCGTTGCACAGGCCATAAAGGAACAGCGAGCGCGCCAGGCGGTGTTTCAGGCTGCCGGTCGGGTGGGTGCTCTCATCTTTCAGGTACAGGCAGATGCCGGGAAACGCCGGCAGGTTCAGGCGAATCAGATGCGTATCGGCGGAGCGCTGAAAATCCGCTTCTATTTCACCGATAGCATATTTTACCCAAGAGTTTGTCATGATTTGGCCTCAGAATAGGGGGCTGGTTTATGGCGTAGCATAGCCTGTCGGCGGGAAAAAAGGATTGCCATTTTCCCTGTTTAATCGCCTAATGAGAGAAAATTTTTCTCCTGGTGGCCGCTATGTTAGATAAAACAGACCGTAAGCTGCTGTGCATGCTGCAGCAAGATTGCACCCAGTCGCTGCAGGCGCTGGCCGATGCGGTCAATTTGACCTCGACGCCGTGCTGGAAACGGCTGAAGCGCCTGGAGGACGAGGGCTATATTCGCGGCCGAGTGGCCTTGCTGGATAATGAAAAGCTCGGCCTGGGGTTGACGGCGTTCGTGCTGATCAAGACCCAGCAGCACAGCAGCGAGTGGTATCAGGCGTTTGTGCAGTTGACCAGCCAAATGCCCGAGGTGCTGGCGTTCTACCGGATGGCGGGGGAGTACGACTACCTGATGCAGGTCGAAGTGGCGGACATGAAAAGCTACGACGGCTTTTATAAGCGCCTGGTGAACGGCGTACCGGGCCTTATTGACGTCACCTCGAGCTTTGCCATGGAAAAAATCAAATACACCACCGCGCTGCCGGTGCCGGAGTGAAAAGTTCACCGGACGGGCGGCTCAACGATGGTATCCTGCTCTGCTGAAGCAGAAAAAGAGACAAATCCCATAAAATCCTGGAATCAAACTGCGTGAGATTATTTGCACAAATCGGCTGGTACTTCCGCCGGGAGTGGCGCCGCTACCTCGGGGCGGTGGTGCTGCTGATCGTCATCGCCATCCTGCAACTGTTGCCGCCTAAGCTGGTCGGCATCATCGTGGACGGCGTCACCGAAAAACAGATGTCCACCGGCGTGCTGATGGCCTGGCTCGGGCTGATGATCGGCACCGCGATCGTCGTTTACCTGCTGCGCTATGTGTGGCGGGTATTGCTGTTCGGCGCCTCCTACCAGCTGGCGGTCGAACTGCGCGAAAACTTTTACCGCCAGCTCAGCCGACAAAACCCGGCGTTCTACCTGCGCCACCGCACCGGCGACCTGATGGCGCGCGCCACCAACGATGTGGATCGCGTGGTGTTCGCCGCCGGTGAAGGCGTGCTGACGTTGGTGGATTCGCTCGTGATGGGGGTGGTGGTGCTGGTGGTGATGAGCACCCAAATCAGCTGGCAGCTGACGGTGTTGGCGTTAATCCCGATGCCGCTGATGGCGATCGCCATCAAATATTATGGCGACCAGCTGCACCAGCGCTTTAAATCGGCGCAGGCGGCGTTTTCCAGCCTGAACGATCAGGCGCAGGAAAGCATGACCAGCATACGCATGATCAAGGCCTTTGGGCTGGAAGATCACCAATCGAACCGCTTCGCCGATGTCGCGGCGCAGACCGGGGCCAAGAACATGCACGTGGCGCGGGTGGATGCGCGCTTCGATCCGACCATTTATATCGCCATCGGCGCGTCTAACCTGTTGGCCATCGGCGGCGGCAGCTGGATGGTGGTGAACGGTTCACTGACGCTCGGGCAACTGACCAGCTTTGTGATGTACCTCGGCCTGATGATCTGGCCGATGCTGGCGCTGGCCTGGATGTTCAATATCGTCGAGCGCGGCAGCGCGGCCTACAGCCGCATCCGCAGCCTGCTCGATGAGGCGCCGGCGGTGCAGGATGGCCCGCAGGCGTTGCCGGCCGGGCGCGGCGTGCTGGACGTGGATATCCGCGCGTTCCACTACCCGGACAACCCACATCCGGCGCTGCACGATGTGGCGCTGACGTTGAAGCCGGGGCAGATGCTGGGGCTGTGCGGGCCGACCGGGGCCGGTAAGTCGACATTACTGTCGCTGATCCAGCGCCAGTTCGACGTCGACCAAGGGCAGATCCGCTATCACGGCCTGCCGTTGCCGCAGGTCAAACTCGACGACTGGCGTTCGCGGCTGTCGGTGGTGAGCCAAACGCCGTTCCTGTTCTCCGATACCGTGGCGAACAACATCGCGCTGGGCCATCCGGGGGCGACGCAGGCGCAGATCGAACAGGCGGCGCGGTTGGCCAGCGTCCATGAGGACATTCTGCGGCTGCCGCAGGGCTATGACACCGAGGTGGGCGAACGCGGCGTGATGCTGTCGGGCGGGCAGAAACAGCGCATCTCCATTGCACGAGCGCTGCTGCTGGATGCGGAAATCCTGATCCTCGACGATGCGCTGTCGGCGGTGGATGGCCGTACCGAACACCAGATCCTGCACAACCTGCGCAGCTGGGGACAAGATCGCACGGTGATCATCAGCGCGCACCGGCTGTCGGCATTGACCGAAGCCAGCGAGATCCTGGTGATGCAGCACGGCGGCGTGGCGCAGCGCGGCGATCCGGCTGCGTTGGCGGCGCAGCCGGGCTGGTATCGCGATATGTACCGTTATCAGCAGCTGGAAGCGGCGCTGGACGAAGCGCCGGAAAACGGCGAGGAGGCGTTGGCCGATGAATAAAGTGCAAAAGCTGTGGCCGACGCTGAAGCGGCTGCTGGCCTACGGCTCGCCGTACCGCAAACCGCTGGGGCTGGCGGTGCTGATGCTGTGGATCGCGGCGGCGGCGGAAGTCGCCGGGCCGATCCTGGTGAGCTATTTTATCGATAATTACGTCGCCAAAGGGCAACTACCGCTGATGATCGTCGGCGGGCTGGCGGCGGCCTACATTCTGCTGGAGCTGCTGGCGGCGGCGCTGCACTACTTCCAGGCGCTGCTGTTCAACCAGGCGGCGGTGGGGGTGGTGCAGCGGCTGCGCACCGACGTGATGGACGCCGCGCTGCGCCAGCCGCTCAGCGCCTTCGACACGCAACCGGTCGGGCAATTGATCTCGCGCGTTACCAACGACACCGAAGTGATCAAGGATCTGTACGTGATGGTGGTCTCCACGGTGCTGAAAAGCGCCGCGCTGATCGGCGCCATGCTGGTGGCGATGTTCAGCCTCGACTGGCGCATGGCGCTGGTGGCCATCTGCATCTTCCCGGCGGTGTTCGTGGTGATGGGCATTTATCAATATTACAGTACGCCGATCGTGCGCCGGGTGCGCAGTTATCTGGCGGACATCAACGACGGTTTCAACGAAGTGATCAACGGCATGGGCGTGATCCAGCAATTCCGCCAGCAGGTGCGCTTCGGCGAGCGCATGAGCGCCGCCAGCCAGTCGCACTATCTCGCGCGCATGCAGACCCTGCGGCTCGACGGTTTCCTGCTGCGGCCGCTGCTCAGCCTGTTTTCGGCACTGGTGCTGTGCGGTTTGCTGATGTTGTTCGGCTTCAGCGGCGAAGGCGTGATTGGCGTCGGCGTGCTCTATGCCTTCATCAACTACCTGGGGCGTTTGAACGAACCGCTGATCGAGCTGACGTCACAACAGTCGATCCTGCAGCAGGCGGTGGTGGCTGGCGAACGTATTTTCGAACTGATGGATCGCAGCCAGCAGAGCTACGGCGCCGACGATAGTCCATTGGCCGGCGGCCGTATCGATATCACCGATCTGAGCTTCGCTTACCGTGCGGATAAAAAGGTGCTGCAGCATATTTCGCTGTCGGTGCCGTCGCGCGGCTTCGTGGCGCTGGTCGGGCACACCGGCAGCGGCAAGAGCACCTTGGCTAACCTGCTGATGGGTTATTACCCGGTCAGCGAGGGGGAAGTGCGTCTCGATGGCCGCCCGATCTCCAGCTTGTCGCACCGCACGCTGCGCCAGGGCGTAGCGATGGTGCAGCAGGATCCGGTGGTGATCGCCGATTCGGTGCTGGCCAACGTCACGTTGGGGCGCAATATCGAGGAAGACGCCGTTTGGCGGGCGCTGGAAACGGTGCAGCTGGCGGATCTGGTGCGCGGCTTCCCGCAGGGTATCCACACCCGCCTGGGAGAGCAGGGCAATAACCTGTCGGTCGGGCAGAAACAGCTGCTGGCGATGGCGCGGGTCTTGGTGCAGGCGCCGCAGATCCTGATCCTCGACGAGGCGACCGCCAATATCGACTCGGGCACCGAACAGGCTATCCAGCGCGCGCTGCGTGCGATCCGCGAGCACACCACGCTGGTGGTGATCGCCCACCGGCTGTCGACCATCGTCGATGCCGATTCCATTTTGGTGCTGCATCGCGGCCAGGCGGTGGAGCAGGGCAACCATCAGCAGCTGCTGGCGCAGCAGGGGCGTTACTACCAGATGTACCAGCTGCAGTTGGCGGGCGAACAACTGGCGGAAGCGGTGCGCGAGGAGAGCCAACCCGCCTGAACATGGGCCGCGCTCGCGGCCCTTCTTTCTTTCCAACGCACCATAAGCAGGCAAACCATCTGGGCCACGCCCCCTTTCTGCACTTTTTCGACGCGATGCGCACCAAATCGGTGCGCATTATTTAACCTATCCAAGGTATTGGCGCCGTGCTGCCTCGCGGCTGCGCCCGCGTGCCCGCTAATCCGCTGAATCGCCCTGCAAAATTAAATTTGGCACAGCCCTTGCTACATATGACGCGTACCAGGGGTGAGTTTGGGCTTAATTCGTGGAGGGGCAATATGAAGCTGGTGACCGTGGTAATCAAACCGTTCAAGCTGGAGGACGTGCGCGAGGCCTTGTCCTCCGTGGGCATTCAGGGGTTGACCGTAACCGAAGTGAAGGGCTTTGGCCGCCAGAAGGGGCACGCCGAGCTGTATCGCGGCGCCGAATATAACGTCAACTTCCTGCCCAAGGTCAAAATCGATATCGCCATCGCCGACGATCAGTTGGATGAAGTGGTTGAGGTGATTAGCAAAGCTGCCTACACCGGCAAAATCGGCGACGGCAAAATTTTCGTTGCCGAATTGCAACGCGTGATCCGCATTCGCACCGGCGAAACCGACGAATCGGCACTGTAACCGCGAACTCAGTTAAGTGATGGGGATGATTGATAATGAAAAGACTGTTATCCATGTTGGGCCTGAGTTCGGTAACCCTGGTTCCTTCTTTGGCCCTGGCCGCCCCGGCGGTCGCCGATAAGGCCGACAACGCCTTTATGATGATCTGCACCGCGTTGGTGCTGTTCATGACGCTGCCGGGCATCGCGCTGTTTTACGGCGGTCTGCTGCGCGGTAAAAACGTGCTGTCGATGCTGACGCAGGTCACCGTCACCTTCGCGTTGGTCTGCGTGCTGTGGGTGCTGTATGGCTACAGCCTGGCGTTCAGCGAAGGCAATGCGGTGTTCGGCGGATTCGAGACGGCGATGCTGAAAGGCATCGGCATCGACAGCGTCACCGGCAGCATCAGCCAGATGATCCACGTCGCTTTCCAGGCCTCCTTCGCCTGTATCACCGTGGCGTTGGTGGTGGGCGGCTTCGCCGAACGCATTCGTTTCTCGGCGGTGCTGATCTTCGCGATCCTGTGGTTCACGCTGTCTTATCTGCCGATCGCGCACATGGTGTGGGGCGGAGGCTACCTGGCCGCCGACGGCGCATTGGACTTCGCCGGCGGCACCGTGGTGCACATCAACGCCGCCAGCGCCGGGTTGATCGGCGCCTACCTGATTGGCAAACGCGCCGGCTTCGGTAAAGAGGCCTTCAAACCGCACAACCTGCCGATGGTGTTTACCGGGGCGTCCATCCTGTATATCGGCTGGTTCGGCTTCAATGCCGGTTCCGCCAGTGCGGCCAACGGCATTGCGGCCTTGGCATTCCTCAATACCGTGGTTGCCACTGCGGGCGCCATTCTCTCCTGGACCTTCGCCGAGTGGGTGCTGCGCGGCAAGCCTTCATTGCTGGGCGCCTGCTCCGGCATGATCGCCGGGCTGGTTGCAGTGACGCCGGCGGCGGGCACCGTGGGGGTGGGCGGGGCGTTGATCATCGGCCTGGTGGGCGGCGTCGCAGGCCTGTGGGGCGTCGTGACGCTGAAAAAATGGCTGAAAGTGGACGACACCTGTGACGTGTTCGGTGTGCACGGGGTGTGCGGCATCGTCGGCTGCCTGTTGACCGGGGTGTTCACCGCCTCTTCACTGGGCGGCACCGGTTACGCCGAAGGGGTGACGATGGGCCATCAGGTCTGGATCCAACTGGTGAGCGTGCTGATCACGCTGGTGTGGTCGAGCGTCGCCGCCTTTATCGCCTTCAAGATCGCGGGCGCCATGGTTGGATTGAGAGTGCCGGAGGAGCAGGAACGCGAGGGGCTGGACGTCAACAGCCACGGCGAGAGCGCCTACAACCAGTAAGGCTCAAAGCAGGGCAGTGCGCTAAAGACTAAAATAATGATGAAGCCAAAAGGGGCGATGGAAACATCGCCCCTTTCTTTATGCTGCGGATCAGGCGTCGCGTTGGCGAATCACCCCTTCCTGCACGGTGGTGGCGACCAGTACGCCGTCGCGGGTATAAATCTGGCCGCGCACAAAGCCTCGTGCGCCGGAGGCGGAGGAGCTCTCCACCGCGTACAGCAGCCAGTCATCCATGCGGAACGGGCGGTGGAACCACATTGAGTGGTCAATGGTGGCCACCTGCATGCCCGGCTCGAGGAAACCGACGCCGTGCGGCTGCAGCGCCGTCGGCAGGAAATTAAAGTCCGACGCGTAGCCCAGCAGATATTGGTGGATGCGCTGATCGTCCGGCATGCTGCCGTTGGCGCGGAACCACACATAGCGATGCGGTTCTTCCACGCTGCCTTTCAGCGGGTTATGGAATTTCACCGGGCGCATTTCGATCGGCTTCTGGCCGATAAATTTTTCGCGCACTTTTTCCGGCAGCATATGCGCCAGCTTCTGGGCGATCTCTGATTCAGATAGCAGCCCTTCCGGCGGCGGCACGTCCGGCATCAGGTTCTGATGCTCGAAGCCCGTTTCCGGACTTTGGAAGGAGGCGGTCATATAGAAGATAGGTTTGCCGTGCTGGATGGCGCTAACGCGGCGCGCGCTGAAGCTGTTGCCGTCGCGCAGGGTTTCCACGTCGTAAACGATAGGTTTGCTGCTGTCGCCCGGGCGCAGGAAGTAGCTGTGGAACGAATGCACGCTGCGCTCGTCCGGCACCGTTTGTTTGGCGGCGTACAACGCCTGACCGACCACCTGCCCGCCGAACACCTGGCGCAGCCCCAGATCTTCACTCTGACCGCGGAACAATCCTTCTTCGATTTTCTCCAGATCCAGCAGATCGAGGAGGTTTTGCAATGCCTGGCTCATAAAGTTGTTACCTTTCTAATAATCATTTTGCGCAGTGTGCGGAATATCACGGCGCGGCGTCAACATTTTGCGTTAAGGGCCGATGAGAATGCTCTTAATCATGGACGCCTTGGGCTGTTTAAGTGATTAATAGACGGGGTAAAGTGGATTTATCAGTGTTTTGTGCTAGGTTTAATAGGTGAGGTGGTGAAAGCCACCAACATGTTGATAATAAAAAAGGAGACCGATCCATGAAACTCTGGCAAATCGTAGGCGGTGCCGCGGCACTGACGATCACGCTGGCAGGATGCGCGCAAAAGAGTGCCGATGTGCCTACACAGGCGGCCGGTAACCCGGCGGCTGCGCAAACGCAGATTCAGGGCCCGGCGGTGACAGGTTCGGTTAATATACGTCAGCGCATTGCGCTGCCGCCGGACGCCGTACTGACGGTCACCCTCTCTGACGCTTCGCTGGCAGATGCGCCGTCCAAAGTGATTGCACAGCGCGCGGTACGTACTGAAGGGCAGCAGGCGCCATTCAGCTTTACGCTGCCGTACAACCCGTCCGACATCCAACCGAATGCGCGCATCATTCTGAGCGCGGCGGTGACGGTCAACGGGCGCCTGATGTTCATTACCGACACCATCCAGGAAGTGGTTAACCGCAACGGCACCCGCGCCGATCTGCTGCTGGTTCCGGTTCAGGGTGTGCCGATTCAGGCTGCGCCAACCGCCATGCAGTAAACTTACTGCGGTACAGCAAGATGAAATCAACAGCCTTTGCGCTTCGGCCAAAGGCTGTTTTGTTTTACCAGCGCCAGCCGTAGCGTTCGAAATCGACCGTGCTGTGCGGGCCGAAAATTATCCCCTCCGCCAGCAGTGCCTGCCGTTGCCGTTGAAAATCCTCCCCCTGCTGCGAGATCTGTCCGTGCCGGTTGATCACCCGGTGCCAGGGCAGCGTGCTGCCTTCGGGCAAACGCCGCAGCACGCCGCCAACCTGACGCGCGGCGCGCGGCGAGCCGGCCAGCCGGGCGACTTCACCGTAAGTGGTGACTTTGCCGAACGGGATGGCGGCCACGATATGGAAAACCCGCTGGCTGAAAGAGGCGTCTTCTGGTTGCATATTGCTGTTCCTGCACGAGTCAAAACCCAGGTGAAGAGTGTGCCACAGCGCAGGTGGGTAAGAAAACAGCGGTTGGCCCCGGTTGGCTTGCTATTTGGTGGGGCATCGCCGATAATGCCCACCGCTTCAGAGTACAGAAGCCGTCAATGGGGGCCCTGTTGGTTCTCCCGCAACACTAACTTGTGAACTCGGTCAGGTCCGGAAGGAAGCAGCCGCAGCAGGTGACGTGTGTGCCGGGATGTAGCTGGCAGGGTCCCCACCCATTTGGGCTTCGCCAATCCGCGCTTTTGTCACCTCTCTTCCACGTATCTATTATCCATTTCTGTCATCAGGCAGAGCGACACGCATTTCTTTTCTTCCCGCCCTCAATTCTTTTGGATAATGAATTAGCTGTGCTGGGGGCAGGCATAGTGAGGCGGGCGATGAGGTAACCTGTCTCGATTAAAAAAGAAAATTGTTTCCGGAAATATTATTATCGAAAGAGGGAACGTAAATGAAGTTTTACTGTCAATAGGAAAAGTACGTATTTAACTTGAACATTGAGGCCGATAAAAGCATCGGCTCAACGCGTTGGGGGGCTGATTATCTGACATATTTCCAAACGGAGGTGGGGATTTTGTCATACAGTTTGTTCATGGTGAGCTCTGCCAGACGGTGATCGGCCGCTGAGTAAAACAGCTCCAGTTCATCATCGGAAAGCTCGTACTTATTTTTCTCAATAACACGTTCGAGAGTATCAATCGTGGTGCATTTACGTAAACGCATCAGATAGTCGGTTTTAGTCATGGTGGCCTTTAGTTTAATAACCGTAAAATAGCTTGGGAATAATTATCCCCTAAGTTTTCATTGTCGTACAGATGTCCTCTCCTGAGAACATTCTGAATAATCTCGCCTTGGTTTTTTGCCAGCGGCGCAGGTCGGAATCATTGATACCATAGCTGCTGAACAGCGTATAGGTATCGTCGAGATATTCTTCGACTAACTCCGACAGGTCAGATTCGTCCATGTATTTAATTTTATAACTCATCACAAACGAAGCGATATGTTCGATCAACTCATTAAGCTGCAGGTTGACGGAGGACGTCGGATCGTTGACCCACCCATGATGACTGTCTCCCAGGGTAGCGATACCTTCATCATACAAATTTTCGCACAAGAATTTGAGCTGAGCAATGTCGTGCCGCTTAGGCGAATACTCATCCATATCATCCCCTCCGTAAGTCTTAATTGCGGTGTGATAACACTATGTGAGTAAGCTGATTTACATCATGAACGGAGGCAGCTTAACGGTGGTAAAATAAACTTCCCGTAAAATGAATATAAATCATTTTTTCGCGTTTGGCCTGTAGTTATTACGTAAACTTACAATTCATCCGCAGTTGATGGGCGTGAGTTATCAATGATGTCGAAGATTAAACCCCGTGACGTCACTTGAAACCGGACGCTGTCGTTGATGATATCTTCGCTGTTGATATCCAGGCAGGCATTAAAAATGCCCCACTTATAACGATAACTCATTGAATAATCGCCGCCACCTTGTTGCACTATATCAAGTATTTCTAATGAATCTTCGGCATAGCGTGCGCTTTCAGAATAAAAGCTGAGTCCGCTGGTCAGCGCCGGCACTAACTCCGCGCTATTGTCATTAATCACTTTCTTTAATTTTTTAACAGAAAGTGCGTTGACTTCCAGGTTACAGGCAAGGGTAACAAGCATTAATCTCGGCCAACAACAATGTTATCTGCTTATCTTACTCCTTTTCCGCCCTCGTCGGTAAATTTTTCGATTTACCGCTGTTCTTTACCTTACGCCAACATTCCAACCGAATGGAAATAGCCCTGAGTTTTGTAAGGGGGACGGGGGAAGATCCGCTGTGCGAGGGATTGTTACGTTCCGTTGCATTATTGTCGCGCCATAGCTTGAGATACGGTAGTTGTTGTGATGTTATATTATAACCATTAACCCGTCATTTTGGTCACCACATTGATTCCCACTTCGCAACATGGCGCCGCGTCGTCACTGAATTCGTTGTTCACCACCTCCGCTGCCGCGCGTTGTGCGGGTGCCGCTGTGCTGCTGGCTCTGCTGTGGCTCGGCATCTTTTGGGCGGTATCGCTGCCATGATCACCCTGCGCCAGTTGGTGCTGGGCTATGGCGCCACGCCGCTTTTTCCGCCGCTGAGCGGGCAGTTTACCACCGGCTCGTTGACCGCGGTGGTGGGCGTCAATGGGGCCGGAAAATCGACATTGCTGAAAACGCTCGCAGGTTTGCTGCCGCCGATGAGCGGCAGCCTGAATTTTAGCGGCGGAAAGCCGCCGCGCAGAGCTTATTTGCCGCAGCAGGCGGAATTGGATCGGCAATTCCCGATCGCGGTGAGCGATCTGGTGGCGATGGGCTGTTGGCCGCAAAGCGGCATGTTCGGAGGCATGAACAAGCGTGCGGCGAGCCAGGTCAATGAGGCGTTGGCGAGCGTTGGCATGAGCGCGCTGGTGCGCAACCCGGTGGGCGAGCTGTCCGGCGGTCAGCTGCAGCGGGTGTTGTTTGCGCGCCTGCTGGTCCAACAAGCGCCGCTGATTTTGCTGGATGAACCTTTCACCGGTATCGACAGCGCCACCACGCAGATCCTGCTGCAGGCGATCGCGCAACTGCACCGGCAGGGGAAAACGGTGATCGCCGTGCTGCACGATATGTCGATGGTCGCCGAGCATTTTCCGCAGGCGCTGTTGCTGACGCCGCAGGCTTGCCACTGGGGCGCGGCCGAGCAAGTGCTGGAGCAGGTGCCGAGGCATCACGCCGCCGAACGGCAGCCGGATCTGCGGGCGGTGGCGCCATGATGCTGTTGCATGGGCTTATCGATCCTTTTCTCTCTTTCGGTTTTATGCGTCGCGCGCTGATGGCTTGCCTGGCGTTGTCGCTCAGCGCCGCCCCGCTGGGCGTGTTTCTGCTGCTGCGCCGCATGAGTCTGGTCGGGGATGCCTTGTCCCACGCGGTGTTGCCGGGCGCGGCGATCGGCTATCTGATCTCCGGCATGTCGCTGGTGGCGATGGGCGTAGGCGGCTTTATCGCCGGGCTGGCGGTGGCGATGTTGTCCGGCCTGGTGAGCCGCCGCACGCCGCTGAAAGAGGACGCTAGCTTCGCCGGATTCTATCTGGGTTCACTGGCGCTGGGGGTCACGCTGGTCTCGCTGCGCGGTTCCAGCGTGGATCTGCTGCACGTGTTGTTCGGTTCGATCCTGGCGGTGGATGCGCAGGCGATGCTGATGGTCGGTGCGATCGCCTCGGTTTCGCTGCTGGCGCTGGCGGCGCTGTACCGCGCGCTGGTGATCGAATCCTTCGACGTCACTTTCCTGCGCGTTAACGCGCCGCGCCGGTTGGCGCTGATCCACGGCCTGTTTTTGGCGCTGGTGGTGGTCAATCTGGTGGCGGGATTCCAGATCCTCGGCACCCTGATGTCGGTTGGGTTAATGATGTTGCCCGCCGCCAGCGCGCGCTTCTGGGCGCGCAATCTGCCGCAGACGCTGGCGACGGCGATGGGCATCGGCGCGCTTTCCAGTCTGATTGGGCTGGTGTGGTCCTATCACGCTTCGCTGCCCGCCGGCCCGGCGATCGTGCTCAGCGCCAGCATCCTCTTTTTTGTCTCAATCCTGTTTGGAACGCGCGGAGGCATTTACGCCTTTGCGCGCCGTTGAGAAGTGCCATTTGCAAGGAGAAAGTATGAAACGTTTACCTATATCGCTGGCGGTTGCTGCTCTGCTGGCCAGCCCATTGGCGATGGCGAAGACCGTCGACGCCGTCGCCAGCTTTTCCATTCTGGGAGATATCGTCAAGCAGGTGGGCGGCGATCACGTCAAGGTCAGCACGCTGGTGGGGCCGGATGGCGATCCGCACAGTTTCGAGCCTTCGCCGCAGGACGGCAAGACGCTGGCTCAGGCTGATGTGGTCTTCGTCAGCGGCCTGGGGCTGGAAGGGTGGATCGATCGCCTGGTCAGCGCTTCGGGTTATAAAGGGCAGGTGATCACCGCTTCACAGAGCATCAACACCCGCCAGATGGAAGAGGATGGCAAACCGATTACCGATCCTCACGCCTGGAACAGCATGAAAAACGGCGTGCAGTACGCCACCAACGTGATGAACGCCCTGATCGCCGCCGATCCTGAGGATGCCAACTATTTTCGCCAGCGCGGCGCCGACTACATTCAGCAGCTGCAAAAGTTGGATCTGTGGGCCAAAACCCAGTTCGCCGCAGTGCCGCCGCAGAAACGTAAGGTGCTGACCAGCCATGATGCTTTTGGCTACTTTGGGCAAGAGTATGGCGTCACCTTCCTTGCCCCGGTCGGATTTTCCACCGAAGCGGAAGCCAGCGCCAGCGACGTGGCGAACCTGATTAAGCAGATTAAACAGGAGAAGGTTAACGCTTACTTTATCGAAAACCAGACCGATCCGCGGCTGGTGAAACAGATTGCCGCCGCCACCGGCGCCAAGGCGGGCGGCGAGCTGTACCCTGAAGCGCTCTCCCGCGCCGGCGGCCCGGCGGCCACCTATGAGCAGGCGTTCAAACACAATGTCGACACGCTGCTGAGCAGCATGAAGTAATCTCTGCCCCCCGCCCGCGGGTGGGGGACAGCTTGCAGGCACTTTCTCGCCATAAAAAAAGCCCCGTTGAGCAGCAACGGGGCTTTGCGACAGATGACACTTGGGAGTTAACGCTTTTTCTTACGTCCCTGTACCGCTTTGAATCGCGGATTGCTTTTACAGATCACATAGATGCGGCCACGACGACGCACGACTTTGCAATCCGGGTGGCGGTTTTTCGCCGAACGCAATGAACTCAATACCTGCATGGGGTTTCCTTGTTACTTATTGCCGATAAAGCGGCCAAAGCGCTGCTGGAAGCGCGCCGTGCTGCCTTCTTTGGAATAGTCTTTCTGCTTGCCGGTGTAATACGGATGCGAAGCGGAAGAGACGTCGAGGGTGACATACGGCCAGCTTTCGCCGTCCAGTTCGATAGTGCGATCGGTTTTGATGGTCGATCCCACTTTGAAGTAGGCATTGGCGCTGACGTCGTGGAACACCACGGTGCGGTAATCGGGGTGGATGCCGGGTTTCATAATGGCCTTCTAGTGTAATGTTATACTATAACAATAATTATGCGCCGACCTGGCATCGCGATCAAGCGCAAATTGCACACAAAAGTGAATTAATGAGAATGGTTTGCATTAAGTAACTGAAAAAAAATAAAAAGGCCGCATGCGCGGCCTTTTCGATTATCAGGTGGAGCTCACATCACTGAGCGATCAGTGGTGCTCTACCGGATGGCTGTGTTCCAGGTCTTCGTTCTTCTTGCTGAAGCGGCGGC
Organism: Serratia sp. CY56464; assembly: GCF_052168435.1. Lineage (NCBI taxonomy): Bacteria > Pseudomonadati > Pseudomonadota > Gammaproteobacteria > Enterobacterales > Yersiniaceae > Serratia > Serratia sp. CY56464. The sequence continues at coordinate 2,602,219 of NZ_JBJNMV010000001.1, read as the reverse complement.
GAACCACCACGAAGAACACCGGTACGAAGAAGATCGCCAAGACGGTAGCGGTGATCATCCCGCCCATTACGCCGGTACCAACCGCGTTCTGTGCGCCGGAGCCCGCACCGCTGCTGATAACCAGCGGCAGAACCCCGAGGATGAAGGCCAGGGACGTCATCAGGATTGGACGCAGACGCATACGCACCGCTTCCAATGTCGCTTCGATCAGGCCTTTGCCTTCTTTTTCCATCAGGTCTTTGGCGAATTCCACGATCAGGATGGCGTTCTTCGCCGATAGACCGATGGTGGTCAGCAGCCCCACCTGGAAGTACACGTCGTTGTTCATGCCGCGCATCGTCGCGGCCAACAACGCACCGATAACCCCCAGCGGCAATACCAGCATGACCGAGAACGGCACGGACCAGCTTTCATACAGCGCCGCCAGACACAGGAACACCACCAGAATCGAGATGGCGTACAGCGCCGGCGCCTGGTTGCCCGACAGACGTTCCTGATAGGACATGCCGGTCCAGTCGTAACCGATGCCGCTTGGCAGTTTGGACGCCAGTTGCTCCATCAGGTTCATCGCTTCACCGGTACTCTTGCCCGGTGCGGCCTGGCCCAGAATTTCCATCGACGGCAAGCCGTTATAGCGTTCCAGACGCGGTGAGCCGTATTCCCACTTAGCCGAAGAGAAGGCGGAGAATGGCACCATCTGGCCGCTGGTACCGCGCACGTACCACTTGTTGATGTCTTCCGGCAGCATGCGGAACGGCGCTTCGGCCTGTACGTACACCTTCTTCACACGACCGCGGTCGATGAAGTCGTTGACGTACGAACCACCCAGTGCAGTGCTCAGCGTGCTGTTGATGGTGGTGATGCTCACGCCCAGCGCCTTGGCTTTCTCCTGATCGACGATCAGTTTGAACTGCGGCGTATCTTCCAGGCCGTTCGGGCGCACGCCCACCAGCACGTCCGGATGCTGAGCAACCATGCCCAACAGCTGGTTACGCGCTTCGGTCAGTTTTTCGTGCCCCAGGCCGCCCTGGTCAATCAGCTCGAAGTCGAAGCCGGTTGCGGTACCGAGTTCGATGATCGCCGGCAGGTTGAACGGGAACACCAGGCCTTCTTTAATCTGCGAGAAGGCGCCCATGGCGCGACCCGCGATCGCTTCGACCTTGTTCCCGGCCCCCGGACGCTCGCCCCAGTCTTTCAGGCTGACGAATGCCAGGCCGTTGTTCTGGCCGTTACCGTTGAAGCCGAAGCCCGCGACGGTAAACACCGAAACCACGTTGTCCTTTTCCTTGTTCAGGAAGTAGTCGGAGACTTCTTCCAGCACTTTGTTGGTGCGGGACTCGGTGGCACCGGCAGGCAACTGCACCATGGTCAACAGGATGCCCTGATCTTCGTCCGGCAGGAACGAGGAAGGCAGGCGCAGGAACAGCAGGCCCATGCCAACCACGATCAGCAGGTAGATGATCAGATAGCGGCCGGTGCTGCGCAGGATGTTGCCCACGCTGTCGGTGTAGTGATGCGTGCTCTTCTCGAACATGCGGTTAAACCAGCCGAAGAAGCCTGTTTTAACCCCGTGATCGCCTTTCGGGATCGGTTTGAGCATGGTGGCGCACAGCGCCGGCGTCAGGATCAAGGCCACCAGCACCGACAGCGCCATCGCGGACACGATGGTGATCGAGAACTGGCGATAGATGGCGCCGGTTGAGCCGCCAAAGAACGCCATCGGCACGAATACCGCCGACAGCACCATGGCGATGCCCACCAGCGCGCCCTGGATCTGGCCCATCGATTTACGGGTGGCTTCTTTCGGCGGCAGCCCCTCTTCGGACATGACGCGCTCGACGTTTTCCACCACCACGATGGCGTCATCCACCAGCAGGCCGATCGCCAACACCATGCCGAACATCGTCAGGGTGTTTATCGAGAAGCCGAACGCCGCGAGTATCGCAAAGGTCCCCAGCAGTACTACCGGCACCGCGATGGTTGGGATCAGCGTCGCGCGGAAGTTCTGCAGGAACAGATACATCACCAGGAACACCAGGATGATGGCTTCGATCAGCGTTTTCACCACTTCGTTGATGGAGATTTTAACGAACGGGGTGGTGTCGTACGGATAAACCACTTTCATCCCTTGCGGGAAGAATGGCGCCATCTTGGCCAGCTCGTCTTTCACACCTTTGGCGGTGTTCAAGGCGTTGGCGCCGGTTGCCAGTTTGATACCCAGGCCGGCGGCAGGCTTGCCGTTATAACGCGCGGTAACGGCATAGCTTTCCGCGCCGCGCTCGATGTGAGCGACGTCGCGCAGGCGCACCTGGGAACCGTCGGTATTCACCTTCAGCAGGATCTTGCCGAACTCTTCCGGCGAAGTCAGACGGGTCTGCGCGATGATCGAGGCGTTCAACTGTTGCCCCGGCACCGGCGGCAGGCCGCCCAGCTGGCCTGCGGCGATCTGGTTGTTCTGCTCGGTGATGGCGGAGGTCACGTCCGTAGTCGTCAGCTGGTAGTTGTTCAGCTTGTTCGGATCCAGCCAGATACGCATCGCGTACTGGGCACCGAACAGCTGCACCTCGCCCACGCCGGACGAACGGCTGATCGGATCCTTGATGTTGGACGCCACGTAGTCCGCAATATCGTCCTGCGTCATGTTCGGATCGTCGGAAACGAAGCCGGCCACCATCAGGAAGCTGCTGCTGGATTTTTCTACTTTCAGGCCCTGTTGCTGAACTTCTTGCGGCAGCAATGGGGTGGCCAACGACAGTTTGTTCTGAACCTGAACCTGCGCGATGTCAGGATCGGTGCCGGAATCAAACGTCAGGGTAATGGTGACGCTACCAGAGGAATCACTGGTGGAGGACATGTACATCAGGTTATCGATACCGTTCATGTTCTGTTCGATAATCTGCGTGACGGTATCCTGCACCGTTTTGGCATCTGCGCCCGGGTAGGTGGCGGAAATACTCACCGCCGGCGGTGCAATAGTGGGATACTGCGCGATCGGCAGTTTCATTATTGCAAGCACCCCCGCCAACATGACGATGATGGCGATTACCCAGGCGAAAATTGGGCGGTCTATAAAGAACTTAGCCATGTATTACAGGCTCCTTTTTATGACTTCTGCGCTTCAGACTGCGGCTGTTTTTGCGCCTGAGTGTCAACTTCCTGCACCTTTACCTGCGCGCCTGGATGCACTTTCATCAGGCCGGAGACGATCACGCGATCGCCGGCTTTCAGGCCATCGGTAACCAGCCATTTGTCGCCAATCGCCTGATCCGCCTTCAGCGTGCGCAGCTCAACTTTATCGTCTGCACCGACCACTAACGCCGTCGCTTCACCACGCGGGTTGCGGGTGACGCCTTGCTGCGGCACCAGCAGCGCATCGCTGCGCACGCCTTCGTCCAGACGGGCGCGCACGAACATGCCAGGCAACAGCGTATCGTTCGGGTTAGGGAACAGGGCGCGAATGGTAATGGAACCGGTGGTCTCATCGACGGTGACGTCAGAGAATTCCAGCGTGCCTTCCTGCGCATATTCGGTGCCGTTTTCCAGCATCAGTTTCACCTTGGCCTTGCCGTTTTCCTGCTTCAGCGCGCCGCTGGCCAGTTCTTGCTTCAGGCGCAGGAAGTCGGTGCTCGACTGGGTGACGTCGACATACATCGGATCCAACTGCTGCACGGTGGACAGGGCGGTCGCCTGGCCGTTGCTGACCAGCGCGCCTTCGGTCACGGCGGATTTGCCGATGCGGCCGGAGATCGGGGAGGTCACTTTGGTGTACGCCAGATTAATGCGCGCGGTTTCGACGGCGGCCTTGGCGGCCACGACGGCGGCATCCGCTTGCTGCAGCGTGGAGACGGCGTTGTCGTAGTCCTGCTTACTGATATAGCTGGTACCCAGCAATGGCTTGTAGCGGTTTACCGTCACGCGTGCGATGGAAGCGCTGGCCTGTGCTTTGGCCAAATCGCCTTTCGCGCTGTCGTAGCTGGCTTGATAGGTTGCGGGATCGATTTGGTACAGAGACGTCCCGGCCTTGATATCGCTGCCTTCGACGAAGTTGCGCTTCAGGATGATGCCGCTGACCTGAGGGCGAACTTCGGCGATACGATACGCAGCGGTGCGGCCAGGAAGATCGGTAGTGATGTTGAGAGGCTCGGCCTTCAAGGTGACTACGCCCACTTCAGGTGCCTGTTGTTGGGCACCTTGCTGTTGGGTTTCTTTATCGTTACATCCTGTTAGCACTAAGCTGCCTGAAAGCATCAGAACGGCCGCCAGAGGCGTTAACCCTCTGTTTTTGTTCATAGAAAAACCTCAAGTGTCCGATTTCAAAATGATCAATGGATCACAAGCTTTAAAACCCATTGCTGCGTTAATTATATGTGCGTGCTATGGTACATACATTCGCGAATGTATGTAAATCACACTCCCCCTAAATAACAATGCCATGGCACGAAAAACCAAACAGCAGGCGCAAGAAACCCGACAGCAAATCCTCGATGCTGCGGTGAGAGAGTTCTCTGAACGTGGCGTTGCTGCAACGTCACTGACAGATATTGCCACCGCTGCTGGGGTTACGCGTGGAGCCATTTACTGGCACTTCAAGAATAAGGTAGACCTGTTTAATGAAGTTTGGGAATCTACCGAGCCGAAAATTGACCAGCTCGAAACAGAGTATCAGGCAAAGTTTCCCGATAATCCACTGCGGGTTATCCGAGAAATTCTGATTTACATTCTGACGTCTACGGTTGAAGACGGCCGCAGGCGGGCGTTGATGGAAATTATATTCCACAAATGCGAGTTTGTCGGTGAAATGATGCCGCTGCTGGATTCGCGCAAGGTGCTGTACCTCGCCGGTTACGAACGCATCGAGGCGGTGCTGTGCAACTGCATTCACCACGGGCAATTGCCGGCCGATCTGCACACTCGTCGCGCGGCGATCATCCTGCGCGGTTATATCACCGGCCTGCTGGAAAACTGGCTGTTTATGCCGGAAAGTTTCGATTTGCGGGCTGAAGCCGAAGCGCTGGTGGATGCGTTTTTGGAGATGCTGCAGTTTTGCCCCACCTTGCGCCTCAAATCCGATATGCCGACGGCAGCACCGTCCAACGCCGGCTCCCTGCCTTTATAAGGAGAGATTTCATGTCATCAGTCGTTCTCATCGCCAATGGCGCCGCCTATGGCCACGAATCCTTGTTCAATGCGCTGCGGTTGGCCATCGCCATGAAAGAGCAGCAGAGCGATCTCGATCTGCGGCTGTTTCTGATGTCCGATGCGGTGGTGGCCGGGTTGGCCGGGCAGCAGCCGCACGAGGGGTACCACCTGCAGCAGATGCTGGAAATCCTCACCGCGCAGCAGGTGCCGGTCAAGCTGTGCAAGACCTGCGCCGACGCGCGCGGCGTCAGCCGCTTGCCGCTGGCGGACGGCGTGGCGATCGGCACCTTGGTCGAGCTGGCGCAGTGGACGCTGGCGGCGGAGAAAGTGCTGACTTTCTGATTTCGCGACAATGGGACATCACCGGCAACGCTTTTGTTGTTCGTTGCCTGCCGGCGATCGTGATAATCTTCAGGCTTCTTAACCGATCCGAAGCTAAATCATGCATCGCTGGTTGACTCTGCCTTCTCTGGCGCCGCTCATGTTTGTCGGCGCATGCCGGCGGCGCATCGCCGCCGCGACTCTCCTTTTCCTTATTTACGCGTTCAGCTCGCCGGCGCAGGCGGCGCTGAGCGGCGATCTGCCGCAGCGCAGCGAAGTGCAAAGCCAGCTGGAAATGCTGAACAAGCAAAAAGCCCTGACGCCGGTCGAAAAGCTCTCCCAGCAGGATTTGACTCGCACGCTGGAGCTGCTGGATGCCCTTGAGCGCAACCGGCAAGACGCCGCGCAGCTTAAACAGCAGGTGCAGCAGGCTCCGGCGAAACTCAGTCAGGTCACCGCCGAATTGGATGCGCTGAAGCAGCCGGTAGACAATGCGGCGGCGCGCGCTGCGCTGTTGCCGCTGTCGCTGCGTCAGTTGGAAAGCCGGCTGTATCAAACGCTCGACGAGCTGCAAAGCGCGCAGGAGAGCCTCTCCACCTACAACAGCCAACTGGTGTCGCTGCAAACCCAGCCCGAGCGGGTACAAAGCACCATGTACGCCGCCTCGCAGCGCCTGCAGGAGATCCGCAGCCAGCTCAGCGGCCAGACGCCGGGGCAAGATTCGCTGCGCAACAGTCAGCAGGTGATGCTGAGCACCGAGCAGGCGCTGCTCAATGCGCAGCTGGAGCTGCAGCGTAAAAGCCTGGAGGCCAATACCACGCTGCAGGATCTGCTGCAAAAGCAGCGCGATTACACCACCGCGCATATCGATGCGCTCGATCGGTCGGTGCAACTGCTGCAGGAGATCGTCAACAGCAAGCGGTTGACGCTGTCCGAAAAGACCGCCAAAGAGGCGCAGAACCCGGAAGACGCCACCGATATTCAGCACGATCAGCTGGTCAGCAAGCAGCTGGACGTCAACCGCCAACTGAGCCAGCGGCTGATCGCCGCCACCGAAGAGAGCAACACCCTGTTCCAGCAGAACATTCGGGTCAAGAACTGGCTCGACCGCGGGCTGCAGGCGGAGCGTAACCTGAAAGAGCAGATCCAGGTGCTGAAAGGCAGCCTGGTGCTGTCGCGCATTCTGTATCAGCAGCAGCAAAGCCTGCCGCAGGGCACGCTGCTGGCGGATATGGATACGCGCATCGCCGATCTGCGGCTGGAGCAGTTCGATATCAATCAGCAACGCGACGATCTGTTCAAGGGCGAAGATTACATCAACCAGCTGGTGACCGAGAGCAAGGAAAAGGCCGGCCCGGAAGTGATCGACGCGTTGAACGAGATCGTCGACATGCGCCGCGAACTGCTGGATCAGTTGAACAAGCAGCTCAGCAACCAGCTGTCGCTGTCGATCAACCTGCAGATTAACCAACAGCAGCTCACCAGCGTCTACGGATCGCTGCAGGATACGCTGACCCAGCAGATTTTCTGGGTCAACAGCAACAAGCCGGTCGATCTGGCGTGGCTGAAGGCGATGCCGGAGGCGGTGCGCGATCAGATTGCCGGGCTCGATCTCAAATTCGACGGCGGCAAGCTATTGCAGGGCGGGGTGAATGCGCTGGTGTTCCTGATCCCGCTGCTGTTGGCGATCGGGGTATTGCGTTGGCGCTACCGGCTGATCGACGGCCATTTACAAAAGCTGGCCAACGATGTGGGGCAACTGAAGCGCGACGGCCAACTGCATACGCCGAAGGCCATCGCGCTGACCTTGCTGAAGGTGTTGCCCGGCGCCGCGTTGCTCCTTGGCGTCGGTTTCTGGATGTATCGCGCAGATTTTGGCATCAGCGACTTTATCTGGGCATTGTCGCAGCAGCTGGCGCTGTCATGGCTGGTATTCGCTTTCAGTTACCGCATGCTGAAACCGGGCGGCATCGCCGAGCGGCATTTCAACTTCGGCGCCAACCTGTGCGCGCATTACCGCCGCCAGACGCTGCGGCTGGGGCTGGCGCTGCAGCCGCTGATCTTCTGGTCGGTATTGGGCGAAAAAGCGCCGCTGCGCCTGGTGGAAGACGTTATCGGCCAGATCGTGGTGATGTTGACGCTGGCGCTGCTCACGGTGCTGGTGTTCCCGCTGTGTCGCGACAGCTGGCGTGAAAAGGGCTCGCACGCCGTGCGGCTGGTGATGGTCACTGCGCTGGCCGCCACGCCGCTGATCCTGCTGGGGCTGATGTTCGCCGGCTACTTTTATACCACGCTGCGGCTGGCCAGCCGCTGGATAGACAGCCTGTATCTGTTTTTCCTGTGGAATATTGTGTACCTGACTGCCCTGCGCGGCCTGAGCGTGGCGGCGCGGCGTCTGGCCTACCGGCGCGCGTTGGCGCGGCGGCAAAACGTGGCGAAAGAGGGGGCCGAAGGCGGTGAACCGGTGGTGGAAGAGCCGCCGCTGGCGCTCGATCAGATCAACCAACAGTCGCTGCGCCTGACCACCCTGGTGCTGTTCGCCATCTTCGCCAGCGCCTTCTACGCCATTTGGTCGGATCTGGTGACGGTCATCGCTTACCTGGACAGCATCACGCTGTGGCATTACACCAGCACCGTGGCGGGCAGCAGCGTGGCGCAGGCGGTGACGCTGGGCAACATGATGGTGGCGATCGCCGCGGTGATCGTCGCCTACGTGCTCACCCGCAACCTGCCCGGTTTGTTGGAGGTGGTGGTGCTGTCGCGGCTGCAGCTGCGGCAGGGGGCGTCCTATGCCATCACCACCGTGCTCACTTACCTGATTACCGCCGTGGGCGCCGTGGTTGCGCTGGGATCGCTCGGCGTATCCTGGGACAAACTGCAATGGCTGGCCGCCGGTCTGACGGTCGGGCTGGGCTTCGGCCTGCAGGAGATCTTCGCCAATTTCGTCTCCGGTCTGATCATTCTGTTCGAACGCCCGATCCGCATCGGCGATACCATCACCATCGGCACCTTCTCCGGTTCGGTCAGCAAGATCCGCATTCGCGCCACCACCATTACCGACTTCGACCGCAAAGAGGTGATCATTCCGAACAAGGCGTTCGTCACCGAGCGGCTGATCAACTGGTCGTTGTCCGATACCATCACCCGCGTGCTGATCAAGGTCGGCGTGGCCTACGGTTCCGATCTCGACAAGGTGAAAAAGGTGCTGCTGCAGGCGGCGCACGACAACCCGCGGGTGATGACCGATCCCGAACCGCAGGTGTTCTTCCTCAACTTCGGCGCCAGCACGCTGGATCACGAACTGCGGCTCTATGTGCGCGAACTGCGCGATCGCAGCTACACGGTGGATGAACTGAATCGCTCAATCGACCGCTTGTGCCGGGAAAACGACATCGACATCGCTTTCAACCAGCTGGAGGTGTATCTGCATAACCAGCAGGGCAATGAAGTGCAGGAAGTGAAAAGAACGCTGTCGCCGGACGACGGCGGCCAGACGGCGGCGGATAAGCAATGAGAGGCGAAAGGGACAGCGGCGCTGTCCCCGGTTACTGTCCGGCGGGCAGATAGGGCGAGGTGACGCCGGCGCGCTGCAGCTTTTCCTGATAATCCCGTTTGACGATATCCAGCGCCGCCAGCGCGGTAGCCGGATCGATCTCGTTGCATTCCAGCAGGTAAATCAAGTCTACCGCCAGCTGCAGTTCGGGTGAGGCGTTTTCCAGAGACATAGCACCTGCGCTTATTAATTAATGGGATGAAAAACTCGTGTCTCGGCAGAGTATAGTGAACCCGGCGCGCAACCGGGAATAATCATTAAAATATTGTGATAAATCTTCAAAAACCGTTTTCTTTGCGCTCGATATTGCGCTCGATGCGCGCCAGCGCCTGACGGCAGCGCATCAGTCTCCCCTCCAGCGCCGCCAGCTCGTGCTGCAGCTTTTGCTGCGCCGCCAGCGTGGTCTGGCGCCCCAGCAGGCTTTCCCGATCCTGAATCATGGCGATCAGCCGGCGTTCGTAGTCCTGATGTTCGGCCAGTTTGTGGTACAGATCGGCCTCGGGGGCTTCTTTCGGCTGGTTCTTGCGCCGCAGCGCCTGGGTTGCCAGCTCGCGCTGCAGGGCAGAGATTTGAGCCACCAGTTTTTCGGCCAGAAAGGCCACCTGGCTGGTGCGGTTGTCGTTGGCGGCGCTTTGCAATTGGGCGAAATTTTTCTCCACTTCGGCCAGGTAGTCGCGCAGCCGCGTGCCGCGATTGGCGAACAGGGCGGCGTCGAAGCGCGCCTGCGGGATCGGAACGTCGCCGCGCGGGGTCACTTCGGCCGCCAGCGCCGCGATCTGCTGTGCCAACACCTGTAATAGACGCTGAGTGCTCACATAAGCTCCCTCTTGATTTCAACAGGCGTAAGCTTGCCCGCGATCCTGCCGTGAAACAAGCGCCGTACGCATATTCCGCCGGCGCGGCGCCGATGCTACAGTAGGCGGCAACCGATTGAGGAGCGAAGAGCCGCATGACGCGTGGGTTATTGATCATTTTGGGTTGGCTGGCGGTGGTGCTGGCGACGTTGGGCGTGGTGCTGCCATTGCTGCCGACCACGCCGTTCCTGCTGTTGGCCGCCTGGTGTTTCGCCCGCTCTTCGCCGCGCTTTCATCACTGGCTGCTGTACCGCTCCTGGTTCGGCCCTTATCTGCGCCACTGGCAGCAGCATCGCGCGCTGCCGCCGGGGGCGAAGTGGAAGGCGGTGCTGGTTATTGTACTTACCTTCGCCTGTTCGCTGTGGCTGGTGAAAATCTGGTGGGTGCGCGGGCTGTTGCTGCTGATGCTGGCTATTTTGCTGACCTTTATGCTGCGCCTGCCGGTTATTGACCTGTCGCAACAAAAACAGCGCTGATTGTGCGCCGCTGGTTGCATTTGTCCGCCAGTTTGCATAGATTTGGGCGTTTTCGTGCGCGGATCGCCTGCCATTTCTTCTCCGGTGTGTTTCACCCGGGGGCGGCGGGTGAGCGGCGCGCCGGTTTTCAGGCAGTTTTATCAGGCAACAATTATGACCGCTACTGCGCAGCAGCTTCAGTTTATTAAAGACAGTATCAAAACCATCCCGGATTATCCGAAGCCGGGCATCCTGTTCCGCGACGTGACCAGCCTGCTGGAAAACCCGTTGGCCTACGCCGCCAGCATCGAGCTGCTGGTTGAGCGCTATCGCGAAGCGGGCGTGACCAAGGTGGTGGGTACCGAAGCGCGCGGTTTCCTGTTCGGCGCGCCCGTCGCGCTGGCGCTGGGCGTCGGTTTCGTGCCGGTGCGCAAACCGGGCAAACTGCCGCGCGCCACGCTCAGCGAAAGCTATGAGCTGGAGTACGGCACCGACAAGCTGGAGATCCACACCGACGCCATCACTGCGGGTGACAAAGTGCTGGTGGTGGACGATCTGCTGGCGACCGGCGGCACCATCGAAGCGACCACCAAACTGATCCGCCGTCTGGGCGGTGAAGTGAACGACGCCGCGTTCATCATCAACCTGCCGGATCTGGGCGGGGAAGCGCGTCTGAACAAGCTGGGCATCGATTGCTACTGCCTGGTGGACTTCGCCGGCCATTGATGCGGCATTGCCCCTTGGGCACAACGGCCTCGCGGATCGCCGCGGGGCTGTGTTAGCATGACCCTCCAGATTCCTCGACTTCTCCGGTATTAATGAGCTATCAGGTTCTCGCCCGTAAGTGGCGCCCTCAAACGTTCGCAGACGTGGTCGGCCAGGAACATGTCCTGACCGCGCTGGCCAACGGCCTCTCACTGGGGCGGATCCATCACGCCTATCTGTTCTCGGGCACGCGCGGCGTGGGGAAAACCACCATCGCCCGCTTGCTGGCCAAAGGCCTGAACTGTGAAACCGGCATCACCGCCACGCCGTGCGGCCAATGCGACAACTGCCGCGAGATCGAGCAGGGGCGCTTCGTCGATCTGATCGAGATCGACGCCGCTTCCCGAACCAAGGTGGAAGATACCCGCGATCTGCTGGACAACGTCCAGTACGCGCCGGCGCGCGGCCGCTTCAAGGTCTACCTGATCGACGAAGTGCACATGCTCTCGCGCCACAGCTTCAACGCGTTGCTGAAGACGTTGGAAGAGCCGCCGCCGCACGTCAAATTCCTGTTGGCCACCACCGATCCGCAAAAGCTGCCGGTGACCATTCTCTCGCGCTGTCTGCAGTTCCACCTCAAAGCGCTGGACGTCGATCAGATCCGTCAGCAGCTGGAAACGGTGCTGACGGCGGAGCAGATCACCAGCGACGCGCGTGCGCTGCAGCTTCTGGCGCGCGCCGCCGACGGCAGCATGCGCGACGCGCTGAGCCTGACCGATCAGGCGATCGCCATGGGGCAGGGGCAGGTGACCGCCGCCACCGTCAGCCAGATGCTCGGCACGCTCGATGACGAGCAACCGCTGGCGATCCTCGAAGCGCTGGTCAGCGCCGACGGCGAAAAGGTGATGGCGCAGGTCGCGCAGGCCGCTTCGCGCGGCGTGGACTGGGAAAATCTGCTGGTGGAGACGTTGGCGCTGCTGCATCGCATTGCGATGGTGCAGCTGTTGCCTTCGATGCTCGACAACCAGTACGCCGCCGTGGAGCAACGGCTGCGCGAGCTGGCGCGAACCCTGCCGCCGGCCGATGTGCAACTTTACTACCAGACGCTGTTGGTGGGCCGCAAAGAGCTGGCCTATGCGCCGGATCGCCGCATGGGGGTTGAGATGACCCTGCTGCGTGCGCTGGCGTTTCACCCGAAAGCGGTGATCCCGGAGCCGGTGGCGTTGGTGCAGACCGCGCCGGCGCCGATGGCGCAGCCGCAGGCCGCCGCTTCACAACAGCCGCCGCAGTTTCAGGACGCGCCGCCGCCGCTAGGGCAGCCGGCCGCGCCACAGCGACAATCATCGGCCCCTTTACCGGATGCCACCGCCCAGCTGTTGAAAGCGCGGTCCCAGCTGCAACGGCAGCAGGGAGCATCCACACCAAAAAAGAATGAGCCGGCGGCGCCAGGAATAGCGCGGCCGGCAAACTCGGCGCTGGGGCGTTTGGCTTCCGTGACCGAGCGCAGCCAGCAGCGCCTGGCGGAGAAGAAGGTGCTGGAAAAACCGGCGAAACCGGAAGCCTATCGCTGGCGCGCGCAGACCGAGCCGGAAGCGGCGCCGGAACCACTGGCGACGCCGAAAGCGCTGCGCACGGCGTTGGAGCACGAGAAAACACCGGAGCTGGCCGCCAAGCTGGTGGTGGAGTCGCTGGAGCGCGACGCCTGGGCGGCGGAAATCGATAAGCTGAAGATCCCGAAATTGGTGCAGCAGCTGGCGTTGAACGCCTTCAAGCAGCAGCCGGAGCCGGGCAAAATTAACCTCCATCTGCGGTCTTCGCAGCGCCATCTGAATTCGCCTTCGGCGCAGAAGACGCTGGCCGACGCGCTCGGTGAGTTGTACGGCGGCCCGATTGAGCTGACCGTGGTGGAGGACGATAATCCGGCGGGGCGGACCCCGCTGGAATGGCGACAAGCCATCTATGAAGAAAAGCTGGCGCAGGCGCGCCAGTCCATCGAAGCGGATACCAACATTCAGACGCTGCGCCGATTCTTCGACGCGGATCTGGATGAAGAGAGTATTCGCCCCCTTTAAACGCCGCGCGAGGTGCGCGGCCCTAGCGACGAGAGACGACTATGTTTGGTAAAGGCGGTCTGGGCAACCTGATGAAGCAAGCCCAGCAAATGCAAGAAAAAATGCAGCAGATGCAGGAAGAAGTCGCCAAATTGGAAGTGACCGGCGAATCCGGCGCGGGCCTGGTGAAAGTCACCATCAACGGCGCGCACAACTGCCGCCGCGTGGAGATCGATCCTAGCCTGATGGAAGACGACAAAGAGATGCTGGAAGATCTGATCGCCGCTGCGTTTAACGACGCCGCGCGCCGCATCGAAGAGACTCAGAAAGAGAAAATGGCTTCCGTCTCCAGCGGCATGCAGTTGCCGCCTGGCTTCAAGATGCCGTTCTGATGCAAACCAGCCCGCTCCTTGAATCCCTGATGGAGGCGTTGCGCTGCCTGCCGGGCGTCGGCCCGAAATCGGCGCAGCGCATGGCGTTTCAGCTGCTGCAGCGCGATCGCAGCGGCGGGATGCGCCTGGCGCAGGCGTTGACGCGCGCGATGTCGGAGATCGGCCACTGCGCCGACTGCCGCACCTTCACCGAACAGGACGTCTGCACTATTTGCGCCAATCCGCGCCGTCAGCAAAACGGCCAGATTTGCGTGGTGGAAAGCCCGGCGGATATCCACGCCATCGAGCAGACCGGCCAGTTCGCCGGGCGCTACTTTGTGCTGATGGGGCATCTGTCGCCGCTGGACGGCATCGGGCCGGGCGATATCGGTCTGGATCGCCTGGAGCAACGGCTGGAAAAGGAAAGCATCACCGAAGTGATCCTCGCCACCAACCCGACGGTGGAAGGGGAAGCGACCGCCAACTACATCGCCGAGATGTGCGGCCAGTATGGCGTGCTCGCCAGCCGCATCGCCCACGGCGTGCCGGTGGGCGGCGAGCTGGAGATGGTCGACGGCACCACGCTGTCGCATTCGCTGGCCGGGCGCCACGCCATCAAGTTCTGATGTTTTCCCGGATGGGGCCGCCCGGCCCCACCGTTTTTTGCCAAAAAATTCCCGCTGTCCGCTTGAAAAACAACACCCTGACCCTCATCTGATCCTCATTGTTCGATTTTGGTAGCCATTGTCTTTTGAGGTAATCAATGAGTATGAAAGGTCAAGAAACCCGCGGGTTCCAGTCTGAAGTAAAACAGCTGCTTCATTTGATGATCCATTCGCTGTACTCCAACAAAGAAATTTTCCTGCGCGAGCTGATTTCCAACGCCTCTGACGCCGCCGACAAGCTGCGCTTCCGCGCCCTGTCCGCGCCAGAGCTGTACGCCGGCGACGGCGAACTGCGCGTACGTTTGTCCTTCGATAAAGAGCAGCGCACCCTGACCATCGCCGACAACGGCATCGGCATGCGCCGCGAAGAAGTGATTGAAAACCTCGGCACCATCGCCAAGTCAGGCACCAAAGCGTTCCTGGAGTCCATCGGTTCCGATCAGGCGAAAGACAGCCAACTGATCGGTCAGTTCGGCGTCGGTTTCTATTCGGCGTTCATCGTGGCGGACAAAGTGACCGTGCGCACCCGCGCCGCCGGCGCCGCCGATGACGAAGGCGTGTTCTGGGAGTCCGCCGGCGAAGGCGACTACACCATCGCCGACATCACCAAAGAGACCCGCGGCACCGAAATCACCCTGCATCTGCGCGAAGGCGAAGATGAGTACCTCGACGCCTGGCGCCTGCGTTCGGTGATCGGCAAATATTCCGATCACATCGCCTTGCCGGTGGAGATCGAAAGCAAAAACGAAGAAGACGACACCGTCACCTGGGAGAAGATCAACAAGGCGCAGGCCCTGTGGACTCGCAGCAAGGCTGACGTGACCGACGAAGAGTACAAAGAGTTCTACAAACACATCGCCCACGACTTCACCGATCCGCTGAGCTGGAGCCACAACCGGGTGGAGGGCAAGCAGGAATACACCAGCCTGCTGTACATCCCGGCGCAGGCGCCGTGGGACATGTGGAACCGCGATCACAAGCACGGCCTGAAGCTGTATGTGCAGCGCGTGTTCATCATGGACGACGCCGAGCAGTTCATGCCGAACTACCTGCGCTTCGTGCGTGGCCTGATCGATTCCAACGATCTGCCGCTGAACGTGTCGCGCGAGATCCTGCAAGACAGCCGCGTGACGCAAAACCTGCGCGGTGCGCTGACCAAGCGCGTGCTGCAGATGCTGGATAAGCTGGCCAAAGACGACGCCGAAGGCTACCAGAAATTCTGGCAGCAATTCGGTCTGGTGCTGAAAGAGGGCCCGGCGGAAGACAACGGCAACCAGGAAGCGATCGCCAAATTGCTGCGCTTCGCGACCACCCACGGCGACAGCTCGGCGCAGACCGTATCGCTGGAAGAGTACGTCGGCCGCATGGCGGAAGGCCAGGAGAAGATTTACTACATCACCGCCGACAGCTACGCCGCGGCCAAGAGCAGCCCGCACCTGGAGCTGTTCCGCAAGAAAGGCATCGAAGTGCTGCTGCTGTCCGATCGCATCGACGAGTGGATGATGAGCTACCTGACCGAGTTCGACGGCAAGCCGTTCCAGTCGGTCAGCAAGGCGGATGAAGCGCTGGATAAACTGGCGGATGAAACCGAAGAGCAGAAGGCCGCCGAGAAGCAACTGGAACCATTCATCGAACGCGTGAAAACCCTGCTGGGCGATCGCGTGAAGGATGTGCGCCTGACGCACCGCCTGACCGATACGCCGGCGATCGTCGTGACCGACGCCGACGAAATGAGCACCCAGATGGCCAAGCTGTTCGCCGCCGCCGGCCAGCAGGCGCCGGAAGTGAAGTACATTTTCGAGCTTAATCCGGAACATGCTCTGGTCAAACGCGCATCCGACGTGGGCGATAACGAACATTTTGCCGAATGGATCGACCTGCTATTGGATCAGGCGCTGTTGGCTGAACGCGGCACGTTGGAGGATCCGAACCTGTTCATACGCCGCATGAATAAGTTGCTGTCCGCCTAAAGTTGAAGATATGCGCCCTTAACGGCACCGTTAGGGGCGCATTTTCGGTTTTTCCCCACCTTTTCTCGCCTTTTGTTCGTCGGTTTTTTTGCACATTCCGCAATCGATTTCCTTCGCGCGCCTTGAGCCTGCCCCCCCTGAAATGGTATCGTTGAGCGTTTTCGCAATTTTATAAAAACTACATAGCAAGGGGATTTACGCAATGCGTATCATTCTGCTGGGCGCTCCGGGCGCTGGTAAAGGTACTCAGGCTCAATTCATCATGGAGAAATACGGCATTCCGCAAATCTCCACCGGTGATATGTTGCGCGCAGCCGTGAAGGCCGGCAGTGAACTGGGCAAGCAGGCGAAAGAGATCATGGACGCCGGCAAGCTGGTGACCGATGAGCTGGTGATCGCGCTGGTCAAAGAGCGCATCGCTCAGGAAGATTGCCGCAAGGGCTTCCTGCTGGACGGTTTCCCACGCACCATTCCGCAGGCTGACGCGATGAAAGAAGCCGGCATCAACGTGGACTTCGTGCTGGAGTTCGACGTGCCGGACGAGCTGATCGTTGACCGCATCGTTGGCCGCCGCGTGCACGCGCCGTCTGGCCGCGTATACCACGTGAAGTTCAATCCGCCGCAGGTGGAAGGCAAAGACGACGTGACCGGCGAAGAGCTGACCACGCGCAAGGACGATCAGGAAGAGACCGTACGCAAGCGTCTGGTGGAATACCATCAGATGACCGCGCCGCTGATCTCTTACTACAGCAAAGAAGCGGCAGCGGGCAACACCCAATACCGCAAAATCGACGGCACCCGCAAGGTGGCCGAAGTGAGCGCAGAGCTGGCGACCATCCTCGGTTGATCGCAAGCGCATTGTGCATGACGCCGGGCCCGTGGCCCGGCGTTTTTTTTGCCGTTTTGCCGCCAAATTGTGATCGCGGCGGCTTGTTGCAACCGTGCCCGTTAATCGCCCACGCCAAATGGCGTATAACAAGCCTGCGTTTTCACCCTCAGCAGGGAGCCGGGCATGCTCAGACAAACCAATCTTCTGGCGGAAGCCACCGCGCGCCAGATCGTCCAGCGGGCGATGGGCATCATCAGCCATTCCGTCAACGTGATGGACAGCAACGGCGTGATCATCGCCTCCGGCAACCCGCAGCGCCTGTTCCAGCGCCATGAAGGCGCGGTGCTGGCGCTGGCGGAGAATCGGGTGGTGGAAATCGACCGCGCCACCGCCGAGCACCTGAAGGGCGTGCGGCCCGGCATCAACCTGCCGTTCAGCTTTCGTAACCAGCGGGTGGGGGTGATTGGCATTTCCGGCGAACCGGCCGAGGTGCGCGCCTACGCCGAGTTGGTCAAGATGGCGGCGGAGATGATGGTAGAGCAGGCGGCGCTGCTGGATCAGCACCAGTGGGAAAAGCGCTACCGGGAAGAGCTGGCGAACCAGCTGTTGCAGCCGCAGCCGAACACGGCGTCGCTGGAAGCGATGGCGGCGTATCTGGGATTGGATCTGCGCCAGACGCGCATCGTGTGGATCGTCGAACTGCAAGAGGCGCAGCCGCACCTGTTGCGCGAGCTGTTGGCGGAGTTGGAGGCCACCCAGCGCGACGCGTTGATCGCCATTACCGGCTTCAATGAAATGACCCTGTTGCGCCCGGCCTGCATGGCTCAGGGCGAATGGAGTTTGAAGCTGGAGCGCCAGCAGGCGCAGCGTTTGCAAAATCAGCTTAAACACCGCTTTCGGGTGCGGCTGATCGTCGGCGGTTTTTATGACGATCCGCAAAGCGCCTACCGTTCCAGCCTGACGGCGCGCGCCACCCAGGCAATGGCGCAGCGCCTGAAACTGCGTCACGCCACGCTGTTCTACCACGACTATCCGTTGCCGTCGCTGCTGTGCGATCTGGGAGAGGACTGGCGCGCGCAAGAGCTGGGGCGCCCCTGGCGGACGCTGGGCGAACAGGATGAAAAAGGCGTGCTGCGCAGTACGCTGCGCCACTATTTTTCGCAGAATTGTGATCAGACGCAGACCGCCGCGCAGCTGCATATTCACGTCAATACCCTGCGTTATCGCCTGCAGCGCATTGAAGCGATAACCGGCATGAAAATCAATCAATTAACTGACTCTCTGCGGTTGTTTATCGGCATGCTGATGCACGACTGAGTTGTGCCAACCCACAAATTCCGCGCCGTTCCCCCGGCGCTTTTTTGTTGTTTCCCCTCAGGTCAACGCCGGACGCGCGCGATATGTTGGCCTGCACATCAACCACGGAGAAAACAACAATGACAACCGTATCCACTCTGGGGGCGCTGGTGGCGTTAGCCGTCGCCATCGTCCTGATTCTACGCAAGGTGCCGCCGGCTTACGGCATGATCGCCGGCGCGCTGGCGGGCGGGCTGTGCGGCGGCGCCGACCTGGTGCAGACCGTGACGCTGATGATCGGCGGGGCGCAGGGCATCACCAACGCCGTGATGCGCATTTTGGCGGCGGGGGTATTGGCCGGGGTGCTGATCGAATCCGGCGCGGCGCACACCATCGCCGAAACCATCGTGCGCAAGGTGGGCGAAACCCGCGCGTTGCTGGCGCTGGCGGTGGCTACACTTATCCTGACGGCGGTGGGGGTGTTTATCGATGTGGCGGTGATCACCGTCGCGCCGATCGCGCTGTCGATCGCCCAGAAGGCCGGCATTTCACGCGCGGCGATCCTGCTGGCGATGATCGGCGGCGGCAAGGCCGGCAACGTGATGTCGCCTAACCCGAACACCATTGCGGCGGCGGACAACTTCCATGTGCCGCTCACTTCGGTGATGATGGCCGGCATCGTGCCGGGCCTGTGCGGCCTGGTGGTGGCCTATCTGCTGGCGCGTCGCCTGAGCGATAAAGGCAGCAGGGTGATGGCCGAAGAGCTGACTCAGCATGCCGAAGGAGCGCGGCCGGGTTTTGCTGCGGCGATCAGCGCGCCGCTGGTGGCGATCCTGCTGCTGTCGCTGCGGCCGATCGCCGGGATCGCCGTCGATCCGCTGATCGCGCTGCCGGCCGGCGGGTTGGCGGGTGCGCTGCTGATGGGGCGCATTCGTCAGTGCAATCAGTTTATGGTTTCCGGCCTGTCGCGCATGGCGCCGGTGGCGATCATGCTGCTCGGCACCGGCACATTGGCGGGCATCATCGCCAATTCGGCGCTGAAGGATGTCTTGATTAACGGCTTAACGCACACCGGGCTGCCGGCCTGGCTGCTGGCGCCGCTGTCCGGCGCGCTGATGTCGATGGCGACCGCCTCGACCACCGCCGGCACCGCCGTCGCCTCCGGGGTGTTCAGCTCCACGCTGCTGGAACTGGGGGTGAGCGGGTTGGCCGGCGCGGCGATGATCCACGCGGGCGCCACGGTGCTGGATCACCTGCCGCATGGCAGTTTCTTCCACGCCACCGGCGGCAGCGTCAATATGGCGGTGCACGAGCGGCTCAAGCTGCTGCCGTATGAAACGTTGGTGGGGTTCACCATCGCGGCAATCTCGGCGCTGATGTTTGGCGTATTTAACCTGGCGGGATAAGGAACAGTGATGAAAGCGCTGAAAAAAGTGGTTATTGCTCCGGATTCTTTCAAAGAGAGCCTGAGCGCGCTCGGCGTCGCCGACGCCATCGAACGGGGATTCCGTCAGATTTATCCGCAGGCGCACTACGTGAAGCTGCCGATGGCGGACGGCGGCGAAGGCACGGTGGAGTCGATGGTGGCGGCCACCGGCGGCGAGATCGTCCAGGTAACGGTCACCGGGCCGCTGGGGGAGCCGGTACAGGGATTCTATGGTCTGCTGGGCGACGGCGAAACCGCGGTGATTGAAATGGCCGCCGCCTCCGGACTGCATTTGGCGCCGCCCAACCGGCGCGATCCGCGCATCACCACCAGTTACGGCACCGGCGAACTGATGCTGGCGGCGCTGGAACGCGGCGTGAAGGCGATCATTCTCGGCATCGGCGGCAGCGCCACCAACGACGGCGGCGCTGGGATGATGCAGGCGCTGGGCGTTAAATTGCTGGATAAGGATGGTCGCCCGCTGCCGGTGGGCGGCGCGGCGCTGGCGCAGCTGGCGCACCTCGATCTCGCCGGGCTGGATGCGCGTTGGCAACGGGTGAGCGTGACCGCCGCCTGCGACGTCGATAACCCGCTGTGCGGCGAAAAGGGCGCGTCGGCGGTATTCGGGCCGCAGAAGGGGGCGACGCCGGAGATGGTGGCGCAGCTCGATGCGGCGCTGCATCACTATGGCGAACTGCTGGAACGGGAAACCGGCCGCGCCGTGCTGACCCAGCCAGGGGCGGGTGCGGCGGGCGGCATGGGGGCGGCGCTGCTTGGCATGCTCGACGCGCGTTTGCGGCCGGGCATAGAGATCGTCACTGAAACCCTGCGCCTGGATGAGGCGGTGCGCGATGCCGATCTGGTGATCACCGGCGAAGGGCGGCTGGACAGCCAGTCGATTCACGGCAAAACGCCGATCGGCGTGGCGCGGGTGGCCAAGCGTTACGGCGTGCCGGTGATCGCCATCGCCGGCAGCCTGACGCCGGATTATTCGGTGGTGCATCAACACGGCATCGATGCGGCGTTTTCGGTGCTCGATCGCATTGTGACGCTGGAAGAAGCGCTGGCGGGCGCCGATCGCAATCTGCAGGTGACGGCGCGCAACGTGGCGGCGGTATGGCAGCTGGCGCAAGGAAGAAGCCCACAGGCATAGCCTGTTGCTGTTATCGGTTTCGATGCAGGACTTTTCCGTTACAATAGCCGGCATTAATGGCTGCTGACATCCCGACCCAGAACGGAATGCCGGCCGGAAAGGAAATGAGGGGAACTGAGATGAAGCAAGAGAAACACGGCGTATTGCTGGTGAACCTGGGCACGCCAGATGCGCCGACCTCGTCGGCGGTCAAACGCTATCTGAAGGAATTCCTCAGTGACGATCGCGTGGTCGACACGGCGCCGCTGATCTGGTGGCCGATCCTCAACGGCGCGATCTTGCCGATCCGTTCGCCGCGCGTGGCGAAACTCTATCAGTCGGTGTGGATGGAAGAAGGCTCGCCGCTGCTGGTGTACAGCCGCCGCCAACAGCGGGCGCTGGCGGCGCGCATGCCGAATACGCCGGTGGAGCTGGGCATGAGCTACGGTTCGCCGAGCCTGGCGGAAGCCATCGACAAGCTGCTGGCGCAGGGCGTGACCAACCTGGTGGTGCTGCCGCTCTATCCGCAATATTCCTGTTCCACCAGCGCGGCGGTATGGGACGGCATAGCGCGGGTGCTGAAAGGCTATCGCCGCTTGCCTTCTGTGGCCTTCATTCGCGATTACGCCGAACACCCGGCCTATATCGCCGCGCTGCAACAAAGCGTGGAGCGCTCGTTCGCCGAGCACGGCCAGCCGGACCGGCTGGTGCTGTCTTTCCACGGCATCCCCAAACGTTATGCGCGGCTGGGCGACGACTACCCGCAACGCTGCGAGGATACGCTGCGTGCGCTGAGCGCCACGCTGCCGCTGGCGCCGGAGCGAGTGATGATGACGTACCAATCGCGCTTCGGCCGCGAGCCTTGGCTGACGCCGTATACCGATGAGACCCTAAAAGGGTTGCCGGCGCAGGGCGTGAAGCACATTCAACTGATTTGCCCCGGCTTCTCGGCAGACTGCCTGGAAACGCTGGAAGAGATCAAAGAGCAGAACCGCGAGATCTTCCTTAAGGCCGGCGGCGAGAAATTTGAATACATCTCTGCGTTGAACGACGAGCCGGCGCATATTGACATGATGCAGCAACTGGTGGCGCAGCGTCTGTAATCATCCATAATCTGTCTATTAGATGCATCGTGATCGGGCGGGGATGTGTTAACATTCTCCGCTTGTTAAACCGCCACCACCACCAATCACATGAAATTTCCTGGTAAACGCAAGTCCAAACACTATTTCCCGGTGAGCGCCCGCGATCCGCTTCTGCAGCAGGCCCAGCCCGAAAGTGAAATCAGCACCTCGTATATTGTCGGCATCGACCAGACGCTGGTGGATATCGAGGCAAAAGTGGACGATGCTTTTGTCCAGCGTTACGGCCTGAGCCTGGGCCACTCTCTGGTGATCGAAGACGACGTCGCCGAGGCGCTGTATCAGGAACTGAATGAAAACAACCTGGTCACCCATCAGTTCGCCGGCGGCACCATCGGCAATACCATGCACAACTATTCGGTGCTGGCGGACGATCGTTCGGTACTGCTCGGCGTGATGTGCAGCAACGTGAAAATCGGCAGCTACGCCTACCGTTATCTGTGCAATACCTCCAGCCGCACCGATCTTAACTATTTGCAGGGTGTTGATGGCGCCATCGGCCGCTGTTTCACGCTGATCGGCGAAAGCGGCGAGCGCACCTTCGCCATCAACCCTGGCCAGATGAACCAGCTGCGCCCGGAAAGCATTCCTGAAGAGGTGATCGCCGGCGCGTCGGCGCTGGTGCTGAGCTCTTATCTGGTGCGCTGCAAGGAAGGGGAGCCGATAAAGGACGCGACCCTGCAGGCGATCGAGTACGCCAAAAAACACGATGTGCCGGTGGTGCTGACGCTGGGCACCAAGTACGTGATCGCCGACAACCCGCAGTGGTGGCGCGACTTCCTGAAGGAAAATGTGACGATTCTGGCGATGAACGAAGACGAAGCGCTGGAGCTGACCGGGCTGAGCGATCCGCTGACCGCGTCGGACATGGCGCTGGAGTGGGTGGATCTGGTGCTGTGCACCGCCGGGCCGAATGGCCTGTATATGGCGGGCTACACCGAAGAAGCCAATAAGCGCCAGACCCAGCACCCGCTGTTGCCGGGGCATATCGCCGAGTTCAACCGCTACGAGTTCAGCCGCGCCATGCGCCGCGAGCACTGTGAAAATCCGCTGCGCGTTTATTCGCACATCGCGCCGTATATGGGCGGGCCGGAGAAGATCATGAACACCAACGGCGCCGGCGACGGCGCGCTGTCGGCGTTGCTGCACGATATCGCCGCCAACGGTTATCACCGCCACAACGTGCCGAACTCGAGCAAGCACGTGCGCAGTTACCTGACCTACTCCTCCCTGGCGCAGGTGTGCAAATACGCCAACCGCGTCAGCTACCAGGTATTGAACCAGCATTCGCCGCGCCTCACGCGCGGCCTGCCGGAGCGCGAAGACAGCCTGGAAGAGTCCTACTGGGAGCGTTAACCCGCTGAAAAAGAAAAGGTCCGGCATGCCGGACCTTTTTTTATGCGCGGTGCCTCAGATCGGGCAGCCGCCCATTTTTTCTTCTTCGCTCAGGGTGTCCAACTGCAGGATGTTCAGCATGCTGTTGGCGATCTCCCGTTCGCCCATCACCACCTGATTGGCGCCGCGATCGGTGATGTAGGCCACTTCATCGTCGTAGTGGGCACGGGCGATGATCTCGATATTCGGCCGCTTGGCGCGCGCCGAGGCGACGATTTCGCCGGCCTCGTAGCCATTCGGGATGGTCAGCAGCAGCCAGCGCGCGCAGTCGAGCCGCGCCAGATCCATCACTTCCGGATTGGCGGCGTTGCCCAGCACCGTCTTGATACCCTGTTCGCGCAGCGCTTCCACCCGTGGGCGGGAATTCTCGATCACCACCAGCGGAATGCCCGCCTCGGCCAGTTTGCCGCCCAGCAGGCTGCCGACGCGGCCGTAGCCGACCACCAGCGCGTGATTGCACATATCCACCGGGATCTGTTTCTCTTCTTCCACCGCCTCTTCGAGGATTTGCTCTTCGATGGTTTCGGTTTTGGCCAGATAGCGTTCCAGCAGGGTGAACAACAGCGGGTTGAGCATGATGGACAGGATGGCGCCGGCCAGCACCAGATTGCGGCCGTGCTCCGACATCATGCCGAGCGCGATGCCGAGGCCCGCCAGAATAAAGGCGAACTCGCCGATCTGCGCCAGGCTGGCGGAAATGGTCAGCGCGGTGCGCTTGGAGTGACCGAACATTTTCACCAGCAGGAACGCGGCGGCGGATTTGCCGAACACGATGATCGCCAGCGTCGCCAGCACCGCCAGCGGTTCGTTAATCACGATCATCGGATCGAACAGCATGCCGACCGAGACGAAGAACAGCACCGCGAACGCATCGCGCAGCGGCAGGGTGTCGTGCGCCGCGCGATGGCTCAGTTCGGACTCGTTCAGCACCATGCCGGCAAAGAAGGCGCCCAGCGCGAAGGAGACGTCGAACAGCTTCACCGCGCCGTAGGCGATGCCGAGCGCCAGCGCCAATACCGCCAGGGTGAACAGTTCGCGCGAGCCGGTGCTGGCGGTTTTCGACAGGATCCATGGCACCAGGCGGCGGCCGACCACGATCATCAGCGCGATGAAGGCGATGACTTTACCGATGGTCAGCGCCAGCTCCATCAGCAGCTGGCTGCTGCTGGCGTTGTCGTTGCCCAGCATATTGCCGAAGGCCGGCAGCAATACCAGCGTCAGCACCATCGCCAAATCTTCGACGATCAGCCAGCCGATGGCGATTTGCCCGCGCTGGCTGTCGATCAGTTGCCGTTCCTCCAGGGCGCGCAGCAGCACCACGGTGCTGGCGGTGGAGAGGCAGAGGCCGAACACCAGACCGGAGATCAGATCCCAGCCGAGCAGCTTGGACAGCCCCATGCCGAGCAGGGTAGCGACGGCTATCTGCGCCACGGCGCCGGGAATGGCGATAGATTTTACTGCGAGGAGGTCTTTCAAAGAGAAGTGCAGGCCAACACCGAACATCAACAGGATAACGCCGATTTCCGCCAGTTCCGGCGCCAGTGAGGTGTCGGCGACGAAACCGGGGGTGAACGGGCCGGCGAGCACCCCTGCGGCCAGATACCCCACTAGAGGGGAAATGCGCAGGCGGTTCGCCAGCATGCCGAGGAGGAAGGCGAGTACTAACCCTCCGACGATGGTGGTGATGAGCGGTGTTGAATTATGCATCCATACTCCTTCTGGCTATGCATCGCGGCACGGGAGAATCGCAACAAAGTTACGAAAAGATACATTTAGTTTATTGCATTTGTTCGCGGCTTGCTTGGCTAATTTGGCCTTTTCTGTAAAAAAACAGAGGATCTCACTTAAGGCGCGGCAATGAGGGGGTTTTGGGCCAGATAAATCAAATAACATTGATTTATCCGTAGGATAACCCGGATGAATAAATAATTTCATCCGGGCGGTTCGCGGGGTTATTGCGGTTTATGCTCCATATTGGGCAGTAATGCGGTGATAATGCCGATCAGCGGCAGGAAAGCACAGATTTGGTAGACCAGTTCGATACTGGTCAAATCGGCGACATAACCAAGAACTGCCGCACCTAACCCGCCCATACCGAAAGCAAAACCGAAGAATAAGCCGGAAACCATGCCCACTTTACCGGGGATCAGCTCCTGAGCGTAGACCAGAATGGCGGAGAACGCCGAGGCGAGAATAACCCCGATGATCACCGTTAAAATGCCGGTCCAATAGAGGGATGCATAGGGTAAAACAAGGGTAAACGGCGCAGCACCGAGAATAGAGCCCCAAATCACGTATTTACGTCCTATCTTGTCGCCAAGAGGCCCGCCGATAATGGTGCCAGCCGCTACCGCGAACAGGAAAGCGAACAGATGAATTTGGGCATTCTGCACCGAAACGCCGAACTTATGTATCAGATAAAAGGTGTAATAGCTGCTGATGCTGGCCAGATAGAAGTATTTGGAGAAAATCAGCACCAGCAGGATGCCCAGCGAGTAGGCGACGGTACGTTTTGGCAGCGGTTTCAGCAGCGACGGGCTTTTCGGCTGCCCTTTAGTTGCCCGATGCTGATGTTGATACCACTTGCTGACCTGCAGCAACACCACGATCGCCAGCAGCGCCGCCAGCGAGAACCAGGCGACGTTGCCCTTGCCGTAAGGCGCGATGATCAGCGCCGCCAGCAGCGGGCCGAGCGAGCTGCCGAAGTTGCCGCCGACCTGGAACAGCGACTGCGCCAGGCCGTGCCGCCCGCCGGAGGCCATGCGCGCCACGCGCGAGGATTCCGGGTGGAAGACCGATGAGCCGGTGCCCACCAGCGCCGCCGCCAGCAGCACCAGCGGGAAGGTGCTCGCCACCGACAGCAGCAGCAGGCCGGACAGGGTAAAGCCCATGCCGATCGGCAGCGAGTAAGGCTGCGGGTGTTTATCGGTGTAATACCCGATCAATGGTTGCAGCAGCGAGGCCGTTAGCTGATAGGTCAGGGTAATCATGCCGATCTGCACGAAGCTGAGGTGGAAATCGGCTTGCAGGATCGGGTAAATCGCCAGGATCAGCGACTGGATCATATCGTTGAGCAGGTGAGACACGCTGATGGCGCCAAGGATGGAGAAGGCGGTTCCCTTCACCGCACTGCCCTTGGCGGGCGGCATCGCGCTTTGGCTACTGTCGGTCATATTATTATTAGCCTGATAAGTTGTTGAGCACAGAGATGACATCTTAGGCAGGACGTTCAATTTTTACCATATCTGAAATAATCAGACTCACATCGCAAAAATTTGAAATCAGCTGTCATTAATTCGCGCTACAATTTCGGCCTCATCATAAAAGCCATTTAATACACGGAGATCCGCCATGCGTTTTTCGCTGAAAACCACCGCATGCGCGTTGGCCGTTTCCCTGACGTTGCTGTCGGGGGCCGCCAGTGCCTGGGAAAAGGATAAGACCTACGCCATTACCATTCTGCACACCAACGATCATCACGGTCACTTCTGGCAGAACGATCACGGTGAATATGGCCTGGGCGCGCAGAAAACGCTGGTGGACGGCATTCGTCAGGAAGTGGCGGCGCAGGGCGGCAGCTTGCTGTTGTTGTCCGGCGGCGATATCAACACCGGCGTGCCGGAATCGGATCTGCAGGACGCCGAGCCGGACTTCCGCGGCATGAACCTGGTGGGTTACGACGCGATGGCGATCGGCAACCACGAATTCGACAACCCGCTGAGCGTGCTGCGCCAGCAGGAGAAGTGGGCGACCTTCCCGCTGCTGTCCGCCAATATCTATCAGAAAAGCACCGGCCAGCGCCTGTTCAAGCCTTACGCCTTGTTCGACAAGCAGGGCATCAAGATTGCCGTGATCGGCCTGACGACCGACGACACCGCCAAGATCGGCAACCCGGAGTACTTCACCGACATGGAATTCCGCGTGCCGGCGCAGGAAGCGAAGCAGGTGGTGGAGCAACTGCGTAAGGACGAGAAGCCGGACGTGATTATCGCCGCCACCCACATGGGGCACTATGACAACGGCGAACACGGCTCGAACGCGCCGGGCGACGTGGAGATGGCGCGCAGCCTGCCGGCCGGATATCTCGACATGATCGTCGGCGGCCACTCGCAGGATCCGGTGTGCATGGCCGGCGACAACCGCAAGCAGGCGGATTATGTGCCGGGCACGCCGTGCTCGCCGGATCGCCAGAACGGCACCTGGATCGTGCAGGCGCACGAGTGGGGCAAATACGTCGGGCGCGCCGATTTCGAATTCCGCAACGGCGAGCTGAAGCTGGTGCATTATCAGCTGATTCCGGTGAACCTGAAGAAGAAAGTGGAGAAAGCGGACGGCACCAGCGAGCGGGTGTACTACACCCAGCAGATTGCGGAAGATCCGACCATGATGAAGTTGCTGACGCCATTCCAGGATAAGGGCAAGGCGCAGTTGGAAGTGAAGATCGGCAGCGTCAACGGCAAGCTTGAAGGCGACCGCAGCAAGGTGCGCTTCGTGCAGACCAACCTGGCGCGGGTGATGCTGGCCGCGCAGAAGGAGCGCGCCGACGCCGACTTCGCCGTGATGAGCGGCGGCGGGGTGCGCGATTCAATTGAAAGCGGCGATATCACCTACAAGAATGTGCTCAAGGTGCAGCCGTTCGGCAACACCCTGGTGCATGTCGATATGAAAGGCCGCGAGGTTGAGCAGTACCTGGCGGTGGTGGCCAACATGAAGCCGGATTCCGGCGCCTACGCCCAGTTCGCCAACGTCAGCCTGGTGGCGGACGGCAAGGGCGTCAGCGAGGTGAAGATCAATGGCCAGCCGCTGCAGGCGGATAAAACTTACCGCATGGCGACGCTGAACTTCAACGCGCTGGGCGGCGACGGCTATCCGAAGCTGGACGGGCTGCCGAGCTATGTCAACACCGGCTTTATCGACGCCGAGGTGCTGAAGCAATACATCGAGAAACACTCGCCGCTGGATGCGGCGGCTTACGAACCGAAGGGCGAAATCGTTTATCGCTAATCGCCACCGCCGCGGCCTGCCCCCATGGGCGGGCCGCCTGTTTTCCCGCCGAAAACCCCGCCTCAAACGCACGCAAAAGTCGCCGCCGCCGCCTTCCAATGATAGCCTGAGCGACAATTTGGTTTTGATAACGCAAACAGGAAGATGACATGTTGAAAACCGCAGGCTGGCTGCTGCCCGCCATCGTGGCGCTGGCGGGGTGTTCGTCATCCGGCCCACGTCACGAACAAACCCTCAGCCAGGCGCTGGCGGCCATCGGCCAGGACAAGGCGTTGGCCGGGGCGTCGAGCGGCGTGATGGTGCGCGACGCCAACAGCGGCAAGGTGCTGTATCAGGCGCACGCGGATCAGCGTTTGGCACCGGCTTCCAACATGAAGATGTTCACCTCTCTGGCGGCGTTCGGCGTGCTGGGGGCCGATTACCGCTTTGAAACCCGGCTGCTGACCGCCGGTAAACAGCGCGGCGACACCTTGCAAGGGGATCTCTATCTGCAGGGCAGCGGCGATCCGACGCTGCATCCGGACGATCTCGACACCTTCGCCGCGGCGCTGGCGCAGCGCGGCGTCCGTCATATACAGGGGCGGTTGTTGCTGGATGCCGGCGCCTTCGATCAGACGCCATTCGGCGCCGGTTGGAGCTGGGACGATGAACCTTTCGCCTTCGCTGCGCCGATCTCGGCGCTGAACTACGCCTTTACTCCCGGCGGCGATATCAACGTGGTGCAGGTGGCGGTGCGGCCGGGCGCCCGCGCCGGCGCGCCGGGACGGGCGAGCTTCTATCCCGCCAATGACGCGGTGACGCTGGTCAACCGCACCACCACCGGCAGTGACACCGCGCTGACGTACGAGCGCCGGCCGGGCAGCAACCGGATCGTGGTCAGCGGCACCATCGCCGCGCAGGCGGAGGCCAGCTCGCGATTGATTACCGTCGATCAACCGTCCCTCGTCGTCGGCGCCTTATTGCAACATGCCCTGCGCGCGCACGGCATCACCCTGCGTGGCAAGGTTGACGAGGGCGTGACGCCGGCCGGCGCACAGCTGCTGGCGGAAAAAACCTCGCCGCCGCTCTCCCGCCTGGTCGTCACCTTCCTGAAAGTCTCCAATAACGGCTACGGCGAGATATTGACCAAGGCGATGGGCCGTAAGACGCAGGGTAAAGGGGATTGGGCCGCCGGCCTTCAGGCGATAAACGGATTTGTGCAAAGCCAGGGCATCGCGGCTGACTCCTATCGCCAGGTGGACGGTTCAGGGCTGTCGCGCATGAACCAGATCACGCCGCAACAGCTGACGACGCTGCTGCTGGCGGCCAGAAAACAGCCGTGGTTCGCCGACTGGTATCACGCCTTGCCCGTTGCAGGCGAGCCGGGATTGCTGGTGGGCGGCACGCTGCGTAACCGCATGGTGAACAGCGCGGCGGCAGGGCGCGCCCACGCCAAGAGCGGTTCCATGACCGGCGTATCGTCGCTCAGCGGCTATGTCGATTCGGCGACCGGTCGGCCGCTGGCATTCGCCATCATCAGCAATAACTATTTGGTGCCCGGCGCGAAGGTGAAGGCGCTGGAGGACCGCCTGGTGGAAACGCTGGCGGCCTGTGACGCCACGGTGGCGTGCCGCTGAGCGCGCGGCGTCAGTCGCGTTTGGCGATGTCGGCGAAGCTGCCGGCCAGCAGGCGGCACAGATCGGCGGCGGCCAACTCGATGTCCAGCCCGCGTTTGCCGCCGGAAACATAGATGGTGGTGAACGCTTGCGCCGGGCTGTCGATCACCGTCGGCAGCCGTTTTTTCTGCCCCAGCGGGCTGATGCCGCCCACCAGATACCCGGTCACGCGCTGCGCCAGCTGCGGATCGGCCATCTCGGCCTTTTTGGCGCCGAGGGCGCGGGCGACCTTTTTCAGATCCAACTGGGTTGCGACCGGCGTGACCGCCACCGCCAGGTGTTTGGCGTCGCCGTTCAGCGCCACCAGCAAGGTTTTGTAAACCCGATCGGCAT
Organism: Serratia sp. CY56464; assembly: GCF_052168435.1. Lineage (NCBI taxonomy): Bacteria > Pseudomonadati > Pseudomonadota > Gammaproteobacteria > Enterobacterales > Yersiniaceae > Serratia > Serratia sp. CY56464. The sequence continues at coordinate 2,571,923 of NZ_JBJNMV010000001.1, read as the reverse complement.
CCAGCCCCAGCTTTTTCACCGCTTCGTCACCGAAGTTGGTTTCGTCACTGTCGTGGTGATAAGGATGAAGGGTGAAGGCGACCTTTTGTTTCTCAAGCAGAACGACTGCGGGCGTCATGATGTGTTGTCCAAAATGTCCCCAGCGGGGAAAGGGTGATAACCAGCCTTAAAAATACAAAAATCCAACCTGCCCGGCAACCTGAGCGGCTGTTACATAAAGCGGGTTGCCAAGATATTCACCGGGTTGCTACCCTGTTTACTGTAACCGTTAACACGGTTGCTATGCGTATAACTAGAATACAAGAAATTCCTCTTTGACTGGCCAATAGCGATATTGGCCACTTTTTTACCCCTGCGGCTGCAGCATCGCCGGCAGGTTATCCTCGCCGTACAGGTGCAATGCGCCAACCGCCACCACATAGTCACCGGCCGGCAGCGCCTCCAACTGACGCCGCCAGTCGCGATTGCGCTGATGCATCAGCACGTCGTACAGCCCGGCGCTGAAGGTGGCCGGCAGCGTGTCCAGCGTGCCGCGCGGTTTGGCGTCCAGCCACCAGCTCACCATGGTTTGCAGCAGCCGCGCGTTGGTATGCCAGTGTTCCAGCGTATCGCGCAGCAGCGCGATGCCGCCTTCCGGCAATTGTTCCAGCATCGCCAGCTGCTGCTGCGCGCCTTCCAGTTCGATTACCGGTTTGTCCTGCGCCCGGGCAGCCTGCAGCAGCTGATAGTCCACGCCATATTCCGCGCGCAGCCCCAGACGCTGAGCCTGGCGCGCCTGCATCATCAGCGCCACCTGCCAGCCGGGCAGGGTGGCGAAGGTGTGCGGGTCGGCGCCTAACTCATGGCACAGCGCCAACAACCGTTGATAATCTTCGGCGGACAGGCGCTGTTCCAGCGCCGGCTGCAGTTCGGCGTGGTCGAAAGGGGAGGCGGAGTCGGTGATATCGGCTTCGACGATCAGCGCGTCGGCCTGCTGCAGCCGGGCGGCCAGCCGGGGCGGCAACGGCGACATATCGACGGTGCCCATATGGATGCTGCCCACCAGATGCAGCCGACGATCGCCTGGCAGAGTGATGTCCAGCGCCGGATAAGCGTAACGTTTGGGGGAAATCAGGCCGAGAAAGGCGGCGAGGCGGCGTAACAGTTGACCCATACGGCGTGGCTCCTGAATAACGGGTGCGCGTTTCAGCATGAAAGGCGAGGGGAAAATCGTCATTCATGCTAAACGCTATCCGCCGCGCAGGAAAGCCCGGAAAACGGCGGGGCGCCTTGACGGCGCCCCGGAGCTTACTTCCTGGGTTTAAAACGCAGCAGCCGGTTGGCGTTGCTGACCACGGTAATGGACGACAGCGCCATCGCCGCGCCCGCCACCACCGGGCTGAGCAGCGTGCCGGTCAGCGGGTAGAGCACGCCGGCGGCGATCGGGATGCCCAGCGTATTGTAGATAAAGGCGCCGAACAGGTTCTGCTTCATGTTGCGCAGCGTGGCCTTCGACAGTTCCACCGCATCCGCCACGCCGTGCAGGCTGTGGCGCATCAGGGTGATGGCGGCGGTCTCGATGGCGATGTCGCTGCCGCCGCCCATCGCGATGCCCACGTCGGCCTGCGCCAGCGCCGGGGCGTCGTTGATGCCGTCGCCGACCATCGCCACGCGCTGGCCCTGCGCCTGCAGCTGCTTGATCGCCGCCGCTTTGCCGTCCGGCAGCACGCCGGCAATCACCCGATCGATACCGGCCTCTTTGGCGATGGCGTTGGCGGTTACCGGGTTGTCGCCGGTCAGCATCACCAACTGATATCCCTGTTGGTGCAGGCGCTGCAGCGCCGCGACGCTGTCCTCGCGCAGCGGATCGCGAATGGCGAACAGCGCGGCCGGTTTACCGTCCACGGCCAGCAGCACCGGCGTCACGCCGCGTTCGGCCTGTGCGCGCATCGGCGCTTCCAGTTCGGCGGTCGCGACCTGATGCTGCTCCAGCAGCGCGGCGTTGCCCAACAGCACCTGCACGCCGTCGATCTCCCCGCTGACGCCGGCGCCGCGCAGGGTGCGGAACTGCGCTACCTGCGGCAGCGTTTGCCCGGCGGCGCGTTCCATGATGGCGCGCGCCAGCGGGTGGTTGGAGCCTTGTTCCAGCGCGGCGGCCCAGCCGATCGCCTGCTGTTCGCTGACCTGATTGAAGGTGAGGATCTCCACCACCTGCGGTTTCCCTTCGGTCAGGGTGCCGGTTTTGTCGAACACCAGGGTGTCCAGCTGGCTGGCCTGCTGCAGGGCGTCGGCGTCGCGCACCAGCACGCCGAACTCTGCCGCGCGGCCGACGCCGGAGATGATCGACATCGGCGTTGCCAGGCCCAATGCGCACGGGCAGGCGATGATCAGCACCGTGGTGGCGATCACCAGCGTATAGACCAGCTGCGGCTGCGGGCCGAAGAAGTACCACATCGCCGCGCTGAACAGCGCGATCGCCACCACCGCCGGCACGAACACCGCCGAGACGCGGTCGGCCAGTTGGCCGATCGCCGGTTTACTGCTCTGCGCCTGACGCACCAGTTTGATGATGCGCGCCAGCGTGGTTTGGCTGCCGATGGCGGCGGCGCGGAACAGCACGCTGCCGTCGTCGACCACCGTCCCGGCATGCACCGTATCGCCGGGGCCTTTCTGCTGCGGCACCGCTTCGCCGGTCAGCATCGCTTCATCGAGCCAGACTTCGCCCTGCTCGATTTCACCGTCGACCGGCACGCGATCGCCGGTGGTCAGCCGCAGCGTCATGCCGAGCTGCACCTCCGCCAGCGGGATATCGCGCTCGCCGTCGTCGGTCACCAGGCGCGCGGTGGGCGGCGTCAGATCCAGCAGCCGCTCCAGCGCCTGTGAAGAACGCTGACGGGCGCGCTGCTCCAGCGCATGGCCGAGGTTGATCAAACCGATGATCATCGCGCTGGCCTCGTAATAGAGGTGGCGCGCCGCCATCGGGAAGAAATCGGGCCAAATGTTGACGGCGATCGAGTAAAGCCAGGCGGCGCCGGTGCCGAGTGCCACCAGGGTGTCCATGGTGGCGCTGCCGTTCATCAGCGCGCGCCAGGCGTTGCGGTAGAAGTGCCCGCCGGCGAACACCATCACCGCCAGGGTGATGACGCCGACCAGCAGCCAGGGGCGCTGGGTTTCCGGCGTCAGCGTCATGCTGCCGCCGAACAGCCCCCAGGCCATCAGCGGGATACCCAACGCCAGACCGAGCGCCGCCTGCCAGCTAAAGCGCTTCATGTTGGTGCGTGCGGTCTGCTGCTGGCGCTCGCGGCGTTCGGTCTCGTCCTGAATCATCTCGGCGCCGTAGCCGGCTTTTTCCACCGCCGCCACCAGCGCTTGCGCATCGGCGGCGCCGGTCACCAGCGCGCTGCGTTCCGCCAGGTTGACGCGCGCGTGTTCTACGCCGGGTACGCTTTGCAGCGCCTGCTGCACTTTATTGACGCAGCTGGCGCAGGTCATGCCGCTGAGCAGCAGCTGTACGCTGTCGTCCGCGCTGTCGGTTGCCGGAAGGGAAGGTTGCGCCGCTGGCTGAACGTCCGGCAACGAAGGTGTTGCGTCAGCCAACGGCTCAGTTTTTGGGGCGGCGGCGCCCGCTACGCTGGCGTGATAACCGGCATCTTCCACCGCGGCGATCAGCGCCTGCGAATCGGCATCGCCGTACACTTTCGCGCTGTCGATCTCGACCTCGGCGGCGAACACGCCCGGCACCGCTTCCAGAGCCTTGCGGGTGGTGCCGACGCAGTGCATGCAGCTCAGGCCGCTCAGCTGCAGTTCGGTATCGGCGTGCGGCGCGACTTCGGCCTGATAACCGGCGGCGATCACGCTGTCGATCAGCGCGCTGTCCGGTGCGTCGCCGGTCACTTTGGCGTAATGCACGTTAACGTCCGCCTGTTCGACATCGCTGCGGCTTTCCAGGGCTTTTTTCACCCGCTGCGCGCAGTTCATGCAGGACAGCCCCTGCAATGCCAGCATAGTGGTGTGTGACATGATTGGACTCCTTGCTTAGAAGGCGGTGTTTAAAGGTTGACCGCCTGACCTGTTTTCACTAAGAAGGGATCTTAAACCTTCCAGCAAGGGTAAGGTCAAGGCGGTTTTTACTTGCGCGGGCGTGACGGTCGTTTTGTGTTGTATGACAAGGCGTTTTATCGGCGGCAGCGCGGTCGGCTTACCCGAACCGCGCTGCCGCGTTGGGGTTACAGCACGAAAGGAATGAAACACTTAACCTGACGTTTATAGTTGCGCCAGACCTCGCCGTAGCGCTTCTCGGCCATTTTCTCGCTTTTGGGAATGGCGTCGGCGAAATACTGCACCAGGTTAGTCAGCGGTGCGATCAGGCCAAACAGGTTGCCGGCAAGCAGCCCGAAGCTGACGAAAATAAGAAAGTCGCCGAAATAATTCGGATGGCGCGCCAATCCCCAAAAGCCACTGTTCAGCAACCGGCCTTTATTGTTCGGATCCTGTTTGAAGCGCCGTTTTTGATAATCGCTGCCGAAGTGGAACAGCGTGCCTATCAGGTAGACCCCAATGGCCAGCCATTGCAGCGCGCCCCACGTCCCCTGCAGTTGGCTGGCCCAGTAAAAGGGCAGGCAGTACAGGCCGCCGAAGATCATGACCATCATCACCGCCAGCCAGGGCACCTGCTGCGTGGGCATCACGTCCTTGAGTTTGGCCGCGGCGGTGTTGCCGTACCAACGTGTCAGCACGATGTTCATGCGCAGCAGGTACAGGCCGACCATGAGAAGGATCAGGGCTTTGTGGCTCAGATCGCCCTCGCCGAAATAGCAATAGACCAGGGTAACCGGCCCCATGGCGTTGAACCCCCACAGGAACATCGGGCGAGTGTCCTGGGCGCCGCGGCTGGTAATAAACGCCAGCAGGGCAAGGATCAACAAAACAACGGCCAAAGCAATCCATACATTCATTGTGTTCTCCTCAGCGGATTAGGGGGAATCGTTCCCCGGGTGCGCGCATTCGCCGGATGGCGGCGCGGTCAAAATGCTTTGCCAACTGCGTCTGGGCGCTGCGCTGCCCCATTGTTGCAGGTGGCCGAAGCGGGCAAAAAACACCGGGGGAGCGCTGAGCGCCAGGGTTGCTGCGAGCTCGCGACGTGCCTCGGCGTGTTGCACCAGAACGCTGATCGGATGCAATCCCCAACCCCAGTGTTGCAGCGTGAGCCACAGACGCCCAAGCCGCATGCCGGTGGCGAACAGGTGCTCGGCACTTTCGTCGTTCAGACACAGCGCCAGGTATTGCGGGCCTTCCGCGACGCGTTGCGCCAGCCCTTGCGCCATATAAGCCGGCAGGCGCAGCCCGGTCGCCAGCCGGCTTAAGCGAGGATGAAACGCCACTTGAAAGAAGCGCTTGAATGCTGGGGATACCGGGCCAAACAGGTGGTACAGGTGAAAACCGTCGTCGGTAGGCTGCCGTTCGTTGAAGCGGATGTATTGATAGGTTTCCCGCCAGGCTTGGCGATCCGAGAAATCGAGCGCGGCGTGACGAGCGGTGAGCTGCGCGACCCGACGGCGAGCGCGTTCGTCACCTGCGATACTGAGTGAACTTGCCGTTCCGTCGAACAAGGTCTGCAGCTGCATCCGCTGCGCTTCATTGATTGGCGTAGGCTGATAGGCCGCCCGTGCGGTATGCCGCTCGCCGATCAGCTGCGCCAATTGGCGATGGGCGGCGCGATCGGGCGCGGCAGGCGCGGCGGGAGCAAAGCTCAGTAAATGCGTGGGGCCATTCTCCCAACGCCAGGCGAGAGGCGAGCCTGCACAGTTGAGCAGCGCGCTGAGGTACTCGAAGAAAATCCCGCAGCTCATCAGCATCTCGCGTTCCAGCGAAGGCAGGCTTTGCAAGGCGCGACGGCGGTCGATAGCCAACCGGCCACATCGGGCGTCGGCGTCATAGTGGAGAGACCAGGGTTGACAGTTGTGTGAAGAGGGCGCCTGCCGCGCGATGTCCACGGCCTGTTGCAGCGCCGCGGCGAAAAGGTCTTGGGTCATGATAAGGCTCCGAAAGCGGAAGGGGCGGGCAGGGAAAATACGGTAACGTTCGCTCTGAACAACATGCTCTCCTCCGCCGGAAAGCAGAGTGCGCATGCCCAGTCCAGGCTGCGCCACAGCCAGAAGCGTCTGCTCGCCAAACTGCCGTCGGCGCTTGAGACCAACCCGGTGCGCCAGTCGATGCCGATCGTCCGCAATTCGTAGGGCAGACCGCAGCCGTGGCTTTTTAAAAATGCTTCGCGAATGGCCCAGACGGCGCAGGCCTGTATGCGTCCCAATCGCTGCTCCGCCTCGCTAAAGGCCCAGCGCAGCGCCGCGCCGGAGAAGGGGCGATAATGCTGCAGATCGATGCCGAGCGGGATATCGCCGGTGGCGCTGGCGTACCAGGCATGCGAATGGCTGAGGGAAACGTGGCGGCGTCCCAGCAGGAGGTGTTCGCCGAACGGTTGTCCACTCGTCTCATGGCGCAGCGTAAAGCCGGTCGCGTGCCCCTGGCACCATGTCCGGTTCAGCAGCGCGACGGCCTGCGCCCGCGCGAGGTTTTTCACCGCCGACAGATGCCGCAATCCCCGAACGGCGGCGCAGCGGTGGGTGCCGCCCAGGGCGATGACGATACGCGGCGCCACGCTAAGCTCGATAACCATCGGCGATGCGTTCTCCGCTGATTTCGTCAACGACTTCCGCCAACTGATTAAAGCGTTCAACCAGGCTTTGAAACAGCGGGGTTTGCATCTCGCGCTCGAACATTTTCAGCGAGTTCAGCTGAATGATTTCGATAAAGTGAAACGGCGCCTCCGCCGAAGGGCTGACTTCGATGACATCGAAGGCGCGTACCGCATCGAGGTGGCGGCAAGCCTGGTAATCGGTCGTCTCCACCCAGTCGCGAAACGCGGCGCGGTGGGCGATGTCTTTTAGCCGAATCTTATGGACGATAATGTGCATCTGGGCGGCCTTTTTAAACGGGTTGATGGATAAGCAAATGGTAATTGATGCCACCGGTGCCAAAGCCGTTGATCGCCGCCCGACGTCCGCCTTCACCGTGTGGCCAGTCGAGCGCGACTTGCGGGATTTCGGCCGGGATCGCCGCCAGCGGCAGTTCGGCATTCAATGTCGCCACCGGCGTGGGCGGGATTTGACCGTGTTCGAAAGCGCTCAGCACTTTGCACAGGCTAAGCGCGCCGGCGCCGGCGAAACAGTGGCCGAAGTTGTACTTCACCGAACCGATGTACAAAGGGGCGTGCGCGGCGCGGCGATACCCCTGATGCAATGACGCGACTTCTGCCCGATCGCCCAGTTCGGTGCCGGTGCCGTGCGCTTCGAGATACTGTATCTGGCGCGCTTCGACGGCGCTCAGGCTCTGGGTTTTTTCGATTGCCAACGCCTGACCCTCGGGATCGGGCGCGGTCATGGAATAGCTGTCGCAAGATCCCGATATCGCTTCGATGGTGGCGATGGCCCGCGATGTCGCCTGGCCGGTCAGAATGAAGAAGCCGCCACCGTCGCCGGGAGTAAAACCGTCGGCTTGTCGGGCGAAAGGTCGCATACGCGAAGCGGAAAGCATCATCTGCGCGCTGCACAGCACCATATCGCGTTCGAGCGTCGCCGTTTCTATGCCGCCGACGAGCACCGCATCGTAGCGGCCGGCCTGTAACGCCCTGACCGCATTGTGCAAGGCGGCCAGCGAACTGGCGCAGGCCGCCTCGACCGCGTAGCAGTCCGCCTCGACGCCGAGCTGTTGCGCCAACAGCTGCGCGGTGCCGAGGCCGCAGGCGCCATGCCAGCTCCAGCGGTTGATCGCGGGTTGGGGCGGTGGCGAAAGGGCGACGCCGGCGGGAGGCAACGCCGGCCACAGGGCGCGCATGGCCTGTTGTCGATCGGCGCTCAAAGACAGGTTGCTGGCGACGATAATGGCGATGCGTTCAAAGCGTCGCAGGCTGTCGGGCCACGCCGCGCAGCCGTTGAGGGCGTGCAGTTGTGTGACGTCGAGGCGCTGTTTTTTGGCCGGCATCATAGGCCGCGTCAGCTCAAGCCGCACCGGATCGTGCGTTGGGAAGCACATGGCGTGAGCGGTGTAGGTGCTGAGCTTTTGCGGCGTGGGTCGCACGAAGGCGCCGGGGTGCAGCTGCTCGGGGCTGTGATCGCGCAGGGCGTCCTCCCCGTTGCGCAAGGCCTGCCAGAAACGCGCTTTATCCAGCCCCTGCGCGGTGATGGGCTGATAGTCGATGATGCTGATGCGTGGCGAAGCCGTCGGTTTTAATGAGGGGGGAGACGCCGCGTCGATCCGCCAGCGGTAGCCGGTGAACGAGTGGCCGGCGCACGCCTGTTGCCGTTGCAACAGCATGTCGAGGAGATGGCAGAAAACCTGATTGGCGCCGGCAAAATAGCCGGCGCTCGGCGCGGCATCCTGCCGTTCGGCGATCAGGGTCGACAAATGTGCGATCGCTGGCCATCCCTGTTCCTGAGCGACGTCCAGCGGGCAAACGACCAGGCTGATCGCGCCCTCCAGCCAACAGGCCGAAGAGGAAACGCCCTGCGCCAACAGCATGTCCGCCTGAGGTTGATGGTGGAAGCATTGTACGGCGGTCAGCACCGCCATGCGGCTGTCGGCATGGCGAAAACAGTCTTGCGCCAGCTGCAGCAAGCGCAGGCCGCCCAGATCGGCGCCGTCGAGGGTTTGGCATTTACCGCGCGTGCGGGCGAAATGGGCGATGCGCGCGGGAATGCTGGAGGCCATTTCCCCCACGCGATCGTGGGATGAACTGCCGAACGCCTGGGCCAGCGGCTGTTTGTAATCGTCAATCCGGCGCATGACCGCCGCCGGTGAGAGCCCCTGAACGTCAAGCCGTTCGGCCAGCCTGCGCAGCGCGCCGATTTTGGTGGCGTTGCGATAGGCCGCATCACTGCCCAAATGGGTGGCGCAAAATTGATCGCAGCGGTCGCGCAACGCGTCGGATAACGTCAGATGCTGCATGGCGGCGGAGGCGGCCTGCAGCGCCAGGCGGGTCTCGCGGCTGACCGCCAGTCGAAACAGCGGCGGGATGGCGAATTTTTTGAAATCAAACGCGGCGTCGTCGATCTGGCGGCCGCGGATCGGCGCGGCCGCATCGCTCCACGGCATCGGCGGCGGGGCGTCGAACAGCGCCGACCAGGCGGCGCCGTTGGACAGATCGATACGATCGATGCCGGGCAGTGCGCAGCCGATGCCGACCAGCGCCAGCGGCGCGGCATGAATTTCCTGGTTCATCGCGCATTCACCTCGGACAAACGTCCTCTGTCCACCTTGCCGTTCGCGTTGGTGGGCAGGCTGTCGGCGACCACCAGTTGGCTGGGGAGCATATAGGCGGGCAGCCTGGGCTGCAGGAACTGCTTGAGCTCCAGCAGGTTAGGGCGGAGCGCGCCGGGATGGAGGGTGATCACGGCGATCAGTTTTTGCTTCAGCTCGCCGAGCTCGACATACAGTGCGGCCTGGCAGACCGAGGGATGGTGATGAAGGATCGATTCTATCTCCCCCAATTCCACCCGGTAGCCGTTGATTTTCACCATGTCGTCCAGCCGGCCGCGGTAGACCAGCCCATCCGCCGTCGTCTCCACCCAGTCGCCGGTCGCGTGGCATTGGCGCGGATGCCATTGCGCTTGCCGCGATGAGGCGACGTTGCTGTAGCCGGGGGTAACGCACCGCCCGCCGATCAGCAATTCTCCGCGTCGGCCCGGCGTACCGTCAATCGGCTGCAGACGCCCCTGCTCATCGACCAACTGCGCCGTCAAGCCGGGCAGCGGATGGCCGATGGGGATCTGCTCCAGCGTCGCCAACTGCGTTCGATCCAGCGCGTAGGCGGTGCAGACATTGGTTTCCGTCGGGCCATACCAATTGCTGACGCGGCAGCGAGCCGGCAGATGCGCAACCAGGCGCCTCAGCGCGGCGGCCGGATAAGGTTCTCCGGCGAACGTGACCTGGCGCAGCGTTTTCACCGTCGACGGCGCCAGCAACGCGCTCTTTTCCAGCATGGCTAAAATCGAAGGCACGCTATACCACAGGGTGACGCCGTGCGTTTGCAATCCGCGAACGAGAGCCTGGCAATCTTTCTGTTCATCTTCGCGCACGATCCAGGTCGCGGCGCCGGCACAAACGCCGGCGAACAGATCGAAGGTGCTCAGATCAAAGGCGAAACTGGCATGGTTGGCCAGCACGTCGCGCGCCGTCAGTTGTGTATCGCTGACGGCCCAGCCGATGAAAAACGTCAGCATGTCATGGGTGATTTGCACCCCTTTCGGGGTGCCTGTGGAGCCTGAAGTATAGAGAATGGCGGCGAGGGGAGAGCCGAGCGCGGCGATCGCTTCCGGCCAGGCGCCATCGAGATCGGTGCGGTCATCGAGCGCGCTCAACCAGCCCTCATCGACGATCAGCGCGGGTGAGGCGGCGGCGATAATGCGTTCGATGCGCGCCGTCGGTTGGCTGAAATCGATAGGGACATAGTGGTTGTCGCTCAGCCAACACGCGTACATGGCGGCGACGGCGTCGGGCCCTTTCTGCAGGTTGAGCAGCACGGCCTGCTGCTTCAACCCGGTATGTCGCAGCGCCGCCGCCATCGTGCAGGCGCGATCGGCCAGGCGACGATAGCTCCAGCGCCGATCGTCGCACAGCAGAGCGGTGCTTTCCGGCGCTTGGCGGGCGTGCCGGAACAGGGCCTCCAGTATCGGTGAAATGAAGGTTGCCATGATGTCAGACCTCGGCGGCGCGTGCGCGCTCTTCCCGTCGGACATCGCCGTTGACCGGCACGCCGGTCTCCAGCGCCGCCGCCACCAAAATGGCGTAGGCTTCATCCAGATCTTCACGCGTGTGTTCACTGGTCACGCTGATGCGTAAGCGGGCGTCACCCACGCTGACGCCCGGGAAGACCACGGTCTGACAGAATAGCCCGCGCGCCCGGACGGCGCGGCCGAACAGCAGCGTTTTGGCGTCGTCGCCCACCACCACCGGAATGATGGCCGAGTCGGAATGCTCAAGGTCAAAACCGGCGTTAAGCAGCAGCGTGCGGAAGTAGTAGATGTTGTCCCACAGCTTGGTCAGCCGCTCGGGTTCACGCAGCATCACGTCGATGGAGGCGATCACGCCGGCGGCGACTGCGGCGGGGATGGTGGCGGCGAAAACATAGGAGTTGGAGTAGAAACGCAGGTATTCGACCACTTCGCCATCGGCGCAAACGAAGCCGCCTAACCCCGACAGCGCCTTGCTCATGGTGCCCAGTTCGAGATCCACCTGGCCTTTCATATTGAAGTGTTCCGCCGTGCCCGAGCCGGTTTTGCCCAAGACGCCGGTCGCGTGCGCGTCGTCGACCAATACGCGTGCGCCGTAGCGTTCGGCCAGCTTCATCAGGCGTGGCAGATCGACGATATCGCCGTGCATGCTGAAAACGCCATCGGTGACGATCAGCTTGCCGCCGGGGTGATCGGCGTATTTGGCCAGCGATTTCTCAAGGCTGGTCAAAGAGTGGTCATAAATTTTCCGCTGCGCGCCCGCCAACTTGCAGCCGTCCTGGATGCTCATGTGGTTGATGGCGTCGGTGAACACCAGGTCGTGTCGGCTGGTCAGAGCCGAGATGCATCCCAGGTTGGCCGAGTAGCCGGACGGATAGACGATGCAATCTTCGCGCCCTTTGAGCTTGGCCAGTTTGCGCTCCAATTCCAGATGCAGCACGTTGCTGCCGGCGATGATGCGGCACCCGGTGTTGGTGGCGCCGTACAGGCCAGCGGCGTCCTGGATGGCGTGGATCACTTCCGGATGGTTCGACAATCCCAGATAGCTGTTGGAGCCGAACATCAGAAATTCGCGGCTTTTGCCGGTGACCTCGTCGAACATGACCGCGCGGTTTTTGCACGGCGTTTCAAGCGGCATGCCGTACCAGTAAAGCTGACGCTGTTTTTTATCGCGATAAAAAGCGCCGAATTCACGCGTTTTATGGAACAAATCCGGGTGCTCGATGCCGACGAAGTCCCGCATGGTGCGCGGATCGCCGAGCTCATCGCGCGCGTCCGGCGATGCGGGCGCCTTGGTGGGCTGCGGCGCGGCGGACGCGGCGGTGTGCTGGCCAAAGCGGCTGAACCACGCTTCACCCTGTTCCTGAACCAGCCGCGCCGCCAGGTTGTGCTCCAGCTCAGCCAGCGTGCGGCACTCCGCCAGCGCTGCGTTATCGTCCAGGCCCAGCGTTTTGAGCAACTCGTTGCGCGCCATCACCACCGCTACGGAGTCGATGCCCAGGTCGCCTTCGATGGCGGCGTCGGGGGACAGATCACGCACTTCATATCCGCTGTGGGTGGCGAACACCTGGCGCACGAGAGCGCTCAACCAGGCCTGAGGCGTCTCGGGGGCAGGTTGCGCGGCGGCGTTCGGCGTCGGCAGCGTGAAACCGCGCTGCAAAATACCGTCGAGCGCATCCTGAATGGTTTTGATCTCCTGGATCGCCAGCGGCGTATTTAATTGGAACTGACGGTTCAGCACCATGGCAATTTCCGCCAGCGCGATGGAGTCGACGCCCAAATCGTTTTCCAGATGGCTGGTCAGGGCCAGTGCCGACGGTTCGTACTCGGTCAGCCGGGCGAAGGTGTGCAGCACCGACTGCCGGACGGCTTCATGCGCGTTTGCGGCGCTATCGACGGCGTGAACGCTCATGCGACACCCCCTGCGGCGACTTGCGCTTGCAACCGTTGCACCAGCGCGACCATCGCCTGCACCGAGGCGAAGTTCGCCGGATGGATCTCATGCATGCCGATGGCGACATGAGACTCCTGACGCAGAAAATCCACCAGATCGAAAATGGAGGCGGAATCGACGACGTTCAGTTCAAACAGCGGGGTTTGAGCATTCAGGCCGTCGTGATCGCCATCCAGATACTGGGTGGCGATATGCTGGATCAATTTGCTTTCTAACATTGCGAGCTCCCGTTGCTAACTGGTTATTTTTCGCCGACGATCAGGGTGCGTGGGCCGGCTATTTTCATGATGCGCGCGTTGCTGAATCCCGCCAGACGGAATCTGTCCAGGTATTCCTGCGCGCTGCTCTCTATGCCGCCGTCGGTGGAGACCAGCATGTTCAGCGACAGCAGGGCAGTAAATTCCGGCCCTGATTTGTCTTCGTTCAGCGGCGTTTCGGAAGCGATGAAGCGGCCGCCGGCCGGCATCGCCCGATAGATGTTGCGCAGGATGGTCAGTTGAGTTTCCGGGGCGTAGTCGTGCAGCATCCATCCCAGGTGGATCAGGTCATAGCCGCCGATCGGCAGATCGCCGCTGATGACATCGCCCTCCACGACGTCAATGCGTTCGCCATAGCCTTGCAGCGTCAGCTTGTCGCGCAAGAACGCCGAGGCCTGCGGCAGTTCGCAGATCGCGAGTGCGATCCCCGGATAAGCGTCGGCGATCGCCATCGGCAGGCTGCCGATCCCGCTGCCGATGTCCAAAAACGCACGGTGTTGCGAGAAGTCGTAATCGCGAACAAAGCCGGCGATAAAGGGCGCGGCGAATTTACCGAGAAATTCCTGGAAGTCCGCCACGTCGTCCGGATTTTGGTACAGGATGTCGAACCAACTGCGGTCATCGCCGAAGACCGTGCGGCGCTGGTGGGCATCGTTTCGCACCGCCGTTTTCAGCTCGCCCCACAGCGGATACAGGAAGGTATCGATGTGGCGGCCCAGCCATCCCAGCCACTGGGGTTCGTCGCTCAACAGAAAAGCCCGGTGGGCGGCGGGCAAATGATAAAGGCCGTCTCGTTGGTCGAGATACCCCATGGCCCGCAGCGCGATGAGCAACTGCTCGGTGGAACGCGCCGGGCAGTCAAGCCGCGCGGCGATGTGCGCCGCGTCGGCGTCCCGATCGCGCAGCTGATCGAACAGCTTCAGCGCCAGCGCGGCGGTCAGCGCCTTGGCCTGGAAAAAGCCCATCATCTGATTGACGGCATCTTGCTTGGTTAAAGGCATTGCTGGCTCCCTAGTCTAAAAAGGTGGAGAGTTCCTCGCACACCGTGGCAAAGGCGCCGACGAAACGGTCGATCTCGGCTTTGCTGATGATGAGCGGGGGTTGAATACGGATCACCGTCGAGCTGTTGGCGGTAATGAAGGTCAGGATCTTGTGGTCCTGGCACAGCTTGGTGACGAATTTCATGCAGAACATTTCGCCGAGCGCCTGTTCCATGCGATCCATCGCCGCCCGCAGATGGGCTTGCACCGGATCGGGCAAGAATTTCCAGGTGGTGTGCCAATCGCCCGGCAGCCGGGTGGCGAATTCGCGGGCGGAGGCGTTGACCGCGCCGGTGAACGCCTGATCGAACTGGATCCCCAGCATCAGGCCGCGGCCGCGCACTTCGCTGACGAACGGATAGCGGGCGGCGATCTCGCTCAGTGCCTGCTTAAAGTAGGCGCCCATCCGTTCGGCATGGCCGACCAAATCCTGCGCCAGGATCTCGCGCAGCGCGCTGAGGGCGACGACCGAGGCGAGGTTGCCGCCGCCGTAGGTGGAGCTGTGCACCAGGAAGCGGTCCGCCGTGCCATAGGCTTTTTGCCAAAGATCGGTTCGGCACAGCGTGGCGCCGATGGGGATCAGGCCGCCGGACAGGGATTTCGACAGCATCAGCACGTCCGGCTCGATACCGTCCCATTCGCAGGCGAAAAGTTTGCCGGTGCGCCCAAGCCCGGTTTGCACTTCGTCCACCATCAGCAGCACGCCGGTCTCGCGGCAGAGCTGCTGCACCGCCTGCAGGTAACCGGCGGGCGGGATATGTACGCCGCCTTCGCCCTGGATCGGTTCGATCATCAGCGCGCCGACGTCTTCACGGTTCAGCGCTTCCCGCAGCGCGGCGAGATCGCCGAACGGCACTTCCACCATCGCGTCCAGCAGCGGTGTGAAATAGCGGCGGTGTTTGTCTCGTCCGGTGATGGACAACGCGCCCAGCGTTTTACCGTGGTAACTGTTGCGCAGATAGGCGATGCCCGGCTTGCCCGTCGAGGCCTTGGCGATCTTCATCGCGGCCTCGACGGCTTCGGTGCCGGAGTTGCTGAAGAACACCCGGCCCATGTTGCCCGGCGCCAGACGACAGAGCACTTCGGCCAGCTTGGCGGTCTGTTCGGGAATGGAAATGTATTGAATGAAGTTGGGGCCTTGAGCGTCGAGGTAGTTTTTCAGCGCGTTGACCACTGGCTGCGGGTTGTGGCCCAGGTTTAGGCACCCGTAGCCCGCCACCATGTCCAGGAAAGCCTCGCCCGCATCGTCATACAACTGGGTGCCGGCGGCGCTGCGGAAAACGTTGTCGCAGCGCTGCAACTTGAGGAAGTCCACCATCATGGGGTTGATGTATTGATGATAGCGGTCGAGGGTGTCTTCCCTGGCCGGCGTTTGGGCGATGACCGCATCGATAAACGCCAGGCGCGATGCGGGTAGCGCCGCATCAGCCGGTTCCCCGGCATAGATGTCATGGTGGTAGTAGCGCTTGAGATTGGTCACGCTCTGCCGATCGATGCGCTCGCCGTACGAGGCCAGCGGATAGGCGAAGAACCCGTGGCGCTCGGCGATTTCACCGATCTCCAGCACTTTTTCCGGCGCCAGATAGCGGCCCAGCGAAAAGTTTTCCCGCCGGTTTTCCAGCGCCAGCACAATGGTTTCCGCCATGCAGCCGTTCAATTGTTGCTTGATGGTGACGTTGAGCGATTCTCCACCTAACTTGACCGCATCGGTGGCGGTGACGCAGCCGCCGTCGATGATCAGAATGTCATCCCGCGCCGGGCGCGTTTCCGAAGCGATATCGCGCGGCAGCGCCACGTCGATGAAGATCGAACCGGGTTGCAGTCTGGCGGGGTCGATCACGCCGCCGGCGGAGGTCGCGGCGGCAAACAGTTTGCAGCGCGGGTAGAGATCTTCGGGATCGCTGGTCAGGGTGACGCGCGAGTGATACTCCTCGGGCAAATGGCTGAGCAGTTCGCTGCGATCATGGTTGCCGGCGCGGTGCAGCAAATGGAGAGAGAAACCGTGCGCCAGCAGCAGACGGCTTAGCGCCAGGCAGATCGACCCCGGATAGCCGACGATGGCGACGGGTTCCTCCTCCGGGCGAATTTCCAGCCAGGACTGGATCTGCATCAAGGCCTTGTAGCCGGCGTAGGTGGTCAGCGAGTTGCCGGAGGTGACCGGCACCGGCGACTTTTCCGCGGTGGCTTCGCCGCGTCGCCCAACGATAGAGGTAAAACCGCCGAGACCGACCAGTTCGGCGCCATCGCCGGCCAGCTCTTCGATGCCTTGGACCACCCTGGCGGCGATACCGCGTGCGTCGGCCAGCATCTCATCCGCCACCAGCGGCATGTATTTGATCACCCCTTCGCAAGTGGCGCCGGTCGCCGAGGTGATCCTGGCGAAGTTCATAAAGGGAACCAGGTTTTGTCGTTCCCACAGTTCACGCGTATAGCCGCTGTGCTGCTCGGTCGAGTTGCGTTGCAGCAGATCGAGCATTTTGACGTAACGTTTCAACCCCAGCGAGGTGGGATGAGCGATGAATCCGAATTTCATGAGGTGGCTTCCTGTGTAGGATCTTGGTCGAAGGCGGTGCTGGTCGATTCGGGCTGTTGGGCTGCCCAGGCTTTGCGCTCCTGCAGGGCGTCGTGGTCGCTCGGATCGCGCTGCCAGCCTTTGGCGGTGGCCAGCGAGATACCGTCGCCTTCATTGTTGTGTCCCAGCACCACGGAGAACAGATTGAGTCGGTGCGGGGTGGTCAGCGCCTGGCGAATGACGTCTTCGTCGAAATGCGTAAGCGTTTTGCTCTGGATATGGAAGTTATTGACCGTTTGTTCGACGTCCGGCTGTTCGACGTTCACCAACCGCATTTGCCGCGAGGTGCGATTGAACAGAATGCGTTCCTGATAGGTATTGATGACGGACAGACCGCCGTTGCATAAATAGAAGACGGTGATGCTTTTATTCAGCAACTGCGGATGGGTGAGAATGTTGTCGATAAAAGCCGGCAGGATGTCCGGTACGATCCCTTTAGCGCCGTCGCCGATAAACGCCATCACGTGGCTTGGGCTGGTGTAAGCCAGGTAGCCGGTGGCCAGCAGAGCGTCGCCCATCAGGGCGCGACCATACCAGCCGGAAAAGCCGCGGCGCGTTTTGGCGACGTTGCGCGCGGCGGAGATGCCGCACCGGCCGACGTCATATACGCCGGTAAAATCGAAGCCCTCCGTTTCGATCAACTCTTCAATCACTCGGTTCAACTGGCAGAAGAAGTAGTTGGCCGACATGGGCAGACTGGGAAGCTGGCTGACCACGTCGGAAGGCGAATCGAGATAGGCGGCGATCAACGCGCGGCGTCTTTCCCGCAATGCCGGATCGACGTCGAGATGCGCTTTCACCGTGCGCAGGAACGCCAGACAGTTCATGTGCAGGTGCAGATCGGCATAGGGCGACAGATGGCGATCATCGTGCGTGAGCTGCACCAGATGAACCTTGCGCTCCAGCCTGCCGTCGGAGAAGGGGGTGGTGATCTGAGCGACGCGGCTTTTGATCATAAACAGGCTCTGCTCGCTCATGGCGTTGAGCTTGTCATTGGTGTGCAGGAAGTTGTAGACGCGCGGGCTATAGCCGTAAATCGCCAGGGTGCCCAGGTAGTGGGGATTGCGCCGGCCCTGATAATATTTCGGCGCCGAGCCGGGATGGGCCAACGAGTCCACCAGGGCGATGCCGGCGGCGTCGGCGATGTCATGGATCAGGGCGTATTCGTCGTCGCTGACCGGGCCCAACTGCCACACCAGCCGTTCCGGCCCGCGGTTGATCAGCGCTATCGCCTGTGCCAGGCTTTCGCTCATCGGCAGCGGATCGTCCGCCGACAGAACCGGGATCGGCGAGGGATCGCAGACGGCGCCCTCCAGCGACAGGGTCGACTCCAGCACGTTTTGCGTCGCCAGAATCACCACCGGCCCCTGGCCTTGATGATAAAGGCGGAAGGCTTCCGTCAAGCCGGCGCCGATCATTTCGACGTCATCGATATAAACGAACGGGATGCGGCGGGCGATAAGCACTTCGCGCATGTCCTCCGTCGGCGTCAGCGTTCCCTGGAAGCTGTACCACTGATTGCCACGGTTTTCCGCCGCGACGATGATGCCCTGGGCGGCGGTTTCCTTGAGGTTGGCCAGCGTACCCTTGAATTCATCCATCATCCCGGAGGTCACTACGCCGAGGAACGGCATGCGATACAGCTGCCAGTTGGCCATGGCGCCGCAGGCGATGGCGTGTTCGTTAGGGCCGCGCAGGATCAGCGCGCCGCGCGCCTCCGCATGCCGATCCAGATAGCCGATCAGATTGGAGATGATCGACCCGGTGTAATAGGACACCAGCCAGCGTTCGGCGGCGGTACGCTCGAAAAATTGAATCAGCTGCTCACCCAGCGTGTTGTGCAGCGCCAGCGCGCCGATCGGCTTGACCCGGCGGTTGGTGTAGTTCATCTCGAAGAAGTCCATCCACAGGCACAACAGCTCGGTTTGGAAGATCGCCGGATCTTCGCTGCGCACGATTTCGCGGTATTGCTGCGGCAGGTAGCGGAAGGGCGATCGCAGCTGGCGAATGAACGCAACGGTGGAGAAGGTGGTGTAAAACGCGGGAATGCCGCTGCGCTGCAAGGCGCTATAAAAGGCGTCCAGATCGCGATCGATCTGTTCGATGCTGTCATCGACGCCGGCCGGCGTGGTCTGATCGTAGAACAGCATGCCCAAATGAAATTCGGGACGCTGTTCCAGCGCATGCGTATAGATGATCTTGCCGGTGGCCTCGGCCAGGCTGGCGCATTGGATGATGCGAACGTTGATAGCCTTGTTTTGGCCTTTGAGAAAGTGCAGCGCCTTTTCGCGCGCGGCCAGATAAAGCGAGTCCGCCGCCAGATCCAACAGTTTCAGCGGCATCTCGGACTGGATATGCACGCGGTTGAAAACATAATCGCGGATATCGTTCAGTACGCTAAGCCCGGTTTGGAAAAACGCCGGGTTGCGCGTCACCACCACCACGCCGACCGTCAGGGTGTCGGGATCCGCGTCGGTGCGGCAGGCCTGGCGCTCCGCTTGCCACACTTGCTCGTAGGCGGCGGAGTTGGTGAGTCTTGCTTGTCCTGTCAGGGTCGTCATGATGAGTTCCTTGTGCAGCCAAAATGGAGTGACGGCTTCAGCCAGGCGGGCAAATTCGGCACGACAAAGCCCGCGACGGTCTCTGCAGGCGGCGGTTGCCGCGCGCATCACCTTCGTTGAATTGTGCTGTGTTCAGGCGGATGGTTTACCTTCGCCGGATGTGGTGCTGACTAGCCATCGGCACGTTCTCCGCGTTGAATAATGACCGTCCCGCTGTCGCCGTCGAGAATCAAGGTGTCGCCGCTGTTGATCAACTGGGTGGCGTTCTTGAGATTGACCGCCGCGGGGATGCCGAATTCGCGTGCGACGATGCAGCTGTGGGACAGCGCAGAGCCGATATCGGTGACGATGCCCGCCGCCAGCGCGAAGAGCGGGGTCCAGCTGGCGTCGGTAAAGCGCGCCACCAGGATTTCGTTGGGCTGCAGCTCGCCGGCCTGCGCCAGCAGGTCGGTGATGACGCGCGCTTTCGCCACCACTTTGCCGGGGCTGGCCGCCAGGCCGGACAGCATGCCGGCGGCGTTTTCCGCCGTGGGGGCTTTCATCCTGGGCTGATACCCCCCGACGATCGCCATCGGCGGCTCTTCCGCATGCAGGTTCAGCAGATGCTGGTGGCGATTGCGCTCGATCAGATCGGCGGCGAACGCTTCCTGCGCCGACTGTTCCCCCGCCATAAACGCGCGGAAGCGCTCGAAGTCCACATAGGGCAGATCGGCCGGTTTGACCAGGCCTTGCGCCTCCAGGCGCCGCAGCACTTCCAGCATGATGCGGCGGTAGAACCAGGTTTCGGTGACGAAGGTTGGTCGGGTCGCTTCGCGGCGTTCGGCCATCACGCCATACAGTTTGGTGATGAACTTCAGCTTCATCCGGCCAAACCAGGGCATCGCTTTAAGCAGCGTCGCGCTGTCTTCATGGCGCAGCCGCTCTGTTTCCCGCAGTTTCGTGTGCAGATCCACCGGATGTTGCAGATACATTTTCATCACTTGCAGCAGGTAGCTGGGATCGTCGTTCCAGCGCGGAAGACTCAATTCGAACTCCTGGCGGCCACGGGCGCCGAACTCGAACAGGAAGGCGCTGAAGTCGCTTTGCCAGAAGGCGCGCGATTCGGGAGCGGTGGGCAGGACGGTGACCAGTTCCTGTGCGCTGTGTCGCTCGAACAGGGCCTTCAACGCCGGTTGACGATTGACCGTCTCCACCAGGCTGAGAATGCCCAGCGTGACTTCGATGGTGCGTAGGTTGTTCATCGACGCCTTGATGCGATTTTGCAATCCGTTGCCGCGGCCTTTGAGATAAC
Source organism: Serratia sp. CY56464 (assembly GCF_052168435.1). NCBI lineage: Bacteria > Pseudomonadati > Pseudomonadota > Gammaproteobacteria > Enterobacterales > Yersiniaceae > Serratia > Serratia sp. CY56464. The sequence continues at coordinate 2,551,482 of NZ_JBJNMV010000001.1, read as the reverse complement.
GTTCGCAGGTCAGCGCCAGCGCATCGTAGAGCGCGAACGACTGAAGGAAGAAGGGCATATAGGCGGCGCAGCTGTCGAGGAAGTAACCGTCGATGCGGCTGAGTTCTCGCTCCAGTTCCTGATGTGTCATGGTCGTCAGATCCAGCGCCAGAAAGCGGCGCGTCTCGCGCTGGCGCAGGGCGATCATGGCATCGACGGTCGCGCCGGCGCTGCGCAGGTTATGCCTCTGCTGTTTCAGCCAATGCCAGGCGCTCTTGAGATAAGCCCATCCCTGTACGCCGGGGCCATAGGGGTTTTTGTACCCGCTGAAATCGATATCGGCGGTGGCGTAGCGGGTCGTGAACTTCATTTCGTCGCGGGTGGGCGGGCATTGGCGGAGCATGTAGGCCGATCCGGAGATATTCAGATAGACGTAGCCTTGCAAATACCCCATATAAATCTGCCAATCGCCGATATCCGCCAGCCCCATGGTTTTGATCGCCGGGCCATGAATATGCTTTTGGTAGAACTGGCAAAACGACAGCCCCAGCGGCGTCATCAAGCCGGTGACGATCTCGCCGGTGTCCATTCGGGAGAAAAAGGCCCGTTCCTTGATCGTCGGATCGCTTTCCCACGGGTTGGCGTAAAGCATCTGAACCGGTTTGGCCTGCGTGGTGATCGGCCGCGCCTGCAGGAGCCACACGCGATCGTCTTTCACCGCCCATTCGATATCCAGTTCCGTGCCGTAAATCATCCGCGTTTGCCGGGCCAGCCTGGCAAGCTGTTGCAGCTGTTCCGGGGTTAAGCTGGGGGCGTCTCGCCTGGCTTCGGGCGTTTGCAGCAGCGTGACCCGTCCCTGCGGATCGCGTTGGCAATAGTGCGGTTTGTGACGAATTTGCCGCTCGCGGATCTCGCCGCTCGCCTTATCCAAAATGAAGCTGTCGGTGGTGACTTGTCCGGATACCACGCCTTCCCCCAGCCCCCAGCAGCTGTCGATGACGATGTGGTTGGCATCGCCTGTCAGCGGATCTTGGGTAAACATGACGCCGGCGGCGTCTGCATCCACCATGATTTGCAAGACGACGGCGATATCGCTCTGCGCCGCCGATGTCCGGCTATACTGGGCGGCGCGTTCCGCCCAGAGCGACGCCCAGCAGGATTGCACCTTGCGCACCACCTCGTCATCCCCGCGCACGTGCAGGTAAGTGTCGTATTGCCCGGCGAAAGAGTGGGTCAGGCCGTCTTCTTCCAGCGCCGAAGAGCGCACGGCGAGCGAGGCGCCGTCGCCCAACTGTTTGCAGGCGTGACGGATCGCCAGATCGAGCGGGGCGGGGATAGCGGCGCTCAAAATCATATCGCGCACGTTGCCCGGTGCGCCCGTGTCGAGCAGCGCTCCCGGCACGGCGAATTCGATAAACTGCCGGTAAGCCTGCGCGGTGATGCAAAACGCCGGCGGCACCGGCAAGCCCGCCTGAATCAAATGATTCAACGAATGGGCTTTGCCGCCCAGGCGATGGGGTTCCAGCGTTTTATCGCCGGAAAGTTCAACCACCAGGGTAGGATTCATGACATCACCTCCGCAGGCGTAACGGGCATTGCGAGGCGTTCTCTCACCGCTTTGGCGGCGTTCAGTCCGGCTAACACCGCGCTTTCGATATTACCGATGCCCACGCTGTCCTGATTGGCGAAGTGAATATTCTCAAACGGCCTGCTGGCCTGGTGAAACACGCCCTGGGCCTGTTGCCCGGCGACCGAGGTCACCAGACCCGCGGGCCAGAACCAGATTTGAATGTCTTCAATGATGTCGGCGTCAATGCCCATGTTGCCCAGCACTTTGGCGATTTCGACATAGGTCTGTTGCTGCAGCGCCGGGAACTCGTTTTGCGCGGTGCGACCTTGCCGCTCTGGGCGAGTGGTCGGTTTGAGCAGGGTTAATACCCCGGCTTCCGCGCTGAGGTGATTGTCCATCCAATTGGCGACCAGGCAGGTGCCGGCTTTGCTCCAATAGTAAGGTGTGCGGGTGTTTTCCGGCTCGATCAGATAGCCGCCGAACGAGCGTTCGAGGATCGGTTTTTTCAACAGCACGTTAGCCAGGTAGTAATCTTCATGGCGGATCTGGCGGATCGCCGCCAATTGCTCTTTGGGCAGGGTGGGCAACCAGGTGGGCACATGCGTTTTGGGGGCGGCCCAGATCACTTGTTTGGCTCTGATTTCGCTGGTCGCACCATTGACGCTGAACCGGATCACCGTTTCGTCGCCGCCGGGCGTGATGCTTTGAAGCTGTACGCGGCTTTGCAGCCTGACGTTGTTTTGTTCCTCAAGATAGTCGAGCAGCCCGGCGCTGATGCTGCCGTTACCGCCCGGCAGCGTGACCAGATTGCCGCGTAAATACCCCACCAGGAAGTGCAATCCGACATAGGCGGAGACTTCGCGAATATCGAGACATTCCACGCGCAGCGTGGTGCTGACGGCATTCTCTACCAGCTTGCCGAATTTTCTCGGTGGCCGCAGATCCGTCGGTATCTGATCCAGTTTGTGCGGTTCGAACAGATAAGTGTACAGCGGGATAGTGTCGAGCAGCGCCATATTCGTTTTGCTCCAGGCGCTCTGCGGCGTCCAGGGCAGGCTGGGATACCGCTCGCCGCGCGGCGAGAAGGTATCCAGGAAGGCGTACAGATCGGCAAAGATCGGATCGCCCAGCTGTTTTGCCGCGATAACATAAGGTTTACCGATCAAGGCATGCAGGAATAGTTGTCCCGTCAGGCGCCAGACGGCCGGTTTAAGCAGGTAGACCGGTTGTTTGATAAAACCGACGACGACTTCACCCAGGCAGCGGAGCAGCAAGACGGTGTCGAAAAATACCAGCGTGTCCTTTTCATTGGATTTATATACGCCGCTCAGACCGATTTTCTTCAGCAGTTGCGCCATGAAAGAATTCGGCAGCGGTTCCTGGAAGCAGACGCCGGCGATAGGAAATTTCAGGCGGTTCACCGTACTGTAGCGGGCGTTGCCGCCGAAGGAGGCGCTTTTTTCCAGAACCAAAACCCGGCGATCGGTCAGTTCGCTGGCCGCGGCCAAACCGGAGACGCCGCCGCCGATGATCACCACGTCATACTCGCCGTCCAGCGCGGGGGTTACCGGGCCGCCTGCCGCCGGCGTGGGCGTGGAAAAGTCGCGCGTGGGGAACGTGCGCGGCTTGGGTTTGCGGTGGTGCTGCTGACGCAGCATGTACAGCGCCGCCAGCGCGAAAATCGCATCGAGCAACATGACCTGCGGCTGGGCGCGGTGCAGGATCGTGACAAATCCCGCCATCATCAGCAGCTGGCAGTAGATGATCAATGGCGTCCAACGCGGGTTGAACATCAAGACCGCACCGGAGGCAAACAGCGCCACGCCGATCAGCGCGTTAACCACCGTACCCTGCGCCGCCAACCAAGCCGTCGCCCCGGCGTACCAGGTGCCCTGGTTCGCCACGGCCGCCTGCTGCAGAATATCGGCGACGTTTTCCAACTGAGGGAAGGCTTTCGCCAGGCCGGCCAACATATAGAGCACGGCAAAAACGCGTTGAACGATCATCATGCGCCTCCCCGCAGACCCAGCTTGCGGGCGACAATTTCTTTTTGTATCTCGTTGGTGCCGGAGAAGATCCGGCTGGGGATCACGTTCAGCAAGTGGCGCACCAGACCGAGTTCTTGATCCATGCCGGCTCCGCCGAAGATTTGAATCGCGTCCAGCGCGGACTGCACGGCATATTCGGAAATCAACAGTTTGCTCATGGCGATGTCGATCTCGGCATCCTGGCCCCGATCGTGCTTCCAACAGGCGCGGTAGAGCATTAGCCGACACTGTTCCAGACGCAGTTTCATCTCGATGATGCGGTTGGAGACGGACTGAAATTGGCCGATCGCTTTGCCGAATTGTCGGCGTTGTTTGGCATAGTCCAGCGCGCTGTCGAACACGCGCTCCATTGCGCCGATAAACAGAGCCGACAGGCAGCCCTTTTCCCAGATCATTGAATCGTGGAAGATGGCGCCGCCGGCGCCCGGCATACCGAGCCGTTGGGCCTCTGGGATGAAGACGTCGTTGAAGGTCAGTTCGCTCCACGGGCAGTTGGAGAGGCAATCTTTCGGGCTGACGGCGCCTACGTTTAAGCCTGGCATCCCTTTCTCGAGCACAAATGCGGACACGCCCATAAAGCCATGTTCGGGATGGGTTTTCGCATAGACGATGAAGATGTCGGCAATCGGCGCGTTGGTGATGAAAATTTTGTTTCCGTTGAGCCGGTAGCCGCCTTCACAGGGTTGAGCGGTTGATTTCATGGCATAAATATCGGAACCGGCGTCCGGCTCTGTCGCCGCATTCGCCGCGATCAGTTTTCCGGCCGCCAACGCTTCGAGATAGCGCGCTTTTAATGCCTCGGAACCGAAGCGGGAAAGCGGGATCACGCAGGCGCACAGATGGGCGCAGAGCGAGAAGGACATGCCGATGTCGCGGCTGCCTTTACCCAGCGCCTCAATCATCAGTGCAGTATCGAGCGCATTCATGCCCAATCCGCCGAACGCGGTCGTCACGGGGGCTCGGGTAAAACCATAGGCGGCGGCTTGTCGCCACAAATCCAGGCTTAATACCTGCCGTGAAAGCCGAGCATGCGCATCCTGATCCAGCACCTCGCGGGCAAAACGCTGAGCGGATTCGCTTAGAGCCTGCTGCTCACTTGATAAGTTAAAATCCATGACGAACTCCGCCATTGGGTTGAGAGATTAAATTAGCTAATATTTCTAGTTTGGAGGTGGCCAAAACTCAAACAGGCAAAGTAATGGTAAATGTAAATAAATGTTTATTTGTGTGGTCTATTATTACAATTTTGTTAATTTGTGTTTTTATTTTGTTGTTTTAATTGTGTTTTATTTTGTGTTATTTATACACAAAAATTTACATATAATAAAAATCTTAATTTGATCAAATTTTAATAGGTTAGATTATCTATTGTTTTTTGGTGAATACTTTGCAGGTGAAGTATCTATCTTTTGGATGTGGTTATCGGTTTCTCATCGATATCGACGGTAGGGCGTTGAGGCTTGGTGAGTGGCGGAAAGCGGCTTAAGATAGGAGATGAGCAGGAGCATTCCGGAGGAAAAAATGAATATTAGCGACGTCGCGAAAAAGACCGGGTTAACCAGCAAGACGATTCGTTTTTACGAGGAGAAAGCGCTGATTACCGCCCCGATCCGCAGCGATAACGGTTATCGCCATTATTCCGCCAGGCACGTTGAAGAGCTGACGCTGCTGCGCCAGGCGCGGCAGGTGGGCTTCAACCTGGACGAGTGCCGTGAGCTGGTGGCGTTATTCAACGATCCGGCCCGCCACAGCGCCGACGTGAAGGCGCGCACGCTGCAGAAGGTGGCGGAGATCGAAAGGCACATCAGCGAACTGGGAGAAATGCGCCAACGCCTGTTGACGCTGGCGGAACAATGTCCGGGCGACGAGGGGGCGGAGTGCCCCATCATCAATAATCTGGCGGGATGCTGTCGTTCGAATTAACGGCTGATGGCGCGGATCACCAGCGTGACCCCTTCCACCGCCACCACTTCCACTTCAGTGCCGGCAGGCAGATCTTCCGCCGCCTGCGCGCGCCAGCTGCTGTCGCCGATATTGATGCGGCCCATGCCGTTGTGCATCGGTTCCGTCAGCGTGGCGCGGGTGCCGATCAGCTGGCGGTTGCGCTGGTTGAGCACCGGCGACCCGCCGGATGCGGCCGCCGGGCGCCGGCGCAGCCAGTACCACCACAGGTAAGCGACGACGACGGTCAGGACGGCGAAGGTCGCGCTTTGCCACGCCCAGGAAAGTTGCGGAAGCAGCCAGATCAGGACGCCGACCAACAGCGCCGCCACGCCGCTCCACAGCAGGTAGCCGCCGGCGCCGAGCATTTCCGCCGCCAGCAACACGCCCCCGAGGGAGAGCCAAAACCACAGCGGATTCGCCGCGATCAGTTCGAGCATGATTATTTGCCTTTGCTTTCTTTCAGCAGTTCGGTAATGCCGCCGATCGAGCCGAGCAGGCTGCTGGCGTCCAGCGGCATCATCACCACTTTGCTGTTGTTGGAAGAACCGATCTTTTGCAGCGCGTCGGTGTATTTCTGCGCCACGAAGTAGTTCACCGCCTGAATGTTGCCGCTGGCGATGGCGTCGGACACCAACTGGGTGGCGCGCGCCTCGGCCTCGGCGGCGCGTTCACGCGCTTCCGCCTGCAGGAATGCCGACTGGCGTTCGCCCTCAGCCTTCAGGATCTGCGATTGTTTCTCACCCTCGGCGCGCAGAATGGCCGCCTGACGCACCCCTTCCGCCTCCAGGATGTCGGCGCGCTTGGTGCGCTCAGCCTTCATCTGGGCGTTCATCGAGGCGATCAGCTCCGCCGGCGGCCGCACGTCGCGGATCTCGATACGGGTGATCTTCACCCCCCAAGGGTTGGTCGCTTCATCGACGATGTGCAACAGGCGGCTGTTGATGCTGTCGCGCTGCGACAGCATTTCGTCCAGCTCCATCGAGCCGAGCACGGTGCGGAAGTTGGTCATGGTCAGGTTGACGATCGCCTGTTCGAGGTTGCTGACCTCGTAGGCGGCGCGCGCCGGGTCGACCACCTGGATAAAGCACACCGCGTCGATGGCGACGTTGGCGTTATCGCGGGAAATCACTTCCTGCGAGGGGATATCCAGCACCTGCTCCATCATGTTGATTTTGCGGCCGATGCGGTCCATGAACGGCACCACCAGGTTCAGGCCCGGCATCAGCGTCTTGGTATAGCGGCCGAAGCGTTCTACCGTCCATTGGAACCCCTGCGGCACAATTTTGACGCCGGCGAACACCACAATCAGCGCGACGACGATCACGATGGGAATAAAAGTAAGCATGCAAACCTCCTGTCAGACATATGTAAACAGATATTACGTCAGCGCCGGAAAAATGCCTACCGATACCGCGACTTAATCCAGGACATTGGCGACTCCGCCATAAGCGGAACCGCTGTTCCGAACAGGGAGAAAAACGTTATTGAAATAAGTCTGGCACAGTTGGCGGATAAGTATGCCTAAATGGCATGATTTCAATAATTTTTATTCATTTCATGATGTTGCTCGCCTTGGCTAGAGTAAAAACACCCCCGTGTTTACCGTCAAAAATTTGTCATTTTTATTTGCGACTATGCTTTTTGAAATGACATTTCGGCCAAGGATTGTTATGGATTCGCTCAGTGTTGATGAACTCGCCCAGAAGAAAGACCGCTGGTATCGCATTGTAGAGGAGATGCTGGCCGAAGCCGGCGTCGCCATCAACGGCCCGCGCGCCTGGGATATTCGGGTGCACAACCCGGCCCTGTTCAAACGCATTTTGCAGGAAGGCTCGCTCGGCTTCGGCGAGAGCTATATGGACGGCTGGTGGGAATGCGAACGGCTGGACATGCTGTTTACCCGCATTCTGCAGGCCGGCGTCGATGAGCGCCTGCCGAAAAGCCTGAGCGACATCGCGCGCATCGCCTATGCCCGGCTGTTCAACCGCCAATCGCGCAAGCGCGCCTGGCAGGTGGGCAAAGAGCATTACGACATCGGCAACGACCTGTTCCGGGCGATGCTCGATCCTTACATGCAATACTCCTGCGGCTACTGGAAAGAGGCGCAGACGCTGGAGCAGGCGCAGCAGGCCAAGCTGCGGATGATCTGCGAGAAGCTGCAGCTGAAACCGGGCATGACGCTGCTGGATATCGGCTGCGGCTGGGGCGGGCTGGCGCAGTTTGCGGCGCAAAACTACGGCGTCGCGGTGCACGGCGTGACCATTTCGGCCGAGCAGCAGAAGCTGGCGCAGGCACGCTGCGCAGGGCTGGACGTCGAGATCTTGCTGCAGGATTACCGCGATCTGGATCGTCAGTTCGATCGCATCGTGTCGGTCGGCATGTTCGAGCACGTCGGGCCGAAAAACTACGAGACCTATTTCAGCGTCGCGGCACGCAACCTGAAGCCGGACGGCCTGTTTTTGCTGCACACCATCGGTTCCAATCAAACCGACCTTAACGTCGATGCCTGGATAGACAAATACATCTTCCCCAACGGCTGCCTGCCTTCGGTGCGGCATATCGCCGAGGCCAGCGAAGGGCGTTTCGTGATGGAGGATTGGCACAACTTCGGCGCCGATTACGATCGCACGCTGATGGCCTGGCTGGAGAATTTCAAACGGGCGTGGCCGGAATTGGCGGGCGGTTATTCCGAGCGCTTCGAGCGCATGTTCACTTATTACCTGAACGCCTGCGCCGGCGCGTTCCGTTCGCGCAACATTCAGCTGTGGCAGGTGTTGTTCAGCCCGGCGGGCGTGGAGGGCGGGGTGCGGGTCTATCGCTGATATCCCCGCCATATTTCAAGCTGACTGCACGTTCGAGCCCTGGTCGCTTAGTTATCTAAGCTCCCAGGGCTTCTCACCTTTGCCGCCTGGATGCAGCTTCAAGCATGACGAGTATCAGTACAGCAGTGAGTACAGCTGGCGGCGATATTTAGCGGCCAGCGCGTCGCCGGTGCCGAGTGCGGCCAGAATGTCCATCAGCGTCTTGCGCGCGTTGCCGTTGGCGGCGGCCAGATCCTTCTTCAGATGCCCCATCAGCAGTTCCAGCGCTTCTTCGTTACGCCCGACCTGATGCAGCTGCAGCGCCAGCTGCACCGCCAGCTCGACGTTGTCCGGCTGCTGCTGCACCTGCTGTTGCAGCTGTTGGATTTCCGGCGTGTCCGCCGCCTGTTTCAACAGTTCAATCTGCGCCACCAGGCCTTGATAGCGCGTATCACGATCCTGCAACGGGATGGTCGCCAGCACCGCTTCGGCATCTTCGCTGCGGCTGAGGGCGATCTGCGTTTCGGCCAGCGTCAGGCCGATGTCGCTGCGCTGCTGGCTGCTCTGCCAGGCGTCTTTCAGCAGCGGCAGCGCTTCGGCGGCGTTGCCGGCGGCCAGCAATTCTTGCGCCTGCGCCAGTTTCAGATCTTCTTCCTTCGGCAGGAAACGCTGCAGCAAGTCGCGGATCGCTTCTTCCGGCTGCGGGCCCTGGAAGCCGTCGACCGGTTGGCCGTCTTTAAACAGGTAGACCGTCGGAATGGAACGCAGCCCGAATTGGGAGGCGATCATCTGTTCGGCGTCGCAGTCCACCTTGGCCAGAATGAACTGACCGGCGTATTCCGCCGCCAGCTTGTCCAGCACCGGCGTGAGCTGCAGGCAGTGTTGGCTGCGCTCGGACCAGAAGTAGAACAGCACCGGAATGGACATCGACTGTTCCAGCGTCTGGTGCAGGTTAGTTTCGTTAATATCAACAACAGCTTGAGCTAGCATCTTTTTTCTCTCTGATCGTGCGGAGCCATGGGGTGTAGATGGGGGCGCGCCGCCATTCTTCAACCCCGTCGGGCGAATTAAGCGTTGCTGCGCAGCAGCCAATCCAGACAGCGGCCCGGCAAAATGCGGCGCAGCACGCTCATCGCGTGCGCCAGCAGGGTGACCGGATAGCGCAGTTTGGCGCGCGGGCTTTCCAGCGCGTGGCGCAGTTTGGGCAGAATGGCCTCCGGCGGCAGCGTCAGGCGCTTGGCGATGCCGGGATTGTGCACCGGTTTGTCGCTCTGCGCCTGGTTGACGTTCTGGCTAAAGTGGGTGGCGATCGGCCCCGGTTCGATCAGGCTGACCTGAATGCCGCTGCCGTGCAGCTCCATGCGCAGCGCGTCCGACCAGGCTTCCAGCGCGAACTTGCTGGCGGCGTAGGCGCCGCGCCCGGCGCTGGAGACCAGCCCCATCACCGAGCTGGTCTGAATGATGCGCCCTTCGCCGTGCGGCAACATCGCCGGCAACAGCAGCTGGGTCAGTTGGTGGGTGCCGAACAGGTTGGTGGCGAACTGCCGCTCCAGCTGGCGGCGCGAAATGCGGCTAAGCGGGCCGTAAACGCCGAACCCCCCGTTATTGAACAGGCCGTACAGGCGGCCGTCGGTCAGCGCGATCACCTCGGCGGCGGCGCGCTCGACGCTGGCGCTGTCGTCCAGATCCAGCTCAATGCCTTCCAGCCCCAGCTGGCGCATGTTTTCCACGTCCTGCGGCTTACGGCAGGCGGCCAGCACCCGGTAGCCGCGGTTGCGCAGATCCTGCGCCGCAATCAATCCAATCCCGCTGGAACAGCCGGTTATCAATACCGCTTTTTGCATAACTTTACCTAGTGTACGACCCTAATTTAGTGAGACTCATGCTTTACTAGCGGTTCCAGGCGCTCCGCCATCCAGGTGGCGATAAACGGCTGAGCGTCCCCATTGGGGTGCAATCCGTCATCCTGCATCCATTCCGGCTTCACCACCACCTGTTCCATATAGAACGGCAGCAGCGGAATGTTGAACTGCTTGGCCAGCGCCGGGTAGACGGCGCTGAACGCCTCGGTGTAGCGGCGGCCGTAGTTCGGCGGGATGCGGATCTGCATCAGCAGCGGCTGCGCGCCGGCCTGCTGCACCCGCGTGATGATTTGGCCGAGATCGCGCTGTACGTCCTGCGCCGGGAAGCCGCGCAGGCCGTCGTTGGCGCCCAGCTCGATCAGCACCCAGCGCGGCTGATGCTGTTTCAGCAGCGCGGGCAGACGCGCCAGCCCCTGCGCGGCGGTGTCGCCGCTGATGCTGGCGTTGACCAGCTGCGGCGCGCCCGGTTTTTTCTGCCACTGTTCGGCCAACAGCGTCGGCCAGGCCCGCTCGATCGGCAGGCGGTAGCCGGCGCTTAAACTGTCGCCCAAAATCAATAAGGTATCGGCGGCGGCAGCGCGTAAACTGAATAATCCCAACAGCAAAAGGAAGGGAAGATGCCAGCGGAAAACGTTCTTGAAGTTCATCATCTTAGTAAACACGTTGGTCAGGGTGAGCATCAGCTCACCATCCTTACCGGAGTCGAGCTGCTTGTCAAACCCGCGCAGACGATCGCCCTGATCGGCGAATCCGGATCGGGGAAATCGACCTTGCTGGGCATTTTGGCCGGGCTGGACGACGGCAGCGAGGGCGAGGTGCGTTTGCTCGGCGAGTCGCTGACCGCGTTGGACGAAGAAGGCCGCGCCGCGCTGCGCGCCAGGAACGTCGGTTTCGTGTTTCAGTCGTTCATGTTGGTGCCGACGCTGAACGCGCTGGAGAACGTGCAACTGCCGGCGCTGCTGCGCGGCGAGAGCGACAGGCAGAGTCGCGAGCAGGCGGTGCAGTTACTGGAACAGCTGGGACTGGGCAAACGTCTCGATCACCTGCCGGCGCAGCTGTCCGGCGGCGAGCAGCAGCGCGTGGCGCTGGCGCGCGCCTTCAGCGGCCGGCCGCGGGTGCTGTTCGCCGATGAACCGACCGGCAACCTCGATCGTCAGACCGGCGATCGCATCGCCGACCTGCTGTTCTCTCTCAACCGCGATTTTGACACCACCCTGATCCTGGTGACCCATGACGAAACCCTGGCGGCGCGCTGCCAGCGGCGGTTGCGGCTGCGTGAAGGCAAGCTGTGGGAGGAAGCATGATCTGGCGCTGGTTCTGGCGCGAATGGCGCTCGCCGTCGCTGCTGATCGTGTGGCTGGCGCTGACGCTCTCTGTCGCCTGCGTGCTGGCGCTGGGCAGCATCAGCGATCGCATGGACAAAGGGCTCAGCCAGCAGAGCCGCGATTTTATCGCCGGCGATCGGGTGCTGCGCAGCGCGCATCCGGTGCCGGAAGGCTGGCTATTGGACGCGCAGCAGCAGGGGCTGAAGGTGAGCCGCCAGCTGTCGTTCACCACTATGACCTATGCCGGCGAGCGGCCGCAGCTGGCGGACGTGAAAGCCACCGATCTGACCTATCCGCTGTACGGCAAGCTGGAAACGCGCCCGGCCAACATCAAGCCCGAACCGGGTAGCGTGCTGGTGGCGCCGCGTTTGCTGGCGCTGCTGAACGTGAAAGTGGGGGATTCGCTGGAGGTGGGCGACACTACGCTGCGTATCGCCGGTGAAATCATTCAGGAGCCGGACGCCGGCTTCAATCCATTCCAGACCGCGCCGCGCATCATGATCAACCTGGCGGACGTCGAGAAGACCGGTGCGGTGCAGCCGGGCAGCCGCCTGACCTACCGCTACATGTTCGCCGGCGCCGAGCCGGATATTCAGCGTTACGAGGAACGGCTGGCGCCGCAGTTGACGCCGGATCAGCGCTGGTTCGGGCTGCAGGAGTCCGGCAGCGCGCTCGGCAAGTCGCTGCAGCGATCCCAACAGTTCCTGCTGCTGTCGGCTCTGCTGACGCTGCTGTTGTCGATCGCCGCCGTGGCGGTGGCGATGAGCCACTATTGCCGCAGCCGTTACGATCTGATCGCGGTGCTGAAAACCCTCGGCGCCGGGCGTGGCGCGCTGCGTAAATTGATCGTCGGCCAGTGGCTGGCGGTGATGGCGCTGGCGGCGGCGTGCGGCGGGGCGATCGGGCTGGCGTTTGAAGCGTTGCTGATCCGCCTGCTGAAGCCGGTATTACCGGCTGCGTTGCCTGCCGCCGGCGCCTGGCCGTGGCTGTGGGCGCTCGGCGCGCTGGTGCTGATCTCGCTGCTGGTCGGGCTGCGGCCGTATCGCCAGCTGCTGGCCACCCAGCCGCTGCGGGTGCTGCGCCGCGACGTGACGGCCAACGTCTGGCCGCTGCGCTACTTCCTGCCGGTGACGGCGGCGATCGTGGTGGCGCTGTTGGTGGCGCTGATGGGGGCCAGCACGCTGCTGTGGGCGATCCTGGCTGGCATGGCGGTGCTGGCGCTGCTGCTGGGCGGCATCGGCTGGGGCAGCCTGCTGTTGCTGCGCCGCATCACGCTCAAGAGCCTGGCGCTGCGGCTGGCGGTCAACCGCCTGCTGCACCAGCCCTGGGTGACCATCAGCCAACTGGCGGCGTTTTCGCTGTCGTTCATGCTGCTGGCGCTGCTGTTGGTGTTGCGCGGCGATCTGCTCGAACGCTGGCAGCAACAGCTGCCGCCGGACAGTCCGAACTATTTCCTGCTCAACATGACCGAGGCACAGGTGCCGCAGGTGAAAGCCTTCCTGCAGCAGCACCAGATCAAGCCGGAAACCTATTATCCGATCGTCCGGGTGCGCCTGACCGAGATAAACCAGCAGCTGGCGACCGAGCGGGTGCATGAAGACGATCCGGGCGGCGAGGCGGTGAACCGCGAGCTGAACCTGACCTGGTTGGCCGATCTGCCGGATCACAATCCGCTGGTGGCGGGCAATTGGCCGCCGAAAACCGGTGAGGTTTCGATGGATGAAGGCATCGCCGGGCGGCTGAAGATCACGCTGGGCGATACGCTGACCTTCAGCGGCGATACCCAGGCGTTCAGCGCCAAAGTCACCAGCCTGCGCCAGGTGGATTGGGAAAGTCTGAAGCCGAACTTTTACTTTATCTTCCCGCCGGGCGCGCTGGACGACCAGCCGCAGACCTGGCTCACCAGCTTTCGCTACGACGGCGACGGCCAGATGCTGACTCAGCTCAATCGCCAGTTCCCGACGCTCAGCCTGCTGGACATCGGCGCGATCCTGAAACAGGTCGGCGGCGTGCTGCAACAGGTCAGCCGCGCGCTGGAGGTGATGGTGGTGCTGGTGGTGCTGTGCGGCGGCCTGCTGCTGCTGGCGCAGGTGCAGGTCGGCATGCGTCAGCGGCGGCAGGAGCTGGTGGTCTATCGCACGCTGGGTGCCGGTAAACGGCTGCTGCGCCGCACGCTGTGGTGCGAGTTTGCTTTGCTGGGGCTGGTGGCGGGCATCGCGGCGGCGGTGGGCGCCGAGGCGGCGCTGTGGCTGCTGCAGAGCCGGGTGTTTGACTTCCCGTGGACGCCGACGCCGGTGCTGTGGTGGGCGCTGCCGCTGGCCAGCGCGCTGCTGCTGTCGCTGTGCGGCGGCTGGCTGGGCGTGCGCCTGCTGCGCGGCAAGGCGCTGTTCCGCAGTTATGAGGGTTGATGCGGCTATTTATAACGCCGGATGTGATAAGCACCCGGCTTGGCAGAAAAGAGAGGCGTCGTCTTTAAACTGTATTATTTTCGTGTTTTATAATGTGTGATCTGCGGGTTACCACCAGGAACGAAGGGAATGAAAATCTACTGGTCACTTAAAAGTATCCCGGAATTAAAAAATTTGCCTTTGCGCGAACGTCTCGGACGTTGGCAGCGTGGCCTTGCTTCAGCGGGATTCTTTAACGGAACGGGCATATTGCTGGTTGCATTGTTGCCGTGGTTTTCGATTCTTATCGCTAACGATCTGACCCTTAATTACCCTTTCTTGCGCAATCATATCGTCACAGCGCTTGGATATGGCATCAGCGGTTTTTTGGGTGTGAATCTGATGATAAGAAGTATGCTAAGGAAAAATAAGAATATTTTTTCTGATTAAGCGCAGCGGTTTAAAATTGTCGTCATAAAAAAGGGGTTAGCCTTGGGCTAACCCCTTTTACTTTCGGCGGCGTGAGCCTTAGGCCAGCTTCTGCTGCGCCCAGCCCAGCCCGCTTTGGTATTCGCCCGGCAGCAGCGGCGCCAGCGCCTGCAGCGCCTGGCGCAGATCGGCGGCGCTCGGGTCGTTCAGATTGAGGTGGCCGACCTTGCGGCCCGGGCGCACCTCTTTCTCATACCAGTGCAGATGCACCAGCGGCAGCGACAGCCACTGTTCGTTGACGGCGGTGCCGATCAGGTTGACCATCACCGACGGCGTGCTCACCACCGGCTGCGGCAGCGGCAGGCCGAGGATGGCGCGCAGGTGCAGCTCGAACTGGCTGATGGAGGCGCCGTTTTGCGTCCAGTGGCCGCTGTTGTGCACGCGCGGCGCCAGTTCGTTGATCAGCAGCCGATCGCCGACGATAAAGCACTCCATCGCCATCACGCCGACATAGTTCAGCTCGTTCAGGATCGCCGCCAGCATCTGCTCGGCCTGTTGCTGCAGCGCTGGATTGGGCTGCGGCAGCGCCACGCTGGCGCGCAGGATGCCGTCTTCATGCAGGTTATGGGTCAGCGGGTAGAATACCGAACGGCCGTCGTGGCCGCGCGCGCCCACCAGCGACACTTCGCCGGAGAAATTGATGCCTTGCTCGACGATGCACTCGCCATAGGCGTCGGCCGGCAGTTCGGCTTCCTGGCCCGGACGCAAGCGCCACTGGCCGCGGCCGTCATAGCCGCCGACCCGGCGTTTGACGATCGCCAGTTCGCCCAGCGCAGCGAATACCTGCGGCCATTCGGCGGCGCTCGCCAGCAGCTGCCACGGCGCGGTCGCCAGGCCGAGCTGGTCGAGCAGCTGTTTTTGCGTCAGGCGATCCGCCAGACGCGGGAAGATGTCGCGGTTGACGAAGGCGCTGTGGGTCGCCAGCTCGCGCGTCAGCGCGGTTTCCGGCCAGCGTTCTATCTCGGCGGTAATGACGCTGTTCTGATACGGCACCGCTTCAGGTTCGGCATCGATGCCGACAGGGTAGACGGCGATGCCCAGCGGTTCGCCGGCCTGGCGCAGCATGCGCCCCAGTTGGCCGTTGCCCAGTACGCAAACCGGCTTCATGCGTCCTCCCGCGGGTCGGGGTGGTTCAAGACGTCTTCGGTCTGCGCCTGACGCCAGTCCGCCAAACGCTGCGCCAGCGCGGCGTCGTGCAGCGCCAGGATCTGCATCGCCAGCAACCCGGCGTTGGCGGCGCCGGCTTTGCCGATCGCCAGCGTGCCCACCGGAATGCCGCGCGGCATCTGCACGATGGAGTAGAGGCTGTCCACGCCGCTCAGCGCGGCGCTTTGCACCGGCACGCCCAACACCGGCACCAGGGTTTTCGCCGCCAGCATGCCCGGCAGATGCGCCGCACCGCCGGCGCCGGCGATGATCACGTCAAAGCCGTTGGCGGCAGCCTGCTCGGCGAAGCTGAACAGCTTGTCCGGCGTGCGGTGAGCGGAAACGACTTCGACATGGAAGGGGACGTCGAGCTGGGTCAGGACTTCGGCAGCGAACTGCATGGTGGCCCAGTCACTTTTCGATCCCATTACAATTGCGATTTTCGCCCCGGTATTGGCGGCTGAAGCGGCGTTGGCTCCCATGGGTGTAAGGCTCCTGTGATTTGTCTGGCGTCGGCTGAGGGCCGAATGAGGGCGTAGAGCATACCATGAGCGCACGGCGAGGAAAACGGTTGCGTCGCCGGTTTTCACCGTCGAAAGCGCGAATTTTCACTCTCGCGCCAGTGCGGAATTCAGAATGGGAATGAGATCAGCTCGACGGCGTCGGCGCTGACTTTGATCATCGATCCTTCGACGTGCCAGGCGCCCAGCACCGCGCGATGGGCTTCGCCATTGCTCAGCGCCAGCCGGTGCACCGCCGGGCGATGGGTATGGCCGTGGATCATCCAGTGCACGTCGTGGCGCAGCATGGTTTGTTCGACCGCCTGCGGGTTGACGTCCATGATGGCGTCCGACTTGTACTGGTTGGATTGCTGGCTGCGGGCGCGCATCTTGGCGGCGATTTTCAGTCGCCAGCGCAGCGGCATCGCGAGGAACAGTTTTTGAATCAGCGGGTTGTGCACTTTACGGCGAAATTGCTGATAGGCTTGATCGTCGGTGCACAGGGTGTCGCCGTGCAGGATCAGGATCCTGCGGCCGTACAGCTCCAGCACTTTTTCTTCCGGCAGCAGCTGCATGCCGCTGGCGCGGGCGAAGCGCTTGCCGAGCAGAAAATCGCGGTTGCCGTGGATGAAATAGCAGGGCACGCCGGCCTGTTGCAGCGCTTTCAGCGCCGCGGCGATCTCCGCGTGCAGCGGCTCGGGATCGTCGTCGCCGATCCAGGCCTCAAACAGGTCGCCGAGGATGTACAGCGCGTCGGCGTGCATCGCTTCGCGCCGTAAAAAACGCAGAAAACCGGCAGTGATTGCCGGTTCCTGTGCGCACAAGTGCAGATCTGCGATGAACAGCGTACTCATGCAGCTGCGATTACTCGCTGACGGTCACGCTGTTGATGACGACGTCTTCTACCGGTACGTCCTGGTGCATGCCGCTGCGGCCGGTTTTCACGCCTTTGATCTTGTTGACCACGTCCATGCCTTCAACCACTTCAGCGAACACGCAGTAGCCCCAGCCCTGCACGTTTTCGCCGCGGAAGTTCAGGAAGTCGTTGTCAGCCACGTTGATGAAGAACTGTGCGGTGGCGGAGTGCGGATCGTTGGTACGCGCCATTGCCAGGGTGCCGATGGTGTTTTTCAGACCGTTGTTGGCTTCGTTCTTGATAGCCGCATTGGTCGCTTTCTGGTTCATGCCCGGCTCGAAACCGCCGCCCTGGATCATGAAGCCGTTGATCACACGGTGGAAGATGGTGTTGTCGTAGAAACCGGCGCGGCAGTAGTTCAGGAAGTTTTCAACGGTAACCGGCGCTTTGTCAGCAAAGGTCTTGATGACGATATCGCCGTGATTGGTGTGGAAAGTAACCATAGTTTTAATCCTAACAAGATGAAGTGAGACGCCACGTAAAGCGAGTGAACATTCAGACCGCCCTTATAACATATCCGCCCCGGCGAGTCAGCAGCGGGTCAACCGCGCACTGTCTGTGGTAATTGCTTTATTGTTATATTATAACAATTATGCCGGCGGCCGGATTTTACGCGTTTTCTTCGCGTGAAATCAGCAAAGCTTGGCCTTAACCTTGCAATAGATCAGGCTTCAGGTTTCAATACGCTACCGGGCGTAAAACCTGAAGCCCGGTTATCTTTTTTGTTATCACGCACACCACGGAATCTCCCGATGCTAAAGATTTTTAATACCCTGAGTCGTCAAAAAGAGGAATTCAAACCCATTCATGCCGGGAAAGTGGGCATGTACGTGTGCGGGGTAACCATCTATGACCTGTGTCACATCGGCCACGGTCGTACCTTTGTCGCTTTCGACGTGGTGGCGCGTTATCTGCGCTATCTCGGCTATTCGCTGAACTACGTGCGCAACGTCACCGACGTAGACGACAAAATCATTCGCCGCGCGGCGGAAAATCATGAGACTTGCGACCAACTGACCGAACGCATGCTGGCGGAAATGCACGCCGACTTCGACGCGCTGCTGATCGATCGTCCGGATCAAGAGCCGCGCGCGACCCAGCACATCGCCGAGATCATCGAGATCACGCAGCGTCTTATCGATCGCGATCACGCTTACGTGGCCAGCAACGGCGACGTGATGTTCTCCATCGACAGCGATCCGCAATACGGCCTGCTGTCGCGTCAGGATCTGGATCAGCTGCAGGCCGGCGCGCGCGTGGAGATCGACGACGTGAAGCGCAACCCGATGGACTTCGTGCTGTGGAAAATGTCCAAGCCGGGCGAGCCGAGCTGGCAGTCGCCGTGGGGGCCGGGCCGTCCGGGCTGGCACATCGAATGCTCCGCCATGAACTGCAAACAGCTGGGCACCCACTTCGACATCCACGGCGGCGGTTCCGATCTGATGTTCCCGCACCACGAGAACGAGATCGCGCAGTCGAGCTGCGCCCACGATGGCCCGTACGTCAATTACTGGATGCACTCCGGCATGGTGATGATCGACAAAGAGAAGATGTCCAAATCGCTCGATAACTTCTTCACCATCCGCGACGTGCTCGGCCATTACGATGCGGAGACGGTGCGTTACTTCCTGATGTCCGGCCACTATCGCAGCCAGCTGAACTACAGCGAAGAGAACCTCAAGCAGGCGCGCACCGCGCTGGAGCGCCTCTATACCGCGCTGCGTGGCACCGACGCCGATGCCGTGCCGGCCGGCGGCGAAGCGTTCGAAGCCCGCTTCCGCGAAGCGATGGACGACGACTTCAACACTCCGGAAGCCTACTCGGCGCTGTTCGATCTGGCCCGTGAGGTTAACCGCCTGAAGAGCGAAGACATGGCGGCGGCCAACGGCATGGCGGCGGAACTGCGCAAGCTGGCGAAAGTGCTCGGCCTGCTGCAGCAGGAGCCGGAGCAGTTCCTGCAAGGGGGCGCACAGGTTGACGACGGCGAAGTGGCGGAGATTGAAGCGCTGATCAAACAGCGTAACGAAGCGCGCGCCGCCAAGGACTGGGCGCTGGCGGACGCCGCTCGCGATCGGTTGAACGAGATTAACATCGTGCTGGAAGACGGCCCGCAGGGCACCACCTGGCGCCGTAAGTAAGCCGGCAGAAGGAAACAAAAAAGGCGCTGAATTCAGCGCCTTTTTCTATGGCTGCGGGTTAGGGTTTAACCATGACCTTGCCGCCGTTGAACTCCACCACCTGATCGGCGACGATCTTGCAGCGCTTGCGGGTTTCGACCTTGCCGTCGACTTTCACCAGCCCTTCGGCGATGACTTCTTTGGCGGCGCCGCCGCTTTCACACCAGCCCTGGAACTTCAGCAGATCGCACAGTTCGACGTGGGGATGATTGTCCAGATTGAAAATTTCCATACTGCCTTACTTATTTAGGTTGAACGTCGTGATATTCCTCGCAGGCCTGCAAGGTATTTTGGATCAGTGTAGCAACGGTCATCGGGCCAACGCCACCCGGCACCGGGGTGATGTAGGCAGCGCGCTCGCTGGCGGCGTCGAAATCGACATCGCCGACCACTTTACCGCTTTCCAGGCGGTTGATGCCGACGTCCACTACGATGGCGCCCGGTTTGATCCAGTCGCCCGGAATGAAGCCCGGTTTGCCGACCGCCACCACCAGCAGATCGGCGTTCTCGACGTGATGACGCAGATTCTTGGTGAAGCGGTGGGTGACGGTGGTGGTGCAGCCGGCCAGCAGCAGCTCCATGCTCATCGGGCGACCGACGATGTTGGACGCGCCGACCACCACGGCATTCAGGCCGTAGGTATCGATGTTATAACGCTCCAGCAGGGTGACGATGCCGCGCGGCGTGCACGGGCGCAGCTTGGGTGCGCGTTGGCACAGGCGACCGACGTTGTAGGGGTGGAAGCCGTCGACGTCTTTGTCCGGATGGATGCGCTCCAGCACCTTGACGTTATCGATGCCGGCCGGCAGCGGCAGCTGCACCAGAATGCCGTCGATTTCCGCGTCGGCGTTCAGCTGGTCGATCAACGCCAACAGCTCGGCTTCACTGGTGGCAGCGGGCAGGTCGTAGGAGCGGGAGAGGAAGCCGACTTCATCGCAGGCGCGGCGCTTGCTGGCGACGTAAATTTGCGAAGCCGGATTCTCGCCGACCAGCACAACCGCCAGCCCTGGGGCGCGCTTGCCGGCCGCCAGACGTTGTTTCACTTGCTCAGCCACTTCGTTTCTAACCTGCTGCGCAATCGTTTTACCATCAATAATCTTTGCTGACATCAGTGTGGAAATCCATCAATTAAGAAAAGCGGGGATGCCGCTATTCTGTCAGAAGCTGAGCGCGCTGTCAGGCGCAGAATCACCCTCGCCGCCGTTAGCGAGACCGATTTACGCTTTTTTTATGCCGACTTCAGGAACCTCTACGCCATTTTTACCGGCATTTGCATACGCTGGGGCCATACACAGGGCGAAAGAGGGCAGGATCATGAGAGCGATAACCCGGCTTTATCCGTTGCATCATCAGCCTGATCAGCAACCGGCGCAGCCTAAGCACGTTGGCGAAACGGTGTTCGATTCTTCGCTGCACCCGGCGGACGGCGCGCAGCTGACAGCGTTGCATCAGCTCGGCCGGCGCGAAGCGGCGCCGTCGTGGCGGGTACGCCTGAGCGCGCTGTGGCGGAAGCTGTGCGCATGAACGGCTGCGCATGGGTAGGCTGCACGCTATGGCTGCTTTGGGCGCCATGGAGCCAGGCTTCTTTAAACAGCGCGCGCCCTGACGCCGCATGGGTTGAAAGCGTGACGGCGACTTGCAACACACGGGTGATTGAGCATGCCGATTGGGGGGACATTGCCGCAGTGGTGCAGTCTACGCGCCTTTGTCTGCGGCGGGGCGGTGGGCGGCAAGAGGCTGAGCGCACGCCGATTTACGTAGGCGTTGGCCTGGTTCAGCATAACGGCGCCGGTTGACGAGAACCCTCGCCGCGCGGGCGCTGGCGGAAAAAACGCCATAAAGCACGGCCGCCGTCGTAACGTCATGAAAAGGCATTGACTCGCTAACCTCTGACCGTATAATCCCAACCCGCAGCCGCAGGTTGCCGCATCTCAATGCGCCCTTAGCTCAGTTGGATAGAGCAACGGCCTTCTAAGCCGTAGGTCATAGGTTCGAATCCTATAGGGCGTGCCATTAAGTATCAATGAGTTACGCATTTCATCCCGTCTTTCCAATTTCATCATAGGACAGATTTGGGACTAAACCTTCGAAAATCGCATCAATTTGCCTCGCATGCTCAGTGTGCAAGGTGAGCGTATCGCTGTACCATTCCTATGCTCTCCCAGTCGCCCATTTCTTGCAGTACCGAAAGTGGCACACCGGTCTGAAGCAATTTGCTTGCCCACGTATGCCGCTGTTTTTTGCGTCATGTGGGAGCGATATGAGAAAGTCATAAAAATGGCCACGCTAAAGGATAGGCTATTTGATAGAGCGGCAATTAATATGCGTAAAGGATTAAAGGCGCTGAAGTAAATTAAATCATTTTCCCTTCCATTACGTAAAAATCTCCACTCATCGTTGTGTAGTAAGCATAAGAAATGTTTTTTTCGAAATTATCGCAGTGAACAACGGTATTTTTATCGGACTCTTGCCAGGAAATCATGAAATAGCCGTCAGCCAATGAACGCCACTGGAAAGGCACATTCATAATGGTTCCGCGAAGTTCTCCGTTTAGAAACTCAACGGTAATGGTGTTTTCACTGGCATGGTAGGCGTTTTTAACTTCGAGACCATTGTCCATCTTGATGGTAAAAGATTGACCGGCATAAGGAAATTTTACAGCCATTGTCGCAACTCCTTTAATGTGTCGTAAAAGCGTCGGTGAAGCACGCTGCTATCCCGAATCACTCGTGCCTAAGACGGGAGTGAGGTCAGCCAACTGAGTGTTAAGCGGCTGGATAGGGCCAATAAATAGTAGAGAGGGCGCATCGGTGGAAAAAGGGACCGGCGGGCAATTCACTTTTCTCTTTTTGTTCATAAAGAGGACGGGCGGCTGGTTACTGTTCACTGCGGGGACAGTGGGGTTTAAGTGACGGGTCTTTGCCAGGCACCGAACGCGGTCACAGGAAACGGCAAGCGGCATTGAACCTTCGTTTAGTTTGTCACGCTACAATAGGTGAAAATTTCCCCATGGAGCCTATCGTGCGCAAATCCAGATTCCTGCTCGTGACCTTGCTGTGCCTGTGCGCCGCCGCCGTGCTGTACGTTATGGCATATCGGGCACTGGGGCATTACCTCAGCGACGGCGAGAAGGCCTACCCGGATATCAGCGTTGAAATTCGCTGAGGGCCGTGCGCCCTGAAGGGGACTGCGCCGAATTTTTCGCACTGATTTACCCGCCATTTACCCGCCGTCGGCAATGATGACGCTGCGTCTCCACATTGTGTGGTTCTTTTGGGCGGAATGCGGTTATGTCACTGCAGCAGGCATCGAATGTTTCTTTGAGCAACAACGGCTTAAAGGGCATCGGTTACAAACATTATGCGTTGGCGATCGTGGCGTTTTCGGCGCTCGTACGGTCTATTTCCTTAACGGACAGGTATTTTTGGTGCGATGAAGCCTCCAGCGTGCTGACCAGCCGTTACGATGTGGGCGCTTTGCTCTATCACGCTTCCTTCGATGTTCACCCGCCGTTTTATTACCTGCTGCTGCATGGCTGGATGGCGCTGTTTGGCGACGGCATTCTGGCGGCCCGCTCGCTGAGTCTGGTGTTCGGCGTGATGACGGTGGCGCTGGCGATGCGCTTTACCCGTTGGCTGGCCAATGAGCGGGCGGCGCTGATCGCGGGATGGCTGATGGCGATCATGCCGATGGCGGTGCGCTACAGCCAGGAGGCGCGCATGTATGCGCTGATGGGGCTGCTGGCGATCGCCGCCGCCATGGCGTTGGCGAAGTGGCTGAAAACGCCGGATAACCGCCGTTATCTGGCGCTGTATGCGTTAGTGATGACGCTAAGCTTTTATACCCATTACTTCACGATTTTCACGCTGATCGCTCACTGGATGGTGCTGCTGGCGCTGTCGTGCCGCCGCGAAGGCGAACGTTACATCAAACGGCCGGCGTGGTGGTTGGCCAATGCGGCGATCGGGATGGCCTACATTCCCTGGCTGCTGGCGCTGTTCAATCTGCTGGCGCATATCGCCGAACTGCGGGTCGGCGGCGACGTCGGTTGGATCCCTCGGGTTTCCTGGGGCGATCTGCCCGCGATGTATTGGCGTTTTCTCACTGGGCATGATGGCAGCAACTATCCCATGGCCATTCTCTGGCTGTTGCCGGCGATGTTTGTCGCGTTGTGTTCATTGCTGCTGTGGCGGCGGGAGACGCCGAGAACATTCTCTCTGTTGTTGCTTGGCGGGATTCTGATCCCGGTGACGCTGGTCTTCGCCATTTCCTGGCGCTCGCCGCTGTTTGTCGATCGCTACCTCTATTCGGCCGCGCTCGGCATCCCGTTGGTGTTGGGTGTGCTGATCGCCAGAACGAAAAGCCGAGTGCGCGGGATCTCTTTGCTGCTGTTCTTCAGTTTGTTGTTCGGTTGCGGTGTGCGTAACGATTACCCGGTCGAGAAAGATGAGTTCAAGGTGATGGTGCACTACATCAACAGCCACTATCAGCTCAACGATGCGGTGGTGGTCAGCAACATGTTCAACTACCTGAGTTATGTGTATTACAACAAGAAGGGTTATCGCGCCTTGCTGTACACGCCGGCCAGGCCCAACGGCATCTCGGGTAAGCCCAATGCCTATGGTTTCGGTACCTTTTTCCACGATCGGGCGGCGCAGACCTACGTCGATAAGCTCAGCGCCTTATCGAAAGGCCATCGCCGGATTTGGCTGGTCAGCGGCGGCGATTTCAACCAGGACTTCGGCCGTTCGCCGCCGGGTTGGGTCAACACCGCTACCTTCAAGAGCGGCGGTTTTGAGTCGCGCCTGTTCGTGGTGCGTTGAGTAAAATGTCATATTTCCCATTCGGCGTTACATCTGGCTGAGCAAACTTACGCGGGGATGACAGTTCTATACATTGAGATTGGTACTGTAGCTCTACCCGATGATGTTGTGTGTTATCCATTCCCTGTAGTGTATTACCCCATCCCTGTTAAGTTTATCCCGCCTTGTGCGGGATTTTTTTTATCTGCGCATGCCTGGCGGGGTAACGCGATTTTTTTGAATAACACCGTCAGTTTTATTCGGTATTCAGTCGCTGCGCGCTTGATTAGATTGAACGCGAGAGGGGCGCCGTCGGCGCCTTTGTGCAATGAGTGGAGAATTTCTATGGCGAAGACAGTAGTGGTGTTTCATTCCGGCTACGGCCATACCGAGCGTTTGGCGAAAGTGGTGGCGGAAGGCGCCGGGGCGGAATTGATCGCCATCGATCAGAACGGCGATATCAGCGACGAAGCCTGGCAGACGCTGGATGAGGCGGACGCCATCATCTTTGGCTCGCCGACCTATATGGGCGGCCCATCCTGGCAGTTCAAGAAATTCGCCGACGCCAGCTCCAAAGCCTGGTTCGGCCGCAAGTGGCAAGACAAAGTGTTCGGCGGCTTTACCAACAGCGCCAGCCTGAACGGCGACAAGCAGGTGACGCTGATCGCACTGCAGACGCTGGCTTCGCAACATGGCGGCCTGTGGGTCAGCCTGGGGCTGCTGCCGGCCAACACCAAATCGGCGCAGCGCACCGACGTCAATAACCTGGGCGGTTCGGTGGGGCTGCTGGTGCAGACCCCGGCGGATGCCGGCGTGGATGAGATGCTGTCGGGCGATCTGGCGACCGCCAAGCTCTATGGTCAGCGCGTGGCGGGCTTTGCCGCCAAACTGGCGTAATACCTATCGCGTAGATGGGACGGCGGTGCGGTTGAACGGATGCCGCGTTCATTTTCTCTGCACAATTGGCGTGTAATCTGCGAAATGTTATTAGCCTGCTTGGGCTAACACTGCATTTCGTACAAATATTCCCGGTTCCTAGGCCGGGTTTTTTGTTGCTAAGGTCTGCTTAAGCTTTCGCCGCTATACTGCGCGTCAGCATGGTCATGCAATGCATGGCCGTGTCGTAACTGTCGATTTGCTGTTGTTCAAGCAAGCCCGCTTCATGCGGGCTTTTTTTGGGTTGTTATTGCACAGGCGGCCCAGTTGCAGGAAAATAATCGCGCAGTGATTCAAACATCATTTAATGACCAATAACCATAAACTTATTAATGTAATTAACGCTGTCGGCGGCCTATTACGCCATGCGCTATGCTGACAGCAGAGTAGGTATTATTTGCTGACGCTATGCGGGGGGGCCCGCCGCGGCCGCCTCAGGCTAAGAAAAGTCTGTTAATTAAATGTTAATGTTTTTTATTATTGATTTGTCTGGCTTTTTTGGTTGAAATTCGGATTGACTATCCCTCACTGGCCGGGCGAGCGAGTATGCACATTATTATTCTGGTTATTAGCAAAATATGGGCGAGGCGATGAACGCCAGAATAAACGCCAGGCATGGCCTGCCGCTAACGGTTCAGCTGATCAATCTTTTCATGCTGGCCTTTTTACTTTCCCTGGTGGGTATTCTTAGCCGGCCAATTGGCTCGCTTTCCTTATTTTGGCCGGTGAATGCGATTCTGCTCGGTCTGCTGCTGCGCAAACCCATTTACGCCACGCCGCTCGGCTGGCTTACCACCTATCTGGGCATGATAGTCGCCGATCTCATTACCGGCGAAGGCTGGTCCTTGGCGCTGTGGCTGAACGCCTGCAACATGTCGCTGATCGCCGTCGGTTACGGCATCATGCTGATGCTGCCCCAATCTCAACGGCGCATGGGCAAGCCCCAGGCGATACTCTATATGTTCAGCGCCAGTTTGGCCGGCGCGGCGGTGGCGTCGACGCTGTCGGTGCTGCGTAATGACAGCCTCTATAACAACACGGTGGTGATCGCCTGGCTGGCCTGGTTCAGTGAGCAGTTCTCGACGACCTTGCTGCTGTTGCCGGTGCTGATGGCGGCGCCGCGGCTGAAGCAACTGTTGCGCATGCAGGTGCGTTGGCGTTTGCAAGGTTGCCTGCCGCTGCTGGCGCTGCTGCTGTCGCTGGTGTTCAGCGTCTATATCGGCGGGCCGGGTGCTATCGCCTTCCCGATCCCGGCGCTGCTGTGGTGCGCGGTGCGCTACCAGCTGTTCCCCGTGACGTTGCTGACGCTATTGACCGGCATGACCGAGATCAGCAGCATTTCCGCCAACCTGATGCTGTATGAAACGCCGAACAACCACAACGCCTTCCTCGATACGCTGATGTCCGCCCGACTGGGCATCGCCATGCTGGTGATGGGGCCGCTGATCCTCGCCAGCTCTATCGCCGCCAACCGCAAGCTGATGCGGCGTCTGGAGCACAGCGCCAACCACGATTTTTTGACCGGCGTGCTGGCGCGCAGCGCGATGACGCGTAAAGCGGGCGAGCTGCTGGAGCATAAACATCGCTCCAAAGAGGCGGTGTCGCTGTTGCTGATCGACATTGATCATTTCAAGCAGATCAACGATACGCACGGCCACAGCGCCGGCGATCAGGTTTTGGCGTCGTTTGCGCACATCGTGCGGCGCGAGCTGCGGCACGATCAGCTGTTCGGCCGCCTGGGCGGGGAAGAGTTCGCCATCATGCTGCCGCGCGCGTTGGCGGCGCAGGGCGTGGCGTTGGGGGAACATTTGCGCCGGCTGGTGGAGCAGACGGCGCTGCAGGTGGAAGGCAAGCAGACGTTGAAAATCACCATCAGCGTCGGCGTCGCCAGCCTGGCGATGAACGAAGTGAAATCGCTGGAGCAACTGATGAACATGGCGGATATCGCGCTGTATCGCGCCAAATCGCAGGGGCGTAATCGGGTGGAGTCGTTCAACGTGGTGAACGGCAACAGCGTCGAGCATATCCTGTTCCGTTAGGGCTCGACGCCGGGCAACCGTTGCTTACAGGCTTTTCAGCGCCTTGATGGTTTCATCCATGTCGATCTCGTGCTCGGAGAAGGTATGGGTGGTGTTCTGGAAAGTGGTGATGGTCAGCATGCGCAGCGTTTGCATGGCCTGTGCCTGCTCTTCTGACTGCGGGCGAATGCGATTCATCAGCAGGCCGACCGACAGCACGGTGTTCTCTTTATCCACATCGGCTTTGACCGGCACTTCCTTGGTGAAGGTATTGAAAGACTTGATGCTGGTGATCTTGATTCTTTCATTGGCGATGATGATGTATTTGCTGGGCGCCAACACTTTGACCGCATAAGCCGACGGACCTTTGGTGTTATTGGTCGGTTCGAAGGTCACCGCCGCGTTTTTCTTAATCAGCTCCGGATTCTGCACTTTAATCACGTGAAAATAACGATTTTCTCCGTTCTCGTCGGTAATAAAGCCGAAGCCTTTGTCTTCAAAAAAAGTCGTTATCTTGCCGTTCATCGCTATTCTCACAAAAGGGATCAATACAGCGCTTATGATAGCGCGGAATGCCTTGCAGCGACAGATTGCGCGGGCGGCATTTAGTCATGCGATAACGGCATTTAGCGGCTTTCTCCCCACATGCTATGTTCATGCTGACTTCATTCAATGCGAAAAAGGAATATCGATGGGCATCAAACGTCTCAATCACGCCGTGCTGTATGTCAGCGACGTGCGGCAGAGCGCCGACTTTTATCATCAGGTCTTGGGCTTCAAGCTGAAGCCGTCCGACAGCCCCGACCGGGCGGTATTTACCCAGGCCGCCGATTCGGACAACGATCACGATTTGGCGCTGTTCAGCAAGAATCTGGGCCAGCAGCGCGCCGGGGTGTTTCGCGCCAACAACGAGCCGCCGGCAGAGCATGAGCCACCGGCCGGGCTGTACCATCTGGCCTGGGAAGTGGACAGTCTGGAAGAGCTGGAGCGCATTCGTCACCAGCTGGCCGAACGCGGCATTCTCGGGCTGGAAGAGGATCACGGCGTACACAAAAGCATTTATGGCCACGATCCGGACGGACTGCTGTTTGAGGTGACCTGGTTTATTCCGCCGGCGCTGCTGACCGAAGAGGATAAAAACCGGCAGGGAATTCGCCCGCTGGATTTCGCCGCCGAGAAGCGGCGTTTCGCCGGCCTGTAAGCGGATCAGGTGCGGGGCGCCGCGGCGCCCCGACGATCACAGCACTTTGTTGAGGAAGTTAACGGTGCGCGGGTGCTGCGGCTGAGCCAGCACCTGCCTGGCGTCGCCCTGTTCGACGATCTGCCCGTCGACCATAAACACCACCCGATCCGCCGCTTCGCGCGCAAAGCCGATTTCATGCGTGACTACCACCAGCGTGACGCCCAGATCCGCCAATCCCTTAATCACGTCCAGCACTTCGCCGACCAGCTCGGGATCGAGCGCGGAGGTCGGCTCATCGAACAGGATCACCTTCGGGTTCAGCGCCAGCGCGCGCGCGATGGCGATGCGCTGCTGCTGGCCACCGGAGAGGTGGCGCGGGTAGGCATCCGCCTTGTGGCGCAGCCCGACGGTATCCAGAAGTTCATAGGCCACCGCCTTCGCCCGTTCGCGGGAGTGAATTTTGTGCACCACCGGCGCTTCGATGATGTTTTCCAGCACCGTCAGGTGCGGGAACAGGTTGAAGTTTTGGAACACGTAGCCGACGTTGATGCGCTGCCGGAGAATGGCCTTTTCCTTCAGCTCGTACAGCCGGTTGCCCTTGCGGCGGTAACCGACGTAGTCGCCGTCGATGCGGATAAAGCCTTCGTCCACGCGCTCCAGATGGTTGATCGCCCGCAGCAGCGTCGATTTGCCGGAGCCGGAAGGCCCGAGGATCACGGTTACGGTGCCCGGCTGCAGCGTCAGGCTGACGTCGTCCAGCGCCTTGTGTTTGCCGAAAAACTTGCTGACGTTGCTGATTTCGATCAGGCCGCGCGCCGGCACCGGGGTGAGATTGCGCGCCGGCTGTTCGGGCAAGGCGTAATAATCAATGGCTTCAGACATGCGGGTCTCCTAACGTTTTAGCCAGCCGGCCAGTTTCTGCCAGGGCGTCGGCGGCAGTTCGCGCACCGCGCCCCGAGCAAAATAGCGCTCGATGTAGTATTGGATCACCGACAGCGCGGTGGTGATGAACAGATACCAGACGGTGGCGACCATCAGCAGCGGTATCACCTGCTGAGTGCGGTTATAGATCACCTGGATGGTGTAAAACAGCTCCGGCAGCGCCAGCACGTAAACGATCGAGGTGCCTTTCGCCAGGCTGATGATCTCGTTGAAGCCGGTCGGAATAATGGAGCGCAGCGCCTGCGGCAGAATAATGCGGAAGGTGCGGCGATAGCCCGGCAGGCCCAGAGCCGCCGCCGCCTCGTGCTGGCCGTAATCCACGCCCAGAATACCGCCGCGGATGATCTCGGCGGTGTAGGCGGACTGCACCAGCGTCAGGCCCAGCACCGCCACGGCGAACTGGCCGAGGATGTCGATGGTCGGGTAACTGGCGAACACCACCGAGGTAAAGGGAATGCCCAGCGAGATGGCGTCGTACAGATAGGAAAAGTTATACAGGATGATCAGCACCAGGATCAGCGGCAGCGAGCGAAACAGCCAGATATACCCCCAGGCCAGCGACGCCAACAGGTAAGAGCGCGACAGCCGCGCCAGCGCCAGCAGGGTGCCGAACAGGATGCTGAACAACGTGCCGAGCAGCGTCAGCAGCAGGGTCTGTCCCAGCCCCGCCAGCACCGCCGGGGCGAAGAACCACTCGGCGAACACGCCCCATTCCCAGCGCGCGTTGCCCGCCACCGATTGCACGATGGCGGCCAGAATAAACAGCGAGAACAGGGCGCCGATCAGCCGCAGCGGATAGCGGGCGGGCACCACTTTCAAGACTTCTTGTTTGGACATGTCATGTCTCCTGACTACAGATAAAGGGGGTTTAGGCGATTTTCCTTTCTGACGCGCAACAACACGCGTCCTCTGCAATCAGGCTTTTGCGGAACGGCAGGCGGCCATCGTAGGGCGGGCGGCTGTAAACCTCGCTGTCAACGGTGGGATCGAACTGCGGCTGGTAACCGTTGCTCAGGTACAGGCCCACCGCTTCGGGCTGGCGAAAGCCGGTGGTCAGGTAGAGCCGGCGATACCCCTGCGCCAGCGCCAGCGTTTCCAACTGCTGCAACACCCGCTGCGCCAGGCCCTGGCGGCGCAGATCGCCCCGGGTCCAGATGCGCTTCAGCTCGGCGGTTTGCCCGTCATAGCGTTTGAAGGCGCCCATGGCGATCGGCGCACCGGCGCGCAGCAGCACGATGAAGGCGCCCTGCGGCGGCGCGTACAGGTCCAGCGGTTCCGGTTCCTGGTCACCAAAATAGTCGCCGTAGCGCTGACGATATTCGCCGAACAGCCCCTCGATCACCGGGGCGATCAGCGGATCGGTCGGCAGCGTCTGAATGAAAGTGTCTTGCGTCATCGCACGCTCCTAATCGCCCAGGCCGGGCGGGTTGATTTCCGACTGCGCAAGGCGTTCGACGCTCTCGCCCCAGCGGTTGAGCACCTGATCGTACTGTCCGCCGCGGATCGCGCCGTTCAGCGCTTCATTCACCGCCTGCACCAGGCCATTGCCTTTACGGGTGGTGACGGCGATGTGCGCCGCCTTGGGCCAGCCGCCTTCCACCGTGCCCGCCAGCCGGGTGCGGCCGTTCAACGCCGCCTTATAGGCGCCCAGCACGTTCGGCCCGAAGTAGGCATCGGCCCGGCCGGACTGGATCGCCAGCGTGGCGGCCGCATCGTCGGTCACGTAGATCGGCTGGAAGGGTTTGAGCCCCTGTTGCCGATTCTGTTTGTCCCACGCCAGCAAAATTGCTTCCTGATTGGTGCCGGAGCCGACGATGATCTTTAATCCGGCGATATCGGCAGGCTGTTTGATCGTTGCGATCTTGCCGCCGGTTTTGACGTAAAAGCCGAGCGAGTCGATGCGGTAGGTGGCGAAGTCGAAGCGGGTTTTGCGTTCTTTGGTCACGGTGACGTTGGTGATGGCCGCGTCATACTTGCCGGAAACTACCCCCAGCGGCCAGTCTTCCCACGAGGTTTGCACTACGTTCAGCTCCAGGCCCAGGCTGTCGGCCACCAGTTGCGCGATATCCACTTCACTGCCGATAAGCCGCCGGTTGTCGGCGGCGAACAGCGCCAGCGGCGGCGTGTTGAGCGCGGCGATTGCAACGGTGAATTGGCCCGGCTTCACGAAGTGGAAATCGGCCGGCAATTTGGCGATCGCCTGCGGGTTTTTCGGCGCGTGGATCGGGGTTTCATTGGCCTGTAAATCGATGCCGGTGCCCGCTTGCGCGGCGCCGGTCAGGCTCAGCAAGGCCGCCACGAGGGCGGCGGTAACGGTTTTTTGCATAGCGGGTATCCCTGACAGCGTTCTTATTATTGGGTGAATCTGTTCAACGGGCGCGTCAGGCCCAGGTGCTCGCGCAGCGTGTCGCCATGGTACGCCCGGCGGAACAGGCCACGTTGTTGCAGGATGGGCACCACCCGATCGACGAAGTGGCCGAAGGCGTTGGGCGTGCCGCCGCTGATGATGAAGCCGTCGGCGGCTTCGCCGTCGAACCAGCGTTGCAGGCCGTCCGCCACCGCTTCCGGCGTGCCGCTGAACGCCGGGCGCGGCGAAGCGGCTTCCAGCGCCACCTGGCGCAGCGTGAGGTTCCGCTCGCGGGCATTGCGCTTGATGGCGTCGGTGGTGCTGCGGAAGCTGTTTTGCCCCAGATCGCCGATGTCCGGGAAGGGGGCGTCCAATGGGTGGCGGGAAAAGTCGTAATGTTCGAAGTAGCGGCCAAGATAGTTGAGGGCGTTCTCGATGCTGACCAGGCGGGCGGTCTCCTGGTATTGGCGCTCGACGTCCGCGTCGTCGTCGCCGACGATCACGCTGACGCCCTGGAAGATGCGCAGGTCGTCCGGCTCGCGCCCCTGTTCCACCAGTTGCCGCTTCACGTCCTGATAAAAATCCTGCGCCTGCTCCAGCGTGTCGTGATGGGTGAAGATCGCATCGGCGTGTTGGGCCGCCAGCCGTTTGCCGTCTTCAGAGGCGCCGGCCTGGAACAGGATCGGGCGGCCCTGCGGCGTGCGACCGATGTTCAACGGCCCCTGCACCGAGAAGAACTCCCCCTGGTGATTGAGGGTGTGCAGCTTCCCGGCCCTGAAAAATTCGCCGCTGGCTTTATTGCGCACGAAGGCATCGTCTTCCCAGGAGTCCCACAGCCCTTTGGCGACGTCGAGAAACTCACCGGCAATGCGGTAACGCAGGCTGTGTTCTGGGTGTTCTTTGCGCGAGAAGTTTTTGGCCGAGCCTTCCAGCGGCGACGTCACCACGTTCCAGCCGGCTCGGCCGTTGCTCAGGTGGTCGAGGCTGGCGAACTGACGGGCGACGGTGAACGGATCGCTGTAAGAGGTGGAAAGGGTGCCCACCAGGCCGATTTTATCGGTGGCGGCGGACAGCGCGGCCAGCAGGGTGAGCGGTTCGAAACGATTAAGAAAATGGGGAATGGACTTTTCGTTGATATATAACCCATCGGCGACAAACACGAAATCGAATTTCCCCTGTTCGGCTTTTTTCGCCGAGGTGATATTAAATTCGAGGTTGATGCTGGCGTCGGCGGTGGCATCCGGGTGGCGCCAGGCGGACATATTTCCCGATGCGCCGTGCAGAATGGCGCCCAGCCGTAATTGCCGTTGATTATTCGCGTTGTCGCTCATCGTGATTATCCTGTCATGCGCCGCAAAGGCGCGCGGTGTCTGATGTGTCCACTATTGATGAGCGGCAACGGGATGTAAAACAACAAAACAGCATATTCAAATGTTGAAAACTGCAAATATCACGGCGAGCGAAAATAATAATCCCCGGCGCGGCATCTGCGGCGTCGGGGAAATACTCTTTCACGTTATTCAGGCGTTGCTGAGGGCTTTTTCTGGCGCGGTAGTGAGCTGTTGCAGCGTGCGTTCCGCCAGCAGTGTGAAATATTGTGCGGCGGGGAACAGGGCGCGTTCATCGGGGTTGAAACGCGGATGATGCAGGCCGAATTCGCTGGCGGAGCCGATGCTGACGAATACGCCCGGCACATGATGCAGATACAGCGCGAAATCTTCACCCCCCATTTGCAGCTCCGCCTCTTCGACCCGGTAGCCGGCCTCGGCGGCGACGGTTTTGCTGAACGCCGCCCAATGGGCGTCGTTGATCACCGCCGGCGGCCCCGGCTGCCAGTGGAGTTCTGCCTGCGCGCCCAGCGCGGCGGCAACGCCGTCGATCACCTGGCGAATTTTGTCCGGCACCTGGCGGCGCACCGCGTCGCTGTGGGTGCGCACCGTGCCTTCAAGCTCGACGGTTTGCGGCAGCACGTTCCAGGTATTGCCGCCTTCGATGCGCGTCACGCTCACCACCAGCGATTCCAGCGAGCTGAAGCTGCGGCTGGGCAGCGTCTGCAGCGCGCCGACGATCTGGCTGGCGGTGACGATGGTATCGACGCCCTGTTCCGGTTTGGCGGCGTGGGCGCCTTTGCCGGTGATGCTGATCTGGAAGCGATCGACGTTGGCATAGAACGGCCCGGCGCGGGTGGCGAAGGTGCCGGTGGGCAGCTCCGGCGCGTTATGCAGGCCAAATACCGCCGCGACGTTATCCAGCGCGCCGGCGTCGATCAGGTGCCGGGCGCCGTTGAAGGTCTCTTCCGCCGGTTGGAAGAAGATGCGCACCGTGCCGGGCAGCTCGGCCTCACGCGCTTTGAGCAGGTACGCGGCGCCGAGCATCACCGAGGTGTGAAAGTCGTGGCCGCAGGCGTGCATCACGCCGCTGTTTTGCGAGCTGAAGGGCACGTCGGCGATTTCGTCGATCGGCAGGGCGTCAATGTCGCCGCGCAGGGCGATGATCGGCCCTTTGCCGCTGCCGATCTCCGCCACGACGCCGGTTTTCAGCGCCAACGGCAGAATACGAATGCCCGCCTCTTGCAGCCAGCGGGTCAGCCGGGCGGTGGTGGCGAATTCGTGATTGGAAAGCTCCGGGTTTTGGTGCAGCTCACGCCGATAGGCGATGATCTTTTCTGCCAACTGGCTGGTCATAGGCTTGGCTCACAGTGGGAAATAAACCCTAACCCTAGTGCAGGGGGCGCAGAAGCAAAAAGACCATCTGGTTATATTTCATAGCGATTGCGTCTGCATGGGGGCGTCAACGCTGGGGTCAGCGGGCGGGTTTGGGCGTTCGCGCGTTGTTCGCCGGCGCAGGGAGAGGATTGGCCTGGAACGGTAACGTATCGCAACCGGTGCAATGCATTTACACCGGGCAACACGGATTTTTTCACTCTTTATCGGATTTCTGTGATCGCGGTGGTGGACAAAATCCTGCCTGCTTGCTGTACTGTAATCGACACAGGTTTTGTGTCTTTCATTCACGTTAAAGGTAAGTTTGATGTCTAAGATTAAAGGTAGCGTTAAGTGGTTTAATGAATCCAAAGGCTTCGGTTTCATTACTCCGGAAGATGGTAGCAAGGACGTTTTCGTTCACTTTTCTGCCATCGTTAGCAATGGTTTCAAAACGCTTGCTGAAGGCCAGCGTGTAGAGTTTGAAATCACGAACGGTGCCAAAGGCCCATCTGCCGCTAACGTTACTGCTATCTAAGCTGCGTAGCTGAATTTCTTAAAACCCGCTCATTGAGCGGGTTTTTTATTGGGCGCGTTATGCGTCGCTGCGGCGGGCCAACAGGTTGAACAGCAGGATGGCGATGGCGTAACAGCCGACGATGGTCAGCGCCATCGACAGGCCCGAAGTGCCGCCCAGCCCGGTGAGCGGCACGGCGCAGGCCCCAAGGGCGAACATGCACACGCCGATCAAGGCCGAGGCGCTGCCCGCTTTGTCCCCCTGGCTTTGCATCGCCAGTGAAGAGGCGGTCGGGCCGACGATGCCGATCACCGCCACCGAGAAGAACAGCGGCACCAGCAACACGGCCAGCGGCGCATGCAGCGCGGCGGCCAACAGCAGCAACAACGACGCGACGGCCGCCAGCGTTAACCCGCCCCTCAATACCCGGCGTTCCCCCCAACGTGAACTGAGACGGCTGGCCAGTTGCGCCGCAATGATCAGCCCGACGCCGTTAATGGCGAAGCACAGGCTGAACATCTGCGGGCTGAGGCCGTAGATCTGCTGCAAGACGAAAGGCGAAGCGCCGATATAGGCGAACATGCCGGCCATCACGAAGCCCTGTGTCAGGCACAGGCCCATGAAATAGCGCTGGGTCAGCAACCCGCCGAGCGACATCAGCATCGCCAGGATACCGCCCTGGCTGCGGCGCTCGACCGGCAGGGATTCGCGCAGCTTCAACGCCGACAGGCTGAACAGCAGTACGGCGATGGCCGCCAGCACGCCGAAGATACCGCGCCAGTTCATCACCTGCAGCATGACGCCGCCCAGCACCGGCGCGACGATCGGCGCCAGGCCGTTGACCAGCATCAGCAGGGCGAAGAAGCGGGTCAGTTCATGGCCGGCGTACAGATCGCGGGCAATGGCGCGGGAAATCACCGCGCCGCCGGCGCCGGCGATGCCCTGCAGCAGGCGGGCGATCAGCAGCTGGTCGATGGTGGGCGCCAGCGCGCACCACAGCGAAGCGCCGAGCAGCAGGATCAGCGACAGCAACAGCGGGCGCATACGGCCCAGCTTGTCGCTGTAAGGGCCAAAAATCAGCTGGCCGACGCCCAGGCCGAGCAGCCCGGCGGTCAGACTGAGCTGTGCGGCGGCGGTAGAGGTATTCAGCTCGCCCGCCATTTCCGGCAGGGCGGGCAGATAGAGATCGGTGCACAGCGGCCCCAGCGCGGCCAGCAGGCCAAGCACGACGGCGTACACCAGACGTTGTCTGGCTAAGTGTTTGGTCATGGGAGATTAAAATTTCCTGAACAGGTGAGAAATGGCCTGCTGATACAGATCGCGCAGCAGGGACGCATCGGCTTTTTGCGTGGTAAGGATACGGTAACCGGTGCCTTCGCTCATGACGGCGATAAACTCCACCCGCGCGGCGATCTCCTCCGCGCTGAAATGGGGATACAGCCGCTGCAGATTATGGCACACGTGGCGAAACAGCCGCGCTTCCGCATCGCTGAGCATTTTGGCCACCACCGGGTTGCGCGTGGCCTCGGCGGTCACTTCCAGCATCAGCATGTGATCGGTTTCGCTCTCGCCCGGCTGCTGAAACAGCGTGCGCTCGGCCAACGTGCCGGCGATCAGGTTGATGTGATCGCCAAGGTTTTCCAGCCGCTGCATCTTGTTGGTGATGATGCGGTTGACGATCTCTTCGATAATCGCGTCTTTATTGGCGAAATAGCGATAGATTTGCCCGACGCTGAGCTGCGAGCCCTGGGCGATCTCCGCCATGCTGGCGGCGTGGAAGCCGTGGCGGCGAAAGCTGGTTTTCGCCGCTTCGACGATCTGATCGCGGCGAGCCTGCACTTTGGCCTGTTTACTGTCGTTGGGGGGGAGCATCTGCCCGATCCTTTGCTACGCGTGAGCCGGGTTCACATTTTTGAGTGTGAACGTTCATTCTCAATTGTAGTGTAAACGGCCGGAAAGACGCAAGATGAACGCGTGCTGCGGGGAAAAGGCGCTTATGTGAACAGGTAGGATTTGATAAAGGCGGCGACGATCAGGACGCACAGCGCAACGGCAATCGCTTCGGCGGCGGTTTTCGGCAGGCTAAACATAGCGGTTTCTCATCCAGTCAGGGGTACTGGATGAGATTATGCGCATGCAAGATTAAGGAAACATTAAGGGCTTAGCGCCCGTTGAGCCACATCACCAGCATAAAGGCCAGCAGCGTCATCGCCAGCGAGCCGGCCAGGTTGAGCAGCATGTTGGCCAGCGCCCAGCCGAAGCGGCCATCCTGCATCAGGTATACCACCTCCAGCGAAAAGGTGGAGAAGGTGGTCAGGCCGCCGCAGAACCCGGTGGTGATCAGTAATTTCCAGGTGGGATCCAGATGCGTCATGCGGGTGAAAATCGCCATCGCCAGGCCGATGATAAAACCGCCGATCAGATTGACCATCAGCGTACCGAGCGGAATGTGGGCGTTCAGCGGATTCATTTTCATGCTTACCGCCCAGCGCAAAACGCTGCCGACGCCGCCGCCGATAAATACGGCCAGTAAAGAGCTCAACATGGGGCAACTACCTTTCAATCAGAGAAATTCACGAGGCTCGGAAAGGGACAGGCGTAACGCTACGCGCCTCTCTCCGAGAGGTTACGTAGACATCATCAGCCTGTGAAGGCGGTTAGGGAGGAATGTCATCTCCAGCGTGCCGCACGGCCTTTTTCGCCGCACCCGGTGGATGTTACACCTAACGCCGCCTATTTTGTAGTATCGACACTCTGCGAGGTAAAACGGATGGAAATCAGAACGGCGCGTCTGAGCGACCGGCACGCTATCGCTGAATTAATGACGGCGCTGGATTATCCCGGCACCGAGGCGTTTCTGACGCAGCGAATGCAGCAATTGTTGGCGCATCCGGATGAGGCGCTGCTGGTGGCGGCGGACGGGGAGCAGGTGTTGGGCGTGTTGTCGCTGCATTTCCTGCCGCAGCTGGCGTTGGCCGGCGACATTGGCCGCATCAGCTATTTTTGCGTCGACGATCGGGCGCGCGGCGCGGGCGTAGGGCGGCGGCTGCTGGCGGCAGGCGAGGCGCTGGCGCACCGTCGCGGCTGCGATCGGCTGGAAGTCCATTGCCACAGCCGCCGCGAGCGGGCGCATGCTTTTTACCGGCGCGAAGGCTTTGTCGAAGCGCCGAAGTATTTTGCCAAGTTATTAAGTCAGTAAGTTACTCCCCTGGCGGCGCCGCCGTTTCCAGCCGGTTGCGGCCATTCTGCTTCGCCCGATAGAGCGCGCCGTCGGCCGCTTTCAGCCAGTCAAGATAGCCGCCCAGCGCGGGGTGGTAGTCAGCGATACCGGCGCTGATCTGCAGCCGCAGCTGCGGCGCCTCCTTGAAGCTGACCGCGTCCAGCCGCTGCTGGATGCGGCGCAGAACGATTCCCGCCTGTTCAGCGTTAGTGTTCGGCAGCACCGCGCCAAACTCGTCGCCGCCGTAGCGCCCGACGATATCCACGTTGCGCATGCCGATCAGCAACTCTTCCGCCAACGCCGCCAGGGCCTCATCCCCCAAAGCATGGCCGAAGGTGTCGTTGATGGTTTTGAAGCGATCGATATCCATCAGAATCAGCGTGGCG
Source organism: Serratia sp. CY56464 (assembly GCF_052168435.1). NCBI lineage: Bacteria > Pseudomonadati > Pseudomonadota > Gammaproteobacteria > Enterobacterales > Yersiniaceae > Serratia > Serratia sp. CY56464. The sequence continues at coordinate 2,513,285 of NZ_JBJNMV010000001.1, read as the reverse complement.
TTATCCTGGTAGCGGCGGCAACTGTCGAACTGGCGATGCAGCAGGTGCTCCCAGTGGCGGCGGTTATATAAGCCGGTCAGCCCATCGCGGGTGCTGATGCGTTGCAGCTCCTGTTTCTTTTCCGCCAGTCGTTTGGCGGTGCGGTAGGTCACCAGCCCAAGCAGCGTCGGATACAGGTAGATCATCGGCAGGCACAGATAGATTTGCAGCGCCGTGCTGTGCGGGTGAAACGGGAAGCCGAGCAGCGCGGCGGTGAGCATCGCCGTGGTCAGTTGAATGGCCAATCCTTTCACAAACAGCGCTTTGCCGGCCGAAGCGATGTTGTTCATGCTCATCATCGACAGGATGACGATGGCGGGCAGCGCGTTGAACGCCATCATCGCCGCCCAGAAGCCGCCGAAGGCGGAGTCGATCAAGAGGTTGCGGATCTCGGCTTTGAACGGTTCTTTGGCGCGGCAGGCCAGCCGATAGGCGAGATGCGGCCAGAGAAAGCCGTGAAAGGCCAGCAATAGCCAGACCGCCGTGGGCGGAGCCAAGGGGTAGAGCGCGGCGCAAACGCAGATAAAGCCGAGCCCCAGACCGGCGACGCGGGGCAGATAGGTGCGTTTGGCGAAGCTGAGGCCGGATTTTCGGGCATCGAAAATGGGTGGAGCAATATACATCCGGCATCTCCCTGATAGGCATCACGGCAGCGTAGCATGCGGGTGATAAAGTAAGAATAGTCTTGGATTCACACCGCGGGGGCGCGTGGCATTCCTGCGACGGATCTCACTCTGTTACATGTTGCGGTTGTGCGAGCCGAAGGAAAGTCGCTAAATATTCGCAGGCAAGGTCAGTTTTTCTCGCTGTTCACGCAGCGCTCTATGATAAGAAGGTGAGTATGGAAGGTATCAGCATTACCAAACTTCTGGTGATTGCGGTGTTGGTGATTTTACTGTTCGGCACCAGCAAACTGCGCACGCTCGGCGCCGATCTTGGCGCGGCGCTGAAAGGCTTTAAAAAAGCGGTGGGCGATGACAGCACGCCGCCGGCCGCCGGCAACAATGGCGCCGAGAGCCAGTCCGCTCAGCAGAGCGTCGAAAAGAAAGACGTTTAATTCCGTCTGATGGCGCGCAATAAAAAACGGATGCCTTGCGGACATCCGTTTTTTGGCGTTTCCGCCGTCTTTAGCGTAACAAACTATTACGCGTTATTTCACTTCCATCCCTTTGGCCTGCAGATCGGCGTGGTAAGACGAACGCACGAACGGGCCGCAGGCGGCATGGGTGAAGCCCATCGCCATCGCTTCTTCTTTCATCTCGTCAAACTCGGCCGGGCTGACGTAGCGCTGCACCGGTAGGTGGTGACGGCTCGGCTGTAGGTACTGGCCCAGCGTCAGCATGGTCACGCCGTGGCGACGCAGATCGCGCATCACTTCAATGATTTCCGCGTTGGTTTCGCCCAGGCCAACCATCAGGCCGGATTTGGTCGGGATATCCGGGTGCGCTTCTTTAAAGCGCTCCAGCAGCTTCAACGACCACTCGTAGTTGGCGCCCGGACGCACCTGGCGGTAGACGCGCGGCACGTTTTCCAGGTTGTGGTTGAACACGTCCGGCGGCGTGGCGGTGAGGATCTCCAGCGCGCGATCCATACGGCCGCGGAAGTCCGGAACCAGCGTTTCAATTTTGATGTTCGGGCTCTTGGCGCGGATGGCCGAGATGCAGTCGGCAAAGTGTTGAGCACCGCCGTCGCGCAGGTCGTCACGGTCAACCGAGGTGATCACCACGTAACGCAGCGCCATGTCGGCGATGGTTTGCGCCAGCTTTTCCGGCTCGTTGGCGTCTGGCGCGATCGGGCGGCCGTGGGCCACGTCGCAGAACGGGCAACGACGGGTGCAGATAGCACCGAGGATCATAAAGGTGGCGGTACCGTGGTTGAAACACTCGGACAGGTTAGGGCACGAAGCTTCCTCACAGACGGAGTGCAGACCGTTCTTGCGCATGGCGGCTTTGATGCCCTGAATGCGCGTTGAGTCGGCAGGCAGTTTGATCTTCATCCACTCGGGTTTACGCAACAGCTCCTGCCGTTCGGTGACCACCGTTTTGACCGGGATCAGCGCCATTTTGTCAGCATCGCGGTATTTGACGCCGCGTTCCATCTGAATTGGTTTACTCATAATCGTGCAGGTTCCAGTTACGAAGCTCGACCGTCTGGTAGCCGAGTAAATGAACAAATTCCTGTACCAGGATTGGGTGTATGTCTTCAATGCCAACGCCGGGCGCCAGCGCGCTGACCTGCGTCATCTGCATGCCGGCGTAACCGCAAGGGTTGATGCGTTGGAAGGGGCTGAGATCCATCGCCACATTCAGGGCCAGGCCGTGGAATGAGCTGCCTTTGCGGATCCGCAAACCCAACGAACAGATTTTCTGCTCCCCCACGTACACGCCGGGCGCATCCGGACGGGCGCGCGATGCGAGGCGGAAGTGGGCGAGGGTGTTGATAACCGTATCTTCTATCGCCGTGACCAATTGGCGTACGCCGACCTTGTTGCGCTTCAGATCGACCATCACGTACATCACCTGCTGGCCCGGCCCGTGGTAGGTCACCTGGCCGCCGCGATCGCTCTGGACAACCGGGATATCGCCGGGCATCAGCACGTGTTCGGCTTTGCCGGCCTGGCCCTGGGTGAATACCGGGTGATGCTGCACCAGCCACAGCTCGTCCGGCGTAGTCTCGGTACGACTGTCGGTGAAGTTATGCATGGCTTGGGATACAGGCGCGTAGGGCTGCAACCCCAGCTGACGCAAAATGATCTTGTCTGGTTGCAAAAGAGTCATCGTCAGGTTACAGAAGTGGTAAAGCCATTATACCGGGCGCTCCGGCTGGCGGCCAGCCTTTCGCTGACCAAAAATGCGCAACCCGGGAAGACGCTGCGCCATCCCGGGTTGATAAGCAGGGGTTTATGCTGGAATTACAGCACCATGCGAACAATTTCAATGTTGCCCAACTCTTCGTACAGGGTTTCGACCTGCTCGATGTGAGTGGCGTTGATGGTGATGGAAACCGAGTGGTAGTTGCCTTTGCTGCTCGGCTTAACCTGCGGGTTGTAATCGCCCGGCGCATGGCGCTGCACCACTTCAACTACCTGGTCAACCAGCTCAGGCTGCGCCAGGCCCATCACCTTGTAGGTAAACGAGCAAGGGAATTCGAGCAGTTCGTTCAGTTTAGTTTTTTGCATGTGCGTGCGCTCCAGAGTGCTAGCTAATCTATAAATTATAACTCCCGCCGGGGCGGGAGTTAATGTTATTCAGTATATGGGGGCAATTTCGCCCGTTTCAACCGTTAACCGAACCAGTGGTGGAACATCAGTTTGATGTAGTCCACGATGCGGCTGAAGAAACCGCCTTCTTTCACTTCGTTCATCACCACCAGCGGACGCTGGTCGATGGTTTTGCCGTCCAGCTGGAAGTTGATGCTGCCCACCACCTGGTTTTTCGCCAGCGGCGCGTGAATTTCCGGCGTGTTCAGCACATAGCTGGCCTTCAGATCTTTCATGCGGCCGCGCGGGATGGTCAGGTAGACGTCTTTATCCACGCCCAGCTCAACGCGGTCGGCATCGCCGAACCAGACCGGCTCGGAGGCGAACTCTTTACCGACTTTCAGCGGTGCCACGGTTTCGAAGAAGCGGAAGCCCCAGGTCAGCAGTTTCTTGCTCTCGGCTTCGCGGCCTTTGTAGGTGCGGCCGCCCATCACGGCGGAGATCAGACGCATCTGGCCTTCGGTCGCCGAAGCCACCAGGTTGTAACCCGCTGCGTCGGTATGACCGGTTTTGATGCCGTCGACGTTCAGGCTGTTATCCCACAGCAGACCATTACGGTTCATCTGGCGGATATTGTTGAAGGTGAACTCTTTTTCTTTATAGATCGCGTACTCTTCCGGCACGTCGCGGATCAGCGCCTGGCCGATCAGCGCCATGTCGCGCGCCGAACTGTACTGGCCCTGGGCATCCAGGCCGTGTACCGTCTGGAAGTGAGTGTTCTGCAGGCCCAGTTTGCTGACGTAGGTGTTCATCAGGTTAACGAATGCGTCCTGGCTGCCGGCGACGTAGTCGGCCATCGCCACGCAGGCGTCGTTACCGGACTGCAGGTTGATGCCGCGGGTCAGTTTGGAGACCGGCACGCGATCGCCCGGCTTCAGGAACATCAGCGAGGAGCCTTTGAACACCGGGTTGCCGGTCGCCCAGGCGTCCTGGCCGACGGTCACCAGATCGTCCTGGCCGATTTTACCCGCTTTCAGCGCCTGGCCGATGACGTAGCTGGTCATCATTTTGGTCAAGCTGGCCGGATCGCGACGCGCATCGGCGTTCATCTCGGCCAGCACCTTGCCGGAGTTGTAATCAATCAGGATGTACGCTTCCGCATCGATCTGCGGGACACCTGGGATCATGGTTTTGATGTTAACGTCATCGGCGTGCGCAACGGAGGCTGCGCTCATTGCGATAACGGTGCCGAGGGCGATGCTTTTGATTAAGCGAAAAGAAGTTACTTGTTTCATGATCGGGACTACAACATCCGTGAAAGTAAAGTTAAAAAACGAGCCACACTATAGCAGATGCGATCCCGGCAGGCATTACCCATTCATCTGACTAATTGCGGTTAGTGCCCTTTTAGCTGCAAGAAAATGTTTCAGCTAAATAACCGCTTATCGGCCGTGAATGCCCGCCGGGCTTAACGCTCAGGGTGCAGCAGTAACGAAAGACTGTTGTTGCGCTTCGCTCGCCAGGCGTTGCTGCAGCTGAGCCGCCTGCTGACGGCTGCTGAACGGGCCGAGCTGAACGCGATAAACGTTGCCGTTGGCCGCTACTTTGCCCGGGACGCCAAACTGTTGGCTCAGGCTCTGTTGCCAGCTCTGGGCGCGTTCGGCGCTGCTCAGCGCGCCGACCTGCACCACATAGCCGCCGGAAGAGGCGGCGGCAGCCGTACCGACAGCCGCTGCGCCGGCCGCGACCGGTGCGGCCACTGCTGCGACTTCAGGTTCGGAACCTTCCAGCACGCCGGCCGGTAATGCGCTTGGCGCGCCGAGGAAACCGCTGCGGCCGTTGGCGGCATTGCCGCCGGCAGCAGGGGCGCTGTTGTCGTCGGTGCGCAGGGTGCTGTTATCGATCGGGCGCACCGCCGCGCCGCTGGCGATCGGCGCCTCCTGTTGAATAGGGGTGCCCATGCCGCTGGAGCCGAGATCCGGGCGCGCCGGCAGGGCGTAGCTCTGTTTCGCCACGATGGTGCCGATGGTGCCGGGGCCGCTCAGCGTGCCATCCGGCGCCACGTTGATGAAATCGACTTTGACCTTGGTGTTGTTGGACAGGTTGAGGCGATCGGCGGCGGCTTTCGACAGATCGATGATGCGGCCCTTGGTGTATGGCCCGCGATCGTTGACGCGCACCACCAACTGACGGCCGTTGGCCAGGTTGGTGACGCGCACATAGCTTGGGATCGGCAGCGTTGGGTGCGCCGCCGTCAGGCCGTTGGGGTCAAACTGCTCGCCCAGCGCCGTGGTGTTGCCGTTGGCCTCTTCGCCATACCAGGCCGCCAGGCCGGTCTGCGAGAAGTTCTGCGGATCTTTTACGATGCGGTAAGTATCGCCATTAACCTTATAATCCTGCATGTTATTAGGGTTATAGGGTTCATATTGAGGCTCGACGCCGCCGATTTCCACCACCGGGCCGTTGTACGGCTGCGGAGGGGCTTGCTGTTCCGTGGTCGGGGCGGTACAGGCAGAGAGCAACACCGCCGCGACGCCGATCCAAAGCCATTCCTTACGCATTACTCACCTCTTATAAACTTTTAGACAGCATTTTCCGATGCGTGTGGATCGACATGATGATGCCGAAACCGGCCATCAACACTATCAGCGCCGAACCCCCGTAACTGACCAGAGGCAAAGGTACGCCAACTACCGGCAAAATGCCACTGACCATACCGATGTTAACAAACACATAAACGAACAAAATCAGCATCAAGCCGCCGACCATCACGCGGCCGAAGGTGGTTTGCGCCTTGGCGGCGATCATCAGCCCGCGAATGATCACCAGCAGGTAGAGCGCCAGCAGCACCAACACCCCGATCAGCCCCAGCTCTTCGGCCAATACGGCGAAGATAAAGTCGGTATGGCGCTCCGGCAGGAACTCCAGCTGCGACTGGGTGCCGTGCAGCCAGCCCTTGCCGGACAGGCCGCCGGAGCCGATGGCGATCTTGGATTGAATGATGTGATAACCGGCGCCGAGCGGATCGCTTTCCGGATCGAGCAGCATCATCACGCGGTCGCGTTGATAACCGTGCATCAGGAAGAACCACAGCACCGGGATAAAGGCCGCCAGCGCGACGGCGGCGACGGCGATCAGTTTCCAGCTCATGCCCGACAGGAACAGCACGAACAGGCCGGAGGCGGCGATCAGGATCGAGGTGCCGAGATCCGGCTGCGCGGCCACCAGCAGCGTCGGCAGGAAGATCAGCACCAGCGCGATGGCGGTGTTTTTCAGCGAAGGCGGGCAAACGTCGCGGTTCATAAAGCGCGCCACCATCAGCGGCACGGCGATCTTGGCGATTTCCGACGGCTGGAAGCGCACCACGCCGAGATCCAGCCAGCGCTGCGCGCCTTTACTGATCTGGCCGAAGGCGTCCACCAGGATCAGCAAAATCACGCAGAAAATATACAGATAGGGCGCCCAGCTTTCGTAGACGCGCGGCGGGATTTGCGCCATGACGGCCATCACGATCAGCCCCATGACGATCTGCCCGATCTTGCGCTCCATCATGCCGATGTCCTGGCCGCTGGCGCTCCACATCACGAAGGCGCTGTAGACCAGCAGGGCCAGGATCAGCAGCAGGAACGTCGGATCGATGTGGATTTTGGTCCAGATCGAGCCTTTTTGTTGGCTTTCAGTCATGTTCTACCTTAGTCACCTTCTACGCCAGGCGGCAGCGGGGCCTCGCTTGGCAATTGCGTATTGTTGTCGCCCAGCAGAATATGGTCGAGGATCTGGCGGGTGATGGTGCCCACCGCCGGACCGGAGCCGCCGTTTTCCAGAATGATGGCGACCGACACCGTCGGGTTGTTGAACGGCGCGAAGGCGGTCATCAGCTTGTGATCGCGCAGGTGCTCCGCCAGTTTGTGGGCGTTGTAGGTTTCGTAGCCGAATACCTGTGCGGTACCCGATTTCGCCGCGGCTTTATAAGGTGCGTCCGCAAAGTACTTGCGCGCCGTCCCGTTCGGACGGTTGGCCACACCATACATGCCGTCTTTGGCGATTTCCCAGAAGCCGGAGTGAATATCGCCGATTTGCGTGCTCTCTTCCTGTTTGAACGGCACCAGCGCGCCGTTGACGCGGGTGCTCTGCAGCAGGTGCGGCGTTTTGACGGTGCCGTCGTTGATCAGGGTGTTCAGCGCTTTGGCCATCTGGATCGGCGTGGCGGTCCAGTAACCCTGGCCGATGCCCACCGGAATGGTGTCGCCCTGATACCACGGCTTTTTATAGCGTTTCAGCTTCCACTCGCGCGTCGGCATCAGGCCGGATCGTTCTTCGGACAGATCGATGCCGGTGTACTGGCCGTAACCGAATTTGGTCAGCCAGCTCGACAGCCGATCGATCCCCATGTCATAGGCGACCTGATAGAAGTAGGTATCCGCGGATTCTTCCAGCGCTTTGGTGACGTTCAGGCGGCCGTGGCCCCATTTTTTCCAGTCGCGGAAGCGTTTTTCCGAGCCGGGCAGTTGCCACCAGCCGGGATCGAACACCACGGTGTTTTTGGTGATCACCCCGGCGCTCAGCGCCGACACCGCGATGTAAGGCTTCACCGTTGACGCGGGCGGATAGACCCCCTGCGTAGCGCGGTTGATCAGTGGGCGATTCGGATCGTTCAGCAGGCCCTGATAGTCCTTGCTGGAAATGCCGTCCACGAACAGGTTCGGGTCGTAACTCGGATTGGACACCATCGCCAGGATGGCGCCGGTGCGCGGATCGCTCACCACCACCGCGGCGCGGCTGCCGACCAGCAGCTGCTCGATATAGCGCTGCAGATCAAGATCGAGCGTCAGGTAAACGTCCTGACCGGCGGAAGGCGGTTGCTCGTGCAATTGGCGGATCACCCGGCCGCGGTTGTTGACCTCGACCTCTTCATAGCCTGTTTTGCCGTGCAGCGTGTCTTCGTAATAGCGTTCGATGCCCAGCTTGCCGATATCGTGGGTGGCGGCGTAGTTGGCCAGCTTGCCGTCTTTGTCCAAACGTTCGACGTCGCGGTCGTTGATCTTCGACACATAGCCGGTGACGTGGGTGAGGGCGGAACCATAGGGGTAGTAGCGGCGTTGATAGCCTTTCACTTCCACGCCGGGGAAGCGGAACTGATTGACCGCAAAGCGGGCGACCTGCACCTCGGTTAGCGCGGTTTTCACCGGAATGGAGACGAAACGGCGTGAGCGCTTGCGCTCTTTTTCGAAATTGGCGATGTCGTCGTCGGTCAGATCGACCACCGTGCGCAGCGCCTGTAGCGTGGCTTTGAGATCGTCGACCTTCTCCGGCATCAGCTCCAGCTGATAAATGGTGCGGTTGAGCGCCAGCGGGGTGCCGTTGCGATCGTAGATAATGCCTCGGCTGGGCGCGATGGGCACCAGCTTGATGCGGTTTTCGTTGGAGCGGGTGCGGTAATCCTCGACGCGGACCACTTGCAGATTATACAGGTTGGCGATCAGGATGCCGGACAGCACCAGGATGACCAGGAACGCCACCAGGGCGCGGCGTACAAACAGGGCGGATTCAGCCGTATAGTCGCGAAAAGGGTTACGTTCTATTTTCATCCCGCTGCTTTATTTCACTCTGTCACGGTCACCACCGGCTATTCCCGGTGGTAAGGATGATTTGTTGTAATACTCCAGGCGCGGTAGAGGCTTTCGGCCACCAGGACGCGCACCAAAGGATGCGGCAGCGTCAACGGAGAAAGCGACCAGCTCTGCTCGGCAGCGGCTTTGCAGGCGGGCGCCAGCCCTTCCGGGCCGCCGATCAGCAAGCTGACGTTGCGGCCATCCTGCTTCCAGCGCTCAAGCTGCTGCGCCAGCTGCGGCGTTTCCCACGGCGTGCCTGGGATATCCAGCGTAACGATGCGGTTGCCTTTGCCCACCGCCGCCAGCATCTGTTCGCCTTCCTTGTCCAGAATGCGCTTGATGTCGGCGTTTTTGCCGCGTTTGCCCGCCGGGATCTCGGTCAGCTCAAACGGCATATCTTTGGGAAAGCGGTGCAGGTAATCCATAAAGCCGGTTTGCACCCAGTCTGGCATTTTGGTGCCGACCGCCACCAATTGCAGTTTCACCGCTTAGCTCCAGAGTTTTTCCAGCTCGTACAGGCGACGGCTTTCTTCCTGCATCACGTGCACGATCACTTCGCCCAGATCGACCACGATCCAGTCGGAGGCTTCCTGGCCTTTCATGCCGTACAGCTCCATGCCCGCGGCGCGGGATTCCTGCACCACGTGGCTGGCGATCGACATCACGTGGCGCGTCGAGGTGCCGGTGCAGATGATCATGCAATCGGTGATGCTGGATTTGCCCTGAACGTCCAGAGCGATAATGTCTTGGCCTTTCAGATCATCGATTTTATCGATGACGAAATCTTGGAGCGCTTTACCTTGCAAAGGTTCCCCCTCGGGTGTGTTCTGTTCAGTCGGCTGCGGCGGGCAAAATGCGCGCGCCGCGGCGTAACCGGATAATGGTTTCGGCAGGCTGCCGCTGAAAGCCAGCTAACTGGTGACTGCCCGGCCAGCTAAGGTTTCCGGGGTTTTCAGCGGATACCTGAAAAATAGCGGCGCAGTATATCACGCACCTTTCGCTAGCGATATAAACCCTGCAACTCGATATAGCGCTGCACCGGGCGCGGCAGCAGGTCGTCGCAGTTGAGGCCCTGATGGCGACGCTGGCGGATCTCGGTGGCGGAAATTTCCAGCTCCGGCGTATCGGCCAAATAGATGCGGCCGTGCGGGCGACGGCTGAGCAGCGCCGGGTCGGCGGTGCGATGGCGTTCCAGCCACTGCTGCAGTTCCGGCGTGTCCATGCGATCGTTATAGCCCGGGCGCGCCAGCACCAGCAGGTGGCAGACGTCCAACAGCGCCTGCCAGCGGTGCCACTTATGCAGCGTCAGCAGCGAGTCCTGGCCAATAATAAACGCCAGCGGCTGGGCGGCGCCACGCTCTTTACGAATCGTTTCCAACGTCTCGATGGTGTAGGAGGGGGTGGTGCGGTGCAGTTCGCGATCGTCGACCGCAAACAGCGGATTGCCGGCGATCGCCAGCTCGACCATCTTCAGGCGCTGCTGCGCATTGGCCTCCGGCTGCGGGCGGTGCGGCGGCACGTGGTTAGGCAGCAGCGTGACGCGATTCAGGCCCACTTCGGCGGCCAGCGCCTCCACCGGCCGCAGGTGGCCGTAGTGGATCGGGTCAAAGGTGCCGCCGAACAGCGCGTGCAATACGGTGGGGTGTTCCGGATTAGTGGGCATCGCTAAAACTCGTGGCCAGGGGTTTGCCGCACAGCAGCATCGACAGGGTTTCCAGTTCCGGCCAGACCGACTGACCATAGTCCTGCTTGAGCGTCAGCTCGATTTGCGTCAGCAGCTGCACCGCCTGCTGCAGCTGGGGGCCGGACAGGCGTTGCAACGCCTGGGTCACCAGCGGGCGGCGGTTCTGCCAGACCTTATGCTGGTCGAACAGCGTGCGCAGCGGCGCGGAAGCCATGCGGCGCTGCAGCGTCAGCAACAGCAGCAGTTCGCGCTGCAGGGTGCGCAGCAGGATCACCGGCTCGACATCCTCTTGCTGCAGCTGCTGCAAGATATGCCAGGCGCGCTTGCTCTTGCCGGCCAGCAAGGCGTCCAGCCAGTGGAACGGCGTGAAGTGGGCGGCGTCGTTCACCGCCTGCTCGACGCGCGGCAGGGTGAGCTTGCCGTCCGGGTGCAGCAGGGACAGCCGCTCCAGTGCTTGCGACAGCGCCAGCAGGTTGCCTTCGTAGCAGTAGCACAGTAACTGGTTGGCGGCGTCGTCCAACTCCAGCTTCATCGCCTTGGCGCGTGCGGCGACCCAGCGCGGCAGCTGCGCCTGTTCCGGCGTCTGGCAGCTGACGAGAGCGCCGTGCGGGCTGAGCGCCTTGAACCAGGCGCTGTTTTCCTGCGCTTTGGTGAGGCGCGGGCCGCGCAGGATCAGCAGAATATCCTCGTGCAGCAGCGTGGCCAGCTTGGTCAGCTGTTCGCCGATCGGCGCCGTCGGGCCGTTTTCCGGGAAGATCAGCAGCAGCGTCTGGCGGCTGGCGAACAGGCTCATCGCCTGGCAGATGCCGAAGATGGCGTCCCAGTCGGTATGGGCGTCGAGGGAAATGCTGTAGTGCTCGCTGAACTGCTGCTGTTGCGCAGCCTGCCGGAGCAGATCCTGGCTTTCCTGCAGCAGCAGCGGTTCATTGCCGCTCAATAAATAACAAGCGCGCAGCCCCTCTCGGAGCTGCGCGGCAAGTTGTTCCGGATAAATACGGATCATTGTGCGGTTTGGCTTGCCGCTCGTTCGCCGGCGGCAGCGGCTTTCTGCCGGTTCTCTTCTTCCGCCGCATGCACGGTCAGCAGTTTGCGCACCAGCTGTTGCGCCGCCTGCTCACGCATTTCCTGGCGAATGATCTCCTGCTCGGAGTCTTTGGCCAGCGCGGTCAGCGGGTTGTCGAAGAACGAACGGAACACTTTCACCGACAGCGGATACAGGTCGTGGCCCGGGAGCAGCACCTGCGCCTGCACGGTCAGCACCAGCTGGTACTCGGCGGTTTTACCGTCCTGGAAGATCGAGGCGGTATCCTGGCTTTCCGTCGCGCCGATGATGCGCAGGGAAGGCACGTCTTTACGCTTCGGATCGCTGACGATGGTCACGTCGTTCAGACGCAACTGCTCACGCACCGCGCGCGTCAACGGACCATAAGGGTCGGCGCTGTCGAGGATCAGCGTTTTCATTTCATTAGGCACCTGCGTGGTGCCACGCAGGTGAAAACCGCAGCCGGCGGTGACCAGCACCGCCAACCCCAGCAACAGCGTCAGAATACGTTGTCGCACAACTCCTCCTTGTGTTAACCCACAACCAGGTTAAGCAGTTTGCCCGGAACGTAGATCACTTTACGAATCGTGACGCCGTCCAGATATTTAGCCACCAGATGCTCTTCGGCAGCGCGTGCGCGCACTTGCTCTTCGGTCGCATCGGCAGATACGGTGATTTTAGCGCGAACCTTGCCGTTCACCTGCACCACCACCAGCTTGGAGTCCTCGACCATCGCCTGATCGTCGGCAACCGGCCATGGCGCGGTGTCCACGTCGCCTTCGCCACCCAACGCCTGCCACAGGGTGAAGCACACGTGCGGGGTGAACGGATACAGCATGCGAACCACGGCCAGCAGCGCTTCCTGCAGCAGCGCGCGATCCTGCTCGCTCTCCTGCGGCGCGCGGGCCAGCTTGTTCATCAGCTCCATCACGGCGGCGATCGCGGTGTTGAAGGTCTGACGGCGGCCGATATCGTCGGTCACCTTGGCGATGGTTTTGTGCAGATCGCGGCGCAGCGCTTTCTGATCTTCGTTCAGCGCCGCCACGTCCAGCGGCTGCACCGCGCCTTTTTCCACGTGATCGTAGGCCAGTTTCCACACGCGTTTCAGGAAGCGGTTAGCCCCTTCCACGCCGGATTCCTGCCACTCCAGCGTCATTTCTGCCGGTGAAGCGAACATCATGAACAGACGCACGGTGTCCGCGCCGTATTTTTCCACCATCTCCTGCGGGTCGATGCCGTTGTTCTTCGACTTCGACATTTTGCTCATGCCAGCATAGACCAGTTCACGGCCTTGCGGATCGGTGGCTTTAATGATGCGGCCTTTGTCGTCGCGCTCGACGGTGGCGTCAACCGGGGATACCCAGACGCGTTCGCCGCTGTTGCCGGTGTAGTAGAAGGCGTCGGCCAGCACCATGCCCTGACACAGCAGGCGCTTGGCCGGCTCGTCGGAATCCACCAGGCCCGCATCGCGCATCAGCTTGTGGAAGAAGCGGAAGTACATCAGGTGCATGATGGCGTGTTCGATGCCGCCGATATATTGATCGACCGGCAGCCAGTAGTTGGCGGCGGCCGGATCCAGCATGCCCTGGTCATACTGCGGGCAGGTGTAGCGCGCGTAGTACCAGGAAGACTCCATAAAGGTGTCGAAAGTGTCGGTTTCGCGCAGCGCCGGCTGGCCGTCGACGGTGGTCTTCGCCCACTCAGGGTCGGCCTTGATCGGGCTGGTGATGCCGTCCATGACCACGTCTTCCGGCAGGATCACCGGCAGTTGGTCTTCCGGCGTCGGCATCACGGTGCCGTCTTCCAGCGTCACCATCGGGATTGGCGCGCCCCAGTAACGCTGGCGGGAAACGCCCCAGTCGCGCAGACGGTAGTTGACCTTGCGTTGGCCGACGCCTTTGGCGACCAGTTTGTCGGCGATGGCGTTGAAGCCGGCTTCATTGTCCAGACCGTCGAACTCGCCGGAGTTGAACAGCGCGCCTTTGTCGGTCATCGCTTCGGCGCTTACGTCAGGCTGGCTGCCGTCGAGGTTCAGGATCACCGGTTTGATCGGCAAATCATATTTGGTGGCGAATTCCCAGTCGCGCTGGTCGTGCGCCGGTACCGCCATCACGGCGCCGGTGCCGTATTCCATCAGCACGAAGTTGGCGACCCACACCGGCAGCTTCTCGCCGCTCAGCGGGTGGACAACGAACAGGCCGGTCGGCATGCCTTTCTTCTCCATCGTTGCCATTTCGGCTTCGGCAACTTTGGTGTTGCGGCATTCGTCGATGAACTCGGTCAGCGCCGGATTATTGCGCGCGCCCTGTTGCGCCAGCGGGTGGCCCGCGGCGACCGCCACGTAGGTGGCGCCCATGAAGGTGTCCGGGCGGGTGGTGTAAACCGTCAACTTCTCTTCGCTGTCCGCCACGTCGAAGGTGATTTCCACGCCTTCGGAGCGGCCAATCCAGTTGCGCTGCATGGTTTTCACCTGCTCCGGCCAGCTTTCCAGCGTGTCCAGATCGTTCAGCAGCTGATCGGCGTAAGCGGTGATTTTGATGAACCACTGCGGGATCTCTTTACGCTCGACCTTGGTGTCGCAGCGCCAGCAGCAGCCGTCGATAACCTGTTCGTTGGCCAGCACGGTCAGATCGTGCGGACACCAGTTCACCGCCGAAGTCTTCTTGTAGACCAGGCCTTTTTCATACAGTTTGGTGAAGAACCACTGTTCCCAGCGATAGTATTCCGGCTGGCAGGTGGCGATTTCGCGATCCCAGTCGTAGCCGAAGCCCAGCAGTTTCAACTGGTTCTTCATGTATTCGATGTTGTCGTAGGTCCACGGGGCCGGCGCGGTGTTGTTTTTCACCGCCGCGCCTTCCGCCGGCAGGCCGAACGCATCCCAGCCGATCGGCTGCAGTACGTTTTTGCCCAGCATGCGCTGATAGCGCGAGATCACGTCGCCGATAGTGTAGTTACGAACGTGGCCCATGTGCAGTCGGCCGGACGGGTAAGGCAGCATGGATAGGCAGTAGTACTTTTCCTTGCTGTCGTCTTCGGTAACTTTGAAAGTCTGCTTCTCTTGCCAGTGAAGCTGTACGTTCGATTCTATGTCTTCTGGACGGTATTGCTCTTGCATGGCGGCCGGTGGTCCTGTAGGTGTAAACCGTTGCCCCGGTCAGAGGCAACGCAATGAACATTTAGTATTCGTAGATCCGCATAGCATAGCTGATAAGACCTCCCGGCAACAACTCCAAGCGCCTGACTCGGCGCATTTAAAAAAAACGCCGTCATGACGCGGCTCACAACCTGCGGATCCCGCGTCTTGCCAAGTGGCATCAGTCATTTACGGCTAAAATAAGAACAAGTAGCTTAGGGGGGGATCCCTACAGCCAAGTCCGGCGCAGCGTTTATCGAGGAGAGTCTATGAACAAGGTTGCTCAGTATTACCGCGAATTGGTGGCATCGTTGAGCGAACGCCTGAAAAACGGCGAACGCGATATCGATGAACTGGTGGCCAGCGCGGAGCGGCGCTTGAACGAGGCCGAAGATTTGACCCGCGACGAAGTGCGGCAGGTGACGCAGGCGGTGCGGCGCGATCTGGAAGAGTTCGCGCGCAGCTATCAGGAGAGCCGGGACGAGTTTACCGACAGCGTGTTTATGCGCGTGATCAAAGAGAGCCTGTGGCAGGAACTGGCGGATATCACCGACAAAACCCAGCTGGAGTGGCGCGAGGTATTCAAGGATGTCAGCCACCACGGCGTTTACCACAGCGGTGAAGTGGTGGGGCTGGGCAACCTGGTGTGCGAGCAGTGTCACTACCATCTGGCGTTTTACACGCCGGAGGTGCTGCCGCTCTGCCCGAAATGCGGTCACGACCAGTTCCAGCGCCGGCCGTTTGAACCGTGATGACGTTCCCCGGCAGGGCGGGGAACGCTAAGGCCGGCGTTTAACGGAACAGTTTCTTCAGCAGATTGCTCAGGAAACCGCCGCTGACGGTTGCCGGGGCAACTTCCGCCTGCGCCGGTGCGCTGGCCGGTACGGCGACGCCGGCCGGGATTTTCTGCGCGATCGCGATGCGGCTGTCCTGGGCGGCTTTCTCCGCCGCTTCCGGGCCGTAGGCGAAGCCTTCCGCCAGCACGAATTCAACGTCGGTGATGCCGATAAAGCCCAGGAACAACTTCACGTACGGCGTGATCAGATCCGTCGGCGTGTCGGCGTGGACGCCGCCGCGGCTGGAGATGACGATCGCTTTCTTGCCCGTCACCAGCCCTTCGGCGCCGGCGGAGGTATAGCGGAACGTCTGGCCGGCGCGGGCGATAAGATCGAAGTAGATCTTCAGCTGCGTCGGGATGTTGAAGTTGTACATCGGGGCGCTGATAATCAGCGTGTCGTGCGACTTCAGCTCGGCAATCAGCTCATCGGACAGCGCCAGGGTGCTTTGCTGATGCGGCGTCAGCGGTTTGTCGCCGGCGGTAAAGCCTGCCATCACTTCACCATCCAGCTCCGGCAGCGTTGGGTTGGCCAAATCGCGCACGGTGAACGTGTCTTCAGGGTGAGTTTCACGCCATTGTTCAACAAAAAAATCGACTAATTTTCCAGACTGGGAATATTCACCCAGAATGCTTGATTTCAGGACCAGTACGCGGCTCATTGGCTTATCTCCAGGCGAAGGCTAATCGGTAACGATGTCAGTCGGTGTAAACGCATGGTAGAGGCAAGCCATGAACAGTGATAGCGCAAAAATTCGCTGAGTTAAATCAAAAAAGTTGAATAAGGGGCGCGAGCGCGCCCCGATAGGATCAATAACGCGCTACGCGCTCGGCCAGCAGATCGATAAAGCCCTCGCGGTTGATGCCGGTCAACACTTCCACGTTGGCCGCGTTGCCGGTTTGCTGGAAATAGTCCACCACCGTCATGCCGACGGTGTAGTCCCCTTTGGTTTCCACGCCGACCCAGCGTTCTACGCCGGTGAACAGCTGCGGCGCCAGCAGCCAGGCGATGGTGCAGGGATCGTGCATCGCTGCGCCGGGCAGGCCGCGCGGATGGCTGAGGTACAGCGGCAGGTAAAAATCGAGCATCTCCGCAACCGCCTGCGCGACCGGATTGTCTATCTGGCGAATGCGCTCGATATCCTGCGGCAACACCAGCGCCTGATGGGTGACGTTCAGCCCGGCCATGGTCAGCGGCACCCCGGATTTCAGCACCATTTCGGCGGCTTCGGGATCGACGAAGATGTTGAACTCCGCCACCGGCGTGGTATTGCCGGCGTTCATGCCGCCGCCCATGAATACGATGCGCTCGATGCGGCTTTTCAGCTCGGCGTGCTGGGCCAGCAGCAGGGCGATGTTGGTCATCGGGCCGGTCACCACCAGGGTGATCGGCTGCGGGCTGGCGCGCAGCAGGTCGGCGATCAGCTCAACGGCGCCGCGGGGATCGGGTTTGAGGGTCGGCGTCGGCAGGTGGGTGTTGCCCATGCCGGTTTTGCCGTGGACATAGTCGGCGATCACCAGCTCGCGCATCAGCGGGCCGCCGGCGCCGGCGGCAACCGGGATGTCCTCGCGCTGCATCAGGGTCAGCAGGCCCAGCGCGTTATGCAGGGTTTTCTCCGGCGTCTGGTTGCCGGCGGAGGTGGTAATGGCTTTGACGTCCAGCTCCGGCGAACGCAGCGCCATGGCCAGCGCGATGGCGTCGTCGAGGCCGGGATCGCAATCGATGATAATAGGGCGGGGCATGTTCTTTCTCCTCTGTTTGTTATCCGGCGAGCATCGGATCAAAACCGGGGAGAAACAAGCGCTTTTAGTGCCGGGAGAAAAGATGCGCCCCTGGCGGGGCGCATCGAGAGAGTTTAGTGCAGGATCTTGGCCAGGAAGTCCTTGGCGCGATCGGACTCGGGGTTGTTGAAGAAATCGTCTTTGTTGCGGTCTTCGACGATTTTGCCTTCGTCCATAAAGATCACCCGATTCGCCACCTTGCGGGCGAAGCCCATTTCGTGGGTCACCACCATCATGGTCATGCCTTCGTTCGCCAGCTCGACCATCACGTCCAGCACTTCGTTGATCATTTCCGGATCGAGCGCCGAGGTCGGTTCGTCGAACAGCATGGCGATCGGATCCATGCACAGCGCGCGGGCGATGGCGACGCGCTGTTGCTGGCCGCCGGAGAGCTGACCGGGGAACTTGTTGGCATGGGCGGACAGGCCGACGCGTTCCAGCAGCTTCAGGCCCTTCTCGCGTGAGGCGGTCTTATCGCGCTTGAGCACTTTCACCTGCGCCAGCGTCAGGTTGTCGATGATAGACAGGTGCGGGAACAGCTCAAAGTGTTGGAACACCATGCCGACTTTGGCACGCAGCTGCGCCAGGTTGGTTTTCTTGTCGTTGACCGGCGTGCCGTTCACCAGGATGCTTCCCTGCTGGATCGGCTCGAGGCCGTTGACGGTTTTGATCAGGGTGGACTTGCCGGAACCTGAAGGACCGCAGACGACGACCACTTCGCCTTTTTTCACTTCGGTGGTGCAATCGGTCAACACTTGGAAGTGACCGTACCACTTGGAAACATTTTTCAGGGATATCATCAAACAGTCCTTTTCTTCAAATAGCTTACCAGCGCCGAGGCGGCGAGGCTGATAACAAAATAGACAAAACCGGCGAACAGGATCATTTCAACCTGGGTGCCGTCGCGTTCGCCAATGGTCGACGCGGTGCGGAAGAAGTCGGCCAGGCTCAGTACGTAAACCAGCGAGGTATCCTGGAACAGTACGATGCCCTGAGTCAGCAGCAGCGGCACCATGGCGCGGAACGCCTGCGGCAGGATCACCAGCCGCATGGACTGCCAGTGGGTCATGCCCAGCGCCAGCGCGGCGGAGGATTGGCCGCGCGAGATGCTGATGATACCGGCGCGGATGATTTCCGAATAATAGGCCGCTTCAAACAGGGAAAAGGCTACCATAGCCGAGATCAGGCGAATATCGGTTTTCGGCGACAGCCCTAGAACCTGTTGTAATAAGCTTGGAACCACCAGATAGAACCACAGCAGCACCATCACCAACGGCACCGAGCGGAACAGGTTGACGTACAGGGTGGCGAACCAGCTTATCGGTTTGAACGGCGACAGACGCATGACCGCCAACACGGTGCCCCACAGGATGCCGAGCACGATGGCGGTCACGGTGATCTTCAGCGTGATCACCATGCCTTGCAGCAGATAAGGGAAGCTTGGGACGATCGACGCCCAGTCAAATTCGTACATTATTTACTCCCCAGGTTGCCAGGCAACTGCACTTTCTTTTCGACCAGACGCATAAACAGCATGATAACGGCGTTGATGCCGATATAAGCCAGCGTGATGGCGGTAAAGGATTCATAGGCGTGTGCGGAGTAATCCAACAGCTTACCGGCCTGCGCGGCCATGTCCACCAGCCCGATGGTGGAGGCAATGGCGGAGTTTTTGACCAGGTTGAGCATTTCCGAGGTCATCGGCGGCACGATCACCCGGTAGGCGTTCGGCAGCAGCACGTAGCGGTAGGTTTGCGGCAGCGTCAGGCCCATCGCCAACCCGGCGGCTTTCTGGCCGCGCGGCAGGGACTGAATGGCGGCGCGCACCTGTTCGCAAACGCGGGCGGCGGTAAACAGCCCCAGGCAGAGCATGGAAGAGACGAAGAACTGCACGTTGGGATCCAGCTCGGTTTTGAACCAGGTGCCGATATTGGCCGGCAGCAGCTCGGGGATCACCAGATACCAGGTAAAGAATTGCACGATCAGCGGCACGTTGCGGAACAGTTCGACGTAACAGGTGCCGAGGGTGGAAAGAAAGCGGTTGGGCACGGTACGCAAGATACCGAACAGTGAACCGACGAAGAAAGCGATAATCCAGGCACAGACGGAGAGGGCCACCGTGACCTGAAAGCCGGACCAGATCCAGCCGAGGTAAGTGGTGTTCCCAAACGGGGCCTGCTGCAGGAAGATACCCCAGTTCCAATCTATTGACATAACAAACTCCGATAAACGGGCGCAGGGCGCCGAAGATTGATGACTTGATGAGCGCCGATCGCCGCGCGGCCAGTCTGGCTGGCTTGTTGTGTACGGGTGTCGGTGATGCGCCTTGGGGAAAATGAGGGAGGGGAACGGCCCCCCTCATTCCTGTCTGTCCCAGTCATCAACTGGGCCGGTTTGGCCTGGCGGCCGCCCCGGCTTTTGTTCTATTTAGTTCAACGCTTTGTCGTTAGGCTCTTTGAACAGCTGCTTCATGTCGTCCGACAGTTCGAAGTTCATGTTGAGGTTTTTCGGTGGAATAGGCTGCTTGAACCATTTCTCAAACCACTTGGCCGCTTCACCGGAAGTTTGCGCCTGGGCGATGGTGTCATCGACCAGCTTTTTAAACTCAGGATCGTCTTTGCGCAGCATGCAGCCGTAGGCTTCTTTCGACTGCGGCGTGCCGATGATTTCCCACTGATCCGGTTTCTTGGCCTTGGCGCGTTCGCCCGCCAGCAGGGCGTCGTCCATCATGAAGGCCACCGCGCGGCCGCTTTCCAGGGTACGGAAGGAGTCGCCGTGGTCTTTGGCGCTGATGATGCGCATGTTCATTTTGTCGCTGTCGTTCAGTTTGTTCAGCAGCACTTCGGAGGTGGTGCCGGAGGTGACCACCACCGGTTTGCCGGCCAGGTCCTTAAAGTCTTTGATGTCGGATCCTTTTTTCACCAGCAAGCGGGTGCCGACCACGAAAATGGTGTCGGAGAAGGCGGCCTGTTTCTGGCGCTCGAGGTTATTGGTGGTGGAGCCGCACTCGAAATCATAGGTGCCGTTTTGCAGCAGCGGGATGCGGTTCTGCGAGGTAATCGGCAGCATTTTCACCTGCAGATTCGGCGCATTCAGCTTTTTCTTAACGGCTTCAACGATTTGGTTGGAGTAGTCCTGAGAGTAGCCCACAACTTTTTGTTGGTTGTCGTAGTAGGAGAACGGCACTGACGATTCGCGGTGGCCGACAACGATCACGCCATTGTCTTTGATTTTCTTCAGCGTACCGGTCAGGTCTTCCGCATGCGCCACGCTACCTGCCGCACCGAGCAGCAGTAACGATAACGCCAATTTACGCATTTGCATGGTCCAACTCCTTTGCTGTTGTTGTGGCTCTGACTAAAGAGCGTCAGGTTAAATCGACTGTTTATTGCTCAAGTTATAAAGATAGTCTTATGAACTGAACGCTGTTAAAAAATAACCGATTGTGAACACATTGAAACTAAAATGTTTCATTTTTTGAGACGCCGCGCGCACCAAATCAATGCAACAAAACGTCGGCGCCCCCGCGTGGTGCGCTTAATGCACCCAAAATGTGCGCAGGTGCGACAAAACGTCAGCAAAAGTAAACCGGCGCGCGTTGTCGCCATAGATAAAAGCAAGGAGTGTGCCAGCCGCGTTGATTTAACGACGTTTTCTGACTGAGGTGGGGATATTGACGGGAACGCGGGGCGCGGCGGGCGCGCCCCGGCGAAGAGGATTATTTGCGGCGCAAGCCCAACATCAGCGCCCAGCCGCCCAGCAGCAGGGTAATCACCCACAGCGGTGTGGCGCCGAAGCGCGCATAAGGCGTGACGCCGGTGGTCGGCGTGACCTTCACTTCGAGCACCTGGCGGGTAAACTGCGGGATCTCGGCGATCACCTCGCCGTTCGCATCCACTGCGGCGGTAACGCCGTTATTGGTGCTGCGCAGCAGCGGCCGGCCGAGCTCCAGCGCCCGCATGCGCGCCATCTGGAAGTGCTGCCACGGGCCGATGGAGTGACCGAACCAGGCATCGTTGGAGATGGTCAGCAGGAAGTTGGTGTCCGGGCGGAAGTTATCGCGCACCTGCTGGCCCAGCACGATTTCGTAACAGATAGCCGCCGTCAGGTTGTAGCCGCGTACGCTGAGCTGCGGCTGCACGTAGTCGCCGCGGCTGAAACCGGACATCGGCAGATTGAAGAACGGCGCGATAGGGCGCAACAGTTCACCCAGCGGCACGAACTCGCCGAACGGCACCAGGTGGTGCTTGTTGTAGCGATCCTTGGCCGGGTAGCTGTACGGCGTCGGTTCGCCCAGCACGATGGCGCTGTTGTATTCCTGCACGCCTTGTGGGGTGGCGCGCGCATCGACGATCCCCGTGATCAGGCTGCTGTTCTTCGCCCGCATCAGGTCATCCATCATGGTCAGGAAGCCGTTCTGACGCGGCTCGAAGTCAGGGATGGCGGACTCCGGCCAGATGATGATCGGCGCTTTGCCCATGTAGGGGCGGGTTTCGTCCAGATAGGTTTGCAGCGTGCTGAGCAGAATGCTCGGATCCCACTTCATCGACTGGGGAATGTTGCCTTGCACCATGGCGACGTTCACCGCTTTCTCCGGCTGCGGGGTAAACCACTGCAGCTGGCGCAGCGGCCACGGCAACAGCAGCAGCGCGGCGGCAATCACGGCTGCCGAGAGACGGCGCTGATTGACGGCGTACACCAGCAGGCCGGCGATGGCCATCAGCACAAAGGTGATGGCGTCGACGCCCAGCAGTGGCGCGATGCCCTTCAGCGGGCCATTGATCTGGCTGTAGCCGAACTGCAGCCACGGGAAGCCGGTCAGCACCCAGCCGCGCAGGAATTCGGTCACCTGCCACAGCGCCGGCGCGGCGATGGCCAGCCGCCACCAGCGGGTGGCCGGCCACAAGCGCGTCAACAGCCCGGCGAACAGCCCGGTATACAGCGACAGGTAAGCGGCGAGCAGTACCACCAGGAAGACGTTGACGGCGAAGGGCATGCCGCCGAAATCGGCGATGCTGACATACACCCAGTTGATGCCGCTGCCGAACAGCCCGAAGCCCCAGACAAAGCCGAGCAGGGCGGACTGTTTGGTGGTGCGATTGAGGGTAACGGCCAGCAGGCCGAACAGGGAAACGATGGCCGCGGGCCAGAAGTCGTAGGGCGAGAACGCCAGCGTCCCGCCGGCACCTGACAACAGCGCCAGCAGGGCGCGAACCCGCTGGCGTTCAAGTAATGAGGCTTTAGCCATGTTGGATTTAATCTTCCAGTTTCGGTGGTGGAGAATCGTCCGGAATTTTTACATGAACCTGGATGATACGTCGACTGTCGGCCATGGCAACTTTAAATAGGTAACCTTCGATTTCAATGGTTTCCCCGCGCGCCGGCAGGTGGCCGAAGGCCTGCATCACCAGACCGCCGATGGTATCGACCTCGTCGTCGCTGAAGTGGGTGCCGAAGGCTTCGTTGAAGTCTTCGATCGGCGCCAGCGCGCGCACGGTGTACATGTGGCGGCTGAGCTGACGGATATCCAGATCGTCTTCGTCGTCGTATTCGTCTTCGATCTCGCCGACGATCAGTTCCAGGATATCTTCGATGGTGACTAGGCCGGACACGCCGCCGAATTCGTCAATGACAATCGCCATGTGATAGCGCTGGGAGCGGAACTCTTTCAGCATCCGGTCGACGCGCTTGCTTTCCGGCACCACCACTGCGGTGCGCAGCACCTTGTCGATGCTGAACGGCTCGGAGTCTGCGCGCATGAACGGCAGCAGATCCTTGGCCATCAGGATGCCTTCGATGTGATCTTTGTCTTCGCTGATCACCGGGAAGCGCGAGTGTGCGGAGTCGATAATCACGTCCAGGCACTCTTCCAGCGTCTGGTTGCGCTTGAGCGTCACCATCTGGGAGCGGGGGATCATGATGTCGCGCACGCGCTGTTCGGCGATATCCATCACGCCTTCCAGCATGTCGCGGGTATCGGGATCGATCAGGTCGTTTTGTTCGGAATCGCGGATCAGCTCGACCAGATCGCCACGGTTTTTGGGCTCGCCGTGGAACAGCTGGTTAAGGATAAGAGTAAAGAACCCCTTCTTGGGACTGGGGCTGTCATTGCTTTGTGAATGGTCGTCGCTCATGGCGTTTTAGTTACTGTCACTCATGTCAGAGTTAAGGGGCGTCAGCGACAGCCCCGCAAAGGGGCTGTAGGGTAAACGGCTGACGTCAGACGGGGTCTTTTTCCGCCAGGTACGGATCAGGATAGCCCAGCCCGTGCATGATTTCGGTTTCCAAAGACTCCATTTCTTCGGCTTCATCGTCTTCGATGTGGTCATACCCTAGCAGATGGAGGCTGCCGTGGACAACCATATGCGCCCAGTGGGCTTCCAGCGTTTTGCCTTGCTCAATCGCTTCCTGCTCAACCACCTGACGGCAGATGATCAGATCGCCGAGCAGCGGCAGCTCGATGCCCGGCGGGGCTTCGAACGGGAAAGAGAGCACGTTGGTCGGCTTGTCTTTGCCGCGGTAGATCAGGTTCAGCTCGTGGCTTTCCGCTTCGTCCACCAGACGCACGGTCACCTCGGCCTCTTCCTGAAATTGCGGCAGCACGCCTTCCAGCCAGCGTTGGAAGGTGGCCTCATCCGGCAGGCCGTCGCTGCTTTCACAGGCAATCTGCAAATCCAAAATCACCTGGCTCATGGTGTCTCCTGCTCGGAGGCGGCGAGCGCCTCGCGCTTACGTTGTTCGGCAATCGCGTCTTTGCGTTTCTGTTCGGCCGCTTCCCAGGCCTCATAGGCGATGACCACGCGGGCCACCACCGGGTGGCGCACTACGTCTTCGCTGTGGAAGAAGTTGAAGCTCAGCTCCTCCACGTCCGACAGCACTTCCACCGCGTGGCGCAGGCCGGATTTCTGGTTGCGCGGCAGGTCGATCTGGGTGACGTCGCCGGTGATGACCGCCTTCGAGTTGAAGCCGATGCGCGTCAGGAACATCTTCATCTGCTCGATGGTGGTGTTCTGGCTCTCATCCAGGATGATAAAGGCGTCGTTCAGCGTGCGGCCGCGCATATAGGCCAGCGGCGCGACTTCGATCACGTTGCGCTCAATGAGCTTCTCCACGCGCTCGAAGCCCAGCATTTCGAACAGGGCGTCGTACAACGGGCGCAGATAAGGATCGACCTTCTGGCTCAGATCGCCCGGCAGGAAGCCCAGCTTTTCGCCGGCTTCGACCGCGGGGCGGGTCAGCAGTATGCGGCGAATTTCCTGGCGTTCCAGCGCATCCACCGCAGCGGCGACCGCCAGGTAGGTTTTGCCGGTGCCCGCCGGGCCGATGCCGAAGGTGATGTCGTGATCGAGAATGTTGGCGATGTACTGCGCCTGGTTAGGCGTGCGCGGTTTCACCATGCCGCGCTTGGTTTTAATGGTGACCGCCTTGCCGTAATCCGGCACGCTGTCGGCCACCTGTTCCAGCACCCGGCTCTCTTTGATCGCCAGATGGATTTGCTCCGGATCGATATCCGGGATCACGCCGCGAATCGGCGCGGTATCCACGTAAAGATGGCGCAGGATATCGGCGGCGGCGACCACGCACAGGTTCTTGCCGACCAGCTTGAAACGGTTGTCGCGGCGATTGATTTCGATGCCCAATCGGCGCTCGAGTTGTTTGATGTTGTCATCAAACGGGCCGCACAGGCTGAGCAAACGCTTGTTGTCTGCGGGCTCTAACAAAATTTCTTGTGTTGCGACGTTCAAACTATTCCTCTAGGTCACATCGGGCCTGGTTGATGTCACATAGCGCGTCCGGGACGCGCGCGTTCAGGGCGAGCCTGAATACTCTCTTTCTTGAATTATTCATGGTGCGCCGCAACGGCGCAAGTTTACCGCTGATCTATCTGTGCGCCGTCGGCGGAATTCAAGGGAAGATCAGGAAAAAACGCGGCGGGGCGCAAAGCCCGCCGCGTCATCACAGGACGAGACCGCTGGGAATCAGTTCTTTTTCACGAATTCGGACTTCAGTTTCATCGGGCCGAAACCGTCGATTTTGCAGTCGATGTTGTGATCGCCTTCCACCAGACGAATGTTTTTCACCTTGGTGCCGATCTTCAGCATCGAGGAGCTGCCTTTGACCTTCAGGTCTTTGACCACGGTGACCGCATCGCCGTCCGCCAGCAGGTTGCCGTTGGCGTCTTTGACGATCAGCGCATCCTGATCTTCCGCCGGGGCGCTGTCGCTCCACTCGTGGGCGCACTCAGGGCAGATGAACAGGGCATTGTCCTGGTAGGTGTATTCGGAGTTGCACTTCGGGCAGTGTGGGAGTTGCATGTTATGTCGCCTCTTCAACAATAAAAAATAGAAAAAAGAACATCACCGGGCGCGGACGCCCGGCGGAGAAACGGTAAGGAATAGCGTGAATGGGCGGCGATAAGGCGGCCGCCGCGGCGTCAGGGCTGGTAAATGCCGACGCCCAGCGCGTTTTCTTTGCGGGTACGGGCGATCACCGACTGCGGGGATTCATGTACGCGCAGATCCATCTGCTGTTCGGTGCGCACCACTGCGCCACGCAGGGTGTTGGTCAGCACCTCGGTAATTTCCACGTCGACAAACTGGCCGATCATGTCAGGCGTGCCTTCGAAGTTTACCACACGGTTGCATTCCGTGCGCCCGGCCAGTTCCATCACGCTTTTGCGCGAGGTGCCTTCCACCAGAATACGCTGGACGGTGCCGAGCATGCGGCGGCTGAACTGCAGCGCCTGCTGGTTGATGCGATCCTGCAGAATGTACAGCCGCTGCTTTTTCTCTTCTTCGCTGACGTCGTCAACCATGTCCGCCGCCGGCGTACCGGGGCGCGACGAATAGATGAAGCTGAAGCTGACGTCGAAGTTGACGTCGGCGATCAGGTTCATGGTCTGTTCGAAGTCGGCCTGGCTCTCGCCCGGGAAACCGACGATGAAATCGGAGCTGAGCTGAATGTTCGGGCGCGCCTTGCGCAGCTTGCGGATAATCGCCTTGTACTCCAGCGCGGTGTGCGCGCGTTTCATCATGGTCAGGATGCGATCCGAACCGCTCTGCACCGGCAGATGCAGGAAGCTGACCAGCTCCGGCGTGTCTTCGTACACCGCGATGATATCGTCGGTGAACTCGATAGGGTGGCTGGTGGTGAAGCGAATGCGATCGATGCCGTCGATGGCGGCCACCAGGCGCAGCAGTTCGGCGAACGAGCAGATATCGCCGTCATGCGTGGCGCCGCGATAAGCGTTGACGTTTTGGCCGAGCAGGTTGACCTCGCGCACGCCCTGCGCCGCCAACTGGGCGATTTCGAACAGCACGTCGTCGCTCGGGCGGCTCACTTCCTCGCCGCGGGTGTAAGGCACCACGCAGAAAGTGCAGTATTTGTTGCAGCCTTCCATGATCGACACGAATGCGGTCGGGCCTTCGGCGCGCGGCTCCGGCAGGCGGTCGAACTTTTCGATCTCCGGGAAGCTGATATCGACCACCGGGCTGCGGGTGCCCTGAACGTGGTTGATCATTTCCGGCAGGCGGTGCAGGGTCTGCGGGCCGAATACCACGTCGACGCAGGGCGCGCGGCTGCGGATAAGCTCCCCTTCTTGCGAGGCCACGCAACCGCCGACCCCGATGATGACAGACGGGTTCTTTTCTTTCAGCAAGCGCCAGCGCCCCAGCATGGCAAAAACTTTCTCCTGCGCTTTTTCGCGGATCGAGCAGGTGTTCAGCAACAGCACGTCCGCTTCTTCGGCGTTGTCGGTCCACTCGAAGCCGTGCGTGCTGTTCAACAGGTCGGCCATTTTCGATGAATCGTACTCATTCATCTGGCAGCCCCAGGTTTTGATATGTAGTTTTTTCGTCATTGACTTGCCATTACTCAGTGCGGAGCGAAAGTTGCGTTACGCGACATGCAGGGCGCGTATTGTAATCATTTGCCGCCGTTGTGACCAGCGCGGGGGAAAATGGCACGCAACCTGAAGCCGAAGCGAAAATCCGGTACACTGCGCAAAACGCCATCCCGGGTGGGATGGCGAGCATTCACACAGAAAACATAGCCAATATGAAGACATCTCAAAATCGGTATGACGCGGTGGTGGTGGGCGGCGGCATGGTCGGCGCGGCGGCGACCCTCGGGCTGGCGCAGGCGGGCTGGTCGGTGGCGTTGCTGGAACATCAGGCGCCGCAGGCGTTCGAGGCGCAAAGCCCGCCGGACCTGCGCATTTCCGCTATCGGCTGCACCTCGGTGGGGCTGCTGAAACAGCTCGGCGCCTGGCCGGCCGTGACGGCGATGCGCACGGCGCCGTATCGCCGGCTGGAGACCTGGGAATGGGCATCGTCGCGGGTGGCGTTCGATGCGGTGTCCCTGGGGCTGCCGGAGCTGGGCTTTATGGTGGAAAACCGTATTCTGCAGCTGGCGCTGTGGCAGCAGTTCGCGCAGTGCGCCAATCTGACGTTGCTGTGCCCCGCCAGGCTGCAATCGCTGCAGCGGGCGGACAAGGCCTGGCAGTTGACGCTGGACAGCGGTGAAACGCTGCAGGCGCGGCTGGTTATCGGCGCCGATGGTGCCAACTCGCAGGTGCGCAAGCTGGCGGCGATCGGCACCAACGGTTGGCAGTATCGTCAGGCATGCATGTTGATCACCGTCGATACCGGCGCGCCGCAGCAGGATGTGACCTGGCAGCGCTTCTTCCCGTCCGGGCCGCGCGCCTTCCTGCCGCTGTACGACAGCTGGGCATCGCTGGTGTGGTATGACAGCCCGCAGCGCATTCGCCAACTGCAGGCGATGCCGCCGGCGCAGCTGGAGCGCGAGATCGCCGCCGCTTTTCCAGCGCGACTGGGCCCGGTCAAGGTGCACGCCGCCGGATCGTTCCCGTTGACGCGGCGTCATGCGCAGCGTTACGTGCTGCCGGGGCTGGCGCTGCTGGGGGATGCCGCGCATACCATCAACCCGCTGGCCGGGCAGGGCGTCAATCTGGGGTATCGCGATGTGGATGCCTTGTTGAATGTGTTGAGCGAGGCGCGGGATCAGGGAGAGGACTGGAGCAGCGAGGCGGTGCTGTTGCGTTATCAGCGTCGCCGTCGCACCGACAATCTGCTGATGCAGAGCGGCATGGATCTGTTTTATACCGCCTTCAGCAATAACCTAGCGCCGCTGAACGTGGCGCGCAATCTGGCGCTGATGGCCGCGCAGCGGGCGGGCAAGCTGAAAGAGCATGCGTTGAAGTACGCGTTGGGATTGTAACCGGTAGGGCTCAGCGGCGGCTGGGCCCGTTAGGATTGGCTGAACGCCAGACAGCAAAAAGCCCGCCGAAGCGGGCTTTTCTAAATATGGCTGGGGTGCCAGGATTCGAACCTGGGTATGCTGGTATCAGAAACCAGAGCCTTACCGCTTGGCGACACCCCAATTATGGTGGCTACGACGGGATTTGAACCTGTGACCCCATCATTATGAGTGATGTGCTCTAACCAGCTGAGCTACGTAGCCGATGTTACTTTTTACTTCTTTGATTTGCAAGCAGTTTGTTATGGCTGGGGTACCTGGATTCGAACCAGGGAATGCCGGTATCAAAAACCGGTGCCTTACCGCTTGGCGATACCCCACCTGCAAACAAATCTTATGTTGAAACCCCGTTCCCGAAAGAATATGGCTGGGGTACCTGGATTCGAACCAGGGAATGCCGGTATCAAAAACCGGTGCCTTACCGCTTGGCGATACCCCATCAACATACTGCGCCGACGATGAAGAGAAATGGTGCGGGAGGCGAGACTTGAACTCGCACACCTTGCGGCGCCAGAACCTAAATCTGGTGCGTCTACCAATTTCGCCACTCCCGCAAATGCAAAAAAGAGATGGTGGCTACGACGGGATTCGAACCTGTGACCCCATCATTATGAGTGATGTGCTCTAACCAGCTGAGCTACGTAGCCCTCTTTTTTTGCTTTGCCTTCATCGGCGTTGCGGGGCGCATTATGCGTATATGACCGATTTGCGTCAACAAGTTTTTTCCCGAAAAAGCGCCCGGAAGCGCCGTTTGTCTGGGTTGTGAACATTATGGCGATAAAATCGGCAATTCAGGCAGTTGGCGGAGGAAAAAGGCAACAAAAAGGCGGGCCAAAAGGCCCGCCCCAAAGGAAAACGCCGCGCGATTATTTATAGGCGGCCTGATGCACGCCGACGGCGCGGCCGGAAGGATCGTCCATCTTCTTGAACGATTCGTCCCATTCGATGGCCTTGGCGGACGAGCAGGCGACGGACGGGCCGCCCGGCACGCATTCGGCGGCGCTCGGTAGCGGGAACAACTCCTCGAAGATTTCGCGGTACAGGTAGCCTTCTTTAGAGGTCGGCGTGTTGTACGGGAAGCGGAAACGCGCGGTTTCGAGCTGTTGATCGCTGATTTGCTGCGCAGCGACCTCTTTTAGCGTGTCGATCCAACTGTAGCCAACGCCGTCGGAGAACTGCTCTTTCTGGCGCCAGGCCACGCTGGCCGGCAAATAGGACTCGAAACATTCGCGAACGATGTGTTTTTCCATTTTGCCGTTGCCGCACATTTTATCTTTCGGGTTGATGCGCATCGCCACGTCGAGGAATTTCTTGTCCAGGAACGGCACGCGGGCTTCGACGCCCCAGGCGGACATCGCCTTGTTGGCGCGCGCGCAGTCGAACATGTGCAGCGCCAGCAGTTTACGCACGGTCTCTTCGTGGAATTCGCGGGCGTCCGGCGCCTTATGGAAGTACAGGTAGCCGCCGAACACTTCGTCCGCGCCTTCGCCGGAGAGCACCATCTTGATGCCCATCGCCTTTATTTTGCGCGACATCAGGTACATCGGCGTCGAGGCGCGAATGGTGGTGACGTCGTAGGTTTCGATGTGATAAATCACGTCGCGGATGGCGTCCAGGCCTTCCTGCACGGTGAAGTGGATTTCATGGTGCACGGTGCCCAGATGGTTGGCCACCTCTTGCGCGGCGCGCAGATCCGGCGAGCCTTCCAGGCCGACGGCGAAGGAGTGCAGCTGCGGCCACCAGGCCTCGCTGCGTTCCTGATCCTCCACGCGGCGCGCGGCGTATTTCTTGGTGATCGCCGAGATGACCGAGGAATCCAGCCCGCCCGACAGCAGCACGCCGTAGGGCACGTCGGACATCAGGTGGCTTTTCACCGACTCTTCCAGCGCGGTGCGCAGGGCGGCGGCGTCGGTCACGTTGTCCTTGACGCTGTCGTAATCGAACCAGTCGCGGCGATAATATTCACGGATCTCACCGTCCTGGCTCCACAGATAGCTGCCGGCCGGGAATTCCTTGATGGTGCGGCACACCGGCACCAGCGCTTTCATTTCCGAGGCGACGTACAGGTTGCCGTGCTCGTCGTGGCCCATGTATAGCGGAATGATGCCCAGGTGATCGCGGCCGATCAGGTAGGCGTCTTTTTCGGTGTCATACAGGGCGAAGGCGAACATGCCTTGCAGATCGTCGAGGAAGTCCGGGCCTTTCTCCTGGTACAGCGCCAGGATCACTTCACAGTCGGAACCGGTCTGGAACGCGTAGCGGTCGCTCAGCCGTTGGCGCAGCGTCTGATGGTTGTAAATTTCGCCGTTGACCGCCAGAACGTGGGTGTGCGCAGCGTTGTACAGCGGTTGAGCGCCGTTGTTGACGTCGACGATCGACAGGCGTTCGTGAGCCAGAATGGCTTTGTCGCTGGCGTAAACGCCGGACCAATCCGGGCCGCGGTGGCGCATCAGACGTGACAGCTCCAGCGCTTTCTTACGCAGTTCAACGGGATCGGACTTCAGATCGAGCACACCGAAAATAGAACACATACAACTCTCCTAACGGGCTTTTATGACTGTGATGTTGTTTTTTACTCTTATGGGCAGCATTGCCGATTTATCAGCGATAACCCAGTTTTGCTGCGCTGTGGTTATGAAAATGCGCCAAAAGCTGCGGGAGATGCAAGCGTTTTAGCCATGCGTTGAGAAATAGTTGTTTGCTTAGGTGCGGTTTTTAACGGATGTTCAGTTATCGGCGTGAAAAATTATCGATTATGCAATTTTTAGCGTGATGGCGAGATTGCCGGCCAGTTTGACCGGCAATCGATTAGCGATTAGGCGATGAGCTGCCACAGGGTGAAGGCGGCGTCCGGCGTCCAGCCGGCGTTGGAAGTGTGCGCCTGGATACAGGTGTATTTCTTGCCTTTATAGCTCACCACGTCGCCGGCTTTGTAGCTGTGGTTGTTCTGCCACTCGGGCGCACCCGGATCGGGCGGCGTGCCGTCGTTGGCGGTTTTGACCGCCAGCGCGCTGCTCGGCAGCGAGGTATTGCCCTGGCTGTCGGTTGCGGTAACGAAGTAGTTGTACTGGGTGGCCGGGGTCAGGCCGCTGTCGGTCAGCGACAGGCCGGCGGTCTGGCCGATCGGGTTGCCGTTGCGGTAGACGGTGTAGCTGGCGATCGGTAACGCGCCGGTGGCGGCGGCCCAGCTCAGTTTCAGCGAGGTGGCGCCCAGCTCGGCGACCGTCAGCGCCGTCGGCGCATTAGGCTTTCCCGGCGGCGGGGTGACGCCGCCCTGAATCAGCGGCGCATAGCGGGTTTTGAATTCCCAGTTGTAGGCCACGCCGGCTTTGCTCTTGCCGTTGTCCCAGTTGATCGACCAGGTCATCAGGCCCTTGATCGACAGGCTTTTGGCGTCGAGACGCGCGAAGGCGTTATACACCGCCTGTTTGTCGATCACGTAGCCGGTGGCGGCGGCATCGTTGTTGCTCGGCAGGCCGATGACGAATTTCGCCGCCGGGATTTTCGCATAGCCGCGGGTGCCGGTGACCAGGCTTTCCGTCAGATAGTAGAGGAAGTCCTCTTTCATGGCGTCGTTATTCTGCGTGATCCAGGCGTTGAGTTCATCCACCCAAATACCGTCGCCGCCCTGGTTGTAATATTGCGGCGCAATAAAGTCGTAATAGCCTTCAAGGGCGTTGATATAATCCAGATAGGTGCCGTTGGTGCGCAAATACGGAAATTCCGGCGCCATGCTGATAATAAAGTTTTTCCCCTGCGCGGCGTAATGGTCTTTTACTTTTTTCAATGCCGCAGGCAAGACAGTTTTATTATTGGCGGCGCCGATCGCCGCCTGTTCCAGATCGATATCCAGGCCGTCGAAGCCATAGACTTCCACCAGGCGAATAATCTCGTCTTTCAGCTTGTCTTCGTCGCCGGTCTTCAGCTCGATATGCGCGTCTGCGCCGCCGAGGGAGATCAGCACCGCGCGGCCCTGGCTGTTCAGCACGCCCACCTGGCGGCGAAACTCGGCGTCGGACAGGTTGTAAGGTTTGAAGGTCGGGATGCCCTGGCCTTTCATAAAGGCGACGGCCACTACGTTGTACTCGGCGGGAATGTCGGTCAGATTCATATTGGCGAACTGGCCTTGTTGATAACCGTCACTGGCGCCGGCGGCCCAGTTGTGCCAGAAACCCATCAGGATCTTTTTATTGGCGATAGATGGCATAATGGCCGCGTCATCGGCGGCGACGGCATTAATAATGTTATTTGTGCTCATGGTAGCCTCATTCATTAGGGGGGAGAGTTTTTCGCTCGCCGGCAATATCAGCTATTGGCGGGGCGTAAACTTATAATGAGGATTTTTAGCGCAGGCAGGCTGAAACCTTTTGCGGCCATGAACGAATTAAATTCAAACTGCGGTCAGGAAGAGGGAAATAATGGCGGCCGGGCAGCCGCCATCGATGGATCAGAAGATGGTGATATCGGCGACGGAAGGGTAGACGTAGCTCGGGCGGAACGGCATGGTTTCGATGTCGCTCAGCGTGGAGACGCCGGACAGCACCAGCACGGTTTCCAGGCCGGCCTGGAAGCCCGCCAGAATGTCGGTGCGCAGGTTGTCGCCGACGATCACCGTTTCTTCCGAGTGCGCCTGCATTTTGTTCAGTGCGGCGCGAATGATCCACGGGCTGGGCTTGCCGACATAAAACGGCTTGCGGCCGGTGATCTTCTCGATGGGCGCGCACAGGGCGCCGCAGGCCGGCGAGAAGCCGTGGCCGTGGCTATCCGGATTGGTCGCGATAAAGCGCGCGCCGTTACTGACGAAGTAGGCGGCTTTGTGCATCATGTCCCAGTTGTAAGAGCGGGTTTCACCGACGATCACAAAATCCGGGTTGATGTCGGTGATGGTGAAACCGGCTTTGTACAGCTCATGGATCAGCGCACCTTCGCCGACCACATAGGCTTTTTTGCCTTCCTGACGGCGCAGGAAGTCGGCGGTGGCCATCGCCGAGGTATAGAACGCGCTCTCCGGCACTTCCAGCCCGGCGGCGGCGAAGCGGTTCGCCAGATCCTGTGCGGTCTGTGACGGGTAGTTGGTCAGCACCACCAGCGGCATGCCTTGTTCCTGGATGCGCGCCAGGAACAGATCGGCGCCGGGCACCGGCGTATTGTCATGCAGCAGCACGCCGTCGATATCGCATATAACGTTTTTGATTTTCATTTGTCGCTGTTTCTCATGATTACGGCAGGCAAGAAGTGACGATAACACACCTGCCAGAAGCGGCGGATCAGCTTTCCAGCAATCGCTGCAAGAGCACGCCGTTGAGCATCGCGCGTTTGGCCAGGGCGAAAGCGCCGATCGCCGAGCGATGATTGAGTTCGGAGGTCACCACCGGCAGATTTTTGCGGAAGTCCTTCAGCACCTGGGTATTGATGCAGCTTTGGATCGCCGGCAGCAACACCTTGTCCGCTTCGGTGATCTCACCGGCGATCACCACCTTCTGCGGATTGAACAGGTTGATGGCGATGGCCACCGCCTTGCCCAGATAGCGGCCGACGTGTTCGATCACTTCGCTGGCCAGCAGATCGCCGCGGTTGGCGGCCTTGCAGATGGCGTTGATGCCGCAGTCTTCCAGCGTCAGTTTGCTCGGGTAGCCCTGGCTCAGCAGCTGGCGCACGCGCTGTTCGATCGCCGCGTTGGCGGCCACCGTTTCCAGGCAGCCGAAGTTGCCGCAGTGGCAGCGTTCGCCGAGCGGATCGATCTGGATATGGCCGATCTCGCCGACGTTGCCGTTGTTGCCGAGAAAAATCTGCCCGTTGACGATGATGCCGGCGCCGGTGCCGCGGTGCAGGCGCACCAATATCGAGTCTTCGCAGTCGCGGGTGGCGCCGAAGTAGTGCTCCGCCAGCGCCAGGCTGCGGATATCGTGGCCGACGAAGCTGGTGACGTTAAAGCGCTGCTGCAGGTTGTCCACCAGCGCCCAGTTGCTGACGCTGATGTGCGGCATATAGCGCACCACGCCCAGCGCCGGATCCACCAGGCCGGGCAGGATCACCGCGATGGCGATCAGCTCGCGCAGGCGGCGCTGGTTCGCTTCGATGAATTGAGTGATGGCGGCGAACAGCGCATTCTCCAGCGTTTCCTGGGTGCGTTCCGGCAGCGGATAGTGTTCTTCACTGAGCGATTTACCGCTCATGTCATACAGCGTGATGGTGGCGTCGTGGCGGCCGAGGCGCACCGCGACGGTATGGAAATGACGGGTTTCCGACACGATGGAGATCGCGCGGCGGCCGCCGGTGGAGGCTTGCTGATCGACTTCTTTGATCAACCCGCGCTCCAGCAGCTGGCGAGTAATCTTAGTGACGCTGGCGGGGGCGAGCTGGCTGAGTTCGGCGATTTGAATGCGCGAGATCGGGCCCTGTTGGTCGATCAGGCGATAAACTGCCGCGCCGTTAAGTTGTTTGACTAAGTCAACGTTCCCTATTTGTGCTTGTCCGCCAGTGCTCATCAATAATGTTACTCGCTGTTCATTGAATTAAACCTCGTTACCGTTAACGAGCGTTTTGGTGATCTTGAAATCACGGGTGAAGGCGGTCAGGTTAGCCACCTTGCCGGCTTCGAGGGTGCCCAGGCGGTGATCGACGCCGATCGCGCGCGCCGGGTACAGCGTCGCCATGCGCAGCGCTTCGTCCAGCGCGATGCCGATATGCTCGACGCTGTTTTGCACCGCTTCGATCATGGTCAGCGCGGAACCGCTCAGGGTGCCGTTCTCATCCACGCACAGCCCATCCCGATAGTATATTGTTTTACCGGCGAAAATAAATTGGTCAATATCTGCACCCGCCGGTGCGGTCGCGTCGGTGACCAAGACCAATTTATCACCTTTCAGGCGTTTGGCGTTACGGATACTCGCCCAGGCTACGTGATGGCCGTCGGCGATGATGCCGGTATAGACCTCCGGCGTATCGAAGATAGCCCCCATCAGCCCCGGTTCGCGGCCGGTGATATACGGCATGGCGTTGTACAGGTGGGTGGCGAAGCTGATGCCGGCGGCGAAGCCGGTGCGCGCCTGATCGTAGGTGGCGTTCGAGTGGCCGGCGGAGACCACGATGCCGGCCTCGGTCAGCTGCTTGATAAAGTGCGGCTCAACCATTTCCGGCGCCAGCGTCACCTTGGTGATCACGTCGGCGTTGGCGCACAGGTAATCGATCATGTCTTGGGACGGCTTGCGAATGAACGCCGGGTTGTGGGTGCCTTTTTTCACCGGGCTGAGGTACGGCCCTTCCAGGTGCAGGCCCAACGCCTGGTTTTGGTGCTTTTTCAGATAAGCGCGCATCACGTCGACGCTGTGCTTCATGAATTCGTCGCTGCTGGTGATCAGCGTCGGCAGATAGCTGGTGCAGCCGGATTTCTCGTTGGCGCGCTGCATGATCTCCAGCGTTTCTTCCGAGATGGCTTCCAGCGAATCGTTGAACTGGACGCCGCCGCAGCCGTTCAGCTGCACGTCGATAAGCCCGGGGGCCAGGATGGCGCCACCCAGGTCGCGCGTTTCGATGCCGGCGGGCAATTCAGCCACCGGGCAGACTTTCTCAATCAGCCCATCAGCGATAATGACTGCATGGTCATCAAGTACGTCGTGGCCGGTATAGATTCGGCCGTGGGTTAAAGCGAACATCGTAGCCCCCTGCAAAGATTAAAGACTTTTCACGCTTTCCGCTTCTAACTCGCGGAAATATTTGACGGTTTTGACTTTCAGTTCCATGGTGGCCGGTTCGTCGCACACCACCACCGCTTTGGCGTGCAGCTGCAGGCAGCTGATGGTCCACATGTGGTTGATGTTGCCTTCCACAGCGGCTTCCAGCGCCTGCGCCTTGGCGTGGCCGGTCACCAGGATCATCACCTCTTCCGCGTCCAGCAGCGTACCCACGCCGACGGTCAGCGCATATTTCGGCACCAAGCTGACGTCGCCGCCGAAGAAGCGCGAGTTGGCGATGCGGGTGTCTTCGGTCAGCGTTTTGATGCGGGTGCGCGAAGCCAGGGACGAAGCCGGCTCGTTGAACGCGATATGGCCGTCGATACCCACGCCGCCCATGAACAGGTTAATTTTGCCGTAAGACTTGATCTTCTCTTCGTACTGGCGGCACTCGGCGTCGACATCCGCGGCGTTGCCGTTCAGCAGATTGATATTTTCACGAGGAATATCAATGTGGTCAAAGAAGTTGCGGTACATGAAGGTGTGGTAGCTTTCCGGGTGTTCCTGCGGCAGGCCAACGTACTCGTCCATGTTGAAAGTCACAACATGCTTAAAGCTTACTTCACCTGCTTTGTGCATCGCAATCAGATGTTTGTAGGCTTCCAGCGGCGTGCCGCCGGTAGGCAGGCCGAGTACAAACGGGCGCTCTGCGGTTGGCTTGAATGCGTTGATGCGTTGAACGATATGACGCGCGGCCCATTTGCCGACTTGTGCGGTATCTTTCAGTGGGATAAGTCTCATCTAACACCTCTTGGGATAAGTAAACTAAAGCTATACTGTACGGGCCTGCGGGAGTCCTAAGCGTAACCCAGCTTTATGATTCTCGCGTGAATCGTCCGTTCGGTTGATTTTTTGAATGATAAAATAAGTTTTGTGTGATGGCCAGCAATCTGGGAGGTGAAGACTACTTTTTGGTGATATTTATCACAAAAAGGGAGGTTTTAATTTGCGATACAAAATAAATTTTTTACACTCGGCATGAGTGATACGTGCCAAGCATTGTTTCTAAAAAGGTAGTGAGAGCTTCAAATAAACTACTAATAGGGTCCGTCCGCGGACAACATAGGGGGAAAAGGTGAACATTCTTAGTTATTTGCAAAAGGTGGGACGGGCGCTGATGGTGCCGGTCGCCACGCTGCCCGCCGCCGCCATCTTGATGGGCGTCGGGTACTGGATTGACCCTGTTGGTTGGGGCGGCGACAACGCTTTCGCTGCCTTATTGATTAAGTCTGGCTCTGCGATTATCGATCATATGGCGGTGTTGTTCGCCGTTGGTGTCGCCTACGGCATGTCCAAAGACAAGGACGGCTCTGCCGCACTGACCGGCTTCGTCGGTTTCCTGGTGCTGACTACCCTCTGTTCACCGGCCGCCGTGTCGATGATTCAGAAGATCCCGCTCGATCAGGTGCCTGCCGCGTTCGGCAAGATTGAGAACCAGTTCGTCGGTATTCTGGTGGGTATCATCTCCGCCGAAGTGTACAACCGCTTCAGCGGCGTTGAGCTGCCTAAGGCGCTGTCGTTCTTCAGCGGCCGCCGTTTGGTGCCGATCCTCATTTCCTTCCTGATGATCCTGGTCGCTTACATCCTGATGTTCGTCTGGCCAGTCGTGTTCGGCGCTCTGGTGAGCTTCGGCGAACACATCCAAAAATTGGGCTCCGTCGGCGCGGGCATCTATGCCTTCTTCAACCGCCTGCTGATCCCGGTCGGCTTGCACCACGCGCTGAACTCGGTGTTCTGGTTCGACGTGGCCGGCATCAACGATATCCCTAACTTCCTCGGCGGCCAGCAGTCGATCGACGCGGGCAAAGCGGTTGTTGGCATCACCGGCCGTTATCAGGCGGGCTTCTTCCCGATCATGATGTTCGGTCTGCCGGGCGCGGCGCTGGCCATCTATCACTGCGCGCGTCCTGAGAATAAGGCGAAGGTACTGGGGATCATGATGGCGGGGGCATTCGCTGCCTTCTTTACCGGCATCACCGAACCGCTGGAGTTCTCCTTCATGTTCGTGGCACCGGTGCTGTACGTGATCCACGCCGTACTGACCGGTATCTCGGTGTTCATCGCCGCTAACATGCATTGGATTTCAGGTTTCGGTTTCAGCGCCGGCCTGGTGGATATGATGCTGTGGGTGCGTAACCCGCTGGCGACCCACTGGTATATGCTGATCCCGCAGGGCCTGGTGTTCTTCGTTATCTACTATGTGGTGTTCCGCTTCACCATCAACAAGTTCAACCTGATGACCCCAGGTCGCGAGCTGGCGGTTGCCGGTGACGAAACCGACGGTTATGACGTCAACGTCAACAGCAGCGCCGGTAAAGACGAGAATGAAACCACCACGCTGGCCCGTCGCTACGTCGGCGCGATCGGCGGTTCCGACAACCTGACCGGCATCGACGCCTGCATCACCCGACTGCGTTTGAACGTGAAGGACTCTGCGCTGGTGAACGACGCATTGGCGAAGCGCCTCGGCGCGTCGGGCGTTATCCGTCTGAACAAGCAGAGCGTGCAAGTGATCGTCGGCACCCGTGCCGAGCTGATTGCCAGCGCAATGCGCAACGTAATTGCGGCCGGCCCGGTGGCGGCTGCGGCGGCTCCGGCGGCGGCTCCTGCTGCGGAAGCCAAACCGCAGGCGGTGCCGAACGCACCGAAAGCCGCGTTTGAAACGCTGGTGGCGCCGGTAACCGGTGAAGTGGTGGCGCTCGATCAGGTGCCGGACGAAGCCTTCGCCAGCAAGGCGGTAGGCGACGGCCTGGCGATTCGCCCGACCGACAACATCGTCGTGTCGCCGGCTGACGGCACCGTGGTGAAAATCTTCAATACCAACCACGCCTTCTGCCTGGAAACCGACAAGGGCGCTGAGATTGTGGTGCACATGGGGATCGACACCGTCGCGCTGGAAGGCCAGGGCTTCAAACGCCTGGTGGAAGAGGGCGCGGAAGTGAAAGCCGGTCAACCGATTCTGGAACTGGATTTGGATTACCTGAACGCCAATGCGCGTTCGATGATCAGCCCGGTGGTGGTCAGCAACTCTGACGACTATGCCGGCCTGGCGGCGCTGGCCAGCGGCTCAGTGGTCGCCGGTCAGACCAAGCTGTACGAGATCCAAAAGTAAGGCCGTTTTTACCTGAGTAGTACCCGGGGCCGGTCACGCATCATGGCGGAGTTTGCCCCGACTTGGCGGGAAGAGAGCGATCTCTTCCCGCTTTTTTTATCCCGTTTCGCGCCACGGCGGCGCGCTGCGCGCCGAGGGTGCAATATGCCGCATTTTTCGTGAAACAAACGGTTGTTTCCAGACGTGGCTTGTTGGATCATAGGCGGTTATGTGTAGCGCTTTGCATTGAGGAACAGTGAAATGAGTGAGGCTGAAGCCCGCCCAACCAATTTTATCCGTCAGATCGTCGATGAAGATCTGGCGTCGGGGAAACACACGTCGGTACATACCCGTTTCCCGCCGGAGCCTAACGGCTATCTGCATATCGGCCACGCCAAGTCCATCTGCCTGAACTTCGGCATCGCCAAGGACTATCAGGGCCAGTGCAACCTGCGTTTCGATGACACCAACCCGGTGAAAGAAGACATCGAGTTCGTGGAGTCAATCAAGCACGACGTGGAGTGGCTGGGCTTTGAGTGGAGCGGCAACGTTCATTACTCCTCAGACTATTTCGATCAGCTGCACCAGTATGCGGTTGAGCTGATCACCAAGGGGCTGGCCTACGTCGATGAGCTGTCGCCGGAGCAGATCCGTGAATATCGCGGCACCCTGACCGCGCCGGGCAAAGACAGCCCGTACCGCGACCGCAGCGTGGAAGAGAACCTGGCGCTGTTCGAGAAGATGCGCAACGGCGAGTTCGCCGAAGGCGCCGCCTGCCTGCGCGCCAAGATCGATATGGCTTCGCCGTTTATCGTGATGCGCGATCCGGTGCTGTACCGCATCAAGTTCGCCGAACACCACCAGACCGGCAACAAATGGTGCATCTACCCGATGTACGATTTCACCCACTGCATTTCCGATGCGCTGGAAGGGATCACCCATTCGCTGTGTACTCTGGAATTCCAGGATAACCGCCGTCTGTATGACTGGGTGCTGGATAACATCACCATTCCTTGCCACCCGCGGCAGTACGAGTTTTCGCGTCTCAACCTCGAATACGCCATCATGTCGAAGCGCAAGCTGCACCAGCTGGTGGCCGAGAAGATCGTCGAAGGTTGGGATGACCCGCGCATGCCGACCGTCTCCGGCCTGCGCCGTCGCGGTTATACCGCCGCCTCGATTCGCGAGTTTTGCCTGCGCATCGGCGTGACCAAGCAAGACAACAACGTCGAGATGGTGGCGCTGGAGTCCTGCATTCGCGACGATCTTAACGAGAACGCCCCGCGCGCTATGGCGGTGCTGGATCCGGTGAAAGTCGTCATCGAGAACATGGGCGATGCGGTGGAAATGGTCACCATGCCTAACCACCCGAACAAGCCGGAAATGGGCAGCCGCGATGTGCCGTTCAGCCGCGAGATCTATATCGATCGCGCCGACTTCCGCGAAGAAGCCAACAAGCAGTACAAGCGTCTGGTGCTGGGCAAGGAAGTGCGTCTGCGCAATGCGTACGTGATCAAGGCCGAGCGCGTCGAGAAGGACGAAGCGGGCGAGATCACCACCATTTTCTGCAGCTACGATGCGGAAACGCTGAGCAAAGATCCTGCCGACGGCCGCAAGGTGAAGGGCGTGATCCACTGGGTGTCCGCGGCGCACGCGCTGCCGGCGGAAATTCGCCTGTACGATCGCCTGTTCAGCGTGCCTAACCCAGGCGCGGCGGAGGATTTCCTCTCCACCATCAACCCGGAATCGCTGGTCATCAAGCACGGCTTCGTCGAGCCGAGTCTGGCGGCCGCACAGCCGGAGAAGGCCTACCAGTTCGAGCGTGAAGGCTACTTCTGCGCCGACAACCGTTACTCGTCGGCCGATCATCTGGTGTTTAACCGCACCGTCGGCCTGCGTGATACCTGGGCGAAAATCGAAGGCTAATCTTATTCGCCTCGAAAATTAATGAATCAGCGCGGCTTAGACCGCGCTTTTTTTATGTCTGCCATTGAGCAAATCATCTATTCCTGCCGAGTTATTCCGGGCCGTGTTTAATTAACCGCGGTGCGTTAATCAATAAGTTTTCTGATATTGGGTTTAATATTCTTAATTTTTGCTTATATATTCGTGATGCGAATTAATTTCATTTAGAGAGCGCTCTCAGATTTTATCTTCTGGCTGACGAATTCGGCCAGGCTGAAACCATTAATCGTCTCTGGTTGACCTTGTATCTCAATTTATTCTGATTTAATTGAATTTTTTATTCGACACCTTCCATGAACACCGGCGTAACAAAATATCACTGATATGTGCTGCTTGTCATACTTTGACAAATCTCCCGCATTTTTTGTTTGATAATTCGCGTCGCGAAAAATAGTCTGTCTGTAGCAATTAGTGCTGTGGGAATAACATCTCG
Source organism: Serratia sp. CY56464 (assembly GCF_052168435.1). Lineage (NCBI taxonomy): Bacteria > Pseudomonadati > Pseudomonadota > Gammaproteobacteria > Enterobacterales > Yersiniaceae > Serratia > Serratia sp. CY56464. Next base: position 2,471,460 of record NZ_JBJNMV010000001.1, on the reverse strand, counting down.
TCGGCAATTTTTTTTACCCGTTCGGGTTTTTTATTGGCAGTCGTGCAGGGCAGTGGTGAACACAGGCGGCTGCAACTTTTAAGTTAAGTCAAAGAGGAATTTCACTATGGGTACGCACGGTGCTCAGCGTAAAACGCTGGCGCTCGCAGTCGCGGGCGCGCTGTTGGGAACAGGGTTTGCCATGGCGCCTGAGGCGAAAGCCGCAGGGTTTATCGATGATTCCACGCTGACCGGCGGCATCTATTACTGGCAACGTGAGCGTGACCGTAAAGATCTCAATCCGGACAGCAAGGATTACAACCAATACACCACCAACCTGTCGCATTCCACCGCCAACCTGAGCCTGGATTTCGCGTCGGGCTACGCCTGGGACATGTTCGGTCTGGACGTCGGCACTTTTACCGCCATCGAACTGGCTGAATCCAGCGCCAGCGGTCACCCGAACGAAATCGCGTTCTCCTCGAAGAACCGTACCTACGACGAAGACTACTCCGGTGATAAAGGCGGTATCAGCCTGTACAAAGCCGCCGCCAAATTCAAATACGGCCCGGTCTGGGCGCGCGCCGGCTACATTCAGCCGAGCGGCCAAACCCTGCTGGCGCCGCACTGGAGCTTTATGCCGGGCACCTATCAGGGCGCCGAGGCCGGCGCCAAGTTCGACTACGGCGATGCCGGCGCGTTGAGCTTCTCCTACATGTGGGCCGACAAATACAAGGCGCCGTGGCATATCGAGGTGGACGACTTCCGCCAGAATGATAAGAAAACCCGCGTCTCCTATCTGCACTCGCTGGGCGCCAAGTACGATTTCAAAAACGATCTGGTGCTGGAAGCCGCTTTCGGCCAAGCCCAGGGTTACGTGAATCAGTACTTCACCAAGGCGTCTTACAAATTCGATCTGCTGGGCAACCCGCTGACCACCAGTTACCAGTTCTACGGCGCGGAAGACCGCATCAGCGACAAGAACGATCCGAACAGCATCTACGACGGCCTGGCCTGGCTGCAGGCGCTGACCTTCGGTTACACCACCGGCCAGTTCAACTGGCGTCTGGAAGGCACCATGGTCAAGGCGGAAGGCAACCAGGGCTTCTTCCTGCAGCGTATGACCCCGACCTACGCCTCATCCAACGGCCGTCTGGACGTGTGGTGGGACAACCGCTCCGACTTTAACGCCAACGGCGAGAAAGCGGTGTACGCCGGCGTGATGTACGACCTCAGCAACTGGAACCTGCCGGGCATGGCGGTCGGCGGCTCCTACGTTTACGCCTGGGACGCCAAGCCGAGCACCAACCCAATCTACGATCAGAGCCAGCGCCTGAAAGAGAGCGCCTGGAGCCTGGACGCGATGTACACCATCCAGGAAGGGCGCGCCAAGGGCACCCTGATCAAGCTGCACTATACCCAGTATGACAACCACACCAACATCCCGAGCTGGGGCGGCGGTTACGGCAACATCTTCCAGGACGAGAAAGACGTCAAGTTCATGGTCATCGCGCCATTCACCATCTTCTGATGCGTTCCCCGGCCTCGCCGCCGGGGGCAGTTAAGGGAATTCAACGATGAAAAAAATCATGCTGATGTTGGCGGCCGCCGCGGCCTTGAGCGCCTGTGCGCAACCCGCCGCACCGCCGGAAGACGCCAAATTGAAGCAGGCTTACAGCGCCTGCATCAACACCGCCGAAGGTTCGCCGGAGCGTCTGCAGCCCTGCAAGTCGGTGCTGAACGTGCTGAAACAAGAAAAACAGCACCAGCAGTTTGCTGAGCAGGAAACGGTGCGGGTGATGGATTATCAGAACTGCATTATGGCGGTTCACAGCGGTAACGGTCAGGCTTATGACGCCAAGTGCGGCAAGCTGTGGCAAGAAATTCGCGATAACAATAATTAAGAAGGATGAGAAGATGAACGCATTCAAACTGAGCGCGCTTGCCGCCTTGACGGCAACGATGGGATTCCTGGGCGGTATGGGGAGCGCCATGGCCGATCAACAGCTGGTGGATCAACTGAGCCAGCTGAAGCTGAACGTGAAAATGCTGGATAACCGCGCCGGCGAAAACGGCGTGGATTGCGCGGCGCTGGGCGCTGACTGGGCTTCTTGCAACCGGGTGTTGTTCACCCTCAGCAACGACGGCCAGGCGATCGACGGCAAAGACTGGGTCATCTATTTCCACAGCCCGCGGCAGACCTTGCGGGTGGACAACGACCAGTTCAAGATCGCGCATCTGACCGGCGATCTGTACAAGCTGGAGCCGACCGCCAAATTCAGCGGTTTCCCGGCCGGTAAGGCGGTGGAAATCCCGGTGGTCGCCGAATACTGGCAGCTGTTCAGAAACGACTTCCTGCCGCGTTGGTATGCCACCTCCGGCGACGCCAAGCCGAAAATGCTGGCGAATACCGACACCGAAAACCTGGATCAGTTTGTGGCGCCGTTCACCGGCGACCAGTGGAAGCGCACCAAGGACGACAAAAACATTCTGATGACGCCGGCTTCGCGCTTTGTCAGCAATGCCGATCTGCAGACGCTGCCCGCCGGCGCGCTGCGCGGCAAGATCGTGCCGACGCCGATGCAGGTGAAGGTCCACGCACAGGACGCCGACCTGCGCAAAGGGGTGGCGCTGGATCTGAGCACGCTGGTCAAGCCGGCGGCGGACGTCGTCAGTCAGCGTTTCGCGCTGCTGGGCGTGCCGGTTCAGACCAACGGTTACCCGATCAAGACCGATATCCAGCCGGGCAAGTTTAAAGGCGCGATGGCGGTATCGGGCGCCTATGAGCTGAAAATCGGCAAGAAAGAGGCGCAAGTGATCGGCTTCGATCAGGCCGGGGTGTTCTACGGGCTGCAGTCGATCCTGTCGTTAGTGCCGAGCGACGGCAGCGGCAAGATCGCCACGCTGGACGCCAGCGATGCGCCACGCTTCCCGTATCGCGGCATTTTCCTCGACGTGGCGCGCAACTTCCATAAGAAGGACGCGGTGCTGCGTCTGCTGGATCAGATGGCGGCTTACAAGCTCAATAAATTCCACTTCCACCTGAGCGATGACGAAGGCTGGCGCATCGAGATCCCCGGCTTGCCTGAGTTGACGGAAGTCGGCGGCCAGCGCTGCCACGATCTGAGCGAAACCACCTGCCTGCTGCCGCAGTATGGCCAGGGGCCGGACGTCTACGGCGGCTTCTTCAGCCGTCAGGACTACATCGACATCATCAAATACGCCCAGGCGCGCCAGATTGAGGTGATCCCGGAGATCGACATGCCGGCGCACGCCCGCGCCGCGGTGGTTTCGATGGAAGCGCGCTATAAAAAGCTGCATGCCGCTGGCAAAGAGCAGGAGGCCAACGAATTCCGTCTGGTGGATCCGACCGATACCTCCAACACCACCTCCGTGCAGTTCTTTAACCGCCAGAGCTACCTGAACCCGTGCCTGGATTCCTCCCAGCGCTTTGTCGACAAGGTGATCGGCGAGATTGCCCAGATGCATAAAGAAGCCGGGCAGCCGATCAAGACCTGGCACTTTGGCGGCGATGAGGCGAAAAACATCCGCCTGGGCGCCGGCTATACCGACAAGGCGAAACCGGAACCGGGTAAAGGCATCATTGACCAGAGTAATGAAGACAAGCCGTGGGCCAAGTCGCAGGTGTGCCAGACGATGATCAAAGAGGGCAAAGTAGCCGACATGGAGCACCTGCCGAGCTACTTCGGCCAGGAGGTCAGCAAGCTGGTGAAGGCGCACGGCATCGACAGAATGCAGGCCTGGCAAGACGGCCTGAAAGACGCCGAAAGTTCGAAGGCGTTCGCCACCTCGCGCGTGGGCGTCAACTTCTGGGACACCCTGTATTGGGGCGGTTTCGACAGCGTTAACGACTGGGCCAATAAAGGGTATGAAGTGGTGGTTTCCAACCCGGACTACGTCTACATGGACTTCCCTTACGAGGTGAATCCGGACGAGCGCGGTTACTACTGGGGCACCCGCTTCAGCGACGAGCGCAAGGTGTTCAGCTTCGCGCCGGACAACATGCCGCAGAACGCGGAAACCTCGGTCGACCGCGACGGCAACCACTTCAACGCCAAAAGCGACAAGCCGTGGCCGGGCGCCTACGGTCTGTCCGCTCAGCTGTGGAGCGAAACCCAGCGCACCGATCCGCAGATGGAATACATGATCTTCCCGCGCGCGCTTTCGGTGGCGGAACGCGCCTGGCACCGCGCCGGTTGGGAGCAGGACTATCGCGCCGGCCGCGAATACAAAGGCGGGGAAACCCACTTTGTCGATACCCAGGCGCTGGAGAAAGACTGGCTGCGCTTCGCCAATATCCTGGGCCAACGTGAACTGGCCAAGCTGGACAAAGGCGGCGTCGCTTATCGTCTGCCGGTGCCGGGCGCCCGCGTGGCGGGCGGCAAGCTGGAAGCGAATATCGCGCTGCCGGGATTGGGCATCGAGTATTCCACCGACGGCGGCAAGCAGTGGCAGCGCTATGACGCCAAGGCCAAGCCGGCGGTCTCCGGTGAAGTGCAGGTGCGTTCGGTCAGCCCGGACGGTAAACGCTACAGCCGCGCCGAGAAGGTCTAGGTCTGGCTCCGGGGCCCGTGGTTCTGGCGGTGGGCCGCATCATAATGAAGGGGGAATGCGTTCGCCCCCGCGCGTGCCGGCGTGGGGCGGATGTTGAAGTGAGAGCAGTACGTGGAGTCGCAGTGCCGCTGCAATTGTAGTATTTCATGACATGATCTTCCCCCGGCTTGTCCGGGGATTTTTTTGCCCGTTGTACGGCGGGCATAAAAAAACCGCCCCAATGTGAGGCGGTTTTTCATAGCCGGTCAGGCTTATTTCTTGTCGTGCAGCGATTCGTCTTCGCGGCAGTCACCGGTTTCACAGTGGCCGTACAGGTACAGACTGTGGTTGGTGAGCTTGATGCCGTGCTGCTTGGCGATATCACGCTGGCGCACTTCGATGGATTCATCACTGAATTCGATCACTTTGCCGCAGTCCAGGCAAATCAGGTGATCGTGGTGATGTTGTTGGGTCAGCTCGAACACGGACTTGCCGCCTTCGAAATTGTGACGTGTCACAATGCCCGCATCGTCAAACTGGTTCAGTACGCGATAAACCGTCGCCAGGCCGATCTCTTCGCCCATATCAATCAGTTTTTTGTACAAATCTTCCGCACTGACGTGATGGCATTCCGGATTTTGCAGTACTTCCAGGATTTTGAGTCGCGGAAGCGTGACTTTTAAGCCGGCCTTCTTCAATGCGATGTTGTTGTCGGTCATGCGAATTCAGTCCTGTTACTATGCTAATCAAGTTGAGGCGTACTCGCCTGTGGCATCGGTCGGCACAAAGAGTTAATGCGTCTCATTATAGAACCGGTTGTACTAAATGGAAACCGCCGGTTGTTAACAAAGATATAATTGCACTATTGCATGTTTTGCATGCAACGCCTTGATGGATGGGATAAACCGATATCTCAGTCTACCGTGACGGGGTGGGAAGTTACAAATCTGTAGCTTCTATCGCAGCAATCCCTGTTGCCGATGACGGCCCTGTCGGCACACTATGCACTTTACAGGGCCTTTGTTCAACCTTTCGCCAGTACCGGCGTTTAGCCGACGATATCGGCCAGGCTCAGCTCTTCGACGATCTGTTTGACCCAGGCGTCCACGCGCTCATTGGTCAGCTCCGGCTGACGGTCTTCGTCGATCGCCAGACCGATGAAGTGGTTGTCGTCCGCCAGGCCTTTGGATGCTTCGAAGTGGTAGCCTTTGGTCGGCCAGTGGCCCACGATGGCCGCGCCGCGCGGTTCGATGATGTCGCGGATGGTGCCCATCGCGTCACAGAAATATTCCGCGTAGTCTTCCTGGTCGCCGCAGCCGAACAGCGCCACCAGTTTGCCGTTGAAATCGACTTCTTCCAGCGTCGGGAAGAAATCATCCCAGTCACACTGCGCTTCACCGTAGTACCAGGTCGGGATACCCAGCAGCAGGATATCGAACCCTTCCAGGTCTTCTTTGCTGCTTTTGGCGATGTCATGCACTTCTGAGACATCGTCGCCAAACTGTTTCTGAAGAATTTTCTGGATCATTTTGGCAATGTTTTCGGTATTGCCAGTGTCGCTGCCAAAGAAAATGCCTACAGTAGCCATATCGCGTATAACCTTTAAATTCAATTAATTGCATTACTCGGCGCCGGCACTGCCGCCGATTAAAATGATGCCATGACAAGAGCCTTTCGCCATGGTGGCGGGCGCCGACAGGCGCAGTCTCTTACCGGTAAATGCGTATCATGCCAGAAAGTGGCGCCGGGGTTTTATCGCATTTATGCGATGCCGAAGGATGAAGAAAAGCGTGGTCGATCCGGCGTTGTCCTTAACGCCGCGCCGCGCGTGCGGCCGAAGAGATCAATGTTCCGGCTGTTCTTCCGCCAGTTGCGCCAACAGCATCTGCTCGATGAGTTCGCTGCGGCTGATGTTGCGCTGTTCCGCCAGTTTGTTCAGGGCGTCCACCGCATCCGCGTTGATTTTCAGCTCTACGCGCCGCAATCCGCGCACTTTATCGCGCCGTAACTGATTGCGCTTATTGATTCTAAGCTGTTCATCGCGGGAAAGCGGGTTGGTTTTCGGGCGCCCCGGACGGCGTTCATCTGCGAACAGATCCAGCGTCGTGCGATCCGTTTGTTCTTTTGCCATAGGTAGCGGTACTGCAAGGGAGTTTGCATCAAAAAGCGCTCGCACGCTTCCGGAGGCATCGATTAACACACTTCGGGCCAATAAACCCTAACCCAAATTTACCCCCGAACCGGCGTTCGCGAACGCGCTGGCGCGGCGGCAAAATTATAGCGCGCCATATTACCCCAGCAGATGGAGCGGCGACAATGCCTAACTGCGGGCTAAACGCGCTAAGCCGTTATCTTTAGCGCGTTTTTTCGCCAGATTAACGTATTTTTCAGGCTTCGCCGAGGAAACGGTGGATGGCGCGCAGCACCGCTTCCGGTTTTTCGGCGTGCACCCAATGGCCGGTGCCGGCGACGACGTGCGCGCGGGCCTGCGGGAACTGGCGGGCGATGTCTGCACGGTAGCTGTCCTGCACGTACGGCGACAGGCCGCCGCGAATGAACAGGGTCGGGTGTGGCCAGGCCGGGACTTCCTGCCAGCCGGTGATGTCTTCGTAGCGTTCGATCAGCACCGGCAGGTTGAAGCGCCATTCACCGTTATGGAAGGACTTCAGCAGGAACTGGATCACGCCTTCTTCCTGCAGGTAGTCGCGCATCAACTGGGCGGCCGCCTGGCGCTGGGTGATGCCGGCGGCGCTGACGGCCTTCAGCGCGGTGAAGATCTCGTCATGACGTCGGGTCTGGTAATCCACCGGCGCGACGTCGATGACGATCAGCTTGGCGATGCGCTCGGGCGCGATGGCGGTCAGCGCCATCGCCGCTTTGCCGCCCATCGAGTGGCCGATGACGATCGCTTTCTCCAGCTGCAGTTCGTCGAGCAGCGCCAGCAGATCCTGCGCCATGGCGGGGTAGTTCATGTCGTCGGCGCGCGGGGAGAGGCCATGGTTGCGCAGATCGACCTTGATCACACTGTGCTGTTTATGGAGATCGCGCGCCAGCACGCCCAGGTTGTCGAGATTGCCGAACAGGCCGTGGATCAGCAGCACCGGCAGCGCGTCTGACTCGGCGGCCAGCAGTTGATAATGTAATTTCATGGCGAAGTTCATACTGAGAGAGATTCAGATTAGGGTATCATGATTGAATCGCACGATGAATCATGCGGAATTTTCGCGGCGCGGGCTTGGCAGTGCCGGCTATAGGTATTAGTCTGCATTTGCCGTCCGGAGGCACATTGTTGTGTTCGCCCCAGCGCTTTTAACCTTATAATCCCATGGCTTGAATGCAGGATCTGGCTTCAGGTTCTAAGTAGAAAAAACAGTATTGGATAAAGATGAAAACTATTGAAGTCGACGAAGAGCTTTACCGTTATATTGCCAGCCACACGCAACACATCGGTGAAAGCGCGTCCGATATTTTACGCCGCATGTTGAAATTCACCGCCGGTCAGCCGGTGCGCGCGTTGCCTGCCGCCAGTGCGTCGTCGTCCGTCGAACTGGAAAAAGCGGCGCCGGTTCAGCGCCCGCGCGATCGCGTACGCGCCGTGCGTGAACTGCTGCTGTCGGATGAATACGCCGAGCAGAACAAAGCGGTCAACCGTTTCATGCTGGTGCTGTCCACGCTGTACACCCTCGATGCCGCCGGTTTCGCCGCCGCCACCGAGGCGTTGACCGGCCGCACCCGCACCTATTTCGCCGGCGATCAGCAGACCCTGCTGGCCAACGGCACGCACACCAAGCCGAAGCATGTGCCGGGCACCCCTTACTGGGTGATCACCAATACCAATACCGGCCGCAAGCGCAGCATGATCGAACACATCATGCAGGCGATGCAGTTCCCGGCGGAACTGATCGAGAAAGTTTGCGGTACCGTCTAATTTAGCGAACAGCCCGTCATGATGGCCGTGCGCGACGTATTTGCCCGGTCACCGACAGGGATGAGGGAGATATGTCGATGGCGAATAATCCACGTGCCGGGCAGCCCGCCCGTCAAAGCGATCTGATCAACGTAGCCCAGCTGACGTCGCAGTACTATGTGCTGCAACCGGAAGCCGGCAATGCCGCACATGCGGTGAAGTTTGGCACTTCCGGCCACCGCGGCAGCGCGCAGCGCCACAGCTTCAATGAGGCGCACATCCTCGCCATCGCTCAGGCGATCGCCGAAGTTCGTCATCAGCAGGGCACCAACGGCCCGTGCTACGTGGGCAAAGACACCCATGCGCTGTCCGAGCCGGCCTTTATTTCCGTGCTGGAAGTGCTGACCGCCAACGGCGTCGATGTGATCGTGCAGGAAAACAACGGCTTCACGCCAACGCCGGCGGTATCGCACGCCATTCTGTGCCACAACCGCCGCGGCGGCGCGCAGGCTGACGGCATCGTCATTACGCCGTCCCACAACCCGCCGGAAGACGGCGGCATCAAATACAACCCGCCGAACGGCGGCCCGGCTGACACCAACCTGACGTCGGTGATCGAAAAGCGCGCCAACGAACTGCTGGCGCAGCAGCTGAAAGGCGTTCAGCGCCAGTCGCTGGACAAGGCCTGGAACAGCGGCCACCTGCACGCCAAAGATTTGGTGCAGCCTTATGTCGAAGGGCTGGTTGACGTGGTCGACATGCCGGCCATTCAACGCGCCGGCCTGAAGCTGGGCGTGGATCCGCTCGGCGGCTCCGGCATCGCCTATTGGCAGCGGGTAGCGGAACACTACAAGCTGGATCTGACGCTGGTGAACGACTCCATCGATCAGACCTTCCGCTTCATGCACCTGGACCACGACGGCATCATCCGCATGGATTGCTCGTCCGAGTCGGCGATGGCCGGCCTGCTGGCGCTGCGCGACAAATTCGATCTGGCGTTCGCCAACGATCCGGATTACGACCGCCACGGCATCGTCACGCCGAAAGGCCTGATGAACCCGAACCACTATCTGGCGGTAGCCATCAACTACCTGTTCCAACATCGCCCGCAGTGGGGCGCCGATGTGGCGGTAGGTAAAACGCTGGTGTCCAGCGCGATGATCGACCGCGTGGTGGCTGACCTGGGCCGCAAGCTGGTGGAAGTGCCGGTCGGTTTCAAATGGTTCGTGGACGGCCTGTTTGACGGCAGCCTGGGCTTCGGCGGTGAAGAGAGCGCCGGGGCCTCGTTCCTGCGTTTCAACGGCCAGCCGTGGTCGACCGACAAAGACGGCATCATCATGTGCCTGCTGGCGGCTGAAATCACCGCGGTAACCGGTGAGAACCCGCAGCATCATTATGACGATCTGGCCAAGCGCTTCGGCGCGCCGAGCTACAACCGTATCCAGGCGCCGGCAACCCATGCGCAGAAAGCGGCGCTGTCCAAGCTGTCGCCGGAGATGGTCAAGGCCAGTACGCTGGGCGGGGATCCGATCACCGCACGTCTGACTGCGGCGCCGGGCAACGGCGCGTCGATCGGCGGCCTGAAAGTCATGACCGACAACGGCTGGTTCGCGGCCCGTCCTTCCGGCACCGAAGAGGCTTACAAGATCTACTGCGAGAGCTTCCTCGGGGCGGAACACCGCGAGAAGATTGAGCACGAAGCGGTCGAGATCGTCAGCGAAGTGCTGGCTTCCGCCAAGTAATCGCTTTTCTTGATGGATAAAAAGCGCTGTTTTTACAGCGCTTTTTTTATGCCTGTAATTTAGATATATCTTTTTCACGGCACGCGCTTGCGCATTTAGATATATCGATCTAGATTAGCGTTATCGACGCTGTTTAGATATATCTAAACAACCTCGTATTGATGTTCACTGTTAAAGCGAGGTATCACCCTATGTTTCATCGATTAGGTTTACACCGGCATCACCACCACCCTCATGCGTGCGAAGAGGGGCGCCGTCATCGCGGCGGGCGTCATCACTTCGGCGGCGAAGGCGAAGAGCACGGCCGAGGTGGGCGCGGCGGCCGGGGCGGGCGTCATCGTCTGTTCGAACACGGCGATCTGCGCCTGGTGTTGCTGGCGCTGGTGGCGCGCAAGCCCAGCCACGGATACGAATTGATCAAGGCGATCGAGGAAGCCTCTTCCGGCCTGTATGTGCCGAGCCCGGGGGTGATTTACCCCACGCTGACGCTGCTGGAAGAACAGGATTTTCTCGAACCGCTCACCACCGGCAACGGCCGAAAAAGCTACCGCATCACCACGGCGGGTGAGGGCGAGCTGCAAAAGCATCAACAGGTGGTTGACATCATTCTGGCGCGTCTGGCGGGCGCCGGCCGCGAGCATCATCGGCACGGCAACCTGGCGGAAGGCATTTACGACGCCATGAACCGTCTGCGCAGCCTGCTGCGCGGCAACGTGATGCGCGCCGATCTCACGCCGCAGCAGGTGGAGCGCATCAACGCCGCGTTGCTGACCGCCGTGGCGGCGATCGAAAGCGAAATGCACATTCAACCCACGCAGCAGGAGGATAACTGATGCCCGGCCACCGTTTTAACATTACCGTTGAAGCCCTGAGCGACCGCCAGGGCAACCCCGTCGAGAAGGCACCGCTGAGTTTTGAGGTGACCAATCATGACGATATTCTCGAGATCGTCGAGCGCATTCGGGCGCGTGACGATCTGAACTTCGGCCCCGAGCAGAGCGCGGCCTTCGCCGTGGGGTTGAAACTGTTCTCCGAAGTGATGATCGAAAACCGCAAACACCCGGTGTTCGCTCCGCTGCGCGAGGCGTTTAAGGAATTTATGGTCGGATTGAAGAAAGGCCCGGCGGCGTAAAGGCGCGGCACACCGCGCTCGCCGGGGTTAAGGCATGAAACGGTAGCCGACGCCGGTTTCGGTCAGCAGGTGTTTGGGCCGGGCCGGATCGGCTTCGAGCTTCTGCCGCAAATGGCCCATGTAGATGCGCAGGTAGTGGCTGTGTTCCACGTAGTTCGGCCCCCAGACGTGGCTCAACAGCTGGCGTTGGGTAATCACCTTGCCGGCGTTGGCCAGCAGCTCCGCCAACAGGCGAAATTCTATCGGCGTCAGGTGCAGATCTTCGTCGTTGCGCAGCACCCGGCGATTCACCAGATCGACGGTGATCGCCGAAAAGCTCACCAGCGGGCTTTCCTGTTGGTTGGCGGAGTGGCGGCGCAGCGCGACCCGCACCCGCGCCAACAGCTCACCGATGCCGAACGGTTTGCTGAGATAGTCGTCGGCGCCGGCGTCCAGCGCGGCGATTTTGTCCTCTTCGGCGTTGCGCGCCGACAGTACGATCACCGGAATGGCGCTCCACTGCCGCAGATCGCGGATGTAGCTCAGCCCGTCGCCATCCGGCAACCCCAAATCCAGGATGATCAGATCCGGTTTGCGCGTGCCGGCCTCAATCAGCCCGCGCTGCAGCGTTTCACTTTCAAACACCCGCAGGCCTTCGCTCTCCAGCGCGGTGCGCACGAAGCGGCGGATTTCTTTTTCATCTTCAACAATCAGAATGTTGGTTGGCGTTATGCTCACGTTTCCCCTGCGTTGATTACAGATCGAAGGCGTCGCCGTCGATCTCGGGCGGTTTTTCCAGCGGCAGCACGAAGCGGAAGCTGGCGCCGCCGTTGGCGCCGTTTTCCGCCCAGATGCGGCCATCATGCACTTCAATAATGGCACGACAAATCGCTAACCCCAAGCCTACGCCGGGGATCGCCGACTCTTTATTGCCGCGTGAAAACTTGTCGAAAATCAGCTGCAGCTGATCGGCGGGGATGCCGGGGCCGTTATCCCAGACCTCGACTTCCAGCCACTCGGGCAGCGTGCGGGCGCGAATGCCGATGGTGGCCTCGGCGCCGGCGTATTTATTGGCGTTTTCCAACAGGTTGGTGAACACCCGTTCCAGCAGGCTGCCGTCGCAGTTGACCAGGATCTGTTCCGGCGGCAGCTCGACCTCGATCGGATGCTGGCTGAGCAGCGGCTCCAGCATGTGCAGCGAGGCGCCGACGATCTCTTCCAGCGACTGCCACTCTTTACGCAGGCTGAAACCGCCGGACTGGATGCGCGCCATATCCAGCAGGTTGTTCACCAGCCGGGTGGTGCTCAGCACCTGCTGGCGGATCTGGCTGGCCTGGGTGGCGTGATTGGAGCCTTCGGCCGCCAGGTCCAGCGTGAGAATTTCCGCCTGGCCGAACAACACGGTCAGCGGGGTGCGCAGATCGTGCGACAGCGCCGCCAGCAGCGAGTTGCGCAGCTGTTCGCGTTCGGCGTCCAGCTTGGCTTCTTCGGCGCTGCGCGCCAGGTGCAGCCGTTCCAGCGCGCTGGCGATCAGCACTGCGAAGGTTTGCAGCAGCCGCTGTTGTTCCGGCACCATCAGCTGGCGCAGGTTGTTGGGTTCGATCGCCAACAGGCCGAAGGTCTGTTTGGGGGTATTGAGCGGCAGCAGTTGGTAAGGCACGCCGGGCAGGGTGTCGGTACCCGCGCCGGCCGGCAAGCCTTTGTCGAAACTCCAGCGCGCGATGGCTTCGTCTACCGACAGCAGTCCGCCTTCCTCGCCGATCATTTGCTGCAGCCGGCCGTCTTCCTGCGGCAGCAGCAGCACGGTTTTCGCCTGGAAGCTGCTGGAGAGGAAATGACGGCTGGTGTTGGCGATGTCGGCCACGGTCAGCGCGCGGCTCAGCCCGCGCGACATTTCGTACAGATGACGCGCCCGCTGCTCGCGATAGCGCGCCACCCGGGCCTGATAACGCACCCCGGCGGTCAGGTTGCCGATGATGATGCCGACGGCGAGCATCACGCCGAAGGTCAGCAGATACTGCATATCGCTGACGGCGAACGACCATTCGGGCTGGACGAAGAACAGATCGAAGCTGGCGACGTTGATCACCGCCGCCAGCACCGACGGCCAGCGGCCGAAGAACAGCGCGACGATCGCCACGCCGAGCAGGTAGACCATCACCAGGTTGGCCTGATCGAAGCCCGGCAGCAGCCACTGCGAGAGCAGGGTAATCAGCGCACACAGCGCTATCGCCACCGCGCAGCCGCGCAGCTGCATGCGCCATTTCTCATTGAAGCTGCGGCCGTCGTGCTCCTTGCCCGGCGGGGGCTGCGCGGCGTCGCTGTCCAGCGCCACGATCACCAGATCGAGATCCGGGCCCAGCCGGCCGAGGCGATCGGCGAAGCTGCCGCGCAGTTTCCAGCGCTGCTCGCTGCGGCGGCCGATGATGATTTTGCCGAGGTTATGCTCGCGGGCGTAGCGCAGCACCGCACGCTCTTCGGACGGATCGGCCAGGGTGGCGGTTTCGGCGCCCAGCTCCTGCGCCAGCCGCAGCGCGCGCAGAATGGCGCGGCGCTGGTTTTCCGGCAGCCGGTGCAGCTTGGGGGTTTCCACGTAGACTGCATGCCAGTGGCAGCCAAGCCGCGCCGCCAGCCGGGCGGCGATGCGCACCAGCTTTTCGTTGCCACTGCTGTGGCCGACGCACAGCAGAATGCTGTCGCGGGTGTGCCACACTTTCTCGCGCCCCTGGGTGTCGCGAAACTCGCGCATCTGATCATCGACCCGATCGGCGGTGCGGCGCAGCGCCAACTCGCGCAGAGCGATCAGGTTGCCTTTACGGAAAAAATGCTCGATGGCGCGCTCGGCCTGGCCGGGAATATACACTTTGCCTTCGTGCAGCCGTCGGCGCAGATCGTCCGGCGGCAGATCGACCAGCACCACTTCGCTGGCCTCGTCAAACACGTGGTCGGGCACCGTTTCGCGCACCCGCACGCCGGTCACGCCGCCCACCACGTCGTTCAGACTTTCCAGATGTTGCACGTTGACGGTCGTCAGCACGTCGATGCCGGCGTCCAGCAGCTCTTCCACATCCTGCCAGCGTTTGGGGTGGCGCGAACCGTGGGCGTTGCTGTGCGCCAGTTCGTCCATCAGGATCAGCGCCGGGTGGCGCGCCAGCGCGGCGTCGAGATCGAATTCATGCACCAGTCGCCCGCGGTGCTGGATGCGTTTTTGCGGCAGCAGCGCCAGGCCGTCGAGCAGGGCGGCGGTCTCGTTGCGGCCGTGGGTTTCCACCACGCCGACCAGCACATCCAGCCCCTGAGCGCGCAAGCGCTGGGCTTCCTGCAGCATGGCGTAGGTTTTGCCCACGCCGGCGCAGGCGCCGAAGAATACCTTCAACCGGCCGCGCGGTTTTTCATTGGCCAGCGCCAGCAGGCTATCGGGATCGGGACGCTGCTGTTCTTCTTCGACCATGGCAATTCCTTGTGTTACCAAGCAAAAAGGGGTTCGGCACGCCGAACCCTATCACTATGCTGAATACGGCGCGTTACTTCAACGCATCCAGCGCCAGGTTCAGCTTCAACACGTTCACCACCGATTCGCCCATGAAGTTGGGCGTGGCCCGATCGGTGTTGTCTTCGATCAGTTTGGCGATCTGTTCCGGCGGCAGATGACGCGCCGCCGCGACCCGCGCCAGCTGATACCGCGCCGCGGCGATCGAGATCTGCGGATCCAGCCCGCTGCCGGAGGCGGTCAGCAGATCCACCGGGATCGGGCCGCGCATCGCAGGATTGGCCTGGCGCAGCTGCGCTGCGCGCTCGGCGATAGCCTTATCCAGCGCCGGGTTGGTGGCCGCCAGGTTGCTGCCGGCGGAGGCCAGTGGATTATAGGCCGAATCGCCGGTGGCCGACGGGCGGCCCCAGAAATAGTCGGCGCGCGTGAAGTTTTGGCCGATCAGCGCGGAGCCGACCGCCTTGTCGCCCTGGTACAGCAGCGAACCGTTAGCCGAGCCCGAAAACAGCAGCTGCGCCAGCCCGGTGGTCAGCAGCGGATAGGCGATGCCGGTGATTAGCGTCAGCAGGATCACCATCACCAGCGCAGGTCGTAAATACGTCATGTTCATTTCCCTCAATGGTTAACCGGCGACGTGCAGCGCGACCAGGATCAGGTCGATCAGTTTGATGCCGACGAACGGCACCAGCAGGCCGCCGACTCCGTACAGCCACAGGTTGCGGCGCAGCAGGGCCGCGGCGCTCATCGGTTTGTAGCTCACCCCTTTCAGCGCCAGCGGGATCAGGAACACGATCACCAGGGCGTTGAAGATCACCGCCGACATGATGGCGGAGGCCGGGGAATGCAGATGCATCACGTTCAGCGCGTTCAGCTGCGGATAGGTGGCCGCGAACGCCGCCGGAATGATGGCGAAGTATTTGGCCACGTCGTTGGCGATGCTGAAGGTGGTCAGCGAGCCGCGCGTCATCAGCATCTGTTTGCCGATGTGCACCACTTCGATCAGCTTGGTCGGGTTGGAATCCAGATCGACCATGTTGCCCGCCTCTTTGGCGGCCTGGGTGCCGGAGTTCATCGCCACCGCCACATCGGCCTGCGCCAGCGCCGGGGCGTCGTTGGTGCCGTCGCCGGTCATCGCCACCAGACGGCCTTCCGCCTGATACTGGCGGATCAGCGCCAGCTTGGCTTCCGGCGTGGCTTCCGACAGGAAGTCGTCCACTCCGGCTTCGGCGGCGATCGCCGCCGCGGTCAGTGGGTTATCGCCGGTGATCATCACCGTTTTGATGCCCATCTTGCGCAGCTCATTGAAGCGCTCTTTGATGCCGCCTTTGACGATATCCTTCAGCGCCACCACGCCCAGCACCCGGGCGCCTTCCGCCACCACCAGCGGCGTGCCGCCGGTGCGCGCCACGCTTTCCACCAGGTCGTCCACCGCCCGCGGGAAGTGGCCCTGATTGGATTCGACGTGACGGCGAATGGCATCCACTGCGCCTTTGCGGATCATGCGTTCCTGCACGTTGACGCCGCTCATGCGGGTCTGGGCGGAGAAGGGCACGAAGGTGGCGTTCAGCGCCTGCAGATCGCGCTCGCGCAGGTTAAAGCGCTGTTTGGCCAACACCACGATGCTGCGGCCTTCCGGCGTTTCGTCCGCCAGCGAGGCCAGCTGCGCGGCGTCCGCCAGCTCTTGCTCTTTCACGCCCGGCGCCGGCAGGAACTCCGACGCCTGGCGGTTGCCCAGCGTGATAGTGCCGGTTTTATCCAGCAGCAGCACGTCCACGTCGCCGGCGGCTTCCACCGCGCGGCCGCTGGTGGCGATCACGTTGGCGCCGAGCATGCGGCTCATCCCGGCCACGCCGATGGCGGACAGCAGGCCGCCGATGGTGGTGGGGATCAGGCAAACCAGCAATGCGACCAGCACGGTGATGGTGACCACGCTGCCGCTGCCGGCCGCCTCGACGCTGTATTGCGAGAACGGGAACAGGGTGGCGGTGGCCAACACGAACACGATGGTCAGCGCCACCAGCAGGATGGTCAGCGCGATCTCGTTCGGCGTTTTGCGGCGCTTGGCGCCTTCCACCATGGCGATCATGCGATCGAGGAAGGTTTCCCCCGGGTTGACGCTGCACTGCACCACCAGCCAGTCAGACAGCACGCGGGTGCCGCCGGTGACCGAGGAGAAGTCGCCGCCGGATTCGCGGATCACCGGGGCGGATTCGCCGGTGATGGCGCTTTCATCCACCGAAGCGCCGCCTTCCAGCACCTCGCCGTCGCACGGGATGGTGTCGCCGGCTTCCACCAGCACGATATCGCCCTTGCGCAGGCTTTCGGCGGCCACTTTCTCCGTGGCGCCGTCGCGGCGCGGGCCGGCCAGCTTTTTCGCCCAGCTGGTTTTCTTGGTGCCTTTCAGGCTTTCCGCCTGGGCCTTGCTGCGCCCTTCGGCCAGCGCTTCCGCGAAGTTGGCGAACAGTACGGTGAACCACAGCCACAGGGCGACGCTGCCGGTAAAGGCGGCGGCGCCGTCGGTTTGGCCGGCGAGGATAGCCAGCCAGATGGCGGTGGTCAGCAGGCTGCCGATATACACCACGAACATCACCGGGTTGCGCCATTGAACGCGAGGGTCCAGTTTTTTCACCGCATCGATCAGCGCGGTGCGCACCAGGGCCGGTTCAAACAGCGCGCGTTGTTTGCGAGTCATCTCTTATTCTCTCTCTGTGACGTCGGTTAGTTTGCCAACCAAAGCTGCAAATGCTCGGCCACCGGGCCCAGCGCCAGCGCCGGCACGAAGGTCAGCGCACCCACCAGCAGCACGGTGCCGATCAGCAGGCCGATAAACAGCGGCCCATAGGTCGGCAGGGTGCCGTTGCCCGCCGGCTGACGCTGCTTGGCGCTCAGCGAACCGGCGATCGCCAGCACCGGCAGGATCACCCCGAAGCGGCCGACGAACATGGCGAAGGCCAGCAGCAGGTTGTAGAACGGCGTATTGACGCTCAACCCGGCGAAGGCGCTGCCGTTGTTGTTGGCGGCGGAAGACAGGGCGTACAGCACTTCGCTGAAGCCGTGGGCGCCCGGGTTGAGGATGCCGGCGCGGCCCGCGTCGGTGCCGATGGCCAGCGCGCTGCCCAGCAACACCAGCGTCGGCGTGACCAGGATCGCCAGCGCGGTCATCTTCATGTCGTAAACGTCGATCTTCTTGCCCAGGTATTCCGGGGTGCGGCCGATCATCAGGCCGGCGATAAACACCGTCAGCAGCACGAACAGCAGCATGCCGTACAGGCCGGAGCCGACGCCGCCGAACACCACTTCACCGATCTGCATCAGCCACATCGGCACCATGCCGCCCAGCGCGGTGAAAGAGTCGTGCATGGCGTTGACCGCCCCGCAGGACGCTGCGGTGGTCACCACCGAGAACAGGCTGGTGGCGAGAATGCCGAAGCGCGACTCTTTGCCTTCCATATTGATGTTGCTGTCGGCGCCCAGCGCGCTCAGGTGCGGGTTGCCCGACAGCTCGGCGACCATCACCACCACCACCGCCACCACGAAGATCAGCGCCATCGCCCAGATCAGCGCATGGCCCTGGCGGTTTTCACCGGCCAACTGGCCGAAGGAGAAGCACAGCGCGCAGGGGATCAGGAAGATGGCCAGCATTTGTACGAAGTTGGTCAGCACGGTTGGGTTCTCGAACGGGTGCGCCGAGTTGGCGCCGAAGAAGCCGCCGCCGTTGGTGCCGAGCATTTTGATCGCTTCCTGCGAGGCCACCGGCCCCATCGGCAGCGTCTGCTGCGCGCCTTCGAGCGTGGTGACGTGCAGGTAAGGCAGGAAGTTTTGCAGCGTGCCCTGGCTGACGAAGAACAGGGCGATCGCCAGCGCGATCGGCAGCAGCACATACAGCGTGATGCGGAACAGATCGGCCCAGGCGTTGCCGACGGTCGTGCCGGCGCGGCGGGTGAAGGCGCGGATCAGCGCAAAGGCCACGGCGATGCCGGTGGAGGCGGAGACGAAGTTCTGCACCGCCAGTCCGGCCATCTGGCTGAAATAGCTGAGGGCGCTTTCACCGCTGTAGGCCTGCCAGTTGGTGTTGGTGACGAAGCTGACGGCGGTGTTGAGCGCCAGATCCCAGGAGAGGCCCGGGAAGCCTTGCGGGTTGAGCGGCAGCGAGCCCTGCGTCATCAGCAGGGCGAACAGCAGCGCCAGGCCGAGCAGGTTAAACGCCAGGATCGCTAGCGCGTACTGCCACCAGTTCATTTCGGTGGCGCGGATGCCGCAGGCGCGCCAGACCCCGGCTTCCACCCCGCGCAGCGCAGGCAGCGGCTCACCCTCGATCAGGCGCGCCATAAAGCCGCCCAGCGGCCGTGCCAGCAGCAGAAGCACCAGCAGGAAACTGGCGATCAGTAAAAAGGCTGAAGCCGCCATCAGAAATCCTCCGCGTTAAACAGGGCGTAGACCAGATAGGCCAACAGCAGCAGAACCAACAGCGCACCACCAATAACGCTGAAACTCACGGGACACCTCCAGAGGTGTTGTTTTTGATAGAGGCAGTGTAGGGAGAGGGGTAGAAAGAAGATGAAAAAATCGCGCCGGCGGGTGTAAAAAAAGTATAAAAATGACTGAAATTTCAGCGGAAATTGGCCATTTCAGGCAGCCTGCTTGCGGCGAGATTGCGCCTGATGTGTGAATAAGCAGGGGCTGAGGCGTGGGATGAAGAACCGAATAATAACCACAATGTAACCAATGTTTAGTTAAAAATTAACTTGATTGTAACAAAATTACGAATCAGCATGGTGATTAGCGATTTTTTGTGCGATTTAGTGGTCGGATGAGTAGTAAACTTTCATCAAGTGCGCTAAAATTTTGTCCAGTTACCAAATTACCGATTGTTCATTTGATACGCCGACGCCGTTTTCCCTGACAAATCAACGGCAGGCGTTTTTAAGGAGGTTCGCATGTCTACGACCTATCACGCTTATTCATTGCATCGGATTCTCCTGCGCCGCAGCGCAGTGGTGATCGCGGGCATTTTGGCCCTGCCGGTGATGCTGTTCCGCAGCGATCGCGGGCGTTTTTACAGCTACCTGCACCGCGTCTGGTCAAAAACCAGCGATAAGCCGGTCTGGCTGCAGCAGGCGGAACTGGCGTCCTGCGATTTCTACTGAGCCACTACTGATTCACGAAAAACCCTCGCCCTGCGGCGGGGGTTTTTTTATGCCTATAGCCGCCCCTATCAAGCGCAAGGTCGTATTCGGCAAGCCATTCTTCTACACTTTCCTCAATCGGCTAACAACGCGGGAGAGCGGTATGAGTGACAAGATCCCTATCGGCATCAGCGCCTGTTTACTGGGCGATGCGGTGCGTTTCGACGGTGGCCACAAGCGGCTGGCCTTTGCGGTGGAACAGTTGGCGCCCTATGTGCGCTTTGAGCCCGTTTGCCCGGAAATGGCGATTGGTCTGCCTACGCCGCGCCCGGCGCTGCGCCTGGTGAAACAGGCGCAGCCGTGGCCGGCGATGCGTTACAGCAATGACGCCGGCGTGGATCTGACTGAGGAGATGCGCAGTTTCTCCTCGCAGCGCGTGGCCGCGTTGCAGCACCTGTGCGGTTATATCGTCTGCGCCAAGTCGCCGAGCTGCGGACTGGAGCGGGTGCGGGTCTACAGCGAGAACGGCAAAGACTCGCGTAAAAACGGCGTCGGGCTGTTTACCGCTGAACTGCTGCGTCAGATGCCGTGGCTGCCGGTGGAAGAAGACGGACGATTGCAGGATGCGGCATTGCGGGAAAACTTCATTGAACGGGTGTACGCGCTGTATGAGCTGAATATGCTGTGGCGCCAGGGGCTGACCCGCGGCGGGTTGATCGCGTTTCACAGCCGCTACAAGCTTTCACTGTTGGCGCATTCGCAGCCGGCTTATCGCGAGCTGGGGCGCTTCGTCGCCGATATTCACCGCTGGGACTCGCTGGAGGCCTTCGCCGTGGAATACCGCAGCCGCCTGATGGCGCTGTTGGCGCACAAAGCAACGCGGCGCAACCACACCAACGTGCTGATGCACGTGCAGGGCTACTTCCGCCGTCAGCTCAGCGCGGCGCAGCGTCAGGAACTGGCGCACCTGATCGACCGTTATCGGCAGGGCATGCAGCCGCTGCTGGCGCCGATCGCGCTGCTTAAGCATTACATGGCGGAATACCCCGACCGCTATCTGGCGGAACAACGTTATTTCGAACCTTACCCGGAGGCGCTGCATTTGCGTTACGGCCATTGATTGACAAGGAGTTTTATGACCACGCATCTGGTCTGGTTGCGTAACGATCTGCGTATCACCGACAACAAAGCGCTGCACGCCGCCTGCAGCGATCCCGAAGCCCGGGTGCTGGCGGTGTTTATCGCCACCCCGCAGCAGTGGCGGCAACATGAGATGGCGCCGCGGCAGGCGGCGCTGATCCACGCCAGCCTGCGGGCGGTGCAGCAGGCGTTGGCGCAAAAAGGCATTGCGCTGCATTGCCATGCTGGCACGGACTTTGCCTCGTCGATCGACTGGCTGGCGGACTATTGCGAGCGAGAGCAGGTAGATGCGCTGTTTTACAATCGCCAGTACGAACTGAATGAACGGCGCCGCGATGCGCGGTTGGAACAGCGATTGAGCGACCGGGTGGCGTGCCGCGGTTTCGATGACAGCCTGCTGTTGCCGCCGGGCAGCGTGCAAACCGGCGGCGGCGAGATGTACAAGGTCTATACGCCGTTTCGCAACGCTTTCATTCAGCGCCTGACCGAGTCCGATCTCAGCTGCCTGCCGGCGCCTAAAACCCGTGCCGGTGGCGCGTTGCCTGCGCCTGAGGTGCCGGCGGCGTTCGATTACCCCGCGGCGGAGGTTGGGGATGGCTATCCCGCCGGCGAGGAGGCCGCACTGCAACGCCTGCGCGCCTTTTGCCGTGAGCAAGTGCAGGATTACCTTCGCCAGCGCGATCTGCCCGCCATCGCCGGCACCAGCAGCCTGTCGCCCTATCTGGCGATTGGCGCGCTGTCGCCGCGCCAGTGCTTCAATCGCCTGCGCGCCGAATGCCCACGGTTGCTGGAAGATCGTGAGAGCGGCGCTTTCGCCTGGCTGAACGAGCTGATTTGGCGCGAGTTCTACCGCCATCTGCTGGTGGCCTATCCCGAGCTGTGCCGCCATCGGCCGTTTATCGCCTGGACGGACAAAGTGCGCTGGCGCGATGACGCGGCGAAGCTGCAGGCCTGGCAGCGGGGCGAGACCGGCTACCCGATCGTCGATGCCGCCATGCGCCAACTGAACGCCACCGGCTGGATGCATAACCGGCTGCGCATGATCAGCGCCAGTTTCCTGGTGAAGGATCTGCTGATCGACTGGCGGGCCGGGGAGCGCTACTTCATGTCGCAACTGCTGGACGGCGATCTGGCGGCCAACAACGGCGGCTGGCAGTGGGCGGCGTCCACCGGCACCGACGCCGCGCCGTATTTCCGCATCTTCAACCCGACGACGCAGGGTGAACGTTTTGATCCACAAGGCACTTTTATCCGTAAATGGTTGCCGGAACTGGCGGATGTGCCCGACAATGACATCCATCATCCTCACCGTTGGGCGGAAAAGCAGCCATGCGTGCTGAATTACCCGCTGCCGATCGTCGATCATAAGCAAGCCCGCCTGGAGACGCTGGCGGCGTTCGAGGCGGCGAAACGGGGAGAGTCTTGAGGCAACTGCAAGGAGCGACGCAATGATGAAAAAGGTGTTGGCCCTGTGCCTGAGCGGCTATTCCGCGCTGGCGATCGCCGGCTTTGACGTGGTGGCGCTGGGCGTCGACGGCGGCGTCAGCGACGGCAACCTGACTTCCTACCTGATCCGCAGCGACAATCAGCCGCAGTATGTGGCGCTGGACGCCGGTTCGCTGCTGCCGGGCATCGCCAAAGGGCTGGAGAAGGGCAGCTTCCCGCAGGTGACCGCCGAGTTGGCCGCGCCTTACACGCCGCAGGGCCATGTGTTCCGGCAGTTGATCGGCGGCTATTTCATCAGCCACGGCCATCTGGACCACGTGGCGGGGCTGATCGTCGGCTCGCCCGAGGACAATAAAAAAACCGTTTACGCCCAGGCTGACACCGTGCTGACCCTGCGTAATCACTACTTTAACTGGAAGGCCTGGCCGAACTTTACCGACGCCGGCAACGGTGCGCGGCTGGGCACCTACCGGCTGCAAACGGTGCGGCCGCAGCAGCGGTTTACCCTCGGGCTGACCGGGTTGACCGGCGTGATGTACCCGCTCAGCCACGATCGCTACCCGTCGTCGATGCTGCTGATTTCCAACGGTAACGAGTTCTTCGCCTACTTCGGCGATACCGGGCCGGATAAGGTGGAGCAGTCGCGCGATCTCGATACCGTCTGGCGCGCGCTGGGGCCGCTTGTCGAGCAGAAAAAGCTCAAAGGCATGATTATCGAAACCTCTTACCCCAACGGGATGGAGGACAAACATCTGTACGGTCATTTGACGCCGGCCTGGCTGCTGAAGGAGCTGAAGAACCTGACGCAGTACAGCGGCGGCGAAGGCTCGCTGAAGGGTCTGCCGGTGGTCATCAGCCACATCAAGCCCAGCCTGAAGCAGGGCGAAGACGCGCGCGCCGCCATTGCGCAGCAGCTGACGCAGGGCAACGATCTGGGGGTGAAATTCATCCTGATGGCGCAGGGCGACCGGCAGACATTTTGACTATGAAGAGAGAAGAGAATGCGTAACCTCGATCTGGAACAACTGATCAACACGGAACTGAACGCCGCGGCGTTTCAGGACTACGCCCCCAACGGTTTGCAGGTAGAAGGCCGCCCGCACGTGCAGCGCATCGTGACCGGCGTCACCGCCTGTCAGGCGCTGCTGGACGCCGCGGTGGCGCATCAGGCCGACGCGATTATCGTACACCACGGCTATTTCTGGAAAAACGAGGCGCCGGCGGTGCGCGGCATGAAACGCAATCGCCTGAAAACGCTGCTGACCCACGATATCAATCTGTACGGCTACCACCTGCCGCTGGACGCGCATCCGGTGCTGGGCAACAACGCGCAGCTGGCGCAGGCGCTGGGCATCCGGGTGATTGGCGACGTCGAGCCGCTGGTGCCGCACGGCGAATTTGAACAGCCGCTGACCGGTGAAGCGCTGCAGCAGCGTATCGAAAGCCGACTGGGGCGCGCGGTGCTGCACTGCGGCGATAACGCGCCTGAACATATTCGCCGGGTGGCCTGGTGCACCGGCGGCGGCCAGGGCTTTATCGACAGCGCGGCGCGTTTCGGCGTCGATGCGTTCATCAGCGGTGAAGTGTCTGAGCAGACCATTCACAGCGCGCGTGAAATGGGCGTACATTTCTTCGCCGCCGGTCACCACGCCACCGAGCGCGGCGGCGTGAAAGCGTTGGGTGAGTGGCTGGCCCAGCACCACGGCTTTGATGTGACCTTTATCGATATCCCGAATCCCGCCTGATTTTTTTCTTCCCCGGATCCAGCCCGGCCTGTGCGCCGGCTGAATCCTTTTATCGCGCTATTTCCTTATTTTCCTTATGGTTGCGCTCTATTGACAGCCGGGGCCGCGTCACGCATAACTGGTGTGTTTTTCAGCGCGATAATAATAAGGAGAATAAGGGTGCAACAAGCGCGTTATTACCTGTTGGGTGAAAGAGCGGTAGTGCTTGAACTGTCGCCGCCGGTGACGTTGCCGAGCCAGCAGCGCATCTGGGCGCTGGCGGAAAAGCTGAATCACCATCCCGACGTGCGGGAAGTGGTGCCGGGGATGAACAACCTGACGCTGTTGCTGCATACGCCGCAGGCCGACGCCGAAGCGATGCTGGCGTTGCTGCAGCAGGGCTGGGAAAGCAAAGAGCGCCTGGCGCCGGAGTCGCGCCAGGTGGATATTCCGGTTGTCTACGGCGGGGAACAGGGCCCCGACCTGGATGAGGTGGCGCGCCATACCGGCATGACGCCGCAACAGGTGGTGGAATGCCACGCGGCGGCAGCTTATGTGGTCTATTTTCTCGGCTTTCAGCCGGGCTTCTCCTATTTGGGCGGCATGCCGGAACAACTGGCGACGCCGCGCCGCGCTGAACCGCGTCTGGCGGTGGCGGCCGGCTCCGTCGGCATCGGCGGCGGCCAGACCGGCATCTATCCGCTGGTGACGCCCGGCGGCTGGCAGCTGATCGGCCGCACGCCGTTGGCGTTGTTCAATCCGCATGAAATGCCGCCGACGCTGCTGCGTCCGGGCGATAACGTACGCTTTGTGCCGCAGAAGGAGGGCGTATGCTGATTATTCTGCGCGCCGGCATCTATACCACGGTGCAGGATTTGGGCCGCGAGGGATTCCGCCGTCTGGGCATCAGCACCGGCGGAGCGCTGGATCAACCGGCGCTGAAGATCGCCAACCTGCTGGTGGGCAATGCGCCGGAGGCCGCCGGGCTGGAGATCACGCTCGGCCAGTTCAGCGCCGAGTTTACCCGCGCAGGCTGGATCGCTCTGACCGGCGCCGGCTGCGACGCGCAGTTGGACGGCAAGCCGCTGTGGACCGGCTGGCGCTATCCGGTGAAAAAGGGGCAGCGGCTGGCGCTGGGCACGCCGAAACGCGGCATGCGCAGCTACCTGGCGATCTCGGGCGGTATCGCCGTGCCGGAAATGCTGGGATCGTGCAGCACCGACATGAAAGCCGCCTTTGGCGGCCACGAAGGCCGTAACCTGAAGGACGGCGATCGGCTGCCGCTGGGCAACTCTGCCGCTCAACCGCAACATTCCTGCGGCGTGAAACAGCTGCTGTTCACCAACCGCATCCGTGCTTTGCCGGGGCCGGAGTACGCCGAGTTCAGCGAAGAGGCGCAGGACACGTTCTGGCGCTCCGCCTGGCAGCTCAGCCCGCAGAGCAACCGCATGGGCTACCGCCTGCATGGCGGCACGCCGCTGGCGCGCACCACTGAGAGAGAGATGCTGTCGCACGGCCTGATGCCCGGCGTGGTGCAGGTGCCGCACAACGGCCAGCCGATCGTGCTGATGGCTGATGCGCAAACCACCGGCGGTTACCCGCGCATCGCCTGCGTGATCGAAGCCGATCTCTACCATCTGGCGCAGGTCCGTCTCGGCGAACCGATCCACTTCGTTCTCTGCTCATTGGCCGAGGCGCAGCGCGCCAAGGCCGAGCAGGATCTCTTCCTTCGACAGATTGCCTGGGGGTTACATGATCGTTGATTTGAACGCCGATCTCGGCGAAGGCTGCGCCAACGACCAGGCGCTGCTGCAATTGGTGAGTTCGGCCAACATCGCCTGCGGCTTCCACGCCGGCGATGCGCAGACCATGCGTCAGTCGGTGCGCTGGGCATTGCAGTACGGCGTGGCGATTGGCGCCCACCCGAGTTTTCCCGATCGGGAGAACTTCGGCCGGACCCGCATGCAGCTGCCGCCGGAAACGGTCTACGCGCAGGTGGTGTATCAGCTCGGGGCGCTGGCGGCCATCGCCCGCGCCGAGGGCGGAGTGATGGTGCACGTTAAGCCGCACGGCATGCTGTACAACCAGGCGGCGGTTGAGCCGGCGCTGGCGGAAGCGATCGCTCGGGCGGTGCAGGCGGTCGATCCGGCGCTGCGGCTGGTGGGGCTGGCCGGCAGCGCGCTGATCCGCGCCGGGGAACAACTTGGCCTGACCACCCGGCAAGAGGTATTCGCCGATCGCGGCTATCAGGCCGACGGCACGCTGGTGCCGCGCGGTTTGCCGGGGGCGCTGATCGAGGACGACGAACAGGCGCTGGCGCAAACGCTGGAGATGGTGCGCCATCACCGGGTTCGCAGCGTGGATGGCGTCTGGGCCGCCGTACAGGCGGAAACCGTCTGCCTGCACGGGGACGGCGAGCATGCGCTGGCGTATGCGCGCAAGCTGCGGGACAGTTTTGTTCAGCAGGGCATCCGCGTCAGCGCGGAGCAATAAAGCAAGACACAACATCACAAGCAAAAAACTATTAGAAAATATTGAGGGAAGACTATGGAACAGGCCGTGAATCTCTGGCCACTGATCGGCATCGCTGCGATCGTGGTCGGGTTTGTATTGCGTTTCAATCCGGTGCTGGTGGTGATCGCCGCCGGCATCATCACCGGTCTGGCGGCGCTAATGCCGCTGGACGTCATTCTGGAAAAGCTCGGCGAGGGCTTTCTCAATACCCGCAACCTGCCGCTGATCCTGCTGTTGCCGCTGGCGGTGATCGGCCTGCTGGAACGACACGGGCTGAAAGAGCGGGCGCAGGCGTGGATCGCCAAGATCAAAAGCGCCACCGCCGGCCGTTTGCTGATTGTGTACCTGTTCGTGCGCGAGATCACCGCGGCGATGGGGCTGACCAGCCTGGGTGGGCACCCGCAGATGGTGCGGCCGCTGCTGGCGCCGATGGCGGAAGGGGCGACGGAAAACCGCTACGGCGAGCTGCCAGAGCGCACCCGCCACCGCCTGCGCGCCATGTCGGCCGCGACCGACAACGTCGGGCTGTTCTTCGGCGAGGATATTTTCGTGGCCTTCGGCGCGATCATCTTCATGCATAACTTTATGCTGGAGTCCGGCGGCATTCAGACCGAGCCGCTGCATATCGCGCTGTGGGGCATTCCGACCGCCATTTTCGCTTTCCTGATCCACGCGTTCCGGCTGTATCGGATGGATAAACAGCTGAGCGCCGAGCTGGCGCAGCTGAATCAGGCGGCGCTGCAGGCGAAGGGGGAGGCGCGATGAACTTCCAGCAACAATATCTCTACTGGCTGGCCGGCGCGGTGCTGCTGATTGTGGCGGTGATGTCCTTCCGCGATCGCGCCAACCCGCGCCGCATCACCACCGGGCTGTTTTGGGGGCTGTACGGCCTGGTATTCCTGGTCGGCGACTGGACTTACCGCCTGCTGGGCGATGTGCTCGGCGAAGGCAGCAACGAGAAACGCATGCTGCATATCATCGTTGGCGGGGTGGTGGTGGTGATGGCCCTGATCGCCGGCTTCGGCGGCGTGCGCCTCGGCAGCTATCATCAGCGAACGCCGCAGGAGCGCGAGGCCAGCGCCAAGCGTTTGGGCAACAAGCTGTTTATCCCCGCGTTGGCGATCCCGGTCGTGACGGTGATCGGCGTGCTACTGTTCAACAACGTGCCGGCGTTGCAAAGCGCGGTGTTCGGCAGCGGTAACCACGCGACGCTGATCACCCTGTTCTCGATGACCGTCGGCTGCCTGATCGGTCTGGCGATCGCGGTGAAAATGACCCGTGAGAAGGCCCTGCAGCCGATACAGGAAGCGCGGCGCCTGCTGGATTCGATCGGCTGGGCGTTCATTCTGCCGCAGATCCTCGCCACGCTGGGGTTGCTGTTTACCGTCGCCGGCGTCGGCACCGCAATCTCGCATTTGACCCAGGAGTATCTGGCGGTGGATAACCGCTTTATCGCCGTGGCGGTCTACGCTATCGGTATGGCGGTGCTGACCATGGTGATGGGCAACGCCTTCGCCGCGTTCCCGATCGTCACCGCAGGCATCGGCATTCCGATTCTGGTGCTGCAACACGGCGGCAACCCGGCGGTGATGGCGGCGATCGGCATGTTCTCCGGCTATTGCGGCACCCTGATGACGCCGATGGCGGCGAACTTCAACATTGTGCCGGCGGCGCTGCTGGAGTTGCCGGACAAGAATGCGGTGATCAAGGCGCAGGTGCCGACCGGTGTGCTGCTGCTGTTGGTTAACGTGTTCCTGCTGTATTTCCTGATGTTCCTGTAGGAGTAAGGATGCAAAAAGTATTGATCACCGGCTTCGAGCCGTTTGGTGGTGAGCGCCTCAATCCCTCCTGGGAAGTGGTGAAGCAGCTCAACGATATGGAACTGGTCGGCACGCGCATTGTGGCGCGCCAGCTGCCGTGCGTGTTCGGCGCGGCGCTGGAGGCGCTCAACGCGGCGATCGACGAGGTGCAGCCGGTGATGGTACTGGCTATCGGCCAGGCCGGCGGCCGCACCGACATCACGATTGAACGGGTGGCGATCAACGTCGACGACGCGCGTATCCCCGACAATCAGGGGCAGCAGCCGGTGGACGAACCGATCGTCGCCGGCGGTCCGGCGGCCTATTTCAGCACTTTGCCGATCAAAGCGATGGTGAGTTCGATGCGCGAGGCCGGCATTCCGGCCGCCGTTTCGCAGACTGCCGGCACCTACGTGTGCAACCATGTGATGTATGGGCTGCTGCACCGTTTGAGCGGCCAACGCGAGGTGAAGGGCGGTTTTATCCATATCCCGTATTTGCCTGAGCAGGCGGCGGCGCACCCCGGCGCGCCGAGCATGGCGGCTTCGACGGTGCTGTTTGCGCTGGAGCTGGCCGTTTCCATCGCTTTGCAGGTGGAACACGATCTGAAAGTGGTGGGCGGCGCGACGCATTAATCAAGAACACTCCCGGCGCACCGGGTTGCGCCGGGTCTACGCAAGGAGTGGTCTATGCCGGAAGGACCGGAGATCCGCCGGGCGGCGGACAAACTGGCGGCGGCGGTGATCGATCAGCCGCTGACCGCCGTCGATTTCACTTTTCCCCAGTTGAAGCACTACCGCCAGCGTTTGCTCGGCGAGCGCATCGTCGCCATCGAGCCGCGCGGCAAGGCGCTGCTGACCCATTTCTCCAACGGGCTGACGATGTACAGCCATAACCAGCTGTATGGCGTGTGGAAAGTGGCGGCGGCGGGGGAGACGCCGGAGACCAAACGCGAACTGCGGGTGCGGCTGGAAACCGCCCGCAGCGCGATATTGCTCTACAGCGCTTCCGACATTACCCTCGGGCCGCGCGAGGAAATAGAACAACACCCGTTTTTGCAACGCATCGGTCCCGACGTGTTGGACATGTCGCTGACGGTGGATGAGGTGCAGGAGCGTTTGCTGACGCCGCGTTTTCGCCGCCGGCAGCTGGGCGGCATGCTGCTCGACCAGGCGTTTCTTGCCGGATTGGGCAACTATCTGCGCGCCGAAATCCTGTGGCAGGCCGAGTTGGTGCCGCAGCACAAACCGCAGGATCTGGCGCCAGAGGCGCTGCGGCGCCTGGCGGAGGCGTCGCTGGCGGTGCCGCGCCTTTCCTACCAGACGCGCGGGCAGGCGGATGACAACCGGCATCACGGCGCGCTGTTTCGCTTCAAGGTGTTTCATCGCAGCGGTGAGCCGTGCGAACGCTGCGGTGGGATGATCGTGCGTACGGACCTGTCGTCGCGGCCGTTTTATTGGTGCCCGGGCTGCCAGAAATAACCAAAAAAAAACGCCGCCCGAAGGGGCGGCGCTGTACGGTTTCAGCCAGGAAAGTGGCTTACTTGTTTTTCAGCTGGGATTTGAAATCACGCTCGGCATAGCCGGTGTACAGCTGACGCGGACGGGCAATTTTGATGCCTTCGTCGTGCATTTCGTTCCAGTGGGCGATCCAGCCGATGGTGCGCGCGATGGCGAAGATCACGGTGAACATGGAAGAAGGAATGCCCATCGCCTTCAGGATGATGCCGGAGTAGAAGTCGACGTTCGGGTACAGTTTCTTCTCGATGAAGTACGGGTCGTTCAGCGCGATGTGTTCCAGCTCCATCGCCACTTGCAGCAGGTTGTCGTCCTTCTTGTTCAGCTCTTTCAGCACTTCGTGACAGGTTTCGCGCATCACGGTGGCGCGCGGATCGTAGTTCTTGTACACGCGGTGGCCGAAGCCCATCAGGCGGAAGGAGTCGTTCTTGTCCTTGGCGCGCTTGATGAATTCCGGAATGTGCTCGACGGTCTTGATCTCTTCCAGCATTTTCAGCGCCGCTTCGTTGGCGCCGCCGTGCGCCGGCCCCCACAGGGAGGCGATGCCGGCCGCGATGCAGGCGAACGGGTTGGCGCCGGAAGAGCCGGCGGTGCGCACGGTTGAGGTAGAGGCGTTCTGCTCATGGTCGGCGTGCAGGATCAGGATGCGGTCCATGGCGCGTTCCAGCACCGGGTTCACCACGTATTCTTCGCACGGAGTGGCGAACATCATGTGCAGGAAGTTGCCGGCGTAGGACAGATCGTTGCGCGGATAAACGAACGGCTGGCCCAGGGAGTATTTGTAGCACATCGCGGCCACGGTCGGCATTTTGGACAGCAGGCGGAACGCGGTGATTTCACGGTGACGCTCGTTGTTGACGTCCAGCGCATCGTGGTAGAACGCCGCCAGCGCGCCGGTCACGCCGCACAGCACCGCCATCGGGTGCGAGTCGCGGCGGAAGCCACGGAACAGATGGGTGATCTGGTCGTGGATCATGGTATGGCGGGTTACGGTGGTCTTGAAGGTTTCGAATTCTTCCGGCGTTGGGGTCTCGCCGTACAGCAGGATGTAGCACACTTCCAGGTAGGAAGATTCTTTCGCCAGCTGCTCGATAGGGAAGCCGCGGTGCAGCAGCACGCCTTTGTCGCCGTCGATGAAGGTAATCTTGGATTCGCAAGAAGCGGTGGAGGTAAAGCCGGGATCAAATGTGAAATAACCTTTGGAACCCAGGGCGCGGACATCGAGGACATCAGGGCCCAGTGTCGGTGTCAATACGCCCAGTTCGATCGGAGCTTCGCTGTCGTTAATGGTTAGCGTCGCTTTCTTATCAGTCATTTACTGTCTCCTTAGCGCCTTATTTTAAAAACCACTAACAACTGAAATACCTTAAATCTCTGCAGGTTGCCCGCAAAAAATGGTGCGGACGCTAACTCTGTGAGCGACTGCGCAACTGTGCGCGGGTAGGGTACAGAGTGCTGACCAGGCGAACGAGACGGGTGACCAGTTGTTAACGATTCAGAGTAATTCGTTATAGTCTGTTAATCTTACCTATGAGCTGTTCGAAGAGATGTGAACCTATCCCAATAATCTGTTTTTTATGTGCTTTATTTGCTTTTGACGCCGGCAAACTCGAGCGGGAAACAACGGCTATTGGGATAGGTTCGCCAAATACACTGTTGCATAACTCGAACCCGGGAGGAAGTGTATCTGCTGACCCATAGCGCATCATAGGACCGTTTGTGCCCCTATATGTAATGGAAATGTTGATCTCTTGTCAAATCAGATAATTAATTTTGCACTAATTGTGAAATCCGTGATCTGAATCACTGTTCGGGGGAAATGTTATCAAAGCGGTTGTATGAGAATTGTAATCAGAATGTGATCCTCCTATACTGCCGCCAGGTCTCCGGATTACCCTGAAGTAGGAGCACCCAGCGTTATAAATGCGCGCCGTTTGAGCACAGAGGATGTTGATGTTTGAGCGCGTGACGTGTAAGGGTTTTAGGCTCTTAACGCTGTCTGATCCCCGCCCAGGCCCGGAGGAAGGAAAATAATAAGAGCTGTGTGGGCAAATACGTGAAAAAACAACGACCTGTCAACTTGGATCTGCAAACGATCCGGTTCCCCGTAACTGCGATAGCGTCTATCTTACACCGAGTCTCTGGCGTAATTACCTTCGTTGCCGTGGGTATCCTCCTCTGGCTGCTGGGCCTGTCACTCTCTTCCCAAGAGGGGTTCCTGCAGGCGGCCGCCATCATGAATAGCTTCATCGTCAAATTCATATTCTGGGGCATCCTTACGGCGCTGGCCTATCACATTTGCGGTGGCATCCGTCACTTGTTAATGGATTTTGGCTACATCGAAGAGAGTTTGGCCGCCGGCACCCGTTCCGCCCAGGTGGCGATCGGTCTGACCGTCGTGCTGTCAGTTCTGGCTGGAGTCCTCGTATGGTAAACAACGTTTCTGCATTAGGGCGCAACGGCGTGCACGATTGGCTGCTGCTGCGTGCTTCCGCGATCATCATCACCCTGTACGTCCTGTATATCCTGGGCTTTTTCGTCACGGCTCCGGAACTCACTTATGACATCTGGCGCGGTTTCTTCGCCACTTCCATTACGAAAGTGTTCACTCTGCTGACCTTGCTGTCGATTCTGGTGCACGCCTGGATCGGGCTGTGGCAGGTGCTGACGGACTACGTCAAGCCGCTGGCGGTTCGCCTGGTGTTGCAGCTGGCTGTCGTGGTCGCGTTGCTGGTCTATTTACTGTACGGAACAATCGTAGTGTGGGGTGCTTAAATGAAACTGCCAGTCAGAGAGTTTGATGCCGTCGTAATCGGCGCCGGCGGTGCGGGCATGCGTGCCGCGCTGCAAATTTCCCAAGCGGGCTCGACCTGTGCCCTGCTGTCCAAAGTTTTCCCGACCCGTTCCCATACCGTGTCCGCACAGGGCGGCATTACCGTCGCGCTTGGCAACAGCCACGAGGACAACTGGGAATGGCATATGTACGACACGGTGAAAGGTTCCGACTATATCGGTGACCAGGACGCCATCGAATATATGTGTAAAACCGGCCCGGAAGCGATTCTGGAACTGGAACACATGGGCCTGCCGTTCTCTCGTCTGGACGACGGCCGCATTTATCAGCGCCCGTTCGGCGGCCAGTCGCTGAACTTCGGCGGCGAGCAGGCGGCGCGTACCGCAGCCGCAGCCGACCGTACCGGCCATGCGCTGCTGCATACCCTGTACCAACAGAACCTGAAAAACCACACCACCATCTTCTCCGAGTGGTATGCGCTTGATCTGGTGAAAAACCAGGACGGCGCGGTGGTCGGCACCACGGCTATCTGCATCGAAACCGGTGAAGTGGTTTACTTCAAAGCCAAGGCCACCGTGCTGGCGACCGGCGGCGCAGGCCGCATTTACCAGTCCACCACCAACGCCCACATCAACACCGGCGACGGTGTCGGCATGGCGCTGCGCGCCGGCGTGCCGGTGCAGGACATGGAAATGTGGCAGTTCCACCCGACCGGCATCGCCGGCGCGGGCGTGCTGGTGACCGAAGGCTGCCGCGGCGAAGGCGGTTACCTGCTGAACAAGCACGGCGAGCGCTTCATGGAGCGTTATGCGCCGAACGCCAAAGATCTGGCGGGCCGCGACGTGGTTGCCCGTTCGATCATGATCGAAATCCGCGAAGGCCGCGGCTGCGACGGTCCTTGGGGCCCGCACGCCAAGCTGAAGCTGGATCACCTGGGCAAAGAGGTGCTGGAATCCCGTCTGCCGGGCATTCTGGAACTGTCCCGCACCTTCGCGCACGTCGATCCGGTGAAAGAGCCGATCCCGGTTATCCCAACCTGTCACTATATGATGGGCGGCATTCCGACCAAGGTGACCGGCCAGGCGCTGACCGTGAACGAGAAGGGCGAAGACGTGGTGATCCCGGGGCTGTTCGCCGTGGGCGAAATCGCCTGCGTATCGGTGCACGGCGCCAACCGCCTGGGCGGCAACTCGCTGCTCGACCTGGTGGTGTTCGGCCGTTCCGCCGGCATGCACCTGCAGGAATCGCTGGAAGAGCAGGGCGTGAGCCGTGACGCCAGCGACTCCGACGTGGAAGCCTCGCTGGACCGTCTGAATCGTTGGAACAACACCCGTTCCGGCGAAGACCCGGTCGAAATTCGCAAAGCGCTGCAGTCTTGCATGCAGCACAACTTCTCGGTATTCCGCGAAGGCGATGCGATGGCCAAGGGCCTGGAAGAACTGAAAGTGATCCGTGAACGTCTGAAGAACGCACGCCTGGACGATACCTCCAGCGAGTTCAACACCCAGCGCATCGAATGTCTGGAGTTGGATAACCTGATGGAGACCGCGTATTCCACCGCCGTGTCGGCCAACTTCCGTACCGAGAGCCGTGGCGCGCACAGCCGCTTCGACTATCCGGAACGCGATGACGCCAACTGGCTGTGCCATTCGCTGTATCTGCCGCAATCGGAAAGCATGACGCGTCGTGAAGTGAACATGCAACCGAAGCTGCGCCCGGCATTCCCGCCGAAAGTGCGTTCTTACTAATTGCGGAGATCGACAGATGAAACTCGAATTTTCCATTTATCGCTACAATCCGGATGTCGACGACGCGCCGCACATGCAGGATTACACCCTGGAAGCGGAAGAAGGTCGCGACATGATGCTGCTGGATGCGTTGATCCAGCTGAAAGAAAAAGACCCGACCCTGTCGTTCCGTCGCTCATGCCGCGAAGGCGTGTGCGGTTCCGACGGCCTGAACATGAACGGTAAAAACGGCCTCGCGTGCATCACTCCGGTTTCGTCGCTGCGCAAAGGCAACGGCAAGATCGTGATCCGTCCGCTGCCGGGCCTGCCGGTGGTGCGCGATCTGGTGGTGGATATGGGCCAGTTCTATACCCAATATGAAAAGATCAAGCCATACCTGCTGAACGACGGCAAGAACCCGCCGGCGCGCGAGCACCTGCAATCGCCGGAGCAGCGCGCCAAGTTGGACGGTCTGTACGAGTGCATCCTGTGCGCCTGCTGTTCAACCTCTTGCCCATCGTTCTGGTGGAACCCGGACAAGTTCATCGGCCCAGCCGGTCTGTTGGCGGCGTATCGCTTCCTGATCGACAGCCGTGACACGGAAACGCAAGAACGTTTAGATGATCTGGACGACGCTTTTAGTGTTTTCCGCTGCCATAGCATTATGAATTGTGTCAGTGTATGCCCTAAAGGCTTGAACCCGACGCGTGCGATCGGGCATATCAAGTCCATGCTGCTGCAACGCGGCGCATAAACGGAATGAGATGCTGCGCCGGGCTCTTTTCCGGCGCACATCCCATAGGGGAGGGAACCTCTAAAAACTGACCCGCGGCTGCGGCGCTATGCAGCCTGGTTCTTCCGCCGGTTTTTAGAGGTTCCTTGTAAGGGACCGCAAGGTCCATAACAGAACGTATCGGGCCGTCATGGCCGCAAGTACGTCGAGTGAACCGTTTTACGGCAAACCGTATTCATCACGGTAATTATGTTAACCACGGCGAAAACTAAAGCTTCAAAGCTTAAGGGATCATGATGCAGAACGGCGCAATGAAGGCCTGGCTGGATTCCTCCTATCTGGCGGGCGCGAACCAGTCTTACATAGAGCAGCTCTATGAAGACTTCTTAACCGATCCGGGTTCCGTTGAAGATAGCTGGCGTTCCATTTTTCAACAGCTACCAACCGCGGGTGTCAAACCCGATCAGCTTCACTCTCAAACGCGCGATTACTTCCGCCGCTTGGCGAAAGACTCCGCGCGCTACAACACCACCATCACCGATCCGGAAACCGACGCCAAACAGGTCAAGGTACTGCAGCTGATCAACGCCTTCCGCTTCCGCGGGCATCAGCATGCCAACCTCGATCCGCTTGGCCTGTGGCAGCGCGAGCAAGTTCCTGACCTTGATCCCGCTTACCACAACCTGACCGAAGCCGATTTCCAGGAAACCTTCAACGTGGGCTCTTTCGCCATCGGCAAAGAAACCATGAAGCTGGGCGATCTGTACGCCGCGCTGAAGCAGACCTATTGCGGGTCGATCGGTGCTGAGTACATGCACATCACCAACACCGAAGAGAAACGCTGGATCCAGCAGCGTATCGAGTCGGTGGTGGGGCGCGCCAGCTTTACCGCCGACGAAAAACGCCGTTTCCTGAACGAGCTGACCGCAGCGGAAGGTCTGGAACGTTACCTGGGCGCCAAATTCCCGGGCGCCAAACGCTTCTCGCTGGAAGGCGGCGACGCGCTGGTGCCGATGCTGAAAGAGATGGTGCGCCACGCCGGCAAGAACGGCACGCGCGAAGTGGTGTTGGGCATGGCCCACCGCGGCCGTCTGAACGTGCTGATCAACGTGCTGGGCAAAAAGCCGGCCGATCTGTTCGACGAATTCGCCGGCAAGCATAAAGAACACCTCGGCACCGGTGACGTGAAATATCACCAGGGCTTCTCTTCCGACGTGGAAACCGAAGGCGGCATGGTTCACCTGGCGCTGGCGTTCAACCCGTCGCACCTGGAGATCGTCAGCCCGGTGGTCATGGGGTCGGTTCGCGCCCGTCGCGATCGTCTGGACGAAGCGCGCAGCAACATGGTGCTGCCGATCACCATCCACGGCGACGCCGCCATCACCGGCCAGGGCGTGGTTCAGGAAACCCTGAACATGTCTCAGGCCCGCGGCTACGAAGTGGGCGGCACCGTGCGTATCGTCATCAACAACCAGGTTGGCTTCACCACCTCCAACCCGCTGGATGCGCGCTCTACCGAATACTGCACCGACATCGCCAAAATGGTTCAGTCGCCGATCTTCCACGTTAATGCGGACGATCCGGAGGCCGTGGCCTTCGTCACCCGCCTGGCGTTGGATTTCCGTAACACCTTTAAGCGTGACGTGATGATCGATCTGGTCTGCTACCGTCGCCATGGGCACAACGAGGCCGACGAGCCGAGCGCCACCCAGCCGGTGATGTATCAGAAGATCAAGAAACACCCTACGCCGCGCAAAATCTATGCTGACGTGCTGACCGAGCAGAAAGTGGCCAGCCTGGAAGATGCCACGGAAATGGTCAACCTGTACCGCGACGCGCTCGACCGCGGCGATTGCGTGGTTGAAGAGTGGCGTCCGATGAACCTGCACTCCTTCACCTGGTCACCGTACCTGAACCACGAGTGGGACGAAGAGTACCCGAGCAAGGTTGAGATGAAGCGCCTGCAGGAGCTGGCACGCCGCATCAGCACCGTGCCGGAAGCGATCGAAATGCAGTCGCGCGTGGCGAAAATCTACGCTGACCGCGCCGAGATGGCCGCAGGCAACAAGCCGTTCGACTGGGGCGCCGCCGAAACGCTGGCCTACGCCACCATGGCGGATGAAGGCATTCCAATCCGCATCTCCGGCGAAGACGCCGGCCGCGGCACCTTCTTCCACCGTCACGCGGTGGTGCACAACCAGAAAAACGGTTCGGTCTACGTTCCGCTGGCGAATATCCACAGCGGCCAGGGCGAATTCAAGGTTTGGGACTCCGTGCTGTCTGAAGAAGCGGTGCTGGCGTTCGAATACGGCTACGCCACGGCGGAACCGCGTACGCTGACCATCTGGGAAGCGCAGTTCGGCGACTTCGCCAACGGCGCGCAGGTCGTTATCGACCAGTTCATCAGCTCCGGCGAGCAAAAATGGGGCCGTATGTGCGGCCTGGTGATGCTGCTGCCGCACGGCTATGAAGGCCAGGGCCCTGAGCACTCTTCCGCGCGTCTGGAACGCTATCTGCAGCTGTGCGCAGAGCAGAACATGCAGGTGTGCGTCCCGTCTACGCCGGCGCAGGTTTACCATATGCTGCGTCGTCAGGCGCTGCGCGGTATGCGCCGTCCGTTGGTGGTGATGTCGCCGAAGTCGCTGCTGCGTCATCCGCTGGCGATTTCTTCGCTGGACGAGCTGGCCAACGGCACCTTCCTGCCGGCGATCGGCGAGATCGACGACTTGGATCCGAAAGCGGTCAAGCGCGTCGTGCTGTGCTCCGGCAAGGTCTACTACGACCTGCTGGAACAGCGTCGCAAGAACGAGCAGAAAGACGTGGCCATCGTGCGCATCGAGCAGCTGTATCCGTTCCCGCATCAGGCCGTGCAGGCCGTGCTGGAGCAATACTCGCACGTGCATGATTTCGTCTGGTGTCAGGAAGAGCCGCTGAACCAGGGCGCCTGGTACTGCAGCCAGCACAACTTCCGTGAAGTGGTGCCGTTCGGGGCTTCTTTACGTTACGCAGGACGTCCGGCCTCCGCCTCTCCGGCGGTGGGCTATATGTCCGTACACCAGAAGCAGCAGCAGGCTCTGGTGAACGACGCGCTGAATATTGACTAATGTTCGCTCGCTTGCCGGCCGTGGGGCCGGCAAGCAGATGATAAAAAACTTAAGGGAAAGCTAAATGAGTAGCGTAGATATTCTGGTTCCTGACCTTCCTGAATCGGTTGCCGATGCGACCGTAGCCACCTGGCACAAAAAGCCGGGCGACAGCGTGCAGCGTGATGAAGTCCTGGTTGAAATCGAAACCGACAAAGTGGTGTTGGAAGTGCCGGCCAGTGAAGCGGGCATTCTCGATGCTATCGTGGAAGAAGAGGGCGCGACCGTACTGTCTCGCCAGCTGCTCGGCCGCATCCGCCCAGGCGACAGCTCCGGCAAACCGACCGCCGAGAAGAGCCAGGAGAAAGAGTCCACGCCTGCACAGCGCGCGACCGCGAGCCTGGAAGAAGAAAGCAATG
This sequence comes from Serratia sp. CY56464, assembly GCF_052168435.1. NCBI lineage: Bacteria > Pseudomonadati > Pseudomonadota > Gammaproteobacteria > Enterobacterales > Yersiniaceae > Serratia > Serratia sp. CY56464. Next base: position 2,432,655 of record NZ_JBJNMV010000001.1, on the reverse strand, counting down.
ACGCGCTCAGCCCGGCGATTCGCCGCCTGATCGCCGAACACGACCTCGATGCCGGCGCCATCAAAGGCACCGGCGTGGGTGGCCGCATCACGCGTGAAGACGTGGAAGCGCACCTGGCCAAAGGCGGCGCCGCCGCCAAACCGGCCGCCGCCGCTGAAGCCGCACCGCAGCCTGCTCTGGCCGGCCGTAGCGAAAAACGCGTGCCGATGACTCGCCTGCGCAAACGCGTCGCTGAGCGTCTGCTGGAAGCGAAGAACAGCACCGCGATGCTGACCACCTTCAACGAAATCAACATGCAGCCGATCATGGATCTGCGCAAGCAGTACGGCGAAGCCTTCGAGAAGCGTCACGGCGTGCGTCTGGGCTTCATGTCCTTCTACATTAAGGCGGTGGTTGAAGCGCTGAAGCGCTTCCCGGAAGTGAACGCGTCGATCGACGGTTCCGACGTGGTTTACCACAACTACTTCGACATCAGCATCGCGGTTTCTACCCCGCGCGGCCTGGTGACGCCGGTACTGCGCGATGTGGACGCCATGAGCATGGCTGACATCGAGAAGAAAATCAAAGAGCTGGCCGTTAAGGGCCGCGACGGCAAACTGACCGTGGAAGAGCTGACCGGCGGTAACTTCACCATTACCAACGGCGGCGTATTCGGCTCCCTGATGTCCACTCCGATCATCAACCCGCCGCAGAGCGCCATCCTGGGCATGCACGCCATCAAAGATCGCCCAATGGCGGTCAATGGTCAGGTGGTGATCCAGCCGATGATGTATCTGGCGCTGTCTTATGACCACCGCCTGATCGACGGTAAAGAATCCGTCGGTTATCTGGTGACGGTCAAAGAGATGCTGGAAGATCCGGCTCGTCTGCTGCTGGACGTCTAGTAACCCTTGCCGGGCGCGGCGTGCCGCGCCCGCACTCTGTGCTATGTGGCCGGAAAACCATGCGGTTTACCGCGTAATAATGGTCCGGCTAAAAACCTTCAGAACTGAATGGATAGAACATCATGAATTTACACGAATATCAGGCAAAACAGCTGTTTGCTCGGTATGGCATGCCGGCACCGACCGGTTACGCCTGTACCACTCCGCGTGAAGCAGAAGAAGCCGCATCCAAAATCGGCTCCGGCCCGTGGGTGGTGAAATGTCAGGTTCATGCTGGCGGCCGCGGTAAAGCGGGCGGCGTTAAAGTCGTCAACAGCAAAGAAGATATCCGTGCTTTCGCGGAAGCCTGGTTGGGCAAGCGTCTGGTGACTTACCAGACTGACGCGCTGGGCCAGCCGGTTAACCAGATCCTGGTTGAAGCGGCGACCGACATCGATAAAGAACTGTACCTGGGCGCCGTCGTAGACCGCGCGACCCGTCGCATCGTATTCATGGCGTCTACCGAAGGCGGCGTGGAAATCGAGAAAGTGGCGGAAGAAACCCCTGAACTGATCCACAAAATGACCATCGATCCGCTGGCGGGTCCACAGCCTTATCAGGGCCGTGAGCTGGCTTTCAAACTGGGCCTGACCGGCAAGCAAGTCAGCCAGTTCGCCAAGATCTTCATGGGCCTGGCGACGCTGTTCCTGGAGCGCGACCTGGCGATGGTTGAGATCAACCCGCTGGTGATCACCAAGCAGGGCGATCTGGTGTGCCTGGACGGCAAACTGGGCGCCGACGGCAACGCCCTGTTCCGTCAGCCTGAACTGCGTGAAATGCGTGACCCTTCTCAGGAAGATGAGCGTGAATCCCGTGCGGCCCAGTGGGAGCTGAACTACGTTGCCCTCGACGGCAACATCGGCTGCATGGTGAACGGCGCAGGTCTGGCGATGGGCACCATGGACATCGTTAAACTGCACGGCGGCGAGCCGGCCAACTTCCTGGACGTAGGCGGCGGCGCGACCAAAGAGCGCGTGACCGAAGCGTTCAAAATCATCCTGTCCGACGACAAGGTGAAAGCGGTTCTGGTTAACATCTTCGGTGGTATCGTTCGTTGCGATCTGATCGCCGACGGCATCATCGGCGCAGTGGCTGAAGTGGGCGTTAACGTCCCGGTCGTGGTGCGCCTGGAAGGGAACAACGCCGAACTGGGCGCCAAGAAACTGGCGGACAGCGGCCTGAATATCATTGCTGCGACCAGCCTGACTGATGCGGCTCAGCAAGTTGTTGCAGCAGTGGAGGGTAAATAATGTCCATCTTAATCGATAAAAACACCAAAGTAATTTGCCAGGGCTTCACCGGTAGCCAGGGGACTTTCCACTCCGAACAAGCTATCGCTTACGGCACCAAAATGGTTGGCGGCGTCACCCCAGGCAAAGGCGGCACTCAGCACCTGGGTCTGCCGGTGTTCAACACCGTGCGCGAAGCGGTTGAAGCGACCGGCGCGACGGCCTCCGTCATTTACGTTCCAGCGCCGTTCTGCAAAGACTCCATTCTGGAAGCGATCGATGCCGGCATCAAATTGATCATCACCATCACCGAAGGCATCCCGACCCTGGACATGCTGACCGTGAAAGTGAAGCTGGATGAAGCCGGCGTGCGCATGATTGGGCCGAACTGCCCTGGCGTGATCACCCCGGGCGAGTGCAAAATCGGCATCATGCCTGGCCACATCCACCTGCCGGGCAAAGTGGGCATCGTTTCCCGTTCCGGTACCCTGACCTATGAAGCGGTGAAACAAACCACCGATGCCGGTCTGGGCCAGTCCACCTGTGTGGGCATCGGCGGCGACCCGATCCCGGGCTCCAACTTCATCGATATCCTGAAGATGTTCCAGCAGGATCCGCAGACCGAAGCGATCGTGATGATCGGTGAGATCGGCGGCAGCGCTGAAGAAGAAGCGGCAGCTTACATCAAAGAACACGTCACCAAACCGGTTGTCGGTTACATCGCCGGCGTGACCGCGCCGAAAGGCAAGCGTATGGGCCACGCGGGCGCCATCATCGCAGGCGGCAAGGGCACGGCGGACGAGAAGTTTGCTGCGCTGGAAGCGGCGGGCGTGAAAACCGTTCGCAGCCTGGCGGACATCGGCGACGCGGTAAAAGCGGTGCTGAAGCGCTAAGATCTTAGTACGAAATAATAATATCTCGACATGTTTGGCCACCCATTGGGTGGCCTTTTTTATGGGCGAAGATCAGAAATCGTTGAGTGCTTTGATCAGCGCGATCCGATCCTGCAGGCGGCGCTGTTGTACCGGATCCACGGCAGTTTGCCGCTGTTGATCCAGCGAGGTGAGGGCGGCGCGGTAATCGTCGGCGTTGCTGAACAGCGCGTCTTTGACGTTGATCGAGGCGACGTTGGTGTAGCGCCCGTCGTCGGTGGTCGGTACCTGGATAACGCCTTCATTAAGCAGCCGTTTGACGATCGCCCGCTGCGGTTCGTATCCTTCCATGCCAACCAGTTTCCAGCGCTGCGGCGGCACGCCCTGGTATTGGCCGTGTTTCACTTCCGTCAGGTAGCGCAGGGCCAGGTGGCGAATGGTGCCTTCTTCTTCACCGTATTGCGCTTTGCTGTCGAACAGCACCGGGAAGGATTGCCCTTCCAGCGCGCCGCCCTTTTGCGTCAGGTGGCCCATGCGGTAACTGTTCATGCCCAGACGGATCGGCATGTCGTCGGTGACCGGCGTGCCGTCTGCCAGGCGCAGATCGACGATGCGCGAACCGGCGGGTTGGCGCAGATCGATGGTATAGGTGACGCCATCGAAGAAATCGTTGGTGGAATATTTGGACGAACGCCGCGCCGGGTTAAAGCTGTAGGTGACGTCGCCCGGCTGCAGCTGATTGAAGTAGCCGGCGGACCACTCCATATAGCGTTTAAGCGCTTTACCGGTAAGCTGATAAACGGTGATCTCGCCGCCGGCGTATTGGTAGTTGAAGGCGATGTCCTTGGCCTTGATGTCGCCGACGTCCAGTTTGGCGCGATCGTTGTCGATCTGCAGAGCGATCACCTGCGCCAGCGGTGCGTAGTGACGGGCGGCCTGCTGGAACAGCGCGCTGATGCCGGTATCCTGCACGTGCACCTGAGGAATGCCGCGGAACTCGTCGGCAGGCACCAGATCGCTGCCGCTCAGCTTCGCCACCACCCGGTTGGCGTTGGCGCGCAAAATGTCATGATACGGCTGGTAGAGAGCCTGCATGGCGCTGTCCGGCGTCAGCCCTTTGATCGGGTAGGTGTAGCTGTTTTTGTCGATCAGCGTGAATTTGCCGTCGCGGCGTTCAAATTGCAGATCGATGCGTGACAGCGCGCGGCCGTATTTGTCCGGTTCGGTGATGATGACGCCGTTGACCACCGCCTTGTCGATCTTCACATGCATGTGGCCGGCGACGATCGCCGCCAGTTCCGGGTTGGCGTTGGCAATGTCGGCCACGCCGGTGCCCGGGCGCTGGTTCTCGTTGTCGATGCCCATATGCGCCACCAGCACGATGGCATCGACCTGACCGTCGATTTGTTTGATGACCTGTTTCACCGCCTGCACCGGATCGGTGAAGTTCAGTCCTTTGATACGATCGGTGCCCTTGGCGAATTCAGCGGTCATCGGCGTGTCCATGCCGATAATGCCGATCTTCACGCCCTGGCGTTCGAGGGTGGTGTAGGCCGGCAGATAAGGCTTGCCGTTGTCCCAGACGATGTTGCCCGCCAGCGCCGCGCCCTTGAACTGTTTGAGCGGGGTGCCCAGCACCGGCAGGCCGAAGTCGAACTCGTGATTGCCCATCACCCAGACGTCGTAGTTGAGCGCGTTGAGGCCCAGCATCATCGGGCTGACGGCCTCATGCTTGAAGGTTTCAACGAAGTTGCCCTGAATAGTGTCGCCGGCGTCCACCAGGATCAGGTTAGGCTGCTCGGCGCGTACCTTTTTGACCTGAGTGGCTATCTGGCTCAGGCTGCCCGCCAGGTTTTCCGTGTCGCTGGCGTAGTCCCAAGGCACGAAGGTACCGTGCAGATCGGAGGTGCCCAGCAGGGTGATGTTTACCGTTTCGGCGGCCATGGCGTTTCCCGAGAGTCCCAAGACAGAGGCAAAGATGATTTTTTTCATAACTTATTGTCACTCAATGCAATTTTAACATAAGTGGTCATTTTGCTACAAAATCGCAACCTTTACGATCCCATCGCGAGAAATAGACTAATATTGGAGAGAGATTTGTTGTTTTGTGACTGCAATCACTGTCACGGCTTAATGGAAATAAAAGGTTAATTATGTCGCAGAATAAGCGCGTAATAATACAATGGCGGCTCTTTTAAATTACATTTATTTAACACAAAAATATCATTAAAAAACAATTAAACCATTGCGCAACATGCCCTCAAGAAAAATAGGCGAAATGTGCTGATGAATATGGAAATAATATGCGGATAGGCTTAAATTGTCTCAGATCAAATTAGCCCGAAGTACCTCTTTCGGCTAAGATTTGACCTGTAACCAAAAGTCCAACCCACGTCACGTAAAAACCTATTTATTGTGTGGGATTGGGCGAGTATCATCCATGTTGTGATTATGGATGGTTGATCTTGTTGCATTTGTTACCCGTTGTCGGTTTTCAGTGGCGTGCTTGTCGACGGCCCGAGAGGCTATTGGCGAGTGTGCGGTTGAAAGCGGAGAAGCTGGATCAAATTTGTTGTGTTTAAGGGCATTCACTGCGGGGCGTTACTGGCGGCTTTGAAAGAAGCATGCCGATAACCGCGTGTCGGAGTCTTCCTGCGAGGAGCAAGGAGTCAAGATGTTTGATATTGTCGAACTGTCGCGCTTACAGTTTGCTTTAACGGCGATGTACCATTTCTTATTTGTCCCATTAACGCTCGGTATGGCGTTCTTGCTGGCAATTATGGAAACGGTATATGTCCTGTCTGGCAAACAAATCTATAAAGACATGACCAAATTCTGGGGAAAGTTATTTGCGATTAACTTTGCTCTGGGTGTGGCCACCGGTTTGACCATGGAGTTCCAGTTCGGGACCAACTGGTCGTATTTCTCTCATTACGTCGGCGATATCTTCGGGGCCCCACTGGCTATCGAAGGTCTGATGGCGTTCTTCCTTGAATCGACGCTGGTCGGCCTGTTCTTCTTCGGCTGGGATCGTCTGAGCAAGGTGCAGCACATGGCGGTAACCTGGTTCGTGGCCCTCGGCTCCAACCTGTCCGCGCTGTGGATCCTGGTCGCCAACGGCTGGATGCAGAACCCGATCGCGTCGGATTTCAACTTCGAAACCATGCGCATGGAGATGGTCAGCTTCTCCGAGCTGGTGCTTAACCCGGTTGCGCAGGTGAAATTCGTTCACACCGTGGCTGCAGGTTACACCACCGGCGCCATGTTCGTGCTGGGCATCAGCTCCTACTATCTGCTGAAGGGCCGCGACATCGCTTTCGCCAAGCGCTCCTTCGCCATCGCCGCCAGCTTCGGCATGGCTGCGGTGCTGTCGGTGATCGTGCTGGGTGACGAATCCGGTTACGAAATGGGCGACGTACAGAAAACCAAACTGGCCGCCATTGAAGCGGAGTGGGATACCCAGCCGGCGCCGGCGTCCTTCACCCTGTTCGGCATTCCCGATCAGGACAAGATGGAAAACTCCTTCTCTATTCAGATCCCGTATGCGCTTGGCCTGATCGCCACGCGTTCCACCGACACGCAGGTCACCGGCCTGAAAGATCTGCTGGCGCAACATGAAGTGCGCATCCGCAACGGCATGAAAGCCTACCAGCTGCTGGAAGAGCTGCGCGGCGGCAATACCGATCCTGCGGTGCGTGCGGAATTCAACAAAACCAAGCAAGACCTGGGCTACGGCATGCTGCTGAAGCGTTATACCCCGAACGTCAGCGACGCGACGGAAGCGCAGATCCAGCAGGCGACCAAGGACTCCATTCCACGCGTGGCGCCGCTGTACTTCGCCTTCCGCATCATGGTGGCCTGTGGCGTGCTGATGCTGCTGATTATCGGCCTGTCCTTCCTGAGCGTGGTGCGCGGCCGCATCGGCCAGAAAAAATGGCTGTTGCGTGCGGCGCTGTATGGCCTGCCGCTGCCGTGGATCGCGGTGGAAGCTGGCTGGTTCGTGGCGGAATACGGCCGTCAACCGTGGGCGATTGGTGAGGTGCTGCCGACCGCAGTCGCCAACTCTTCGCTGACCGCGGGCGACATTCTGTTCTCGATGGGGCTGATTTGCGGCTTGTACACCCTGTTCCTGGTGGCTGAAATGTACCTGATGTTCAAGTTTGCGCGTCTGGGTCCAAGCAGCCTGAAAACCGGCCGCTACCACTTTGAACAACCGACTGCCGCCGTGCAGGAAGCGCGCTAAACAGGAGTCCACGTATGTTTGACTATGAAGTACTGCGATTTATCTGGTGGGTGCTGGTTGGCGTACTGCTGATCGGCTTCGCCGTCACCGACGGTTTCGACATGGGCGTCGGCATCCTGGTGCGCATCATCGGTAAAACCGATACAGAGCGCCGGGTGATGATCAACTCCATCGCTCCGCACTGGGACGGTAACCAGGTGTGGCTGATCACCGCCGGCGGCGCGCTGTTCGCCGCCTGGCCGATGGTTTACGCAGCGGCCTTCTCGGGCTTCTACGTCGCCATGATCCTGGTGCTGGCGGCCTTGTTCTTCCGCCCGGTCGGTTTTGACTACCGTTCCAAGCTGGAGAGCACCCGCTGGCGCAACATGTGGGACTGGGGCATCTTCATCGGTTCCTTCGTGCCTGCATTGGTGTTCGGCGTGGCGTTCGGCAACCTGCTGCAGGGCGTGCCGTTCCATGTGGACGAGTACCTGCGTCTGTTCTACACCGGCAACTTCTTCCAACTGCTGAATCCGTTCGGTCTGTTGGCAGGCGTGGTCAGTCTGACCATGCTGGTCACTCAGGGCGCGACTTACCTGCAGATGCGCACCACCGGCGAGATCCACCTGCGGTCACGCGCCGCAGCGCAGATCGCGACGCTGATCATGGCGGTATGCTTCCTGCTGGCGGGCGTGTGGCTGGTGAAAGGCATCGACGGCTACGTGATCACTTCGGCGCTGGACACCATGGCGGAATCCAACCCGCTGCGTAAAGAAGTGGCGCATCAGGCCGGCGCATGGCTGATCAACTTCAACAAGTATCCGCTGCTGTGGGCGTTGCCTGCGCTGGGCGTGGTGCTGCCGTTGTTCACCATCCTGTTCTCGCGTCTGGAGAAAGGCGCGCTGGCGTTCGTCACCTCGTCGCTGACCATCGCCTGCGTCATCCTCACTGCCGGGGTCACCATGTTCCCGTTCGTGATGCCGTCCAGCACCGTGCCTAACGTCAGCCTGACCATGTGGGACGCGACCTCGAGCCTGTTGACGCTGAAAGTGATGACCGTCGTGGCGGCGATCTTCGTGCCTATCGTTTTGGCGTACACCAGCTGGTCGTACTACAAAATGTTCGGTCGCCTCGACAAGAATTACATCGAAAACAACAAGCATTCGCTGTACTAAGGATAAGGAGCTAAACCATGTGGTATTTTGCCTGGATTCTCGGAACGCTTCTTGCCTGCGCCTTCGGCATCATCACGGCGCTGGCGCTTGAGCAGAGCGAAGCGACCAAAGCTCAGCAAGACGGTAAGTGATGAGCTCGTCCGTGATTGACAAGCTGTACGCTGTCACCGACAAGGGCCCCGTTCGGGCCCTTTCCCTGGTGCTGGCGTTGATTTTGGCGGGGTGCGTGTTCTGGGATCCGACGCGTTTCGCCGCCAAAACCAGCTCGCTGGAGATTTGGGAAGGGCTGTTGCTGATTTGGGCCGTATGCGCCGGGGTGATCCACGGTTTCGGATTCCGCCCGCAGCGCAGCGTCTGGCGCGCTTTTTTCGCGCCGCTTCCCGCAATTGTGATCTTGTGCGCAGGATTACTTTACGTTTCTTTATAATCTCCCCGATGTCCCCACGTTATGGGCCCTCACGGCCCATAATTATTTTCATTCCCATCTTGTAACCCATTCCCAACCCGATCCGTCTTGCGTATAGTAGCAGCGTTAAATTGCATTGCTGGGAAGTAGAGTGAGTAATACGTTGTTTCGATGGCCGGTTCGCGTTTACTACGAGGATACCGATGCCAGTGGTGTGGTCTATCACGCCCGCTACGTCGCCTTTTTTGAAAGAGCGCGCACAGAGATGCTGCGTCAGCACAACTTTCATCAACAGCAGCTGCTCAGTGAACAAGTCGCTTTTGTCGTCCGGCGCATGACGGTGGATTATCTGGCTCCGGCTCGTCTCGACGAGCAACTGGAGGTCCAGAGTGAAATCACCTCTCTGCGCGGGGCTTCTCTCACGTTTGCTCAACGCATTGTCAATTCTGACGGGGCCCTACTGAGCCAGGCAGATGTCCTGATTGCCTGTATTGATCCACACCAAATGAAGCCAAGAGCGCTTCCTAAGTCTATTGTCGCGGAGTTTAAGCAGTGACTGACATGAACATCCTAGATTTATTCTTGAAGGCGAGCCTGCTGGTTAAGCTTATCATGTTGATTTTGATATGCTTCTCGGTAGCCTCCTGGGCGATCATCATTCAGCGCACCCGCATCCTCAATGCGGCGACGCGCGACGCCGAAGCCTTTGAAGACAAATTCTGGTCCGGTATCGAGCTTTCCCGTCTGTACCAGGAAAGTCAGGCGCGTCGCGATAGCCTGACCGGTTCCGAGCAGATCTTCCATTCCGGTTTCAAAGAGTTCGCCCGCCTGCACCGCGCCAACAACCATGCGCCGGAGTCGGTGATCGAAGGGGCGTCGCGTGCGATGCGCATTTCGATGAACCGCGAGCTGGAAACGCTGGAAACCCATATTCCGTTCCTCGGCACCGTCGGTTCGATCAGTCCGTACATCGGTCTGTTCGGCACCGTGTGGGGGATCATGCACGCCTTTATCGCGCTGGGCGCGGTGAAGCAAGCCACGCTGCAGATGGTGGCGCCGGGTATCGCCGAAGCGTTGATCGCCACCGCGATCGGTCTGTTCGCCGCCATCCCGGCGGTAATGGCCTATAACCGTCTCAACCAGCGCGTCAACAAGCTTGAGCAGAATTACGACAACTTTATGGAAGAGTTCACCGCTATTCTGCATCGTCAGGCCTTCTCCAGCGACAGCAAATAAGTAGGAGGTAGCATGGCGAGAGTACGTGGACGTAGTCGGCGCGAGCTGAAGTCCGAAATTAACATCGTTCCGCTGCTCGACGTGTTGCTGGTGCTGCTGCTGATCTTTATGGCAACCGCGCCAATCATCACGCAGAGCGTGGAGGTTGACCTGCCGGACGCCACCGATTCCAAAACGGTGTCCAGCGATGACAATCCGCCGGTGATCCTTGAGGTTTCCGGCGTAGGTCAATACACCCTGGTGGTGGATCACAACCGTATGGAGCTGCTGCCGCCTGAACAAGTCGCGGCCGAAGCCAAGTCGCGTTTGGCGGCTAACCCGAAAACGGTCTTTTTGATCGGCGGTGCGAAGGAAGTCCCTTACGATGAGATTATCAAGGCATTGAATATTCTCCATCAGGCGGGCGTAGCTTCCGTGGGGCTGATGACCCAGCCGATCTGACCGTAAGGCGAACGGCAACCCGGTTCCTGCGCTGCGGCCCAGGAACCCCGTATAAGCAACACCAGTTTTTGGGAATCTATTTTGGTAAAGGCAACTGAGCAAAACGATAAGCTGAACCGCGCCGTTATTGTTTCGGTCGTTCTGCACTTCATACTGATTGCCCTGCTGATTTGGGGATCGCTGCAGGAAAAGGTCGACATGAGCGCCGGCGGCGGCGGCGATGGTTCTGTAGTGGGCGCGGTAATGGTCGATCCCGGCGCGGTGGTGGAGCAGTACAACCGCCAGCAGCAGCAGAGCAACGATGCGCAGCGTGCCGAGAAGCAGCGCCAGAAAAAAGCGGAGCAACAGGCCGAAGAGCTTCAGCAGAAGCAGGCGGAGCAACAGCAGCGCCTGAAAGAGCTGGAGAAAGAGCGTTTGGCGGCGCAGGAGAAAGCCGCGCAGGACGCCAAAGCGCAGGCTGAGCAACAGCAGAAGGCGGCGGAGCAGCAGAAGCAGGCCGCCGAGCAGCAAAAAGCGGCGGAAGCCGCTGCAGCGAAAGCCAAAGAGCAACAGAAGGTCGCCGAAGCCGCCGCCGCCAAGGCGAAGGCCGAAGCGGACAAGGTCGCCAAGGCGCAGGCGGACGCGCAGAAGAAAGCCGAAGCGGAAGCCAAGAAAGAAGCGGCCGCTGCCGCCGCCGCCAAGAAACAGGCGGAAGAGGCGAAGAAAGCCGCAGCCGCTGCCGCAGAGCAAAAAGCTGCAGAGGCTGCGGAGAAGAAAGCGGCTGCTGAAGCCGAGAAAAAAGCCGCAGCGGAAGCCGAGAAGAAGGCTGCCGCCGAGGCAGAGAAGAAAGCGGCCGCCGCTGAGAAAGCTGCGGCAGCCAAGAAAGCTGCTGCAGAGAAGAAAAAAGCCGCCGCCGAGGCTGCGAAGCAATCGGCGGAAGTTGATGACCTGTTTGGTGGCCTGGCGGACGGCAAGAACGCGCCGAAAGGTGGCAGCAAGCAGAAGGGTGACGGTAAACCGGCTGGCCAGGGCAATGCCAAAACGGCTGGCGCCAGCGGGGCGGAAATCAATGGCTATCTTGGCCAGATTACCGCTGCGATTCAAAGCAAGTTCTACGATGCGGATCTGTACAAGGGCCGTAAATGTGACCTGCGAATCAAGCTGGCGCCGGACGGTTTTCTGGTAGACGTTAAATCTGAAGGGGGCGATCCGGCACTGTGTCAGGCGGCGATAGCCGCGGCGAAACAGGCGAAGATCCCGAAACCGCCAAGCCAGGCGGTGTATGAGGTGTTTAAGAATGCTCCCCTTACGTTCAGGCCGGAATAATGGTTGTTTGAGCTGAGTAAGATCACAGGGATGTACTAAGGTAACCAACAGGGATTATGTAGTTTTACGTGAGTTGGTTTGTTAAAATTCTGCTAATTTATCGCAGGCATCCCGCCTGGATAAGGGAGATGAGATGAAGCAGGCATTTCGAGTAGCGCTAGGTTTTTTAATTCTGTGGGCGTCCGTGTTGCACGCGGAAGTTCGCATTGAAATCACCCAAGGGGTCGACTCCGCTCGTCCGATTGGCGTGGTGCCGTTTAAGTGGGCGGGTCCAGGCACGCCGCCGGAAGATATCGGCAAGATTGTCGGCGCGGATCTGCGCAACAGCGGCAAATTCAACCCGATCGACGTGGCGCGCATGCCGCAGCAACCGACTTCCGCGTCTGAAGTGACGCCGGCGGCCTGGACTGCATTGGGCATCGACGCCGTGGTTGTCGGCCAGGTTCAGCCTGGCGCCGACGGCAGCTACCTGATCTCCTACCAGTTGGTGGACACCTCGGGTTCGCCGGGCACCGTATTGGCGCAGAACCAGTATAAAGTGACCAAACAGTGGTTGCGTTATTCTGCGCATACCGCCAGCGACGAAGTGTTCGAGAAGCTGACCGGCATCAAGGGCGCGTTCCGCACCCGTATCGCCTACGTGGTGCAGACCAACGGCGGGAAATTCCCGTACGAGCTGCGCGTAGCGGATTACGACGGTTACAACCAGTTCACGGTGCACCGTTCGCCTGAGCCGCTGATGTCGCCGGCCTGGTCGCCGGACGGCAGCAAACTGGCTTACGTGACCTTCGAGAGCGGCCGTTCCGCGCTGGTGGTGCAAACCCTGGCTAACGGCGCCATCCGCCAGATCGCTTCGTTCCCGCGCCACAACGGTGCGCCGGCGTTCTCGCCGGACGGCAGCAAGCTGGCCTTCGCGCTGTCCAAGAGCGGCAGCCTGAACCTGTACGTGATGAACCTCGGCTCCGGCCAGATCACGCAGCTGACCGATGGCCGCAACAACAACACCGAACCGACCTGGTTCCCGGATGGCCAGTCTCTGGCGTTTACCTCCGACCAGGGCGGGCGTCCGCAGATTTATAAAATCAGCGCCAGCGGCGGTGCCGCACAGCGTCTGACATGGGAAGGCTCTCAGAACCAGGATTCTGAAGTCAGCTCCGACGGTAAATTCCTGGTGATGGTGAGCACCAACAGTGGTGCACAACACATCGCCAAACAAGATCTTGGATCGGGCGCCGTTCAGGTTTTGACCGGCACCTTCCTGGATGAAACGCCTAGTATTGCGCCAAACGGCACCATGGTGATCTATAGCTCCACGCAAGGTATGGGCTCCGTGCTGCAGTTGGTGTCAACTGATGGGCGTTTCAAAGCGCGTCTTCCGGCAACTGATGGACAGGTCAAATTCCCTGCCTGGTCGCCGTATCTGTGATGCATGTGTAAATATGTATGGCAAACTATAAAAGGATCAAAGAAATGCAACTGAACAAAGTGCTGAAAGGGCTTCTGCTGGCACTGCCAGTTCTGGCTGTAGCAGCTTGTAGTTCTAACAAAAGCGCGAACAACGACCAATCTGGTATGGGCGCTGGCGCCGGCACTGGTATGGAAAACGGCAGCAGCAACCTGTCTTCCGAAGAACAAGCTCGTCTGCAGATGCAAGAACTGCAGAAGAACAACATCGTTTACTTCGGCCTGGACAAGTATGACGTAAGCTCCGAATTCGCTCAGATGCTGGACGCGCACGCTGCATTCCTGCGTAACAACCCGTCTTACAAAGTGACCGTTGAAGGCCACGCTGACGAACGCGGCACGCCGGAATACAACATCGCTCTGGGTGAGCGTCGTGCTAACGCCGTTAAAATGTACCTGCAGGGTAAAGGCGTTTCCGCTGACCAGATCTCTATCGTTTCTTACGGTAAAGAAAAACCAGCAGTACTGGGCCACGACGAAGCGGCTTATGCTAAAAACCGTCGTGCCGTTCTGGTTTACTAAGAGAATCGCATGAACAGTAACTTCAGACGTCACCTGTTGAGTCTGTCGTTACTGGTTGGCGTAGCGGCCCCTTGGGCCGCTACTGCCCAAGCGCCAATCAGTAATGTCGGCTCCGGCTCGGTCGAAGACCGTGTCACCTCGCTTGAGCGCATCAGCAATGCTCAAGGCCAGCTTTTAAACCAACTCCAGCAGCAACTCTCTGACAATCAACGCGACATTGATTCTCTCCGTGGGCAAATCCAGGAAAGCCAGTATCAGTTGAATCAGGTCGTTGAACGCCAGAAGCAAATCTATCAACAGATGGATAGCCTCAGCCAGGGCGGCGCTCAGAGCGCCTCTGCGGCAGCGGGCGCTGCCGGCGGGGCAGCCGCAGGCGCATCTTCCGATGCGGGCAGCAGCGCGCCTGCAGCCGCTTCTGCAACGCCGAGCGGCGGTGATGAGAACAGCGACTACAACGCCGCTGTTTCTCTGGCGCTGGAAAAAAAACAGTATGACCAGGCGATTTCCGCCTTTCAGTCCTTCGTAAAACAGTACCCGAAGTCTACTTACCAGCCCAATGCCAACTATTGGCTGGGCCAGTTGTTCTACAACAAGGGTAAAAAAGACGATGCGGCCTACTATTTTGCGGTGGTGGTGAAGAATTATGCTAAATCACCGAAGGCGCCGGACGCCATGTACAAGGTGGGTATCATCATGCAGGAAAAAGGGCAGGCTGATAAAGCCAAGGCCGTGTTCCAGCAGGTGATTAAACAATACCCAACCAGTGCGGCGGCCAAGCAGGCGAAAAGTCGCGTAGGCGGTTAACGGCTAGAAAAATGAGCCCAGAAGTTAGTCGATTTGACCGATTTCTGGGCTCATTCGCGTGAAGAACAAGCAGTTGAACGCATCGGTAAAAAATTTAGGTTGCGCTGCCAAGATAAATTAGTAATATATGCCGCCGTTGCCAAGACATCTTGCAAGATGTTAAAGCGGCAGGGAAATTGGGTCGTTAGCTCAGTTGGTAGAGCAGTTGACTTTTAATCAATTGGTCGCAGGTTCGAATCCTGCACGACCCACCAATTTTGAAGCAAGAAATGAAGTGGAATCGGGAAGGATAACATCACGAAGTGATGGCCCGTCAGGGCGAGGCCAAAGGCCGAGTCATCCTGCACGACCCACCAATTTCTGAAGTAGCAGTAACCACAACAGTGGGTGATTAGCTCAGTTGGTAGAGCATCTCCTTTACACGGAGGGGGTCGGCGGTTCGAGCCCGTCATCACCCACCACTGTTATGGGTCGTTAGCTCAGTTGGTAGAGCAGTTGACTTTTAATCAATTGGTCGCAGGTTCGAATCCTGCACGACCCACCATTCTTTAAGAATGGCTGCGACAGAGAATCGTAAAGGATGAGAACCGTAAAGGTTCGAGTCTCGCGAAGCGAGACAACATCACTCCGGTGATGGCCCGCAAGGGCGAGGCCAAAGGCCGAGTTATCCTGCACGACCCACCATTCTTTAAGAATGGCAGCTTCAGAATCGGTTTGATGTGGCAAAGTAAAGGTCCGAGTCGAGTACCCGTCGAGTTGTCCTGAACATCCCCATCCTTGTTTTCCGCGAGTCGGTTCCAATAACCTATTCGCCATCAGCAGTAAACCACATCAGTGGGTCGTTAGCTCAGTTGGTAGAGCAGTTGACTTTTAATCAATTGGTCGCAGGTTCGAATCCTGCACGACCCACCACTCTTTAATAGAGCAAGGTGTTAAATCGTCAGGATGAGAACCGTAAAGGTTCGAGTCTCGCGAAGCGAGACAACATCACTCCGGTGATGGCCCGAAGGGCGAGGCCAAAGGCCGAGTTATCCTGCACGATCCACCACGCTTTGAGTGGACAAGATGTGAAAAATAGCAGTACCACAGCAGTGGGTGATTAGCTCAGTTGGTAGAGCATCTCCTTTACACGGAGGGGGTCGGCGGTTCGAGCCCGTCATCACCCACCACACTGCGGGTCGTTAGCTCAGTTGGTAGAGCAGTTGACTTTTAATCAATTGGTCGCAGGTTCGAATCCTGCACGACCCACCAATTCAGAAAAAAGCGCCTTTGGGCGCTTTTTTCGTTTCTGTAACATCCAAACCTGACCTCATCTTCTCGCTAACATGGTCACCGAGTCGTGCGGGTGAGATCCTGCGCTCAGGTTCAGAGATACGACAACGCGCAGCGTTGCCCGCAGGGTGAGGCCACAGGCCGAATCAATCCTGCACGACCCACCCATTCAGAAAAAGCGCCTTTTATCGCATCCGCATCACCGCAATCTGAATCCGCTGCTTTCTCGTTTCAACAACACACCGATCGTCATCCCGCGCTTTTCTGAACGGCTATACGTTCTCGCCAAGCGGTTATCCGCTGTGAACTGCGCGGGCAATGCCTGTGTTTTTAATCTATTAAACAATAGGTGCGCAAAATTGAAAATATCAGCGGACTTTTCGCGCTGATTTAGGTATTTTGTTTAGTATATAAAACGAAGGGCGTTGCGGCAGGCAATATTCAAGCGGCAGGCGCCCAGCCTAGCATGAGATTGCAGCGATGAGTGAAATGTTTGATGTCAATGCGGCGGTGTATCCCTTCCCGCCTAAACCGGTACCGCTGGACGTAGCCGAAAAAGCCTTTTATCGCGAAAAGATCAAAACCCTGCTCAAGCAGCGCAACGCGGTGATGGTCGCCCACTATTATACCGATCCGGAAATCCAGGCGCTGGCGGAAGAAACCGGCGGCTGCGTGGCGGATTCGCTGGAAATGGCACGCTTCGGCAGCGCGCATCCGGCTTCCACGCTGTTGGTGGCCGGCGTGCGTTTCATGGGGGAAACCGCCAAGATCCTCAGCCCGGAAAAGCAGGTGCTGATGCCGACGCTGTTTGCCGAATGTTCGCTGGATCTGGGCTGCCCGGAAGAGGAATTTCATGCGTTTTGCGACAGCCATCCCGATCGCACTGTGGTGGTCTATGCGAATACCTCGGCGGCGGTCAAAGCGCGCGCTGACTGGGTGGTGACCTCCAGCATCGCCGTCGAACTGATCGAGCATCTGGATAGCCTGGGCGAGAAAATTATCTGGGCGCCGGATCGTCATCTCGGCAGCTACGTGCAGAAGCAGACCGGCGCTGACGTGTTGTGTTGGCAAGGCGCCTGCATTGTCCATGACGAGTTTAAGACCCAGGCGCTGCGGCGCATGAAGGCGCTCTATCCGCAGGCGGCCATCCTGGTACATCCCGAATCGCCTCAGGCGGTGGTCGAGCTGGCGGATGCGGTGGGATCGACCAGCCAACTGATTCAGGCGGCGAAAACATTGCCGCATCAACAGCTGATCGTCGCCACCGATCGCGGTATCTTTTACAAGATGCAGCAGGCTTGTCCGGACAAGGAGCTGTTCGAAGCGCCGACCGCCGGGGAAGGCGCGACCTGCCGCAGCTGCGCGCATTGCCCGTGGATGGCGATGAATGGCCTGAAGGCGATTGCCGAAGGGCTGGAGCAGGGGGGCGCGCAGCATGAGATCCACGTGGACGCCGCGCTGCGTGAAAAGGCGCTGGTGCCGCTGAACCGCATGCTGGATTTCGCCGCTCAGCTTAAGATGCAGGTTAAAGGCAACGCTTAACCGTTTAAAAGGATGACCTCATGAGCTTCTTCAGTACCAGCAATATTCTGGTGCATATTCCGCTTGGCGCGGGCGGTTACGATCTGTCGTGGATCGAAGCCATCGGCACACTGTTCGGGTTGCTGTGCATCTGGTACGCCAGCAAGGAAAAAATCATCAACTACCTGTTCGGCCTGATCAACGTCACGCTGTTCGCGGTGATTTTCTTCCAGATCCAGCTGTACGCCAGCCTGCTGCTGCAGCTGTTTTTCTTCGGCGCCAATATTTACGGTTGGTATGCCTGGAGCCGCCAAACCCAGGATAATCAGGCCGAGCTGCAGATCCGCTGGCTGCCGCTGCCGAAAGCGTTGGCCTGGGCGGCGGTTTGCGTCATCGGCATCGGCCTGATGACCTTCAACATCGACCGCGTGTTCGCCTGGCTGACGCAGATTGCGGTGGCGGTGATGCAAGGGCTGGGGCTGAACGTGCAGATGCCGACGCTGCAGCCGGACGCGTTCCCGTTCTGGGATTCGGCGATGATGGTGCTCTCCATCGTGGCGATGATCCTGATGACGCGCAAGTACGTGGAAAACTGGCTGCTGTGGGTGGTTATCGATGTCATCAGCGTGGCGATCTTCGCCTACCAGGGCGTGTACGCGATGGCGCTGGAGTATGTCATTCTGACGCTGATCGCCCTGAACGGCTCCTGGCTGTGGATCAAGAGCGCCGGGCGCAACCGTTCCAATCCGCTCTCTTCCGCACCGTAACAACGCAGAGGGCGCCGTGATGGCGCCCTCGTGGCTTAGTGGTGATGCCCCAGATGGGAATGCGCTTCGGCATGTGAGTGTTCACTCGGCTCCGGTGCCCGGTTGATACCGCAGTCCGGCGTCTCGCAGTGCCGGTACTCCATCTGAATGGTCACGTGGCCGATCTTGTAGTGTTCCAACAGATAAGCCTGGATACGTTGCAACAGCCCATCGTGGTCATGCGGCGGGATCACCTGCGCATGCAGCGTCATCAGCTTCTGTTCGCCGATCTGCCAGACGTGTACGTGGTGGATATTGCGCACTTCCGGGATGTTCAGGCACAGGTCTTTTTGCAGCTTGGCGATGTCGACCTCCTGCGGCGTGCCTTCCAGCAGCTCGTGGAAGCTCTCCTTCAGCAGCCGCCAGGCGCTGCGCAGCACCAGACAGGAGACCAGCACCGACAGGATCGGGTCAATCGGCGTCCAGCCGGTGGCGAGAATGACGATGGCGGCGACGATGGCGCCCACCGAGCCGAGCAGGTCGCCCAACACATGCAGCGCGGCCGCCCTCACGTTGATATTTTTCTCTTCGCTGCCGCGATGCAGCAGCCAGAAGGCGAACAGGTTCGCCAGCAGCCCCGCTATGGCGATGATCAGCATCGGAGTACCCATCACCGGCTGTGGTTCGAAGAAACGCCGTATCGCCTCCCACAGGATGAATACCACGATCACCAGTAGCGCCGCGGCGTTGAGGAAGGCCGCCAGGGTGGTCAGGCGCAGATAGCCGAAGGTGTGGCGCGCGTTGGGCTTGCGCTGGGAAAAGTGCACCGCCATCAGCGCCACCAACAGCGCGGCGGCATCGGTCAGCATGTGCCCGGCGTCGGCCAACAGCGCCAGCGAGCCGGACAATAGGCCGCCGGCCACTTCGGCCACCATAAAGACGGCGGTGACTAAAAAAGCGGTCAGTAGGCGTTTACTATTACTGTCTTTCGGCAGGTGTACGTGTGGAGTGTCCGACATTATTCATCCTTATGCATAGCGAAAGTGGGGGCGGCGGCGAGCAGAGCGTCCAGCTCCGGTTCTATCTGCGCCACTGACGCCTTTAATTTAGTATAAGCGGCGGCGGCAAGTTCGCCCCGACGTGCGGTTTCCACCAGTTGCTGGCACAGCCGCGCGGCTTCCGGCAACTGCAGCATCAGCAGGCTGCCCTTGATGCGGTGTGCCGCCTGTTCCAGGCGTGGCCAGTCGCTCGCGGCGACGGCATCCGCGAGCCGCTGCCGGTCTTGCCGCAGCGTGTCGTTGAGCGTCTGCGCCAGCCGCTGCATCATGGCGCGATCGCCGCCCGCCATCTCAGCCAGCGTTTGCCGTAGGTCAGTAAGGACTGACTTTTCTTCCTGAGCCTGCGGTTGCTGAGTCAATACCTGGCCGATTGCCGCCAGTGAAATCGGCTTGGTCAGGAAGTGGTCGATCGCCACCAGGCCCGGCGGGATGCGGGTAAACTCCTGCACGTCTGCCGAGCAGAGCACGATGCGGCAAGGCGGGCGCTGCAGCCGCTGTTCGTCGCGCCGGATCAGCCTGGCCAGCGTCAGTCCGTCCGGGCGCGGCATGTTATAGTCGATAAACAGCAGATCGAACGGCTGCCGGCGCTGGGCCTGCAGCAGCGCATAGCCTTGTTCAAAGCGGGCCGGCTGCAGCCCGAAGTGGCGCAGCTGGCGTTCCAGCAGCAACAGATTGGTGGGATGATCGTCGATCAGCGCGGTACGCATGGCGGAAGACGGCAGATCAAAGCTACGCTCTGCCGGGGCGACAGCCGGCGGCGCGCCGCTCAGCTCGACCGGTATCGCGACCTCGACGCGTGTACCGACGCCCGGCTGCGAGTGCAACGCGATGCGGCCGCCCATCTGTTCGACGATTTCTTTGCAGATCGACAGGCCCAAACCGGTTCCTTGCACCGAGATGCGTTGCGCGCCGCGCGCGCGGTAAAACGGTTGAAACAGCTTGCCTACCTCATCGGCGGCGATGCCGCAGCCGCTGTCGTTCACTGTCAGATGCAATTCCCCCTGCCGTTCATCCTGCGCGCGCCAGCCGACTTCGACCTGAATGGCACCGCGCGGCGTGAACTTTATCGCGTTGTTTATCAGGTTGTTAGCCACCTGAAGTAAACGCTCACCATCAATGACCACCGCCTCCGGCAGCGCCAGATCCGCCACCACGCTCAGCGTCAACGGCCGATCGCCGATCAGCGGTCGGTAAAGGGCGTCGATGCGCGCGACCCAGGGGCGCAGCGCCACCGGTTTTGGCGCCAACGTCAACGACCCGGTTTCCAACCGCGCGTGATCCTGCAGGTCGTTGAGCAGGTTGAGCAGCGATGAGGCCGAACTGTAAATCACCGGCAGGCCTTCCGGCGCAGGTTGGCGTTTGAGCTCCAGTTCCAGCAGGCCGAGGATGGCGTGCATCGGCGTGCGCAGTTCATGGCTGACGGTGGCGAGGAATTTGCTCTTCATGCGATTTTCCGCTTCGGCGCGGCGGCGCGCCTGCTCGAGCTCTTCGCGTTCGCGTTTTTCACGGCGCTGCAGCATGAAACGGCGCAGAGTCAGCGCCAACAGCAGCACGGTAGCGGCGGCCAACAGCGCCAGCAGCCAGGTGGTCTGCGGCGGCATGCGGTTGTCGTTCACCGCGTCGATCAGGTTGCTGCGATCGACGATCCACTCGTCGCGCAGCGATTGCAGGGTATCCGCCGGGATCTGCATCAGGTTCTTATCGAGGATCGCCAGCAGCAGCGGCTGATCGCGGCGCACGCCGAAAGCCACCGGATAGGGGATGTTGTTGGCGGCGAAGGCCAGCTTGATGGCGCCGGAATAGCGCGACAGCGCCAAAAAGTTGGCGGAGATGACGTTATCCACCAGCGCATCCAGCTGGCCGTTGGCCAGCGCGTCGTACATCGACTTGCTGTCGGCGAAGCTGACGGTCTGTTCCTGCTCCGGCACCAGCCCCTGCGCCAAATCGCCCTGCAGCACGCCGATGCGCTTGCCGGCCAGATCGCCCCAGGTCGAGACGCCGTTGGCATACTGGCCGACGTAAACGCCCCACAGCGAACGGTGGATCGGCATGCTGGCGCTGTAGCGCGCCTTGACGCCGCGCGCCAGCGGCAGGGCGGCGCGGAAGCTGGCCTGGCCGGATTGCACCAGCTGATCGGCCTGCTCGGCGTTGCGCGCCCACAGCGGCGCGAAACGCAGCCCGGTGTTTTGCGCGATGATGTTGAGAATATCGATGGCGTAGCCGCGCGGCTGGCCGTCGGAGCCGCGGTAGGCGAACGGGAAATTGTTCTCGATGGCGGCGTAGTAAACCACGCGGTGGCTCGCCACCCAATTCTTCTCCATCGTCGTCAGATCGGCATTGCCGGTATCGAGGTAGCTGGGGATCTTTTTGCTCCAGCGGCTCTGCAGGGCATTCATCAGCTCCATCGGCGCGTCGGCGATGGCGGTGTCCAGCGTATCTATCAGCCGCGGGTCGGCGGCGGCGAACACGAAGGACAGGTTGCCCAGGTTCTCGTTGCTTTCAATCTGATAGAGCTGGCCGAGCTGCAACTGGTCGATGATAAAGCTGGCGCTGGCCTCGTCGGCGATAAAGTAGTCGCTGCTGCCGTTGAGCAGCGAATAGACCGCCTGCAGGTTGTTGTCGTAGCGCTGGATCTGCGACGCCACCGCCTGCAGGGCGCCGCCGGACTGCATGTCGGTCAGCGCGCCGATCGCGACGCGGGCATTGGCGGAGTTGAGCATCACCGGCCGATCGTTGCTGCGGTCGCGCAATACGCGCAGGTTGCTGACGTAATAGGGCTGAGAGATCGCCAATCCGTGCAGCGCTTCACTTTGCGGGATGCCATACAGCAGATCGATTTTGCCGTCGTGCAGCGCCTGCTCCAGCTGCGTCAGATCGGCGAAGCCGTAAATGGCGAAGCGAATGCCGGTTACCTGCTGGATATAGCCGAGGTAGTCGGCGTTCAGCCCATACAGATCGTCATCCACAATGATGTTGTACGGGCTGGTGTTCTCACTGATGATGCCGACGCGCAGCGTGTGGTCGCGCCAGGGGTTTTTCTCGCCGACGATCAGCATGTTCTCGGGGGTATTCAGATTGCTGACCAGCTGATAGCGCACCGGCTCCCCCGCCTGCGCCAGGCCGCACCACAGGATCAGCAGCAGCAGGGCGCGGCGCATCATGGCGCCAGCTCTTTAAATACCGCCACCAGCTCCAGCAGATTACCGGCGCCGGTTTTGCGCTGGATGTTTTTCTTATGCGTGCTGACGGTCTTGTTGCTGATGTGCAGCCGGTCGGCGATCTGCAGGTTGGACAGCCCCTGGCTCAGCAAACCCAGCACCTCGAGCTCCTTGGGCGTGAGCAGCCCGCCGTCCGCCGTCGGCGCTTCTTCGGCCAGCGCGGCGGCGGGGAAACTGGCTTCACCGTCCAGCACCTGCTCGATCGCCAGCACCAACTCCGCCAGCGAGCTGCCTTTATTGACGAAACCGTCGGCGCCGGCGGCATGCGCCATGCGCGCATACACATCGGCCTCTTGCGCGGTATAGATCAGGATCTTTTGTTGCGGGTAGCGGCGGCGGATTTTTTTCAACAGCTGCAGCCCATCGACCTGCGGCAGGCCGATATCCAGGATCACCAGGCCGAAAGCGGCCTCGGCCAGCAGAGCCAACGCCTGGACGTCGTCCTGCGCCGCCTGCAGGCGGTAGGGGCGGGATGATTTCATTAGCGCCGCTTCCAGTGCGACATGAACCACCGGGTGGTCATCAACTAATAACAGAGAAGGCATGTTCAACTCGGGTCGCTTTATATTCCGATCGCTAGCATAGCGAAAAAGGAGGCTCTGCGCTCCCCTGATGAAACAGCACAATCTGCTGTTAATTTGGCGGTTCCAGCGGAGGGGGGCAAAGGTGATTTACAGCGCCATTCCCACAGGCTAGATTGTTGGGATCTACACCGTTACGCACTGCGAAATACCCCTCGATACCGAATGGAAAAGCTATGAATTACCAAAACGACGATTTACGCATTAATGATATTAAGGAACTCCTGCCGCCGGTGGCTCTGCTGGAGAAATTCCCGGCTACCGAACGCGCGGCAAAGACGGTGTCCCAGGCCCGCAGCGCGATTCACAATATCCTCCGCGGCAGCGACGATCGCCTGCTGGTGGTGATTGGCCCTTGCTCCATCCACGATACCCAAGCCGCCAAAGAATACGCGGGGCGCCTGCTGGCGCTGCGTGAAGAACTGAGCGGCGAGCTGGAAGTGGTGATGCGCGTATACTTCGAAAAACCGCGCACCACCGTGGGCTGGAAAGGCCTGATCAACGATCCGCAGATGGACAACAGCTTCAACATCAACGACGGCCTGCGCCTGGCGCGCAAACTGCTGGTGGAGATCAACGACAGCGGTCTGCCGGCCGCCGGCGAATTCCTCGACATGATCACGCCGCAGTACCTGGCGGATCTGATGAGCTGGGGCGCCATCGGCGCGCGCACCACGGAATCGCAGGTGCACCGCGAGCTGGCCTCCGGCCTCTCGTGCCCGGTCGGTTTCAAGAATGGCACCGACGGCACCATCAAGGTGGCGATCGACGCCATCAACGCCGCCGGCGCGCCTCACTGCTTCCTGTCGGTGACCAAGTGGGGTCACTCGGCGATCGTTAATACCAGCGGCAACGGCGACTGCCACATTATTCTGCGCGGCGGCAAAGAGCCGAACTACAGCGCGGCGCACGTGAAGGACGTCAAAGCCGGCCTGAGCAAAGCCGGGCTGCCTGCGCAGGTGATGATCGACTTCAGCCACGCCAACAGCAGCAAACAGTTCAAAAAGCAGATGGACGTGAGCGCTGACGTTTGCGGGCAGATTAGCGGCGGTGAAAAAGCGATCATCGGCGTGATGATCGAAAGTCACCTGGTGGAAGGTAACCAGAACCTCGAAAGCGGCGAACCGCTGGTTTACGGCAAGAGCGTGACCGACGGCTGCATCGGCTGGCAGGACACCGAAACCGTGCTGCGCGATCTGGCGGCGGCGGTGAAAGCGCGCCGCGGATAACCGCAAACAATGACAAGGGCCCGATAACGGGCCCTTGTTTTATCCTTGCCATTACACTTCTCTATATTCCACGACTTTAAGGCTTACAGTTAATAGGCCAATTAAGTCCTTAAGCGACCCTCTTCGCATTATTCCTATTTAAGAAAAGAATAATTGTCACTACTCGCGGCATTGTGCTTATATAAGACGCTTTTTTTATTCCATAAACCCCGCAGGCCTAATAAGTGGGGAGTGGTATGACCTTATTCCTTTCAGGATGAAAGAATTATGACAAACAATACCTCGCAGCCGCTGGGGCTGCACCGGATTAAATTCCATGGGAAAGGTGGTGAGTACTTCGCTATTTGGTTAGTCAATGCATTATTGACCGCCCTGACCCTGGGCATCTATTCCGCCTGGGCGACGGTGCGCCGTCGCCGCTATTTTTACGGCAACACGGAATTGGACGGCGATCGTTTCGACTACCATGCACAACCGCTGCAAATTCTGAAAGGGCGGCTGTTGGTGATCGGCGGCATCATCGTGTTTTATATCTTGCTGATGATAACACCCCTGCTGGGGCTGCTGGCTTTGCTGGTGTTGCTTGCCCTGCTGCCGTGGATCGTTATCCGCAGCTGGCGCTACAATGCGATTATGTCGAGCTATCGCGGCGTGCGTTTTAATTATGTCTGCCGCACCGGGCGCGCCTATTGGGCTTTACTGTTCTGCCCGTTATTGCTGATTATCGGGCTGTATGTCGGTCTGATCATCTTGCTCGGCATTGGCAGCGGTCTTGGCAGCATCAACGCCATCGCTTTTATGCTGGTGCTGACGCTGATTTTGGCCGTGCCGGCATTTGCGGCGGTAAACGGCATTATTAGCGCACTGCAGCATGATTTGTACGTTAATAACCTGTTTTTCGGAAAGACACCGTTTATTGCCGAACTGAAGAAATCGGCCTTTATCAAATTTGCCTTGATTGGCCTGCTCATATTCCTGCCGTTCATGTTGGTCGCGCTGGTGTGCATCGGTTCGTTCTTCCTTACCCTCTATCAGATGGTGTTGATGGGCATGTTAACCAATGAAGCCATTGATGTGCTGGTGCTGGATAATATCAGCAGCCTTCTGCTGATGATGGTGGTGCTGCTAATTGGCGCGCTGGTGGCCAGCAGCTACCAGGTCGTTGCCCAGCGCAACTATCTGTTTAACCAGGCAAGGCTGAACGGCGACATCAAGCTGCATTCCTCAATGAAAACGCTGCCGTATATGGGACTGTTGATCACCAATACCCTGATTACCCTGTTCTCGCTCGGTTTGGCGGCGCCGGTGGCGGAAGTGCGTCATGCCCGTTATCTGGCGGCCTGCACGGCGGTTGAAGGCGATCTGGCGCTGCTGGACATTACGGCGCATCAGGAAACCGCCAACAGCGCGGTGGCCGAAGAAGCGCTGCAGGCGCTGGATCTGGGCGGCAACTTCTGAGGCGCCGATGATCCTTGAAGGCGCTTATCAGTTGCCGGGACGGGCCGCACGTGAGGCGGCTCGTCTGCTGGTGAACGAAAGCGGCGAAGGCGTGACGTTGCAGCGGCAGGATGAACAGCGTTACATCCCGCTGACGGACATCACCGTTTCTGCCGCGCTGGGCAATATTCCGCTGACGCTCACCTTCAAGGGCGGCGGGCGCTTTGTGCCTGACGACGACGCGGCCTTTCGCCGCTGGTTCTATCAACGCCGTTCGCCGGGGTGGGTGCATCGCCTGGAACGCCATAAACGCGGCGTCGCCCTGGCGCTGCTGATGACGCTGCTGGCGGTAGTGGCTTACGTTTACGTGGTGCTGCCGTGGGCGAGCAGCGAGATCGCCATGCGCATCCCCACCTCGGTGGAACAGACGCTGGGCGAACATACGCAGACGTTTTTGGACCAGAGCGGCTTCGCGCCCTCCGCACTGCCGGCCGAACGGCAACGGGCGCTGCAGCAGTTGTTCCGGCAGGTGATGCCGGCCGAGATGCGCCAGGAGCGCACGCCGCTCTCGCTGAAGCTGATGGCGGCGCCCGGTGCGCCGAACGCCTTTATGTTGCCGGACGGCACGCTGGTGCTCAGCGATAGCCTGGTCACCTTGTCAAAAAACGACGATGGCTTGGCGGCGGTGATGCTGCATGAGATGGGGCATCACGCCCATCGTCACCCGATGCGCATGTTGGTGCGTTCGTCACTGGTGGCGTTGACGCTGATGTGGATGACGGGTGACGTCAGCGGCATCGGCGACACGCTGCTGCAGTCCGCATCCTTCGTGAATGAGATGCAGTTTTCTCGCGGGATGGAGCGTGAGGCGGATGCGTTTGCGATAGCGGAAATGCAGCGCCAGGGGCGTTCGTTGGCGGAAATGGCGGCGATCTACCGCGCGTTGGCGCAGGCGCCTGAACGAGAAAAGGCCGATGACTGGGCGCTGCCTGCCTGGCTCAGCACCCATCCGGCGATGCAGGAACGGCTGGACGCGGTGAACGAGGCGATGGCGCAGCAGCAATAAAAAAGCCCCCGGTGAAAACCGGGGGCTTTTTCGTGAACGGGCGAAATTACTTCGCTTTACCCTGGTTCGCTACGGCCGCCGCTTTTGCTGCGATCTCGTCGGCGTTACCCAGGTAGTAACGTTTGGTTGGCTTGAAGTTCTCGTCGAACTCATACACCAACGGCACGCCGGTTGGGATGTTCAGCTCGAGGATTTCATCTTCGCTCAGGTTATCCAGGTATTTCACCAGCGCGCGTAGGGAGTTGCCGTGCGCCGCAACGATCACGCGCTCGCCGCTCTTGATGCGTGGCAGGATCTCTTCGTCCCAGTAAGGGATAACGCGATCGATGGTCAGCGCCAGGCTTTCGGTCAGCGGCAGCTCTTGCTCGCTAAGCGAGGCGTAGCGCGGATCGTGGCCAGGGTAACGTTCGTCTTCTTTGGTCAGCTCAGGTGGGGTCACCGCGAAGCCGCGACGCCATTGTTTCACCTGCTCGTCGCCGTATTTTTCCGCGGTTTCCGCTTTGTTCAGACCCTGCAGCGCGCCGTAGTGACGTTCGTTCAGCTTCCAGGATTTTTCGGTTGGCAACCAGGCTTGATCCAGCTCGTCGAGGATGTTCCACAGGGTGTGGATCGCGCGCTTC
This sequence comes from Serratia sp. CY56464, assembly GCF_052168435.1. Classification (NCBI taxonomy): domain Bacteria; kingdom Pseudomonadati; phylum Pseudomonadota; class Gammaproteobacteria; order Enterobacterales; family Yersiniaceae; genus Serratia; species Serratia sp. CY56464. The sequence continues at coordinate 2,405,308 of NZ_JBJNMV010000001.1, read as the reverse complement.
AGTACGGAGGTGTAAGCGAAGTCAAAAGTGAAACCTTCCTCTTTCAACAGCTTGCCTGCTGCTTTCGCTTCGGTGCGGCCCTTGTCGGACAGATCAACATCATACCAACCGGTGAAGCGGTTTTCTTGGTTCCACTGGCTTTCGCCGTGACGCACCAGAACCAGCTTAGTTACAGCCATAGCTTAACTCCTTAATAATCTGACATTTCAATGATAACGAAAATCATTATATTGCCGCGGGCCGGGGCTCGGCAATCGATAGTGTCTAACCATAGCCAATTTCTTGCCGCAAAGTAAGGGCTGGCGAAAGGAAAAAGCTGAATCGTTCAGGCTGATGCGGAAGGGGGAGAAACGGCACGTCGGAATCGCTCCGGACGCGCCGTGGCAGAGGGGAAATCAGGCCGATTTTTTCAGGCAGTTGCTCATGAAGGTTTTACGCGCGTCGCCCTTCAGATCCTTGGTCTTGGCGTCGGCATTGCAGCTTTTCATTTTCTGCTGCTGCGGCGTCAGGGTTTTGCCGGACGCAGCGGCGCCTTCGGACTTCAGACAGGTGCTCATAAAGGTGGAGCGATCGGCGCCTTTCAGCGACTTGGTGGATGCCTGCTGGTTGCAATCGGTCATGCGTTTCTGTTGGGCCGCCTGCGCCGGCGAAGGCGTTTTCGTCGCCGTCGTCGCGTCGGCCGCCATCAGATTGGTGCTCAGCATTAAGCCCGCCAGCAATGGAAGTGCAGTAATCAGACGCATAGGTGTTCCTTCAGCTATTGATTGGCCGCCATCGGCCGAAAATGGTGACGTTGCACAAGGCGTTGTGCTTATCACGGTAGCCTGAGTGTAGTGCGCGCTTTGGAATAAGGGAAGGTGGGCGCCGGTGGGGGGATGGCGCTAAAAGGTAAGCATTTATAACAAATTGCCCCCGGCCGCACGGCGAGGGGCGTCGCGGGTCAGATAGGATAAAACTGATAATGCGTGGCGCTGCGGTAGCGCCTCCCCGGTTGCAGCCAACAGTCCGGCTGCGGCCACTCGGGATGGTGCGGGCTGTCCGGCAAAAACTCGCTCTCCAGCGCCACGCCGGCATGGTTGGCGTAGCTGCCGCCATCGCGCGCCGGCGTGCCGGCCAGATAATTGCCGCTGTAGAGCTGCAGCGCAGGCGCGTCGGTGAACACGCTCATTTGCACTTGCCCATCGGCGGACCACAAATGCGCCGCCGGGCTCTCCAGCGCCCCGCAGGTACGATGCAGCAGAAAGGCGTGATCGTAGCCTTTTACCCGCTGCTGATCGCAATCGCGCAGGAAATCCTGCAGCAGCGTTTTCGGCTGGCGGAAATCCATGCCGCTGCCGTCCACGGGCGTCAGCCCGGCGCAGGGAATGCCCTCGGCGTCAACGGGCAGATAGCGATCGGCGAACAGCTGCAGCCGTTGGGCGCGGGCGTCGGTGCCGGCGCCGTCGAGATTGAAATAGGCGTGGTTGGTCAGATTGACCGGGCAGGGGCGATCGACCTGCGCCAGGTAGTTGATTTCCAGACGATTATCCGAGGTCAGGCGGTAACAAACCTGCACGTCGAGATTGCCGGGGAAACCCTGATCGCCCTCCGCCGAGTGCAGCGCATAGCAAACCTGTTGCGCCTCGTGCTGTACCCGGCGCCAGCGGCGGGCATGGAAACCGTCGGGGCCGCCGTGCAGCTGGTGGGCACCCTGATTGGCGGCCAGCGCATGGGGTTTCCCGTCGATGGGCAAACTGGCGTTGGCGATGCGGTTGGCGTAACGGCCGACGGTGGCGCCCAGATAGGCGCCTTGATGCGGGTAGTCCGCCGGGCTGCGGCAGCCGAGCAGCAGTTCGCGTTTTTCACCGGATTTGAGCGGCAAGACGGCGGACAGCCAGGTGGCGCCCCAGTCCATCAGCGTCACCGTCATGCCGTCGGCGTTTTGCAGCTGTGTCAGCTGGTAAGGCTGCCCATCGGGCGCCGCTGCCGTGGTTGCCGTCAGCATGTACCGGCCCCCTGCGAAGCCTGGCAGACATAGAAGGTTTCCTGCAATCCGCCGGTTTGCCGCGGATACTCGTGCGCCACGGCGGCACGCACCGACTCCACGAGATCCTGCGGCATCAGCGCGACGATGCAGCCGCCAAAGCCGCCGCCGGTCATGCGCACGCCACCGCGCGGGCCGATCGTCGCTTTGACGATCTCGACCAACCGATCGATCGGCGGCACGGTGATTTCAAAATCATCGCGCATCGAGGCGTGGGACTCCGCCATCAGCCGGCCCATGCGCTGCAGGTCGCCTGCCGCCAGCGCGTCGGCCGCCGCCAGCGTGCGGGCGTTCTCGCTGATGACATGGCGCGCGCGTTTGGCCACCAACGGATCCAACTGATGTTGACGCGCTGCAAACTGTTCCGGGCTGACGTCGCGCAGCGCCTTGACGCCGAAGAACCGCGCCGCTTCTTCGCACTGTGTGCGGCGGGTGTTGTACTCGCTGTCCACCAGCCCGCGCTGCACATTGGAGTTGATGATCACCACCGCGACGCTGTCCGGCATCGGCACCGCACGGGTCTCCAGCGAGCGGCAGTCGATCAGCAGAGCGCTGTCGCGCCGGCCGAGCGCGGAGATCAACTGGTCCATGATGCCGCAGTTGCAGCCGACGAACTGGTTCTCCGCCTCCTGGCCGTTCAGCGCCAGCGCCACGCCGTCCAGCGGCAGCTGATAGAGCGCCTGCAGCGCCTGGCCCACCGCCACCTCCAGCGCGGCGGAGGAGCTGAGCCCCGCCCCTTGCGGCACATTGCCGGCGATCACCAGATCCGCGCCGCCGAAGTCGGCGTTGCGGCGCTGAAGATGTTTCACCACGCCGCGCACATAGTCGGACCAGCGCTGATCGGGGTGGCTGACGATCGGCTCGTCGAGCGAGAATTGATCCTGCTGATTCTGATAATCGGCGGCCAGCACGCGGATCTGGCGGTCGTCGCGCTTGGCGCAGGCGATGACGGTTTGGTAATCGATGGCGCAGGGCAGCACGAAGCCGTCGTTGTAATCGGTATGCTCGCCGATCAGGTTCACCCGCCCCGGCGCCTGGATGGTCAACGCCGGCGCGTAGCCGAAGTGCTCGGTAAACAGGGAATGGGTAAGCGGTTTCAGGCTCATGCTTGGGCTCCGGCTTCACGGTAATGAATATCGCTGACGGCGCGCAGACGCTCTGCGGCCTGTTCGGCGGTCAGGTCGCGCTGGGTTTCCGCCAGCATCTCGTAACCGACCATAAATTTGCGCACGCTGGCTGAACGCAGCAGCGGCGGATAGAAATGGGCGTGCAGCTGCCAGTGCCGGTTGTCGGCGCCGTTGAACGGCGCGCCGTGCCATCCCATCGAATAGGGGAAGGAGCACTGGAACAGGTTGTCGTAGCGGCTGGTCAGCTTCTTCAGCGCCAGCGCCAGATCGCGGCTCTGCGCCGCGCCGAGTTCGGTGATGCGCTGCACCGCCGTTTTCGGCAGCAGCAGCGTTTCAAACGGCCAGGCGGCCCAGTAGGGCACCACCGCCAGCCAGTGTTCGGTGTTCACCACGATGCGTTCGCCTGCGGCCAGCTCGCGCTGTGCATAATCCAGCAGCAGCGGGGAGGCATATTCCCGGAAATAGTCGTGCTGCAGGCGATCTTCGCGTTCGGCCTCGTTCGGCAGAAAACTGTTGGCCCAGACCTGCCCGTGCGGGTGCGGGTTGGAGCAGCCCATCGCCGCGCCTTTGTTTTCGAACAGCTGTACCCAGGGGTAGTGCTTGCCCAGCTCATCGGTTTGCGCCTGCCAGGCGGCAACCACCTGCTCCAGCGCCGGCAGCGTCAGTTCGGGCAGGGTCTTGCTGTGATCGGGAGAGAAGCAGATCACCCGGCTGACGCCGCGCGCGCTTTGGCTGCGCATCAGCGGATCCTGGCTGTCGGGCGCCGGCGGCGTATCGCTCATCAGCGCGGCGAAATCGTTGGTGAAAACATAGGTACCGCGATAATCCGGATTGCGATCGCCGGTGACGCGCGCGTTGCCCGGGCACAGGAAACAGTCGGGATCGTGCGCCGGCAGCGTTTCTGTGGGGACGGCCTCCTGCTGGCCCTGCCAGGGGCGCTTGGCGCGGTGCGGTGAGACCAGCACCCACTGGCCGCTCAGCGGATTGTAGCGGCGGTGCGGATGATCGATAGGGTTAAATTCCGTCATACGGTTCCTTTCTTGGCGCCGACGAAAGTGTAATCGCTTCCAATTACCGTCTTGAGACGCCCGTTGCTGAACAGGGAGAGGCTGTTGCGCAGAAAGATAGCACGCCCGCGGCGGTAAAAAGGTGATCTAACGCGAAAAATGGAATCGTTTACACTTCATTGCAAAGCGCAGGAGGGGCGAAGAAAAGCAGGCGGCAACGTGATTGAGGGCATTGCGGTGAAGTGCCGGTGATAGCGTTTTCACCCGACCAGCCGGCAGAGAGGGGCTCTCTGCCGGCTTCAGCCGTTAAGAATGCTGGTACAGCGGATAGGTGAAGAACAGCAGATGGGTCAGATTAAGCCCGAAATGGAACAGAATCGGCACCCACAGACGGCCGCTCCACATCCACGCCAGGCCGTAGATCACCCCGGCGAGGGTCGCGAAGATCACCATCAGCGTACCGCCCGCCAGATGCGCGGCGCCGAACACCAGGGAGGCGACGATCAGCGCCGGCCACGCGCCCAGCCACTGGCTGAGGCGCTGTTGCAGGTAGCCGCGAAACAGCGCTTCCTCGGCCATGCAGACAAAGAACAGGTTCGCCATCACGAAAGGCAGGATCCAGGCGGGCGCATGCCACTCAATTTTTAAGCCGCCCAGCGCGACGGCCAGCAGCAACAGCGCCGGCACGGCCAGCAGCAGCGCAATCCAGCCCGCTCTGCTGGCGTTGCCGCCGCGTTCGGCGGAAAACAGCGTGGGCAAGCAGGCGAACAGCAGGAAGGGCACCATCGCCTTATCGAAGTTGTAATACATGGTGAACGGCGCGCTGAGCGGACCGGCTTTTTCGCCGTCGATCATCAGTTGATTGTGGATGCCGGGCACCAGGTGCAAGAACAGCGCCACGCAGCCGGCGACCACCAGCCCTTCGAGCGCAATCGCCAGATTACGCTGCGCGCGAAAATGGTGGCGCAACCCCGCCAGCGCTACGATCGCCAGCAGATAACTCAGGCTGAGCGGCGTCAGTACCCCATGATAAAGCCCCATGCCCGCCGAGGCGGCCAGGATCACCCAGGCTATCAGCCGATTAAACGGCAAGAAAAATAACGAAGCAGCCAGTACGCCCCACATGATATGTCCCTTTAAATATGTACACGGCGCTCAGCGCCTTTGCGGCGTGCGATGATGGCAAAATTGAGCGCTAGAGCGGATAGTAGCACACCAGGATGACGCTAAAGGTCGGGGCAGTGATGCATTTGTGCATGATGCCGGCCCACACGACCGGCGGCGAGGAGGGTTAGCCTTTCATCCATGCCTGCGAACGGGTGATTTCGGCCAGGTTTTGCAGGGTATCCAGGCTCTGCTGGTGGATCTCCTGCGTGGGGGCCGCGCACAGATCGTGCAGCACGGTCACCTGAAAGCCGGCGTCGTGCGCCTGCCGCGCGGTGCTCTCGATGGCGAGCGGCGTGCTGATGCCCGCCAGCAGCAGATGGTGGCACCGATGTTGCCGCAGCCAGGCTAACAAATTGTTACCGGAGAAAGCGCTGACTGCCGTTTTTTCAAACTGCAGATCGGTCTCTTCCTGATGCAGTTCGGGCATCCAGCGGCAGCCCGGGCCATTTAGCCGCAGCGCGCCGATCTGCTTGAGATGGTTGAACAGCGGCGAATGGGGCGGGATGTCATGATAATCGTCGGCGAATCCCACCCGCACCCAAATCACCGGGATTTTTCGCACCCGGGCATAGGCCGCGGCGGCATTGACGTTGGCAAGCAGGTGGGTCGTCATCACCTGTTCGCGGCAGTGGTTGGCGCGCCCTTTGGGCCCGATCAGATCTTCGATCAGGTCGATGATAATCAACGCAGCGGACATGGCGTCTCCAAAAATGGCCTTCTTCCTTTCTATGATAAAAGGCCAAATGTGATGTGCTGCGGTGAAGTGTTGCCGGATATGTTTACGCCGCGTTTCAGGCGGAGGCCGCCTCCAGCCGTTGCTGTTGGTAACCATAGCCGCCTTCGCCGTCGGGCACGAAGCTGAGGCGGTGAGTGATGCACTGCGGCGCATCTTCGGCATGGTGCGAGACAAACAGCAACTGGGTGGCGCCCTGGCCGATCAGCACGTCGATAAAGCGGCGCACCAGCTGGCGATTGAGCGGATCCAGCCCCTGCAGCGGCTCGTCGAGGATCAGCAGCGCCGGGTGTTTCACCAGCGCGCGGGCGATCAGCGCCAGCCGCTGTTGGCCCCAGGAAAGGCTGTGGAACGGGGCGTCACCGCGCGCGCCGTTGAGCCCGAGCAGCGCCAGCCATTGCTCTGTCAGCTGCCGCTGACGATCCGAGACCGCCTGATAAATGCCGATCGAATCGAAGAACCCTGACAGCACCACGTTGCGCACGCTGGTGTTGACGCGATAATCCAGATGCAGGCTGCTGCTGACGTAGCCGATATGGCGTTTGATTTCCCAGATGGTTTCCCCGCTGCCGCGGCGGCGGCCGAACAGCGTCAGATCGTTGCTGTAGCCCTGTGGATGATCGCCGGTGATCAAGCTGAGCAGCGTGGATTTGCCGGCGCCGTTCGGGCCGACGATCTGCCAGTGCTCGCCGGGGTTAACCTGCCAGTCGAGATGATTGAGGATCGGCCGATCGTTATAGCTGACCACGCCGTCGCGCAGGACGATCAGCGGCCTATCCGCCGGCAGGGCCACTTTTTGCGTCGGATCCTCGGTTTCCGGCAGCGCCAGCCCGCTGAGGTTTTCGCTGTGCGCCAACTGCGCCACCAGCGCGTCCGCCATTACCTGGCTGCGCGGCCCGCGGCTGGTCAGGGTGCAGTCCGCCAGCACGCCCACCTGGCGGACAAAATCCGGTATTTCGTCGAACCGGTTGAGCACCAGCACCACGGTTTGGCCCTGGGCGGAAAGCTCGCTCAGCAACGCGGCGAGCTGCGCGCGCGAGTGCACGTCCAGCCCGTCGAAGGGTTCGTCGAGGATCAGCAGGTCGGGCTCGGGCATCAGCGCCCGGCACAGCAGGGTCTTGCGCGTTTCGCCGGTGGAGAGGTATTTGAAGCGGCGCGTCAGCAGGGCGGTGATGCCGAACTGCGCGGCCAGCCGCTCACAGCGCGCGGCGTCTTTCACCTCTTCCTGAATGATCTCCGCCGCGGTGCGGCCGGTGTCGTCTTCGTCCGCGCTGAGCAGATCTGTATTGTTGCGTTGCCACTCGTCGCTGACCATTTTTTGCAGCTGTTCGAAGGAGATGCGCACCGCGTGCTGAAAGTCGCTGCGGCGCTCGCCGCTCAACAGAACCAGTTCGTCGGCCAGCGCGCGCGCCAGGGCGGATTTGCCACTGCCGTTGGCGCCGACGAAGGCCCAGCTGTCGCCGGCCTGGATTTCCAGCGCGTCCAGCGTCAGGGTGCGGGTATCGCTTAAGCGGAATGAACCTTGCGAAATATGCAACGACGACATCACCTGTTCCTTTTTTTGCAATTATTTGCCTTAGAAATAGGCGTATTGCAGGGGGATGTCAATCAACAAAAATGCAACGTTACGTTGCGCTTAACACAACGTGGCGACAATCACGTGGTCGGCGTTGAACAGGGCGTGTACGGCGGCGCCGACGCTCAGCTGCAGGCGCTGCAACTCCGCCGTCGTCAGCGTGGCGCACAGGGTTTCGCCCCCCGCCAGCGTCACCAGCACCTCGCTGTGTTCGGCGCCCGGCTGAATGCCGGCCACCACGCCCGCCAGCGCGTTATCCGCGTCGGCATGTTCCGCCGTCTCGACGCTTAACCGCACCCAGGGCGCCTTGATCAGCGCCAGCACCTCTTTGCCCGGCGTCAGTTGCAGCCGGTCGGCGCTTTGCTGGGTGATGGCCGCCGTCAGGCGAGTGCTGCCGTCGTTCAACAAGATCGCCAGATGCTGCTGCACCTGCTGATGATCGCGCTCGATGACGGTGCCGAAAAATTGATTGCGCGCGCTGGTTTGCAGCGAGAAGCGCGAGATGGCCGCCAGCAGACTGTCGAGCGGCAGATCGTCCTGCTGCAACACATCGAAGGCCTTTTGCTGCACCTGGCCCAGCAGGTCATACAGCTGGATCAGCCGTTGGCCGTAGTGCGTCAGCTGCGCGCCGCCGCCGCCTTTTCCGCCGGTGGCGCGGTCCACCACCGTGTGTTCCGCCAGTTGGTTCATCTCATTGATGGCGTCCCAGGCGCTTTTGTAGCTGATGCCCGCCAGTTTGGCGCCCTGGCTGATGGAGCCGGTGTGCTGTACCTGTTTCAGCAGCGCGATGCGGCGCGGATCGGCGAACAGCTTTTGCTGGAGTTTGAGAGTCAGAAGAATTTCGGCCTGCATAGCGCATCCTGTCGGCGGCAAAAATCTTATTGTCGCCGATTTGGCGACAAAGCGCCAAACGCAGTGCGCTGGAGAGCGGGGGTAATAAAGACTGGTATTGCTTTATTGTTATAATATAACATAACAGAAAAACAATAAGGCTTTACGCCGGCTGCGGCCGGTTTTTATTTCACCACAGGGATGCACCACATGAGTACGACACGCCGGCGTCTTGGCACGCCCAGAAAATCTTTATGCCTTGCCGCCTGGGTCGGCGGCGCACTGACGGCGCCGCTGGCTTTCGCCGCCGACTGCGATAAAGCCCGCAATGCCACGGGATGTGAAGAACATCTCACCGTGGAGGCGGCGGCCTCCGCCGGGCGTTACGATGCGTTGAACGCCCTGAGCCGCAGCGCGTCACAGCTCGGGCTGAGCGCTCGGGAGACGCCGCGCAGCGTCGATATCATCCGCGCGCGGGCGATCCAACAGCGGGGCGATCGCTCGCTGGCCGCCGCCGTCGAGCACGCCACCGGTCTGTCCGGCGTCGCTTCGCCAACGTTGTCCAACAACTTTTCCGCGCGCGGTTTTCGGCCGATCGCCTGGCTGTATAACGGCGTAGAGATGCCCGGCAGCACGCTGCAGCTGGGCGATCCGGCGCATTACGACAGCATCGAGGTGCTGCGCGGGCCGGGGTCGGCATTGAACGGACTGAGCGCCGCAGGCGGCAGCGTCAACCTGATCTCGCGGCGGCCGACCTTCAGCCGCCAGCCGGTTGAACTCGACTATGGCTTCGGCAGCTACCGCAGCCAGCGTCTGCATCTGGGGGCCGGCGGCGCGCTGGTGGACGATGCGGTGGCGTACCGGTTAGACGTCAGTGGCAACGACAGCGGCAGCAACGTGCAGTATGAACGCGATCGGCAGAAGCGGGTTTCCGGCTCGCTGCTGTTTAAATTGACGGACGATGCGTTGCTGACGCTGAGCCTGGACCGCATGCTCAACCGCACCAACAACCCTTACTACGGCACGCCGCTGCTGAATGGGCGCATTGCCGGCGAGCTGCGCGACATCAATTACAACAACCTGACCGACAGCCGCATCCAGAGCAACGCCACCGCGTTTCAGGCCAGTCTGGACTGGTTTATGACGCCCGAAGTGGAGTGGCATAACCAATTCTATTACTACAGCGGCTTTCGCGAATGGCGCAACGTCGAACGTTTCCGCGTCGCGGCGGCGGCTCGGCCCGGCGACGTCAACCGCGACTCTTTCGGCGCTCTGGCGCACGACGACGATCTGATCGGCAACCGCAGTTCGCTGGTGTTCGATCGCGTTATCGCCGGTTTCGATAACCGGTTGCTGGTCGGCTTCGATCTGAGCAAGCGGCATTTTCAGTACTACTCCAACGGTTTCCCCGGCTCCGAGGACGTGCCGCTCGGCGCGCCGCCCAGAGAACCGTTCGCTCAGGGCACCGCCAGTCAACGCGCGCCGGTGCGCCACGTTACTCAGAATCAGTACGCCGCTTTTCTTGAAGATCGCTTCAGCCTGACCGAGCGTTTAGCGTTGCTGGGCCAACTGCGCTACAACCATATGGACATGGACTGGCGCTTCCAGGGGCCGCAGGAAGACAGCCGCGCGCGCACCTATGTTTTCAGCACCTGGAGCCTGGGCCCCAGCTATGCGCTGACCGATAACCTCACGCTTTACGCCAACTACACCACCGGCCAGGAGCCGGGCAACGATCTGTTCTTCCTCAGCCCGACGCAGACCGATCTGCCGCTGACGCGAGCGCGCCAGTGGGAGGCCGGCGCCAAAGGGCAATTTTGGGATCACAAGGGCGAGGCGACGCTGGCGCTGTATGAACTGCGCAAGGACAACCTGTTTGTGCCCGATGCGCAGCGGCCGGATGCGTTGAACGCGGTAGGCAGGCAGACGTCGCGCGGCATCGAGCTTGGCGTGGTGCTGCGTCCCGACGATCGTTGGGAGCTGGCCGGCAACGCCGCCTATACGCACGCCCGCTACGACGACTATCGCGGCGGCAGCCCGCTGCGCAGCTACAACGGCAATCGCCCGGCCTATATCCCGGACTGGACCGCCAACCTCAGCGTGCATTATCAGGCGACGGAACGTTTGGGGCTGGCTTCTTCGCTGCGCTATGTCGGCAGCAGTTACAACGACGACGCCAACCAGCGCAAGATGCGTGCGTACACCACGCTTGATCTGGCGGCGGATTATCAGCTGACGCCGATCGTCGATGTCGGTTTCCGCATTCGCAACGCCACCAACCAGCTGTACGCCTATCAGCGCACCTACCCGGATCAGGCGCTGATCGCGCCGCCGCGCAGCTATGAAACCTTCGTGTCGGTCAGGTTCTGACGTCGTGAAACGTTCGCTTTACCTGTTGTTGTGCGCCCTGGGATTGGGCTGGGGCGTGCCGCTGCACGCCTATGCTGTCAGCCTGCACAATTGCGGGGCAATGCGCGATTACCCGCAGCCGCCGCAGCGGGTGCTGGTCTACGCCAATCCGGCGCTGGAAAACCTGCTGGCGCTGGGGCTGGCTGGCCGTGCGATCGGCGTGGTCGGGTATGACCGCACGCGCGATCCCGCGCCGACGGCGTCGGCCGATACGCTGCGGGCGCCCGCCGGCCCGGCGCCGCCCACGGCGGAAGCGTTGCTGCTGATGCGGCCGGATTTTGTCTATTCGGCCAGCTATTACTGGCTGCACAGCCCGGAAACGCCCGATCGGGCGCGGTTGGCGGAATGGGGCATCGACACTTATCTCTCCCCCGGCGCCTGCAGCGGCCAGCAAAGCGCGATCGCCGCCGCGCTGACGTTCGAAGACATTTTCACCGAGCTGCGGGAGCTGGCGCGCATTTTTAACGCTGGCCGCGCCGGTGAAGTGCTGATCGCGCGGCTGCGCGAGCAGCTGAAGGCGCTCGAACCGCAGCGCGCGCCATTGCCGCATCGGCGTCTGCTGTGGTGGTATGCCGGCACGCAGACGCCCTACGTGGCGGGTTGCTGCGGCGCGCCAGGTTTGCTGAGCCGCAGCGTCGGCAGCGAGAACCTGTTCGGCGATCTGCCCGAGCTGTGGCCGACGGTATCCTGGGAGATTATCGCCGCCCGCGATCCGGATGCGATCGTGCTTGGCGATCTGCCGCGCGGTGGCTTCGGGGACAGCGCGGCCGACAAGATCGCCTTTCTGGAGCATCACCCGCTGACCGCTACGCTGCGCGCCGTACGTCAGCGGCGCTACGTGATCCTCCCCGGTTACGACATGGACCCTTCCGCCCGCACCGTGGCGGCGCTGGGCCGTTTGATTCGGGGCCTGGCGGCCTTGCCGCCGCAGACTCCGACGCTTTCCAACAAGGAACCTTGATATGACTGCCGTTTCATTCTCTTCGCTGCTGGACTCCTGGGATCGCCAGCAGGCGGCTTACATCGCCGAACGCGAAGCGCGTTTTAACGCCCAGCTGGACGTGCTGGCGCTGGCCGTCGGCCAGGATTTTCACGTGCTGGATCTGGCCTGTGGCCCGGGATCGCTGAGCCTGCGTATTTTGCAGCGCTTTCCGCAGGCCAGGGTGACCGCCATCGATCTCGATCCGCTGCTGCTGGCGGTGGCGCGCGGCGCGCTGGCGGCGTACGGCGATCGGATCCGCATTCTGCAGGCCGATCTGGCGGATCCTGCCTGTTTTTCCGTGCTGTCCGGCCCCACGCCGCAAGCGGCGGTGTCCAGCACGGCGCTGCACTGGCTGATGCCGGAGCAGCAGCTGGCGTTGTACCGTAACGTCGCCGGGCTGCTGGCCGCCGGCGGCGTATTCCTCAATGCCGATCATCAGCGCTATGACCACCGTCAGCCACGGCTGAAAGCGTTGGCCGAACGGCACGACGAGCAGACCCAACAACACGCCTGGGACAGCGGCGTTGAGGATTGGGATCGTTGGTTCGCCGGCGCTCTGCAATCGCCGGCCTTGGCCGCTTATCAGGCCGAGCGCGAAGCGCTGTTCGCCGGCCGGCCGGTACCGCCGCCGACGCCGGTGGATTTCCAGCTCGCGGCCCTCAGACAAGCCGGTTTCAGCGAGGCGGGGACGGTATGGCAACTGTTGGACGACTATGTGATCGCAGGCTGGAAATAGCATGAGCCGGCGGTTACTGCCCGGCCGTGAGGCCGGCGGGTTGTTGCTGCTGGCGGCGGCGCTGCCGCTGGCCCTGCTGGGCGCCACCTTGTCGGGGCCCGCGCCGATCGCGTGGCACGACGCCTGGCGCATCGTGCTCGGCGTCAGCGGCGGTGCGCAGACCGATACCGAGGTGTATCAGCGCATCATCTGGTCGCTGCGGATGCCGCGCGCGCTGCTGGCGGCGCTGGCCGGCGCCGGGCTGGCGCTGGCGGGCACCGTGCTGCAGTCGCTGACCCGCAACCCGCTGGCCGATCCCTGGGTGCTGGGGATCTCCTCCGGCGCCGGCGTGGGGGCGGTGACGGTGTTGGTGTTGGGGCTGGGGGGCGGCCTATTGTCGGTGTCCGGCGGGGCGTTTATCGGCGCGCTGGCGGCGTTTGCATTGGTGATGCTGCTGGCCGGACGTTCGCTGGAGGGGGAGTCCACGCTGTTTATTCTGGCCGGGGTGGCGGTGACGCAGCTGCTCTCCGCGCTGACTTCGCTGATCACACTTTGGCAGGCGGACGCCAACACCACGCGCGGCGTGATGTTCTGGCTGCTGGGATCGTTCAGCGACGCGCGCTGGCCGCAGGTCGGGCTGTGCGGGCTGGCGCTGGCGGCGACGCTGCTGCTTTGCTGGCTGCGGGCGGGCGAACTGGACGCGCTGGCGTTTGGCGGCGTGACCGCCGCTTCGCTGGGGGTGGCGGTGGCCCCGCTGAAGCTGCTGCTGTATGTGGTGACCACCGCGCTGACGGCGGCGATCGTCGCGTTCAGCGGCGCGGTGGGGTTTATCGGGCTGACGGTGCCGCATGTCGCCCGGCGGCTGGTGGGCTCGCGGCATCGGCTGCTGTTGCCGGCCAGCGCGCTGTGCGGCGCCCTGTTCGCCGTGGCGGCAGACACGCTGGCCAGAACGCTGTTTGCGCCGCGCGAGCTGCCGGTCGGCGTGCTGACGGCGCTGCTGGGGGTGCCGATATTCCTGCTGTTGCTGTATCGAAAGGTCAATGCATGACGATTGAAAAAGCGCGATCCGGCCTGTGCGCCGAAGCGGTGAGCTGGCGAGCGGGGGCGCGCACGGTGCTGGAAAATCTCAGTTTCTGCGCCTTGCCCGGTGAGATCACCGGCGTGCTCGGCGTCAACGGCAGCGGTAAATCGACGCTGCTTAAGCTGCTGGCTGGGCTGCAGCCCGCCGCCGGCGGCCGCGTTTGGCTGGAAGGGCGCGAAATCGCCGCATTTTCCGGGCGGGAACGCGCCAGGCGCATCGCTTTTCTCGAGCAATCTGCCCCCGGCGCCTTCGCGCTGCCGGTGAAGGAGGCGGTATTGTTGGGGCGTCTGGCCCATGTCGGCCGCTGGCGTGGTTTTGGTTCCGAGGATCGCCGCCTCGCCGGGCTGGCGATGGAGCAAGTGGGCATCAGCCACCTGGCCGATCGCGATTGGCAGCGGCTGTCCGGCGGTGAACGACAGCGGGTGCATCTGGCGCGCGCGCTGGCGCAGCAAACGCCGTGGCTGCTGCTGGACGAACCCGCCAATCATCTGGATATCGCCCATCAGCAGCAGTTTATGGCCTTGCTGCGGCGGCTGAAACTCAGCGTGGTGGTGACGCTGCACGATCTGAATCTGGCGGCCTGTTATTGCGATCGGATCGCGCTGCTGCAGCGGGGCGGGATCTGTGCGGCGGGCGCGCCGCGGCAGGCGCTGACGCCGGAGAACATTCACGCGGTATATGGTGTGGAGGCCAAGCTGGCGGCGCCCGCCGGCTATGCGCCGCCATTGATCTATTACCCCGCGCCGGGATGAGGGAGGCTGAAAGGGCACGTTTGGCCGATCACAATTTCGCCTCGCTGGCTAAAATAACTCCGGTTTTAGCGATTTTTTTGGGTTAGAATAACCCGATATGCGGTGAAAGGCATTTGCCGCTCAATGGGCAGTTAAGCGAGGCTATCATGTTGGAATTATTGAAAAGTCTGTTATTCGCCGTGGTGATGGTGCCGGTGGTCATGGCGCTCATTCTCGGCCTGATCTACGGTTTTGGCGAAGTGTTCAACGTCTTCTCCAAAGTTGGCCGTTCGAAAGAAAACCGCACCCAGCACTGACCGTTCCCCATCCCGATATCCGCCGGCATCCCCCGGCGGGCATTCCTCAAGTTATCTCACGCTTTGCCGATAAACCGCATGACAAGCTTTCGCGCAACGTTATATTATTTTTTATATAACGAAGAGTGATAATGCACGTTAACTTGCGGAGAAAAACAATGAAACAGCAATGGACCAAATGGGTTGGCGGGATCGTTCTGGCATCGGGCCTGGTGGCTCAGGCTTCGGCGGCGGAAAAGATCACCGTGTTCGCCGCCGCGTCGCTGACCAACGCGCTGCAGGACATCGCCACCCAATATCAAAAAGGCAAGGACGTGCAGGTGGTTTCCTCCTTTGCGTCGTCCTCGACGCTGGCGCGCCAAATTGAGCAGGGCGCTCCGGCCGATCTGTTTATCTCCGCCGATCAGCAGTGGATGGATTACGCCATCGACAAGCAGCAGATGGTGAAAGACACCCGTTACACGCTGCTGGGCAACGAACTGGTGCTGATCGCCGCCAAGAACGATAAACAAGACAAGATCGCCATCGACAAGCAGACCGACTGGGCCAAGCTGCTCAGCGGCGGCCGCCTGGCGGTGGGCGATCCGGATCACGTGCCGGCCGGCATCTACGCCAAAGAGGCGCTGGAGCATCTGGGCGCCTGGCGCGCGCTGGAACCGAAACTGGCGCGCGCCAACAACGTGCGCAGCGCGATGGCGTTGGTGGAGCGCGGTGAAGCGCCGCTCGGCATCGTCTACGGCTCCGATGCGGTCGCCAGCGACAAGGTGAAAGTGGTGGGCGTGTTCCCGGAAGACAGCCACAAACCGGTTGAATATCCGATGGCGATAGTGAAAGATCGTCAAACTCCGACGGTCAGCGCTTTCTATACCTATCTGAAGAGTCCGGAAGCGGCCGCTATTTTCGAACATTATGGATTCACCCCGCGTAAATGATTCTGAGCGAGTATGAGTGGCAGGCGGTTGAGCTGAGCCTGAAAGTCTCCGGTTTGGCGGTGGTCTGCAGCCTGCCGTTCGGCATTCTGATGGCCTGGGTGCTGGTGCGTTGCCGTTTTCCCGGCAAGGCGCTGCTGGATGGCGTCATTCACCTGCCGCTGGTGCTGCCGCCGGTGGTGGTCGGCTATTTGCTGCTGATCGCCATGGGGCGGCGCGGCGTCATCGGCGAGCGGCTGTACGACTGGTTTGGCTTCAGCTTCAGCTTTAGCTGGCGCGGCGCCGCGCTGGCGTCGGCGGTGGTGGCGTTTCCGCTGATGGTGCGCGCTATCCGGCTGGCGCTGGAGGCGGTGGACACTCGGCTGGAGCTGGCGGCGCGCACGCTGGGCGCCAACCCATGGCGGGTGTTTTTCACCATCACGCTGCCGCTGTCGCTGCCCGGCGTCATTGTCGGCGTGGTACTGGCCTTCGCCCGCTCGCTGGGGGAGTTCGGCGCCACCATCACCTTCGTCTCCAACATTCCCGGTGAAACCCGCACCATTCCGCTGGCGATGTATACGCTGATTGAAACGCCGGGGGCGGAGGCCGCCGCCGCGCGTCTGTGCGCGATCGCCATCGTGCTGTCGCTGGCTTCGCTGATGGTGTCCGAATGGCTGGCCCGCTGGGGCCGCAAACGGATGGGGGCGTAAATGCTGGAGCTGGACTTCTCGCAGCAGCTGGGCGACCTTAATCTCAACGTCCGCGCCGATTTGCCGGCGAAGGGCATCACCGCGATTTTCGGCCTGTCCGGCGCGGGAAAAACCTCCCTGATCAACGCCATCGGCGGCCTGACCCGTTTACAGCAGGGGCGCATCGCGCTCAATGGCCGCACGCTGGTGGATACCGCCGCGGGCCTCTGCCTGCCGCCGGAAAAGCGCCGAATCGGCTACGTGTTTCAGGATGCGCGGCTGTTCCCGCATTATCGGGTGCGCGGCAACCTGCAGTACGGCATGGCGGCCGGCATGCGCGCGCAGTTCAATACCATTGTCGAGCTGCTGGGCATCGGGCCGCTGCTTAATCGGCTGCCGTTGACGCTCTCCGGCGGTGAAAAACAGCGGGTGGCGATCGGCCGCGCGCTGCTGACGGCGCCGGAACTGCTGCTGATGGACGAACCGTTGGCCTCGCTCGATCTGCCGCGCAAACGCGAGCTGCTGCCGTATCTGGAGCGGTTGGCGCAGGACGTGAACATCCCTATCCTCTACGTCAGCCATAGCCTGGACGAGATCCTGCGGCTGGCCGAGCAGGTGATGGTGCTGGATCGCGGTGAGGTGCGCGCGTTCGGCGGGCTGGAAGCCGTCTGGGCCAGCAGCGCGCTGCGGCCGTGGCTGCAACGTGAAGATCAGAGCAGCGTGCTGCGCGTCAGCGTGATTGAGCATCATCAACGCTATGCCATGACCGCGCTGGCGCTCGGCGATCAACGGCTGTGGGTCAGCGGCATCGACGCCGAATTGGGCACCCAACTGCGCATTCGCATCAACGCCGCCGACGTCTCGCTGGTGCTGCAACCGCCGGTCAACAGCAGCATTCGCAACGTCTTGCCGGCCAAGGTCAGCGAGTGTCTGGACGTGGACGGGCAGGTGGAAGTGAAGCTGGCGGTCGGGGAACACGTGCTGTGGGCGCGGATCACGCCGTGGGCGCGCGATGAACTGGCGATCCGCCCCGGGCAGTGGCTGTACGCGCAGGTGAAGAGCGTGTCGATCAGCCGCGAGAGCCGCTAAGGCAGGCCCTCCCGGCGGGAGGGCGAAAAAACTAGAGTATGCGGGTGCGGATCACCTCGGCGATGCCCGGCTGCAGGTTATCGGCGATCACCAGATCGGCGCATTCCTTGATCGCGTCATCGGCGTTGCCCATCGCCACGCCCAACCCGACCGCTTCCAGCATGCTGATGTCATTGTAGTTGTCGCCGAACGCCACCACCTGATCCATGCTCAGCCCCTGCGACTCCACCCATTGGCGCAGGCGTTTGCCTTTGCTGTTGCCGCCTTTGGCGATATCTACCTGATCGTGCCAGGACCATTCGCACGCCAACCCCAGCTCTTTTTCCACCGTGTCGGCAAACTCGCGCAGCGCCGGAATATCGGCGTGCGAGGTGGCGAATTTCCAGATCGCCTGCGCGTCGTCGGCCGCCTGCGCCAGGCTGCCGACCTGCAGCAGCGTCGGGCGCTGCGACGCCGGCAGGGTTTCGGCCCAGGCCAGCGAGCGAATCACATGGCCGCTCGGCTCTTGATACAGCATGGCATCGTCAACGTACATCAGCCCGTGAATGTCGGTCTGTTTGAGCATCTGCAGCACCTGCTTGGCTTGCTCCTTCGCCAAGGGATCGGCAGCCAGCACCTTTTTCTGCTGAAAATCATACAGGTAGGTGCCGTTGCAGCAGATGGCCGGGGTATCTATCTGCAGCGCCTGGTAAAACGGATGGATGGCGACGTGATGGCGGCCGGTGACCACCACCACCTGGACGCCGGCGGCGCGCGCCTGCGCCAGCGCTTCCAGCGACTGCGGTAAGATGCGTTTTTGATTGTCCAGCAGGGTGCCGTCAAGATCGAGGGCGATGACGCGGTAGCTCATAGGGTTCTCGTTATCGTTAGCCATAAAATTAATCCGATGGTACACCGGATAGCCTATGGAGAAAACCGCGTGAGCTTCCGGTGCTAAGCAGGGTTGCCATGCGACGGATGTGCGGTAAGCTAGGAGCAATCGAACGGCCTGAAACCGGTTCCTCTTTTACCCTTTGCAAGGAGAACACATGAAGCAAATCGTTTATGTCGCCAGCCCGGAGAGCCAGCAGATCCACGTCTGGCAGTTGGACGACGCCGGCGCGCTGGCGCTGCTGCAAACCGTTGACGTGCCGGGCCAGGTACAGCCGATGACCCTTCATCCGGACAAGACCCACCTGTACGTCGGCGTGCGTCCGGCGTTCGGCATCGTTAGCTACCGCATCGAGGCGGACGGCACGCTGCAGCAGGCCGGCATGGCGCCGCTGCCGGGCAGCCCGACCCATATCTCCACCGATTTGCAGGGGCGTTATCTGTTCTCCGCCTCCTACAGCGGCAACTGCGCCAGCATCAGCCCGATCGGCCACGACGGCGTGGTGACGGCGCCGATCCAACAGATCGACGGCCTGAGCGCGCCGCACTCGGCGAACATCGATCCGACCAACCAGCTGGTGCTGGTGCCGTGTCTGAAAGAAGACCGCATCCGTCTGTTCAACCTGAGCCTGGCGGGCCAGCTGACGCCGCACGCGCAGGAGGCGGTGGATATCGCCGCCGGCGCCGGCCCGCGCCATATGGCGTTCCACCATAACGACAAGTTCGCCTACTGCGTCAATGAGTTGAACGGCACGGTGGACGTGCTGGCGATTTCGGAAAACGGCGGCAAATACACCGTGACGCAAACGCTGGATATCATGCCGGACGACTTCGACGGCACCCGCTGGGCGGCGGACATTCATATCACGCCGAACGGCCGTTTCCTCTACACCAGCGATCGCACCGCCAGCATTCTGACCCTCTTCAGCGTCTCCGAAGACGGCGGCACGTTGAGCGTGGTCGGCTATTATCCGACCGAAACGCAGCCGCGCGGTTTCAATATCGATCACAGCGGCCGCTTCGTGATTTCGTCCGGCCAGAAGTCCGATCATATCGCGGTGCATGAAATTGATCAGGCCAGCGGCGAGCTGACCACGCTGGCGCGTTATCCGGTGGGCAAAGGCCCGATGTGGGTCAGCGTGCTGGCGAAGTAATTCGTCGGTCAGAGGAGTATGGAAAAAGCGCGGTTCGGTTGAGCCGCGCTTTTTTATGGGCGGGGGATCAGTTGAACATCACCGTCAGCGTGGCGCTGCCGAGGCTGTGGAAATGCACGTTAAAGCCCACCAGTGCGCCGCTGGACCCTTCATCCACCTCAATGCTTTCCACGTCCAGCGCGTGCACGGTGAACTGATAGCGGTGGCTTTCGCCATTCGGCGGCGCGGCGCCGCCGTAACCGGCCGAACCGAAGTCGGTACGGGTTTGCAGCGCGGCGCTCGGCAGCGGCGCTTTGCCGGAGCCTGCGCCCTGCGGCAGCTCACGCACGTCGGCCGGAATATTGGCCACCACCCAGTGCCACCAGCCGGAGCCGGTTGGGGCGTCGGGATCGTACAGGGTGACGACGAAGCTCTTGGTGCCCTCGGGCACGCTGTCCCAGGCCAGGTGCGGCGACAGGTTATCGCCGTGGTAGCCCATGCCGTTGAAGACCTGCGTCTGCGGCATTGTGCCGCCGTCCTGCAGATCGTTGCTGTACAAACGAAAAGCCATAATGACTCCCAGTTATCGATAAACGCGGACCCCTAAGCTAGATCTTTTCGGTGGAACAATACAACCCCTTGCGCCAACGGCGGACGGTTGATCTCGACGGTGACATGCACCAGTTCGGGATGCGCGGCCAACAGTTGGCGCACCCGATCGGCGGTGAGGGCGCGATCGGCGCTGCTCAGGGCGATGACGCAATGATATTTTCCTTTACCGATGCGGCCTACGTGCAAATCGGTCAGCGTGAGTGGGTGGCCGGAAGTGGCCAGGGTCTGACGAATCTCTTGCGCCACGGGGGCGTCCATTTCGGCATCCAGCAAAATCTTCCCGCTATCGCGCATCAGGCTATAGGCCCAGGCGGCCACCATCATCGCGCCGACGATGCCCATCAACGGATCGAGCCAAGCGGCGCCCCAAAGCTTGCCGCCAAACAGCGCGACGAGGGCCAACACCGAGGTGGCGGCGTCGGCGATGACGTGGATATAGGCGGAGCGCAGGTTGAGGTCATGATGAGGGTCATCGTGGTTATCCCCGTGGTGGTGATGGTGGCCGCCGCCGCGCAACAGCCAGGCGCAAAGCAGATTGACGGCCAGCCCGATCGTACCGATGGTGATGGCTTCGTTGTAATGAATCGGGCTGGGATTCAGCAGCCGCTGCGCTGACTGGAACAGCATCAGCGCCGCCACCAGCACCAACAACACCGCGCTGGTGTAACCGGCCAGCACTTCTATTTTCCAGGTGCCGAGGCTGAAACGGCGATCCTTGGCCAACCGGCGTGCGGCGCCGTAAGCCAGCAGCGACAAGCCCAGAGCCAGCGCATGCGAGCTCATGTGCCAGCCGTCGGCCAGCAATGCCATCGAGTTAAACAGCCAACCGCCGGCGATCTCGATGACCATCATGCTGGCGGTGAGTATCACCGCCCATCTGGTGTTTCTTTCGGCCAATGGGTTACCATCGTCAAAAACGTGGCTGTGCTCGCGGTGCAAAGCGGGCGCGTGAGACGTCATGGTGAAGTTCCTCAGCAAAAGGCAGTGTGCTGGAATATACTATACCCCAGTATAGTAAATAACAATCGGGCGGAAATAATGAGCCATACCCTCAGAGATCAAAAGAAGCTGTTGGCGCGGGTGCGCCGCATTAAAGGGCAGGCCGAAGCGCTGGAGCGCGCGCTGGAGAGCGGCGGCGAATGTTCTGCTGTTCTGCAGCAGATCGCGGCGGTGCGCGGCGCGGTCAACGGTTTAATGGCGCAGGTGCTGGAAGGGCATGTGCGCGAACATCTGGCTGCCGCGGACGCTACGCCGCAGCAGCGTGAGCAGGACATCGAGCAATTGATGACCGTTTTACGTTCTTATATGAAGTAATCATGATTTCACTGAAAAAACGCACGCCGTGGTTCGGCTGGTTGCGCCGTTGGGCCAAAGGCATCAAACGCGATATCTACGCGCTGTGGCTGGCCGCCCGTGATAAGCGCACCCCGTGGTACGCCAAGTTGATCGCGCTGCTGGTGGCCGGCTATGCGATCTCGCCAATCGATTTGATCCCGGATTTCATTCCGGTGCTGGGCTATCTGGACGATGTGATCATCGTGCCGTTGGGCATCATGCTGGCGGTGCGCCTGATCCCCAAACCGCTGATGGCCGAGCTGCGCGAGAAGGCGCAAAAGCGCGTCGATAACCCCACCGGCCGCATGGCGGCGGTGATGATCATTTTACTCTGGCTACTGTGTCTGGGATTGCTGGCCCGCTATCTGGACCAGCATTGGTAAGGCATTAACGCGCGGCGGCGGCCACGGCGGCGGTCAGGCGGCTGAGCTGTTCCGCTTCGATGATGTAAGGCGGCATCAGGTAAATCAGTTTGCCGAATGGCCGGATCCACACCCCGCGCTCGACGAACCCGCGCTGCAGCTCGGCGACATTCACCGGTTCGCGCATCTCCACCACCCCAATCGCCCCCAGCACCCGCACGTCCGCCACCTTCGGCAGCGCCGCCAACGGCAGCAGTTCCCGCTTCAACTGGGCTTCGATGGCGCTCACCTGCGCCTGCCAGCGATTTTCCGCCAGCAGCGCCAGGCTGGCGTCCGCCACCGCACAGGCCAGCGGGTTGCCCATAAAGGTCGGCCCGTGCATAAAGCAGCCGGCCGCGCCGTTGCTGATGGTCTCCGCTACGTGGCGGGTGGTCAGGGTAGCGGACAGCGTCATGTAGCCGCCGGTCAGCGCCTTGCCCAGGCAGAGAATGTCCGGCACCACCTGCGCGTGTTCGCAGGCGAACAGCTTGCCGGTGCGGCCGAAGCCGGTGGCGATCTCGTCGGCGATCAGCAGCACCTGATGGCGATCGCACAGCTCGCGCACCCGCTTGAGGTAGGTTGGGTGGTAGATGCGCATGCCGCCGGCGCCTTGCACCACCGGTTCCAGGATCACCGCCGCCACTTCACCGGCGTGCTGCTCCAGCAGCGCGGCGAACGGCGCAATGTCCTCTTCGCGCCATTCCTCATCGAAGCGGCACTGCGGCGCGGTGGCGAACAGGTGCGGCGCCAGATAGCCCTGATAGAGGCTGTGCATCGAGTTGTCCGGATCGCAGACCGACATCGCGCCGAAGGTATCGCCGTGATAGCCGTGGCGCAGCGTCAGGATGCGCTGCCGGCGCTCGCCGCGCGCCTGCCAATACTGCAGCGCCATCTTCAGCGACACTTCCACCGCCACCGAACCGGAATCCGCCAGGAACACGCACTGCAGTGCTTCCGGCGTCATCGCCACCAGCCGACGGCACAGCGAGATGGCGGCCGGATGGGTGATGCCGCCGAACATCACGTGCGACATCTTCTCCAGTTGCTGACTGGCGGCCTGATTCAGACTCGGATGGTTGTACCCGTGGATCGCCGCCCACCAGGAGGACATGCCGTCCACCAGACGCCGGCCATCCGCCAGCTGCAGCTCGACGCCGCTGGCCGACTCGATCGGGTAACAGGGCAACGGGCGGCTCATGGAGGTGTAGGGGTGCCAGATATGGCGTTGGTCAAACGCCAGGTCGGAAGCGGTGACAGACATACTTGTAAACCGAATTGAATTAAGATTGGTTGACAGTATATCCACAATATTTAAACTGGCGACACTTTTTCGTTTTGGAGACGCCATGATGGCCGATCGCATTCACTGGACAGTAGGGCAAGCCCAGGCCCTGTTTGATAAACCGCTGCTTGAACTGCTGTTCGAAGCGCAAACCGTACACCGCCGGCACTTCGACCCGCGTCAGGTGCAGGTCAGTACGCTGCTGTCGATCAAAACCGGCGCTTGCCCGGAAGACTGTAAATACTGCCCGCAGAGCTCACGCTACAAGACCGGCCTGGAGTCGGAGCGACTGATGCAGGTCGAGCAGGTGCTGGAATCGGCGCGCAAAGCCAAAGCGAACGGCTCGACCCGTTTTTGCATGGGCGCGGCCTGGAAGAACCCGCACGAGCGCGATATGCCTTATTTGCAGCAGATGGTGCAGGGCGTGAAAGCGATGGGCATGGAAACCTGCATGACGCTGGGCACGCTGGACGGCACTCAGGCCGAGCGGCTGGCGGAAGCCGGATTGGATTACTACAACCATAACCTCGACACCTCGCCGGAGTTCTACGGCAACATCATCACCACCCGCAGCTACCAGGAGCGTCTGGATACGCTCGACAAGGTGCGCGACGCCGGCATCAAAGTGTGCTCCGGCGGCATCGTCGGGCTGGGTGAAACGGTGCGCGACCGCGCTGGGCTGCTGGTGCAGCTGGCCAACCTGCCGAAACCGCCGGAGAGCGTGCCGATCAACATGCTGGTGAAGGTGAAAGGCACGCCGCTGGCGGATAACGACGACGTCGATCCGTTTGACTTCATCCGCACCATCGCGGTGGCGCGCATCATGATGCCATCCTCTTATGTCCGCCTTTCCGCCGGCCGTGAACAGATGAACGAACAGACGCAGGCGATGTGCTTCATGGCCGGCGCCAACTCCATCTTCTACGGTTGCAAGCTGCTGACCACGCCGAATCCGGAAGAAGATAAGGATCTGCAGCTGTTCCGCAAGCTGGGATTGAACCCGCAGCAGACCGCCACCGAACACGGCGACAACCAGCAACAGCAGGTGCTGGCCAAGCAACTGCTGAACGCCGATACCGCCGAGTTTTACAACGCGGCGCCGTGATGAGCTGGCCACAACGCATCGAGCAGGCGCTGGCGGAGCGGCGCTTCAACGCCGCCTACCGTCGGCGACAGGCCACCGAGGGCGGCAACGGCCGCCAGATCCGGCTCGGCGATCGTCTCTATCTGAACTTCTCGGGCAACGACTACCTGGGGCTGAGCCAGGATGCGCGGGTGATCGCCGCCTGGCAGCAGGGCGCGCAGCGTTACGGCGTCGGCAGCGGCGGTTCGGGCCACGTCACCGGCTTTAGCGTGGCGCATCAGGCGCTGGAAGAGCAACTGGCGGCGTGGCTCGGCTATCCGCGCGCGCTGCTGTTCATCTCCGGTTACGCCGCCAACCAGGCGGTGCTGGCGGCGTTGATGCAGAAGGGCGATCGCATTTTGGCCGATCGCCTCAGCCACGCTTCGCTGCTGGAGGCGGCGGCGCAGTCGCCGGCCGAGCTGCGCCGGTTCCAGCACAATCAGCCGCAGGCTTTGGCGGATTTGCTGGCCAAACCCTGCGACGGGCAGCGGCTGGCGGTGACCGAAGGGGTGTTCAGCATGGACGGCGACGGCGCGCCATTGGCGGAACTGTACCGCTTAACCCGCGCGGCGGGCGCCTGGCTGATGGTGGACGATGCCCACGGCGTCGGCGTGCGCGGCGAGCAAGGCCGCGGCAGCTGCTGGCAGCAGGGCGTGCGCCCTGAACTGCTGGTGGCGACCTTCGGCAAGGCGTTCGGCGTCAGCGGCGCGGCGGTGCTGTGCGATGAGGCGACCGCCGAGTATCTGCTGCAGTTCGCCCGCCATCTGATTTACAGCACCGCGATGCCGCCGGCGCAGGCCTGCGCGCTGCAGGCGGCGCTGGCCTGCATTCAAGAGGGCGATGAACTGCGCGCCCGGCTGCAGGACAATATTCGCCGTTTCCGCCAGGGCGCGGCGCCGTTGGCGCTGACCCTGACGGACTCCGACACCGCCATCCAGCCGCTGCTGGTGGGTGACAATCAACGCGCGCTCGATCTGGCGACCCGCCTGCGCGAGCGGGGGCTGTGGGTGAGCGCCATCCGTCCGCCGACGGTGCCGCCGGGCGGCGCGCGGCTGCGCATTACCCTGACGGCGGCGCACCAGCCGCAGGACATCGATCGCCTGCTGGAGGTATTGCATGACGTCAGCCAATGACAGGGTGAACAAACAGGCGGTCGCCTCGGCCTTCAGCCGCGCGGCCGGCAGCTACGACGCCGCCGCCGCGCTGCAGCGTGACGTTGGCGAGCGCTTACTGGGGATGGGGAGTTCCCACCCGGGCGAACGGCTGCTGGACGCCGGCTGCGGCACAGGCTATTTCAGCCGTATGTGGCGTGAGCGCGGCAAGCAGGTGACCGCGCTCGATCTGGCGCCGGGGATGTTGGCGTTCGCCCGTCAGCAACAGGCGGCGCACCATTATCTGCTGGGCGATATCGAACAGGTGCCACTGCCCGACGGGGCGATGGACATCTGTTTCAGCAGCCTGGTAGTGCAGTGGTGCAGCGATCTGCCCGCCGCGCTGGCGGAGCTGTATCGCGTGACCCGTCCCGGCGGCGTGATCCTGTTTTCCACGCTGGCGGCGGGCTCGCTGCAGGAATTGGGGGACGCCTGGCAACAGGTGGACGGCGAACGTCACGTGAACGCCTTTTTGCCGTTGACGCAGATCCGCGCCGCCTGCGCTGCCTATCGACACGAGCTGGTGACGGAATTACGCACCCTGAACTACCCGGACGTGATGACGCTGATGCGTTCGCTCAAGGGCATCGGGGCGACGCATTTGCATCAGGGGCGAGAGGGCGGCCTGATGTCGCGCGGCCGTCTCGCCGCGTTGCAGGCGGCTTACCCGTGCCGGCAGGGGCAGTTCCCGCTCAGCTATCATCTGGCTTATGGAGTGATTTATCGTGATTAAACGTTGGTTCGTGACCGGCACCGACACCGAAGTGGGGAAAACCGTCGCCAGCAGCGCCTTGCTGCAGGCCGCCAACCGGGCGGGCTACCGCAGCGCCGGCTATAAGCCGGTGGCCTCCGGCAGCGAGATGACCGCCGAGGGGCTGCGCAACGGCGACGCGCTGGCGCTGCAGGCCAACAGCGGCGTGGCGCTGGATTACGACGAAGTGAACCCTTACGTTTTTGCCGAACCGACCTCGCCGCATATCGTCAGCGCCGATGAAGGCCGGCCGATCGACGCGGCGCGGCTGTCCGACGGCCTGCGCCGGCTGGAGCAGCGCGCCGACTGGGTGCTGGTCGAGGGCGCCGGCGGGTGGTTTACTCCGCTGTCGGCGGAGTACACCTTCGCCGACTGGGTACGTCAGGAGCAACTGCCGGTGATCCTGGTGGTGGGCATCAAACTGGGGTGCATCAACCACGCGGTGCTGACGGCGCAGGCGGTGCAACAGGCGGGGCTGACGCTGGCCGGTTGGATCGCCAACGACGTGACGCCGCCGGGGCGGCGGCATCAGGAATACCTGGCCACGCTGCGCCGCATGCTGCCGGCGCCGCTGCTGGGCGAAATCCCGCACCTGCCGCAGGCCGAACGGGCGCGGTTGGGGCAGTATCTGGACATCAGCCTGCTATAAACAAACGCCCCATGAGGGGGATTCCCCCTCATCTTCCTTCCTGTCCCGCCAGCCCGGCGCCGATCAGCGCCTCATCCAGCTGCGCCAGCGCGCCGTGCGCCACGGTGCGCCCGCTATCCAACAGGCAAAAGCGGTCCGCCACCCGGCGCACGAACGGCAACTGATGCTCTACCAGCAAAATGGTCATGCCCAACTCATAGTTGAGCCTGCGGATCACGTTGCCGATGTCGGCGGCGATCGAGGGAGGCACGCCCGCCGTGGGTTCGTCGAGGATCAGCAGCGCCGGCTCCTGCGCCAGCGCACGACCGATCGCCAACTGGCGCTGGGCGCCTTCGCACAGATCGCCGGCGCGGCGGGTACGCATCTGGCGCAAATTGGGAAACAGGCTGTAGATCAGCGGCGGAATGCGGCGAGGGGCGCCGCGCACGGCCATCTGCGCCACCTGCAGATTCTCTTCCACGCTCAGCTGCGAGAAGAGTTGCCGCCCTTGCGGGACGTGGCTGATGCCCAGTGCCGCGCGGCGCTCCATCGGTTGCAGCAGCAGGTTTTGCGGCGGTTGATCCGCCGGCTGCCAGGTCATGCTGCCGCTCACCACCGGCAAATGCCCCATGATGCAGTTGACCAGCGTGGTCTTGCCCACGCCGTTGCGCCCGAGCAGCACGGTGCACTGGCCGCGCGGCAGCTCCAGGTTGATGTCCCACAGGGTGTGGTTTTGACCGTAGAATTGATTGACCGATCTCAGGCTCAGCATTTGGCATTCTCCTCATAGACGCTCGTTTCACTCGTTGGCGGGGGACAGCAAAGGCCGCATGCGCGGCGAATTTCCCGAGTGTGGCAATGTCTGGAACAAGATGCCGTCCGTCCAATGAGCCAGAGCAAGGTCTGCGGTGGACGGAATGACAGTCAATATGTCGTTAAAAACGACGCTTGTGACGACTTGGTGTCGTTCTTGCGCTTTTACAGGCGATAGCACCGCGAGGGGTACACGCTGCGGCTGGCAGCGCATCACGCTGTCGAACCGCATTTATACGCAGGAAGATAAAGCAACTCTCAGGCCAGTTTTACCGCCGGGTGAAAACGGGGATTGTTATCGCCTTGTTAACCGCTGGTCAGGCCTGACGTGCGCTGCCGTGACAGCCTGAAAATACGCGGGGAAGTTAACCCGGACGTTTTTTGCACTCTTGTGGTGCTCTTCGGTGAGGGCATGGTGCAAGGCATTGCGCCGCCGTCAAGCGTGATCCGCGAGAAAGGGGCCGATGCGATTTTGGCAATGGGGATTTTTAGTATTAATCGGCATAAACAAAGCGATATTTTTATGAAAAAATAACTAAAAAAGCCATTTTGGCGAGTGTAAAGGGCGAAAAGCTTTCTTTCTGTAACTCCCGCCCCGGGCGGGGCGGTGAGAGTTATCCACTATTCCTGTGGATAACCTTGTGCATTAGATTTAGAAAAACGCTGTAAAGCGAGAGCGGACGCGGGTTCTGTTCGCTTTGCCCGCATTCTCGTCTTTTTATTAAATGTTTTATATATCAATAGATTAATTAAAATCAAGACGCAGGGGTATTGATCAGGTCTCTATGTATGATTTTTCGACGCGGTGCTATCAATAAGTTAATTCGCGGCAAGTTCTGGGGATAAATCTGTTATTGACAATAAAAATGTCACCCCGCTGTAACGTCACGGTGCAACGGCATTGCCGCAGTGCCGGGCGCGGCGACGAATCCGCTTGAAGCTGGTTTTATATCCAGTATCATGGGCACTGGCGCAAATCGCCGACACTTTCCATAATTAGGGGCCATGTTCGGCGCAGAGCCGGCTGGCCGCCTGAGCGCGCGCATCTCCACAGGGTAGCCGAGCAATGAGTAAACTTTTCAAACTGCATTCCGAGTTCAAACCGGCCGGCGATCAGCCGGAAGCCATCCGCAAGCTGGAAGAGGGGCTGGAAGACGGCCTGGCGCACCAGACGCTGCTGGGGGTCACCGGTTCGGGCAAGACGTTCACCATCGCCAACGTGATAGCCGATCTGAATCGGCCGACCATGGTGCTGGCGCCGAACAAGACGCTGGCGGCGCAGCTGTACGGCGAGATGAAAGCGTTTTTCCCGGAGAATGCGGTGGAGTACTTCGTCTCCTACTACGACTACTACCAGCCGGAAGCCTACGTGCCCAGCTCCGACACCTTCATTGAAAAAGACGCTTCGGTGAACGAGCACATCGAGCAGATGCGTCTTTCCGCCACCAAGGCGCTGCTGGAGCGGCGCGACGTGGTGGTGGTGGCGTCGGTGTCGGCGATCTACGGCCTGGGCGATCCGGATCTTTACCTGAAGATGATGCTGCATCTGACCCAGGGGATGATCATCGATCAGCGCTCCATTTTGCGCCGCCTGGCGGAGCTGCAGTATTCCCGCAACGATCAGGCTTTCCAGCGCGCCACCTTCCGCGTGCGCGGTGAGGTGATCGATATCTTCCCGGCGGAATCGGACGAGCTGGCGTTGCGCGTCGAGCTGTTCGACGAAGAAGTGGAGCGGTTGTCGCTGTTCGATCCGCTGACCGGCCAGATTGAACAGGTGGTGCCGCGTTTTACCATCTACCCGAAATCGCACTACGTGACGCCGCGCGAGCGGATCATGCAGGCGATGGAAGAGATCAAGGTCGATCTGGCGGACCGCCGCAAGGTGCTGCTGGCCAACAACAAGCTGCTGGAAGAGCAGCGCCTGACGCAGCGCACCCAGTTCGATCTGGAGATGATGAACGAGCTGGGCTACTGCTCGGGCATCGAAAACTACTCGCGCTACCTTTCCGGGCGCGCCGAGGGCGAGCCGCCGCCGACGCTGTTCGACTACCTGCCGGCGGACGGCCTGCTGGTGGTCGACGAATCCCACGTGACCATTCCGCAGATTGGCGCGATGTTCAAGGGCGACCGCGCGCGCAAGGAAACGCTGGTGGAGTACGGCTTTCGTCTGCCGTCGGCGCTGGACAACCGCCCCTTGCGCTTCGAGGAGTTCGAGGCGCTGGCGCCGCAGACCATCTATGTTTCCGCCACGCCGGGCAAATATGAGCTGGAGAAATCCGGCGGCGATCTGATCGATCAGGTGGTGCGGCCGACCGGGTTGCTGGATCCGATCGTGGAAGTGCGGCCGGTCGCCACCCAGGTGGACGATCTGCTCTCCGAGATCCGCAAGCGCGCGGCGATCAACGAGCGCGTGCTGGTGACCACCCTGACCAAACGCATGGCGGAAGACCTGACCGAATACCTGGAAGAGCATGGCGAGCGCGTGCGCTACCTGCACTCGGATATCGATACCGTGGAACGGGTCGAAATCATTCGTGACCTGCGTCTGGGCGAGTTCGACGTGCTGGTGGGCATCAACCTGTTGCGTGAGGGGCTCGACATGCCTGAGGTGTCGCTGGTGGCGATTCTGGACGCCGACAAGGAAGGCTTCCTGCGTTCCGAACGTTCGCTGATCCAGACCATCGGCCGCGCGGCGCGTAACCTGAACGGCAAGGCGATCCTGTATGGCGATCGCATTACCGATTCGATGGCCAAGGCGATCGGTGAAACCGAGCGGCGCCGCGCCAAGCAGCAGGCCTATAACGAAGCCA
This sequence comes from Serratia sp. CY56464, assembly GCF_052168435.1. Classification (NCBI taxonomy): domain Bacteria; kingdom Pseudomonadati; phylum Pseudomonadota; class Gammaproteobacteria; order Enterobacterales; family Yersiniaceae; genus Serratia; species Serratia sp. CY56464. The sequence goes on along the minus strand of NZ_JBJNMV010000001.1, from coordinate 2,375,014 downwards.
ACGGCATCGTGCCGCAGGGGCTGAACAAGAAGATCGGCGACATTCTGCAGATCGGTCAGCCGGTCAACCGCGCCAAGGGTAAAGGCAGGAGCAAGGCCGTGGACGGCGGCGCTCAGCTTCAGAACCTCACGCCGAAAGCGCTGGATCAGAAAATCCGCGATCTGGAAGCGCAGATGTACACCCACGCGCAAAACCTGGAGTTCGAGCAGGCGGCTGCGCTGCGCGACGAGATCCACCAGCTGCGCGAGCAGTTCATCGCGATTTCCTGACCGTTGGACGGCGCCCGCGCCGTGGGCGTCAAAATTCCTTGTCGGCCGCGCCAAAGCTGTTATGGTGTGCGGCCCGATTTGACCACGAAGAGTACCGAACATGAGCCAACACCAGTCTAAAGACCCGCTGCACGGCGTGACGCTGGAGCAACTGCTGAATAAACTGGTGGATCACTACGGTTGGTCCGAACTGGGCGCGCGCATTCGCATCAACTGCTTCCGCAGCGATCCGAGCATCAAGTCCAGCCTGAAGTTTTTGCGTCGCACGCCCTGGGCGCGCAAAGAGGTGGAAGATCTGTATATCGATATGGTCAGCCATCCCGCCCCGGCCAGCGATAATCCCTGGCTGCGCGGGCGAGACGGTTAAATTCGGTCAGCGGCGGGCGGCCAGCCCCACCAGCGCGTGATCCAGCGCCTGGCGCAGCAGTTGGCGATCGTGGCGGTAGGGGATGTCGCTCGCTTCCAGCGGCTGTTGAATCACCACCCGATCCTGCACTTCACTGGTGTCCACCGCCGGGCCGACGATCAGCGCATCGATCATCCGGCGGCCGATCTTCTCTTCCATCAGCGTCAGCTTATCCTTTAACGACAGCGCCGCGGCGGCCACGCTCAGCTCGCGGCCGAGGTTGCCGATATAGATCATGCTGGCGCTGCTGCGGCGCAGCGCCTGGGTGAGATCGTCCAGCAGCAGCAGCGGCATCAGGCTGGTGAGAAAGCTGCCCGGCCCGATCAGGATCACGTCGGCTTGCGCGATGGCGTCCAGCGCTTCGCGCGTGGCGTTGACCGGGGGCGACAGCATCAGCTCCTGCGGCATGTGGGCCAGTTGATCGACATTCACTTCACCGTAAACGTGATTGCCTTCGTGATCGTGCGCCATCAAATCCACCGGCTGCTCCGACATCGGGATCAGCGCCGCATCCACCTTCAGCAAGCTGCGCACCAGATTGATCGCTTCCAGCGGGCGCACGCTCAGGTGATCCAGCGCTTTCAGCATCAGGTTGCCCAGGTTATGGCCGGCCAGCTCACCGTTGCCGCTGAAACGGTATTCGAACATCGCCGAGGCGACGCTCGGTTCGGTGATCAGCTGGTTGAGACAGTTGCGGGTATCGCCCCAGGCAATGCCGCCTTCCGAACGGCGGATGCGGCCGGTGGAACCGCCGTTGTCGGTGGTGGTGACGATGCCGGTCAGGCGGGAGCCTAAGGACGACAGGGCCGACATCACACGGCCTAGGCCGTGTCCGCCGCCCAACGCCACCACGCGGTCGAGATCGGCCAGGGTACGATTACGCATAAATTTCCTTACAAAGGGGCTGAACTGCCCGCATAAGGTAGCGGATCCGGCATAAAAACGCGATAAAGAGTGTCATTTGCGTGATTCTGGTCAATTCGTCCACGCAAGCGATGTTTATCATGGTTTACCCGAATAGACGGCGTCTAAAAACGCTGTATAGACAATTATATAGCGAATTAACGCGTTGGCTATCGTTGCCGATTAGCGCTAGAATTCTGCTGAAAACCACGGTTTCATTCCGGCTACTCAAGGTAGCGGGAAGAGAAATCAAACTCCTAGCCCCTGCGCCTACGTTGTTCATCCGGAACGATATGGCGCCTGGGCCGTGGCGAAGTCAGCCACCAGGGTGCAGAGGGGAAACGCTCGCATCTCCCGACTTTGGAAAGGTGTTATGGTACCGCAACTCATTGATGCTTATGAGCGCAAGTTCTATTACCTGCGCTTGTCGATCACCGACGTGTGCAACTTTCGTTGCACCTATTGTCTGCCCGACGGCTACAAGCCGAGCGGCAGCCCGAAAAGCTTCCTGTCGCTGGATGAAATCCGCCGCGTCAGCCGCGCGTTCGCCGAACTGGGCACCGAAAAGGTGCGCCTGACCGGCGGCGAGCCTTCGCTGCGCCGTGATTTTACCGAGATCATCGCCGCCGTGCGGGAAAATCCGGCCATTCGCACGCTGGCGGTCACCACCAACGGCTACCGTCTGGCGCGCGACGTCGCCGCCTGGCGTGACGCCGGTCTGACGGCGATCAACGTCAGCATCGACAGCCTGGATCCCCGTCAGTTTCACGCCATTACCGGTCAGGACAAGTTCCGCCAGGTGATGGACGGCATCGACGCCGCCTTCAGCGCCGGTTTCAGCAAGGTCAAGGTCAACGCCGTGCTGATGCGCGACGTCAATCACCAGCAGCTCGGCGCGTTTCTCGCCTGGATCAAGGATCGGCCGATCCAACTGCGTTTTATCGAACTGATGGAAACCGGCGAGGGGGGCGAACTGTTTCGCAAACACCACGTTTCCGGCGAAGTGATTCGCCTGCAGCTGGAGCAGCAGGGTTGGCAGCGCCAGGCGCGTGGCCGCAGCGACGGCCCGGCGCAGGTGTTCAGCCACCCGGACTACCAGGGTGAGGTGGGTCTTATCATGCCGTATGAAAAAGACTTCTGCGCCAGCTGCAACCGGCTGCGCGTTTCTTCCATCGGCAATCTGCATCTGTGCCTGTTCGGCGAGCAGGGGGTGCCCCTGCGCGATCTGCTGGCGGACGACGGCCAGCTCGACGCGCTGAAGGCGCGCATTCAGAGCGGGCTGCTGAGCAAGAAGCAGACCCATTTCCTGCATCAGGGCAACAGCGGGATCACCCAGAACCTGTCGTTTATCGGCGGCTGACAGCCAATAGGAGCTTATTGAATCATGAGCCATGCGAGCAGCGAGTTTATTCCGGCGCATATCGCCATCCTGACCGTGTCCGACAGCCGCGGCGAGGCGGAAGACACCTCCGGCCAATATCTGCAGGACGCGGCGCGGGAAGCCGGCCATCAGGTGGTGGATCGCGCCATCGTCAAAGATGACATTTACCAGATCCGCGCGCGGGTTTCCGCGTGGATTGCCGATGACAACGTGCAGGCGGTGCTGATCACCGGCGGCACCGGATTTACCGCGCGCGACAACACGCCGGAAGCGCTGTTGCCGCTGTTCGACAGAGAGGTGGAAGGGTTCGGCGAACTGTTCCGCATGGTGTCGTACGAAGAGATCGGCACCGCGACGATCCAGTCGCGCGCGCTGGCCGGCCTGGCCAACCGCACGGTGATTTTCGCCATGCCGGGTTCCACCCGCGCCTGCCGCACCGCCTGGGAGCGGATTATCGAAGAGCAGTTGGACGCGCGCCATCGCCCGTGCAACTTCCAACCTCATTTGAAGAAGCCCTGAGTCATGACACAGCTAACCCACATTAACGCCGCCGGCGAAGCCCATATGGTCGACGTTTCCGCCAAGGCCGAAACGGTGCGCGAGGCGCGCGCCGAAGCCTTCGTCGAGATGCTGCCCGCCACGTTGGCGATGATCGTCGACGGCAGCCATCACAAGGGCGACGTGTTCGCCACGGCGCGCATCGCCGGCATTCAGGCGGCCAAACGCACCTGGGAGCTGATCCCGCTGTGCCACCCGCTGATGCTGAGCAAAGTCGAAGTGCAGCTGGAGGCGCAGACGCAGCACAGCCGGGTGCGCATCGAAACCTGCTGCCGGCTGACCGGCAAAACCGGCGTCGAGATGGAGGCGCTGACCGCCGCCTCGGTGGCGGCATTGACCATCTATGACATGTGCAAAGCGGTACAGAAAGATATGGTGATCGGCCCGGTGCGCCTGCTGGCGAAAAGCGGCGGCAAATCCGGCGATTTTAAGGTGAACGCATGATCGATATTCTTTTCTTCGCGCAGGTGCGCGAACTGGTGGGCACCGGCGCGCTGTCGATGCCGGCGGATTACCCGACCGTCGAGGCGCTGCGCCAGGCGTTGTGCGCGCGCGGCGATCGCTGGGCGCTGGCGCTGGAGTCCGGCAAGCTGTTGGCGGCGGTCAATCAGTCGCTGGTGGCGGCGGATCACCCGCTGCGCGCCGGTGATGAAGTGGCCTTCTTCCCGCCGGTTACCGGGGGGTAAGCATGGAAAACACCCGCATTCGCGTGGGCGAAGCGCCGTTCAACGTCGGCGACGAGTATCAGTGGCTGGCGCAGTGCGACGCCGACGGCGCGGTGGTGACCTTCACCGGCAAGGTGCGTAACCATAACCTCGGGGACGACGTCAGCGCGCTGACGCTGGAACACTATCCCGGCATGACCGAGAAGGCGCTGGCGGAGATCGTGGCCGAGGCGCGCAGCCGTTGGCCGCTGCAGCGCGTGACGGTGATCCACCGCATCGGCGCGCTGTATCCCGGCGACGAGATCGTGTTCGTCGGCGTGACCGGCGCGCACCGCGGCATGGCGTTCGCCGCCAGCGAGTTCATCATGGACTACCTGAAGACCCGGGCGCCGTTCTGGAAGCGCGAAGCGACCGGCCAGGGCGATCGTTGGGTGGACGCTCGCGACAGCGATCGTCAGGCCGCGCAGCGCTGGCACGACGCGGCTAAATAACGCCTCAACAGCGGAAACAAATCAAGACCTTTGCCGCTTTCGCGCGGCCTATTCTGTGGTACGCTTATAGCAGGCGAAGCCCCGTTCGCGGGGCTTCGGAATCTTGTTTACAACGCAAAAGGTAACCGTCATGGACCGATATCCACGCTCTAATGGTTCAATCGTCGAACGTGCCAACAGCGGCATTCAGGCCTACATGGCGCAGGTTTACGGCTGGATGACCTGCGGTCTGCTGCTGACGGCGTTCGTTTCCTGGTATGCGGCCAATACGCCCGCGATCCTCAACTTCATCTTCTCCAGCCAGATCACCTTCTTCGGTCTGATCATCGCCCAGTTGGCGCTGGTGTTCGTGATTTCCGGCATGGTCAACCGCCTGAGCGGCGCGGTGGCCACCTCGCTGTTCATGCTGTACTCGGCGCTGACCGGGCTGACGCTGTCGAGCATCTTCATCGCTTATACCTACAGCTCGATCGCCAGCACCTTCGTGGTCACCGCCGGCATGTTCGGCGCGATGAGCCTGTACGGCTACACCACCAAGCGCGATCTGAGCGGCTTCGGCAGCATGCTGTTCATGGCGCTGATCGGCATCGTGCTTGCCTCGTTGGTGAACATCTGGCTGAAAAGCACCGCGCTGATGTGGGCGATTACCTACATCGGGGTGGTGGTGTTCGTCGGTCTGACCGCGTACGACACGCAAAAACTCAAGGCGATGGGCGAGCAGCTGAACGCCGATGATAAAGACGGCTTCCGCAAGTACGCCATCGTCGGTGCGCTGACGCTGTATCTCGACTTCATCAACCTGTTCCTGATGTTGCTGCGTATCTTCGGCAACCGCCGCTAAATCCGTCGTCTTTCAAGCAGTCGCTTGAAATCCAAAGGACTTAACAGGCTCTGCATGTGACATGCAGAGCTTTTTTTATGCGATTTTGCGGCGAAACAGCGCGTAGGCGGCGCTGCCGGTGGTGGCGGTGATCACCAGCAGCGGCCACAGGCTGCGCCAGATGATGCTGAAGCTGGCGTCCTTCAGGTAGATCTGCTTGGTGATGTCGGTGAAGTGGCGTATCGGGTTCACCCAGGTCAGATCCTGCAGCCACACCGGCATATTCTCCACCGGCGAGACGTAACCCGAGAGCAGGATCGCCGGCATCATGAACACGAACACGCCGATAAACGCCTGCTGCTGAGTGGCGCACAGCGACGAGATCAGCAGGCCGAAACCGACCAGCGACAGCCCGTAGAGCAGCATGGTGGCATAGAACAGCAGCAGAGATCCGGCGAACGGGATCTGGTACAGGAAGATGCCGATCAACAGCACGATGCTGGACTGGAAACTGGCGACGATCAGCGCCGGCACCGCCTTGCCGATAAAGATCTGCCAGGTGGTGAGCGGCGAGACCAGCAGCTGTTCCAGCGTGCCCTGTTCGCGTTCGCGCGCCACCGACAGCGAGGTGACGATCAGCACGCCGATGGTGGTGATCATGGCGATCAGCGACGGCACCACGAACCATTTGTAGTCCAGATTCGGGTTATACCAGTTGCGCACCACCAGTTCGCTGTTGTTGGGTTTGGCGCGGTTGCCGAGCAGCTCGTTCTGATATTCCTGCACGATCTGCTGCACGTAGTTGGCGGCGATCTGCGCGCTGTTGGAGTTGCGCCCGTCGAGCAGCAGCTGCAGCGGCGCGGTATTGCTGGCGGCGATATCGCGCGAGAACTGCGCCGGGAAGCGGATCAGCAGCAGCGCCCGTTGGTTATCAATGGTGGTCTTTATCTCCTGCGGGTTGCGCAGCAGCAGCACATGGGAGAAAGCTTTAGCCTTGGCGAAGCGTTGGGTCAGCTCCACCGAAGCCTGGCCGCTGTCCTCGCTGTAGACCGCGATGGTGGCGTTGGTCACCTCCAGCGTCGCGGCGAACGGGAACAGCAGCACCTGCAGGATCACCGGCATGATCAGGATGGCGCGGGTTTGCGGATCGCGCAGCAGCGCCTGCATTTCCTTGATGATGAGCGTCAACAGACGATGAAACATCGCTCTTTCTCCTCAATCCAGCCGACGCTGGGTTTTCCAGGCCGTCAGGCCGATGAACACCACGGCGGAAGCGATCAGGAACAGCAGATTGATCGCTAGCACGGTGCCGACGTTGCCCGCCAGGAACAGCGTTTGCAGCGTGCTGACGAAGTAACGCGCCGGAATGATGTAGGTCACCGCGCGCACGATCGCCGGCATGCTGTCGATCTGGAAAATGAAGCCGGACAGCATGATCGACGGCAGAAAGGCGGCGTTAAGCGCCACCATCGCCGCGTTGAACTGGTTGCGGGTGAGGGTGGAGATCAGCAGGCCCATGCCGAGGGTGCTGGCGAGGAACAGGCTGCTGATCAGCAGCAGGATCGGCAGCGAACCGCGATAGGGCACGCCGAGCACCCACACCGCCACCGCCATGCACAGCGCCATGGCGATCATGCCGAGGAAGTAATAAGGGATCAGTTTGGAGAGCAGCAGCTCGCTGCGCGTCACCTGGGTGGACAGCAGAGCCTCCATGGTGCCGCGCTCCCATTCGCGGGCGATCACCAGCGAGGTGAGAATGGCGCCGATCACCGTCATGATGATGGTGATGGCGCCGGGAATGATGTAGTGCCGGCTGATGGCCGCCGGGTTGAACCAGTAGCGCATCTGTACGTCAATCAGCGGTTTGTCGTTGTTCCCCCGATCGGCGGCGCGCTGCTGCTGCCAAATTTGCCATACGCCCTGGGCATAGCCCTGCACGAAGTTGGCGGTGTTCGGCTCGCTGCCGTCGGTGATCACCTGGATAGGGGCGCTGTCGTGCGGGCGCGCCATGCGCTGGTCGAAATCCACCGGGATCACCACCAGGCCGCGGATCGTGCCGGCCTGCATCTGCTGGATCAGCTGTTGGCGGTTGTCGCTGATGGTCGGTTCGATATAGGGCGAACCGGCGAAGGCGTGGGCCAGATCGCGCGCGTCTTCGCTCTGTTGCTCCATCAGAATGCCCAGATGCAGCTTGCTGGAGTCCAGGTTGATGCCGTAGCCGAAGATGAAAAGCAGCATCAGCGGGATGACGAAGGCGATCAGGCCGCTGCTGGGATCGCGCAGTATCTGCCGCGTTTCCTTCAGGCACAGCGCGCGCAGCCGGCGCCAGGAGAAGCCGCTCTCGTCGATTGGGGTTCGGTTATCGCTCACCGCGTTTCCTCCTCGTCGTAGCCTTGCACCAACTCAATAAACGCCTGCTCCATCGAAGGGCTGGGATTGTCGTCGCGCGCCACCTGCTGTTTGAGATCGTCCGGCGTGCCGGCGGCGATGATCTTGCCGCGATACACCAGGCCGATGCGGTCGCAGTATTCCGCCTCGTCCATAAAGTGGGTGGTCACCATCACCGTCACGCCCTTGTCGACCATGCCGTTGATGTGCAGCCAGAACTCGCGCCGCGTCAGCGGATCGACGCCGGAAGTCGGTTCGTCGAGGAACAGAATATCCGGTTCGTGCATCAGCGCGCAGGCCAGCGCCAGGCGCTGTTTGAAGCCGAGCGGCAACGCGTCCGGCGTCTGATCGAGGATCGGCGCGAAGTTGAAGGCGCGCGACATCTCGTCGATTTTGTCGCGCTGCGCCTTGCCGCTCAGGCCGTAGACGCCGGAGAAGAATTTCAGGTTCTGCGCCACCGTCAGGTTGCCGTACAGCGAGAATTTTTGTGCCATGTAGCCGAGGCGTTGGCGCGCCTTGCCGGAACTGGTCTTCAGATCCATCCCCAGCACCAGCGCCTTGCCGCCGGACGGCACCAGCAGGCCGCACATCATTTTGAAGGTGGTGGACTTGCCGGCGCCGTTCGGGCCGAGCAGGCCGAAGATTTCGCCGCGCCGCACCTGAAAATCGACGTGATCGGTGGCGGCGAAATCGCCGAATTTCTTGGTCAACTGCACCGCTTCGATCACCGTTTCGCCACTTTCGCCGTTGACGGTCGGCATGATCTCCGCCAGCGCCGAGCGATGGTTGGGGCCGCCGCCGAGCAGATCGATAAACGCATCCTCGAAGCGCGGATCCGCTTCGTTCAGTTCGGCGTCCGGCAGATCCAGCGCCTGCAGCAGCTGCCGGTGATCTTCGCCTTCTTTCAGGATCAGGCGCAGGTACTTGCCCTGGATCACGCCGTCGGTGACCGCCGGCAGGCAGATCGCCCGCTGCAGCAACGATCGATGGCTGCCCGGCGGCGCGGCGATCAACACCGTGCGCCCGGCCATACGGCGAGTCAGATCCTGCGGCGCGCCGCTGAACAGCAGCTCGCCCTCGTTGAGCAGCAGCACTTCGCGGCACTGCTCGGCTTCGTCGAGATAAGAGGTGCTCCACAGGATCAACATGCCGTCGTTGGCCAGCTCGTGCACCATGCGCCACAGTTCGCGGCGCGAGATAGGATCGACGCCGACGCCCGGTTCATCCAGCAGCAGCACCTGGGGGGCGCCCACCAGCGTGCAGGCCAGTCCCAGTTTTTGCTTCATGCCGCCGGACAGCTTGCCCGCCAGGCGCTCGGTGAAGCGGGTCAGGTCGGTGAATTTCAGCAGCCGTTCGAAGGTCTGACGCCGCAGATCGCCGGTGACGCCGCGCAGATCGGCGTACAGCGTCAGGTTCTCCATCACCGTCAGATCCTCATACAGTCCGAACTTCTGCGGCATGTAGCCGAGGATGGCGTGCAGTTGACGATCCTGGCCGATCGGATCCAGCCCGGCGACCCGCAGCTTGCCGCTGCTCGGCTGCAGCAGCCCGGCCAGCATGCGCAGCAGGGTGGTTTTGCCGGCGCCGTCCGGGCCGACCAGCCCGATCACCGCGCCGCTGCGCAGGGTGGTGGTCAGGCTGGCGACCGCCGGTTTCTCAAGCGACGGGAAGCGTTTTTCCAGCCCTTCCAGCTCGATGGTGTGCGCCTGTTCCATGGCCGGCCTCAGGGTTTGGCGAAGCGCAGGGTGACCGGCATGCCCTGGCGCAGTGCGTCGTCGGCGTCGGTGACGATCACCCGCAGGCGATACACCAGATCGGTGCGCAGATCCGGCGTTTCAACGCTTTTCGGCGTGAACTCTGCAGTCGGCGAGACGAAACCGATCTTGCCGTGGTAAGGCTTGCCGGGGCGGCCGTCGGTGTAAATTTCCAACTCGGTGCCGGGCACCGCCTGATTCAGGCTGGTTTCGTTGACGTAGGCGCGCACCCACACCGGCCGGGTCAGCGACAGGGTGAATACCGTGCCGCCGGCGCCGAGCATGGTGCCCGGCTCCACCGCGCGGGTCAGCACCGTGCCGGCGGAAGGGGAGATCAGCGTGGCGTCTTGCAGGTTCAACTGCGCCTGCGCCAGCGCCGCTTCGCTTTGCGCCACGTCGGCCTTGGCCTGTTCAATCTCTTGCGGGCGATTGCCGCTGCGGTATTGCGACAGCTTGTCCTTTGCCGCCTGCAGATTGGCCTGCGCCTGATTGCGGGCGGTGCGCGCATCCTCCAGCGCGTCGGCGGAGGTGGCGTTTTTCGCCCACAGCCCCTGCTGGCGTTTCAGGAAGCTGTCGGCATAGGTGAAGGCGGACTGGCGCTGCGCCATTTCTGACTGCACCTGGGCTATCTCTTCGCTGCGATAGCCGGCCTGCAGCAGCGACAGTTTGGCGCGCGCGCTGCCGACGTTGGCTTCGGCCTGCTGCAGCGCGTTGCGGTAGGGGGCGTCGTCCAGCTTGCCGAGCAGCTGGCCCGGCTGAACGGCATCGCCTTCATCCACCGTCAGCGACGCCAGGCGGCCGTCGACGCGAAAGCCGAGGTTGACCGTGCGGATATCGACGTTGCCGTACAGCGTCAGCGGCTTATCCTGCTGCTGTTGGTAATGCCAGACCCCGTAAGCGGCGGCCGCGATCAGCAGAATTAACAACACGATCAAGGCACTGCGTTTTTTGTTCATAACACTCCCTGCCTGAATTTACGCGCCATGACGTTGGCGCAGCCCAGTAACCAGAATTTCAATATGTTCGCTCAGCACCGCCGCGATTTGCGCCGCTTCGCCCTCGCCAATCTCTTGCCAGCCGGCCTGACGGCGGATGGTTTCGCGCGCCACGCGGAACGACAGCACCTCGCCGATCAGCGCATGGGTATGCAATACGAGGCGGGGAGCGTGTTCGTCGATGCCGGTGGCGGCCGACAGCAGGCGGCACAGCCGCTCGTGCATCGGCGCGATTACCTGGCGGTGGATCAGCGGGTAGGCCTCGGTCGGGGCGAGCTGTTCGCGTGACATGATTTTGCTCAGGTTCAGCGTGTGCGGCTGGGTCATCAGCTCGCTGAAGGCCAGCAGGCCACGCTGCAGCAAGCGTAGCGCCGCGTCGGGTGAGCGTTGTTCGGGCGCTTCTTGCCCAAAGCGATCGACCTCTTCGGCCAACGGGGCGAACGCCTGCTGGATGAAATCGGCGAGCGACTGCGCCACGGCCAGATACAGCCCCTCTTTGGAGCTGAAGTAGTAGGTAATGGCGGCGATGTTCTGGCCGGCGCGCTGGGCGATATCGCGCGTGGTGGCGCCCTGCAGGCCGAATTCACCGAACAGTTCGGTCGCCGCGGCGAGCAGCTGCCTGCGCGTTTGCTCGCCGCGCGCCCGGCCGGCGGCCTGATGAGGGACGGAAGCTGGCATGGGTCACGCTCGAAGTTAATCAATCATATGATTAACTTTATGCCAGATTGTCTAAAACGCAACCGCTAACCACAATGAGTTATATGATCGGCTTCAGACAATGCTGAATTTACGGCAGATTGTGCTCTAGGTGCGTAAAAGTGCTTTTTATTGCGCGACTTCTGTTACAATCGGCGCCTGGTGCACTGCAGTTTGTGCCAATCCCTCGTGGTCATGCTTAATGCCCCGTCTGATCATCCTCCCAGGAAACTGCACCGAACACCGTTAGGTTAGGGGGGATCTGGAGTTTTTCTCTTTATGTCATTTGAAACCCTCGGCTTAAGTGCTGAAATTGTGCGCGCTGTTGAAGAACAGGGCTATCGCGAACCGACGCCAATCCAGCGTCAGGCTATCCCTGTCGTGCTGGAAGGTCGTGACCTGATGGCCAGCGCCCAGACCGGCACCGGTAAAACCGCCGGTTTTACCCTGCCGCTGTTGCAGCTGCTGAGCAAGCATGACCATCCGGTCAAAGGCCGTCGCCCGGTGCGCGCGCTGATCCTGACGCCAACCCGTGAGCTGGCGGCGCAGATCGGCGAAAACGTCGAAGCCTACAGCAAACACCTGCGCCTGCGTTCGCTGGTGGTGTTTGGCGGCGTGAGCATCAACCCGCAGATGATGAAGCTGCGCGGCGGCGTCGATATCCTGGTGGCGACGCCGGGCCGTCTGCTGGATCTGGAACATCAGAACGCGGTTGACCTGTCCAAAATCGAAATTCTGGTGTTGGACGAAGCGGACCGCATGCTGGACATGGGCTTTATCCACGACATCCGCCGCGTGCTGGCCAAGCTGCCGGCCAAGCGCCAGAACCTGCTGTTCTCCGCGACCTTCTCCGACGACATCAAGGCGCTGGCCAACAAGCTGCTGCACAACCCGGCCTCGGTGGAAGTGGCGCGCCGCAACACTGCGTCCGAGCAGATCGAGCAGAGCGTGCACTTCGTCGACAAGAAGCGTAAGCGGGAACTGCTGTCGCAGATGATCGGCGAAGGCGACTGGAAACAGGTGCTGGTGTTTACCCGCACCAAGCACGGCGCCAACCACCTGGCGGAACAGTTGAACAAAGACGGCATCACCGCTGCGGCGATCCACGGCAACAAGAGCCAGGGCGCCCGTACCCGTGCGTTGGCCGATTTCAAAGATGGCCGCATCCGCGTGCTGGTGGCGACCGATATCGCGGCGCGCGGTCTGGATATCGACCAGCTGCCGCACGTGGTGAACTATGAGTTGCCTAACGTGCCGGAAGACTATGTGCACCGTATCGGCCGTACCGGCCGCGCGGAACGCACCGGTGAAGCTATCTCGCTGGTGTGCGTGGATGAACACAAGCTGCTGCGCGACATCGAGCGTCTGCTGAAGCGTGAAATTCCGCGCATTGCGCTGCCGGGCTACGAGCCGGATCCGACCATCAAGGCCGAGCCGATCATCAACGGCCGCCAGGGCGGCGGACGCGGCGCGCCGCGCGGCAACGGCGGTGGCCAGCGTTCCGGTAACGGCGGCGGTCAGCGCAGCGGTAACGCCAACGGCGGCCAGCGTGAAAACCGTGGCAACGGTAACGGCAACGCTCGCCCGCAGGGTGACGGCCAGCGCCGTTCCGGCGCGCCGTCTTCGCGCCGCCCGCGCAATCGCAAACCGGCTGAATAAGCCTGATTGCTCAAAGAGTAAGCCGCCGATACGGGCGGCTTTTTTTTGCCTGGCGGAACGCCATTTTCGTACTAGGCTGGACGGTGGCTACCCCTACATTCCAGGAGACGGAGATGAAATTGAAGTGCGCAATTCTCGATGATTACCAGCAGGTGGCGCTCAAGATGGCGGATTGGTCGGCGCTGGCCGATCGGGTGGAGGTGTCCGCCATCAGCGCGCACTTTACCGATGAAGCGGAACTGGCGGTGCATCTGCAGGAGTGCGACATTTTGGTCATCATGCGCGAGCGCACGCCGATGACCGCCTCGCTGCTGGCGCGGCTGCCGAAGCTGAAGCTGCTGATCACCTCCGGCATGCGCAACGCCGCTATCGATTTGGCCGCCGCCGCCGAGCGTGGCGTAGTCGTGTGCGGCACCCGCAGCGGGTCGGCGGCGCCGATGGAGTTGACCTGGGCGCTGCTGCTCGGGCTGGCGAAGCATATCGTACCGGAAAGCGTCGGGCTGCAAAACAACGGTCCGTGGCAGCTGGGCTTAGGCGTCACGCTGCAGGGGAAAACGCTGGGGCTGCTGGGGTTAGGCAAGATCGGCGGCCAGATGGCCCGGGTGGCGCAGGCGTTCGGCATGCGGGTGCTGGCCTGGAGCCAGAACCTGACGGCGGAACGGGCGGCGCAGGAGGGCGCTGAGCTGGCGTCATCCAAACGGGCGCTGTTTGAGCAGAGCGATTTTGTCTCCATTCACCTGGTGCTGAGCGACCGCAGCCGCGGGTTGGTGGGGCGTGATGAATTGGCGGTAATGAAGCCCACCGCTTACCTGATCAACACCTCGCGCGCGGGCATCGTCGATCGGGCGGCGTTGGTGGACGTGCTGCAACAGCGGAAGATCGCCGGCGCCGGGCTGGACGTGTTCGAGACGGAGCCGCTGCCGGCCGACGATGTGTTTCGCCAACTGCCCAACGTGCTGGCGACGCCGCATGTGGGTTATGTGGCGGACGACAACTACCGCGCCTACTTCACCGAGGCGGTCGAGGACATTGCGGCGTTCCTCGCCGGCCAACCGATCCGCCGGCTGGGCTGACGGCATTTTTAATGCCCGCAGAGGCTTGTCTGGCGCGGGCATTCACCCGTATCATTGCGGGTCTTTTTTTAGCTGGGATTGGTCATGCGCGTATTATTGGCTCCGATGGAGGGCGTTCTCGACTCTTTGGTGCGTGAGTTGCTCACCGAAGTGAACGACTACGATCTGTGCATCACCGAATTTTTGCGCGTGGTCGATCAACTGCTGCCGGCCAAGTCGTTCTACCGGCTGTGCCCGGAGCTACGTCACGCCAGCCGCACGCCATCGGGCACGCTGGTGCGGGTACAGCTGCTGGGGCAGTACCCGCAATGGCTGGCGGAGAACGCCGCGCGTGCGGTGGAGCTGGGCTCTTACGGCGTCGATCTCAACTGCGGCTGCCCGTCCAAGCTGGTGAACGGCAGCGGCGGCGGGGCGACGCTGCTCAAAGATCCGGAATTGATCTACCAGGGCGCCAAGGCGATGCGCGCGGCGGTGCCGGCCCATCTGCCGGTCACGGTGAAGGTGCGTCTGGGCTGGGATTCCTCCAGCCGCAGCTTTGAAATCGCCGATGCGGTGCAGCAGGCCGGCGCCAGCGAGCTGACGGTGCACGGCCGCACCAAAGAGGACGGCTACAAAGCGGATCGCATCAATTGGGCGGCGATCGGCGAGATCCGTCAGCGGCTGAGCATCCCGGTGATCGCCAACGGCGAGATCTGGGATCACCAGAGCGCGCAGGATTGCCTGCAGGCGACCGGCTGCGACGCCGTCATGCTGGGGCGCGGCGCGCTCAACGTGCCGAACCTGAGCCGGGTGGTGAAGTATAACGAGCCGCGCATGCCCTGGCCGCAGGTGGTTGAGCTGCTGCAAAAATATGTCCATCTGGAAAAGCAGGGCGACACCGGTCTGTATCACGTGGCGCGCATCAAACAGTGGCTGGGTTATTTGCGTAAAGAATATGACGAAGCCACCGAACTGTTCAGCGAAATACGCGCGCTGACGACGTCTGGGGATATTGCGCGCGTCATCTGCCGCAGCTAAAAATAAACCCGCGCGCGGCGGGTTTATTTAAAATGGTATTATCAGGCGGCTTTGTCGAGACGGTTCAATTCTATCTCGATATCCTGAATGGTTTTTTCCAGTCCTTCCAGACAGGCGCCCTGTTTATTCAACAGGTCGTTAATGGCTTCGGCGAATGCCTTATTTTTGCATTCCCCCTGATCGAAGGCCAGCCAGTGTGCGGAGAGCGTCTCGGTATTCGCCTGCGCATAGTGGCGCATTTCCTTCAGCTGGGAAGCGACGTTGCGTAAATTATCCAGCTGCGCCTGTGCGTTTGCATTGTTGCTCATGAATTTCTCCTTGAGTTGGCCGTTAAATAATTTCGACTGCGGGATTAAGCTTACCCTATTTAAATAAAAATATCACCCTGAGTGAACTGGGTGGTTATTTTTTAGTGGGTGTGGTTATGTTTATTTTTCGGCTGAACAAGGACTTGGGTGGAATTGTAAAAATAGATAAATACGGTGTTTTTGGCGATTATTTTCGGCCATCCCGTTCGGGATGGCCGTTATTCTAACGCTTAAGAGTGATGCTTATTATGCCGCATCCGCCAGCATAAACATGCCGTAGGGATGAATTTCCAGATAATACTGCTCGCCGACGTTCGGCTGCAGGCGGGTGGCGTTAACCTGCAGCAAAATCTGCTGTCCGTGCCATGCCACCGTCACCTCATACTGCGGCCCCATGTAGGCGACATGTTCGATCACGCAGCGCTGGCTTTCATCGCCATGCCCGCTCAGCGTGATCGCCTCCGGGCGCACGCCCACCATGCCGGCGCCCTGGGCGGCAAAGTGCGCGGGGCGCGGCAGGCGATAGCCGCTGATATCGACATGTTCCGCGCTGAAACTGGCCGGGAACAGGTTGGCGTCCCCCATAAAGCTCGCCATAAAGCGCGAAGCGGGCTGCCGATAGAGATCCTGCGGCGAACCCATCTGCATGATATGCCCTTTGTTCATCACCAGCACGGTGTCTGAGACCGCAAAGGCCTCGCTCTGATCGTGGGTGACGTACAGCGACGTGATATCAAACTGCTTTTGCAGCTCGCGGATCTTTTCGCGCATGCTGCGGCGCAGGTTGGCGTCGAGATTGCTCAACGGCTCGTCGAACAGCAGCACTTTCGGCTTGAGGATCAGCGCGCGCGCCAGCGCCACGCGCTGCTGTTGGCCGCCGGAGATCTGATCGACATAGCGATCGTCGAACCCCGCCAGATCCACCATCGCCAGCGCTTCCTGCACGCGCGCTTTCACTTCGGCGCGCGGAATGCCGAGCATCTTCAGGCCATAGCCGACGTTCTCCCCCAGCGACATGTGCGGGAACAGGGCATAAGACTGGAATACCATGCAGATATCACGCTGCTGGATAGAACGATGGGTGACGTCTTCACCATCAATGAATATCTGCCCGTCGCTCGGTTTCTCCAGCCCGGCGACCAGGCGCAAAATGGTGGTCTTGCCGCAGCCGGAAGGGCCGAGCAGCGTCACCATCTGCCCCCGTGGGATGGTGAGCGTGATGTTATCGATTACCGTGTTGCTGCCGAACCGTTTGGAGACATTACGCAGTTCAACGAAATTTTTCTGGCTCATCATGGGCTCCATTACGCCTGGTTTTTGGCTTTTGAACGGGAGATGCGTGCCTCACCGATCAGCCAGTCAAAGAGGAAAATAATCGCCAGCATCACCACGATCAGAATTGAACCGTAGGCGATCGCCACGCCGTATTCGCCGTCTTCCACGCGGTTGAGGATGTAGGCGGTGGCCACGCGGGTATCGGGAGTGACCAGGAAGACGATGGCGCTGACGGTGGTGATGGCGCGCACGAAGCTGTAGATCAGCGCCGACAGGATCGCCGGGCGCAGCAGCGGCAGCAGAATGTGCGTGATGGTGCGCAGCGAGCCGGCGCGCAGGCTGAGCGAGGCTTCGTCCAGCGATTTGTCTATCTGGCCCAGCCCGGCGATCCCGGCGCGAATGCCCACCGGCACGTTGCGCATCACCATCGAGATAATCACGATGGCGGCCGTCCCGGTGAGGTACACCGGCGCGCTGTTGAAGGCGAGAATGTAAGAGACGCCCGCCACGGTGCCCGGCACCGCAAAGCACAGCATGGTGGTGAACTCGATGGTCTTTTTGCCCTTGAACTGCTGGCGCACCACGATCCAGGCGATCAGCAGACCGAACGCGGCGGTGATCGGCGCGGCGATCCCGGCGTACAGCAGCGTGTCGAGCAGCGAAGGCCACGCGCCGTCGCTCATGCCCTGGCCGAACAGCTTGATGAAGTTATCCAGCGTCAGCGTGTAATCCACCCCCCAGTTGACGGTGAAGCTGCCGTAGAAAATGCTGCCGTAGAGCAGGGCGTTAAAGGCGATCCACACCGCCAGCAGCGCGATCACGCTCCACACCAGCGTGACCGGCAGCGGCTGCACGTCGCCGCGGTAGGATTTGCCGGACACGGTGACGTAGGAACGCTTGCCGATCCACAGGTACTGGATGCAGAACACCAGCAGCGAGAACAGCAGCAGGAAGGCGCCGAGGGTGCTGGCGGCCTGATAGTCGAGCTGCGAGCCGGTGATGTAGAAATAGATTTGCGTCGCCAGCACGTCGAAGTTGCCGCCGAGCACCAGCGGGTTGCTGAAGTCGGCCAGCGATTGCACCACCACGATCAGAAACGCGTTGGCCAGCGCCGGTTTCAGCAGCGGCACGAACACGCCGTTAAAGGTTTGCCAACGGCTGGCGCGCAGGGTGTAGGAGGCCTCTTCCAGCGAAGGATGAATAGTCTTGATCGCGCCGTCGAGGATCATGAACGCCATCGGCGTGAACGCCAGCACCTGCGCCAGCCAGATGCCGGTAAAACCATACAGCCAGTTGGTGTTGGTCAGGCCGAACCAGGTCACCATCCACTCGGTGACGTAGCCGGAGCGCCCCATCATCAGCGTGACGCCCAGGCCGACGACGAACGGCGGCGTGACGATGGGCAGGATGGAGAAGATGCGGCCGATAATGGCGCTGCGTTTGGCGATGCGGGTGGTGTAAATCGCCAGCACCAGGCCGAAGAAGGTGCAGCCGGCGCCGACCGCGATCGACAGGGCGATGGAGTTGAGGATCACCTGAACGATATGCGCCTGCGACAGCACGTTCATAAAGGCCAGCGGCGCGAACGCGCCCGTCTGGTCGGTAAACATCGGAATGAAAATCGCGATGCTCGGCCAGACGATGAAGACGCCGATCAGCGCCACGATGGTGACCAGTGCGCCGATAACGAAACGGTCGCCGCCCAGCCATTCGAGGCGGGTCAGCGCCAGCGTCATGATGGCGCCCAGCGCGGTCAATTGCACC
This sequence comes from Serratia sp. CY56464, assembly GCF_052168435.1. Lineage (NCBI taxonomy): Bacteria > Pseudomonadati > Pseudomonadota > Gammaproteobacteria > Enterobacterales > Yersiniaceae > Serratia > Serratia sp. CY56464. The sequence goes on along the minus strand of NZ_JBJNMV010000001.1, from coordinate 2,356,592 downwards.
AGGGTGGCGTAGCCTAAGCCGCGTCCCGCCACCGTGGCGCTGACGACGATAAAGGCCATGCACAGCAGCGCCCAGCCGGCGTCGAACGCGTGCCGCCGCCGCCGTTCACCGCCCGCCGCGGCGTAGGGGCGAAGCAGCAGCAGACTCGGCAACAGGCACCAAAGCCAGCTGATATTGCGGTGTGACCAGCCGTAGGCCGCGAGGATTTCATCGCCGGTGGACTCCAGCAGGCCGTAATCCAGGCTCCAGCTCGGCAGCAGGGCGAACGCCAGCCAGCCAAGCAAAACCCAAAGGAATATCGCATCTCGTTTTTTCACGAGATGGAGTGCATGTGTATGTGACATAAGTTTCCCGGATGTTCTGGCCGGGTAAGGCGTGAGGCTTACCCGGCAACAGGCGCAGAATGTGGGCTTATTTACCCATCTTGACTTCGCTGACCCATTTGTTGATCAGCGCCTTGCGGACCTCGGTCGAGCCGTACTTGTCCATGTCGTAGTTGATCAGCTTCAGGTCGTCGAGCTTCAGCGAGTTCGGCGAGGTGTCGGCGGTGGTATTGGTCAGGATCTGATAGGACTTGCCTTTCTTCCACGCCAGCTCCTGCGCCTCTTTCGACAACACCCAATCCACGAACAGCTTGGCGTTGTCGAGGTTGCGCGCGCCTTTGAGGATGCTGACGCCGCCGATTTCGTAGCCGGTGCCTTCACACGGCGAGATCAGCTCAAGCGGCGCGCCCTGTTCCTTTTCGAGCGAGTAGTCATGCAGGAAACCGATGCCGATCGCCGTTTCACCGCGGGCGGCGTTGCGCGCCGGGGCAATGCCGGACTTGGTGTACTGCGAAACGTTGGCGTTCAGCTGCTTGAGGTAATCGAACGCCTGATCGTCTCCCCACAGCTGGGCGAAGGTCGCCAGCGCGGTGTAGGCGGTGCCGGAACTTTGCGGATCGGCGATTTGAATCTCGCCCTTGTATTCCGGCTTGGTCAGGTCTTTCCAGCACTTGGGCACCGGCAGGTTTTTCTCTTTCAGGCGCTGGGTATTGACGCCAAAGCCGAGAATGCCGACGTAGACCGCCGAGGAGTAGTTGCCTTTCAGCTTGGCCGGATCGCGGAATTGCGTCATCACCTGTTCGAGGTTCGGCGATTTGTACGGCTGCAGCAGCCCCATTTCACCGGCCTGGGATTGCGGATCGAGCGTGCCGCCATACCAGACGTCTGCCTGCGGGTTCTTTTTCTCGGCGTCCACTTTTGCCAGCGTGCTGCCGGAACCGTTGCGGATGAACGAGGTTTTCACGTCATATTTCTCGCCGAAGGCTTTGGTTTCCGCTTCGCACATTTCATTGGTGGCGCTGCAGTAAACCACCAGGCGGCCCTTGGCGTGCGCGGCGCCGCTCAGCGTCGCCAGCGCGATGCCGGACGCTATCAGGGTAGTGACCCACGTTTTTTTCATTGTTTTATCCTTCTCTCGGTAGAGGTGGTAACGCTCGCCATCAGCAGCGGCATCAGCAATAAACCCATAAGAACGGCGGCGATCGACAGCAAACTGAACATGCCTGACCAGCCATAGCCTTCGATGACCCGCGACAGCGGCCAGCCCGCCAGCGCCGCCCCCAGATAGGCGAACAGGCCGAGAAAGCCGGTGATGGAGCCCGCGGCGCCTTTGTGCCCGCATTCCACGGCGGCGAGGCCAATCAGCATCTGTGGGCCGAAAACAAAGAAGCCCACCGCAAAGAAACAGCCCGCCAGCAGCGCGTAGTGATGCACCGGCGCCAGCCACAGCGCGGCGACGGACACCATCAGCCCAAGCGTGAACAGCAAAATCATCGGTGCGCGCTGCCCGCCGAACAGCACATCCGAGCCCCAGCCGGCGAACAGCGCGCCGAGCAGGCCGCCTATCTCGAACAGCATCACCGTCGCGTTGGCGCTGAGCAGGTTGACGCCGTGACTTTCCGTCAGCCACAGGCTGCCCCAATCGTTCAACGCAATGCGGATCAGGTAGACCAGCACGTAAGAGACGCCCAGCAGCCAGATCATCGGGTTCTTCAGCATCGTGGTGCGCAACATCCGCCACAGCCCCATCGGCGGGCTTTGCTGTTCCTGGCGCAGCTCCAGCGGATCGTGGCGCCACCGGCCGACCGACGGCAGGCCTTCTTCCTGCGGCGTGCCTGTCAGCCGCCGCGTCAGCCAGAGGCCCAGCACCATGCTGACGGCCCCCGGGATCAACATCGCCGCCTGCCAGCCCCAGCGCTGGGCGGCGAAGGCGCTGATCAGCGGCACGATCGCGCCGCCGAGGTTGATCGACATATTCCAGCAGCCCCACCAGAAGCCGCGCTCGTTGCGCGAATACCAGTGGGTCAGCAGCCGCGCGCAGGGCGGCCAGCCCCAGCCCTGAAAGAAGCCGTTCAGCGCCCAGACCGCCAGCAGCAGCGTCAGCGATTCGCCGAAGGCGAACGCCACGTTCAGCACTCCGGTGGCGAACAGGCCGATCCCCATAAACCCGCGCTGCCCATGGCCGTCGTGCCACAACCCGGCGGCGAATTTCGACAGGCCGTAGCTCAGATAAAACAGCGAGCCGAGCAGGCCGATGTCCCCTTTATCCAGCCCCAAATCCGTTTGCAGCGCCGGCAGCACGTAATTCACGCTTTTGCGCGTCAGGTAAAAGGCGGCGTACCCGATGACCATATACAGCAGCAGGCGCGGGCGCAGCGCGCGGTAACGATGATCGATTTCAGATGCCGAGCGTGCTTGCATAGCCGCCTCCCTGGTGCTGACTATAAGAAGGTGAAAGGGAAAGGGGATGAGAGAAAGTCCGGAGTGGCTAAGACTTTTTCCTAGTTAGTCGGCGGTTTGTTGCAAATTTGTGGGCAGGTTAACAATTACTCGGGTGCCGCGCTGCGTTTCCAGCGTCAGTTCGCCGCCGAGCGCGCTGACCCGTTCGCGCATCCCCTGAATGCCGAAGCCGGGCACCTTGTCCGCACGGATGCCGATGCCGTTGTCCCGCACCTCGAGGTGCAAAAGCTCACCCTGTTGATGCAAGACGATGGCGACTTCGCTGGCTTCGGCGTGTTTGCACACGTTGTTGAGCAGCTCTTGCAGCAGCCGGTAGAGGGTGAAGCGCACCGTCTCGCCGGCGGGCGTGTCGATGAGTCGGTAGTCGAAACGGCAACGGATGCCTCGTTCGCTGAAGGCGAATTCATTCAGCAGGTGGTGAAGCGCGTCTTTGAACGCCAGCTCGTCCAGTGCGGGCGGGCGAAGCTGGCGCAGCAGCTGGCGCGTGGAGTGATGAATGCGCCGGGCGAGATCGGCTATCTGGTTCGCGGCGGCCTGGGTTTGCGCCGGATCGCGCGCCCGCTTGACCAGCTGCGACTGAATTTGAATCGCGGTGATGTTCTGGCCGATTTCATCGTGCAACTCGCGCGCCAGGTTTTTCCGCGTGTCTTCTTCGGTGTGGATCAGTTTTTCGGTCAGCGCCCGCCGCGCCGCCAGCTCTTCTTCCAGCCGTCGGCGATAATGGTGCAGGTTTTGCGCCAGGTGTTGCTGGCGGCTGATGGCGATGCCCAAACCGATGCCGAGCAGCGCCTGCGTCGCCAGAAAGATTTCCAGCTCGACCAGATTGCCGAACCCCACGCCGACCTGCCGGGCGAGGGTGATCATCATGCTGCCGAGCAGGCCGGACAGCACGCCGCCCTGCCAACCGAACTTCCACGCCATCACCACGTTCGGCAGAAACACCACGATCAGCAGCAGGCGTTCGATTTCCGGCGACAGCACCATCTGGGTGCCGATGCCGATAACGAAAAACAGGCTGCACCAGATGATTAAGGAGGCGCGCAGCGGCGGGTTGGTGGTGTCCAGCCCCAGCAGGTGGTAACGGTGCTGCTGGCGCAGAAATTCAAAGATCAGGTAGACGAACGGGGTCAGCAAGACGCCGCCGGTAAACGACGCCAGGCCGAGCAGCATCGCCGGGCTGTGCGCGAAAGGCGCAAGCAGGGCGGTATTGAGCAACGAGGCGGCGGTCACGGCGGCCAGCAGCAGCGTCAGCCGCTGCCAGTAGAGCGGAAAACGGCGCCAGAACCGCTGCGCGAGCGCGGCCGGGAGCAGGGTGATGAACGGCGCGGCCAGCAGGCTGTAGCCGCTCAGCAGGCGTTCGCCGTGCAGCCAGAACAGCAGCAGCACCGGCGGTATCATCAGGGCGGGCCAATAGCGGCGCGCCAGCAGGATCAGCAGCGCGAGATAGACGCCGTGAGGCAGAAACAGCGCCGCCTGATTGCCGTTGTGGGTCAGATAGAAACCGAGCGTCCACAGCATCAGCCAGCCGCTGCCCCAGGCCAACAGGATAAACAGCGAGATAACCCAGGGCCGGAAGCGAGGTGACATCAATGCCCCGCCAGCAGCTGATGGTCGAGGGCGAAATGCACCAGCTCGATGGTGCTGTTGCACTGCAGCTTGCCCAGGACGTTGGCGCGATGCACGTGCACCGTTTTATGGCTGAGATCGAGCTTGAACGCGATCTCCTTTACGCTGTCGCCTTTGACCAGCAGATCGAAGATCTCGCGCTCGCGCGGGGTCAACGCTTCCAGCGCCGTGGCCGGCTGCTCGCCGCCGCGCAGCGCCCGCAGCGCGTCGGCGCACAGGTAATGGCCGCCCATATCGACGGAGCGCACCGCCTGCACCAGTTCTTCCGGCCCGCAGCGTTTGGTCAGATAGCCGCTGGCGCCGGCATCCAGCGCGCTCTGCACGAAGGTCGGGGAGTCATAGATACTGAGGATGATCGCGCGGAACTGCGGCTTCTGCGCCCGCAGGCGTTTCAACAGGCTCAGGCCGTTTTCATCCGGCATGGCGATGTCCATCACCGCGACGCTGACGTCGTCGCGCAGCAATGCCGGCCAGGCTGCCGCCGCGCTGCTGTATTGCCCCACCACGTTGAGATCGTCTTCGAGGCTGAGCAATTGCGCAAAGCCGGAGCGCACCACCACATGGTCATCCACCAGTATCACACGGATCATTTTCGCACTCTGTTGCCGAATCATGACCCTATGATGCCTGCCGCCGCGGTGCTGGCAATCAGCCAAGCGCGGTTATGCAATCGATGTAACAGAATCGTAATAAAAGGATACCGTTGTGCGTAATGCTGGTCACTTAAGCCTGACTGGCATTTTTTTATCCAGTCTCTGTACGTGGCGTGCAGGATGAATTGCCGTAAATGCCCAGAATTTCTCTGTTACTACAATGAACGGCAATTGGAGAGGCCGCGCCTTCGGCCCCTGGCTCGGTCGAGGTGTGGGAGCCTCATGGCGCATTTCATCTTTATCGACCGAAAACTGCACAAATACGTTCAGAAAAACGCTAACTGACCAGTATTACGCCGCCGGCGCCGTCAACGATCCAAATCGATGGCGAAATGCTGCCACAGCGCGGCGCGGCGTTCCTCTTCCGAATGCAGCGTCGTTTCGTGGCGCTGGTGATCTTCGGTCACGATCAGCTTCATGTCGCTGAGGGTCACCCGGCCGTGTTCCGTCGGCCGTGAACACACCAGGCGTTGGGTGAAATGCGACTGCGACGAGGTGCTGTGGAACCGGCACATCTCGTCGAACTCGTGCAACTCGCGCGGCTGAACGGTAAAGCGATACAGCGTTTTGGCATGCGAGCGTTGGTCGCCGTTGCGGCGCTCCAGCAGGTAATACTCGCCTTCCCGCTCCAGGTGGAAGGTGCCGCTGGCCTGCGGTTGCGGCTCGGCGGCGACGATCTTCAGCGGCGTCAGGAAGGAATCGCCGAAACCGACGTCCACCAGCCAGGCCTGCTCCGCCAGATCCACCCGCAGCGCCAGATGGTCGTAGGGCGGGCCGAAATGGCCGTCGCGCGCGCGGATCTCGCCGGAGATGAAGCTCACCTTGAAACCGATCTCCCGCAGCAGCAGGGCGAACAGCGTGTTCAGCTCATAACAGAAACCGCCGCGGTTACGCTCCACCACCTTGCTGAACAGCGCTTCGGGCGCCAACTGAATGCCCTGATGATAAATAATGCTCAGGTTCTCGAACGGTACGCTCAGCATGTGGCGATGGTGCAGCTGTTGCAACGTGGGGAGATCAGGGCGGGCGGCGCCGGCAAAGCCGATATGCTGCAGGTAGCGTTGGGTATCCACAGGGTGTCTCGCATGAGAAAAAGTAGGCATAAAATAGCGGGCTTTGCGGCGTTTGTGAGCGCATTACGTGCTGCGCTGTCGCTGCTGCCGCAAACTGTCACTTGCCGGCGCTAGCCTGTTCCCCTGAGTTCAACGTTGCAGGAGAACGGCTATGCAAGATTTCAAACATCGGGTGGCGCTGGTGACCGGCGCGTCCACCGGCATTGGCGAAGCGATCGCCGCCGAGCTGTTTCGGCGCGGAGCCACGGTGGTGATGACCGGCCGCCACGCAGCGTCTCTCACCGCCGCCGCCGCGCGGCTCGATCCTGACGGCCGGCGGGTGATGACGTTGCGGATGGACGTGCGCGATGCGCAGTCGGTACAGCAGGGTATTGAAGAGACCGTGCGGCGCAGCGGCGCGCTGCATCTGCTGGTCAACAACGCCGGGATCACCGGCCCGCACGAGGTGGATATCGATCGGTACGCGGTCGACGAGTGGCATGAGGTGATCGCCACTTGCCTGAGCGGCACGTTTTTCGGTATGAAGTATGGCCTGCCGGCGATCGTTGCCGGCGGCGGCGGGGCGGTGGTGAACCTCTCTTCCGCCAACGGCGTGGTGGGCATTGCTGGGATCGCACCTTATACCGCCGCCAAGCATGGCGTGCTGGGCCTGACGCGCTCGGCGGCGCTGGAATTCGCCACGCGCGGCGTGCGCGTCAATGCCGTCGGGCCGGGCTATGTGGATACGCCGGCGATGGGGGAACTGCCGGCGTCGGCGCGGGCGCAGATGGCCGCTTCGCACCCGATGGGGAGGATGGCGACGCGGGAAGAGGTGGCGAAAACGGTGGCTTTCCTGCTTTCGGACGACAGCAGTTTCACCACCGGCGCGTTTTACAGCATCGACGGCGGTTATACCGCGCGCTGAGCCAGCGCCTGCAACCAACGGAGAAACGCCGCTGCGCCGGGTTTTTCCAGCGTGCGCGGCGGGTAAACCACGTAGTAGGGTTTGCTGAGCGGCAGCGCCGGTTCGGCCAGCGTGACCAGTTGGCCCTCAGCCAGTTCACGGGCGATCAGCCGCCGCTGGCCGAGCAGCACCCCGTGCCCTTGCACGGCGGCGTCGATGGCCAGCGAGGTCAGGTTATAGGTCAGCCCGCGCCGCGGCGGCGGCGACCGATCGGCGGCGGTGAACCACTCGTGCCAGCCCGGCAAAAACTGGCTCTCCTTGCCCCAGTCGACGTGGATCAGCGGCAGCTGCGTCCAGTCGCCGCGATCGCGCAGCGCCGGGCTGCATACCGGCTGCACCCGATCCTGAAACAGCCGCGCCTTTTCCAGCAGCGGGTAATCCTGATCGCCGAAGCACAGGGCGAAATCCGCCGCCGAATGGGCGAAATCGACCGCCGCATGGGTCGCGTGCAGCCGCAGATCGCCGTCGGGGCACTGCGCCAGCCAGTCGCCCAGCGCCGGGTTCAGCCATTTGGAGGCCAATGCCGGCAGGGTGAACACCGTCAGCGTCTGCTTGCCGCGCTGGCGTTCCACGTGCTGCTGCGCCACGCGCAGCGTTTCAAACGCCTCCTGCACGTAGGCCAGGTAGTCCGCGCCCTGCTCGGTCAGCGTGACGCCGCTTTTGGCGCGAATGAACAGCGTGATGCCCAGATGTTGTTCGAGCTGGCGGATCTGCTGGCTGACGGCGGCGGCGGTCAGCGCCAGCGCATCCGCCGCGCGAGCCAGGCTGCCGGTGCGAGCGGCGGTTTCGAACGCCAGAATGGCGCTCAGCTTGGGCAAGCGCGCACGGGACGGTGAGTGCATGAGAAGGGCTTATCGCTAAGAATTCGTTAGCTTATCCATAACGTATTTTTGTTATGGCGGCAATGCGGCATTCGCTACAGTGAGAGGCATCCGGCTTTCGCACACGAGGGGAACGTCATGCCGTCACTTGCCGATATTATCGATCTGTCCGCCCATCCCATCGACGACGCCGCGTTCCGCGCCCGTTGCCAGCAAACGCTGGCGCGCGCCGGTGCGCTGGTGCTGCCGGGATTTCTGCGCGCCGCCGCGCTGGCAACGGTAAGGTTGGAGGGCGCCGAACAGCACCATGCGGCGTTTTATGCCACCAGCCAACACAACGTGTATCTGCGCCCGCAGGACGACGCGCTGCCGGCCGATCACGCGCGCAACCGGCTGGTGTCGTCGTCCAAGGGCTGCATTACCGACGAGGATATTCCGCTGCAGTCGCCGCTGCGCGCGCTGTACGACGCCCCGGCGTTTCGCGAGTTTCTCTGCGCGGTGTTGGATGAGGCGCAGCTGTATCCCTACGCCGATCGGCTGTCGTCGATCAACCTGCATTACGCCCACGCCGGTCAGGAGCTGGGCTGGCATTTTGACAACTCCTCGTTTGCCATCACGCTGCTGATCCAGAAACCGCAGGCGGGCGGCCGTTTTGAATACGTTGAGAACCTGCGCGACGCCGATCGCGGCGAGATGAACTATGCCGGGGTCACGCAGGTGCTGGACGGCGAGCGGGCGGTCAAACAGTTGGCGATCGAGGAGGGGGATCTGGTGCTGTTTCGCGGGCGCAACGCCATGCACCGGGTGACGCCGACCGAAGGCGACACCACGCGCATGCTGGTGGTGCTGGCCTACAATGCGCAGCCGGATGTCATGCTGTCGGAAAGCGCCAGAATGACCTTTTACGGCCGGTTATAGCGGATAAAAAAACCGCCCCGGAGGGCGGTTTGTCGATTCAGCGCGGGTTCTGCTCTTCGTGAGCCTGCTGCTCCAGCTTCACTTCCTGCGCGCGCTTGCGCAGGCCGAACCAGCCCAGCGTCAGCAGCACCGCCAGCACCGGAATGGTGGCGATGGTCCAGGTGCCGTTCGGGTAGTCGAACGCCATCATCACCACCACGATCAGCAGGAACGCCAGCGTCAGCCAGGAGGTGAACGGCGCGCCCGGCATTCTGAACGATACCGGCTGCGCACGGCCTTCGCGCACGGCTTTGCGCAGGCGCATCTGGCAAACGATGATAAACGCCCAGGAGGCGATGATGCCCAGTGAGGCGATGTTCAGCACGATCTCGAATACCCGCGACGGCACCAGGTAGTTGAGCACCACGCCGATCACGTAGATGCCGCAGGTAACCAGGATGCCGGCGTAAGGCACCTGCTGGCTGCTCATTTTAGCCATCAGCTTCGGCGCGGAGCCGCCCATCGCCAGCGAACGCAGGATGCGGCCGGTGGAATAGAGGCCGGAGTTGAGGCTGGACAGCGCGGCGGTCAACACCACGATGTTCATGATGGTGCCGATGTAAGGCACGCCCAGCTTGCTGAAGAAGGTGACAAACGGGCTTTGGCCGGCCTGATAGGCGTTCCACGGCAGCAGCAGCACCAGCAGCACCACGGAGCCGACGTAGAACAGACCGATGCGCCAGATCACGCTGTTGATCGCTTTGGGCATCATTTTAGCCGGATCTTTACACTCGCCGGCGGCGGTGCCGATAAGCTCGATGCCGGCGAAGGCGAAGATCACCCCTTGCACCAGCACCAGCGCCGGCAGCAGGCCGTGCGGGAACATGCCGCCGTTTTCGGTGATCAGGTGCATGCCGGTGGTGTGGCCGGCGACCGGGGTGCCGGTGCCGAGGAAGACGACGCCGACAATCAGGAACAGCGCGATGGCGACGACCTTGATCAGCGCGAACCAGAACTCCATTTCGGCGAACCACTTCACGCCGATCATGTTCATGGTGGCGACGATGCCGAGCGCGCCGAGGGCAAACAGCCACTGCGGCACGTCGGCGAAGGTGCCCCAGTAGTGCATGTACAGCGCCACGGCAGTGATGTCGACGATGCCGGTCATCGCCCAGTTGAGGAAATACATCCAGCCGGCGACGTAAGAGGCTTTCTCACCGAGGAATTCGCGGGCGTAAGAAACGAAGCTGCCGCTGGAAGGGCGATGCAGCACCAGTTCGCCCAGCGCGCGCAGGATGAAGAAAGAGAAGATCCCGCACACCAGGTAGACCAGCGCCAGCGCCGGCCCGGCCAACTCGAGACGGCCGCCGGTACCGAGGAACAAGCCGGTACCGATGGAGCCGCCGATGGCGATCATTTGGATTTGCCGGTTGCCCATGCTTTTGTGATAACCGGATTCATGAGAGTCTAGCCAGCGTCTTCTGGCGGCGTGTTTGTCATCCGCCGACTTTTTTTGTGAGTGCATTATCCGTCCTGTTTACCTGTCTATGTTAACCCTGCTCTTAACGAGAGCAAACGATTGCTATGACCAATCGTCATGAGAATGAGGTCGTGGCATCATTCCGCTGTTTATTGTGTATACAGCCATCATTAAAATAACGGCGAAGCATGCTACCTTTTCTCCGTAATGGTGGCAAAAAATACTGCGCATAAAACGTGAACAATTGTGTTTATTTTTTAATCCAAATATAAAAGGATATATTATTCAAAAAGATGTGATGTTTTATCAAGACGGAAATATCGAAGAATAAAAAGTGATTAAAATCACAAAATAATAATTACCGTGCAAATTACAGGGTGTTGTTCTTATATTTCGCGGTGAGAATTAAGGGGGAAGGAAATGGCGACCCGCGCAGAAAATGGGATCAGCAGCGGGTCGGTGGGTGCGTAGCGAGTCTTAGGCCGATTCACCGGCCGGCAGGGCCGATGCGGGCAGGCCGAACAGCTTGTCGAACGCCCAGTTAAACAGGAAGGTGTAGCAAGGAATGATGACGATCAACGCCATATCCAGCAGCAGCGCCTGCCACAGCGTGATGCCCATCCACCAGGCGATCAGCGGGATCAGATACACCACCAGCGTCAGCTGAAAGCCGACGGCGTGCAAAATGCGGCGTTTGAGCGTGCGGGTGCGCGACGCCTGGCGGCTTTCCCACCACTCGAATAAATAGTTGTAAATAAAGTTCCAGCTGACCGCAATGGTGGTGATCACCACCGCCAGCGGCCCGGTGCTGCTTGGCGCATGGCCTGACAGCAGCGCCAGCCCCAGCGCCGAGATCGCCATGCCGATGATTTCATAAGCGGTGACATACACCAGTTTGCGTTTGACGCCTTGCATCGTTTTCTCCCGATCTGTTTTTAGTTGCCTCTGTGGTGACGGCGGCTAAGATAACGTCAATCACATTGATAGAAAAAGTCAGGAGCTGTCAGTTTTATTGACAAGTTAAACAATGAATTTCTCCAGCGACAATATCGAACTGTTTTTGGCGGTGCTCGATCGCGGCTCGTTTTCCGCGGCCGCCCGCGCGCTGCGGCGCGTGCCGTCCGCCGTCAGCATGGCTATCGCCAACATGGAGGCGGAGCTCGGTTTTGCCTTGTTCGACCGTTCTCACCGCGAACCGACGCCGACCGCGCTGGCGCTGGCTCTGGCGCCGCACGCCCGCCTGATCGCCGGGCAGCTCAAGCAACTGCAGGTGCACGCCATCGAACTGTCTCAGGGGCTGGAGAGCCGGCTCTCGATCGGCGTGGCGTCGGATATCAACGGCGCCGGCCTGCTGGCGGCGGTGAAAACGCTGTCGCAGCGTTATCCGCTGCTGAACATCGAAGTGCTCAGCGCGCCGCAGGACGACGTGCTGCATATGCTGCATCAGGAGCGCGTCGGCGTTTGTCTGGCGTTTGGCGGGCTGAACATCAACAGCGCAGAACAGTTCCACTTCGTCGGCGCGGAGTCGCTGGTGGCGATGCTGTCGCCGCAGCACCCGGCGCTGGACGGCGCGGCGGGCGAGCTGTTTCTCGAGGATCTGGTCAACGTGCGGCAGATCATGGTGGCCAGCCGCGATCTGCCGATCGGCGATCTGCGCCCGCAGGTGGCGGAGGCGTATTGGCGCACCGACAGCCTGCCGATGGCGCTGAACATGGTGGAGGCGGGCCTGGGCTGGGGCAACTTCCCGCTGTCGCTGGCCGAGCCGCTGCTGGCGCAGGGGAGGCTGGTGCGGCTGAAATTCAAAAACACCAAGAACGAGCTGCGCTTGCCGATGCATTTGATCTGGCTGAAGAACCGCCCGCTGGACAAGGCGGCGCGCGAGCTGGTCGAGCTGATGCGCGCGGCGCCGCAGGAAAGCTGACGCCCGCTGCGTTTGCTTACTCCGGGTGGCGTTTACGCCACCAGAAACGCACCAGCAGGATGGCGGCGATCGCCAGCGCGACAAACAGCAGGCCGGAGAGCTTTTTGTCGAAGCCGGTAACGAAGCGTTCGATCGCCTGGCCGCCAAAATAGCCGAGCATGACGAAGATCGTCGCCCAGAGAATGGCGCCGAGGATATTGAGCGGCACGAAGCGCGACGGCGGCAGGCGGCTGGCGCCGATCAGCACCGGGCCGATGATGCGGAAACCGTACATGAAACGCACCCCGATAACGAACAGCATCGGGTGGCGGGCGATCAGCCTTCTGGCGCGCGCGATGCGCTTTTCCTGCCCCTTGAGCCGCGAGATGACGCGGCCTTCGAACCGGCGGCCGGCGAAGTACAGCAGCTGGTCTCCCATCATGCCGCCCAGCGCCACCACCGCGATCACCCACGGCCAGTGCAGCAAGCCTTCATGGGCGGCGATGCCGCCCAGCAGCGTGATGGTTTCCCCTTCCGCCAGGCAGCCGATAAACAACGCCCAGTAACCGTAGTCCGTAATGTAGTGGGCCAAATCGGTCATTCCTTGCTCCTTATGTGGCTGACGCATAAGGGCAAGTATACGCCCGATCGCTAGCCTTGGGCGATTTGGGCCACCAACGCTCTGCGCCGCGCCAGGCTTTCCGCCATTTGTGCCTGTACCCTGGCGTAAATGTGCGGCGGGGCCAGTTCCGGCGTGCCGCCCTCGAACGGCGGCGCCGGGGCGTATTCCAGATAAAGCTGGATCATTTGGGCGGTGTCTTCGCCGTGCAGTTCGGCGATCAGCGCCAGCGCAAAGTCGATGCCGGCGGTGACGCCGCCGCCGCTGATCACATTGCCGTCGCGTTCTACGCGAGCAGCGCTGGGTATGGCGCCGAACAGCTTCAGGCTGTCGCGCATCGACCAGTGGCAGGCGGCGCGTTTGCCCGCCAGCAGACCGGCGGCGGCCAGGATCAGCGAACCGGTGCATACCGAGGTCAGGTAGCGGGCATCGGCCCCCAGCCGCCGGATTTGCTGCATGAACGCTTTATCCTGCAGCGCCTGGGCGCAGCCGCTGCCGCCCGGCACGCACAGCACGTCGCAGCGCGGGATCTCCGGCAGCGGGCGCAACTGGGTGAAGTGCAAGCCTTCCGACTCGACATCCGCGCCGTCTACCGAGGCGACGATGATTTCCGCGCCCGGCATGCGGCGCAGGAACTGCAAGGGGCCAGTGAAGTCGAGTTGGGTGACACCTTGATAGATGGGAAATACAATCACGAGTGGTTCAGACATGACATTCGCCTCATTTTTATCGTTGGACCTGGGCCATAATAGCCGCCCTGTGTTTGGCTGATATGACAGATAACCCTCAAAAAGCGCCATCATGAAAACGATCGGTTTTGTGGTTTTTCCCGGTTTCAACCTGCTGGACTTTGCCGGCCCGCTGGCGGCGTTCGATAACGTCAGTCAGTTTACCGATCCGCCGGCCTACCGCTGCGTGGCGATCTCGCCGCAGGGCGGCATGGTCGCCAGCTCGGCCGGGGTGGAAATCGCCACGCAACCGTGCGGCGACGAGCGTTTCGATACGTTGGTGGTGGCCGGCGGCAGCGGCAACGTGATGGCGGCGCAGTCACCGGCGCTGGCGGCGTTCCTGGCCAACCAAAGCCGGCGAGCGCGGCGTATCGCCAGCGTGTGCACCGGGGCGTTTATTCTGGCGGCCTGCGGACTGCTGGACGGCAAACGCGCCACCACCCACTGGTATCATGCGGCGCGGCTGCAGCAGAGTTATCCGCGCATTCGCGTCGACAGCAACCGCATTTTCATTCGCGATGGCGATATCTGGACGTCGGCCGGCATCAGCGCCGGCATCGATCTGGCGTTGGCGCTGATCGAGGACGATCTGGGCGCCACCCTGGCGGCGGCCGTGGCGCGGCAGCTGGTGGTCTATCACCGTCGTCCCGGCGGGCAGTCGCAGTATTCGCTGTTGCTGGCGTTGAACCCGTCGTCGGATCGCATGCGCGCCGCGCTGTCGTACGCGCGCGAACATTTGCACCTGCCGCTGTCGGTGGCGGATCTGGCCGACGCCGCCTGCCTGAGCGAGCGTCAGTTCGGCCGGCTGTTCCGCGCCGAAACCGGGCAGACGCCGGCCAAGGTGATCGAACAGCTGCGGGTGGAGGCGGCCAGGGTACGCATTGAAGAGAGCGCCGAGCCGCTGGAGGCGATCGCCCGTTCGGTGGGATTCAGCGATCCGGAGCGCATGAGGCGGGCGTTTATCCGCGTCTTTGGCCTGTCGCCGCAGGCGATCCGCCGGCTCGGCCGCGCGGGATAATTTTTTGCCACGCCTGGCGGCGGGGCACACCAGAGGAGCAACGGATGTATCAGGATTTTGAGAGCGAATTGAGCTGGGCGATGCGCCATATGCCGCGCACCCGAGCCGCGGTGGCGGCGTTGCCGGACCTGCACGGGGTGCGGCTGGCGTGCAACATGCACCTGGATCTGAAAATGGCGCCGCTGGTGGCCGGCCTGCTGGACAAGGGCGCGGCGATCTTCCTGACCACCTGCAATCCCACTACGGTGCAGGACGATGTGGTGAGCTGGCTGGAGCGGCGAGGCGCGCAGGCCTATGCCTGGCGTGACATGAGCGCCGGCGAATGGTCGGAATCCTTCGACCGCGCGCTGGCCTGGCGGCCGACTCATTTGTGCGAAATGGGAGCGGATTTGACCACCCGTTTGCACCAATCGCCGAACGGCCCGCAGATCGTCGCCGGGCTGGAGGCCACCGGCTCGGGCATCAACCGGTTGAACGGCGTGGCGCCGCGCTACCCGATCTTCAACTGGGACGATCTGCCGGTGAAAGAGGGGCTGCACAATCGGCATATGGTTGGGCTGACCGCCTGGCACACTTTCTTCCAGACCACCCACTTGACGCTGCATGAAAAGCGCGTGCTGGTGATCGGTTACGGCCTCGTCGGGCAGGGGACGGCGGCCGCGGCCAGAGCCTACGGCGGCCAGGTGATGGTGGCGGAAATCGATCCGGCGCGCGCGCTGCAGGCGCGTTATGACGGCTGGCAGGTGGTGGATCTGGCGAGCGGGGTCGCGCAGGCGGACGTGATCGCCACCGCGACCGGCGCGAAAAACGTGCTTTCGGCGCAGCATCTGCAACAGGCGCAGGACGGCGTGTTTATCCTCAACGTCGGCCACGTGGCGGAAGAGATCGACGTCGGCTTCCTCAAGGGCTTGCCGCACCACGAGCCGATGCCTTATGTGAATGCTTACCAACTGAATGAAAAGACGGTCTATTTGCTGGCCAACGGGTCGATGTTCAACCTGACCGCCGGCTACGGCGACAGCCTCAACGCCTTCGACGTCACGCTGGCGGTGATGGCGGCCGGCATCGGCCATATCGTCGGCGCGGGAGCGCGGCAAACGCCGGGGCTGTATCTGCTGCCGCAGTCGGCCTGGCAGCCGGCGCTGTAACTTTTTCTACGCGGGCGTTCATCCCAGAGCGCCCGCGGGCTGCGTCGTTTTTCGGCCGACAGAATTTGTCACAAATCCGCCATACAATCCCAGTGCCAAGCGCTGAACCCTCACATATAATTCGCTGAGTTCAAGCCCCCATTTCAGAGTAATGCCTGTGAAAATACGTGTTTTGGTTCTGACCCTGCTCGCTTTGCAGGCGGGCGCAGGCTTTGCGCCGCGCGCGCTGGCCAGCGACAACGCCGCCGCCGTGCACGCCACCCAGCCTGAGCTGGCCTCCGGCAGCGCGATGGTCGTCGATATGCAAACCCATAAGGTGATGTATGCGCGCAACCCAGATGAAGTGGTGCCGATCGCCTCGATCACCAAGCTGATGACTGCCATGGTCACGTTGGACGCGCACCTGCCGCTCGACGAGATGCTGGCGGTGGACATCCGCCAGACGCCGGAGATGAAAGGGGTGTATTCGCGGGTGCGGCTGAACAGCGAAATCAGCCGCAAGGATATGCTGCTGCTGGCGCTGATGTCGTCGGAAAACCGCGCGGCCGCCAGCCTGGCGCACCACTATCCGGGGGGCTACAACGCCTTCATCAAAGCGATGAACGCCAAGGCCAGGGCGCTTGGCATGACCAACACCCATTACGTGGAACCGACCGGGCTCTCTATTCATAACGTATCGACGGCGCGCGATCTGACCAAGCTGCTGATCGCCACCAAGCAATACCCGTTGATCGGCCAGCTCAGCACCACCACCGAGCGCATGGCCAGCTTCAAGGATCCGAACTACACGCTGCCGTTCCGCAACACCAACCACCTGGTGTACAACCCGAAGTGGAACATTCAGCTGACCAAGACCGGCTTCACCAACCAGGCGGGCCACTGCCTGGCGATGCGCACCGTGATCGGTAACCGCTCGGTGTCGCTGGTGGTGCTGGACGCCTTCGGCAAATATACCCACTTCGCCGACGCCAACCGGCTGCGCAGCTGGATTGAAACCGGCAAGGTGACGCCGATCCCGGCCGCCGCCCGTGACTATCGCCGCCAAAAAGACGCCCGTCTGGCGAAAAACGACAGCGAATAACCCACCTGACGGCCTGCTCATTTGCAGCAGGCCGCTATCGGCCCTCGGGCCGCCTGATGACAAATCCCCGCTCGCGATCGCCGTCGAAACCCGCTTTGAGATAAAGCTGGTGCGCGCCGGTGCGTTGCTGCCCCGACAGCAGCATCACCTTGTAACAGCCCTTGCGCCAGGCCAGCTGCAGCGCGTATTCGATCATGGCGAGCGCTACGCCGTGGCCGCGGTAGGGCTCCGCCGTCACCACGTGTTCGATGACGCCGAACGGTTGCGCCTGATGCGCCAGCCCCGGGATCAGCGCCAGCATGCAGGTGGCGATCGGCTGTTCCTCGTCCGCCGCCACCACCAGGCGGATCGCCGGATCGTCCAGCAGGCGTTGCAGGGTGCGGCGCGCGTCGTCGGCGCGCAGCGGCGCGTCCTGCGGGCGCAGCTCGCGATACAAGGCTAACAGGCCGTTGAGATCGTCCGGCTGCGCCAGGCGATGAATGATGCTCATGGTTGCTCCTTTCCGCCGCTTCAACGGTAATCCGCTATCCTCCATTAATACCACAACGTTTGCCGGAGGGGATGTTATGAGTCAGGTTTCGACCTTTGTCATGTTCCAGGGAGAGGCGCAGCAGGCGATCGATCTCTACAGCCAGGTGTTCGAGCGTTTTCGGCTCATGCAGGTGCAGCATTACGACCCGACGCCGGACGGCCGGCGGTTGATCAAGCATGCGTCCATCGATTTTGATCGGCAGAACCTGGTGTTTACCGATAGCCCGATCAGCCATGACTTCAGCTTTACCCCGGCGGTGTCGCTGTTCATCAATCTGCCTAACGAAGAAGCGTTGGAGCGGGCGTTCCACCGGCTGGCGGAGGGCGGCAAGGTGCTGATGCCGCTCGATGACTACGGCTTCAGCGCCCGTTTCGGTTGGCTCAACGATCGTTTCGGCCTTTCCTGGCAGCTCAATGTACCGGCGGGCGATCTGCCCTGATACTAAGGGCCCTGCGTGTAAAAGGCATGGTAGTTCCTGCTGTTATTTCATATGCTTATCATCGTGAGGGCGGGGAATTTTGCCGTAGGAAATACCGACAACGTCATGGAAAGGTGCGCTTTGATTGATTTTGACCGCTATGTTGAGCAAGCGAAGTCTTACGGTGAGTGGCCGGGCGGGCATGTGGACATGTCGTCCGGTCGCGTCGAGGGGTTGAGCTATCGTCTGTATCGGCACACTGCCGAGAGTGAAGACGTGATCCTGGTCTATCATGGCGGCGGGGTTAACAGCGCCGCCGGGTATGACATTCTTGCGCGCCAGTTGGCCGCCGTGCCAACGCTCGCGGTGTGCCTGGTGGATATCCGCGGGCACGGCGATTCCGCGGGAGAGAGGGGAACGGTTGAGCGCCCAGAGCGTATTTGGCGCGATGTCGATGTCATCCTGGCGGAAATGCACCGCCGTTTCCCGTTGGCGCGCAGACACCTGCTGGGCCATTCCAGCGGCGCCGGGATGTTGCTCAACTACTTGACCCGCTATCCTGGCGAGCAGCAGGCGGACAGCCTGGTCCTGCTGGCGCCCGAGCTGGGGCCATTTTCCGGGATGGCCCGCGATCTGGCGGCGACGGCCCGTTTTGCGCAGGTGCGTCAATGGCCGTTTGTCGCCAATGCGCTCAGCGGCGGGCGGTGGTTTGGGCAAGCCCGGGCGGTCAGTCTGAATTTTCCCCCGGCGGTGCTGGCCGCCGCCCCCGATTTTGTCTGCCAATACAGCGTCAATATGGCTCATGCGTTGACGCCGCGCACCCCGGCCAAGCAACTGGCGGCGCTGCGATTGCCGACCTTGCTGCTGGCGGCAGCGCAGGACGAGTTATTCAGCGCGCAATCCTTGCAGCGCTTCGTCGAACAGCATGGCAACGCCCAAACCGCCTTTGGCTTGCTTGAGGGCAGTACGCATTTATCGTGCGTCTTTGCGGCCCATCGTTTTGTCCTTCAACATATCTCGCGTGCGGCCGCTACCGAATCCGATGAGGGGCTGGCGGGCGAGGGGGCTTAACGCCCGCCCCGCATTTTCCGAGATCCTCCCATATCCTTTTATGACGCTTTACCGCTATGCTAAACATAGAATGGCCCGTGAATATGAAAAGGATGAATCATTTTGGCAGGAAGTAGTTTACTTACCCTCATCGACGACATCGCCTCGTTGCTGGACGACGTCTCTTTAATGAGCAAGATGGCGGCAAAAAAAACCGCCGGGGTGCTGGGGGACGATCTGGCGCTTAACGCGCAGCAGGTCACCGGCGTTAAAGCCGATCGCGAACTGCCGGTGGTGTGGAGCGTCGCCAAAGGCTCGCTGATCAACAAGGCGATCCTGGTGCCGCTGGCGCTGCTGATCAGCGCCTTCGCGCCCTGGGCGATTACGCCGCTGCTGATGGTGGGCGGCGCCTACCTGTGTTACGAAGGGTTCGAAAAGGTGTTTCACAGCCTGAGCCACGGCAAGGCGGCGCAGGAGGAAAAATCGGACGGGCCCGGCGCCAATGAGGACGCCGCGGCCTATGAGAAGCGCAAGGTGAAAGGGGCGATACGCACCGATTTCGTGCTCTCCGCCGAGATTATCGCCATCACGCTGGGCACGGTCGCCGGCGCCACCTTCAGCCAGCAGGTGATCGTCTTGTGCGGCATCGCCGTCGTGATGACGCTCGGCGTGTACGGCATTGTCGCCGGCATCGTCAGGTTGGACGATCTGGGGCTGTATCTGAGCCGCAAAGGCAGCGCGTTGGCGCGCGCCATCGGCAGCGGCATCGTGCGCGCCGCGCCTTATCTGATGAAAACGCTGTCGATCGTCGGCACTGTCGCCATGTTTATGGTCGGCGGCGGTATTCTGACCCACGGTTTGCCGCCGGTGCATCACCTGTTCGAAGACTGGGCCTCGTACACCACCGTGGTGCCGACGTTTGGCCATCTTTTGCAGGGTGTGGTTCCGGCTCTGCTGAACGTGGCGTTCGGGCTGGTGGCCGGCGGCGTGGTGCTGGCGGCGGTGTCGGCGCTGGGCGCGATACGCGCGCGTTTCAAGGCATGATGAAAAGTCTCGCCCCGGAAGGGGCGGGACGTATGAGATGGATTAAAAGATCAGTTTGAGAACGCCGGTAATCGTCAACAAACCCACGATAAAGATGATGGCGACTATCCACAGAATAATTTTCATTTGATTCTCCCTTACCGGTTACAGGTGGCGCGCGGTTGGCGCTAACTCAATGAAATCACTCTTCACTATAGATGCTAACTCCCTATCGTGCGTCGCCATGCCTTCAAGGATGCCGATTGTCGCCCGCGCCCAGCGCGCGCTGCATAATCTGCGTGTCGCGCCATTCCCCCAGCTTGAACCCTACCGCTTTTAACGTCCCTGCGCTGGTGAAGCCGAGTGACTGGTGCAGCGCCAGCGAGCCGCGGTTGGCGGCGGAATCGCCGACGATCGCCAGCATCTGGCGCCAGGGACCTTGCTCGCAGCGGGCGATCAGCGCGCTCAGCAGCGCCTTGCCGACGCCTTTGCCCTGTTGCCCTTCGGCGATATATACCGAGTCTTCCACGGTAAAGCGATAGGCCGGCCGGGGGCGATACGGCGTGGCATAGCAGTAGCCGACAATACGGCCTTCGCTTTTCGCCACCAGCCAGGGCAGCCCGGCTTCCCGCACTTTGCTCAGGCGCAACTGCATTTCCGTCAGCGTCGGCGGCTGTTCTTCAAACGAGGCCGCGCCGTACAGCACGTGGTGGGTGTAAATGCGCAGCACGGCGGCCATATCGTCCGGTGTGGCGTCAAGGAGGCTAAGTACGGGAGCGGAGAGCGTCATGGTAATGCCTGTTTACCTTGGAAATCAGCGGATAAACGCCATTATGCGCGCCGCTCGCCGCCGGGGTAAATCGGGTTTTCTTATGGTGAGATAAGAAAACCCGATGATGAGCGGGAAGGGGCTCTTTGCCTGTGATTACCAGCCTTTCACCGCGCCGCCGTTGAAGATTTTCTCGGCGGCCTTGGCCACTTCGTCCGACTCATAGGCCTTGATGAAGTTCTGCACGTTTGGCGCGTCCTTGTTGTCTTCGCGCGTGACGATGATGTTGGTGTACGGCGAGTCTTTATCTTCGATGAAGATGCCGTCTTTGGTCGGTGACAGGCCGGTCTGGTTGATGTAGGTGGTGCTGATGACGGCGACGGTGACTTTCGGATCGTCCAGCACGTGCGGCAGCTGCGCGCCTTCCAGCTCCATGATCTGATAACGATGCGGGTTGGCGCTGATGTCCAGGGCGGTAGGCAGCAACCCTTTGCCAGGCTTCAGGCTAATCAGCCCGGTTTTTTCCAGCAGCAGCAGGGCGCGCCCCAGGTTGGTCGGATCGAGCGGGATGGCGATCACCGCGCCGTCCGGCAGCTCTTTCAGCGATTTTATCTTTTTGGAGTAGCCGGCCATCGGGAAGACGAAGGTATTGCCGACCGCCACCAGCTTATAGCCGTGATCTTTGTTTTGCTGTTCGAGGAACGGGCGGTGTTGGAACACGTTGGCGTCCAGTTCACCCTTGTCGGTGGCGTCGTTCGGCAACAGCGAGCCGCTGAAGCCGACCAGCTCGACCTCCAGCCCATATTTCTCTTTCGCCACCTGCCTGGCGATTTCCGCCACGTCCTGTTCCGCGCCGTTGATGACGCCGACTTTGATATGGTTTTGGTCGGTTTTTTGATCGCAGCCCTGCAGCGCCAATACGGCGGCGAAGGCCGCCGCCAGAGGGGTGATACGCCAGCGTAAGGTCATCGAAGTCTCCCTGAAAAGAACAATAAAATCAGTTGTTTTTTGTTCTTACAGCTAAGCCTGAACCGCCGATGAAGTCAAACGCTCGCTCAGCATAAACGGCTATAGCTTATAGCCGTTATGCGGCGGGGAGTTATCGGCTGAGCGAACGCAGCACTACGATGCCCGGCGTAGCCATCACGTAATCCATAAAGGGCGAATCGACCACCCGCATGTTGGCTTTGCGCGATGAGGCGTTGCGCAGCACCGGGCCGTTGTCGGTCATCACGAAGATGCCGGTATGGGTCACGTCCAGCCCGGCGAGGTTGGTGTAAATGCCGATGTAATCGCCGGTACGCAGCTGGGCCAGCACCGTGTCGTCGACGTTGTCGCTGGGGATATAGGTCACGCTGCGTTGTACGTTGGGCAAACCGGGCAGGTAGCTGCCGCCGTCCGCCTTTTGATTGAGGGTTTTCACGAGGGTGACGGCGTGCGGGCTGAGCTGCGCGGTGATGTCTTCGGCCACCTTGTGCGGCCGCTGCGCCCAGTCGGTGAAGAAGTGTTTGCGCTGCGGGAAGGCTATCTTGCCGTCGACGTAGCGAATGTCCACCAGACGCTGAACGAACTCGGCCTCGCTGCGGGCGGTGCTGAGCGCTTCCACATAATCGATGTAGGTGAAGCAATCCAGCCCGCGGAAGTCGATCACCAGCCGCTCGGGCGTGCTCTGCGCACCGATCAGGCGGTTGGCGAGGTAGGGCGTGCCGAGGAATTCACGCGAAATCAAATCGACGCTGCGGCCATGCGGCTGCGCGGCGGGCCAACCGGCGCGCAGCGCGAGGATCTCACGCAGCTTGCTGCGGGTGCGGGCGTCCATCTCCGGCTGCACGCCCGGCGGCGCAACGGTGACGCTGGTCGGCGGCGTTGCGGGGGCGACGGCGGCGGGGCGCTCGGCGCATCCGCTCATGGCGATAGCTAACATCAGTAAAACAGCCTTGTTCTGGTTCATACGGCCCTCCCTGGGTGTCGCTGGCTTATCAGAGTAAGTGATAACAGTTCTCATCCGATGGTAGGGGTTAAAAAGTAAACATAGCCTCAATGACGTTCGATAAATCAGTAACCGATTTCGCTATTGAACGGCAAATACCAGAACAGCGCGATTTCGTGATCGGCGATCTCCGGCTCGGCGCGGTACAGCAAACGATCGATGCCGCCGAGAATAAACCCATAATGCTGGTAGCAGCGGCAGGCCGCCAGATTGTTGTTCTGCGTTTCGAGCATCATACCTGAGGTTTCCTGTTGCCGCGCCCACTGTTTGGCGCAGTCCAGCAGCGCCCCGGCGATGCCTTGGCGGCGCGCGTCAGCGCTGACGGCGATCTCGTCGATCAGGGTGTAGCCGTTCCAGTTTTTGCTCAGCGTGATGTGGCCAACGGCGTCGTTCTGGCGATACGCCAGGAAGGTCACGCTGTCTTCGTTGGCGAACGGCGCCAGCGGATACCGCTTGCGAAACGGCGCCACCGGGCGGGTTGGCCAGCTGTCGACCGGGCTGTCAAACTGCGGCAGAGCGTAACAGGCGATGGTGAAGCTGAAATCGCCGCGCGTCAGATAATCATCGGGCAGCGCCTCAATGGCCGCGATGCGGATGGCCGGGGTCATTACGGCAGCTCCCGCAGCAGGCGCGCCGGATTGCCGGCATAAATCCCCTTGCGGGTGATGTCACGGGTCACCACCGCCCCGGCGCCGATCACCGCGTCGCTGCAGATCTTCACCGCCAGGATCGTGGCGCCGGAGCCGATGGACACCCGATCGCCGATGCAGGTGCGCCCCCAACTGGCCGGATCGGCGTTGGGCGCGCCATCTTTGAACAGATCGTTGGCGAAGGTGACGCCGTGGCCGATAAAGCACGCTTCGCCGAGGGTGACGTATTCGCAGATAAAGCTGTGCGACTGAATTTTACTGCGCGCGCCGATGCTGACGTGGCGCTGGATCTCCACGAACGGGCCGACGAAGACATCGTCGCCGAGCCGGCAGCCGTACAGATTGCAGGGCTCGATTACGGTGACGTTGCGCCCGGCGTCGACGTCGACGATCCCCGCCTGGCGGGTGGTGATAGCGGATGACATGACCTTCCTCGCAGCCTGGTTTTTATGGTGGGAGTATAAGACAAAGCGCTGCGGCGTTGCGCTTTCCGCACGTTTTTTCGCCGAAAGACTATAATTAGTACAGGGGAGAGAGCCCCGTGGCCGCAATCCTCGCACGGGTAGCAGTCCGTCGGAGGTGTGAAATTCGTTCGCCGATCGCGGCCTACGGCGAGATAGGAGGTGTCTCATGGTCAGTCATGTTTGGGGACTTCTGGCGCATCCCAGCGCCGAGTTCGAACAGATCAAAAGCGAGAATGAAAGCGTCTCGCACCTATACACCCATCACGTGTTGCTCTTGGCAGCTATCCCGGTGGTCTGCGCCTTTATCGGCACCACCCAGTTGGGCTGGCTCTCCGGCGAGGGACATGCCATCAGGCTCGACATGTTTACCGCGCTTTATACCGCCGTGGCGTTCTACCTGCTGATGCTGGCGGGCGTAGCGGCCATGGGGAAAGTCATTCACTGGATGGCGCGGCGTTATGAATCGCGCCCCAGCCTGCACCGCTGCATGGTGTTCGCCGGCTATGTGGCGACCCCGATGTTCCTCAGCGGGGTAGTGGCGCTCTATCCGGTCGTCTGGCTGTGTCTGTTTGTCGGCATTATCGGCCTGTGCTATTCGGGCTATCTGCTGAATCTGGGGATCCCGCACTTCCTGAATATCGACAGTAAGGAAGGGTTCATCTTCTCCAGCTCGACCTTCGCCATCGGCATTCTGTTGCTCGAGCTGCTGCTTGGGGTGACGGTGCTGCTGTGGGGGTACGGTTCCTGGTTGTTCTGAGTTAACGGTTGTTGTTGTCGCCCCCGCGCCGGTGGAACGGCGCGGGGGCTTTTGCTTTTATGCGCGGCGGAAAACCAGCATCACGCCGAGCACGATGCCCGCCATCCCCAACAGGCTCAGCGCGGCCAGCGCGTGGCCGAGCAGCAGGTAATCCAGCAGGGCGGTCACCGCCGGGATCAGGTAGAACAGGCTGGTCACCTGCACCAGGTTGCCGCGCTGGATCAGGCGATACAGCAAGAAGGTCGCCAGCACCGAGATCACCACCGCCATCCACAGCAGCGGCAGCACGAACTCAGGCCGCCAGTCGACCCGCAGCGGCTCAAACGGCAGCGCCAGCGTACACATCAACAGCCCGATGGCATACTGCAGCGGCAAGACCGCCAGCGGCGGCTGCGTCATGCCCTTTTGCAGCAGGGTGCCGGCAGTCATGCTCCCCAATGCGATAAAGGCGAACAGCATGCCGCTCGGCGAGAAATGAGCCACCATCAGGCTTTGGTACACCACCAGCGTCAGCCCGGCCATCGCCAGCGCCAGCCCGAATGCGCGCAGCCCGGCGCAGCGCCGCTCGGTGATGAACTGGGTGAGGATCGGCTGTACGCCGAGCAACGTGGCCAGCACGCCGGGCGTAATGCCCTGTTCCAACGCCAGCAGATAGCAGATCTGATAGCTGCCGATCATCAGCACGCCGATCAACGCGACGCGCCGGCGGGTGCCGGGAGCGGGCAGGCACTGGCGCCGCCACAGGCCGATGGCCAACAGCACCGCCAGCGCGATGGCGCAGCGGAAGAACAGAAAAGCGAAGGCGGAGGCGTGCTCCAACCCCCAACGGGAGAAGATCGCGCCGCTGCTCCAGAGCAGGACGAACAGCGTAGCCAGGCCGGCATTGGCCCAGAGAGAAGGGAATCGCATATCAATTTCACCTGTCGTGAAAATTACAGGCTCCGGCGCGCGCGGCGGTCCACGCCTGAACGCAACAAATCAACATAAGCCGGAGGTAAAAAGTCGGTGTGGCTTAGCGCACGACCACAATGCGTGGCGGGTAAGCGGCAACCGCGGAAACGACAGAGAAAACGGCGGGTGGAGCGGAGGAAGCACACAGCAAAACGACGGCCGGAACGGTCGCGTTTGTCGGATCTGTGCTGTGCGCCAACGGAGTCATATGGGTTCCTGCAAACCGGGAATGAGACGAATCGCTTCAAACATAGCCAAGTTCAGCGGGGCGTGCAATCGGAAATCACAATGGATTAAATGATAATGAAAATCATTATCATTAATTAAAAGGTGTGCTATGTTGCTTTTGCCGCGCAGTGTTGACGCAGCGCGTGCGGCAGAAGACGTTGCGATTCGCTTTTGCAGAAGGCGAGCAATCGTGGTAAAAATATTGGTATGTTATAATATAACAATTAATGCATGATGAATTCAGTTCACGACATTCTCCATGTTGATGGAGTTAGCCTGACCGGCCACGGCGGGGCATTGATACTCGACACCATCCATTTCGCGCTCCGCGCCGGTGAGAAGCTGGCGGTGATCGGCCCCAACGGCAGCGGCAAGTCCAGCCTGTTGCGCACCCTGATCGGCGAAACGCGGCCGGACAGCGGCGGCATTTACTGGCGGGGGCGTGCCTTGTCCGCGTGGCCGGCGGCGGAGCGCGCCAGAAGCATCGCCTTTCTGGCGCAAAACGATCTGCCGGATTTGCGGCTGTCGGTCGAGGATTACGTGGCGTTGGGCCGTTTACCGCATGGCGAACGCTCTGCGACGGGAAAGCGCATCGTTGACGAGGCCATCGGGGAAACCGGGCTGGCGCCGCTCAGACACCATCCGTTGGGGCGGCTCTCGGGCGGCCAGCGTCAGCGCGCCGCGCTGGCTCGGGCGTTGGCGCAGTCTCCCGACCTGTTGTTGCTGGATGAACCGACCAATCACCTCGATCCGCCCGGGCGCTCGGCGCTGCTGTCGCTAGTGAAGAATAAAGATATCGCCGTGATTGCGGTGCTGCACGATCTGCCCGTGGCGGAGGCGTTTGCCGATCGGATCCTGGTGCTCAACGAAAGCCGCCAGGTGGCCTGTGGCACGCCCGAGGCGGTGTTGCAGACCCCGGTGATTTTGCCGGTGTTCGGCATGAACAGCTTCAAGGTGGCGCACCCCGTCAGCGGGAAAACGCTGCGTATTTTTGACGTTCCCCATTGCGCTTGATAAACCAGAGAGAAACATGAACACACGCGTATTCCCCCTGCTCCTGCTGCTGGCCGGCGGGGCGGCGGCGGCCGAAAAATTTCCCGTCACCGTAGAAAGCTGCGGTACGCCGGTCACCTTCAACCAGGCGCCGCAACGCGCCGTCATCAACGACATCAACATGGCCGAGATGGCCTTTGCGCTCCATCTGCAGGATCGCATTGTCGGGCTGACCGGCATCACCGGCTGGTACAAACTGACGCCCGATTTCAAGGCCGCGATGGGCGCCATTCCCGAACTGGCGCCGAAATATCCCGCTCTGGAAACGCTGCTGGCGGCACAGCCGGACTTCTTCTTCGCCGGCTGGAATTACGGCATGAAGATCGGCGGCGACGTCACGCCGGAGAAACTCGCCCCGTTCGGCATCAAAACGCTGGTGCTGAGCGAGAGCTGCGTACAGGCCGGCGGGCGGTCGCAGAAGGCCGATATGAACCTGCTGTATGACGATGAGCTGAAGCTCGGCAAGATTTTCGGCAAGCCGCAAGAGGCCGCCGCGCTGGTTGAGGGCTGGCGGCGCCGGTTGGCTGCGCTTCCCGCCAGGCCGGCGGGCCAGCCGCCGCTTAAAGTGTTCGTCTATGACTCGGGGGAGGAGAAGCCTTTCACCAGCGGCAAATACGCCATGCCGACGGCGATCATCGAAGCGGCGGGCGGCCGCAACGTGATGGACGGTTTGCCGGCGAGCTGGACGACGGCGTCCTGGGAGGCGGTGGCGGCGGCCGAGCCCGACTTCATTATTCTGCTGGATTACCAGACCGGGTCAGGCGCCGATGCGCTGCGGCGCTTCCTCGAGTCTCACCCGTTGATGAAGTTGACGCCCGCGGTACGGCACCATCGTTATCTGAAACTGCAGTATGCGGAGCTGACGCCGGGGCCGGCCAACATCGGCGCGGTGGAAAAGCTGGCGCGGGCGCTGTACGCGCCGGAGGCTGAATGAACTCGCCGATCCGGCGGTTTATGCTGCTCGCGCCGCTGGCGCTGTCAGTGTTGTGCGGGCTAATGATCTGGAGCCTGCAGCTTGGCAGCGTCGCGCTGTCATGGCGGCAGACGATGGCGGCATTGGGGCTTTCATCGGCGCCCCTATCCGGCATGCTGGATACCATCGTCGTGCAACTGCGGGTGCCCAGAGCCTTATTGGCGGCCTTGACCGGCGCCGGGCTGGCGATGACTGGCGCGCTGCTGCAGACCACCACCCGCAATGAGCTGGCCGATCCTTTTTTGTTTGGGCTCTCCTCCGGCGCCTCCGCCGGCGCGGTGCTGGTCATCACGCGCTTCGGCGATGCGCTGGGCGCGCTGACGCTGCCGCTGTCCGCTTTCGCCGGCGGCATTTTGTCCGCGATGGCGGTGATGATCCTGTTTCGCGTCAGCCGGGTCAGGCGCGCCGAGCAACTGGTCGTCTGCGGCCTGGCGGTCTCGTTTTTGTTCAGCGCGCTCACCAGCTACCTGGTGTTTTCCGGCGATCAGCGGGCGGCCGGTTCGGTGTTGTTCTGGTCGCTGGGCGGGTTGGGGCTGGCGCGTTGGGATAATCTGTTCATTCCGTTGGTGAGTTTCGCGCTGCTGGCCGGGTTTACGGCGCTGCGTTGGCGGGCGCTGGACGCGCTGCTGGCGGGCGAGCACACCGCCCATTCGATGGGGGTCAACGTGGCGCGCCTGCGCACCGAGACCTTTCTGTGCTGCGCATTGTCTACGGCGTTTCTCGTGTCGCTGACGGGCGTCATAGGGTTTGTCGGGCTGATGGTGCCCTATCTGGCCCGGCGCCTGGTGGGCGTGCGCCACCGTTTGGCCGTGCCGATGTGCGGCCTGCTGGGGGCGATGCTGCTGACCGGCGGCGACATGCTCAGCCGCAGCCTGATCCCCAATCAGGAGCTGCCCATCGGCATCATTACGGCCGGACTGGGGGGCGCGTTCATCGTCTCCTTGCTGCTGCGCGCGGAACGCTGAATGGGCCATTGAAGGCCAACGGGAAGGTGAGGCGGCCCGCGTCGGCGGGCCGGTCGGGCGGTCTTAGCGGAGGTCTTCGGCCCAGCCTTTGCGTTTGCTGGTTTTGCCGATGCCGGGGTTGAAGCTGTTGGTCGGATCGGCGGTGCGGTAGAACGCTTGCAGATCCGGTTTGGCGTGGTACAGGTGGCCGACGTTATGCTCCGCCGGGTACTCGGCGCCGCGCCGGTTGAGGATCTCGAGCATCTTTTCTTTCAGCGCATGGCTGTCCACGCCTTTTTTCACCACGTAGTCCTGGTGGAAGACGTGGCACATAAAGTGGCCGTAATACAGCTTATGCACCAACTGACTGTCGATTTCCGGCGGCAGCGTTTCGAACCAGTCGGTGTCGTTGCGGCGCAGGGCGATGTCCAGCGCCAGAATATCCTCCACCTTGTCGGCGTGCACCGCGTGGTAGCGCACGGCGGCGCCGGCGGCGGCGAAGCGGTGCAGGAAAGCCTTTTTGCCCTCGTCAGGCGTGCAGGCGAAGAAGGCGCCTTCGGCCTGGGCGAAATAGTCGGTCAGGTAGCGCTGGGCCTCTTCCACGCCGGGGCCGGCCATCTTCAGCAGCAGATGGTGTTCGAAACGTTCGCGGTATTCCTTCATGCGTTTCGGCAGGTGGCTCGGCGCCAGATGGCTCAGGCCCTGCATCAGCCGATCGGTCAGGTTGTGCGGCAGCAGCGGCAGCTTGTTGAGGCTGGCGTCCATGCGGCCCTTCAGAGTGAAGAAGCGCGGCATCTGATCGGTGCCGAGCTTGTCGATCATCATGAAGGTGTCTTTGCCGTACACCTCGGCGATGTCGAAGATATCGCGGTGCATGTATTCACCGGCCACCGGCAGGTTTTCGAATTTGCTCAGCATGTGGCGGCGCAGTTCGGTCAGCACCGCGGTGTCGTTGGTGCCGATATAGAACACCTGCTCTTTGCCCTCTTTCTCGAAGGTGTCGAGCCGCACCGCGAACACCGCCAGTTTGCCGGCGCAGCCGGAGGCTTCGTACAGGCGGCGTTTGTCGGCGTTGAAGCGAGAAGGGGTGTCGGCATCGACGTCGCGCACCCGGCTGGCGTATTCGTTATCCGAGGCGCGCAGCTCACCGTATTCGACGTCCTCCGGGCGATAGTCGCCTTTTTCCAGCCGGGTGAGGATCTCTTCCGGCGTGTCGCCGAGGCGGATGCCCAGATGGTTCACCAGGCGCAGCTGGCCGTCTTCCCCTAACTGGGCGTACAGCGCCATTTCGGTATAGGCCGGGCCGCGTTTCACCAGCGAGCCGCCGGAGTTGTTGCATACGCCGCCGATCACCGAGGCGCCGATGCAGGAGGAGCCGATCACCGAATGCGGTTCGCGGCCGTAGGGTTTGAGCAATTTCTCGAGGTGGTGCAGGGTGCTGCCGGGGAAGCCGACCACCTGCTTGCCGTTGTCCAGCACCTGAATATGATCGAGGCGCAGGGTGCTGACGATGACGATATCGCGATCATAGTCGTTGCCGCTGGGGGTTGAGCCCTCGGTCAGGCCGGTGTTGGCGGCTTGCATGATGACGATTTTGTCGGCGGCCACGCAGGCCTGCAGAATGCGCCACAGCTGCAGCAGGCTGGTAGGGAATACCACCGCCAGCGCCTGGCCTTCGCCGGAGCGGAAGCCCTTGCGATAACGCTCGGTGTTGCGATCGCCGGTCAACAGCTGCGGGCCGCCGACGATGTCCTTGAGCTGATTGATAAACGTCTGATTGCCTGACTGCATGCTGCCTGTCTCCCTGTCATCCCCGTCGCCTTAACCGCGGCGCCGGGATGCCGCGCAACAAGCTAAGAGGTTATTAATTAAATAACTTATTAAGCTATCAGCTTGGTGGGCTAATGGCTTGCGGGTTTAGTAGCGCTCGGCGTAACCGGCTCGGCGCTCTTCGTCGCGCAGCGTCAGGATCTCCACGCCGTCGGCGGTGACCGCCACGGTGTGTTCCCACTGCGCCGACAGTTTTTTGTCGCGCGTCACCACCGTCCAACCGTCCTTCTTCTGTTTGATGCGGCGGTCGCCCTGGTTGATCATCGGCTCGATGGTGAACACCATGCCTTCCTGCAACGCCATGCCGCTGCCGGCTTGACCGTAGTGCAGCACCGCCGGCTCTTCGTGCATGTCGCGGCCGATGCCGTGGCCGCAATATTCCCGCACGATGCTGTAGCCGGCCTGTTCGGCGTGCCGCTGGATGGCGTGGCCGATATCCCCCAGAGTGGCGCCCGGTTTGACCGCGCGAATCCCCTGCCACATCGATTCATAGACGTTGTTCACCAACCGTTTGGCCAGCGGCGTCACCTGGCCGATGCAGTACATCTTGCTGGAGTCGGCGATATAGCCGCCGTTTTCCAGCGTGATATCCACGTTGACGATCATGCCGGAACGCAGGATCTTGCTGGCCGACGGCACGCCGTGGCACACCACATCGTCCACGGAGGTATTGAGCACATAGGGGAAATCATACTGCCCCTTGCTGGCCGGGCGCGACTTCAGTTCTTCGACGATAAACGCCTCGGCGCGGTCGTTGATCTCCATGGTGGAGATGCCTTCGACGATGACCTCATCGAGCATAGCAAACACTTTGGCCAGCAGAGCGCCGGAATGGCGCATTTTGGCAATCTCTTCCGGCGTTTTAATCACAATCTGTTTCACCCGACAATCTCCTTCAGCGTCAGCGCGTTATCTTTCATCATTTTTTTTACCAGCTGCGGATAGGTCAGTTCCGGATGGAACTCCGCCAGCATGCCGATCTTGATCCAGTACTCGGCCTGCGCATTGATCGAACGCGTCATGGTCAGGCTGGCGAGGCGCAGATCGTCATGCAGCGCGTCCGAAATTTTTACGATGCCCATCGGCGTCTCCATAAATGAACAATATACGAAGTGTATACGTTTGGGATGGTCGCGATGTGGCATTCTGTGGCGTAAGAAGATTCTGGCAACAACGATTGCCGCCGCCAGGCAATGCGTTTATTGTGATGAACGACTTTTTTGCCATGATTTTTCAGAAGGATTTAAGGCGTGACTAAACTACGTGTTGGGGTGATTTTTGGCGGTAAATCGGCGGAGCATGAGGTGTCGCTGCAGTCGGCCAAAAACATTGTGGATGCAATCGACAAAGAGAAGTTTGACGTCACGCTGCTGGGGATCGACAAACAGGGGCAGTGGCACATCAACGACGCCTCCAATTACCTGCTCAACGCCGAGAATCCGGCGTTGATCGCGCTGAACCGCTCGAACAAGAACGTGGCGCTGATCCCGGGCCAGGAAAAACAGCAGCTGATCGAAGCGGGCAGCGCCGGCGCGCTGGGCCAGCTCGACGTCATTTTCCCGATCGTGCACGGCACGCTGGGGGAGGACGGCTCGCTGCAGGGGCTGCTGCGCATGGCCAATATGCCGTTCGTCGGCGCCGGCGTGCTCGGCTCGGCGGTCAGCATGGATAAAGACGTGACCAAGCGCCTGCTGCGCGACGCCGGGCTGGCGGTGGCGCCGTTCGTCACCCTGACGCGCGCCAACCGCGCCGGCTTCACGTTTGAGCAACTGAGCGAGCGCCTCGGCCTGCCGCTGTTCGTCAAGCCGGCTAACCAGGGCTCGTCGGTCGGGGTCAGCAAGGTGGAAAACCGCGCCGAGTTTGACGCGGCGGTGGCACTGGCCTTCAGTTTCGATCACAAGGTGCTGGTGGAGTCGGCGATCGTCGGCCGCGAGATCGAGTGCGCGGTGCTGGGGAACGATGATCCGCAGGCCAGCGTGTGCGGCGAGATCGTGCTGAGCGACGCCTTCTACTCCTACGACACCAAATACATCAATGAGCAGGGCGCTCAGGTGGTGGTGCCGGCGGCGATCGCGCCGGAAGTGAGCGACCACATCCGCGAGGTGGCGCTGAAGGCGTTCCGCGCGCTGGAGTGCTTCGGGTTGGCGCGGGTGGATGTGTTCCTGACGCCGGACAACCAGGTGGTGATCAACGAGATCAACACGCTGCCGGGCTTCACCAACATCAGCATGTATCCCAAGCTGTGGGCCGCCAGCGGCGTCAGCTACCAGGCGCTGATCACGCGCCTGATCGAATTGGCGCTGGAGCGCCACCAGCAGGATCGCGCGCTGAACAGTTCGGTGTTCGATCGCTAAACGCGGCAGGGGGCGGCGGTGCCGCCCCCGTCCATCACTTCACCGTCACATCGATATCGCCGAAATACTTCTTCGACAGCGCCGCCACCGTGCCTTGCTGCTTCACTTTGGCGATGGCGGCATCCAGTTTCTTCTTCAGCGCCTCATCTCCTTTGCGCAGGCCGAAGGCGATGCCTTCACCGAGGATTTTGTCGTCGCGCACCGCCTCGCCGACGAAGGCGAAGCCTTTGCCGTCCGGCTGTGACAGGAAGCCGCTTTGCCCCGAGGGCGCCATCACCAGCGTGGCGTCGAGCCGACCGGCCGCCAGATCGAGATACACCTGATTCTGATCCTGGTAAGACACCACATCCACGCCCGCCGGCGCCCAATGGGTTTTGGCGTAAATCTCCTGAATCGAGCCTTGCAGCACGCCCACGTGTTTGCCCGCCAGCGCGTTGGCGTCCGGCAGCAGGCCGCTGCCGGCTTTGGCGATCAGGCGGTTCGGCACCTGATAGATGGCGTCGGTAAAGGCGATCGCCTGGCGCCGCTGTTCGGTCACATTCATCGCCGAGTTGATGGCGTCGAACTTGCGCGCCTGCAGCGCTGGGATCAGGCTGTCGAACGAGGTTTCCACCCAGCTGCATTGCAACTGCGCGGCGGCGCACACCGCGTCGCCCAACTCGATGTCGAACCCTTCCAGTTTGCCGCTGGCGGATTTGGATTCGAACGGCGGATACAGCGCTTCCAGACCGAAGCGCAGGCTGTTTTCCGCCGCCAGAGAAGAGCCGGCGGCCAGCAGGCATCCGGCGGCGAACAGCGTTTTCAAAGCTTTCATAGGCAGTGCCCCTTTCCCATGGTCGGACAAAAAATTACACCTGGCTCAGGCGACGCGCGCCTTCCAGCAGGGTCTCGTTATCTTTGGAAAAACTCAGCCGAATAAGGCCGGTATCGGTGCCGTCGCTGTAGAACGCCGACAGCGGGATCGTCGCCACCTTCGCTTCGCGGATCAAGCGCACGGCGAAATCATTGTCGCTTTCGTGACTGAAGCCGCTAAAGCGGGCCAGCATGAAGAAGCTGCCGCGGCTGGGCAGCAGCTCAAAGCGCGAATCCTGCAGGGCGCTGGCCAGCAGATCGCGCTTTTGTTGGTAAAACGCCGCCAGCCCCAGGTAGCTCTGCGGGTTGGCGAGCGCGGCGGCGAAGGCGTGCTGCATCGGCGTATCGGCGGAGAACACCATGAACTGGTGCACCTTGCGGATTTCGTCCATCAACGCCGCCGGCGCCAGGCAATAGCCGACGCGCCAGCCGGTGACGTGGTAGGTTTTGCCGAACGACGACACGATCACGCTGCGTTCCGCCAACTGCGGATAGCGCGCCATGCTGTGGTGAATATCGCCGTCGAACACCACGTGCTCGTAGACCTCGTCGGACAGGATCACGATGTCGGTGTCGCGGGTCAGGGCGGTCAGGCGGTCGATATCCTGCGCGTCGAACACCGCGCCGGTCGGGTTGTGCGGCGTGTTGACGATAATCATGCGCGTTTTGCCGTTGATGGCGGCGGCCACTTCGTCCCAGTCGACGCGAAAATCCTGCAGCGACAGTTTGATCGCCACCGGCGTGGCGCCCTGCAGGCGCACGATCGGCGCATAGCTGTCGAACGCCGGTTCGAAATAGATCACCTCGTCGCCGGGATGCACCAGCGCGCTGATCGCCGAGTACAGCCCTTCGCTGGCGCTGGCGATCACCGTGATTTCTTCGTCGGCGTCATAGCGCGCGCCATACAATCGTTCAGCTTTTTCCGCCAGAGCAGCACGTAACGCCGCCACGCCGCTCATCGGCGCGTATTGGTTATGACCTGCACGCATGGCTTGCGCCGTTGCCTCGATCAACTGCGGATCGCCGGCGAAATTGGGCGCGCCCTGCGACAGATTGAGGGCCTGATGTTCGGCGCTGAGTTGGCCAATGACGGTGAAGATAGTGGTGCCGACGTCCGGCAGCTTCGAGCGGGATGAGCAAGCGCTCTGCATGATGGGCTCCAGGCAAACAGGGAAGTGTTGAGCGATTAAGCATCAGCCGGCGTAGGCGGACAAGGGAAAGTTTGTCATACTTGCCATGCACTACGATCATACCTAATCGAGGCTCGCTATGCCGATACCCCTGCCGTCGCTCGACGTGTTGAAAACCTTCGTGGTGGTGGCGCAACGCCTTAACTTTACCCATGCCGCCCGGCAGCTGCACCTGACGCAGGGGGCGGTCAGCCGGCAAATCCTTGGGCTGGAACAGCGCCTGGGGTATCCGCTGTTCAGCCGCCAGGCGCGCGGTCTGACGCTGACGCCGCAGGGCGCGCAGCTGCTGGCGCCGGTGCAGCAGGCGCTGGGGCAGTTGGATGAAGCCCTGACGCGGGCCGCAGCCCCGCCGGGGGCGCTGCGCATCAAATGCCCGACCTGCGCCATGCGCTGGGTGCTGCCGCGCATCATTCGCCTGCAGAATGAACGGCCGGACATGCACATCGAACTGACCGCCTCGGTGTCACACGGCCTGGATTTCAGCGCCGAGCAGTTTGACGCCGCGGTGCTATTCGGCCGGCCGCCGGGCAAAAAGCTGACCGCGCACCTGCTGTTCGACGAAATCCTCACGCCGGTCTGCACGCCGACGTTTCTGCCGCCGGCGCCTCGGCTGACGGACTTGACGGACAAAACTCTGCTGCACCCGACGCGCGATCGGCGCGACTGGCTGCGCTGGCTGAAGGCGGCGGGCGCCGATGCGTTGCCGTCCGGCAAGGCCCAGCATTTCGATACCCTCGATCTGGCGATGAGCGCGGCGCTGCAAGGGTTTGGCATCGCCATCGGCGATCTGTGCCTGTTGGAGGAGGATATTCAGGCGCGGCGCGTCGTGACGCCGTTCCCGCTCTGCGTCAGCAGCGGCGCGGCCTATTATTTGGTCTATCCTGAACGCACGGTGGCGCCGCCGACGTTAACCGCGCTGGTCGATTTTCTGTCGGCGGAGGCCGCCGACAGCCGCGCCCGGCTGCAGAATTACCTGCCGATAACCTGTAATGCTTTGTAAACATTAGCGATGCGAATTCCCTTGGCGATGAAACAGAGTGTGGCAAACTGTTTCTTCACTCCGATTAAACCCCGCGGCTTTGGCGGCGGAAACACGCCTGAGATAAAACAAGATGAAATGGCTTTGTGTGGTGAGTATGTTGTCCGGTCTGGCCCTCAGTCCGGCTTTTGCGCAGGAAACGCCGATAACGCAGGGCATTCACGCCCAGCAGCGCGACGCCTTCGTGTCCAATTTGATGAAGCAGATGACGCTGGAAGAGAAGATCGGCCAGCTGCGGCTGATCAGCGTCGGGCCGGATAACCCGAAAGAAGCGATCCGCGAGGGGATCCGCAAAGGGCAGATCGGCGCCATCTTCAATACCGTTACCCGGCCGGATATCCGGGTGATGCAGGATCAGGCGATGCAGCTCAGCCGCCTGAAAATCCCGTTGTTCTTCGCCTATGACGTGGTGCATGGCCAGCGCACCGTGTTCCCGATCAGCCTGGGGCTGGCGGCCAGCTTCGATCTGGAAGCCATTGCGCTCAGCGCCCGCGTGGCGGCGCAGGAGGCCAGCGACGATGGCCTGAACATGACCTTCGCGCCGATGGTCGATATTACCCGCGATCCGCGCTGGGGCCGGGTGTCCGAAGGCTTCGGCGAAGATACCTGGCTGGTATCGAAAATCGCCAAGGTGATGGTCGACGGTTTCCAGAACGGCGATCCGGCCAAACCCGGTTCGGTGATGGCCAGCGTCAAGCACTTTGCATTGTACGGCGCCGTCGAAGGCGGCCGCGATTACAACACTGTCGACATGAGCCCGCTGCGCATGCATCAGGACTATCTGCCGCCTTACAAAGCGGCGGTGGACGCCGGCAGCGGCGGGGTGATGGTGTCGCTCAACGCGATCAACGGCGTGCCGGCCACCGCCAACCCGTGGCTGCTGAAAGATCTGCTGCGCGAACAGTGGGGCTTTAAAGGCATCACCATCAGCGACCACGGCGCGATCAAAGAGCTGATTAAACACGGCGTGGCCGCCGACGCGCGCGACGCGGTGCGCCTGGCGATCACCTCCGGCGTCGACATGAGCATGAGCGACGAGTTCTACGACAAGTACCTGCCGGGTCTGGTGAAGGACGGGCTGGTGCCTGAAAGCGATATCGACCGCGCCTGCCGCGACGTGCTGAACACCAAATACGACATGGGGCTGTTCACCAATCCTTACGTGCATCTGGGCCCGGCGGGTTCCGATCCGCAGGACACCAACGCCGAAAGCCGTCTGCACCGCGCCGAAGCGCGGGTGGTGGCGCGCAAGACGATGGTGTTGCTGAAGAACGATAAGCAGACGCTGCCGCTGAGCAAGCAGGCGACCATCGCGCTGGTCGGGCCGATGGCCGACAGCCAGCGCGATGTGATGGGCAGTTGGTCCGCCGCCGGGGTGGTTAAACAGTCGGTCACCCTGCGCGAAGGGCTGGAGCGGGCGGTGGGCGACAAGGCGCGCA
Source organism: Serratia sp. CY56464 (assembly GCF_052168435.1). Classification (NCBI taxonomy): domain Bacteria; kingdom Pseudomonadati; phylum Pseudomonadota; class Gammaproteobacteria; order Enterobacterales; family Yersiniaceae; genus Serratia; species Serratia sp. CY56464. The sequence continues at coordinate 2,319,316 of NZ_JBJNMV010000001.1, read as the reverse complement.
TTCTGTACGCCAAGGGCGCCAACGTCACGCAGGATAAAGGCATCATCGACTATCTGAACGAGTATGAGCCGGCGGTGGCGTACGATACCCGCTCGCCGCAGCAGATGATCGACGAAGCGGTACAGGCGGCGAACAAGGCCGACGTGGTGGTGGCGGTGGTGGGGGAATCGCAGGGCATGGCGCATGAGGCCTCCAGCCGCGCCGACATCACGATCCCGCAGAGCCAACGCGATTTGATCGCCGCACTGAAAGCCACCGGCAAGCCGCTGGTGCTGGTGCTGATGAACGGCCGGCCGCTGGCGCTGAGCTGGGAGAGCGAGCAGGCGGACGCGATGCTGGAAACCTGGTACAGCGGCACCGAGGGCGGCAACGCGGTGGCGGACGTGTTGTTCGGCGACTATAACCCGTCGGGCAAGCTGCCGATGACCTTCCCGCGCTCGGTCGGCCAGATCCCGATGTACTACAACCACCTGAACACCGGCCGTCCGTTCGGCAAGGAGAATCCGGGCAAGTACACCTCACGCTACTTCGATTCGCCGAACGGCCCGCTGTATCCGTTCGGTTACGGCCTGAGCTACACCACCTTCAGCCTGTCGGATCTGAAATTATCCAGCCCGACGATGGCGCGCAACGGCAAGCTAACCGCCAGCGTCACGCTGAAGAATACCGGCAAGTACGACGGCGCCACGGTGGTGCAGCTGTATCTGCAGGACGTGACCGCCTCGGTCAGCCGGCCGGTGAAGGAGCTGCGCAACTTCAAGAAAGTGATGCTGAAGGCCGGTCAGTCGCAGCAGGTCGAACTGCCGATTAGCGAAGACGATCTGAAGTTCTACAACGCCAGCCTGAAATGGGGGGCGGAGCCGGGCAAATTCAACGTGTTCGTCGGCCTGGATTCCGACAACGTGCAGGCGCAAAGCTTTACGCTGAAGTAACCTTTTCCCCCTCTTTCACTGCGGTGGGAGAGGGGGATCCATCCTTTCCGCTAATGTCACCGGAGCTTGCCTCATGAAACGGTATCTGGACTGCAGCGCCAGCGATCTGGCCGATATCGGCAAAGCCGATCTGCTCTACGCCATACGCGCCAGCGAAGGGCGCATTTTGGTCAGCGAAACCATCGCGGTCACTCAGCCGCTGCTCAATAACGTCACCAATGCCGAACTGGCGGCCAGTCAGGGCGCCGATCTGTTGCTGTTGAACCTGTTTGACGTCGATCGTCCGCATATCGCGGGCCTGCCCGCCGACGTGCCGCCGCAGGAGGCGCTGCGCACGCTGCAGCGCCTGACCGGGCGGGTGATCGGGGTGAACCTGGAGGCTGTCGATCCGGCTTTCGCCACCGAACATAACGACTTCTGGCAGATGACGGCGGGCCGCGCCGCCACCGCCGAAAATGCCCGTAAACTGTATCAACTCGGCGCGCGCATGCTGGTGCTGACCGGCAACCCGAACAACGGCGTCAGCAATCAGGCGATCGCCGCCGCGCTGAAAGCGATCCGCGATGAAGTGGGCGACGAGATGGTGCTGGTGACCGGCAAAATGCACGGCGCGGGCATTGTGCGCGAAAGCGGCAGCCAGCTGATCGGCGAGCGGGACATCGCGCTGTTCGTGGAAAACGGCGCGGACATCGTGCTGTTGCCGGCGCCGGGCACCATTCCCGGCATGTCGCAGGAGAAAGTGGCGGCGTTGATCGCCTTTGCCCAGCGGCAGGGCGCGCTGGCGATGACGGCGATCGGCACCTCGCAAGAGGGGGCCGACGTGCAGACCGTGCGGCAGATTGCGCTGATGAGCAAAATGGCCGGCGCCGATCTGCATCATATCGGCGATACCGGCTATTTGGGGTTGGCGCTGCCGGAAAACATCTTCGCCTACAGCGTGGCGATTCGCGGCGTGCGCCACACCTACAGCCGCATGGCGCGATCGGTGAACCGTTAAGTCAGGGGTTTTTGCGCCGTGACGATGCTGAAATAGCTGAGCGACGGCAGTACCTGAGCGGGCCCGAAGCCGATGTCGCGCAGCAGGCCGCCGATTTCCTTGCCGGAGTATTGGCGGCCCTGCGTCCATCCCATCATCATCAGGCTGTACCCCGCGGCGGCAGGCGGGCCGTCGCCGTCATCGTTGTACAGCACTTCGTGGATCACGATCCTGCCTCCGGGCGGGAGGGCCGCATAGCTCTTTTGCGCCAGGAAGCGGTTCTTGTCCATCGGCCAGTCGTGGAAAATATTGGAGTACAGGTGCAGATCCGCCGCCGGGTAGGGATCGCGCCACATATCGCCGCTGTGGGTGCCGATGCGGTGGCTGAGGCCGTAATGGCGCGCGTAGTCGGCGGCGAGCGGGCACACCTCCGGCAGATCGAACACGGTGCACGTGAGCGCCGGCCAGTGGGCCGCCAGGCTGATGGCATGGGCGCCGGAGGCGCCGCCGATATCCAGCGCCGCGCGGCAGGCGCCGAGGGGCAGCAACGTTGGCCAAACGCTGGCCGATCCCATGCTCAGGCTGTGCATGGCGTGGGTAAAACGCCGCATTCTGTCGGCGTCGAGCGTATGCGTTTCAAACAGCTCCTGCTCGCCATACACCTGCGAAGTATTCTTTCTGATGGCGCTTTCCAGGTTTTGCAGCGTGAAAATCTCGCTGTTTTCAATCATCAAATCCCAAAAATAGCCGAAGTAATGCGGGTTGTTTTTTAACAAAAAGATTTCCGCTTCCGGCGTCAGAGAGAATGTTTCGCCGTCTCTGGCGATCAATTTCAATGCCACTAGCGCCATGACCAGCGTCTCCGCCGGGCGTTTTTCCACATTGGCCTGAGCGCATATATCGGTCAGATTGCGGGGGTGCAGAGCAATAAACTCAAAGATGCCCAGGCGGTGCGCAATAAGCGCCGCCGGATAGAGATATAAATTCATCGTGATATCGAGAATGGTTTTGTCGTCGCATTGCGGCGGCCGGACGGAATGGTTCATGCGGCTCTCCTTCCCCTAAGGCGTGGCGCGTCTTAACAGGCTATGCCACGCCTGTGGTTTTAGCAAAGGGCGGGGGCGCGATTGACCGCAGACCAACGCTTCCGTTGTAAATAATTCCCTGTGAGACTATTTTAAATTGAATTGGGTGCGGTTAATGTCGCGCGTAAAAAACTGACGCCGGGCGGAATAATAACTCCATCATGCATTTTTATTTTATGGGAGGTTAACTTAATCACAGTTATTAACGCGTCAGGGTTGTGTTAATCTGGGCCGCCGTTATACCGTACCGATATTCACATTATTTTTGTGAATAATTCAAAGCTAAATAATTCATTATTAAAACGAGATAACAATGAAAAAGATCATTCTGACCGGCATGATTGCCGCGACTCTGGGCTTGTTCAACACCGCCAACGCCGAAGGGATGGATCCTGCCGCGTTGAAAAACGTCTATGACATCACGCGTAATACCGCCGGGCTGATGTCCTACTGTGTCGATAAAGGTTTCCTGAAAGCGGACAGCATCGACAACGCCAAGAAAATGGTGGCCTACGTGGCGGCGATCCCCGGCGGCGTCGACACCCGCGACGGCGACAAGCGCGAAGCGATGGGCCGTGAAGGCAATGTGCTGAACGACGACGGCAACGTGGTTGCGTTGGAGAAGGAAGCGCCGCAGGGTCTGCAGGCGTGGTGTCAGCAGGCTGACGAAGGGATCCGCCAGGGGCTGACGTCTATCGGCCAATAAGCGCCGGATTTAGCCCCCCCTCCTTAAGGCTTCGTCTGAAGGGAATCTCCGGGCCAGCGGCCCGGAGCATCTTACCAGAACAGTGGCGTAGTGTTTTCAGCCAGAAACGCCAGCAGCGTTTCGTTGACCGCCGTCGGGTTTTCCTTGTTGCTGATATGCCCGGCGTCAGGGATCAGTACATGCCGACAGCCGAGAATATCCGCCATGCGCTGGCCTTCTGCCGGCGGGCGCGGCTTATCTTGCGCGCCGGTGATGACGATGCTGGCAGCGGTGATGTTTTCCAGCAGCGCCAGCTTGTCGGGGCGGCCAAAGATCATCCGGCCCAGCGGTACGATGCTCTCGCGCAGGCGATCGGCGGGCAGGCTCTGGAGCTGGCACAGCAGCGATTGCAATAAGGCGTCGGGGACATCATCGGAATAAAACAGCGACGCGACATGTTCCAGCAGCGGCGATGCGATGGCGCCGGCCTGTTCCACGGCGGCCAGCATGCCCATATAGCGTTGCCGCGCCTCCGGCGTTTCGTCGCCCAGGTAGCTGTCCAGCAGCGCCAGCACTTTCACCCGCTCCGGCGCCAGCGCCGCCAGTTCGGCGCCCCACATGCCGCCGACGGACAGGCCGACGATGCCGAACTCTTCAATATCCAAACGATCCATCAGCGCCAAATGATCGGCGGCGATATCCGACAGGCTGTTTCGCCCGGGCGGCAGCGCCGGTGAATCGCCGTGGCCCCAGAGATCCGGCACGATCAGGCGGTAGCGTTTCGCCAGCGCTTCGAACTGCGGCGCCCACATATTCAGATCGAACAGATAGCTGTGGCCCAGCAGCAACGGAAAGCCCGAACCCACGTCGAGGTAATGCAGGGATTTGCCCATCGTTGGCATCTTATCGGTTCCTTATATAAAGAGAGTCCGGCTGCTTATATCATACTCATATTCAACCTGCGGTATTAATTTACCTTAAATTACTCAGGTGGCGACGTATTTGTCATTATCCTTTGCTAACAAGAGGTCAATGAAAGGTGGCATTAAGGATAATATTCTGGTCGAGGCCGGAGCCTTGATTTATGCTGGCGCTCCTTTCAAGATGGAATAGCTAAACAGGGCGTCGCGATGAAAAGACTTTTCAGACTATTAATTATTTTGCTTGTTATTTTGCTGCTGGCGGCGGTGCTGTGGTGGTTCTTCGGGCGCGGCAATCCGAATGCGTTATGGCAAATCGTTAGCCAGCAGTGCGTGCCCAATCAGCAGCAGAACCACGATCCTGCGCCCTGCTTAAAGGTGGATTTAACCGAGGGATATGTCCTGTTTAAAGACAGCAAAGGTCCCTATCACGATCTGGTGATGCCAACCGAAAAGGTCAGCGGCATCGAGAGCCCGATATTGCAAGCGGAGCGAACGCCGCATTATTTCGCCCTGGCCTGGAACAACCGCGAACATATATCCGGCGAGCTGGGTAAACCGTTAAAAGACGCGTGGCTTTCTCTGGCGGTCAATTCGAAATATGGCCGTTCTCAGAATCAGCTGCATATTCACGTTGCCTGCTTGCGCCAGGATGTCTATAACGCGCTGGGGGAACAGGCGGAGCAATTAGATCAACAGTGGCGACCGCTGGCGGTGAAATTGGTCGGCCACCACTACCTGGCCAGAAAATTGGCGGGCACCGATTTAACCCAGGAAGATCCTTTCCGCTTGTTGCAAAACTATGTGGCCGAGCAGGGCGACAGCATCGGCAATTACGGTCTGGCGCTGGCGGTCAGCCCGCAGGGCGAGATGCTGCTGTTGGCGAACCGTTTGACGTTGACCGATCTGAACCTGGGCTCGGCCGGCGAAATTCAGGACTACCGGTGCGAGGTGGCGGGGAACTCAAGATGATAACGGCCCGCCGGCTGGGTCAGCCGGCGGCTGCCGTGCGGTCAGAGCTTCTTCAGCAGTTCCAGCAGCTGCGCTTCGCTTTTCTCCGCCAGCCCGTCGATGGCGAGCTTGATGATGTCGGAGCGGGTGATGCGCACGATGCCGTTGCGCGCCGCCTGCACGATCACCTCATCGATGGCTTCGATGTGGTTGTCCGTCAGGCTGACGGAAATCGCCTTATAGGTGCGCTTGCGGCCAGCCGGCTTGGTTTCCGGCGCGGGCGCCGCGACCGGCAACGTGTGCGAGGTGGCGCTGTTGATGAATTCGTCTTCCGACATGCGGTGGGTGGGGGTGCGTTTCTTCACAGGATCACCTCTTTCACCAGGCATTCAATTTCGGTCTGCGCCTTTTCATTGTTCGCTTCGTGCACGGTGATGGCTTCACCCCAGGCGTCGCGGTAAATCTTGCGGTCGCACAGGCGATTGCTCACCAGGGTGAACTCCGGGTATTCACTCAGCACCTGCGCCGCTTCGTTGGCTTCATTAATGAAGATATTGGTCGGGCACATGTTCAGCACGATGTAGCCTTTGACCTTCTCGTTATATTCCTGCGCGGTGGAGAACATCTCCGACAGATAGCCGATGGTGTCGAGATCCATCTGCGAAGGGCGCAGCGGCGAGAGGAACAGATCGGCGGCCAGCAGGCCGGAGCGCAGTTCGGCGCTGTCGCGGCCGGCGGTATCGACGATCACGTAGTCGTAATGGCGATCGAGCTCCAGCAGCGTTTCCTTGATTTTACCCGACGCGGCCACCACCGGAATGTGCGGCAGCCCCTCGACGTTCTGACGGTCGTTGTACCAGGTCATGATCGATTTCTGGTCGTCGGCATCGACGATGATCGCCGTCTTGCCTTGCTTAAGAATCAGATACCCGGCGATATTCACTGCTTTCGTCGATTTGCCGACGCCGCCTTTTTGCGAGCCAATCAGAACAATCATGCTGCCATCTCTCAAGTTATTAAGCGGGTAACTTATTAAGTTAATGTGCTTATTAGGTTGATAATCAAACAGGTTAACAAGAACAACTCGCGAACAATATGCACCAACTGCGGCGGCTTGCCAAGCCAGTATGTTGTTAACTGCGCAGCTTATTTTGCGGTGAATGGACCGGATGGGTAAGTAGGAATTCTCTGGGAAGTGGCGATGCGGAGGTGGGTTTATTAATTTAACAGCTTAATAAGTTAATTGGCTATTAAGCTGTTTGCGGCATTATTTCTTCATCATCGCTTTCAGGTTGGCGAACGGATTGTGGGTGGCGACGCCGACATCTTTCTGCGCGTCTTCACCGGCCACTACCGTCGAACCGTATTGATCGGCCTCGGTGTATTTCGAGTGCTCGTGGTCGTGGCAATACAGACACAACATTTCCCAGTTGCTGCCGTCTTCCGGGTTGTTGCTGTGATCGTGATCGATGTGGTGCACCGTCAGTTCGCGCAGGTTGGAATAGACGAACTCGCGTGAGCAGCGCCCACACACCCAGGGGAACAGTTTCAGCGCTTTTTCGCGGTAGCCGGTTTCCAGCTTCGCATAGTTTTTGGGGATATAGGCCATGGTGGTCGTCCGTCGGAAATCAATATGCGCCAATAATACCACACTGCGTGCGGCTACAACGTGCGGCTCATCACCGTGACGGTTTCACCGGCGACCTGGCGTTGCTCCAGAGGGCGCCAGCCGAGTTTCTGATACAGCGTCTGCTGGTCGGGCGTATACAGATACAGTTCGCTGATGCCCTGGATTCGGCCGTGCTCGATGCAGCGCGCGATCAGGTTGCGGGCAATGCCTTGGCCGCGGTGCTGCGGGTGGGTAAAGACTTCACTCAGCCAGTATTGGCGCTCCGGTTTATCCGTCAATTCATATAGCGTCAAACTGGCGGTGCCGACGATCTGTTGCTGCGGCGACAGCGCCAGCAACACGACGCCTTGGCTCTCGGGTGCGCAGCGTTCAGCCAGCCGCCGGCTGATGGTATCGCGGCTGCTCCACTGCGCAAAGGCGCCCCATTCCTGGTGCAGCAACGCGGCCAGTTCCTCAATGCGCCGGCGATGGGCGAGCAGCGGTTCGATATGCATGATGTGCCTATTTTTTTAAAGTCGGGAAAAAAGCCGCTCCTGCCTAAGCGGCCGGTTAATGAAACGTCTCCACCGCCCAGTCGATGAACGCCCGCAGCTTGCCGCTGAGGTGGCGATTGGACGGGTAGACCACGTACATCTGCTCCGGCGGCGGCTGCCAGTCGTGCAGCAGGCTGACCAGTTCGCCGCGCTCGAGGTGCGGCTGCGCCATAAACCGATAAATCTGGATGATGCCTAATCCGGCCAGGCTCGCCGCCAGCAGCGCGTTGCCTTCATTGATGCTGACCGGGTAGCGCTGCTGGATGGCGATCTCTTTGCCGCGTTCGACATAGCGTTGCGGATGGATGCGGTCGTTGACCGGATGGCGGTAGTGCACCATCGGAAAACCCTGTTCCAGATCGCACGGGTGGCGCGGGGCGCCGTGGCGCGCCAGATAAGCCGGGGTGGCGCAGCTGACCCAGTCCAGATCGAACAGACGCCGGGCGATCAGGCTGGAGTCGGCCAATGGGCCGCTGCGGATCACGCAGTCGGCGCTGTCGCTGATCAGATCGATAACGCGATCGCCGATGCTGAGATCGATTTGGATTTGCGGGTAGCGTTCTAAAAAGCCGGGCAGCGCCGGCAACAGCAGTTGGCGAGCGGTGCCGCTGCCGGTGTCGATGCGCAGCACGCCCTGCGGAGAACTTTGCGACTCGGTCAGGCAGCCCTCCATCTGCTCCAAATCCGCCAGCCATTTCACCGTATTTTGGTAATAGCATTCGCCTTCGCGGGTGACCGACACGCTGCGAGTGGTGCGCTGAAACAGCTTGGTCTGCAGGTGATCCTCCAGATTTTGGATCAGCTTGGTGACCGTCGCTTTCGGCATGCCCAGCGAATCGGCGGCGCGGGTAAAGCCGCCGGTTTCCACCACGCGGTTAAATACCCGGATAGCGAGCAAATGATGGTCCATAGGTTCTCAACGCCATGCCCCGGCGGTGGCCGGGGCATGTTTCTGCAGATAGATAATGATTAACACTGTTTAGCGCCAATCGCGCCGGAGCGCAAGCTGAGGCCGAACACCAGCGTGGCGGAGAGGATCAGCGCGCCGCCGAACAGCATCGCGCTGCTGACGCCCTGCCAGTCCACCACTTCACCGCCCAGCAGTGCGCCGGAGGCCAGCGCGATCTGGATGACGCACACCAACAGCGCCTGGCCGGCTTCCGGCGCCTGCGGCACGGCGGCGAACATCCAGTTGGTGGCGCACACCGGGACGGCGCCAAAGGCCAGCCCCCACACCAGCACCATCAGCGTGGCGCCGGCGAGGCCGCTGAGCAGCGGCGAAACGATCAAAATGCCCGCCAGCATGGCGGCGATCAGAATAAAGGTGGCTCGCAGGCTGTATTCCCCCAGACGCTCGCCGAGGAAAGTGCCCAGCAGGCCGATGGCGCCATAGGCCAACAGCTGCAGCGAGATCGCCGACGGGCTGAGCACGAACACCTGTTGCAGCAGCGGCCGCAGGTAGGTGTAGGCGGCGAAGTGGCCGATGAACAGCAGCACGATGGCGATCAGGCCGATGCGCGCCATCGGCAGGCGCAGCGGCAGCACCAGATCGCGCGGCGTGACCGGCCGGGAAGGCGGCACCGAGGTCAGCAAACGCAGCTGCGCCGCCAGTACGCCGACCGCCAATGCCGCACCGCCGAAGAAGGCGGCGCGCCAGCCGAACAGATCGCCGATCAGCGCCCCGGCCGGCACGCCGCACACCGCGCCGACCGAGATGCCGCTGAGGATCAGCGCGGTGGCGCGGCCCTGGCTGGCTTCCGGCACCAGATGGCGGCCGTAGTTGGCGGCGAACGACCAGAAACCGCCGACGCAGATGCCCAGCAGCACGCGGCCCAGCAGCATCATCGGGAAGTTGACGGCCAGCGCCGCCACCAGGTTGGACACCATCAGCAACAGCGACAGCCCCAACATCAGTAAACGCCGATCCAGACGGCCGGAAATCAGGCTCAATGCGGGGGCGGCCACCGCCGCCACGATGCCGGGCATGGTGACCATCAGCCCGGCGGTGCCGGTGCTGACGCCGAGCGAGGGGGCGATGTTGGTCAGCAGGCCGATCGGCAGAAACTCGGTGGTGACCATGACAAAACAGGCGACCGTCAGCGAGAAGATCGCCGGCCACGGGGATGATGCAGGGTTATCTTTATTATTCAGCATAATGCCGCTCGTCTCAGGTGAATGCGCAGGCCGTGCGCGGGGCACGGTGTGACCGAAGTCACAATCTACGGCAGGTGCAAGTCGCGGATAAATCCATCTGCGGTGGTTACACTGTTTCTGAGGAGGAACAATCGCGGCAGTGAGTTAAAGCGCGGCTTGCGCCGCGCCGAGAGGAAAGGAATAAAACGGCATAAGGTTATGACCGAATGCCGCGTGGCGCTTACAGCCCCGGCGCTTTCCACAGCGAGGTGGTCAGGCCGTTGTCCACCAGCGTCAACTGATCGGCGTAGACCCGCCGCCAGGTTTCTTTCTGTTCCTGATACAGCGCGTGGTGGGTCATGTCCGGCTGATGCTCGCGCTCCCAGCGCACCAGGCGCTCGCCGGTTTCGGCCAGCGATTCGTACAGCTCGGCGCCGACGCCGGCGGCGATCGCGCAGCCCAGCGCGGTGGCCTCTTTCACCACCGGCACCCGCACCGTCAGCCCGGTGACGTCGCTGAGGATCTGGCTCCACAGCTTGCCCTTGGCGCCGCCGCCGGCGAACACCAGCGAACGGGCCTGCACGCCGGAGAAGGCGGCGATCTGTTCCAGATTGCAGGCGGAGACGATGGCGGCATTCTCCTCCAGCGCGCGGAACAGCGTCTGTTTGTTGCAGCGCTCCGGGTCGATCGACATGTTGATGAACGACGGCGCCGCGTGATACCAGGTTTTGAAATGCATGGCGTCGGAGAAAATCGGCATCACGCCGTAGGCGCCCGGCGGCACTCTGGCCGCCATCTCTTCCAGCAGGCTGTAGGCGTCGATCCCCAGCCGCTCCGCCAGCAATTTTTCTTCCGCGCAGAAGGCGTCGCGGAACCAGCGCATGGTCAGGCCGGTAAAGAAGCTGATGGATTCCGCCTGCGCCATGCCGGGAATGACGTGGGGGTTGATGCGGATGTTCATCTCCGGATCGATGGCCGGCTCCGGCAGGTTGACGATTTGCTGCCAGAAGGTGCCGCCGAGCACCGCCGTCTGCCCGGCGCGCACGATGCCGAGCCCCAGGCTGCCGAGCTGCACGTCGCCGCCGCCCATCACCACCGGGGTGCCGCGCAGCAGCCCGCTCTCCTGCGACGCCTGTTCGGTGACGCGCCCCAGCACGCTGCCGGTCTCTTTCACCGGCGACAGAATATCGGCGCGCAGGCCGGCCAAGTCGAGCAACGCCGGCCGCCAGTCGCGGCTGGTCAGATCCAGCATGCCGGTGGTGCCGGCGTTGGAAGGATCGACCGCCAGTTCGCCGCTCAGCATGTTGGCCAGCCAGTCGCTGATCATGGTCAGCGTCGCCGCCTGGCGGTAGATGTCCGGCCGATGGTGCGCCAGCCACAGCAGGCGCGGCATGGCGCTCAGTGCCAGCGTCTGGCCGGAGTGCTGGTACACCTCGCGTTCGAAGCCGTGGTTGTGCAGCTCTTTCAGCTCGCTGACTTCGTGGCTGGCGCGTGCGTCGACGTTGGCGCAGGCCCAGATCGGCACGCCGTTGCGGTCGTACAGAACGATGCCTTCACGCATCGAGCAGCAGGCCACCGCGCGGATCGCCTGAGCGCTCAAGCCTGCGCGTTGCATTGCCTGGCGGATGCACTGGCAGGCCAGCTGCCAGTTGCGGCTGAGGTCAAACTCCATCGAGCCGGGCACGCCCGGCACCGCCAGGTGTTGCCACTCCGCCTGGCCGTGCGCGATCTGGTTACCCGCCAGATCGAAGATCACCGCGCGAATGCTGCCCGTTCCTGCGTCCAGCGCCATCAAGTAGTTATCCATAGCCTATGCTCTCAGGGGGAGGAGTGTTAACTATAGATGCCGCCGCCTTACCCCGCCGGGGGAGGAGTGGGCGTCGCCGACGCGATTTGTGAGCCAGGCGGCAAAATTGCCGTTGCGGCAGGGCAATCGACGGGAATAAACCTATGGTTGGAAAGCGCCATGTTACGGCGCGCCGTTTAAACAAGGAGTTGCCATGCACGTCACATTGGTTGAGATCAACGTTAAACAAGACAAAATCGACGAATTTATCGATGTTTTCCGCGCCAATCACCTGGGCGCGATCGAAGAGCCGGGCAACCTGCGCTTCGATGTGCTGCAGGATGAACAGATCCCGACGCGGTTTTACATCTACGAAGCCTATCGCGACGAGCAGGCGGTGGCGGCGCACAAGCAGACTCCGCACTACCTGCAGTGCGTGGAGAAGCTGGAAGCGCTGATGACCGGCCCGCGCAAGAAGACCACCTTTATCGGCCTGATGCCTGAATAATCGCCGGCGTGTGCCGGTGTCCATGCGCCCGGTTTGGTTGTAACCTGCAAGGCAAAGCGAATTTTCAATGGGATAAGCGGGGCGAGGATGACATTGCGCGATCGGCTGTTGGCGCTGTTGGTGGTGGTGATCTGGGGCGTGAATTTCGTCGTGATCAAGTTCGGTTTACAGGGCATGCCGCCGTTTCTGCTGGCCGGGATGCGTTTTTTGCTGGTGGCGTTGCCGGCGATCTTCTTTATCCCGCGCCCGACGATCCCGTGGAAATGGCTGCTGCTGTACGGCATGACCATGAGCTTCGCGCAGTTCGCGTTTTTGTTCGTCGCCATCAAGGTGGGCATGCCGGCGGGGCTGGCCTCGCTGGTGTTGCAGGCGCAGGTGTTCTTCACCCTGCTGTTGGGCGTCGTGCTGATGGGAGAAAAGCTGCGGGTCAACCATTTCGTCGGCATCGCTATCGCCAGCGGCGGCATGCTGGTGCTGGCGCAGGCCAGCCTGCATAAGCCGGGCAGCGGCGCGGTCCCCCTGGCGGGCCTGCTGCTGACGCTGGCGGCGGCGTTTTCCTGGGCGCTGGGTAACCTGACCAACAAGAAGATCCTGGCCGGTTTCCCGCAGCGTAATATTTTATCGCTGGTGGTGTGGAGCGCGCCGATCCCGGTCGTGCCGTTCCTGGCCTGCAGCTGGCTGTTCGACGGCCCTGAGGTGGTGCTGAGCAGCCTGAGTCATGTGCAGGTTGGCACCTGGCTGGCGGTTGCCTATCTGGCGTTTGCCGCCACGCTGTTCGGTTATTCGGTGTGGGGCAGCTTGCTGGGGCGCTATGAAACCTGGCGCGTTGCGCCGCTGACGCTGCTGGTGCCGCTGGTCGGGCTGTTCGCCGCCTGGCTGCTGCTGGACGAAGCGTTGTCGCCGGCGCAGTTCGGCGGCGCATTGCTGGTGCTGGCCGGCATGGCGGTCAACACCTTCGGGCTGCCGCGCCGCCGGGCCGTCGCCGTGCGCTGAACCGAACAGGGTAATTCTGTTCAATACGGTGTCGGCGGCGGTCGGCATTCTGGCGCCTGTGAATATTTTCTCAGGTGTCCATCATGAATATCTACCTTTCCATGGCCGCGTTTGCGCTGGCGGCTTCCATCACCCCTGGCCCGGTCAACATCGTCGCATTAAGCGCCGGGGCGCAATTCGGTTTTGGCGCGACCCAACGCCATGTGTTCGGCGCCACGCTGGGGTTTACCCTGTTGCTGGTGCTGCTGGGATTGGGCATGCACCAGCTGCTGCTCCTGTGGCCGGGGCTGACCCGCTTGATCCAGTGGGCCGGCGTGGCTTTTCTGCTGTTTATGGCCTATCGGCTGGCGTTTGACGACGGCAGGCTGGGCAACGGCGCGGCGCAGGCGCCTTCCTGCTGGTACGGCGCGCTGATGCAATGGCTGAATCCCAAGGCATGGCTGGCGTCGGTGGCCAGCCTCGGCGCCTTTGTCGGCGATGGCGACATGCTGTTGCTATGGCAGTTCGCCGGGCTCTACTTCGTGATTTGCTATGCCTCGGTAGCCTGCTGGGCCTATGTCGGCGCGATGCTGCGCGGCCTGCTCAGGCAGGCGCGCAACGTACAACGCTTTAATCGCGCGATGGCGGCGTTGCTGGCGGCCAGCGCTTGTTATCTGTTGGCGGAGGGTTTTTGATACTGGCCGGGCGTGGCGGCCAACAGCTGTTTGAAGGTGCGCTGAAAGTGCGCCTGATCGGCAAAGCCGCTTTCGCTGGCGGCCGCGGCGATCGGCAGGCCACTTTTCAATAGCCGATGGCCGTGCTGCACGCGGCGGTTGATCAGATAGGCGTGCGGCGTCATGCCGTAACGCTGGCGGAAGGCGCGGATCAGGTAAGAAGGGGAGAGCGCGGCGGCGCGGCAAATGTCGTCCAGCGTCAGCGGCTGGGTGCAGTGCGCGTCGATAAACGCCGCCGCCGCTTCCAGTCGGCTATGCGGCGGCGTCTCCGGCTGGCGGACATCGCCCAGCCCGAGCTGCAGGGCGCTGAAATACTCCACCATGGCGATCTGTTTTTCCAGCGCGCTGCACAGCGGATCCGTCAGCAGCGCATAAAGGCGATTCAGGCCGTGGAACAGCGCCGGATCGCGACTGAGCGGCTGGCTGAACGGAACAAAACGCTCGCCTTCGCCGCCGAGCAGCTCCTGCTGCAGCGCGCCGATCCAGGCGAGATCGAGATAGAACATGATGTACGACCAATTGCGGTCGGCGATCGGATTACAGGCGTGCGCCTGCTGCGGGTTGATGATCACCAGATCGCCGGCGCTAACCTGCATGCGCCGCTCGCCGTTGACATAGGTGCTGACGCCGCCGGTGATGGCGCCGATGGAAAAGAATTCGTGGCTGTGCAGGCTGTAACACGCCTGGCGGCCATCCGCGATGGCGCGGGCTTCGACGAACGGCAACTGCGGATCGCGCCAGAACTGCGGCGTTTTTTCACTCATACGCTTTCCTTTTCACTGCGGCGGCATCACAGTGTTATAGCCTGAAAGCGACGAGAGGGGGAATGGCGGATGATGATTTTTAACGTGTTCGGCCGCCTGCTGGGCGTGAAGCGCATCGGGGACGAATGGCGGCTGTTCCGCGTGACGCTGCCGGAGCGCAAATATGCCCCCAGCCACGATATCGTGTTGCCGGCCGATCTGCGCGAAGAGGAGATCGCCGGCTATCTGGGGGATATCTATCACGAGGCGGCGACGCCGCAGCGGCCGGAGGTGTTTCGCGTCGAATAGCGCGGCGCGTTACTCTTCCGCGTTGCGCGCCATGAGGCGGCGCTGGTGTTCCTCGCTGGCGGCCTGGATCTCTTCCAGCACCGAGCCGACATCGGCGCGCTTCTGGATTTCGCTGAACCGGCCGCTGAGGGCGCTGTCCGGCGTCAGATTGCCTTCCTGATACAGCGCCCAAATCTCTTTGGCGTATTGGCTGTCGCGCAGTTCCGGCGCGAATTGGCCATAATATTCCGCCAAATTGTTGATATCGCGCTCGAACATGCTTTTGGCGTGATTGTTGGCAGCGGCGTCCACCACCTGCGGCAGATCGATGATCACCGGCCCGTCTTTATCCATCAGCACGTTGAATTCCGACAGGTCACCGTGCACCAGCCCGGCGCACAGCATGCGCACCGCGTAATTCATCATCAGGGCGTGATCGGCGCGCGCCTGTTCCGGCGTCAGGATGACATCGCTCAGGCGCGGCGCCACCAGACCTTCTTCGTCGGTAATCAGCTCCATCAGCAGCACGCCGTCCAGGCAGATATCCGGCTGCGGCACCCGCACCCCGGCCTTGGCCAGCAGATACAGCGCGTCCACTTCGGTGTTTTGCCAGGCTTCTTCCTGCTGCTGGCGGCCGAATTTGGAGCCTTTGCTCATGGCGCGCGCGTCGCGGCTGTTGCGCACCTTGCGCCCTTCCTGATAGTGAACGGCCTGCTTGAAGTTGCGCTTCTCGGCCTCTTTGTACACTTTGGCGCAGCGGATCTCATCGCCGCAGCGCACGATAAACACGTCGGCTTCTTTGCCGCTTTTCAACCGGCGGATGACGTCGTCGATTAACCCGTCATCTACCAGCGGCTGGAGTCGTTTTGGAATTTTCATGCAGCCTTGTACCCTATTTAGGCTCCGGTGTGAATGGCTTGCGCAGTTGATAGCGTAAGTTAGACCCGAAAGGCAAACATTAGTTTTGCCGCCGCGGCATCATTGCGCGGCGGCGGGCGTTCACAGGCTGCCTGTCGGCACCCAGACGCTGACGCTGCCGGCGTTAACCGGGAAATGGGCGCTGCCCTGGTCGTCGGTGGTGATTTCCTCCTGGCGGTTACCGAGGAAATCGCGCCAGGCGGTGTGCGCCAAATCGGCGCCCAGCGCGACCGTCTTGCCGCTCTCGCCGCCGTTGGTCAGCACCACCACGCAGCCGGGGGCCTCGGCGGTGCCGGCGCGGCTGAAGGCCACGCAGTGGCTGTCGTCGAAGTAGTCGGTTTGCGGGCCGTTGGCGAAGCGCTGGCGGGCGGCGATCAGTTTCTCCAGCTCCGGGATCGCCGGCATGTCGATCTGGTATTCGCCGCCGTCGCGCCCCTTGTCGCGGTAGCTGGCGCCATACAGGTCGGGGTAAAACACGCAGGGTACGCCCTGTTCGCGCAGCAGGATCAGCGCATAGGCCAGCGGTTTGAACCAGGGTTCCACCGGCGCTTCCAGCGATTGCAGCGGCTGGGTATCGTGGTTGGCGACCAGCGTCACCGCGTGGGCCGGATCGGCGGCGGTCAGGGTATCGGTGAAGATCTGCGCCATGTCGAAGCCGTCGCCCTGTTTCGACGCCTGATGAAACTTCAGGTGCAGCGCCACGTCGAACAGCATCACCTTGCCGTCCACCAACTCGATATATTGTTGCAGCGCGCCGAGATCGTGCGACCAGTATTCGGCAACGATAAACAGGTCGCGCTGCGCGCTGCCGCGCACGTGATCCGCCCACTCTTTGAAGAACCAGGCGGGAATGTGTTTGGCGGCGTCAAGGCGGAAGCCGTCGCACGGCAGCGTGTCCAGCAGCCAGCGCGCCCAGTATTTGAGCTCCTCCGTCACCGCGGCGTTGCGGAACTCCACGTCGGCGCCCATCAGGTAGTCGTAGTTGCCTTTCTCGTCGTCGACCTGATCGTTCCAGCCGTCGTCGCCGTAGTCGTTGGCGATTTTAAACACCCCTTTGTCGTCTGGCTGCTCAACATAGTCGACGCCGCTGAAGCATTTGTAATCCCAGATAAACTCGGAATGCACGCCCTGGCGACCGGGAAAGGTGAAGCGGGTGTAGGCCAGCGCGTCGAAGCCCTGGTCGTCGATATCGTTGCGGTTGTTGGCGTCCACCTTGAACACGTGTACCCGTTCTTTTTCGTCCGCGCCGAGCTTGTGGTTGAACACCACGTCGTAGATCACCCCCACGCCGTGTTCGCGCAGCGTAGTGGCGGCATGTTCCAGCGCAGCCTTGTCGCCGTATTTGGTGGCCACGCTGCCTTTCTGGTCAAATTCGCCCAGATCGAACAGATCGTAGGTGTCGTAGCCGACGGAGTAGCCGCCGGAAGCGCCCTTGCAGGCGGGGGGCAGCCACAGATCGGTGATGCCCAGTTCGGCCAGGTGCGGGGCGCGCTCGGCGGCCTCCTGCCACAGTTTGCCGCCGTCGGGGTAGTACCAGTGGAAGAATTGCAGCAGGGTGGTTTTTTTCGTCATGAGCCAGCGTCCCGGTTAGCCAGAAGGAGAGGTGCAGTTAAAGCATGGGCTACTTTTGGCAAAAGGGACAAGTTTGGCATAGGCGGCCCGAGAAGGCCGCCCGAGAGACTGCTTAACGCTGGCTGGCGTAATGAGGCGAGCGCGGGCCATAAAGAATGGCGCCGTTCTGACCTGTTGCCGACAGGAGGCGAGTGTTGGCGATGGCACCAATGTCGAACCCTTTATCGCTGATGGTATCCGCGATTTGTGAAATCGCGGCGCTGATCACCATGCCCAGCAGGCCACCGGAATTGTTGTTGCCTTCGTTGCTGGATGCGGTGGCGGTGCCGGCCCACAGCTGTTTGCCGTTGCGCAGGTCAACCAGGCGAGCGGCTACGGTAACGCGAGTTTCGCTGCTGATCACCATGTAGCTGGTACCGTATTGCGTGACATCCAGGTACAGCACGGTGTCGGCGCCGAAAATCTGGTGCAGTTTTTTCGGACTGACGGCGCGGATGTCGTTGGCGTTGGTTAGACCGTTTTGCAGGAAGGTTTCCTCCACTACAGCGACCGGCATCACATAGTAACCGGCCTCGGCCAGCGGTAAGGTTGCACTGGCGAGCACGCTGTGGCTGGCTTTGACATCCGGCGACTGATTCATCGGCGGCAAGACCAGGATCGACTTCGGCTTGCTCTCATGGAATGCCGCATAGTCATAAGGCGTTTGCTTGGCACAGCCGCTCAGCAACAGGATGGCGGTAACGCTGAGGAAAGTGAGTACACGCTTCATTTAAAGCTCCCCTTATCCTTGGCCATCAGGAAATTCATAAACGGTGCCGATTCCGGGAACAGCGTTTTTTCCGTGTTGAATTCACTCATGGCTTGTCCGTCGTTGCCGGTTTTGCTGTACAGCAGCCCCAGTTGCGCATGCAGCCCCGGCGGTACCGCTTTATCCTTGGCGCGGGATTTCTCGACGATCTCTTTCAGCGTAGCGATCTGCTGCTCAGGGCTTTGCCCATCCTGCTGGTAGTATTGATAAAGAGAAGTTTGGTAGCCATCCCAATTGTAAAGCGTTTTCGGCGCGGCGCAGCCGGCCAACAGGGTCGCTGCAAACAGCGCCCCGCCCATTTTTTTAGTTATCATCTTTCTCTGCTTCTAGTCCGTTAGTTAGCAGGGCGCCATGCGCCGTTTTCGATACCGGTAACCAGGTTATTGACGGCTTCACGCACGGCCAGATCCAGCACCTTGCCGTTAAGGGTGGAGTCGTAGCTGGCGGTGCCCCCGAAACCGATGATTTCGCGATTGGACAGTTCGTATTCACCGGCGCCCTGAGAGGAATAGACGACTTCTGAAGTCTGTACGTTCACGACGTTCAGATTGACTTTGGCGTAAGCGACCTGTGATTTACCACGGCCCAAAATGCCCCACAGCTGATGATCGCCGACTTCTTTGCGGCCGAATTCGGTGACATCGCCGGTAATCACATAGTTGGCGCCTTTCAGCGTTTGTGCTTTCCCTTTAATGCCGGCTTCAGTTTTCAACTCTTCCATGTTGGCGCGGTCCAGCACGTTGAAACGGCCAGTCTGCTGCAAATGCGTGATCAGGATAGTCTTGGACTGATTGCCCAGCCGATCGACGCCATCGGAGAAGATGCCATTCATGTAGCTGGAGCGGTTGTCGAATTTACCGACGGCGATAGGGCTGCGTGGGCCCTGATAAGTGGTGTTGTAGGAAGCCACTTTCGGCACTTCCAAAGAGCGGGAGGATTCGGTCGCACAGCCCGCCAGCAAAGTGACGGAAAGGGCGACGGAACAGACGGCGAGTGATTTTTTCATTGGCATGCGATCTCTCCATGAGCATAAAACAGCGCGGGAGCAACCCGCGCCCGATGTTTCCATAACGAGCGTTGTCGCCGTTATGGAAGCGTCGCGATCCTGCCATGAATATGTAACAAATTACAACAAGATATCGGCATTAATGCCGCTATTAACATTGTTGTAACCTATTGTAATTCAATGGATTGATATCGATTTCTTCTCTTAACCGCAGATTTTTTCACGATTGTATGTTTTTTAACTGGTTTATTGTTTTATCAACATTAAATTAATGAATTTTTATTCTGATTTTTTTGAATTAATCAGTTTACTGTATTGGGTAATGTAACGTTTTGCATCAGCTCCTCTGTTATACCGGGGTTCATGGCGGCTTGATGATCCGTTAAGGTAGTGAGAATTAGGTAACACTATCAACCAAATCTCATTTTTTATCGGTAGTTAATTGGGGATATCAATTGTGAACATCAGGGATTTCAGAGCATTGGCGCGCAGTTTGGTCAGAGAATTCGGCATGTTGAACAAGCAGAGCAACGGCTCGCGCTTTTCGCCGCTGCAGATCCATCTGATGATCGAAGTCAGCGAGCAGCCGCTGGGCGTCACCGAGCTGGCGGCCCGGCTTTGCATCGACAAGGCCAGCGCCAGCCGGGCGCTGCGCAGCCTGGTGGCCGCCGGCGTGATAGAAACGGTGGATCATCCTGATGACAAGCGGCACAACCTGCATCGGTTGAGTAAACAGGGCGGCAAGACGCTGGCCGGCATCGAGAGCGACGCCGACGGTTTTATGCAGGCGGCGCTGGCGCAGTTGGACGACGATGAGCTGGCGAGCACTACCGCGGCGATGAAAAAGATGACCGCGGCGCTGCGCAGCGCGCGCAAACAGCGCGACGCCAACCTGCGGGTGCGGCCGATCGTCGAGCGCGACGATGCGGCGATGGCGGCGATCATTCGCGACGTGTTTCGCGAGTACGGCATGGACAAAATGGAAGGGGTCAGCCTGCACGATCCGGATCTCGATCGGCTGACCGGTCTGTATCGCGACAACGGCGGCCACTACTGGGTGCTGGAGCGCGGCGGGCAGGTGGTGGGGGGCGTCGGCATGGCGCCGCTGGCCGGCGAAGAGCCCGGCTATTGCGAGTTGCAAAAACTGTTTTTCAAACCCGGCGCGCGCGGGCTGGGCATGGCGCGCCATATGGTGGTGCAGGCGCTGAAGGCGGCGCGGGCGGCGGGGTATCGCTACTGCTACCTGGAAACCACCGAACAGTTGAAAGAGGCGATCGGGTTGTACTACGCGCTGGGGTTCACGCTGTTGACGGAACGGCGCGGCAATACCGGCCACCACGGCTGCAATGTGTGCATGCTGAAAAATCTGCAGAACGACGATATGTGAGCGGTTTCAAGGTTAACGCCCGCGCCTTGTGTCACCCTGTTAACCGTTTGATAACAATCACAACGTTTTATCAGGGAGGAAACTATGTTGGGGGATCCGATGGCGCTGTCCGCGCTGGTCACGCTGGTGGTCATCGCGCTATGGGCCAGCGCCCGCCTGCCGGAGTATTTGGTCGCGCTGCTGTTCTTTGCGGCGGTGATGGTATTGCAGCTGGCGCCCGCTGCGGTGACCTTTTCCGGTTTCGCGTCCTCCGCATTTTGGCTGGTGCTCAGCGGCTTCGTGTTGGGCACCGCCATCCGCAGCACCGGTTTGGCGGATCGCCTGGCCAACCGACTCTTGCCGCATCTGGCCGGTTCCTGGCCCCGCCTGGTGGGCGGCGTGGTGGCGATAAGCTACGCGCTGGCGTTTGTCATGCCCTCCAACATGGGGCGAATTACGCTGCTGATGCCGATCGTCATGGCGTTGGCCAATCGCGCCGGCCTGGCGGAAGGCTCGCGCGGCCGCATCGGTTTGGCGCTGGCGGTGGGGTTCGGCACCTTCCAGCTCTCCGCCAGCATCCTGCCGGCCAACGTGCCCAATCTGGTGATGAGCGGCGCGGCGGAAAGCGCCTACGGCAGCCACTTCGCTTATCTTTCTTACCTGTTGTTGCATGCCCCGGTGCTCGGGATCGCTAAAGGCGCGCTGCTGACGCTGTGCATCTGCGGCCTGTTCCGCGCGCGGCCGCAGCCGGTGGCGGCCGAGGCGGCACAAACCCCGCTCAGCGCCGCCGAGTGGCGGCTGATCGCACTGTTGGGCATTACGGTGCTGCTGTGGATGACCGACAGCTGGCACGGCATCGCCCCCGCCTGGATCGGGTTGGCGGCGGCCTGCTTCTGCCTGTTGCCGCGCATCGGTTTTCTCAACGGCGAGCAGTTCGCCGCCGGGGTTAACGTGCGCACCTGTATCTACGTGGCGGGGATCCTGGGGCTGACCGCGCTGGTCAGCCACTCCGGTCTCGGCGATCGGCTGGGCGGTGCGCTGCTGGCGATGATGCCGGATCTGCATGGCAAACCGTTCGCTGCGTTCGGTTCGCTGGTGGGGATCACCGCGTTGCTGAATTTCGTGGTGACCGCCAACGGCGTGCCGGCGCTGTTTACTCCGCTGGCGCAGGCGTTGTCCGCGGGCAGCGGCCTGCCGCTGCTGACGGTGCTGATGACCCAGGTGATCGGCTATGCCACGCCGCTGCTGCCGTATCAGGCCTCGCCGATCGTGGTGGCGATGGGGATGGGCAAAGTGCCGGCGCGCGAAGGGCTAAAGCTATGCCTGCTGTTGGCCGCGCTCAGCTTCGCACTGCTGGTGCCGTTGGACTATCTGTGGTTCAGGCTGCTGGGGTGGATCCCGTAAACAGCCCCGCGCCGCCGGCAAAGCAGTCTTCGTCCAGCGTCAGGGTGGCGATTTTATGCACCGGTCCGCGCATGCTGACCTGAAAATCGCCGCTGAAGGCGATCTGCAGTTCGCCGCCCGGCATCCGCACGCTAACCCGATCGCCGACTCGTCCCAACTTGCGCATCACGCTGGCGGCGGCGCAGCTGCTGCTGCCGGAGGCGAGGGTAAAGCCGGCGCCGCGCTCCCAGATGCCGATGCGCAGCGTCTGGCGATCGACCACTTCCACCAGTTGTACATTGGTGCGTTTCGGGAACAGCGGATGGCGCTCAATCTGCGGTCCGAGCCGATGCACCTGCGCCAGATCCAGTTTTTCCACCGGCACCACGCAGTGCGGATTGCCCATCGACACCAGCGAAACGCTTAACGTCGCCTCCCTCAGGGGCAGCGGATAGTTCAGCGCCTCCGGCAGATCGATCAACGCCGGCAGCGCCGCCGGGCTGAAATTGGCGCGCCCCATCTCCACGGTTATCTGATGCGCGTCTTCCGCCACCTGGCAACGCACGTCGCCGCCGGCGGTGTGCACCAGAAACGGCTGATGCGCCACGCGCTTGCTGTCGAACAGATAGCGCGCGTAGATACGCAGACCGTTGCCGCTTTTCTCCGCTTCGGAGCCGTCCGGGTTGATGATGCGCAGGGTGGGATTGACGGCGTCGCCGCTGTCGATCAGCAGGCCGTCGGAACCGATGCCGTAATGCGGGTGGCACAGCAGGCGGATCTGTTCCTGGCTCAGACGTTCGGCGACCGAACGGTGGCAGACCAGGTAGTCGTTGCCCAGACCGTGATATTTGTGGAACAGCAGGGGAGTCATGGCGTTGCTCGGCTCAGCGGGAAAAGGTCGCTACAGCTTACAACAGAACGTTGGCGTCAAAGCAAACAAAAGGCGGCCTGAGCCGCCCTTTTGCACGATTGCCGGTCCGGCGATTAATTGTAGATGATCGCGGTGCCGTGCAGTTTGTTGTCACCGGTGGTGGCGATGATCTGGAAAGATTTGGCGCCCGCCGCGTCGGCTTTGGCCGCCAGTTTGTTTTCCAGGCTGCTCAGGTCGGACGCACCGCTGACGGTGACGACGCCGGCTTTTTGCAGGTCGGCGGGTTGCGCGTTAACCAGATCGGCGGCGAAGCTGCCGAAAGAGACGGAGGCCAGTGCGATGGCTGCGATGGTCATTTTCAGGTTTTTCATGGTCTTATTTCCTATCTTTGTTCTTTACGATGTTTGTTTTGTAAGGTCGTTAAATTAATTAACGATCGATAATTTAATGTTAGATGCCGGTTTGACGGATTGCAAGTATTTTTTTAATGCTCATTAATTAATTTTTTTTATGCCCTGGCGTCGGGAGCCGAAATTATCGCGATCCGCTGGTTTAATACCTTGTTATTGATAGATTTCTGCGGTTCCGTGCAGCTGGTTGTTACCGCCGGCGCCGATGATGCGGAAGGATTTTGCACCGGCCTGATCGGCTTTGGCGGCCAGGCTGTTTTCCAGCGAGGTCAGATCGGATGCGCCGCTGACGGTAATGACGCCCACTTTCTGCTGGTCAGCCGGTTGGTTCTGAACCAAATCAGCGGCGAAGCTGCCGAAGGAAACGCTGGCCAGAGTGAGGGCTGCTAAGGTTAATTTTAAGTTTTTCATAATGTTAATTCCTTTCCGATAACGGTGAATAGAGGGGTTTAATCCGCTTCGCTAAATTATCTTAACGATCGATAACTAAATGCTAATCGGTTCTCGACGAGGGCGCAATATTTTTTTATAATGATCGTTAAGTTATTTGTGCTAACCCTGCTGTGGAGCGGGACAGGAGAGAATGATGAGCATCAATGAAGAGGTCTGCGGCAAAAAGAGCCGTGGCAGGCCGAAACAATTTGATCGCGACCGGGCGCTGGAAAGCGCGCTCGATCTGTTCTGGCGGCACGGCTATGAAGCCACCTCGCTGGCCGATCTGGTGGAAGTGACCGGCGCCAAAGCACCAACGCTGTATGCGGAATTCGGCAACAAGGAAGGGATGTTCCGCGCGGCGGTGGAACGCTATTTGCAAAAATACACCACCTGCACCAACCAACTGTTGGAACAGGCGTTGCCGGTGGCCGAGATCGTCGAGGCCTACGTGCGTTCTTCCGTCGAAGTGTTTACCGACCCCGATACGCCGTCAGGTTGTTTTATGGTGTGCGCCTCCGCCGCGCTGTCGTCCGCGTCCGACGACGTCGCCCAGATGTTGCGCAAAAAACATCATGCCCAGGAAGCGGCGCTGAAAGCCTGCTTCGATCGCAAGGTGCAGCAGGGTGAACTGCTGGCGAAGACCGACACCGCGCTGCTGGCGAAGTACGTCATTTGCACCATTGAAGGCATGTCGGTGCAGGCGCGCGAAGGGGCAAGCCGCGGCGATCTGCTGCGGTTGCTGGAGGCGTTGATGCTGGTGTGGCCGCGGCTCAGCCAGATTGGCAATAAGGTGTGACAACCGGCCCGGCTTTTACCGGGCCGTCTAACCCATTACTGATTGACCGGGATCACCGCGCCCTGGTACTTCTCGCGGATAAAGTCCTGAATCGGTTTGGAGTGCAGCACTTTGACCAGCGCCACGATCTCCGGCTTGTTCACGTCGGCTTTGTGCACGGTGACGATGTTGGCGTACGGGTTGTTTTCGCCGCTTTCGACCGCGATCGGATCCTTGGTCGGATTCAGCCCGGCGTCGATGGCGTAGTTGGCGTTGATCACCACCGCGTCGCCTTCGTTGTTGTTATACATCTGTGGCAGCAGCGCGCCTTCAACGTTGGCCTGGAACTTCAGGTGTTTCGGGTTTTCCACCACGTCGGTGATGCGCGCGTCCACCTTGCTCACCCCCGGCTTCAGCTTGATCACGCCTTCCCGTTCAAAAATAGACAGGATGCGGCCTTCTTCCGCCACCGCGTCGCGCATGATGATTTTGCCGTTTTCCGGCAGATCTTTCAGGCTCTTGTACTTCTTCGAGTAGATGCCGATAGGCTCAATATGGATCGCGCCGGCGCTGACGAAGTCGTAGCTCTTGTCGTCGGCGTGGTCTTTCAGCACCGAGTTCAGGTAAGGCACGTGCTGGAAGTAGTTGGCGTCGATGTCGTGGCTGGCCAGCGCGGTGTTCGGCAGGATGTAGTCCTGGAAGCGCTTGATCTGCAGATCGATGCCTTCCTTTGCCAGTATCGGTTTGGCTTGTTCGAGGATCTCGGCGTGCGGCACGTTGGAGGCGCCGACCACCAGCTTGGTCGCCGCGGCGGCGCCGTAAGAGGCGAGGGTGGCGACAGAGGCGAAAGCCAACATCAGTAGGTGCTTTTTCATCATCGTTTTCCTTGGTTAATTAACGTTTATCGAGCGTTCTTGTCAGGGTGTCGCCAATGAACTGAATGACGAAAACGATCAGCAGGATCGTCAGCGTCGCCACCAGCGTCACGTCACTGTGGTTGCGTTGGAAGCCTTCCAGATAGGCCAGATTGCCCAGGCCGCCGGCGCCGATCACCCCGGCCATCGCGGTGTAGCTCACCAGCGCGATCAGGGTGACGGTGATGCCGGAAACCAGCGCCGGCGAGCTTTCCGGCAGCAATACGCGGAAAATCAGAGTGCGGTTTTTGGCGCCCATCGAGCGCGCCGCTTCGATCACTCCTTTGTCGACCTCGCGCAGCGCGATCTCCACCAGCCGGGCGTAGAACGGCGCCGCGCCGACGATCAGCGCCGGCAGGGCCGCGTCCGCGCCGAGAATGGTGCCGATCAGCGACTTGGTGAATGGGATCAGCAGCACGATCAGAATGATGAACGGGATAGAGCGGAAGACGTTGACCAACACGGAGATCAGCGAGTAGACCGCCCGGTTCTGCAACAGCTGGCCCTTCGAGGTTAAAAACAGCAGCACGCCGAGCACGATGCCGAGCACCAGCGTGGCCAAACCGGCGATGCCGGTCATGTACAGCGTTTCCCTGGTGGCGTCCCACAGTTGGTCCAGACGCAGGTGGGGGAACAGGGATTCAATCATGTTGGATAACCTCGACGGCGATGTCTCTTTCGTGCAGCAGGTTGAGCATGTCGGCGACTTGTTGTTCATTGCCTTCGGCGTGGATGTACAGTTCGCCGAACGAACCGTTGAGGGTATGGCTGATCTTGCCGTGCAGAATGTTGACGGTTAGGGCGTAGCGCCGGATCACTTCAGAGATCACCGCCTGATGGGTTTGCACGCCGACGAAGGTCAGCTTGAAAATCGCCCCCGGCAGGTGGGCGGTGAGCTGCGGGTTGAAGCTCTCTTCGGTGTCCGCATACTGCGACACCTGCTTGACGAACTGTCGGGTGATCGGCTGCTGCGGCCGGGTGAACACGTCAAGCACCGGGCCTTCTTCGACGATGCGGCCGTTTTCCATCACCGCCACGCGGTGGCAGATTTTGCGCACCACGTGCATCTCGTGGGTGATTAGCACGATGGTCAATTTCAGCTGACGGTTGATGTCCAACAGCAGGTCGAGAATGGCGTCGGTGGTCTGCGGATCGAGCGCCGAGGTGGCCTCGTCGCACAGCAGCACGCTCGGGTTATTGGCCAGCGCGCGGGCGATGCCGACGCGCTGCTTTTGGCCGCCGCTGAGCTGAGACGGGTAGGCGTTTTCGCGCCCCTGCAGGCCGACCAGCGCGATCAGTTCCGCCACGCGCGGCGCAATCTGCGCCTTGGGCACGCCGGCGATCTGCATGGAAAACGCGATGTTCTGGCTGACGGTGCGCGACCACAGCAGGTTGAAGTGCTGAAACACCATGCTGATTTTCAGGCGCGCCTGGCGCAGATGGCTGCCTTTGGCGCGGGCGATATCAAAACCGCCCACGTCAATGCGGCCGCTGGTGGGCGTTTCCAGGCCGTTGAGCAGGCGGATGAGGGTGCTTTTGCCGGCGCCGCTGTAGCCGATGATGCCGTAAATTTGCCCGGCCTCTACCGCCAGGCTGACGTTGTCTACCGCCACGACGCGGCCCTGTGTGCTGTCAAAAGTTTTGCAAACGTTCGAAAGAACGATCATAGCGAAGCGGATCCTTATCGATACATCACAGCATTCCGTCCAGAGCGCGGTGCGCCGGACAGAGATCGTTCGGCTTTTCGGCTGACGGAACCTCTGTTGCGGGTGAATACCGGGCAATCCTACCGAGGGTTTATAGTGACAGGAAGAATGTAAAATCTATTACTTATTCTGATTTGATATATAAGGCGGCGGGGGAGGCGGGGGAAGAAACCGGCCGCAGGGCGGCCGGCGGAGGGCTAGCGTTTTTCCAGCTTCATGTGCAGCAGCGGGAACGGGTTGCCCTGGCCGTCGAGCGGCGAGCGGCCGGTGATGACAAACCCGTAGTGGCGGTAGAAGCCGCTGGCCTGCGGATTTTGCTCGTTCACGTCCAGCTGCAGCTCATCGTGCAGCGTTTCCGCGTGGGTCAGCAGCGCTTTGCCCACCCCTTTGCCGCGCTGATCCGCGTCGATAAACAACATCTCCACCTTGTTGCCGTTCAGGCCGATAAAGCCGCAGGGATGCCCCGGGCGTTCTTCAGCCACCCAAACGTTGACCGCCGGCAGGTAGTCGTTCAGCACCAGCGGGAACAGCTGCGCGATGTTGTCTTCGGTTAAAAAATGGTGGGTGGCGCGCACCGAACGCAGCCAGATATCTGCCAATTGCGCGTTGTCTTCCGCCGCGCGTGCTCTGATGGTAATCATCGAACTCTCTGCTATCTAAGTTGAAGGAAAAGAAACTAGATAGAGGTTTTGTGGGGTTAGTGCCGAATTAACGTGGGTTAACGCCCTGCAAAGCGCCTCTGCAGTGGATCGAATAGGCCCGCTTTGTTGCAAGCGGTATAACAACTGTAATTCAGTAAGTTAATGCTTTCAACCGCCGCAGGGCGCAGTGAGGCGCTCGCCGCGTGTTACACTGGCCGCTGAATGAGCAAGAGGGCGGCAGGATGGAAGCGGTACGCGCAGCGATAGAGAAACAGGTGCTCAGCCTGACCGGGCTGGCGCTCGGCGGCGTCGATTTTGAGAATCCGCCCGGCGATCCGGGGCTGTTCGGCCCGCAGTCTGTCATCTGGCAGGTACATCGCGATTTCACGCCGATGCTGTGCGGCGGCGTCAGCGCCTTGCTGCTGCAAATGCTGCACCCGCTGGCGCTGGCCGGCGTATGGGATCACTCCAATTTTCGCGACGATATGATCGGCCGCCTGCGCCGCACCAGCCAGTTCGTGTCGGTCACCACCTTCGGCCCGACCGCCGAGGCGGAGCGGCTGATCGCCAAAGTCAAAGCCATCCATCTGCGGGTAACCGGCGTCGGCGGCGACGGCACGCCTTATGCCGCCAGCGATCCGGCGCTGCTGACCTGGGTGCACGTGGCGGAGAGCAGCCGCTTTCTGGCCAGCCACCTGCGCTACCGTAACCCCCATCTTTCCCGCGATTTGCAGGATCAATACTATCGTGAAGCGGCGCGCGTGGCCGCCGCGCTGGGAGCCACTGCAATACCTCAGTCCTGCGCGGAGGTCGAAGAATACCTGCAGGCGATGCGGCCGCAGCTGGTGTGCGATGAACGCACCCAAGAGGTGGCGCGCATTCTGCTGAAGGCGCCGGCGCCGAGCGCGTTGGCGCGCCCGCTCGGCGGGGTGGTGATGCAGGCGGGCATCGATCTGTTGCCCGACTGGGCGCAGCGGCAGTTCGGTTTTCATCCGGGCGCGCTGCGGCGGCGGCTGGTGCGAACGGGCGCCGCCGGTTTGGGCAAGGTGCTGGGCGCGTCGATGCGCAACGGTTCCTATCAGCGCGCGGTGCGGCGCATCACTCGGCCGTCATGAGCCGCAGCCGCTATAATTAGCCTTTGTTTATCTTCGTTTACGGCCGTTTTTGAGACTTTTACGGGTGATCCGGCCAGTAATGCGTTTTACACTTGGGGCAAAGCCACATTCCATTTTTGGCGCGCAGCCGATTCTGCCGCGCCCTGACCCTATTGAGGTGATATGAACGAGTCATACGTACTTGCTGAAGTCAGCAATGAGAACCAGACGCTGGTCGCGGTGGTTCAGCAAGATCACCGGGCAGCCTATTTTTACATCTATCCCGCCGAAGCCTACAGCGATCGCTATCAGGTGCGCGCCTGCTGGCTGCGCAACCTGGCCGCCGCGCCGCTGCAGGAGGATCGCGCCGCGTTGGAACAAGGGCAGCCGCCGATGCTGGCGGCGGAGTTTTGCCGCAACCTGGAAGGGGAAGCGCCGCTGAACCCGGAAGGGCTGATGGTGGTGTGGAGCGAAAGCGACGACGGCGCGGCCCTGTGGTATTACGGCCAACTGCTGGCGGTGATCCCCGGCTGGAGCCTGTATATCGACCATTCGGTGTGCTATTCGGCCAGCTGCATCAAGGAGAGCCCACTGGCCTATCCGCTCGGTTCGGCCTCGACCAACACGCAATATGCGCAGGCGGAAAGCACCCGGCAGTTTTGGCGCAGCTGGCAGCGTGAAGAGGGCAATCCGTGGCCGAAGATGCAGCGCGATTTTCAGGCGCGCTATGAGCAGCATTTCGGCCCTTCGGTAAAATATTACGCCATCGATCAGGGCAAGTGGCCGCCGATGGCCATCACTCAGCATGAGCGCGACGGCATCTATTACTTCCTCACCATGGGGGTCAGCATCCGGCCGATGCCGTGGGTGGAGATCCTGTTCAACGACGAGGCTTCGCGCTATCGCCGCATGGAGATGGCGATCGCCATCGACAGCCAATACATGACCGAAGACAACGCGGTGCAGATGGCCAGCGCGCTGGCCGGTTTCGCGCACGCGCCGTGGGCGCGGTTGACCTGGATCGGCGAAGGGCACACGCTGGAGTCCGACGTGGCGCCGTTGGGCTACGAAGGCTATATTTTATCGTCGTCCTTCTATCCGCATCACGCGCACCTGGCGTTGCCGCAGCAGTACGGCGACCCGGTGAACCTGTTTTGGGCCAGCCCGGTGTTTACCGCCGAGCGTCAGCTGGCGCACGCCACGCCGAACGGCGGGCACGATCTGGTGAACCGGCTGCGCGAGCAGGGCGTTGACCACATTTTCCGCCCGCGCCAGCCGGTGTGCTGACGCCATTTATCTTCTCTTCGGGAGCCGCCATGACCACCGCGCTGTTGATTATCGATGTGCAGGAAGGGTTGTTTACGCCGCCGCCGGCGGATGCCGCGGGCACCGTTGCGCGCATCAATCAGTTGAGCGAGCGCGCCCGCCGGGCGGGCGTGCCGGTGATCGTGATTCAGCACCACACGCCTGACGACGAACTGCCGCACGGCAGCGCCGCCTGGCAAGTGCTCGCGGCGCTGAAGGTGGCGCCGGGCGACCATCGGGTGGATAAAACCACGCCGGATTCCTTCCTGCGCACCTCGCTCGGCGCGTTGCTGATCGCCAACGGCGTATCGCAGCTGGTGGTTTGCGGCTACTCCACGCCGTTTTGCATCGATACCACGGTGCGCAGCGCCGCGGCGCGCGGCTATCCGGTGACGCTGGCGGCGGATGCGCACACCTGCCACGACAAATCCTATGCCGACGGTTTGCTGATCCGCACCCACCATAACGAGACGCTGTCGAATATCGACAGCTTCGGCGTGCCGATCCGCGCCGTGCCCGCGGCGGACATCGTGTTCTGAGAACGGAAAACGGGGGCCAACGCCCCCGTTCGTTATTTCAGGCCCGCCCGCCGCGCCGCCACCTTGGCCAGCGCCGCCCAGTCCAGATCCGCATCCCCCTGCGCCATCGCGTCGAGGAAGTTGTCTTTCAGCACCCCGGCGAACGGCATCGGCGTATGGCTGTCGGCGCCGGCGGCCAGCGCCAGCCCGACGTCTTTCAACCCCAGCGCCAGCCGGAATCCGGCGGGTGAATACTTCTCTGCGGCGATCAGCGCGCCATAGCCCTGATAGGCCGGGGCGGCGAAGACGGTGCCGCTCAGCATCTGCAGGTAGTCGGTGCCGGACACGCCATAGTTGCGCACCAACGCGCTGCCTTCCGCCATTGCTTCAATGGCGCTGGCCAGCGTAAAGTTGGTGGCGATTTTGACCACGTTGGCCTGCGCCGGATCGGCGCCGAAGTGCCAGGTTTTCTGGCCGAGGGCATCGAACAGCGGCTGCGCTTGCTTCAGCCGCTCGCTATCGCCGGCCGCCAGAATATTCAGTTTGCCGGCGGCCGCCACATCGACCCGTCCCAGCACCGGCGCGGCGAGATAACCGATGCCGTGCTCCTCATGCAGCGTCGTCAAACGTTTGGCGAGTTCGACCGAGATAGTCGCCATATTGATATGCAGCGCGCCCGGTTTCATCCGTTGCAGCAATCCGCTGTCCACCACTACCTGCTGCGTGGCGGCATCGTCGGCCAGCATGGTGATCAGCACGTCGGCATCGGCCAACTGTTCCGGCCGTTCGGCCTGCCGCGCGCCGGCGCTCACCAGCGGCTGCGCCGCCTGCGGCGAGCGGTTCCATACCGTTAAGGCGAAGCCCGCCTGCAACAGGTTGGCCGCCATGGCGCTGCCCATCCCACCCAGTCCGGCAAATCCGATCTTCATCATGCGCTCCTTTTTCAGGTTGAAGGTTTTACCCTAGCGCGCCAGGCCAGGAACGCAAATGCCGGAGTGTAACGCCGTCTTACGCGCCGGCGGTGGGCTATTGACGCGCTGCCGCGGCGGGTATACCTTGATGGCATGAATATATCGATGCACTCCACCCACAATCAGTCATGGTGGCGCCTCTTCTGAGGCGGCACGAGTATTCACATCTCTTTTTAATGCCGCCGGTTTGGCGGCATTATTTTTTGTGGCGTTGATCCGGCGGTCTACAGACCTTCAGGAGCACTGTCATGAGCTACACCATTCTTACCGGCGATCGCGCCACCGGCCCACTGCATTTAGGCCACTTCGTCGGCTCGCTGCGCCAGCGCGTCGCACTGCAGCACCAGCATAACCAAACGGTGATGGTGGCGGATCTGCAGGGCCTGACCGACAACGGCAACAACCCGCAAAAAATCAGCGCCAACGTGCTCAACGTCGTGGCCGACTATCTGGCGGTTGGCATCGATCCGCACAAGACCACGATCTGCCTGCAGTCGGCGCTGCCGGCGTTGGCCGAGCTGACAATGTACTACCTTAATCTGGTCAGCGTGGCGCGGCTGGAACGCAACCCGACGGTGAAAAACGAAATCGCCGAGAAGGATTTCGCCCGCAGCCTGCCGGCCGGTTTTCTGATCTATCCGGTCAGCCAGGCGGCGGACATCACCGCCTTCGGTGCCACCCACGTGCCGGTCGGCGAGGATCAACTGCCGATGCTGGAGCAAACCAACGAGATCGTGCGGCGCTTCAACCACATCGTCGGCCAACCGATATTAACGGAGTGCCAGCCGCTGTTGAGCAACGTTGGGCGTCTGCCGGGGCTGGACGGGCAGGGCAAGATGTCGAAATCGCGCGGTAACGCCATCCCGCTTGGCGCCGGCGCCGACGAGGTGCACCAGGCGGTGATGAGCATGTTCACCGATCCCGGCCATCTCAACGTCAGCGATCCCGGCCGGGTGGAGGGCAACATGGTGTTCACCTATCTGGACGCCTTCTGCGAAGACGCCGCGCTGGTGGCGGAACTGAAGGCGCACTACCGCCGCGGCGGGTTGGGGGACGTGAAGATCAAACGGCTGCTGGAGGATTGTCTGCAGAGCCTGCTCGAACCGATCCGCACCCGCCGCGCCGAATTCATCGCCGATAAAGGCGAGCTGACGCGCATCCTGCAGCACGGCACCCGCCGCGCGCATCAGGTCAGCCAGCGGACGCTGCAGCAGGTCAAGGCGGCGCTGGGGCTGGACTTCTTCACCCTGGCGTGAGGCGTACACCGGGGCGGCACGCGTCACGCCCCGGCCATAAAACCATCATCCCACTGTCATAAACTTATCCGTTAATAGGTGCCCATAATGATTAGCCACTGAAACCAGAGAAATCATATGGCTCAGGCACTGTTAAAATTGGCGCAGCACGAGTTCCCAGGGCAGCACGCCGCCGCATCCCGCAAAGTGTTATCGGTAAAGGGGCTCGGCAAAGCTTACAAAGCGCAGCAGCGCGTGCTGGATGACATCAATTTCGATCTGCACGCCGGCGAATTCGTGGCGGTGATTGGCCGCTCCGGTGCAGGCAAGTCCACGCTGTTGCATACCCTCAACGGCACCATTCCTTCCAGCTGCGGCGAGATGCTGCACTTCGAAGACGATGGCGTGGCGCAGGATATCGCCCAGCTTGCCGGCCGCCAGATGCGCCAGTGGCGCGCGCGCTGCGGCATGATCTTCCAGGACTTCTGCTTGGTGCCGCGGCTGGACGTGATGACCAACGTGTTGCTGGGCCGCCTGAGCCACACCTCCACCCTGAAATCCTTCTTCAAACTGTTCGATGACGCCGACCGCGCTCGCGCCATCGAGCTGTTGCAGTGGCTCAACATGCTGCCGCACGCGCTGCAGCGCGCCGAGCACCTCTCCGGCGGTCAGATGCAGCGCGTCGCCATCTGCCGCGCGCTGATGCAAAACCCGCAAATCCTGCTGGCCGATGAGCCGGTGGCGTCGCTCGATCCGAAAAACACCCGCCGCATCATGGACGCGCTGCAGAAAATCAGCGAAGACGGCATCGCGGTGATGGTGAACCTGCACTCGGTCGAACTGGTGAAAGAGTATTGCTCGCGGGTGATCGGCATCGCCCACGGGAAGATCGTGTTTGACGGGTATCCTTCGCAACTGAACGAACGGATCCTGCACCAGCTGTATGGCGAAGAAGCCAATCAGATCCATTGAAGCACTTTTGACCTTTACCCTTTACACACAAGGCACACCTGATGAAAAAAGTATTGAGTCTGACCACCCTGATGGCCGGCGCGATGATGGTATTTAATGCTGCCGCAGCGGATGCGCCGAAAGAGCTGAACCTGGGCATTCTCGGCGGCCAGAACGCCACCCAGCAGATCGGCGATAACCAATGCGTGAAGCAGTTCCTGGACAAAGAGTTGAACGTCGATACCAAGCTGCGCAACTCGTCCGACTATTCCGGCGTGATCCAGGGCCTGCTGGGCGGCAAGATTGACCTGGTGCTGAGCATGTCGCCGTCGTCGTTCGCCTCGGTCTACATCAAGGATCCGAAAGCGGTGGACATCGTCGGCATCGCGGTCGACGACGTTGACCAGTCGCGCGGCTACCACTCGGTGGTGGTGGTGAAGGCCGGCAGCCCGTACCAGAAACTGGAAGACTTGAAAGGCAAGGCCATCGGCTTCGCCGATCCGGATTCGACCTCCGGCTTCCTGATCCCGAACCAGGCGTTTAAAAAGCTGTTCGGCGGCACGGTCGACAATAAATACAACAACACCTTCTCCAGCGTCACCTTCTCCGGCGGCCACGAGCAGGACATCCTCGGCGTGCTGAACGGCCAGTTCGAAGGCGCGGTGACCTGGGCGTCGATGATTGGCGACTACAACACCGGCTACACCAGCGGCGCGTTCACCCGCATGATCCGCATGGATCACCCGGACCTGATGAAGCAGATCCGCATCATTTGGCAGTCGCCGCTGATCCCGAACGGCCCGATCCTGGTGAGCAACTCGCTGCCGGCCGACTTCAAGGCCAAAGTGGTCACCGCCATCAAGAAGCTGGATAAAGACGATCACGCGTGCTTTATCAAAGCGATGGGCGGCAAACAGCACATCGGCGACACTACCCTGGCGGAATACCAGACCATCATCGATATGAAGCGCGAGCTGACCAAAGGCGACCGTTAATTCCCGGCTGCCTCGGCCGTCCGAATGAAGGGGTTCAGCGTGCTGAACCCCTTGTTCCATCAAGATGGAAGACCTGCTTTGAATACCGATTTCGCACACTATTACCAACGGATCCGCAGCAAGCAAAAACGCGAAGCGCTGCTGTGGTCGCTCGGGCTGGTGGTGCTGTACCTGGGCGCCGGCAACCTCGCCGAGTTCAACCTGCACACCGTCTGGGTGTCTATTCCGCACTTCTTCGACTATCTGGCCGAAACCGTTCCAACGTTGCACTGGAACCTGCTGTTCGCCGACGGGCGCACCGAAGGCTCGCTGGCCTACTGGGGCTATCGCCTGAATATCCAGCTGCCGCTGATCTGGGAGACCCTGCAGCTGGCGCTGGCGGCGACCATTTTCTCGGTGCTGGTGGCGACCGTGCTGGCGTTTCTGGCCGCCGGCAATACCTATACCCCCGCCTCGGTGCGGCTGGCGATCCGCACGCTGGTGGCGTTCTTGCGCACCATGCCGGAGCTGGCGTGGGCGGTGATGTTCGTGATGGCGTTCGGCATCGGCGCCATTCCCGGCTTCCTGGCGCTGGCGCTGCACACCATCGGCAGCCTGACCAAGCTGTTCTACGAATCGATCGAAACCGCCTCCAACAAACCGGTGCGTGGGCTGGCGGCCTGCGGCGCTACGCCGCTGCAGCGCATGCGCTTTGGCCTGTGGCCGCAGGTGAAGCCGGTGTTTCTCTCCTACAGCTTCATGCGGCTGGAGATCAACTTCCGTCAGTCGACCATTTTGGGGCTGGTGGGGGCGGGCGGCATCGGCCAGGAGCTGATGACCAACATTAAACTCGACCGTTACGATCAGGTCAGCATGACGCTGCTGCTGATCATCGTGGTGGTTTCCGTGCTCGACTACGTGTCGGGCGAGCTGCGCAAGCGCGTGGTGGAGGGGGCAAAATGACAGCGGGCACTCCGGCGTCGGCGGAAACGCTGCGCCAGCTAAAACAGCAGCATCCGGCGATCTTCGCGCAGCAGGGGCGCTACCTGCGCACCGTCGGCC
Organism: Serratia sp. CY56464; assembly: GCF_052168435.1. Taxonomy (NCBI): domain Bacteria; kingdom Pseudomonadati; phylum Pseudomonadota; class Gammaproteobacteria; order Enterobacterales; family Yersiniaceae; genus Serratia; species Serratia sp. CY56464. The sequence continues at coordinate 2,283,525 of NZ_JBJNMV010000001.1, read as the reverse complement.
TGATCACCTTGGCGATCGTGCTGTACTACGTGTTCTTCTTCCTGGTCTTCGGCATTAGCTGGCCGCAGTTTATCAACGGCTGCCAGCAGCTGGGGCGCTATTTCCTGCGCATGTTCGTCTGGCACGACTTCGCCAACTGGCCGTTCATGTACTACTTCCAGCAGATCGGCATCACCATCGCCATCGTGTTCGCCGGCACCATCACCGCGTCGCTGATCGCGCTGCCGCTGTCGTTCTTCGCCGCGCGCAACGTGATGTCGACGCCGCTGCTGCGGCCGATTTCGGTGCTGGTGCGCCGCTTGCTGGACGTGCTGCGCGGCATCGACATGGCGATCTGGGGGCTGATCTTCGTGCGCGCCGTCGGCATGGGGCCGCTCGCCGGGGTGTTGGCTATCGTGATGCAGGACGTCGGGCTGTTGGGCAAACTGTACGCCGAAGGCCATGAGGCGGTGGACAAGTCCCCCAGCCGCGGCCTGACGGCGGTGGGCGCCAACGGGTTGCAGAAGCACCGCTACGGCATTTTCACCCAGTCGTTCCCCACCTTCCTGGCGCTCAGCCTGTATCAGATCGAGTCCAACACCCGCTCTGCGGCGGTGCTGGGCTTCGTCGGCGCCGGCGGCATCGGCCTGGTGTACGCGGAGAACATGCGGCTGTGGAACTGGGACGTGGTGATGTTCATCACTCTGATCCTGGTGGTGGTGGTGATGATCATGGACAAGGTCTCGTCAATGCTGCGCAACAAGTACATCATCGGCGAAGACATCCCGCTGTATCAGCAAAAAAGCCAAATCGATTGAGAAACCCCTTGCCGATCCCTATACTGCCGCACATTCAAGGTGTGCGGCCATACCCGTCATACTTGGAGCTGCCTCTTTGTTGGCTGCATTTGCGCGCCCCGGTCACATAGTTAACTATGCTCCGGGGGCTTACAAATTTGCCGCCGCGATGCAACTCCAATTATTTTGGGTATGGGGCATTTTTTTACAATGCGCACGTCCCCGTTAGACAAATAAGGCAATGCAATCCCATGATGAACAACGACGTGCTGCGCAGCGTGCGCTATATGCTGAGCATTAACAACGCCAAAATGGTCGAGATTATCAAACTGGACGATTTTGAGGTGGCGGTGTCGGCGATGGACGCTTACGTGATCAAAGAAGGCGAGCCGGGCTACGAGAAGTGCCCGGACGAAGTGATGGCGCACTTCCTCAACGGCCTGGTGTTCTTCAAGCGCGGCAAGGACGACAAGTTCCCGGCGCCGGCGGTTGAACTGCCGATCACCAACAACCTGGTGCTGAAAAAGCTGCGCGTGGCGTTCGAGCTGAAAGACACCGACATGCACCAGATTTTCACCGCGGTGGACTTCCGCATCTCCAAGCCGGAGCTGAGCGCGCTGTTCCGTAAAGAGGGCACCAAGAACTACCGCCCGTGCGGCGATCAGATGCTGCGCTACTTCCTCAAAGGGCTGGCGCAGCGCATTCGCGGCGAGTAACGCGCAGCGTTCACCGAACATCAGGCGCAATCGCAAGGTTGCGCCTTTTTTATTGCCCCTCTCCCGCCTGCCGTTGTTGTACTGGCCCTCAGCCATCCGCCATTGATGGTGGGCGTGCCGCCCGTCCGGTTACTTTTTTAGGGTTCGTTCAATTCAATGTCGATTGAAACGTAAAATCCAGAGGAGTAATTCAATGGCTCAAATGTCAAAAAAAGATCCGCAGCTCAACGCAAAAAATGTCGCCGCTCAGGTCAATGACGGCGGCGAATTCGCTGAATATACCCCTGAGCAGTTCGGCGCCGTAGGCGATGGCCTGGCTGACGATCGAGACGCTGTTAGCGCCATGTTCGCTAAAGTGGCGATTGACGCCGCTAACTCGATGAAAAAACGCCAGGTCAGAATGGCGAATGTCTATCGGTTGACGTTGGGTTCGGCTTGGCAGTCTCTACAGATCCCCAGCAACTGCCATATTTATGGCGGTGGTGAAATTCACCTGGATGACGATACGCCTCAAATCAACATTTTTAATACCGTGGAACAGTCGAATTTCATCGTGGAAGATCTGAGGATCACGAGAAAGGTGACTCAGAAAGATGCAGATCCTATTTGGTGGTATGCCACTCGCGCGTGTACCGGCATGGCTTTCACCCGTTGTGAAAACTTCACCGTGAGAAATTGCGTCATCAGCATGCATACCGATGCTTTGGGCCTTTCTGACTGTACGTCAGTTACCCTTGAGAACAATTTACTTAAAGATCTGGGAGAGGAACCTATCGCAGTTCGTGGCGGCCGCCATATTACGATCCAGAATAACGAGCTGACGAATCACCAGGGTGACGGGATCTTGCTGAAAACGGGCGTGAACCGAGATGCTTATGACATCTTGATTGTGAACAATCATATTCATGATGGACATAAACCCGCTAAACCCGTTGGGGCCGGGCATACGCAAAGAGGGGGCGGGGTGACATTGAATAATGAAGTGACCGGCACGCCTCATTCATTCACTAACCTGACCGTTGCCAATAACCATATTGTTAATACCAGCTATGGCATCTCGCTGGGTGGAATCAGTGACATTAATATCTCTAATAACTATATCAAAACGATTGAAAGGTTCGGCATTCAGATCGACTATTCCTTAGTAAATAACCCCACCAAAATCCCTACGAATAATTCACGAATTATTGGGAATCACGTTGAAGATACCGTTGAGAATGGCATCGACTATCACGGCAATAACGATATTTCTGTCGCGGAGTCCGTTATCGCAGATAACTTTTTAAATTACTGTGGTACCTCCACGACGTCGGCCTTCAATGGCATTGCCGCAACGGAGGCGACCCTCTCAGGCAATATTATCAATAACTGTAAGGTTGCCCTGTTCACCAATAGCTGCGTGATGACCGGCAACAAGATAACCAACTCCGGATGGACCAGCAGCCAGGTATGGATCAAGCTCTATGGCGACCGTACGGTGTTTTCCGGCAACCGGGTCACGGACTCTGGGTTTGGTTATATCCGTTTCTTGAATGGGAAAAACGCCATTATTGAAGGGAATGTGATTAAGCTTGCTGCGCCTGCTCGGGCGCTGGAGTTAGGCGGGGCATTTGACGAAACGACCCTCATTGGCAAGAACGCCTGGGATTGCGCTTTTAAACCGATTCTCTCTACGATTGCAGGGGTAACGGGCAATCAACTCATTCAGTATTCCTTCCCGAATGAAGGCGTGCCCCACATTACCCCTCAGATGTTCGGCGCGAAGGGCGATTGGAATGATACAGCTGGCGTTGGTACAGATGATACGCAGGCGTTTAAACAGGCTATAGCTTATGCGATTAGCCAAGGCTGCAAGAAGCTCTATGTTCCTGCCGGCAACTATTACATTACAGATACCTTAAATTTAGGGGGAGAAAACTACACCGGAGATAAAGGCATTGCGATAGAGGGTGAAAATTGGATTAGTACGAAATTCTTCTTTAAGCCGACGTCTAATGATCATGCATGTTTTGAGTCGAAAGGCGGTTCCGGGATCCATACCAACAGATATATCAGCGATGTGACGATTACGCCGGCCAAGGGCGCGTTATATACGGGCACCGGCTATCGGATCAATGGTTCCTGTTTCATGCGGCATGAAAGATTGCTGATTATGAAGTTTTTTGTGAACTTACATCTGTTGAACGGCTATGCCGGTGCGTTTACCGAGTTCGTCAGTTTTCACTCTTGCCGGTTCCACCGTGGCTTGTCGAACATCTTGATGGAAAGCAATGGCGGGGATAGCTCCTTCCACGGCGTGGGGTTCCATGAAATTCAATGTCAGATCAAAGTCTCCGGCAATCCGGGCGATGGTGGCACAAATACGGATGCCGGCGTGGGGCTGGAGCTGAGAGGAAACGCCAACAGCGTAACGTGGTACAACGGTTTCTGCTATATCCACCTGTTCGGCGGCGTCGGCGCTACGGCGATCAAACTCACCCGAACCAACACCGATAACATCCTGGGGCAGTTTACTTGCGAAGGTGAAACTATTCTTCAGAGTGATGGAAGCACCTTTGAATGTCGGGGCGGTTTCTATAACCTGGGTAATACCACTTACAATGTGGCTGCAGAACCGGTAAACGGCATCGCGGCGGCATTTGTGTTTGATAACATGCTGAGCAATACGACAAGATTCGCCAACGCGGCAATCGCCGATATGGCTCCGAGGCAACTTCCGTGGTCCTTGGCGGACAGGGCCAGCCATGGCACTTATCCGGCCATTTTCCATGGTATCAAGGACGGCTCCGATAACCTGTTCTATGCCGCCAAAGGAGGGAGTACCAGCTACCATTACTTTGGCGGCATTTCTCCAGGCAATAACCTTCAGGGGTTTGAACCGGGCGTCAGGTTGGCTCAGGACGGGGCTTCTTTAATTAGTTTTGCACCTAAGTTTACGCTTGGCGCTAATAACAATACGACCAGCAGCGGCGTATCCATCTCCCCGGCGGATTTTTCGCCGCAGAAGGATATCGCGACCGCCTTAGGACAACCCTCATTTAAATGGAGCGGGTTGTACACCAAGCAGTTAACGGTTGCGGATAATGGCATCTATCCGGCCGGTAACGGCGCTTATCCTATTGGTGGGCCGAATAACCAATTCTCCTCCGGCCACATAAAAGTGTTGAATATTTATGATTCAGCGAACGTGAACGGAGATCCTGTAGGTGTCAGAGTTGCTGTCCCCGCTTCGGCCGTTGCACCCGGTAAAATAGGCCAATGGTCGGCAGACTCCACGTTCTTTTATGTTTGCACGGCGGCCAATACCTGGAGAAGGGTAGCGCTCACCACATGGTAGGTACTGAGCTTGCGGCTGGCGGTTGACCTATCCCTATCGTCCTGCGGGGCGGCGAGTGTCGTCGCCCCGGTTTTTCCTCTGCGTCATCCCGCCATTGCACTCTTTTTGTTCTCCCGCTGCGCGCCGCTGGTGCAGCCCGTTTGCCGCCGCCGTCATAAGTTTTAATTATAATTTATTGAAATCATGAGATTAAAAATTGGCACGCCGGTTGCTCTGTTGAATCCCATCTTGTGTACCAGATGGAATTCAGTCGATGAGCGAACCTGTTGAAGCGTGCGGTTTTACCCTCAGTGAATGGCAGCACCATTATCAAACCCGTCCGGCGGGCGAGCGCCTCGCCTGCGTCAGTGCGACGATCGAAACGTTGGTCGCCGGCCTGAACCCGGACGATAACGCCTGGCTGTATCTCGCCACGCCGGCGCAGCGCGAGCAGCAGTATCAACAGCTGGCGCAACGGCTGGCGGCGGTCGCCGGCGATCTCAGCCGCCTGCCGCTGTTCGGCGTGCCCTTCGCCATCAAAGACAATATCGACGTCGGCGGCTGGCCGACCAGCGCCGCCTGCCCGGCGTTCACCTACCAGGCCGCGGCGGACGCTACCGTGGTCGCCCACCTGCGCGCCGCCGGGGCGATCGCCCTCGGTAAAACCAACCTCGACCAGTTCGCTACCGGGTTGGTGGGCACCCGCTCACCTTATGGCGCGGTGGTCAACAGCTTCGACAGCCGCTACGTCAGCGGCGGTTCCAGTTCCGGCTCCGCCTCGGTGGTGGCGCGCGGCCTGGTGCCGTTTGCGCTGGGCACCGACACCGCCGGTTCGGGACGCGTGCCTGCCGGGTTCAACAACATCGTCGGGCTGAAGCCGACCAAGGGGCGGTTATCCAACCGCGGCGTGGTGCCGGCCTGCCGGTTGAACGATACGGTGTCGGTCTTCGCGCTGACGGTGGCCGACGCCGCGCAGGTGGCGGAACTGGCGAGCGGCTTTGACGCGGCAGACCCGTATTCCCGCGCCGATCCGCATACCGCGCCGGCGGATATCCCCGCCGCGCCGCGTTTCGCCGTTCCCGCCCAGCTGGAGTTTTTCGGCGACGTGCAGGCCGAGCGGGCGTTTCACCAGGCGCTGGCGCAGCTGCGGGCGGGCGGCGCCACGCTGGAACCCCTCGATTTCGCGCCGTTTCGCACCCTGGCGGAACAGCTGTATTACGGCCCCTGGGTGGCGGAGCGCACGGTAGCCATTGAGCAGGTGCTGGAAGCGAACCCGCAGGCCATCGATCCGGTGGTGCGCGGCATCGTCGGCAACGGCCTCGGCTACAGCGCCTGCGACGCCTACAAGGCGGAATACCTGCGCGCCGAGCTGGCGCGGCAAATCGCCCAGCGGCTGGCGCCGTTCGACGCGCTGGTGGTGCCGACCGCGCCCACTATCCGCACCCTGGCGGAGATGGCGCAGGAGCCGGTGCTGTTCAATTCGCAATTCGGCACTTACACCAATTTCACCAACCTGGCCGATCTGAGCGCGCTGGCGCTGCCGGGGCCGCTGCGCGAAGACGGTCTGCCGGCGGGCATCACCCTGATTGCGCCCGCCTGGCATGACCGGGCGCTGGCGGCGTTTGGCCTGCGCTGGCAACGGCAAAGCGCCTTGCCGCTCGGGGCCATCGGCCGGGCATTGCCGCCGCAGCCTGTGCCTGCGCCGTCCACAGGGCATGTGCGTCTGGCGGTAGTGGGCGCTCACCTCAGCGGCATGCCGCTCAACGTCCAACTGACGCAGCGCGATGCGGTGCGGGTGGAACAAACCGTCACCGCTCCCTGTTACCGCCTGTACGCGTTGGCCGATACCGAGCCGCCGAAGCCGGGGCTGGCGCGCGCGGCGCAGGGGGCGGCGATCCGCGTTGAGCTGTGGGACATCCCGCTGGCCCGTTTCGGCGAGTTTGTGGCGGAAATCCCGGCGCCATTGGGCATCGGCACGCTGCTGCTGGCGGACGGCCGACGGGTGAAGGGGTTCATCTGCGAAGCCTGGGCGCTGGAAGGCGCCACGGATATCACTGAGTTTGGCGGCTGGCGTGATTATCTCGCCAGCGTTGAGGGGGCATGAACATGTTTACTACCGTACTGATCGCTAACCGCGGCGAAATCGCCTGCCGCGCTATTCGCACCCTGAAACGCCTGGGCGTCACCAGCGTGGCGGTCTACTCCGACGCCGACCGCAATGCGCCGCACGTCACCGAAGCCGACAGGGCGGTGGCGCTCGGCGGCGACAAGGCCGCCGACAGTTATCTGCGCATCGACAAGATCCTCGCGGCGGCCGCCGCCACCGGCGCACAGGCGATCTACCCCGGCTACGGCTTTTTGTCCGAGAGCGCCGAGTTTGCCGACGCCTGCGAAGCGGCGGGCATCGCCTTTATCGGCCCGACGGCGGCTCAGATGCGCGAGTTCGGCCTCAAGCACCGGGCGCGCGAGCTGGCGGCGTTGGCCGGGGTGCCGATGACGCCGGGCACCGGCTTGCTGGAGAGCGTTGAGCAGGCGGTCTCGGCCGCCGCGCGCATCGGCTACCCGGTGATGCTGAAAAGCACCGCCGGCGGCGGCGGCATCGGCCTGACGCGCTGTGACGACGAGGCGGCGCTGCGCGACGCGTACGACAGCGTCAAACGGTTGGGAGAGCAGTTCTTCCGCGACGCCGGCGCCTTTATCGAACGCTTCGTCGATCGGGCGCGCCACGTCGAGGTGCAGATTTTCGGCGACGGCCAGGGGCGGGTGGCGGCGCTCGGCGAGCGCGACTGTTCGCTGCAGCGGCGCAACCAAAAGGTGGTGGAGGAAACCCCGGCGCCGCACCTGCCGGCGGCGACCCGCCAGGCGCTGCACCGGGCGGCGGTGGCGCTGGGCGAGTCGGTGAATTACCGCAGCGCCGGCACCGTAGAGTTTATCTATGACGCCGCGCGCGACGAGTTTTACTTTCTGGAAGTGAACACCCGCTTACAGGTCGAGCACCCGGTCACCGAAATGGTCACCGGCCTGGATCTGATCGCATGCATGCTGCAGGTGGCGGCGGGCGACGCGCTGGATTGGGCGGCGCTGCAACGCGCGCCGCAGGGCGCGGCGATCGAAGTGCGTCTCTATGCCGAAGATCCGCTGAAAAACTTCCAGCCCAGCCCTGGCGTGCTGACCGAGGTGCATTTCCCTGACGACGTGCGCCTCGACGGTTGGGTGGCGACCGGCAGCGAAGTGTCGGCGTTTTACGACCCGATGATCGCCAAGCTGATCGTGCACGGCGCCGATCGGGCGCAGGCGCTGGAAAAACTGCGCGTGGCGCTGGCGGCGACCCGTTTGCACGGCATCGCCACCAACCTCGACTATCTGCGACAGGTGATCGCCACGCCGCAATTTCAGCGCGGCGACGTCTGGACGCGCCTGCTGGACGATTTGCGTTTCCAGCCGCACTGCCTCGAAGTGCTGCAACCCGGCACCTACAGCAGCGTGCAGGATTATCCCGGCCGCCTCGGCTATTGGGACATCGGCGTGCCGCCGTCCGGCCCGATGGACGACTTCGCGTTTCGGCTGGCCAACCGCATCGTCGGCAACCACCCGGCGGCGGCCGGGCTGGAGTTTACCCTGCAGGGGCCGACGCTGCGCTTTCACTGCGACGCGACCATCGCGCTGACGGGCGCGAGCTGCCCGGCCGAACTGGATGGCGAGGCGGTTGCGTATTGGCGGCCGATCGCGGTGCGGGCCGGGCAGGTATTGACGCTGGGGCGCGCCACACACGGCTGCCGCACCTATCTGGCGGTACGCAACGGCTTTGACGTGCCGGTGTATCTCGGCAGCCGCTCCACCTTCGCGCTGGGCCAGTTCGGCGGCCACGCCGGGCGCACCTTGCGCGTGGCGGACATGCTGGCGATCGCCCAACCGGCGCTGGCGGCCAGCACCACGCCGGCGCCGATCGCCGCGCCGCAGGCGATGGATGACAGCCTGATCCCGCACTACGGCGACCAGTGGCACATCGGCGTGCTGTACGGGCCGCACGGCGCGCCGGACTTTTTCACCGCTGAATCGATAGAGGCCTTCTTCGCCACCGACTGGCAGGTGCATTACAACTCCAACCGCCTCGGCGTGCGCCTGGCGGGGCCGAAGCCCGAGTGGGCGCGGGAGGACGGCGGCGAGGCCGGTTTGCATCCTTCCAACGTGCACGACTGCGAGTACGCCATCGGCGCCATCAACTTCACCGGCGACTTCCCGGTGATCCTGACCCGCGACGGGCCGAGCCTTGGCGGCTTCGTCTGCCCGGTGACCATCGCCAAGGCCGAACTGTGGAAAGTGGGGCAGGTGAAGCCGGGCGACCGCATCCGGTTCCATCCGATCGGCTTCCGGCAGGCGCAGTCGCTGGAGCAGGCGCAGCTCGGCAGCATCGAAGCGCTGGCGGCGGTGAAGGCCATCACCCTGCCGCCGCCGGATCTGGCCCCGGCGGCGACCGTTTCCGCCGCGGTGCTGGCGGCGCTGCCGGCGGCGGACGGGCGCCCGGCGGTGGCGTATCGCCAGGCGGGGGACGGCTACATCCTGATGGAGTACGGCGACAATGTGCTCGATCTGGCGCTGCGGCTGCGCATACATCTGCTGATGCAGTCGCTGCGGCAGGAGGCGATCCCGGGTGTAGCGGAGCTGGCGCCGGGCGTGCGTTCGCTGCAGATCCGCTACGACAGCCGGCTGATAAGCCAGGCCGACCTGCTGCAGCGCCTGCTGGCGCGCGAACGGGCGCTGGGGGACGTCAGCCGCCTGAAGGTGCCGACGCGCACCGTCTGGCTGCCGATGGCGTTCGAGGATTCGGCCACGCTGGGGGCGGTGGATCGCTATCAGCAGACGGTGCGCGCCTCGGCGCCCTGGCTGCCGAACAACGTCGATTTCATTCAGCGCATCAACGGTCTGAGCCAACGCGAGCAGGTGCGCGACATTCTGTTCGACGCCAGCTACCTGATCCTCGGGCTGGGAGACGTCTACCTCGGCGCGCCCTGCGCGGTGCCGCTCGATCCGCGCCATCGCCTGCTGAGCTCCAAATATAACCCGGCGCGCACCCACACCGCCGAAGGGACGGTCGGCATCGGCGGCATGTACATGTGCATCTACGGCATGGACTCGCCGGGCGGTTACCAGCTGGTCGGGCGCACGCTGCCGATCTGGAACAAGTTTCTCAAAAACCCGCAGTTCACCGCCGGTGAACCCTGGCTGCTGCGCTTCTTCGATCAGGTGCGCTTCTATCCGGTCAGCGAGCAAGAGTTGGACGAGCAGCGCGAAGCGTTCCGTGAAGGGCGCATGCAGGTGCGCATCGAAGAGAGCGAGTTCGACTTCGCCGCCTACACCCGTTTCCTGGCCGACAACGCCGAGGCGATCGCCGACTTCCAGCATCGCCAGCAACAGGCGTTCAGCGCCGAAGTGGCGCGCTGGCGCAGCGATGACGACGAGGCCGAGGCGCAGCTGTTGCCGCCGGAGGAAGAAGACGCCATCGAGGGCGATCTGGTCAGCGCCGATCTGAACGGCAGCGTGTGGAAGATCCTGGTGGAACCGGGGCAGGCGGTGGCGGCCGGGCAGCCGCTGATCGTGGTCGAGGCGATGAAAATGGAGCTGGCGGTCACCGCGCCGCGCGCCGGGATCGTTAAACGCATCAGCTGCCGGCAGGGGCGGCCGGTCGGGCCGGGCGACGCCCTGCTGTGGCTGGAAAAGGCGGTCTGAACGGAGGAGCGATGATGCAAATCACCAACGGAGAGCACAAGGCGCGCCCGGAGGGGCTGGCGGAGCGCATTTATCTGCAGCTCAAGGCCGACATCTTCGAGTTTCGCCTGCTGCCGGGCGATCGCTTCAGCGAAAGCGACGTGGCGCAGCGCATGGCGGCCAGCCGCACGCCGGTGCGTCAGGCGCTGTTTCGGCTGGAGCGCGAAGGCTATGTCGAGGTGCTGTTTCGCAGCGGCTGGCAGGTGCGGCCGTTCGACTTCGCCTACTTCGAAGAGCTGTACGACCTGCGCATCGTGCTGGAACAAGAGGCGGTGAAACGGCTGTGCGAACGCCCGGCCGGGGAAACGCCGGACGCGCTGGCGGCGCTGAGCCATTTTTGGACCGCAGTGCCGCGCCTGGCGGACGGCAAGGCGGTGTCGCAGCACGATGAGCAGTTTCATCAGGCGTTGGTGGCCGCGGCGGGCAACGGCGAAATGGCGCGCATTCACCGCGAACTGACCGAAAAGATCCGCATCATTCGCCGGCTGGATTTCACCCAGCAGGCGCGGGTGGACGCCACCTACCGCGAGCACGCCGCCATTTTGCAGGCGATCCTGCGGCGGCAAAGCGGGGCGGCGCAAACGCTGCTCGGCGAGCACATCGCCGTCAGCAAGGCAGAGGTACGAAAAATAACGCTGCACATGTTGCACCAGGCGCGGGCTCAGCAGCCTGCGCGCTCGGCGCAACAATTTTGATTTCACACACATCGGGAGTTTGAACTATGCAACGTCGTCGTTTTATCAAAGCTTTTGCGCTGTCCGCCGCCGCGATCGGCATGGGCCTGGCCTGGAGCGCGCAGGCCGCCGACACCATCAAGGTCGGCATTCTGAGTTCGCTCTCCGGCACCATGGCGATTTCCGAGACGCCGCTGAAGGATGTGGCGCTGATGACCATCGACGAGATCAACGCCAAAGGCGGGGTGCTCGGCAAAAAGCTGGAGCCGGTGGTGGTGGATCCGGCCTCCAACTGGCCGCTGTTCGCCGAAAAGGCGCGCCAGCTGCTGAGCCAGGACAAGGTGGCGGCGGTGTTCGGCTGCTGGACCTCGGTGTCGCGCAAGTCGGTGCTGCCGGTGTTTGAGGAGCTGAACGGACTGCTGTTCTACCCGGTGCAATACGAAGGCGAAGAGATGTCGCCGAACGTGTTCTACACCGGCGCGGCGCCGAACCAGCAGGCGATCCCGGCGGTGGAATACCTGCTGAGCGAGGACGGCGGCGGCGCCAAGCGCTTCTTCCTGCTGGGCACCGATTACGTCTATCCGCGCACCACCAACAAGATCCTGCGCGCCTTCCTGCACAGCAAAGGCGTGCAGGACAAGGATATCGAAGAGGTCTATACGCCGTTCGGCTACAGCGATTACCAGACCATCGTCGCCAACATCAAGAAATTCGCCGCCGGCGGCAACACCGCGGTGATCTCCACCATCAACGGCGATTCCAACGTGCCGTTCTACAAAGAACTCGCCAACCAGGGCGTCAAGGCCACCGACGTGCCGGTGATCGCCTTCTCGGTCGGCGAGGAAGAGCTGCGCGGCATCGACACCAAACCGCTGGTGGGCAACCTGGCGGCCTGGAACTACTTCGAATCGCTGGATAACCCGACCAACAAACAGTTTGTCAGCCAGTGGAAAGCCTACGCCAAGGCGCACAATCTGCCGAATTACGCCACCGCGGTGACCAACGATCCGATGGAAGCCACCTACGTCGGCCTCCACATGTGGGCGCAGGCGGTGGAAAAAGCCGGCACTACCGACGTCGATAAGGTGCGCGCCGCGATGGCCGGGCAAACCTTCGCCGCGCCGTCGGGCTTCACGCTGACCATGGACAAAACCAATCACCACCTGCACAAGCCGGTGATGATTGGCGAAATCGAGGGCAACGGGCAGTTCAACGTGGTGTGGCAGACCGAAGCGCCGGTGCGCGCGCAGCCGTGGAGTCCCTATATCGCCGGCAACGACAAAAAACCGGATTACCCGGTGAAAGGCGGCAAGTAACGTCACTCAGCGCCGGCGCGGCTCGACGCGCGCCGGCCCAACAGAAGAGGCAGCTGATGCAATCTCCGTTTTTATCCTCTCTGCGCGCCGGGCTGTGGCTGTTGTGCGCCTGGCCCCTGCTGGCGCAGGCCGGGCCGGCCGATGAGTTCGCGGCGGCCAATCGCGCGCAGCAGGCCAAACTGCTGCAGGCGTGGGCGGCCGAGCCGGATCCTGCGCGCCTGCCGTTGCTGCAGGGGCTGCAGCAGGAAACCGTGGCGATCGACGAGGCGAAGCGCGCCTTTATCCGCCAGGGCGATCGCTATCTGCCGCTTGAAGGTGAGGCGGCCCCGGTTGGCGAGCCGAAGAAGGTGTGGCTGAACAACCGGCTGCGCATTCTGATCGCCAATGCGTTGTCGGCGCAGCGGCTGGTCAGCGCGGACGCGGCGGTGCGGCTGCAGGCGGCGACCGCGCTGCAGCGCGAAGCGCAGGGCGAGCAGCTGCCGCTGTTGACCCGGCGGCTGGCGCAGGAGAAAGACCCGCAGGTGCGCGATGCGCTGAGCATTGCGCTGGCGAACCTGCAATTGGCCGACGCCAGCCCGCAGGTGCGTTTCAATGCGGTGCGGCTGCTGGGGGAATCGGGCGAGCCGGAAACCCGCGCGCGGCTGCAGGCGTTGACCGACGCGGCCAATGAGCCGGACGCCGCGGTGCGCGCCGAGGCGCAACGCAGCCTGCAGCGCGTGCAGCACCGCCTGATGATCGGCGATCTGCTCGGCCAGGCGTTCAGCGGCCTGTCGCTCGGTTCGATCCTGCTGCTGGCGGCGCTCGGCCTGGCGATCACCTACGGCCTGCTCGGCGTCATCAATATGGCGCACGGCGAAATGCTGATGCTCGGCGCCTATTCGGCCTATCTGGTGCAGGGGGTGTTTCAGCAATTTGCGCCGCAGTGGCTGGCGCTCTATCCGCTGGCGGCGCTGCCGGTGGCGTTCGCCATCACCGCCGGGATCGGCATGGCGCTTGAGCGTACGGTGATCCGCCACCTGTACGGCCGGCCGCTGGAAACCCTGCTGGCCACCTGGGGCATCAGCCTGGTGCTGATCCAACTGGTGCGGGTGCTGTTCGGCGCGCAGAACGTCGAGGTCGCCAACCCGGCGTGGCTGTCGGGCGGCGTGCAGCTGTTGCCGAATCTGGTGTTGCCGTGGAACCGCATCGCGGTGATCGCGTTCGTGCTGCTGGTGCTGGCGTTGACCTGGCTGTTGCTGAACAAGACCCGGCTCGGCATGAACGTGCGCGCGGTGACGCAAAACCGCGCGATGGCGGCCTGTTGCGGCGTGCCCACCGGCCGGGTGGACATGCTGGCCTTCGGGCTGGGATCCGGCATCGCCGGGCTTGGCGGGGTGGCGCTGTCGCAGTTGGGCAACGTCGGGCCGGAGCTGGGGCAAGGTTACATTATCGACTCGTTCCTGGTGGTGGTGCTCGGCGGCGTCGGCCAACTGGCGGGGACGGTGGCGGCGGCCTTCGGTCTCGGCATCGTCAACAAGATCCTCGAACCGCAGATCGGCGCCGTGCTGGGCAAGATCCTGATCCTGGTGCTGATCGTTCTGTTTATTCAAAAGCGTCCGCAGGGGCTGTTCGCCCTTAAGGGCAGGGTGATTGACTGATGAGCCAACCATTGACCGTAACCGGCGTGCAGAAAGCGCCCCGGCTGGCGTTGAGCATCGGCGGGTTGGCGTTGCTGGCGCTGCTGGTGATGCCGTTCATGACGCTGTTGCCGGCGGATCATCCGCTGGCGGTGTCCACCTATACCCTGACGCTGGCGGGCAAGATCCTGTGCTACGCGGTGGTGGCGGTGGCGCTCGATCTGGTGTGGGGCTATGCCGGGCTGCTGTCGCTCGGCCACGGGCTATTCTTCGCGCTCGGCGGCTACGCCATGGGCATGTACTTGATGCGGCAGGCGGCGGGCGACGGGCTGCCGGCGTTTATGGCGTTCCTCTCCTGGAATGAGCTGCCGTGGTTCTGGAGCGGCACCCAGCATTTCGCCTGGGCGCTGTGCCTGATCGTGCTGGTGCCGGGCCTGCTGGCCTTCCTGTTCGGCTACTTCGCCTTCCGCTCGAAAATCAAAGGGGTGTATTTCTCGATCATGACCCAGGCGCTGACCTATGCCGGCATGCTGCTGTTCTTTCGCAACGAGACTGGCTTCGGCGGCAATAACGGCTTTACCGGTTTCACCACGCTGCTCGGCTTTCCCATCACCGCCGCCGGCACGCGGGTGGCGCTGTTCCTGGCGACGGTGCTGCTACTGGCCGCCAGCCTGGCCATCGGCTTTGCGCTGGCGCGCAGCAAGTTCGGCCGGGTGCTGACCGCGGTGCGCGATGCGGAAAACCGGCTGACTTTCTGCGGCTACGATCCGAAGGGCTTCAAGCTGTTCGTCTGGACGCTGTCGGCGGTGCTGTGCGGGCTGGCCGGCGCGCTCTATGTGCCGCAGGTCGGCATCATCAATCCCGGCGAAATGTCGCCGACCAACTCGATCGAGGCCGCCATCTGGGTGGCGCTCGGCGGGCGCGGCACCCTGGTGGGGCCGCTGCTCGGCGCCGGCATCGTCAACGGCGCCAAGAGCTGGTTCACCATGGCCATTCCCGAATACTGGCAGTTCTTCCTCGGCCTGATGTTTATCGTCGTCACGCTGTTTCTGCCCAAAGGGGTGATCGGCCTGCTGCGCCGGAGGAAAAGCTCATGAAGGCGATGCAAGTGACCGACGAGCTGTTTACCCACCCGCTGCCGGCGGACAAATACCGGCAGCAAACCGATCCGGTGCTGCAGCTCGACAACGTCAACGTCAGCTTCGACGGTTTTCGCGCGCTGACCGATCTGTCGCTGCGCATTGGCGTCGGCGAACTGCGCTGCGTGATCGGCCCCAACGGCGCCGGCAAGACCACGCTGATGGATGTGATCACCGGTAAGACCCGGCCGGACAGCGGCAGGGTGTTTTACGACCAGACCGTCGATCTGACCCGGCTGGCGCCGATGCAGATCGCCCATGCCGGCATCGGCCGCAAGTTTCAAAAACCGACGGTGTTCGAGGCGCTGACGGTGTTCGAAAATCTGGAGATCGCCCAAAAAACCCGCAAGTCGGTATGGGCCTGCCTGCGCGCCCGTTTAAGCAGCGAACAGCGCGACCGCATCGACGAGATGCTGAAGACCCTGCGGCTGGGGCATGAACGCCACCGGCCCGCCGGGCTGCTGTCCCACGGGCAGAAACAGTTTCTCGAGATCGGCATGCTGCTGGTGCAGGAGCCGCACCTGCTGCTGCTCGACGAGCCGGCGGCCGGCATGACCGACGCCGAAACCGACTACACCGCCGAACTGTTCCGCGAGCTGGCGGGCAAGCATTCGCTGATGGTGGTGGAGCACGATATGGGGTTTGTGGAGACCATCGCCGATCGCGTGACGGTGCTGCATCAGGGGCAGGTGCTGGCGGAAGGATCGCTGGCGCAGGTGCAGGCCGATGAGCGAGTTATTGAGGTATATCTGGGGCGCTGAGGAGGCGTAATCATGCTGCAGGTAGAGGAATTGAATCAATATTACGGCGGCAGCCACATTCTGCGCGGCCTGTCGTTCGAGGCGCGCATCGGCGAGGTGACCTGCCTGCTGGGGCGCAACGGCGTGGGCAAGACCACGCTGCTGAAATGCCTGATGGGGTTGGTCCCGGCGCGCAGCGGCAGCGTCCGTTGGCGGGGCGAAGCCATCACCGGTAAAAAGCCGTATCAGCGGGTGCAGGCGGGCATCGCCTATGTGCCGCAGGGGCGGGAAATTTTCCCGCGCCTGACGGTGGAGGAAAATCTGCTGATGGGGCTGGCGCGTTTTTCCGGCGCCGACGCGCGCGCGGTGCCGGATCCGATCTATGAACTGTTTCCGGTGCTGCGGCAAATGAAGGATCGGCGCGGCGGCGATCTCTCTGGCGGGCAGCAACAGCAGCTGGCGATCGGCCGGGCGCTGGCCTGCCGGCCGCAGCTGTTGATCCTCGACGAACCGACGGAAGGGATCCAGCCTTCGGTGATCAAGGAGATCGGCGCGGTGATCAAACAGCTGGCGGCGCGGGGCGATATGGCGATCCTGCTGGTGGAGCAGTTCTATGACTTCGCCGCCGATCTGGCGGACAGCTATCTGGTGATGTCGCGCGGCAGCATCGTGCAGCGCGGCGCCGGCAGCAATATGGAACAGGACGGCGTCCGCGGGCTGGTGGCGATTTAACGTTGGGTCAGCTGAAAAAGGATTGGCTGAGCGGATCGCGGGAATGATGCAGCACTCTGATGATATTCACCTCCCGCCTGTGCTGTCGAAAATAAATCAGGTGGTTGGCGACGGGCAATACCCATAGGCCGGGGCCGATTGCATCGATGTTTTTGCCGAGTTGGTGGTGGCTAAGGTTATCGAAAGCCTGATGCAGGCGGCGCAGATAATCTTCGGCCACCTGCAAGCCAAAGTGCGCCAACCCGTAAAAATAGATCTCTTCCATATCGTCCAACGCTTTTGGACGAACGGTTACTCTCCTGCGCATCCTTTTGCTTTGCTCCGTATTCTTTCCATGAACACATCACGATCCCATTCGACGGCTTCGCCGCTGTTCTCTCCTTCGGCGATCAAGCGCCTAAGCTCTTCCAGTTTTGAGGCGGCGGTACGTTCGCGCAAAGTGCGCACGGATTCGCGGATGACTTCGCTGGGCGTTCGGTAATCGCCGCTGGCCACCAGGTCTTCGACGAAGCTACGCAGTTCGTCACCCAGATCTACCGTTAGTGTTCTGCCCATTGTTCCTCCTCACTTTCGGCTATGCTGCGTCATTGTAAGATTAGTTCTTACATTGTGCACGTCAAACTATCAGGATCTCAATAGCGGTCCCGTCATGAGGACGGGAGCCACCCGTTTATTCATTAAGGATAACCATGAACGAAATCACTGTGTCACGCCTCGGTTGCATCGTCCTGTCTCTGTTTCCGGCCCTGTGGGGGCTGTTTAGCCTGTTGAACAATACGGCGGATTTCGCCGGCACCGCGCGCAATGCGGTGGGGCCGCTGCTCGCCATGCAGGATACTTATCAAACGCCGGGGCTGATGTGGCGCGCGATCCGCGCCGACTGGGCCTGCATGTTGGGGTTGGCGGTCATCACCACGCTGGAAACGCTGGCCGGCCTATTCGCGGCCGCGGGCGTGGCGCTGATGATCGGGCGATTGAAAGGCCCTTATGCCGCCTTCGCCAAGGGCAAAGCCTGGGCGATGCTGGGGGCGCTTTGCGCAATTGCGGTGTGGGGCGTCGGTTTTATGGTGGTCGCCGGCGACTGGTTCATGGCCTGGCAGGCCAAGAAGGATCCGCTGGCGGTGCAGCTGGGGGCGCTGATCTACCTGGCGCCCAATGCGTTTGCCTTGCTGTTCCTGATGCTGCAGCGGGAGCCGCGCTAAACGACGGCGGAGCGGGGCGCGGTTACAGCGCCTTGCTCATATACCAGATGCCTATCGAGCCCTGGGCGCTGGTGTAGCAGGTCTCGCCACAAATGCTCAATCCCTGACGCTGATAAAAACGTTGGGCGCGGGTGTTGCGTTGCAGCACTTCCAGCCACAGCGTTTTTTGCCGGCGCTCGATGGCCCGCAGCTGCACCTGTTCGTACAGGCGCTGGCCATAGCCGTTGCCGGCATGGCCCGGCAGAAAATAGATTTTCTGCAGCTCTGCGCCGCGGGTTTGCGTTGGCGCCAGCAGGCTGTCGACGTTGAGCCGCGCATAGCCGACGAGGGCGTCATTCTCATAGGCCAACAGCCAGCACACGTCGGGATCGCGCAGCGTCCGTTCCAGTGCGGAGACGGAAAAATCCTCCGCCAGAAAGGCTTCCAGCTCGTGCGGGTAGCGCCACAGCTCACCGAAGTGGGCGCGATAGGTGCGGATGCCGATATCGCGCACCAGGGTTAAATCTTCCAGCAATGCCTGACGAACGGTGAACATCAGTGCCCCTTTGAGTAAGAAAAATTACAGCCGTTGTTCCAGATGCCGGTGAGGCACCATCGCCTGATGCAGAATGGCGAGAACGGTGATGCCGGCAGGGCGGTTGCGGTAGTAGATCCTATGGCTGGCGTAAGGAAAACTGCGTATCTCTTCGCCCAGATCGTGGAAGTGAGCTTTACCCGCTTCCGGCATATCTGCCAAATGATGCATGACCTCTCTCAACTGCTCAAGATAGCGGCGAGATTGCGCTTGGCCCCAGTGCTCGATGGTGAAATGACGAATAGCCAGCAGATCTTGTTGGGCCTGCGGGGTGAGGCGAAACGCGGGCATCTCAGTCTGTTTCATCGGTGAGCAGACGGTTGAAGAAGGCATCGCCGTCTACCGCCTTACCGGCGTCTTCCTCGGCGGTAGCCTGCGCGATTTTTTGCTGCAGTGCGCTTAATTTGAGATCTTCCAGCGCCTGGTAATCTTCTACAGACATGACGACGGCGACCGGTTTGCCGTTGCGATTGATTTGCACCGGTTCACGCTGCGCCTTGAGCAGCAAATCGCCGAATTGGGTTTTGGCCTCGTTCGCGGTGAGTGCGTACATTTAATCGCTCCAGTTAATTAAATCGTTCGATTTAACCATTATACGGCGCGATGAAAAAATCACCAATGCTATTCCGGCGGGCAGGTTTCGTTGGACAGATGCTGCGGCGTTTCACGGCGAAAACCGAGGCCGATGATGCGGCCGAACAGGCGCGGCAGCCAGCGGCTGTTGCCGACGCGGGCGATCAGGCGCGAGCCGCCCGCCGCGCGGCGTTCGCCCGGTTTGCGCTGGCTCATTTTGATCTGCAGAAACTGGATGGCCCGGGTGGGAAATTCGCGCCGGCGCTGCACGCTCAGCAGATGCTTCAGCTGCAGCCGATGCTGGCGCAGCGGCGGGATCAGAGCGTTGGCGGCGGCCACCGCGT
The DNA here is from genome assembly GCF_052168435.1 of Serratia sp. CY56464. Taxonomy (NCBI): domain Bacteria; kingdom Pseudomonadati; phylum Pseudomonadota; class Gammaproteobacteria; order Enterobacterales; family Yersiniaceae; genus Serratia; species Serratia sp. CY56464. Next base: position 2,264,041 of record NZ_JBJNMV010000001.1, on the reverse strand, counting down.
CCTGAATCGCCAGGTTGACGCCCACGCCGCCGATCGGCGACATGGCGTGCGCGGCGTCGCCGATGCACAGCACCCCCGGTTTGGCCCAGCGATCCAGACGATCGATGCGAATGCTCAGCAGTTTTACCTGATCCCACTCGACGATCTCCTGCAGGCGATCGTCCTGGAACGGCGCCACCTCGGCGAGGTGCAGCAAAAATTTCTCCAGCCCGCTGCGGCGGATCGCGTCGAAGCTGCCTTTGTCGATCGAATAGCCGCACTGCCAGTAGTCGCCGCGATCGATCATGATGAAGTTCTGTTTCGGCCCGGTGTGGCCCATCGACCAGGCCGGATCGCCCGGCTGCTTGCTGAGCTTCATCCACACTACGTCGCGCGGCGCGCCGAAGGATCGGCTGCTGAGCGCCGCCTGTTCGCGCACCACCGAGTTGCGGCCGTCGGTGCCGATCACCAACTGGCTGCGCACGCGGATCGGGCCTTCCGGCGTGTCGGCCAGCACGCCGCACACCTGGCCGCGGTCGTACAGCAGTTGGTGAACCTGCGTCGAGGTCAGCAGCCTGAAGTTGGGGAAGGCGGCGGCCTGCTGGGCCAAAAAGTTGAGGAACTCCCACTGCGGCATAAAGGCGATAAATTTGCAGCGCGTCGGCAGGCGGGTGAAATCCGCCAGCTTGATGTCGCGCCCGGCGACTTCGGCGTGCAGGGACTCCGCACGCTGGTGCGGCAACGTCAGCAGTTCGTCGAGCAGGCCCAGCTGGTGCATGACTTCCAGCGTCGACGGGTGAATGGTGTCACCGCGAAAATCGCGCAGGAAGTCGGCGTGCTTCTCCAGCACCGTCACATCGATCCCCGCCCGCGCCAGCAGATAGCCGAGCATCAGCCCGGCGGGGCCGCCTCCCACGATGCAGCAGGTGGTGGCGTAAGGTGTGATTGGTGATGACGACATGACGGTTGACCCCGGATAGCGGCCCGCATCCCGCGAGCCGCAAATGAATATGCAATTTTGATAATGATTATCAATATCAAGTTTGGCTGTCAACCCGCGGCGCAGTGTGGTCAAAGGGCGCGGACAGATGGCCGACGCGGAACAGTTGACCGTTTTGCGGCCGCGCCTGCGGCGGTTCACGCCAGACATCCAGCCGCACTAACCGCCACTCGGCGGGATCGAACGCCACGATGGAGGCCAGCGCGCCGGGCGCCGCCTGCTGTTGCCGACGCAGCGCAGGCAGATCGCTGTAGGGGGCGATGGCCCTTTCCTGACAGGTCGCCCAGGCGGCCTCGGCCAGATGAGGACGATCGAAATGCGCCAGCCACGGCAGCCAGTGATTGACGCGCGGCCAGCCGAACGCCTGGCTGAGGCCCCTGAAACCCTCGCCGATCAGAAAGTCGCTCATGCCGGCGCCGCTGTTCCACAGGTAGAAGGGAGCGTAGAGATTCTCGGCGCTGCCTTCGCTGCGCTGCGCGTACAGATAGGCTTTGACGATCAGCTGCGGGCAGGCGTCGAGCCGGTGGCCGACATCGGCGATGCGGCGGCGGACGATCGCCATGTCGTAATCGGCGGGCAGGGTGAAACGGTATTGCATCGCGAGCATAAGGATTCTCCTGAAAGACATTGACCGGGAGAGCGTGACACGCCATCTTTATTAGTAAAATCGGTATTATTTTGATTGATAGTTCAGAAAATCAGGATGGTCAGCATGGGGCGAATCACGTTCGATCTCGAGGATTTACGCAGCTTCGTCACCGGCGTCGAGCTGGGCAGCTTCGCGAAGGCGGCTGAACGGCTGGGGCGTTCGACGTCGGCGGTCAGCGCCCACCTGAAAAAGCTGGAGCAGCAGGTCGGCGCGCCGATCCTGCGCAAGGCCGGACGCGGCATGGTGATGACCGAGGCGGGGGAGACCCTGCTCGGTTACGCGCGCCGCCTGCTGGAGCTCAATGACGAAGCCGCCGCCGCGGTGCGCGGGTTGGATCTGCAGGGCACGGTGCGGCTGGGGCTGCAGGAGGATTTCGGCGAGACGTTTCTGCCGCAGGTGTTGGGCAGCTTCGCGCGCGCCAATCCAAAGGTGAGGATCGAGGCGCGCATCGCGCGTAATGCCGAGCTGATCGACTGGGTGCTGAAAGGCCAGCTGGATCTGTCGCTGGCGTGGGATGGCGGTCTGAGCACGCCGTTTCATCAGGCGCTGGGACAGCGGCAGCTGCACTGGATCGCGTCGCCCGGCTTCGCGCTGGCGCCGTGGCGAGAAGGGGACGAACCCTTGCCGTTGGTGATGTTCGACGCGCCCTGCCTGATGCGCAGCGCGGCGACGCAGGCGCTGGATCGCGCCGGCATTCCCTGGCGCATCGCCTTTAGCAGCCGCAGCCTGAACGGCGTGTGGGCGGCGGTGAGCGCCGGGTTGGGCGTTACGGTACGCACGGCGGCGGGCTTACCGCCCGGCCTGTCGCCGCTGGCCCCCGATCTGCTGCCCGCTCTCGGCCAGCTCGGCGTGGTGCTGCACCGCGCCGAGGATCAGCCTTCGGCCGCCGTGCAGCGGCTGGCGCAGATCGTGGTCGAGCGGATCGAAACCTAATCTTGGGCGATCGGCTGCTTGCCGCTCAGCTGGCCCCATTCGCTCCAGGCGCCGTCATACAACTTGACCTGCGGCGCGCCGAGCGACAGCAGGCCAAACGCCAGCACCGCCGCCGTCACGCCGGAGCCGCAGCTGGTGATGATCGGGCCGTTGATGTCCACCCCCTTGTCGCTGAAGGTTTGGCGCAGCGCCTCCAGCGATTTGAAGCGGCCGTTTTCCAGCAGCTCGCCGTACGGAATGTTGATGCTGCCGGGAATGTGGCCGCGGTGCAGGCCGGGGCGCGGCTCCGGCGCTTCGGCATGGAAACGCGGCGCGGCGCGCGCGTCGAGAATTTGCACCGGTGTGCCTAACGCCTGTTCCACTTGCCGCATATCCACCACCGCGTCGGCGTTGAACCGGGCGTTAAACGTCTGCGGTTCAGGCTGCGCCGGGCCGGTTGCCAGCGCCTGGCCTTGCGCGGTCCAGCCGTTGAGCCCTTCGTCCAGTACGTAAACATGCTGGGCGCCGAAATTGCGGAAGGTCCACCAGCCGCGCGGCGCGGAGAACTGGTTACCCTCATCGTAAATCACCAGGGTATCGCGCTCGCTGATGCCCAGCTTGCCCACCGCCTCGCCAAACTCCGCCGCCGTTGGCAGCATATGCGGTAGCGTGGTGTTTTTGTCCGCCACGTCGTCGATGTCGAAATAGACCGCGCCGGGGATATGGCCGCGTTCGAACTCGGCAAGCATGTCCTTTTTCGGCGTTAGCCCCACCGGCGACATCCGGACGTCGATCACCACCAGATTTTCATCGTTGATATGTTGCGCAAGCCATTGAGGGGTCACCAGAAACGGAGAGTTCATCGTTATTGTTCGCCTGTTGTGAAAACGGATTTTCACTATACACCAGGCCGCGCGGGGATGAAGTATGATGTTCAGTCAAAGGCAATGGGCCGGGAGCGAAGAAATCATGACGGATTGGGCGTTTGGCGGGGCCAAGATCGCACTGTTGTGCGGCGATCTCTTGTTGGTTTACCAACGGGACGACAAACCGGACATTCCGTGGCCCGGCCTGTGGGATCTGCCCGGCGGCGGGCGGGAAAACGGCGAAACGCCGCTGCAGTGCGTGCAGCGGGAGACGCAGGAAGAATTCGGCGTGGCGATCGCCGAACGTCAGGTTGTCTGGCGGCGGCGCTACGACGGCATTCTGCCCGGCTATCCCCCGACCTGGTTCATGGCCGGCGAGATCGCCCCCGCGCAGATCGCCGCCATACGTTTCGGCGACGAGGGACAGCGCTGGCGGATGATGCCGGTGGATCAGTTCATTCATCATCCGCAGGGCATCGACCATCTGCGTCGCCGGGTGGCGGAGTATTGGCGGCGGGGCGGTTGATGACGGTATTTCAGCGCGTCGCCAGTTGATTGATCTGCGGCGGCTCCAGGATGCGCAAGGCCGTTTCCCGGCGCGCCACCGCCAGCATCGCCAGCCCGATTCGTTCGGTGCTGCTTACCCGGGCGGGAAACAGCCGCAATGCGCCGCGCCACAGCGGCTTGAACAGCCGATAAATCAGATCGTATGCGCGGACTTTGGAGCGAATGCCGTGCAGCGGCACAATGGCGCCGGGACGGAACATCACCGCGTGGAACGGCAGCGCCAGCAGCGCGTTTTCGGTGGCGCCTTTGACCCTGGCCCACATGCTGCGGCCGCGTTCGCTGCTGTCGGTGCCGAGGCCGGAGACGTAGACGAAGACCATCGACGGATTCAGCGTCGCCAGCGGGCGGGCGGCGGCCAGCGTCAGATCGTAAGTCACCGCGCGATATTCAGCTTCACTCAGGCCGGAGGACGAAATCCCCAGGCAGAAGAAACAGGCGTCGTAGCCGGCGAGCTGCGGCGCCAGCGCCGACAGATCACGCAGATCGGGCAGGGAGAGCTGGCGCAGTTTGGCGTGGCTTTGCGCCAGCGGGCGACGGCCGATGCTGAGCACTTCGCTGACCCGCGGATCGCGCAGGCATTCTCGCAGCGCGCCCTGACCCACCATGCCGCTGGCGCCGAAAATAATCACTTTCATGCTCTGTTCTCCCACTGGCCGGCGGCGCGCTGCGTGCGCCAGCGGCTGGGCGTCAGCGCTTCCCACTGAATAAAGGCGCGGCTGAACGAATTCAGCTCTTCGAATCCCAGCACAAAGGCGATTTCGCCCGGTTCAAGGTCGGTTTCCGCCAACAATCGGCAGGCGGTGCGGTGCCGGGTTTTGTCCAACAATTGCTGGTAGCTGTAGCCGTGCTGTTGCAAGCGGCGCTGCAGCGTGCGCGGGCTGAGATAGAGTTCAGCGGCCACGCTGTTGACGCTGGGGCGCTGGCCGCGCATGCTGCGGCCGAGGATCGCCATCACCTGCATCGGTAAGTTTTGCTCGGCGCGCACCTCGGCCAACTCGGCCTCCAGCTCCGGCAGCAGCTGCGCCAACATGTCCTGATCATAAGTGATGAGCGGCTGCCGCATCAGCGCGCGATCGAACACCAGCACGTCCTGCGGCGCATCGAATCGCACCGGGCAGCCGAAGTGGCGCAACAGCGGCGAGTGGGGATCGTGACGGCGTGTCACCTCAAGCGCCTTGGGCTGCAGCGGCAAGCCGGTGCCACGGCGGCACAGGGCGGTGATAGAAGCGAACATTGTATCGATCAATAATTCCGGCGTATGGTCTTCGATCATCGTCCAGCGCGTATGCAGCCGTATACTGTCGCCGTCTTCCTCCAGCATCAGTTCTTCCGGGCACACCAACCGTTTGTAGCGCGCGACTTTGCGCAGCGCTTCGCCCATCGTGGCGGAGTGCAGTGCGGCGACTGACGCGATATCGTAATGCTCCGGCGCGACGTCGCCGCCCAGCCGCAGACCAAAGGCGGGATCGTCGCTCAGTTGGGCGAGGGCGCGCCAGACGGCGAAGAACTGGTGGGTGGTCAGCCGCACTTTTATGCGCCGCTCGCTGAGCAGCCCGGCGGGCAAGCCGGCCAACTGACCGACCCGTTCGAGATCGACACCTAGCGCCGCGAGGCGCACAGCCAGCGCGCTGGAAACCGGAATTTGATCGCTGCTCATGGTTGTTGCCTGCCAGTGGTAAGAGAAGGCATTACTCTAAAACAGCCTGTCCATGCGCCGATAATCCGATCGCGTCAAGATTTAATCTGATTGCGCCAAACTGTCGGCCGGCATCAGCGCCTGGATGGTGGCGCCGACCCGCTGTACCGCCTGTTCGATCTCCGTCGTCAGCGTCGGCGCATAGTTGATGCGCAGGCAGTTGCGATACTTGCCGGCGGCGGAAAAAATGCTGCCGACGGCGATTTGTACGCCTTGCTGTTCAAGATGGCGGTTCAGCCGCAGGGTGTCGAACGCTTCGTCCAGTTCGATCCACAGCATAAAACCGCCGCGCGGCCGGCTGACGCGGGTGCCGGCCGGGAAGTATTTCAGGATCAGATCGGTCATGCGGTCGCGGTTCTGCTGGTAGCGGGCGCGCATGCGCCGCAGGTGCTGCAGATAGTGCCCCCTGCGGATGAATTCGGCGATCGCCAACTGCGGCTGGGTGGCGGTGGCGCCGGAGCCGATGAACTTCATGTGCAGCACCCGCTCCAGGTAGCGGCCGGGCGCGATCCAGCCCACGCGCAGCCCCGGCGCCAGCGTTTTGGAAAACGAACTGCACAGCAGCACGCGGCCGTCGTCGTCGAATGACTTGATGGTGCGCGGCCGCGGGTAGTGATAGGCGATGTCGCCGTAGACATCGTCTTCGATGATCGCCGCGTCGTGGCGCTGCGCCAGCGTCAGCAGCCGCTGTTTGTGGGCGTCGGGCATGATGTAGCCCAGCGGATTATTGCAGTTGGGCGTCAGCAGGATGGCCTTGACCGGCCACTGTTCCAGCGCCATCTCCAGCGCCGCCAGGCTGACGCCGGTGAGCGGATCGGTGGGGATTTCCAGCGCCTTGATGCCCAGACCCTTCAGCGTTTGCATGGTGCCGTGGAAGCAGGGCGAATCGACCGCCACGATGTCGCCGGGTTGGCAAACGGCGCGCAGCCCGGCGGAGATTGCTTCCTGACAGCCGGTGGTGATCAGCAACTGATCGGGGCCGATTTGGCAGCCGGAGTCCAGCAGCAGACGGGCGACCTGTTCGCGCAGCGCGGCCACGCCCTGAATGCTGTCGTAATACAGGCTGCGCAGGTCGCCGTGGCGGGCGGCGTTGCGCAGGGCGACGATCAGCGGTTTCATCGTCGGTTCGGCGATATCCGGCATGCCGCGCCCCAGCTGGATCAGGCCTTCGCGCGGCCGGCTGCGCACCAGTTCCAGCACCTGCTCCCATTGCGAAATGTCCACCGGCCGCTGCACCGGCGCCGTCATGGCGGGCAGCTCGGCCTGCGCGCGCCGCGTATGCACGAAGTAGCCCGATTTCGGCCGCGCTTCCACCAGGCGCTGTTCCTCGAGCAGCCGGTAGGCTTGCTGCACCGTGCTGATGCTGACGCCGTGCTCCTGGCTCAATGCGCGCACCGAAGGCAGGCGATGGCCGGCCGGATACAACCCTTGCTGAATGCGTTGGCTGAGAATGGCGGCCAGCGTGGCGTAGCGTGTCATACAGAGGCCTCTCATCGGGGGTAAGGATTAAAAAACCGGTACAGATACTTTCAAAATAAACCATTCAGCGGGTTTTTTGGCGCAGCTGTATGAAAAAAATAGCGCCAGCGTGAATCTGTATTGTTTTTTGCCTGGCGCGCATCATCACTACCAGGCGAAAACATCAGGGGGAATAACAAGATGGCTCTGTTTACTGGCGCGCCGCGGCGGCGCTCATTCGGCGGGTCACGCTGGCGTCTGTATCTGCAACGTTACAGGACGCGAAAAGAATTATTATTGCTGGACGATGCACGGCTGATCGATATTGGTTTGTCGCGTGCAGAAGCGCTGCGTGAAGGATGTAAACCTTTCTGGAAAGAATAGATAAGAGGAAAACCGATGCTGAGAGTCTTGGGCAAGGCTTCATCAATCAACGTGCGCAAAGTGTTATGGACCTGTCAGGAGTTGGGGCTGGCGCTGGAACGGGAAGACTGGGGCAGCGGCTTTCGCTCCACGCAGGAGCCGGCGTTTCTGGCGTTGAATCCCAACGGCCTGGTGCCGGTGCTGATCGACGGCGAGCGGGTGCTGTGGGAGTCGAATACCATTTGCCGCTATCTGGCGGGGCGGGAAGGGCGCCGCGATCTGCTGCCGCAGGAACCCGGCGCGCGCGCGGCGGTGGAGATGTGGATGGACTGGCAGGCCACCGATCTGAACGGCGCCTGGCGCTACGTGTTCATGTCGCGGGTGCGTGGGCATGCGGATTATCAGGATGCCGCCAGCCTGGCCGCCGCCGAGCGCGAATGGAACCGGCTGATGGGCCTGTTGGACGCACATTTGGCGCAGCACGGCCCTTATGCCGCCGGCGCCGCCTTCACGCTGGCGGACGTGGTGCTGGGGCTGTCGCTGAACCGCTGGCTGATGACGCCGTTCGAGCGGCCGAATTATGCGGCGCTGGCGGCCTATCAGCAGCGCCTGCTGCAACGCCCTGGCTACGTGCAGCACGGCGCCAACGGTTTACCGTGATATGAAATAAACGGTTCATTTTATCTTGTCCGGATACGTCCCTTCGTGTCCGAACTTTCCTCGTTGCATCATCCCGTCAATGTTTCATGAACGGCATCACGAATATGAACTTTATTTTCCTGTGTGCTTGTTATTGAAATTTATATTCCATATAAACCCGTTATCAACCGGCGCGTTTCATTGAGCGACGCCTGGTTCTACACAGAATTTCGGTCACGGGAGAAAATGATGAAACAGGTACGCGTTGGGTTAATCGGCACCGGTTATATCGGGCGTTGTCACGCTATCGCCTATGCGCAGGCCGCCACGGTCTTTCCTCTGAAAGGGGAACTGGTGCTGGAGATGCTGGCGGAGGTGACGCCCGAGCTGGCGGCGCAGCGCGCGGCCGAATTCGGCTTTGCGCGTTCGACCGGCGACTGGCGGCAGTTGGTGGCCGATCCGGCGATCGATGTGGTGGACATCTGCGCCCCCAACTTCTTGCACAAAGAGATGGCGCTGGCGGCGATCCGTCACGGCAAGCACGTGTATTCGGAAAAGCCGCTGGCGCTGGACGCCGCCGATGCGGCGGAGATGGTGCAGGCCGCGCGCGCCAAGGGGGTGAAAACGCTGGTCGGTTTTAACTACATGAAAAACCCCACCAGCCAACTGGCGCGCGAAATTATCGCCAACGGCGAAATCGGCGAGGTGGTGCATTTTTACGGCACCCACAATGAGGATTATCTGGCCGATCCGCGCACGCCGATCGATTGGCACTGCCGCCGCGCCAGCGCCGGGTTAGGCGCGCTGGGGGATCTGGCGGCGCACATCGTCAATATGGCGCACTACCTGGTGGGCGATATTGTGGCGGTTTCCGGCGATATGCAGACCGTGATCAAACAGCGCCCGGATCCGCAGGACCCGACGCGGCTGCACCCGGTGGAAAACGAAGATCAGGCCAGCGCGCTGCTGCGTTTCGCCGGCGGGGCGATGGGCACTATCGAAACCTCGCGCATCGCCTGCGGGCGCAAGATGGGGTTGACCTATGTGGTCACCGGCACCAAAGGCACGCTGAGCTATACCCAGGAGCGGATGGCGGAGCTGAAACTGTATCGGCACGATGAACCGGCGGAGCGGCAGGGGTTCAAGACGCTGCTGGTGGGGCCAAAGCACCCGGACTACGCGGCGTTTTGCATCAGCGCCGGGCACGGCATCGGCTTTAACGATCAGAAGACGGTGGAGATCCGCGATCTGGTCAATGGCATCGCCGCGGGCGATCGCATGTGGCCGGACTTTGAAGAGGGCTGGAAGGTGTCGTGCGTGCTGGACGCGATAGCCGCCTCCGCCGAGCAGCGGCGCTGGCTGGAGATCAACCGCGATTGAAAAGGAAATGGCGCTCTCTGCGGACAGCGCCATTAATTTATTATGTTGTTAGCTTAATAGCTTATTAAATTAATTTTATAATAAGTTATTGGCTTGATAACTTAGAACGAGAAGCACGAACAGCCGAAAGCGCCCCAGAAGGCATTCTCGTCCGACACCGGGATGCTGGAGCGGCGCGCGATGTCATGCTGGTGCGCGTGCACGCCGCACGGGCCGCAGCATTGATGCGCCTGGCTCACGACCCCGACGCGGGCCGCCGCCGACGGCGGCGCGGAGCGGTAATGGCCCGGCACCTGGGTGACCGGCGACCACTCCGGCAGCACCGGCAGCGGCGGCGGCGCCAGCGGCGAGAAGCTGCCGGCGGCGTAGACCACCTTGCCGTCCACCACCGTCATTACCGACTCGATGCCTTTGATCTGCTCTTCCGGCACGCTGAAGTAGTCCTGCGACAGCACCGCCAAATCCGCCAGTTGGCCGACCTTGATCTGGCCTTTCTTGCCCTGTTCGGTGGAGAACCAGGCGCTGCCCTGGGTCCACAGCATCAGCGCCGTTTCGCGATCCAGCCGGGCGCTGTCGTCGTACATCGCCATGCCGCCGACGGTGCGGCCGGAGACCAGCCAGTACAGCGCCGTCCACGGGTTGTAGCTGGCGACGCGGGTGGCGTCGGTGCCCAGCCCGACCGGCAGCTCGGCCGCCAGCATTTTCGCCACCGGCGGCGTATGTTTGGTGGCTTCGATGCCGTAGCGGTCGGCGAAATACTCACCCTGGAACGCCATGCGGTGCTGGACTGCAATGCCGCCGCCCAGCGCCTTGACGCGCTCGATATTGCGCTCGGTAATGGTTTCGGCGTGGTCGAACAGCCAGTGCAGGCCGTTGAACGGAATATCGCGGTTCACCTTCTCGAACACGTCCAGCATGCGGCTGATGGATTCGTCATAGGTGGCGTGCAGGCGGAACGGCCAGCGGTGCTCCACCAGATGGCGCACCACCCGCTCCAGTTCGTCTTCGGTGCCCGGCGGCAGATCCGGGCGCGGCTGCAGGAAGTCTTCGAAGTCGGCGGCGGAAAACACCAGCATCTCGCCGGCGCCGTTGTGGCGATAGAAGTCGGTGCCCTGGCCCGGCTTGAGCATGTCGGTCCACAGCTCGAAGTCTTCCAGTTCCTGCTTCGGCCGCTGGGTGAACAGGTTATAGGCGATGCGGATGGTCAGCTGCTTTTTCTCGTGCAGCTCGGCGATCACCTGATAATCCTCCGGGTAGTTCTGGAAACCGCCGCCTGCGTCGATGGCGCTGGTGAGGCCGAGACGGTTCAGCTCACGCATAAACTGGCGGGTGGAGTTGACCTGCTGTTCCAGCGGCAGCTTCGGCCCTTTTGCCAGCGTGGCGTACAGGATCATGGCGTTGGGTTTGGCGATCAGCATGCCGGTCGGGTTGCCGTTGGCGTCGCGCTGGATCTCGCCGCCCGGCGGGTTCGGCGTGTCTTTGGTGTAGCCGACCACCTTCAGCGCCGCGCGGTTGAGCAGCGCGCGATCGTAGAGATGCAGAATAAACACCGGCGTGTCCGGCGCCGCCTGGTTGATTTCGTCCAGCGTCGGCATGCGGCGTTCGGCAAACTGGAACTCGGTCCAGCCGCCGACCACCCGCACCCATTGCGGGCTCGGGGTGCGCAGCGCCTGTTCTTTCAACATGCGCAGCGCGTCGGCCAGCGAGGGCACGCCTTCCCAGCGCAGCTCCAGGTTATAGTTCAGGCCGCCGCGGATCAGGTGCAGGTGTGAGTCGTTCAGGCCCGGAATGGCGGTGTGGCCGTGCAGATCGATCACCTGGGTCTCCGGCCCGGCGTGCTGCATGACTTCGCTTTCGCTGCCGACCGCCAGAAACTTGCCGTCGCGGATGGCGACCGCCTGTGCGGTAGGATTTTGGCGATCGACGGTGTGAAACTTGCCGTTGGTGATGATCAATGAAGCGTGGTGGTTCATAACATTCTCCCGGCGAACCGCCTAGCGGCGGGTCAGCCATTGATGAAAAACGCGAGTCACGATAGGCATCCACAGGTACACCACCAGGGCGACCACGGTGGCGTCATTGAGAAAATGGCCGAGCAGCGTGCCGTCCAGCTGCGGCAGCGCCAGTCCCCAAAACCAGGGCACCAGATTGGTGGAAGGGAAGATCACCAGCAGGGTGATGATGAACTGCTTCCACTGGGGCGGCTGGCGCACGCCGGGGTTGGGCGGGGTAAACCAGAACTCCGCGCCGGGGCGGATCTCGATATGGTCGTTCTCCAGCAACAGCGGAGTGACTTCTTCGATGTATTGCTTGCGCAGCGGCGAGTTGAGCCAGCGGTAGAGATTGTCGAGATTGTCGAAGCGGACCAGCACCGTATAGGCCTGTTCGCTGTCGGATGGGCGGATGACGTTGACGCCCAGATGGCCGGTGAAGCCCGCGGCGTCCGGCATGATGCGGTTCAGCCAGGCCTCATAGGCCTGCTCGTTCCCCGGCGCCAAACGGTGGGTGATCACCAGCGTGACATGCTGCGGATGGGCCATAAAACCGACTCCTGAAAATACCCCGGCGCGGGGCCGGGGCAAGGGGAATTATTTCACCGTGCGGGCCGGTGCGTGGTGCACCATGGTGTAAGCGTAGTCGACGCCCATGCCGTACGCGCCGCTGTGTTCGCGCACCAGCGCCATCACCGCGTCGTAGGTGTCTTTGCGCGCCCAGTCGCGTTGGTACTCCAGCAGCACCTGCTGCCAGGTCACCGGTACGGCGCCGGCTTGCACCATGCGGTCGATCGAACGTTCGTGCGCATCGACGGAGGTGCCGCCGGAGGTGTCGGTCACCACATACACTTCATAGCCGGCTTCCAGCGCCATCAGCGCCGGGAAGGTCAGGCAGACTTCGGTCCACAGCGCGGAGATCACCAGCTTTTTGCGGCCGGTGGCTTCCACGGCTTTGACGAAGGCCGCGTCTTCCCAGGAGTTCATCGAGGTGCGTTCAATCGGGGTGATTTCAGGGTGCACCGCCAGCAGTTCCGGCCAGATATAGCCGCTGAAGCTTTCGGTTTCGACCGAGGTGAAAAGGGTAGGGACGTTGAAAATCTTGCCTGCCTTCGCCAAACCAACAACGTTGTTTTTCAGTTGCTGACGATCAATATTAGCCACGCCGAAGGCCATTTGCGGTTGATGGTCGATAAAAATCAGTGCGGAATTGTCTTTATCAAGCAGTTGAAACTTGGACATAATTTACCTTCCCAGTGATATTTCGGTTGAACATCTGATGAGTGTAACGCCGATAAAACCCATGGTAGGCAGAGGGCGATTTCAAAGATACCGCAGAATTTTTGCCGACTTGTTGAGTTTTTTTATACACGGGAGAAAGCATGAGATTAAACCTGGAAGCGCTGCTGATTTTGGACGCGCTGGACCGGCACGGATCTTTCGCCGCCGCGGCCGCCGCACTGTTTAAAACCCCTTCGGCACTGAGCTATATGGTGCAAAAGCTCGAGAACGATCTCGACATCACCCTGCTGGATCGCTCCGGCCATCGGGCGAAGTTCACCGATACCGGCAAGCTGATGCTGGAAAAAGGGCGGGTGCTGCTGCGCGCGGCGCAGGATCTGGAACAGCAGGCGCGCTATGTGGAGAACGGCTGGGAAAGCGAGATTACGCTTGGGATCGACGCCTCCTTCCCGTTTGCCCGCCTGTTGCCGCTGATCGACGAGTTTTATCGGCAGCATCACCATACCCGGCTGCGTTTCAGCCACGAGGTGCTGGCCGGTTCCTGGGAGTCGCTGGTTTACGGTTGCGCCGACATTATCATCGGCGCCATCTGCGAGCCGCCGTCACGGGTAGGCTATGCGTTCAGCAGGCTGGGGCAGCTGGATTACGTGTTCGCCGTCGCGCCGCAGCATCCGCTGGCGGCATTGCCGGAACCGTTGCCGAAGGACGAAATCCGTCAGCACCGGGCGGTGGTGGTGCGCGACACTTCGCGTGTCAACGCGCCGCAGAGCCTGAATCTGCTGGAAGAGCAGGATACGCTGACGGTCTTCGGTTTCGACGCCAAACTGCAGGCGCAGCTGGCCGGGCTGGGCTGCGGCTATCTGCCGCGCGCCTTGGCGGAACCTTACCTGAACAGCGGCGAACTGGTGGCGAAACGCGTCGAATCGGAACGGTGCAGCGATATCGCCTACTTCGGCTGGCGGGAAAGCGCCAGCGGCCTGGCGGCCAAGTGGTGGCGCGAGCGGCTGCAGCGCTATGCGGACGACGGCGAGGCCTACCCGGCGGCGCAGTGAGGGCCGCTCGATAAGGATAAATCCCCCAATAAGGACATAGGGAATGAAAAAGACACTAAGCCTGTTGGCGTTGTTGCTGCTGAGCGGCTGCGGCGCCGGGGCCGGCCATCAGACCGGCACCCCGTTGCCGCAGACCCCGGCACTGGCCGCAACGCAGCTCAGTTACCCGGAGCGGGTGCATAACGCGGTGAGCCGCGAGCTGCGCTCGCCGGAGCACGCGCGCGGCCAACGCTGCACCATCAGCATACGGCTGCGGCCGGACGGCAAGCTGGCGAGCAGCAAGATCGTGAGGGGCGATGCGCCCCTGTGCGCGGCGGCCAGCGCTGCGGTGCAGCACGCGCAGTTTCCGCCGATGGCCAACGCCACCGAGTACGCGCTGTTCAACGCCGTGGTGCTCGATTTCGTTCCCTAAAGGGATGTGACCGACGGGCCGCTTGCGCGGCCCGTTTTTTCTCGTCTCGCCGTTTGCGTATTCACGCTTTTCTGCCAATAGTGTTTTCCGGGCATGCATTAAGATGATTTTTCATTGGCCGGCCAACGGGAGAAAAAGGCATGAAAGGCGAGCATCATTATCAGGTGGCGGTCACCTGGCAAGGGAACCTGGGGGCAGGCACGGAAGATTACCGCGCCTATGGGCGCGATCACCTGATCGGCGCCGCGGGCAAGGCAGACATCGCCGGCTCAGCCGATCCGGCCTTCCGCGGTGACGCGACGCGCTGGAATCCGGAAGATTTGCTGGTGGCATCGCTCAGCGCCTGTCACAAATTATGGTATCTGCATCTGTGCGCCACCTCGGGGATTTCGGTGCTGGCCTATCAGGACGATGCCGTGGGGGTGATGCGCGAAGACGCCGCGCGCGGCGGCTTTTTTACCTCGGTGACGCTGCGGCCGCAGGTCACAGTGCGCGATGGCGACGATCTGCAGCTGGCGCAACAGCTTCACGAGCAGGCGCATCACCTGTGCTTTATCGCCAACTCGGTGAATTTCCCGGTGGCGTGTGAGCCGCATGCCGCGTACGCAACCCGCTGAATTTTCACTTAGCTTTGCCATTTTCGTTATTTTGAACGTCGTTACGGCTCACGGATACTGGGGGGAAACTCCCCAACCGCGAGCCGCAGCATGTCCCACGCCCACTATTTGCACCCCGAACAACGCGACCGCATCCGGCGGCTTTATCAGCGTTGGCACTGGCGGCTGGAACTGCCCACTTGGGGGATTATGGCGGCAGTGTATGGCGGCTGGTTCGGCGTGGCGCATTATTGGCAGGCGCTGGGTCCGTGGCTTGGCGCACCGCTGCTGATCCTGCTGACCACCGGGTATATGTCGCTGCAACACGAGCTGATCCACGGCCATCCGACGCGCTGGCCGCGCGTCAATCAGCTGTTCGGCCTGTTGCCGCTGGCGGTGTGGTATCCCTACGGGCTGTATCGGGATTCGCATCTGCGCCATCACCGCAACGATCACCTGACCGATCCGCATGAAGATCCCGAAAGTTACTACTTCAGCGCCGCGCAGTGGCGGCGTTATCCCCGCCTGCTGCCGCTGTTGGCCGCGGTGCGCAATACGCTGATCGGCCGGGTGCTCCTCGGCCCGGCGCTGGATATCGTCACCACGCTGTTCGGCGCAGTGAAGACGCTTGCAGCGGGCGATCTGCGCGCCTGGGCGATGTGGCTGGCGCACCTGTCGCTGTTGGCGGTGCTGCTGTACTGGCTGCAGATGCAGGGCATCGGCGCGGCGTTTTACCTGTTGGCCATCAGCTACCCGGCGCTGGCGCTGACCAAGGTAAGATCGTTTTTTGAGCATCGCGCCGTGGACGCACCGCAGGCACGTTCTATTATTAATGAGGCGGGCTGGCCGTGGCGGCTGCTGTTTCTCAATCTGAACTACCATTTAGTGCATCACGATCTGCCCGGCCTGCCCTGGTATGGCCTGCGCGAAGTCTACCTGGCGGAACGCGAGGCGTATCAGCGCCGCAGCCAGGGATTCGTCGCGCAGGGTTATGGCGAGTGGCTGCGCGATTACGCGCTGACGCCGATCGACGTCGGCGTGCATCCGCTGAGCGCCGGCGAACGGCGGGAGGAACGCGGTGCCCGGCCGAAGAAAAAATTTATTGCGCGCTGGAAGCGCGTTTCTCAGGATTTTCCAACCGAACTGGCCCATGAGCCGGAAAACATATAACCAGAGGAAAAGTATGGCAATCACCTTATCACGCGGACGTTCCTTTGCCGCCGCGCTGGCTCTGCTGGCCGCCAGCGGTCTGGCGCAGGCGGCCGACTCGGTGCGCGTCGGCTCCAAGATCGATACCGAAGGTTCTCTGCTCGGCAACATCATCGTGCAGGTACTGGAAGCCAACGGCATTAAAACCATCAACAAGCTGCAGCTCGGCACCACCAAGGTGCTGCGCGGCGCCATCACCTCCGGCGAGATCGACATCTACCCGGAATACACCGGCAACGGCGCATTTTTCTTCTCCGATGAGAAAGATCCGGCGTGGAAGAACGCCCAGGCCGGCTTCGAGAAGGTGAAGCAGCTCGACTACGACAAAAACAAAATCGTCTGGCTGGACGCCGCGCCGGCCAACAATACCTGGACCATCGCCATTCGTCAGGACGTGGCGGACGCCAACCATCTCAAAACGCTGGCGGATCTCGGCAAGTGGATCAACGGCGGCGGCAAGTTCAAGCTGGCGGCCTCGGCGGAATTTATCGAACGGCCGGATGCGCTGCCGGCGTTCCAGAACGCCTACGGCTTCAAACTGAATCAGGATCAGCTGCTGTCCCTGGCCGGCGGCGACACGGCGGTGACCATCAAGGCGGCGGCGGAGCAGACCTCCGGCGTCAATGCGGCGATGGCCTACGGCACCGATGGCCCGGTGGCGGCGCTGGGGCTGCAGACGCTGGCGGACCCGAAAGGCGTACAGCCGATCTACGCGCCGGCGCCGATCGTGCGCGAAGCGGCGCTGAAGGCGCACGCCAATCTGCCTGAGCTGCTGAAGCCGGTATTCGCCTCGCTGGACGGGCCGACGCTGCAAAAACTCAACGCGCAGATCGCTGTGGAAGGCCAGGACGCCAAACAGGTGGCGGCCGCTTACCTGAAAGAGAAAGGGTTTGTTAAGGGATAATGCCGAGGTGCCCCCTTTGCCGTCGGGAGAGGGGGTAAACCGAGGGAGCCGGAGCGTTTCTTTGACTATCGCCGTAAAACATCGCGTCTTGTTGACGCTGTTCATGCTGTTGCTGCTGGCCGCCTTCGGCCTGCCGTTCCTCAGTTATGCCCCCAATCGTCTGCTGTCGGGTAAAAGCCTGTCCTTATTCTCCCTGTTGCACGGCCCGGCGCTGTGGCTGCTGTTGCCGCTGGCGGCGTTAGCGATCCTCAGCCTGTTGCCGCCGACGCGGGGACGGGCGCTGCTGACGGCGCTGGCCGCCTGCGGGGTGCTGACGCTGGCGTTCTGGATCAGCGGGCAGGCCGCCGGGCGTCTGGCGCAGGAGGGATCGCGCCTGGCGCGCACCTCCTGGGGCAGCGGCTGCTGGCTGACGATGGCGCTGAGCCTGCTGATCGCCGCCGACGCCATGACGCGCCTCACCGCGTCGCATCTGCGGCGGATGCTGGGCAACGCGCTGGTGCTGGTGCCGCCGGCGCTGCTGCTGTTCGGCCATCAGCTCGATCAGCTGTCGCTGCTGAAGGAGTACCATAATCGGCAGGAGGTGTTTGACGCCGCGTTGTTCCAGCATCTGACCATTCTGCTGGCGACGATGGCCCCGGCGCTGGCGATCGGCGTGCCGCTCGGGGTGCTGTGCTTTCGTTCCGAACGCTGGCAGCGGCCGATTTTCTCCGCGCTGAACATTATCCAGACTGTGCCGTCCATCGCGCTGTTCGGCCTGCTGATCGCGCCGTTGGCGGGGCTGGCGACGGCGGTGCCCTGGCTGGCGGAGCACGGCGTCAGCGGTATCGGCATGGCGCCGGCGATCGTGGCGCTGGTGCTGTACGCGCTGTTGCCGCTGGTGCGCAGTGTGGTGGCGGGGCTGCAAAGCGTGCCGGCCGGCGTGATTGAGTCCGCCACCGGCATGGGGTTGACGCGCGGGCAGATCTTCCTGCGCGTGCAGCTGCCGTTGGCGCTGCCGCTATTCCTGACCGGCGTGCGCATTCTGGCGGTGCAGACCGTCGGCATGGCGGTGGTGGCGGCGCTGATCGGCGCCGGCGGTTTTGGCGCCATCGTTTTTCAGGGGTTGCTCAGCAGCGCGCTGGATCTGGTTCTGCTGGGGGTGATCCCGGTGGTCATGATGGCGGTCATCGTCGATTCGCTGTTTAAATTTTGGGTTTCAATCCTGGACGTATCGCGCCGATGATTCACTTTGAGCAAGTCAGTAAAATTTTTCAGGGCAAGCCGGCGGTCGACGATCTCACGCTGCACATCGCCGAGGGTGAATTCACCGTGTTGATCGGCACCTCGGGTTCCGGCAAGTCCACGACGTTAAAAATGATCAATCGCCTGATCGAACACGATCGGGGCAAGATCCTCTTTGCCGGCGAAGAGATCCAGTCGTTCAAACCGCAGGATCTGCGGCGGCGCATGGGCTATGCGATCCAATCGATCGGTCTGTTCCCGCACTGGACGGTGGAGGAGAACATCGCCACCGTGCCGCAGTTGCTGAAATGGCCGCGCGCGCGCATTCGCGATCGGGTTACCGAACTGTTGGAGCTGCTGCATCTGGAGCCGGATCTGTTTCGCCGCCGCTATCCGCACCAGCTGTCCGGCGGGCAGCAGCAGCGGGTGGGGGTGGCGCGCGCGCTGGCTGCCGATCCCGAGGTGTTGCTGATGGACGAACCGTTCGGCGCGCTGGATCCGGTCACCCGAGCGGCGCTGCAGGCGGAGATCGCGCGCATCCATCAGCTCTCCGGCCGCACCATTGTGCTGGTGACGCACGACATCGACGAGGCGTTGGGCTTGGCGGATCGCCTGGTGTTGCTCGATCAGGGGCGGGTGGTGCAACAGGGCACGCCGCTGACGCTGTTGACTGCACCGGCCAACGACTTCGTGCGCGATTTCTTCGGGCGCAGCGATCGCGGCATCAAGCTGCTGTCGCTGGGTACGGTGGCGGAGCGGGTGCGGCCCGGCGTCGCCGGGGGCGAGCCGATCGCCGCCGCCATGAGTCTGCGCGAGGCGCTGTCGGTGTTTGTGGCGCGCGGTAGCGACTGCCTGCCGGTGGTGGATGAACGGGGCGAAGCGTTGGGGGTGTTGCATTTCAACGATCTGATCGCCGGGCAGGCGCTGTCATGAGCGGGCGCATCGGGCGCCTGCTGCGCGATCCGTTGCCCTGGACGCTGGCGCTGCTGTTGGCGCTGGTGTTCGGCATGGATCATCTGCGCGGCTTGTTCGCCGCCTGGTTCCCCGATCTGGAGCGGCCCATTTATCAGCAGGACAGCTTTATCGCGCTGGTGGGGGCGCACCTGTCGCTGGTGGCGATCTCCAGCCTGATCGCGGTGGCGATCGGCGTGGCGGCGGGCGTGGCTGTGACCCGACGCAGCGGCCGGGAATTTCGTTCGCTGGTGGAAACGGTGGTGGCGGTGGGGCAGACCTTCCCGCCGGTGGCGGTGTTGGCGGTGGCGGTGCCGGTGATGGGCTTCAGCGAACAGCCGGCGATCATCGCGCTGGTGCTGTACGGCCTGCTGCCGATCCTGCAGGGCACGCTGGCGGGCATCGAATCGGTGCCGCCCGCCACACGCGAGATCGCCCGCGGCGTGGGGATGAGCGCCTGGCAAATACTGTGGCGGGTTGAACTGCCGCTGGCGGCGCCGGTGATTGTCGCCGGGATCCGCACCTCGGTAATCATCAACATCGGCACGGCGGCCATCGCTTCCACCGTCGGCACCAAGACGCTCGGCTCGCCGATCATCATCGGCCTGAGCGGGTTTAACACCGCCTATGTGATCCAGGGCGCGGCGGTCGTGGCGCTGTTGGCTATTATCACCGATATGCTGTTCGAACGTTGGGTGCGTTATCTCACCGCCTGGCGTCAGCAGACGCTGGCGGCCACTTCGGCGGGGTAAGGGGGAAATGATGCAGGTGTCTCTACCGATGTACGGCGTTGGCCGGGAGCAGGCCGAATCCTTCTGGCAGGTGTTGCGCGACAAGCTGCTGCGGCTGGGGTTGCCGGCGGCGCCGGAACGGCTCAGCTGGCCGGACGATCTGGCGCAGCACTGGCGGCGCGAGGATCTTCTGCTCAGCCAAACCTGCGGTTATCCGTTGGTCAGCACCTTGCCGCAGGTACAGCTAATCGGCACCTACCACTACCGGGTGGAAGGGTGCGACGGGCCGAATTACCGCAGCTGGCTGGTGGTGCGCGCGGACGATCCCGGCGAGCGGCTGGCGGATTTTCGCGGCCGAACGGCGGCGTATAACAGCACCGATTCCCAGTCCGGCTACAACGGCCTGCGCGCGCTGATCGCGCCGCTGGCGCTGGACGGGAAATTCTTCGGGGCGGCTATCGCCTCCGGCGCGCATTATCAGTCGCTGAAGCTGATCCGCAGCGGGCAGGCGGATATCGCCGCCATCGATTCGATCAGCATGGAACTGCTGCGCCGCGCGCAGCCGCAGGCGCTGGAGGGGCTGAAAATCATCGGCCGCACGGCGGCGGTGCCGGGCCTGCCGTTGATCACCGCAGCCGGCACGCCGCCGGAACAGGTGGAAATCCTGCGCGCCGGCGCTCGCGCGATGCTGGATGAGGCGGTCAGCGACCGCCTGCTGATCGGCGATTTCAGCCTGGTGCCGCGTTCGGCCTACCAGATTATCACCGTGCTGGAACAGCAGGCCGCCGCGCAGGGCGTGACGGCGCTCTAGCCGTCGTTACAGCAGGCCGCCGCCGTCGATGTCGATCACGCTGCCGGTGACGAAGCCGTTCTCCATCGCCAGCAGATAACCCGCCGCGACGTCGGCCGCCTGGCCGACCCTGCCGACCGGCAGGCTGACGCTTACGCGCTCGAACAGCGCCTGACGCTGTGCGGCGCTCATGCCGTCGTAGGCTTCGGTGGCGGTGATGCCGGGGCTGACCACGTTCACCCGCCGCGGCGCCAGCTCCTTCGCCAGCTGTTTGCCGACCGCTTCCAGCGCGGCATTGATGGCGGTTTTGACCAACTGACCGTTGAGGTATTTACGCGACAGCTGGCCGGAGGTCAGGGTGATCGAGCCCTGCGGCGCCAGCGTCGGCAGCGCCGCCTGCACCGCGCGCAAACTGCCCCAGAATTTGACGTTGAAGTCGGCCTGCGCCTGTTCAAGGGCAGTCTCCGCCAGCGGCTTCGCGTCCACCAACGGCCCGGCGGTGATCACCAAATGATCGAAAGCGCCGACGGCGGCGAACAGCGCATGCAGCGACGCGTCATCGGTCAGATCGGCCTGCATCAGGCGCAGCGCGTCGTTCTTCTCCCCGGCGTGAGGGAGACGACGCGAAGCCAGCACCACTTCAGCGCCGCGCGCCGCCGCCGCGTAGGCCACCGCGGCGCCAATGCCGCTGGTGCCGCCCAGGATCACCAGCTTTTGTTGTTTCAGGGGGGAGTCGGGAATCGTCATGTTAAGGCCTCTTTTTAGGTAAGTTTCAACGGGATCTATCTTTCCTGATTGAAAATGAGGAAAAAAGCCCGCCTAATAGCAAACACTTGTAAATTAATATTAATAATTGATTGGGCTAAAAAGAGAGGGAGCAGATGACCTCATTTGTCGATCTCGAGGTGTTTGTCCGCACGGTGGACGGCGGCAGTTTTTCCGCCGCGGCGCGCGCGCTGGATATCACGCCGGCGGCGGCCAGCATTGCGGTGAAAAGGCTGGAGCAGCAGCTGGGCGCGCGGCTGTTGGTGCGTTCCACCCGCAGCCTGAGGTTAACGGAGGAGGGGGCTCGCTATCTCGACAGTGCGCGCCTGGCGCTGGGCGCGTTAGCCGAAGGAGAGCAGGCGATCCGCGAGAAGCATCAGGGGCTGTCCGGGGTGCTGCAGATTTCCGCGCCGTCGGATTTTGGCCGTAATTTGCTGCTCGGCTGGCTGGATGAGTTCCGCTTGCAGCATCCGCATATTCAGCTGCAGCTTCTGATCAACGATCGGCAGGCCGACCTGTTCCGCGAACCGGTGGACGTGGCGTTGCGCTTCGGGCCGCTGGCCGACTCTTCGCTGGTGGCGCTGCCGATCTTGCCGCAGCATCGGCGGTTGATCTGCGCCAGCCCGGATTATCTGCGGCGGCACGGCGCGCCGCAAACGCCGGCCGATCTGCTTCGGCACAGCATTCTGGTGTATCAGCCCAGCGGCAAACGGCAGGTGGAATGGCGACTGTGGCGCGGTGAGGAGCTGGTCGAGCTGCCGCTGAACGGCAGCTATTTTACCGATGACGGCGAGGTAGCGCGGCGCTGGGCGCTGGCCGGGCACGGCGTGGTGCGCAAGTCGGCGATCGACGTGGCGGCGGATATTCGCGCCGGGCGGTTGGTGCAGCTGTTGCCGGAATGGCGCAGCGACGCGGTGCCGATCAATCTGGTCTGCCCGCATCGTTCGCAGGTGTCGGAGCGCGTCAGGCAGCTGCAGCGCTTTTTACAGCAGCGCTGCCAGCGCTGGATGGACGATCACTTGGCCTGAAGGGTTTCGGTTTGCGCCGGCGTAGCGGCGGCATCCCCGGCAGGCGCGCTTTCTTCGTGCGGGGTGGTGGAACGGGTGTAGATGTTCAGCCCGGCGAGGAATACGCCGCCCAGAGAACCGAAGGCGCACAGGGCGATGACGATGACGAACGCTTTTTTCAGCATAGGAATAATTTCGCAGGTTGCTTGGAACAGCGGGAATTATAGCCCCTTCGCCGGGTGAAACAAGAATCGTTTTTAACGGCGGCCCGCAGACCGCCCTTTGTGATCATCGCCGTTCGCAGTCGATGGCCTGCACGTTGGCCGGACGGGCGAACAGGTATTTTCCCAGCGTCACCAGCACCACCGCCGCCACGATGATCACCAGCGCCAGCCACTCGCGCGGCGCCAGCGATTCGCCGGCAAAACCGATGCCGAGCAGCACCGCCACCACCGGGTTGACGTAGGCGTAGCTGGTGGCGACCGCCGGGCGCACGTTCTTCAACAAGAACATATAGGCGCTGATCGCCAGCATCGAACCAAAGACGATCAGATAGCCCAGCGCCAGAAAGCCGCCGGTGCTCGGCATCTGAGTGAGGCGCTCGCCGCTCAGCTGGCTGGCTGCCAATAACACCACGCCGGCGACCAGCATCTCCGCCGCGCCGGCCATCGGCCCGGCCGGCAGCGAGATGCGCGATCCCAAGACCGACCCAAAGGCCCAGCTGGCCGACGCCAACAAAATCAGCAGCGCGCCGGTCGGGTTGCCCACCAGGTTGTTGCCGGTGTTGAGCAGCACGATGCCCACCAATCCGAGCGCGATGCCGGCCCATTCCAGTTTGGTGTTGCGCATGCCCCACAGCAGGCTGAAGCAGAGGGTGAACAGCGGCACTGTCGCCACCATCACCGCGGCGATGCCGGACGGCACATGTTGGTGTTCCGCCACCGTCACCAGGCCGTTGCCCACCGCCAGCAGTAGAATGCCGATGGCGCCGGCGGCCAGCCACTGCTTCAGCGTCGGCAGCGCGTGGCCGCGCCAGGCCAGGAAACTGAACAGCACGATACCGGCGATCAGAAAACGAATGCCGGCCATCATCAGCGGCGGCCACTGCGCGACGCCGAGGCGAATGACGAAATAGGTGGAACCCCAAACGATATATAACGTGAACAACGCCCCGATCAACGGCAGGACGCTACGGCTTTGTTGGCTAAGCATAGGATTGTATTTTGCGGGAGTGATTATTATTAGAACGCTCAGTAAACCCGATCGGGCAACCGATAAGCAATGGCCTTCGGCATTATTTTTCCGGCGGCTGAAAGCCGTTCAATGGCCTTGCTGTTTCCACTGCAGCCAGCTGACGGCCGGCAGGTAAATCGACCAGCCGACGGCCAGCAGCAGCAGCATGAACTCGGGCGGCACGCCGGGCAACAAGGCGTCCAGCTTCCAGGACACGGCGTAGGCGAAGGGGCCGACGGCGGCGCCCAACACCGCCAGCGGCCAGGGGGCCGCTCTGACGACGTCCAGCAACCAATACCACCAGCAGCCGAAGCCGATCCACAGCGCGATGGTCCAGAGCGGCAGGCCGTGTTGCCCGCTGTAGTGCAGCACGCCGCTGTAGCTCCACAGCCCATCCATGCCGATACCGCCCAGGGCGGCCAGGGCCGCGCCTTTGCGGCGGGCGGCAGGGGTAAAGATCAGCGCCAGCGCCGCGCCGGCCAGCAGTATGCCGTTGAGCCGATCGCGAGTCAGCAGCGCCAGCAGCCAGCAAACGCCCAGTCCCAGCGTCGCCAGCCAGAATCCGGCATGCGGCTTCTTCATCGTTCAACTCCCGTGGGGTTACTCTGCCGCTGCGCTAAGCGCCGACGGATTTGCCAGAGCGGGCGCGAGGCCCGCTGTTTGCCTGAATGTTCGTTAGTTCAACCTTAGAAGGGAAGGTGCGGGGTGCACAAGCAGAATAATCTGTACCGGTTGAAAACGTGGGCAAAAACCGGTGTTACAGGCGTGAAATCCGGTAGGCGCAGCGGCGCGAGCCGGCCAAAATGTGTTCGGCGCGCTCCACCTGCGCCTGCAGCACTTCGGTGAAGATGCTTAATTCCGCCCGGCAGAAGCCCTGGCAGACGGTGGCGGCGGCGCAGATCGGGCAGTGGTTTTCCACCAGCAGATAGGAACCGTCCTCCTCCTGGCGCCATTCGGCCATATACCCTTCGCGGCAGCGGATCTCGGTCAGGCGCGCCACGCGTTCGCGCAGTTCGGTGGCGCCGATCATCGCCTGCTTGTAGTTGATGCGGTTTTCCTGCTCGCGGCTCTCGATCAGCACGTCGATCGCCTGTTCGCCCAGCTTGTCGCGCACGGTGCGCAGCAGCTGCACCGTCAGATCCGCATGGGTATCGGGAAAGCGCGCGTTGCCGGCCGAGGTCAAATGCCACAGCTGCACCGGGCGGCCCACGCCGCGCGTTTCTGCCACCGCTTCGACCAACCCCTCTTTCGCCAGCTTGACGAACTGCTGGCGGGCCGCCTCACCGGTGGTGCCGAGCACCTTTCCTGCGTCAGAAGCTAGCTGCGGGCCGCGGGTTTTCAATAACGTCAGCAAGCGGTCACTGACCGATTGTGCGGTGCCGCCGCTATTTTCCAAGTTTATTCTTGACATATTTCTCCGCCTCGCCCTAACTTATTCCAAGATAACTCTTGTTAAATTTAACGCAATCTTATGACCAACTCAATGCCATTCCTCTGAAAACAGGACGACAACCGTGATAACCCATGACGATAGCCGCTGGAGTGACCTTTTCTCCGGCAAAAATGCGGCCAGTGCGATCGCGCTCTCGCTTGGCGTGGCGCTGCATGCCATCAATATTCTGGTCGCCACCACCATTCTGCCCTCGGTGGTGCAGGATATCGGCGGGCTGGATCTCTATGCCTGGAACACCACGCTGTTCGTGGTGGCGTCGATCCTCGGCTCCGCGCTGTCGGCCCGGTTGCTCAGCGGCTATGGCGCACGCAGCGCCTATCTGGTGGCTTCGCTGTTCTTTATCGCCGGGGCGGCGCTGTGCGCGCTGGCGCCGAGCATGCCGGTGATGCTGATCGGCCGCACGGTGCAGGGCTTCGGCGGCGGGCTGATCTTTGCGCTCTCCTACGCGATGATCAACCTGGTGTTCGAGCAGCGATTGTGGCCGCGCGCCATGGCGCTTATCTCGGCGATGTGGGGCATCGCCACCCTGGTGGGGCCGGCGGTGGGCGGCATTTTCGCCGAGCTGCACGCCTGGCGTTGGGCCTTCGGCATTCTGCTGCCGATCATGGCGCTGTACGCTGCGTTTACCTTCCTGATCCTGCCCAAGGGCAAGGCGCAGCAGGCGGCCGCGCCGTTGCCGACTGCGCAACTGCTGTTGCTGACCGTGGCGGTGCTGGTGGTGTCCGCCGGCAGCCTGGCGCACAGCGCCTGGATCAACCTGGCGGGCATCGCGCTTTCGCTGGTGCTGATGGCCTGGCTGATGAAGCGTGAAGCGCACGCGCGCGCCCGCCTGTTGCCGCATGGCGCATTGCGGCGCGGCTCATCGCTGGCGGCGTTGTACATCACGACCGCGTTGCTGGTGATCGGCATGACCAGCGAAATCTTCGTGCCCTATTTCCTGCAGCTGCTGCACGGCCAGTCGCCGCTGATCTCCGGCTATATCGCCGCCGCCATGGCCGCCGGCTGGACGCTGTCCGAGATCCTCAGCTCCGGCTGGCGTGGGGCGGGCATTCGCCGGGCGATCGTCAGCGGGCCGCTGTTTGTGCTGGTAGGCCTGCTGGCGCTGGCGATCCTGATGCCGACGCCGTCCGGCGGCCACTGGCAGGCGCTGGCGCCGATCGTCATTGCGCTATTGCTGGTGGGATTCGGCATTGGCTTCGGTTGGCCGCACCTGCTGACGCGCATTTTGCAGGTGGCGTCTGAAGCGGACAAAGATATCGCCGGCGCTTCAATTACCACGGTGCAGCTGTTCGCCACCGCATTCGGCGCGGCGCTGGCCGGGATGATCGCCAATCTGGCGGGGCTGAACGATCCGGGCGGCGCGACGGGCGCGGCATCGGCGGCGCGTTGGCTGTTCCTGGCGTTCGCGCTGGCGCCGCTGCTGGCGGTATTCAGCGCCTGGCGCTGCGCGGCGATCGCGCCGCCGGGGGCCGAAACGGGCAATTTTGTACAAATCCCGCCCTCGCGCGAGAGCTAGAACGCTTCTCCTCACCTGGTGATGTTCGCGGTGATCCAGGCGTTATTCCTGCGCGACATTTTAAAATTCGCTTGCTATATCTCTAATTTGAGATTATTTCTCTTATATGGGATTTTTAAGCGGAGTATGAACGATGGATAACGGTTTGGAGACGGCCGACCTGAGGTTGGCGCAGCGGCTGGCGGATTTGCGCCAGCAACGGGCGTGGTCGCTGGAGGAGTTGGCGCAGCGCACCGGCCTTAGCCGGGCGACGCTCTCGCGGGTGGAGCGCGCCGAGACCAGCCCGACGGCATCGTTGCTGAACCGGCTGTGCGCCGCCTACGGGTTAACCATGTCGCGCCTGTTGAGCGAAATCGAAGACGAACCGCCGGAGCTGCTGCGGCCGCCGCAACAGCCGGTGTGGGTCGATCGCGCCAGCGGTTTTCACCGTCGCTCCGTTTCCCCGCCTGCCGCGCTGTATAAGGCCGAGTTTATCGAAGCCCGGCTTGATGCCGGCGCGCAGATCGATTACGACCTGCCGTCGATTCCGGCGCTGGAACATCACCTTTGGTTGCTGTCCGGGCAGTTGGAATTGACCCTGGAAGGGCGCGTTTTCCGGCTGTCGGCCGGCGACTGCCTGCGCTACCGCCTGTTCGGCGCCTCCCGTTTCCATGTCCCCGGCGATGAGCCGGCCCATTACACCCTCGTTATCTGCAGGCCATAGCCATGATTGAATTGCAACAGTGGGACGCCGGCGCGGCGCAAAGCGCCATTGTCGACTTGGCCGAGATGCTGCACGCCAGCGTGGCGCACGGCGCCAGCATCGGTTTTGTCATGCCCTTTACGCTGACGCAGGCGCAGGCGTTTTGGCAGGGGTTGCTGCCGGCCATCGCGCGGGGAGAGCGTGCGATGCTGGTGGCGCTCGCGAACGGCCGGCCGGTCGGCACCGTGCAGCTGTTACTGGCGATGCCGGACAACGGCCGCCACCGCGCGGAAGTGGTCAAGCTGATGGTGCACCCGCAGGCGCGGCGGCAGGGCGTCGCCCGGCTGTTGATGCAGGAAGTGCAGGCGCTGGCGGCGCGTCATCGCCGCAGCCTGTTGGTGCTGGATACCCTGAGCGGCAGCGCGGCGCAGGGGCTGTACCGTCAATTGGGGTTCGAGGCGGCGGGCGACATCCCGCAATACGCCCGCGCCAGCGACGGCGGGGCGTTGGAGGCCACCTGCTATATGTACAAACTGCTGTGACTCTTCGGATACTATTAAGTGAAGTCGATAGCTTGGACGCACTGACACTGATGGCGGAGTTGTCGGTGCAGTTGGCTGAGATCACCGGCGATAGCGGTACGTCCTCGTTTGATCCTGCTTCTATAGAAGCGGATGGAGGTTGTTTTATGTTGGTACGCAATGCTGCCGATGAAGCCGTAGCTTGTGGGGCGCTGCGTCGATTAACTTCTGGCGTTGCAGAGTTGAAACGAATGTATGTGCGGGAGCCTGGCAACGGCATTGGTCGTAAATTATTGCATGCTTTGGAACAGCAGGCTCGGTGGTTGGGGTATCGACAACTGTGGCTGGAAACTCGAAGAGTCAACCTACGTGCCATCAAATTTTATCTGGTTCAGGGATATCGGATACGCGAGAACTATGGCCGTTATCGAGGTAACCCGCAGGCGGTCTGTTTTGAAAAAAATCTGTAATGGTGTTGCAAGTCCCCATAGCCATTTGAAATTGAAGATCCGTGCCTTGCCTGCTTAGGTTACGTTCAGATTAAATCAAAGAGCGGATGCTGCTACGCGGTTCGGGCGATTAAAATCGAGAGAATTAACGGATTAGCTACTCTGATATTGCTGAAAGGATGTGAAAGTGCTCGTTTCACCGAGAAGCGTTGTTGGATTAACTCACAGGGCGGTGCCGATACCGATTTCCCACATTTCTGATACCCACAACTCAACATTTGAGCATCCGTATTTCTTCATCTTCTTGCCGCCGAACTAACGTCCGCATTGGTTCGGCGGCATGCTCCGTTAATCCCTTTTTTGACTTATATGGGGCATTTCTCCCTCTTCCTGGATCAGCGCCCGCGCCAGGCCTTGATCGCCTGTTGGCGCACCTGCAGCTTCTGTTGCGGCGTCAGCTTGTTGTAGTCGCGAGCCAGGCCGCTTTCCCAATCGCCGTACAGCGGGTTGGGCAGCACGATGAATTCGGTGCCGAACTTGCCCTGATTCTCGCTGACGAACGCCCGGCGCTGCGCATTGTCCTGGTGGTAAGTCGCGGCGCCGAAGTCGTTCAGGTTGTCGCCTGCGTACACCACGATGTCATAGCCGGCTTGTTTGATGGCGTCGAAGCGCGCCTGCTTATTGGAGGTATCGGTGCTGAGCAGCACGGTTTTTTCCGACATGCCGGTGAATCCGAGCTTCTGCATGTTGGCCACCGTGGCGGCGTATTCGCTCTGCTTGCGGTTCGAGACGTAGAACATCGTCCCCTGGTGGGCGTTAACGTAGCGGGCAAACGACACTGCGCCCGGCACCGCGCCGGCCTGTTCGGCCTGCGTCCATTGGGCCCAGGTGGCGCCGTCGTACGGCTGACCGTGCTGCGCCTGCCAGCCGGAGTAGGCGCTGTTATCCAGCATGGTTTCATCCAGATCGACCACCACCGCCTTTTTGCGGCCCGGCGCGGTCTTGGCCTGATCGAAGGCGCGTTGCGCGCTGTTGAACGCCTGATGCGCCAGCGCCTGGTATTCGCCGGACTGTTGGAACCAGTTCACCGCCAGCACCGACTGATCCGCCAGCCGCTGCTGGGCCTGGGCGTCGGTGTGCGGCGGCTGCGCGCAACCGGCCAACGTCAGCAGCGCGACGCCAACCGCCGCGCCGAGGGTGAGTTTCCTTGCCTGTTTTCCTGCCATCGTTATCTCTCTCGGTTTTATTTTTGTGGGCTGTCCAGCAGCATATCCATCTCGAACTGGCGCAGGGGATCCTGCCGCCAGCCAAGATGCGTAAAGAAGGGGGCGGCCACCTCGGGCACAAAAACGTTGGCGGTCAGCGGCAAAGGGGCGAACTGCGCTTGCAGGGCGGCCAGCAAGGCGCGGGCATGCCCTTGGCCGCGGTGCTGCGGCGGCACGTAGATCAGGCGTAGCCAGCAGTGCTCGGCGCCGGGCATCACCACGGCGTAGGCCTGACGATTGAGCGTATAGGCTCGCGGTGTGCCCGGCAGCTTGAACAGCGATTCGGGGGCAATCAGCCAGGGCAGGTCGGTGGCGCCTTCCGCCGTCAGGCGGTGGCTGACGGTCAGCGGATCGACCGCCTGCAGCGCCGCCGTGCCTGGCGGCACTTCCGCCGGCGCCTGATGGCCGGTCAGGGTGCGCACGATGCGCAGCCCGGCGCGATGGTATAGCGCCAGCGCGGCGTCGTTGCCTTCGATCACTTCCAGCGACAGCCGATGGTCGCCGCGTTGGCGGGCATCCGCCACCAGCCGCTGCATCAGCGCCTTGCCCAGCCCCTGGCCGCGCATCTCCGGGCGCACGGAAAAAGCCGCAACCCGGCTGTGACGGCCACGGCGGGCGATCAGCGCCACCGCCACCGGTTCATGGCGGTGGGTGACGATCAGGCTGTCGTTCAGGCTGAGATCTTCGGCGCCGAAGCGGGCGGCGAAGGTCGATCCGTCGAGCACGAAACGCACGATGTAGTTTTCAAAACAGTGGTTGAGGATGTTGGCCAGTTCGTCGCTGCTGTAGCGCAAGGCGTTGTGGTAGTCGAAGCGTCCGTCGTTATGCATGGCTGATTCCGCTCGGGGGAAAGCTATACATGTAGACCCGTTTGTTTTGCAAGGCAAGCGGGGGGATTCGCTGGCGGGGAAAATAAAAACAAAAAAGCCGGACGCAGCCGCCCGGCGAAATAAAACTCTGGGTATCAAGTGATGCTAAAGTTTGCAGTGGTGGTTATTCATTCATCACATCAGAACTGGTAGGTCAGGGCGACAACAACGACGTCGTCGTTTTTCAGACCCAGTTTGTTGTCGTCATCAAGCTGGTTGATTTTATATTCGACATAAGTGGACATGTTTTTGTTGAAGTAATAGGTCGCCGCTACGTCGAAATATTTCACCAGATCGACGTCGCCGATGCCTTCAATATCTTTGCCTTTCTGCTGAACGTAACCCAGCGATGGGCGCAGACCGAAGTCGAACTGATATTGCGCGACCAATTCAATCCCTTCCGCTTTATTGGCGAAGCCACTAACGGAGGTCGAGTTATTATTGATGGTGGCGGTGCCGGAAATAGGCGCGATATTGCGGCTCTGCGAATAAGTCGCGGCCAGGTAGACATTGTTGTTGTCGTATTTCAGACCGCCTGCCCAGATATCGGCCTTGTCGCCTTTACCGAAGGTGCCCGCCTTTTGCGTGGCGGTGCGGTTGGAAGAGGCATAGGCGGCGCCCACGCTCAGGCCGTCGATGATTTCATAGCTGGAGGAGAGACCCCAGCCGTCGCCGTTCGCCTTGCTGGCGGAGCGGCCGTCGTTTTCGTTTTTGCCCTGGTACTGCACGGCAAATTTCAGGCCGTCAACCAGACCGAAGAAGTTGTTATTACGGTAGGTGGCGACGCCATTGGTACGGCCGTTCATAAAGTTGTCGGTCTTGATATAAGCATCATCGCCGAATTCAGGGATCATATCCGTCCAGGCGCCAACGTCGTAAATGATGCCGTAGTTGCGACCGTAGTCGAAGGAGCCGAGATCCTTATATTTCAGACCGGCGAAGCCCAGACGCGTTTTGGTGTCTTTGGTGCCGTCGGATTCAGAATGGTTGGCGGCGATCTGATATTCCCACTGGCCATAGCCGGTCAGCATATCGTTAATCTGAGTCGCGCCTTTAAAGCCGATACGGACGTAGGTTTTATCACCATCGTTGCCGGCATCATCAGAGAAATAATGCAGGGCTTTCACACGACCGTAAAAATCGAGTTTGTTGCCGTCTTTATTGTAGATTTCTGCTGCCTGTGCCGCTTGCGCAAGTAAAAGTGCCGGAATAATAACGGCCAGAAGATTACGTTTCATGGGTTACCCTGCTTTATTCGATTGAAAGACGCTTATCATCAGTTGCATTGCTGTTTTACTGTGCCGCCTGATTGTTGGCGGCGGAGAATTTTTACCGTAGTAATGTGATCTATTTATGACAAAAAATTCATTTTCATGTCGAACGATTAAAAAAGTCGCGCAAAGGGTGAATTTTTTCTTCAGCCGATGGTCGGCGGCTGGTCTACAGTTACCGATACCTTGTTCCGCTGCGGGAGGAATCATGCACGATACTTATACTTTGTTCGGTACGCAGGGCTGCGGCTCGACCATCGTGGCCGCCGCGTTGGCGTTGACCGCTTTCCCCTGGGGCTATGAGGAGGTGGATTACACGCAGGACGGCCCGGAGCGCGATCGCCTGCTGGCGCTGAACCCGCTGGGTCAGGTGCCCACCTTAGTGCTGCCCAATGACGAAGTGATGACGGAGAGCGCGGCGATTATCCTGCTGCTGCACGATCGCGCACCGCATGCCGAACTGGCGCCGCCCGGCGGTTCGCCGCTATTGCCGCGTTTTCTGCGCTGGCTGCTGTTCATCAACGCGGAGATTTACCCCACCTTCACCTATGCCGACCATCCGCAGCGCTGGCAGCCGCAGGCGGCAGGGGCGGAACAGCTGAAAAACGCGGTAATGGATTATCGCGAGCGTTTATTGCGGCAGTTGAACGCCGCCGCAGGAGCGTCTGGCCCGTGGTTTCTCGGCAAGAGCTTCAGCGCGCTGGATCTGTACCTGGCGGTAATGTGCAACTGGCGGCCGGGCCGCGCGTGGTTCCGGCAACACTGCCCGCGACTGTACGCCATTGCCGAACGGGTGGAACAGCGGCCGGAGCTGAATGCGCTGCTGAGCGCCCATTTCGACGGCGTTGCCCCGCTGGAACCGTGACATCGCCCCGCCGCCCGGCGGGGAACCCTCCCGTTTTTCTGAACTGAGACTGCCGAAAATCCCGATTTTCACTCGCCTCGCTGGCGGGTAGCGTAAGGCTATCCGCAACTGACAGGAGAGTGTGATGCCATCAAAATCCCAGGCCGGGCAACAGGCGTTCGGCGATATCGCCCCCAAGCTGGCGCAGCTCAGCGACAGCGTCTTGTTTGACGATGTCTGGCAGCGGCCGGCGCTGAACCCGCGCGAACGCAGCCTGATCACCGTCGCCGCGCTGGTGGCGCTTAACCGCGTGGAACAACTGCCGTTTCACCTGCAACTGGCTCAGCGCAACGGCGTGGCGCATCAGCAGCTGGCTGAGCTCATCACCCACCTGGCGTTCTACGCCGGCTGGCCCGCGGCGGCGTCGGCCGTGGCGCGCCTGCGCGAGCTGGAACCGGAGGCGCCCCATGCCGTTTAGCCGCATCGCCCTGCATCAGGGCAAGTCCGCCGACTATCTGCAAACCTTGTCCGACAGCCTGCATCAGGCGCTGGTGGAGGCCTTCGAGGTGCCGCCGACGGACAGGTTTCAGGTGATCGATCAATACCGCCCCGGCGAGCTTATCTACGATCGCGACTATCTCGGCGGGCCGCGCAGCGCGGATTTCGTGCTGTTTTACATCACCGCCGGGCGGCCGCGCGACAGCGACACCAAGCGGCGTTTCTACCGACGGCTGGCGGCGCTGCTGGCGGAAAAGCTGCGGCTGAACCCCGAGGATGTGATGGTGGTGATCGCCACCACCCAGTTGGACGAGTGGTCGTTCGGCGGCGGGCGCGCCTCAATGATCGATCCGCAGGCGTAACTCGGGCTGACGTCGCCGGCGGTCTGTGGGACAATAGCGCCATCATTTCGTTTAGATAAGAGTTGAATGGCGCTCTCCTCCGCAGTTAAAGATCAGATTGGCCAGTGGTACAAAGCCCTGCAGCAGCAAATACCGGATTTTATTTCCCGCGCGCCCCAGCGCCAGATGATCGCCGAAGTGGCGAAGACGCTGGCCGGCGACTACCCGCGCCATCTGGCGATCGAGGCGCCGACCGGCGTCGGCAAAACGCTGTCTTACCTGATCCCGGGCATCGCCGTCGGGCGGGCGGAGAGCAAGCCGCTGGTGGTGAGCACCGCCAACGTGGCGCTGCAGGACCAGATCTACAGCAAAGATTTGCCGCTGCTGAAGAAGATTATCCCCGATCTGAAATTTACCGGCGCCTTTGGCCGCGGGCGTTACGTCTGCCCGCGCAACCTGGCGGCGATGAGCACCGACGTTAGCCAACAGGGCGATCTGACGCTGTTCCTCGACGACGAACTGGCGCCGTCCAGCGGCGAAGAGCAGGCGCTGTGCCAGAAACTGACCAAGGCGTTGGCCCGCTTCGAGTGGGACGGACTGCGCGACCACTATCAGCAGAGCATCGACGATCCGCTGTGGGCCAAGCTGAGCACCGACAAGGCCAACTGCCTGGGGCGCAACTGCCATTACATCCGTGAATGCCCGTTTTATATCGCCCGCAAAGAGATCGAGAGCGCCGACGTTGTGGTGGCCAACCACGCGCTGGTGATGGCGGCGCTGGAGACGGAATCGGTGCTGCCGAACCCGAAAGAATTGCTGCTGGTGCTGGACGAAGGCCACCATTTGCCGGAGGTGGCGCGCGATGCGCTGGAGATCGACGGGGAAATCACCGCGCTGTCGACCAACCTGCAGCTGGACATGATCGTCCGCCAGGTCGAGCAGTGCATGACGCAGTACCGGCCGAAGAATCCGCCGGGGCTGGCCAACAGCGAACGGCTGAAGAACCATTGCGAGGAGCTGCGTGAGCTGGTGCAGATCTTCGAGCATCAGGTCAGCGCCTATCTGCCCGGCGACAGCGTGGCGGCCGAGCACCGTTTTGAAATGGGCGAGCTGCCCGCGGAGATGGTGGAGAGCTGCGCGCGGCTGTTTAAACTGACCGATGCGCTGCGCGGGCTGGCGGAGTTCGTGCTTAACGATCTTACCGAGCAGACCGGCAAGCACGACATCATGCGTCTGCACCGCTCGATCATTCAGATGAGCCGCACGCTGGGCTATCTGGAGGCGATGAGCAAGCTGTGGCGGCTGGCGGCGCTCGACAAGTCGTCCAACGCGCCGATCTCCAAATGGGTCACGCGCGAACTGCGCGATAACGTCACCCATCTGTATTTGCACTGCGTCGGCATTCGCGTCAGCGATCAGCTGGAAAAGCTGCTGTGGCGCAAGGTGCCGCACGTGGTGGTCACCTCGGCCACGCTGCGTTCACTGAACAGCTTCGCGCGTTTGCAGGAGATGAGCGGGCTGAGCGAGAAGGCCGGCGACCGCTTCGAAACGCTCTCTTCGCCGTTCAATCACGTCGAACAGGGCAAGATTGTCATTCCGCAGATGCGCTATGAACCGGCGCTCGCCAACGAGGCGGAGCACCTCGAGGAAATGGCGCGGTTTTTCCGCGCCGAGCAGGCGAGCGGCAAGCACAAAGGCATGCTGATCCTGTTCAGCAGCCACCGGGCGATGCAGACTTTCCTCAGCTACGTGACCGATCTGCGGCTGATGCTGCTGGTGCAGGGCGACCAGCCGCGCTACCGGCTGGTGGAAGAGCACCGCAAGCGGGTGGAGAAGGGCGTCGCCAGCGTGCTGGTGGGGCTGCAATCGTTCGCCGAAGGGCTGGATCTGAAAGGCGAACTGCTGACCCAGGTGCATATTCACAAAATCGCGTTTCCGCCGATCGACAGCCCGGTGATCATCACCGAAGGCGAGTGGCTGAAATCGCTGAAGCGCTATCCGTTCGAAGTGCAGAGCCTGCCGAGCGCCTCGTTCAACCTGATCCAGCAGGTCGGCCGTCTGATCCGCAGCAACCAATGCTACGGCGAGATCGTGATCTACGATCGCCGGTTGCTGACCAAAAATTACGGTTCGCGGCTGTTGGCGTCGCTGCCGGTGTTTCCGATCGAGCAGCGCGCGGTGCCGGAGGCCGACAAGGCGCATCTGGCGGCGCTGAAATCCGCCGCCGATGCGGCCAAAAAAGAGAAGAAGCGCGGCAACCCGTTCGCCCGCAAGCGGCGGCGTTAATCAGAGCAGCGGCGGCAGGCGGCGCTTGACCGGCGTGGTTTTCACGATCGAGGTGTTGCTCTGCGCATGCTCGGCCAGCCGATCGAGAGTGTGGTCGAGCTGCGCCATCGAGTGCGCCACCAGCCGCACGATAAAGCAGTCTTCGCCGGTCACCTTATCGCATTCGACCACTTCCGGGATCGCCTGAATCAGCTGCTCGACCTTCTTCAGCATGCCCGGCAGCGGCTTGATGCGCACCAGCGACTCGAAGGTGTAGCCCACCGCCTGCAGATTGACGTTCAGGGTATAGCCCTGGATCACGCCGCTTTCTTCCAGCCGCCGCAGTCTTTCCGACGTGCTTGGCGACGACAGCCCCACCTGCGCGCTCAGCGTCTTCAACGACGCGCGCGCATCTTCCGCCAGAATGGTCAGGATTTGGCGATCGATATCATCCATAACGCCTCCGTTAGGTGTTTTATTTATTATAGCTGCGATAAAAAGGCAGTTAAGCATATTTGCCTTTTTTATGCTATGGAAAGCCGCCCTGCGAAGCCGCAAGCTATGTCTCTGGGCAAGCTTCGAGGAACGCAGAATGAATGCAGAGATAAAACGCGGATCGCTGGAGATGGCGGCGGCGATGTTGATTTCCGGCTCTATCGGCTGGTTTGTGTTGATGTCCGGCCAGCCGGTTATCAACGTGGTGTTTTGGCGCTGCGCGGTAGGCGCGCTGGTGCTGCTGGCGGTGTGCGGCGTATTGGGGCTGCTGCGACGCGATGCGCTGACGCGCGCCACGCTGCTGCTGGCGATCGCCGGCGGCGTCGCGCTGGTGATCAACTGGCTGCTGCTGTTCGCCGCCTATTCCTATGCGTCCATCTCCATCGCCACCGCGGTGTACAACACCCAGCCGTTTATGCTGGTGGGGCTGGGGGCGCTGTTTCTGGGGGAACGGCTGACCGCCCGCAAGCTGCTGTGGCTGGGGCTGGCGTTCGGCGGCATGATGCTGGTGGTGCTGGCGCAGCCGCGGCTGGCGGGGGAGCAGAGCCATTATCTGGCCGGCATCGCGCTGGCGCTCGGCGCGGCGTTTTTCTACGCCCTGATGGCGCTGGCGGCCAAGCGGCTGAAGGGCACGCCGCCGCATCTTATTGCGCTGATCCAGGTGACGGTGGGGGCGGTGATGCTGCTGCCGCTGGTGGATTTTCATGCGTCGGCCAGCGTTGGCCAGTGGGGGATGCTGGCGACGCTCGGCGTGTTGCATACTGGCCTGATGTACGTGCTGATGTACGGCGCGTTGCAGAGGCTGCCGACCCACCTGATCGGCTCGCTGTCATTCATCTATCCGATCGCCGCCATGCTGGTGGATCGCCTGGCGTTTGGCCACCGGCTGTCTGCGTGGCAGCTGCTGGGCGCGGCGATCATCCTGCTGGCGGCGGCGGGCATGAACCTGCTGGGCGATCGGCGAGCGCGGCTGCTGCCGGCCTCGGACGGCCGGCGCGCCGGCTGATGCTCAGTTCGGTTTTTTCAGCCGACGCC
This sequence comes from Serratia sp. CY56464, assembly GCF_052168435.1. Classification (NCBI taxonomy): domain Bacteria; kingdom Pseudomonadati; phylum Pseudomonadota; class Gammaproteobacteria; order Enterobacterales; family Yersiniaceae; genus Serratia; species Serratia sp. CY56464. The sequence goes on along the minus strand of NZ_JBJNMV010000001.1, from coordinate 2,226,924 downwards.
ATAAAGTGGTGCGGCTGATCCCGAGCAACCGGGCGGCGGCGGCGTGCTCGCCCCCGCACCGCGCCAGGGCTTCGTGGGCGGAGACGGGCGCCGCCGGCGTCTCGGGCGGCGAGACCGCCGCCAGCTCCGGCAGCAGCCACTGCAGCGTTTCGCCGCTCGGCGCAGCGCCGGTGCTCAGCATCAGCGCCACCCGTTCCATCATGTTGCGCAGTTCGCGCAAGTTGCCGGGCCAGGCGTAATGACTGAGCGCGGTGTAACACCCGGCCAGGGCGGTGCGCAGCGGCTCCGTCAGCGGCACGTCGAGCGCCGCCAGCGACTGTTTCAGAAAGTGTTCCGCCAGCATCGCAATATCGTCGCCGCGCGCCCGCAACGGCGGCAGCTGCAGCCGTAGGGCGCTCAGGCGGTAGAACAGATCGGCGCGAAAATCGCCCTGTTGAATCGCCTGCTCCAGGCGGGTGTGGGTGGCGCTGATAACGCGAAAATCGACCTTTACCGGCTGTTGCCCGCCCACCCGGGTGATGGTTTTTTCTTCCAGCGCCCGCAGCAGCCGGGTTTGCAGGTGCAGCGGCATTTCGCCGATCTCATCCAGAAACAGCGTGCCGCCGTTGGCGGTTTCCAACAGCCCGCGTCGGCCGCCGCGCCGTGAGCCGGTAAAGGCGCCTTCCTCATAGCCGAACAGTTCCGCCTCCAGCAGCGATTCGGCGATGGCGCCGCAGTTGATGGCGACGAACGGCGGCGTCGCGCCGCGCCGGGAAAAGTATTCGCGGTGGATCGCCTGCGCCGCCAGCTCTTTGCCGGTGCCGGTTTCGCCTTCGATCAACACCGCCGCCGGCGATCGGGCGTACAGCATGATGGTGCGTCGCGTCTGTTCCATCTGCGGGGAATCGCCCTGTAAATCGCTCAGCCCATAGCGCGGCTGCAGGGTATTGCGTGCGGCGTAGTCGCCGCCGCGTTTGGCGCCGCCCAGCATCAGGCGCGTCACGTCCAGCGCGTCGCTGAAGGCGGCGCGCAGGGTGGCGGCGGAATAGAGAAAAATGGCGGTGAGCCCGGCCTCTTCCGCCAGATCGCTGATGAGGCCGGCGCCGACCACCGCCTGAATGCCGGCGGCTTTCAGCTCGGCGATCTGGCCGCGCGCGTCCTCTTCGGTGACGTAGCTGCGCTGCTCCAGCGGCAGATCGAAGGTTTGCTGGAACTCCAGCAGCGCGGGCAGGGGCGTTTTGTAGGTGATGACGCCGATCCGATCGGCGGTTCTGCGCGCCTTGCTCAGCGCCTGCAGCAGATCGAAGCCGCCGGGTTTGACCAAAATGACCGGCACCGACAGGCGACTTTTCAGGTAGGCGCCGTTGGAGCCGGCGGCGATGATGGCGTCGCAAGGCTCGGTCGCCAGGCGAGCGCGGATATGCTGCACCGCCTCCTCAAAGCCGAGGCGGATCGGGGTGATGATCGCCAGATGGTCGAACTCGAGGCTGATATCCCGGAACAGATCGAACAGGCGGGTGATGGAGACGGTCCAGATCACCGGTTTGTCTGGCGTGCGGGACGGCGTGATGTGATCGCTCATGGTGGGTTACCGAATGAAAGTGGCTGCATTAGGTGTAGCCTTGTTTCAGTCATGTTTCAAATATGCCGATTGAAACCGCGATTGAAACGTTAACTGAAACGTTTTTTATCGCTTGGTCTGCCCAATGGCGACGCGAATTTTATAACTCACTTATTTTTATCGCTTTTAATTTTTTTCCTCGCCAAAGTGCAACCTGGCCCGCCCCTTGCTCTGTCTGTTCCATCTAGCTAATCGGAGAGAACGTCATGACGCTGCGCTCACCCGGGCTCGCCTTTCGTCAGGCCCTGAGTAAAGAGAAACCCCTGCAAATCGCCGGCGCGATCAACGCCAACCATGCCCTGCTGGCCCAGCGGGCGGGGTTCCAGGCCATCTATCTTTCCGGCGGCGGCGTGGCGGCCGGTTCGCTGGGGCTGCCGGACCTGGGCATTTCAACGCTGGACGATGTGTTGACCGATATTCGCCGCATCACCGACGTCTGCCCGCTGCCGCTGCTGGTGGATGTCGACAGCGGTTTCGGCGCATCGGCGTTCAACGTCGCCCGCACGGTGCGCTCGGTGAGCAAGGCCGGGGCGGCGGCGCTGCATATCGAAGATCAGGTTGGCGCCAAGCGCTGCGGCCATCGGCCCAATAAGGCCATCGTTTCCACCGAAGAGATGGTGGATCGCATCAAGGCGGCGGTGGATGCGCGCAGCGATCCGGACTTCGTGATCATGGCGCGCACTGACGCGCTGGCGGTGGAGGGGCTGGAGGCGGCCATCGAGCGCGCTCAGGCTTACGTGGCGGCCGGAGCCGACATGCTGTTCCCGGAAGCGATCACCGAACTGGGCATGTACCGCCGTTTCGCCGAAGCGACGCAGGTGCCGATCCTCGCCAACATCACTGAATTCGGCGCGACGCCGCTGTTCACCACCGACGAGCTGCGCAGCGCTCGGGTGGATATGGCGCTATATCCGCTGTCGGCCTTTCGGGCGATGAACCGGGCGGCGGAGCGGGTGTACCGCGCCCTGCGCGAGGAGGGCACGCAGAAAAGCGTCATCGACACCATGCAGACCCGCAACGAGCTGTACGAAAGCATCAACTACTATTTGTTCGAAGAGAAACTCGACGCTTTGTTCGCTCGCCAGCGCGACGAATAAGCGCCATTCACGCAGAAGCCAAATGAGGACAGTATGAGCCAAGCGATCCCCCCGCAAAGCCCGACTGGCGTTAAGCCGAAAAAATCCGTGGCGTTATCCGGCGTGCCCGCCGGGAATACCGCGCTGTGTTCCGTAGGGCGCAGCGGCAACGATCTGCACTACCGCGGTTACGACATTCTCGATCTCGCGCGCCACTGCGAGTTTGAAGAGGTCGCCCATCTGCTGATCCACGGCAAGTTGCCCAACCGCGACGAGCTGCAGGCCTATAAACACCGTCTCAAAGCGCTGCGCGGCCTGCCCGCCAGCGTGCGCACGGTGCTGGAGGCGCTGCCGGCGGCGTCTCACCCGATGGACGTGATGCGCACCGGCGTTTCGGCCCTCGGCTGCACGCTGCCGGAAAAAGAGCAGCACGGCGCGGCCGGCGCGCGCGACATCGCCGATCGGCTGCTGGCGTCGTTGGGATCGATGCTGCTCTATTGGTATCACTACAGCCACAACGGCGAGCGCATTCAGCCTGAGACCGACGACGATTCCATCGGCGGCCACTTCCTGCACCTGCTGCACGGTGCAGCGCCTTCTGCCAGCTGGGAACAGGCCATGCATGCGTCGCTGATCCTGTACGCCGAGCATGAGTTCAACGCCTCGACCTTCGCCGGCCGGGTGATCGCCGGCACCGGATCCGACGTCTATTCGGCGATCGTCGGCGCCATTGGCGCGCTGCGCGGGCCAAAGCACGGCGGCGCCAACGAGGTGTCGCTGGAGATCCAGCAACGCTATGAAACGCCGGACGAAGCGGAAGCCGACATTCGCCGCCGCATCGATAACAAAGAGGTGGTGATCGGCTTCGGGCACCCGGTGTACACCGTCTCCGATCCGCGCCATCAGGTGATCAAAGAGATCGCGCTGCGCCTGTCGCAGGACGCGGGCGCGATGAAGCTGTATGACATCGCCGACCGGCTGGAAAGCGTGATGCGCGACACCAAAAACATGTTCCCCAACCTCGACTGGTTCTCGGCGGTGTCTTACCACCAGCTGGGGGTGCCCACCGAAATGTTCACGCCGCTGTTCGTCATGGCGCGGGTGAGCGGCTGGTCGGCGCACATCATCGAGCAACGGCAGGACAACAAAATCATTCGCCCGTCCGCCAACTATACCGGGCCGGAAGCGCGGGCGTTCGTGCCGCTGGATCAGCGCTGAGCGCCGATCGTTATCGTGTCGTTTTCACTATGGAGCCTTTGGGAATCATGATGCTTGAGTCTGCCAACACCGGCCGTCCGCCGTTCGATCGCGAAATGGTCGATATCGTCGATTATGTAATGAAAGAGGCCGTCGATACCCCGGCGGCGTACCGCACCGCTCACTATTGCCTGCTCGATACCCTCGGCTGCGGGCTGGAGGCGCTGAGCTACCCCGCCTGCAAGAAACTGATGGGGCCGGTGGTGCCGGGCGCCGAGGTGCTGAACGGCAGCCGGGTGCCGGGCACCCGTTTCCAGCTGGATCCGGTGCAGGCGGCGTTCAATATCGGCGCCATGATCCGCTGGCTCGACTTCAACGACACCTGGCTGGCGGCGGAGTGGGGCCACCCGTCGGACAACCTGGGCGGGATCCTGGCGGTGGCCGACTGGCTCTCGCGCCAGGCGGTGGCGGCGGGCAAAGCGCCGCTGACCATGCGGCAGGTGCTGATCGCCATGATCAAGGCGCATGAGATCCAAGGCTGCCTGGCGCTGGAAAACGCCTTCAACCGGGTGGGGCTGGATCACGTGCTGCTGGTGAAGGTGGCGTCCACCGCAGTGGTGGCGCAGTTGCTCGGCCTGAGCCGTGAGGCGATCCTGAACGCGGTGTCGCTGGCGTGGGTGGACGGGCAATCGCTGCGTACTTATCGCCATGCGCCGAACGCCGGCACCCGCAAATCCTGGGCGGCGGGGGATGCGACCGCCCGCGCGGTGCGGCTGGCGCTGATGGCCGCCACCGGCGAGATGGGCTATCCCTCGGCGCTGACGGCGCCGACCTGGGGATTCTACGACGTCTCGTTCGACGGCAAACCTTTCCGCTTCCAGCGGCCGTACGGCGCGTACGTGATGGAGAACGTGCTGTTTAAAATTTCGTTCCCGGCGGAGTTCCATGCCCAGACCGCCGTGGAGGCGGCCATGACGCTGCACCGCCAGATGCAGGCCGCCGGCAAAACCGCCGCCGATATCGCCAGGGTGAGCATCCGCACCCATGAGGCCTGCCTGCGCATTATCGACAAGCAGGGACCGCTGGATAACCCGGCGGATCGCGATCACTGCATTCAGTATATGGTGGCGATCCCGCTGCTGTTCGGGCGGCTGACGGCGGCCGATTACGAGGATCGGGTGGCCGAGGATCCGCGCATCGACGCATTGCGCGGCAAGATCCTCTGCCATGAAGATCCCGCCTTCACGCGCGATTATCACGATCCGGAAAAACGCTCGATCGCCAATGCGCTGACGGTGGAGTTCGCCGACGGCAGCCGTCTGGATGAGGTGGTGGTGGAGTACCCTATCGGCCATGCGCGGCGGCGTGAAGCGGGCATCCCGCTGCTGATCGAGAAGTTCAAAACCAACCTGGCGCGCCAGTTCCCGGCCCTGCAGCAGCAGCGCATTCTCGAGGTGTCGCTGGACCGGCAGCGGCTGGCGCAGATGCCGGTCAACGAGTATCTCGATTTGTGGGTGATCTGACGCGAGCGGCGCTGACAAGCCACGTCGGCGTCGCTATGATGGACGCTCCATCCCCGTCCGTCTTCTTATCAGGTGATTCATGATTGATGCCGCAACGCTGTTGTTGTTTTCCGGCGCCTGCGTGGCGCTGGCGCTGACCCCCGGCCCGGATATGCTGCTGATCGCTTCGCGCAGCGTCAGCCAGGGGCGGCGCGCCGGTTTCGCTTCGCTGGCGGGCATTCAGCTCGGCACTTACTGCCACGCGCTGGCGGCGGCGCTGGGGCTGTCGCAATTGTTCGTCGCGGTGCCGCTGGCTTACGACGCGGTGAGAATGTTGGGCGCGGCCTATCTGCTCTATCTGGCGTGGAAAACGCTGCGATCCGGCAGCAGTCTGCAGGCTTCCGCCGGGTTGCAAGCGGTGCCGACGGCGCGCATTTTCCGTCAGGGATTGCTGACCAACATCCTCAACCCGAAGATGGCGCTGTTCGTGTTGGCGCTGTTCCCGCAGTTTATCGATCCGCGCGCCGGCTCGGTGGTGGTGCAGATGCTGGCGCTGGCGACGGTGCTGAATCTGGTCGGCTTGCTGATTAACGGCGGGGTGATCCTGGCGGTCAGCGGCATGAAAAGCCGTTTCGTCGGCCGTCGCTTCAGCGCCCGTTGGCCGAACTACCTGCTGAGCGGCGTGTTCGCCGGGCTGGCCTGCAAACTCATTTTCGACAGCCGTCGTTAATCTTCGCGCAGCAGCGCTTCAAACGCCGCGCTGGCCGGTTCGTCCGGCAGCGCGCTGTACATCACCAGCCGCAGGTGGTTCTCTTCGTCGACGATGAAAGAGGCGTGGTCAAAGGTGACCGGGCCGATCTCCGGGAGGGTGAAGCTGCGCCGCCCCTGGCAACGTCCGTGAATATCATGCTGCCGCCAGAGCTGGCGGAACTGCGGCGATACCTGCTCCAGCGCCTGTACCCGTTGGCGCATCACCTCATCCTCCGGCGCGCGGGCGTAGTCGCGGCGGAAGCTGGCCAGGATTTGCGGCGCCTGCGCCCGCCACTCCAGCAGGCGCGCATTGAGCTGCGGATCGGCAAACAGCATCCACAACATGTTGCGCTCTTGCGCCGGGCGCTCGCCGATGGCGAACAGCCGCTGCGCCGCCGGATTCCAGGCGATGATGTCCCAACTGAGGTTCATGACGTAGGCCGGCCGCAGCGTCAGGTCGTCCAGCAGGCGCCGCACCAACGGCGAAACCTGGCACCACTGATGGCCGACCGGCACCGGCGGGCGCTGATGCGCCAATAAAAACAGGTGGTAGCGGCCGGCGGCATCGAGCTGCAGCACCCGAGCCAGATTTTCCAAAAACGTCACCGACGCATTGATTTCCCTGCCTTGCTCCAGCCAGGTGTACCAGGTGAGGCCGACGCCGGCCAGCGCCGCTACCTCCTCGCGCCGCAAGCCCGGCGTGCGGCGGCGGCTGCCGCTCGGCAAGCCGACTGACTCTGGCGACAGTTGTTCTCGCTTTTGCCGCAGAAAATCCCCCAGTTCGTGGCGGGTGCGTTCGAGGGTGCGTGGGGGCATGTCGGCCGTCCTGTTGCTGTAAGTAATAGTATAAATGGCTATATAGTAACAGTTTAAACTCTATTCCATACTGCGGCCATCATAATCTCTGGAGGTGGTATGGAACATTCATTATCTGTTGAACGGCGGGGATTGCCCGGTCTGCCGGTGCTGTTGTTAGGCGGCTTCGTCACGGTGTTCGATCTGTTTGTGGTCAACGTGGCGGCGCCGGTGATCCAGCAACAGTTCGCCGCCGATTTCGCCGGTATCGGTTTGATCGTCGCCGGTTATGAACTGGCGTTTGGGGTGCTGTTGATCGCCGGTGGGCGTCTGGGCGATCGCTTCGGGCGTCGGCGTCTGTTCAGCCTCGGCATGCTGGGTTTCACGCTGAGCTCCCTGTTGTGCGGGCTGGCGGGATCGCTCAGCCTGCTGATCGCCGCGCGTATCCTGCAGGGGGCGGCGGCGGCGCTGTTGTTCCCGCAAATTTACGCCTTGATGCGGGTGCTGTACGCGCCGCAACAGCGGCGGCGCGCCTTCGCCTGGCTGGGCATGACGCTGGGGTTGGCGGCAATCTTTGGCCAGATCCTCGGCGGATTTATCATCGAGGCCAACCTGTTCGGCAGCGGCTGGCGCATGATCTTTTTGATCAATTTGCCGATCGGCGCGCTGGCGCTGTGGGCGGCGCGGCGCATTCCCGAATCGCGAGTGGCGCAGGCGCAGCGGCTGGACGGCGTTGGCCTGTGGCTGGCGGCGGCCGGCCTGTCGCTGTTGCTGCTGCCATTGCTGGAAGGCCCGGCGCGCGGTTGGCCGTGGTGGATCGCGCCGATGTTGGCATTGGCGTTGCTGACGCTGTGGGGCTTCCTGCGTTGGGAGCGCCGCCTGGCGCAGCGCGGTGATGATGCGGTGCTCGATCCGGCGCTGTTCCGCCAGGCGGGCTTCGCGCCGGGCATGGCGGTGGTGCTGGCGATTTATGCCACCGCCTCCTCGTTTTTCTTGTGCTTCGCGCTGCTGCTGCAGGCGGGGGCGGGGCTGACGCCTTTTCAGGCGGGCAGCCTGTTCGCCCCGGCCAGCGCGGCCTTTATGCTGGCCTCGATGCTGGCGCCCCGGCTGACGTTGCGTTGGGGCAACGGCGTGCTGAGCGCGGGTGTGGCGATTTACGCCGCCGGGTTGGCGCTATTGATGGCGCAGGCGCTGTGGGGCGGGGCGCTGGCGCATCCGCTGCGGCTGCTGCCGGGGTTGGTCGTGCTGGGATTCGGCCAGGCGCTGAGCATGACGCCGCTGCTGAATCTGGTGCTCGGTTTGGCGCCGGAGCGGCAGGCGGGCATGGCGGCGGGTCTGGTGGCCACCGTGCAGCAGGTGGGGGGCGCGCTGGGCATCGTGGTCAGCGGCGTCGGTTTTGTGCCGCTGTTGGCGAGCGGCGGCGCGGCGGAACGCTATGCGCAGGCCTTTGCCGGCGCGATGCTCTGTAATTTGGTGGCGATGGGCGTCGCCCTGATCTTGTTAAACCGGATCACTCGAAATACTCAGAAAGCGGATCTTAAGTAGGCCGCCGGCGGGTGCTTTACTGTCGACATCATGAGAGAACGATAAGGAGCCACACTGATGTTTCAACCCGCCGCATTTCGCGAAGACGATCTGGATGCCCAACTGGCGTTGGTGCGCGCCCACCCACTGGGGCTGTTGGTCAGCCACGGCGAGCAGGGATTGACGGCCGATCCGCTGCCGTTTCTGGCCGATGTCGAACAGGGGCAGATCCGGCTGCGGGCGCACCTGTCGCGCGCCAACGAGCACTGGCGACGGTTGCAACAGGCGGCGGAATGTCTGGTAATTTTTCAGGGCCAGGAGGGCTATGTGTCGCCCGGCTGGTACCCGAGCAAGCGCCAGACCGGCAAGGTGGTGCCGACCTGGAACTACAGCGTGGTGCAGCTGCATGGCGTGCCGACGGTGACGGACGACCCGGCCTGGCTGCGCCGCCAACTGATCGATTTCACCGCGCAGCAGGAAGGGCGGCGTCCTGAACCCTGGCGGATCGAGGATGCGCCGGCCAACTACATCGCCGCACAGCTTAAAGGCATCGTCGGTATCGAGATCGCCGTCACCCGGCGCGAAGGCAAATGGAAAATGAGCCAAAACCGCAGCGCCGACGATGCCGGCGGGGTGATCGCCGGGCTGCGCGATGGCGATGAAGCGCAGCGGCGGCTGGCGGCGGAGGTTGAGCGGCGGCGCGGATAGGGTATGCTAACCGAAGAGTGAGCTGAGGGAACCTTCGGATGGATTACACCAAAATTATCAAAGAAATAGGCCGCGGCAAAAACCATGCGCGCGATCTGGATCGACAGACCGCCTTTGAGCTGTATCAGGCGATGCTGGCCGGGGAGGTCCCCGAGCTGGAGTTGGGCGGCATTCTGATCGCGCTGCGCATCAAGGGCGAAGCCGAAGAGGAGATGCTGGGGTTCTATCAGGCGATGCAGCAGCAGGTCTTGCCGCTGCAGGCGCCGCAGGGGCGGCCATTGCCGGTGGTGCTGCCGAGCTATAACGGCGCGCGCAAGCAGGCCAATCTGACGCCGCTGCTGGCGCTGCTGCTCGCGAAAGTGGGCCTGCCGGTGGTGGTGCACGGCGTGCTGGACGACAGCACCCGCGTGACCAGCGCCGAGATTTTCCGCGCGCTTGGGCTGCCGTGGTCGGAACAGGCCGCTCACGCCCAACAGCGTCTCGATAACGGCGAGGCGGTATTCATGCCGGTTTCAGCGCTGTCGGCGCCGCTGGCGCGGCAGCTCGGGCTGCGTTGGCGCATGGGGGTGCGCAACAGCGCCCATACGTTGGCCAAGCTGGCGACGCCGTTCGGCGAACAGGATGCGCTGCGTCTCGCCAGCGTCTCACACCCGGAGTATGTCGGCCGAGTGGCGTCGTTTTTCCGTCAGATCGGCGCCCGCGGGTTGTTGATGCACGGCACCGAAGGCGAAGCCTACGCCAATCCGCTGCGCTGCCCGCAGATTCACCATATCGTCGGCGGCGAACAGCGCATATTGCTGGAGCGCACCTTGCAGGATGAAACGCCGGCGTTGCCGGCGGCGAAAGACGCGGCAACCACCGCGCGCTGGACCGAGCGCTGCCTGGCGGGCGAGGTGGCGATCCCGCAGGCCATCCAGCGGCAGGTCGCCTGTTGCCTGGTGGCCGCCGGCGAGAGCGAGACGCTGGAGCAGGGGCTGAAACGCCTGCATCAGGCCTGAGCGCGACTATACTGGGATATTTCCTCATCGGTTGAGAAGGACGGTTATGCAACAGGCTCTCGATTACTTCAATCAATTGAACCAGGATTACCTCGACGTACACCGCGCCAAAGAAGAGCTGTTCTGGCAAAACTACATGGGCACCGGCGGCGAAGACGTCTCGGCGCGCTTTTCCGCCGCGGAAAGCGCCTATAAGCGCTTTATCGCCGAACCGCGCCGGCTGGCCGAGATCCGCAATCTGCTGGCCGGATTGGAAGCGTTGCCGCAGGAGGCGCAGCGCGATGCGCTGATCCACGGCCTGCAAGGTTGGCTGCGCTTTTTCGACTGCAACGCCATTGAAGATCCGCAGGCGCAGGCGCTGTTGGATCAGATCATCCACGCCGAATCCGATCTCTACTCGCGCCGCAAGGGCTATCAGGTCACCCATCTGAACGCCGATGGCCGGCGCGTGGCGGCTTCGCTCGGCGAGCTGTTGACCAACCAGGCGACCAACCCGAACGAAGATTACCGCCGCAGCTCGCAGCAGGCGCTGCGCGATCTGGAGCAATGGCTGCTGCATAACGGCCTGCCAGAGCTGATCGGCCTGCGCAACCGCTTTGCGCGCCAGATGGGCTATCGCAACTATTTCGACTACAAGGTGAACAAGACCGAGCGCATGACGCCGGAGCAGCTGTTCGCCATTCTTGATCGCTTCGAGCGGGAAACCCGCGAGGCCAACGCGCGCAGTCTGCAACAGCTGGCGGCCGAGAAGGGCAGCCAGGCGCTGGAGCCATGGAACGTCCGCTTCGCCAGCGCCGGCGACGTCACCCGCCAACTGGATCCTTATTTCCCGTTTTCCCGTTCGCTGGAACGCTGGGTCGACAGCTTCAAACGCCTGCACATCGGTTTTGGCGGCGCGGAGATGAACCTCGATCTGCTGGTGCGCAAAGGCAAGTATGAGAACGGCTTCATGCACGGCCCGGTGCCGCCGTTTGTACGCCAGGGGGAATGGGTGCCGGCGCGCATCAACTTCACCAGTCTGGCGCAGCCGGGGCAGGTGGGCAGCGGGGCTTACGGGCTTAACACGCTGTTCCACGAAGGCGGCCATGCGGCGCATTTCGCCAACATTCGCCAGAATGCGCCGTGCTTCTCGCAGGAGTTCCCGCCGACTTCGATGGCCTATGCCGAAACCCAGTCGATGTTCTGCGACAGCCTGCTGGACGACGCCGATTGGCTGAAACGCTATGCGAAAAACGCCGCCGGTGAGGCGGTGCCCGATGCGCTGATCGAAGCCGGCATCGCGGCGCGCCAGCCGATGCGCGCGTTCAACGAACGCCATATCCTGCTGGTGCCGTACTTCGAGTGGGCGCTGTATCAGTGGGATGACGGGCAGCGCACGCCGGAAGCCATCACCGCGCTGGCGCGCGAGGTTGAGCAGAAGATCCTCGGCATCAGCGGCAGCCCGCGCCCGACGCTGGCGATCCCGCATCTGCTGTCGCTGGAGTCCGCCTGTTCTTATCAGGGCTACCTGCTGGCGATGATGGCGGTGGAACAAACCCGCCACTTCTTCCTGCAGCGCGACGGTTATCTGACGGACAACCCGGCCATTGGCCCGGATCTGGCGCAACACTACTGGTTGCCGGGCAACAGCGTCAGCCATGACGACACGCTGCGCAGCCTGACCGGCGAAGGGTTTAATCCGGACTATCTGGCGCAGGCCTGCAACCAGACGGTGGCGCAGGCGTGGCATGAGGCGCAGCAGACGATGGCCGCCGCGGCCAAGCGCCCGCAGCCGCCGGCAGATTTCGATTTGCAGGCGCACATCCGGGTAGTGGATGGCGATAGGGTATTGGCGGACAACGCCGAGGGTGACGAGCGGATGTGCCGCGACTTCGCCGCGGCGATAGAGGCGCGCTTGCCTTAAGGCTGACAATAAAATCCACGCCGCGGCGTGGATTTTATTTAATGATAAAAACCGGGCGTTATTTTATTCGAAATAGACGTCGGGATTATCGGCCAGAGACACGAAGCTCTTGGTGTTTCTATCCAGCGTGCGAATTTCGCCGCTTTCGATGTCGTACACCCAGCCGTGCAGGCGCAGCCCGCTGTTGCGCAGACCCACCGCCACAGAAGGATGGGTTTTGATATTATTTAGCTGAGCAATAACGTTCTCTTCCACCATAGCGTTAACTTTGTCTGTTTCGCTATTCCAGGTTTTCTTCTCGACCACCGCTTTTGCCGCATCCGCATAGTGCAGCCAGTGAGCTACCGCAGGCATGGGGTCGAGGCACTGGCAGGACGCGATAGCCTTCATGGCGCCACAGTTCGAGTGGCCACAAATCACGATATCAGTAACACCCAATGCCACCACTGCGTACTCGATGGTCGCAGAAACCCCACCCGGCTCCGGGCCAAAGGAAGGAACGATGTTGCCGGCGTTGCGGATAACGAACAGTTGCCCAGGTTCTTGCTGCGTCACCAGCTCGGGAACCAGACGGCTGTCAGAACAGGAGATGAAAAGCGCTTTAGGATTTTGGCTGGAGGCAAGGCTGCGAAACAGTTCCTTACGCTGTGGGAAAATCTCTTTCTGGAAACTGAGGAAACCTTCAATGATATGTTGCATACAACGCTCTCTGCATCTGTAGTCTGCGTAACATGATAATCATCCTCTTCCGTTAGTCCAGCCATAGGCAGGTAAAAAAATGTGTGTGCAAGCCCCCCGCAAACCCCATTGAATACAGGGTTTCTGCCTGTTTGCGACAGAGTTTTCCGGCTCGTTGGCGCGCGGGGTGGCGATAAAGCGGACGGCAAAAAACTCGCTGTCGTACCCTTTCAGCGCTGACGTACGCGAACATAAAAAAAGCCCGCCGGGGTGATATCCGGCGGGCTTTTTGACGTCTGGGGCGGCGATTATTTGTAGATAACCGCGGTCGCGTGCATCAGGTTATTGCCGCTGGTAGAGGTGATGGTGAAAGCCTTGGCGCCTGCAGCATCGGCTTTGGCGGCCAGCTGAGACTTCAGGCTGCTCAGGTCGGTTGCGCCGCTGGCGACGATCACGCCGGCTTTTTCGAATTGGGCGGCATCCTGGGCGCTGACGTGTTCAGCGGCAAAAGTGCTGAAAGAAGCGGTGGCCAGGGCGATAGCGGCAGCAAAAGTTTTGATGGTTTTCATGTTCGTCATTCCTGTCAAAGTGAATTAGGGAGAAAGGGGTTTGCCTTTCGATGGGAAGATTATTGCGCAGTGACAGTCGGGATGAAATCGGAGAGTGTTGACAATTTTGTTCAGATTTTTTGATTATTAATTCCCCCCGTTCATCTTCTGCATAAACAGGGGGAGACGATCAGCGCGTCGGGCGCGCCAGATCGAAACGGTGCTGTTCGGAAATGCCGTAGTAGGCGGTTGGGCCGCCGGCGCGCAGGATAGGTTCGGCAGCGGCGGTCTGGTAGACGCCGTGTTCGTCCAGCAGCGCCGGATCGAGGTGCACCGCCACCACTTCGCCCAATATCAGCCAGGTCTCCACCTGTTCCCCGGCGGCGGTTTGCAGCTGAATGCACTGGGTCAGCCGGCATTCGAAGTTCACCGGGCTTTCGGCCACGCGCTCGGCTTTAACCCGGCGCCCGGGCAGCGGCGTGACGCCGGCGAAGGCGAATTCATCCTCGCCGCGCGGCAGGTTGATGGAACTGTTGTTCATCGCTTCCGCCAGCGGGCGTGTCGCCAGGTTCCAAACGAACTCACCGGTTTCCACGATATTCGCCACGCTGTCTTTCCAGCCGGTGCTGGCGAAACCGATGATGGGCGGGCGATAGTTGAAGCAGTTGAAAAAGCTGTAGGGCGCCAGATTACGCAAGCCGGCGGCGCTGCGGGAAGAGATCCAGCCGATGGGGCGCGGGCCGACGATGGCGTTCAGCGGATCGTGCGGCAGGCCGTGGCCGGCGGCGGGTTCATAATAATAACGAGATTCACGGTTCATGGGGCGTCCTGCGGCAATCGATGAAGCTTTCATTGTGCCGGGTTTCCCGCCGCTGCGCCATTGCGGGCCGGATGTGTTATCTTACGCGCCGGAAATCCCTTCAAGAGAGCCCGTCACGGTGGAAAAAAAGAAAACCTTCCCGCAGCAGAAAAGCGGCTTGCATCCGCGCAACCGTCATCGTTCGCGCTACGACTTCCCGGCGCTGATCGCCAGCTGCCCGGCGCTGGCGCCGTTCGTAAAACCGAACGCCTGGGGCGATGTCTCGGTGGACTTCGCCGATCCGGCGGCGGTGAAAATGCTCAACCGTGCGTTGCTGCAACACTTTTACGGCATCGAACACTGGGATATTCCGGCTGATTATCTGTGCCCGCCGATCCCCGGCCGCGCCGACTATCTGCATCACCTGGCGGATCTGCTGGCGACCAGCAACGGCGGCGAGATCCCGCGCGGCAAGGGCGTGGCGATCCTCGACGTCGGCGTCGGCGCCAACTGCATTTACCCGATCGTCGGCCTGCGCGAATACGGTTGGCGTTTCACCGGCTCCGAAATCGATCCGGTGTCGCTCAACTCGGCCAAGATGATCGTCGAGATGAACCCGACGCTGCGCAACAGCGTGCGCCTGCGGCTGCAAAAACAGCCTGAGCTGATTTTTAACGGCATTATCGGCGCGGCCGAGAAATTCGACGCCACCCTGTGCAACCCGCCGTTCCATGCGTCCGAGCAGGAAGCGCGCGCCAGCACCCGCCGCAAGCTGCATAAACTGGGCAAAGGGGAAGTGGCCGCCAAGCCGGTGCAAAACTTCGGCGGCAAGAACAATGAGCTGTGGTGCGAAGGCGGCGAAGAAGCCTTTGTGCGCAAGATGGTGGAGGAGAGCGTCGGCAAGGCCAACAACTGCCTGTGGTTCACCTCGCTCATCTCGAAAAATACCACGTTGCCGGCCATTTATCATGCGCTGAAGGTGGCGGGCGCGGCCGAGGTGCGCACCATCGAGATGGCGCAAGGGCAGAAGATCAGCCGCTTCGTCGCCTGGACCTTCCACGACGCCGAGCAACAGGCCGCCTGGGCAGCCGAACGCTGGCGCTAAGCCTTCAGGTGCCTCGGTATGGGAGCAAAGTCCCATACCGAGGATCGGTTTTCCCCGTTTTATTGACTTATCGCATCAGCATTTCTTAACTGTAGTCATACCTATAAAAACCCCTCCAGGCAGTGTGCAATGTCTCTCTTCGCGAGGTAGGAGACAGGCCGCGGCACAGCCATGCCGCGAACTTAGTCCATTACACTGACGGGATTTATTATGATTCCTTTAGCTACGCAACAAGAGATCGGCGCCTTAATCATCGGCATTTTCGGGCGTTTGCCGACGGCGGCGGAAATCGATTACTACGACAGCGCATTTGATATCGGCAGCCAGCCGCCCGCCTATATGGCCAGTATTCTAATGAGCCAACCCGATGCTGGTTGGATGAGCGGCCAAAGCGAATACGACATTCTCAGCCAGGTTTATTTCTCCGTTTACAATAGCGCTCCCGATCCGGATTACATCAATGCCTTACTGCAACAGGGGCATTTCAACAGCGCTGTCGCCAGCGTCGTCATCGACCTCTTTAACTATCTGGGGGACGATCCGGTGATGCTGGCGCAGCGTGATGCGCTCGATCAGCGCATTGCAGAAGGTTTGTATCCCGGCACGGCCGCCGATGCCGCCGGCGGAAGCGGCGACGCACAGGCGATGTTTTATCTGCTGCGAGCGCCCTGGCAGACCGATGAAATTGCGCATGACGGCAAGCTGCTCAATCAGGGGGGCGATCTGGCTGCGTTGGCGCAGAGCAAGATTGCCACCCTGCCGCTTAACGATCTTTCCGATCATGACTTCATTTTGCATCTGTTCGCTCAGGGATTCGAACGGCCACCGACGGCAACTGAACTGGCCGCTTACCAGCAACGGCTGGCGGAAGGCGCGACGCGCGGCGATCTGCTGGTGGATATGATCGCGCAGTTGCGCGGGGTGGTGGCGCCGGAAGATGCGGCGGCTCAACAGCATTTCAATGCGGCGGGCCAGGAATATTCGCCGGGCGAACTGCCGGCGACCGAGTATCTGGAGCAGATAGCGGCGCTGTTCCGTGCATTGCCCGAGCGGGCGGTGGACAGCGTCTCGCTGGACAATTGGAGCAAGACGCTGGCCTCCGGCACCTTGAGCTATGTCGAATTGGTCACGGCCCTTCTGGCGACGCCGGAATTTCAGGCGCAGATCGGTGGTTTACAGGGGGACGACTTTATTCAGCACGTCTATCAGGCGGTGCATGGCCGGGCGGCGAATGAACAGCAGTTGGACCACTACCGGGCGTTGGGCGGCGACAAGGCCCTGGTCACGCAGGCGGTGATCGCCGATCTGATCAATGCGCCGCCGACAGGTGATGTTCAGTATGAACAGTGGATGTTCGCGCGCGATGTCGGCGCCAGCCTGGCGTATAAAACGACCGCGTCTCTCGCCACCAGCGAGGGCGGCGGCAACGCGTCGGGTACGGTGAATACGCATGCTCACCATACGCTGAGCAATGCAGAAACCGCCGTGCTGTTCAGGGTGTTCCTGGATGCTGACGCGGACGTCACGGTTGACCTGAGCTATGCCTCGCAGCTTTCTTACCTGATCGTCAATGGCGACGCTGCGGCGGATATCTGGCTGCACAATAACCCTGCGGCTCGGTATGGGGTGGACATAACGGTAAACAATGCCAATG
Organism: Serratia sp. CY56464; assembly: GCF_052168435.1. Lineage (NCBI taxonomy): Bacteria > Pseudomonadati > Pseudomonadota > Gammaproteobacteria > Enterobacterales > Yersiniaceae > Serratia > Serratia sp. CY56464. The sequence goes on along the minus strand of NZ_JBJNMV010000001.1, from coordinate 2,210,087 downwards.
TGACAGTGCATGGCACCTATGGCGACGATCGGGTGCAGCTCACTTCGCAGGCCGATCTCGCCGCCGCCCAAGGGCACTTTTATCTGAACAACGGCAATGACAGCCTGCTATGGGGAGGCAATGCCGATGGCGGCGCCAATCATGTGGGATGGATATTCAGCGCCGATGGCGGTGACGGGCACGATATTTTGTCCGCCAACCTGATCGTCAAAATGACCTCGACGCTCGATCTCTTTGGCGTGCGCATCAGTACGGTGAGCAGCAATGCCGCCAACTTCAGTCATTTCGAACAGATAGATATGGCGGGTTACATCGGCCAGGCGGAAGCTACGCTGACGCAAATCGGTTGGAACGGTTACAGCACGAAAGCGCTGGCGACGAGTGCTCATGTGTTTGACTACGGGGTGCTGAGCGGCAACGCCACCGTAGAGGGAACGGACGGTGGGACGGTCGTGCAGAGCCGGGCGGCGCAGGCGCTTGGCCGTGAGGGATTGTTGTTGTCCGGCCGGGCGGATAACGTCAAGGTGATCAACGCCAATGCCGATGCGGCGCGCCTTGAAATCAGCGGTATCGGCGATCATGCGGACAGCCGGCTGGAGATAGCCTTCCTTGAGAATGCCACCGATCGTTTCGATCTGTTGTTCTCCGGGCGCGGTAATGCCGGCTCGTTGGCGCTTGACTCGCATGGCGATGAAAATCCATTGACATTGGTTGCCATTAACACCGGCGGCTGGGGAAATGGCGCCTTGACGCTGACGGGGCAAAATGATCAGGTGCAAGACATTACGTTGTCCGGCGGCGCGAATTTCAACCTGACGCTAACGGAGGGGTACACTCAGGTCCGCCAGGTTGACGCTTCGGCCTTCGCCGGTAATGGGTTCACCCTGACGTCCTCTCATGGTGGCAGCGGTGACGGCACGATCATTCAAATGTTGGACTTGCTGCCGTTAAGTGGTGGCGCGCAGGCCAAATTGGCGCCGCTGCTGGAAGATCTTGGGCTACAGGGCGAACAGCTGTTGGTCAAAGGCGGAGGAGGCAGCGATCAATTTAACGTGCAGGGAGACACGACGATCGTGGCCGGCGCAGGGAAAAGCCACGTGACGCTGCAGAGCAGCACGGCGGCGTCAGGCGTGACGTTAAAAGACTTTTCGCTGACGCAGGGCAGCATCGACGATGTGCTTTCGGGCCTGCGGATTGCCCATGGCGCCGGCGCTAAGCTGGCGGATTATGGGGTCAGCGATGCGCAAGGCATGGAGGCGAGAATCAGCGCCCTGACGGCCGAGCAGGGCGGCAGCGCCAGCCAGCTGTTGGCCGCGTTGCTCGATCTCGGTCAGCCTGGCGCGTTGAGCGCCAAGGTCGGGGTCAGCAGCGTTCTCGGCGAGCAAAACAGCAGTTACCTCATTGTCGATAACAATGATAACCACCGTCTGGATGCGGCGGACAGCGTCATCCTGCTCTTGGGGCAGGACCATCAAAGTTTGCTCAATGAACTGCGCTATGTGCCGGAAATCATGCTCAACGGCACGGTGACTGAGCCGGAGCCGCTGGTCGCGTAAGAGGCGATGTGTTAGCTCAACGGCGCCGGTTATCCTGCCGGCGCCGATAAAAATCCGCATTTTACCTTTCAATTTTCATTACTTACGTTATTCTCATTACGCATTTAATAATAAAAATCTTAGGTTGTTGGTTTATTTAAATTCGAATAATTACTTTACTGAATAAATAAATTTAATCCGGTTAATAGCAATAACCAGAAGGTTCGGCGCTGCCCGTTCCTTCCGCGATGGCACGTCTGCGTGTGGGCGCGGCATGTGGCCAGACAAAATAAGAAAAGCGCCATCATCTGCCACAAGGACTACACCTTATGCTGTTACGATTCAGTCAGTTAACTACCCACAAAGGCGCCGAACTGGGCGCGATAGAACACGCCGTTCCCATGATCGTATTCTCGCCCGACGGCACGGTCTTGCGCGTCAACGATCTCTTCCTCAACACGCTGGGATTTCAACGCGAAGACGTGATTGGCCGGCATCACCGTATTTTCTGCGATCCGAACTATGTCGCCAGCCCGTTATATCGCAAGCATTGGGAGACGCTGAATAAGGGGCAGCCCATCACGGACACGATAAAGCGCATCGCGAAAAACGGCGAGGCGGTGTGGCTGCAGGGCACCTACGCGCCGGTGCTGAATAAACAGGGTAAGGTGGTGGAAATCGTCAAGATCGCCAGCGAAGTGACCGAGCGAGTGACCCAGGCGCAGGAACACCGCAGCCTGCTGGCGGCGCTGAATCGATCGATGGCGATGATCGCTTTCACGCCGCAGGGCACCATTGTCAGCGCCAACGACAATATGCTGGCGCTGATGGGCTATCGGCTTGAAGAGGCGTGCGGGCAGTCGCATGCGGTGCTGTGCCCGCCGGCGTTCGCCGCTTCCGACGATTATCGGCGGCATTGGCAGCGCCTGGCGCGCGGCGAGTTCATCACCGGGCGTTTTGAGCGCGTCAACCGGCGCGGCGAACGGGTATGGCTGGAGGCCAGTTACAACCCGATCCTCGACAATGAAGGCCAGGTGGTGAAAGTAGTGAAAATTGCCCAGGACATCACCCGATTGATGCAACAGCAGCAGCATGAAGAAGAGATGGTGCGCAACGCGCATCATCTGTCGCTGGATACCGACCGGCAGGCGGCGCAGGGCGCGGTCATCGTGCAGCAGGCGGTGAAAGGCATGCAGCAGGTCGAAGCGGCGGCGCGCGAAACGTCGGGCGTGGTCACCGAGCTCGGCAAGTGCTCTCAGCAGATCGGCACCATCGTCGAAGCCATTCGTAAAATCGCCGCCCAAACCAATCTGTTGGCGATTAACGCTTCCATCGAAGCCGCCCACGCCGGTGAGCACGGGCGCGGTTTTGCGGTGGTGGCCAATGAAGTGCGCACGCTGGCGGAGCAGTCGCGCAAGGCGGCGACCGAGATCGAACGCATGACCAAGTCTATCCAGCAAGGCGTGGCGGCGGCGATCGCCGGCATGGCGACCTGCGTGGAACAGGCCGGGGGCGGTGTGGCATTGACCCATGACGCCGGAGAAGTGATCAACCAGGTCAATATCGGCATGCATGACGTCGTGAAGCTGATGCAGGCGTTTACGTCGGTGAAGCAGGGCGACGCGTTGCACTGAGTCTGCCGGACGCCGCCCCTGAAAGCGGGGCGGCGTTTGTCTCTTCCCACCGATCTCTGCGCCGTTGAGCTGCGGTTCAATTTTACCGGTCTATGCTAGACTTGATATGAACGAACGTTCGTTCATTAATGTCAATTTATGGCGCCAGGCGCCCCCTTCACCGTTTCGGGAGTTGCCGATGGGAAACCGAGAAAAGATTGTCGACGCTGCGCTGCACAGCTTTACCCATAAGGGATTTCACCAGACCAGCATGCGGGATATCGCCCAGGCGGCGGGCGTCAGCGTGGGCAACCTCTATAACCATTTTTCCGGCAAGGAGGCGCTGATCGGCGAGATCGCGCTGCTGGAAAACGGCGTATTCGCCGAGTTCGCCGCCGCATTGCGGGCCGAGAAAAAGCGGCCGAAAGAGGCGCTGTCGGCCTTTTTCACCGCCTATCACGCTTTTGTCGCCGAACCGGACAATGTGCAACTGACGGCGGAGATTGTGGCTGAAGTGGCGCGTAACCCGGCATTGGCCGAACCGTTCAGCGCCAACCAGCGGCAGTTGATTGAGGCGCTGGCGACGACGATCGCCGAGGCTCAGCAAATCGGCGAGATCGCGCCGGCGATAGCGCCCTTGCCGCTCGCGCAGCTGGTGCTGGACGTGATCGAAAGCCAGGCCTGGCGGCAGGCGATCTTTGCGTCGCCTGCGCCGGAAGGGACCACGCCGGTGCGGCTGTTGGAACACCTGCTCTACCGGCATCCCTAGTCGAGGTTGATATGTTGCACATTGAGCCTTATCGCGACGCTGACCGGCTGCAAACGGCGGCGTTGATCTACGCCGCGTTCTGCGACAAATTCCAGCGCGCGCGCCGTCTGAGCGCCCGCCTTCAGTGGCGTCTGTTCTATCGGCTGTGGTGTTGGCGGCAAAGCGGCAGCCGGGAGCGCAGTTTCGTGGTGAAACAGAATGAACAGGTGGTGGCGGCCTTTGCCCTCAATGCGGCCGAGGCAGAGGGCGACGGCGGGTTGCGCCCGCGCGGATTGCCGATTTGGCGGCTGTGTCGCCGCTATGGCTGGCTGAACGTTTGGCGCATGTATCTGCAAATGGCGGTGTTGCAGCATGCCCCGGCGGCCGATGAGCTGTATCTCTCTTACCTGGCGGTGGCGGAGAATCAGCGCGGCAAAGGGGTGGGCAGGCGACTGCTGCAGTGGATGAACGACTACGCCGCCGAACAAGGCGCAGGCCGGCGCCTGAGCCTGCATGTCAGCCGGCGCAACGTGAATGCGCAGCGTCTGTACCGGCGCTGCGGCTTTCAGGTGCGGCGCGAAGAGCATTACGCCTTGCTGGGGCTGCTGTTCGGCCAGGCCGATTGGATATTGATGGAGAAACGCAACGGGGAGGCGACGTGCGCAAAATAGGGCTGTGCCTCGTGGCGCTGGTTTTGGCGGCGCTTGGCTGGGTGATTTACGTCAACGACTTTCGCTTTGTCACCGAACCGGTCGCGGTGACCGCCGGCGGCAATCGGTTGACCGGCACGCTGGTGCTGCCGGAGCATGCGCCGGTCAAGCCCGGCGTCGTGGTGTTCGTGCACGGCGATGGGCCGGCCAACGCCAGCCGCGACGAAGGCTATTACGGCATTTGGGAGGCGATGGCGCAGCAGGGCTATGCGGTTTTAGCCTTCGATAAGCCGGGCGTTGGCGGCTCCGGCGGCAACTGGCTGCATCAGACCATGGCGGATCGCGCGCGGGAAACCGTCGATATCATCGACTGGGTCCGGCGGGACGGGCGCTTCGATGCGCGCTGCGTGGGGCTGTGGGGCACCAGCCAGGCGGGGTGGGTGATGCCGGAGGTGGCGCGTTTGCGCCCCGACATCGCGTTTACGCTGGCGGTGGCGCCGGCGATCAACTGGCTGCGACAGGGGCGCTATAACACCCGGGCGGCGATGGCGGCGGCGGGGGATGATGAAGCGCAGATCCAGGCGCGCGAGGCGCATTGGCGCCATATCCAAACGCTGCTCGAACAATCGTACGGCTACGCGGAGTACCGCCGCGAGTATGGCGCCGCCGCCGCATTGAGCGCCGACCGCTGGCGCTTTATCCGCGCTAACATGGCCAGCGACGCGACGGCGGGATTGCGGCATTTCACCACGCCGGTGCACCTGATCCTGGGCGGGCGCGACGTCAACGTGGACGCGGACGAAACCGAGCGCGTTTACCGGCAAACGCTCCCGGCCTCGCTGCTGACGGTGACGCGCATCGACGAAGCCGATCACGTGATGGTCAAGCCGCTGTTCGCGCGCCATCCGTGGCTGACCAACGTGGTGGGCCTGTTTGCCCCGCGTTCGGTGCAATACGACGCCTACCGGCAGGACGTGGCGGCCTTCCTGGCCGCTCAGCCCTGCGGGCGCGGGCGCTAACCTCAGATCGCCGCGGGCGGCGCCTGCTCGTCATGCGGCTGCGGCGCGCGGGAAATCTGCATCGCCTGCTGCGGCATGCCGATGCCGGCCCGATCGAAATGGATTTTCACCAGCCGGTCGAGGGCGTATTGCACCACCCACTGTTTCAGCGCCTGCGTGCGCACCGTCACGCGGGTGGTGAACGAGCGATCGCCCAGCGCCACCACGCCGTTGAAGACCGGCTCGCCAATCAGGAAATGCTTCACCTGTTCATCCTGCTTCAGCGCCTCGATGGCTTGATGCAGCACCGCATTGACCCGATCGATGTCCTCGTCGCGGCTGACGGTATAGTTGGCGCGGTACACCCCGAACTCACGCGCATAGTTGGCCAGCGTGGTGATCGAAGAGTACGGCACGATGTGATAGACGCCGTAGTCGTCGCGCAGGCCGATCGAGCGGATGGTCATGCGCTCCACCGTGCCGGTGATGCCGCTGACGGTGACGTATTCGCCGGTGTTCATGCCGTTTTCAAACTGGATGAACACGCCGGTGATCACGTCTTTCACCAGCGTCTGGGCGCCGAAGCTGATGGCCAGCCCCAGCGCGCCGGCGCCCGCCAGCAGCGGCGCGATGTTCAATCCCACCTGGGACAGCACGATCATCACGGTGATGGTGCTGATCACGATAGCCAACACGTTGCGAAACAGCGTCAGCAGCGTGCGTTCGCGCGCGCTCGGCCGCACGCCGTTGCTCAGCTCCAGCGCCAGGCGGTGCTCGATGATGCTGGCCATCAGCGTCCAGCTGAACACGGCGATCAACAGGATCAGCAGAATATGCACCAGCCCGCCGAGCGTCCGCTGGCCATTTTCGCTGCCCGCCCATTGATACAGGTTGATCAGGTGCCAGGCATCGAGCAGGAACAGCGTCACCGCCAGCACCACCATCACCCGCAGTATCTTCAGCCCGTTCGGGATGTAGGAGTTGATGCGCCGCTCGAGCATCGGGTAGCGCAGATTGACGTCGGTCGGCAGTGAAATGCGGCGGAAAATCCAGCGGGTCAGCATGCCGGACAGCAGCGCGCCGACGCCGACCACCAACAGGCTTTTCACCGTGGCGCTCATCATAAAGCGCAGGCTGTTGCCGATGTCGAACTGGGACAGCACGAACAACACCAGAAAATAGGCGATCGCCAGCAGATGCCAGATATGCCCCAGGCCGCGCAGGATCACGCTGAAAAACGCCATCGACCGTTCGGCCAGCAGGTTGATCTGTTGCTGTATCGGCTTGCGGTTGTGCAGGATCAGCCAAATGGCGTACAGCGTCAGCGCCAGCATCACCACCAGGTTGACGGTGGCGGCGGCCGGGTAGCTTATTTGTACCGCCACCACCGGCACCACCACCATCAGGCCGTAGCCGATCAGGCCGCTGAGCCAGGCGAGGCGCGTGTTCCAGTAGTGCGCGCTTCGGTCGCTGAAGGGGAAGGGGCGCAGATAGTCGAAGTTGGGGGCGAAAATCAGCCGCAGCACCGCCTTGAAAAATTCAATCACCGCGAAGGCGCTGAGAAACAGGGTCTGCAGCCGCAGAATGGTGGCGCTGTCGGCGTGGACATGGCGGGCGAACAGGTTGCCTGCCGCCAGCGCCAGCAGCAGCACCAGCAGATCGATGGCGAAAGCGCCGAGAATAGCGGCGGGGCGTTTATACCACGGGCCGCGCTGTAGCCGCGCATTGTGTCCCCAACTGCCCATGCGTTTGTACAGCGGCGCGATCAGCCGCCGGATCAGGTGGAACAGCGCAAAGGTAACCGCCACCGTCAGCAGAAAGTAGCCCAGCGCGCGGAAAAAGCCGGCGGGATTGAAAACGCGCTTCGGGCCGGAGTCGATCAGCTTTTGCAGCGCGCCGAGCTTTTGGTTAAAGGTGCCGATGCCTTCCTGCGCCAGCGAGTTCAGGCTGTCGCTCAGCGTAGCGGGCGTCGATTCTTCCGGCGTTGCCGGCGCGGCGGCGGGGGCGTCGCCGGCGGTCTGTTTCAGGTGGTTGATGAGTTCCGCGCGCGCTTTGTCGTCTTGCAGCAGATCGGCCAGCGCGGCGTAGGCGGCTTTCTGCTGCTCACTCTTGTCGGCGGGCGCGGGCGGCGCATTTTGCGCCAGCGCCGGTGGTGCGAAGACGTTCAGGGCCAGCAACAGCAGCAGGAAAAGCAGGTGTTCTCGCAGATGAGAACCTCGTCGGGAGTATGCGTTTGGCGGCATGGTTCCTCTCTTTGGCGTTCTGTGATCGGCGGATATAAAAGCAATACGATGAAAAACAATCAATATAGTAGGAAAGGTGGCGCGACGGGGCGTGGGAGAGCGTGCGGAATGAAAGCGGCGGGCGCGTGGCGCGCCCGCCGTTAAACCGCTTGGATCAGGACACGTGCTGCAGGAACTCCTGCAGACGCGGGCTTGGCGGATGATTGATCAGATCGTGCGGATTGCCGTCTTCGGCAATCCGGCCCTTGTCGATAAAGATCAGGCGCGACGCCACTTTTTCGGCAAAGCCGACTTCATGAGTGACGATGACCATCGTCATCCCTTCTTCGGCCAGATCCTGCATGACCTTCAGCACTTCGTGGCGCAGTTCCGGATCGAGCGCGGAGGTCGGCTCGTCGAACAGCATCATTTTCGGCTTCACCGCCAGCGCGCGGGCAATCGCCACGCGCTGCTGCTGGCCGCCCGACAGTTCAGACGGGTAATGGTGGGCGCGCTCCGCCAGACCGACCTTGGCCAGCAGCTCGCGCGCCAGCTTTTCCGCATCGGACTTCTTCGCGCCGCGTACGCGGATCGGGCCGAAGGCGACATTTTCCAGCGCCGTCAGGTGCGGGAACAGATAGAACTGCTGGAACACCATGCCGGCTTCCTGGCGGATCAACCGATCGTCCACTTTCGGATCGTTGGCTTTCAGGCCGTCGACGATCAGATCGCCGCTGGTGACTTCTTCCAGCTTGTTGATGCAGCGCAGCAGGGTGGATTTGCCGGAGCCGGACGGCCCGATGATCACCACCACTTCGCCTTTGTCGATCTTCAAATCGATGTTGTGCAGCACCTGGGTTTGGCCAAAATGCTTGGAGACGTTTTTAAATTCAATCACAGGATTTTCATCCTTCTTTCCAGACGACGCAGCACGAAGCTCAGCACCAGGGTAATAATCAGATAGATAACCGCCACGGCGCTCCAGATTTCCAGCGCGCGGAAGTTACCGGCAATAATTTCCTGACCCTGACGGGTCAGCTCCGCCACGCCGATCACGATGAACAGCGAGGTGTCTTTGATGCTGATGATCCACTGGTTGCCCAGCGGCGGCAGCATGCGGCGCAGCGCCAGCGGCATAATGACGTAGCGGATGGTTTCGCGGCGCGACAGGCCGAGCGCCAGGCCGGCCTCGCGGAAACCGTTATGGATAGACAGCACCGCGCCGCGGGTGATTTCCGCGATGTAGGCGCCGGAGTTGATCATGATGGTCACCACCGCCGCGGTGAACGGATCGATGCGCAAATCGGTGAACGCCATCGGCAGGGCGAAGTAGATGAACATCACCTGCACCACGATCGGCGTACCGCGGATCACTTCGATAAACACCAACGCGATGTGGTTGGCGATCCAACCGCCGTAGGTGCGGGCAAAGCCGGCGACGAGGCCGATGATCAGGCCGCCAATCAGACCGAGGACCGAAATCCACAGGGTCATTTTGGCGCCCTCTAACAAGATAGGAATGGCGGGCCAGATGGCGCTCCAGTCGAACTGCATGATATTTCTCCCGGTGATCCCAAACGTGGGTATCAGATACAACGAAGCGCAGGGGGTTAAGCGCCCCCTGTGCTTAAGTTAATAGCTTGCCAAATTCACAGCTTACTTAGGTTCGGTGCCGAACCACTTCTTGTAGATTTCGTTATAGGTGCCGTTCTCGCGCAGGGTTTTCAGCGCGCCGTTCACCTTCTCGCGCAGCGCGTCGCTGCCTTTAGGGAAGGCGATGCCATACTGCTGCGCTTCCAGCGAATCGCCGACGGTTTTGAACTTGCCGGCGCCGGCCGTCTTAATGAAGTATAGGATGTTTGGCGTGTCGTGCAGCACCGCGTCGGCGCGCTTGGTGCCCAGTTCCATATAGGCGTTGTCAATGTTCGGGAACTGACGCAGATCCTTGGTTTTGATGTGCTGCTTGGCGTAATCCACCGAGCCGGTGCCGCTCTTCACCGCCACCACTTTGCCGTTCAGATCGTCGATGCTTTTCACGCTGTTGTTGTCAGCGTTGACCATCACCAGCAGGCCGCTTTTGTAGTAACCGTCTGAGAAGTCGATGGCTTTCTTGCGCTCATCGGTGATGGTGATGCCGGCCAGCGCCAGATCGACGTTTTTGGTCTGCAGCGCCGGAATGATGCCGCCGAAGTCCATCGGTTTCAGGGTGTAGTCCAGCTTCAGCTCTTTGGCGACGGCGGCCCACAGGTCGATGTCGAAGCCGACGTATTTGTCGCCTTGCTTGAACTCAAAAGGAACGAAAGCGGTGTCGGTGGCGACCACCAGTTTGTCTGCTGCGTGGGAACTTACGGCAAAGGCCAGGGAGAGTGCGGCCAGGGAGACTTTAAAAATCGACTTCATGAGAGGAATTCCTGTACAGGTTGCGGATTACCCATTTTTTATATTGCAGTTGGTGCCATGAAAAAATCGTGCCATGTTTTCAACTACTATAAAAACAAAGAGTTACTTCGTGATGTTGTGCCGGAAAGGCGAATTGTTATGGTTGCGCACCACAATGAAGCACCGAAATGGTGCGTAAGAATTATCTTGGTGCACGGGGCTATCATTAACCAAATTTTGGCTGTGAAACAACCGTTCTTTAACGTTTTTGCTTCAATATTGATAACTAACTCTAACTTTCATGATGCACCGACGGTGCAAGCGGGGGCCGCGAGAGGAGAAAAAGGGGAGCAGATAATGCTAACGCAACTGGCTGTCTTTGCTGCCGCGCCGGTTGTATAGGCTGGTGGCCGCGTGTTTTTTGTCTTGTTCGGTCTGGCAGGCGAGGCAATAACGCACCCCCTTCAGCGCCTTGCGGCGCGCCTCGGGGATCGGTTCTCCGCATTCCTGGCAATAGCGTTCGCTCTCGCCATGCCCGAGCGCATCACGCGCGCGCTGCACCGCATCGTCGACGGTAGAATCAATTTGATCTTGTACGGCGCCGTCCGCCGCCCAGCCGCTGGCCATCATCACCTCCTGATAAGGGAAACCTACCGTTTAATATGGGCCGTTTTTTGCACAATTCAACGACCGCGCAAAAGAAAACAGGCCGGGCGAAGCCCAGCCTGTTCTGCCCGGCACGACGGGCGGTCTGCAACGCGTTGCGGCGTTATTCGATATTGGATTCGATGAACCACAGGAACTTGTCCAGATCGCGCGAGGCGGCGGTGAACATGTCGGCGGTGTCTTCGTCTTCCACTTCGGTAATGGCTTTGCGGATGTCATTCGCCACCGCGCCGTAGCGATCGGCCAGCGCTTTCAGGTGTTCTTGCACGCTGTGGATATTGGTTGGATAGCTTTTCAGCGGCGTGCGATCGTTCACCACCTGTACGGTGCCCAGCGCCACGCCGCCCAGCTGCACCACGCGCTCGGCGAAGGTGTCCTGGTGCTCGATGATGGCGGTGCGGAAGCCGTCCAGCATTTCATGAACCGCGATAAAGTTCGCGCCACGCATGTTCCAGTGCGCCTGTTTGGTGATCAACGAGAGATCGATGAATTGCACGACCTGATGGTTCAGCGCCTTGATGGCGGCCAGTTTGATTTTTTCGTCCAGATCGTTACGGGTATACAGCAGATCAGAAGATTTCGTTTTCACCAGTTTAGCGGTACTCATATCAGATATCCTCTTGATTAGTCGTTGTCCTATTTCGTTACGGGATCAATTATAGCAGGGCTGTTTATTTTTGCCGGACGAAAATGGCTATTGCACAAATAGGGTTAGCCTACGAATAATTGGTCTGGTTGAATTTTTATTTAATGCAACAGCATGAAAAATATAATTATTTATCATTCACTGATTTATTGTTTATGGCTGTGAAAATTTACCTTGGTTATTTTATTTTTTCGCCTGCGGGTTTCGGCTAAATATCCGCTTTGTTATCGTGGTGTTAATTTCTCATCCATTCATATTGATAGCGGTAATTGATGCCGCTACAGTAGGGTAATTATCCTCTCTCTTTATAGGCGAATAATGAAAATTAACGTCGTCGGCACCAGCGGCAGCGGTAAAAGCACTCTGGCGCGTCAACTGGCGGAACGTCTTGACGTTCCCTATATCGAGATGGACAGACTCTATTGGCGGCCCGAGTGGCAGGGGACGCCCGATGGTGCGTTCCTGGCGCGGCTTGAGCAGACGCTGGCCGAAGCGGGAGGAGGCTGGGTGCTGGACGGCAACTATAGCCGCACGCAACCGATCAAGTGGCGCGAGGTCGATTATATCCTGTGGCTGGACTACGGTTTCTGCCGCACGTTGTGGCAAGCCGTGCGGCGCGCGTGCCGACGCGCGGCCAGCAAAAGCGAGCTGTGGCCGGGCACCGGCAATCGGGAAAGTTTCCGCCGTTCTTTCTTTAGCCGCGAGTCGATCGTGCTGTGGACGATCCGCACTTACTCGAAGAACCGGCGAAAATACCTGGCGGAGATGGCCCGTACCGATGCAGGGCGCCGTTTCGTGCGCTTGCGCTCTCCCCGCCAGGCCGCCGATTTTCTACGGACGCTGCCGCAGGCTCACAGCAGCAGGCGGTGATGGATCCTCACCACCGCTTTCTTGACGTGCTGCGGCTGCTGCCACAGGCAGCCGGTCTTATGCGGTTCCATCTGGAAAAAGATCGCGAACATACCGTGCGTCATGTGCAGCGTTTGCGGGTGGCGTTTGATGTCCAGCAGCAGCAGGTCGCTATTTTCTGCATGCGGATGTTCGCGATGCCAGTCGCCCGCCAGGCCGTATTCGATGCGTTCTTCGCCGCTGATCAGCAGATGCAGCGCGATGTACTCCTGATGCATTTCGGCGCGCTTTTCCGCCGCCGGCACGGTGGTCAGCGTCATCACGTCCATAAAGATGTTATCGCCGTCGATCGGGTGATGGCCCAGCGCCAGTTCGGGCAGGTCGCATCGGCGCAACTCGGTCAGGGTTGAAACCAGCGCTGGCGCGAGTCCGCGGCCGAAGCGTGGGTTGAACAGGCTGTTATGAATCACTGTTATTCTCCATGTGAGCGAAAGTCCAAAGAGCCTGCGATACAGGCTAAGGGGAAGTATGCCGATTTGTCACGAGGAAAACAGTTAACCCGCCTGCATTCCGGCGTTGCGGTCGGCAGGCGAGTCAGGCGATCAGGAAAGGCTTTCGAGGCGCGGTTTGGGGCGAATGGTCAGGGCGGAACCCATGGAGGCGGCGATGATCGCCGCCAGCGCCAACCATTGTACGCCGCTCAGGTGTTCGCCGAGGAACAGCATGCCGGACAGCGCCGCCATCGCCGGCTCCAGGCTCATTAAGGTGCCGAAAGTGCGCGCCGGAATTTTGGGCAGCGCGATGATCTCCAGCGAATAAGGCAGCGCGGTGGAGAGGATCGCCACCGCCAGCGCGACCGGCAGAATATCGAGGTTGAACAGCACGCTGCCGGTTTGCCAGGCGCCGATCGGGCAGAACACCAGCGCGGCGATCAACGAACCGAGCGCCACCGTGCCGGGGCCGTGATCGCCGCCGGCCTTTTGGCCGAAAATGATATAGACCGCCCAGCAGGCGCCGGCGCCGAGCGCACAGGCGGCGCCGAACGGATCGATCCCACCTACGCCGTGGCCGAGCGGCAACAGGAACCACAACCCGGCGATCGCCAGCGCCACCCAGAGAAAGTCGATCGGCCGCCGCGACGAGAACATGGCCACCGCCAACGGGCCGGTAAACTCCAACGCCACGGCGATGCCGAGCGGCACGGTGCGCAGCGACAGGTAGAACAGGTAGTTCATCGCGCCGAGCGACAGGCCGTAAATCAGCAGCGGCAAGCGGCTGCCGGCGACGATGCGCATACGCCACGGGCGGAAGATAATGAACAGAATCAGGGTGCCGATGAAAAGACGCAGCGTCGTAATGCCTTCCGCGCCCACGATCGGGAACAGGCTTTTGGCCAACGAGGCACCGCTTTGGATAGACACCATGGCGATGATTAACAGACAGATGGGCAGCAGCGCGGAGGGCGCTCTGCCGGAAGTAGATAACGACATCCTTAACGGGCCTTTTTTGCGCCGTTCCTCAGCCTTGAGAAAACGGTCGAAACGGGGATGCGAGCAGTGTAAATGAAATGGCGAAAATCTGTCTGAGAAAAGCGCACATCGCGGTGAAATCCGCCGATCCTCGGATGAGATGTGGCGAATTTGGTCAAAAAGTGCGCTTTTTCTTAAGAATTATCTGGATATTAAATTGGTGATTTTTGTCACAGAAAGCCGTAGAATACGGCCGAAAATAGAGCGAAAAGAAGCAGATACACTGTTCTTGAAATCTTCTGTTACACGATATAAAGCATTAGACACTCATTTCAAGGCAGAGTTTCACGCTAATTTTTGTTATATTTTCAAAGCATGAACAAATGGATGTACTTAATAATAAAACGCGTTTGAGGTGGTTATGAAAAAAATTGCATGTCTTTCCGCAGTAGCAGCTTGCGTATTAGCAGTTAGCGCAGGTACCGCATTCGCTGGTCAGAGCACCGTATCCGCTGGCTATGCGCAGGGTGATCTCCAAGGCGTTGCTAACAAGGCCAACGGTTTCAACCTGAAATACCGTTACGAGTTCGATAACAACCCACTGGGTGTGATCGGCTCCTTCACCCACCTGGAAAAAAATCGTTCTGAAAGCGGTTTCTACAAGAAATCTCAGTACGATTCCATCACCGCAGGTCCAGCTTACCGCTTCAACGACTGGGCGAGCATCTACGGTGTGATCGGTGTTGGCTACGGCAAAAACATCGACAACGCCCAGGCTGGCGGTAACAAAGGTGGCAACAGCGACTACGGCTTCACCTACGGTGCCGGTCTGCAGTTCAACCCAATCGAAAACGTTGCCCTGGACGTTGGCTACGAGCAGAGCCGCATCCGCAGCGTGGACGTTGGCAGCTGGAACGTTGGCGTAGGCTACCGCTTCTAAGATTTCTTCATGCCTGCGGGCGTGAATGCGCGGCACAGGTTGCCGCGCGGATAAAAAATCCGCCTTCGGGCGGATTTTTTTTATCTGTCATTAGCTGCCGCGCCCCGTCGGCTGCGTCGAAAAGCGCGCGCTGCGGGCATCGCGCTCATAGCCTTGCGGTTCGGTCAGTAAACCGTACAGCTCGGGGCGGCGTCCGTAAATCCAGCGGCGGCCGGTGCTGAGCGGGATCAGCGTCAGATCGAGATCGGCGCTGACCAGCCGGTCCTCCGCCGCCCAGGTCTCCGCCACGATGCGGCCGTAGGGATCGAGGATCATCGCATTGCCGGTGCGTACCTCATCGTCATCGCGGCCCACGCCGTTGCTGAACAGCAAAAACAGCCCGTTGTCATGAGCGCGCGAGGGCAGCCAGCGCATCAGCCAGCCGCGGCCGTGTTCGCCGCGAAAGGCGGCTTCTATCGCCTGCGGATCTTCCGCTCGCCGCTGCCACAGCGCCTGTGGGATCGGCTTCATACCGTGCGGGCTGCGCGAATGGGTGCCGCCGGTCTGGTGCGGGGCCATCAACACCTCCGCGCCCAGCAGCGCCGTCGCGCGCGCATTCTCCACCAGATTGTTGTCCCAACAGATCAATACGCCCACGCGCACGCCCCAGGGGGTGTCGAACACCGTATAGCGATCGCCGCTGGCGAGAGCCGGATGTTCGAAGGCGTGCAGTTTACGGTGCACATGCAGCGCGCCGTCCGGCAGGCATACGGCGTAGGCGTTGTAGCAACGGCCGTCATCGCCCAGCTCGATCAGCCCGACGCCGATCGCCATGTTGTAACGCTCCGCCAGCGGGCGAATGCGCGCCAGCGAAGGGCTGGCCGCGATCGGTTCCGCCAGCGCCCGCACTTCGGCGTCGGACAGATGGCGTACGTGCCAATAGCCGGTGATGCACATTTCCGGGAAGGCCAGCAGCTGTACCTGCTGCTCGGCCGCCTGAGCGATAAAGCGCTCGATGGTCGACAGGTTGTAATTTTTATCGTTGGCGCGATGCTGGAATTGCACCGTGGCGGCGCGCAATGAGATGGTCATGGGGTCTCTCCGGTTAGGGTCTGCGTTGATTACAGCAGGTGGATTGATTACTGTATAATCAATTAAATTCCTTATTCGATAACTTAATGGAATGGATATAAAACAACTGCGCGCCCTGGTGGCGCTGGCCGAACAGGGCAACTATCGTCAGGCGGCGAGCCGGCTATGCATCAGCCAACCGGCGCTGAGCAAGCAAATTCAGGCGCTGGAAACCCAGCTCGGCGTTCGATTGTTCGAGCGTGGCCGACAGGGGGCGGTGCTTACCGCCGGCGGGCAGCGGCTCTACCCGGAGGCGCAGGCGCTGGTGGCGCAGTACCAGCAGTTTCAGCGGCGCGCGCGGCGGGTGGCCCTCG
This sequence comes from Serratia sp. CY56464, assembly GCF_052168435.1. Lineage (NCBI taxonomy): Bacteria > Pseudomonadati > Pseudomonadota > Gammaproteobacteria > Enterobacterales > Yersiniaceae > Serratia > Serratia sp. CY56464. The sequence continues at coordinate 2,193,948 of NZ_JBJNMV010000001.1, read as the reverse complement.
GGGAAGCGGGGCGGCTGTCGCTGGGATTTGGCCTTTCCAGCTTTCATCTGGCGCCGCAGCTGGTGGCGGCCTTTCGCCAACGGTTCCCCGAGGTGGCGATCGGCCTGGAGGACTTGCCGTCGGAACGCCAGTATCAGCTGTTGCTGCAGGGAGAGTTGCAGGCGGGGTTCGTGCGTTTGCCGGTCAATACGCCGCTGTGCGGCGTGGCATTGCTGAGCGATCGGTTGGTGCTGGCCGCGCCGGGCGCGCTGGCGCTGCGCGCCGACGATCTGATGGCGCGTTTCAATCAGTTGCCGCTGTTGCAGCTGACGCCCAAACGCGGGCGCGGGCTGAGCGATCAGTCGCTGCGGTTTATCGCCGCTCACCGGTTGGTGCCGAATGTGGTGCAGCAGGCCGGTGATATCCAAACGTTGTTGGCGTTGGTTGCCGCCGGCGTCGGTGTCGCGCTGCTGCCGCACAGCATCACGCATATCGCGCCGGCCGGTATCGACATTTTACCGCTGAGCGGCGAGGAGACGGAGTGGCAGGTCGGTATCGCCTGGGATCCGCAGCGCGCCGACGCGCTGCGGGACAACTTCATTCAGACGGCGTTGACGGTGCAACGCGCTTAGGCATTCAAAGCGGGCAATGCATCACGACGATCGGGCTCTGGTGATACTCGCTGCGGTGGCTTTCGCTAAAGCCGACTTTTTTCGCCAGCGCCAGCGAGGCCTGGTTTTCCGGCGAGATGATGCAGACGGTTTGCGCGCCCGGCAGGTGCGTCTTACCCCAGGCCAGCGCCGCCCGCAGCGCCTCGGTGGCGTAGCCTTTGCCGTGCGCCGAGCTCACCAGCGTCCAGCCCATTTCCGGCGCGTCGAGCGCCGGGGTGATGTCGCGCAGGAAGTTGGAGAAGCCGATGCTGCCGAGATACTCGCCGCTTTGTTTGTCACGCACCGCCCAATACCCGTATCCCAGCAGCGCCCAGTGGCCGACGTAGCGCATCAGGCGCCCCCAGGAGTCTTCCCGGTCGCGCGGCGTGCCGCCGATATAGCGCACCACCAGCGGATCGGCCCACAGCGCGGCCAGCGAGTCGAAGTCGTCCAGCGTGTGCGCGTCCAGCCGCAGGCGTTCGGTGATAAGCGTTGGCGCGGTGTTGATTACGGTCATGTTGCTGCTCCTGCACAGGGTGAAAGGCGATGAAAAACAACGGCGTTCAGTATGCCAGAGAAATCACACCGCCAGCCACAACAGCCAGGTGAACAGAAAGCCGCTCAGGCCGAGCAGGGTGGTCAGCACCGTCCAGGTCTTCAGGCCATCGGCCACCGACAGCCCCAGATAGCGCGTGACGATCCAAAAACCGGAGTCGTTGACGTGGGAAAGCCCCAGTCCGCCGAAACAGGTCGCCAGCGTCACCAGCACCAGCTGCAGCTGATTCAACCCGCTGACCGCTTCCGACAACAGGCCGCCGGTGGTCAGGATCGCCACGGTGGCGGAACCCTGCGAAGCGCGCAGCGCCAGAGAAATGATAAACGCGGCGGGCACCAGCGGCAGGCCGATGGCCGTCAGCACTTCCGCCAGCGCCTTGCCGACGCCGGATTCCACCAACACCTTGCCGAACACGCCGCCCGCGCCGGTCACCAGGATCACCACCGCGGCGGTCGGCAGCGCGGCGCCCATCACGTCGCTGGCGTGTTGCAGACTCCAGCCGCGGCGCAGCGCCAGGAAGTAGAAGGCCAGCAGCAGGGCTATCATCAGCGCCACCGCCGGCGACCCCAGCAGAGACAGCGCATCGCGCAGCGCCGAGCCTGCCGGCAACAGCGTGGCGGAGACGGTGCCGAGCATGATGATGGCGATCGGGATGACGATCAGCGCCGCCACCAGGCCGGCGCCGGGCGGGTTGATGCGATCGCTGAGCGGCGCGTGATCTTCCGGCCGCGGCTCCGGCGCCGCCAGCTGCAGTTGTTCCAGCACCTCTATCGATAACGGATAGGTTTTGCGGTTGAGGTAGTTGGCGGCGAAATAGCCGATCACGCCGACCGGAATACAGATCGCGAGGCCGATGATGGTCAGCCAACCGATGTCGGCGTTGAGCAGGCCGGCGGCGGCGACCGGGCCGGGGTGCGGCGGCAGCGCGACGTGTACCGTTAACATCACGCCGGCCATCGGCAGGCCGAACTTTAGCGGCGACACTTTGGCGACCTTGGCGAAGCCGTAAATAATCGGCGCCAGAATGATAAAGCCGACGTCGAAGAAGACCGGAATGCCGAGGATAAATGCGGCGAGGGTCAGCGCGGCGACGGTATGTTTCGGCCCCAGCCCCTGGCTGAAGCGTTGCGCCAGCGACTCGGCGCCGCCCGAGTGTTCGATCATGCGCCCGAGCATCGCCCCCAGACCGATGATGATGGTCACCGAGCCAAGCACGCCGCCCATCCCGGCGGTCATCACTTTCATCACTTCACCGGTCGGAATGCCGCTGGCCAACGCCACCAGCAGACTGACCACCAACAGCGCGACAAAGGGTTGCACCTTCGCCTTGATCACCATCAATAACAGCAGCACCACGCCGAGTACGGCAATCAGCAACAGCAGAGAGGTAGACATGAAAAAAGCCTTTCGTTGGGTAAGCGTTGGGCACCGCGATCGCCGCGTGGCGATACGGGTGCGTTTCATTGTTATAAAATCGTTTTCCTGGTGTCGGCGTGCGGCTTTAGCGGTAAGGCTTCAGCCAGCCGAGTCCGGCGGCGGTGTCGCCACGCGGGCGGTATTCGCAACCGATCCAGCCCTGATAGCCGAGCGCATCCAGTTTGTCGAACAGCCACGGGTAATTCAGTTCGCCCTCATCCGGTTCATGACGATCCGGCACCGAGGCTATCTGGATATGCGCGTAGCGCCCGGCCAGCGTTTCCAGCAGCCCGCTGATATTGCCGTCCACTAACTGCGCGTGGAAAAAGTCGAACTGGATGAACACGTTCGGTCTCTCGATCGCCGCCACCGCTTCCGCCGCCTGATGTTGACTGGCGAACAGGTAGTCGGGCTTGATCGGTGGGCTGAGCGCTTCGATCAGCACCTTGACGCCGTGCGGGGCGAAGGCGTCGGCGGCATAGCGCGCATTGGCGATAAAGGTGTCGAGATAACGCTGCCGATCCGCGCCCGCGGGCACCACGCCGGCCATCAGGTGCACGCAGGGGCAGGAAAGGGCGATGGCGTAGGCCAGCGCGCGATCGATATCAGCGCGCGCATCTTGCTCGCGGCCCGGCAGCGCCGCCAGTCCCCATTCGCCGGCGGCGACATCGCCGGGCGCGGTATTGAACAGCACCTGTTGCAGGCCGTGTTCGCGCAGCTTTTCGGCCAACAGCTCGGCGGGATGTTCGTAAGGGAACAGGAATTCCACCGCGCTGAAGCCTTGTTCGGCAGCGGCGGTGAAGCGATCGAGGAACGGCACCTCGGTAAACATCATCGATAAATTGGCGGCAAATTTAGGCATGGGTCAGCTCCGTAATTCGGCAATTTCATCATCGGTCAAATAGCGGATCGGACGATCGCCAAGGGTGAAGATCAGCCGCGCCGCATCTTCCATCTCTTCGGCATTGTCCGCCGCCGCTCGCAGGTTTTTACCGGTCACCACCGGCCCGTGGTTGGCCAGCAAAAAGGCGCGGTGGGTCGGCGCCAGGCGAGCCAGATCCTGCGCCAACCTTTCGTCACCGGGGCGATAGTAGGGCACCACCGGCACCTTGCCGACGCGCATCACCACATAGGGGGTGAACGGTTTGATGGCGTTGTCGACGTCCAGCCCCTGCAGGCAAGAGAGCGCCGTGAGGTAGGTGCAATGCAGGTGCACCACCGCTTTGCATTCAGGATTGTTCAGATACAGCGCTCGGTGAAAGCTGATCTCTTTCGACGGCTTGTCGCCGGAGAGCCAGTCGCCGTTCAGGCTCACTTTAGACAGGCGATCGGCCTGCAGCTCGCCCAGGCAAGAGCCGGTCGGCGTCGCCAGCAGCGCGCCGTCCGGCAGCAACAGCGAGAGGTTGCCGGCGGAACCGGTGGCGTAACCGCGTTGAAAAAACGAGGCGCCGAGGCGCACCATCTCTTCGCGCGCCTGTTGTTCGATGGTCATGGTCATACTGGAAACTCCGTTTGCGCGCGCGCGAAGAAGGCTTCATCGCCAAAATTGCCTGATTTCAGCGCCAGGGAAATCGCCCGATCGCTGGCGCGCACCCAGGGAACGCCGGGGGAAATGCTGGGGCCAATATGGAAGCCGCGAATGCCCAGCGCCTGCGTGACCACGCCGGAGGTTTCTCCGCCGGCGACGATAAAGCGGCTGAATCCCAACTGGCGCAGTTGCACCACCAATTCGGCGAACAACGCCTCCACCGCCTCGCTGGCGGCGCTACCGTGCTGCCGTTGCGTTTGCTGCAGCGCTTCCGGCGCCGCGGTGGCGTAGATCAGCGGGGCAAGCGCCTCCCCGGCGTGATGCTGCGCCCAGTGCGCCAACTCGGCGGCGTAGGCGGCGCGTGCCTGCGGTTCGAGGCAACGGTCGATATCGATGGCCTGCGCCGAAGCGCGCTCGCGATAGTGCGCCACCTGCCGGTTAGTCATCACAGAACACGAACCCGACAGCACTGCTGCCTTTTCCCCCTGCGGCGCGCCGGCCGCCTCTGCCGCACGATCGCCGCTTTGCGCCCATTGCCGCGCCAGGCCGATCGCCAGGCCTGAACCGCCGGTCACCAGCTTCATCGTTTTCAACGCTTCACCCTGGATGAGCAGATGCCGCTCGTTGAGCGTATCCAGCACCGCGTAGCGCACGCCTTCCTGGGCCAGTTGGCGCAGCTTCTCGCTGACCGCCTCGGCGCCGCGATCCATTTCCGCCGCCGTCACCAGCCCGCAGCGCCCGGCGGCCTGGGATTCCATCAGGCGCAGCAGGTTGCTGTCGGTCATTGGCGTGACCGGGTGATGACGCATGCCGGATTCAGACAGCAGCTGTTCCCCGACGAACAGGTGGCCCTGATAGACCGTGCGGCCGTTTACCGGCAACGCCGGTGAGACAACCGTGAAATTTTCCCCCAGCGCGGTGAGCAGGGCGTCGGTCACCGGGCCGATATTGCCCTGTGCGGTGCTGTCGAAAGTGGAGCAGTATTTGAAGTAGAACTGGCGGCAGCCCTGTTTTTGCAACCAGGCCAGCGCCTGCAACGACAGTTCGACCGCCTGTTCTGCCGGGCAGGAACGCGATTTCAGGCTGATGACCGCCGCCTGTGCATTGATCTGGGTTTCGTCTTGCGGCACGCCGTTCAGCTGCACCGTCGGCAGGCCGTTTTGCACCAGAAAACTGGCGATGTCGGTCGCGCCGGTAAAGTCATCCGCGATTACGCCAAGCAGCATCAGAGCGCCTCCTTTTTCTGCGGCAGATCGATGCCGGCAAAGATTTTGATTACCGCACTGTCATCTTCTTTACCGTAGCCGGCGTTGCTGGCGGCGGTAAACATGGTAAAAGCGGTAGAGGCCAGCGGCAGCGGGAAGTGCAGCGCCTTGGCGGTATCCGCCACCAGCCCCAAATCCTTGACGAAGATATCCACCGCCGATTTGGGCGCATAGTCGCCGTCGACCACGTGGCGCATGCGATTTTCGAACATCCAGGAGTTGCCGGCGGCGTGGGTGACCACGTCGTACATCACGTCCAGCGGGATGCCGGCGCGGGCGGCCAGCGCCATAGCTTCCGCTCCGGCGGCGATGTGCACGCCGGCCAACAGCTGATGGATGATTTTTACCGTCGCGCCCAGACCGATCGTCTCGCCGATGCGGTAAACCTTGCCGGCGATGGCGTCCAACACGGGTTGCAGACGCTCGAAGGTGGCGTCGGCGCCGGCGGCCATCACCGTCATCTGGCCTTCCTCCGCCTTGGCCGCTCCGCCGGAAACCGGCGCGTCCAGCATCGGTAGCCCGTAGTCCAGCAGCCGTTGCTCGATCTGTTTGGCGTCATCGGCGGAAATGGTCGAAGAGACCATCACCGCGGTGCCTGGCTTGAGCTTTGGCGCCAGGCCTTGTTCGCCGAACAGGATCTGCTTCACCTGGGCGGCATTCACCACCAGCAGCAGCACGGCGTCCAGCTCGGCCGCGAAGTCGCACGCGTTGGTAGACGCTTGTTTCGCGCCAGCCTGTTGCAGCGTCGCCAGCGCCTGCGGATTCAGGTCCGCCCCGTAGGTGGTCAATCCGGCGCGGAGGCACGAACGCGCCGCGCCCATGCCCATCGCGCCCAGTCCGATGATGCAGACGGCATAATTCCCTGGGTGTGTCATACTGCACTCCTGTTAATTTTAGTGATAATTTGTTTTGTTGTGTTAAATGTAAGCGCTTGTCGACGGTTTATCCGCGATCGATATCACAATAATTAACAATGTGTGAAACGAATTTTTCGCCTGATTTCTGGCCAGTATCAACATTACTATTATGTTTTTAAATAAGTTTATGTTTGCCTGGCCTAACTGCGCGCGTCGTCACGCCGCGAAAAATTAGGGCTATCGGCGAACGAAAATTGACGTAAAATCACAATTATTATCACCGCAGCAACGAGAGGGAACCGTGATACCTGTAGAACGCCATCAACAAATTCTTGCGCTGGTATCCGAACGCGGCGTCGTCAGCATTGCCGAGCTGACCGAACGGCTGGGGGTGTCGCACATGACGATCCGCCGTGATTTGCAAAAGCTGGAGGAACAGGGCGCGGTGCAGTCGGTCTCGGGCGGCGTGCAGGCGCCCGAGCGGGTGGCGAGCGAACCTTCGCACCAGGCCAAAGAGGGGATGTTCAGCCGGCAGAAACTCGCCATTGGCCGGCTGGCGGCGCGGCAAATTCCCGCCGGCAGCTGTATCTATCTGGATGCCGGCACCACCACGCTGGCGCTGGCGAAACAGATCGGTGAACGTGACGATTTGACGGTGGTGACCAACGACTTTGTCATCGCCGGCTTCCTGATCGAACACAGCCAGTGCAGAATCATCCACACCGGCGGCACCGTGTGCCGGGAAAACCGCTCCTGCGTCGGCGAAGCGGCGGCACAGGCGCTGCGCGGTCTGTTTATCGATCTGGCGTTCATCTCCGCCTCTTCGTGGAGCATGCGCGGCCTGTCGACGCCGAACGAAGACAAGGTGATGGTGAAGAAGGCCATCGTCGAGGCCAGCCGCCGCCGCATTCTGCTCAGCGATACGTCCAAATACGGCAAGGTCGCGACCTACCTGGCGCTGCCGATCGCTGCCTTTGACGCCGTCATTACCGACGAAGGGTTGCCCGCCGCCGCGCGGGAGGCCATTGAGCAAGCGGGGATTGCATTGCTGACGGCGGGAGAAGAAGAATAAGAACGAACCGGAATCAGGATGAAAGCTCGGTATCGATGCCACGTGCGGGCGCTTCACTTGCTTCAATGCCGCCGCGTTCACGCCATTCGCGGCGCCTTTGTTCAGCCCATTCTTCGTGGAAGGCTTGCATCTCTTTTTGGTGCTGTTCCTTTATGCTCATAGGGGTTGGGTGAGATTCTGCCGTCAACAGGCGGGATTTCGATGACATATAATCCGTCCTCAATAAGCTCTTGGTTGTACAAATAATGTACGCGATGCGCGTGTTTTTTCAAGAGCGAGTCATAAATTCTGGCTAGCGCTGGCCTGAGCGGTACACTGAAAACCAATCTTGCTTGGTATTGCGCCACAAAAGTGACGATCGCCAGGCCGATGCCATTAATGAAGAGTTGTTCTCGTTCATATCGGGTGTACGCCATCCTGGTATAGGTATCAAATAAGGATCTGGTTACTTCGGCGCGGTTTTCCAATGCTCTTACATCGTACAGTTCCATGACGTAAGCATTGTCCAATACTTCCGAGGCAGGATAAGCCCCAATAAGCCATTGACGCATCCTTAACGTCGCTTTTTTAAAATCAAGGTAATACGCAGCAACGCTGCTGGCTTTTTTATAAACCGTTATTCGGTATCTATACTCCGTGACAGGTCGTGCATTGATCTCCCTCACATCAATCTCCATGATAAAATCCTTTTTACTATTATTTTTCCTATAGTTATCCCCTTTGTGACGAACAGATTATTAATCGCGACGGAGACAATCCTCCAGCCGCCGATGAGGGTTGTGCGCAGCGCTGCGCAAAACTAAATGCCGCTGAACCAGTTGTAGCCCTGATCCTCCCAATAGCCGCCCGGATTGACGTCGCTGACGAAGATCGCGGCGATATGTTTGGCGTTTTTGAACCCCAGTTTGGTTGGCACGCGCAGCCGCAGCGGGTAGCCATAGTCCGCCGGCAGCGCCTTGCCGCCGAAATCCAGCGCCAGGATGGTCTGCGGGTGCAGCGCGGTGGCCATGTCGAGGCTGGCGTAGTAACGATCGGCGCATTTGAAGCCGACGTAACCGGCATTCAGATCCGCGCCGACGTGCTGCAGAAAGGTGCGCAGCGGCACGCCGCCCCATTGACCAATGGCGCTCCAGCCCTCAATGCAGATCAGACGCGTGATCTGACTTTGCTGTGGCAGCCGCTGCAGCTGTTCCAGCGTCCAGGGCGCTTTTTTCTCCACTTTCCCCGCGACCTCAAGCCGATAGCCGGCAAGATCGATCTCGGGGACGTTGTATTCCGGGTAAAACGCGTTGAAGGGGAAAGGCTGGGTAATCTGATCGGGGCGGTAAGTTTGCGCCAACCGCTGGCCGCTGAACAGCCAGGCCTGCACCCGGTCGTTCCAGCGCGACATGGCCCACAGCACCTTATCCACCCGATCGCCGTCTTGCAGGTTGCAACCGGTGAGCATGGCGATGCCGCCCAGCGTCAGCCCGGAGCGCAACATCAGCCGGCGTTGCAGATTGACCAACTGCTTTTTTTGGTCCGGTTCCAGCGTCGGCGCGGCTGCCCGCTGTTTTTTCTCATTCATGTTTGCCACCCGTTATCATCGCCCACAGCGTTTTGGGCACGACAGCCACCATAAAGACGTGGATCGCCACGAACAGGCCGATGCCGGCCATGGCGAAAAAATGCACGTAGCGTGCGAAATCGAAGCCGCCAAACAGCGCGACCAATCCCTGCAGCTGAACCGGCTTCCAAATCGCCAGGCCGGACAGCACCAGCAATAGACCCAGCGCCAGTACGCCGAGGTACATCAGTTTCTGAATGGCGTTATAGTGGCCATGCCGGTGGCGCAGGCGCAGCGTCAACGCCAGCCAGATATCCTGCCGCAGCGCGCCGATGCGAAGCGGCAACAGATCGCGGCGAAAATGACCGCTGAACAGGCTCCACAGCAGATAGCAGACGGCGTTGAGCGCCAATAGCCACATCACCGCCAAATGCCAACCAATCGCGCCGCCCAGCCAACCGCCCAGCGTCATCTGCGGCGGAAAGCGGAAATCGAACAGCGGCGAGGCGTTGTAGATTTCCCAACCGCTCATGAACATGCACACCATGGCGAACAGGTTGATCCAATGAGTGATTCGAACCGGCCAGCGATGCACCGGCCGCGACGCGTTGGTTTTCATGGCTTTCCTCCGGTTACATCGGCGGCACGGTGCTGTCTTTGCCGGCGGAAATGCGGGTGGCGATGCGTTCGCCCTTATCGTTGACGGCGGAGAACAGCACGATGTGCACGCCCGGTTTCAGCAGGCTCAGATCGCCCGGATCCAGCGTCACGATCGGCACGTCTTCCGGCACGACGACGGTTTTCTGCTGGTTGCCGTAGGTGACGGTCAGGGTGCGGCCGTTGGATTTGAGCAGTTTACCGACGGTGCCGTTGGTCATGGTGTCCACTTTGCCGTCGGCGGATTCCCAAGCCGAATGCCCTTCGCCGGTGCCGCGCAGGCTGGCGGCGAACACGTGCACTTCCAGCGCTTTGAGCGTGCCGTCCGGCTGCGGCACGGCGGCGGTGCCGATAAAGCTGTCCGGTTTGATGTCGTCCAGCGTGGCTTTGGAAACGCTGAGCACTTTGGTCTGATCGTTCAGCTTGACGCTGAGTGTCTCGCCTTTGCGATCGGTCAGTTGCAGATTGCCGTCGGCAACCTGGCTGATGGTGCCGCGCAGCGGCGCAATCACCTTGCCCGGCGGTTGGGCGGCGGCGGCCAAGCCGCTGGACAGCAGTAATGTGGATAACAATAAACCGGCTATACGATGACGGGTAATCATAACGTTCTCCTGAAATGAGTTTGCCGGTTAAGCATGGTTGACCTACTGGGTCAGCGCCATGGCCGTTTGATGACATTAATGTCATCAAGTTTGTCCGCCGAAACTGCTAGTATTTTTGCAGACGTAACGAGGTGGCGAGCATGCGAATACTGGTTGTTGAAGACGATATCGGCACAGGGGATTACCTGAAGAAAGGGCTGGGTGAGGCGGGCTACGGCGTCGATTTGGCGCGCACCGGCACCGATGGGCTGTTTCGCGCGTTGGAGCAGGACTACGATGCGATCGTGCTCGATGTGATGCTGCCGGGGCTGGACGGCTGGCAGATCATCGAGGTATTGCGCAAGAAAAGCGACGTGCCGATCCTGTTTCTCACCGCCCGCGATGGCGTGCAGGATCGCATTCACGGTCTGGAGCTGGGCGCGGACGACTATCTTATCAAGCCGTTTTCCTTTACCGAGCTGGTGCTGCGTTTGCGCACCTTGCTGCGCCGCGGGCCGGCGCGCGAAGCCGATCATTACGCCATCGCCGATCTGCAGTTGGACGTATTGCGCCGCCGGGCGGTGCGCCAGGATCAGGTGATCCCGTTGACCAACAAGGAGTTCATGTTGCTGCATCTGCTGGTGCGGCGCGAGGGCGAAGTGCTGTCGCGCACGCAGATAGCCTCTCAGGTGTGGGACATGAATTTCGACAGCGACACCAATGTGGTTGACGTGGCGATCAAACGCCTGCGCGCCAAAATCGACCGGCCGTTCGACGTCAAGCTGATCCACAGCGTGCGCGGCATCGGCTATGTTTGCGAGCCGCGCTCGTGAACGCCCGCGCTTCACGTCGGCCGGTGTCGCTGACGCTGCGCACCGCCATGCTGTTCGCGCTGGTGGCCGCCTGCGTGGTGAGCGGGACGGGCTGGTATCTGTTCGGCGCCATGCGTCAGGAAATGATGCTCCGCAGCGATCTGCAGGTGACCGGGCGCATCGAGTATTTCCGCCATTTACTGGGGCAGCGCTTTCCTTTGGCGCGTCTGACCGCCAATAACGGCCTGTTCGAAAATATGCTGGGCAATGAACAGGACGTGCTGATTTTCCAAATCCCGGGGCAAAAGCCGCTCATCAATGTGAATCCGGCCAGGGTGGCCCTGCCGCCGATCGCGCCGATGCCGCCCGAACAGGCGCAGACGCTGGCCGCCGTGCGCGGCGGGGAAACGGCGCAGGGGGTGCCGCTGCGCGCGGCGTCGGCGATGGTGCGCCTGGAAGACGGCAGTTTGCTGCAGATCTCCGCCGCGCACGTGATGGTCAACGAGCAGAAGATGCTGGCGCGTTACCTGTGGCGCATTGTCGCGGCGGTCATTGTGGCTTTCCTGCTGATTGCGCTGCTGGGCTATGGGGTCATGCGCCGGGGATTGAAGCCGCTATGGCGCATGGCGGCGCAGGCGTCGCAGATCGCGCCCAATACATTGTCGACGCGCCTCAGCGAACAGGGGGCGCCGAAGGAATTGCAGCAGCTGACCCGTTCGTTCAATGCGATGCTCGATCGGTTGAATGAAGGTTATCAGCGGCTGACGCAGTTTTCCGCCGATCTGGCCCATGAGATCCGCACCCCGGTGGGCGCGTTGATGGGCCAGTGTCAGGTGGCGCTGTATCAACCCCGCAGCGTGGAGGAGTACGAAACCCTATTGTCGGACAATATGGATGAGCTGGAGCGTATTTCGCGCATGGTGGAAAACATCCTGTTTCTGGCGCGCGCCGGTGAGGCGCAGTCCGCGCTGAACTACAGTCGTCTGGATGTGGCGGCAGAGCTGCGGCGGGTGGCGGATTACTTCGAAGGGCTGGCGGAAGAACGCGGCATCGCGCTGAGCTGCGAGGGGGAAGGCGAGCTGAAGGCGGACGCGATGTTGTTCCAGCGGGCGCTGAGCAACCTGGTGGCCAACGCGGTGCGTTATGCCGACGAAAACAGCCTGATCGTCCTGCGGGCTGAACGGCGCGCCGATGCCTGGTGGGTGCAGGTCATCAATCAGGGGCCGCCGATCGCGCCGGCACAGCTGGAAAAACTGTTCGATCGTTTCTACCGCGCCGATCCCGCGCGCAGCGCCGGCAGCCACGCCAGCGGCCTCGGGCTGTCTATCGTACGCGCTATCATGACGCTGCACGGCGGTGAGGTGCGCGCCGAATGTACCGGGCGCGCGTCTGCCGCCAGCCTCATTTTCAGCCTGCGGTTCCCGCTCGCGCAATAACCGTTGTGCCGGACTCACGCGGCGGAATGGCAAAGCGGAAGCAGGCGCCGCTTTGCGGTTGTTCAATCAGTTGGATGTCGCTGTCGTGCAGTTGCAGAATGCGCCGCACGATCATTAACCCCAGCCCGCCGGCGGGGCGTCGGGCGCCGCTCAGGATCGACGGCCGCACGAACAGATCGGCGCGCAGCGTCTGCGGAATGCCGGGGCCGCTGTCGCTGACCTGCACCATCACCCGACCTTCCTGCCGCCACAGCCGCACGCCAATGTCGCCGCCGGGCGGCGTATGGCGAATGGCGTTGTCCAGCAGGTTGGTCAGCACCCGCTCAATCATGCTGAGATCGGCGAACACCGGTGGAATGCCGGGAGCGATGTCGGCGTGCAGCCGCTGATTGCGCGCCTCCGCCGCCAGCTCGAACTTCTGGAACACGTCTTGCAGCAGTTCGCTGAGGGAGAAGGGTTCTTTCTGCGGTTTCACCACGCCGTACTCCAGCCGCGCCAGCTCGAACAGCTCCTGCGCCAGCTTGCCCACCTTGCGGCTCTGCGCCAGCGCGATCTCCAGATAGCGGCGCCGTTCGGTGTCGCTCAGGGTGGCGGCCTTGACCGACAGCGTTTCCAGATAACCGTGCAGCGAGGTGAGCGGGGTGCGCAGATCGTGCGAGACGTTGGCGATGAATTCGCGCCGCAGCCGATCCTGCTGCGCCAGCGTTTGCCACTGTTCGGCGAGACGCTGCGCCATGCGGTGAAAGGCCTGTTGCAACTGACTGACCTCGTCGCGCCCGGCCGGCGCCGCCGGCAGCGCTGCGTAGGCCTGCACAGCCTCGATGCCGCCGCTGTCCAGCGCATTGACCTGGCGGGTCAGGCGCCGGATGGGGCGAGTGACCCAGTAAAACGCGAAACCGCCGGCCAGCAGGCTGAACAGCACCATCACCCCGGAGGTCCACAGCGCCATCCTGACCGCCGAGTTGAACTGGGCGTTGCTGGCCAGCGCCGTGTACTCTTCACCGAGCAAGACCACATACAGATAGCCCTCGACCCGGCCGTCGACCTTCAGCGGCGCAACGCTGAACACCTTGCGCCCGTCCGCGCTGCGCGGATCGTCGCCGTACACCGGCATCTGCGCGCCATCGAGCAGCGCCTGCAGCGGCGGCAGCGCGACCCGCTGCCGTTTCAGATGCCCGGCCGGCGCGGCGTTGCCGATGATTGCGCCCTGTTTGTCGAGCAGATAAACCTCCACGCTGGGGTTCACCGCCATCAGTTGGTCGAACAGGGTGTGCACCGCCTGCGGATCCGGCCCGTTCACCCCCAGCAGCGGATTGCTGTCGGCGATATGCTGCGCCAGGTTGCCGGACAGGCGCTGGATCACCGCCTGACTGTACTGGGTATTGCTGCGCACCTGCATCCAGCCGGAAAAGGCGCAGCCGATGACGATCAGCAGCGCGAAGATCAGCGTGAGGCGCTGCGCTAACGTAAGGTTTTTCATGGCTCACTCTTGCGGCGCGGCCGCGAATTTATAGCCCATGCCCCACACCGTGAGGATGCGCTCGGGTTCCGCCGGATTGCGCTCAATCTTGATGCGCAGCCGGTTGATATGGGTGTTGACGGTGTGCTCATACCCTTCGTGCTGATAGCCCCAGACCTGATTCAACAGGCTGAGGCGCGAGAACACCTGGCCCGGGTGGCGGGCGAAAAAGTACAGCAGGTCGAATTCGCGCGGCGTCAGCTCGATCGGCTGTTGGTGCAGGCGCACCTCGCGGGCGATAGGATCGATGGTCAGATCGTTGAAGCTGAGCGCGCCGGCGTCCATGCGCAGGTTGCGGCTCATCGCCTCCTGGCGGCGAAACAGCGCCTTGACCCGCGCCACCAGCTCCAGCATGGAAAAGGGTTTGGCCAGATAGTCGTCGGCGCCCAGCTCCAGCCCCAGCACACGGTGCACCTCGCTGGAGCGCGCGCTGGTGATGATGATCGGCGTGTAGCGCGTCATGGTGCGCGCCCGGCGGCAAATCTCCAATCCGTCCACGCCCGGCAGCATCAGATCGAGGATCAAGGCGTCCCAGCCGCCCTGTTCCAGCATCGCCATGCCCTGATTGCCGTCGGCGGCGTGGCTGATGGCGTAACCCTCGTCACGCAGATGCAGCTGCAGCAGCTCGGCGATGTCGCCGTCGTCTTCGACGATCAAAATTCGTTTTGGCTTGTCCATTCTCATTACCGCTGATTGCCCGATTCTCTCTGAAGTCTACACAACCGCCATCGGCGGAGTTATCACATTTTATTTAACTCTGCGTGAGGTCTTGGGGAACAAATCCGGGGAATACTCGGTTCATCGCATCGTTAGCTGGCAGGAATCGTTATGAGCCTCACTCTCACCCCGGAACAACGACAGACCGTACATCCGCTGTGGCTGCGGTTAACGCATTGGCTGAATGCGCTGGCGATGCTGATCATGGTGACCAGCGGCTGGCGCATCTACAACGCCTCGCCGCTGTTCAACTTCAGCTTTTTCAACGAGCTGACGCTCGGCGGCTGGCTGGGCGGCGCGCTGCAGTGGCACTTCGCCGGCATGTGGCTGTTTGGCGTCAACGGGCTGTGCTACCTGCTGCTTAACCTGACCAGCGGGCGTTTCAAACGCAAATATTGGCCGCTCAGCCCGAAGCAGTTTCTCGCCGATGTTGGCGCGGCGTTGCGCGGCCGGTTGCAGCACGCCGATCTGCGCCACTACAACATGGTGCAGCGCGTGGCCTATCTGTCGGTGATGCTCCTTGGCGTGCTGAGCGCGCTGTCCGGACTGGTGCTGTGGAAATCGGTGCAGTTTCCACTGCTGCGCACGCTGCTCGGCGGCTATGAAGCGGCGCGCTATATCCACTTTTTCGCCATGTCGGCGCTGGTGGCCTTCGTCGCGATCCATCTGGTGATGGTGGCGCTGGTGCCCCGCACGCTGTTGGCCATGCTGCGCGGACGCTAAGGAGTGAATGATGGAAAAGGATAAACAAATCATGACGATCGTTGAAGGGCAGGCGATCGTCAAAGAAGCGCAACGCTTGTTGACCGCGTCATCCCGCCGCCGCTTTCTGCGCAACGGCCTGACGTTGGGCGGTATCGCCATGCTTACCGGCTGCGATCTCAGCGGCAACGCCAACGTCGAGCAGGCGTTGAGCCGCATTTCGCGCCTCAACGATCGGGTGCAGGGCTGGCTGTTCAACGGCGATCGTTTGGCGCCGGTCTACCCGGAGTCGATGATCACCCGGCCATTCCCGTTCAACGCCTTTTACGCCGAGGAGGACGCGCCCGACATCAACGGCGACGACTATCGGCTGGAGGTGGCGGGGTTGGTGCAGGACAAGCGCGCCTGGAGCCTGCCGCAGCTGCATCGGATGGCGCAGGTCAGCCAGGTGACGCGTCATATTTGCGTCGAGGGTTGGAGCGCTATCGGCAAGTGGGGCGGCGTGCCGTTCGCCACCTTTCTCAAGGCGATCGGCGCGGATCTGAGCGCCCGCTACGTCAGCTTCAAATGCGCCGACGACTACTACACCAGTATCGACATGGCCACCGCGCTGCATCCGCAGACGATTATCGCGCTGACCTACGACGGCCAGATCTTGCCGCGCAAGTACGGCTACCCGATGAAGCTGCGCATGCCGACCAAGCTGGGCTACAAGAATCCGAAGCACATTCAGGTGATCGAGGTCACCAACCGCTTCCCGGGCGGTTACTGGGAAGACCAGGGTTACAACTGGTTTGGCGGCAGCTGAGGCGGCCGCCGGCCATTCTCCGGCACTCCGGTGCCTTTGACATGACGGAAGGAAATACCATGAAAAAGTTATTCGCAATGATGATGTGCAGCGCGCTGATGCTGGGCGTGGCCGGCGCCAACGCCGCGGACGGCATGAGCAAAGACGCGATGAAAAAGGACGGCATGAGCCAGATGTCGCACGACGGCATGGCGAAAGATGGGATGAAGAAAGAGTGCATGGGCAAGGACTGCATGAAGAAAGACAAGATGGGGAAAGACGCCATGAAAAAGGATGGCATGGCGAAAGACGGTATGGCCAAAGACGGCATGAAGAAAGACGAAATGAAAAAGGACGCGATGGGGCAGTAAGCCGCCGTACCCCGCGGCCGCAAGCGGCAAACCGCGGCGGCCGCGGGCAACATAAGGAGAGAGGACGATGTTGGCGACATGGCTGAGGCGCTTTCGGCGCTCGAACGGGGACGTTATCTTTATGCGCGCGGCGCTGGTGGTGATCTTCGCCGCCTTCGGCTACGCCAAGTGGTTTGATTACGAAGCGCAGGGACTGGTGCCACTGATCGGCAACAGCCCGCTGCTGAGCTGGATGCACCAGGCGTTCGGCATCCGCGGCGCCAGCTATGCGCTGGGCGTCGCCGAGTGGAGCTTCGGTTTGCTGCTGCTGGCGGGATTCTGGTCGCGGCGGCTGGGGTTGCTGGGGGCGATCGGATCGACGGTGACCTACCTGACCACGCTGACGCTGATCTTTTCCACGCCGGGCGCCTGGGAGCCCTCCGCCGGCGGTTTTCCGGCCATGGCCGGCGCCACCAGCTTTTTAATCAAGGATCTGGTGTTGCTGGCCGGTTCCCTGGTGCTGTTGAAAGCCGATTTGCCGGCCGAGCAGGCATAAAAAAGGGCGTAGCCTGGCTACGCCCTCTCGTTATTGATTGACCGTCACATATCCGGGAAGGTCAGGGTGCCCCCCGGCGCTTCGCGATGAATGTGCAGGAAGTTCAGGTGCTTCTCATACTGGTCGAGGATATCGCCAATCACCTGTTCCTTGCTGTAGTCCATCAGGTCGTTGCCCTGGGTGCCTTCCATCAGGAAGGTTTCCAGCCGGTAGTAGTGCGACTTGCCGGAGCGGGCGCGGTAGGTGAAGCCCGGCACCGAGTAGCGCATCGGCCAGATCTGATAGATGAAGTTCTGTTCCTCGCCCAGGTGCACCAGCAGCTCCAGGTGGTTCAGGCGTTCGTCTTCGGTCGGCGGCACTTCGCTGAACTCCACTTTCGCGCCGCGCAACTCCAGCTCGCGCGCCACGTCCTGCATCGCCGGACGGCAAACCTTATCCAACATTTTCTGCGTGTACTGCGTGCCCGGGTAGTTCATCACCCGCGACAGACGCTGTTTCCAGTTGAGCACGTCGTGGCTGGAGACCGGCACCGGCGCCAGGGTGCTGAGCGCGCTGGCCTTGCGGTAGTCTTCCACCCGCAGCGATTTATACAGCCCGGCCATCACGAAGAAGATCACGAAGCTGAACGGCAGGCCCATGATTACCGTGGTTTTCTGCAGCGCCGGCACGCCGTCGGTCATCAGCATGCCGATGGTCAGCAGGCCGATGGCCACCGACCAGAAAATCCGCAGCCAGTTCGGCGCATCATTATTGATGTCGGCCAGGCGCGAGGTGAAGTTGCCCAACACCAGCGAGCCGGAGTCCGCCGAGGTGACGTAGAACAGCAGGCCGGTGATGGTGGCCACCGAGGCGCTGAAGGTGAAGCCGGGGTATTGCGCCAGCAGGCTGTAGAAGCCGCGCTCCGGGAACTGCATCACTTCCTGAGCAAACTCGGCGTTGCCGTGGATGATCTGGTACAGCGCGCTGTTGCCGAAGATAGACAGCCACAGCAGGGTAAACACGAACGGTATGATCAGCGTGCCGACCACGAACTGACGAATGGTGCGCCCGCGCGAGATGCGCGCCAGGAACAGGCCGACGAACGGCGACCACGCCACCCACCAGGCCCAGAAGAACAGCGTCCAGTTGTTCATCCATTCCACCGGCCGATCGAAGGCGAAGCTGTTGAGCGTCATGCCCATAAAGCGGTTGACGTAATCGCCGACGTTAAGCACCAGCGCGTTGAGCAGGAATTCGGTGTCGCCGAAGAACAACACGAACAGGATCAGACCCAGCGCCAGCAGCACGTTCAGCTCGGACAGGATGCGGATGCCCTTATTGACGCCGGAAGTCACCGAGATGGTGGCCATGATCACCGACAGCAGAATCAGCGAGCCCTGCACCGTCAGGTTTTCCGGGATCTCGAACAATACCTTGAGGCCGTAGTTGAGCTGCACCACGCCGATGCCCAGCGTGGTGGCGATGCCGAAGATGGTGCCGAGCACCGCGGCGATGTCCACGCTGTGGCCGATCGGGCCGTTGATGCGCTTACCGAAGATCGGGTACAGCGCCGAGCGGATGGTCAGCGGCAGATTGTAGCGATAGCTGAAGTAGCCGAGGGCGATGCCCATCAGCGCATACATCGACCAGCCGGTCAGGCCGTAGTGGAACAGCGTCCAGACCATCGCCTGGCGCGCGGCCTCCAGCGTTTGCGCGTCGCCTTCCGGCGGCATCATGTACTGGGTCACCGGCTCGGCGACCGAGAAGAACATCAGGTCGATGCCGATGCCGGCGGCGAACAGCATCGCCGCCCAACTCATCAGGCTGAACTCCGGCTTGGACTGCTCGGGCCCGAGCTTGATGGAACCAAAGCGCGAGGCGGCGATAAACACCACGAACACGATGTACAGCGTCGCCGCCAGCAGGTAGTACCAACCGAAGGTGGTCGATACCCAATTCAGCGTGCGGGTGATCCACTGCCCGGAGAAGTCGGTGAAAAAGATGGTCATCAGCGAGAAGGCCAGGATCAGCCCCGCCGAGGTGAAGAAAACCACAGGGTTGAGGCGGTCCTGCTGCGGTTTGGAGGAGGTTTCGCGTGTTGTCATCGTCATCCTCTGAACTGAGTAAAATCGTGCCGCTCCGCATTTCGGGGCGCGTTGGCGCCGCCGGAAAACGGGCGAATGAAGGCGGCGACCATCCCCATGGGAATGGCCTGAGTAACGCCGCTTTCGCCTGTTGCTGAAGCACCGGAGCGCTTCGCGGCGGGAACCGCTTACAGCCACTGATTTTGGTCAGATTCGTTAATTACCTCACAAAAATCAGCCAGTTCCACAACCAGATAGTACAAATTTTTAACCAGGCGGCAATAAAATATATGCAATTTTTATTGAACGTTCAATCAAAAAAAAGTTTAATAGTCCTCATGATGACCTGAATCACGGGCGAAACGGCAGTGAAATTTGCCCGCTGAGATAAGGCCGAAGTCGGTTTTGTGAGAGTCGAAATATGCCAAAGGTAGGAATGCAGCCAATCAGAAGGCAGCAGTTGATTGATGCCACGCTCGCCGCGGTAAACGAAGTGGGAATGCATGACGCCACCATCGCGCAGATCGCGCGGCGGGCCGGCGTTTCCAACGGCATCATCAGCCATTATTTCAAGGACAAGAACGGCCTGCTGGAAGCCACGATGCACTATCTGATCAGCCATCTGGGCGAGGCGGTGAAGTTGCGTTTGCAGGCGCTCACCGATAACAGCCCGGCGGCGCGGCTGCAGGCGATCGTCGCCGGCAACTTCGACGACAGCCAGATCAACAGCGCGGCGATGAAGACCTGGCTGGCCTTTTGGGCCAGCAGCCTGCACCAGCCGCAGCTCAACCGGCTGCAACAGGTGAACGGCCGCCGGCTTTATTCCAACCTGTGCGCCGAGTTTCGCCGCGTCATGCCGCAGCCGCAGGCGCGGTTGGCGGCCAAGGGGCTGGCGGCGCTGATCGATGGGCTGTGGCTGCGCAGCGCGCTGCGCGGTTCGGCGTTCAATCAGGCGCAGGCGCTGGCGCTCACGACCGAATACATCACGTTCCAACTCCGGGGGCAAACGCCGCCCGGAGGCTAACTCAAGGAGATCCTATGTCCCGTTTTGGCTTGCAGAAGCTCTATATTCATGGCGCCTATGTAGACAGCACCGCTGGAAAAACCTTCAACGCCATTAATCCGGCGAACGGCGAAGTTCTGGCTGAAGTCCAGTCCGCCGGCGCTGAAGACGTCGATCGTGCGGTGGCCAGCGCGGCCAGCGGGCAGAAGGTGTGGGCGGCGATGACGGCGATGGCGCGTTCGCGCATCCTGCGTCGCGCGGTGGATATTCTGCGCGAGCGCAACGATGAGCTGGCGGCGCTGGAAACGCTGGATACCGGTAAAGCGATGTCGGAAACCACCGCGGTGGACATCGTCACCGGCGCCGACGTGCTGGAGTACTACGCCGGCCTGATCCCGGCCATTGAAGGCGAGCAGATCCCGCTGCGCGATACCTCGTTCGTCTACACACGCCGCGAACCGCTGGGCGTGGTGGCCGGCATCGGCGCCTGGAACTACCCGATTCAGATCGCGCTGTGGAAGTCCGCGCCGGCCCTGGCGGCGGGCAATGCGATGATTTTCAAACCGAGTGAAGTCACGTCGCTGACGGCGCTGAAGCTGGCGGAAATCTACACCGAAGCCGGCCTGCCGGACGGCGTGTTCAACGTGGTGACCGGCAGCGGCGCGGAGGTGGGGCAGTACCTGACCGACCATCCGGGCATCGCCAAAGTCTCTTTCACCGGCGGGGTGAAAACCGGCAAGAAGGTGATGGCCAACGCGTCGGGTTCGACGCTGAAGGAAGTCACCATGGAACTGGGCGGCAAGTCGCCGCTGATTATCTTCGACGACGCCGATCTGGATCGCGCCGCCGATATCGCCATGATGGCCAACTTCTACAGTTCCGGCCAGGTGTGCACCAACGGCACCCGCGTCTTCGTGCCGGCGGCGCTGCAGGCGCAGTTTGAGGCGAAAATTCTCGAGCGCGTGAAACGCATTCGCCTCGGCGATCCGACCGATCCGCAAACCAACTTCGGGCCGCTGGTCAGCTTCGCGCACATGGAATCGGTGCTGCGCTTTATCGAGAGCGGCAAAAACAGCGGCGCGCGCCTGCTGTGCGGCGGCGAACGCGTCACCCACGGCGAATTCGGCAAGGGCGCTTATGTGGCGCCGACGGTATTCAGCGACTGCCGCGACGACATGGAAATCGTGCGCGAAGAGATCTTCGGACCGGTGATGAGCATCCTCAGCTACCAGAGCGAAGAGGAAGTGGTGCGCCGCGCCAACGACACCACCTTCGGCCTGGCCGCGGGCGTGGTGACCCACGATCTGGCCCGCGCGCACCGCGTGATCCACCAGCTGGAAGCCGGCATTTGCTGGATCAACACCTGGGGCGAGTCGGCGGCGGAAATGCCGGTCGGCGGCTATAAGCAGTCCGGCGTCGGCCGCGAAAACGGCCTGACCACGCTGGAGCACTACACCCAGATCAAATCGGTGCAGGTCGAGCTGGGCGAATACGCCTCGGTATTTTAACTATCCCCGTCGTCTTTCAAGCTACAGCGTTGTTGGCTGCGAGCGCAGACCCCAGTCACTTACTTGAGTAAGCTCCTGGGGCTCTGCGCCCTTGCCGCCTAGCTGTAACTCGAAATCCATAGGGGATATATCCTTTTTTTGCATCCAAAACTGCCTTGATATATTCAGCATGCGGAATTCAAGCCATTCGCATCATTCAGGCATATGAATATTTAGGAGATAATGAATGGAATTTGACTACATCATTATCGGTGCCGGTTCCGCCGGCAACGTGTTAGCCACCCGATTGACCGAAGACGCCGACGTCAGCGTCCTGCTGCTGGAAGCCGGCGGCCCGGATTACCGGATGGATTTCCGTACCCAGATGCCGGCCGCGCTGGCGTTTCCGCTGCAGGGCCGCCGCTATAACTGGGCGTATGAAACCGATCCTGAGCCGCACATGAACAACCGCCGGATGGAATGCGGCCGCGGCAAAGGGCTGGGCGGTTCATCCCTGATCAACGGCATGTGTTACATTCGCGGCAACGCGATGGACTTCGACAACTGGGCCAAGGCGCCGGGTCTGGAAGACTGGACCTATCTGGACTGTCTGCCGTATTTCCGCAAGGCGGAAACGCGCGATATCGGCCCGAACGATTACCACGGCGGTGATGGCCCGGTGAGCGTCACCACGCCGAAGGCCGGCAACAACGAACTGTTCCACGCCATGGTGGAAGCCGGCGTACAGGCGGGCTATCCGCGCACCGACGATCTGAACGGTTACCAGCAGGAAGGATTCGGCCCGATGGACCGCACCGTGACGCCGAAAGGGCGCCGCGCCAGCACCGCCCGCGGTTATCTTGATCAGGCGCGTTCACGGCCGAACCTGAAGATCGTCACCCATGCGCTGACCGACCATATCGTGTTCGAGGGCAAGCGCGCAGTGGGCGTCAACTATCTGCAGGGCGACAGCAATCAGCTGACCCATGCCAAAGCGCGCCGCGAAGTGCTGCTGTGCGCCGGCGCCATCGCCTCGCCGCAAATTCTGCAGCGTTCGGGCGTCGGCCCGGCGGCGCTGCTGAAAAGTCTGGACATCAACGTGGTGCACGATCTGCCGGGGGTGGGGGAAAACCTGCAGGATCACCTGGAGATGTACCTGCAGTACGCCTGCAAGAAACCGGTGTCGCTGTACCCGGCGTTGCAATGGTTTAACCAGCCGAAGATCGGTGCGGAGTGGCTGTTCAACGGCACCGGCATCGGCGCCAGCAACCAGTTCGAGGCCGGCGGTTTCATTCGCAGCCGCGCAGAGTTCGCCTGGCCGAACATTCAGTATCACTTCCTGCCGGTGGCGATTAACTACAACGGCAGCAACGCGGTGAAAGAGCACGGCTTCCAGGCGCACGTCGGTTCGATGCGTTCGCCGAGCCGCGGCCGGGTGCAGGTGAAATCGAAAGATCCGCGCCAGCATCCGAGCATTCTGTTCAACTACATGGCGACCGAACAGGATTGGCAGGAGTTCCGCGACGCTATCCGCATCACGCGCGAAATCATGGCGCAGCCGGCCTTGGACGAATACCGCGGCCGCGAGATTAGCCCAGGGCCGGAGGTGCAGACCGACGAGCAGTTGGACGCCTTCGTGCGCGAGCACGCCGAAACCGCCTTCCACCCGTCCTGCTCGTGCAAGATGGGCGAAGACGAAATGGCGGTGGTCGACGGCCAGGGCCGGGTGCACGGCATGGAAGGATTGCGGGTGGTGGATGCGTCAATCATGCCGCTGATCATCACCGGCAACCTGAACGCCACCACCATCATGATCGCCGAGAAGATCGCCGATCGCATTCGCCAGCGCACGCCGCTGCCGCGCAGCACCGCCGACTACTACGTCGCCGGCGATGCGCCGGTGCGCAAGCAGTAACCGACACGCCCTCTCGCCGTTGAGGGGGAGGGCCGCCGTAGCAAGCAACCCCTCTCCATATGCTCTTCCCCAAGGCGAGGGGGCAACTCTCTTTTATCCCTTATCCCATTATGCCGCCGGCAGCGAGATCGCCTGATCGAAACTGGTGGGCGTCGCCATGCGCCACATGCGGGCGTAGAACTCGCTTTTGATCTCCGGCTGCAGCAGCGCGCCGGGCTCCAGGTAGTAATAGATATCGGCGTACACCTTGATCTCGGTCGGCGTGATGCGGCGCAGCATATGGTGCGAGGTCAGCTGCTCCGGGCGGCTGACGCCGGCCGCCGCCAGCATGTCCGCCAGCGCTTTCACCGTATTTTGATGGAAGTGGTAGACGCGTTCCGCCTTGTTCGGCACCACCAGCGCCTTTTGCCGCAGCGGATCTTGCGTCGCGACGCCGGTCGGGCAGTGGTTGGTGTGGCAGCTTTGCGACTGGATGCAGCCGACGGCGAACATAAAGCCGCGCGCCGAGTTCACCCAGTCGGCGCCGAGCACCAGCACGCTGGCGATGTCAAAGGCGCTGATGATCTTGCCGCTGGCGCCAATCTTGATTTGGTCGCGTAGGCCGCAGCCCACCAGCGTGTTATGCACGAACAGCAGCCCTTCGCGCAGCGGCATGCCCATATAGTTGGAGAGTTCGAGCGGCGCGGCGCCGGTGCCGCCTTCCTTGCCGTCCACCACGATGAAGTCCGGCAGGATGCGGGTGTGCAGCATCGCCTTGACGATGGCGACGAACTCCCACGGGTGGCCGATGCACAGCTTGAAACCGACCGGCTTGCCGCCTGACAGCTCGCGCAGCTGTTGGATGAACTGCATCATTTCCAGCGGGGTGGTGAAGGCGCTGTGCGAAGCCGGCGAGATGCAATCCACGCCTTCCGGCACGCCGCGGGTGGCAGCGATTTCCGCATCCACCTTCTTCGCCGGCAGAATGCCGCCGTGGCCGGGTTTAGCGCCCTGGCTGAGCTTGATTTCAATCATTTTCACCTGCGGGCTTTGCGCTTGTTCGGCAAAGCGGCGCGGATCGAAATGGCCGTCGGCGGTGCGGCAGCCGAAATAGCCGCTGCCCAGCTCCCACACCAGATCGCCGTTGTTTTCGCGGTGATAGCGGCTGATGCTGCCCTCACCGGTGTCGTGGTAGAAGTTGCCCTTGGCCGCGCCGAGGTTGAGCGCGCGGATGGCGTTGGCGGAGAGCGCGCCGAAGCTCATGGCCGAAATGTTGAAGATCGACGCGGAGTAGGGCTGGCGGCAATCGGCGCCGCCGATGGTGATGCGGAAACTGGTTGGGTCGGCGGCTTCCACCGGCCGCATGGAGTGGCCGATGCACTCATAGCCGGTTTGGTAGACGTCCAGCAGGGTGCCGAACGGTTTGTCACCCATCTCATTTTTCGCACGGCGATACACCAGCGTGCGCTGGGTGCGCGAAAACGGGATCTCTTCATTATCCTGCTCGAGGAAATACTGGCGCAGTTCCGGGCGGATGAACTCGAAGAAGAAGCGCAGGCGGCCGATGATCGGGTAGTTGCGGCAGATGGCGTGGCGCTGCTGCGTGAGATCGTAGATACCCAGCACCATCAGGCAACCGCAGGCCAGGGCCGGCAGCCAGAACCACGGATGGTTGTGCATCATGATCAAGAAAACCAGGGTGAGCAAGATGCTCAGCACAAAGCAGGTATAGCGGCTGAATAAGGACGACTTCATAACATCTCCTGATGTTTATTTTAATCCACACGACATGACTCACGGATAATCCGTGTGCAAATCGTAACCAACAGGAGAGGATGTTGTGTGTCTGTTTCTGCTTTGTCGCCGGTTGTTACATTAATTTAACCTGGCGGAAGGGGGTTGCCGCGCGGCGTGCCGCGCAACAAGCCAAGATATTTATTTTCCGGCGACGAAGATGGTGCTCATGCTGCGCAGCCGCAGCTTTTTCATCGCGCTGTATTTTTGCGAGAAGATGGTTTTCGGGTGCGTGCCGCGTTTTTCCGCAATGTGCAGCAGGCTGTCGCCGCGCAGCAGATTGAAGATCACGTCGCTTTCCGCCGGGCTGAGCTCGCGGGTTTTCTGCACCCGGATGCCGCCCGGTTCCTTGCTTTCCAGCAGCCGCTGGATTTTTTCCTGCAGCGAATAAAGCGGAATGCGGGTAGAAACCAACTCAACGGAAATCCCCAGGATCGACAGCAGTTTCACTACGCGCTCGTCGTCATAGAACACCAGCAGGCGCGTCTTGCTGTTGTATTGCTGGTGCAGGGACACCAGGCTTTCTATCACGTTGACGCTCTGTTCCAGGTTTTGCGAGGTGAAAATCAGCGCGATATCGTGCTTGGTGATCTTCTCCGCTTTGGCGCCGCCATGCATGAAATCGGAAAACAGGCGGATATCGTACGCGCCGTAGTGTTTCTTCAGCAGCACCGACAGGCCAACATAGCTGTACTTACACTCACTAATCACAAGAACGTTGTTTTTAGACATAGGGCAAACACCAATACCGAGTTAAAAGTATTCAGCTGTAAGAAGCGAGTTCAAATCCTTGATGCTGGATTCCTTCCACAGCTTTCCCTGCAGTGCGTAATATGGCATTTCATCCAGCCATTTCTTGTGTTCGGGAGTTTCAACTCCTTCGATAATTACCTTGTAATGATTAAGGTAAAAGAAGCGCAGTAACGCGCGCATCAAGCCCTCGCCGCCGGACTTTTTCATAAAGTCCCAAAGCAAAAAACGGTCGAGCTTAACGAAGCGGAACTGGCTGTTGTACAACGCGGAAAAACCCGCATAGCCAGAACCAAAATCATCGAGCCAAAATGAATAACTATTCAATGACGGATCGCCGTGCACGCGATCTTTCACCAGCCGGGTTGAATTCTCGCTGATCTCAAAATGAATACAGCGCAGGGCATTAATTCTTTCGGCAAAGTGAGTATTCGCCAGCGATTGCAGGGAATAATCGTCAACATTCAAAGTGGCTATCACTTGGTTTTCATGAAACCAGTGTTTGTATTTATCGATCAGATTGATCTGATCCATCAAAATCTCAATCCGGGTTGCGCTGTCGGCGTGACGAAAGAACTGTTCAGGAGAAAAATGGGCGTATTCGCTATTAAACGTAAAGCGAGACAGACATTCAACGGCCAGCAATTGTCCCGATTTCGCGAACATTGGCTGAAAAACATAATTAATGCCGTTATTTTTCTCTCTGAAAGAACCGCTCATTTCCCAATCCTTGGATTGATATTTAACTTGTTGATTTTAAATGGTTAAAAAGAAAGTTACTCCAGGTTTATTGGTAAATTTCTTATTTAAAGCGTCAGGATGGCCGAAACGTGTCGACAGACCATTAAACGCGTAATTCGTGCCAAAGTCCAAACGTCGCAATATGTTACTAAGTGTAAATATTCGGGATAATATTCTGATTTTCAGGCCTTAACGCAAAATCTTGAACTCTGCAGCTTTCCCAAACACAGATTATTCCTATTCATATGAATCGTCAACATCGATCGATAGGTATCCGCCGATAGTTTATTCCTATCAAGAGGGGGCTTATGAATGTTTTAAACGATTTAACATTAAGAATATGCTTAGTCTATATTTCGTCCGGCAATGAGTTCATCGAGGCAACGCTCCTTTTCAGCAAGGGAGTGCTATCGCTGAGTGTATGCTCAGTGGCGGCAATATATATATAAGCCCGCCACTGAATCGATTATTTTATTGTTCTATGGAGCTGGAAATGAAAAAAGTATTATTGCCTTTGGCTGCCCTGGTATTGTCTGCAACTGCTTCCAACGCAATGGCAGCAAACGGCAACGTTAAATTCACCGGTGAAATTGTACAGTCCACCTGTAAAGTTGTTGATAAAGACCAGAATAAAGAAGTTTACCTGGGTAAATATCCTACCACCGCTTTCCCAACTGCCGGTTCTACCAGCGGTGCTAAAGCTTTCGATATCAGCCTGGAGAAATGTGAAGCGGGTAACTACACCCTGCGTTTCGACGGTAACACCCCAGCCGGCCACCCAGAGCTGTTGGCTGTAACTGGCGGCGCGACTGGCGTTGGCGTTGAAATTCTGGATAACAACGGTTCTACTCTGCCAATCTCTCAGGAAGTGGCTACCCCAGCTACCGTAACCGTTGCTGCTGATGGCGATAACCCAGGCGCTGCGACTTTCAACCTGCGCGCTCGTTACAAATCCTTCCAGGATCTGGTAACTGCCGGTCAGGCAAACTCTAACGCTACCTTCACCATCGAATACAAATAATTCGCTGGCAGGATAGATAGAGTTATTGGCCAAGGATGGCTAAATTTTGAGAGTTGAGACATTCCGATGAAAAAAATTCTGACTGGTATTTTATTCGCATTCTCTGTTAATGCCTTTGCCGGCATTCAGGTTGATGCGACGCGTGTCATCTATAACAGTGCAAGTAAATCCGCATCGCTCTCAATCAGCAATGACAGCGACGATACCTACATGGTGCAAACCTGGCTGGATACTGGCGATGCAAGCCAGATGCCTAAGAATTTGCCGATCGTGGTGACGCCACCCATTTTGAAGCTGGCTGCCAAGAAAGACGCCATTTTGCGTTTTATCTATTCCGGCAGCGGTTTGCCGCAGGACAGAGAATCTCTGCTCTGGGTCAACGTACAGGAAATTCCGCCAACGCCTAAGCAAGATAACGTGCTGCAGGTGGCGATCCGTACCCGTATCAAACTGTTCTATCGCCCGGATTCGTTGAAAACCAACCTGCAACAGCAGGCGGAAGCGCTGAAGTGGAAGCGCCAGGGCGGCAATTTAGTCGTGACTAACGATGGCCCGCTGTTCGTCACGCTGGGCGTGCTGAACCTGAAGAGCGGCGGCAAGAGCTGGAAAGTGAACGCCGACATGGTCAAGCCACACGACAGCCTGCGCATCTCCCTGCCTCAGGGGGCGCAATCAGCCAACACTATGTCGTTTACCTATATCAACGACTATGGCGGTCACACCGAGATTAAAAACGTCGCACTGAATTGATTTGAAGCACTTCAAGGAATGAAAGAAATGGCACACAAAAGAATAACAACCCTCGCGCCAAAACGTTTGGTGAAGCTGATTAATGGTGTAATTTATTTTTCTGCTGTGCCTTTTTCATTCTCACAGATGGCCATGGCGGAGGAGCAGTTCAACACCTCCTTCATCCATGGCGATGACAATATCGCCCAGGTGGCGTCGTTGGCCAGCGGGGATGATATTCTGCCGGGTAAATATCCGTTTGATATCTATCTCAACGGGCAGCGTATCGATCACCGCGAAATCGAGTTCAAGAAAGAATCCAAAGACTCTCCGGTAGCGCCGTGCCTGACGGCGGTGGACTACCAGGATTACGGCGTAAAGCTGCCCGGCGATCTGACCACCGCCGGTGCCGCGCAATGCTACGCATTGCCACAACAGATCTCCGGCGCCAAGCTGAGCTATGACGCCGCCGTACAGCGTATGGATCTGGAAGTGCCGCAGGTGTTTCTGATCCCGCGCCCGCAAGGCGCCATTTCGCCGAAAGTTTACGATCGCGGCATCAATGCCGGCTTTGTTAACTATAACTTTAGCGGCACTCATAACCGCTACGGCAACAACCAGAACGACAAGACTTCCGACTATTACTTCCTGAGCCTTAATAATGGCCTCAATATTGGCGATTGGCGCCTGCGCAACAACTCGACGTTGAACCAACAGTCGGGCGCCGGTACGCATTGGAAGAACATTTCCAGCTGGGCGGAAACGGACATCGTTTCTCTGCGCAGCCGTCTGGTGATCGGCCAGACCAACACTAATAACAATGTTTTCGACAGCATTCAGTTCCGCGGTGTGCAGATGTCCAGCGCCGACGACATGCTGCCGGAAAGCCAGCGCGGCTATGCGCCGGTGGTGCGCGGTGTGGCGACGACCAACGCGCGCGTTGAAGTGCGTCAGAACGGCTATACCATTTACAGCACCAACGTGCCGCCAGGGCCGTTTGCGCTGACGGACATTTTCCCAAGCACCCTGAGCGGTAACCTGGACGTGACGGTTATCGAAGCCAACGGTTCGAGAACCTCTTTCGTCGTGCCGTTCTCCTCGGTGCCGAACATGCTGCGCGAAGGGATTTGGAACTATCAGCTGACCGCCGGTAAATACCACGATGGCACCAGCCGCTATCAGCCCAAGTTTGTCCAAGGCACCTTGTCGCACGGTATGGCGTATGACATCACGCCTTACGGTGGCGTGCTGGTGGCGGAAAACTACCGTTCAGCGGTCGTGGGCCTCGGTAAAAACTTGGGGAACTGGGGGGCTGTCTCTTTTGATATGTCCTATTCCGACACCAACCTGGTGAACGGCGATGACAAGCAGGGGGAGAGTTTCCGTTTCCTGTATTCCAAGTCGCTCAACGATTGGGGGACGGAATTCCGCATTGCCGGTTACCGTTACTCGACCTCCGGCTATTATGATTTCTCCGATGCGGTTGCCGAGCGCGAACGCTATGAGAACGGTTATTACCGTAACGATTACTACGATCAAAACGATCGCAACCTGGGCGTGCCGGACTGGGCGGAATCTCGCCGTCGCAGCTATTACACCAGCCGTTTCAACAACAAACGCCAACGTGTTGAGCTGTCTGTCAACCAGCGCATCGCCGGTAATTCGACGCTGTACGCCAACGTCAGCAACCAGTCTTACTGGGGCGGATCCGGCGAAGACCGCACCGTACAAACCGGTTTCAACAGCAGCTATAAAAATATCAGCTATGGCGTCTTCTATCAGGACAGCCGCAGCAACTACGGCTATAAAGACCGCAGCGTCAACCTGACCGTATCGATTCCGTTCAGCTTCTTCAGCAAGGATTCGTCGGACATGACCGCCAGCTTCAACGCCGGCCACAGCAAGCAGAGCGGCAATACCTACAGCGCCGGCCTGAGCGGCACCGCGCTGGATGACAACCGCTTGAACTATGCGGTGCAAAGCGGTCATGATCGTTATTCGGGCCAAACCAGCTCGGCCAACGTCGGTTATCAGGGCAGCATGGGGACCATCAATGCCGGTTATAGCTACAGCAAAGATTATCAGCAGTCTTCGTTGGGCGTGGCGGGCGGCATCGTCGCACACTCCGGCGGCGTGACGTTGACCCAGCCGCTGCAGAATACGTTTGTGCTGGTGGAAGCCAAAGACGCCAAGGGCGTTCGTATCGAAAACCAACCGGGTGTCGCCATCGACCGCTTCGGTTACGCGGTGATGACCTCTGCGTCGCCATACCGCCATAACCGCGTGGCGCTGCGCACCGAAGATATCGGCAACGGCCTGGATATCCCAATGGCGGCGAGAGACGTGGTGCCGACTTACGGCGCAATCACCCGCGTGAAATTTGAAACGCACACGGGCCAAAGCCTGTTGGTACACAGCAAGATGGCCGACGGCAGCGTACCGCCGATTGGCGCCAACGTCTTCAGTGCGGACGGCAAGAACAACGGTACTGTCGGTACCAACGGCGATATTTATATTTCAGGGGCTTCCGCAGGGGATCGCCTGCTGGTGAAATGGGGCAACGACGCGGGCGAAAGCTGCTCACTGGTGGTGCCGGAATTGAAAGCGGCGACCGAACAGCTAATGGGTTATCAGGAACTTTCGCTGACCTGCGGAAAACCGTAAAAGGAAAGGATATGTCTTCTTTGTTAAAGCACAAGAATCTCGGGTTGGCGGCTGGGCTGCTGGTCACGCTGGGCGCGTTTTCGCAGAGCAGCTATGCGCTGTCGTGTAAGCAGAACGGCAGCATTCGCCAGGATATCGTGCTGGATAAAGCCATCAAGGTGTCGACCGCCAATACCGCGCCGGGCGCGTTGCTGTGGCGTTCGCAGACCTTTACCTCGACCTTCCAATGTACGGATGACTGGAACAACCCGAAAGGGGAAAATGCCTACCTGTACTGGGATCCGCAGTCCCGGATGAGTCAGATCCATAATTCGATCGAAGTGGGTGTCACTTATCAGGGGATCGATGTCAAACCGACTAAAGGCGCACGTCAGGACGTCGGTCCCGGCACGGAATGCCGCCGTTCGGGCAGCCGTTGTTTGTCTCCGGCCAGATCGCTGACGGTAACCGTGTCTTACGCCATCTATATTAAAGCAACCGGCAAGGCGCCGCCGGCCGGCGGCAAGATCAACGACAACAACTCGTACTCGGTATTTCAGGTTGATGGCGTCGGCGGCTTGAACGGCACGCCGAACAGCAACTTTAACGCCTACATTTCCGGGCTGGGCAACATTCAGTTTATTTCCTGCAACCCGAAAATCACCGTGGTGGCCAACAACGGTTCGACGGTGAACTTCGGCACTATCCCGCGTCAGAATGCGGTGGTGGGCAAAATCGAGAAGCAGGTGCCGTTCTCGGTGGCCGCCAATATGTCCGATCCGACGACCGGACAGGACTGCCAGGGGGAGACGCTGCAGGCCAGCTTCAGCAGCACTTATCCGCTGCAGGATAACAGCGTGATCCTGCCGACCAGCGACAGCGGCTTCGGTATTTTGATCTCGCAGGCGGCGACGCCAAATACGCCGATCATGATGAACAGCCCGGTCGATCTGGGCCTGGTCAACGGCACCATCGTTGAAAAGAACTTTATGGCCAGCCTGAAATGGTTGAGCACCAACCCGAAAGTGGGGCCGTTCAGCGCATCGGCGAATATTGACGTCACCTTCAAATAATTCGGTGCCTGGTCAATAAAAGAAAGGGTTCAGTTCTCGCGAACTGAACCCTTTTTTGTGCCTTATACCGCGCTGATTAACGCAGCCCCATCCAGCTGGTGCAAACGCCTTCCGGCGGTTTGCCGGCGTACCAACGGGGCAGCGTAGGGGCATCATGGCGCGGTTCGGCCTGCATTTCTATCGGCTGCGCCGGCCATTCTGCGACGTCCCAGCGGGTGGTGCGGCGATACACTGCTGGGGTTTTGCCGAACTGTTTCTTGAAGGCGCGCGAGAACGAAGGCTGAGAGTCGAAATGGTATTGCAGGGCGATATCCAGGATCGGGCGTGGGGTGGAGCGCAGCGCCTGCGCCGCCTGCGACAGGCGCCGCTCGCGGATATAGCTGCCGAGCGCGTGGCCGGTGGTGCTGCGGAACATGCGCTGCAGGTGCCATTTGGAGTAGCCCGACTTGGCGGCGACGTTATCCAGCAGCAGCGGCTGATCCAGATGAGTTTCAATCCAGTCTAGTAAATCGTGAATGATATTGACGCGATCCATGGTTTTAGTTCTCCCGCAAAAACGACATTCAGGTCACAGTGACTTAGCTTAATTATCCAAGTATATTCTTTGATAATAGGCGTGAGTGCGCCGTTACGCAAGGGTAAACCGGGGGTAAAAAGGTGGCCAAAAATGCTCTTTGAATGGCAGGGAGATAAAAGAAAGGCCGCATAAAGCGGCCTTTTCAGTAGGAAGTGACGGAAAATCAGTTAGTTTCTGGTTTCACTTCAATGTAGTTCAGACCCAGTACGCTGCTGGTGTAACCGCGGATCTTGTTGGTCATCTCGATATCGCCGTTCAGCTTGTGGCCGTAGGACGGGATGATCTCTTTCAGCTTACTCTGCCATTCCGGCGTCGCCACTTTGTCTTTGAACACGGTTTCCATCAGGTGCAGCATGATTGGCGCAGCGGTGGAAGCGCCCGGCGAAGCGCCCAGCAGAGCGGCGATGCTGCCGTCTTCAGAGCTGACGACTTCGGTGCCGAACTGCAGCACGCCGCCTTTATCCGCGTCTTTCTTGATGATCTGCACGCGCTGGCCTGCGGTCCACAGCTTCCAGTCTGCCTGCTTGGCGTCCGGGAAGTACTCTTTCAGCGCGGCGAAGCGATCGTCGTCGTTCATCATCAGCTGGCCGACCAGGTATTTCACCAGATCGAAGTTATCCAGACCGA
Source organism: Serratia sp. CY56464 (assembly GCF_052168435.1). Taxonomy (NCBI): domain Bacteria; kingdom Pseudomonadati; phylum Pseudomonadota; class Gammaproteobacteria; order Enterobacterales; family Yersiniaceae; genus Serratia; species Serratia sp. CY56464. The sequence continues at coordinate 2,160,560 of NZ_JBJNMV010000001.1, read as the reverse complement.
CGTGGGTCATCGGCATCAGGTTCGAGGTGCTCAGCGAGTGCATCAGATCGAACAGCGAACCGTTCTTCAGGAACTTGCTGGAGAAGGTGGCGAACGGCCCGAACAGCAGCACGCGCTTGCCGTCCAGCATGCGGGTATCCAGGTGCGGCACGGACATCGGCGGCGAACCTACGCTGGCCAGGCCATACACTTTGGCCAGGTGCTGGTTGGCGATCGCCGGGTTGGTGGTGACCAGGAACTGGCCGCCGACCGGGAAGCCGCCGTAGCCGTCGGCTTCAGGGATGCCAGATTTCTGCAGCAGGGTCAGGGACGCGCCGCCTGCGCCGATGAACACGAATTTGGCGTTAACGGTGGTTTCTTTGCCGTCGCGGTTCAGATCGGCAACGGTCACGCTCCAGGTCTGATCGGCGTTGCGTTTGATGTCGCGCACTTCGTGGCTCAGGTTCAGCTTGAACTTGTCGCTGGCGCTTAGCGCGTCAACCAGCTGGTGGGTGATCACGCCGAAGTTAACGTCGGTACCCAGCGGCATGCGGGTCGCGGCGATTTTCTGCGCCGGATCGCGGCCGTTCATCACCAGTGGCGCCCACTGTTTGATTTGCGCAGGGTCTTCGGAATATTCCATGCCGCGGAACAGGGTGCTGTGCTGCAGCGCCGCGTAGCGTTTACGCAGGAAGTTGACGTTGTCGTCGCCCCACACGAAGCTCATGTGCGGCACGCTGTTAATAAAGGATTTCGGATCTTTCAGGACATTGTTTTTCACCTGATAAGACCAGAACTGACGGGAGATTTCGAAAGACTCGTTGACCTTCACCGCTTTGCTGATGTCGATGGTGCCATCGGCTTTTTCCGGCGTGTAGTTCATTTCGCTGAAGGCGGAGTGGCCGGTACCGGCGTTGTTCCAGCCGTTGGAGCTCTCTTCCGCCACGCCGTTCATGCGCTCATACATGTCGATGGTCCAGGTCGGCTCCAGCTCATGCAGATAGGTACCCAAGGTGGCGCTCATGATGCCGCCGCCGATCAACACCACGTCGACGGTTTTATTCTTCTCTTCAGCCGCCGCCTGCTGCGTAACGCCAAACAGGCTGAGACTGAAAATCAGGACGAGTAATTTTCTCATTGAATTAAATCTCTTGTGTGTAAATTCTACTCATTGCAGGTGAAAGAATTTAGCGGGAGTTACCCTGGAAAATAATGAAGCCGACCGCCCGGCGTGAGCCGATAGGCAGCGATAATGCCTTTTTGTTAATAGGGTATTTAACGAAAAGTGAACTATTGCAGGCCGTCCGGATGCAAATTGATCGGTTCACGTTACTGGCGGGGTATTATTGTTTGCGAGAATGTTAAAAACTACTTTTGTAACTAAAAAAAATGAATATAAGCAAAAATAGGCCGGTTGCTGTCGCAGTAATAAACAAAGAGGGGGGAGAGGCCGTATAACCGCGTTATTTTAGGGGGTTAATTGTCGCGCAATTAAACGTTATTTCGTTATCACACAATAATTGCGGTTAAATTGCAAATACCTATCGGTAACCAATAATAAATGGCCGCCGTTGCGGGCGGCCATCGTGCGGCAGGCGGTTACTGGATGCCCATCGCATCGCGCATGGTGAAGAATAGATCGGTCTGATCGGTCAATCCCACCACGTTGGCGGCGTGCGGGCCGTAGGCCGCGACGCGCAATTGGGTGCCGGTGTGCCCCTGCGATTCTTCTTCCGAGTTGCCGTAGCTGAGGGTCATCGGCGCGCCGTCTTTGGTGGTCAGCAGCTGGGTCAGGCCCGGCGCTTTGGCGCCGGCGGCGACGATCTGGCTGGAGTGCGCATGGTCGGCGGTGACGATCACCAGCGTGTTTCCGTCGGCGCGGGCGAAGGCCAGCGCTTTTTGCACCGCTTCGTCCAGATCGACGGTTTCACCAATCTGCCCGCACGGGTTGGCGGCGTGATCCTGCTTATCGATCGACGCGCCCTCGACCTGCAGGAAGAAGCCGTTCGGGTTATCTTTCAACAGCGCGATCGCTTTTTCGGTCATCGCCGCCAGCGTTGGCGTGGCCGCGGTGCGCGCCGGGTTGTTTTCGCAGGTTACCGCAGGCTTGTCGAGGTTGCCGTGATAGCTGGCTTTTGGCCCCAACCAGCGCACCGGCATGTTGCCGTCGGCGAACAGGCCCAGCAGCGGTTTTTGCTGGTTGGCCAACGTAACGGCCTGCAGCTCATCCGCGTTGCTCACCCATTGGTAACCCTGCGCCGCCGCCTGATCTTTCAGCGATTTTCCTTGCCATTCGCCGCTTTTCGCCAGCTGGTTGAAGGACTTCGCGCCGCCGCCCAGCGTGACGTCGGCGCGGGTCTTCAGCAACTGCTCGGTAATGGAGCCGCGGCCGCCGTTTTCCAGTGCGTTAGCGGCGCATTTCTCGCTGGTTTCCTCCGGGCCGTAGCATTTGCGCGAGGTGACGTGCGACACCAGCGCCGCCGGCGTAGCGTCTTGCAACTCGGCGGTGGAGACGTTGCCGGTGGCCTTGCCGGCCGCCTTGGCGATCTCCAGCAGCGTCGGCTGATCTTTACCGTTCACGTCCACGCCGAGCGCGCCGTTATAGGTTTTCACCCCGGTGGTCCAGGCAGTGGCGGAGGCGGCGGAGTCGGTCACGTAATCCGGCTTGCGGGTTTTCTTGTCCAGCGAGTAGTGGGTGTATTGCCCGGTCAGCGGCAGGGCGTCGATGCCCTTGAAGTAACCGCCTGCGCCTTCAGCGTAGTTGCGCGCGGCGGTGATCTCGGAATCCCCCATGCCGTCGCCGATCAGCAGTATCACGTTTTTCGCCGTTTTGTCCGACAGCGACGCCTTCAGCGCGGCGGTCTGATCGCCGGCCAGACGACGGGCTCCGCCCGGCTCGGCGAGGTTGCCGCGTGCGGCGCGCTCGGTCAGGCCATCAGCATTGGGCGAGGTTTCCGCCGCGATGGCGGAGGAACAGAGCAGGGCGGACAGCACGGCGCCGGCGAGCAGGGATACAGCAGGTTGCATGGGGTAAGCTCCTTGTCGTAATACAACAATATAAATAACATCAAATTGTTACGTAAGGAGAGTAGAGCAGAGGGATGACAATTTTATGACAGCGAAAGGCGGGATGGCCCGGCGGCCACCCCGTTTGGCGTCTCAGGCCGTGCGCGCCGGAATAGCCAGCCCGCGCTGCACCGCCGGCCGCGCCAGACCGCGCTCCAACCACTGTGCGACGCGGGGGAAACTGTCGAACGCCACCAGTTCGCGCGCCTCATAGAAGCCGATCAGGTTGCGCACCCAGCCCAGCAGCGAGATATCGGCGATGGTGTACTCCGCGCCCATGATCCAGTCGCGGCCCTCCAGGCGCGTTTCCAGCACGCCGAGCAGGCGTTTCGATTCGTTTTTGTAGCGCTCCAGCGGCCGCTTGTCTTCATATTCGCGCCCGGCGAATTTATGGAAGAAACCGAGCTGGCCGAACATCGGGCCGACGGCGGCCATCTGGAAGAACACCCACTGAATGGTTTCGTAACGCTGCGCCGGATCCTGCGGCAGGAAACGGCCGCTCTTTTCCGCCAGGTAGAGCAGAATGGCGCCGGATTCGAACAGCGGCAGCGGCCGGCCGCCGGGGCCGTCGGGATCGATGATCGCCGGGATCTTGCCGTTCGGGTTCAGCGCCAGGAATTCCGGCGTCCAGGTCTCGTTGTTGCCGATGTCGATCAGGTGCGCTTCATAAGGCAGGCCGATCTCTTCCAGCATGATGGACACTTTGACGCCGTTCGGCGTCGGCAGAGAGTAGAGCTGCAGCCGTTCCGGATGTTGAGCCGGCCAGCGTTTGACGATCGGGAATTGGGTGGAATCGAGCATGGAAACTCCTCGGGTTGGCGGGGTCGCTTAAGCGTACCCCTAGAGTATTGCAGTAAAACTACCCTGTCGCCGGGTTACACCGTGAGGTCAAAATGTGCGGCCAGCGCTTTTTTACCGGCGGGGGGCAGCTGCAGCTCACGGCTGTCGAGCCGGCGAAGGATCCAGCCGCGTTGGATAAAGACGGCCAACAGCGCTGCGCCCAGCGCGCCGCCGAGGTGAGATCGGCGTTCGCTCCAGTCCAGGCACCCGCAGGCGAAGCGGCGGCGGGTGGGGGCGGGCGAGCAATCGACGCCCAGCCGCGTCAGCGCGGCCTGACCGGCGTCGCTTAACCGGTAGTCTGCTTCGCCGGTCAGCCAGTTCAGCGCATGCAGCCGATCGTGCAGCTTCACCGCCACCTCGCCCGCCATATGGTCGTAGCAGGTGCGAGCATACTGCAGCGAGGTAGGCGTGCTGCTCTTCACCGACGGGCGCGGCACGCCCGCCAGCGCCATCAGGCCTTCCAGCGCTGCGCCCACCGGTTGCCCGGCCAGCCGGAAATAGCGGTAGCGCCCCTGTTTGACGCAGGCAATCAGCCGCTGCTCCAGCAGTTTCGCCAGGTGTGCGCTGGCGGTAGACGGGGCGACCTCGACCGCCGCGCTGAGCTCGGTGGCGGTGTAGGCGCGCCCGTCCATCAACAGGCACAGCATGCGCGCCCGGGTGCGGTCAGCGATGGCAGCGCTCAGCGCCGCTAAACGAGCTTCTATCTCGATGTTATGCATACTTCGAGGTTAGACGAAGTATGACTGCGCGTCCATCGCTAGCCTGTGGCTATCGCATTCTGGTGCTGTGTGTCTGCGTTCGCTGGATATTGATGAGCGGGCGTTGGGCGCCATTCTTACAATGCGCGCGTGCCGGAATTTTACCGTTGAGAGGAGACGAGGATGATCGCCGTGATTTTTGAACTGCAGGCCGCCGACGGGCAGCGGGAGACTTACCTGGAGTTGGCGGCGGCGCTGAAGCCGCTGCTGGCGCAGATCGACGGATTCATTTCCATCGAGCGTTTTCAAAGCCTGGCTGATCCTGCGCGCCTGCTGTCGCTCTCCTTCTGGCGCGACGAGGCGGCGGTGCAGCAGTGGCGCAATCTCGAACAGCACCGGGCGGCGCAGGCGTGCGGCCGTGGCGAGGTGCTGGCGCAGTACCGGCTGCGGGTGGCGGAGGTGGTGCGGGACTACGGGCTGGAGAGCCGCGAACAGGCGCCGCAGGATAGCCGTGGCTATCACCGCACCTGAAAAAAGCCCGCCGGCGGCGGGCTTTCTTCGTCCGTTATTTCGCTTCGCTGCCCACCTTCATCGCCCCGGCGTAGCTGGCGCCCATCCCCCAGGCGGCGCCGTGGTCGCGGGCGATCTGCAATACGCCTCCCGCCGTGGCTTTGCGGCTCCAGTCCTGCTGCCATTCCAGCATCAACGCCACCCAGTTGATGGGCGTGGCGCCCGCCTGTATCAGGCGCTGCATGGCGTTGTTTTGGCTGTCTGGCGTAATGTCGCCGGTGACGTCCGACAGGATATAAACCTCATACCCCTCGCCCAGAGCGGACAGCGCCGGCAGCATCACGCAGCTGGCGGTCCACAATCCGCCGATGATGATTTTCTTGCGGCCGGATTGTTTGATCAGATCCACCACGCGCCGATCCTGCCAGACGTTGATGGCGGTGCGATCGTACACCTGCAGGTCCGGGCGTGCCTGCGTCACCTGCTGGAATACCGGCCCGGCGAAGCTTTTGGCGTTGGCCGAGGCCAGAATGGTCGGCACGTTGAACACCTTGGCGGCCTTGGCGATGCCGGCGGCGTTATTCACCAGATTGGTTTGATCGATAGAGGAAATGGTCATGCCGAACATGTCCTGCAGATCGACCAGCAGCAACAGGCTGTTGTCGGCGGTCAGCGGTTGCACATAACCCGCCTGGCGGCTATCGGCGGCGGGGGATTGCGCCAGCGCGGCGACGGGGGCGGTGGCGGCGCTCAGGCCGAGCATCAGGGCGAACAGGGTCTTTTTCATTATTAACTCCATGATTATCAGTAGATTAAATTCACTTACCACTCAGGGAAGCGGTTGGATAAAGTCTACTGAGGTTGTTGGGGTTAATAATCTGTGTTTTATTGAATTTATAATTAACTAGCAGGACATAATATGGACGTGCTACTGACGATGCGCGCCTTTCGCCGCGTGGTTGAGCGCAACAGTTTCTATAAGGCGGCGGAGGATCTGGCGATCACGCCGGCGGCGTTGAGCAAGCAGATTAAGCAGTTGGAAAGTCGGTTGGGGACGCTGTTGCTGGTGCGCACCACCCGCAGCATGAGCCTGACCGAAGCCGGGCAGCTCTATTACCAGGAAGCCTGCCGGTTGCTTGGCGAGTTCGACGCGCTGGAGCAGACGGTTGCCGCCAGCGCGCAGCAGGTCTCCGGCACGCTGCGGGTCAATGCGCCGCTCTCGTTCGGCCTGACGGTGCTGTCGCCGCTGCTGCCGCCGTTTATGCAACGCTACCCGCAGCTGCAGGTGGAACTGACGCTGGACGACAGGGTATTGGACGTGGTGGCGGCCGGTTTCGATATTTCCTTGCGCATTCGCCGCCGACTGCCGGATTCTTCCCTCAGTGCCCGGGCACTGGGTGAAGTGCACCAGCGAATTTGCGCCGCGCCCGGCTATTTGGCGCAGCACGGCGTGCCGCAAACGCCCAATGAATTGCAGCGACACAGCTGTCTGGCCTATTCCCTGGCGGAAAAGCCGGGGCAGTGGCAGTTCACCGCCGGCGAGGAGAGCCTGAGCGTGACGTTCACTCCCCGGCTGATCGCCAACAACAGCCTGATGCTGCGGGATATGCTGATGGCGGGACTGGGCATCGGTTCGCTGCCGTCGTTCGTGGCGGATCCCGAAATCGCCGCCGGCAGACTGGTGCGGCTGTTCCCTGAACAGATTGCCGACGTGCATCAGGTTTTCGCGGTTTACCCGACGCGCCGGCATCTGCAGCAGAAAGTGAGTTTATTCACCGAGTTTGTGCGAGAACAGGGATTGATGACGGCGAATTGACAACGGCGCACGGTTGTCATATTCCTTAGTTATGAAAAGATCCTATCGCCCATTCGCGCAAATTATTATCACCATGCTTCGTGTGGTGGGATAGCGCGTGTGTCGCCAATAAAAAACCCGCCGGCAAGACGGGTTTTTTTATCCCCTTCCGGCAATGACCGGAGAACGGCATGAAAACCTACCCTGCAGTTTTACACCTGATGTGCGGCAAGGCCGGCGCAGGCAAATCGACGCTGGCGCAGCGTTTGGCGCAGCAACCGCAAACGCTGTTGCTGGTCGAAGATGCTTGGCTGGCGACGCTGTATGAACAGGAGATGGCCAGCCTGCAAGACTATGCGCGCTGTTCCGACCGGTTGCGGCGGGCGCTTGGCGGGCACCTCGTTCAGCTGCTGCGCGGCGGTTGGTCCGTGGCGCTCGATTTCCCGATGAATACGCCGGACAGGCGGCGTTGGGCCAAAGCGTTGGCGGAGGAGGCCGGCGTCGCGCACTGCCTGCATTTTCTCGACGCCAGCCATGCGCAGTGCCTGAGCCGGATAACGCTGAGAAACGCGCGCGGCGAGCACCCGTTTACACTGAGCGAAGCGGAGTTTGAGCGCCTGGCGCAGTACTTTGTTCCCCCGGCGGAAGAGGAAGGGATGACCGTCTTGCGTTATGGCGAACGGGACTGAAAAACCGGCGCCATGACGGCGCCGGCAACAGGGTTAGGCTTCGGCGTTAAACGCGTTGTGGAAGGCGACCTCCGCGCACGGCAGCGTGCCCTGGAAGGCGATGGCGCGGAAGTAGTCTTGCGGCACGCCCGGCAGGGTCAGCGCGCTTTGCGCCTGGAAGCCGAAACGGCCGTAATAGTTCGGATCGCCCAGCACCACGCAGCCTGCGGCATGCCGTTCTTGCAGTTCGGCCAATAGCTGGCGGATCAGCCGGCTGCCGATCCCCAAGTTCTGACAGGCCGGCAGCACCGACACCGGCGCCAGCCCGTACCACCCGGCGGCGCCGTTGCTGAGCACGACCGGCGAGACGGACGCGTGCCCGATCGGTGTGCCATTTTGCTCGGCGACCAGCGACAGAGTGAGGGCTCCCGCCGCGCGCAGCGCATTGACGATAAACTGTTCGGTGTGGCTGCTGTGTTCGGCGTGCAGGAACGCGGCGGCGGTCAGGGTGGTGATGGCGCCGACGTCGGCCGGCGTTTCGTGGCGTAACGTGATGTTCATGGTTGTATCCTGATTAAAAACGCTGAACCGACCGGACTGCCTGCCCGGCCGGTATCGATGATTAACGGTTGTCCAGCTGCGCCCGCACGGCCTTGAGCCCGGCGAAGGTGACGCGATAAGGGCGCCCCTGGCGAGAGAGGATCAGGCGTTTGGTTTTGAGCTTGGTGAAAACGGCCAGCGAGCAGTCGGCCAGGCCGAGCCCTTCGCGGGTGTAGCATTCGACGTGGGTGACGCGACCGGCGTCGTTGCGGGTGAAGGCGATATAGCCGCCTTTGGCCAACACGTGCAGCACGCGTTGTTCCGCTTTGGAAATGTTCATGTTGGGAGATCCTGTAATAACCCCAGATACGCGCATCCCCGCGCAAACGCGCGTCGGATACGTCAGAGTCCCTCGCCATACGGCAAGGAAGCGACTATCGGGTGGTTACAATCTCCAACATACAGGCCTCGGGCAGTGAAAAACGCCAGGGCGGCGTTTCAGCGCAGTTAATGTAGCCAATGGCCGGTTGGCTGTCAATTTGCCGGCGACGCGGGCCGCCGGCGCAAGGCCAATCAGAAAGGCTTGGTCGGCAGGTATTTGCCGTCCAGGGTGATCACTGCGCGTTCGCCGCCGTCCGGATCGGCGACCTTCTTGATATCCAGCTTGAAGTTGATGGCGCTGATGATGCCGTCGCCAAACTGCTCGTGCACCAGCGCTTTCAGCGTGGAGCCGTAGACCTGCAGCATTTCATAGAAGCGATAAATGGTCGGATCGGTCGGCACGCCGCCGGGAATGCTGCCGCGCAGCGGGATGGTTTGCAGCAGCTGCACCGCCTCTTCGTCCAGCCCCAGCTTGGCCGCCACCGTGCGCGCCGCCGGTTCCGGCAGCGCGTGCTGCCCCAGCAGGGCGGCGGTGACAAACGCCAGGCTGAGGCCGGTGCCCTCGGCCAGCGCTTCGAACGTCAGGTTATGGCGGATCTTGGCGGCCATGATGGTGTCGGTGAGCGCTTCGCGCGGGGCGGCGTTGTGCAGAGAGTGTGTCATGTTAGCTCCTTATTGTCGGCTTAAAAACGGGCGATCGCCGGGGTGGCGGTCACCTCGGGATGGGTAGCGAGCGGCACGAAGCGGCGGGTTTCGCCGTCCAGCGCCTCGATAGCGCCGCTGGCGATGTCATAGACCCAGCCGTGCAGCGCCAGGCGGCCCTGATCCAGCGCCAGGGCGACGGAAGGGTGCGTTTTGATGTTGTTGAGCTGGGCGATGACGTTCTCGCGCACCATCGACGCGACCCGCGCCTCGTCGGAGGCATGCGGATAAGCCTGATTGACCGCCTTGGCGGAATCGGCGTAACGCAGCCAGCCGGCCACCGTCGGCAGGTGATCCAGGCACTGGCAGGTGGCGATGGCGGTCATCGCGCCGCAGTCGGAGTGGCCGCAGATCACGATATCTGCCACGCCCAGTGCGGCGACGGCGTACTCGACCGAGGCGGTCACCCCGCCGGGTTCGGGGCCGAAAGAAGGCACGATGTTACCGGCGTTGCGGATCACAAACAGATCGCCCGGCTCGCGCTGGGTGACCAGCTCCGGCACCAGGCGGCTGTCGGAACACGAGATAAACAGGGTGCGCGGGTTTTGGCGGGTCGCCAGCCGCTGAAACAGCGCCGTGCGTTCAACAAAGGCTTCGCGCTGGAACTTCAGGAAGCCTTCAATCACCTCTTTCATCCGTTTCTCCATTGGGTGTCGTTATGCGATGGCGGCATGATGAACGCTTCTGGCTATAGGGTCTAAGACCCATTTATAATGTCGGCTATAGGTTTTACTAATAGCTGGGGCGCTATGCTGCTGCGACACATCCGTTATTTTCTGGCCGTTGCCGAACAGGGCAACTTCACCCGCGCCGCCGAAGCGCTGCACGTCTCGCAACCGACGCTCTCCCAACAGATCAAACAGTTGGAGGATACGCTGGGAGCGCCGTTGTTCGATCGCAGCGGCAGAGCCGTGCGCCTGACCGACGCCGGTGAGGCGTGGATGCGCTATGCGCGGCTGGCGCTGCAGGATTTGGACGCCGGCGCGCGGGCGATCCATGACGTGGCGACGCTGGCGCGCGGCCATTTGCGGCTGGCGATGACGCCGACGTTCACCGCCTATCTGGTGGGGCCGGCGATCGATGCGTTCTACCGCCGCTACCCGGGGATTACGCTGAGCATTGAGGAGATGGCGCAAGAGCGGATCGAGGCGCTGCTGGCGCAGGATCGACTGGATCTGGGGATCGCCTTCGAGATGGCGCAGTCGGCGGAGGTAGAAGCCATGCCGTTGTTCAGTGAGACGCTGGAACTGATGGTCGGCGCCGATCATCCCCTGGCGGCGCGGCGTCGGCCGCTGACGCTGGCGGAGTGGCAACATCTGCCGCTGGCCTTGCTGAGCGGCGACTTCGCCACGCGGCAGTTTATCGATCGCTACTGCACACAGCTGGGATTTCGGCCGCAGGTGGCGGTGGAGGCCAATGCGCTGGGCGCCATTGTCGAGATCGTGCGGCGCGGGCAGCTCGCCACGCTGCTGCCGGCCGCGATTGCGCGCGAGAACCGGCAGTTGAAAAAGGTGGCGCTGGCCAACGCCATGCCGGCTCGGCAGGCGGTGTTGCTGCAGCGTAAAGACGCTTACCGCAGCGCCGCCGCGCAGGCGTTTATCGCCGTCCTGCAGCAACAGGGCGTTACGCCAACGCACTCCAGCGCTGCGTCATCCCCAGCAGATGCACCAGTCCGAAGCCGAGGCAAATCAGCGAGCTGACGACGATAAAACGCTGGCTGCGGCCGGTATCGCGCAGGGCGAAGGGGCCGGCGACACCGCGCAGCAGATAGATAAAGGTGATGATAAATAGCGCGGGCCGCAGCAGCGGCAGCGGCGCGATCAGGCCCGCGCCGGATAGCGCATACAGCGCCCAAATAAACAGCACCAGCGCGATACCGGCGGTGACGACGGCCGGGAACTTTTTACCCGCTTCCACCGCCTTAATGAAGCGATCGCCGGCGCCGCACAGCCGATAGCCGCGCGGCCCGGCGGCGATCACCCAAATATGCAGCAGGGCGGCGATGGCGCTCAGCGCGGCGCCGATCAGCAGCGCGGTGTTATAGAGGTGTGGCATGGTTCAGCTTCCTTGTCCTAAATCAGTCTGGTATCAAGCGTAGACCAGAATGAGTAAGTCAGGCCGGGGGGCGCTCAACGGCCGACATTTGCAGCGCGTCTTCAGGCACCACGCGGGTCTGCGCATCGATAAATGCCAGCTGCACCGGTAGCCCGCTGCGTTTATCCACCAGTTGAACGTGGGGGCTGTCATGCAGAATATGCCGGTGGCCCCACGCCATCAGCGCAACCAGGATGGGCCCCAGGCTGCGCCCCTTGTCCGTCAAGACATATTCATGTCGTTCGCGCTCGCCCGGCTCCCGGTAAGCGCGTTTGGCCAACAGTTCTTGTTCTACCATGGCATTCAGACGGTTGCTCAACGCCTGGCGCGAAGCGCCGATATTCTCGCGCAGCTCTTCAAAACGGCGGACGCCGTAGAATGATTCGCGCAGGATCAGCAACGTCCAGCGATCGCCAAGCAGATCCGCGGCCTGTGCCAGCCCGCACAGGGCAAGAGAAACGGTAGGGAGATCGGGAGATTTTGACATGGGCATTTTCCTTCGCTAATCTAAGTCTTGTTTTTAGACTTAACTATATTCAAGGAGAGTATAATGCCATTTGTTAATGTGCAAACGGTGAAAGGCATGCTGGATGAACGGCAAAAAAGCGAATTGCTGTCCCGCATTACCGAACTGCTGGTAGAGATAGAAGGGCGAGGCGATCCGGCGTTCAGGCAGTCGGTTTGGGTCCGAATCGATGAACATGCGCCTGAACAATGGAGCCTGGGCGGCGTGCAGCCGACGGCGGCGATGATTGCCGCGAAGTTCCCGCCGCGTTAATTCAGCCATGCTGCCTGTGAAAAGGATCGGATGCCGCAGATGCTCAAAATGTCACCGAAACTTCCCGCGATCTCTGCACCCCGTTGTGGCATAATGCGCGCCAAATCACATTCCCTATGTATAAAGAGCGAGCGCTGTGTTAAGCACTAACAACATCACCATGCAGTTCGGCAGCAAGCCGTTGTTTGAAAACATCTCTGTCAAATTCGGCGGCGGCAACCGTTACGGCCTGATCGGCGCCAACGGCTGCGGCAAGTCCACCTTTATGAAAATCCTCGGCGGCGATCTGGCGCCGAGCGGCGGCAACGTGTTCCTCGATCCGAACGAGCGCCTGGGTAAACTGCGTCAGGATCAGTTTGCCTTTGAGCAGTACAGCGTGCTGGATACCGTGATCATGGGCCACACCGAACTGTGGGCGGTGAAGGAAGAGCGCGACCGCATCTACGCATTGGCGGAGATGAGCGAAGAAGACGGCTATAAAGTGGCCGATCTGGAAGTGGCCTACGGCGAAATGGACGGCTACAGCGCCGAAGCGCGCGCCGGCGAACTGTTGCTCGGCGTGGGTATTCCGGTGGAGCAGCACTACGGCCCGATGAGCGAAATCGCGCCGGGCTGGAAGCTGCGCGTGTTGCTGGCGCAGGCGCTGTTCTCCGATCCGGAAATCCTGCTGCTCGACGAACCGACCAACAACCTGGACATCGACACCATTCGCTGGCTGGAAAACGTGCTCAACGAGCGCAACAGCACCATGATCATCATCTCGCACGACCGTCACTTCCTGAACATGGTCTGCACCCACATGGCGGATCTGGACTATGGCGAACTGCGCGTTTATCCGGGCAACTACGACGAATACATGACCGCCGCCACCCAGGCGCGTGAGCGTCTGCTGGCGGACAACGCCAAGAAGAAGGCGCAGATCAATGAGCTGCAATCGTTCGTCAGCCGCTTCAGCGCCAACGCCTCCAAATCCAAGCAGGCCACCTCGCGCGCTCGCCAGATCGACAAGATTCAGCTGGAAGAGGTGAAAGCCTCCAGCCGCCAGAACCCGTTCATCCGCTTCGAGCAGGACAAGAAGCTGTTCCGTAATGCGCTGGAAGTGGAAGCGCTCACCAAGGGCTTCGATGATGGCCCGCTGTTCAGCAAGCTGAACCTGATGGTGGAAGTGGGCGAGAAGGTCGCGGTGCTGGGCGCCAACGGCATCGGTAAAACCACCCTGCTGAAAACGCTGGTGGGCGACGCGCAGCCGGACAGTGGCACCGTGAAATGGTCAGAAAACGCCCGTATCGGTTACTACGCGCAGGATCACGAATACGAGTTCGACGACACCCTGAGCGTGTTCGACTGGATGAGCCAGTGGAAGCAGGAAAAAGACGACGAGCAAGCGGTGCGCAGCGTGTTGGGCCGTCTGCTGTTCAGCCAGGACGACATCAAGAAGAAAGTGAAGGTGCTGTCCGGTGGCGAGAAGGGCCGCATGCTGTTCGGCAAGCTGATGATGCAGCGCCCGAATATTCTGGTGATGGACGAACCGACCAACCACCTGGATATGGAATCCATCGAATCGCTGAACATGGCGCTGGAGATGTACGAAGGCACGTTGATCTTCGTCTCCCACGACCGTGAGTTCGTCAGCTCGCTGGCGACGCGGATTCTGGAAATCACCCCGAACAAGGTGATCGACTTTACCGGCAACTACGAAGACTATCTGCGCAGCCAGGGCATCGTATAACCCTCGCGGCAACGCATCAGGGCGGGAATTATCCCGCCCTTTTTTTATCCGTCATTCCCGGCCGCACACTTCGCAGTGCGGATCCTTCGGCAGTTTCATTTCGCGGAACTGCATGCTCATCGCATCGAACATTAACAACTTGCCGCGCAGCGGCTGACCATAGTCGGCCAGCAGCTTGATGGCTTCCATCGCCTGCAGGGTGCCGATGGTGCCGACCAGCGGCGCCATCACGCCCGCTTCGACGCAGGTGAGGGCGCTGTCGCCGAACAGCCGGCTCAGGCAGCGGTAGCAGGGTTCGCCCGGCTGATAGGTGAACACGCTGAGCTGGCCTTCCATGCGGATCGCCGCGCCGGAAACCAGCGGTTTGCGCTGCGCGTGGCACAGGCGGTTCAGCGCGTCGCGCGCCGCCACGTTGTCGGTGCAGTCCAGCACCAGATCGCAGGCGGCGATCTCTGCCGCGACCGCGTCATCTTCCAGACGGCCGTCGATGGCGTCGATGCGGATATGCGGATTGATGGCGCTCAGTTCCTGCCTGGCGGAGGCGACTTTGCTCTGGCCGATGCGATCGTCGCGGTGCAGGATCTGGCGCTGCAGATTGGAGAGCGAGACGGTGTCGAAATCCACCAGCACCAGATGGCCGACCCCGGCCGCCGCCAGATATGGCGCGGCGGCGCAGCCCAGCCCGCCCAGCCCGGCGATCAGCACGCGGGCGGCCTTCAGCTTCTCCTGGCCGTCGAAGTCAAAGCCGCGCAGCACGATCTGGCGGTTGTAGCGCAGCGCTTCGGCGTCGGTCAATTCCGGCAACATGTTCAGCTCCTCAGCAGGGCGTTGAACGGCTCGATCTCCACCGTTTCACCCGCCGCCACCGAACCGCGTTCGCGCTCCAGCACGATGAAACAGTTGCCCTGGCTGTAGGAGCTGAAGACGTGCGAGCCCTGGTGGCCGGTGGTGCTCACCTCCAGTTCGCCCGCGGCGTTGCTGCTGAACACGCCGCGCTGAAAATCGAGGCGGCCCGGCGATTTCTTCAGTGGCGTCAGCGCGCGGGCGCGCAGGCGCGGCGGCAGGCGCCAATCGCTGTGGCCGGCCAGCTTCGCCAGCAGCGGTTGCACCAGTTGGTAGAAGGTCAGGGCGGCGGAAACCGGGTTGCCAGGCAGGCCGCAGAACCAGGCGTGGCCCAGTTTGCCGAAGGCGAACGGTTTGCCGGGTTTGATCGCCAGCTTCCAGAAGCTGACCTGGCCCAGTTCATCGAGCATCTGTTTGGTGTAGTCGGCTTCGCCGACCGAGACGCCGCCGCTGCTGATCACCACATCGGCTTGGCTGTCCGCCTGTGTGAAGGCGTCGCGCAGCGCATCGCGATCGTCGCGGATAATGCCGAGATCGAGCACTTCACAGCCCATCTGCTCCAGCATCAGGCGCACCGCGAAGCGGTTAGTGTCGTAGATCTGGCCCGCCTGCAGCGGCTGGCCGACCGGCTGCAGCTCGTCGCCGGTGGAGAACACCGCGACCTTCAGCTTACGCATCACCTGCACTTCGGCGACGCCGAGCGAAGCCAGCAGCGGCAACTGCGCGGCACCCAGCTTCACGCCGGCCGGCAACACGCTCGCGCCTCGACGAATGTCTTCACCCGCCAGACGGATATTCTGGCCGGCTTCTGCCGGCGCGGTAAAACGCACGCCCTGCTCGCTCACTTCTGCCTGCTCCTGCATGATCACCGCGTCCGCCCCGGCCGGGATCGGCGCGCCGGTCATGATGCGCACGCAGCTGTTGGCCGGCCATTCACCGTCGAACGGCGCGCCGGCGAAGGCTTTCCCGGCGACCGGCAGCGGCGCATTGGCCGCCAGATCGGTGAGGCGCACCGCATAGCCGTCCATCGCCGAGTTGGCGAACGGCGGCACGTCGAGCGGCGAGACCACCGGCGCGGCGGTGATGCGGCCGGCGGCGGCGGTCAGCGCGACGGATTCGGCCTGTTGCAGCGGGGCGATCTGCCCGAGCATTTTTTCCAGCGCTTGCTCCAGGGAAATGAGATCGGAAGTATGGCAATGATCCATAAGGGGAACTCCGTAATCAGGGTGCGCAATGATAGCGACAAAGTGCGGGTATTATGGCAGAGAACGCCGGGGGGGAGAACGGGTTATGCCCGCCATCTTTCGCACTGCGGCGTCAGGGCGATCGGGTATAAACTGCGAAAAACAGAGGAGGATCATGATGCATAAACAGGTTATCGAGTTCTGGTTCGACGAGATCGAACCGGTGATGTGGTTCAAAAAGGACGATGATTTCGATCGTCTGCTGCACAGCCGTTTCGGCGAAATCTGGCGGGCGGCGGCGGCGGGGGAGCTGGCGCACTGGCGCGACACCATCGAAGGGCGCCTGGCGGAGGTGATCGTGCTCGATCAGTTCAGCCGCAACCTGTTTCGCGGCACACCGCAGTCATTCGCCTGCGACGGCATGGCGCTGGTCCTGGCGCAGGAGGCGATCCGCAGCGGGGAGTGCGAACGGCTGAGCCGCGAGCAGCGCGGCTTCCTTTATCTGCCGTTCATGCATTCGGAATCGCCGCTGATCCACCAGCAGGCGCTGGTGTTATATACCGAGCTCAATAACGGCGACCAGCTGGAGTTCGAGCTGCGGCATAAGGCAATCATCGATCGTTTCGGCCGCTACCCGCATCGCAATGCGATATTGGGGCGCACCAGCACGCCGGAAGAAGAGGCCTTTTTACAGCAGCCAGGATCGGGTTTTTAATCGTCGGATCATCTGCGCCCGGCCGGGCAAAAACAGCAGGCCGGGCGCCGCAATAAGCGTGACTCAGCGCGAACGTTTATTTCATTACGCTCTACCGCTATTTCCTCTCGCGAAGTTACCAATAATCCCAGCCGCACTGTCAGCGGTTTACCGCTTTTTATAACCTGCTGTTTTTATTCCAATAAGCTATTTCAAGGTGCGAAATGGTCTAAGCGCGCTACGCTAAAAGCGGGGCGTGGACGTTATGCTGTACTTCCACTGTAGGACTAAATAGAGTCGAAAAAGACTGAATAATAATGATACCGCGTTCAGCTTATTCGCTGCGCAACGGCGGGATTAACACAGGGTGTCAGGCAAATGAGCAAACCAGTGATTGCCATTCATGGCGGCGCGGGCGCAATTACCCGGGCGGCGCTGAGTGCGGAAAAAGAACGGCAGTATATCCAGGCGCTGTCCGAGATCGTGGCCGCTGGGCAGGCGGTATTGGCGCAGGGCGGCAGCGCGCTGGACGCGGTGACCGAAGCGGTGCGGCTGCTGGAGGAATGCCCGCTGTTCAACGCCGGCAAAGGCTCGGTGTTTACCCATCAGGGCACCCACGAACTGGACGCCTGCGTGATGGACGGCCGCACCTGCGACGCCGGCGCCGTCGCCGGCGTCAGCCATATCCGCAACCCGGTGCTGGCGGCGCGCGCGGTGCTGGAAAACAGCGAACACGTGCTGTTTGCCGCCGAAGGCGCCGAGAAGTTTGCCGCCGCCCACGGCCTGGAAATGGTCGCCCCCGACTTCTTCTTTACTCAGGAACGTTTTGATCAGCTGCACCGCGCCCAGGCGGAGCAGGGGCGGGTCTTGCTCGATCACGACGGCGCGGCGCAGGCCGGGGATCCGCTCGATCCCGATCGCAAATTCGGCACCGTCGGCGCGGTGGCGCTGGATGCGCTGGGCAACCTCGCCGCCGCCACTTCCACCGGCGGCATGACCAACAAGCAGGCCGGGCGGGTGGGCGACACGCCGATCATCGGTGCCGGTTGCTATGCCAACAACGCCACCGTGGCGGTCTCCAGCACCGGCACCGGCGAAATCTTCATGCGCGGCGTGGCGGCCTATGACGTCTCCGCCCTGATCGAATACGGCGGGCTCAGCCTGCAAGAGGCCAGCGATCGGGTGGTGATGGAGAAGCTGCCGGCGCTGGGCGGCAGCGGCGGCATGATCGCCGTCGATCGCCACGGCAATATCGCGCTGCCGTTCAACAGCGAGGGGATGTACCGCGGTTTTGGCTATGTCGGCGATGCGCCGTCCGTCGGGATTTATCGCTAAGCGTTCACCGGGAGGGGGTATGACCGACGTTTCATTCCGGCCCGCCGGCGACGGGCTGTCATTGCCGCCGCAGCGGGTGCTGACGGTGCGCGATCTGAGCATCAGCTTTCCTCAAGCGGACGGCGCCGTAGACGCGGTGCGCAACCTGTCGTTCGATCTCGATCGCGGCGAGACGCTGGCGATCGTCGGTGAGTCCGGCTCCGGCAAATCGGTGACTTCACTGGGGCTGATGCGTCTTGTGGAGCAGGGTGGCGGGCGCATCGTCGGCGGCGCTATGACGCTGCGCCGGCGCGACGGCGGGTTGCTCGATCTGGCGCGCGCCTCGCAGCGCACGCTGCGCACGGTGCGCGGCGCCGATATGGCGATGATCTTCCAGGAGCCGATGACCTCGCTCAACCCGGTGTTTCCGGTCGGCGAGCAGATCGCCGAATCGCTGCGTTTGCATCAGGGCATGGACCACCGCAGCGCGCGCCAGGAGGCGCTGCGCATGCTCGACCTGGTGCGCATTCCGGAGGCTAAAGAGGTGCTGGGGCGCTACCCGCATCAGCTTTCCGGCGGCATGCGCCAGCGGGTGATGATCGCCATGGCGCTCTCCTGCAAGCCGGCGTTGCTGATCGCCGATGAACCCACCACCGCCCTCGACGTCACCATTCAGGCGCAGATCCTGCAGCTGATCCGCGTGCTGCAACAGGAGATGCAGATGGGGGTGATCTTCATCACTCACGACATGGGCGTGGTGGCGGAGATCGCCGATCGGGTGCTGGTGATGCGCCGCGGTGAGCAGGTGGAGCAAAATCGGGTGCGCGAGCTGTTCGCCGCGCCGCAACAGGCCTATACCCGGGCGCTGCTGGCGGCGGTGCCGAAGCTGGGGGCGATGGCCGATCGGCCGCTGCCGGCGAAGTTTCCGCTGCCGGATGGCGAGGGCGATGCCGCGCCGCAGGATACCGTGCCGCCAGACGCTGCGCCGATCCTGCGGGTGGAGCATTTGGTCACGCGTTTTGATCTGCGCGGCGGGCTGTTCAATCGGGTCACTCGCCGGGTGCACGCGGTGGAAAACGTCAGTTTCGATCTTTACCCCGGCGAGACGCTGGGGCTGGTGGGCGAGTCCGGCTGCGGCAAGTCCACCACCGGGCGCTCTTTGCTGAAGCTGGTGGACAGCCAAAGCGGCACCATTACCTTCGCCGGGCGGCGAATCGATCGGTTGAAGGGATCGGCGCTGCAGCACCTGCGGCGCGATATTCAGTTCATCTTTCAAGATCCTTACGCCTCGCTCGATCCGCGCCTGACGGTCGGTTTTTCCATCATGGAGCCGCTGTTGGTGCATAACGTGATGCGCGGCCGCGAGGCGGAACGGCGGGTGGCCTGGCTGCTGGAACGCGTCGGCCTGTTGCCGGAACATGCGCGCCGCTATCCGCACGAGTTTTCCGGCGGTCAGCGTCAGCGCATCTGCATCGCGCGCGCGTTGGCGCTGAACCCGAAAGTGGTGATCGCCGACGAGGCGGTCTCGGCGCTGGACGTATCGATTCAGGCGCAGATCGTCAATCTGCTGCTCGATCTGCAGCGCGAGTTCGGCATCGCTTTTCTGTTCATTTCACACGACATGGCGGTGGTGGAGCGCATCAGCCACCGGGTGGCGGTGATGTACCTCGGGCAGATCGTCGAGATCGGCCCGCGGCAGGCAGTGTTCGACAATCCGCAGCACCCCTATACCCGCAAGCTGATGGCGGCGGTGCCGGTGGCCGATCCCGCACATGCTCACAAACGGCAGCCGCTGCCGGCCGATGAGATCCCCAGCCCGGTGCGCGCACTGGGCGATGAACCCGTTACCGCACCGCTGGTGCAGGTTGGCGCCGGGCACTTTGTCGCCCGCCACCCGATCGCCGGTGCTTTTTAAAGACCTCAGGAGAGACAAGCGACATGAAGCACACATTCAAACGCAATGCGCTGTTGGCCGCCGTACTGCTGGCGGCGGGAACCGGCCCGGTCTGGGCGGCGAAGGACGCGGTGATCGCCGTGGCCTCCAACTTCACCACCCTCGATCCTTACGACGCCAACGACACGCTGTCGCAGGCGGTGGCCAAGTCTTTCTATCAGGGGCTGTTCGGCTTCGACAAGGACATGAAGCTGGTAAACGTGCTGGCGGACAGCTATGAGGTCAGCAAAGACGGCCTGACCTACACCGTCAAACTGCGCCAGGGCATCAAATTCCACGACGGCACCGCGTTCAACGCCGAAGCGGTGAAGATCAACCTCGATCGCGCCAGCAACCCGGACAGCCACCTCAAGCGCTACAACCTGTTCAAGATGATCGACAAAACCGAAGCGGTGGACGCCAATACGGTGAAGATCGTGCTGAAGGCGCCGTTCTCGGCGTTCGTCAACAACCTGGCGCACCCGGCGGCGGCGATCATCTCCCCGGCGGCGCTGAAGCAATACGGCAAGGAAATCGGTTTCCACCCGGTGGGCACCGGGCCGTATCAGTTCGTGACCTGGAACCAGACCGATTTCGTCAAGGTGAAGAAGTTCGACGGCTACTGGCAGCCGGGGCTGCCGAAGCTCGACAGCATCACCTGGCGCCCGGTGGTGGATAACAACACCCGCGCGGCGATGCTGCAGACCGGCGAGGCGACCTTCGCCTTCCCGATCCCTTACGAGCAGGCCAAGGTGCTGGAAGGCAACGCCAAGCTGGACGTGGTGGCCGCGCCATCGATCCTGCAGCGTTACATCAGCATGAATGTCACCCAAAAGCCGTTCGATAACCCGAAGGTGCGCCAGGCGCTGAACTACGCCATCAATAAGGATGCGCTGATCAAGGTGGCGTTCGCCGGCTACGCGGTGCCGGCGGAAGGACCGGTGCCGCCGGCGATCGATTTCGCCGCCCGCTATAAGCCGTGGCCGTACGATCCGGCCAAGGCGCGCGAGCTGCTGAAAGAGGCCGGCTACCCGAACGGCTTCACCACCACGCTGTGGTCTTCCCACAACCACAGCACCGCGCAGAAGGTGCTGCAGTTCACCCAGCAGCAGCTGGCGCAGGTGGGGGTGAAAGTGACGGTGACGGCGATGGACGCCGGGCAGCGCGCGGCGCAGGTGGAGAGCGTCGGGGTGAAAGACACCGGCGTGCGGCTGTTCTACACCGGCTGGTCGGCCTCGACCGGGGAAGCGGACTGGGCGCTGTCGCCGCTGTTCTCTACCCAGGCGGCGCCGCCGAAGCAGTTCAACACCGCGTTCTACAGCAATCCGCAGGTGGACAAGGATCTGACCGACGCGCTGGCGACCACCGATCGCGCCGAGAAGCAGAAACTGTATCAGGACGCGCAGGATCGCATCTGGGCCGACGCGCCCTGGATCTTCCTGGCGACCGAACGTCTGTTGTCGGCCAACAGCAAACAGCTGAGCGGCTTTTACGTGATGCCGGATACCTCGTTCAACTTTGATAACGCCGATCTGAAATAAGGCGCCCATCCCCGCCTGCGGCCAGACGGCGGCGGGCGGGGGAAGGAATGAGATGCTCAATTATTTTCTGAAACGATTGCTGGGTCTGATCCCGACGCTGCTGATTGTGGCGGTGCTGGTGTTCCTGTTCGTCCACCTGCTGCCGGGCGATCCGGCGCGGCTGGCGGCGGGGCCGGAGGCCGACGAGGCGGTGGTGCAGCTGGTGCGCAAGGATTTGGGGCTGGATAAGCCGCTGCCGCAGCAGTTCGCGCACTTCTTCGGCAACGCGCTGCGGGGCGACTTCGGCATCTCGATGGTGTCCAAGCGCCCGGTGAGCGAAGAGATCGCCTCGCGCTTTATGCCGACCTTCTGGCTGACCGTCGCCAGCATGCTGTGGGCGGTGGCGTTCGGTCTGGCGATTGGCGTGGTGTCGGCGGTGTGGCGCAACCGCTGGCCGGATCGCCTCGGCATGACGCTGGCGGTGTCGGGGATCTCGTTCCCGGCCTTTGCGCTCGGCATGCTGCTGATGCAGGTGTTCTCGGTCGAGCTGGGGTGGCTGCCGACGGTGGGCGCCGACAGCTGGCGGCACTACATTCTGCCTTCGATCACCCTGGGGGCGGCGGTGGCGGCGGTGATGGCGCGCTTCACCCGCGCTTCGTTCGTCGAGGTGTTGCAGGAGGACTACATGCGCACCGCGCGCGCCAAGGGCGTGCGGGAAAGCGTGGTGGTGATGAAGCATGGCCTGCGCAACGCGATGATACCGGTAGTGACCATGATGGGGCTGCAGTTCGGCTTCCTGCTCGGCGGTTCGATCGTGGTGGAGAAGGTATTCAACTGGCCGGGGTTGGGGCGCTTGCTGGTGGATTCGGTGGAGATGCGCGATTACCCGGTGATCCAGGCCGAGGTGCTGCTGTTCTCGCTGGAGTTCATCCTGATCAACCTGCTGGTGGATATGCTGTACGCGGCGATCAACCCGGCGATTCGTTACCAATGAGGATGCGGCATGATTAAGCATTGGCGGCGCAACGCCGCACTGAAGGCGATGCCGCTTATCGACCCTAACGCGGTACGCACGCCGTGGGGTGAGTTTTGGCGGCGTTTTCGCCGTCAGCGGGCGGCGCTGGTCGCCGGCCTGTTGGTGCTGCTGCTGATTGCGGCGGCGCTGCTGGCGCCTTATCTGGCGCCGTTCGATGCGGAAAATTACTTCGATTACGACCGGCTGAATGAGGGGCCTTCGCTGGTGCACTGGCTGGGCGTAGATTCCCTCGGGCGCGATATCTTCAGCCGCATCCTGATGGGCACGCGCATTTCGCTGGCGGCCGGGGTGTTCTCGGTGTTGGCGGGCGGGGCGATCGGCACCCTGCTGGGGCTGCTGGCCGGCTACTATGAGGGCTGGTGGGATCGCCTCACCATGCGCGTCTGCGACGTGCTGTTCGCGTTTCCCGGCATTTTGCTGGCGATTGGCGTGGTGGCGATCATGGGCAGCGGCATGGCCAACGTGATCGTCGCGGTGGCGATCTTCAGCATTCCGGCCTTCGCCCGCCTGGTGCGTGGCAATACGCTGGTGCTGAAGCACCTGACCTATATCGAGTCGGCGCGCAGCATCGGCGCCTCGGACGGGACCATCATCCTGCGGCACATCCTGCCGGGCACCCTGTCTTCGATCGTGGTCTATTTCACCCTGCGCATCGGCACCTCGATCATCACCGCCGCCAGCCTGTCGTTTTTGGGCCTGGGCGCCCAGCCGCCGACGCCGGAGTGGGGGGCGATGCTCAATGAAGCGCGCGCCGATATGGTGATCGCGCCGCACGTGGCGATCTTCCCCAGCCTGGCGATATTCATCACCGTGCTGGCGTTCAACCTGTTGGGCGACGGATTGCGCGACGCGCTCGATCCGAAATTGAAGGGGTGAGGGCATCGCTGAATTGGCATACCCCTGTTTTACGAGTATAACTGATGAAAATTTGACCCGTGTATATTACAGGGATGAGGTATGGATATGGCAAATAGCAATGTGACGAAAAAGACAGTCAACGTAACCATCGATCGCGATCTTTTCCAGCGCGCAAAATCCCTGGGCGTCAATGTGTCATCCGTATTGACAGACGCATTGAGCGTCCGCGTCAGGGATATTGAGATTCAACAGTGGCGCGAGCAAAATCGCGCGGCGTTAGAAGAACTTAATCGTATCACTGAAGAAAATGGTTTGTTGTCTGATGAATATCGGACATTTTGAACATGCAATATTACCGTATATGACAATACGTATCCGGCATCAGCCTATCCCTACTTACTGGACGTTCAAAGCGATCTTATTGATGTCCTCTCGACCCGGTTAATGATCCCTCTTTATGCTTTGGATAACGTCAGGGTTAAAATTTCTGCACGTTTATGCCCGGAGATTGAGGTCAACGGCGAAAAGTTTCTTGTTATGACGCATGAGATGGCTGCCGTACGTATTTCGCAGATTGGGAAGGCCGTTGGTAATGTCAATGAGCACAGGAATCAAATTAAAGCCGCTATCGATTTTCTGATTGATGGCTTTTGAAGAAATCCGGGCGGTTAAACCGCCCGGATTTTTTATCAGCGGAACAGGTGCTCGGCGTGGAAGCGCAGGTGATCTTCCACGAAGGTGGCGATGGTGAAGTAGCTGTGATCGTACCCCGGCTGAATGCGCAGCGTCAGCGACCAGTCGCGCTGGCGCGCCAGTTCGGCCAGCCGCGCCGGCTGCAGCTGATCGGCCAGGAACTGGTCGTCATCGCCCTGATCGATAAGGACCGGCATTTTTTCCGCGCCGCTGGCCAGCAGATGGCAGCTGTCGTACTGCAGCCACTGGCTCTCGTCGCTGCCCAGATAGGCGGTGAACGCCTTGCGGCCCCACGGCACCTGGCACGGGTTGACGATCGGCGCGAAGGCCGATACCGAGCGGAAGCGCTGCGGATTGCGAAACGCCATCATCAGCGCGCCGTGGCCGCCCATCGAGTGGCCGAAGATCGACTGACGATCGCTGACGCTGAAGTGCTGTTCGATCAGCGCCGGCAGTTCGGCGCTGATGTAGTCGTACATGCGGAAGTGACGATCCCACGGTGCCTGGGTGGCGTTCAGGTAGAACCCGGCGCCCTGGCCCAGATCGTAGCCTTCGTCGTTCGGCACCTCGTCGCCGCGCGGGCTGGTGTCCGGCATCACCAGCACCAGGCCCAGCTCGGCGGCGATGCGCTGCGCGCCGGCTTTCAACGTGAAGTTCTCGTCGTTGCAGGTCAGCCCCGACAGCCAGTACAACACCGGCGGCGGGTTGTCATCGCGCGGCGGCGGCAGGTAGATGCTGAATGTCATGTTGCAATTCAGGCTCTGCGCCGCGTGGCGATAACGCTGTTGCCAGCCGCCGAACATGCGGTGCTCTTCGAGAAGTTCCAATGACAACGTCATCTCTGCCTCCTGGCTTATTTGTCGAAGTGGATGACGGAACGGATCGATTTGCCTTCGTGCATCAAATCGAACGCTTCGTTGATCTGCTCCAGCCCCATGGTGTGGGTGATAAAGTCGTTCAGCGCGAATTCGCCGTCCAGATAGCGCTCGACGATGCCCGGCAGCTGCGAACGGCCCTTGACGCCGCCGAATGCCGAACCGCGCCAGACGCGGCCGGTGACCAGCTGGAACGGCCGGGTCGAGATCTCTTCGCCGGCGCCCGCGACGCCGATGATCACCGATTCACCCCAGCCCTTGTGGCAGCACTCCAGCGCGGAACGCATCACGTTGACGTTGCCGATGCACTCGAAGGAGAAGTCGACGCCGCCGTCGGTCAGCTCGACGATCACTTCCTGAATCGGTTTGTCATAGTCTTTCGGGTTGATCAGATCGGTAGCGCCAAGCTTGCGCGCCAGATCGAACTTGCTGGTGTTGATGTCGATGCCGATGATGCGGCCCGCGCCGGCCATCTGCGCGCCGATGATCGCCGACAGGCCGATGCCACCCAGACCGAAGATCGCCACGGTGTCGCCCGGCTGCACTTTGGCGGTGTTCATCACCGCACCCATGCCGGTGGTGACGCCACAGCCCAGCAGGCACACTTCTTCCAGCGGCGCTTCCTTGTTGATTTTCGCCAGTGAAATCTCCGGCACCACGGTGTATTCGGAGAAGGTGGAGGTGCCCATGTAGTGGAAGATCGGCTTGCCGTCCTTGAAGAAGCGGGTGGTGCCGTCCGGCATCAGGCCTTTGCCCTGAGTGGCGCGGATCGCCTGGCACAGGTTGGTCTTGCCGGATTTACAGAATTTGCACTCGCCGCACTCCGGGGTGTAGAGCGGGATCACGTGATCGCCGACCGCCACGCTGGTGACGCCTTCACCGACCGCTTCCACCACGCCGCCGCCCTCGTGGCCGAGGATCGCCGGGAACACGCCTTCCGGATCTTTGCCGGACAGGGTGTAGGCGTCGGTGTGACAAACGCCGGTGGCGACGATCCGCACCAGCACTTCGCCTTTTTGCGGTGGCATCAGCTCGACTTCTTCGATCTTCAGCGGCTGGTTCGGGCCCCAGGCAACGGCGGCGCGGGTTTTGATCATCTCCATCATAGTCTCCTCAGTGGTTTTCTTTTTAAATCAGGCGATATCGACAACGTCTGATAAATCGTTGGGGGTGCTTTCATCAACAGCGGCGGTTTCCGTCTGTTCAATAATCAATTCTTTCAGCGCGCGCACGTTCGGCCCGAACGCGTCGCGGCGCCACAGCAGCCAGGTGGCGGTGTCGGCCACGTCCGGCGGCAGGGTGTGAACCCGAACCCGCTCATGGCCCGGCAGCAGGCTGAGCACCGAATGCGGGATCATCGCCAGCCCGGCGCCGCTGGCGACGCAGGCCAGCATGGCGTGATAGGACTGGATCTCCATAATCTGCCCCGGCCGCGCGCCTTCGCGCTTGAACCAGGCTTCCAGCCGCAGGCGGTAGGAGCAGCTGGCGCGAAAGGCGAACAGCGTTTCGCCGTTGGCGTCTTTGGCGCTGTGGATCGGCGCGTGATCGAGACAGGAGATCACCACCATATGTTCAGGATAGGCGATACAGCCGTTCAACTCGTCATAAGGCACCGGCCCGTCGACCAGGGCGGCCGCCAACGTACCGGCGCGCACCCGATCGGCGATTTCGCCGGAGGTGCCGGTGGTCAGCGACAGTGAAACCTGCGAGAAGCGCTGGTGGTAAGCCGCCAACAGCGAGGGCAGGCGGGTGGCGGCGGTGCTTTCCATCGAACCGAGGGCGAAGTTGCCCGCCGGTTCGCCGGCATGGGTGATGCTCATCGCCTCGTCGCTCAGCGCCAGGATGCGATTGGCGTAGCACAGAAAGTTATGGCCCATCGGCGACAGGCGCAGGCGCTGTTTTTCGCGGATAAACAGATCGGCGCCCAGCTCCTGCTCGAGCTGGCGCAGCCGGGTGGTCAGATTCGACGGCACGCGGTGCAGCTGCTCGGCGGCGCGGGCGACCGAGCCGGTTTCCGCTACGCAGCAGAACATGCGAAGCTGGGTCAGATCCATAATATTCTCGTTTCGTGATGAACTTGATTAGTATTATTCAGTTTTTGTGAGTTTAATACTGCGGCATGATACTGGCAACTTTCTTTTAACCTTTTGGATGCCGATATGGCTTTACGTATTGCCTTGAGCGGGTTTGCCGCGCTGATCGTTGCGATGGGCATTGGCCGCTTCGCTTTCACCCCGCAGGTGCCGCTGATGATCGCGGAACATCAGTTCAGCCTGACCGGCGCCGGGCTGGTGGCGGCGATCAACTATTTGGGCTACTTGTGCGGCGCCTACGACGCGATGCGCGCCACGCGCCACGTCGAGCGGCGCCTGTGGCTGGGCGTATGGGGCGCGATGGCGCTGACGCTGCTGTCGGCGCTGGCGCAGGATGAATGGACGCACGGCGCGCTGCGCTTCGTCATCGGCTGGGCCAGCGGCTGGGCGATGGTGCTGGTGGCGGCCTGGACCAACGAGCGGTTGGCGCACTACGGCCGGCCGGCGCTGAGCGCGGCGGTATTCGCCGGGCCGGGTGCCGGCATCTTCCTCAGCGGCATGCTGGCGGTGGGCATCAACGCGCTGGGGCTGACGGCGGCGCAGGCCTGGCTGGTGTATGGCGGGCTGGCGCTGGTGCTGGTCGGGGGGATTAGCGCCTTTCTGCCGCGCAGCGGCGAGCTGCATCGCCCGGACGTGGCCCCGGAGCCGCTGCTGCTGACGCCGGCGCTCAAACGCCTGGTGTGGAGCTACAGTCTGGCCGGCTTCGGCTACATCCTGCCGGCGACCTTTTTGTCGCAGATGGCGGCGGCGCGCTTTCCCGCCAGCCTGTTCGCGCAGTTCGTCTGGCCGGTGTTCGGCGGTGCGGCGGTGCTGGGGATTGTCATCGGCATTCTGACCCGCCATCGGCTGACCACCCAGACCCGGTTGGCGATCACGCTGTGGATACAGGCGGTGGGCGTGCTGAGCGCCGAAGTGGTGCCGGGCGTGGCCGGCCTGGCGCTCGGGGCGCTGCTGACCGGCGGCGGTTTCCTCTGCGTGGTGCAACTTGCTCTTCAGCACGGGCGTGAGCTGGCGCCGCGTCATGCGCGTTACATGGCCGGACTGTTGACCACCGGTTATGCGATCGGCCAACTGGTCGGGCCGATGTTGTCGGCGCTGTCGACCGCCATGACCCATCGACTGGAGCCGGCGCTGTATGTGGCAGTGGCGGCGCTGTTGGCGGCCGGGGGGCTGGTGGTGAATACCCCGGCGCGGCGGTTGGCGCAAAAAACGGTGACTCGGTGATTAAAATCCATACAAAAAACATGGAAACCCGCAGCCGGCCCGATTGTGCTAAATGCGAATATTTCACCTGCGGATGAAGCACTATCGCTGGATAATCGCCGCGCTCTCATCTACAGTGGGGGCAAAATCTTGACCGGGTTCACGTTATCCACCACGAAAACTCTGCCGTCACGAGAGCAAGCAATTCGCCGGCCGCACGCCCTACCAGGCCGCCGGCGGGTTCCGTCCGCAGGAGAACAAATACATGACATCATTAAGTAAAGAAGCCGCGCTGGTGCATGCGGCACTGGAAGAGCGTGGTCTGGAGACGCCGCTGCGCGGGGAAGTGCTGGATCGCGAAACGCGCAAGCGTCGCATCAAAGAGCACATGACCGAAATCATGCAGCTGCTGAATCTCGATCTGTCCGATGACAGCCTGGCGGAAACGCCGCATCGCATCGCCAAAATGTATGTCGACGAGATCTTCTCCGGGCTGGACTACGCCAACTTCCCGAAAATCACCGTCATCGAGAACAAGATGAAGGTGGATGAGATGGTGACGGTGCGTGATATCACGCTGACCAGCACCTGTGAACACCACTTCGTGACCATCGACGGCAAGGCTACCGTGGCCTATATCCCGAAAGACTCGGTGATCGGCCTGTCGAAGATCAACCGCATCGTGCAGTTCTTCTCCCAGCGTCCGCAGGTGCAAGAGCGCCTGACCCAGCAGATCCTGGTCGCGCTGCAGACTCTGCTCGGCACCAATAACGTGGCGGTATCGATCGATGCGGTCCATTATTGTGTCAAGGCGCGCGGCATTCGTGACGCGACCAGCGCCACCACCACCACCTCGCTGGGGGGGCTGTTCAAGTCCAGCCAGAATACCCGCCAGGAGTTCCTGCGTGCGGTGCGTCATCACCAGGGGTGATGGCGTTGCGGGGCGACCCGCAAGACGACAACAGGCGCCTGCGGGCGCCTTTTTCATGAGCGGAAGACAGCGATAAAAAATGAACAGTCATCCTCTGCCGCGCATCGCCACGCTGGACTGCGTGCGCGGCATCGCCATCCTCGGCATTTTATTGCTGAACATCAGCGCTTTCGGCTTGCCGAAGGCCGCCTACCTCAACCCGGCCTATTTGGGGATGCCGTCATCGCGCGACGCCTGGACCTGGGCGCTGCTCGATCTCTTCGCCCAGGCCAAGTTCCTGGCGATGTTCGCGCTGCTGTTCGGCGCCGGGCTGCAAATGCTGCTGCGGCGCGGCAAAAGCTGGATCCGCGCGCGCTTGTCGTGGCTGGTGCTGTTCGGCCTCGCACACGCGATCTTCCTGTGGGACGGCGACATTCTGCTGGCCTACGGGCTGATCGGCCTGGTGTGCTGGCGCATGATCCGCGAAGCCAAAGAAACCGTCCAACTGCTGAAAACCGGCGTGGTGCTGTACTTGATTGGCGTGGCGGTGCTGCTGCTGCTCGGCTTCGTCTCGCACGGTGAGCCGGGCAGCTTCTGGCAGCCGGGCGTGGCGGAGTTGCAGTACGAGAAGTTCTGGAAGCTGCAGGGCGGTTTCGAAGCCTGGCGCAGCCGCGCCGATTTGCTCTCCTCCAGCCTGCTGGCCATCGGCGCGCAGTATGGCTGGGAGCTGGCGGGGCTGATGCTGTTCGGCGCCGGGCTGATGCGCAGCGGCTGGCTGCGCGGCAGCTACTCATCCGGCTATTACCTGCGGCAGGCGGCGTGGCTGCTGCCGCTTTCGGTGCTGATCCAGCTGCCGGCGGTGGCGCTGCAATGGCAGGTGCAGTGGGACTATCGCTGGAGCGGTTTCCTGCTGCAGGTCCCGCGTGAGCTGGGCGCACCGCTGCAGGCGATGGGCTATCTGGCGCTGTGTTACGGTTTTTGGCCCG
This sequence comes from Serratia sp. CY56464, assembly GCF_052168435.1. Classification (NCBI taxonomy): domain Bacteria; kingdom Pseudomonadati; phylum Pseudomonadota; class Gammaproteobacteria; order Enterobacterales; family Yersiniaceae; genus Serratia; species Serratia sp. CY56464. The sequence continues at coordinate 2,130,638 of NZ_JBJNMV010000001.1, read as the reverse complement.
CACTGTCGCGCCTGCGCATCGCCCGCTGGCTGACCCTGGTGGGGCGTATGGCGTTGAGCAACTACCTGCTGCAAACGCTGATCTGCACCACGCTATTTTATCGTTTCGGCCTCTATGAGCAGTTTGACCGGCTGCAGCTGTTGGCGTTCGTGCCGCTGGTCTGGCTGACCAACCTGGCGTTTTCCGCACTGTGGCTGCGTTACTTCGAGCAGGGGCCGATGGAATGGCTGTGGCGCAAGCTGACTCAGCTGGCCGCCGGCGCAGCGGAACCCAGGACGCTGAAGTGAGCGCCCGTCGGCAGGTTAAAAAAATGTATGTAAACGTTTTCTTTCCTGTGACGTAATTCACGCAGAGCAGCGGGCCAATCGGGGTAGGATAGCGCCACCGGCCACAACCCCGATTTCAGGATCCCGCATGCCTCCAGTTCATCCGATCACCATTCGCGACGTGGCGAAACGCGCCGGGGTCTCCGTGGCGACCGTCTCCCGCGTGCTGAACCACAGCGCGCTGACCAGCAAAGAGACGCGCGAGCAGGTGCTGCAGGCGGTGGCGGATCTGGGCTATCGCCCCAACGCCAACGCGCAGGCGTTAGCGACCCAAAGCAGCGATACCCTGGGCGTGGTGGTGATGGACGTCTCCGATCCGTTCTTCGGCGCGCTGGTGAAAGCGGTAGACACGGTGGCGCAGAAACACCACAAGTATCTGCTGATCGGCAACAGCTATCATCAGGCGGACAAAGAGCGCCACGCGATCGAAGTGCTGATCCGCCAACGCTGTAACGCCCTGATTGTTCACGCCAAAGCCCTGAGCGACGCCGAGCTGATCGGTTTTCTGGAGCAGGTGCCGGGCATGGTGCTGATCAACCGGATTATCCCCGGCTATGAGCCGCGCTGCGTCGGGCTGGATAACGTCTGCGGCGCAGAAATGGCGATGCGTCTTTTGCTGTCGCAGGGCCATCGGCGCATCGGCTATCTGGGCTCCAATCACCCGATCGAAGACGGGCCGCTGCGCCAGCAGGGCTATGCGCAGGCGATGGCCGCCGCCGGGCTGGCCACGCCCGACAACTGGCGTGCCTATGGTTCGCCGGATCTGCAAGGCGGCGAGGCGGCGATGGTGGAGCTGCTGGGGCGCAACTTACAGCTGAGCGCAGTGTTCGCCTACAACGACGCCATGGCCGCCGGCGCTATGGCGGTGTTGAAAGAAAACGGTATCACGGTGCCGCAGCATTTCTCGCTGATCGGCTTCGACGACATCCCCATCGCGCGTTACACCAGCCCCAAACTCACCACGGTGCGCTACCCGATCGTCTCGATGGCCACGCTGGCCACCGAGCTGGCATTGCAGGGCGCAGCAGGCCTGGCGGAGCCGCAGGCCGGTCATCTGTTCATGCCGACGCTGGTGCGGCGCCATTCTGTCGCCCCCTGGCAAAGTGAGGCGACGGTCACTCTCTGACGATTTAATCTTGTGTAACCGTTTTCAATCTGTGAGAAAATTCACAGAATATTAACATCGCGCCGTCTATGCTCTAGGCGTTTTCCGGCGCAAAGACCCTTGCCGCTGCAACCTTTATCTCGCGCTGACACAGCATTTCTCGGAAATAACAAGATCCACGGACGACAGGTGTTGAGTGGAAATCGCCAGGCCTGGGGTGTGCGCACTGCCGGTGACCATTGGCTCAAAGACGAGTAATACCCTACACAGAACCGGAGACTGACAATGAATAAGAAGGTTTTCACCCTGGCCGCCATGGCCGCAGCCATGATGTTTGGCGCCGCAGCCCATGCTGACACCCGTATTGGCGTCACGATTTACAAATACGACGACAACTTCATGTCGGTGGTGCGCAAGGCGATCGAGAAAGACGCCAAGGCTTCACCGGACGTTACCCTGTTGATGAATGACTCGCAGAACGATCAGTCCAAGCAGAACGATCAGATCGATGTGCTGCTGGCCAAAGGCGTGAAAGCGCTGGCGATCAACCTGGTCGACCCGGCCGCGGCGCCGGTGGTTATCGATAAGGCGCGCGCAAACGATATCCCGGTGGTGTTCTACAACAAAGAACCTTCCCGCAAGGCGTTGGACAGCTATGACAAGGCATATTACGTCGGCACCGACTCCAAAGAGTCCGGCGTGATCCAGGGCGAACTGATCGCCAAACACTGGCAAGCCAACCCGGCCTGGGATCTGAACAAAGACGGCCAGATCCAGTTCGTGTTGCTGAAAGGCGAGCCGGGCCACCCGGATGCCGAAGCGCGCACCACCTACGTGGTGAAAACGCTGAACGAAAAAGGCATCAAGACCCAGCAGCTGCAGATGGATACCGCGATGTGGGATACCGCGCAGGCGAAAGACAAGATGGATGCCTGGCTCTCCGGCCCTAACGCCAACAAGATCGAAGTGGTGATCGCCAACAACGACGCCATGGCGATGGGCGCGGTGGAAGCGCTGAAAGCGCACAACAAGACCAGTATTCCGGTGTTCGGCGTCGATGCGCTGCCTGAAGCGCTGGCGCTGGTGAAATCCGGCGCGATGGCGGGCACGGTGCTGAACGACGCCGACAACCAGGCGAAGGCCACCTTCGAGCTGGCGAAAAACCTGGCGGCGGGCAAGCCGGCCACCGAAGGCACCCAATATAAAATCGAAAATAAAGTCGTGCGTATTCCTTACGTCGGCGTAGATAAAGACAACCTGTCTCAGTTTGTTAAATAAGAATTGAGATCCCGCTAAGACCCCGCCTGCGGCGCCAACACCAGGGATACCGCCGGCGGGGATGTTTACGACTGCAAGATCGTTAAGCCAGGTGTATTTATGGCCGATAGCTCACGCGAATTTTTGCTGGAAATGACGGATATCTGTAAGTCATTTCCCGGCGTCAAAGCCTTGGACAATGTCAATTTACGCGTCCGTCCGCACTCGATTCACGCCCTGATGGGGGAGAACGGCGCGGGGAAATCGACGTTGTTGAAATGCCTGTTCGGCATTTACAAAAAAGACAGCGGCAGCATTGTATTTCAGGGCCGGGAAATCGATTTCAAGAGCTCGAAGGAAGCGCTGGAACACGGCGTTTCGATGGTGCATCAGGAGCTGAACCTGGTGCTGCAACGCACCGTGATGGACAACATGTGGTTGGGACGCTACCCGACCAAAGGCCTGTTCGTCGATCAGGACAAGATGTTCAAAGACACCCAGGCGATCTTCGACGAGCTGGATATCGACATCAACCCGCGCGAAAAGGTGGGCAACCTGTCGGTGTCGCAGATGCAGATGATCGAGATTGCCAAGGCGTTTTCCTACGACGCCAAGATCGTCATCATGGATGAACCGACCTCTTCGCTGACGGAGAAAGAGGTCAATCACCTGTTCACCATCATCCGCAAGCTGAAAGAACGCGGCTGCGGCATCGTCTATATCTCGCACAAGATGGAGGAGATCTTCCAGCTGTGCGACGAGATAACGGTGCTGCGCGACGGCCAGTGGATCGCCACCCAGCCGCTGGAAGGGCTGGATATGGACAAGATCATCGCCATGATGGTCGGCCGCTCGCTGAGCCAGCGCTTCCCCGACAGGCAAAACACGCCGGGTGAGGTGATCCTCGAGGTGAAAAACCTGACGTCGCTGCGCCAGCCTTCGATCCGCGATGTGTCCTTCGATCTGCATCAAGGGGAGATCCTCGGCATCGCCGGGCTGGTGGGCGCCAAACGCACCGATATCGTCGAGACCCTGTTCGGCATTCGCGAAAAGGTGGCGGGCACCATCAAGCTGCACGGCAAGGCGATCGACAACCACAGCGCCAACGAAGCGATTAACCACGGTTTTGCGCTGGTGACCGAAGAGCGCCGATCCACCGGGATTTACGCTTACCTCGATGTGGGCTTCAACTCGCTGATCTCCAACATTCGCAATTATAAAAACAAGCTCGGCCTGCTGGATAACGCGCGGATGAAGAGCGACACCCAGTGGGTGATCGACGCCATGCGGGTGAAAACGCCGGGGCATCACACCCATATCGGCTCGCTGTCCGGCGGCAACCAGCAGAAGGTGATCATCGGCCGCTGGCTGCTGACGCAGCCGGAGATCCTGATGCTGGATGAACCGACGCGCGGCATCGACGTGGGCGCCAAGTTCGAGATTTATCAGCTGATGACCGAACTGGCGAAGAAGGGCAAGGGGATCATTATCGTCTCGTCCGAAATGCCGGAGCTTTTGGGGATCACCGACCGTATTTTGGTGATGAGCAATGGTCAGGTTGCGGGCATCGTTAACACCAAACAGACCTCGCAAAATGAAATCTTACGTCTCGCCTCCCTGCACCTTTAAGGATCGGAATTATGAACGCGCTAAATAAAAAAACCTTATTTACCTATTTCAAGGAAGGCGGCATTTACGTGGTGTTGCTGGTGCTGTTGGCCATCATCATCATTCAGGATCCTACCTTCCTCAGCCTGATGAACCTGAGCAACATCCTGACGCAGTCTTCGGTGCGCATCATCATCGCGCTGGGCGTGGCGGGGCTGATCGTGACTCAGGGCACCGACCTGTCCGCCGGGCGGCAGGTGGGGTTGGCGGCGGTGGTGGCGGCCACGCTGCTGCAATCGATGGATAACGTCAACAAGGTGTTCCCGCACATGGAAACCTGGTCGATTCCCCTGGTCATCCTGCTGGTGTGCGCGGTCGGTGCGGTGATCGGCCTGGTTAACGGCCTGATTATCGCCTATCTCAACGTGACGCCGTTCATCACCACCTTGGGCACCATGATCATCGTCTACGGCATCAACTCGCTGTATTACGATTCGGTCGGCGCGTCGCCGGTCGCGGGCTTTGATCCGAAGTTTTCCACCTTTGCCCAGGGCTTCTTGCGCTTCGGCGACTTTAAGCTGTCCTACATCACCTTTTACGCGCTGATCGCCATCATATTCGTCTGGATCCTGTGGACCAAGACCCGCTTCGGCAAGAACATCTTCGCCATCGGCGGCAACCCGGAAGCGGCCAAGGTGTCCGGGGTCAACGTGCCGTTGAACCTGATCATGATCTATGCGCTGTCCGGCGTGTTCTACGCCTTCGGCGGCTTGCTGGAAGCGGGACGCATCGGCAGCGCCACCAATAACCTCGGCTTTATGTATGAGCTGGACGCCATCGCCGCCTGCGTGGTGGGGGGCGTCTCCTTCGCCGGCGGGGTGGGTACGGTGTGGGGCGTGGTGACCGGGGTGATCATCTTTACCGTCATCAACTACGGCCTGACCTATATCGGCATCAACCCGTACTGGCAGTACATCATCAAGGGCAGCATCATCATCTTCGCCGTGGCGCTGGACTCGTTGAAATACGCCAAGAAGAAGTAGGTTTACCGCAGTACAGACAACAAGGCCGGCCTATTGCCGGCCTTGTTACGTTGGGGCGCTGTACGGTGCCAGGCAAAATAATAAGGCATTATTTGGCAATGGCTGGCGAGGTATCTCGGGATATCGCCTGATCTTAGGCTGGATTGGTTACAGCGTGACACAGTTTTCGGGCTACCAACGCGGTATGAAGTCAGTAAACTTGTTTCACCTACCGTTTTCGGGGAGCAAACTATGCCTGTATTTACCATTACGCTGAAAAGTCGTAATACGCTTGATAAGAAAAGAATTTCATCAGCTATTCACGCGGCGGTAGTAAAAACCGGCTATCCTGCGAACGATCAATTCCAGCGCTTTATCCGTCTTGAGGAAGACGATTTATATGTGGATCCCACTTATCCTGACCTGGATTCCCCCCGCAGCGCCAACTTCGTGTTGATTGAAGCCATGCTTTCCTCTGGTTCCCCTGACGCCCGCAAACAATTGCTCTTGCAATCACTGGTACAGGAACTCACCCTGATTGGACTGGACAGCAATGATCTGATGGTCCTCTTCATTGAATTGGACCGTTTGAATAGTTCATTCGGCGGTGGCAGAAGGGCATCCCCGCTTTCAATGCCGCAATAAGCTGTCAGCGTACGTAGAGAGCGCTTTACGCAAATCATCCGGTATTCGTTAACACTTTGTTTTCTCTTGGATAATACGCCCTTTTAGCGTATTGCCGAGGCGCGTGTCAAACCCTCTGCCGGATGATTAAGGCTGTTTGGCTCTCTGCTTCTCTTCTTTCAGCTTGTGCTCCAGCTCAACCAACTGTTCCGGTGACACGGCGGGATAGCCCTGGGCGTCTTCCGGCACGGTGTGCATGGCGGAGATTGGGATCAGCGGGCCGAGGAAGCGCGGTTCGCGCTTGAGGATGTACAGATCGGTCAGCGCGCCCAGGCGAGCGAAGATCTCGCGGGCGCGCACCGTCATCATGTCTTTCGGCGACGGCACCGCGTAACACTGCGCCTGAATGCCCATGTGCAGGGCGATGAATAGCGCGCGCTCGCAGTGGAAGCGCTGGGTGATGATGATGAAATCGTTGGTGTCGAACACCTTGCGGGTGCGCACGATGGAGTCCAGGGTGCGGAAACCGGCGTAGTCCAGCACGATATCGCTCGGCGCTACGCCGGCGGCGATCAGATCGCGCCGCATGGTCATCGGTTCGTTATAGCTTTGCTGGGCGTTGTCGCCGCTCAGCAGCAGGTATTTCACCTTGCCGCTGTTATAGGCGTTGATCGCCCCCTGAATGCGGTAACGGTAGTACTGGTTGATCACGCCGGTGCGGTAATACTTGGCGGTGCCGAGCACCACGCCGACCTGGCGGTGCGGCAATTCCTGCAGTTCGTCGTAGACGTAAGGCGCGGTTTTCCAACTGATCCAGCGATCGAGCGCAATAGCCGAACCCATCAACACCGCAATGATGATGAACAGGCTGATGATCAGGCGTTTCCACATGTTGTTGCCTTACGCGCGCCGGGCTGAAAAAGATGGATCAAGGCTACTTTACCTGACCGACCGACGCAAGACGCGAACCGCCTGAAGCACGCGCGCCGCCGCATTTTTCGGCGGTTTTGCCGCACAAAAAAGCCCGGCGGAGCCGGGCTGGGTCATTTCAGCTCACCATTCAGAACGAGGTGCGCTTGTAGCTGCGGTACTGCGGCCGCCAGAAGTTGTGCTCGATGGCTTTCGACAGCGCATCTTCGGAGGTGACGATCGCCACGCCCTGCAGCTGGGCGGCTTTACCCACTTCCATGGCGATGCACTTCGACACGCCCTGAATATCGTCGATATTCGGCAGCAGCGCGCCGTGGCCGTCGGTGGCCAGCGGCGAACAGTCCGCCAGCGCGCGGCTGGCGGCCATCAGCATGGCGTCGGTGACGCGAGTGGCGCCGGAGGCCAGCACGCCCAGACCAATTCCCGGGAAGATGTAGGAGTTATTGCACTGGGCGATCGGGTACAGCTGCTCTTTATAGCTTACCGGCGCGAACGGGCTGCCGGTCGCCACCAGGGCGGCGCCGTCGGTCCAGTTGATGATGTCTTCCGGACGGGCTTCCACGCGCGAGGTCGGGTTGGACAGCGGCATCACGATAGGGCGTTCGCAGTGCTTGTGCATCTCGCGGATCAGCTCTTCGGTAAACAGCCCCGGCTGGCCGGACACGCCGATCAGGATGGTCGGCTTGGCGTTGCGCACCACGTCCAGCAGCGAGATGGCGTCGCTGGCGGTTTCCCAACCGGCCAGATTGTCGCTCTTCTGCACCAGCTTGCTCTGGAAGTCGAGCAGGTTCGGCAGTTTGTCGGTCAGCAGGCCGAAACGGTCAACCATGAACACGCGGGCGCGCGCTTCGTCTTCGCTCAACCCTTCGGACTTCATCTGCGCGATGATCTGCTCGGCGATGCCGCAGCCGGCGGAACCGGCGCCGAGGAAGGTGACGGTCTGATCGCGCAGCTGGCTGCCGGCGGCGCGGCTGGCGGCGATCAGGCTGCCGAGGGTGACCGCGGCGGTGCCCTGAATGTCGTCGTTGAAGCAGCAAATCTCGTCGCGGTAGCGGTTCAACAACGGGGTGGCGTTGTTCTGCGCGAAGTCTTCGAACTGCAGCAGGACGTTCGGCCAGCGGCGTTTGACCGCCTGAATAAACTCTTCGACGAAGGCGTGGTACTCCTCGCCGGAGATGCGAGGATGGCGCCAGCCCATGTACAGTGGATCGTTGAGGCGCTGCGGGTTGTTGGTGCCGACGTCCAGCACCACCGGCAGCGTGTAGGCCGGGCTGATGCCGCCGCAGGCGGTGTAAAGCGACAGCTTGCCGATTGGGATGCCCATGCCGCCGATGCCCTGATCGCCCAGGCCTAGAATACGCTCGCCGTCGGTGACCACGATCACCTTAACGTTCTGCTTGGTGGCGTTTTGCAGCATGTCATCGATGCGATCGCGGTTCGGGTAGGAGATGAACAACCCGCGCGCACGGCGATAGATATCGGAGAAGTGTTCGCAGGCCTCGCCGACGGTCGGGGTGTAGATGATCGGCATCATCTCACTCAGGTGCGAGTCCAGCAGACGGTAGAACAGGGTTTCGTTGGTGTCCTGGATGTTGCGCAGGTAGATGTGCTTATCGTTATCGTTCTTGAAATCCTGATACTGACGGTAGGCGCGTTCCACCTGTTCTTCGATGGTCTCCACCGCTTCCGGCAGCAGGCCGTGCAGGTTGAAGTGGCTACGTTCTTCCTCGGTGAAAGCGCTGCCTTTGTTCAGCAGCGGAAATTCCAGCAGAATCGGGCCGGCGTAAGGGATGTAGAGCGGGCGTTTGCTTTCGTATTCTAGTTCCATCAGTTTTACTCTTCACGTATCAGATAACTGTATTGCCGACGATCCTAAAAGATAAAGAGAAGATGTACAGCATTTGTTGCCCGATGATGAACCAGGTTGGCGTAATTATCGACAATCAAATGATTTTTTAACTAAAGAAAGTCTCTCTGGCGGCGTCGGGGCATTGTATTTGGCGGGCGGGGCTGTTAGCGGCGGAACCGGATGGCCCCGCCGTTGTGCGCTTAGAAGGCGGCGCGGCTGACGTTTTGGCAACCCAGCGCCGCCAGGGTGGCGCGGGTGGCGTCCCATTGGCTGAGGATCGCCTCCTGCGGCTCGACCAGTACGGCGCGGCGGATGTTCAGGCAGTCGCCGCCGGAGAGGTTCAGCAGGATCAGCGCGGCCTGCAGCGGCGGCAGGCTCGGGTTAAAAGCGGCGTTTTCCGCATAGCGGCCGGCGTAGAGGCTGCCGTCCTCCGTTTCCAGCGCTACGCCGCTGTGGGCGTTGCTGTACGGAGCATGGCTCTGATTGGCTGCCGCCAGCGCCGCCTGCGTCAGCGCATCGTCCAGCGCCAGTCGGTGGCCGTGATCGACCTTGTCCATCAGCAGCGAAGCGATATCCAGATCTTTCGGGCCGAAGGCGTCCGGCAGATAGTCCGCCAGCGTGGCCGGTGCGCGGCCCGGCAGACGGATCTGCAGTTCGCCGCCGCTGTTCAGTTCATTCATAAACTGGCGGCAATGGCCGCACGGCGTGTAGTTGACGGTGATCGAGGCCAGCGCGGGCTCACCGCGCAACCAGGCATGGGTAACCGCGCACTGTTCCGCATGCACGGTTTGCTGCAGCGGGGCGCCGCTGAATTCCATATTGGCGCCGAAATAGAGGTTGCCGCTTTGCCCGCGCGCGATGGCGCCGACGTGGAAATGCGATATCGGGGTTAACGAGCAGGCCGCCGCCAGCGGCAGCAGCGCGAATGCCAGCGCGTCATCGTCCAACCCGCAGCCTGAGCGGATCGCCGCCGCTTGCTCGGCCGTGAACATCGCCGGAAAGTCGGACGCGTCCAGATAGGGCTGCAGGGCGGATTGCAGTGTCGCGGGCAGTGCGCTGAAAGCGGTGTGAAAACGCGGATGCATAGAAAGTCTCTCTACGGGTTAACGGGATAACATTCTAGGCAGGCCAGAGACATTAAAGTGTGATTAATGTCTCTTAATTAATGAAATTAATGCAATGGAATACATAAATGCGAGATGTATCGCAAGTTTCACCCTGATCAACCGAACAGATGCAGCAGCACCGGAAACACAAACGGCGCCAGCAGCGAGGTGATGATGCCGCAGATGACCAACGCCAGCGAGCCGAAGGCGCCCTCCTGATAGTCCATCTCCGCGCAGCGCGCGGTGCCCAGTGCGTGGGAAGCCGTGCCCATCGCCAGGCCACGCGCCGAGGGGGTGGTGATTTTCAACAGGTTGAACAGCGTGTGGCCGAACACGGCGCCGAGGATGCCGACGAAAATGACGCAAACCGCGCTGATCGCCGGAATGCCGCCGAGCGAGTCCGCGACGGCCATCGCGATCGGCGTAGTGACCGATTTCGGCAAGATAGAGGCGGCGATTTCCGGCGTGGCGCCCAACCACAGGGCGATGGCGCCGCCGCTGATCATGGCGGTCAGGCTGCCGATGAAGCACACCGTGATAATCGACTTCCAGCGTGCGCGGATTTGGTGCAGCTGCTCATAGAGCGGGAAGGCCAGCGCGACGACCGCCGGCTGCAGCAGATCGTTGAGGATTTTGCTGCCCTGAAAGTAGCGCTCATAGGGAATGCCGGTGAGCAGCAGCAGCGGGATGATCACCGCCATGGACACCAGCAGCGGGTTGAGCAGCGGCATATTCAGCTTGCGCGCCAGCCAGCGCGCGCCAAAATAGACCGCCAGCGTCAGCGGCAACGACCACCAGATTTCATGGATCATGGATTGTCCTCCGGGTCGTCGGGCTTGCCGGCGATGCGGCGCTCGCGATGAAAATAGTGTGAGGTATAGCCGACTACCACCAGCACCATCAGCGTGCTGATGAGGCAAGAGATAACCAGCGGGCCCAGATGCGCGACGATCTGGTCGTAATATTTCATCACCCCGACGCCGATCGGCACGAACAGCAGCACCATATAGCGGATCAGCAAATGGCAGCCGGGTTTAACCCATTTGGCTGGCATAATCTGGGTTGAGAGCAGGGCGAACAGCAGCAGCATGCCGATGATGCTGCCGGGAATGGCGAACGGCAGCAGCGCCGCCACCGCGTTGCCGACGAACAGACACAGGTAGATGAGGAGCAGAGCCCTCAGGTATTTCCAGCACAGTGTGAGCACGTTGGCCATTGTCTTTTCCCGTTTAACTGATGTATTCATCATACAATTAAACTGTGAGCCATGCCACAGATCGCACCATGAATTCTCGCTATGGGTGCTATGCCCGAGCGGCGGGTTGACAGCCCGTATTGGCCGCTGCCTGCGGGATCAGCGTACGTCTTCGGCCGCCGCCGTGTGTTCTGCCAGCCGGTGGCCGAGGAAGAAAAACAGCAGGCTGAGCAGGGCGGCGACGATCAGCATCACGAACATCAACGGCGGCGCGGCATAGCTGAGCAGCACCCCGCACAGCACCGGGTTGATGGCGCCGCCCAGCGCGCTGAGGTTTTGTACCCCATAGTAGCTGCCTTTCAGGTGCGGCGGCGCGATAAAGTCGATAAACATGTATTCCACCGGGATAACGATGATTTCGCCGAGGGTAAACACCGCCATCGCCGCCAGCCATAGCCAGACCGCCTGGCCGGCCGCCATGAAACCGAGCAGCCCGACGATGAAAAACAGCGTGCCCAGCACCAGCCAGCGCAGCATGTTTTCCTGGCGCATGCCGCGGCTGAGCAGGTATTGCAGGGCGATGACGATGCTGGCGTTGACGATCATCACCAACCCAATGATTTTGTAGGCGAACTCGGCGCTGGAGACGGTGATCAGGTACTGCGACAGATAGCCGGTGAACTGACCGAACACCACGGCGCCCAGGGTGCTGCCGAGGGTGAAGTAGATAAGCCGCCGATCGCTTCGCAAGATGGTCAGCGTCTGACGGAAGTTGGGGAGCGCGGCCGGTACAGCGGCGGCAGGCGTTGCGCGCTGTTCCCGGCCGCGCAAGCGCAGGCTCAGTGCCGCCACCGTCGCCAGCGCCAATCCGCCCGACAGATAAAACGGCAGCAACGGGCTAAGCCCGGCCACCAGGACGCCGAGCGCAGAGCCGATCGCCCAGCCGACGTTGACCAGCGTGTAGTTGATGGAAAAAGCCTTGATGCGCTGCTCGACCGGCAACCCGTCGGCGAAACAGGCCTTAATGGTGATGCTTAGCACCGAATAACAGGTATGCAAGATGGCCAGCACCACGATCACGCCGCCGGGGCGCGGGATCCAGGGAATGGCGAAAAAGCTCAGCGCAAACAATACAATCGACAGCAGGATCAGGCGGTTTTTGCTGAATTTGTCCACCAGATAGCCGCCGTACAGGCTGGCAAGGATGCCGAGGGTGAGGCTGACGCCCAGAATCACGCCCACGCTCTTCGGCAGCAGATGGAAATGTTCGGTGAGGTAGATGGTGATGAACGGCAGCGTAACGCCGCGGCCGATGGTCAACACCAGCGAACTGGCCAGCAGTACGTTGATCAGCGAGGGGAATCCCTTCATTCGAGGCCTGTTTATGCATACAGTTATTGGGCGATGCAGATAACATAGCGTATTTTGGCGAGGACGGAAGGGGAAAGCCGATAATTAGTTTAAAAACAGAGGCTGCGTCGGCAGCCTCGTCAAAAACAGCATTATTTACCGTGTTCGGCCTGCAGCGTGGCGAACCACGGCTGAACGAAATCGCTGCTGGTGCCCCAGCCGGGGATGATCTTCGCCAGCCCGGCGACGTTGACCGGCCCCGGCTGCGCCAGCAGCAACGCCTGCGGAATGACCGCCGCTTTGAATTGATAGCTGTCCGGCGTGCTTTCCCCGGCAATCTTGTTAGCCACCAGGCGCAGGTTGACCGCGCCGATCAGCTTCGGATCCACCGCCACGCTGACCTGCCATGGGCTGCCGGCTTCGCGCATCAGCTGCAAGTCCTGGTTGGAGATATCGATGCTGTACAGTTTGATTTCGGTGCGGCCGTTCTCTTTCAGCGCCTTGTAAGCACCCTGGGTGAAAGCGTCCCAGGTGCCCCAGATGGCGTCAATCTTGCCTTTCGGGTATTTCGCCAGCACCGCACCCACTTTATTGGCGGTATCGCCCTGCACGTCGGATGAAACCGCGCCAATCGATTCCAGCTCGTGAATGCCCGGATGCTGTTTCAGCAACTGCTGATAGGCGGCCTGGCGGCGCTCCATCGGCGGGAAGCCTGCTACCCAGAGTTTGATGATGTTGGCCTGGCCGTTGAAATCCTTCACCAACTGGCCGAACGAGGCGTTAGCCAGCGAAGCGTCGTCCTGCTGCGAGACGGTGACGCCGGGAACGTGGCCGCCGACGTCGGTATCGAACGCCGCGACGGCGATGCCGGCCGCCGCGATGCGTTTAACCAGGTCGGTGGAATAGGGGGCTCGCCCCTGCGAGAGAATAATACCGTCATATTTCTGGCTGATAGCCTGGTTGACGAAGTCCTGGAAGCGCGCATCGTCGCCGTTGCTGAGGAAGGTGTCCACCTTGAAGCCCAGCTTGCGCCCTTCCTGAATGGCGCCCGCCAAAAATTGCGTGGTGTTGTCGTCGGATCCGAGGTTGCGGATCACCGCGATGCGCACCGGCCCCTGATGTTGAGCGATGGCGGCCGGCACGGCGGCGTTTTCCGCCGCCTGCAGCGGCAGGGCGGCCAGCAGGCTGAGGGCGAGCAGCGAAGTCGTGAGGTTTTTCATTATTATAGGCTCCAAAAAAGCAGGGGAAACGACCCCGGTGAAGAGTGGTTATAGCAATCTTTCTGTCTGGACGTCTATTCGTTGTGTGGGAGCATCATAGCCGGATGCGGCGTGCGAGGGAATCAGGGCGGTTATGACTTTTTCTTACTGTTTATAACGTTGGCGACGGATCAATAAAAAAGGGCCGAGCAAGCTCGACCCTCGATGTTACGCGCTGGCGCGGTTACTTGACCTGCATGCCAGGCTGCGCGCCGCTGTCCGGGCTCAGCAGGAAGATCTCTTTCCCACCGGGGCCTGCCGCCATCACCATGCCTTCTGAAATGCCGAAGCGCATTTTGCGCGGTGCCAGGTTGGCGACCATGATGGTCAGGCGGCCTTCCAGCGCTTTCGGATCCGGGTAAGCGGAGCGGATGCCGGAGAAGATCTGGCGCGATTCACCGCCCAGGTCCAACTGCAGTTTCAGCAGTTTGTCGGAGCCTTCGACAAAGTCGGCGCTCTTGATCAGGGCGATGCGCATGTCCACCTTGGCGAAGTCGTCGAAGGTGATGGTTTCCTGAATGGGATCATCGGCCAATGGACCGGTCACCGGTTTGGCGGCGGCCATGTCTTCCTTCGAGGCGTTGACCATTTCGCTGACCTTGTCCAGATCGATGCGGTTGAACAGCGCTTTGAACGCGTTCACCTGATGGCCCAGCAGCGGTTGCGGGATCGCGTCCCAGCTGAGCTCGGCGTTGAGGAACGCTTCGGCGCGTTCGGTCAGCGAAGGCAGCACCGGCTTCAGGTAAGTCATCAGCACGCGGAACAGGTTAATGCCCATCGAGCAGATGGCCTGCAGATCGGCATCGCGGCCTTCTTCCTTCGCCACCACCCACGGCGCCTGCTCATCCACGTAACGGTTGGCCAGATCGGCCAGCGCCATGATTTCGCGGATCGCGCGGTTGAACTCGCGGCCGGCGTAGGCTTCGGCGATGCTCTGCGCCGCGTCGACGAAGGTCTGGTACAGCGCCGGATCGGCCAGGCTGTCGGCCAGCTTGCCGCCGAAGCGCTTGTTGATAAAGCCGGCGTTGCGTGACGCCAGGTTCACCACCTTGTTGACGATGTCGGCGTTCACGCGCTGCACGAAGTCTTCCAGATTGAGATCGATGTCATCAATGCGTGAAGAGAGCTTGGCGGCGTAGTAATAACGCAGGCAGTCGGCGTCCAGATGCTGCAGGTAGGTGCCGGCCTTGATGAAGGTGCCGCGCGATTTGGACATCTTGGCGCCGTTCACCGTCACGTAGCCGTGCACGAACAGGTTGGTCGGTTTGCGGAAATTGCTGCCTTCCAGCATCGCCGGCCAGAACAGGCTGTGGAAGTAGACGATGTCCTTGCCGATAAAGTGATACAGCTCGGTGGTGGAGTCTTTGCGCCAGAACTCGTCGAAGTCCAGATCGCCGCGCTTGTCGCACAGGTTCTTGAAGGAACCCATGTAGCCGATCGGCGCGTCCAGCCAGACGTAGAAGTATTTGCCCGGCGCATCCGGGATTTCGAAGCCGAAGTAAGGCGCATCGCGGGAGATGTCCCACTGCTGCAGACCGGATTCGAACCACTCCTGCATCTTGTTCGCCACCTGCTCTTGCAGCGCGCCGGAGCGCGTCCACGCCTGCAGCATTTCGCTGAAGGCCGGCAGATCGAAGAAGAAGTGCTCCGAGTCGCGCATCACCGGCGTCGCGCCGGAAACTACGGACTTCGGATCGATCAGTTCCGTCGGGCTGTAGGTGGCGCCGCACACTTCGCAGTTGTCGCCGTACTGATCCGGCGATTTGCATTTAGGGCAGGTGCCCTTCACGAAACGGTCCGGCAGGAACATGCCTTTCTCCGGATCGTACAGCTGAGAAATGGTGCGGTTCTTGATAAAACCGTTTTCTTTCAGGCGGCTGTAAATCAGGGTGGACAGCTCACGGTTTTCATCGCTATGGGTCGAATGGTAGTTGTCATAGCTGATGCCAAAGCCGGCGAAATCCTGTTGGTGCTCCTGGCTCATCTCCGCGATCATTTCTTCCGGTTTCACACCCAGTTGCTGCGCTTTCAGCATGATCGGCGTGCCGTGCGCGTCGTCCGCGCAGATGAAATGCACTTCGTGGCCGCGCATTCGTTGGTAACGCACCCAGATATCCGCCTGGATGTGCTCGAGCATGTGGCCGAGATGGATGGAACCATTTGCGTACGGTAGCGCGCACGTCACCAATAATTTTTTCGCGACTTGAGCCATAGTGAGAACTTGCTTTCTGTAATGAATAAAAGGGCCTTCGATGTTAACCGATCGCGCCCTTCGCTGCTAGGGCGGTTTCTTACAGGTTATACGCGCCAGCTACCGGGCAGTTCTGATATGCTTAGCCGGAAGCGACTCATTCAAAATCAAGGAGCCGGGATGAACGCAAAATCCCCTGAGCAGACCAACCCCGAAGTTCTGCGCGCCCTGGTGACCGGTGTACTGGCCGCCTTTGAACACCCGACGTTGAAAAACAACCTGACCGCGCTGAAGGCTATTCATCACTGCGCATTATTGGACGACGTACTGCATATCGAACTGACGATGCCGTTTGCCTGGCAGAGCGGTTTTGAAGCGCTGCAGGCGAGCGTCGGCCCTGAGCTGTTGCGCGTGACCGGCGCCGCCGCCATCGACTGGAAGCTGAAACACGATATCACGACGCTGAAACGCGCCAACGGCCAAGCCGGGATCAAAGGCGTGCGCAACATCATCGCCGTCAGCTCTGGCAAAGGCGGGGTGGGGAAATCCAGCACCGCCGTCAACCTGGCGCTGGCGCTGGCCGCCGAAGGCGCCAAGGTCGGCATTCTGGACGCCGACATTTACGGCCCGTCGATCCCCAATATGCTGGGCACCGAACATGAGCGGCCGACTTCGCCGGACGGGCAGCACATGGCGCCGATCATGGCGCACGGCCTGGCGACCAACTCCATCGGTTATCTGGTGACCGACGACAACGCCATGGTGTGGCGCGGCCCGATGGCCAGCAAGGCGCTGATGCAGCTGCTGCAGGATACGCTATGGCCGGATCTGGATTATCTGGTGCTGGACATGCCGCCGGGCACCGGCGACATTCAGCTGACGCTGTCGCAGAACATTCCGGTGACCGGCGCGCTGGTGGTCACCACGCCGCAGGATATCGCCCTGCTGGATGCCGCCAAGGGCATCGTGATGTTCGAGAAAGTGCATGTGCCGGTGCTGGGCATCGTCGAAAACATGAGCGTGCACATTTGCAGCCACTGCGGCCACCATGAGCCGATCTTTGGTACCGGCGGCGCCGAGAAGCTGGTGCAGAAATATAACAGCCGTCTGCTGGGGCAGATGCCGCTGCACATCTCGCTGCGCGAAGATCTGGATCGCGGTACGCCGACGGTGATCAGCCGCCCGGAGAGCGAATTCGCCGACATGTATCGTCAACTGGCCGGCCGCGTGGCCGCGCAGATGTATTGGCAGGGTGAAGCGATCCCGACGGAGATTGCCTTCCGCGCGCTGTAATCTGCCTATGGCGATGAAAAACCCGGCTTAAGCGCCGGGTTTTTTTATGGGATGCGGGTAGGGTTGTGCAAATCTGCCCGGGTATAAGGGCGTTCGATCTGCGCCAGCGTTTTGGCGATATGTTCCAGCAATCCCTGGGTGGGGGCCGGCTGCCGCTGTCCCATCAGCGCCAACGGCAAGGCCAGCGCGATGGCCAAATGCGACCAGGCAAGCTGTGGTCGCGCTTTCCCTCGCTGCAGCCATAGAAACAGCGCGCTGGCCAGGTAGCCTAACATTAGCCCGCTGATGACCTCGGATACCGAATGCACGCGGATTTCCAGGCGCGACACGCCGATGGTGAAAGGCAATATCCATCCGGTCACCAGCGCGATGCTGCGCACCGGGTGGGAAAATCGACCGGTTAAAGCCCAAAGCAGCGGCGGCCAGATGCTGGCCGCGAGGGCCGAATGGCCGCTGAATCCGGTGAAATCATAACTTGCGCTACCAATGCCCCAGCCCATAAAGGCCAACTTGGACAGGCAGACCAGTCCGCCGGTGAAACCGAAAATCAGCGCCCATTGCCAACCTGCAACGCGGGTGGCGGGCGATGCGAGCAGCAATAAAAACAGAATCAGCGCGCAGGGCAGCAGCAGCATGCTGTCGCCGAAAAAAGTCAAAAAATACCAATCCAGCACATCATTCTCCGATGAAAGACTACGGGGTCCCTAAGTCAGCGCAGGAGTGTAACCTGTTGCGGGGCATTGCCCTAGCCGTGAGATTCTTAAAATGCCGCGTGCCCGTGGCGTGGCAGCCCGAATTCACCCGCCGCCGCGCAATATACAGTGGCGCAATCCCCGGCGACTCCCTATAATTGTCGCGTTTTAGTTCCCCCCTTCACACTATGAAATCAGGTCTTTAATTTTATGACTGACAATCCGCATCAGTGCGTCATTATTGGTATAGCTGGCGCATCTGCCTCCGGAAAAAGCCTTATCGCCAGCACGTTGTACCGCGAACTCCGCGAGCAAGTCGGTGATGAGCACATCGGCGTTATTCCAGAAGACAGTTACTATAAAGACCAGACTCACCTGACCATGGAAGAACGGGTCAAAACCAACTATGACCACCCGAGCGCCATGGATCATAACCTGCTGTTCCAGCATCTGCAGATGTTGAAGGCCGGTAAGGCGATCGAGCTGCCGCTGTATAGCTACACCGAACACACGCGCAAGAAAGAAACCGTCCACCTGGAACCTAAAAAAGTGATCATTCTGGAAGGGATCTTGCTGCTGACGGATATCCGTTTGCGCCAGGAGATGAACTTCTCGATCTTCGTCGACACGCCGCTGGATATCTGCCTGATGCGCCGTATGAAGCGCGACGTCAACGAGCGCGGTCGCTCGATGGATTCGGTGATGGCGCAATACCAGAAGACCGTGCGCCCGATGTTCCTGCAGTTTATCGAACCTTCCAAACAATACGCCGATATCATCGTTCCGCGCGGCGGCAAAAACCGCATCGCGATCGATATTCTGAAAGCCAAAATCAGCCAATTCTTTGAATAATGCCGCTTAATGGCCGGAAATGCGCATTTCCGGCCGACGGCCAACTATTTGCACCCCGGCGTAGACCTTTCGCCCGTTGTGTGGCAATTTTTGTTTAGTTACGCGTTTTGATGGAGAAGAAAGACATGAGACTGTGCGACCGCGATATAGAAGCCTGGCTGGATAGCGAGAAACTGGTGATTTCGCCGCGCCCGCCGCTCGAACGCATCAACGGGGCCACAGTAGATGTCCGTTTGGGCAATCAGTTCCGCGTGTTCCGCGGCCATACCGCGCCGTTTATCGATCTCAGCGGGCCGAAAGATGAAGTCAGCGCCGCGCTGGATCGCGTGATGAGCGACGAGATTGTCCTGCCGGAAGGCGAGGCGTTCTTCCTTCATCCCGGCGAACTGGCTCTGGCGGTGACGTTCGAATCCGTGACGCTGCCGAACGATCTCGTGGGTTGGCTCGACGGCCGTTCTTCTCTGGCGCGTCTGGGGCTGATGGTGCACGTGACCGCGCACCGTATCGATCCGGGCTGGCACGGGCGCATCGTGCTGGAGTTTTACAACTCCGGCAAGCTGCCGCTGGCGCTGCGGCCGGGGATGCTGATTGGCGCCTTGAGCTTTGAGCCGTTGTCCGGCCCGGCGGCCCGGCCATATAACAGCCGGCAGGACGCAAAATATCGCGATCAGCAGGGCGCAGTAGCCAGTCGAATCGACAAGGACTAACGGCGCGGGATGCACCGTCGGTGTGGCGCTGACAAGAGGGTGGCATGAGAAGATTACTGACGACATTGGCGATTTTACTGGTGGTCGTGGTGGCGGGAATGTCCGCGCTGGTACTGCTGGTCAATCCGAATGATTTTCGCGGTTACATGGTCAAAAAGGTCGAGCAGAAGAGCGGCTACCAGCTAACGCTTGAAGGCGACCTGCGTTGGCATATCTGGCCGCAGCTCAGTATTTTGGCCGGGCGCATGACGCTGACCGCGCCGGGCGCCAAGGCGCCGGTGGTGAGCGCGGAAAACATGCGCCTTGACGTCAAACTGTTGCCGCTGCTGTCACATCAGCTGTTTGTGAAACAGGTGATGTTGAAAAATGCCGTCATTCGTCTCACGCCCGACAGTGAAGAGCACTCACAAGTGGACGCCCCGATTGCGCCGGCCGGCAGCGGCGCTGATGCGGCAGACACGGCCTGGAAGTTCGACATCGATAACTTGCGCGTCGTGGACAGCCTGCTGATTTGGCAGCGTGCCGACAACGCGCAAATCAATGTTCGGGACATCAATCTTACCCTGCAGCAAACGGAGAAACGGCAGGCGCAGCTTGAACTGTCCAGCCGGGTCAACCGCGATCAGCGCGACCTGGCCTTCAGCATGACGGCCGATATCGATTTGCAGCAGTTCCCGCACCAGATCGGCGCCAAAGTGACCCAGTTCAATTATCAACTGGCCGGGGCGGACATTCTTAACGGCGGCATTCAGGGCGAGGGCAATGCCCAGGTAGTCTATCAACAGACGCCGGCGCAGATTGCCGTCAGCCAACTGAACGTCAGCGCCAACAACAGCCAGTTGGCCGGCGATATCAGCGCCACGTTGGGGGCGGTGCCGGGCTATGTGGTGAATCTCAATTCGGCTAACCTCGATCTCGACGCGCTTTCCGGCTGGCAATCCAGCACCAATACCGCCGAACAGCCCGCCGTGACCGCCGCGCCGGTGATCGCCAGCCAGGTCGACGATCGGCAGCAGAACCTGGAAGCGCTGCGCGATTTCAATGCGCAGTTGAGCCTGCAAGCGGCGCAGTTGACCTATCGCGGTATGAACGTCACCCAATTGGCCGTTGCCGCGGACAATCAACGCGGCCTGCTGACGCTGCATAAGCTTGCCGGGCACTTGGCCGGCGGCGATTTCTCCTTGCCGGGATCGCTCGACGCACGCGGCAATAAACCGGTCATCAGCGTGCAACCGACGCTGAACCAAATTGAGCTGGGCACGGTGCTCAAAGCTTTCGACATGCCGCAGATGCTGACCGGCAAGTTCAGCATGAAAGGGGATCTGACCGGCGATCGCCTCTCTTCACAGTCATTTGAGCACCGCTGGCGCGGTACGGCGCAGCTGGCGATGCAGGATGCGCAACTGCACGGTTTGAACATCCAGCAACTGATCCAACAGGCCGTGGCGCGCAATGACAACAGCGTGCGCGGTCAAGACAGCTATCAGCGCTATACCGAAGTCAAAAATGTTTCGGCGCAAGCTACCCTGAACCAGGGCACGGTCAAACTCAGCGGCCTGACGGCGGATTCGCCTTTGCTGGCGCTGACCGGCGCCGGCAGCATCGATATGCCGGGCAAACAGTGTGATATGGCGCTTAACGTGCGCGTCACCGGCGGTTGGCAAGGGCGCGGCGAGCTGATCGAACAGCTGCAAAAAACGCCGATCCCGCTGCGGGTCTACGGGCCGTGGCAACAGCTGAATTATCAACTGCAGGTCGATCAGGTGCTGCGTAAAACGCTGCAGGATCGGGCCAAGGATGCGCTGAACAAGTGGGCTGAAAAGAACAAGGGTTCGCGCGAGGGTCAGGATTTGAAAAAGCTGCTCGACAAGCTGTAATCCCTCCTGACGCGGGCCGTTTTGTGGCCCGCGTCAGTATCGACGTTTCCCGCGATAATTTCCCTCCGTTACCTTGATGAAGGTCATGAAGACCCGCGATCAATTTGTGCAGAGTAAGGGCGCATTCTGCTATGACTATGCGCCTGAGCGCGAAAAAATGACGAGTTGAGGAAACATGATAGAGCTTCTTATTGGCGCGGCGGTGGCGGCGGGCGTGGGCCGTTATATCATCAAAGGGTATTCCGCCACGGGCGTCTTGATGGTGGGAGGGCTGCTGCTGCTTGGCATCAGCGCCCTGATGGGGAAAACGCTGTTGCCGTCCGGCGCCGCATCTACCGGCTGGCGCGCGACCGATATGATCGAGTACGTCAAGATCTTGCTGATGAGCCGCGGCGGCGATCTGGGCATGATGATCATGATGCTGTGCGGTTTCGCCGCCTATATGACGCATATCGGCGCCAACGACGTGGTCGTCAAGCTGGCCTCGCGTCCATTGCAGATGATCAATTCGCCTTATCTGCTGATGGTGGCGGCCTATTTTGTCGCTTGCCTGATGTCATTGGCGGTTTCTTCCGCGACTGGACTCGGCGTATTGCTGATGGCGACGCTGTTTCCATTGATGGTGAACGTTGGCATTAGCCGCGGCGCCGCGGCGGCCATTTGCGCTTCGCCGGCGGCGATTATCCTAGCGCCGACTTCCGGCGACGTGGTGCTGGCAGCCAAGGCGGCGGAAATGCCGCTGGTGGACTTCGCGTTCAAAACCACGCTGCCTATCTCGATTGCGGCCATCGTCTGCATGGCCGTGGCGCACTTTTTCTGGCAGCGTTATCTCGATAAGAAGAGTGATGAACAGCACCACATCATGGACGTCAGTGAAATAAAAACGCATGCGCCGGGGTTCTACGCGATATTGCCGTTTACGCCGATCCTCGGCGTGCTGATCTTCGACGGCAAATGGGGACCGGAGCTGCACATTATTACCGTGTTGGTAGGGTGCATACTGTTGGCGGCTGCGATCGAGTTCGTGCGCAGCTTCAGCGCCAAACAGGTATTCAGCGGCCTGGAAGTGGCGTATCGCGGTATGGCGGATGCATTCGCCAGCGTGGTGATGCTGTTGGTGGCCGCGGGTGTCTTCGCGCAAGGGTTGAGCACCGTCGGTTTTATCAGCGGGTTGATCGGGTTGGCGCAGTCGTTCGGTACCGGCGGTTTGATCATGATGCTGGTGTTGGTGGTGATCACCATGCTGGCGGCCATGACCACCGGCTCCGGCAATGCGCCGTTCTATGCGTTTGTCGAACTGATCCCGAAACTGGCGGCACAGATGGGCGTGAATCCTGCCTATCTGGTGATCCCGATGCTGCAGGCCTCTAATCTCGGCCGTACGCTGTCGCCGGTTTCCGGCGTGGTGGTGGCGGTCTCCGGCATGGCGAAAATCTCGCCGTTTGATGTGGTGAAGCGTACTTCAGTGCCGGTAATTGTCGGGTTGGTGGTGGTGATCGTGGCGACGGAGCTGCTGGTTCCCCAGTAAAAGGAAGGCCGGGCGATGCCCGGCCTCGATGTTAAACCTCGTACTCCTCCGGTGGAGGCGGCGGGGTGATCTTCACTTTCAGGATGCGGTGGCTGTTGACCTCCAATGGTTCGAACAGGTAGTCACCGATCTTGATTTGTTCTCCTTCTTGCGGCACGCGCTGGCTGTGTTCCATCAACAGCCCCGCCAGCGTGTGGTATTCGCGCTTTTCTTCCAGCGGCATCGGCAGATACAACACCAGATCTTCCAGCGGCATATAGCCGTTGGCGGTCCAGCTGCCGTCCTCGTTTTGCTGAATGTCGTGGCGTGCGTCCACCTCTTCGCCGGCCTCCGGCAGGTTGCCGGCGATGGTTTCCATCACGTCCGTCAGGGTGACGACGCCTTCGACGGAGCCGAACTCATCGACCACAAAGGCAAAATGCGTCTGCGCCTGGCGGAATTGCTCCAGGGCGCTTAACAGCGTGAGCTGCTCCGGGAAGATCAACGGTTGGCGTATCAGCGCTCGCAGATCCAGCGGCGCCTGCGCCAGTTGCTGTTTGAGGACGTCGATGGTGTGGATCACGCCCAGCGGTTCGTCGCTGGCGCTGCTTTCCACCACCACGATGCGCGTGTGCTGATTACGTTCCAGCAACTGCGTCAGCTTTTCCTGCGGATCGTTCAGCTCAAGGTATTCGACGTCGTGACGCGAGGTCATGATGCTACTGACCGTGCGCTGCGCCATGCCGAGTACGCGTTCGATCATGCGCCGCTCTTGCTGATTGAAGATCTCGCCGTTTTCGCTGTCGCTGTCCGCCAGCAGGTTGGCGGAATGGCTGTCGACTTCCGCTTCTTCATGTTTGCCGCTCAGCATGCGCAGCACCGCTTCGGCGGTGCGTTCACGCAGCGGCCGCACCTTCGACAGGAAGCGACGGCGGTTGAACTGCGCCAGCTGGTTCAGCGCCTCGATCATGACCGAGAAGCCGATCGCCGCGTAGAGGTAGCCTTTAGGAATGTGATAGCCAAAGCCCTCCGCCACCAGACTGAAACCGATCATCAGCAGGAAGCTCAGGCACAGAATGACGATAGTCGGGTGAGCGTTGACGAAGCGCGTCAGCGGTTTGCTGGCCAGCAGCATCAGGCCGATGGCGATACAGACCGCGATCATCATCACCGCCAGGTGATCGACCATCCCCACCGCGGTGATCACCGAGTCGAGCGAGAAAACGGCGTCCAGCACCACGATCTGCGCCACTACCGGCCAGAAACGTGCGCCTTTGCGCGCGCCGTGCTGCTCTTCGTCCTTGCCTTCCAGCCGCTCATTGAGCTCCATGGTGGCTTTGAACAGCAGGAATATCCCGCCGACCAGCATGATCAGATCGCGGCCGCTGAAGGGGTGCTCCGCGACGATGAACATCGGTTTGGTCAGCGTCGCCAGCCACGAGATGGAGGCGAGCAGCGCCAGACGCATGACCAGCGCCAGCAACAAACCGACGACACGGGCCTTATCTCTTTGTTGTTTTGGTAATTTGTCCGCCAGAATGGCGATGAAGACAAGGTTGTCTATACCCAGCACGATTTCCAGCACGACCAAAGTGGCCAGGCCGGCCCAAATTGTTGGATCAGCGATCCATTCCATACGCCCAATTTCACCTGTAAGTTCTACGGCTTATGCCGCACGGGAATGATGGGCGTTGAGGCGGCAAAATTCAACTTTAATCGGGAGGATGTGGTTCAGAACAGGAGGATTGCCGTAAACATCGATCGGCGCCGAGCGGCCAAAGGAATCAAGGGCCTGGGGAGCAAATATCTACCGGGATGCCATGCGCTCAGAAAAGAAACGCCTTATTAAATTTATTTAAATCAAAACATTAAAACAATTTTCTTTGGCTATGATTCTTATCGGTATGCGGTACGAGTAGTCTTATTCTGAAAACGGCTGACTGGGGGGATCTAAGGCTTGTATCACTTAGACATTAGTATAAGAATCTTAGTCATATAACGGCAGTAACTAACATTGTTTGGTTATAAAGGCACCGGTTTTTTTATTTTTTTGTGAACAGCATGACAGTTCAAACGAAGAATGAGTGCCGCTTTGCATAAAAATTGCCTGGCTCATGCAATGACGTGGGGGGATGCGTCATTAACAGTACTTTGGTAGCTGCAAGCCAAGGGCGGTAGCGTGCCCGATTGGATCCCCTTGTTCACGCTGCACAGATGAATGCAGCGCTACGATGAATTGGAATGAAAATGCAAACAAGACTTAAGGCAGTGATCCCCGTTGCGGGCTTGGGAACCCGTATGTTGCCGGCGACCAAGGCTATCCCTAAAGAAATGTTGCCCGTGGTCGATAAGCCCTTAATTCAGTACATTGTTGCTGAATGCGTGGCGGCGGGGATTAAAGATATCGTATTGGTCACGCATTCATCGAAAAACGCGATTGAAAACCATTTTGACACTTCGTTTGAGCTGGAGGCCATGCTCGAAGCGCGCGTGAAGCGCCAACTCCTGAGTGAAGTGCAAAGCATTTGTCCCCCGGATGTGACCGTGATGCAGGTGCGTCAAGGACAGGCGAAAGGGTTGGGGCATGCGGTGCTGTGCGCCAAACCAATGGTAGGTGATGCTCCTTTCGTTGTGCTGTTGCCTGATGTTTTATTGGATGATTCTACGGCGGATTTGCGCAAAGAAAATCTGGCTAAAATGATCCAACGTTTTGGTGATACGGGTTACAGCCAAATCATGGTTGAACCTGTGCCGGAACAAGATGTGTCCAAATACGGTGTGGTAGATTGCGCAGGCGCGACGATCGCCGCGGGAGAAAGCGCACCGATGACGGCGGTGGTTGAGAAGCCGGCCCGCGAGGATGCCCCTTCCAATCTGGCCGTCGTCGGCCGGTATGTGCTTGCCGCCGATATTTGGCCGCTACTTGAGAAAACCCCTCCCGGCGCGGGTGATGAGATTCAACTGACCGATGCGATTGCGATGCTGATGGATGAACAAACGGTTGAAGCATTCCATATGAGCGGTAAGTCCCATGATTGTGGCGACAAGTTTGGCTATATGAAGGCGTTTGTGCAGTACGGTCTGCGTCACGGTTCGGAAGGTGAAAATTTCAGCCGCTGGTTGAAGCAGACGTTGGGAAAGTAACAGGCTGTCGCCACTGCGGCTGAAAGCGATCACGAGATTGAATGAGGTCTACCATGACGAAGTTGAAAGCGGTTATTCCCGTTGCCGGATTGGGCATGCGTATGCTGCCGGCGACCAAAGCGATTCCGAAAGAGATGTTGCCAATCGTTGATAAACCGTTGATTCAATACATTGTCAACGAATGCGTCGCGGCGGGGATTAAAGAGATCATCCTGGTGACGCATTCTTCCAAGAACGCCATTGAAAACCATTTCGATACCTCATTCGAGCTGGAGGCGATGCTGGAGGCACGCGTGAAACGGCAACTGCTGGATGAGGTGCAGTCGATAACGCCAAAAGGCGTGACGCTGATGCACATTCGCCAGGGGCAGCCAAAAGGACTGGGACATGCCGTTCTCTGCGCTAAACCGTTGGTCGGTGATTCTCCATTTGTCGTTCTGTTGCCGGACATCTTGCTGGATGACGCAAAAGCCGATTTGAAGAAAGACAACCTGTCACACATGATTGCGCGCTTTGAGCAGAGCGGCCTGAGCCAGGTTTTGGTGCAAAAGGCAGACGAACACGTACTGCATGATTATTCCGTGGTTGAGTGTGAGGCCAGCAACCTGAAACCGGGTGAAAGTGCTCGTATCACATCGATTATTGAAAAACCGGCGCCGGAAACCAAGTTGGAATCCAACTACTCTGCGGTAGGGCGCTATGTCTTGTCCGCCGATATTTGGCCGCTGCTGGAGACCACGGAACCGGGAGCCTGGGGGCGTATTCAACTGACCGATGCGATTGCAGAATTGTTGAAACACAAACCGGTAGAGGCGACGGAGCTGGTGGGGGAATCGTTCAACTGCGGTGAAAAACTGGGTTACCTTCGCGCTTTTGTCACTTATGGGTTGCGTCACCCAACCCAAGGCAAAGCTTTCCGTGAATGGGCTGAACAGCTGTCGCTTTGAGTAAAACTTCTCGCTTCTCTCGATGAGGGCCGTTGCCATCATGGCGGGAGAAGCTAGAATAGTTGTTGAATTTTGGGGAATTTCACTGTCCCATTTTTTATATTAGTATACATTTTACTGCGATTATCCGAGTTGCTATGGCGAGAGAGTTTTATGCGGTATGGCCATGTGCTTATGACAAGTCGCTGTTATTAATAAAAAATTAAAGTTTAAACTCGCCTCCGCACTGATTTTTACCGGTGCTGGGCATCACAGTTTATTTATCCTGCTCATAATAGCTTTGCTCTTATCAACGGCAGATAAACGTTCTCGATAATTGCAAACAGAGCCCATGTTTTGAGACGGCGCAGCAAGCGACAGACAGTTTGATAAGGTTACAGAGACGCTGCCACGGTTGGCGCGCATAGTAGCTTTGCAGATACATTTACTTGAAAGTGATGATAATTTGATGGCAAAACGACAATTGAAAGCGATATCACTATTGATATCGATTAGCGTAATCAGTGGATGCACTGTTTTTCCTGGAACCCATTTATCGACCAGCGGAAAAGACGTCGTAAAACAAGAAGATGCTGACTTCGATATCGATAAACTGGTCAACATTTACCCTATGACACCGAAGCTGTTGGACTCAATGCGTCCGACACAGGTGGTTGCTCAGTCGAATGCGCAGCTGGATGCATCGTTGCGTACGTATGAGTACCGGATCGGGATCGGCGACGTCCTTAACGTTACCGTCTGGGATCACCCTGAGCTGACCACGCCTGCGGGGCAATACCGCAGCGCCAGCGACACAGGCAACTGGGTACACTCCGACGGCACGATCTTCTATCCTTATATCGGTAAGGTAAACGTGGTGGGTAAAACCGTTACCCAAATCCGCGATCAAATCGCCTCCCGTTTGGCTCAGTACATCGAAAGCCCGCAGGTTGACGTCAATATTGCCGCTTTCCGCTCGCAAAAAGCTTACGTGACGGGCGAAGTTACCAAATCCGGACAGCAGCCGATCACCAACGTACCTTTAACTGTGATGGATGCGATTAACGCTGCAGGCGGTCTGACTGAAAATGCCGACTGGCGCAACATCGTTCTCACGCACAATGGAAAAGAGCAGAGTCTGTCGCTGCAAAAGCTGATGCAGAATGGCGATCTGACCCAAAACCGCCTGCTTTATCCTGGGGATATTCTGTATATTCCGCGCAACGACGATCTTAAAGTGTTTGTTATGGGTGAAGTTAAGACCCCTGCGACGCTTAAAATGGATCGCAGCGGCATGACGTTGACGGAAGCGTTGGGGAATTCTCAAGGGATAAGCCAAGCTGCGGCCGATGCGACCGGCGTGTTCGTTATCCGGCCATTGCACGGAACGCAGGGCAACAAGCTGGCTAATATTTATCAGCTCAATATGTCCGATGCGACAGCATTGGTGATGGGGGCTGAATTCCATCTGCAACCGTATGACATTGTTTACGTGACGGCAGCGCCAATCGCGCGTTGGAACCGTCTGATCGTTCAGTTGGCACCAACCATCGATAGCTTCAACAATCTCACGGAAGGCTCACTGCGTATCCGCAACTGGCCGTAGTAGGGGGGTTAGCCATGTTTGATTCTATCTTGGTTGTCTGCGTAGGTAATATTTGCCGCTCCCCCACGGGGGAGCGTCTCTTGAAGCGGCATCTGCCGGAAAAAGAGATCGCTTCCGCAGGCATCGGCGCCTTGGTTGGCAAAACTGCGGACAAGAGCGCTATTTCCATTGCGGAAAAACATCAGCTGTCGTTAGAGGGCCATGAAGCCAGACAGTTGACGAAAGAAATGTGCCGGGAATATTCATTGATTCTGGTTATGGAGAAAGGGCATATCGATGCCGTTTGCCGTTTGGCTCCGGAGGTCAGAGGCAAAACCATGCTTTTCGCCCATTGGTTGGGACAGAAAGAAATTCCCGATCCCTACAGAAAGAGCGCTGAAGCGTTTGAGTTTGTTTACCGCCTTCTTGATGATGCAGCCCAAAAATGGGCCCAGGCATTAAATCGTTAACCAGAGATTACAATGACTGATAATACGAAACCAGGCTTATCAACAGCCAATAATCATGATGAGATTGATCTAAGTCGCTTGTTGGGAACTTTAATTGATCACCGCTGGCTCATCATCGGGATTACTGCGTTATTCTCTGTTGCCGGGATCATTTATTCACTGTTCGCGACTCCGATATATCAAGCTGACGCGATGGTTCAGGTTGAACAAAACGTCGGTAACTCGTTGGTCAACGACCTATCCCAAATGCTGCCGAACAGTCAACCGGGCTCTTCCACGGAGATCGAGCTGATAAAGTCACGCATGGTGACGGGCAAGACTGTCGATGATCTGAACCTTGAAACGGTGGTGCAGCAAAAATACTTCCCGGTATTTGGTCGCGGCTGGGCCCGCTTGACGGGAACCGAACCTGCCAAAATTGCGTTGTCCCGCCTCAATGTGCCAGCCAACTCAGACGATCTTGAGCTGGAATTGACGGTGATCGACGCAAAGAACTATGTGTTGAGCAATAACGGCACCGAGATTATCAAAGGGAAAGTCGGTGCGCTGGAAAGCGGCCATGGGGTTTCCTTGCTGGTAAGCGATATTTCAGCGGAGCCCGGCACCGTATTTGAAGTCGCCAAGTTGGCGCGACTGGTTGCGACCAATAATCTGTTGGATGCATTGACCGTTGAAGACAAAGGCAAAGA
This sequence comes from Serratia sp. CY56464, assembly GCF_052168435.1. NCBI lineage: Bacteria > Pseudomonadati > Pseudomonadota > Gammaproteobacteria > Enterobacterales > Yersiniaceae > Serratia > Serratia sp. CY56464. Next base: position 2,101,074 of record NZ_JBJNMV010000001.1, on the reverse strand, counting down.
TACCGGCGTTTTGGCGTTGAGCTTGACCGGTGACGATCCGATATTAGTGCGAAACATTCTTGACAGCATCAGCAAAAATTATCTGTTGCAGAACGTCGAGCGTAAATCGGAAGAGGCCGCTAAAAGCCTGGATTTCTTGAAAGAACAACTGCCGGAAGTTCGCAGCTCGCTGGATAGCGCCGAAGATAAGCTCAACCGTTTCCGTCAGGCGAATGATTCTGTCGATCTGTCACTTGAAGCGAAGTCTGTTCTTGATACGATCGTGGGGGTTGAGGCTCAACTGAATGAGCTAACGTTTAAAGAAGCGGAAATCTCCAAACTTTATACCAAAGAACACCCTGCTTATCGTGCACTGATGGAAAAACGCGCTACGCTGCAGCAAGAAAAAGACAAGCTGAACAAGCGTGTCAGCGTCATGCCGAAAACCCAGCAGGAAATTTTGCGCTTGACCCGTGATGTGCAGGCCGGGCAAGAGATTTACATGCAGTTGCTGAATAAACAGCAAGAGCTGGGGATTACTAAAGCGAGCACGGTTGGTAACGTGCGAATCGTGGATCCTGCCGTTACGCAGCCTCGTCCGGTTAAACCGCAAAAAACCATTATCGTACTGATAGTCACGTTGCTTGGTGGCTTGTTCTCGACGGGTTTTGTATTGCTTAAAACCATGCTGCATCGCGGCATCGAAAGCCCGGAACAGCTGGAACAGCAAGGGATCAACGTTTACGCCAGTATTCCGCTTTCTGAATGGCAGCAAAAAAGCGACCGCGAAACCATGCTGTCCGGCAAGCGCAATAGCAACAGGAGTTACACCCTGCTTGCCGTGGGCAATCCGGCCGATCTGGCGATCGAAGCCGTTAGAAGCCTGCGTACCAGCCTGCATTTTGCCTCCTTGGAGGCCAAAAATAACGTTCTAATGATTTCGGGCGCCAGCCCAAGCATCGGTAAAACGTTTGTCAGTATCAACTTGGCAGCCGTTATCGCTCAGGCGGGGCAACGTATTCTGGTCGTGGACGCCGATATGCGTAAAGGCTACGCCCACTCACTGTTAAACTGTGAATTGGGCGTAGGGCTGTCTGATGTATTGTCAGGACAAGCGACAGCGCAGCAAGCGGTCAAAAAGACCTCGATTGAGAATCTTAGCTTTATCTCGCGTGGCAAGATCCCACCGAACCCGTCAGAGCTGTTGATGCACAACCGCCTGACGGAATTCCTGGAATGGGCGGGCAAAGAGTATGACATCGTTCTGGTCGATACCCCGCCGATCCTGGCGGTGACGGATGCCGCGATTGTCGCACGCAATGTAGGCACTACCTTGTTGGTCGCGCGTTATGGCGTGAACTCGCTGAAAGAGATCGAAGTGAGTATTCGTCGCTTCGAGCAAAACGGCATGGAAATTAAAGGTATTATCCTTAACGCCGTAGAAAATAAATCGGGTAGCGCCTACGGCTACTACGCTTACGAGTATAAATAAATCCCCTTCTAAGAAAAAGCTCCTCGTAATGAGGAGCTTTCTGATTCATTCAAAGTAATTAGTAAAATCCAATTTCGGAGAGAATAAATGAGTAATCTTGCAATTATTCCGGCAAGGGGTGGGTCTAAGGGTATTCCCAAGAAAAATATTAAAGAAATTGCAGGTAAACCATTAATTGCCTGGAGCATAGAGCAGGCACTAAATTCTTCGAGTATTGAGCGCGTTATTGTTTCAACAGATTGTGAGGATATTGCTGCTGTAGCCAGGGAATATGGCGCAGAAGTGCCGTTCATGCGCCCAGCTCATCTCGCGAACGATACCGCCGCGACGGAACCTGCACTTTTGCATACCCTGGAATGGTTGGCTGAACATGAGAATTACCATCCAGACTATACCGTCTTGCTGCAGGCAACCTCTCCTGTACGTAAAGATGATGCGATTGATTCTGCAATCAAAAAGATTATCGAAAAAAAAGCCGATTCATTACTGAGTGTATGTGAGTTTTGGCATTTCCTGTGGGAAAACGAAGACAATCCGAAAGCTTATTACGATTATTTAAACCGTCCGCGTCGGCAAGATATTAAGCCTGAAAATATCAAACTCAAAGAAAACGGTTCTATTTACGTTACGAGAAGTGACATTCTCCTCAGCACCGGTAATCGTCTTGGCGGTAAAGTCATTGCGCATAAGATGTCTGAAGAGGAAAGCTTTGAAATTGACACCCTGCTGGATTGGGCGGTTGTTGAAGTAATTTTGAAAAATTGGAGTGGGAGATAATTCATGTTAATCCAGAAAAAGATATCTGATTTTTTAGTGTTTGAAACAGAATCAATCATTAAAGCATTAGAAAAAATCAACTCGAACAAAAAGCGAATCATTTTTGTTGTCACTGAAGACGGCAAGCTGTGCGGCTCTTTTTCTGACGGTGATTTCCGCCGCTGGATCACTAATGGTGATTTCGATCTGAGTCGCGAAATGTCAGAAGTGATGAACCAGAACGTTCGCTATAAAAAAGTGGACGCGCCACGTAACGAGATTGACTCACTGTTTACGAATGGCGTTGACGTATTGCCGCTGGTTGATGACTATCGGCGTCTGGTCGCTGTGGCGCTGCAAAGCGAAAAAGGCCTGACGATCGGCAAGCACACCATCACTGAAACTTCGCCGACTTACATTATTGCTGAAATTGGCAACAACCATAATGGCGACATCAAGTTGGCTAAGCATCTGGTTGACCTGGCGGTTGACGCGGGGGCCGATTGCGTTAAATTCCAAATGCGTGACCTGAGCTCGCTATATAAGGGCGGCAACGATAAAGACAAATCAGCCGATCTTGGCGCGCAGTACACGCTGGATTTGCTAAGAAAATTCCAGTTGAGCAATGAAGAACTGATCGAAGTGTTCGATTACTGCAAGGAGAAGGGGTTGACCCCGCTCTGTACCCCTTGGGATCTGAAGAGCCTTGAAATACTGGAAAACTACGGTATGGAAGGTTATAAGGTCGCTTCCGCCGACTTCACCAACCACGAAATGTTGGCCGCGCTGGCTGCTACAGGCAAACCGCTGATTTGTTCTACCGGCATGTGCAGCGAAGCGGAAATCAAAAGCTCGGTTGATTTTTTGAAATCCAAAGGCGCCGAGTTTGTGATTCTGCATTGCAACTCAACGTATCCGACGCCGTTTAAAGACGTCAACCTGGCCTATATCAAGCGTCTGCAGCAGGTAACGGGTTGCCTGGTGGGCTATTCCGGCCATGAGCGCGGTATTTCCGTGCCGATCGCCGTTACTGCCTTGGGCGCACGCGTGATCGAGAAACACTTCACCATCGACAAATCTATGGAAGGCAATGACCATAAAGTGTCTCTTTTACCACCTGAGTTCAAAGAGATGGTTGTGCGCATCCGCGAAGTTGAAGAGTCCATGGGCAATGCCGGCGAGCGTACTATCACCCAAGGGGAAATGATCAATCGCGAGACTCTGGCGAAGAGTTTGATTATCAATCGCGATCTGAAAAAAGGCGAAATCATTACCCGCGAGATGGTAGAGGTGAAGAGCCCGGGCCAGGGGCTGCAGCCTCTGTATCTGGAGCAATTGGTCGGCAAGAAAGCCAATCGTGACCACGAAAAAGGCGGTTACTTCTACGAGTCAGATCTGAATGATGTAGCGATAGAGGCTAAGGACTATGACTTCAATCGTCCGTTCGGCATTCCTGTGCGCTATCACGATTACGGCAAGCTGAAGAATAAATCCAACCTGGATTTCGTCGAATTCCACCTGAGCTATCAGGACATGGAGCTGGATTTGACCGAATTCTTCTCCGGCGCTGAAGATATCGGTTTTGCGGTACATAGCCCAGAGTTGTTCGCCAACGATCATATTTTGGACTTGGCAACGGATGATCCTGCTTATCTTGCCCATTCGATCAAACAGTTGCAGCGTGTCTGTGATGTGACTCGCGCATTAAAGCAGTATTTCCCGAAAACTGAGCGTCCGGTCATCGTGGTGAATGCGGGTGGTTTCAATACCACCGGTTTCTTGCCGAAAGAGTCGCGTCAGGCGATGTACGAACGTATTGGTGCCGCTTTGGGGGAGATCAATCAAGAAGGCGTTGAAATTATCATCCAAACGATGCCTCCATTCCCATGGCACTTTGGTGGCCAGAGCTACCACAACCTCTTTGTCGATCCGGACGAGATTAAAGCGTTCTGTGAAAAATACGGCTATCGTATTTGCTATGATACGTCGCACTCCATGATGGCTTGCAATTATTACCAATGGGATCTTCATGACTTCACCCAGAAAGTCGGCCCTTATACCGCGCACATGCATATTGTTGATGCACTGGGTGTGGATGGTGAAGGGGTTCAGATCGGTAAAGGTGATGTGAACTTTGACGAGCTGGCGGATGATCTGCGCCGCTATGCGCCGGGCGCGCAATTTATTCCGGAAGTGTGGCAGGGGCACAAAAACCAAGGGGAAGGGTTCTGGCATGCGCTTAACTTCCTGGAAAAGTATCTGTAAATGAGTAAAGCCATTATGGGGGCTGCGGCTTTGTCGATAGGGGATATTCTCGGCAAAGTCATCGGCTTCATCATATTGCCTTATTTGACAGCACACCTTGGCGCGTCGGGGTACGGCGCGCTGACTCTGTATTTGTCCGTTATTCAGATCTTGATCATTTTCATTTCGTTCAGTGGTCAAGGTCTGTTGCCGGTCAAATATATGCAGGAGGGGGAAGGGAGCTCCCTGGTGTTCCGCAGAGATAACATCACCTTGGCTGTCGCGTCGAGCGTGCTATTGGTGGCTATATTCTACATAGTCACACTGGTCACCAAGATCTCAGTTTCTTTCAGTGATGGTTTTCTGGTTGTTTTAGCGTCTCTGGCACAAGCGCTGAACTTTATCAATTTATCGCATTTGCGCATTAGTCAGACCTATAAAGTTGCGGCTATCGGTCAATTTTTGCTTTCCGCATTCAATGTTTTGTTCACGATCGCCCTTTTTGAAATGATAGCGGCGACGCCAGGACAACGTTTGATAGCGATCGCGGCATCATTTTTCAGCATTCAGTTAGCCTATGAGTTCTTTGTCTACCGGAAGAGAGCGGTTAAACGCAGCGAGCTCGAGCCGTCGCGTAAACGTTATAAGGAAATCATTAGCTATGGAGTATCCTTATTACCGCATCACGGTAGTTATTGGATTAAGTCATCGGTAGATCGTTTCTTTATCGCTCATTACATGAGCACTGCTGTTGTGGGGGTTTATGGCTTGGCATTCCAGCTAACCTCCATCGTTATGCTTTTTTTTGGTGTAATCAATCAGGCGTTCCAGCCATTTATTTACCGCAAACTTAAAGCGAACGATTTTCGAGGCGTGGAGCTTATTCAATATGGATACACGGCTCTGGTTATTGTCTCATGTGTTATTTATTTCTTTATTCTGCCGTTTGCTTTTCCATATTTATTTAATGCTGAATTCAATAGCGCAATTTATTACTTCAACATACTTTTGCCTGGAACTGCATTTTTATCGATTTATTATATTTTTACGCACTCACTGTTTTACTATCGTAAAAATAAATTAATATCGATTATTACTATGGGCTCGATGATTACGCATTTGATTGGTATCTTTGTCATCACCATGACGGAAATAAAAGTTGAGTATTTCTGCCTGGTTTATGCAATTTCCAGTTTTTATGCATGTGCAGTGACTTTTTATTGTGGCAAGCGACAGATCGGCATTGAGAGGAAAAGATGCTAGCAAGTCTTAAACGATGGTTGCGAAACTTACGTAAGCAGCGTTATCGCTCAAAAGTTATCAGAGTGGCTGAAAGCTGCGGCCGCGATCCGAAAGTCAATTTTTTAACTGTGGTTAATAACAAAACCCGGCTTGGCAACAACTTCAACTCTAATGGCTTGACGGTGGTCGGCAAGGGCAGGGTTGTTATTGGTGATAATTTCCATTGTGGTTTTGGCTGCGTGCTAATTACAGAAAATCATAATCATCATGGAAACGCTATTCCCTACGATAATACTTATGTGCTGAAGGACACGCACATAGGAGATAATGTGTGGTTAGGAATCAATGTCATTGTTCTTCCTGGCGTCAGCATTGGTGAGGGGGCGATTATCCAAGCCGGCAGCGTGGTGGTTAAAAATATAGAGCCTTACGCTATAGCCGGTGGCCATCCTGCCAAACCCTTTTCGCAACGTGATGTTGCTCATTATCTGCAGCTTAAAGCTGAAGGCAAATTCCATTGAACGGCAACTAAACATTCATGCCCGTAGCTTAATCGGATATTAGAAATATGAGTAAGTACATTGCGTATATCGAGTCACCGCTTCAGGCTTTTAATCTCATTGAATATCTTGATGCGAATGACATCATGCTCGATCTGCTGATTGTCAATAAGCGCTCGGCCAATTCCGCGTTGAATCATGGGCAGATCGTGTATCTGCTGAAGATGATTAAGCATCGCTCCTTGAAAACCATTGATGCTGAGGGGAATTTGGGCAATGCTTTTGACATTAAGCGGCAATTGAAGAGCGCGACTTCAGTAGTGAGTGCGAAGGAAACTGTCACTTTGATCGCCGGTGAGTACCGCGCCAGAGTTTTTTGGATTTTGGCGCATAAGTACCCAAAAAGGGATGTAGTTCTACTGGATGACGGTACGGCAACGCTCAGAATTAAACGTTACAATAATGTCACTACTCGGAGCATCGTAAAGTCGGTTTTCCTTAAGTCACTTGGCATGATCAATAATGAGCGCGAAAAAATAACCTTTTTCTCTGTGTATGACATTGAAGGCAATGTTTCAAAACGCGATGTGGTCATTAAACACAGTTACCAAAACTTTAAGGCTAAACTGGCCAGCCTTCCTGATGGCAAGAACAGAGTCTTCATTATAGGCACGCCGCTTTTTGAGGCGGGGGTAACGTCTGTTGATGATATTGATTTGACGCTTAAAATGATAAGCGATTTAAAGTCAAACCAGACTGATGCCGAACTGGTTTATATTCCTCATCGCCGCGAACGTGAAGAGAAAATAGAGGAAATCAGAAAGCATGTAGAGGTTCGTCGCTTGGACTTTCCCTTTGAGGTTTATCCGATTGTGGCTGGGGAGAACGTCAGGTCTATAGCCGGTTTTTATTCATCATTGTATGATAATCTTGTAAAGATATACGATGAAAAAATAAAAATAACCGCTTATGTTCTCGATGAGAAAGTTTTGTCGCCAGAGTGGGTCGGATTCGTCGGCGCAATTTATAAAAACTATGAGAGTTATGAAAACGCGGACATTACGCTGATTAAAAACAAACTTTAATCTTATAAATTATATTTTGGTGATGGGAATGAAGATTGCTTTAATTAACACGCTTTATGCTCCTTATAAAATAGGTGGTGCTGAGGTATCAGTCCAACTATTGGCTGAAAGTTTGCAACGGGCCGGGCATGAGGTTGGTGTATTTTGTCTTCATGAACTTGATGAGGTAAAGTATGACACTCTTAATGGCGTGCATATTGCCTATTTACCTCTCAAGAATGTGTACTGGCCGTTCAAGGCATCAGCTGCAAGCAAATTAAAAAAAGCGGTGTGGCACCTACTCGATTCTTATAATCCATTTATGGCTCGAGCCATGCGCAACGAGCTACGCAAGTTTTCTCCGGATGTGGTGCATACCAACAACCTCAGCGGGTTTTCCGTTGCTGCGTGGCGAGTGGCCAAGAAGTTGGGGGCGCGCGTGGTGCATACGACTCGCGATTATTATCTATTCCACCCCAATGGCACGTTGTTTAAACATGGCCAAAATATGGATGTACAGTCGCCTGCAGTGCGCATCACCTCTTATCTAAAGAAAAAAGCCAGTCAGCGCGTGGATGCTTTTGTTGGTATAAGTAAATATATTTCCGCCTTGCATCAGGGAAATGGATTTGCTCGCAACGCGGTGCATACGCATATCTACAACCCTGTCGCGGCGATAGACTACGTACCGACCGTCAGCGAAAAGGTCAGGATCGGTTTTGTCGGTCGTCTCACCGAAGACAAAGGGTTTGATGAGTTTTGTGCTCTGGCAAAACAGGCCAGCGGCGATCCCCAGGTTGCATTCTACGCCGCCGGCAGATTCAACGGTGACGCTTCTGGCGAGAAGTTGAAGGGGTTGGCGTTGGAAGCAGGCATTCATTTGCTTGGCTTTATCAAGATTGAAGAGTTTATGGCGCAGATTGACGCCGTTGTTCTACCGACGCGGTGGAATGAACCCTTTGGGCGGACAGTTGCGGAATCAGCCATCTCTGGTAAGGTTGTGTATACGTCTTTCAATGGTGGAGTGGCTGAAATCGCCGCTTTTTACGACAACATTTTCGAGCTAAAAGATTTTTCTGTCGCTAGTGTGGTAAGCGTCGTTAGAGAAAATAACAATAAATCGCGTCGTTCGTTTTTTGAACTGGAAAAAATAACCGATGCCTATGAGAGTGTGTATAGAGGGTCATAATGAGAGTATCGACAAAGTCGCTGGTTGTTTTTCTTTTGCTGACGTACATGGCATTGCTCTCATTGAACGGCGTCGTGACCGTCGCTGCGTATATGTCGACCAGGGCACTTTTGTTATATAAAGACTTTTTTGCCATGGCAGTTCCAGTTTTCGTACTAATACTACTTTTTGCGCGTAATCCTACCGTGTCAAAACAGTGTAGAAGCGTATTGGTCTTTTTCTTGTCAATGGTAGTCTTCTCGTTAGTTTATATTCTTTTTAGTATGATTGCCGGAAGATTTGATTTCTTCCGTTCTATAGTTCAGTTTCGCTTAGAGTTGCTTACATTCGGTTCTTTTTTCTTCGCGGCTGTTTTACTTCTTTTCGAATATAATGAACGTGTCGAAATTGTTAATAAAATCATCAAGTACTATATTTTCTTTGCCGTATTGAATGCGCTTTTTGCAGTCGCCGAATCCAGCTTGGCAGGCCTGCTTTATGCGCTAATCGGTTTTGACCCAGGCCCGCAGTTGACACAGTTTGGTAAAGAATATGGTCTTCTGCTGCGCACTATCCAAGGTCAATTACGTGCTTTTGGTTTGCTCACCGGGCCATTCAGCCTCAGTGAATATCTGTTCTTTGCACTGGTGTTATCGCCTTATGTAAGCGTAAAACATCGCAAAAAGTATATTCTTCTCACTATGGTAGGGATCGCATTTTCAACATCGAAAACGGCGATCATTATGGCGCTGCTTTATATCATGTTCCTGATGTTGAGACGCTTTTTCTCTCAACGTTTTAGCCTGAACTCAGTTACCATGGTAACGATGGTCTTGTCACTGTTCTTTTATATTACGACAACCAATTACAGTATTTATGAGATGATATTTCCGAAGGAGAATGCTTACGCGGAGAACAGCATTTTACTTCGTACAGTCAATATAGAGGCCGTGCGAGCTGACAGTGAATATTCGCCATTTATCGGTGCTGGGTATGCTGTGAATGGCAACGCAGTGATTGGTGATGACAATACGAACTCAATCCCGCTTGACAGTATGTATATCTACATGTTGTCGAATTACGGGAATGTCGGCATCATTATTCTTGTTATCGTTGCGTCGGTTATTCTTGGCATTCTTTATCAACGTACTCGTCTTGGCCTTAACCCCAGTATTTACCTATACTGGATGATCTCGCTATCGATGAACTTTGTTTATAATAACCCGTTGACAAACTATCCAGGCTACATATTCCCAATTATTATCTCAATCTTGTTATTGTCGATTAGAACGCCCGAGACGGGGGCCGTGAGTCGGTCAAAGAAGAATGTAGGCTATATTCAATCGCTACATTGACGCGATATTATTTAAAGTTACGAGGTAATTAATGATCTATGTCAATGCGCGATTTTTAACGCAGGATTTGACAGGTGTTCAGCGGTTTGCTCAAGAAATATGTCTTGCGCTGAGTAAAATTAGGCATGATGTCATTTTTGTATCGCCACCTAATATTATTCATCACGATATCGCGTCGCAATTGAATGTTCAGGTAGTGGGTAAGAAAAGTGGCCACTTTTGGGAGCAGTTGGAGCTTCCTGCTTTTTTAAGGAAAAAGAAAAGTCCGCTTCTCATTAACCTTTGTAATACGGCACCGATCTTTTATCGTAATAAAATTGTTACTCATCACGACATTATATATAAACGCTATCCGCAAAGTTACTCTGCAAAATTTCGTTTTGTTTATAATAATCTAGTCCCTCTGATGCTACGTCACAGTAAGGCGTTGATCACGGTTAGTGAGTTTTCTAAAAAAGAAATTAGCCAGGCGTTTGACTACCCATTAAACAATATTTACGTAATCTATAATGCGGTCTCTGAGCAGTTTAAACCTGCTGCGCCAGTATCCGATACAGAGCGCCCCTATTTATTGGCTGTTTCGTCTCCAAATTATCACAAAAACTTTCATGGTCTGATTGCCGCTTTCTCTAAAATGGCAAGCAGCCAGGATGTAACACTGAAAATCATTGGAGCCGCCAATAAGAACTTCGCGGATGTGGGGTTTTCGACAAAAGAAGGTGCGGCGAACGATAACATACAGTTTTTGGGGCGGGTGAGCGATCAACAGCTTGTCGAACTCTATTCTCATGCTCGTGCCTTTGTGTTTCCTTCTTTATATGAAGGGTTTGGCATTCCTCCGTTAGAAGCACAGGCCTGTGGCTGCGCGGTAGTATCGTCCAATCGCGCTTCTTTGCCCGAGGTGTTGTTGCAGAGTGCATTGTACTTTGAGCCAGAGAATATCCCGGAAATGCAACAGGCACTGGAGCGGATTATACAGGATGAAGCGTTGCGCCAAACTTTAATCGCTGAGGGTTTTGAGAATGTCAAACGTTTCGATTGGATGCGTTCGGCTGCAGCGTTGAGCGAGATAATGACGAGAGCTATGTAATGAAAAAAAAAGTGCTGCATGTTGCCGAAACAGTGAAAGGTGGCGTCGCTACGGTAATTAGACAACTTGTACAGCAAAATGATGAATTTGATTTTTACTGTGTGTTGCCCGATAGCCAATACCGCGAGATCGGGGCTTTCCCTGATGAAAAAATGAAGGTATTTTCGCGCACCGGGAGAAATATCCCTTCATTTATCTCTTTGGCTATTAACTATATCCAGTTAGTGCGTAAAGAAAAACCGGATGTCATTCACGTCCACAGTACTTTTGCAGGGGTTGTTTGCCGGTTGTTAACGCCATTGGTAAGAATGACGTGCAAACCCAAAATTATTTATTGCCCACATGCTTTTTCTTTCCTGATGGACACATCAGAAAAGAAAAAAAAGGTCTATGCCAAGATAGAGAAAGTACTGCAAAAGAATACCGATGTGATCATCTGTACCAGCGAATATGAGAAAAGAACGGCACTGATGGCCGGAATGGATCCGGGTAATTTGACCGTGGTTTATAACGGCGTAGAGCCTCCTGTCGCGTTGTCCGATGAGACTAACCCTTATCATCAAGATAAAATCAATATATTGTTTGTTGGCCGCTTTGATTACCAAAAAGGATTTGATTTGGTTCAGCAGATTGCCGATAAACTGGATGACAGATTTTTAATCACGATCGTCGGCGGCAATGTGCATGCGAAAGAACAACCCGCGCCTCATGTCCGAATGGACTTTAAAGGCTGGTTGACGCCTTCAGCGATGGCTCCTTATTTCACTTATGCGGATGTGTTGTTGATGCCAAGCCGCTGGGAATCGTTCGGCCTTGTCGCCGTTGAGGCAGAGAGCTATGGATTGCCTGTGGTCGCCAGCCGCTGCAGTTCATTGCCGGAGGTGGTGAATGAAGGTGTTACGGGCTATCTGTTTACGACCAATGCAGCTGATGAGGCCGCTGAAATACTGAGTACTCGCGACAAGCGCGATTGGGGTGCAATGAAAGCAGACTGTGTCGATTTCTACAATGCTAATTTCACTTCAGAAAAAATGGTATCCAATACCTACCGTCTTTACAGATAATCGATACATCCACGTTTTTTGGAATGAAAATAAATTTTTTTCCTATTATATTTAATCGGTGAGAGTAAAAATGAGTAACCTTTATCCTGTTATTATGGCTGGGGGAACAGGAAGTCGCCTGTGGCCGCTTTCTCGTGAATTATTTCCCAAACAGTTTTTAGCACTGTGCAACGAGTTTTCCATGTTGCAAACAACGGTCATGCGGCTTAAAGGGTTAGACATTATTGATCCTCTTGTTATATGTAACGAAGAGCATCGTTTTATCGTGGCTGAACAGCTACGACAAATAACGCGTTTGTCACATAATATTATTCTGGAGCCGGTAGGGCGTAATACCGCGCCGGCAATTGCGCTCGCCGCTTTGCAGGCCGTTTCCAGCGGTGACGATCCGCTGATGTTGGTATTGGCCGCGGATCACGTCATTCAGGACGAAGAGATTTTCCGCGACGCGGTGAATCAGGCTATTCCTTATGCTGAAGCGGGTAAACTGGCTACTTTCGGCATAGTACCGACGGGCCCGGAAACGGGCTATGGGTATATTCAAAAAGGTACCAGCATCGACGGTTCCAGTATTTGCGGCGTTTCGCGGTTCGTTGAAAAACCTGATCTTGATACTGCGCAGCAGTATCTGACCAGCGGTGAATATCTCTGGAATAGCGGTATGTTCTTGTTCAAAGCCAGCCGTTACCTGGAAGAATTGGGGCGCTTCCGCCCAGATATTTTGGACGCGTGTAAGCTGTCGCTCGCGCATCTGACCCCTGATATGGACTTTATCCGCGTTGATCGAAACGCTTTCATCGCCTGCCCGGATGAGTCTGTCGATTATGCCGTGATGGAACAGACTGCAGATGCTGTCGTCGTGCCTCTGGACGCGGGGTGGAATGACGTCGGATCATGGTCTGCGTTGTGGGAAATCAGCGAAAAAGACACAAAAGGGAACTCTACTTTCGGTGATGTTCTTGAGCATAACTGTTCAAATAACTACATTCGCGCGGAGCATAAATTGGTGGCCGCTGTTGGGGTGAACAATCTGGTTGTGGTTGAAACCAAAGACGCCGTGTTGATTGCCGATAAAGATAAAGTGCAAGACGTGAAGGAAATCGTCAATCAGCTGAAACGGCAAAAGCGCTCCGAAAGCAAACAGCACCGTGAGGTTTATCGTCCATGGGGCAAACATGATGCGATTGCGCAAGGCGATCGCTTCCAGGTTCGCCGCATTACCGTGAAGCCTGGTGAGAAATTGTCCTTGCAGATGCATCATCATCGCTCGGAACACTGGGTAGTGGTGTCAGGCACCGCCAAAGTGCATACCAATGGAAAAATGCAACTCATCAGTGAAAACGAATCCATTTATATCCCTCTTGGGGTTGAACATTCTCTCGAAAACCCGGGAAAAATCCCGTTGGATTTGATTGAGATTCAATCGGGTGCCTATTTGGGCGAGGACGATATCGTGCGAATCGGCGATTCCGCTCAGCATAATTAAGAATTTTGGTGCGGCGGATATTTGAGCCGCATCGCTGTATTTACATTTGGTAAGGATCTCAATATGTCTCAATCATTGACTTGTTTCAAAGCATACGACATTCGCGGGCAACTAGGTGAAGAACTGAACAGCGATATCGCCTATCGTGTCGGCCGTGCCTATGGAGAGTTTTTGCAACCTCAAAGCGTTGTCGTCGGGGGAGACATTCGTTTGACCAGCGAGGAACTAAAACTCGCGTTGGCTGAGGGGCTACGCGATGCTGGGGTTAATGTTCTGGATATTGGCGTCAGTGGGACTGAAGAAATCTATTTTGCCACTTTCCACTTAGGTCTCGATGGTGGCATCGAAGTGACGGCCAGCCATAATCCTATGAATTACAATGGAATGAAGCTGGTGCGCAGCCAAGCCAAGCCGATCAGCGGTGATACCGGTTTGCGCGATATTCAGCGCCTGGCGGAAAATAACAGCTTCGCTGCGGTTGATCCGGCCAAGCGCGGTAGCTACGAAAAAATATCGATTGAAAAAGAGTATGTGGATCATCTGCTGGGCTATGTGAATACGGCTAACTTCAAACCGTTGAAGCTGGTGGTCAACTCCGGTAACGGCGCGGCCGGTCACGTCATCGATGCTATCGAATCGCGTTTCAAGCAGCTTCAGGTGCCGGTTGAGTTTATCAAGGTTCATCACCAGCCTGACGGCAATTTCCCCAACGGGATCCCTAACCCGTTGCTGCCGGAATGTCGGGAAGATACGGCGCAAGCCGTGCGCCAGTATAAGGCGGATATGGGGATCGCGTTTGACGGTGATTTCGATCGCTGCTTCTTGTTCGATGAGAACGGTGGATTCATTGAAGGTTACTATATCGTTGGCCTGCTGGCCGAGGCGTTTCTGGAGAAAGACGGCGGGGCGAAAATCATCCATGACCCACGCTTGAGCTGGAACACCATTGATGTGGTCAAGCAGGCGGGCGGAGTGCCGGTGATGTCGAAAACTGGCCATGCATTCATTAAAGAACGTATGCGCCTGGAAGACGCCGTATACGGCGGCGAGATGAGTGCCCACCATTACTTCCGCGACTTTTCATATTGCGATAGCGGCATGATCCCATGGCTGTTGGTTGCGGAGTTGCTGTGCATTAAAAACAAGACGCTCGGGGAGTTGGTCGGGGATCGTATGATCGCGTATCCAGCATCGGGTGAAATTAATAGCAAACTGCAAAATCCAAAAGCCGCGATCGAAAGAGTATTAAATCGCTATCGGCCTACGGCGCTGGAATTTGACACGACCGATGGCATTAGTCTGGAATTTGCAGATTGGCGATTTAATTTACGCAGCTCGAATACTGAGCCGGTGGTGCGTTTGAACGTCGAGTCGCGAGCCAATCCTGCACTGATGCAGAAGAAAACAGAGGAAATACTGGCCTTGCTTCGAAGCTGATCTCTGGTTTTAAAGCTATATTCTAATGCTGGGCGGGCGGTATACGGCCCAGCATTGCGAAGTGATATAGGTACCAGAGAAAACTAACAAAAGGCATCTATACTATGATAGTTAATAGGCAGTTATCTATGAACGGTTTCCGTCGGGGTGTGTTGCATACTAATGCGTCTCTTACTTCAATGCTTCAGCGCTTCTCTGATATTTTCGTTATCTTTAGCGGATTGTACTTATCCTGCTTAATCTCCGGTGCCGCATTCAGCATGCAGCACTGGATTATGGTATTAATTTCGATCGTCATCTTCCAAATGATTGGTGGTATTACTGATTTTTATCGATCATGGCGTGGTGTGCGTGCGGGTCTGGAAATCCAGCTCATTTTGCAAAACTGGTCGTTGAGCCTGCTGTTGACGTCGGGTACGGTGGCGTTGATAAATGTGTTCAACAACGAATATTCCATTTATATCCAATGGTATCTGTTGGTGTGCTGCGGTTTGATCATTACGCGCAGCGTGATCCGGCTGCTCTTGGGATACATGCGCAATATTGGTTTCAATACCCGTAATGTGGCCATCATGGGGGCGATGCCCGTCGGCATTCGCCTGGCAGAGTCTTTGCATGATGCTCACTGGATGGGATTTAAAGTGTTGGGCATTTACGACAATGATAATTCTCCATTGAACAGCAAGATTGAGCGCTGTGGCGACTTGTCTCAACTCGTCAGCGATGCAAAATGTGGGCGTATTGATCGGGTATATATCGCAATGTCGATGGAGCAGGAAAAATTGATCAAAGATACGATTGCGGATCTTTCTGATACGACCTGCTCAGTGATGCTGATTCCTGATATCTTTACGTTCAATATATTACAGTCGCGTTCTGAAGAAATTAATGGCGTCCCTGTCGTTTCATTGTTTGATACCCCGATGAGCGGGATTAATCAGGTGATTAAGCGTATTGAAGACATCATTCTGTCAATATTTATTCTGCTGTTCATATCTCCGGTTCTGTTGCTGATCGCCGGTATGGTTAAGTTTACCTCTACCGGCCCGATCATCTTCAAACAAAGGCGTTATGGCATGGATGGTAAGGCTATCGAGGTATGGAAGTTCCGTTCGATGACCGTGATGGAAGATGGCGATAAAGTCGTTCAAGCGAAAAAAGGGGACTCGCGTTTAACACCGGTCGGCGCCTTCTTGCGACGCACCTCGCTGGATGAACTGCCGCAGTTTGTCAATGTATTGAAAGGCGACATGTCGATCGTAGGTCCAAGGCCGCATGCCGTGGCACATAATGAGCAGTATAGAAAGTTGATCAACGGCTATATGCTGCGCCATAAAATGAAGCCAGGCATTACGGGATGGGCCCAAATCAATGGTTGGCGTGGCGAGACGGATACGTTGGAAAAAATGCAAAAGCGCGTTGAGTTCGATTTGGACTATATCCGTAACTGGAGCGTTTGGTTGGACATTAAAATCGTCTTCCTGACCATTTTCAAAGGATTCATTAATAAAGCGGCGTACTGAGGTTTTCTCCGAGCGTCGCGCCCGGGAAATGCGGATTTCCTGATCTCTGGGGTATTGAGACGATTCATTTTTCTTTTAAAACTGGAGGTCAGATGTTGACTAAATCAAGCCGTAAACGGATGCGTCGCCAGGGACCCGCCGCATCGCTGGCTCTCGCATTGCCGCTGATGTTCATCAGTGCGAATGCGTTGGCTTTCGAAGTCGGGGTGCATGCGCATTTTCGCTGGTATCCCAACGATCCGGATAAATATTTGGAGCTGATCAAGCGATACGGTTTCACGTCGTATCGTGCGGATTTTCCCTGGAGCGGGTTGGAACAGCAAAAAGGGCAGTATGTCATAACCGGCAATATGCAAAAGGCTGACCAAGCGTTTAACGATGCTCAGGCGAAATTCGGTCTGAATGGGTTATTAGTATTGGCGTACGGTAACAAGCTTTACGATCCATCGGGTTATCCAACCACCCCTGAGGCCATTCAGGCATTCGCCAATTATGCGTATTGGACAGCGTCTAAATACAAGGGCAAGATCAAGTATTACGAGATCTGGAACGAATGGACGAATGCCACTGCAATTAAGCCAAAGCCGCGGACGTCTCCGCCGCCGGAAGTTTTCGTCGCGCTGGTGAAAGCAACGGCGGCTGCGGTGAGAAAAGCCGATCCCAACGCAATTGTCATTACGGGAACGGCTAACCCAACAGGCACTCGCGATCCTTCCTGGGTTGATAACATCGTTAAACTCGGCGTGTTGAATTACGTTGATGGCTTCTCTATCCACCCTTACTCGTATGGCAACGATAATTACGCTATACGGGCCCCTGAGGGGAACCTCGGCGTCGTGGATAAATTTGAGGCCCGGCTTGCAAAGGCAGCAGGTAAGACGGTGCCGATTTATATCACGGAAATTGGCGTGCCAACCTATGACGGTAAAGGCGGGTTATCAAAAGATGTGGCCGCGCAATATGTGGTGAAATATACCTTCCTGGCCAAATCGCGTCCCTTTATTAAGGGGGTATGGTGGTACGATTTGCTCGATGATGGCGACAACCCGAAAATCAACGAACATCGATTTGGGCTGCTGACGCGGAACGGCCAACCGAAGCCGTCGATGCTGGCTTTAAGTCAGGTGGCAGATGTTGCGCGATCCTATTCCGTCGAAAAATATCAAGTGCTGCCGGGCGGGAAAATCTCCATAGCCCTGAAAGGCAATAATCAGCATGCGATGCTTTTCTGGCAGGAAAAACCGGTGAGCCAACCTGCAAGCGGCATTTCTTCAAGCCTGCGCAGTTTTATGTCTGCTGAAGCTCCGCAAAACCAAAGTGCCACACCGCTCAAAGAGGTTCAGGGGAATACGGCCGCACCCGATGGTGATGTACCGGTAATGATGCGCTCCAGTGCCCCTATAGCATCGCCTTGGTAGGCTATCGAGAGCGCCGTACGCGCCGTGAATAAAAAACCGCAAGCTTAATAAGCTTGCGGTTTTTTTTTATCCAGGATTAAGCGACGCGCTTCTTCATCACTCGCCGACATTGACGCCAATAAAAAGCCAGCCGGCATAGCCGGCTGGCATCAGTACACGTATTGCATTTCCCCTCGCGGCGCTGAATAAAAATCAGCTCGCTCGGTGATGGCGCTACGCTTACGCGTAGTGCAGCGTATCCACCAATTGCTGGTGGTTCTGCCCGGTCAGGTATACCACGGTATCGTTGAGATCCAGCGTATGGTTATCGTTGTTGTCGATAATCACATAAGAGCTGGCAGTATTACCGCCACCGCTGAATACTACGGATGCCACACCCACTTTCGACGTCAGCGAGTTGCTGCTGTCCAGACCGAGAATGCCGCCCAGCAGGCCGATAACGCCGTTGGTCAAACCGCCCACCAGAGTCCCCAACAGCGCATCCAGTGTGTCTGCGGAACGGGTGCCGTAGTCCGCGACCGCCGTGCCGGTGGCGTCATTGGAGATAGTCAGGCCGCCATGGTTAACATCGACAATCTTGTCTTTGAGGCTGCTAAAGTCCTTGATGGTCACACCCGCCTGGGTGTTACTCGCCTTGATGTCATAGGTGTTGGCACCTGCGCCACCGGTCAGCGTGGTGTTGCCAATCACGCCCAGGGTATCGGCAGCACTGGAACCTTCTACGGTCATTTGGTAACCGTTCAGGCCCAACGCCGTCAACACCGGCGCCAACAGGTTGGTGGTAATGACGCTCAGCGGCAGAATGTTCAGCAACTGAATGATGATACCGTCACCGGTACCGCCATGGCTGGAGTCGAGATTCAGACCCGCGGTGTTGGTGGACGCATTGATATCACGCACGTTGCTGAAACCGCTGCCCAGCGTCAGATCCAGCGCGTGGTCACCGGTCACGTTGATGGTCTGAACCTGCGCATTGGTGCCGGCCAAGGACAGAATGTTATCGAAGTTGCCGGTACCACCTGAGGCCACGTTCACCGTGCTCAGCGCGGTACCCAACAGGGCGCTGCTGCTGCTGTTGAGGGTGATGGCGCCGGCATTCACGTTGGCAGAGCTCACAGCATCGAAGTTGATGTTGAAGTGATCGGTGGCGTTCTGCACGAAGGTGAAATTCAGCGTACTGGCGGAGGTCGCGTCCCCTTTCACTTCCAGCTGCGCGGCGTTGCCGCCGGCGGCGTTGATGACGTTGACGTTAGCCAGACCGGAGATCACAAATCCTTGCGTGCCCAGATTAGTGGTCGCCGCGTTCTGCGTAATCGTGCCGCCGGTAGTGCCTTCAACCGTAGATGTACCGTTGGTCAGCCCAAAGTCAAAGGTGTTGGTTGGCGTAGTCACGCTGGTGGTGGTCGGTGAACCAATCAGCGGTGTCGTAATCAGCGTACCAACGGACTTGCCGATGTAGCCGGTCAGGTCGATCTTCTCGAAATTCGAGAAGTTATTGGCGTTGCTGGTCACTGTGCTGGTGCGAACGCCCAGGGCGTTCTGGTTGGTCACCACGGTTTTGGTAATGAAGTTGGCGGAGATGGAGTCCGTACCCGCGCCGCCGTCAGCCTTAACCGTGTTGGCCACGCTGTTCGCACCGCCCGAAACCCCGTTCCCAGCCCAGTGCAGGCTGTCGTTGCCGGCGCCAAGGTTAAACTGCGCCGTGCCGGCCGCAATGTTTGCCGCCGATGTGACGACTACGTCATCCGCACCCGAACTGGCATTCAGGATGACGTTGCCGTTATTGACGGTGATATCTACGCCTGGATTAACGCCGTTGTCAGACAGGTTGACCGTTGCTGCGCTGGTGCCGTTAATGGTCAGATTCGCCAGATGGTCGGCGAACTTCAGGTTCACGATGCTGGCGGCATTGGCGTTCAGTTGCACATCCGTCAACACTGCCGTTTCGGCATTGCTAATTTGGTGAGATGCGCCGGTGTTGACGGTGCCCGTCGCGTTGCCGCCGGCGGCCGTTGCCGTCAGAGACGCAGCGGTTTTGTACAGCAGGCTGGTACCGATATCGTATTCGAAGCCATGCTGCTGAGTGACGGTGGCACTGTCAGTGGCGATGGAGTTGCGCAGGTCGTTGATAATGGCCTGCGTGATGGTCGTTTTGCTCCCCAGCGCACCATAGCTGGCTAATTGCGCAGCGGTGGCGGCGGTGCCATGCACCAGGGTAAAGATATGCTGAACAAAATCATCGCCAGTCAATTGAGCGCCTTTCTTTTGCGACTCTGCGGAATTGATCAGGGTAGTGATGACTTGTGCATAAGTCTTACCGGCAAACAGTTCTTTGCTCCAGGTGTCCAGCCCGCTGGCATCGACGCCACGGCCCGGTATTGCCAGGAAGGCGGCTGCGACTTGTTCTTGATAGTTCAGGGCCGGCAGTTCACCCGGTTGCCACACGTGCGTCGCCGCCTGGAAGTGTTGTTGGGCCGTGGTATCGCCGGCGGCAACGGTGCCTTTCAGTGCTGCGATCACTTGAGCGACGACATCGCCGCGAGTCGAACCGCCACTCAGCAAGGCAAGATAGCTGCTGCTTTCGGCCGAGGTCGGTGCGCGTTCATAGCTATTTTGGAAGATGGCATTGATGAAATCGCTATCGCTTAACGTTTTCAGCGGGCTGTTGTTCACGAAGGTTTGTGCGACTGCCGCCAGCGTTTTGCCGCCCTGCGCCAATACGGTTCCCCAGTAGGTAATGCCGTCCTGAGTTTGCGTTAAGCCCACGACATGGAAAACACCCTGGACGTCAGCTGCGCCGGCCGACGATGCGGCGGTTGCGACTGGGAACAGGGTTTTTTCGACTTGGGCTTCGAAATTGCTCTGTGCTGTCAGCAGCGTTGAATCAAAACCGCTGTAGCTGAGTACGTCGTTAATCACCTTGGCGACGACGGACGCCGTGGTGGGGTTGCCCGCTAAAAGATCGGCGAGCACGCTGCTGCTAGGGGCGCTGCCGTTCACTGCGGTGTATATTTTGGTTACGATCTGAGAAGCCGTCAGACCGTTCAGGCTTGCGGTGCCTGCAATGAATTTTTGCGCAACTTGTTCCAGAGAAAGTGCAGAAGTTTCAATTTTCTGCGAGTAGTAATCTAACGCCGCGGTGTCAATATTCTTTCCAGAGATTGCAAGGAAAAAAGCAGCCGCTTTTTGCTGTGCTACTAATGTGGCCATACGTTACCCCTTTGGATGTACCCATTTTCTACGGACATAAGAAAGATGTGACCGGCCCCCCATAGCCGTGCCAGGAAGAGGTTTGGTCAGATTTTTTAGTATTAAATCTTGTAAAAACAACGGCATATAAAAATGACACACTAATGCCAATTGTTGCTTTCACGATTTAATCAAAGGAGCTGATGAGATTTTTGTCAAGGTTATAGGATTTTTTTTATTTTTTTGATTTTTGCTTTTCTATAACCAATTGTGATCTCAATTAATCCTGTGGGTTTGCTGTGTAAAATTAATGTTTTTATGTCTAAGATAATCACCTTTGGCTTTTTAACATTGGGGATTATTAGATTTCTAATGATTTAACTGGCGTGGCATCGGGAATGGCCTCGTTGATGCACGGCGGATGCGATGTGATGCCATATTCGTTTAGCCTTTGCTAACTTTTTGCTTTGTATTGTTTTTTTTTGTTCTTTTTGGCACATGTTTTTTTCATCTGCCAGCCTTGCTGGAATTCCATATATGTATCTATAGTTAATGAAAAAGCATCTGCAGTCTTGAGCATGTTTGGGGCTTTTTTTGTGAGGTTAATCTCATAAATATCAATGCGGATTGGACTGACAGTGCACATGATGTAAGGGCAGAAAGTGAATCAATTTATACCGCGCAATGAAATTGCGGATGTTATACGGACTCGCAGTAAGGTTTTTTGGACCGTTGGCATATTTACCGCATTTATTAATTTATTAATGCTAGTTCCTTCTATCTATATGCTCCAGGTTTACGACCGGGTGCTTCCTTCGCGTAATGAAATCACGCTGTTGATGCTGACGCTGATCATGTTGGGCATGTTCGGCATGATGTCGCTGTTGGAATACGTGCGCAGCATGGTGGTGATCCGTATCGGCAGTCAGCTGGATATGCGTCTCAACACGCGAGTCTACACTGCGGCCTACGAGGCGAATCTGAAAAACGGTTCTTCCGACGCCGGCCAGATGCTGAGCGACTTGACCAATCTGCGCCAATTCCTCACCGGCAGCGCGCTATTCGCCTTCTTTGATGCGCCGTGGTTTCCGATCTATCTGTTGGTGATATTCCTGTTTAATCCTTGGTTGGGGCTTTTCGCCCTGGTCGGTGCGCTGTTGCTGATCGCATTGGCGGTGATCAACGAAATGGTGTCGAAAAAGCCGCTGGCGGAGGCCAGCAAGCTGTCGATTATGTCCGGTACGCTGGCCAGCACCAATCTGCGAAATGCCGAAGTGATCGAGGCTTTGGGGATGTTGCCTAACCTGAAACGCCGGTGGTTCGGTCTGCACCAGCGGTTTTTGAACAGTCAGCGCATCGCCAGCGAACGCGCATCGCGGGTCACATCGATCACCAAGTTTGTGCGCATGTCGCTGCAATCGCTGGTGCTGGGGCTGGGGGGCTGGCTGGCGATCGATGGGCACATCACGCCCGGTATGATGATCGCCGGCTCCATTCTGATGGGGCGAACGCTGGCGCCGATTGAGCAGGTTATTAACGTCTGGAAGAGCTACAGCGCGGCAAAGCTTTCTTATGGCCGGTTGGTCAAGCTGCTGGAAACGCACCCGCAACGTGGCACCGGTATGTCCTTGCCGCGTCCGGAAGGGGTACTCGCAGTAGAAGGCGTCACCGCCACGCCGCCGGGCTCCAAAGGCGATGCGGTATTGCATAACGTGACTTTTGCCATCCAGCCCGGTGACGTGCTGGGGATCATTGGCCCGAGCGCGTCGGGGAAATCGACGCTGGCGCGTTTGCTGGTCGGCATTTGGCCGGTCAGTGAAGGGATTGTTCGGTTGGATAATGCCGACATCTATCAGTGGAACAAGGATGAATTGGGGCCGTATATCGGCTATCTGCCGCAGGACATTGAGCTGTTTGCCGGGACTATCGCCGAGAATATCGCTCGCTTTAACGATATCGATTCAGAGAAAGTCATTGAAGCCGCTAAGCTGGCCGGTGTGCACGAACTGATCCTGCGTTTCCCTAACGGCTACGATTCGGTGCTCGGCAACGGTGGCGCTGGGTTGTCCGGTGGACAGAAACAGCGTATCGGCCTGGCGCGCGCATTGTACGGCGACCCTTCGCTGGTGGTATTGGATGAGCCTAACTCCAATCTGGATGATGCGGGCGAGAAAGCGTTGAACCAGGCCATTATGTTCCTCAAGCAACGTAATAAAACGGTGGTTCTGATTACCCATCGCACCAATTTGCTGTCGATGACCAGCAAGTTGTTGCTGTTGGTGAATGGCAACGTCAACGCGTTCGGCCCGACTCAACAAGTGCTTCAGGCGTTGGCCAATGCGCAAAAAGCGCAGACGCAACAGCCTCAGCAAGCGGTGAGGGCGGTAAATTCTGAGCCGGATGAAGGCAACATCCCAAAAACGCAAATTAATTAAGCCGTGAATTGCCTGATGGCTTCATTGCCGTCCGCAGTGTAAAGGAGTTGGTATGTCGACGCATATTGGCGAGCCGCAAGACTCGTATATTGAAGAGATCCCGCAGGATGAACGGCGGTTTACCCGGATGGGCTGGCTGGTAGTGGGAATTGGTCTGTTCGGATTTTTGGCTTGGGCAGCGTTCGCGCCTCTGGATAAAGGGGTGGCATCACCGGGATCGGTAACCGTTTCCGGCAACCGCAAAACGGTGCAGGCCCCGGCCAGCGGCATCATCAAGAATATCGCGGTGAAAGACGGCGACAAGGTGAAAGCCGGTGAGGTTCTGGTGCAATTGAGCCAGGTGCAGGCGCAGGCTCAGGTTGATTCGCTGCGCGATCAGTACTACACCACGCTGGCCACCGAAGGGCGTTTACTGGCTGAACGCGATGGTCTGAGCAAGGTCACTTTTTCCCCTGTTTTCACCCAGGTGAAGGATCAGCCGCGCGTGGCCGAAATCATCGCGTTGCAAACGCAGCTGTTCGCCTCTCGCCGCCAGGGGCTGCAAAGTGAAATTGACGGTTATAAGCAGTCGATGGATGGGATCCGCTTCCAGTTGAAAGGCCTGCAGGATTCGCGCGCCAACAAGCAGATCCAACTTTCCAGCCTGCGTGAGCAGATGAACAGCATGAAGCAACTGGCGGCGGACGGTTATTTGCCGCGCAATCGTTATCTGGAAGTCCAGCGCCAGTTCGCTGAGGTGAACAGCAGCATCGATGAAACCATCGGGCGGATTGGTCAATTGCAAAAGCAGCTGCAGGAATCTCAGCAGCGCATCGATCAACGCTTCGCCGACTATCAGCGCGAAGTCAGGACGCAACTGGCGCAAACCCAAATGGACGCCAGCGAGTTCCGCAACAAGCTGCAAATGGCCGACTTCGATCTGGGCAACACCGCCATCATCTCACCGGTGGATGGCACCGTGGTCGGATTGAATATTTTCACTCAGGGGGGCGTCGTGGGAGCGGGTGACCACCTGATGGACGTTGTGCCCAGCCAGGCGACGCTGGTGGTGGATTCTCGCCTGAAAGTCGATTTGATCGACAAGGTGTACAACGGGTTGCCGGTGGATCTGATGTTTACCGCCTTCAACCAAAACAAAACCCCGAAAATTCCGGGGACGGTCACGTTGGTTTCCGCCGACCGCCTGGTCGACAAATCCAATGGAGAACCTTACTACCAGATGCAGGTCACGGTCTCGCCGGAGGGCATGAAGATGCTCAGTGGCGAGGACATCAAGCCGGGGATGCCGGTCGAGGTGTTCGTGAAAACGGGCTCGCGCTCGCTGCTGAGCTATCTGTTTAAACCTATTTTGGATCGCGCTCATACTTCATTAACCGAGGAATAATTTTGATTCAATCAAAACGACAGGCTGCCGGTCTGGTTATCGGCACCCTTTTGTTTGCGATATCTGCGCCGGTTTATTCGATAGGGATTTTAGACGCATATTCGCTGGCATTAGAAAAGGACCCGACCTTCCGGGCGGCTATAAAAGAGAAAGAAGCGGGAGATGAGAACGAAAACATCGGTAGGGCGGGGCTGCTGCCGAAGGTGTCGTTGAACTATCAGAATTCACCGCGCAATTGGCAGACGCAAAAATATCCGCAGAGCGACTTTTTCGGCAATGTTTCGGAGGTCACCCGGCGGCAGCAATATCGCAGTTATTCCAGTTCGATCACGCTGACGCAGCCGCTGTTCGACTATGAAGCGTACGCGCGCTACAAAGCCGGCGTGGCGCAGACGATGATGTCGGACGAGCGCTATCGCGGCAAATTGCTGGATCTTGCGGTTAGGGTGATTAACGCCTATGTCGAAGTGGCCTATTCCAAGGATCAAATCGCGTTGGCCGAAGCGCAAAAGGCGGCTTACAAGGAACAGTTGACCTTGAACGATCGCCTGATGAGCGCCGGTGAAGGCACCATTACCGACGTATCGGAAACCCAGGCGCGCTACAGCCTGGCCGAAGCGCAGGTAATCGAAGCGCGCGATGCGCTGGACGCCGCCCAGCGCGAATTGGAAGTGATTATCGGCATGCCGCTGAACCAACTGGATGAATTGCAGGTTTTGCGTCCGGGCAAGTTTAAGGTGGCGCCGCTGATCCCGTCCAAGTTCGAAGAGTGGCAAAAGATCGCGCTGGAGAACAACCCGGTGTTGGCCGCGTCGCGTCATGGCGTGGACGCCGCCAAGTATGATGTCGAAAGGAATCGTGCGGGCTTTATGCCTCAGGTTCAGCTGTATGCTTCGCATTCGGAAAACGACTCCAGCAGCGATAATACGGTTAACCAGAAATACCGTACCGACAGCATCGGCGTGCAGGTCAGCATGCCTATTTATTCCGGCGGCGGCGTTTCGGCGTCGACCCGGCAGGCGGCGGCGCGCTATGGCCAGGCGATGTATGAAATGGATGCACAGACGGGCACCACGCTCAACGATCTGCGCAAGCAATACAATTTGTGCATCAGCAGCCGCGCCAAGGTGGCGGCCTATGAGTTGGCGGTACAATCGGCTACGACACAGGTGACGGCGACTCGGCAGAGCGTACTGGCCGGGCAACGCGTCAACGTCGATGTGCTCAACGCCGAACAGCAGCTCTATAGCGCCCAGCGCGATCTGGCTTCCGCCAAGTACGCCTACATCAAATCATGGATCACCTTGCTGAGCGATTCCGGTACGTTGGATGAAAAAGATGTTATGCGGGTCGCGCAGTATTTTGCCCGCAGTCGCTAGTCCGGTTTTGCGATGAGGCGAGTATTTATCTGAAAGGGAGCAGCGTTAAGCTGCTCTTTTTGTTTTGTTGCGTTATGTTATCGGTCGGTGGCCGCAGGCCTGATTTTCGTTCGTTTGCCAGAGGGGCGATGGCACTGTATCAACCGGTTGTATTCAATCGCTGCCTCCGGCGCAGTTAAGCTGTGTGATAACGCAGAGAGCGCGGCGTGCTAGCGGTTTTAATCCGTGTTTTTCAGCACGCAGTGATGGCTGAGTTCGGCCTGAACGGCTCCCAGGTGCCAGAGTCATGACGCGACGAGAGAGAGCGACCGTTGCCGTTTATGGTGCTTTACGGTCGATGAGCCGTAAACCTTTGATGATCGAAAAGGATGCGTGATTCTACGTTTTATTTAAAATAAGCCTATGGCTTTAGACGGCTGTTTTTCTTGAGCGCGTTGGGCGCGAGTGAGGGGTTTGTATGGCGGTTTTAGTTACTGGCGGAGCCGGCTACATCGGTTCACATACAGTTTTGATGCTGTTGGAGCGCGGTGAAGAGGTGGTGGTATTGGATAATCTGTCGAACTCGTCAGCGGAGTCTTTACACCGCGTAGAGAAACTGACGGGAAAAGCCGCCGTGTTTTACCAAGGTGATGTTCAGGATGCGGAATGCTTGCATCGCATCTTTGAAGCGCACTCGATTACCGGCGTGATCCACTTCGCCGGTCTTAAGGCAGTAGGGGAATCTACGCGTAAGCCGCTGGAATACTACCAGAATAATGTCACCGGAACGTTGGTGTTACTGGACGCTATGCGCCGCGCCGGCGTGTATGCGTTTATCTTTAGTTCGTCCGCTACCGTTTATGGTGCCCATTCACCGGTGCCTTATGTCGAGACGACACCGATCGGCGGCACGACAAGCCCTTATGGCACGTCGAAGCTGATGGTGGAGCAGATCCTGCAAGATGTCGCCAAGGCTGAGCCGCAATTTTCGATTATTGCCTTGCGCTACTTTAATCCGGTAGGCGCCCATGAGTCGGGGTTGATCGGTGAGGATCCTAACGGTATTCCCAATAACCTGTTGCCCTACATCTCGCAGGTGGCCATCGGCAAACTGGAAAAGCTGGGTATTTTCGGCGGGGATTATCCGACGACCGATGGGACGGGAGAGCGCGACTACATCCATGTCATGGATCTGGCCGAAGGCCACCTGAAAGCGATGGATCATCTGCCGAAGCTCCGCGGATTTAAGGCCTATAACCTTGGGGCTGGTGTAGGGCACTCGGTACTGGCGATGGTGCAGGCATTCGAAAAAGCGTCGGGGGTCACGATCCCTTACCAAATATTACCGCGTCGCGAAGGCGATCTGCCTGCCTTCTGGGCGAACGCCGATCTGGCTTATCAGGAGCTGGGGTGGAAAGTGAGTCGGGGTATCGATGACATGATGCGCGATACCTGGAACTGGCAGAAGAAAAACCCTAAAGGGTACCGTGACTGATTGTCTTCGGTATCACGACCTGAATGATGCCGACCGGCATCATTCAGGTTTGGCTTGACATCACCGAGTTTGAGGAATCTCCAGCAATTCCAATAGGCGATTATTGACTTTGTCTGCGTCAAATCTTTCTTGGGCCAATTGATAACTGGCAAGTCCCATATCCGTTATCTTTTGTGGGTTTTCGATCAATTCGCACATCTTTTCCGCTAGCTCAGCATGTGACCAGCGTTTGACTAAATAACCGTTAACGCCTTGAACTACTGTTTCCCGACAACCCGGCACATCCGTGCTTAAAACGGCACGTCCCATGGCCATTGCTTCCTGAGTACTACGCGGGATCCCTTCGCGATAGTAGGAAGGTAAAACGAAAACGCTGGACTTCGCAATCCATTCCGCCACGTTTGAAACATGGCCTGGGGCGATGATGATATCGTCTTCAATTAAATTATTCAGGCATTTTACTGTTAAGCTACCTGGGTTTTGCGTATCTATCGCGCCTAACATATAGAAGCGAGTTTCTGGGTATTTAGCTTTAACTATTTTTGCGGCGGCGACGTATTCGTGAACCCCTTTTTCGGCCAACAAACGGGCGATAAAGATGAAGGAAACGGGGGACGTCGGAGGGGGCGTGAAAGGATAGTCAGCCAGATTCAAACCGATACCGCCTAAGACATGTGCCTGCTTGACGTTGATTTTGCAGTTAACCAGCAGATCATGACGATCGTCAGGATTCAGAAGAATGAGCGCATCAAGGCTTGGGAAGATACAACGGTAGAGCATGACCTGAATCTTTTTTAAAAGCCTTACTTTCCTGCTCACACCTTGCGGCTGTTCAGTAAATAGGTAGCCCAAGCCTTCCAGCATCGCGTAACGTTTTTTAACGCCCGCCATGACTGCCGCCAAAGTGCCAAAGATGCTGGGTTTAGAAAAATAGGAAAAAACCAGGTCGGGAGCTAAACGCTTTAACTGTTTGCTAAGCGCATAGGTATCCAGGAAATCTTTTAGCGGATTGAGGCCTGTCCGGCTGAATTTATAGTCAACCGGTATCGCTCCCAGATTTGTAACCTGCATGCGTGTGTTGTCATCATAATCCAGAGCCAGGGCGTAAACCGTATGCCCCTGCTGGTGCAATGACTTTATCAGATCGGCTCTAAAGCCAACCACACAATTTGCTGCTGTACCTATTAGTGCTATTTTCATAAAAACCTTATCAATATACCGCCAAAGCCATTAATTATTGTTTTTTAGCTCTGTATAAATACATTCCCACTGTGTAACTATTTCATCTAAAGCGTATTTTTCTTTGACACGACGTCGAGCATGCTGACCTAAATGTCGCCTATCTTGCAAGGACATCCTTTCTATCGAAGCCATGGCATTGGCGAGCGCTTCAGGGTCTTTGATCGGAACCAGCAAACCATTCTCGCCCGTATTGCCGATGATTTCTCCGGGGCCGCCGCTATTGGTGACGACGACAGGAAGTTCAGAAGCCATCGCTTCAGCGACGACCAAGCCATATCCTTCCCATTCCGATGACAAGACAAAACCATCGACCTGGCGATACAGTTGCTCAATATCATTACGAACGCCAAGAAATTCAATGCGTTTTTCCAATCCAGCCTGCTCAACCTGTCGTTGTAAAGCTTCAAACAATGGGCCTTGGCCGGCGATCAGTAGTTGGCTGTCTGAGAGTTTGCCAAAGGCCGCAATCAGCGTCGGGTAATCTTTCTGTTCGACCAGACGCCCGACGGCCAACCAGCGGAAAGGGCGCTCTAAAGAGGCGCTGTGTTCTTTCCCTGGGCTGAACTTGGCAGTATCAATTCCATTGGGAATGGTACGAGTATTGCGTGCCTTGAAAACGCGTTCGCCAATAAACCGGCGTGTGGCCGCTTCGCTGATCGTTGTGTTCAACTGGCTGAGCGGGTTGGTCAGGCGATATGCCCAATCGCGAATTTTTCCGCCTTCATGAGTGTTGTGCGCCGTGCAAACTAATTTCAAAGAAGGCGTGAACAACCGCACCAGGCGAGCCAACAGGTTCGCGTGCACCATATGGCTGTGTACGACATCCGGCCGATTGCGCAACAGTTCCTTGCGCAAGCGGAGCAGTGCGAGCGGCAAGTCTTTACCTGAACGCATGCCCAGATCGTGGAGTGGGACGCCGGCGGTGGCCAATCGATCGACAAATACTGCAGATGTCGGTGGTATCAATGAGATCAGGCGCACTTGATGGCCGCGCTCGGCCAATTTCTCGAGCAGCGTGACAACTTGATATTCGGCGCCGCCGATCTCAAGACCGGTGATCACGTAGTCTATACGCATCGCTGTTTTACCCTTGGCGCTGACGATAAGAAATGAATAACTTCTTGATCAGAGAATGCGGTAACCAACTGATCGTCCATAAAGCCATTTTTAACTTGTCGCCGAGCGGAGCATTTTTTAACGATTGGCGTGCCGTCGCACACTGTCGGTTAAGCAAGCTATAGGTAATATGCGCCAAACGTATCCGGCGAAACTCCTCGGGATGATCGCGCTGCAGCCGCTCGCCGAAATCGGCCAGCGCCATTTCAGCCAGTTGCTGGTGGTAGGCGGCCTTGCTGATTTGCGATGAAAAATGCGTCAAGCGCACTGTGGCATCGTTGGAAACCCGCACCAACGGCCGATCATACGAAGGAATACCGAATTTCTCCGCAACTTTCCACCACAGCAGGTGTTCGCCACCGGCGCGATTTTCAGGATAGCGTAAGCCGGTGCCTAAAAATTGTTCACGATCAAAAACGGGCGTGAAATCGCCGGTAATGGTTTTGTTCACGTAGTCATCGAAAGTGATCAGACGAAATTCTTCTTTCTGATTTTTCTTGCTGACGGCAAATTGATACACCGGATACATCGACGTTTCAGGTTCGGGTAGACGTGCGGCCAAATACTCAGCCGTACCGGGTTCGAGCGTATCGTCATCGTCAAGCATCAAGACCCAGGGGGAGCTAGCCAACGCTAAGCCTTGCATGCGAGCGGGACCAGGGCCGCCGTTGACGGGCATGCGATGAAAGATCAGGTCGTCTATAGCAAGTTCCGGCTGCGCTGTCGTGGACGCGTCGTCAACCACTATGATTTGTATCTTGTTGTGCCTACTCCTTTCGGTCACAACGGAATCCACTGCGCGCGCGAGCAGATCTGGGCGGTTATAGGTAGTTATAACCACGCTTAGGGCAAAGTTACTCAAACTGGCTTCCTTCACAATCGAGAATAAAGCAATGACTCATGACTATCCTGTTACTGTCGGTGCCGCAATCGGGCAAGTGTAGGTGTTTGTGGCGCGACACCTGACGGCTTTCGACAGAATAAAAAAAGCAATAAGGAAAACATGGTTATCTCTGCAACCAAGAAGGCGATAGTCATGCCTAATCCGCCTAATGTGGGAACCAGGAGGAAGGCAAGCAGGCAGATTATCGCTATATTGATCATCATGACCCGGCTGGCAACTTGCTCTTTACCGCCAGGAATAAACCACAATATGGCCAACGCCATGCTGCAAATGCGTAAAGGGACAACCCATACCAAAATGCTTAATAGCTCAATGGCATCCTGATAGCCGGGGCCGAAGATGGTATTCACCAGCCAACCGGCTAGCCAAACGGTCAGCAGAGCGAAGGCGATCGTTACGGTGAACAACGCTCCCAGCGCGAGGGTAACAACCCGTTTTGCGGTATGCGTCGAGTCGGATTGCAGTCTGACCAGATGGGGAAACGCAGCATTCAGAACGGGGGCTGCTAAACCGCTCGCAGCTCGAACCAGTTTTTCGGCGGGCACAAAGGCGCCAACCGTACGAGCTCCGCCCAATAATCCCAGTAGTGTAGACGCGATCGACCCCATGATGCTTTGAGCCCCTTTGTATAAAAAGAGTTCCCAGCTTTCACGCAGAACGGTAACGGCACCGCGAAAGCTGATGCGACCTAAACCAGTGGAGCGCATCATCAGCAAGGTTGGAAGTAGGGTGTTAATGATGCCCACAGTGGCTTGAATCATGAGTACACGTTGAGCGTGTTGTGGTGAGGACACCAGCAAAATGGTAAATAAAAGCCCCGTGCTGCGTAAGCCTAAATCCAGCAATGCCGGCAAAACCAGTTTTTCGATCCCGACGTAGTACCATAGCGGTGTAAAACCGAACGCCAGAATGAATAGCGATATCCACACGAACCAATGATGAGGGATCGTCGTGGCACCGGAGCCTGTCAGGATCAGGACGGCTACGGCGACACCAACGGCCATACTGAGCAGCAGTTTGGCAAACAACACATTGCTTACCAACTGAGCCAGCTGTTGCTTGTTTTCTCTGATCTTGACAACGGCACGCGCGGCGCTGAAATTGAAGCCGAATTCAACAAATACCGAGGCTGTCAGAGCGATGCCTAGCGCATAAAGCACTTGCCCGTAGTTTTGTTGGCCTAGAGCGCGAGCCAGTACGGGCAATTCGATAAGCGGAATGAACAACCCGCCTATTTGTGCCAGCATTAACCAAAAGGTATTAGTCGCGACGCGGGACATGGCATATCACAATAGAAATTGCGGTTAAAACGATGGCCCATTCGGTTAACTCATTGCTGAGGGGGTGGAAACATCCCATGAACAAGAACAGAGCTAGCACCGATAAGGGACTCAACATAGACTCGAAGCGTTCGACAAAAAGCTCCCGCTTTTCGAAGACGAATTTCAGACCGTAATAGAGAGGAGTCAAAATAAACAGCAGGTAGCCGATGAACGATAAAACGCCCTCATCAGCCAATAACTGAAGATAGGTCATGTGAATCACGCTGTCGGCGCCAAAATCATCGACCCGAGTGCTGCCAAAACCGCCTCCCCAAGGGAATTTATCTACGGTTTGCTGCCACCCGGTGTGCAGCATTTGCAAACGTATACTGTTGTCGCCTTTGACCAAACGGTCTGCCGTCGTTTCTTTTGGCGCGGCCAAAGTTTCTTCGAGAGTATGACTAATACTGAGGTTGGCCGTATCGGCATGATTGCTCGTGCGCTTCTCCATCAATTGAACAAGCAGTTTGTCATAATCTCCTGAAACCCAGCCCAGGAGTACGGGCTGAATAAGTGAGAACGACAGCAAGGTCACGACTATCAGGCTAAAATGACCGCGCACAGGCTGGGTTTGCACGCGAGCAAAGAAGGCAATGATTGCCAAGGCTCCCCATACTAACGCCAGCCACAGCATAGAGGTACGGCTACCGTCAAGCGCCATGACCAGCACTGCGCCGAATGCTAACAGCACATTGATAAAATTGGTTTTTTTTAAGCAGCGCCAAACAGCAAAAGGCCATACAAAGGCGCCGATTTTCCAAATGACACCGGGCCAACTGGCGAGCCACCCCATGCGTCCATCGCCTAAAATCACCATCGCGTCAAGTTGGCGGAAGAGCGCCAAAAGTATCAGCGGCACCAATGAAATGACGAGTGTGATGCTAAGCGCTTTTTCAAGCAAAGCGGATGAGAGCGGGGAAATTAGCAACAGGCAGAGAAGTGCAAACATGAAAGCGACGTATTTCGCCAACGTATACAGCCCTGTGCCGTGATTCATCACCGCCGCTATAGCTATGCCTGCCATAAACAGCAGCCAGCCTATCATCATGGGCTTGTAGTTGCGCAGGTTGCGCAGTCGTGCGCGAACCGTTTGCGCCGGCGAAAGAGGTGAGGCCATCAATGAGGTGGCAGCCGCAGCGGACAGCAACATCAACTGGATGAGCCAATTAAAATTGCCGCCAATATAAATCTTAATCGTTCCCAACATTGAGAACACGATGAAAATAATAGAGAAAATGCAGGAAAGTACGCGCACTTTTGACCCCAACTGTGATTTAACTGCGAGATTGTACAGGATCCGTGCTCGTCATCAATAAACCTTCACCTTTAACACGCAATCTTCCTGCATTTTTTTAGTGACTTCAGTCGCTGTGCTTGACTGTTTTAGCAGCATTCTTTGTCAACCGTCTATCGCACCAATCACTACCCACACGAGGCAATCCTGAGTTAACATGTGTGCCACATCACAAAACCTGCTGGCCGACGTTGCCTGCAGGGTCATCCTCAGACAGGAGTTCCTAAATGTCCAAGCAACAAATCGGCGTTGTCGGCATGGCGGTAATGGGCCGCAACCTCGCGCTGAACATCGAGAGCCGTGGTTACACCGTTTCCATTTTCAACCGTTCTGGCGACAAAACTGACGAAGTGATCGCTGAGAACCCGGGCAAAAACCTGGCGCCGTATTACACCGTTGAAGAGTTTGTCGAATCGCTGGAAAAACCGCGCCGCATCCTGCTGATGGTGAAAGCGGGCGAAGCAACGGATAAAACCATTGCCTCGCTGACTCCGCACCTGGACAAGGGCGATATCTTGATCGACGGCGGCAACACCTACTATCAGGACACCATCCGCCGTAACCGCGAACTGTCCGACCAGGGCTTCAATTTCATCGGTACCGGCGTTTCCGGCGGTGAAGAGGGCGCGCTGAAAGGGCCTTCCATCATGCCTGGCGGCCAGAAAGAAGCTTACGAGCTGGTGGCGCCGATCCTGGAGAAAATCGCTGCGGTTGCGGAAGGCGAGCCTTGCGTGACCTACATTGGCGCAGACGGTGCCGGCCACTATGTGAAGATGGTGCACAACGGCATCGAATACGGCGACATGCAGCTGATTGCCGAAGCCTATTCTCTGCTGAAACAGGCGCTGAATCTGAGCAACGAGCAGCTGGCCGAAACCTTCGCCGAGTGGAACAAGGGCGAACTGAACAGCTACCTGATCGACATCACCAAAGACATCTTCACCAAGAAAGACGAAGAGGGTAAATACCTGGTCGATGTGATCCTGGACGAAGCTGCCAACAAAGGCACCGGCAAGTGGACCAGCCAGAGCTCGCTGGATCTGGGCGAACCGCTGTCGCTGATCACCGAATCGGTGTTCGCGCGCTACCTGTCCTCGCTGAAAGATCAGCGCGTTGCCGCGTCTAAAGTGCTGACCGGCCCGAAAGTGGCGCCGTTCACCGGCGACAAAGCTGAATTCATCGAGAAAGTGCGTCGCGCGCTGTATCTGGGCAAGATCGTGTCCTACGCGCAGGGCTTCTCTCAGCTGAAAGCCGCGTCTAAAGAAAACAACTGGGATCTGCACTACGGCGAAATCGCCAAGATCTTCCGCGCCGGCTGCATCATCCGCGCCCAGTTCCTGCAGAAGATCACCGACGCTTACGCGGCGGACGCCGATATCGCCAACCTGCTGCTGGCGCCATACTTCAAGCAAATCGCCGACGAGTACCAGCAGGCGCTGCGTGACGTGGTGGCTTACGCCGTGCAGAACGGCATTCCTACGCCAACCTTCTCCGCCGCGATCGCCTACTACGACAGCTACCGTTCTGCGGTGCTGCCGGCGAACCTGATCCAGGCGCAGCGCGACTACTTCGGTGCGCACACCTATAAACGTATCGACAAGGAAGGCGTGTTCCATACCGAATGGATGGAATAATCCCGCCCGTTGAGCGATAAAAAAAGCCGCCGAGGTTAACGCCCGGCGGCTTTTTTATTGCGCGTGATTTAACGTCACGCTTTTTTCTGATGCCTTTCGCGCAGCCGGCCGATCACCGCGCTCATATCCAAATCCTGGTCCTGCAGCAGCACCAGCAGGTGATAGATCAGGTCCGAAGCTTCGTTGGTCAGCTCTTCGCGATCGTTGACCGTGGCGGCCAGCGCGGTTTCCACGCCTTCCTCCCCGACCTTCTGCGCGATGCGCTTGGTGCCGCTGGCGTACAGGCTGGCGGTGTACGAGCTGTCCGGGCTGGCGTGCTTGCGCTCCGCCAACAGCTGTTCCAACTGATAGAGGAACGTCCAGTCGCTGGCGGCCGGGTGGAAGCAGCTGCTGTTGCCGAGGTGGCAGGTCGGGCCGATCGGGGTGGCCAATATCAGCAGCGTGTCGTTATCGCAGTCCGGCGTGATGCTGACCACCTTGAGGAAGTGGCCGGAGCTTTCACCCTTGGTCCACAGGCGCTGCTTGGTGCGCGAGAAGAAGGTGACGTTGCCGCTTTGCTCGGTGGTCGCCAGCGCTTCCGGCGTCATGTAACCCAGCATCAGCACTTCGCCGGAAACGGCGTGCTGCACGATGGCCGGCATCAGGCCGTCGGTTTTTTCCCAGTCCAGCTGGTTTCTCTGTTGTTCTGTCAGCACACGCGAATCTCCACGCCTTGTTCGACCAGGAACCTTTTCAGTTCGCCGATATTGATGATTTGTTTGTGGAACACCGATGCCGCCAGCGCACCGTCGACGTCCGCATCGCGGAACGCTTCCAGGAAGTGCGCCATGGTGCCCGCGCCGCCGGAGGCGATCAGCGGCACCTTGCAGGCCTCGCGCACCCGGCGCAGCTGCTGCAGATCGTAACCGTTGCGCACGCCGTCCTGGTTCATCATGTTCAGCACGATCTCACCGGCGCCGCGGCGCTGCACTTCCTGTACCCAGTCGAGGGTTTCCCACTGGGTGATTCGGGTGCGGCTCTCGTCGCCGGTATATTGGTTGACATGATACTTGCCGGTTTCACTGTCGAACCAGGTGTCGATGCCCACCACGATGCACTGCACGCCAAAGCGTTCAGCCAGGCGGCTAATCAGCTCAGGATCGGCCAGCGCCGGCGAGTTGATCGAAATCTTGTCGGCGCCGAAAGACAGGATCTGGCTGGCGTCCTCGGCGCTTTTAATGCCGCCGGCGACGCAGAACGGAATATCAATCACCTCCGCCACGCGCGACACCCAGCTTTTGTCCACCACCCGGCCATCGCTCGAGGCGGTGATATCGTAAAACACCAGCTCGTCCGCGCCTTCTTGCGCATAGCGCTGCGCCAGCGGCACGATGTCGCCGATGATTTCGTGGTTGCGGAACTGCACGCCTTTCACCACTTGCCCGTCTTTAACATCCAGGCACGGGATTATCCGTTTTGCCAGCATGCGATCGCCTCCTCAACGCTAAATTTA
Organism: Serratia sp. CY56464; assembly: GCF_052168435.1. Lineage (NCBI taxonomy): Bacteria > Pseudomonadati > Pseudomonadota > Gammaproteobacteria > Enterobacterales > Yersiniaceae > Serratia > Serratia sp. CY56464. Next base: position 2,064,391 of record NZ_JBJNMV010000001.1, on the reverse strand, counting down.
CCTTCCAGCAGGGCGCGCCCCACGATCACGCCGGCAACGCCGCTGCCGCGCAGCTGGGCGATGTCGTCCAGATTGCCGATGCCGCCCGAGGCCTGGAAGGCCACCTGCGGATAACGGCGGCTGATCGCCTGATACAGCGCCACGTTGGAACCGGCCAGCGTGCCGTCGCGCGAAATATCGGTGCACAGCACGTGCTTGAGCCCGTAGGGCAGGAACTGCTCCACCACCTGTTCCAGCGTGGCGTCGGAATCTTCCTGCCAGCCGCTGATGGCCACGCGTTTTACGCCCTGTGCGTCGATGCGCACGTCCAGCGCCAGCACCAGCGCGTCGGCGCCGTAGCGCTCGAACCAGCTCTGCACCAACTGCGGCTGTTTCACCGCGGTGGAGCCGATCACCACGCGCGTGGCACCGGCCTCCAGCAGGGCGCTGACGTCTTGCTCGTTGCGGATGCCGCCGCCGACCTGCACCGGCACGTCAACCCCCGCCAGCAGCTTGCGCAGCAGCGGGATCTGGCGCGCCGCCGGATCCTTGGCGCCGGTCAGATCGACCAGATGCAGCACCTGCGCGCCCTGTTGTTGATAGTCCTGCAGACGCAGCAGCGGATCGTTGCCGTAGTCGCGCTGCTGGCCGTAATCGCCCTGATGCAAACGCACCACGTTGCCGTCGATCAAATCCAAAGCCGGAATAATCATGCTGCCTACATCTCCAGAAAGTTTTTCAACAGTTGCGCGCCGGCCGCTCCAGATCGTTCTGGATGAAACTGCACGCCGAAGAAATTGTCTTTTTGCACGGCGGCGGTGAAGGGCTCGCCGTAGTTCGCCTGGGCGATGGTGCTGGGGCATATCGGCATCGCATAGCTGTGTACGAAATAGAAGTAGGCGCCGTCATCGATGCCGCGGAACAGATGGTGGCCCGCCTGCGCGGACACCTGGTTCCAGCCCATGTGCGGCAGCGGCAGGCCGAAGTCGGTCATCTGCTTCACCGGCGTATCGATGAGGCCGAGCGTGGTCACACCGCCGTTCTCTTCGCTGCTGGCCGCCAGCAGCTGCATGCCGAGGCAAATGCCCAGCACCGGCTGCGTGCAGGCCCTGATCAGTTCGATCAAATCGCGCTCGCGCAGCTGATCCATCGCCGCCTGCGCGGTGCCGACGCCTGGCAGGAACAGCTTGTCGGCGCGCAGCACGATCTCCGGATCGCGGCTCACCTCCGGCTGATAACCCAGGCGCCGCACCGCGTAGGTGACGGAGGCCAGGTTGGCGCAGCCGGTATCCAAAATCACCACGTTCATCACAGCACTCCTTTCGAACTCGGCAGGGTATTGCCCTCGACGCGGATCGCCTGGCGCAGCGTGCGGCCAAACACTTTGAACAGGCTCTCGACCCGGTGGTGGTCGTTTTTGCCCTTGGTCTTCAGGTGCAGCGTGCAGCCCATGGTGTAAGACAGCGAACGGAAGAAGTGCTCGACCATTTCGGTGCTGAGATCGCCGACGCGCTGATAGTTGAATTCGGCTTTGTACTCCAGGTGCGGGCGGCCGGAGATATCCAGCGCGCAGCGCGCCAGGCATTCGTCCATCGGTAACACGAAGCCGAAGCGGGCGATGCCGCGCTTGTCGCCCAATGCCTTGTTCAGCGCTTCACCCAGCGCCAGGCCGGTGTCTTCCACCGTGTGGTGATCGTCGATATACAGGTCGCCTTTGACGTCGATCTCCATGCGGAAGCCGCCGTGGGTGGCGATCTGATCCAGCATGTGGTCGAAGAAGCCGACGCCGGTTTTGATCTTGCTGCCGCCTTCGCGATCCAGCCACACGTTGACGTCGATCTGCGTCTCTTTGGTCACGCGGTTAACCCGCGCGTGACGGTCACGCAGGGTCAGCTGGCGCACGATCTCTTTCCAGCCCAGCACGCCGCGCTGGTAACGCAGCCCCTGGATGCCCATATTTTCCGCCAGCTGCACATCGGTCGGCCGATCGCCGATCACGTAGCTGTGTGCGGTATCGAGCACGCCGGGTTCCAGGTAGCCCTTCACCAGCGCGGTTTTCGGCTTGCGGCAGTCGCAGTTGTCCGCCGGCAGGTGCGGGCAGATCAGCACATCGGTGAACTGAATGCCCTGGGAACTGAGGATCTGCATCATCAGGTTGTGCGGCGGATCGAAGGTTTCCTGCGGGAAACTGGCGGTGCCGAGCCCATCCTGATTGGTGATCATCACCAGCTGATACCCCGCCTGTTGCAGCGCCAGTAGGGAAGGGATCACGTCTGGCTCGAGCGCCAGCTTGTCCAGGCGGTCAACCTGGAAATCTTCCGGTGGCTCGGCGATCAGCGTGCCGTCACGATCGATAAAGAGGATTTTTTGGCTCACATTGGCTCCTGGCGAGTCTGGTTGGCGCCGGGCAGGGCGGACAAGGCGTCCACCACGCGTTGACATTCGTCGCGGGTGCCTATGGTGATGCGCAGGCAGCCGGACAACCCGGGCTGTTTGTTTTGGTCTCGTAAGATAATGCCCTGATCCCACAAGCTTTTAAACACATTACTTGAGGCGGTGAAGCGGGCCAGCAGGTAATTGCTGTCGCTGGCGAAAACCTGCTCGACGCAGGCGCATTTCTCCAGCTGTTGCTGCAGCCAGCTGCGGGTGGCTGCGATGTCGGTGACGCGCTGGCGCATGGTGCGGATACCTTCCTCGCTCAGCGCCTGCGCGGCGATATCCGCCACCGGCGTCGAGAGCGGGTAAGGCGCGATCACCTTCAGCAGCAGGGCAATCAGATCTTCATTGGCGAGCGTAAAGCCGCAGCGCAGGCCGGCCAGCGCAAAGGCCTTCGACAGCGTGCGCAGAATAGCCAGGTGCGGATAGTCACTCAGCCAGCCGGCCACCGAAGCCTGCGGGCAAAACTCGATATAGGCTTCGTCCACCGCGACGATCGCCTTGCCTTTGGCCAGCTCCAGCAGGCTGCGTAGATCGTCCGGATCGATCAGGTTGCCGGTTGGGTTGTTCGGGCTGCAGACGTAGATCAGCTTTACGTTGTCCAGGCTGTCCGCGATGGCCGGCAGATCCAGCTGCCAGTCTTCTTTGGCGGCCACGGTGCGGCGCTCCACGCCGAAGGTTTCGGCGCTGACGGCGTACATGCCGTAGGTCGGCGGGCAGAACAGAATGGCGTCTTTGCCCGGCTCGCAGAAGGCGCGGATCAGCAGCTCGATGCCTTCATCGGCGCCGCGGCTGACCAGCACCTGCTCTTTCTTCACCCCGGCGTAGGCGGCGTAGCGTTCGATCACCTGCGCCGGCTGGCATTCCGGATAGCGGTTGAAGGTTTGCGCGGTCAGCTGGAACTCGGGCGCGATCGGGTATTCGTTGGCGTTCAACCACACGTCGCCCTTGCCACCGAGGCGGCGCGCCGATTGATAAGGGGTCAGCTCGCGAACGTTGGCGCGCGCCAGTTTTTCGATGCTCATGCTTGCTCCTTCAGGGCGGCGACGCGCAGGGTCACGGCATTCTTGTGGGCGATCAACTGCTCGGCGGCAGCCAGCGTCTCGATGGTGGCGGCCAGGTTGCTGAAGCCCTGCGGCGTCAGTTCCTGCACCGTCATGCGTTTTTGAAAATCGGCCAGCCCCAGGCTGGAGCAGGTGGCGGTGTAGCCGTAGGTCGGCAGCACGTGGTTGGTGCCGGAGGCGTAATCGCCGGCGGACTCCGGCGACCAGTCGCCGAGGAACACCGAACCGGCGCTGGTGATGCCGTCCACCAGTTCACGCGCATTGCGGGTCTGAATGATCAGGTGCTCCGGGCCGTAGCGGTTGCTGATCGCCACGCACTCGGACAGATCGCGCGCTACGATCAGGCGGCTGCTCGCCAGCGCCTGACGGGCGGTCTCGGCACGCGGCAGCTCGGCCAGCTGGCTTTCCACCGCGTCGGCCACCGCCTGCGCCATCGCCGCGTCCGGCGTCAGCAGGATCACCTGCGAATCCGGGCCGTGTTCGGCCTGCGACAGCAGATCGGAAGCGACGAATGCCGGGGTGGCGCCGGCGTCGGCGATCACCAGCACCTCCGAAGGGCCGGCAGGCATGTCGATGGCCGCGCCGTCGAGGCGCTGGCTGACCTGCCGCTTGGCTTCGGTCACGAAGGCGTTGCCCGGCCCGAAGATCTTCGCCACGCGCGGCACGCTCTCGGTGCCGAACGCCAGGGCGGCGATCGCCTGCGCGCCCCCGACCTGAAACACTTCCTGCACGCCGCACAGCTGCGCCGCATACAGAATCTCATCGGCGATCGGCGGCGGCGAGCACAGCACCACCCGGCGGCAGCCGGCGATGCGCGCCGGCGTCGCCAGCATCAGCACGGTGGAGAACAGCGGCGCCGATCCGCCGGGAATATACAGACCCACCGAGTCGATAGGGCGGGTCACCTGTTGGCAGCGCACGCCCGGTTGCGTTTCGACGTCCACCGGCGGCAGTCGCTGCGCGTTGTGGAAGGTTTCCACGTTGGCGACGGCAACCGCCATCGCCTGTTTGATGTCGTCGCCCAACCGCGCGGCGGCGGCGGCGATCTGCTCGGCGCTGACGCGCAGCGCCGAGACTTCCGCCTTGTCGAAACGGGCGCTGTAGTCGCGCAGCGCCCGATCGCCGTTGGCCTTCACGTTGTCGAGGATTTCGCTCACCGTGCGGGTGATGCTGTCGGAGGCGGCGATTGCCGGGCGCATCAGCAGCTCGGTCTGGCGTTCGGCGCTACTGGTCGCCCAATCGATCGGCGTGTTGAAGGTCGACATGGCGTTACTCCATCATCTTTTCAATCGGCAGCACCAGAATCGAGCTGGCGCCGAGCGCTTTCAGTTTTTCCATGGTTTCCCAGAACAGGGTTTCGCTGCTCACCATGTGCATCGCCACACGGTTCTGCGCGCCGGCCAGCGGCAGAATGGTCGGGCGCTCGGCGCCCGGCAGCAGCGCGACGATCTCGTCCAGTTTCTCGCTCGGCGCGTGCAGCATGATGTATTTGGATTCACGCGCCTGGATCACGCCCTGAATGCGGGTCATCAGGCGATCGATCAGCTGCTGTTTGGCTTCCGGCATTTCGCCGTCGCGCTGGATCAGGCAGGCCTTGGAGCGGTAGATCACCTCCACTTCGCGCAGGCCGTTGGCCTCCAGCGTGGCGCCGGTAGAGACCAGATCGCAGATGGCGTCGGCCAGGCCGGCGCGCGGCGCCACTTCCACCGAGCCGTTCAGCAGGCAAGATTTGAAGCGCACGCCCTGCTTGTCGAGGTATTGCTTCAGCAGGTGCGGGTAAGAGGTGGCGATGCGGGCGTCCTGCAGGCTTTGCGGGCCGGTGTATTCGGCGTCGAGCGGGGTGGCCAGCGACAGGCGGCAGCCGCCGAAATCGAGGCGGCGCAGGGTGAAGTAACGCGGGTCTTCGCCCTGGGCGCGGCGGCTGAGCAGCTCTTCTTCCAGCACGTTTTCGCCGATGATGCCGAGATCGACCACGCCGTCCATCACCAGGCCCGGAATATCGTCGTCGCGCACGCGCAGGATATCGATCGGCATGTTTTCCGCGAAGGCGATCAGACGCTGTTGCTGCAGGTTGATCTTGATGCCGCAGCGCGCCAGCAGTTCCTGGGATTCATCGCTCAGGCGGCCCGACTTCTGCATTGCGATCCGTAAACGTGTCTTGTCCAGCATGGTAACCTCTGTTTAATCTGTAATTTTATGAATTTATTGTAAAAACTATTCTTTTCTGTCTGTCCGGAGCCAAAAAAAAACCCTCGGAAGAAATCTTCCGAGGGCTCTCTCTTGCGTTCTGCGCGCCACTGGAAGATTAACAAACCGTCTTCCAGCACTCATCGCCTGAAAGACTAGTCAGGGTGATGGTGATGATGGTGGTTGAACTGAACGCGTGTCATGGTGTTTTTCTCTAATCAAAAGCCGGTAAAAACCGTATGCCAATTAAGCTAAACTATCCGCTGTCCACCGCGCAACCCTTTTTTAACTTCATAAATTTAATTTATTGAAACAGGTTAGGTTATTAGCCACAGACGGCTTTACCTGACCTTAAGCCGGGCAGATTGTATCGCCGTGCGCAGTGGCGTAGCCTTAGGGGTAGGGCGCTGCGATCTTCAGGAGAGGAAGAGGATGAAAAAGGTAGCCATTATTGGTTTGGGTTGGCTGGGCATGCCGTTGGCGCTGTCGCTGATGGGGCGCGGGTATGACGTGGTCGGCAGCAAAACCACGCCGGACGGCGTCGAGGCCGCGCGCATGAGCGGCATCGAATGTTACCAACTGGAGCTGACGCCGGAGCTGGTGTGCGATCCGGACGATCTGGAATCGCTGCTGCGCGTGGATGCGCTGGTGGTGACACTGCCCGCTCGCCGCACCGTCGAAGGCAGCGAAAACTATTTCAATGCGGTGCGCATGCTGGTGGACAGCGCGATGGCCTTTGGCGTGCCGCGGGTGATCTTCACCAGTTCCACCTCGGTGTACGGCGAAACCGCCGGCACGCTGCGCGAAGAGTCGCCGCTGCGGCCGGTCTCGCCGTCGGGCCGGGTGTTGGCCGAGCTCGAACGTTGGCTGCATGAATTGCCGAATACCTCGGTGGACATTCTGCGCCTGGCGGGGCTGGTGGGCGCCGATCGTCACCCCGGCCGCTTCCTGGCGGGAAAACTCGACGTGAAGGGCGGTTCGCAGGGGGTAAATCTGGTGCACCAGGACGACGTCATCGCCGCCATCCAACTGTTGCTGAAGCTGCCGAAGGGGGGCCACGTGTACAACCTGTGCGCGCCGCGTCATCCGGCCAAACGCGAATTTTATCCGGCGCTGGCCGAGCAATTGCACCTGGAGCCTCCGCAGTTCGCCGACGAGGCGGAGCAGGATGAGCGACTGGTGGACGGCAACCGCATCTGCAACGAGCTGGGTTTCGAGTACCAGCATCCCGATCCGGCGCGCATGCCGGTCAGTTAAGACGGTATATGTCGTTTAAAGCGGGAACAGATGGCTCGTCACAAAGTCGACGAACAGCCTGATTTTGACTGACAGGTGGCGGCCCGACGGCCAGAGGACATGAAAGACCATGTTCTCGCGGTGGTATTCATCCAAAACCGTCACCAGGCTGCCCTGTTCCAGCTGTCTGCGCACGGCGATCTCCGGCAAATAAGCAATGCCCAGCCCTTGTTCCGCGAAGCACACCTGCGGATCGAGGGTATTTGTCACCATGCTGGCTGGCCGTTCGGGGAGCATCTCCGTCTTGTCCCCCAGCGGCCAGATATCCAGTTTGCCGGTGCTGGGAAAGCGATAATGCAAACGGGCATGGCTTGTCAGATCCTCTGGCTTGCGCGGCATACCCGCTTTGCTGAAATAACCCGGCGCGCCAACGAAAACCTTGCGGCAGGTACCCAGCCGGCGGGCAACCAGCCGTGAGTCACTCGGGGTTCCGCTGCGGATAACGGCATCGAAACCTTCCTCAATCACGTCAACCAGCCGATCCGAATAATCAATATCCAGCTCGATCTCAGGATAGCGGCGCTTGAAGTCTCCCAATTTTGGCATGAAGAGCGTGCCCAGCGACGGGAGGCTGATGCGCAGCTTGCCCTGAGGCGTTCCCCGCGTTTGCAACAGCTCGGCTTCCGCCTCTTTCACCTCACTCAAAATGCGCCGACACCTTTCTAGGAACAAGGCCCCTTCCGGCGTCAGGTTGACCGTGCGGGTGGAACGGTGAAACAGGCGCACGCTGAGCCGTTCCTCCAGCCGGGCGATGGTTTTGCTGACCGCCGAGGCGGAGATCCCCAACTGTTGCCCGGCCGCCGTGAAACTGCGGCTTTCACTGACCCGGACGAAAACGTCGAGAGAACCCAAGCTTTCCATAGGCTTCCATTCTATTGATGACTTATGAGTCATGAGTGTTGTTCACTTTAGCCTATTTTTCTTTTATCGGCGAGTGGGCAGCATGATGCAACCGTCATCCGCGATGGGCGGAAACATCTTTGAATGGGGAGTGATTGATGAATCAAACGACGATATCTGCGCCTGCCGGGAGCATCGAGCGGTTGCCGCTGGGGGGCTTACTGGCATTGGCGATGGCCGCTTTCATCACGCTGCTGACCGAGATCATGCCGGCGGGTGTGCTTTCTTCGATCGCGGGCGATTTGAACGTGTCTGAAAGCCTGGCGGGGCAATTCATCACCGCCTATGCGGTGGGCGCGTTGGTCGCCGCCATTCCGCTGACCGCATTAACGCAAGGCATGCGGCGCCGCCCCTTGCTGTTGAGCGCGATCTGCGGTTTTGCCATCGTCAACCTCGTCACGGCGCTGTCGCATGATTACCATGTCTCATTGGCGACGCGTTTCTTCGCCGGCGTTTTCGGCGGCATCGTTTGGTCTTTGCTGGCCGGTTACGCCGTGCGCATGTCACCGGCTCATCTTGGCGGCCGCGCTATTGCGATCTCCGGCGCCGGCGCCACCCTGGCGTTGGTGCTCGGCGTACCGCTTGGCACGTTGCTTGGTCGAGCCATCGGTTGGCAGGGCGCCTTTGGCCTGATGACGTTGATGGCGCTCGCGCTCGTGGCGTGGATCATCGCCATTGTGCCGGATTTCCCCGGCCAGGCTAAGGCGCATCGCCCGTCTCTGAGCGGCGTCTTCTTGCAGTGCGGGATCCGCGCCGTGCTGTTCGTGGTGTTCACCTTCATCGTTGCCCACAACATTCTGTATATCTACCTGGAGCCTTTCCTCAAGCCGTCGGGGTTATCCGAGCGGGTCGATATCGTTCTGTTTATCTTCGGGCTGGGCGCGATTGCCGGATTAGGCATTGCCGGGATGCTGGTCGATCGGCGAGTCCAATCTCTTACGGTGACGAGTATCGTTATCTTTTCCTTCGCCGCCGTGCTGCTGGGGAGTGGGGGACGGGCGGCCCCGATTGTCTATCTCTCCGTCGCATTGTGGGGCGTGGCTTTCGGCGGTTTCGCCACCCTCACGCAGACGGCATTGTCACGGCTTTCCGGCCGCGCGGCCGACGTGGCGCAGTCCATGTATACGACGGGCTGGAATACCGCCGTGGCCGCCGGTGGCGCGGTCGGCGGCATGGTGCTCGACAGGGGCGGGACGGCCTCTTTCGCCTGGGCCATCATCGGGTTCCTCGTCCTGTCTTTAACCGGCACGCTGTTTGCCATGAATCGGGCGCTGGCCTCTCAGCGATGAGGTGATGGGCGTGCGGCGCGCGCCAAATCCTCCAGCAGCGCGTTCAACGCCTCGTCGGGCTGGACGGGGCGGCTGACCAGGCTGAGCGTGGCGCGGTAAGAGAGCGCTGCGCCGCCCAACTGCCGCAGCAGCCCCTGTTCCACCCAGCGCGCCGCGTAGTGGGTGGGCAGATAGCCAAGACAGGTGCCGCTCAGCACCAGATGGGCGACGCTTTCCATATGGTGAGCCACCGCCGCCAAGTGAGGCGGCGCGATCGGGCACAGCTGCTGCGCCAGCAGGTAGCCGCGCTTGACCCAGCGCGCGTTTTCAATCTGCTCGCGCTCCGGTTCTTCCACCGCGAACAGCGGGTGATCCTCACTGCAATAGATCGCCTGCGTCTCCTCCAGCCACGGCTGATAACGCAACGCTTCCAGCTGTTGGCCGAAGTAGCCGATGCCCAGATCGAGCTGCCGGTGCAGCAGCCCTTGCTCAATCTCGTTCGGCGAACAGATGCGGCACTGCAATTGCACGTCCTGATGTCGGCGCTGGAAGTGTTTGATGGCCTGGCTGAACGGATTGCCCGGCAGCGAAACCAGGTTATCCACCAGACCGATTTGCAGATCGCCGGTCAGCAGGCCGTTCAGCGACTGGCTGACCCGGGTGAAGTCGCGGGCGGCGTTGAACAGCGAGCGGCAGGCGATCAGCATGCGTTCGCCCTTGGGCGTCAGCCGGAAGCCGGAGCGCCCGCGCTGACACAGGCGAAAACCCAGCCGGGTTTCCAACGAGGCCAGATGGGTGCTGATGGTGGATTGGTTCATCAGCAGCGCTTCCTGCGCGGCGCTGACGCCCTGGGCTTCCGCCACTGCGACGAACACCCGCAGCAGTTTCAGATCGATATCGCTTAGGTTGGTGAGCATCGCCCCCTCCGCAGAACGTCGGCCGGTTAACCCATTTTTAACATCGAAGAAATAGGTGCGGCGCTGAAGATATGGCCTTCCTTATGGCATGAATTTTAAATAAAAATCAATACTTCAATAAGTTAGTTGCATCGCGTTTTTCGATGTTTACATGCAAAAGCGGGAATGGTAGCCGAGGTGGCCAACGGGGTAGCCTGCGAATGTTGCTCAAATGTTTCAATCCATCGCAGATAAAGACAAGGAAACGCCATGCTGAACCAACCCCAAAGCGGTAACGATATGCCGCGCTTTGCCGGCCTCCCCACCATGATGCGCCTGCCCGCGGCCGAACAGGCGCGCGGTCTGGACGCCGCCTTCGTCGGCGTTCCACTCGATATCGGCACCTCCAACCGCAGCGGCACTCGCTATGGCCCGCGCCAGATCCGCCAGGAATCGGTGATGATCCGCCCCTACAACATGGGCACCGGCTCTGCGCCGTTCGAACGGCTGCAGGTGGCCGATCTGGGGGATGTCGCCATCAACCCCTACAGCCTGGCGGACAGCGTACGGCGCATCGAGGCGGCTTACCACGAGATCCTGGCGCACGGTTGCACGCCGTTGACGCTCGGCGGCGATCACACCCTGACGCTGCCGGTGCTGCGCGCCATTGCCCGTCGTCATGGTCCGGTCGGGCTGATCCACGTCGATGCGCATTCCGATACCAACGAGGAGATGTTCGGCGAACAACTGGCGCACGGCACCACTTTCCGCCGCGCGTTTGAGGAGGGGCTGCTGGCGCCGGAAAAGGTGGTGCAGATTGGCCTGCGCGGCAGTGGCTATGCGGCGGACGACTTCGACTGGTCACGCCGCCAGGGCTTTCGTGTGGTGCCGGCCGAGGCCTGCTGGCACCGGTCGCTGACGCCGCTGATGGCGGAGATCCGCGAGCAGATGGGCGAAGCGCCGGTTTATCTCAGTTTCGATATCGACGGGCTGGATCCGGCCTTCGCGCCGGGCACCGGCACGCCGGAGGTCGGCGGGCTGTCGGTTTGGCAAGGTCTGGAGATCGTGCGCGGCTGCCGTGGGTTGAACCTGGTCGGCGGCGACGTGGTGGAAGTGTCGCCACCTTACGATCGCTCCGGCAACACCGCGCTGCTGGCCGCCAACCTGTTGTTTGAAATGTTGTGCGTGCTGCCGGCCCGTTGAGGCCGGCGCACTGACTCTACCGGCGGAGCGGTTGCGTCGGGGCCCCTGATAACAATAACTACGGAGTGGAGGTACCCATGAATCTCGATCTGCTGGTCGTGGTGTTTTACTTTCTGGTGATAGGCGCGGTGGGGTGGATGGGCATTCGCCGCGCCAACTCCAAAGAGGCGTATCTGGTGGCCGGGCGCAACCTGGGGCCGGGGCTGTATCTGGGCACGCTGTCGGCGGTGGTGCTCGGCGGCGCGTCGACCATCGGCAGTGTCAAGCTCGGCTACACCTACGGCATCTCCGGCGTCTGGCTGTGCGGCGCGCTCGGGCTGGGCATTGTGGTGCTGAGTCTGGTGCTGGCCAAACCGCTGCTCAAACTGAAGCTGTATACCGTCAGCCAGGTGCTGTCGCGGCGCTATCACCCGGCGGCGCGGGTCACCAGCGGCGCGATCATGCTGGCGTATGACCTGATGGTGGCGGTGACCTCGATCATCGCCATCGGCAGCGTGATGCAGGTGATGTTCGGCCTGTCGTTCAGCGCGTCTATCCTGCTCGGCGGCGGGCTGGTGGTGCTGTATTCGACGCTGGGGGGCATGTGGTCGCTGACGCTGACCGACATCATTCAGTTCATCATCATGACCGTCGGCATGATGCTGGTGCTGATGCCGATGAGCATCGTCAAGGCCGGCGGCTGGGAGGCGTTCACCAGCCTGCTGCCCGCCGGTTACTACCAACTGTCGTCGATCGGGCTGGATACCATTCTGGTGTTCTTCCTGATTTACTTCTTCGGCATTTTGATCGGTCAGGACATCTGGCAGCGGGTGTTCACCGCCCGTAGCGCCAATGTGGCGCGCTTCGCCGGGCTGGGGGCGGGCGTCTATTGCGTGCTGTACGGCGTGACGGGCGCGCTGATCGGCATGGCCGGCAAGATCGTGCTGCCGTCGCTCAGCAACACCGACGGCGCCTTCGCAGCCATCGCGCAGGCGGTGTTGCCGGTCGGCGTCAGCGGGCTGGTGGCCGCCGCGGCCCTGGCGGCGCTGATGTCCACCGCCAGCGCCTGCCTGCTGGCGTCTTCCACCATCGCGCTGGAGGACGTGTTGCCGGCCATCCGCCGTAAACCTTCCGGCGGGCTGGCCGCCGGGCGCTTCACCACGCTTTTCATGGGCGCGGTCATGCTGGGGCTGGCGTTTGTGGTGCGCGACGTGTTGGCGGCGCTAACGCTGGCTTACAACCTGTTGGTGGGCGGCATGCTGATCCCGTTGGTGGGGGCTATCTTCTGGCCGCGCGCCACCAGCGCCGGCGCCATCGCCAGCATGCTGACCGGCAGCCTGTGCGTGGTGGGGCTGATGATCTGGCACGGCATCGACGCCAACAGCCCGATCTACGGCGGTCTGCTGGGCGGCGGCGTCGCCTTCGTGCTGGGCAGCCTGCTGAGCCGCCCGGCAGCGCAGCTGCAGCCGCAAACCGAGCGTTGAAAAGACGAGGTGGGACATGAACAATCGCAATGTGGCGCCACGCCCAAAAATTGAAGTGCGCTCGATAGACTATGTGCCCCGTCACGAGCGGCATGGCAAGGTTTGGCATCAGGCGCCGTTTTGGTTCACCGGTAATTTCGTTTTGACGACGATGGTGGTCGGTTTCACCGGCCCGGCGTTGGGGTTGGGCGCGCTTTATTCGATGCTGGCCCTTGCCGTCGGCGTGGGGTTCGGCACGTTCTTCATGGCGTGTCATGCCAATCAGGGGCCGCGCATGGGGCTGCCACAGATGATCCAGTCGCGGGCCCAATTCGGCCTGCGTGGCGCCATCGTTCCCTTTGCCGCCGTGGTGTTTGTTTACATCGGTTTCAACGTGTTCAACGTTATTCTCGCGACCGATGCGATCAACACGGTGTTGCCGGGGCACCGTCTGCCTTGGTATGCGTTGCTGATCGCGGTGGCCGTGCTGTTGGCGATCGTCGGCCACGATATGCTGCATGCGGTGCAGCGCTGGCTGACCTATGTGATGATGGCGGTGTTCGGTGTGCTGACGGTCGGCGCCGTGTTGTCGCTGCGGATGGACGCCGTTGTCGGCGCCGGGAATTTCTCGTGGGCGGCCTTTTTGATTCAGCTGTCGGCCGCCGCCGGCTATCAAATCAGCTACGCGGTGTACGTCTCCGACTATTCGCGCTATTTGCCGCATGAAACGCCGTCTGCCAACGTGATCTTTTGGACTTATCTGGGGGCGGCCGGATCGGCGCTTTGGCTGATGTCGCTGGGGGCGTTTCTGGCCTCAGCCTTACCGGCCCCCGATGCGATCGGCAGCGTACAGGCGGTGGGGAATGCCGTCTATCCTGGGTTTGGCACGTTGGCCGTGCTGATCGCCGTGCCCTCGCTGGTCGGTATCATGGCGGTCAACTGTTATGGCGCGATGCTGACCAGCCTCAGCGCGATTGACGCGTTCCGTAAAGTGACGCCGACGTTGAAATTACGCATGACCGGCATTGGCGTCGTCGCTCTGACGGTGTTTGCGGTGGCGTTGGCCATCCCGGCGAGCTATCTCGCCAGCTTCAATACCTTCGTGCTGCTGATGCTGTATTTCCTGGTGCCCTGGACGGCGGTGAACCTGATGGACTTTTACGTGGTGCGCGGCGGGCATTACGCGATTGGTGAAATCTTCAACCCGGCGGGGATCTACGGCCGATGGGGCGGCTCCGGTCTGACGGCCTACGCGATCGGCCTGCTGGCGATGGTGCCGTTCATGACGTTGGGCTTTTACACTGGCCCCTTTGCTGTTTTACTGGGCGGCGCGGATATCGCTTTTCTGATCGGCCTGCTGGTGGCCGGGAGCGTTTATGTCGTAATGTGCCGGAAGCTCGATCTCGAAGCCGAACGGCGGGTGGTGTTGCGCTGCGAGGGGTTATTGGAAGGAGAACAGGAGTGAAGGAAAAAATCAGCGTCGCATGCTGCCAGTTAGCGTTGCGGGTAGGGGAAGCGGATCACAATCGGGCGCTGTCCGCCCAGGCTATCCGCCGGGCGGCGCAGCGCGGCGCCAACGTCATCGTGTTGCCGGAGTTGGTGAACAGCGGCTACGTGCTGCGCGATAAGGCGGAGGCGCTGGCGTTGGCCGAAGCCGAGGACGGGCCTAGCCTCAGCCTGTGGGGGACCCTGGCGCGCGAGTTGGATGTGGCGATCGTCGCCGGTTTCTGCGAGCGGCTGCCCGATGGCGGGGTGGCCAACAGCGCGGCGTTGATCGATGCGCAGGGCGTGAGGGCGATTTACCGCAAGGCCCACCTGTGGCATGAGGAGAGCACGATCTTTACCCCCGGCGATCGGCCGCCGCCGGTCGTCGAGACGCGCTTTGGTCGGTTGGCGGTGATGATCTGCTACGATCTTGAATTCCCCGAATGGGTGCGGCTGCCGGCGCTGGCCGGCGCTCAGCTGCTGTGCGCACCGGTCAACTGGCCGCTGGCGCCGCGCCCGCAGGGCGAACGGCCGGCGGAGATGGTGAAGGCGCAGGCCAACGCCGCCGTCAATCGGCTGTTCATCGCGGTGTGCGATCGTTGCGAAACGGAACGCGGCGTTGCGTGGATCGGCGGATCGGTGATCGTCGACGCCGATGGCTATCCGTTGACGCAGAGCCTGACAGGCGAAGGCATGGTGCTGGCATCGATGGATATCGGCGCGGCCGATGACAAACACATCGGCCGCCACAATCACGTGCATCGCGATCGGCGGCCGATGCTGTATTGAAGCGGCGGGGCGGTCGGCGGATCCGGCTGCCCCGCCGATCGTTTCTCCGGCGGGAAAATCCGCCGTTTTGGCGCTTACAGCCAGCCTGACTTCTTCAACTTCTGATACAGGAAAATACAGCCGACGGCGGTCGCCCCCAGCGTGGCGTGATAGGCCCACGGGAATTTCAACTCCGGCATGTCGGCGAAGTTCATGCCGTACAGGCTGAAGATCACCGTCGGGATAGCCAAAATCGCCCCCCAACCCGCCAGCCGTTTCACCACTTCGTTTTGTTTGACCGTCACCAGCGCCAGGTTGACGTGCATGGCGTTGGTCAGCATTTCGCGCATGTCGTCGATGTTGCTGACCACCTGATGCGCGTGATCCTGCACGTCGCGCACGTAGGCGCGCAGCTCTTTCGGGATCACCTCTTCGTGCAGGCGAATCAGCTGGTTGCAGATTTCATCCATCGGCAGCGCGGCGTTGCGCAGCGCCAGCAGGTGGCGGCGCAGGGTATAGACGTTCTCGATCGCCGCCTGATCGAACTCCGACTGGAACATGTTGGCTTCGATGTTCTCGATGGTGCTCTCGAAGCGCGTCACCACGCTGCGGTAGTTATCCACCACGAAGTCCAACACCGAATAGAGGGCGAAGCCCGGCCCGCGGCACATCTGCTTGTGGTTCTCTTCCGCTTTGGCGCGGATCGGCGCGTAACTGGGCGAGGCGCCGTGGCGCACCGTCACCAGAAAGTTTTTGCCGACGAAGAAGTGGGTTTCGCCGTATTCGATTTCGTCGTGCTCGCCCCACTGCGCGGTTTTCACCACGATGAACAGCGAGTCGCCGTAGGTCTCCAGCTTCGGCCGCTGGTGCGCGCACAGCGCGTCTTCGATCGCCAAATCGTGCAGGCCGAACTCCTCCTGCACCTTGCGCATAAACGCCGGCTCCGGCTGTCGCAACCCCAGCCAGACGAAGGTGTCCGGCTGTTTGACCACCTCGCTGATATCGTCGATGGTCACTTCGCCCAGCCGTTGGCCGGCTTTGTACGCCACACAGTTCACCACCATGCTTTTGCTGTCCATCTGTCCATCCATCAATCAGTCAGGGTTTTGGTAAGAAAATAGCACTCGTGTTCCACCGGATACTCTTTCAGCGTCATTTGCAACTGATAGCCGAGCTTTTCGTAGAACGGCCGCGCCTGGAAGCTGAAGGTGTCGAGACGGGCGTAGCGGCAGCCGCGCGCCTGCGCCTCGTGCTCGGCGGCGCGCATCAGCCGGCCGCCGAGGCCGCTGCCGCGCTGGGTATCCGCCACCCACAGCCACTCGACGCTCAGCCAGTTGCCCCAGGTTTCGGCGGTCAGGCCGCCGATCACCGTGCCGGCTTCGTCGCGCGCATAGACGCTGAGCGGCTTGCGGTGGCTGGCGTCGATATGCGGCAGGTTGTAAGCGCGCAGGCCTTGCCTGATCGCATCGAGGGTATGTTCGTCAATCGCGTCGGTAACGGTAATGTCCATTTTTCCTCCTGGGTTATGGATTAACTTAAGCACACTGCGGCTAAAAGGCAACCCGTTGAAATGTAATGTAAACACCCATTCCGATGGGCTGGGCTACACTAAACGGGTCATTTCATCTTCAGGAGGACGCCATGCCCCGATTGACTCTGCTGGCCGGTTTGCTGCTGTGCAGCGGCCTGCTGCACGCCGCGCCGACGGTCAGCCAATTGCAGGACGGCCTGGAACACCCGTGGTCGCTGGCCTTCTTGCCGGCGGAACAAGGCCTGCTTATCACCGAACGGCCCGGCCGGCTGCGGCTGTGGCAGCAAGGCAAAGGCCTGTCGCCGCCGATCGCCGGCGTGCCGCAGGTCTACGCCGAAGGACAGGGCGGCCTGCTGGAGGTGTTGCCGGCGCCCGACTTCGCCGCCAGCCGCCGGGTGTACCTGAGCTTCGCCGAATCGGGCGAGGGCGGCAAAGCCGGCACGGCGGTCGGCTATGGCCGCCTGAGTGACGACGGCGCGCGGCTGGAAAACTTTAAGGTGATCTTCCGTCAGCAGCCCAAGCTGTCGGTCGGCAATCACTTTGGCGGCAAGCTGGCGTTCGATCGGCAGGGCTACCTGTTTATCGCGCTGGGCGAAAACAACCAGCGGCCGACGGCGCAGGAGACCGACAAGCTGCAGGGCAAGCTGGTGCGGCTGACCGCCGAGGGCGCGATACCACCGGATAATCCCTGGGTCAGCCAGGCAGGTAAACGCCCGGAGGTCTGGTCTTATGGCCACCGCAATCCGCAAGGGCTGGCGTTGAACCCGTGGAGCGGCGCGATCTGGGAACACGAGCACGGCCCGCGCGGCGGCGATGAGCTCAATATCCCGCTGCCGGGTAAAAACTACGGCTGGCCGCTGGCCACCTACGGCATCAACTATTCCGGCCAGCCGATCCCGGAGGCCAAAGGGGAGCGGGTGCCCGGCACCGAACAACCGCTGCACTATTGGCGGGTTTCGCCCGGCCTCAGCGGCATGGCGTTCTATGACGGGCAGCGTTTCCCCGCCTGGCGTCACTCGCTGTTCATCGGCGCGCTGGCGCAAAAGGCACTGATTCGCCTGACGCTGGAGGGTGACAAAGTGGTGGCGGAAGAACGGCTGCTGGGCGATCGCGGCGAACGCATCCGCGAGGTGCGCAGCGGGCCGGATGGCTATTTGTATCTGCTGACGGACGAACGGGACGGCAAGCTGCTGAAGGTCGGGGCGTCGTAACGCCCCGAACGCGTCAGGTGAGCTCGCTCATCACGCCGCGCTGATAGGCCGGGCGAGCGCGCAGCTGCTGATACCAGCGCTCCATGTTCGGCCGCGGGCGGCGGGCGATCGGCATCTCGAACCAGCCGTAGGCGAAGCTGCCGAGCGGGATATCGCCGAAGCCGAATGCGTCGCCGGAGAGGTAAGGCTGGTGCGCCAGCGTCTGTTCAATGACGTCGAAGTGCTTTTCCAGCGTGGCGATCGCCGCTTCGATTTTCGCCATGTCGCGTTGCTCCGGCGCGGTGCGGATCAGGCCCCAAAAGACGATGGTGAAGGCCGGAACGATGGTCGAGGTGGTCCAGTCCATCCATTTCTCGGCGGCGGCGCGCACCTGCAGATCTTGCGGATAGAACGCCGCATCGCCGAATTTCGCCGCCAGGTAGCGCACGATGGTGTTGGACTCCCACAGCACGAAGTCATCGTCCTGCAGCAGCGGCACCAGGCCGTTCGGGTTCAACGCGCGGTAACTCTCTTCGTTGACCTTGCCGAACGCGCCGCCGGCGTTGATGTGGGTATAGCTCAGCCCCAGTTCGGCGGCGCACCACAGCACCTTCCTGACGTTGTTCGAATTCTCACGACCCCAAATGGTCAGCATGGGATAACTCCGTTAGCGGATTAAAGACCCTTAATACCTACGCCACAATGCGCTTTTTGTCACACCGCAGGGCATTTTTTGTCTGCCGATCAACGCTCCCAGCGGCACACTTCCCAGCCGCGCTCCGCCGCCAGCGCGCTCAACTCGCTGTCGGGGTTGATCACCGTGGCGCTGTCGACGAATTGCAGCATCGCCTTGTCGTTGAGGGAGTCGCTGTAGCCGTGGCTGTGCTCGAACTTCAGGTGCGGATGCTGCGCCAGCCAGTGTTGCAGGCGGATCACCTTGCCCTGTTGGTAGGTCATGGTGCCGTAGGTGTGGCCGGTGAAGCGGCCGTCGCTGATTTCCACGCCGATCGCCAGCGCATCGTCGGCGCCGAGCTGTTCGGCGATCGGCGCCACCAGGTGTTCGCCGGTGGCGGAGATCACCAGGATGCAGTCGCCGCGTTCGCGGTGCCACTGCAGGCGTTCACGGGCGGCGGGATAGACGCGCGGCAGGATGTCGCGCCGGATGTAGCGTTGCACCCAGCCGGCCACGGTTTGCACGCTCAGGCCGGTCAGCGGCGCCAGCGTGGCCTGCATGTAGTCCTCCATCGACAGCTTGCCCTGATAATAGAGCTGCATCAGCTGCTGCTCCTGCAGTTCCAGCTCCGCCGGCGCGAAGCCCTGGCCGACCAGCCAGCGGATCCACAGGCTGGCGCTGTCATCGTCAATCAGGGTTTCATCCAGGTCGAATAAGGCTAAATCCATCAGTATTTCTCCGGCAGGCAGGGTATGAGGTCGTTTACAGGATAGCGGATAGCGCACGTCGCCAGCCAGCGGCGTCGGCGAAATTGCGCAGAGCATAAGAAACATTGATGACGGTTTTGCGACAGTTTGTTGAACGTTTGCATAACTTAGAACGCAACAATATTGGCCGTCCCGGCGAGCGCGATGGTAACTATGGGGCAAATGCAGCTACCCGCCAGGGAGTGACAATGTTGATTATTCGCCTGTACGGCAGCCCGATCGTGATCGGGGAAGAAGAGGAACCGCATGATGACGCACCTGACGACGTTGAAGACGTTGCCGCTGCTGGATCTTTCGCAGCTTGACGGCGATGCGCGCCAGCGGCGCGCCTTTCTCGACGATTTGCGCGTGGCGGCCCGCGACGTCGGTTTTTTCTTTCTGCGCGGGCACGGCGTGGACGGCGCGTTGAATGCGCGACTGCAGCACGCCGCGCGGCAATTTTTCGCCCTGCCGGAAGCCGACAAGCTGGCGGTGCAGATGGTGCATTCGCCGCACTTTCGCGGTTACAACCGGGCGGCGGCGGAGCTCACGCGCGGGCAGCCTGACTGGCGCGAACAGTTCGATATCGGCGCCGAACGCCCGGCGCTGACGCTGGCTGATGACACGCCGCGCTGGGCGCGTCTGCAGGGGCCAAATCAGTGGCCGGCGGCGCTGCCGGCGCTGAAACCGCTGCTGCTGGAGTGGCAACAGGCGATGACCGCCATGTCGCTGCGGCTGCTGCGCGCTTTCGCTTTGGCGCTGTCGCTGCCGGAGCAGGCGTTCGATCGCTTGTACGGCGAGAAACCCAACGAGCACATCAAACTGATCCGCTATCCGGGGCGGGACGCCACCGGCAGCGCACAGGGTGTCGGCGCGCACAAGGACTCCGGGTTTCTCAGCTTCCTGCTGCAGGACGCGCAAAAAGGGCTGCAGGTGGAGGTGAGTGAAGGGCGGTGGATCGACGCCCAACCGCGTGAAGACACTTTCGTGGTGAACATCGGCGAGCTGCTGGAACTGGCGACCAACGGCTATCTGCGCGCCACGGTGCACCGGGTGGAAACGCCGCCGGCGGGGTGCGACAGGCTGTCGATCGCGTTCTTCCTCGGCGCACGGCTGGATGCGGTGGTGCCGCTGTATCAATTGCCGCCGCAGTTGGCGGCGCAGGCGCGCGGCCCGGCCAGCGATCCGCTCAACCCGTTGCTGCGCGACGTGGGGTATAACTACCTGAAAGGCCGCATCCGCTCCCATCCCGATGTGGCGCACCGTTTTTATCAGGACGTCATCGGCGTCTGAACGACGGGCGTAAAAAAGCCCGGCGCGCCGGCCGGGCTGATCGTGCGCTGATGCGGCGATTATTCCGCCAGCGCCTGCTGCAGATCGGCGATCAGATCTTCCACATCCTCTATCCCCACCGACAGGCGCACCAGCTGCGGCGTGATGCCGGTTGCCAGGCGCTGTTCCAGCGGAATGGAGGCGTGCGTCATGCTGAACGGCTGGCTGATCAGGCTTTCTACGCCGCCCAGGCTTTCCGCCAGGGTGAACAGGCGCGAACGCTGGATGACCCGGCGCGCATAGGCGTCGTCGCCTTTCAACCGTACCGAGATCATGCCGCCGAAGCGCGTCATCTGGCGTGCCGCCAGCGCATGCTGCGGATGGCTCGGCAGGCCGGGGTAGTAGACGTTTTCCACCTGCGGCTGGCTCTCCAGCCACTGGGCGATGCGCAGCGCGCTGTCGCTGTGGCGCTGCATGCGCAGGGCCAGAGTGCGAATGCCGCGCAGCGTCAGGAAGCTGCTGAACGGATCGAGAATGCCGCCGACGGCGTTTTGCAGGAAACCGAGCTGTTCCGCCAGCGCCGGGTTATCCCCCACCGCCGCGACGCCGGCCACCACGTCGGAGTGGCCGTTGAGGTATTTGGTGGCGGAGTGCACCACCACGTCAAAGCCCAGATCCAGCGGACGCTGCAGATACGGCGAGGCGAAGGTATTGTCCGCCACGCTGATAAGCTGATGCTTTTTAGCGATCGCGGCGATGGCGCTCAGATCCGCCAGTTTCAGCAAGGGGTTGGTCGGGGTTTCCACCCAGATCATTTTGGTATCCGGCTCGATCGCCTGTTCCAGCCCGGCGAGATCCGCCGGCGCCACGTAAGTCACGCGCAGGCCGGCGGTGCGGCTGCGCACTTTTTCCAGCAGGCGATAGGTGCCGCCGTACAGGTCGTCCACCGCGATCAGGTGGCTGTCTTTATCGAGCAGCTCCAGCACCGTGGAGCAGGCCGCCAGGCCGGAGGCGAAGGCGTAACCGCGGCTGCCGCCTTCCAGTTCGGCGATGGCGCTTTCCAGCGCGGTGCGCGTCGGGTTGGCGCTGCGGGAATATTCATAGCCGGTATGTTCGCCCGGCGCCGGTTGGGCGTAGGTGGAGGTGGCGTAAATCGCCGGCATCACTGCGCCGGTCGCGTCCGGGGTGTAACCGGCGTGAACGGTCAACGTATCAAACTTGGCCATAATGGGTCCTTATTAACGTAATTTTTGGCGCCAGGCGTTAAGCACGTCTGTGCGGGTAATCAGGCCGAGGAAGCGCTCGCCGTCGAGCACCACCGCGACGTGGCCATGGTTGAAGGTGGCCTGTAATTCCTCGTAGCCGGCTTCCTTTTGCAGCGTATGGACCTGTTTGGTCATCGCGCTGCCGGCCGTCAGGCTGAAGTGGGTGGCGTCGGCCTGGACGGCGTTCAGCAGATCCCACTCATCGATCAGACCGACCACCCGATCGCCTTCCAGCACCGGCAGCTGAGAGATGTCGTACAGCCGCATGCGGGCGTGCACGATCGCCAACGTATCGTCCGGCGCGGCGGAAACGGCGGCGCCTTCGTCGTGGCGGTAGGCGATCAGATCGCGCAGATCGCCGTGCTGCGGTTTGCTCAGCAGACCCTGTTCCAGCATCCAGTGGTCGTTATACATTTTAGACAGGTATTTGTTGCCGCTGTCGCAGACGAAGGTCACCACCCGCTTGGGTTCGGTTTGCGCGCGGCAATAACGCAGGGCGGCGGCCAGCAGGGTGCCGGTGGAGGAGCCCGCTAGCACGCCTTCCTTACGCAGCAGCTCGCGCGCGGTGGTGAAGGCTTCGGCGTCGCCGATGCGGTAAGCATTGCGGACCTGGTCAAAGTCGCTGAGCGGCGGGACGAAGTCTTCGCCGATGCCTTCCACCAGCCAGCTGCCCGCTTCGCCGATGTGGCCGTTGTCGAGATAGTCCGCCAGTATTGAACCCGCAGGGTCGGCCAGCACGAATTCCGTCTGCGGCGAAACCTCGGCGAAATAGTGGCTCAGCCCGCCCAGCGTGCCGCCGGAGCCGACGCCGACCACGATGGCGTCCACGTCATGCTCCATTTGCCGCCACAGTTCGGGCGCGGTGGTGGTGGTATGGGCCGCCGGATTGGCCGGGTTGTTGAACTGATCGATATAAAAGGCGCCGGGGATCTCCCCGGCCAGACGTTTGGCGTAATCCTGATAGTAAGCCGGATGCCCTTTGCCGACGTCCGAGCGGGTCAGCAGCACTTCCACGCCCAGCGCGCGCAGGTGGAAGATCTTCTCGCGGCTCATCTTGTCTGGCACCACCAGCAGCAGCTTATAGCCTTTCAGCGCCGCCACCAGCGCCAACCCCAGGCCGGTATTGCCGGCGGTGGCTTCGATGATGGTGCCGCCCGGCTGCAGTTTGCCGTCGCGCTCGGCCTGTTCGATCATCGACAGCGCCACGCGGTCTTTGATCGAACCGCCGGGATTCTGGTTCTCCAGCTTGACGAACAGCCGGCATGGGCCGGTATCGAACTGGGTCAGTTCCAGCATCGGGGTATTGCCAATCATCTCGATGACGGAATGGGGGATTGCCATGACTCATCTCCAGGATTATTCGGTATAAAAGTCTTTGTGCGGATGATAGCGCTGAGGATAAGCGCTTTAAAAAGAACAAATAACGGTTCTATATGCCATTATGGAATATATTAATCTTTTTTAGACGTATGGATGCGCAGATGTTTAGCGGTGCAGATGCTTGGCCGTGTAGCCGTGGGTGGATGCAAAAATGCGCGTCGCGATGCTTTTTTGAACGATAAGCGGGGGGCTGCGTACAGTTATGTAAAAATGCTGAAAATTCACGCTAAACCCTGCAAAAATAAGATAAATCACATAAACTCACAGCAAGGGCATTTTCGGTGCGTTGTGTTACCCGCTACGGGCGCCGCAAGGGGTTGCGGCCGGCACGCGCGCACCGGGCCACTCTCGCTGGTTGGCTTAAAACGTGAACATGTTTGAAAGTTAACGCTATTTCAATGGTTTTGAATGGACACTCTGGCGACGTCATGATGAAAAAAAACTTATCCACTTCCCTGAAAAAACTGACCTTCAGCGTAGGCATCCTGTTGCTGGCCGCCCCGGCCGTGCACGCGGCTGAGCCGCCGGCGCCGCCGCAGGTAGACGCCAAGGCCTTCATTCTGATGGACTACAACAGCGGCAAGGTGCTGACCGAAGGCAATGCCGACACCCGTCTCGATCCCGCCAGCCTGACCAAGATCATGTCCAGCTACGTGATCGGCCAGGCGATCAAGGCCGGCAAGATCAAGCCGGAAGACATGGTCACCGTCGGCAAAGATGCCTGGGCGCCGGGTAACCCGGCGCTGCGCGGTTCTTCGCTGATGTTTATCAAGCCCGGCGATCAGGTGCCGGTGCTGGAACTGAATAAAGGCATCGTGATCCAGTCTGGCAACGACGCCAGCATCGCGCTGGCGGACTACGTGGCGGGCAGCCAGGATTCGTTCGTCGGCCTGATGAACAACTACGCCAAATCTCTGGGGCTGCAGAATACCCACTTCCTGACGGTGCATGGTCTGGATGCGGAAGGGCAGTACAGCACCGCGCGCGACATGGCGCTGTTGAGTCAGGCGCTGATCCGCGACGTGCCGGACGAATACGCGCTGCATAAAGAGAAAGAGTTCACCTTTAACAAGATCCGCCAGATTAACCGCAACCGTCTGCTGTGGAGCAGCAACCTGAACGTCGACGGCATCAAGACCGGTTACACCAGCGGCGCCGGCCACAACCTGGTGGCGTCCGCCACCGACGGCCCGATGCGTCTGATCTCGGTAGTTTTAGGCGCGCCGAGCGATCGCGTGCGCTTTAGCGAGAGCGAAAAGCTGCTGACCTGGGGCTTCCGCTTCTATGAAACCGCGACGCCGATCAAGGCCGATAAGCCGTTCGTCACCCAGAAAGTGTGGTTCGGCGACGTCAGCGAAGTGCCGCTCGGCGTGGCGAAAGACGCTTCGGTCACCATTCCGAAAGGGCAGATGAAAAACCTGAAGGCCAGCTACAAGCTGACCCAACCGACGCTGGAGGCACCGCTGGCGAAAAACCAGGTGGTCGGCACCATCGATTTCCAGCTGGACGGCAAGACCATCGAGCAGCACCCGCTGGTGGCGATGCAAGAGGTGAAAGAGGGCAACTTCTTCAGCCGCATCTGGGATATGGTGATGATGAAGCTGAGCCAGTGGTTCGGCGGGATCTTCGGCTGAATAGCCTGATGTGGGAGCGCCCCGGGCGCACCATCCTCGACCAAGCCGCAACGGAGACGTTGCGGCTTTTTTTATTTTCAGTATCCATGGCGTTTCAGAAATAGTCCACCAGCATGGTAGCTCCGCTGGAAAAGTCACCTTCCGCCAGGGTGACGGCGCTGTTTTTCACCGGCACCGCATCAAGCGTCGGCGGATTGGCGTAGTCGATGTTCAGCGGCGTATTGATGGCGAAAGCCTTGCCGTTGGCCAGCAGTTTGATGCCCAGCCCATTGACGCTGCTGTTCAACACGCTGCTGTCAAAGGCCGCCGCGCTGCCCATGATCTTCATTTTCAACTGGCGGCTGTTATCCAGAAACTCACACTTGATGCTGTAATCGATGCGTTGCATATAGCGATTACCGTCGATACGTTTGATGCCGACCTTGCCGAAGTCGATATCGATGGTGCGCCCGTCGTTGATCACGCAAGGCGGAGGCGCCACCACGGTGGCGGTGATACTGACCTTGGTGCCCTGGTCGGCGGCCTGGGGGGCGGCGCTGATCACACCCAGCGTAAACAGCAGAGCGCAGCGCGTTTTCCTCATCATGTTCATTCGGGTTCCCGTCTCAAGGTGCGCTGAAGATCAGCGTGGCCGAGCCTGACATCGGACCGGTGGCAATACTGGTGTAAGGCACATTGTTCTTCACTGGCACAAAGGTGACGGTGTCGTTGCCCAGCCCGTTGACGATGCGCGTTCTGAACGTATTGTTGGGTTTCACCACCGCGCCATTGTGCACCATGGCTACGCCGACATTAGGATTGGAGGTCTTGATGAAATCGCTGGAGAAGCCGCTGGCATCGCTGACCATGCGAACCAAAATGTCTTGTGTCGCGCTCTGATCGTCACAGCGGTAGCTGAGCGCCTTGTCCTGTTTGAGTTGGGCGTTGCTGGCGCTCTGCGTGAGGAAGTCCTGGCGGATCTGCCCAAAGTCGACGTTAATCTGCTGGCCGTTGTTGATAGTGCAACTGGTGGTGACGAAGTAGGCGTCGTTGTCGGCGATCAGGCGCCACCGGTAAGGCCCACACTTTGGGCAACCTGACTGGTCATTTTTTTGTTCAAAGTTGATTTGGCCGATGACGTCGCCCTTGTTCACCTTGATATCCTGCGTCGGCGAACGGTTGAGCACGATGTAAACCCTGATGGAAATGCTGGCACTGTTTAGGCCGGTAATCGTCATCACCTGGATACCCGATTGGATCGGGGATAAGTAGTCGGTGCCGTTGATTGTCATGCCGTTGGCAAGCGTACCGAAAATGGCGGTGTTCATCGACAACGCCGGGCTGCCGGTGAGTAAAATATCTTTCCAGCTGGCGACGTCGTTTTTACAGGTCACCTGACTGACGTTGACGATTTCATTTTTCCCGATGGACAATTCAGGGCCTATCTTTACCCTGACGTCGACCGGCGTCATTGAACCACCCTGACCAATGCTCCCGCCGTCGGAGGTTTTACAGGTAAATGCATTGGCGTTACCAATGAGTACGAAGAAAGATAATGCCAGGCAGTGTTGTAAAAATAGGATGGTTGTTTTTCTCACAATAATATCCCGATTATATAGTGTCATTTGGTTAGGTGCCGCCATGAAATAGGGCTAATTAGGCTGACTGTGCCGGCGTTATTCCGTTAAACGAGAATAAGGCGCATCTATTCCTGGTATTTCCTTGTTTCCAGCTGGCAGTAGGGCAGTGGGGTACCACCTCAACGAGTTGTTGATGGAGCCGTCCGTTACGAGCACTTCTTGTTTGGCGACGAGCTCCAACAGCAGTAGCCGGGCGCGGTAAACACCGACGTTGACGGCGTTGGCCAGTTGCCGGGTAGACAACCACAGATGCTGAGGTGGCAGTCCGGTGTCGGGACATTGACGGGGCGACTGCGCGAATAATGTTTGCAGCAGATCGTGCTGCAATTGCCGTATTTCCTTTTGTTTTGGAGATAACGCTTCCATAGCACTTCCTCTGTATTTCGATTGCTGTATTCCTAAGAAAAAACAAAGTTTCACTGCCTACCAATAACGAGGTAAATCGCGAATCAAGAAAAATCCTATCTATTTATCAGGATTGAAAAAAAGGGGTTTCCCACTCCGTTCTTACCTGTTTGCAGGCTGGGGGAGTGTCACGCAGAAACCTAAAGTTTTGGTTTATTATATTCACAAAGAGCCGCTTTGCGATCTGATTAATTGTGAAACAGAGAAAAACAGGATATTGCACTATAAAAGTATTTTTTACGATCTATGAGCCTAAAAATAACACTAAATTAACTTTAATTAGGAAATAAATTGCGAATGTTCGTCTTGATCAAAAAAAGACTTTTTTTGCTGGTGGGCATTTGCCAGAATATTCATCGCCAGACAAGAAGGGCGGGTTAGAAAGTATTGGTCTCTGCTTGTTGTGATTTCGTTTATTTTTATATGACGAGTTCATTAATGGGTAGGCCGCTGCAGACTTGCCGTTATCGACGTGTTTATTGTCGGTATTTTTGGGTTTTGGCAGTTAACCAACCAGCAAGATGCTAAAGAATCAGGGCTGCGCATATATAAGCGCGAGCAGATTTCCTGTTGCTCTTTTTCTTGATTGGAATATGCATTTTTTCTTATAAGGAATATAGGTTCTATGAAACTTAACAAAATCATGATGGCTGCAGTGATTGCATTTGGCGCAAGTTCTTTTGCACAGGCAGCCGATCAGGGACACGGTAAAGTGACCTTCACGGGTTCTATTATTGATGCGCCATGCTCTATTGCACCCGAGTCTATCGATCAGACCGTAGATCTGGGCCAGGTTTCTAACGTGGCGTTGAAAAACGGCGGCAAATCCAACCCGCGTCCGTTTGAAATCAAGCTGGAGCAGTGTGATACCACTACGCTGAAAACCGTTAAAACCACCTTCAGCGGCATTGCATCGTCAACCAACAAGGATCTGTTGGGTATCGCGGGGACCGCCAGCGGCGCCGGCGTAGCAATCACTTATGGCGGCCAGCCGATCAAACTGGGTCAGGCGACTGCGGCACAGACGCTGAATACTGGCAACAACAGCCTGAACTTCGCCGCTTACCTGCAGGGTGAAGGCGCTTCCGCAGCCATCGTTCCGGGCGATTTCACCGCCGTAGCCGACTTCACTCTGGCTTATCAGTAAGTGAGACAGCAGGCTTAATCAACCAGGCATGGGGTACGCCGCATGCCTGGTGACTCTCTGTGTCAAAGGAATGTCGCGATGTTTTTTTCAAGGAATCGAGCGGGTGCCGTTCTTTTGGCGTCGTTGGCGTTTGCGCCCGGCAGTGCAATTTCCGCCGCACAGGGGTGGGGCAAAGTCAGTATGCACGGCGCCATTATCGACACTGCCTGCGCCATTGCCGCCGGCAGCCGCGATCAGACTATCGATATGGACACTCTTCCTATCGGACAGATCATTCGTGACGGCCAGGGGATGACTAAACCTTTCAGTATTGAATTGGTTAATTGCATTTTGGAACGTCCGGAAAACAAGCCTGATTGGAAATTCTTTCAGGTCACGTTTGACGGTTTGGCGGAAGGCGTTTTGTTTGGCGTACAGGGCGATGCGCGCGGCATCGCATTGAAGATAAAAGACAGCCGCGGCAGGCCGGTTATTCCAGGGGAGCCATTGCCGATGGAGGGAATAATACCGGGGAGCCGAGTGCTGAATTATTCCATGACGTTAATGCCGAATCACCAGCCGTTGAAGGTGGGAGCGTATTTTTCCACAGTGCGTTTTAAGCTGGATTATTTTTGATTTTTTCTCGTACTGACGGTTAATTCGTTATTGAAAGGACTTTATTATGCTTTCACCGGCAGGGAAGTTATTTCGTCTTCAGGCCTTGGGGCTCTGTGTCGCCCTTTCTCTGGGAAATCCGATCGCGTTGGTTTATGCCGCCGACGTTATTCAATTCAATACTGACGTCTTGGACATCAACGATCGTAAAAATATCGATCTGAGCCAGTTTACGCGCAGCGGCTACATCATGCCGGGCGTTTATACCATGGTGGTGCACGTCAATAAGAACGACCTGCCGGAACAGCCGGTGACGTTTATGGCGCCCGAGAACGATCCTAAAGGCAGCGAAGCCTGTCTTTCGCCGGAGTTGGTCAACCAACTGGGGCTGAAAGAAAAACTGTTGAGCACGTTGAACTGGACGCACGGCGGCCGTTGCCTTAACGCCTCCAGCCTGGCTGGGATGGAAGCCCGCGGCGATCTTGCCAGCTCCTCGCTGTACCTCAATATTCCTCAGGCCTATCTGGAATACAGCTCGGAAAACTGGGACCCGCCTTCGCGCTGGGATGACGGTATTCCCGGGCTGCTGTTTGACTATAACGTCAATGCTCAAACGCAAAAACATCAGAAAGGCGGCAGCAGTTATAGCCTGAGCGGCAACGGCACCGGCGGCGCCAATCTGGGCGCCTGGCGTCTACGCGCCGATTGGCAGGCTAATCTCAACCATCAGACCGGTTCTTCTCAGTCGACCGACAAACAGTTCGACTGGAGCCGCTATTACGCCTATCGGGCTATTCCGGCGCTGCGCTCGCGGCTGACGATGGGGGAGGATTATCTGAACTCCGACATTTTCGACAGCCTGCGTTTTACCGGCGTCAGTCTGCGATCCGACGACAGCATGTTGCCGCCCAACCTGCGCGGCTATGCGCCGGAAGTGACGGGCGTGGCGAAAACCAACGCCAAGGTGGTGGTCAGCCAACAGGGGCGCGTGCTGTATGAGACGCAGGTGGCGGCGGGGCCATTCCGCATTCAGGACATCAACGACGCGGTTTCCGGCGAGCTGGACGTACGCGTCGAAGAGCAAGACGGCAGCGTGCAGGAGTTCAAGATGAACACCGCCAACATCCCTTATCTGACGCGACCGGGTACGGTGCGTTACAAGCTGGCGACGGGCAAGCCGTCGGAATGGGGGCATCACCTGCGCGGGCCGATGTTCGGCACCGGTGAGTTCTCCTGGGGCATCAGCAACGGCTGGTCGCTGTACGGCGGGGGCATCGCCGGCGGCGATTACAACGCGCTGTCGCTGGGGATCGGGCGCGATCTGATGGCGCTGGGGGCGTTGTCGTTCGATGCCACGCAGTCGCGTGCGCGCTTGCCGCAGGAGGGCGCTCTGACCGGCGGTTCGTACCGGTTGAGCTATTCGAAGAACTTCGACCAGTACGACAGCCAGATCACCTTCGCCGGCTACCGCTTCTCCCAGGAGGACTTCATGAGCATGGGGGACTACCTCGATGCGCGTTACGAAGGAGGACGCAGCGGCAAGAGCAAGGAAATGTACACCATCACCTTCAACAAACAGTTCCGCGATCTGGGGTTGAGCACCTATCTCAACTACAGCCACCAAACCTACTGGGATCGGGCGCCGAACGATCGTTACAACCTGATGGTATCGCGCTACTTCGATATCGGCGATTTCAAGAGCGTCAGCGTGTCGCTGTCGGCCTACCGCAACCGCTATAACGAACGCAATGACGACGGGATGTATCTGTCGCTGTCGCTGCCCTGGGGCAGCGCGGGCACGCTCAGTTACAACATGACGCTCGATCGCGAAGAGAACGCCCACCGGGTCGGTTACTACAACCGGGTCGATGAACACAACAACTATCAGATCAGCGCCGGCGCCGCACGCAGCGGGGCGACGGCCAGCGGCTATTACAGCCATCAGGGCGATATGGCGCAGATCAACGCCAACGCGAGCTACCAGGCCGGCCGCTATAGCGCCGTCGGCATCGGCGCGCAGGGCGGCCTGACGATGGCGGCGGAAGGGGCGGTGCTGCACCGTGTCAATACGCCGGGCGGCACACGCTTGCTGCTCGATACCGAAGGCGTCGCCGGCGTGCCGGTACGCGGCTACGGCAGTACGGTGCTGACCAACCGTTACGGCAAAGCGGTGGTGGCGGATGTAAACAGCTACTACCGCAATAAGGCCAGCATTGATCTCAACAGCCTGAGCGACAACGTCGAGGCGACGCGTTCCGTGGTGCAGGCCACGTTGACCGAGGGAGCCATCGGCTACCGCAAGTTTGAGGTGATTGCCGGCGAGAAGGCGATGGCGATCGTCAAACTGGCGGACGGCAGCGAGCCTCCATTCGGCGCCACGGTGTTGAATGCCCGTAAACAGGAGACCGGCATCATCAATGACGGCGGCAGCGTTTACCTGTCCGGCCTCAACCCCGGCGAGCGCATGAGCGTGCATTGGAACGGCGCGGCGCAGTGTGAAATCCAGCTGCCGGCGCCGTTGCCGGCCGAAATGCTGATGAACACGCTGCTGCTGCCTTGCCGTCCTCTTGCCGGCAACAAGCCGGCGGCTGACGCCAACTGACTTACACCCGGCGGAGTGCGCTCCGCCGCTAAACCGCCGGGGCGGGATTGCCCGCCTTCGGCCGACTGGAACCGTGAAGACATGATGAATCTGACTATGACCAGAAAGACCGTTTCCCTTGTGGGCCCGCTCGCCGCCGCATTGACGCTCGGCGCGGTCGGCCTGCCCGCTCATGCGGCTATCGCGCTGGATCGCACGCGCGTGATTTTCGACGGCGACCTGAAAACGGTCAGTCTCAACATCAGTAACCAGAACAAACAGTTGCCGTATCTGGCGCAGGGGTGGATCGAAGACGATCGCGGCAACAAAATCCAAAGCCCTTTCACCGTGTTGCCGCCGGTGCAGCGGGTGGAGCCGGGCAAACCGAGCCAGGTGAAGATCCAGTCGCTGCCGGCCGCGCGTCAGCTGCCGCAGGACAGGGAGACGCTGTATTACTTCAACCTGCGTGAAATCCCGCCGCGCAGCAACAAGCCGAATACGCTGCAGATAGCGTTGCAGACGCGCATCAAAATGTTTTATCGCCCGGCGGCGCTCGCCCCGAAGAAGAACGCGGCGCCGTGGCAGGAGCAGCTGACCCTGACCCGGCAGGGTGACACGTACGTGGTGAACAACCCGACCCCGTATTACGTGACGATCGTTGAGGCGAGCGCCGGCAAGGGCGGGAAAGGGGCGGCGGGCTTTGAACCGTTGATGGTGGCGCCGAAGGCCAATGCCCCGCTGAACGTCTCCGCCGCGAGCCTCGGCAACGCGCCGTCGCTGGCGTACATCAACGATTACGGCGGGCGGCCGCAGTTGAACTTCCGCTGCGCCGGCAATGCCTGCCAGGCCGTGCCGGCCGCCAAATGACGAGCCGCGCGCAGGCAAGAAAGACAGAGTGAACACAGCGGAGTGAACGAATCATGCAACGAAAGATCCCCATGCTGTTGGGAAAGGCCTATGAGCGCCATCAGCGACGCACTATCGGCCTGACGGTATTGGCCGCGCTGATGGTGCCGCTGACGGCGGGCGCGATGCTGATGCTGATGCCGCCGGCCCGCGCGGTAGACAATTGGGACGTGGAGGGCGCGAACGGCACGCTCCACGTCTACGGCGCGTTGACGGAAAGCGCCTGCAGCCTGGAAATGACCACCGCTCGTCAGGAAGTGTGGTTGGGTGAGACGGGAACGGCGCACTTCCAGCGCCCGGGCGATCGCGGCACGCCGGTGGCGTTCGAGCTGACGCTGAAAGACTGTCTGCGGGCGCCGGCGAGCAACCGCGACGCCTGGACCGGAGTGCTGGCCTGGAGCGGCAGCCAGCCTGCGGTGTCCGTGGCGTTTGCCGCGCCGACGGATGACGACGCGCCGGGGTTGGTCAGGGTCGCCGGCGTTACCGGATTGGGGTTGCAGTTGGCAGATGCCACCGGCCTGCCTGTGCGCCTCGGCGCGCGTAACAAACCGGTATTGCTGACGCCGGGACAAAACACCCTGATGTACACGGTGACGCCGGTGCGCACCCCGGCGACGCTGAGCGCCGGCGCTTACCGTGCGGCGATCGATTTCCGGCTTTACTACGACTAATACGCCGCTTGCGCCCGGTCGGCGCAAGCGCAACCAAAGGGAGTGGCGTCATGCGCGCGACAGAGACGAACCGGCGCCGGAGCGCGCTGTTGGGGGCTGGCATGGTCATGGCGGCCGGCATAATGGCGCAGTCGGCGACTGCGGCGGAAAACATGCGCTTTCACGGCGCGCTGGTGGCCGAGCCGTGCGTCATTCAGCCAGGGGATGAGGACATTCCGCTGGATTTCGGCACCATCGTCGACAAATACCTGTATCTGAACACCCGCTCCCACAGCCAAACCTTCGCGTTGCACCTGACCGAGTGCGATCTCAGCCTGGGCAATACGGTGGCTATCACGTTTACCGGCACCGAGAACGCCAAACTGCCCGGCCTGTTGGCGTTGGATGCCGGCAGCCTGGCGTCGGGGATCGGCATCGGGCTGGAGGACAGCAGCGGCAAGGCGCTGCCGCTCAATCGCGCCAGCGATAAATTCCGCCTGAATGCCGGCAACACCACGCTTACGCTGCAGGCCTATGTGCAAGGGGAGCCGGAGGCTATCCAGACGAAGTCCATCGGCCGCGGCACCTTCAGCGCGGTGGCCACTTTTACGTTGGAATACGAATAAGCGTCTACAAGGACAAGAAACGCAATGATGAGAAAGCACGTCAATCACGCCCTGCGCATGGGGCTGCTGTGCCTGTTGGCGTTGAGCGCCGCCGCTTGCCAAAGCCAAAAGTCGGGCAAGCCCGCCGTGAACACTAAAAATCAGGTTGTGCAACCTCCGTCAGAAGAGGCTTTGCGCAAGCAGCGTGAGGCCGAGCAACTGCAGCAGTGCCAGCAGCAACTGGGGGCATTGCGCGCGATCGACGAGAAACAGTATCAGCGCTATAAGCAGGCCTTCGACAGCCTGATGAGCGGCGCTTCGCAGTACGCCAGCCTGCGCGCCAGGGTAAACGGCGACACGCAGGCGACGGTGGATGCGCTGTATCGCTACAAGGTCAACTATCTGTGCGCCGGGGTGAATCAGGCGGTGTTGACCGGCTTGGCGGATCGCGGGGAGCAGATTAAATGAGGCTGCGCCTGCTGGGCTGCGTCGCTCTGCTGTTCTCCGGCGTCGCGCTGGCGGACGACGGCGTGCCGGCGCTGCTGCAGTTTGCCGAGCAGTATCAACGGCAAAACACCGTGCCGACGAACGAAAAAGCGGCGCCAGCCGACCGCGGGGCGGGACAAAAAAGGCCTGAGCCGGCAAAGCGCACGTCGGGCGCCAACCAGCCTGCTTCATCGGCCAAAGCTTTTACGCTGACCCAGGAATTATTGGCGCGTGATCAACAGCTGGCGCGTCAGCGAATGGAACTGACGATGTTGCGCCAGGAACTCGCCGCGTTGCGGGCGGAGAAAGCGACGCCATCCGTCGCGACGTTGCCGGACTCGTCAACGCTTCAGCAGTGGATCGCCGGGCTGGGCGCCGCCTGGCGCGGTTCGCCCGATGCGCAGCGCGCCGAGGCGCTGTTGCGTCAGGCGACGCAGGAAACCGCCAAAAGCAGAGCGGCGGCGGCGCAGGCCGAACGGCGCGTTACCGAGCTGGAATCTGCCGCGCAGGCATCGGCACAGACGCTTGCACAACGCCAACGCGAGCACCAGGAGGCGTTGCACGCTCTGCGCGCCGCGTTGGAAGAGAGCGAGCAGAAGCGGGCCGGTGAGCAGAAAGTGACCCAGCAGACGCGCGAAGCGCTATTGGCGCTGCATAAGCGGCTGCAATGGGAAGTGACGCCGGAGCAGTTGAAGGATGAACGCAAGCGTTTGTCCTATGCGGCGGGCAGTGCGCTGGGGCGGGACATTCAGGGGGTAGTGGCGGCGCGTCAAAGCTGGGGCGTACCGGTGGACCGCGACAGCCTGTTGGCGGGCGTCATCGATAGCGTCTCGGGGCGTTTGCGGCTGCCGCCGGATGAACTGGATGCGCTGACGGCGCAGGCGGATGCCGCCGCCGTGGCCGCGCGTGAGAAACGCGTTAACGAACAGCGGCGGCGTGATGAAGATTACCTGGCGCGATTCAGTCAACAAAAGGGCGTAAAGCAGTCGGCGATGGGCTTTTGGTATCGGGTGGATTACGCCGGGGAGGGCGCGCTGGCACCAACGGCGGTGGTCGATGTGGTCGTGAAGGAGAAGTTGACCGACGGTACGGTGATCCAGGATATGGAACTGAGCGGCAAGGTGCTGTCGCAACCGCTGTCCGAGTATCCGCCGCTGTTCAGGGAGGCGATAAGCCATCTGCACAACCACGGTTCGCTGACGATGGTTGTGCCGCCGGCGCTGGCCTACGGCGAAACCGGCTACCCGCCGAAAGTGCCACCTAACGCCACCATGATTTATGAATTACGCATCGACAACAGTCAGGCGCCGGCAAAGGGCGCTCAGGCGGTTAAACGGGAAGCCGGAACGGCGGGAGGGCAGGGATGAACACGATGATAAAAATCGCGCTATTTGATGAAAACCGTTACTTCAGCGCCGGCTGGCAGGAGGCTCTGGCGCTGCACTTCAGCACTTACGGCAAGCGCACGCTGTTACTGGATGCGCAGCAGGTTCACGAAGCCGATCTGGTGTTCTGCTATTTTCCTCCCGGCGTGCAAAGCTGTTTTTGTCACTTCTTTGAGACGCAGACCGCGGGGCGCAAAACGCTGTATTTCTCGTTGCGAACGCCGGAGGGGCGGCATAAGCGCACCGTTGGGAACCGTTGCGCGCTGGAGGCCGGTGTTATCTACCACGATACGCCGTTGGTCTCGGCGCTGTATCAGGTGAGCGCCGAGCTGGAACGGCGCAGCAAATGGCCGGGCAGGCCGGGTTGTGGCAGGAACTGCATATGCCAGCACCGCGGCCTGACGCTGCGTGAACAGGAGATCATGCGCTGTATGACGCGGGAGATGGGGGTGACGCAAATCGCACGGATGCTGGACATCAGCGTGAAAACCGTCAGCAACCACAAGATGAGCGTTATGCGCAAAATGGGATTCCGGCGTAATGCCGAGCTTTATGGGTGGCTGCGACACAGCGCCCGTCCCGGCGCCATGGGGCTCGAACCGGCATTCAGCCGGGCGTTGCGGCAGGGAAGGAACGGCATTGAGACGGCGCCGGCCAAATCGGACCGGCCGGCGCCTTAAGTGCCTTGCCGTGGCGATCAGTTGCAGGCCACGACCTTGATCGCCAGCCCGCCCTGTGAGGTTTCGCGGTATTTGGCGTTCATGTCTTTGCCGGTTTCGTACATGGTTTCGATGACCTTATCCAGACAAACCCGCGGTTCGCTGGTGCGGCGCATCGCCATGCGCGCGGCATTGACTGCCTTGACGGCGGAAATGGCGTTGCGTTCGATGCAAGGCACCTGAACCTGGCCGGCGAGCGGATCGCAGGTCAGTCCCAAATGGTGCTCCATGGCGATCTCCGCCGCGATGCACACCTGCGCCGGGCTGCCGCCCAGCAGCTCGGTCAACCCGGCCGCCGCCATCGAGCAGGCGACGCCCACTTCCCCCTGGCAACCCACTTCGGCGCCGGAGATCGAAGCGTTCATCTTGTACAGCGCGCCAATCACGCCGGACGCCAGGAAGTAGCGGGTGTAGGAATTGGCGTTCACCGGGCGGATGAACTTGTCGTAGTAGGCCAGCACCGCAGGGATGATGCCGCAGGCGCCGTTGGTCGGGGCGGTCACCACGCGGCCACCGGCGGCGTTCTCTTCGTTGACCGCCAGCGCGAACATGTTGATCCAATCGACCACGTTCATCGGGTCGATATTGTTCTTGTCTCCGGTCACCAGAATGCGGCGCAGCGCGGCGGCGCGGCGCGGCACCTTCATCGGGCCGGGCAGCAGGCCTTCGGTGTTGATGCCGCGCTCAATACCGGCGCTCATCACCTGCCAGACGTCGGCGAAGTGCGCGTCGATATCCGCTTTGCTGCGCAGCGCCAGCTCGTTCTGCATCACCAGGCCGGACAACGACAGCCCGGTCTCTTTGCAATGCTGCTGCAGATCGTGCGCCGATTTGAACGGGTAGGGCACCGGCGTGGTGCCCTCGGCGGACTGGCCGAAGTGCTCTTCGTCGACGATGAAACCGCCGCCGATCGAGTAATAGGTTTTGCTGTGCAGCAAGCGTTCACCGGCGAAGGCGCGGATGCGCATGCCGTTTTCGTGCAGCGGCAGGTTATCGCCGTGGAAATTCATGCCGCCATGCTGCGGGAAATCCACCTCGTGGTGGCCGTTGGCCAGCGGCAGGCGACCGCGCTGTTCGACGTCGCGGATAAAGCCCGGAATGCTGTCGATGTCCACGTCGTGCGGCAGGTTGCCGGCCAGGCCCATGATGATGGCGATATCGGTATGGTGGCCTTTACCGGTCAACGACAGCGAACCGTACACGTCGACCACCACCCGGGTGGTGTCCTGCAGCTGCTGGTGGGCGATCAGATCGTCAATGAACTGTTTGCCGGCTTTCATCGGACCAACGGTGTGAGAACTGGATGGGCCAATGCCAATTTTGAAAATATCGAAAACGCTGACCATGGTCTCGCCTCCTTCTTCAGGTTTCAGGCGGTGAATACGGGAAATGGGGGCAGTGCGGGAGGGCCGGCGCGCAGCGGCGCCGGCCGGACGTGATTAGCCGAGCAGGCTGAACACGATAGCAGAGATGGCGATCAGACCCATCACAACCACAAATACGTTGCTGATGTGGCCGCTGTACTTGCGCATGGCAGGCACTTTACGGATGGCGTACATCGGCATCAGGAACAGCAGCATGGCGATGATTGGGCCACCCAGGGTTTCGATCATGCCCAGGATGCTCGGGTTCAGGGTGGCGACGATCCAGGTGGTCACCAGCATGAAGATAGCGGTCATGCGGTTCAGCTTGGCGGTGCTGACGGTTTTGCCGCGGCTCTTCATCGACTTGGCAACCAGGCCGTTGAAGCCTTCACGGGCGCCCAGGTAGTGGCCCAGGAACGATTTGGTGATGGCGACGAAGGCGATAACCGGCGCGATGTACTCGATCATCGGGTTGTTAAAGTGGTTGGCCAGGTAAGACAGAATCGAGATGTTCTGCGCCTTGGCTTCCGCCAGGTTTTCCGGCGTCAGGCTCAGCACGCAGCTGAACACGAAGAACATCACTGTCAGCACCATCATGATGTGTGCATAAGCCAGAATGCGGGAGCATTTCTTCTCGGCGTCCGCGCCGTACTCTTCGCGTTTGGCGACGGCGAAGGCGGAGATGATCGGCGAGTGGTTGAAGGAGAACACCATCACCGGGATTGCCAGCCACAGGGTCATGATCAGGCCGTGACCCATGCCGGTACCGCTGCCGGACAGCGACACGTTTTCGAAGATGGCGCCGGTCCAGTTAGGGATCAGGTATACCGCCAGCAGCATCAGCACCGCCACGAACGGGAAGACCAGGATGCTCATGGTTTTCACGATGGCCTGCTCACCGAAGCGCACGATGGTCATCAGGCCGACGATCAGGATCAGCGACAGGATGGCGCGCGGCGGCGACGTCATGCCCAACTGGTGGGTAATGAAGCTGTCGACGGTGTTGGTGATCGCCACGCTGTAAACCAACAGAATCGGGTAGATGGCGAAGAAGTACAGCAGAGTGATCAGTTTGCCGGCGGTGATGCCGAAGTGCTCTTCCACCACGGCGGTGATGTCTTCACCGGGATTTTTGCCGGACAGAACGAAACGGCACAGGCCGCGGTGGGCAAAGAAGGTCATCGGGAAAGCGATGATGGCCATGATGATCAGAGGAATCAAACCGCCGATGCCGGCGTTGATGGGCAAGAACAGGACGCCTGCGCCGATGGCGGTGCCGTACAGGCCCAACATCCACATGGTATCCGTTTTACGCCAGGTACTGCTGGAGCCCGAGGCCGCAGAGGCAATTGTGCCGGTCTGTGTAGTGTCCATAAATATCTCCGAAGTGAACACGAATTTAAAATTAAAAGGCAAAACTTAAGGTTAAACCGTCAAACGTCCTATTCAGGCAACGCTTGCGGTAAGAATCAGGTGTTGCTTGCGGGGATGTTTTGGCGTCCCCCTGGTTGTTTATTGCGTTCATTACCAAGGCACAGCGCCGGGTAATTCACTAAAGACTTTTCACCTTCACGGGTGATAAAAGTCGTTACCGCTGCCGACAGGTCATTGCCTGTCGATTTTTGTTGGCGGCAAGATAACGATTTACAGTAGAAACAACCGTGATCCTGCTCTCAAATGCGTAATATGTGCAGTTATCTGCTTTTTCATCGATTTTTCGCGCATTTGTTGCACATTTGTGTAAGATTTTGTGCTGAGAACGCTCTCATAAAAATTTCTGCGATTATGTGGCTTGTACAATAATTAGCCGGATAAAGCGCTGTGCTCAGCAGCAAGCCGAGCAATATATTTTATGCGTGGTTTTGGATCTAGCTAAAAACCCGGATTAAGCAGTTTTAGTGATGTGGATCACATTGTGTTTTTAAGGTAAATTGAATTCATGTTTTTGTTTTTAATCATTTTTATTTAAAATTCACCGCTAGTAACGAAGGGAAATTACTTACGTGGTTAGCGGATAAAAATGCGTAACCATTCATCATATAAATAACAGATACCTAACAGGTATTGGTGAGATTTGCTGCAATCGCGTAAACCGCCGTTTATTTAAACTTCCTGGCCTTTGGCACGATTTATCATATAAAAGCCATAAATAGCCGTTAATTCACCCAGCCGACCGCGTGTTTAGCCTGCGAAAAAATAATCACTCGGGTGAGCTGTTGCATTTTATTAACCTGATGTTGCGTGCGGATAAGCGAAAAACGTGAATTGATTGCGCATTATTTGTTCATTTTTCGGCGGGGAAAGAGGGATATCGACGCGGTGCGCCGTCGGTTATGACGGCGCTGAAGGCGGATTAATAGCGGATAGCGATGGCGTTGTCGTTGAAGAACGCCAGGAAGTCGGCGCCCGGCTGGCGATCGGTGATCACCCGATCGAACTGCGTCAGCGGGCCGATGCAGGCCGGCTTGGTTTTGCCGAACTTGCTGTGGTCTGCCACCAGGATCTTTTGCTGCGCCATCGCCATGGCGCGATGCTTCATCTCCAGCTCGTCGAAGTTGAAGCAGGTGGCGCCGTGCTGCAGGCTGAGGCCGGCGGCGGAGATAAAGGCGATGTTCGGGCAGATGTGATCGAGCTCGTTGCGGCCGCCGACGCTGGAAAAGATGTAGTTGTTCGGCTTGAACTCGCCGCCGCACAGAACCACCTTGCAGTTCGGTTTGTCCTGCAGCGCCAGGAAGGTGTTCAGCGAATGACACACGGCGGTGAAAGCCAGCTCGTCGGCGATGGCGTCGATGATCGCCGGGGTGGTGGTGCCGCAGTCAAAAAACACCGTGTCGTTTTCATTGATCAGCGGCGCTGCCAGCAGTCCGATGCGCCGTTTCTCCGTGACCTGTTTGGCTTTTTGATCGGAAACGAAGTAGTTGGTCACGCCGTTGCTGCGCGGATCGGTCACCACGTAGCCGCCGAGCAACACCACGGCCGCCGGTTCGGCGCTCAGATCGCGGCGAATGGTCATCTCCGAGACCCCCAGCAGCGCGGCGGCTTCTTTCAGGTGGATCTTGTCAGCGCGTTTTAACGCCTGAACTAACCGGTTGATACGTTCTTCGCGCCGCGTTTCCATAGATCCGTCTTCCCACAGGTAATAGAGATAAAAGGCGAGCCGGCATTTCCGACGCTAAACACAACGATGCGGGGCAATATCGGGCCGCATCAACCGCCCGTATTGTCCCGCATCGGAGTGTATGGCCATGCCCGTCAGGGCAAGCCGACGATCAGTAACTGCCCGCCGCCGGCTGGGCACCGGAGACGATGGCGACGCCGGAGCTGGTGCCGATACGCGTGGCGCCGGCTTTAATCATCTTCTCGGCGGTGGCGCGATCGCGCACGGCGCCGGAAGCTTTCACGCCCATTTCGCTGCCCACGGTCTCGCGCATCAGTTTGACGTGCTCTTCCCGAGCGCCGCCGGTGCTGAAGCCGGTGGAGGTTTTCACGAAGGCGACATCGAGTTCGCGACACATTTCACAAACCTGGACGATCTGCGCATCGCTGAGCAGGCAGGTTTCCAATATTACCTTCAACGGGATCGCCGCGCAAACCTCGCGCACGGCGGCGATGTCGGCTTTCACTTCGTCCAGCAGGCCGCTTTTCAACCAGCCGACGTTGATCACCATGTCGATCTCTTGCGCGCCGGCGGCGATCGCCGCTTTGGCTTCAAAGGCTTTGGCGACGGTCAGGCCGGCGCCCAGCGGGAAACCGATCACCGAGCAGACTTTCACGGTGCTTTCCTGCAGCAGCTGGGCCGCCAGCGGCACATAGCCGGAGTTGACACATACCGCATAGAAGTTGTGCTGCTGCGCTTCTTCGCACAGTTTGGCGATCTGCATTTCGGTGGCGTCCATGGCCAGCAGGGTGTGGTCAACATAGCTGGCGTAATCGATGCTTTCGGTGGTCATCGCGGTTCCTTAGTGAAGTTGAGAAAATAGCATGGATAGGTAATGTGAAAATAATAACATTTCAACATCGATAAACCTAGCGGGATTTGAAAAATGTCGACGAGATCATAGTTACTTCACTGTTATCTGTATAACTTAGGGGAGGATTATTTGTTATTTTAATAACATTTTCAGTGGCTGCTCGCGGCCTGCACGGGCGAAACGTCGAGGGGAAAAAAGATGGAGATCAACATCGATCTGGCTCCTGAAGCTTTCGGGACGCATCGGCAGGAACTGTTCCGCAACGCGGATTTCGCGGTGAGCGCGCATCGCTGCGCAGAACGCGGGCTGATGCTGACGCTGGCGAATTGCCGTGGCGCGCTGAGGGTTTTACCGTATCAGGGCCTCGCGATCTGGGACGCTGAGTTTGACGGTCATTCGCTGAAATCGGGCCGCCGCAGCGCGCGGGGCGCCGGAAGAAAGCGTGCTGACGACGCCGCGTTCTGTCCCGCCTGGCCGGGTCACGACGGCGCGCCGATCCAGATGCAACGCGTGTGGCTGCAGCTGGCGGGCGATGAGCTGACGTTGCACGGTGAAGGCGAGCGGTTGGGCGAGCGTTGGCGCGTCGGCCCGGCGCTGCGTCTGGCGGCCCAGAGCGCGCAGTTCGCCATAGAGATGAAGATTACCAACCTGGGCGAGCGGCCGCAGCCGCTGCGCTATGTTTGCCGCCTCAACTATGATTGCATTCCCGACGCGGTATTCCGCCAGAACCTGCCGACGCCGGCTTTGTTAGGGGATACGATCGGGCAGGAACTGCTGTGCTCCGACGATCTGACGCGCTACGTGGATCAGGCCGAGTTCTTTATGCTGGCGCCGCAAGGCCGGCGCTATGTGACGCGTTTTGCCACCGGGCAATTCAACTATGGCCTGCGGCGCATCGCTGTCCAGGGCCACAGGCGGCTGCTTGCTTTTATCCAGCCGGCAAACTGCCGCCCGAATGCGCCAGAGGGTGAGGGGGTGATGCTGGGAGCGGGAAAAACGCGGGCGTTTTGCGTGACCACCGGCGTGGTGTGAAAGCAGGGGCGGTAACGCCCCTGTCATGTTATGCGGTTATTCTTTCACCCAGCCGCGGCGAATGGCGAAGGCAAACAGGAAGCGATACAGACGCGACAGCTTGTCGGCGAGGACATCACCGAACAGATTCCATACCAGCTGAGCGAACAGGC
Organism: Serratia sp. CY56464; assembly: GCF_052168435.1. Lineage (NCBI taxonomy): Bacteria > Pseudomonadati > Pseudomonadota > Gammaproteobacteria > Enterobacterales > Yersiniaceae > Serratia > Serratia sp. CY56464. The sequence goes on along the minus strand of NZ_JBJNMV010000001.1, from coordinate 2,022,160 downwards.
AGCCGACCAGGCCGAGCAGGAAACCGCCGACCATATCCAGCGGCCAGTGCACGCCGAGGTAAACGCGTGACCAGGCGATGCCGACGGCGACAATCATCAGCAGCGCGCCGGACCAGACCCGGTGCCAGAACAGGAACGCCAGTGCAAAGGTAAAGATGGCGGTGCCGTGATCGCTGGGGAACGAGCTGTCCGGCGCGTGCGCCAGGAAGGTATAACCCACGCCGGCGACGAACGGACGCTCATGCGGCAGCAGCGCGCCGATAGCGGAGGCGGCAAGCATGGCGAACAGCAGCGCGATCGTGGTTTTCGCCACCACTTCGCGCTGTGAAACCAGCTGGCTTCGCGGCCCCCACAGCCACAGGCCGACGATCAGCAGCGGCACGATAATGATAAGATCGCGCGCCAAAAAGGTGGCGAAATCGATCATCCATTCGGGAGATGCCGGGGTCGCATTGATCCAGGCGAAAAGAACATGGTTTAACTGCTCCATAACCGTTACCTCATCTTGCGGCGCCAATAGCCGCTAATCATCCAATAAATAGCCAACTGGCTTAACCAAACCCACCAACCCGCCCACAGGTTATGGGTAAGAAAATGTGCGCCGCGCATGATCTGACCAAAGCCCATCAACATGCCGAGCGCAATGCCGCCACACCAGCAGCACCAGGCCAGGCGCGGGCGTTGCGGATAAAACAGGAAAAACAACGCCATGACCGCGAAACCGCTCGAGGCGTGCCCGCCGGGGAAACAGCGACCGGGGCCCGGCAGCGCCGGTACCGCGCCGAATAAAGGGAAGGACATCGCCTTGCCGCCGTACTCGATCAGATCCCACGGACAGGAGTGCGCGCTGGTGGCCTTGAGAATGCCCACCACCAGCGGGCCGATGCCGAGAAGCAGCATGCTGACAATCAGGCGCGCGCTGCGGCGATAGATGCCCCAAAACAGCGTGAGCACCGCTCCCACGATCACTATCTGCTTCAACAGACGGTGATTGATCAGATCCAGCCAATAATTGTTTTGCCACGGGAAATGCCCGCTGGCGGCATCGTACCAATAATTGCTGATCGCCCAGTCCAGCTGTTCGTTGCGGGAGAGCCACAGGAATACCAAACCGCTGATCAGCAGGCCAAAAACTTGCCAACGGTAAAAGGATGTCGGCAGGGAGTAAAGGGCGGTTGTCTTAATTTGCTGTGCCGTTGAGGATTGATTTAATGACGATTCTGGATTCACGCGCAGGCTCGGTGACAGGATTGAATAGCGCCACTGTAATAATTCTGTCTTAAGAAAACCTTAGTCCTGCGGCAAGAGAACCCTATCTGATGCACCCGCTTGGGCGCCGGTCAGCGCGTGTTTTTCTCGTATTAACCGGCGGTTTTTTGGGGTATTGCTCCGGTTAATGGGTGGTATAAGGCGATTGTCACTATTTATCTCCTATTGTAAAGAAGATTAAACTTGTGGCGAGCGTGGCGGTAGTGTATTAGTTTATAAGCGGATTATTTGACAAAAAGTGTAGGGATAAAACATGAACAAGGCATCCGTTGTATTTTCCGGCCTGCTGATGGCCGTTTCCGCCGGCGCTATGGCGGCGACCTCTGGCGATGACGCAGACATGAGCAAACAGCCGCTGGAAAAAGTCGCGCCTTACCCGAAAGCCGAGAAGGGCATGAATCGCCAGGTGATCTACCTGCCGAAGCAAGAACACGAAGAGAACTACAAGGTAGAGCTGCTGATCGGCAAGACGCTGGAAGTGGACTGCAACCGCCATATGATCGGCGGCACGCTGGAGACCAAAACCCTGTCCGGCTGGGGTTACGACTACCTGGTGCTGGAGAAGCTGTCTGAACCGGCCTCGACCATGATGGCCTGCCCGGACAACACCAAGACCAAGCAATTCATCGCCGCCAACCTGGGCGACGCCGCGATGCAGCGTTACAACAGCCGCCTGCCGATCGTAGTGTATGCGCCGAAAGACGCGGAAGTGAAATACCGCATCTGGAAAGCCGAAGATACCGTAAGCCAGGCTGAGCAGAAATAACCGCCGCCTGACGCCGCTCCGCTGGCCATTCCCGGTTGGCGGAGCCTTTCTCCTTCCTGTCTCCTTATCATTCCCGCATCTTTGACACTCGACTGATTGCTTTCGGACGTGGCTTTTAGGCGCGACATGGCAACGAAATACGCAAGTCAATACCTCTTCACAAGTGCACAGGAAGCACGCAGCTGCATGGATGGAAGAGGATGCGTGCGCATAGAAATAGAGCAAAGAAATCTTTACTGAAGTGTGATAATTTTGCGCATGCCCTATTAATGGAATGACACAGAAGATAAGGATATCCAATGCGTTATCGTTCGCTAACGCTCGACGAGCCCCGTAACAGCCGCACACCTGGCGAGTTGCTTGATGATGGTGCGCCTGTGCCGACCACGGAACCCTGCGAGTGGGCAGGCACCGTATGAAACTGATTCATTTCTCCTCTGAACACACGGCGCCGGAAAGCTTTTCCAGGATACTCAACCCGACAGCAGCGCGGCATGAGCTGGAACGGCATTATTTGTTCGGCGGCGCAGCCGGCATATCGATAAGCAGCCGGTATCCGATCACCCGCAATACTCAATCCGGGATTGGCGTCACCGGTTATCGTGAGGACGTGGCTATGAAGCGCAGCGTACTCGATGAGATCAACCGGGGCGGCTTGCTGGCGATTGAACAGGGAATGGGCACCTGGACGCCGACGAAATATGCCTTTTACATCGACGCGGAAGGCCGATTACAGCGCTACCCAGGCAGCTCTCTTCCCGCCTTTTATCCTACCGGGCGCGTGATCGCCCGCTATGAAGAAATGGTCAGCCGCTATGGCCACCGGGCAAAACCGACGGTGCTGCCGGCGAGGCAGAATACGACCCGGAATCCCCCTCTGCAACAAGCCATCGCGACCGCAGTGGCAACCGTTGCCGCCACGGTGCAGGCCATCCGTCCACTGACCAAGGCAGAACGCTGGCAAGAACGCCAGTACCTGATAGGGCGAGGCAACCGCAGCATTTACCCAGATGCGCGCATGGCGGCACAGCGCCTGGCGGAGAACAACGTCGCGGTCGAAAAGGCGAAGTTGGCTGAGAATGTTTACAAGACCACCGATTCACTTGGCGAACTACCTGAAGTACCAGAGGGCTGGAAAGATATCAGTAATGACGAGCGAGCTTTAAATAGGCTTGGTCTGGATAGTAAAATGCTTTATGACAAACCAATGAATCCTGATTTTTTAGCCCGAGTTTATCAGCCAGACGAGAGTGTCTTTGGTAAAGCGATGAGTCCGACGGTGGTGTTCCGCGGATCGCGTGCGCCCGAGTTCCCGGAGGGAATAAGCAAGGCTGCTCAGAAAGCGTTATTGAACGGCGATTTGTCAGGGATTAAAAACCTGAGCGATTGGACAAATAATGGTGCTCAGGGAATAGGGCTTAATTCTGAATACTACAAAAGAGCGGTTAATATCGGTAAAGCAATTAAAGGCGATGTTGGGATATCTGGCCATTCGCTGGGTGGGGGCATGGCATCTGCGGCCTCCATGGCCAGTGGCAAACCGGCTTGGACGTTTAATGCAGCAGGCCTGAACGCGGGAACCGTCGAAAAATACAGTGGCTCGATAATAGGCAGAGCCGATAATATTCAGGCATATCGCGTAAAAGGGGAGCTGTTGACCAAGCTGCAGGAGGTTGATTTGTGGGAGGATGCCAAAGACCTTAAATTTTATCCCCCGGCGGTGATGGCGAAAGAGCGGCTGTCCATGTTGGCGCCTGACGCCGTGGGAGTAAAGCACACGCTTCTCGGTGGAACAGGTTCACTACTGGATAAGCACGGTATAGACCAGGCGATACAATGCATTGAAAATGAAAAAGACGATGACATTGCCACAATCAAGGGACGAATATGAAAAAAATCATACTCATTATCACGATGCTAGTGTCTATGCTCATCATGCAGGGGTGCAAACAAGGTATGGATTTACAACCACAGGATTATTTTGACGGTCAGCAATTGGACATTGCCAAAGCCATTTATGATGGTGATAGATCGCAGTTGGATAAACTGTTGTCATCAGTAAACAAAGAGATCTTAAATCGTCCAGCTAAGGAAAAAATGACCTTATTGTTCTGGGCAATAAACAATGCCATCTATGATAAAACCACACCTGAAAGGCTGAAAATTATCACTGACTTGGTAAAAGCCGGTGCAGACCCTTTACAGCCTCAACCTAACACGCCGGGTAGTCCCGCTGAATTTGTTATGAAAGCGGATAAAGGCATCTGGATACAGGCTATGTTAGAGGGCGGACTCTCTCCAAATGCTAGGGATAAGGTTCATAATCAACCTATTATATTTGAAAGTTTTGAAGCGAAGAATACCGAGACATTGAAGGTACTTATTGACTATAAAGTTGATGTTAATATCAAAGGGGCTATGAACAGAACGCCATTAATTAATGCGCTGTATAACAGTTGCCCAGAACACATTGAGGTTCTTTTGGCTCATGGGGCTAACCCATTAGCCAAAGATGATTTTAATGACAGCTTCCTCTCGCTGATTTCTGCGGAAATAGCTCAAGGGGATAAGAGCAATGCGTATATAAAAAAGCTAATTAAAATTAAAGAAAAAATAAAACAGGTGAATTAGATAGTCTCGACTATCATGGGGGACAATGCTGGTCTTCTTCCAGTGCGGTAACATGACGTTATGATATACAGGAAGATGAAGGAATGAGCCACCAAAGAGCACCCAGCCGACGGCGACGAGAGTGCTGTTGTTAAGTCCCGTTTGTGACGCCATCTCTTTGAAAAGCGGCGAATCCACAAGTAGCGTTTCTATGTTGAAACCTGCACATTGATAGGGATGCTGGCGTAAGCGACGCTCAGAGATAGGATGCTTTATGCCTGACGACGAGGCCGCGACAGCGGGTGTTGCGGGCTGCTTCAGGCAACAAAAAACCCGATAATCTTGAACCTAAAAGGCGGGATTATCGGGCTCCACAAAATGGGGACATCAAAGAAAAGCAGTGGCACTAATTCAGACTGTGGCCCCCAACGAAAGTTCTGGCCGGCGACAAAAAAATCAAAATATTTTTATCGCCGATCCATCTCTCCCGCTAATCGATCAGCCGAGTATGCCCGGCCATAGCACCACGATGAGAGAACCCGCCAGCGTTAACAGCACGTTAGCGATGGCGTAGGTGCCGGCATAGCCCAGCGCCGGGATGTTGCTGCGCGCGGTGTCGCTGATGATCTCCATCGCCGGCGCGCAGGTGCGGGCGCCCATGATGGCGCCGAACAGCAGGGCGCGGTTCATGCGCAGCACGTAGGCGCCGAACAGGAAGCAGATAATCACCGGCACCAGGCTGACGATAAGCCCGGCAATCAGCATCTGGCCGCCGACCGCGCCCAGGCTGTGGCCGATGCCGGCGCCGGCGCTCAGGCCCACGCCCGCCATAAACACCATCAGGCCGAATTCTTTCACCATGTTCAGCGCGCCCTGCGGAATATAACCGAAGGTCGGGTGGTTGGCGCGCAGGAAGCCGAGCATGATGCCGGACATCAACAGGCCGGCGGCGTTGCCGATGCCGAACGAGAAGTTGCTGAACTGAATGGTGATCTGGCCGATCAGCAGGCCGATGATGAAGAAGGCGCAGAACGCCAGCAGATCGGTCACCTGGCTGTGGATCGAGATAAAGCCAATCTTCTCCGCCACGCTTTTCACCCGGCGCGCGTCGCCGCTCACCTGCAGCACGTCGCCCTTGTTGAGCACGATGCTGTCGTCGATTGGCATTTCGATCTGGCTGCGGATCACGCGGTTGAGGAAGCAACCGTGGTCGGTCAGCTTCAGCTGGCTCAGGCGTTTGTTCACCGCGTTGCTGTTCTTCACCACGATCTCTTCGGTCACGATGCGCATGTCGAGCAGATCGCGGTCGAACACTTCCTTACCGTTGCGGAAGCTCGGATCCAGCCGCGCGTGGGCGTCCGGATAACCGACCAGCGAGATCTCGTCGCCCACCTGCAGCACCGCGTCACCGTCCGGGTTGGCCAGAATGCCGTTGCGGCGGATGCGTTCAATGTAGCAGCCGGTCTGGCGGTAGATGCCCAGTTCGCGCAGGTTCTTGCCGTCGGCCCAGGCCACCAGCTCGGGGCCGACGCGATAGGCGCGGATCACCGGCAGGTAGACCTTGCGCTGGCTGTCGGTGTCCAGGCCGCGTTCGCGGGCGATCTGCTGGGCTGAGGTGGACAGATCCTGGTGCTGCAGCTTCGGCAGGTAGCGCGCGCCGAAAATCAGGCTGACCAAGCCGATCAGGTAGGTGAGGGCGTAGCCGAGGCTCAGATGATCCTGCGCCGCCAGCAGCGCCGGCCCGTTGACGATGGTGTTGCGCAGCGTATCGCCGGCGCCCACCAGCACCGGCGTCGAGGTCATCGAGCCGGCCAGCATGCCGGCGGTCAGGCCGATGTCCCAGTGGAATAGCTTGCCGAGGCCGATGGCGATCACCATTGCCGAACCGACCATCACCAGCGCCAGCATCAGGTAATTCTTGCCGTCGCGGAAGAAAATCGAGAAAAAGTTAGGCCCGGCTTCCACCCCGACGCAGAAAATAAACAGCATGAAGCCGAGATTCAGCGCCTCGGTGTTAATGGCGAAGTGTTGCTGGCCGAGCAACAGGGAAACCACTAAAACGCCAATGGAATTACCGAGTTGGACGGAGCCCAGACGGAGTTTACCGAGGCACAGCCCCAGCGCGAGTACCACGAACAGTAACAGAATGTAGTTACCGTTTAACAAACTAGCGACGTTTATGTTCACGGAGGATAACTTATTGTTTACCAGTAAGTGCTTGATATAGATAACTATAAGAGATAAATTCAGCCTTAAAACGACGTCATAAATCACCACCAGCAGAAAGCGAAGCGAACCATCGTTCGGCGGCGTTCATTCTAGACGCTATGACCGATGACAGCCAGCACAGAAAGCTGATTTCCTGCGCCGCCGGGCGCATTTAACTCTCTTTTGACCAAGGAAAAAATTCGGTTCAGCGTCACCGCACGGGTGACCGGGCCGATTTCTATTGATGCGGTAATTGGGCGGGGGAGAATTCGCATGACGAGTTATCGATATTGGCTGGGCATTCTCAGCTGTTTTCTGTTGTTCAGCCTGGTGTTTCTCGGCCAGCAAACCGGCCTGTTCGGCAGCACGGATCATGAGCACCACGGTGAAACCGGCCTGCTGCTGTTTGTGATCCCCGGCGCAATCGCCAGCTATTTGTCGAGCCGCAAGCGGCTGCTGTGTCCGTTGCTGGGGGCGCTGTATGCATTGCCGCTGTGCCTGCTGATCCGCCACTTCTGGCTGACGCCGTCCTATTCGTTTTGGCAGGAATTGGCTTACGCCACCAGCGCGGTGTTTTGGTGCGTGTTCGGCGCGATGCTGATGCTGTTCGCCCTCGGTCTGTTGCACACGCTGCAGCAGCTGCATCGGCGGCAGCGGCAATAAAAAAAGGCGCGTTAAGCGCCTTTTTTGTCGTTCAAAAACTTACTGGAACAGGTTCAGGTGTTCTTTAGCGTAAGCTTCGAAATCGGTGCAACCGCCGATGTGCTTCTCGTCCAGGAAGATCTGCGGCACGGTTTCAACCGGTTTACCGACGGTTTTTTCCAGATCGGCCTTGGTGATGCCTTCCGCGTGGATGTCAACGTAACGGAAGTTGAAATCGTCGCGTTCTTCAGTCAGTTTTTCCGCCAGTTCTTTAGCGCGGACACAATAAGGACAGCCAGGACGCCCGAAGATTACTGCAAACATGCAACGCTCCTTAATTGGATTTTCGATAAATTATTCGCGATTGCAACGACATCCCGTCACCGAAAAAGTCATTACCTGCGTCAGATGGCGCCTACTATGCCCGTTGAGGCGGTGAAAAAAAAGCAGGAATTACCTGTTAATCTGATTCATGTAACCAATTAGTCAGCCGGGGCTGTCGCCGTCGACGGGAATTCACTACACTGGGGGCAGACCTTCTGGAGAGGAAAAATATGCGTTCATTCGGTGACTTACCGCGCCCGGTGCTGGTGTTGGAAGGGGTGGGCATCGTGATGCTGGTGCTGGCCTACCTCAGCATTCACGGCCACCTGCAACTGCCGGGTTGGCTGGCGTCGCAGCAGGCGGCGGTCGGCATGATTTTCCTCGGCGTGGCGCTGATGGTGCCGGCGGCGGCGTTTCTGGTATGGCGCGTGGTGCAGGGCTTCGGGCCGCTGATGCGCGGCGGGTTGCCGCCGGAAAACGATCGCCGCAAACCGCAAGATGCAGACGCATCGAAAGATAATCAGGATCGCGATCCGCGCGCCTGAGCGCCGCGGCCGCTAACCCGCCTGCCGGGCAGGCGTTGGCTTTTGGGGTGACGAGTGAAAATTGCCATTCTTTCTCGCGACGGATCGCTCTATTCATGTAAGCGGCTGCGTGAAGCGGCGGAAGATCGCGGGCACAGCATCGATATCATCGATCCGCTCTCCTGCTATATGAACATCAATCCGGCGGCGCCGACCATTCATTATCGCGGCCGTCAGTTGGAACGTTACGATGCGGTGATCCCGCGCATCGGCTCCGCCATCACCTTTTACGGCACGGCGGTGCTACGCCAGTTCGAGCTGCTCGGCAGCTACCCGCTAAACGAATCCGTGGCCATTACCCGCGCCCGCGACAAGCTGCGTTCGCTGCAACTGCTGGCCCGGCAGGGCATCGATCTGCCGATCACCGGTTTCGCCCATTCGCCGGACGACACTGGCGATTTGATCGAGCTGGTCGGCGGCGCGCCGCTGGTGGTCAAGCTGGTGGAAGGCACGCAGGGTATCGGCGTGGTGCTGGCGGAAACCCGCCAGGCGGCGGAAAGCGTGATTGACGCCTTTCGCGGCCTGAATGCCCACATCCTGGTGCAGGAGTACGTGCGCGAGGCGCAGGGGCGCGACGTGCGCTGCCTGGTGGTGGGCGGCCGGGTGGTGGCCGCTATCGAACGGCAGGCCAAGCCCGGCGAGTTTCGCTCCAACCTGCACCGCGGCGGCACCGCCCGCAAGGTGACCATCACAGCCAGGGAGCGGGCGATCGCGGTGAAAGCGGCGAGCACGCTGGGGCTGGACGTCGCCGGGGTGGATATCCTGCGCGCCGAACGCGGCCCGCTGGTGATGGAGGTCAACGCGTCGCCGGGGCTGGAAGGGGTGGAAACCACCACCGGGCTGGACATCGCCGGCATGATGATCGAATACATTGAGCAGCGCGGCCGGCCGGGCTTCCGCCTGAAGTCCGGCGGTTAACGGGGTGGGCGGAGCGCATTTCCCGCCGTGCAATATCTGAATTAGTGAATTAAGCCGCATTGATCGTGGCGTATCGGGTGAATATTCCGTAAGCTATGCGCCTTTTCGCGTATTGAATATTGTGAGGCTGGTTATTATGGATTCACTCATTGTCCCCGATTTGGCGCTGTTGCGGCGCTGGCTGGATCAGTCGGGCATTTCTTTCTTTGAGTGCGATTCCTGCCAGGCGCTGCACCTGCCGCACATGCAGAACTTCGACGGCGTGTTCGACGCCAAGATAGATCTGGTGGACAACGTCATTCTGTTCTCCGCGCTGGCCGAAGTGAAGCCGACCGCGCTGATCCCGCTGGTGGCGGACCTGAGCCAGATCAACGCCAGCTCGCTGACCATCAAGGCGTTTGTCGATATTCAGGACGACAACCTGCCGAAGCTGATTGTCTGCCAGTCGCTGAGCGTGGCGGTCGGCATCACCTACGAGCAGTTCACCCACTTCATGCAGCAGGGCGAAGAGCAGGTCTCGATGGTGATCCTTGAGGCGCGGGCGAACGATCTGCTGTTTATGGGTGACGAAGAAGAGATCCCCGCTGGCGCCGTGCGTCAACCGATGCTGCACTGATCCTCGCCATACCTTAAGCATGCCGTCGCTCCGGCGGCATGCTGCCGTGACGTCTCTCCGCAATAAAATATTCTGCACTTTGGCCTTTGCCGCCCGATCTTTCTCGCCTTTTGCGCCGTTAATGGCGTATCACATAGAGAAAACTGCATAAAAAATCGATAAAAGGCGTTTTTTACCCTGGGGGCTGGCGGGTTGCGATGGCAGCGGCTATGCTGCTGATTCTGCAAAGGGCTTGCGATTCCCCTTGTGACCACGCGAGCAGGGCAGTGAAAAAGGCGCATGCAATCATATGCATAGCCATTCAGTTCGCGGTTGCAACGATTGCGCTCAATCAGGAAAGGTTTTGTATCGCTGCAGATACAAGTTCAATTCTATGATTCACCCTGTTTTGGAGGAAGTTACGGATGGTCACCCAACGTAAAAAGTGGTTATCGGGTGTGGTTGCCGGCCTGTTGATGGCCGCGTCCGTCAATGCGTCAGCCGAAGAGAAAACGCTGCACGTGTATAACTGGTCCGATTATATCGCGCCGGACACTTTGGCTAATTTCCAGAAAGAAACCGGCATCAAAGTGGTGTACGACGTCTTTGACTCCAACGAAGTGTTGGAAGGCAAACTGATGGCGGGCAGCACCGGTTATGATCTGGTGGTTCCTTCATCCAACTTCCTCGAGCGCCAGTCTCAGGCCGGCATCTTCGAACCGCTCGACAAGAGCAAAATGCCCAACTACAAGAATCTCGATCCCGAGATGCTGAAGCTGGTTGCACACAATGACAAAGACAACAAATACGGCATCCCATACCTGATGGTGACCACCGGCATCGGCTATAACGTCGACAAGGTGAAGGCGGCATTGGGCAAAGACGCGCCTGTCGACAGTTGGGATCTGATCCTCAAGCCGGAAAACCTCGAGAAGCTGAAAAGCTGCGGCGTCTCCTTCCTCGATGCGCCGAGCGAGGTTTACGCCACCGTGCTGCACTACCTGGGCAAGGATCCCAACAGCACCAATGCGGCGGACTACACCGGCGCGGCCAACGATCTGCTGCTGAAACTGCGGCCGAACATTCGTTACTTCCACTCTTCTCAGTACATCAACGATCTGGCTAACGGTGATATCTGCGTGGCGATCGGCTGGTCCGGCGACGTGATGCAGGCGGCCAACCGCGCCAAAGAGGCGAAGAACGGCGTGAACGTGGCCTACGCGATCCCGAAAGAGGGGGCGCTGACCTACTTTGACATGTTCGCCATGCCGGCGGACGCCAAGAACAAAGACGCCGCGTACCAGTTCCTGAACTTCCTGATGAAACCTGACGTGATGGCGGGCATCAGCAACTATGTCTATTACGCCAATGCGGTGAAAGATTCCACGCCGCTGGTGAACGCCGAAGTGCGCGAGAACCCGAACGTCTATCCGCCGGCCGATCTGCGCGCCAAGCTGTTCACGCTCAACGTGCAGTCGCCGAAGCTGGACCGTGTCATTACCCGCGCATGGACTAAAGTTAAAAGCGGGAAGTGATGATGGGGGGGATACCCCCATCGTCGGTAAACCGGCAGGCGGGCGCTCCCCGCCTGCATTGCCGTTTTGGGCCACGGCGCTCGCCGTGGTTTTGTGCCGCTTTACGCCGGAGAGCACCCCGATTGAACGACGCCATCCCTCGTCCTCAAGCCAAGTCGCAGAAGGTCTTCACCCCTCTGCTGGAAATCCGTAACCTCACCAAAACCTTCGACGGGCAGAATGCGGTCGAAGACGTCAGCCTCACCATCTACAAGGGCGAGATCTTTGCGCTGCTTGGCCCGTCCGGCTGCGGCAAGTCCACCTTGCTGCGCATGCTGGCCGGCTTTGAACAGCCGACGGAAGGGCAGATCGTGCTCGACGGGCAGGATATGTCGCATGTGCCGCCGTACCAGCGGCCGATCAACATGATGTTTCAGTCGTACGCGCTGTTCCCGCACATGACCGTGGAGCAAAACATCGCGTTCGGCCTGAAGCAGGACAAAATGCCGCGGGCGGAGATCGCCGAACGGGTGGCGGAAATGCTGGCGCTGGTGCACATGCAGGAGTTCGCCAAACGCAAACCGCACCAGCTTTCCGGCGGCCAGCGGCAGCGGGTGGCGCTGGCGCGCAGCCTGGCCAAGCGGCCGAAGCTGTTGCTGCTGGATGAACCGATGGGCGCGCTGGACAAGAAGCTGCGCGATCGCATGCAGCTGGAAGTGACCGACATTCTCGAGCGCGTCGGCGTGACCTGCGTGATGGTGACGCACGATCAGGAGGAGGCGATGACCATGGCGGGGCGCATCGCCATCATGAACCGCGGCAAGTTCGTGCAGATCGGCGAGCCGGAAGAGATCTACGAGCATCCGAATAGCCGCTTCAGCGCCGAATTTATCGGTTCGGTCAACGTCTTCGACTGCGTGCTGCAAGAGCGCCACGACGATGCGCTGATCCTGCAAAGCCCGGGGCTGCGCCATGCGATCAAGGTGGATCCGGACGCCTCGGTGGTGGACGGCGTGCCGATCCAGGTCGCGCTGCGGCCGGAAAAGATCCTGCTGTGCGAACAAGTGCCGGAAGACGGCTGCAACTTCGCGGTGGGGGAAGTGGCGCACATTTCCTATCTGGGCGATCTGTCCATCTACCACGTGAAGCTGCACAGCGGGCAGGTCATCAGCGCCCAGCTGCAAAACGGCCATCGTTTCCGCAAGGGGATGCCCACCTGGGGCGATGAAGTGCGTCTATGTTGGGAAACCGACAGCTGTGTCGTGTTGACGGTGTAGTGGAGCTGGTGAGGAGTAACCCGTATGTCCCTGCTTTCTGAACGCACGCCGGAACCGCCGGCCAAAACGCCGGCCACCCTCAAGGCCTTGTTCCATCGCCTGCTTATGGCTCACGGCCGCAAGCTGGTAATCGCATTGCCGTATTTATGGCTGACGCTGCTGTTTATGCTGCCGTTCCTGATCGTGTTCAAGATCAGCCTAGCGGAGCTGGCGTTGGCGGTGCCGCCTTACACCGAGCTGATGAGCTGGGTGGACGGTAAGCTGAACATTGCGCTCAACTTCGCCAACTATCTGCAGCTGACCGACGATCCGTTGTATATCGATGCCTACCTGCAGTCGCTGCGCGTGGCGGCGGTCTCGACGCTGTGCTGCCTGATCATCGGCTATCCGCTGGCCTGGGCGGTGGCGCACAGCAAGGCGTCGACCCGCAACATTCTGCTGTTGCTGGTGATCCTGCCTTCCTGGACTTCGTTCCTGATCCGCGTTTACGCCTGGATGGGGATCCTGAAAAACAACGGCACGCTGAATAACTTTCTGATGTGGCTAGGGGTGATCGACCAACCGCTGGTGATCCTGCACACCAACCTGGCGGTGTATATCGGCATCGTTTATTCCTATCTGCCGTTTATGGTGCTGCCGATTTACACGGCGCTGATCCGGCTGGATTACTCGCTGGTGGAGGCGTCGCTGGATCTGGGGGTGCGGCCGCTGAAAACCTTCTTCAGCGTGATCGTGCCGCTGACGCGGGGCGGCATCATCGCCGGTTCGATGCTGGTATTCATTCCGGCGGTGGGGGAGTTCGTGATCCCGGAACTGCTCGGTGGGCCGGACAGCATCATGATCGGCCGCGTGCTGTGGCAGGAGTTCTTCAATAACCGCGACTGGCCGGTGGCCTCGGCGGTCGCCACCATCATGCTGCTGTTGCTGATCGTGCCAATTTTGTGGTTCCACAAACACCAGAACAAGGAAATAGGGGGGCAGGAATGAACAACTTGCCGGTAGTGCGTTCACCGTGGCGCATCGCCATCCTGACGATCGGTTTTACCTTCCTGTATGCGCCGATGCTGATGCTGGTGATCTACTCCTTCAACAGCTCCAAGCTGGTGACGGTGTGGGCCGGCTGGTCCACGCGCTGGTATACCGAATTGTTCCACGATTCGGCGATGATCAGCGCGGTGGGGCTCAGCCTGACCATCGCTGCCGCCTCCGCCACCGCCGCGGTGGTACTGGGGGCCATCGCCGCCGTGGTGATGGTGCGATTCGGCCGCTTTCGCGGTTCGACCGGCTTCGCGTTTATGCTGACCGCGCCGCTGGTGATGCCGGACGTGATCACCGGCCTGTCGCTGCTGCTGCTGTTCGTGGCGATGGGGCATGCCTTCGGCTGGCCGTCAGAGCGCGGCATGTTTACCATCTGGCTGGCGCATGTCACCTTCTGTACCGCTTATGTGGCGGTGGTCATCAGCTCGCGTCTGCGCGAGGTGGATCGCTCGATTGAAGAGGCGGCAATGGATCTGGGGGCGCCGCCGCTGAAGGTGTTCTTCGTCATCACCTTGCCGATGATTGCGCCAGCGCTGATCTCCGGCTGGATGCTGGCGTTTACCCTGTCGCTGGACGATCTGGTGATCGCCAGTTTCGTCTCCGGCCCGGGCGCCACCACGTTGCCGATGCTGGTGTTCTCCAGCGTGCGCATGGGGGTGAATCCGGAAATCAATGCGCTGGCCAGTCTGATCCTGCTGGTGGTAGGCATCCTCGGCCTGATCGCCTGGTGGTTTATGGCGCGCTCGGAAAAACAACGATCGCGTGAATTGCAGCGGGCGGCCCGTAGCTGAATCGTAACAAACCTGCTATTTTTGCAATCAATAAGTATTGCAACTAACTACCTGACTTTACATGCGCCACCTGTATAGGTGGCGCGTCGTAGCGGAACACGGATATGTCAGACATGCTGAAAAGCGGGCAGGGAATGGGATCGACTTCGGATGCGCCGGTGCCGGTGATGGTGGCGGGCACCGCCATGGTGGCGATCAAGTGTATCAGCGTGGTGCTGCTGCTGGGCGAGCTGGGCGTCGACGGCGCGCAGGAATTCGTCAACACCAGCGCGCAGGCGTGGGATTCCACCTTTATCTTTCTGGCTGGCCTGATGCTGCTGTGCCTGCAAATCAGCTGCGGCTTTGCGGTGATGCGCGGCCGCAATTGGGGGCGCTGGGGCTATGTGGCCTGCCAGTGCATCGTGGTGCTTTACCTGCTGTTGGCCACCATCGGCAGCGTCTTCCCCGAGGTGTTCACCGTGGAGGGGGAAACCAGCGGCCAAATCCTGCACGTTCTGATCCTGCAAAAGATCCCCGACGCGGTGATCCTGGCGTTGCTGTTCGTTCCTGCCGCCAGCCGCCGCTTCTTCACCGCGCGCAAGTGAGATTTTAGGCGCGCGGAGTGGTAAACTCTGCGCCCTTAATTCGTCATCCTGAACTTCACGGTAATCTTCATGCATTGCGCTTTGTATACGGCGGGCACCTGCCGTTCCTGTCAGTGGCTGGAAAAGCCCTATCCGCAGCAACTGGCCGACAAACAGCATCACCTGCACTCGCTGTTGGCCGGGCGCGACGTCGCGCAGTGGCTGCAGCCGGCGGCGGGGGAACTGAGCGCATTTCGCAATAAAGCCAAGATGGTGGTCAGCGGCAGCGTGGAGCGCCCGCTGCTCGGCATGCTGCACCGCGACGGCACGCCGGTCGACCTGAGCGATTGCCCGCTGTATCCCGCCGGCTTTGCGCCGATGTTTGCGGTGCTGAAAAGCTTCATCGCCCGCGCCGGCCTGACGCCGTATAACGTGGCGCGCAAACGCGGCGAGCTGAAATACCTGCTGTTGACCGAAAGCACGCTCGACGGCGGCGTGATGCTGCGCTTCGTGCTGCGCTCGGAAACCAAGCTGGCGCAGCTGCGCGCCGCGCTGCCGTGGCTGCAGCAGCAGCTGCCGCAGCTCAAGGTGATCTCCGCCAATATCCAGCCGGTGCATATGGCGATCATGGAAGGGGAGCGCGAGATCGCGCTGACCGAACAGCAGGCGCTGGAGGAACAGTTCAATCAGGTGCCGCTGTTCATCCGCCCGCAAAGCTTCTTCCAGACCAACCCGCAGGTGGCCGCCGAACTGTATGCCACCGCCCGCGACTGGGTGCGCGCGCTGGGTATCGACAGCATGTGGGATCTGTTCTGCGGCGTCGGCGGTTTCGGCCTGCACTGCGCGCAGCCGCAAACGCGGTTGACCGGCATCGAAATCAGCGCGGAAGCGATCGCCTGCGCGCGCCAGTCGGCGCAGCGGTTAGGATTGTTGCAGGTCGATTTTCAGGCGCTCGACTCCACCCGCTTCGCCACCGCCGAAGGCCAGGTGCCGCAGCTGGTGCTGGTCAATCCGCCGCGGCGCGGCATCGGCCAGGCGCTGTGCGATTATTTGAGCCGGATGGCGCCGGATTACATTCTGTATTCCAGCTGCAACGCCGAGAGCATGGCGAAAGATATCGAGATGTTGCCGGGATACCGCATCGAACGGGTGCAGCTGTTCGACATGTTCCCGCATACCGCGCACTACGAAGTGTTGACGCTGTTGGTGCGGCATTAAAGGCGCTTTTTGGCAGCCGTGTAAGCCGCTGAACGTTCGCGTTTGCCCACAGAAAGGACCAGAACCACGATCTCCGTCTCCATGATGCGATACACCAAACGAAAGCCTGAGGCTCTGAGTTTGATTTTGTAGCAATCAGGCAAACCGGCGAGTTTGTTGGCGGGGACGTGGGGATTAACCAACACGGATGCCAGCTTTTTTTTGAACTGTTCCCGGATCGCCGGGGACAGTTTTTTAAATTCCTTCAGTGCGTGTTCTTCGAATTCAAGCTTATAAGTCATCCAAATTGACCTTAATGCGTTTGCCGTTCATCCGTGAACGAACGATTTCAGCGAGTTCGAGATCTTCCAGGTACTCCGCGATCGCCTCCCAGGTTTCCGGAGAGACGTAATATCCCGAAATCTTACCGTTGGTCAGGACGGCGACCGGTTGCCCTTGTGCCTCTTTAAGGGCGGCGTTGGGCGATTTTTTAAAATCGCTGATGCTAACTGCGGAGTCGGCGAGAATGGGTTGAACCGTCATGATGTTATCCTTGGTGCTAAATTCAGTATCAAATTTAGCACTAACCGGATGCGGTAGCAATCCGATGGAGCCGCCGAAGGAGGGCGACTCCACATGCGGACTTACTGCGGGAACCACTTGTCGTTGATGGCTTTGTAGGTGCCGTCGGCCTTGATGGCGTCCAGCGCGGCGTTCAGCTTGGCCAGCAGCGCCTGGTTATCCGGGCGCACCGCGATGCCGAGACCGGTGCCGAAGTATTGCGCATCGGTGATGTGCTCGCCGACCGGCGCCAGCTGCGGGTTGGTTTTCAGCCACTCGTTCACCACGGCGGTGTCGCCGAACACGCCGTCGATACGGCCGTTTTTCAGCTCCAGAATGGCGTTCTGGTAGCTGTCGTAAGAAACGGTGTTAATCTCCGGGTGCTTGTCCTGCATGTATTTCTGGTGGGTGGTGCCGTTTTCCATGCCGAGCTTTTTGCCTTTCAGATCCGCCAGCGAGCTGAACTTGCCTTTTTGCGCGATCACGATTGCCGAGTTGGCGTAGTAAGGTTGGGTGAAGGCGACCTGTTTGCTGCGCTCCGGCGTGATATCCATCCCGGAAATCACCGCATCGTATTTTTTGAATTTCAGCGCGGCGATCAGGCTGTCGAACGCCTGGTTGGTGAAGGTGCACTGCGCCTGCATTTGCTTGCACAGCGCGTTGGCCAGATCGATATCGAAACCGACGATCTGGTTGTTGGCGTCGAGCGATTCGAACGGCGGGTAGGTGGCGGAGGCGGCGAAGCGGATAGTCTCGGCCGCGGCGGCGTTAAAGGTCATCCCGGCCAACATCGTCGCGGCAAGCAGCAGTTTTTTCATGCGTAGAGCTCCTGTCTGGATCCTGAAAGTGATTATTCGCTATCGTTTGTTTTTACTGGTAATCGCCAGAGGTTTTTGTGCGAATGCCTGTTGTTAACCCTGCCACTGAGTGAATTAAAATGCAATATAAATGATTAAGTATTGCTTTGAGGGGTAAAAAAAGCCCCGCACAATGGCGGGGCTCATGGGGGCAGCGGCCTCAGTTGCGGCGCTCAAACGCCAGCGCGCGGCGCTCCACCAGTCGCATCAGCAGCGTCAGCAGGCCATTGACGCACAGGTACACCAGGCCGGCGGCGCCGAACACCATCACGTCGTAGGTGCGGCCATACATCAGCTGGCTGTAGCCCATCACTTCCATCAGCGTGATGGTATAGGCCAGCGAGGTGCTTTTGAACACCAGCACCACTTCGTTGGAATAAGACGACAGCGCGCGTTTGAAGGCGAACGGCAGCAGGATGCGCAGCGTCTGCCGGCGCGACATACCCAGCGCTTCGCACGACTGCCATTGCCCGGCGGGAATGGCGCGCACCGCGCCGTAGAACAGCTGCGTGGTGTAGGCCGCGCTGTTCAGCGCCAGCGCTATCATCGCGCACAGCCAGGGCTGCGACAGCAGGTTCCACAGCCACGGATAGTCGCGGATCGCCGGAAACTGACCGGGGCCGTAGTAGATCAGGAAGATCTGCACCAGCAGCGGCGTGCCGGTGAACAGCGTCACGTAGATCTTGACCAGCGGCGTCAGGATTGGCGTTTTCAGCGTCAGGATCACCGTCAGCAGCAGCGACAGCACCAGCGCGACGATCAGCGCGGCGACGGTCAGCGTCAGGCTGGTATGCAGCCCTTTGAGGATTTCCGGCAAATACTCAATCATCAGACCGGCCCCCGCTCAAAGCGCGTGGCGCGCAGCTCAATGCGTTTGATGACGTATTGGCTGAACAGCGTCACCAGCAGGTAGATGGCCGCCGCGATCACATACCAGGTAAAAGGCTCCTGGGTGCGGGTGGCGATGCTCTTGGTTTGCAACATCAGATCGTTCACGCTGATCAGCGACACCAGCGCGGTGTCTTTCAACAACACCAGCCACTGATTGCCGAGGCCGGGCAGGGCGTGGCGCCACATCTGCGGCATGATCAGGCGAAAGAAGATCGCCGCCTTACTCAGTCCAAGCGCTTGACCGGATTCCCACTGCCCCTGCGGCACCGCTTTGAGCGCGCCGCGCAGCGTCTGCGAGGCGTAGGCGGAATAGAGCAAGGCCAGGGCGATCACCCCGCACAGGAACGGGCTGACTTCGAAATTGTCGATCGCCAGCTGAATCGGCAGCTGGAACAGACCGAGGTTGAGGGTAAAGCCGTCGGAGAGCATCAGCAGCAGCTGCGACGAGCCGAAATAGATAAACAGCACCACCAGGATTTCCGGCAGGCCGCGCAACACGGTCACCCAAGCGGTGCCGAGCCAGCTGACCGCTTTCCAGCGGGACGATTCCCATACGGCGAACAGCATCGCCAGAATCAGCCCGAGGATCAGGGCGCAAACGGCAAGGCCGACGGTCATGCCGGCGGCGCTTGCTAAAGGTTGTAATTCATTCATTTGGGCGTATTACTGCTGGAACCATTTTTTGTAGATGGTTTCATAGGTCCCATCCTGCTTGATCTTGTCCAGAGCGGCGTTGAACTTGCCCTGCAGATCGGTATTCTTCTGGCGCACCGCGATGCCGAGGCCGGTGCCGAAGTAGTCTTTGTCGGTCACTTTGGCGCCCACTGCCGCCAGCGCGTCATTCTGCTTCAGCCACTCGTTGACCACCGCGGTATCGCCGAACACCGCATCAACGCGGCCGTTCTTCAGATCCAAAATGGCGTTCTGGTAGCTGTCGTAAGGCACGGTGGTGATTTCCGGGTGCTTGTCGGTCAGGTATTTTTGGTGGGTGGTGCCGTTTTGCACGCCCACTTTCTTGCCTTTCAGCGCCGCCACGTCGGCGATTTTTCCTTTCTGCGCGATGAACAGCGCCGAGTTATCGTAGTAAGGCTTGGTGAACAGCACCTGCTTCTCACGCTCCGGCGTAATGTCCATGCCGGCCATCACCGCATCGAAACGCTTGAACTTCAGGCTCGGGATCAGGCTGTCGAACGCCTGGTTGGTGAAGGTGCACTCGGCCTGCATCTCTTTGCACAGCGCGTTGGCCAGATCGACATCAAAACCCTGAATTTTGTTGCCGGCGTCAATAAATTCAAATGGAGGATAGGAGGCTTCGGTAGCGAAACGGATGGTTTCGGCTGCGGAGGCGGAAACGCTGATGCCGGCCAGAACGGCGGCGATTATTAGTTTTTTCATCGCAAAATCCCCAAATTACAGCAAGTTAATTGTTAGTGTGATAAGTAGTTGGCAAACTCGGTGGTCCGTGGCTGCGCAAAGTGGCTGCTGTCGCCTTGCTCCACCACGTGGCCGTTTTCCATGTACACCACGCGGCTGGCGGTCTTGCGCGCCACTTCCACTTCGTGGGTGACGATCACCTGCGTGATGCCGGTGCCGGCCAGTTCGCGAATGATGCTGACGATCTGAGCGGTGATTTCCGGATCCAGCGCCGCGGTCGGTTCATCGAACAGCAGCACCTGGGGTTCCATCATCAGGGCGCGGGCGATCGCCACGCGCTGCTGCTGGCCGCCGGAAAGGTGCAGCGGGAAGCGATCGGCGAAGTCGGTCAGGCGCAGACGCTTGAGCAGCTTGTCGGCGCGCTCCATCGCCTGAGCCTTGGTCAGACCCAGCACGCGGCAAGGCGCCTCGATGAGGTTCTGAACCACGGTGAGGTGAGGCCACAGGTTGTATTGCTGGAAGACCATGCCGACGTTTTGACGCAGTTCGCGAATGGCTTTCTCGCCCGGCGCCTGTTTGAAGTCGAATTGGTTGCCGGCGATCTGCAGTTGGCCCGAACGCGGCATTTCCAGCAGGTTCAGCACCCGCAGCAATGAGCTTTTCCCGGCGCCGCTTGGGCCAAGCAGCACCAGGGTTTCCCCGGCTGGACAATCCAGCGTGATGTCAAACAGCGCCTGGTGAGCGCCGTAATAGCAATTGATACCGTTAAGTTGAATACTCATGCGCCAGAATTGAATAGACATTGATGCCGCAAATGTTAACTTCCGCAGAATACTTATGCAATCTTTGTGCGTTAAAATTTATGAGTGTGCGGCGGGACAGTAAAAGATTAGCACAAGATACCGCGACTCAAGCCGAGGGAGGGGATTTGTGGCGCAGGCTGTGATATCGGTAGCGAAATTTTTTCTATTGGACGAAATTTGAGCAACTAGCGGGCGGCGGGGATGACCGACGCGGCAAGCCCGCGTCGGCCGGGGAAGGCGGGTTACTGGTTTTCCAGCACCTGGCGCACGCTGCCGTTGGTGGCGTGCGCTGGAACATTCAGGTAGCGAATATCATCAACCACCCAGCAGGTGCCTTCGCGCACCATCAGCACTTCGTCTTGCCAGTTCACGGTGCTGTTGGCGTCTTTCTGGTAGCTCAGATCAACGCGCAGCGGGATGTTCTTCGCATCGGTGTTAGGAATGGTCGAGGCGCTGGCGACGGAGGCGTTGCTTGGCCCTTGCGCATTGCCGGAGAACAGATCGCCGGTTATCTGATGCTTGCCCGGGTTTTGAGCGGCGCTGACCAGATCCTGATACAGTACTTTGCTCAGATAGGGCTGCAGCTGCGCCAGGCGGTTGCTGTCCGGCAGGCCGGCGCCCTGCTGGATGCGCAGGTCATAGAACTTTTGCGCGACCGTATCCGGGCCGCCTTCCACACAGCTGCCGCTGCGGGTGCCGATATCCTTGTATGCCGGTTCCACCGTGGTACAGGCACTCAGCAACAGCGCTAAGGGTAAAACAGCCGCAATCGTTTTTGTTTTCATCTTATTACCTTATGTGAAAGTCTCTACCATGAAGACCGATAGCTTACAGTATAAATGCGTTTTTTTGCCTTGCATTCGTACTGCGTGCCATTGATTAAGCGAACATAACGCCAATCTTCTGGTCATAGATACGTTGAATTAATCAAACAAGGAATTCTGATGCAGCTTTCAACTACCCCGACCCTGGAAGGGTTCACCATCACCGAATACTGCGGCGTCGTCACCGGCGAAGCGATCCTCGGCGCCAACATTTTTCGTGATTTCTTCGCCGGCGTGCGCGATATCGTCGGCGGCCGCTCGGGCGCTTATGAGAAAGAGCTGCGCAAGGCGCGCTTGATCGCGTTCGAAGAATTGGAAGATCAGGCGAAAGAGCTGGGCGCCAACGCGGTGGTCGGCATTGATATCGATTATGAAACCGTTGGCAAAGACGGCAGCATGCTGATGGTGACCGTCAGCGGCACCGCGGTGAAAGTCAGCCGCTAACGCCATTCTCCGCGCCCCGGCCGTTTCGCCGGGGCGACATCCTGTAGGTTCATCCCACCTTGTGCTGCTCGGCGATCGGGCGGTGTTCCTGCGGTTTCACCGGCGCCGGCGCTTGGCGATGCGGCATTGGCTGAACGGACGGCTGGTGGATCTGCGGCGCCGGGGCAGGATGCGGCATGATGCGCGCTTGCGGCACCGGTGCCGGGCGCACTAACGCCGGATGCAGCGTTGCGGCCGGTTCGCGCGCCCCGGGCTGAACGACGTGCGGCACTATCTGAACCTGGGGGTGCACGGCGGATGGATGCACCGGCGCAGCATGCACGGCCATCGGCTCCTGCGCGTGGGGCGCCGCCGGCGCGGTATGCGTGAACGTCGGCATGCTCCTCGGTTGTTGCACATGGGGCGCGTTGGCCGACTGTTGCACGTGCGGCGCGGCCGCTACCGGCTGGGTGTGCGCAAAGGTCGGCAGGGTCATCGGCGCATGGGCCGCAGGCGCGACACGCGGCTGCGCGTTAGGCGTCGGCGGGTTGAAATACGGCGTCGGTGCGGCGGTCGTATTGTTGTAGTTATTCACTGTATGGATGCTGCGATTCACATTGTTCACGTTGTTATATTGGTTGATGTTGGTGACGCGATTCACCACGGTGGTGGAATGCGATACGTAGGGCGCATCGCGGTAGACCACCGGTTGGCGTCGATCGTCCCAGCGCATATCCCAGCTGTGCCAGCCGCTGTTGTGCTGATTGAACAATGAGGCGACCGCAATGCCGACACCGAAGCTGATCACGCCGGCCGCCAACATGTCGCCGCCGCTGTAGCCCGAAGGTTGATACCGATAGCTCGGATAAGCTGGGATCGGCGTGCCGTAGGCCACCCAGGGATCGTAATGCGGGACGTAAACCGTATCCGGCTGGCTGGGTTCGATGACGATGGTTTCGCCCGGCGCCGCCACCACGCGCTGGCGATAGGGCTGCTGCTCAACGTAACGGGTGGTGGGGGCCACGACGATGCGCTGCTGCGGGGTGTTTTTCAGCGTGCCTTGGCTGGCCGCCCGTTGACGCATCACCTGAATGGCGTTCATCACGTCGGTGGGATCGTTCAGGTAGGCGCTGCCCAGGGCGGTGGTCCAGGGGATGTTTTTCGCCATTTGATCGAGCACGTCAGGGAATTGCACCAGGCCGCGCACGCTGGGATCCCAAGGCTGAGCGTCGGCCGCTGAGCTGAGCGCCGCCGGTTGCAACCCGCGGTTTTGCGCCAGCCAGGCATCCGCGGCGCTGATTTGGTCAGGATAACCCGCGCCGGCCAACACCTGCGCCAGCAGCTTGTCGGGGAACAGCGCCACCGGGCTGACCAACTGGTACAGCTGGTCGGCGGTCAGCGGCGTATAGGCCGGCGCGCTCACATTGGCGGCGGATGCAGCCGAGGGCGGCGCGCTCCCGCCCATCGCATCGGCGACTTTTTGCCGATCGCAGCCGCTGAGCGGCAGCATGGCGGCACAGAGCAACCAGGACAGATAGCGTGGCGTGAACATGTTCGACTCCGCTCTTTCAGCGCAGATGATACTTTGAGACTATCATGGGCGGGAAAGGCCGCCAGCCGGGAGCAACACTCGCTTGCACATCGGCGTTGTCTGTCATTATTTCTCGACGAACGTGATGATTGGATACAGGTCAATCGCGTCGCGTTACATCTCTCACGGACGCCAATCAGGAGGATAAGTGAAAATTTGGCCAGGGATCATCGCCGCCGCGCTGTTGGCGGGGTGCCAAAATCCGCAACAGGACACGCTCGTCGATCGCGGCGCTTACCAGCTCGAGACGCTGCACCAGGCGCAGGGCGCCGATCGGCGCATTCGCTTTTTGGTGATGCACTATACGGCGGAAGACTTCCATTCATCGCTGAAAACGCTGACCGATGAACACGTCAGCGCGCACTACCTGTTGCCGGCGCATCCGCAGCGCGAACACGGCAAACCGACGGTGTACCGGCTGGTGCCGGAAGCGATGCGCGCCTGGCATGCCGGCGCCAGCGCCTGGCGCGGCCGCAGCAACCTCAACGACACCTCGATCGGCATCGAAATCGTCAACAAGGGGTTCACCCGCAGCATGCTGTTCACCCATTGGCAGCCTTATACGGCGGAGCAGATCGCCGTGCTGATCCCGCTGAGCCGTGACATCATCCAACGCTATGGCATCCAGCCGCAGGACGTGGTGGGGCACAGCGACATCGCGCCGCAGCGCAAACAGGATCCCGGCCCGCTGTTCCCCTGGCGGCAGCTGGCGCAGGCCGGCATCGGCGCCTGGCCGGACGAACGAGACGTGCAGCGTTTGCTGGCGGGGCGCGATCGCCATGCGCCGGTGCCGATGATGCCGCTGCTCGATAAGCTGGCGCGTTACGGCTACGCGGTTGATGCGTCATGGGATGCGCGGCAGCAGCGCAATGTGCTGGCGGCGTTTCAGATGCATTTCCGGCCCGACGATGTGCGCGGTGAGCCGGATGCAGAGAGTGAGGCGATTATCGATGCGCTGCTGGTGAAGTACGGCGCGTGGCGTTGATTACAGGCCGTGCAGTTTGCCGTGATCTTTCAGCCAGCGGGCGGTGCGCGCGATGCCTTCTTCCAGCGAGACGATCGGCTGATAGCCCAGCTCTTGCTGCGCGCGAGTGGTATCGAGCGTGAGGTCGAAGTTGAGTTTGGCGACGCCGTAGTGGGTCAACACCGGCTCCTTTTCGCTTTTGCTGCCCAGGCGCTCCATGCCGCGCGCCATCATGTCGAGCATCGGGTAGGGGACGGAGCGGATGCGACACTTCATGCCCAAATCGTCGATCAGCTGCTGCACCACGGTGCGAAGCGGACGCGGCTGCTGGTTGGTGATGTTGTAGGCGCGGCCGGACGGCGTGTCTTCTTTTAGCGTCGCCAGCCACATGGCGTGCACCGCGTTCTCCAGGTAAGTCATGTCCACCATCGCCGCGCCGCCGCGCGGCAGCAGCAGGTTGCCGTAGCGTTTGATCATTTGCAGCAGCCGCGGCAGCATCACCTTGTCGTGCGGCCCGAACAATCCCTGCGGGCGCAGAATGGTGAAATGGGTCTGCGGATTGGACAGCGCCAACTGCTGGATCACCTGCTCGCCGGCGGCCTTGCTGCGCGCGAACTCATTGGCGTAGCGCTGCGGGCGGAAGTCTTCGGTTACGTTGCGGTGATGGTGGTAATCGAAATA
This sequence comes from Serratia sp. CY56464, assembly GCF_052168435.1. Lineage (NCBI taxonomy): Bacteria > Pseudomonadati > Pseudomonadota > Gammaproteobacteria > Enterobacterales > Yersiniaceae > Serratia > Serratia sp. CY56464. Next base: position 1,996,895 of record NZ_JBJNMV010000001.1, on the reverse strand, counting down.
GATCGCCGGGGAAGAGATGTGAATGAACTGCGCCACGCCATAGGCCGCCGCCCATTCGCCGAGGCGGCGGGTGGCGCGGACGTTGGCCAGTTCGAAGGCTTCTTCGGTGCCCCAGGGCGAGGTAAAGCTGGAACAGTGCCACAGCACGTCGACGTCCGCCAGCATCGCCTTGGCCTGCGAAGAGATCAGGTTGGTGAGATCGGCATGAATGAACTCCGCGCCCATTTTTTCCAGCAGGCCGCCCATCGCCTGGTTGCGGCCGGTGGCGCGCACTTTGATGCCCTGACGGCGCAGATATTCAACGGCGTTACGGCCTAACCCACTGGTGGCACCGGTGACCAATACCTTCATAACGGACTCTATTCTCACCCAAAATCGGAATACCGGCGGGCGCTTGCGGCGCTCCCAGCAAATAAGATGCCATTCTTCCGTGATTTCGTGCGCTATGCAATCGGAAAGCCCCGAAGCACAGCGGCAAACTGTGCGGTTGATCGACAAATGAACGGCGTTCAGCGCTGTTGGCGGTCCAGGTTCTCGGCAAGCTCGGCGATGCGCTTCGCCATGCCGCGGAAAATGAACAGATGCGCGGGCATCATGGCGAACCAATACAGCAGCCCGCTGAAGCCGGCCGGATGCCACCAAGCGCGCACGTCCAGCGTGCGGCGATCGCCGCGATCGGTAATGGTGAAGCTCAATCGCCCCAGCCCTGGCGCCTTCATGCCGAACAGCAGCGCCAGTTGCCGCAGCGGTTTCAGCGTGATGACTTTCCAGCCGTCGATTTCGTCACCCAGCGCCAGGGTCGCGCGCGCCGGGCGGCCATAGACCACGCCGTTGCCGATCATGTCGTCCATGCGGGCGCGGATCCGCCACAGGATATTGGCGTAGAAATAGCCTTCTTCACCTCCCAGTTGCTGCACCGTTTGCCACAGCGCCTGGCTGCTGGCGGCGGTATTCAGCGCGCAACCGGCCTGTTTCGGGTAGTAGCCGTAGCCGGGGCGCCAGCGGGCCCGCGCCGCCGGATCGTAGCCCCAGTCGGCGGAATCGACCACCTCCAGTTCGCGCTGCAGCGTGGCGGTGACCGCCTGATCAAAAGTGTGCAGACGCTGCGGGATCAAGGCTTGCAGCGGCCGGCCGTCGGCGGGCAGATCGTGCTTCAGCCCCTGGATCAGCGCGCGCGCGATCGGCGTTGGCACTGAGGTGATCAGGCTGATGAACCACACCGAAATCAGCCGCGTCGGCAAGGGGATCGGGATCAGCCAGCGCCGTTTGCCGCTGATGGCGATAAAGCGTTGGAACATGTCCTGATAGCTGAGGTATTCCGGCCCGGCGACGTCGAAGATGCGGTGTTCCTCCGCCGGGTGCGCCAGCAGATCGGCCAGGTAAACCAGCAGGTTCTCCAGCGCCACCGGCGACGACTTCGAGCGCACCCAGCGCGGCGGCGTCAGCACCGGCAGGTTATAGACCATGTCGCGCATCACTTCGAACGCCGCCGAGCCAGGGCCGACGATGATGCCGGCGCGCAGCTCGGTCACCGGCACGCCGCTCTGGCGCAAGATCTCGCCGGTCAGGCGGCGGGCCTCCAGGTGCGGCGAACTGTCGTCGTTCGGCTGCAGCGCGCCGAGAAAGATCACCTGCTTGACGCCGGCATTGCGCAGCGCGTCGCGCAGATTTTCCGCCGCCTGGCGCTCCTTCTCAATAAAGTCGTCGCCGTCGCCCATCGCGTGCACCAGATAGTACAGCGTATCTATCTCCCACAGCGCCGCGCTCAGGGTGTCCGGGCGGTGCAGATCGACATACAGGCAGTTGACCTGCGGCCAGTTCTGCGCCTGCAGCCACTCGATGCGCCGCGCGGCGGCGGTAATCTGGTGCCCCTGTTCGATCAGGTGCGGGATCAGGTTCTGGCCTATATAGCCGCTGGCTCCAAGAACCAGTACGCGTTGGGGTGTCATCGGGCCGCCTTGTGCGGTGAAAGAATCGCAGAACGACAGGATGCCAAATTCAGGGTTTAAATGCACATTTTGTATGGGTATAAGCCGGTTGCATCCGCCGCGGCGCAGGTTCACACTACGCGCCCCTTATCGCACGAAAAACCGAATGCCATGAAGCTCAATGTGATTTGTTACGCCCTGCTGGGCCTGGCGCTGATCGCCAGTTTTTTCTCGCCGCATCCGGTGTGGATGGGGTTGCTGCTGGCGAACCTGCTGACGTTTCTGATCTACGGCGGCGATAAGCTGGCGGCGCGCAAGGGATGGCGACGAGTGCCGGAGGCGACGCTGTTGCTGTTCGGCGCGCTGGGCGGGTGGTTGGGCGCGCTGCTGGCGCAGCAGCTGTTTCGCCACAAAACCCAGAAACAGCCGTTTAAAACCTGGTTCATCCTCAGCGTGGCGCTCAATCTGGCGGCGGTGCTGGGGCTGTGGTATTGGGTTTACGGCCGCTGGATCTTCTGATTACAGCAGCAGCGGCAGAGTCGCGCTGGCGGTGGTCTGCATCGCCTGAGCGTAGGCGGGATCGCGCTGAGTCAGTTCGGCGATCATCAACTCCACCAGCAGCATGGCGCCGACCTTGGCCGGCAGGGCGCCAGCGGTCAGCGGCCCTTCCGGTTTGGCCGCCACCAGCAGCGTATCCGCCATCTTGGCCAGCGGGCTGCGTTGGGTATTGCTGACGGCGATCACGCGTGCGCCGCGCCCTTTGGCCAACGTCACCGCATGCAGCACGTCCTTGGTTGAGCCGGAGCTGGAGATGACGATCAGCAGATCCCGCTCACTCAGCGAGGCTGCATTCATCGCCGCCCGGTGCATGTCGCTGAACAGCTGCGCCGGTTTGCCGAGGCGCAACAGCTTGTAGTGCAGGAAGTCGCCGATGATGGCGCTGGCGGCGACGCCGTAAATCTGCACCGAAGCGCAACGTTGCAAGCTGTCCGCCGCCTGTTGCAGCGCCTGCGGATCCAACAGCGCGCCGGTATCCCGCAGCGCCTGTACGCTCTCTTCCACCAAATTTTCCGCCGCGCTTTGGCGCGTCGCCGCTTCCGGCTGGCTTTGTTGCAAGCTGAGGGCCAGCGCCATTTTAAATTCGGTATAGCCTTTGCAGCCGAGATGGCGGCACAGCCGCGTGACGCTGGCTTCGCTGGTGGCGCTTTCACGCGCCAGTTCGGTGATGGTCAGGTAAACGGCGCGGGAGGGCTCCGCAAGAAGATAGTTGCCGAGCTTTTGCAGCGTGGGGCTGTACCCTGCCAAATCCTGCCGCAGCCGCAATAACAAGTTGCCTGTATTCATCACGTTACCTTTCTGAGTATTCCCGTTTCTATTGTGGCGGAAAGACGCCGCGGCTCGCCAGTGAAATCGACGGATTGTGAAGCCGATCATCGTTATGAATAAATTTTTCATTAAAAATATTATTTTGTGGTAAAAATTTTCATCATAAAAGTGATGTCGGGGGAAAATTTATGTCAACACCAGAATTGCCGCGCTCCGGCGGCTGGTTCGAAAAAGCCCAGCTGTTCGGCAAGTCGTTCATGCTGCCGATCGCCGTGCTGCCGGCGGCTGGTCTGCTGTTGGGGATCGGCGGTGCGCTATCCAATCCCAATACCGTCGAGGCGTATCCCTTCCTCGATGTCGGCTGGTTGCAAAGCATATTTACCGTGATGGCCAGTGCCGGTGCTATTGTGTTCGCCAACCTGGCGGTCTTGTTCGCGGTCGGTGTGGCGGTGGGGCTGGCCAAAAGCGACAAGGGCACGGCGGGGCTGGCCTCGCTGATCGCCTATCTGGTAATGAACGCCACCATCAATGCGCTGTTGAAAATCAACGGCACGCTGGCCACGCAGAACGCGGGCGCGGTGGGGCAGGGAACGATTCTCGGGATCCAGACGCTGGAGACTGGGGTGTTCGGCGGGGTGGTCATCGGTTTGGTGACCTGGTATCTGCACGGCCGCTATAACAAGATAGCGCTGCCACCGTTCCTGGGTTTTTTTGGCGGCTCGCGCTTTGTGCCGATCGTCAGCTCACTGGCGGCGATGGCGGTCGGTGCCCTGATGACGGTGGTGTGGCCGCATTTCCAACAGTTGATCTTCGGCATGGGCGGGCTGGTAGACGCCAGCGGCTATCTCGGTACCTTTATCTACGGCTTCGTATTGCGCATGCTCGGGCCGTTCGGCCTGCATCACATCTTCTATCTACCGTTTTGGACCACCGCGCTTGGCGGCAGCGAAGTGATCAACGGACAGCTGGTGGAAGGCACACAGCGCATTTTTTTCGCCCAGTTGGCCGACCCGAATACACAGCAGTTCTACATTGGCACGGCGCGTTTCATGTCCGGCCGTTTTATCACCATGATGTTCGGCCTGGTCGGTGCCTGCCTGGCGATGTACCAGAGTGCGCGTCCCGAGAACCGCAAACGCGTCGGCGGACTGTTGCTGTCGGCTGCGCTGACTTCGTTTCTGACCGGCATCACCGAACCTATCGAATTCTCGTTCCTGTTTGTCGCACCGGCGCTGTACGTGGTGCACGCGCTGTTCGACGGCCTGGCGTTCATGCTCGCTCACATCCTGCATATCACCATCGGCCAGACGTTCTCCGGCGGCTTTATCGATTTCATGCTGTTCGGCGTGCTGCAGGGCGAAGCGAAAACCCACTGGATATACGTCCCGCTAGTCGGTGTGCCTTGGTTCTTCCTGTACTACTTCACGTTCCGTTTCCTGATCCTGCGCTTCAACTTTAAAACGCCGGGGCGCGAGGCGGAAGCTGCGCCGGAAGCGGTGATGACGGGCACCGAACGCTCGCAACAGGTGCTGGCAGCGCTGGGCGGCAAAGAGAATATCGTCGAACTGGATTGTTGCGCCACGCGATTGCGCGTGACGGTGAAACAGAGCCGGCTGCTGGACGAAAGCGGGCTGAAAGCCAGCGGCGCACGGGCGGTTATCGTTCGCGGCAACGGTGTTCAGGTGATCTACGGTCCGCACGTCACCATCATTAGAAACGAAGTCGAGGAGTTGTTGGATTTATGACGCTTTCCATTTTACAGCAGATTGAGGGGCGCCTGGTGGTGTCTTGCCAGGCGCTGGACGACGAGCCGCTGCACAGCGATTTTATCATGTCGCGCATGGCGCTGGCGGCCGAGCAAGGCGGCGCGGCGGCGATCCGCGCCAACGGCGTCGAAGACGTTAAAGCTATCATGCGCACGGTGGCGCTGCCGGTCATCGGCATCATAAAGCGCGATTATGCGGGCAGCGACGTGTATATCACGCCGACCCTGCGCGAAATCGATGCGTTGATGGCGGCGGCGCCGCAGATGATCGCGCTGGACGCCACCGGCCACCCGCGGCCGGGGGAGTTGCAGCTGGCCGCGTTGGTCGCCGCGATCCGCGCCAGGTATCCCCGGCTGTTGCTGATGGCGGACATCGCCACCCTGGAGGAGGCGCAAGAGGCCGCCAGGCTGGGCTTCGACTGTGTGGGCACCACGCTGTACGGCTATACCGCTGAAAGCCGGGGCGCCCGACTGGCGGATAACGATTTCGGCTTTCTGCGTGCGGTACTGGCGGCGGTATCGGTGCCGGTCATCGCTGAAGGCAATGTCGAAACGCCGGCGATGGCCGCGCGCTGTCTGTCGCTGGGGGCGCATGCGGTGGTGGTAGGGGGCGCCATTACCCGCCCGCAACAGATCACCCGCCGCTTTGTCGACGCCATCGGCGGGCGATAAGAGACTTCCCGGCGCACCGGGAGGGGAAATCAGGCGTGCTGCTGAAGAAACTCCCGCCACAGTTCGACCACCCGCTGCAGATCCTGACGGCTGACGTCGAGGTGGGTCAGAATGCGCGTCAGCGGGCCACTGCTGATCAGCACGCCGCGTTCGCGCATCCACGGACCGAATTTGGCCGCCAGCGCCGGCGGTTGGCGCAGGTACAGCACGTTGGTCTGCGCGCCGGGAGCGGCGATCTCCACGCCGATCTGCCGCAGCTGTTGCTCCAGCCAGACCGCGTTGTCATGGTCTTCGCGCAGCCGCGCAACGTTATGCTCCAGCGCGTAGAGGCCGGCCGCCGCCAGGATGCCGGCCTGACGCAGCCCGCCGCCGGTCATCTTGCGCCAGCGCAGCGCGCGCTGAATGAAGGCCTCGCTGCCGCACAGCAGCGATCCGACCGGCGCGCCCAACCCTTTCGACAGGCAAATGGTGAAGGTGTCGCAGTATTGCACGATCTCTTTCAGCGGCAGGTTCAGCGCCACGGCGGCGTTGAAGATGCGCGCGCCGTCGATATGCAGCGCCAGCTGCCGCTCGCGGGTAAACTGCCACGCCTGCTGCAGGTAGGCCTGCGGCAGGACTCGGCCGCTGATGGTGTTTTCCAGGCTCAGCAGCCGGGTGCGGGCGAAGTGGATATCGTCGGGTTTGATGGCGGCGGCGAGCTTGTCCAGCGGCAGCGTACCGTCGGCGTCGGCCTCGATCGGCTGCGGCTGAATGCTGCCCAGCACCGCTGCGCCGCCGGCTTCGTATTTGTAGTTGTGCGCCTGCTGGCCGACCAGGTATTCATCGCCGCGCTGGCAGTGGCTCAGCAGCGCCACCAGGTTGGCCTGGGTGCCGCTGGGCAGAAACAATGCCGCTTCTTTGCCTGACAGGCGCACCGCCTCGGCCTCCAGCGCGTTGACCGTCGGGTCATCGCCGTAGACGTCGTCGCCGACCTCTGCCTGAGCCATCGCCTGGCGCATGGCGGCGCTGGGGCGGGTAACGGTGTCGCTGCGTAGATCGATAAGCATAGGGTTCCTGGAATATAAGGGAGAGGAAAAGGGTACATGGCATCATATACCCTTTATTTCACCGGGGCAGCTTGCTTAGCGCAGCCAGTTGGTTTTCGCCAGTTCGACCACTTCGTCGCCGCGGCCGTTGATGATGGCGCGCAGCATGTACAGGCTGAAGCCTTTCGCCTGTTCGAACTTGATCTGCGGCGGCATCGCCAGCTCTTGCTTGGCGGTGACCACATCCAGCAGCGCCGGGCCGGGGTGCGCCAACATCTCCTGCAGCGCGCCGTCCAGATCGGAGGCTTTTTCCACGCGGATGCCCTTGATGCCGGCGGCGTTGGCGATCGCCGCGAAGTCCGGATTATGCAGATCGGTGCCGTCGGTCAGGTAGCCGCCGGCCTTCATCTCCATCGCCACGAATCCCAGCACGCTGTTGTTGAACACCACGATTTTCACCGGCAATTTGAGCTGCGCCAGCGACAGGAAATCCCCCATCAGCATGGTGAAGCCACCGTCGCCGCACATGGCGATCACCTGTTTATCCGGCGCGGTGGCCTGAGCGCCGATCGCCTGCGGCATGGCGTTGGCCATCGAACCGTGGTTGAACGAACCGAGCAGGCGGCGCTTGCCGTTCATTTTCACGTAGCGGGCGGCCCACACCGTCGGCGTGCCGACGTCGCAGGTGAAGATGGCGTCGTCGCTGGCATAGTGGCTGAGCTGCTGCGCCAGATATTGCGGGTGGATCGGCTGGTCGTCGTTAGCGGTCGCCAGCCCGTCGAGATCCTTGCGCGCGTTGCGGTAATGCTCCAGCGCCTTGTCGAGGAACGCCCGGTCGCGCTTCGGTTCCAGCTGCGGCAGCAGGGCGGTGAGGGTGGTGTGGATATCGCCCACCAGCGCCATATTGACCGGGCAGTGCGCGCCGATGCTGCCGGGGTTGATGTCGATCTGAATGATGTTGGCGTTGGTGGGGTAGAACGCGCGATAGGGGAACTGGGTGCCGAGCAGCACCAGCGTGTCGGCGTTCATCATCGCGTGGTAGCCGGAAGAGAAACCGATCAGCCCGGTCATGCCGACGCTGTAGGGGTTGTCCCATTCGATATGCTCTTTACCGCGCAGCGCGTGCACCACCGGCGCCTGCAGCAACTCGGCCAGCTTGACCACTTCATCGTGCGCGCCGGCGCAGCCGCTGCCGCACATCAGGGTGATGTTCTTCGCCTTGTTCAGCGTTTCCGCCAGCTTGTTCAGCTCGCTCATCGGCGGCTGCACCAGCGGCAGCGCCGGGGTATGCCAGGTCAGGGTCGCGTCTTCCGGCGCCATGCGCAGCGCCACGTCGCCCGGCAAGACCACCACCGAGACGCCGCGATTGAGGATCGCCTTGCGCATGGCGATCTCCAGCACGCGCGGCAGCTGTTCCGGGTTGGAAACCAGTTCGCAATAGTGGCTGCATTCGCGGAACAGCTCCTGCGGATGGGTTTCCTGGAAATAGCCGCTGCCGATTTCGCTGGAAGGGATATGCGCGGCGATCGCCAGCACCGGCACATGGTTGCGGTGGCAGTCGAACAGGCCGTTGATCAGGTGCAGGTTGCCGGGGCCGCAGGAACCGGCGCACACCGCCAACTGGCCGGTAAGCTGGGCTTCGGCGCCGGCGGCGAAGGCGGCCACCTCTTCATGGCGGGTGCCCAGCCATTCGATGGTGCCCATGCGGTGCAGGCTGTCGCTCAGGCCGTTGAGCGAATCGCCGGTCACGCCCCAAATGCGTTTTACGCCGGCTTGATCCAGCGTTTTGGCGATCAGTGTGGCTACGGTTTGCTTCATGGTTCCCCCAAACAAGGTTTGAAAAACGATGTGTACTCGATCCGGTGAGTGGCAGCAGAACAACTGCAAGCATAGCTTACCGGCGGTGGACGAGATGCGGTCAGGAAGGGTAAAGAGCGTAGGACGGGGAAAAGTGTAACCGGGCCGGCCGCGGGGAGCTTGCCGATAAATGCCCCATCGCGGCGATGGGGCTATAGGGGATCACGCCAATGTGACGTCGCCCTGCAGCCGGCAACTGCAGGCCAGCACGTAGCCCTGCGCGATTTCTTCCGCGCTCAGCGTCATGGTGCTGGTGGTGGTGTAGTCGCCCTCGAGGATGCGGGTTTTGCACGAGCCGCACACCCCGGCGCGGCAGGCGGCGTTGACCGGCAGGGCATGGGCCTCCATCGCCGCCAGCAGCGTGCTGCCGACCGGCACGCGGAATTCGCGCAGCGGGCGGGCGGCGCGCAGCGTCAGCCCTTCGGTGGCGTCGGCCTGCGCCGTCGGCGTGTGGAACAGCTCTTTATGGAAACGCTCGGCCGGCACGCCGAGCCGGCGGCAAAGCAGCTCCACCTGATCCATGTAGGGCGCGGGGCCGCAGGTCATCACCGTGCGTTCGGCGATATCCGGCGCCGCCTGTCGCAGCGTCTGCTCATTGATGCGGCCGCTGAGGTAGCCGGGTTGCAGATCCTGCTCGGCCATCAGCGTCAGGCGCAGCTGCGGATGGGCGGCGCACAGCGCGCGCCATTGAGCGGCGAAAATCGTGTCGGCGGGGGTGCGCACGTTAACGATCGCGGCGATATCGCAGGCCGGGCGGTTGGCGGTCAGCCAGCGGCACATCGAGACGATCGGCGTCACGCCGCAGCCGGCGGCCAGCATCAGATAACGATCGGCCGGGTGGCGCTCGCAGCTGAATTCGCCCTGCGCGTCGGACAGCCACAGCGTGTTGCCGGGCTTGACCTCTTGCGTCAGCCAGCGCGATCCGACGCCGTCCGGCAGGCAGCGCACGCTGATGCTGAGAAAGCGGCTCTGGCCGGGCGAGGAGGAGAGCGTATAGGCGCGCAGCGTCTCCTTGCTGTTGCGGATGCTGACCAGCGCGAACTGGCCGGCCTGGTAAGGATAGAAAACGTCGCAGATCAGGTTCAGCGTCCAGACGTCGGCGGTTTCACGCTGGATGGAATGCACCTGCATGCGGTTCGGGCAAAGCGGAGTGGGTTGAGTCATCGGGGCACCTCAAAAAACACAGGGGCCGGCGCAGGCGGCCCCATAACGTAACGGCATCAGGCGAGCAGCGCTGCGATATCCTGCTCGACGGTGGTGATCGGACGCAGGCCGAATTTCTCGTTGAGGATCGCCATCAGATTGTCGGTCAGGAAGCCCGGCGCGGTCGGGCCGGTGACGATGTTTTTCACCCCCAGCGACAGCAGCGTCAGCAGAATGACGATCGCCTTCTGTTCAAACCACGACAGCACCAGACTCAGCGGCAGCTCGTTGACGCTGCAGCCGAGCGTGTCCGCCAGCTTGACCGCCAGCATGATGGCGGAGTAGGCGTCGTTGCACTGGCCGACGTCCAGCAGGCGCGGCAACCCCTCCAGCGTGCCGAAGTCCAGCTTGTTGAAACGGTACTTGCCGCAGGCCAGCGTCATGATCAGGCAGTCTTGCGGCACGCTGCGGGCGAAGTCGGTGAAGTAGCTGCGCTCGTCGCGGCTGCCGTCGCAGCCGCCGACCAGGAAGACGTGGCGCAGTTTTTTCTGCGACACCAGATCGATCACCGTATCGGCGGCGTTCAGCAGCGTCTGGCGGCCGAAGCCGACGGTGATCAGGTGCTCGATCTCGGTATAAGGGAAACCGTTCATGCCCTGGGCCTGGCGGATCACGGCGCCGAAGTCGTCGCCTTCCAGATGATTGACACCCGGCCAGCCGACGATGCTGCGGGTCCAGATGCGATCGCCGTAGTTGCCGACGTTAGGATCGATGATGCAGTTGGAGGTCATCACGATCGGGCCGGGGAATTTGGCGAATTCCGTCTGCTGGTTCTGCCAGCCGCTGCCGTAGTTGCCCACCAGATGCTTGAATTTTTTCAGTTCCGGATAGCCGTGCGCCGGCAGCATTTCACCGTGGGTGTAGACGTTGACGTTTTGTCCTTCGGTTTGCTCGAGCAGCATGCGCAGATCTTTCAGATCGTGCCCGGAGATCAGGATGGCTTTCCCGGCCACCGGGCGCACGTTGACCGCGCTGGGCTGCGGATCGCCGTAGGCCTGGGTTTCACCGCGATCGAGGATCGCCATCACGTTGAAGTTCATCTTGCCGATGCCCATGGCGTTGTTCAGCAGGGTGTCGACGTCGCGCGGCCGGGTGCCGAGCCAGGCCATAAAGGCGTGGTAGTCGGCATAGAGTTGCTCGTCGAACTGGCCGAGCACGTGCGCGTGTTCCATATAGGCCGCCGCGCCTTTCAGGCCATACAGGCACAGCAGGCGCAAACCGTGTACATCGTCGCCGACCTCGGCCTTGTCGCTGTCGAGGGCAAACTGCGCCGCCTGTTGCAGCAGCGCAGGCATATCGTCGCCGGCCAACTGCAGCGCCGCCATCGGGTGATCGACGCGCACGCCGGCATCCAGCAACCGGCAACGGGCGGCCAGCGAGTCGCGCAGCAGCAGAGTTTCCCGCGCGTAGCCGATGATGCGCTGGGAATCGAAGTTGACGTTGGTCAGGGTGGAGAAGAAGGCGCGCGGGGCGAAGCTGTCGATCTCGTGGTCGACGATGCCCAGCGAACGCGCCTGCAACGCCCAGGCGGAGAGGCCCTGCAGCGCCGCCACCAGCAGATCCTGCAGGTCGGAGGTTTCCGCCGTTTTGCCGCACATGCCTTGAGCATACGCGCAGCCGTTGCCTGCCGGGGTACGGATGGTTTGTTCACATTGCACACAGAACATAGTCGCTTCCTTTTATTTTAAAGTTGCATTTGTAATGCTTGTTTAAAAGCATAGATCGGCGATCGGGGTTGCAAAAGGCTTTTGTGCGACTACTGCGGGCAAGTTTGATTTAGCGCAATTTTGCCGTGCGGATGGGAATTATTACGCTTTGGGGGCCGGGCGGCCCCCAGGGGAAAGGATCAGGAGAACAGGGCGATCAGCACCGGCGCCAGCAGGCTCAGCAGGAAGCCGTGGACGATGGCGGGGGGCACCATGTCCAGTCCGCCGCTGCGCTGCAACACCGGCAAGGTGAAGTCCATCGAGGTGGCGCCGCACAGGCCGAGGGCGGTGGAGCGGCTGCGGCGCACCAACGTCGGGATCAGCATGATCGCCACCAGCTCGCGCGCCAGATCGTTGAAGAACGCGGCGCTGCCCATCACCGGGCCATAGGCGTCGGTGATCAGAATGCCGGACAGCGAGTACCAGCCGAAGCCGGAGGCCATCGCCAGCCCGGCCTTGACCGGCAACCCCAGCAGCTGCGCCGCCAGCGCGCCGCCGGCCAGCGACGCGACGGTCACCACCAACGCCACCAGCGTGCCGCGGCGGTTGAGCACGATCTGGCGCAGCGTCATGCCGCTGTTGCGCAGTTGAATGCCGACCAGCAACAGCAGGAAGATCAGCGCATATTCGCTGCCTTTATGGGCGAACTGCAGCCATTGCCACTGCGTCAGGCCGAGCAGGAAGCCGCCGAGCACCACGCCGCACAGCTTGAGCGACTCCAGCGCCATGTGCACGCGCGAAGGCAGCTTTTCCTGTTTATGGCTGCTGCGCCACGGCATGCGCCGCTCCAGCAGCGCCAGCAACAGCAGATTGGCGCAGAGAATGCAGAAGAAGAACACCGCGCTGTACTGGAAGATCAGCACCAGGTTGCTGCTGAGATCTTCCATAAACGCCAGGCTGATGCCCATGAAAAACAGGATCACGTACACCATCCAGCTGAGCAGCCGGTTGATCAGCACCAGCAGCGGGCGATGGCGTAAGGGAATGAGGTAACCGACAATCAGCGGTAACAGAATAATCAACAGTCCTGAGTACATGGTGCAGCTTGTGTCCTTGAGTTTTGAGGCGCGCCGAACGGCGGCGAGGAGCACACGCTAACCAAAAGCCCGGCCGGAGTAAAGCGGCAGATTTGACGCTGGCCGCTTGACCTGCAAGGGGTTTTTTGACCATGCTCTGTGAAGGTCGCCTCATTGAAGAGGCGACGGCGCGCACGGGAGGCGGCGGATGTTCTTGGAGCGTATCGAAATTGTAGGTTTTCGCGGCATTAATCGGCTGTCGCTGATGCTGGACGACAACACGCTGTTGCTCGGCGAAAACGCCTGGGGTAAATCCAGCCTGCTGGATGCGCTGACGCTGCTGCTGGCGCCGGAGCAGAAGCTGTATCGGTTTGAGGCGCACGATTTCCATTTCCCCCCCGGTGAAGAGTCAGCCAAAGAGCGCCACCTGCAGGTGGTGTTCACCTTCTGCGAAAAAGACATCGGCCATGCGCACCTGCCGCGCTATCGCCACCTGACGCCGCTGTGGGTCAAGGGCGAAGATGGCCTGAGCCGCATTCATTACCGCTGCGAGGGCGAGCTGGCCGATGACGGCACGGTGTGCACCTGGCGCGGTTTTCTCGACGCCGACGGCAACGCCTTTCAACTGCACCATATCGAACAACTGGCCCACGCCATTATCCGGATCCATCCGGTATTGCGCCTGCGCGACGCGCGCTTTATTCGTCGTCTGCGCCCCAGCAGCCTCGGCGATGAACGCAAACCCGATACCCAGGCGCTGGCGCAGCAGTTGGATCAGCTGACGCGCGAGCTGGTGCGCAATCCGCAGAAGCTGACCAACGGTGAGCTGCGCCAGGGGCTGGCGGCGATGCAGCAGCTGCTGGAGCACTATTTCGCCGAGCAGAGTTCGCAGGTGACGCGGCCGCGCCGCCGCGGCGGTGAACCGGAGCAGGACGCCTGGCGCGCGCTGGACGGCATCAACCGCATGGTGGCCGAGCCGAACAGCCGCAGCATGCGCCTGATCCTGCTGGGGATGTTTTCCACCCTGCTGCAGGCCAAGGGCGACGTCAAGCTGGATCCCCATGCCCGGCCGCTGTTGCTGGTGGAGGACCCGGAAACTCGCCTGCACCCGATCATGCTGTCGGTGGCCTGGGGGCTGCTCAATCAGCTGCCGCTGCAGCGCATCACCACCACCAACTCCAGCGAACTGGTGTCGCTGGTGCCGGTGGAGCACGTCTGCCGGCTAGTGCGCGAGTCGGGGCGGGTTGCGACCTACCGTCTCGGGCCGCGCGGGCTGAGCGCCGAAGACGGGCGGCGCATCGCGTTTCACATCCGTTTCAACCGGCCGTCGTCACTGTTCGCCCGCTGCTGGCTGCTGGTGGAAGGCGAGACCGAAGTGTGGCTGCTGAACGAGCTGGCGCGCCAGTGCGGCTATCATTTCGAGGCGGAAGGGGTGAGGGTCATCGAATTCGCCCAGTGCGGCCTGAAGCCGCTGCTGCGCTTCGCCCGCCGCATGGGCATCGAGTGGCATGCGCTGGTGGACGGCGACGAGGCAGGCAAAAAGTACGCCAATACCGTGCGCAGCCTGCTGGACAATCATGAAGACAACGAACGCGATCGGCTGACCGCGCTGCCGGCGCCGGACATGGAGCACTTCATGTTCCGCGAAGGGTTCGGCCCGGTTTATCACCGAATGGCGTCGGTGCCGCTCAACGCGCAGATGCCGGTGCGCAAGGTGATCCTGAAAGCGGTTCACCATTCGTCGAAACCGGATCTGGCGATTGAGGTCGCGATGCAGGCCGGCGAATGGGGCACGGACTCGGTGCCGCCGCTGCTGAAGAAAATGTTCTCACGGGTAATCTGGCTGGCGCGCGGCCGGGCGGACTGACAGCCCGCCGGGCGTCATCGGGCGCAGAAATGCGCCGCCAATTCCTGTTCCAGCGCGTCCAGCAGCTGATAGCGACGGCGATACTCGGCGCGCTTCTTGCTGGCAATCTCTTCGATAGGTTTGCGGGCGATGCGCTCGGGCAGCAGGAAATAGCCGCTGTCGAGCGGTTTGGCGCCCATCGACAGCCAGAACTGATCGTAATCGGCGTGCAGTTGGCCCTTCTTCTTACTCTGGTAACGCCAGTTTTGATAGATATGGGTGGCATTGCCGACGGCTACGATCTGGCGGATGCCGAGATGCCGCGCCAGCGTGCAAATGCCTTCCAGCACCAGCCGTTTAGGGAACAGACCGTGACACTCCTTGGTGGTGTGCTGGATCTCGGCGTGCGGCACCTCATGGTTCGCGCCCTGCAGGCCGCCGATGAACAGCGTCGGCTGCTGCTGATAATGCATCAGCGCAAAGGTGATTTCCGCCAGCATCACGCCGTTGGCGTTGCGCAGCAGCAGCGTGGCTTCCCCTTCCTTATTCAGTTTGTCGATCGCCGCCAGTTCCAGCGCGATCGGCGCTTCGTTTTTGCCCATCGCGCGGGCCAGCACGAAAGGCTGTGGGCCGAGGTGGCCGAGACGCATCTTCAGCGGCATGCGCTGCACGATGAGATCGTAATGATCGCGCAGGGCGAACAGGCATTCGATCTTGCTCATGTTGGCCGCCAGGTAGGGGCGATGCAGCTTGCACGGCAGGTTCGGCTGCGCGCTCAGGATCTCCTCCCGCAGCGGGTTGCTGGCCAGGGTGCTGAGCAGGCCGCTGGTGGTGCGCCAGTTGAGCAGCGAACGGCCGAGAAACTTCAGGCGAAACGAGGTTTTTTTCCAGGCGTTGCTCGGTGCCTTTTCGCCATTGATCAGCGCCGTCATCAGTTGCCAGCCGTTAAGCGGCCGGGCGGAGGCGAGTGGGTAGCTGAGCTGTGACATGATGAAATCCTTGGCTGTGTTGAATGGCGTTATTTCATCAAGGTTTCACTAAACGGGAGTTCAATGCTGAACTGTAACCAGGCGTGTCTCCACATTGTGTTGAGCTAAGGTTTAGTTATTCCCTACGTTGCATGCTAATTTAGCTCCGCCGCCGCAATGGGCGGTTGATATTCACAAGCACAGGCAGGTCCATTTTGACAGGGTTTAAAGGACATAAACGCCGCTGGATACTCGTTCTGGCGGTGATTGCGGCGATTGCCGCGGCGGCCGTTTGGCACTTCCGCCATCCGGCGCCGACCGATTTCAAAACGGTGAAGGTCACAAAACGCGATCTGCAGCAGAACGTGTTGGCGACCGGCCAGCTGGACGCGGTGCGCAAGGTTGACGTCGGCGCGCAGGTCAGCGGGCAGTTGGAAAAACTGTATGTCGAGATCGGCGACAAGGTGAAAAAAGGCCAGTTGCTGGGGGTTATCGATCCGCAACAGGCGCAGAACAGCATTCGCGAAGGCGAGGCGACGCTGCGCGAACTGCATGCGCAACTGCTGCAGGCGCAGGCCGAACAGCAACTGGCGGCGGTCACGCTGCAGCGCAACCAGGCGCTGGCCAGGCTGCAGGCGGTGTCGCGTCAGGATCTGGATCAGGCGGCGACGCAGTTGGCGGTGAAGAAGGCGCAGGTGGGCACCATCAATGCGCAGATCGCGCGGAATCAGGCCAGCCTGGACACCGCCAAGATCAACCTGGCCTACACCCGCATCGAAGCGCCGATGGATGGCGACGTGGTGCAGATCACAACGCTGCAGGGCCAGACGGTGATCGCGGCGCAGCAGGCGCCGAACATTCTGACGCTGGCGGATCTCGGCACCATGCTGGTGAAGGCGCAGGTGTCGGAGGCCGACGTCATTAACCTCAAGCCAGGTCAGAAGGCCTGGTTCACGGTGCTGGGCGATCCGACCCGGCGCTTCGACGGCGTGCTGAAAGACATTCAGCCGACGCCGGAAAAGGTCAACAACGCCATCTTCTATTATGCGCGTTTCGAAGTGCCCAACCCGGAAAGGCTGCTGCGCTTGCAAATGACGGCGCAGGTGCATATTCAGCTGGCCGGCGTCCAGCAGGCGCTGGTGATCCCGCTGGCGGCGCTGGGCGATCAGATCGCCGACAATCGCTACCACGTCTCGGTGTTGAAACAGGGCAAGGAAGAGAAGCGCGAGGTGGCCATCGGCCTGCGCAACAATATCGACGTGCAGATCCTCCGCGGGCTTGAGGCGGGCGATGAGGTGATCGTCAGCCGCGGCGGCGTGGAGGCCGGCTGATGGCGGCGCTGTTGCAGCTGAGCGGCATTCGCCGCAGCTACCGTTCCGGCGAGCAGACGGTCGAGGTGCTGAAGGGGATCAGTCTGAGCATCGACGCCGGTGAAATGGTGGCGATCATGGGGGCTTCCGGCTCCGGCAAATCGACGCTGATGAACATTCTCGGCTGTCTGGACAAGCCGAGCGCCGGCGTGTATCGGGTGGCCGGGCAAGATGTGGCGACGCTGAGCGACGATGCGCTGGCGCAGCTGCGGCGCGAGCATTTCGGCTTTATCTTTCAACGCTACCATCTGCTGCCGCACCTGAGCGCGGCGCACAACGTCGAGGTGCCGGCGGTGTACGCCGGGCTGGGCAAAGCGGCGCGGCGCGAACGGGCGGAGGCGCTGTTGCGGCGGTTGGGGCTGGGGGAGCGCGTCAACTATCGGCCGAGCCAGCTTTCCGGCGGCCAGCAGCAGCGCGTCAGTATCGCCCGCGCGTTGATGAACGGCGGGCAGGTGATCCTAGCGGATGAGCCGACCGGCGCGCTGGACAGCCACTCCGGCGAAGAGGTGATGGCGATCCTCAAACAGCTGTGCGCCCAAGGGCACACGGTGATCCTGGTGACTCACGATCCGGCGGTGGCGCGCCAGGCGGAGCGAATCATCGAGATCCGCGACGGCGAGATCATCGCCGACTCGCGCCCGGCGCCGCCGGAGAGTGTGCAGGCCAATCCGCTGGCGCTGGCCGCAACGGCGCCTTCCTGGCGGCAGATGGGCGGCCGTTTCCGCGAGGCGCTGCTCATGGCCTGGCGCGCGATGGCGGCCAACAAGATGCGCACCGCGCTGACCATGCTCGGCATCATTATCGGCATCGCCTCGGTGGTATCGATCCTGGTGATCGGCGACGCCGCCAAGCAGATGGTGCTGGCGGACATCAAATCCATCGGCACCAATACTGTCGATATTTATCCCGGCAAGGATTTCGGCGACGACGATCCGACCTATCGGCAATCGTTGAAATACGGCGATCTCGACGCGCTGCGCGAACAGCCGTACATCAGCGCGCTGTCGCCGAGCATCAGCAGCAGCATGCGGCTGCGCTTGGGCAACGTCGATGCGGCGGCCAACGTCAACGGCGTCAGCGAGCAGTTCTTCCGCGTGTACGGCATGAGCTTTACCCAGGGCGTCGGCATCGATCCGATGCAGGTGCAGTCGCAGGCGCAAACGGTGGTGATCGACGCCAATACCCAACGGCGGCTGTTCCCGCATCAGAAGAACGTGGTGGGGGAAGTTATCCTGGTGGGCAACATGCCGGCGACGGTGGTCGGCGTGGCCAAGGAGAAGCAGTCGATGTTCGGCAGCAGCAAGACGCTGAACGTGTGGGTGCCGTACAGCACCATGGCCAACCGGCTGATGGGCAACAGCTATTTCGACTCGATCACCGTGCGTATCCGTGACGGTTACGACAGCAAGGAAGCGGAACAACAGCTGTCGCGCCTGTTGACGCTGCGCCACGGTAAAAAGGATTTCTTCACCTATAACATGGACAGCCTGGTGCAAACCGCGGAGAAAACCACCCGCACGCTGCAGCTGTTCCTGACGCTGGTGGCGGTGATCTCACTGGTGGTCGGCGGCATCGGCGTGATGAACATCATGCTGGTGTCGGTAACCGAGCGCACGCGCGAGATCGGCATCCGCATGGCGGTGGGCGCGCGTTCCGGCGACGTGTTGCAGCAGTTCCTGATCGAGGCGGTATTGGTCTGCCTGGTTGGGGGCGCGCTGGGGATTACGCTGTCGTTCGCCATCGGCCTGGCGGTGCAGTTGGTGTTGCCGGGTTGGCAGATCAGTTTCCCGCCGGCGGCGTTGCTGAGCGCGTTTCTCTGTTCTACCGGCATCGGCGTGGTGTTCGGCTATCTGCCGGCGCGCAATGCCGCGCGGCTGAATCCGATCGATGCGCTGGCGCGCGAGTAAGTAAAGGGCATAAAAAATGCCAGTCACACGGCGGCTGGCATTTTTATCGCAGTCAGGGGCAAGGCAGCGCGACGCTGCCGGAAGCGTTCAGGACAGCGCCTCGCTTTCCACCGGCACAATAAGACTGGCATGGTTCCCTTTCGGCCCTTGATGCACGTCGAAGCTGACCTGCTGGCCCGCCTTCAACGTTCTGTAACCATCCATCTTGATGGTGGAATAATGCGCGAAAATATCTTCGCCGCCGCCGGCTGGGCAGATGAAGCCAAAGCCTTTGGCGTTGTTAAACCATTTAACAGTACCCGTCTCCATGCTTTTACATCCCTCGCAACGCTATTTTAAGTGAGATGAATAACTGAATTCGCACCCGCCGTGGGCGGGTAGCAGGGTGGACAAGGGGTGGTTAAAAGACCACCAGCCACGAATTTACACTCTAGAGCAAATGATCGGGGCGTCAAGGGATCGGCTTTTGTCGGCGGGGAGCAGTTCACCAAAGTTTGAAGCAGGTAACGCTATTGCCACGATTCAGTCACAATTGGCCCGTTTTTTTGCGCACGTTACAGTGCGGCGGGACGATGCCGAAGATGATAAAATAGTAACTATCCCCACTTTGAATAACCGAAACCTGCCCCCATATCAGAGGGCAGAGCAGAGAAGATGAGCAGCGATGGGCAATAACAACGACTGGCTAAACTTTGAACACTTGGCCGAAGAAAAACAAATCGATGCGGTAAAACCGCCGTCTATGTATAAAGTTATACTTAACAACGACGATTACACACCGATGGAATTTGTGATTGACGTTCTGCAAAAGTTCTTTTCTTATGATATTGAACGCGCAACGCAACTGATGCTCACGGTCCACTATCAAGGCAAGGCGATCTGTGGTGTTTTTACCGCCGAGGTGGCGGAAACCAAAGTCGTCCATGTGAACCGGTACGCAAGGGAGAACGAGCATCCGTTGCTTTGTACGCTGGAAAAAGCCTGAATAAGGCAATCTATTGGGGAGGTGCTTATGCTCAATCAAGAACTGGAACTCAGTCTCAACATGGCTTTCGCCAGGGCGCGTGAGCACAGACACGAGTTTATGACCGTGGAGCACCTGTTGCTGGCGTTGCTGAGCAACCCTGCCGCGCGAGAAGCGCTCGAGGCATGTACGGTGGATCTGGCCGCGTTGCGCCAGGAGCTGGAAGCCTTCATCGAACAAACCACACCGACGCTGCCCGCCGGCGAAGAGGAGCGCGACACTCAGCCGACGCTCAGCTTCCAGCGCGTGTTGCAGCGCGCGGTCTTCCATGTGCAATCTTCCGGCCGCAGCGAAGTGTCCGGCGCCAACGTGTTGGTGGCCATCTTCAGCGAGCAGGAGTCGCAGGCGGCTTATCTGCTGCGCAAGCACGACGTCAGCCGTCTCGACGTGGTGAACTTCATTTCACATGGCACGCGTAAAGACGAGCCGGGCCAAGCGCCGAATGCGGAAAACCCGGTGAACGAAGAGCAGTCCGGAGGGGAAGACCGTATGGAAAACTTCACCACCAACCTCAATCAGTTGGCCCGTGTGGGCGGCATCGATCCGCTGATCGGCCGCGATCGTGAGCTGGAGCGCGCGATTCAGGTGCTGTGCCGCCGTCGTAAAAACAACCCGTTGCTGGTCGGCGAATCCGGCGTGGGCAAGACCGCCATCGCCGAAGGTCTGGCCTGGCGTATCGTGCAGGGCGACGTGCCGGAAGTGATGGCGGACTGCACGCTGTATTCGCTGGATATCGGTTCACTGCTGGCCGGCACCAAATACCGCGGCGACTTCGAGAAACGCTTCAAGGCGCTGCTCAAGCAGCTGGAGCAGGATCAGAACAGCATCCTGTTCATCGATGAAATTCATACCATCATCGGCGCCGGTGCGGCTTCCGGTGGGCAAGTGGATGCCGCCAATCTGATCAAACCGCTGCTGTCGAGCGGCAAGATCCGGGTGATCGGCTCGACCACCTACCAGGAGTTCAGCAACATCTTCGAAAAGGATCGCGCTTTGGCGCGCCGCTTCCAGAAGATCGATATCACCGAACCGACGGCGGAAGAGACCGTTCAGATCATCAACGGCCTGAAGGCCAAGTATGAAGCGCACCACGACGTGCGTTATACCGCCAAGGCGATCCGCGCCGCGGTGGAGCTGTCGGTGAAATACATTAACGATCGCCATCTGCCGGACAAGGCGATCGACGTGATTGACGAGGCGGGCGCCCGCAGCCGGTTGATGCCGGCCAGCAAGCGCAAGAAAACCGTTAACGTGGCCGATATCGAATCCGTGGTGGCGCGTATCGCGCGCATTCCAGAGAAAACCGTGTCGGCCAGCGATCGCGACGTGCTGAGAAACCTGGGCGATCGCTTGAAGATGCTGGTATTCGGCCAGGATCAGGCGATCGAAGCGCTGACCGAAGCGATCAAGATGAGCCGCGCCGGTCTGGGCCACGAGCGCAAGCCGGTCGGTTCCTTCCTGTTCGCCGGGCCGACCGGGGTCGGGAAAACCGAGGTCACCGTTCAGTTGGCCAAGGCGATGGATATCGAGCTGCTGCGTTTCGACATGTCCGAGTACATGGAGCGGCATACCGTCAGCCGCCTGATCGGCGCGCCTCCGGGCTACGTCGGTTACGATCAGGGCGGGCTGCTGACCGATGCGGTGATCAAGCATCCGCATGCGGTGGTGCTGCTCGATGAGATCGAGAAGGCGCACCCGGACGTGTTCAACCTGCTGTTGCAGGTGATGGATAACGGTACGCTGACCGACAACAACGGCCGCAAGGCGGACTTCCGCAATGTGATCCTGGTGATGACCACCAACGCCGGGGTGCGGGAAACCGAACGCAAGTCGATTGGTCTGGTGCAGCAGGACAACAGCACCGACGCGATGGAAGAGATCAAGAAGGTGTTTACGCCGGAATTCCGCAACCGTCTGGACAACATCATCTGGTTCAACCATCTGTCTACCGAGGTGATCCAGCAGGTGGTCGACAAGTTTATCGTCGAACTGCAGGCGCAGCTGGATGCGAAGGGCGTCTCGCTGGAAGTGAGCGACGAAGCGCGCGACTGGCTATCGGTGAAGGGCTACGACCGTGCGATGGGCGCTCGTCCGATGGCGCGCGTCATGCAGGAAAACCTGAAGAAACCGTTGGCCAACGAGTTGCTGTTCGGTTCGCTGGTGGACGGCGGTTCCGTGAAGGTCGAGCTGGACAAGGACAAGAAACAGCTGACCTACCACTTCCTCAGCGCCGCCAAGCGCAAAGCGGACGAGGGCGCGGTGCACTAAGGCCGCCTTCAGGCAAAGAAAAAGCGATGCTTCGGCATCGCTTTTTTTATGGGTGAGATTCACCGTACAACAGAAACGAGTGAGCCCTCTCAGTTTACCTGCGCACCTGCAACCCGTTGTGTAACGTCGCTGCGGGGGTAAACGGAAAGGGCTCCCGAGGGATTACATCCTCGATGCCGCCAGCGTGTGGCGCGCGGTGAGCCGATTAACGGCTACGGAAGACAATGCGGCCTTTGCTCAGGTCGTACGGGGTCAGCTCAACAGTGACTTTGTCGCCCGTCAGGATGCGGATATAGTTTTTACGCATTTTACCGGAGATGTGTGCGGTTACCACGTGCCCGTTTTCCAATTCAACGCGGAACATGGTGTTCGGCAGCGTATCAAGAACGGTGCCCTGCATTTCAATATTGTCTTCTTTGGCCATCGAATCCTCTAGGTCTAACTACCTTAGTTTTTAACCGGCAAGATAATGCCGAAAAACCCCCATTATGTAAAGATGTGTCGGTGAACATTGCACCGTTTCCACCAATTAGTTTGCTGGGGAGGGCGGTTCAACCGGCTGTGGGGATATGACTTGCGACGCCCAGCACGCCGGTGCCAAAGGCCGCCGTTGAAGGGTGCTGAGCTGCTGCAAGAATTGACGGCGCGGAATTTCACGCGCGCCAAGGCGGGCAGTGTGAGCGTTCAGCACCTGGCAGTCAATCAATTCCCCGCCATAAGCGGCAAAATGGCGGCAAAAGGCCATCAATGCGCATTTTGAGGCGTTGGTGACGCGGCTGAACATCGATTCGCCGCAGAACAACGCGCCCTGCGCTACGCCGTACATGCCGCCAACCAATTGATCATCCTGCCATACCTCCACAGAGTGCGCGTAGCCGAGGCGATGCAGATGCTGATAGGCGCGCTGCACCTCCGGGCCGATCCAGGTGCCTTCATTCGGCCGGTGGGCGCAGGCGGCGATCACCGCGGCGAAGTCGTGATTAAGCGTGATGCGAAACGGATCGTGGCGAAGAAAGCGTTTCAGGCTGCGGTTGAGATGAAACTCGGCCGGGAACAGCACCGCACGCGGATCGGGTGACCACCACAGAATCGCTTCCCCCGGCGAGTACCAGGGGAAGATGCCGCGCTCGTAGGCTGCCAGCAGCCGCGGCGCCGTCAGGTCGCCGCCGATCGCCAGCAGGCCGTTGGGATCGCGCAGGGCGCCCTCAGGCGAGGGAAACGCCAGCGACTGGGGGGAAAGCTTAACGATGCGCATACAGGGTTTCTGCGTCCTCTACGGGCCGATTACGGCGCCAGGTTGCTGATACGGTTGCGAAAGCGGGCATAGCGGCCCTGCTGGCGCATCAGGGCCGCGTGATTGCCCTGTTCGACAATTTGGCCGTCATCCATTACGCAAATGCGATCGAGATGCTCCAGGCCGTACAGGCGGTGCGTCACCAGAATCAGCGTCTTGCCCTGACAATGCCGGCGCAGCAGCGCCAGGATCTGCTGTTCGGTTTCGGCGTCCAGCCCTTCGGTCGGTTCGTCAAGCAGCAGCAGCGGGGCCGGATGCAGCAGCGCGCGGGCGATGCCCAGACGGCGCTGTTCGCCGCCGGACAGCTGCCGGCCGCCTTCGCCGAGCCAGGCGTTCAGCCCGCCGTCGCCGGCCAGCAATTTGCCGAGCCCCACCTGCTGCAGGACGTCACTCAAATGAGCGTCGTCGGCATCCGGTGCGGCCAGCCGCAGGTTTTCCCGCAGCGTATCGCTGAAGATATGCACTCGCTGGCTGACGACCGTGGTCATTCGACGCAGGGTGGTTTCATCATAATCTTCCAGCGGTTCGCCGTTGAGCAGAATTTTTCCGCCGTCGGTGCGCCAGGCGCGGGTCAGCAGCTGCAGCAGGGTGGACTTGCCGCAGCCGGTGCGGCCGAGCAAGGCGATGTGTTCGCCGGCCGCGACTTCGAGCGTGACGTCGCGCAGCACCGGCTGCGGCTGATCGGGGTAGGTGAAACTCAGCTGCCGCAGGCTAAGCTGAGCCCGGTCGGCGGCGGCCGGACCGGCGGCGGGGAAGGTGACTTCCGGCTGGCGATCGATGATCTGTTTGACCCGCGTGGCGGAGGCGATCACCTGGCCGAGGTGCTGGAAGGCGCCGGCCACCGGCATCAGCGCTTCGAACGACGCCAGCGCGGCGAAGACAAACAGCGCGATCAGCGCGCCGGGTTGGGTATCGCCGCCGATGCCGGCGGCGGTCAGCCACAGCAGCAGCGTCACCGTCAGCCCGCTGGCGAGGATCATCAGCGCCTGCGCCTTGCCGCTCAGCGAGGCTTGCTGCCACTGGCGGCGTTGCCACCGCTGTTCGGTGGCATTCAGCGTCTGGCGGAAGTCGTTGACGGCGCCGAACACCACCAGCTCCGCCTGCCCCTGCAGCCAGGCGGTCAGGTCGGTGCGGTATTGGCCGCGCAGGGCGGTGAGTTGCCCGCCGATCGGTTTGCCGGCGCGATAGAACACCGGCGGCACCAGCAGCAACAGCAGCAACAGAATGCCGCCCAGCGTCAGGGCGAGCGCAGGATCCAGCCAGCTCAGGCCGTAGGTGACGACCAGGATCACCACCGCCGCGCTGATCAGCGGCGAGATCACCCGCAGATAAAGATGATCCAGCGTGTCCACGTCCGCCACCAGGCGGTTGAGCAGGTCGGCCTGGCGGAAACGGGCGATGCCGCCCGGCGTCAGCGGCAGGATCTTGCTGAAGGTGAACACCCGCAGGTGCGACAGCACGCGGAAGGTGGCGTCGTGGCTGACCACGCGCTCGGCGTAGCGCCCGGCGGTGCGGAAGATCGCCGCGCCGCGCACGCCGGCGGCGGGCAGCATGTAGTTGAAGGTCAGCAGACCCGCCAATCCGGCCAGCGAAGAGGCGGCCAGGAACCAGCCGGAGAGCGCCAGCAGGCCGATGCTGGCCAGCAGAGTGACGATCGCCAAAAGGATGCCCAGGCTAATCAGCAGGCTATGGCGGCGATACAACGCCAAAAACGGCAGCAACACGCGCATGATTAAAGCTCCCCGCGGCGGTGGGCGATCAGAGTGGCGAACAGGCCCGGCTGGGCGCTGAGGGTGGCGTAATCGCCCTGTTGCACGATGCGCCCGTTATCCATCACCCAAATCTGATCGTAGTCTTCGGTATCTTCCAGCTGATGCGTCACCAGCAGGGTGGTTTGTTGATGCGAAGCGGCATTCAACGCCTGCATCACCCGTTGTTCGCTATGGGCATCGAGGCTGGCGGCCGGTTCATCGAGCAGCAGCAAGCGGCGCGGGCCGATCAGCGCCCGGGCGACCGCCACGCGCTGCGCCTGGCCGACCGACAGGCGGGCGGCGTTATCGCCCACTTCGGTGTCGAGCCCCTGCGGCAGATACGGCAACAGCTCGCTGACGTAGGCGTGTTCCACCGCCTGCTGCAGCTGCGTTTCATCGGCCTGCGGGCAGCCCAGCAGGATATTGGCGCGCAAGGTTTGCGCCGGCAGGTGCGGGTTTTGCCCGACCCAGCTCAGCTGCTGCCTCCAGTTCTCTGCGGACAGGTCACGCAGTTCGATGCCGTTGACGGTCAACGATCCACGGTAGGGCAGGAAGCCGAGCAGCAGATTGAGCAGCGAACTTTTGCCGGCGCCGCTCAGCCCGACCAGCGCCACGCGCTGCTGCGGTTGCAGGGTGAAACTCAGCGGCCCGGCCAGCAACACGCCGTTCGGCGACAGAATTTCCAATTCGTTCGCCTGCAGCGTCAGCGGTTGATCGGCGGGCAGCTGCCGCGTGCCGTTGCCCATCTGCTCGCCTTCGGCGCTGAGGAAGGTTTCCAGCGCTTCCGCCGCGCCGACCGCCTGCGCTTTGGCATGGTAGAAGGTGCCGAGATCGCGCAGCGGTTGGAAAAACTCCGGCGCCAGAATCAGCACCAGAAAACCGGAAAACAGCGTTACGCCGAGGCCGTAGCTGCCGAAATTGAGTTCGCCGAGGTAAGAAAAGCCAAAGTACACCGCCACCACGGCGATGGAAATCGAAGCGAAGAATTCCAGCACGCCGGAAGAGAGGAAGGCCATGCGCAGCACTTCCATGGTGCGGCTGCGGAAGTCTTCGGAGGATTTGGCGATCTGCGCGGTTTCGGCCTGCGCGCGGTCGAACAGCCGCAGGGTGTCCAGGCCGCGCAGGCGGTCGAGGAAGTTGCCGCTCAATCGCGCCAGCGCCACGAAGTTGCGGCGGTTGGCGTCGGCGGCCCCCATACCGACCAGTGCCATGAACAGCGGGATCAGCGGCGCGGTCGCCAACAGAATCAAACCGGCGGCCCAATTGATCGGGAAGACGGCGATCAGGATCAGCAGCGGGATGAAGACCGCCAGATACATCTGCGGCAGATAGCGCGAGTAATAGTCCTGCATATCCTCGATCTGCTCGACGATGATGCTGGCCCAACTGCCCGCCGGTTTGCCCTGGATCCAGGCCGGGCCGAGCTGCTGCAGCTTATCCAGCACCTGCTGGCGCATGCGCTGACGGATCACCTGGCCACACAGGAAACCGACCCGCTCCCGCAGCCAGCTCAACAGCGCCCGCAATGCGAACGCGGCGGCCAGCCAGATAAACGAAGGGAGCAGCTGCTCGCGTGGGGTATGTTCGATGATCAGGGCGTGCAGCAGGCTGGCCAGCAGCCACGCCTGCGCCACGATCAGCAGGCCGCTGAACAGCCCCAACAGCATGGAAAGGCGCAGCCAACGCTGCGCCAACGAACTCTGGGTTTTAAGCCAACGGGTTAACTGTTGCTGTCTGGTTTTTTTCATCAGATATGCGTCTGCGTCGCCGGCGCCCGTTTGT
This sequence comes from Serratia sp. CY56464, assembly GCF_052168435.1. Taxonomy (NCBI): domain Bacteria; kingdom Pseudomonadati; phylum Pseudomonadota; class Gammaproteobacteria; order Enterobacterales; family Yersiniaceae; genus Serratia; species Serratia sp. CY56464. The sequence goes on along the minus strand of NZ_JBJNMV010000001.1, from coordinate 1,970,187 downwards.
TACGGGCTGGGTTAACGTACTGTTAAATAATAGTGTTTGGCGCAATCGGCGACAAACAAGCGAGGTCCCATGTTACCTCGTCACCCGGCAGACTGAAAATAATAAAGCGGCCAAATGTGGCTATAACAGACGCGAGAAGGGGGGCGGAGGGGGGAAACAAAAAAAGCGGCTCGAGAGCCGCTTTTTGCCGATGATGAAAACGTCTTAGCAGACTTCTGCGCCGGCGATGCCGTCCAGGTAACGTTCTGCGTCCAGCGCCGCCATACAGCCGGTGCCGGCGGAAGTGATCGCCTGGCGGTAGACGTGATCCATCACGTCGCCTGCGGCGAAGACGCCGGGGATAGTGGTCTGGGTCGCATTGCCGTGAATGCCGGACTGTACCTTGATGTAGCCGTTTTCCAGCTCCAGCTGGCCGCCGAAGATGCCGGTGTTCGGGCTGTGGCCGATAGCGATGAACACGCCGGCCAGTTCCAGTTCACGTGTTTCGTTTTCCGCTTTGGTGCTGCGGATGCGCACGCCGGTCACGCCCATTTCATCGCCCAGCACTTCGTCCAGCGTATGGTCGGTGTGCAACACGATGTTGCCGCTTTTCACTTTTTCCATCAGCCGGTCGATCAGTATCTTCTCTGAGCGGAAGCTGTCGCGACGGTGGATCAGGTGAACCTCGGCGGCGATGTTGGACAGGTACAGCGCTTCTTCAACGGCGGTGTTGCCGCCGCCGACCACCGCGACTTTCTGGTTGCGGTAGAAGAAACCGTCGCAGGTCGCGCAGGCGGAAACGCCTTTGCCCTTGAAGGCGTCTTCGGAAGGCAGGCCAAGGTAGCGGGCGGAGGCGCCGGTCGCGATGATCAGCGCGTCGCAGCTGTATTCGCCGCTGTCGCCGAACAGGCGGAACGGACGCTGCTGCAGATCGACGCTGTTGATATGATCGAAGACGATTTCAGTTTGGAACTTCTCCGCGTGCTCGCGCATGCGCTCCATCAGCGCCGGACCGGTCAGGCCGTCGGCGTCGCCCGGCCAGTTTTCCACTTCGGTGGTGGTGGTCAGCTGGCCGCCTTGCTCCAGACCGGTGATCAGCACCGGATTCAGGTTGGCGCGCGCCGCGTAGACGGCGGCGGTGTAACCGGCCGGGCCGGAGCCCAGAATCAGTAATTTGCTATGTTTAGCCGTGCCCATGAATAACCTCTTTATTCCACAATGGCGGACAATGAAGCCGATTGTAGGGAAAATGGCGCAGTAAAAAAAGCGCCGGGCGACGTTGTTAACGATTTGTATGATAGTTGTCGCCTATTAATGCACCCGCTGTCGGCAAATCGTACGCCGAACGCAGAAATTTACCTTATCAAAGCCGCATTCGGCCGCCGAATCGCCAACCGCGCAAAAACGGCGCATTCTGCGACTTCAGCCGCTCCCCGCCGGGGTTTATCTGCCAGCGATTCATAACCAAAAATGGGATGCAGACTTTTCGTGACGGTACGTTGTTCTGATTTTGCTTCTTTTACTTTGACAATCCGCTGCGCATTTGCGAAAACATCATAGGAAGAAGAAATTATCCCCGTAACACCAGCAAATCGTACGTATTTGCGCCGCGAGGCGGCAATGCGCGATGGGTGGGCGGAGCAGAGCGCGCAAGCGTTTGCTGATTTTTTCTCGACCTAAACGTCGTTACCTGCGTCGCGCGGGGTTGGACAGACAGGCTGCGCGGCGTGGAATGATGGTAGTGAAGAAGCATATGACAGGCATCGGGTCTTCGCTTGGAACGAACCCTTACACATTGACGTTGGCTAGGGTGTGGCAAGTGCACGGAAGAAAATAAGAGAGACAATAATAATGGCAGACAACAAGAAACGCCCGGGTAAAGATCTTGACCGTATCGACCGCAACATCCTGAATGAGCTGCAGAAGGATGGGCGTATTTCGAACGTCGAGCTTTCGAAGCGCGTGGGGTTATCCCCGACACCATGTTTGGAACGCGTGCGCCGTCTTGAGCGCCAGGGTTTCATTCATGGCTATACCGCATTGCTTAACCCGCATTATCTGGATGCGTCCCTGCTGGTTTTCGTGGAGATCACGCTGAACCGCGGCGCGCCGGATGTGTTTGAGCAATTCAACTCGGCAGTGCAGAAGCTTGAAGAGATTCAGGAGTGTCATCTGGTTTCCGGCGATTTCGACTACCTGTTGAAAACCCGCGTACCGGACATGTCGGCTTACCGCAAATTGCTGGGCGAAACCTTGCTGCGTTTGCCGGGGGTTAACGACACCCGTACCTACGTAGTGATGGAAGAAGTGAAACAGAGTAACCGTCTGGTTATCAAAACACGGTAAGGTGCAGGTGCAAAACCTGATTAAATTGGTTACACTCCTGTTTATTCATACAGTTTCGGCGCCGGGGCAGTTTCTCGGCGCTGTTGCTATGTCAGCTAACAGGAACCTGGAGAGCCTTTCTTGAGCCAGGAATATACAGAAGATAAAGAAGTTACCCTGAAAAGACTCAGCAGTGGCCGGCGTTTGCTGGAAGCTGTGCTTATCGTGGTAGCGATTTTTGCCATTTACCTCATGGCTGCGTTGGTCAGTTTCAACCCGTCTGACCCAAGCTGGTCGCAGACCGCGTGGCATGAGCCGATTCACAATCTGGGCGGCGGTGTCGGGGCCTGGTTGGCCGATACGCTGTTCTTCACCTTCGGGGTGCTCGCCTACGCGATACCGCCGATCATGCTGGTCTTGTGCTGGGCGGCTTATCGCCAACGCAGCAACAGAGACTACATCGACTATTTCGCGCTTTCCCTGCGCCTGATCGGCACCCTGGCGTTAGTGCTCACCTCCTGCGGGCTGGCGGCGCTGAACGTCGACGATCTCTATTACTTCGCTTCCGGCGGCGTGATCGGCAGCCTGCTGAGCAACGCCATGTTGCCGTGGTTCAACGGCATCGGCGCTACGCTGGCGCTGCTGTGCGTATGGGCGGCGGGGTTGACGCTGTTTACCGGCTGGTCCTGGCTGGTGATCGCCGAGAAGATCGGCGGGGCGGTGCTGGGCGTCGCGACGGTGATGACCAATCGCTCACGTCGCGAAGAGCGCTATTTTGAGGATGACGAGCGTTACGTTGACGACGAGCCTGAGCAGGCAGGGAAGGGCGCCGCCGCAGCGGTTGCCGCGACCGCCGCCGGAGCCGCGGCCGCCGATGACGACGTGCTGTTCTCCGCGCCTTCGGTCACCGAAAGCGCCAAAGCGGCGGCAGAAGACGCCGCCGATCCGTTGCTCAGCGGCCTGCGCGCCGACGATGACGAGCTTGAAGCAGAAGCCGCACCCATCGCGCCGGCGGCTTCGCCTGCACCGGCGGTGAAGGCAGAGATCCACGAGCCCGTTGCTGCGCCGATCGCCGCTCAGGCGCCGTCGGTAACGGTGGCGCCGGCCGCGCCGGCCTCGGTCAATCAGCACCCGGTGAGCGCCCCGGCGCAAGACGCTACGCCGCCGCTGTATTCCTTCGAGATCCCGGAAGAAACGCCTGCGCCTAAGGCGACGCGTCCTGTCGATCCTTATCAGGATGACGATGAGCCGCGCCTTGGCAACTGGCAAGAGCCGGTCGCGCCGCAGCCGCCGGCGCGTTCTCCCTTTGATTTTACCGCCGCACAGCGTGACAGCGTCGACATCGGCAGTTCGAGCGGTTTCAGCGCCACCGGCGCCAAACCGCAGCCGGATACGGCGGCAGCCGCTGCTGCTGCGGGCGTTGCAGCTGCGACCTTTATGCCGGCCTTCACGGCGACCAGTGACGGCAATCCGCAGGTTAAGCAGGGCATCGGCCCTGAGCTGCCGCGGCCGAACCCGGTGCGCATCCCGACCCGTCGCGAACTGGCTTCCTACGGCATCAAGCTGCCTTCACAGCGTGCGGCCGAACAGGAACAGCGCCAGACAGAGGCGGAGCCTCAGCAGCCGGCGGCGGTGAACCCGCAGGACGAAGAGGCGCTACAGGAAGCCGCGCTGCGTCAGGCGTTTGCCGAGCAGCAAAGCCAGCGCTATGGCGAAAGCTACGCGCCTGAGCAACAAGATGACGAGAGCGCATTGCAGGAAGCCGAGCTGAGCAAGGCGTTTGCCGAGCAGCAGCACCAACGCTACGGCGAAGGCTATCAACAGGACGACGAAGAGGCGCAGCAAGAGGCCGCGCTGCGCCAGGCGTTTGCCGAGCAGCAGCAGGCGCGCTACGGCCAGCAAGCATCTGCTCCGCAGGCGCCGGCCGCCAGCCCGATCGATACCCGCAATGCTTTCAGCTTCTCGCCGATGGCGGATCTGATGGACGATGGCCCGAGCGAGCCGATGTTCACGCTGTCCCCGCAGCTTGAAGAGCGCATTGAACAGCAAAGCGAGCAAGAGGACGATGTGCCGTTCGGTCAGTTTGAGCCGGCGGCGCCGGCTGCCCAACCTCAGCAATCGCACCCGCAGCCTCAACAATACCAGCAGCCGCAGCAACAGCAGCATCAACAGCCGTCGCAGCAGCAATATCAGCAGCCGCAGCAACAGCAGTATCAACAGCCGTCGCAGCAGCAATATCAGCAGCCGCAGCAACAGCAGTATCAACAGCCGTCGCAGCAGCAATATCAGCAGCCACAGCAACCGGCGCAGCAGCAGCCTCAGCAAGCTCAGGCAGAGCAACATCCTGCGATGGACAGTCTGATTCACCCGTTCCTGATGCGCAACGATCAGCCGCTGCAGAAGCCGACCACGCCGCTGCCGACGCTGGATCTGTTGACCGAGGCGCCGAAAGAGGTGGAGCCGGTCGATTCCTTCGCGCTGGAACAGAAGGCGCGCTTGGTGGAGGCCAGCCTGGCCGATTACCGCGTGAAAGCCGACGTGGTGGACATCCTGCCGGGGCCGGTCATCACCCGCTTCGAGCTGGATCTGGCGCCGGGCGTTAAAGCGGCGCGCATTTCCAACCTGTCGCGCGATCTGGCGCGCTCGCTGTCGACTTCGGCGGTGCGCGTGGTGGAAGTGATCCCCGGCAAGCCTTATGTCGGTCTGGAGCTGCCGAACGCCAAACGGCAAACGGTGTATCTGCGTGAAGTGCTGGATTGCCCTGCTTTCCGTGACAATCCGTCGCCGCTGTCCATCGTATTGGGTAAAGACATCTCCGGCGAACCGGTCGTGGCCGATCTGGGCAAAATGCCGCACTTGCTGGTCGCCGGTACCACCGGTTCCGGTAAGTCGGTCGGGGTCAACGCCATGATCCTGAGCATCTTGTATAAGGCCACGCCGAAAGAAGTGCGCTTTATCATGATCGACCCGAAAATGCTGGAACTGTCGGTTTACGAAGGCATTCCACACCTGTTGACCGACGTGGTCACCGACATGAAAGACGCCGCCAACGCGCTGCGCTGGTGCGTGGGTGAAATGGAACGCCGCTACAAGCTGATGTCTGCCCTGGGCGTGCGTAACCTGGCCGGCTACAACGAGCGCGTCGATCAGGCCGAAGCGATGGGGCGTCCGATCCCGGATCCATTCTGGAAGCCGACCGACAGCATGGACATCACGCCGCCGGTGTTGGAGAAAGAGCCGTACATCGTGGTGATGGTCGACGAATTCGCCGATCTGATCATGACGGTCGGCAAGAAGGTCGAAGAGCTGATCGCTCGCCTGGCGCAGAAAGCGCGTGCGGCGGGCATCCATCTGGTGCTGGCGACCCAGCGTCCGTCGGTGGATGTGATCACCGGCCTGATCAAGGCCAACATTCCGACGCGCATCGCCTTTACCGTGTCGAGCAAGATCGACTCCCGCACCATCCTCGATCAGGGGGGCGCCGAGTCCTTGCTGGGTATGGGTGACATGCTCTATCTGGCGCCGAACTCCTCGATCCCGGTGCGCGTGCATGGCGCATTCGTGCGCGATCAGGAAGTGCACGCGGTGGTCAAGGATTGGAAAGCGCGCGAGCGGCCCCAATATAAAGAGGGCATTCTCAGCGGCGGCGAAGACGGCGAGGGCGGTGCCGGTGGCGGGATGGACGGCGACGAAGAGCTGGATCCGTTGTTTGACCAGGCGGTGGATTTCGTGGTGGATAAACGCCGCGCCTCCATCTCCGGCGTACAGCGCCAGTTCCGCATCGGCTATAACCGCGCGGCGCGCATCATCGAACAGATGGAGGCGCAGGGCATCGTCAGCGAGCAGGGGCATAACGGCAACCGCGAGGTGCTGGCGCCGCCGCGGCACGATTGATGGTCGCTTAGCCATTGCAATTTAATAAGAAAGGGCCGCTTAAGCGGCCCTTGTGCAAAGAAGCGTAAACCCGTTTCTTCTCGGAACATTGGCCTACCGGCCGATCGCCGGCTTCAGGTAAAGTAACGGGAGTAAAGGGTTGATTGACCCGCACGGCGTCGCCCTGCGGTTAACGCATTTCATAAGGTATCTGGAATAATGAAAAAACTGTTAGTTGCCTGCTGTCTGCTTTCGGGATTCGCTTCTACCTCCGTGCTGGCCGACGCCGCACAGGATCTGCAAAGTCGCCTGGCGAAGGTGAACAGTTTCCACGCCAGCTTCTCGCAAACCGTGACCAGCGCCGAAGGCGCCGCGGTGCAACAGGGTGAAGGCGAGCTGTGGGTGAAGCGGCCGAACCTGTTCAACTGGCACATGACGTCACCCGATGAGAGCGTGCTGGTCTCCGATGGTCAAACCCTGTGGTTTTACAACCCGTTCGTCGAGCAGGTGACGGCGACCTGGTTGAAGAACGCCACCGGCAATACGCCGTTTATGCTGATTACCCGCAATAATGCCAGCGACTGGAAACAGTACAACGTGAAGCAAAAGGGCGATGATTTTGAATTAACGCCGAAATCCGCCAGCGGCAACCTGAAGCAATTCGCCATCAGCGTGACCAACAGCGGCACCATCCGCAGCTTCGCCGCGGTGGAGCAGGATGGCCAGCGTAGTGCTTATACGCTGAAAAGCCAGCAGAACGTCGCCGCCGATCCGGCCAAATTCAAATTTACCCCGCCGAAGGGGGTGACGCTGGACGACCAGCGCCAGTGAGGTGCAAGTGAGTAATAATCTGTCGCTCGATTTTTCCCAGAACGAGTTCCAGCCGTTGGCCGCGCGCATGCGGCCGACCACGCTGGCGCAGTATATCGGCCAGCAACACCTGCTGGCCGCCGGCAAGCCGCTGCCGCGCGCCATTGAGGCCGGGCAACTGCACTCGATGATTTTATGGGGGCCGCCGGGCACCGGGAAGACGACGTTGGCAGAGCTGATCGGCCGTTATGGCCAGGCGGATGTCGAACGGATCTCTGCCGTGACCTCCGGCATCAAGGAGATCCGCGAGGCGATTGAGCGGGCGCGGCAAAACCGCGACGCCGGCCGCCGCACCATCCTGTTTGTCGATGAAGTGCACCGCTTTAACAAAAGCCAGCAGGACGCTTTCCTGCCGCATATCGAAGACGGCACCATCACCTTTATCGGCGCCACCACCGAAAACCCGTCGTTCGAACTGAACTCGGCGCTGTTGTCCCGCGCCCGCGTTTACCTGCTGAAGGCGCTGACCGCCGAAGATATCGGCCAGGTGCTGGATCAGGCGATGAGCGACAAGGCGCGCGGCTTTGGCAATCAGAACGTCGAGCTGCCCGCGGAAACGCGCCGCCTGCTGTCGGAGTTGGTGGGCGGCGATGCGCGCCGGGCGCTGAACAGCCTGGAAATGATGGCGGACATGGCGGAGATCGATGCCAAAGGCGTGCGGGTGCTGACGCCGGAGTTGCTGAAAGAGGTGTCGGGCGAGCGCAGCGCGCGCTTCGACAACAAGGGCGACCGTTATTACGACCTGATTTCCGCGCTGCATAAATCAGTGCGCGGTTCGGCGCCGGACGCCGCGCTGTACTGGTATGCGCGCATCATTACCGCCGGCGGCGATCCGCTCTATGTGGCGCGCCGTCTGTTGGCGATTGCCTCTGAAGACGTGGGCAACGCCGATCCGCGCGGCATGCAGGTGGCGATCGCCGCCTGGGATTGCTTCACCCGCGTGGGGCCGGCCGAGGGCGAACGCGCCATCGCGCAGGCGATTGTTTACCTGGCCTGCGCGCCGAAAAGCAATGCGGTTTACACCGCGTTCAAGGCCGCCATGCGCGATGCCAAAGAGCAGGCCGATTATGACGTGCCGGAGCACCTGCGCAACGCGCCGACCAAGCTGATGAAGGAGATGGGGCTGGGGGCGGAATACCGTTACGCCCACGACGAACCCAACGCCTACGCCGCCGGCGAGAACTATTTCCCGCCCGAAATGGCCCATACGCGCTACTACCAACCGACCTCGCGCGGGCTGGAAGGGAAAATCGGCGAAAAGTTGGCATGGCTGGCTGAGCAGGATCAAAATAGCCCGACAAAACGCTACCGCTAGCGTGGCCGTTGCGGTAAGGTTAGCGGGTATCACTCTTCTTTTATGCGGCTATAAATCAGCCGCATAGAACAACAACACTTCTTTCAATAACAACAAGCACAGGATTAGCATGCTCGATCCCAATCTGCTGCGTAATGAGCTAGACGCAGTCGCCGTCAAACTGGCTCGCCGAGGCTTTAAACTCGATCTGGATCTGCTGCGTTCGCAGGAAGAACGCCGCAAAGTTCTGCAGGTAGAAACTGAAACGCTGCAAGCGGAACGCAACTCCCGATCGAAATCCATCGGCGCGGCCAAAGCGCGTGGGGAAGACATCGAGCCGCTGCGTCGCGAAGTGAACGAGCTGGGTGACAAGCTGGATGCCGCCAAGGCGGCGCTGGATGCGCTGCAAAGCGAGATCCGCGATTACGCTCTGACGCTGCCTAACCTGCCGGACGACGCGGTGCCGGATGGTAAAGACGACAGCGAAAACCTGGAAGTCACCCGCTGGGGCGAACCGCGCCAGTACGACTTCGCGGTGCGCGATCACGTCGATCTGGGCGAAATGGCCGGCGGGCTGGATTTTGCCGCCGCGGTTAAGCTGACCGGTTCGCGTTTCGTGGTCATGAAAGGGCAAATCGCCCGCATGCACCGCGCGCTGTCCCAGTTCATGCTGGATCTGCACACCGAGCAGCACGGCTACCTGGAGGCCTACGTACCTTATCTGGTCAACCACGCCACGCTGTATGGCACCGGCCAACTGCCGAAGTTCGGCGAAGATCTGTTCCATACCCGCCCGCTGGAAGAAGAAGCCGACAGCAGCAACTACGCGCTGATCCCAACGGCGGAAGTGCCGCTGACCAACCTGGTGCGCGACGAGATCGTGGAAGAGGAAACTCTGCCGCTGAAGATGACCGCGCACACGCCATGCTTCCGTGCGGAAGCCGGTTCTTACGGTCGCGATACCCGCGGTTTGATCCGCATGCACCAGTTCGACAAGGTCGAGATGGTGCAGATCGTCCGTCCGGAAGATTCGATGGATGCCCTGGAAGAGCTGACCGGCCATGCGGAAAAAGTGCTGCAGCTGCTGAACCTGCCTTACCGCAAGGTGCTGCTGTGCACCGGCGACATGGGCTTCGGCGCCTGCAAGACCTACGATCTGGAAGTGTGGCTGCCGGCGCAGAACACCTACCGCGAGATCTCCTCCTGCTCCAACATGTGGGACTTCCAGGCGCGTCGCATGCAGGCGCGTTGCCGCAGCAAGGCCGACAAGAAGCCGCGTCTGGTTCACACGCTGAACGGCTCCGGCCTGGCGGTTGGCCGTACGCTGGTGGCGGTGCTGGAAAACTACCAGCAGGCCGACGGTCGCATTCAGGTGCCTGAAGTGCTGCGTCCTTATATGGGCGGCCTGGAATACATCGGCTAAACGGCAAGCTACGAGAAAAAAGCGCCTGCGGGCGCTTTTTTTATGTCGAGAATTCAGTCTGTCGCCAGCGCGTAGGCCTGTTTAATGTAGTCCGCCAGATGCTTGCTTTTCACCTCGGCGGGCGAGTGGAGCTTGATGTGCCGCCGATATTGGCCGTTGCCTTCGAGCTGATGATGGCTGTCTACCAGCCGGTAGCCGTGACCGAACTCCACCGTGACGTGGTGGCGATAGGCGAAAACGCCGCAGAAAAATTGAGTATGCGAGAACATGATGCCGCCGTATTTGACCGATTCGGTGACGCCACTGCCGCTTGTCGCGGCGATCCGACGTACCTGCTGCACAATGGCCAGCAGCTCATCGTGCGTGCTGCCGATGTCCGCCAGCAGGGTCTCTACCGCAGCATCATTTGCGTGACTCATCTTGCTTCTCCATCGTTAAATTCGCTCTGCGCTGAGCATAGCGCTTTTCCAGCCGATTAGCCGGAAACAAATCGTGCGGTGGAATGATAAGAGGCGATTGACTTTTTTATCGCCAGTGGCATGATGCGCGCACTCTCATTGCGCGTTCGGTCACAATTTCACTATGTCCGCATACTCCCGCCCAGTGCTCCTATTGCTCTGCGGTCTTTTGCTGCTCACGGTATCCATTGCCGTTTTAAATACGTTAGTGCCGCTTTGGTTAACCCATGCCCAGCTGTCAACCTGGCAGGTGGGAATGGTCAGCTCCTCTTATTTCAGCGGTAACCTCTTGGGCACGTTGGTGGCGGGCAGACTGATCCAGCGCGTCGGCTTTACCCGCAGCTATCATCTTTCTTGTCTGGTGTTCGCCGCGGCGACCGCCGGCATGGTGCTGTCGATCGATTTCTGGAGCTGGCTGGGCTGGCGCTTCTTCGCCGGCGTCGGTTGCGCCTGGATCTGGGTGATCGTGGAGAGCGCGCTGTTGCGCAGCGGTAACCTGAGCAACCGTGGCCAGCTGCTGGCGGCCTATATGATTGTCTATTACCTCGGTACGGTGACCGGCCAATTGCTGTTGAGCATGACCTCGACCGAATTGCTGCACGTGGTGCCGTGGGTGACCGCCATTGTGATCAGCGCGATGTTGCCAATGCTGTTCGCGCGGGTCAACCGCCATGAAGACGAGCCGCAGCAGGCGGCGGTATGGACAATGTTGAGACGCCGCAGCGCGCGCCTCGGCATCAACGGCTGCATCATCTCCGGCATCGTGCTCGGTTCGCTGTATGGCTTGATGCCGCTGTATCTCTCCCATCAGGGCATGAGTGACGCCAACGTCGGTTACTGGATGGCGCTGCTGGTCAGCTCCGGCATCGTCGGGCAATGGCCGGTCGGGCGCCTGGCCGATCGTTACGGGCGCCTGCTGGTGCTGCGCATTCAGGTGTTCGTGGTGATCCTCGCCAGCGTGGCGATGCTCGGCAACTACGCCATGGCGCCTTCGCTGTTCATCCTCGGCTGCGCCGGCTTTACCCTTTACCCGGTGGCGATGTCCTGGGCCTGCGAGAAGGCAATGCCGCATGAACTGGTGGCGATGAACCAGGCGCTGCTGATGAGTTACACCATCGGCAGCCTGCTGGGCCCATCGATGACGGCGCTGCTGATGCAAAACTACTCCGATCGCGTGCTGTTCGTGATGATCGCCGCCGTGGCGCTGGTTTACCTGCTGATGCTGCTGAAAAAGCAGAAGCCGGATCGCCACCACACGCCGTTCGCCGCCGCCTGAGCATAAAAAAACCGGCCATGAGCCGGTTTTTCTTTTGGCGTGCGCCAATCAGTAAATCACTTTGTGGCCGTAGCTTTCCAGGATGCCTTTGACGCGATCCATGGTCTCGGCCTTCGGCGGGTGCACACCGTCCAGTTTGTACTCTTCCCCCATCGCTATCCATTTGTGCTTGCCCAGCTCGTGGTAAGGCAGCAGCTCGATTTTCTCGATGTTGGTCATGTCTTTGGTGAACTCGCCCAGCAGGTGCGCCGATTTATCGTCGTCTGACCAGCCCGGCACCACTACGTAACGGATCCAGGTGCGCTGATTGCGTTTCGCCAGGTAGCGGGCGAATTCCAACGTGCGGTGGTTGGAGACGCCGACCAGATTCTGGTGGATATCGTCGTTCATCTGTTTCAGATCCAGCATGACCAGATCGGTGGTGTCCAGCAACTCGTCGATCACCGGATCGTAGCGGCGCACGAAGCCATTGGTGTCCAGGCAGGTATTGATGCCTTCGGCGTGGCAGGCGCGGAACCAGTCGCGCACGAATTCAGCCTGCAGGATCGCCTCGCCACCGGACGCGGTCACGCCGCCGCCGGAGGCATTCATGAAGTGGCGGTAGGCCACCGCGTCTTTCATCAGCTCTTCGACGGTCACTTCTTTGCCGCCGTGGGTGTCCCAAGTGTCGCGGTTATGGCAATAGAGGCAGCGCATCAGGCAGCCCTGGAAGAAGACGATAAAGCGGATCCCGGGCCCATCGACGGTGCCGCAGGATTCGAAGGAGTGGATGCGACCAGTTACTGACATTGCGGGTTTTTCTCCAATATTGACTGTCAAACGCAGTCTAAAAATAGGCGCGTGGCCGCCGGCCAGGTATCTGCGATGCAGTGGCGGGGTGAGTCCGCCACCGGGGGTAATGATGCCTGTCGGCCGGTCAGTTGCCGGATAACTGTTTTGCCGGTTATCCATCCAGTATAGATGTCCGGCAAAACAGACTCGTACAGAGTCAGGGGAGAGCGGTGGGAGAAAAGGGCCGGCAGAACCGGCCCCGACGTTGGCACCGGGCGGTTTCCCGCCCGGTTGGCGCATTACATCGTTTGAGTGAAGGTACGAGTAATGACGTCCTGCTGTTGCTCTTTAGTCAGCGAGTTGAAGCGCACGGCGTAACCGGAGACGCGGATGGTCAGCTGAGGGTACTTCTCAGGGTTTTCCATCGCGTCCAGCAGCATTTCGCGGTTCATCACGTTGACGTTCAGGTGCTGACCGCCTTCGATGGAGGCTTCATGGTGGAAGTAACCATCCATCAGGCCTGCCAGGTTGGCTTTACGCACGTCGTCGTCTTTACCCAGCGCGTTAGGCACGATGGAGAAGGTGTAGGAGATACCGTCTTTCGCGTAGGCAAACGGCAGTTTGGCTACCGAGGTCAGGGAGGCTACTGCGCCTTTCTGGTCACGGCCGTGCATCGGGTTGGCACCTGGGCCGAACGGTGCGCCAGCGCGGCGGCCATCCGGGGTGTTACCGGTTTTCTTGCCGTACACCACGTTGGAGGTGATGGTCAGTACGGACTGAGTCGGTACCGCGTTGCGGTAGGTGCGCAGTTTCTGAATTTTCTTCATGAAACGTTCCACCAGGTCGCAGGCGATGTCATCGACGCGGGCGTCGTTGTTACCGAACTGCGGATACTCGCCTTCCACTTTGAAGTCGATAGCCAGGCCGTCTTCGTCGCGAATGGTGGTGACTTTCGCGTACTTGATGGCGGACAGGGAGTCGGCCGCAACGGACAGACCGGCGATGCCGCAAGCCATGGTGCGATAAACGTCACGGTCATGCAGCGCCATCAGCGCAGCTTCGTAGCTGTACTTGTCGTGCATGTAGTGAATGATGTTCAGCGCGGTCACGTACTGCTTGGCCAGCCAATCCATAAAGTGATCCATGCGCGCCATGACTTTGTCATAGTCCAGCACTTCGTCCATCATCGGCGCTTCTTTCGGGCCGACCTGCATTTTCAGTTTTTCGTCAACGCCGCCGTTGATGGCGTACAGCATGGTTTTCGCCAGGTTGGCGCGGGCGCCGAAGAACTGCATTTGTTTGCCGACGATCATCGGGCTGACGCAGCAAGCGATGGCATAGTCATCGTTGTTGAAGTCAGGGCGCATCAGGTCGTCGTTTTCGTACTGAACGGAAGAGGTGTCGATGGACACTTTCGCCGCGAATTTCTTGAAGTTCAGCGGCAGCTTTTCAGACCACAGGATGGTCATGTTCGGCTCCGGAGACGGCCCCATGGTGTACAGGGTGTTCAGGAAGCGGAAGCTGTTTTTGGTGACCAGGGTACGGCCGTCGACGCCCATACCGGCCAGGGACTCAGTCGCCCAGATTGGGTCGCCGGAGAACAGCTCATCGTACTCAGGGGTACGCAGGAAGCGCACCATACGCAGTTTCATCACCAGGTGGTCGATCAGTTCCTGCGCTTGTTCTTCGGTCAGTTTGCCCGCCTTGATGTCGCGTTCGATGAACACGTCGAGGAAGGTGGACACGCGGCCGAAGGACATGGCGGCGCCGTTCTGGGATTTCACCGCGGCCAGGTAGCCGAAGTAGGTCCACTGCACTGCTTCTTGCGCGCTGGTGGCCGGGCCGGAGATGTCGTAGCCGTATTTGGCGGCCATCTCTTTGATCTGAGCCAGAGCGCGGTGCTGTTCAGCGATCTCTTCGCGCAGCTGGATGGTCATTTCCAGGTCTTCGCCGTTTTCCAGTTTTTCCTGCAGCGATTTGAACTGGTTCAGTTTGTCGGCCATCAGGAAGTCGATGCCGTACAGCGCCACGCGGCGGTAGTCGCCGATGATGCGGCCGCGGCCGTAGGCGTCTGGCAGACCGGTCAGCACGCCGGATTTACGGCAGTTCAGGATGTCTTTGGTGTAAACGTCGAATACGCCCTGGTTGTGGGTTTTACGGTATTCGGTGAACACTTTTTTCAGCTGCGGATCCAGCTCGCGGCCGTACACTTTGCACGAACCTTCGACCATTTTGATGCCGCCGAACGGGATCAGCGCGCGTTTCAGAGGGGCGTCGGTCTGCAGACCCACGATGGTTTCCAGCTCTTTGGCGATGTAACCCGCGTCGTGAGAAATGATGGTTGAAGCAACGTTGGTGTCGAAATCAACCGGCGCATGAGTGCGGTTTTCCAGTTTGATCCCTTCCATAACCTTGTCCCACAAGGTGGTGGTGGCTTGAGTTGCGCCAGCCAGGAAGGATTCGTCACCTTCATAAGGCGTGTAGTTTTTCTGGATGAAGTCACGAACGTTGACTTCATTCTGCCAGTCACCCTTGCTGAAACCTTCCCAAGCGTTGGCTAATTTCTCGTTAAGTTCGGTCATTGTACACCTACCTTTGATTGTGGATTTCTAACTCTGCACGCGGTAACTCACAGCTTAGTGCTGCTCGCGGCCCCCGCGCAGATAAATTACCCAGTAAGTCAACCCAACCAGCAGACCGCCGCCGATGATGTTACCGAGGGTGACCGGAATCAGGTTGTCGATGATGAAGTTGCTTACTGTCAGATGAGCGAATTGCTCAGGTACCGCCCCTACGGCTTGCCAGAACTCCGGCGTGGCGAAGTGTTTGACCACGATGCCCATAGGGATCATAAACATGTTGGCGATGCTGTGTTCGAAGCCGCTGGCGACAAACATCCCGACCGGCAGCACCATGGCGAGCATCTTGTCGGTCAGGGTGCGGCCGGAGTAGCTCATCCAGACCGCCAGGCAGACCATCAGGTTAGCCAGAATGCCGAGGCAGACGGCTTCGATGAAGGTGTGATGCAGCTTATGGTCTGCGGTTTGCAGGACATTCAGGCCCCACTGGCCGTTGGCGACCATATACTCGCCGGAGAACCAGATCAGCGCCACGAGGAACAGCGCGCCGACCAGGTTGCCGAGATAAACGTTCAGCCAGTTGGCGCCCAGCTGGCCCCAGCTGATGCGGCCGCTGGCCTTGGCGATGACGATAAGTACGGTAGAAGTGAACAGGTCGGCGCCCGACACCACCACCAGCATTAACCCGAGAGAGAAGCAGATGCCGCCGACCAGTTTCGCCAGCCCGAAAGGTACGCCGGCGGTGCCGGTGGTCGCCGTGATGTAGAAGACGAAGGCGATGGAAATGAAGACACCGGCGGTGATCGCCAAATAAAACGTTTTCAGCGGATGTTTGGTGGCTTTATACACGCCGGCATCTTCAGCGATTTTCGCCGTTGCTGCAGGTAAAATCAGATCGAAGGGGCTGTCAGTTTTCAAACTAACTCTCGCTCTTAAGGGTTAAAACAACGCAATGAGATACTAGCAAAGCAGTATAGGGGAAAATTTGATTTGGATCATAAGGCGGGGAAGTAGAGCGGCGAAATGACGTGTTTTTTGTGTGGTTTTTATGTTTAATTTATTGATTTTTAATGAAAAACATTTTTTTAATGTTTGCAAATTTTTTTGAATCAACCGAATGGTCGGCATAGAGTAAAGTTAAATTTTTAGGCGTTTTGTCGCCGCGCGGCGCTGAAAGTTTAATTATCGGTTAATTATTATTTCACCGTCCGGCAACAATTGACGGTTTATTTATTTTTATGGCCGTTTAACCGCCTATTTCCTGGCAAAAAAATAAAACCGAATGCGTTGAAATAAACCGCAAAAATGAAAACGCCGCAACGGAGTGCGGCGTTTGGCAACAGGGGTACTCCCAAAGTGGTGGCACCCCCTGATGATGCTTAGGCCTTGGCCCAGTGGCGGCGTTTGGCCGCCTGCAGCTTCTCGTAAGCCGCCAGCAGCGCCTGATGCGCCGGCAGCGCCTTCAGATCGGCATCGACGGCGAACAGCCCGTTGAAGCGCTCTTCACCGCTGATGGCGGCGGAGGCGGCGTCGACCGCTTCCTGGCCGTACATTTTCACGAACGCGGTATAGTATTGCGCCGCTTCGCGTTCAGGCTCCTGCGCCAGCAGCAGCAGCGTTTGCAGGCAGCGGTAGTAGTTGCTGCGCGCCGGGCTCAGTACCGAGGCGTTGAAGTCCTGCGTCCATTCGGTCCAGATCAGCGCCTGATCCAGATCGCCGCCCGCCAGCGCCAGCATCGACTTCAGCTCGCCCACGCGCAGGGTATGCCAGGCGTTGTCTTTGCCGCTGGCAATGCCCAGCAGTTCGCGTACGCGGGTGAAATCGTCCAGCCCTTCGTCGTCCAGTTGCTCGATCAGCGCCAGGTATTCTTCCGGCTCCCACTCGCTGCCCGGCAGCGCCAGCAGCGTATCGCGCAGGTGCGCGCCCATGCTGTTGTTGGCCAGCAGCAGGTCTTCCGCCGGGTAGATATCGGACATGCCCGGCACGATGATGCGGCAAGCGTAGACGCCCAGGTGCTCGTAGTCGGCGATGTACACTTCCGCGTCTTCCTTGTCGAAGATGCTCATCAGGGTGGCGAACTCTTCCTGCGTGCTGCCGCTGAAGTTCCAGTCAACGAACGGGTAATCGGCATCCTGTTTGAACAGATCCCAGGAGATCAGGCCGCTGGAGTCGATGAAGTGCGTTTCCAGGTTGGTGTGTTCCGCCACTTCTTCGTCATCGAAGGTCGGCGCGGTGAACACGTCGAGATCTTTCAGGCTGCGGCCCTGCAGCAGTTCGGTTACCGTGCGCTCCAGCGCCACGCCGAAGTCCGGATGCGCGCCGAATGAAGCGAAGCAGGTGCCGTTGGTCGGGTTGAACAGCACCACGCAGATCACCGGGTAGTTGCCGCCCAGCGAGGCGTCATAGGAGAGGATCGGGAAACCTTCCTCTTCCAACTTGGCGATGGCTTCCACCACGCCCGGGTAGCGGTTCAGCACTTCGTCCGGGATCGCCGGCAGGCTGATGGATTCGGCGATGATGCGGTTTTTCACATAACGCTCGAACACTTCCGACAGACCCTGCACGCGCGCTTCGTTGGCGGTGTTGCCGGCGGACATACCGTTGGAAACATACAGGTTGCCGATGATATTCATCGGGATGTACACGGTTTGCTGGTCGGACTGACGGGTAAACGGCAGCGCGCACACGCCGCGATCGGCGTTGCCGGATTGCAGATCGACCAGATCGCTGGCGCTCAGCTCTTGCTGCGGATCGTAGAAGGCGTGCAGGCGTTCGTCGAGGATGCCGGCCGGCAGCGCGTCGTCTTCAGGGATCGGGAACCATTTCTCATTCGGGTAGTGCACGAAGTCGCCTTCGGCGATCTGCCGGCCCAGATAGAAATCGGCAAAGAAGTAGTTGGTGGACAGGCGCTCGAAATATTCACCCAGCGCGGAGGCCAGCGCGGCTTTTTTGCTGGCGCCTTTGCCGTTGGTGAAGCACAGCGGGCAATCGCGATCGCGAATGTGCACCGACCACACGTGCGGCACCGGGTTCAGCCAGGAGGCTTCTTCGATGTTGAAACCGAGGTCGCTCAGTTTCTGCTGGAAACGGGCGATGGAGTCTTCCAGGGCGGCGTCTTTACCGGGGATAAAAGTTTGCGTCATTGTCTTCACTTTTTGCGCGTACTAAAAACGCGCAATGATACGGGGTTTTACGCTGGAGCTCCACGTATTCCTAAAGCGGTGGCAAAGTCACAGTTTTTTTAAGGATAAAGGCCATAATTCAGCGAGTTATCTGTCACGGAGAAATCTAATGAAATCAGTGAAACTCAGCGTGTTAACCCTCTTGTTGACCGGCGTCAGCGCTTCGGCGCTGGCGCTGCCCAACATCACCCTGCTGGCGACCGGCGGCACCATCGCCGGCGGCGGCGATTCGGCGACGAAATCCAACTATACCGCGGGCAAGCTGGGCGTCGAGGCGCTGGTCGATGCGGTGCCGGCGCTGAAAAACATCGCCAACGTGCGGGGGGAGCAGGTGGTGAACATCGGCTCGCAGGACATGAACGATCAGGTCTGGCTGACGCTGGCGAAGAAAATTGACGCCGACTGCGGCAAAACCGACGGCTTCGTCATCACCCACGGTACCGATACGCTGGAAGAGACGGCCTATTTCCTCGATCTGACGGTGAAGTGCGACAAGCCGGTGGTGCTGGTCGGGGCGATGCGGCCGGCGACGGCGATGAGCGCCGACGGCCCGTTCAACCTATATAACGCGGTGGTGACGGCGGCGGATCCGCAATCGGCCAACCGCGGGGTGCTGGTGGCGATGAACGACACCGTGCTGGACGCGCGCGACGTCACCAAGACCAATACCACCGCCGTGCAGACCTTCCAGTCGCCGAACTTCGGCCCGCTGGGGTACATCCACAACGGCAAGATCGATTACCAGCGTTCGCCGCAGCGCAAGCATACCCGGGAGACGCCGTTCGACGTCAGCAAGCTGAACGAGCTGCCGAAGGTCGGCATCGTCTACAACTACGCCAACGCCTCCGATGCGCCGGCCAAGGCGCTGATCGCCGAAGGATATCAGGGCATCGTCAGCGCCGGGGTCGGCAACGGTAACCTGTATAAAACCGTGTTTGACACCTTGGCGACGGCGGCGCACAACGGCGTGGCGGTGGTGCGTTCTTCGCGCGTGCCGACCGGCGCGACCACCGAGGATGCGGAAGTGGACGACGCCAAATACGGCTTCGTGGCCGCCGGCACGCTGAATCCGCAAAAAGCGCGCATTCTGCTGCAGTTGGCGCTGACGCAAACCAAAGACGCGAAGCAGATCCAGCAGATGTTCAATCAGTACTGATCGTTTTCTCTCCTGCGGGGGCCGTCCGGGCTCCCGCAGCCATCTCGGCTGAATACAGCATAAAACACCGCGTTAACCCGCTGAATTTCCCCATGTCGCAGGGTTTTATCGTCCAAACAATCGCGACGGCCGCAGAGCCTGTCATCACCCGGCGCGACCGTTTGCCGCCGACGGGCGAATAAGCGTTGCAGCCATGGGGCGTGAGTGATAAAACCGATGGGTTGGTTAACGCGAGCGTTAGCTTCGGGCATCTTTTCGACAGGTCGCTTTTCTGCGGCGAACAGTGAATGTGGTGAGGGGAAATGACTCAGGTTTATAATTTTAGCTCTGGCCCGGCGATGCTGCCGGTGGAAGTGTTGCGTCGTGCGGAACAGGAACTGTGCAATTGGCACGGCCTGGGCACGTCAGTGATGGAGATCAGTCACCGCAGCAAAGAATTCATCGCCGTTGCCGAGCAGGCGGAACAGGATCTGCGCGATCTGCTGAAAGTCCCCTCCAACTATAAAGTGCTGTTTTGCCACGGCGGCGCCCGCGCACAATTCGCCGCGCTGCCGCTGAACCTGCTGGGCGACAAGGCCACCGCCGACTATATCGACGGTGGTTATTGGGCGCACAGCGCCATCAAGGAAGCGGAAAAGTATTGCACCCCGAACGTCATCGACGTGAAAACCCGCATCGATGGCCTGAGCGGCATCAAGCCGATGAAAGAGTGGCAGCTGAGCAACGACGCTGCTTACGTGCATTATTGCCCGAATGAAACCATCGACGGCGTGGCCATCGATGAAACGCCGGACTTCGGCGACAAAGTGGTGATCGGCGATTACTCCTCGACCATTCTGTCCCGCCCGCTCGACGTCAGCCGCTTCGGCGTGATTTACGCCGGCGCGCAGAAAAATATCGGCCCGGCCGGCCTGACGCTGGTGATAGTGCGCGACGATCTGCTGGGCAAGGCGCGCAAAGAAGTGCCGTCTATCCTCGATTACACCGTGCTGGCCGAGAACGACTCGATGTTCAACACCCCGCCAACCTTCGCCTGGTACTTGTCCGGGCTGGTGTTCAAATGGCTGAAAGAGCAGGGCGGCCTGGTGGAGATGCAAAAACGCAATCAGGCCAAGGCCGAGCTGCTGTACGCGACCATCGATAAATCCGACTTCTACCGCAGCCAGGTGGCGATCGCCAACCGTTCCTGGATGAACGTGCCGTTCCAGCTGGCCGATGCGGCGCTGGACAAGGTATTCCTCAGCGAAGCCGAGGCCATCGGCCTGCAGGCGCTGAAAGGCCACCGGGTAGTTGGCGGCATGCGTGCTTCTATTTACAATGCCATGCCGCTGGCCGGCGTGCAGGCGCTGACCGACTTCATGACCGACTTCGAACGTCGTCACGGTTGATTCCGTCAGCCCGCCAGGCGCGGGCTGCTCAGGCTGTTGTCCTTTTGCATTAAAGCGGCTCCGGCATTATTCCGGAGCCGTTTCGTTTATCAGAATTGGAGAGTTTTGTTCACATGGTGGATTCCCTGACGTTACAACCGGTCGCCCTGGTCAATGGCACCGTCAACTTACCCGGCTCGAAGAGCGTTTCTAACCGCGCTCTGCTGCTGGCGGCGCTGGCGGAGGGAACGACCCGGCTGACCAACCTGCTGGACAGCGACGATGTGCGTCATATGCTGAATGCGCTGCAGGCGTTGGGCGTGAACTACCGGCTTTCCGCCGACCGCACCGTGTGTGAAGTGACCGGCGTGGCCGGGCCGTTGGTGGCCAACCAACCGCTGGAACTGTTCCTTGGCAATGCCGGCACCGCGATGCGCCCACTGGCGGCGGCGCTGTGCCTTGGTGAAGGTGATGTGGTGCTGACCGGGGAACCCCGCATGAAAGAACGCCCGATCGGCCATCTGGTGGACGCGTTGCGCCAGGGCGGGGCGCAGATTGATTACCTCGAGCAGACCGATTACCCGCCGATTCGCCTGCGCGGCGGTTTCCAGGGCGGCGACGTCACCGTTGACGGCAGCGTCTCCAGCCAGTTCCTGACCGCGTTGCTGATGACCGCGCCCCTGGCGCCGCAGGATACGCAGATCCACATCAAGGGCGAGCTGGTTTCCAAGCCCTACATCGACATCACGCTGCATCTGATGCGCACCTTCGGCGTATCGGTGAGCCACGACAACTACCGGGTATTCCATATCCAGGGGCGCCAGACGTATATCGCGCCGGGCGACTACCTGGTTGAGGGCGACGCTTCTTCCGCCTCTTACTTCCTGGCGGCGGCGGCGATCAAGGGCGGCACCGTGCGCGTGACCGGCATCGGCCGCAAAAGCGTGCAGGGCGACACCAAGTTCGCCGACGTGCTGGAGAAAATGGGCGCGCGCATCACCTGGGGCGACGATTTCATCGAGTGCAGCCGCGGTGAACTGCGCGGCATCGACATGGACATGAACCACATTCCGGACGCGGCGATGACCATCGCCACCGCGGCGTTGTTCGCCGAGGGGCCGACCACCATCCGCAATATCTACAACTGGCGGGTGAAGGAGACCGACCGTCTGGCGGCGATGGCCACCGAGTTGCGTAAAGTGGGGGCGGAAGTGGACGAAGGCGAAGACTACATTCACGTCGTGCCGCCGGCCAAACTGCAGTTCGCCGAGATCGGTACCTACAACGATCACCGCATGGCGATGTGCTTCTCGCTGGTGGCGCTGTCGGATACCCCGGTCACCATTCTCGATCCGAAATGCACCGCGAAAACCTTCCCGGATTATTTCGAGCAGTTGGCGCGCATCAGCCAGCCGGCGTAGTAACCCGTCAAATCGTTTCTTTTAAGGCCCCTTTGTGGGCCTTTATAGTTTTTAACCTTCGGCGACCGGCGTTTCTTCTATACTTTTTCGCGGTTGTGCGCTTATTTTCAACAACCGGACAGTTCCAGGGTAACAGATTGCCGTAGGGCAGCGTATAATACGCCACCGTATTTGCCCCTGATTGGGCAGGTGGCAGAGCGCACGGGCTTCGAGTCGAAGCGCGCCGTGTCTCTGTGAGGTTTTCTACCTGAAGGAGAGAGAAATGACGGCTACAGCCCCGGTGATAACCGTTGATGGACCAAGTGGCGCAGGCAAAGGCACGCTGTGTAAAGCGTTGGCCGAGTCCCTTGGTTGGCGTTTGCTGGATTCTGGCGCGATCTACCGCGTGCTGGCGCTGGCGGCGTTGCATCATCAGGTGGATATCACTTCTGAGGAAGCGCTGGTTCCGCTGGCCGCACATCTCGATGTTCGCTTCGTTGCCCAGGACGGCAAGCTGCAGGTGATTTTGGAGGGTGAGGACGTCAGCAATGAGATCCGCACCGAAACCGTCGGCAACACCGCGTCGCAAGCGGCGGCGTTTCCGCGCGTGCGCGAGGCGTTGCTGCGCCGCCAGCGCGCGTTTCGCGAGGCGCCCGGCCTGATTGCCGATGGCCGCGACATGGGCACGGTGGTGTTCCCGGACGCGCCGGTCAAGATTTTCCTCGACGCCAGCTCGGAGGAGCGCGCGCACCGCCGCATGCTGCAGTTGCAGGAGAAGGGCTTTAATGTTAACTTTGAACGTCTTTTAGCCGAGATAAAGGAACGGGACGACCGTGACCGTAATCGGCCTATCGCGCCTCTGGTGCCCGCTTCTGACGCCCTCGTACTGGATTCTACCAGCATGTCGATAGAGGAAGTGATCCAGCAGGCGTTGACGTATGCACAGAAAGTGTTGGCGTTGCCGCAGCAATAAGCGCGGCGGCGCTATTGGCTTTTTGTCATATTTGTCATAGCGGTATCGCAATATATCGGGTAAAATTTTACCCCTGTAACCTTAAACCCTGTCGGCATGGAGCCAATGGCGGGGTATGTGAAACAACCCCATTCGGCGGGACGCTAAATGGACGTTAAACTAAAGAACCCTGAAGATTAACAACATGACTGAATCTTTCGCTCAACTCTTTGAAGAATCCTTAAAAGAAATCGAAACCCGCCCGGGTTCCATCGTTCGTGGCGTCGTTGTTGCTATCGACAAAGATATCGTACTGGTTGACGCCGGTCTGAAATCTGAGTCTGCCATCCCGGCTGAGCAATTCAAAAACGCCCAGGGCGAGCTGGAAATCCAGGTTGGTGACGAAGTTGACGTTGCTCTGGATGCTGTTGAAGACGGCTTCGGTGAAACCCTGCTGTCCCGTGAAAAAGCTAAGCGTCACGAAGCTTGGATCACGCTGGAAAAAGCCTACGAAGAAGCTGAGACTGTAACCGGTGTTATCAACGGCAAAGTGAAGGGTGGCTTCACCGTCGAGCTGAACGGCATCCGCGCGTTCCTGCCAGGTTCCCTGGTTGACGTGCGTCCGGTACGTGACACTCTGCACCTGGAAGGCAAAGAGCTTGAGTTCAAAGTCATCAAGCTGGATCAGAAGCGCAACAACGTTGTCGTTTCTCGCCGTGCGGTTATCGAATCCGAGAACAGCGCTGAGCGCGATCAACTGCTGGAAAACCTGCAGGAAGGCATGGAAGTTAAAGGTATCGTTAAGAACCTCACTGACTACGGTGCATTCGTTGATCTGGGCGGCGTAGACGGCCTGCTGCACATCACTGACATGGCTTGGAAACGCGTTAAGCACCCAAGCGAAATCGTCAACGTTGGCGATGAAATCACTGTTAAAGTGCTGAAGTTCGACCGCGAGCGTACTCGTGTATCCCTGGGCCTGAAACAGCTGGGCGAAGATCCATGGGTTGCTATCGCGAAACGTTACCCAGAAGGCACCAAGCTGACTGGCCGTGTAACCAACCTGACTGATTACGGCTGCTTCGTAGAAATCGAAGAAGGCGTTGAAGGTCTGGTACACGTTTCTGAAATGGATTGGACCAACAAAAACATCCATCCGTCCAAAGTTGTTAACGTGGGCGACGTAGTGGAAGTGATGGTTCTGGACATCGATGAAGAACGTCGTCGTATCTCCCTGGGCCTGAAGCAGTGCAAATCCAACCCATGGCAGCAGTTCGCAGAAACCCACAACAAGGGCGACCGCGTTGAAGGTAAAATCAAGTCTATCACTGACTTCGGTATCTTCATCGGCCTGGACGGCGGCATCGACGGCCTGGTTCACCTGTCTGACATCTCCTGGAACGTTGCAGGCGAAGAAGCAGTACGTGAATACAAGAAAGGCGACGAAATCGCTGCGGTTGTTCTGCAAGTTGACGCAGAGCGCGAGCGTATCTCCCTGGGCGTGAAGCAACTGGCTGAAGACCCGTTCAATAACTACCTGTCTATGAACAAGAAAGGTGCTATTGTTACTGGTAAAGTCACTGCAGTTGACGCCAAAGGTGCTACAGTTGAATTGGCAGGCGGCGTAGAAGGTTACCTGCGTGCATCTGAAGCCTCTCGCGACCGCATTGAAGATGCAACTCTGGTTCTGAACGTAGGTGACGAAGTTGAAGCTAAATTCACCGGCGTTGACCGTAAGAACCGCGTTGTAAGCCTGTCCGTACGTGCTAAGGACGAAGCTGACGAGAAAGACGCCATCGCAACTGTTAACAACAAACAGGAAGAAGGCAACTTCTCTAACGCAATGGCTGAAGCTTTCAAAGCGGCTAAAGGCGAGTAATGACGGGGGGCGGTCGCTGACCGCCCCGATACGGTAGTTTAGCTGCAAAGCTTGGAGGTACTATGACCAAGTCTGAACTTATTGAAAGACTTGCTGGCCAGCAATCTCATATTCCGGCGAAGGCCGTTGAGGATGCAGTGAAAGAGATGCTTGAGCACATGGCCGCAACGCTGGCCGAGGGCGAACGCATTGAGATCCGCGGATTCGGCAGTTTTTCTCTTCACTACCGTGCCCCGCGTGTAGGCCGCAACCCGAAAACCGGTGACAAAGTAGAGCTGGACGGCAAATACGTTCCTCACTTCAAACCAGGCAAAGAGTTGCGTGACCGCGCCAATATCTATGGCTAGTCGCTGACTGATCATAGCGTTGTTGCTTGAAAAGAATATAAAACGGTGCCTGTAAGGCGCCGTTTTTTTTCGCCTGCAATTCTCCGCAATATGCTCGCGAGTTGCGTACTACGCCGCATTTACGATGTGGCTCCTGCATAGATCTCTCTTATCCTGCCATGTTCACCGCATCTTCGTTAAAGCCCGCTGGCGGTGACATGTCGCCTGAATGATCCTGCTTGCTTGCCGTGATGCGCTTTTGCTCATGGCGGAGCCGATGGGAGAAGAGCGATCAAAATTTCGCTGGATCTGGCGATATTCGCCGTTATCTGCGGCATCTTGCCGCTGTTGGTTTTACCGCAGTTGCCTGAGCAATGGCAGCTATGGCCGCTCGTGCTTGTGGTCTGTTTACTGCTGCGCACGCGCAGGCCATTCTGCCGCTATTTGGCCTGCCTGGGATTGGGATTCATATGGGCGGTTTTCAACGCCGGCAGCCTGATCGGGCAAATGGATCGCTTAACTCGCATGCCGGACGTGACGGCGGTGGTGCAGGTGAGCAGCGTCGCGTTGGAGCCCGCCGCCAGTAAACAGACGCTGATGCGCATCGAGCGGGTCGACGGTCATTGGTTGGCGCCTGCGCTGGCGTTTACCACGACGTGGGCTCCCGAACAGCAGCGGCTATGCGCCGGGCAGCGTTGGCAATTGAAACTGCGCCTGCGGCCGGTACATGGCAAGCTCAATCAAGGCGGATTTGACAGCCAACGTTGGGCGATCGCCCAGCGTCAGCCGTTGACGGGGCGGGTCAGGCAGGCTCGTTTGCTGGATGGCGATTGCGGGCTGCGCCAGCGCATCATCAGCCATGTGGAAACCAACATCGGTGAATTGCGTTACAAGGCGGTATTGCTGGCGCTGGCGTTTGGGGAACGAACCGCGCTGGAGCAGGCTTTGCGCACGCTGATGCTGAAGACCGGCATCGCTCACCTGATGGCCATCTCAGGGTTGCATGTGGCGATGGTCGCCATTTTGTTCTGGGCCGCGTTGCGCGCGCTGCAGTTTTTTCTGCCCGCCCATTTGATTGGCTATCGCTTTCCATTGGTCGCAGGCTGGGTGGCGACGCTGATCTATGTTTGGTTGGTGGGCGCCCAGCCGCCGGCGGTGCGTACTGCGTTGGCGATGACGCTGTGGATGCTGCTGCGCTTGCGCGGCGTTCATTGTTCTTCCTGGCAAGTGTGGTTGTGGTGTATCGGGCTGATTTTGCTGTGCGATCCGTTGGCGGTTTTGTCAGACAGTTTCTGGCTGTCGGTGCTGGCGGTGGGGTGTTTGATTTTTTGGTTTGAATGGGCGCCGCTCGGTGAGCGATTCCGGTCGGCCTGGTATTGGGCACCGGTGCGCTGGCTGCATATTCAGCTGGGCATGACGTTGTTGCTGGTGCCGATGCAGGCCGCGCTGTTTCTGGGCCTGACGCTGACCTCGCTACCCGCCAATCTTTGGGCGGTGCCCATCGTCTCATTGGTGACGGTGCCGCTGATTTTGCTGGCGGTGATATTTGGCTTCTTTCCCTCGTTAAGCTACGGGCTATGGTGGCTGGCGGACGTAACGCTGCACTGGGTGTTTGTGCCGCTGCATTACCTGCAACGCGGTTGGGTGGATCTGGGGGCTGCCTCGCTGCTGGCCAGCGCGGCGGGGTGGCTCATCGTCGTCTGTTGGCGCTTTCATTGGTGGCGGCGTTATGCACCGGGGCTGGCGACGATAGCGATATGCTGTGTGCTGTGGAGGGAAAAAGAGCCGGGATACCGCTGGCGAATCGATATGCTCGATGTCGGGCACGGCTTGGCGGTGGTCATTGAGCGAAACGGCAAGGGAATACTGTACGATACCGGCGATCGTTGGCCGGGCGGCAGCGCCGCCGAACGGCATATCTTACCGATGCTGAACTGGCGGAATATTGAACTGGAGCAGATCATTATCAGCCATATTCACCTCGATCATATCGGCGGGCTGCCGGTGATGCGGCGGGCATTTCCTCAGGCGACGGTGCGCAGCCCGATACGCGGGGAAGGACACTTGCCCTGCGTCGCCGGTGAGCGTTGGCGCTGGCAATCGCTGCAATTCGAGGTGCTGTGGCCACCGAAAACGCGCAAAAGGCCGGTCAATGACGACTCCTGCGTGATCCGCATCGACGATGGGCAATACAGTTTGCTGCTCACCGGTGATGCGGAAAAGAAGGCGGAGGAGCAGCTGTTACGGTTGCGGCGCGATCGTTTGGCTGCCACGGTGTTGCAGGTGGGGCATCACGGCAGCAAGACGTCTTCTATGCCGCCGTTTCTGCGCGCGGTCAATCCCGAAGCGGCGCTGGCGTCCGCATCGCGTTACAACAAATGGCGATTGCCGGCGCGGAAAGTGGTCGCCAGATACCGGGCAAATGACATTCAATGGCGCGATACGACGCGCTCCGGTCAGTTATCGGTACTTTTTTTCGACAACGATTGGCAAATTAAAGGCTTTCGCGAACAATTAATGCCCCGTTGGTACCATCAGCGGTTTGGCGTAGAGGGTGATAATGAGTAAAATAGGCCGCTATTTCTTCCGATGCTGGTATTTGCATGATGAATGATAAAGATCTCTCGACCTGGCAGACGTTCCGTCGACTCTGGCCGATGATCACTCCTTTTAAGACCGGGCTGATTGTGGCCGCCATTGCGTTGATTATGAACGCAGCGGGGGACACGCTGATGCTGTCTCTGCTTAAACCGTTATTGGACGATGGGTTTGGAAAAACCGACAGCAGCGTGCTGGTGTGGATGCCGCTGGCGGTGATTGCGCTGATGCTGATGCGCGGCGTGACCAGCTTTGTTTCAAGCTACTGCATTTCCTGGGTTTCCGGCATGGTGGTGATGCAAATGCGCCGCCGCCTGTTTGGCCACATGATGAGAATGCCGGTGGCCTTCTTCGATCAGCAGTCCACCGGGACTTTACTGTCGCGCATTACCTATGATTCCGAGCAGGTGGCTTCCTCCTCTTCCAGCGCGCTGGTGACCGTGGTGCGTGAAGGAGCCTCGATCATTGGCCTGTTCATCATGATGTTCTACTACAGCTGGCAGCTGTCGGTGATCCTGATCGTGCTGGCACCGATCGTCTCCATCGCCATTCGCCTGGTGTCCAAGCGTTTCCGCAACATCAGCAAGAACATGCAGAACACCATGGGGCAGGTGACCACCAGTGCCGAACAGATGCTGAAAGGCCATAAAGAAGTGCTGATTTTCGGTGGCCAGCAGGTAGAAACCGAGCGTTTTAACTCGGTGAGCAACCGCATGCGCCAACAGGGCATGAAACTGGTTTCCGCGTCTTCCATTTCCGATCCGATCATTCAACTGATTGCTTCGCTGGCCCTGGCGTTCGTGCTGTTTGCCGCCAGCTTCCCAAGCGTGATGGAAACCCTGACCGCCGGTACCATTACCGTGGTGTTCTCGTCGATGATCGCGCTGATGCGTCCGCTGAAGTCGCTGACCAACGTCAATGCCCAGTTCCAGCGAGGGATGGCGGCCTGTCAGACGCTGTTCTCCATTTTGGATATGGAACAGGAAAAAGACACCGGCACCCGCGAAGTGAAGCGTGCGAAAGGCGACATCGAATTCCGTAACGTCACCTTCTACTACCCGGCCAAAGACACGCCGGCGCTGCGTGATATCAACCTGAAAATCGCTGAAGGCAAGACCGTCGCGCTGGTGGGCCGTTCCGGTTCGGGTAAATCCACCATCGCCAACCTGTTGACGCGCTTCTACGATATTCAGGAAGGTGAAATCCTGATGGATGGTCACGATCTGCGTGAATATACCCTGGCCTCGCTGCGCAATCAGGTGGCCTTGGTCTCGCAAAACGTGCACCTGTTCAACGACACTATCGCCAACAACATCGCCTATGCGCGCGAGAGCGAATACAGCCGCGAGCAGATTGAGAAAGCGGCGGAAATGGCGTACGCGATGGACTTCATTAACAAGATGGAAAACGGCCTGGATACGGTGATCGGTGAAAATGGCGTGATGCTGTCCGGCGGCCAGCGCCAGCGCATTGCCATCGCGCGTGCTTTGCTGCGCGATTGCCCGATCCTGATCCTGGATGAGGCGACGTCTGCGCTGGATACCGAGTCCGAGCGTGCCATTCAGGCCGCGCTGGACGAGCTGCAGAAAGACCGCACTTCGCTGGTGATCGCGCACCGTCTGTCGACCATTGAGAAGGCGGACGAGATCCTGGTGGTGGAGGACGGCCGCATCGTCGAACGCGGTGAACACGCCGAGTTGCTTGAGCGGCATGGCGCCTATGCGCAGCTGCACCGCATGCAGTTTGGTCAATAATGATTGAGCGTATCTGGTCCGGCGGTTCGTTGCTTTATCTGGCGCTATTGCCGCTCTCGTGGCTCTATGGTTTGTTCAGTTGGCTGATCCGTCTCAGTTACCGCTGCGGCCTGCGTAAAAGTTGGCGTTCGCCGGTGCCGGTAGTGGTGGT
Source organism: Serratia sp. CY56464 (assembly GCF_052168435.1). Classification (NCBI taxonomy): domain Bacteria; kingdom Pseudomonadati; phylum Pseudomonadota; class Gammaproteobacteria; order Enterobacterales; family Yersiniaceae; genus Serratia; species Serratia sp. CY56464. The sequence goes on along the minus strand of NZ_JBJNMV010000001.1, from coordinate 1,940,574 downwards.
GGGTAACCTCACCGCCGGCGGCAACGGCAAAACGCCGATGGTGATTTGGCTGGTGGAACACCTGCAACAGCGGGGCTATCGCGTTGGCGTGGTGTCACGCGGCTACGGCGGCAAGTCGGCGGTTTATCCGCTGGTGCTCGGTCAGAATACATCGACCCGTGAGGCGGGCGATGAGCCGGTGCTGATTTATCAACGTACCGGTGCGCCTGTGGCGATCGCGCCCAAGCGAGCCGAGGCGGTGCAGGCCCTGCTGCAACAACAGCCGCTGGATGTGATCATCACCGACGACGGTTTGCAGCACTACGCTTTACAGCGTGACTTCGAGCTGGTGGTCATCGATGGCGTGCGTCGTTTCGGCAACGGCTGGTGGTTGCCAGCCGGGCCGATGCGCGAGCGTGCCGCGCGGCTTGGCAGCGTCGATGCGTGCGTCGCCAATGGCGGCGTGGCGCAGACCGGGGAAATTGCCATGCGCCTGCAGGCGCGTGATGCGGTGAACCTGCTGAGCGGTGAACGTCGCCCGGCGGCTGAGCTGCCGCGCGTGGTGGCGATGGCCGGCATCGGCCATCCGCCGCGTTTCTTCGCGACATTGGAAAAGTTGAACGTCGAAGTCGTACAGGAAGTGGCGTTTGCCGATCATCAGGAATATCAGCAGGAACAGCTGGCGGCGCTGGTTGCAGCCGATCAAACGCTGTTGATGACGGAGAAGGACGCGGTGAAGTGTCGCGCCTTTGCCCAGCCTAATTGGTGGTATTTGCCGGTTGATGCGGTGCTACCTTCCGCTCAGGCTGAGCAATTGCTGCAGGATATCGAATCTCTGCTGACTAAGTAATCTCAGGATGCCAGCGTGGCAAGTCCCAAGGCTTGCGCGCAGGCTTCCAGCGAACGCTGCTGGGTTTGCTGATACAGCGCCAGCTCGTCGATCACCTCACTGCCCAACGCTTGTTCAAACGCTGCCCGGCTGGAAGCGGCGTTGTACTGCGCGTGGCGGCTGTCGCCCAGGTTTGACTGGAAAATCCCCGCCGCGCTGACCGGCAGAAAATCTTCATACACCAGAGGCTGGAAGCGAACGTGTTCTTTCTCGATCAGTTGTTCCAGGGTGCTGTGCTTATCCAGCGACTCTTTGGCCGCCAGGCCGCATTCGGTCGGGAAATAGCGGAACCAGGCCAGCTGTTGCTCACGCAGCGTGGCGTAATCATCCGGAAACGCCCGGAAGTTTTCCTCCAGCAGTTGATAGTAGAGCTCGGCATTCTTCTCGCTCGGTGGCGCCTGCAACGCATCGTTGGTCGCCTGCAGCAAACGGTCGTAAAGTTCGCGTCCTTTAGGCGTTAGCGCCACGCCGCGTTGTTCGATCTCGCCGAAGCGCGCGGTATGGTGACCGGCGACGGCGTGCCCGTCGTGCTCAACGAAATCGACGCTTTCTTCCAGCGCTTTGAAGCTGGTTTGGCGGAGCAGGATCGCGCGGCGGCGGCGCGGCGGGCCCTCGATGACCGCTTTGGGCGTAATACCGCGGCCGGGCATCGCTTGCTGAACGCGATCGATATCCAGCGTGCGTGGTGTCAGGTGGTTGATATGCGGCCCTTTAAACGCCACCACGTCGGCGATCAGGCGATGCTGATCGTGCAGCTGCTGGTATTCTTCGGCGCTGACCGTCGCCTGGTTGTGCCAGCGGAAGGTTTCCAGCGCTTGTTCGACAAATTCTTGCGCCTGCACTTCATTCAGCCCGCCATGCGCTTCCTGCAGCGCGATCAGCTCCAGCGCGCGATCGGTAAAGATACGGCGGCGCGCCAGCAAGCGCTCGGCCAGCGCACGCAGCGCGGGATCTTCTATCAGTTCCAGGCGCAGCAGGGAGGTGAACACGCGGAAAGGACTGATCTGCAGCGCGTCTTCGTGTATGGCGCGAAAAGCGGTGGAGTGCACCGGAACGCCCGCCACCGATAGATCATAGTAACCGACCGGCGCCATGCCCATCACCCGGAACAGGCGGCGCAGGGTGGCCAGTTCGTCCGCCGTACCGACCCGGATCGCGCCGTGGCGCTCCATGGCCAGGCGTTCGATCTCGCCGGTGATTTGCAGTTGATGAGCCAGTGCGGCATCTTCGCGCAGAACCTGTCGGTTGGTTTCCGCCACCAGCTCCAGCAGATCGCCGTACAGCGGTACCTCTTTTTGATACATGTCCGACATCGCGTGAGAGAATCTGGCGCGGATTTCATTAGGTGAAACGAACTGCTGGGCGGTCATGCGCATAGCTCCTTGATTCAGCATAATCTGAAAAATCGTGTTTTTAGCGGCAAAAGTGCTGGCGAAAAAGCCGTCTGCCTTGTTTTCCCCTCAAGTTTAGCCATCTGATTTGGGATTTGTTATAGCAGCGTCAAGCATATTAGAGTTTTATGCGTTAGCTCTCATTTGCAGCGCTCAGACGGGCAAATGATGCTCCGGTGAGGAGAGGAACGCGGTGGATCGGCCGCGGCGAGCGTTAAATTAAGTCATGTATATTCAGGGGGATAAAAATAAATTCGGCGTAATGATGAATTTATTGCAATAAACCTCTTGTGCATTCACCATTTTTATGAGTAAATGCAAGTCGGCCTGTAATCCAGACCTATTTATGTTCGAGTTTAGAGTTAAGCAGTTCCTCCAAAAACGTTATCATCCGATTCCGCTTCAAAGACGAACCTTCTAAGTACCTCCCATAAGTAATGTTTCTGAAATGGCCGCAATTGCCTCTTATGGCAGGTTTTGTAAATATATTTAAAGGTAAAAGTAATGTCTAAGAAGACTGGTCAAGTTAAGTGGTTCAACGAAAGCAAAGGTTTTGGTTTCATTGAGCAGCACGACGGCGGCAAAGATGTATTTGTACACTTCTCCGCAATCATGACCGACGGTTTCAAGACCCTGGCTGAAGGCCAGCGTGTCGAGTACACCATCCAGGACAGCCCGCGCGGGCCGGCTGCCGCCAACGTAGTTGCTCTGTAAGAAGACAGGGAACGCGTATAAAGAGATCTTAATACAACCATGGTGACGCTTCAGCGCTGAGTCATGCGGAAGATATTAAGTTCAACAAGCCCGCCTTAGTGCGGGTTTTTTATTTTTTTGCTCACGAGAGGTTTGTTACGAAAAACTTTAGGATGGGCTGGTAGCGTCCAGACAATATAAAAAATGACGTTGTCAAGGATGCTCAAGTAAAAGGATATAAGTTATGTTTAAAAATACTGTGTTAAAAATGGGTCGTGTGAAATGGTTTAATCAGGCCGAAGGCTATGGTTTTATTTCACCGGTAGATGGCAGCGACGAAATCTATGTCAACCGCAACGCTATCGCCAACACCAAAAATAAGTCGTTGAACGAAGGTCAGAACGTTGAGTTCTCGATCTATCGCAGCTCGCATGGGCTGTCCGCGGCAGACGTTATCGCGTTCTGATCGCATCCTCCTTCCTCGCCAGTGCCGGTGTCGCCACCCGCAAGCACTGGCGAAGATAAATCCCGCGATATCCACTATTATCAGGCCATTGCCTACTCGCCACGGATATCAGGATGACCACCCCGACCATTTCCCTTACCGCCGCTCGCGCGTTGCACCTTGCCGCCCAGGGGCTGCTTTCTCCGCTTAAACGCCAGGCTCGGCCCGATGACGTCGTGAGCGCGATCCAGCGCATGGGGCTGTTACAAATCGATACCATTAGCGTCGTCGCTCGCAGCCCGTATCTGGTGCTGTTCAGCCGTTTGGGAACCTATCAGCCGGAGTGGCTTGAGCAGGCGCTCGCCGGCCGCAAGCTGTTCGAGTATTGGGCGCACGAGGCCTGTTTCCTGCCGATCGAAGATTTTGGTCTGCTGCGCCACCGCATGCTGGCGCCGCATGATATGGGCTGGAAATACTCGGCCGACTGGGTGCAGCAGCACCAGGCCGCGATGGACAACCTGCTGCGGCACATCGAACAACAGGGGCCGGTGCGTTCCGCCGATTTCAGCGCCGAGAAGAAAGGCAACAGCGGGTGGTGGGACTGGAAACCGGAGAAACGGCACCTGGAGATCCTGTTTACCGCCGGCAAGCTGATGGTGGCCGAGCGTCGCAACTTCCACCGGGTTTACGATCTGACCGAAAGGCTGCTGCCGGCCTGGGACGATGCGCGTCATGCGCTGCCTGCGGAGCGGGCGCGCCGGCAGATGCTGCATCGCACCTGCCGCTATCTGGGCATTTTTCGCGCCGAATGGTTGGCGGATTATTATCGGCTGAAACGCGTGGCGCCAAAAGCCTTGCTGGCAGAGCTGCAGGCGCAGGGGGAAATTTCGCCGGTGCAGGTAGAGGGGCTGGAAGGGCAGTTCTATGTGCATGAATCACTGGCGGAACTGCTGCCGCTGGCGGAGCAGGGCAAATTGAAATCGACGGTCACCAGCCTGCTGTCGCCTTTTGATCCGGTGGTGTGGGATCGCCGCCGGGCGCTCGAACTGTTCAACTTTGACTATCGGCTGGAGTGTTACACGCCGAAAGAAAAACGCCGCTACGGTTACTTCACGTTGCCGGTGCTGCATCGGGGCGAGCTGGTGGGGCGGATTGACGCCAAGGCGCACCGTCGCCAGGGCATCTTCGAGATCATCAGTTTCCATGCGGAGCCGCAGGTGCGCTTCGGCAAACAGCGAACGCAGGATATCCGGCAGGCCATCGCGCGCACGGCCAAATGGCACGGTGCGCAACGCGTCGCGCTGGGCGACATTCCGGCCGCGTTAGCCGCTGAATGGGGTGCCGGCTGGGAAGTGGGATAACGAGCGACGCCGTCGGTGGGGTAAAACGAAGTGAAGCGTCGCTCGTTACAAAGGGGCTCAGTGGCTGAAGTTAGCGAACAGAGCGATGATTTTATGCAGACGTTTGATCATGTATCACTGCTTTCTTTTGTGATTTTCATCACAAAATTCTACGCCGGGATGCGCCGCAGTTCAAGCTGTCACGCTGACGCAGTGAGGAAATATCGGCGGGTTGGCGCTGCCGATGATTAACCTGAGGCCGGGCATTATGCTATCCTCACTGCCTTTCCCAGATGACCTATCCCCTAGCGGAGGATGCATGGACCACCGTTTACTCGAAATCGTTGCCTGCCCGGTATGCAACGGCAAACTCTATTTCAATAAAGAAAACCAGGAGCTGGTGTGCAAAGCGGACGGGTTGGCTTACCCGCTGCGTGACGGCATTCCGGTACTGTTGGAAAATGAAGCGCGTGCGCTGTCGCTGGATGAGAAGCACGCATGAGTTTTATCGCTATTATTCCCGCCCGCTACGCCTCAACCCGTTTGCCGGGCAAACCGCTGGCCGATATTCACGGCAAGCCGATGGTGGTACACGTGATGGAGCGTGCCCGTGAGTCCGGCGCCAGCCGCGTCATCGTGGCGACCGATCATCCTGAAGTCGCCAAAGCGGTGGAAGCCGCCGGCGGCGAAGTGTGCATGACCAGCCCGGATCACCATTCCGGCACCGAGCGTCTGGCGGAAGTGATCGCGCACTACGGCTTTGCCGACGATCAGATCATCGTTAACGTGCAGGGCGACGAACCGCTGATCCCACCGGTGATCGTGCGGCAGGTGGCGGAGAACCTGGCGGGCAGCCAGGCCGGCATGGCGACGCTGGCGGTGCCGATCGAGAGCGCCGAAGAGGCTTTCAACCCCAACGCGGTGAAGGTTGTGATGGACGCGCAGGGCTACGCGCTCTATTTCTCACGCGCCACGATTCCGTGGGATCGCGAGCGTTTCGCCGCGTCGAAAGAGAGCATCGGCGACAGCCTGCTGCGTCATATCGGCATCTACGCGTACCGCGCGGGCTTCGTGCGCCGCTACGTCAGCTGGGCGCCGAGCCAGCTGGAGCAGATCGAGCTGTTGGAACAGCTGCGCGTGCTGTGGTACGGTGAAAAGATCCACGTGGCGGTCGCGAAAGCGATCCCGAGCGTGGGGGTCGATACGCCGGAAGACCTCCAGCGCGTGCGCGACAGCATTCAACCTTGAGCCTGATTTCGTCGGCGCGCCGCGCAACGCGCCGACGATGCAACACCCCCATTATTGATCCCCGTTTTGTTGATCTGCGTTGAAGAATTTTTCCGCTCGCCGTTTGATGATGTTACGTATCCCCCCTAATTAGCCTGAGGTGAATGCCTTATGGAGCAGTTACGCGCCGAACTGAGCATTGTGCTGGGTGAGTCCATCAGCCGGCTGGAGCGGGTGAGCGAACAGCCTTATGCGCATATGTATTCACTGTACGATCGGCAGGGCAACGCGATCCCGTTGATGGCGAAAAGCTTTATCTGTCGGGGCATCGCCCAGCAGGAGGCGTACAAGCTGTCGATGCTGGCGCGCGACGGGGATATTCGCCTGCCTACGGTGTATGGCGTGGTGTGCACCCACCAGGCGCCGTATACGGAAATCCTGCTGATCGAGCGCCTGCGCGGCGTGTCGGCTGAGGCGCCGACGCGCTCGCCGGATCGCTGGAATATGCTGATGGAGCAGATCGTTGACGGGATATTGGCCTGGCACCGCATCGACAGCCACGGCAGCGTCGGCAGCGTTGACAGCACGCAGGAGAATGACTGGTTTTGCTGGTATCAACAGCGGGTCGAAGTGTTGTGGGCGACGGTGGTCAATCTCACCACCCCGCAGTTGACCATGGCGGATCGACGTTTGCTGTACCGCACGCGTGAAACGCTGACCCATTTCTTCGTCGGCTTCGATGATCCCTGTGTTCTGGTGCACGGTAACTTATCGCTGCGCAGCATGCTGAAAGATCCCAAAACCGATCAACTGCTGGCGATGCTCAACCCCGGCGTAGTGCTGTGGGCGCCGCGCGAATACGATCTTTTCCGCCTCTGCGAGGCGGGCATGCCCAGCCAGCTGTTGTTCAACTATCTGCAGCGGGCGCCGGTCGCCGACGCTTTCCTGGCGCGGCGCTGGCTATATGCGGTATGGGAAGCGGTAGGGCGTTTGATCCATACCGGCAAGCTGGAGCGGCGGCCGTTCGACTATGCGTCGCAACAGCTGCTGCCCTGGCTGGCCGGTTGAACGGGCTTTACTCTGCGCCGGCGCTATCTGCGCCCTTCAGCCATTGCCACAGGCTACCCAGCGTTTCATACCAGGCGCGCTCGGTATGGCCGAGGAACATTGACGACGGTGTGGCGCGATCCCAGATATTCAGCGGCGAGTCGATAGCCAACTGATTGGCCGGCGCCGGGATCGGGTGCAGCCCCTTAGCCTTGAAGAAACGCATGGCGCGCGGCAGATGGTTGGCGGAGGTCACCAGAATGAACGGTTGCTCGCCGACCAACTTGGCGACCTGAGCGGCCTCTTGCTCGGTATCGCGCGGTTCCCCCAAGATCACCATATCACTGCGCGGCACGCCCAGGCTTTCGGCCACCAGCGCCGCAGTGGCGGCGTTGCTTTGCATGGGGCCGGCGGACGCGCCGGTGAACACCATCCTGGCGCCGGGATGTGCAAGGTAGAGCCGCACGCCTTCCGTGACGCGCGGCAGACTGTTGCCGAGCAGGTTTGAACTGGGCGCCCAATCGGGATTGTAGGTATAGCCCCCGCCCAACACGACGATGTAGCTGACCGGATCGTTACCGCGATAAGTCTGGTATTCGGCTTCGATCGGCCGCAGCAGCCGGTCGGCCACCGGTTGCAGGCTGAAAAGCAGTAAAAACAGCCAGCTCAGCGTGAAAATCGTCTTACCGCTTTTTTGCCAGCGGGTGAACCACAGCAGCAGCAGCGCCAGCCCCATCAGCAGCATCAACAGCGGCAGTGGCATCAGCAGGGCGCCAAAGAACTTTTTCAGGTTGAACAGCATCGAAAATCAGATCCTTTTGGGTGAAAAATCGGCATCCAGGTATAAACAGGCCGCAAGAAGATACATTCTAAGCCAGTCTGTGCCAAAATAGCAGGTTTGAATGGGCGTGCGCTTTGCCGCCGACAAGACTGAGATCAGCGGAGCCGTTGTCCATGCAGGATCGTAATTTTGACGATATTGCTGAAAAATTTGCGCGTAATATTTACGGCACCACGAAAGGAAAAATCCGCCAGGCGGTGGTTTGGCAGGATCTGACCGGGCTGCTGGCGCAGTTGCCGCAGCGGCCGCTGCGCATTCTCGACGCCGGGGGCGGTGAAGGCCATATGGCCTGCCAACTGGCAGAATTAGGACATCAGGTGTTGTTGTGCGATCTTTCTGGTGAGATGATCCAGCGCGCCGCGCAGCTGGCGGAGCAGAAAGGTGTGAGCCAGAACATGCAATTCGTACAAAGTTCTGCGCAGGATATCGCTCAACATTTGGAACAGCCGGTTGATCTGATATTGTTTCATGCAGTGCTTGAATGGATCGCCGAGCCCGAAGCGGCGCTGCAGGCGTTGTATGACTGCCTGACGCCGGGCGGCGCGCTGTCGCTGATGTTCTTCAACGCCAACGGCCTCTTGATGCGCAACGTGGTGTTGGGTAATTTCCAACTGGTGGATCCCGAGGTCAGACGGCGCCGCAAGCGTTCGCTGTCGCCGCAATATCCGCACGATCCGCTATTGGTCTACGGTTGGTTGGAACTGCTGGGCATGCGCATCGGCGGCAAAACCGGCGTGCGGGTGTTCCACGACTATCTGCAGAGCAGACAGCTGCAAACACAAAAATTTGAAGAGTTACTGGCGCTTGAACAGCACTATTGCCGGCAGGAGCCGTACGTGAGTTTGGGGCGCTATATTCACGTCATGGCGCATAAACCAAACCTGAAGGACGAACTATGAGTGAATTTTCCCAGACAGTACCCGAACTGGTCGCCTGGGCACGGAAAAATGATTTCTCTATTTCGCTCCCTACGGAGCGTCTCGCATTTCTGCTCGCCATCGCCACCCTGAACGGCGAACGACTGGATGGCGAGATGAGCGAAGGTGAGCTGGTTGATGCATTTCGCCATGTCAGCAAGGGTTTTGAACAGACGCATGAAACGGTGGCGATGCGCGCCAACAATGCGATTAACGACATGGTGCGCCAGCGCCTGTTGAACCGTTTTACCAGCGAGCTGGCGGACGGCAACGCGATTTACCGCCTGACGCCGCTGGGTATCGGCATTACCGATTACTATATTCGCCAACGCGAATTCTCCACGCTGCGTTTGTCGATGCAGCTGTCGATCGTGGCGCAGGAACTCAAACGCGCCGCCGATGCCGCCGACGAGGGCGGCGACGATTTCCATTGGCACCGCAACGTGTTCGCGCCGTTGAAATATTCGGTGGCGGAAATCTTCGACAGCATCGACATGACCCAACGCGTGATGGATGAGCAGCAGCAGAGCGTGAAGAACGACATCGCGGCGCTGCTGAGCAAGGATTGGCGGGCGGCGATCTCCAGCTGCGAGATGCTGTTGTCGGAAACCTCGGGTACCCTGCGCGAGCTGCAGGATACGCTGGATGCGGCGGGCGATAAGCTGCAGGCCAACCTGCTGCGCATCCAGGACGCAACCCTCGGCAACGTGGAGCTGGGTTTCGTCGACAAGCTGGTGTTCGATCTGCAAAGCAAGCTGGATCGCATCATCAGCTGGGGCCAGCAGGCGATCGACCTGTGGATCGGCTACGATCGCCACGTGCATAAATTTATCCGTACCGCTATCGATATGGACAAAAACCGCGTGTTCGCCCAGCGCCTGCGTCAGTCGGTGCAAACCTATTTCGACCACCCGTGGGCGCTGACCCATGCCAATGCCGATCGTCTGCTGGACATGCGCGACGAAGAACTGGCGCTGCGCAGCGAGGAAGTGACCGGGGAACTGCCGCCGGATCTGGAATTCGAAGAGTTCAGCGAGATTCGCGAACAGCTGGCGGCGATGATCGAAGAGGCGCTGAAGGTGTACCAGGAACAGCAGATGCCGCTCAACCTTGCGGCGGTGATGCGCGATTACCTGGCGCAATATCCGCGTGCGCGTCATTTCGACGTGGCACGTTTAGTGGTCGACCAGGCTGTTCGCCTCGGTGTGGCTGAAGCAGATTTCTCAGGGTTGCCGGCGGAATGGCAGGCAATCAATGATTACGGAGCCAAGGTCCAGGCCCATGTCATCGACAAATATTGAACAAGTAATGCCAGTCAAGCTGGCCAAGGCGCTGTCCAACTCGCTGTTTCCGGCGTTGGACAGCCAACTGCGCGCGGGTCGTCACATCGGTATCGATGAGCTGGACAACCACGCCTTTTTAATGGATTTCCAGGATGAGCTGGAAGAATTTTACAACCGTTACAGCGTCGAGCTGATTCGGGCGCCGGAAGGCTTCTTCTATTTGCGCCCGCGCTCCACCACGCTGATCCCGCGTTCGGTGCTGTCCGAGCTGGATATGATGGTGGGTAAGATCTTGTGCTACCTGTATCTCAGCCCCGAGCGCCTGGCGCACGAAGGCATTTTCAGTCATCAGGAGCTGTACGACGAGCTGCTGGGCCTGGCCGATGAGAACAAGCTGCTGAAGTTCGTCAACCAGCGCTCCACCGGTTCGGATCTCGATCGGCAGAAGCTGCACGAAAAGGTGCGCACTTCCCTGAACCGCCTGCGCCGCCTCGGCATGGTCTATTTCATGGGCAATGACAGCAGCAAGTTCCGCATTACCGAGGCGGTGTTCCGCTTCGGCGCCGACGTGCGCAGCGGCGACGATCCGCGTGAAGCGCAACTGCGCATGATTCGCGACGGCGAGGCGATGCCGGTTGAAACCAGCCTGTCGCTGAACGATGAGAATGACGCTGAGGATCAGCAGGTTGATAACGCTCCTGACGGTGCAGAGGATGAACAGGAATGATTGAACGCGGTAAATTTCGCTCGTTGACGCTGGTTAACTGGAACGGCTTCTTCGCCCGCACCTTTGATCTGGATGAGCTGGTGACCACGCTGTCCGGCGGTAACGGGGCGGGGAAATCCACCACCATGGCGGCCTTCGTCACCGCACTGATCCCCGACCTGACGCTGCTGCACTTCCGTAACACCACCGAAGCGGGCGCCACCAGCGGCTCACGCGACAAAGGCCTGCACGGCAAGCTGCGCGCCGGCGTGTGTTACTCCACCCTTGACGTCGTCAACTCACGCCACCAGCGCGTGGTGGTTGGCGTGCGTCTGCAGCAGGTGGCGGGGCGCGATCGCAAGGTCGATATCAAACCGTTCACCATTCAGGGGTTGCCGACCGCGGTACAGCCGACTGAATTGCTGACCCAGACCGTGGGTGAGCGCCAGGCGCGCGTGCTGTCGCTGCAAGAGTTGAAAGAGCGCGTGGAAGAGATGGAGGGCGTGCAGTTCAAGCAGTTCAACTCCATCACCGATTACCACTCGCTGATGTTCGATCTGGGCGTGATCCCGAAACGCCTGCGTTCGTCCGCCGATCGCAGCAAGTTCTACCGTCTGATTGAGGCGTCGCTGTACGGCGGTATTTCCAGCGCCATCACCCGCTCGCTGCGCGATTACCTGCTGCCGGAAAATAGCGGCGTGCGCAAGGCGTTCCAGGACATGGAAGCGGCGCTGCGCGAAAACCGCATGACGCTGGAAGCGATCCGCGTCACCCAGTCGGATCGCGACCTGTTCAAGCATCTGATCTCCGAGGCCACCTCCTATGTGGCGGCGGACTATATGCGTCATGCCAACGAACGCCGAATCCATCTGGACGGCGCGCTGGCGCTGCGCAGCGATCTGTTGGGCAGCCGCAAGCAGCTGGCCGCCGAACAGTATCGCCATGTGGAAATGGCGCGCGAGCTGAGCGAACAGAGCGGCGCTGAATCCGATCTGGAAACCGATTACCAGGCCGCCAGCGACCACTTGAATCTGGTGCAGACGGCCATGCGTCAGCAGGAGAAGATCGAACGCTATGAAGCCGATCTGGAAGAGCTGACCTACCGTCTGGAAGAGCAGAACGAAGTGGTAGCCGAGGCGAGCGAGCAACAGGCCGAAAACGAAGCGCGCGCCGAAGCGGCCGAGCTGGAAGTGGATGAGCTGAAGAGCCAGTTGGCCGACTACCAGCAGGCGCTCGATGTGCAGCAGACCCGCGCCATTCAGTACCAGCAGGCGCTGCAGGCACTGGAGCGCGCGCGCGCGCTGTGCCAACTGCCGGACCTGACTGCCGATAATGCCGAACAGTGGTTGGATACCTTCCAGGCCCGCGAGCAGGAGGCGACCGAAGCGCTGCTGATGCTGGAACAGAAGCTGAGCGTGGCCGACGCCGCGCACGGCCAGTTCGAACAGGCCTATCAGCTGGTGGGTAAAATCGCCGGTCAGGTCAGCCGCAGCGAAGCCTGGCAGTGCGCGCGCGAATTGCTGCGCGACTGGCCTTCGCAGCAGCACTTAGCCGAGCGCGTTCAGCCGCTGCGCCTGCGCCTGAGCGAACTGGAGCAGCGCTTGCGCTCGCAGCAGGACGCCGAGCGCCTGCTGCAAGAGTTTTGCAAACGCCATGGCCAAGAGTACCAGCCGGACGATCTCGACATGCTGCAGCAGGAGCTGGAAGAGCGCCTGGAAGCGCTGTCGCAGAACGTCAGCGAAGCCGGCGAACGCCGCATGGAGATGCGCCAGGAGCTGGAACAGATCCAGCAGCGCATCCGTGAGCTGACGGCGCGCGCCCCAGTGTGGCTGGCGGCGCAGGATGCCCTGAGCCAGCTCAGCGATCAGAGCGGGGAGCCGCTGGAAAACAGCCAGCAGGTGACCGAATACATGCAGCAACTGCTGGAGCGCGAGCGTGAAACTACCGTCGAGCGCGACGAAGTGGCGGCCCGCAAGCGCGAAGTGGAAGCGCAGATCGAGCGCCTCAGCCAGCCGGGCGGCGCGGAAGATCAACGCCTGGTCACCTTGGCCGAACGTTTCGGCGGCGTGCTGCTGTCGGAAATTTACGATGACGTCACTATTGATGACGCACCTTACTTCTCGGCGCTGTATGGCCCTTCGCGCCACGCCATCGTGGTGCCGGATCTGTCGCTGGTGCGCGAGATGCTGGAAGGACTGGAAGATTGCCCGGAAGATCTTTACCTGATCGAAGGGGATCCGCAGTCGTTCGATGACAGCGTATTTGCCGTCGAAGAACAGGACAAAGCGGTGGTGGTGAAGATCGCCGATCGCCAGTGGCGTTATTCCCGCTACCCGGAAGTGCCGTTGTTCGGCCGTGCGGCGCGCGAAAACCGGCTGGAGGTGCTGCATGCCGAGCGTGAAACGCTGGCGGAGCGTTACGCCACGCTGTCGTTCGACGTGCAGAAAACTCAGCGCTCGCACCAGGCTTTCAGCCGCTTTATCGGCACCCATCTGGCGGTGGCGTTCGACGCCGATCCGGAAGCGGAGATCCGCGGTCTGAACGCCCGTCGTGGCGAGATCGAGCGTGCGCTGAACAATCACGAAGCGCAGAATCAGCAGCAGCGTCAGCAGTACGACCAGGCCAAAGAGGGCATTTCCGCGCTCAACCGCCTGATGCCGCTGGTGTCGTTGCTGAACGATGAAACGCTGCAGGATCGCGTCGACGAGATCCGCGAAGAGCTGGAAGAAGCGCAGGACGCCGCGCGCCACATTCAACAGCACGGGGTGTCACTGACCAAACTGGAGCCGCTGCTGTCAGTGCTGCAGAGCGATCCGCAGCAGCATGAACAGCTGCAGCAGGACTATGCGCAGGCGCAAAGCGTGCAGCGTCAGGCTAAACAGCAGGCGTTCGCGTTGACAGAAGTGGTGCAGCGTCGCGCGCACTTCAGCTATACCGACTCCGCCGGCATGCAGAATGCCAACAACGATCTCAACGACAAGCTGCGTCAGCGTCTGGAGCAGGCGGAAGCCGAACGCGCCCGCGCCCGTGAGCAGCTGCGTCAGTATCAAACCCAGTTCACCCAATACAGCCAGGTGCTGGCCTCGCTGAAAAGCTCGTATGACGCCAAGCGCGACATGCTGAAAGAGCTGAGCCAGGAGCTGGTGGATATCGGCGTGCAGGCCGACGCCAACGCTGAAGCGCGCGCGCGCGCGCGTCGCGACGAGCTGCATGCGGCGTTGAGCAACAACCGCGCTCGCCGCAATCAGTTGGAGAAACAGCTGACCTTCTGCGAAGCCGAAATGGACGGCCTGCAGAAGAAACTGCGGAAGCTGGAACGCGACTATCATCAGCTGCGCGAGCAGGTGGTGACCGCCAAGGCGGGGTGGTGCGCGGTGATGCGCCTGGTGAAAGACAACGGCGTGGAACGCCGCCTGCACCGCCGCGAGCTGGCGTATATGGATGGCGACGAGCTGCGCTCGATGTCGGATAAGGCGCTCGGCGCGCTGCGTCTGGCGGTGGCGGATAACGAACACCTGCGCGACGTGCTGCGCCTGTCGGAAGATCCGAAGCGGCCGGAGCGTAAGATTCAGTTCTATATCGCGGTGTACCAACACCTGCGCGAGCGTATCCGTCAGGACATCATCCGCACCGACGATCCGGTCGAGGCCATCGAGCAGATGGAAATCGAGCTGGGCCGTCTGACCGAAGAGCTGACAGCGCGCGAGCAGAAGCTGGCGATCAGTTCGAAAAGCGTGGCTAACATCATTCGCAAAACCATTCAGCGCGAACAGAACCGCATTCGCATGCTGAACCAGGGGCTGCAGGCCGTTGCCTTCGGCCAGGTGAAGAGCGTCCGTCTGAACGTCAATGTGCGCGAAGCGCATGCCACTCTGCTGGATGTGCTCTCCGAGCAGCAGGAACAGCATCAGGATCTGTTCAACAGCAACCGCCTGACCTTCTCCGAAGCGCTGGCCAAGCTGTATCAGCGCCTGAATCCGCAGATCGACATGGGGCAGCGCACGCCGCAGACCATCGGCGAGGAGTTGCTGGACTACCGCAACTACCTGGAAATGGAAGTTGAGGTGTACCGTGGTTCCGACGGCTGGCTGCGTGCGGAAAGCGGCGCGTTGTCTACCGGTGAAGCCATCGGTACCGGGATGTCAATCCTGGTGATGGTGGTGCAGAGCTGGGAAGAAGAATCCCGCCGCCTGCGCGGTAAAGATATCTCGCCGTGTCGCCTGCTGTTCCTCGATGAAGCGGCGCGTCTGGATGCCAAGTCGATCGCCACGCTGTTCGAACTGTGCGATCGTCTGGAGATGCAGCTGATCATCGCGGCGCCGGAAAACATCAGTCCGGAGAAGGGCACCACCTATAAACTGGTGCGTAAGGTGTTCCAGAACCACGAGCATGTGCACGTGGTGGGGCTGCGCGGTTTCGCCGGCGAGCCGCCGGCGCTGGGCACTGCGCCGGTTGAAACGCCATAACGCAGAAAAACGCCCTAAAAATCCGAAAATAGCCGCCGCAGGGTGGCTATTTTTTTGTGCGCGTGGATGATAGTCCTGCTTTTTTATCCGTTGAAAAGCGGTTAGTTTAATCAGATAAACAGTTATTCGACGCCCGTAGGGCGAAACGGCCTTTCTGTTTGTATACTGAAACTATATGCAATTTTTGACGTTTTTTTTTGTGAGCATACAGGGGGCAAGGGATGTTGCTTAAAAAGGGAAACTCTCTACGACGTTTGGCGCTGAGTGGCGCTATCGCCTGTAGTCTTGTGTCGTCGTTTTCCGCCTTGGCCACCGTAACGGCGTTACCGGTGGCAACAGCAGGCATGTCCGTTGCGCAGAGTCGTTCTGAACTGCTGGCCGCGTTGCCGCGCGGTATGGATCTGCACTACCTTTCCACGCTGGCGCCGCTGTATGCGGCGAATCATATGCAGCCGATGTGGCAGGATCGCGAGGCCGTTCAGCAGTTTCAACAGCAGCTGGCCGAACTGGCGATGTCCGGCGTGCAGCCGCAGTTCACCCAGTGGGTGAAGATGTTGACCGATCCGGCGCTCAGTGAAGCGGGCCGCGATGCGGTGCTGTCCGATGCGATGCTGGGTTATTTGCAGTTTGTATCCGCCATCGGCGCCAACGGCAACAACTGGCTGTACAGCAATATTCCCTACAAGCTTGGTTTGCCGCCCACGGCGGTGATCAATCAATGGCAGCTGGCGGTGCGCCAGGCGCGAACCCTGAGCTACGTAAATTCGCTCGCGCCGCAGCATCCGCAATATGCCAAGATGCATCAGGCGCTGCGTGACATGCTGGCGGACAACCGCCCCTGGCCGCAGGTGGGCAGTGGCCCGAGCCTGCGCCCTGGCCAAATGAGCAACGATATCCCGGCGCTGCGTGAGATCCTGACGCGCACCGGCATGCTGGCCGCCTCGGCGCCGGAAGCGGAGCCGGAACCGGCGGTGGTTTCGGCGAAGAGCAATGAACCCGACGACGGCGGGCTGACGGTAGACGAAGAGAAAAGCCGTGTGACGGTCAGCCCATCGGCGGCGCCGGTGACGGAGTTGACCGCGGAACAGACGCCGCCGCAGATCGGCAGCGTGGTGAGCGACAACCTCTATACCAACGAGCTGGTGGAGGGCGTCAAGCGTTTCCAGAAATGGCAGGGGTTGACGGCGGACGGCGTGATCGGCGTGCGCACCCGCGAGTGGCTCAACGTGTCACCGAAAACCCGCGCCGCGCTGTTGGCGCTGAATATCCAGCGCTTGCGCATCTTGCCGGGGCATGTCGGCACCGGCATTATGGTGAACATTCCCAACTACTCGCTGACCTACTATCAGAACGGCAACGAAGTGTTGTCCTCCCGCGTTATCGTCGGGCGGCCAAGCCGCAAGACGCCGTTGATGAGCAGCGCATTGAATAACGTGGTGGTCAACCCGCCTTGGAACGTGCCGACCACGCTGGTGCGTGAGGATATCGTGCCGAAGGCGATGCGCGACGGTAACTATTTCCAGAAACACGGCTATACCGTGCTGTCAGGCTGGAGCAACGATGCGGAAGTGATCAACCCGGCGATGATCGACTGGAGCATGGTTTCTGCGCGCAACTTCCCGTATCGCGTGCGCCAGGCGCCGGGCGCCACCAACTCGCTGGGGCGTTTCAAGTTCAATATGCCGAGCTCGGATGCCATTTACCTGCACGATACCCCGAACCACAGCCTGTTCCAGAAAGACATCCGCGCGCTCAGCTCCGGCTGCGTGCGGGTGAACAAGGCTTCCGATTTGGCGAATATGCTGCTGCAGGATGCCGGCTGGAACAATAGCCGCGTTTCCTCCACGCTGAAAGAAGGCAATACCACTTATGTGAATATTCGCCAGCGTATTCCCGTAAAACTGTATTATCTGACCGCCTGGGTTTCGGATGATGGCCAACCGCAATTCCGTACAGATATTTACAATTATGATAATACGGTGAGATCGGGTGCACAAATTTTGGCTCAGGCCAAAAAATTAATGCAGTAAATGCAGTAATTATAAATAAATAACGGTCAGAATGTTTGGCTATACCGCAGGCCCTCGTAGGCGGGGGCCTGTAAACCTAGGCGTATCGCGGGTTGACTCAGCATACGCAGGCGGTTATGGTTCGGACAGTGCGCTGCTTTGTGCATTTATTTTGACATTCTTGCCGGGTTTAACAGAGTCATGGACAAAATTGATCATCATCGCCGTAAATGGCTGGCGCTAGGTGGCGCCGCTATGGGCATAGCGCTGCTTCCAGGGCAGGCATTTGCCAGTCTTTCCACCGCTCGACCGCGTATTTTAGTGCTGAATAACCTGAATACCGGTGAATCTATTAAAGCCGAGTTCTTTGACGGCAAAGGCTACAATAAAGAAGAGTTGGTTCGGCTAAATCATCTGTTCCGCGATTATCGCGCCAACAAGGTTAAATCGATCGATCCCAGCTTGTTTGATCACCTCTATCGCCTGCAGGGGCTGCTGGGCACCAGCAAGCCGGTGCAGCTGATCTCCGGTTACCGCTCCGTAGATACCAACAACGAATTGCGCGCACACAGCCGCGGCGTGGCCAAGCACAGCTACCATACCAAGGGCCAGGCGATGGATTTCCACATTGAAGGTATCCAATTGAGTAATATCCGTAAAGCGGCGTTAAAAATGCGCGCCGGTGGTGTAGGATATTACCCACGTAGCAACTTCGTGCACATCGATACCGGCCCGGTTCGGAGCTGGTAATCGCGGTGCCCTCAGTGAATAACGCTGCTCCTTGCAGAGGCGGCGTTATTGTCGTTGGAGCCTTATGAAATACCATCTTATTCCCGTTACCGCCTTTAGCCAGAACTGCAGCCTGATCTGGTGTGAAAACACGCAGCAGGCGGCGTTGGTTGATCCCGGCGGCGAAGCGGAAAAAATCAAAGCGGAAGTGGCGAAGCAGGGTGTGACAATCACGCAGATTTTGCTGACGCACGGCCATTTGGATCACGTCGGCGCGGCGGCGGAGCTGGCGGACCATTATCAGGTGCCGATTTACGGCCCGGATAAAGAGGACGCTTTTTGGCTGGATGGTTTGCCGGCGCAGAGCCGGATGTTCGGGCTGGAGGAGTGTGCGCCGCTGACCCCGACTCGTTGGCTGTCGGAAGGCGATGAGATGCAGGTGGGCGAAATGACGCTCAAGGTGCTGCACTGCCCCGGGCACACACCAGGCCACATTGTCTTTATCAATGAGCAGGCGCGTTTGGCGCTGGTCGGCGACGTGCTGTTTAACGGCGGCGTGGGGCGCAGCGACTTCCCGCGCGGTGATCATCAGGCGTTGATCGCCTCTATTCGCACCAAGCTGCTGCCATTGGGCGACGATATGCGCTTTATTCCCGGCCACGGCCCGATGTCGACCTTTGGCCACGAGCGCCAGACCAACCCGTTCCTGCGCGAAGAGCCGGCGGTGTGGTAACGATTATTTCCCGGCCGAAATAATCAAGGGCGCATAGAGCGCCCTTTTTTATGATTTATGACCTGCGTCGATGCTTTTAGAGCACGGCGACGATGGCTTCACACAGCGGCGCCATGTTGTCCGGGGTCATGCCGGCCACGTTCACCCGGCCCGAGTTCACGGCGTATACGCCGAACTCTTCACGCAGACGCAGCACCTGTTCTTTGGTCAGGCCGCTGAATGAGAACATGCCGTTCTGCTGGATGATGAAGCTGAAGTCCTGTTGTGCGCCTTTCTCCTGCAGGGTGTTCACGAACAGCTGACGCATGCGGTGAATGCGCTGGCGCATGTCGGTCAGCTCCTGCTCCCACATCGCGCGCAGGGCGTCGTTGCCCAGAATGGTGGCGACAACGGCCGCGCCGTGTGACGGCGGGTTGGAGTAGTTGGCGCGAATGGCCGCCTTCACTTGGCTGAAGGCGCGATCGGCGGTTTCGGCATCGGCAGCTACAATGGTGCAAGCGCCGACGCGCTCATTGTACAGGCCGAAGTTTTTCGAGTAGGAGCTGGCGACGATCAGCTCTTGATGTTTGGCGGCGAAAATACGCAGACCCTGCGCATCCTCTTCCAGACCGTTGGCGAAGCCCTGGTAGGCGAAGTCGAACAGCGGCAGCCAGCCATTGGCGACGGAAAGCTCAGCCAGTTGTGCCCACTGTTCCGCCGTTGGATCGATACCGGTCGGGTTATGGCAGCAGCCGTGGAACAACACGACATCCCCGGCCTGAGCCTGTTTCAGGCTGTTCAGCAGGCCGTCAAAATCCAGCGCGTGGTTGGCAGCGTCGTAGTAGGCGTACTCCAGCACTTCCAGGCCAACGGCGCTAAAGACGTTCTTGTGGTTCGGCCAGCTTGGGTTGCTGATCCAGATGCGCTTGGCGCTGGTCTGGTTGGCGATAAAGTCTGCCGCCACGCGCAGGCCGCCGGTGCCGCCTGGCGTCTGCGCGGTGCGCGCGCGACGATTGGTGACGATCGGGCTCTCTTTACCGAACAGCAGCTCTTGCGTGCAGCTGGCAAACGCCGGGATGCCTTCAATGCCGAGATAGTTTTTGGTGGTCTCGTTTTCCAGCAGATACTGTTCAGCTTTTTTTACGCTGGTCAGCACCGGGGTTTTGCCGGTTTCGTCTTTATAAACGCCAATGCCTAAATTGATTTTATTCGGGCGGGCGTCGGCGCGGAAAATGTCGGTCAGGCCCAGGATCGGGTCGGCGGGTGCGGCGGTGATTTTTTCAAACATGTCAGGTGCTTCCAAATCTCGGAGTTAAGCAGACAGAAGCATCAGGGTAGCGCCAGTTATCGGCTTTGCCAACCGTTTGCGATAAAAACACCGCGATCTTGTGAACGGGAAGGATTCGACAGAAAAAATGAGGGGGAAGGGGAAATCTGCAGGATAAAACGTTACCGGAAGACACAAATAAAAACAGGGCCGAAGCCCTGTTTTTTTAACTTAGCCGACGGTGAACCGCCGTTAAGCGAGACAACTTAGAACTGGTATACCAGACCAACAGCTACGATATCGTCGGTAGCGGTGCCGGTTGCTTTGGTGAACTCGTTGTCATCCAGCAGGTTGATTTTGTAATCAACGTAGGTGGACATGTTCTTGTTGAAGTAGTAAGTGGTACCAACAGAAACATATTTAACCAGATCCTGGTCAGAACCCACGCCAGGAACGTTCAGGTTTTTACCTTTAGATTGCAGGTAAGATACTTCTGGACGCAGACCGAAGTCGAACTGGTACTGAGCAGTCACTTCGAAGTTCTGAGTTTTGCTCGCGAAGCCGCCGCACTTGTCATCGGTAGCTGCACAGCCTGCACCGAAGTTACCGCCGCCGAACGGGGTCATGTTACGGGTTTCTGCGTACATCGCCGCCAGGTAAACGTTGTTGGCGTCGTATTTCGCACCTACGGTCCATGCGTCAGCCTTGTCGCCACGCTCGTTGGAACGCAGTTTCTGGTCGTCGGTACGGTTAGAAGACGCGTATGCAGCGCCGAAGCTTACGCCTTCGCCGATGTCATAAGTAGAGGAGATGCCCCAGCCGTCGCCGTTTTGTTTCTTGACGTTACGGCCGTCGTTCTGGTTTTTGCCCTGGTACTGAACGGCGAAGTTCAGACCGTCAACCAGACCGAAGAAGTTGTTGTTACGATAGGTCGCAACGCCGTTGGTACGGCCGGTCATGAAGTTGTCGGTGTAGGTGTAAGTATCGCCACCGAACTCTGGCAGCATATCGGTCCAGCCTTCCACGTCGTACAGTACGCCGTAGTTACGGCCGTAGTCGAAGGAGCCGTAGTCAGCGAATTTCAGACCCGCGAAGCCCAGACGGGTTTTGGTGCCTTCGGTGCCCTGAGATTCGGAGTGGTTAGCCTGGACGTTGTATTCCCACTGGCCGTAACCGGTCAGTTGGTCAGTAATCTGAGTTTCACCTTTGAAGCCGAAACGAACATAGGTCTGATCGCCGTCATTACCTTTGTCGTCGGAGAAGTAGTGCAGACCGTCAACTTTGCCGTACAGATCCAGCTTGTTGCCGTCTTTGTTGTAGATTTCAGCTGCGTTTGCTGCACCAGCAGCCAACAGAGCCGGGATAACCACTGCAAGAATGTTGCGCTTCATCATTATTACCCTCATTGGTGTTATTCGGACACCTTTGCCACTGCCGCCAATAATTCCTTGGGAACTATTGTAGATAGATTGGTGTCGTCCTGTGTCTGAACGCAGTGTTCCATTCACAGGCGGGTTAATCTAGGACGAAAATGATACCAATGTCGCAATGAGGTTGCAAAAGGAAAGTATGTGTAACTAAATGTAATTTTTCGGGAACTTTGTGACGTGCGTCAATATTAAAAAATGCGAAAGGCCAGCGAGGCTGGCCTTTGTTTTGTAACGAAATCGTTTAAAAAACGTGTGATCGTATGAATTAGAAGCTTGCGTTACGTGGTGTGCGTGGGAACGGGATCACATCGCGCACGTTTTGCACGCCGGTGACATAGGCGATTAAACGTTCAAAGCCCAGGCCGAAACCGGAATGCGGCACGGTGCCGTAACGACGCAGATCGCGATACCACCAGTAGTCTTCCTTATTCAGGCCCATCTCTTCCAGACGCTGATCGAGCACGTCGAGGCGTTCTTCACGCTGAGAACCACCGATGATTTCACCGATGCCCGGCGCCAGCACGTCCATGGCCGCGACGGTTTTGCCGTCTTCGTTCATGCGCATGTAGAACGCCTTGATGTCTTTCGGGTAGTTTTTCACCACCACCGGCGCCTGGAAGTGTTTCTCCGCCAGATAACGCTCATGTTCGGAAGAGAGATCGATACCCCAGGAGACCGGGTTTTCGAAGGTTTGGCCCGAGGCCAGCAGGATCTCAATGGCGTCGGTGTAGTCTACCTGGGCGAAATCGGAAGAGACGAAGCGCTCCAGACGCGCGATAGCGTCTTTATCCACGCGCTCGGCGAAGAATTTCAGATCGTCTGCACGTTCATCCAGCACCGCCTGGAACACATACTTCAGCATGCTTTCGGCCAGGCCAGCGACATCGTCCAGCGTCGCGAAGGCCACTTCCGGCTCGATCATCCAGAATTCCGCCAGGTGGCGGCTGGTGTTGGAGTTTTCGGCGCGGAAGGTTGGGCCGAAGGTGTAAACCTTCGACAGCGCGCAGGCGTAGGTTTCGCCGTTCAGCTGGCCGGAAACGGTAAGGAAGGCTTCCTTACCGAAGAAGTCTTCGCTGAAGTCGACGGCGCCCTTGTCGGTGCGCGGCAGGTTTTCCAGGTCCAGCGTGGACACGCGGAACATCTCGCCGGCGCCTTCGGTGTCGGAGGCGGTGATCAGCGGGGTGGACACCCAGAAATAGCCATTTTCATGGAAGAAGCGGTGGATCGCCTGCGCCAGCGTATGACGCACGCGCGCCACGGCGCCGATCAGGTTGGTGCGCGGGCGCAGGTGGGCCACTTCGCGCAGGTATTCGATGCTGTGACGTTTGGCCGCCATCGGGTAAGTGTCCGGATCGTCGACCCAGCCGACCACTTTGATCGCGGTGGCCTGCAGCTCGAAGCTCTGGCCTTCGCCCGGTGAAGCAACGACCTTGCCGGTAACTTCGACCGAACAGCCGGTGGTCAGGTGCAGCACTTCATCTTGATAATTCGGCAGAGAATTATTAACGACGGCCTGTAACGGATCAAAGCAGGAACCGTCATAGACGGCCAGGAAGGAGATACCAGCTTTTGAATCTCTCCGGGTACGTACCCAGCCGCGTACGGTGACTTCACTGTCAACCGCAGCACGACCTTGCAGTACGTCGACTACAGGCACTACGCTCATAGATTTCTCTCTTTAATAATTTGGTTTAGAAATAGCTTACAACCCAAGAATATGGGGGTAATGGCTATGTTACTTGCCGCGGTGCAGAGCACAAGCAGAAATCATCGGATTGGCGCAACATTTATCGCGGCTGACTGAAAAGAGGGCGTTCGGGATAAAAACAAAAAGCCGGCGCGAGAACCGGGCCGGCTTTCTCTCTTTATATAAAGAAGGCTCAGCTGGCTTTCTTCACCAGCGGTAGATCGAAGGCCTTGCGCAGAGCCCTGACGAACGCCTGGTCCTGGCAGATGGTCTTGCCGGGGCTGTCGGAGAGCTTGGCCACCGGCTTGCCTTTGCACTCGACCAGCTTGATCACGATATTTAACGGCTTAACGCCGGGAATATCGCAGGTCAGACGCGTGCCGATGCCGAAGCCGAGATTAATGCGCTGGTAGAAATGGCGATAGAGCGCCAGCGCTTTTTCCAGATCCAGGTTGTCCGAGAACACCAGCGTTTTGCTCAGTGGGTCGATGCCCAGTTTCTGATAGTGGGCAATGGCCTTTTCACCCCACTCGACGGGATCGCCCGAATCGTGGCGAAGCCCCTGATAACGCTCGGCGAACTGCGGGCCGAAGTCGCGCAGGAAGGCATCCATGGTGATGCAGTCGGTGAGCGCTATGCCAAGCTGGTCCGGATATTCATCCAGCCAGGCCTGCAATGCGGCGCGCTGGCTGTTGGCCAGCACCGGGCTTATCTGCTGATGCGCCTGGAACCACTCATGCGCCTGCGTGCCGACCGGCGCCAGACCCAGCTGGTGCGCCAGATCGTAATTGCTGGTGCCCGACAGGTACGGGAATTCGGCCTGCAATGTGCTGACGATGGCCTGTTGCACGCCCTGAGAGAAACGGCGGCGGGTGCCGAAGTCCATCAACTTGAAGCGTGAAAGATCCAGATCGCCCGCCAACGTCTTGAACTGCGCCAGCTTGGTTTGCAGATGCGCCACCGCCTGTTCCGGCGTCGCCAGCGGCGAGCGCCGGCGGTGCACCACTTCGCTGATCACCGCCAGCAACGGCACTTCCCACATGATCACTTCACGCCAGGGGCCGGCGATGCGGATGTGCAGCTTGCCGTCGCGGTTGTCGATGGTGACCTGCTGCGGATCGTAGCGGAACGTGCGCAGCCAGTTCAGGTAATCTTGACGGAAGAAGGGCAGGCCCGAAAGATAAGCGAATTCGGCGTCGGTTAGCGCCAGCCGGCTCATCAGCGCCACCTGCGCGCGGATCTCGTCGGCATATTCGCCCAGCAGTTCGTCGCCGCGGCAGCGGAATTCCGCCGCCACGCTGATCGCGGGATAGCGATGGAACACTGCTTGCTGCATATGAAGCTTATAAGCATCGGTATCAAGCAGTGATGTCAAAATCGGGGAAGCGTATTGAGTCATAGCGCGTTACAGCATCCTCGTCAGGCGCGTGTCCAAATCCGGATAATCATAAAAGTGGGGGTGGAGTATACCCGGATTATCCTGTTATTGAAGCTGCATCACACCATAAATCACCGAAGCGGGTCGAGGATTAAACGTGCCTTTATGGCAGCCGGATAGCGGCGGGGAGGAAAAAAAGCCAGATATGCCTGTAAGGTGAATGACTTAGCCTAATTAGTCATAAAAATTATAATGTTAATTATTTTAAACAACGAATCAGATAAAGCCGGCCTGGGTATGCACGCTGACCCGATCCTTGCCGTTCTTTTTGCAAAAATAGAGCGCTTCGTCCGCCTGTTTGATCGCCGCCTGCAGCGCGGCGAACGCGCTGACCGGCGCGATGCCGCAGCTGGTGGTGAAGCGCACTTGCCGTCCGTCGGCCAGATTTAGCGTCAGGCGATGAGTACGTGCGCGCAATTGCTCCATGATGTCCCGCGCGTTGTCCAACGAACAGTTGCCCAGCAGCACCGCGAACTCTTCGCCGCCATAGCGGCAGAAGATGTCGCTGGCGCGGAACGCGCGTTGCAGCAAGTGGCCGAATGCCACCAGCGCCCGGTCACCCACGTCGTGGCCGTAGCTGTCGTTGAGTTGTTTGAAATTGTCGATGTCGATCAGGCAAAAGGCCTGCGGGTAGCTGGCGTTGCCCAGCAGTTGACATTCAAGGAAGAATTTACGGCGGTTGTAGATATTGGTGAGCGGATCGAGGAAGGAAGAGGCCTCGAGCTCTTTAATCAGCAGTTGTTTCTCGCTCTCCAGCGAGACCTTGTCCAGCTGGTATTGCCTGAGCTGCTGAATGGCGTCGCTGATGGCGATCAATTCCTGGCTGTAGAAGGCATCGTTGCGATCGATATTCATCTCACCGCGCGACAGCCGCACGATATTGTTGTGGGTCTTGGTCAACCAGCGGTTGATGCTGGTGCAGAACACCAACGCCGGCAAAATGAACAGCAAAACCACCAGGCCGGCGAGTGCGATCATGCCGTAAATGGTCGTCTGGCTGTCGTAAATCTTGTGGCGCGAGGCGAGGGTTTCCAATTCGAAACTGCGTTGATACAGCGCCTGCGAAAGCCCGCTCACATCGTCGACATAGCGAGAAATAAGCGCTGTGGGGTAGGGCTTATGGGTATCGATAGCGGTATACAGCCCATTGGTAATCTGCTGGAGGCGCTCAGCGGACACCTGGGCGAGCAACGCATTGACGATGTTGGTGATTTGTCCATCGTCGTAGTTGATCTTCATGAAGATCAATCGGGTGCTCAGCGCGTTCAGCACGCCGGTAAGCTGAATGGACTTCAGATAGGCGTCTTTGCGAACGAGCTGGCTGACGTTGACGTCGATAATCTGATCGCTCAATTCCGTCAATGACATATTTAACCGGTTATTGAGACGGATGGCCTCGAGAAACATAAAGGAGTCGGTATCCACCATCCGGGTATCGTAGGTGTAACGGTAATAACTCTTGCTGGTTTGCGAGATGTAATAGGCGCTGTTGATGTTGAACAGATTGGCGTTGGTGTTATTGACCTGCGAAAGCTGCAGGTTGTCATTATCCAGCAGCTGCTCCATCAACGCGATCATCGACAGCGCGGCGATTTTTTGCCGAACCCCGAGCTGTCTGGCGACCTCATCGTCCAGATGTTCGCGGATCCGGGTGATTCTCTCGCGTGCCACCCGATCGGCGGCTAAACATTGCGCACGGGTGATTTGCGGATCGATCAGGCTCAATCGTTTGAGGCGATGAGCCAGCAGCGCAGCCTGAAAGGCTTCGGAAATTTCTTTGGCGCGATCGATTTTGTACAGGTTCAGCTGGTTGTCGCGGTAGTCGGTATGGGCTTCGAGCAGCTCATCGACGATG
The DNA here is from genome assembly GCF_052168435.1 of Serratia sp. CY56464. Classification (NCBI taxonomy): domain Bacteria; kingdom Pseudomonadati; phylum Pseudomonadota; class Gammaproteobacteria; order Enterobacterales; family Yersiniaceae; genus Serratia; species Serratia sp. CY56464. Next base: position 1,914,223 of record NZ_JBJNMV010000001.1, on the reverse strand, counting down.
AACAGAGAGAAGGAAGTCATCAGGCACAGGGTAAAAAAATAGATTGCGTATTTAATTTTCATAGTGCGAGTCATCCCTGAGCCTGATGCCGCAATTATACCACCATGCCGCCTGTGTCGCCTCAACTATGCCGGCGCGCCGCGATGGCGGCTTTTTAGCATTAAATGCTGATTTTTATTTAGCCATTGGTCACCCGCACTGCCGCCTGCCGGCCGATTTATGATTTGCCTCTGATTTCTCTCTCTTGGTCGCCCTGCGGCTCTGGGCTTTTCGGTCAGCTGTGATACAGTTTATTCACAATTCAGGCTCACCGCGCGCCGCAGGGGAACATACCGGCTGCGGTACGAAGGAGAAGCGCAGCCTGGCACCTATAACTCACTGAGACGTTTAAGGGTTTTTATGACACAACAGCCACAGGCAAAATACCGCCACGATTATCGCGCGCCCGATTACACCACGACCGATATCGATTTGGACTTCAGTTTGGATGCGGAAACCACGCGCGTGACCGCCGTCAGTAAAATCAAACGTCAGGGGGCGGCCGGTGCACCGCTGGTGCTGGATGGCGAAGATTTGACGCTGGTGAGCATTCAGGTGGACGGCCAACCGTGGAGCGCCTACCGTCAGCAGGATAACCAGCTGATCATCGAAGAGTTGCCGGCACAATTCACTCTTACCATTGTCAACGATATTCACCCGGCGAAGAACACCGCGCTGGAAGGGCTGTACCTGTCCGGCGATGCGCTGTGCACGCAATGCGAAGCCGAAGGCTTCCACCACATTACCTATTACCAGGATCGCCCGGACGTGCTGGCGCGCTTTACCACCCGCATCGTGGCCGACAAGACGCGCTATCCGTTCCTGCTGTCGAACGGCAATCGCATCGGTCAGGGCGAATTGGCCGATGGTCGCCACTGGGTGCAATGGCAGGATCCGTTCCCGAAACCTTGCTACCTGTTCGCGCTGGTGGCGGGGGACTTCGACGTGCTGCGCGACAGCTTCACTACCCGTTCCGGCCGTAAGGTCGCACTGGAGCTGTTCGTCGATCGCGGCAACCTGGATCGCGCCGACTGGGCGATGACTTCGCTGAAGAACTCGATGAAGTGGGACGAGACCCGCTTCGGCCTGGAATACGATCTCGACATTTATATGATTGTGGCGGTCGATTTCTTCAATATGGGCGCGATGGAGAACAAAGGGTTAAATATCTTTAACTCCAAATATGTGCTGGCGAAGGCGGAAACCGCTACCGACAAGGATTACCTGAACATCGAAGCGGTGATCGGCCACGAATACTTCCACAACTGGACCGGTAACCGCGTGACCTGCCGTGACTGGTTCCAGCTCAGTCTGAAAGAGGGGCTGACGGTGTTCCGCGATCAGGAATTCAGTTCCGATCTGGGATCGCGTTCAGTCAACCGCATCGACAATGTGCGCGTGATGCGCGGCGCGCAATTTGCCGAAGACGCCAGCCCGATGGCGCACGCCATCCGCCCGGACAAAGTCATCGAGATGAACAACTTCTACACCCTTACGGTGTATGAAAAGGGTTCCGAGGTGATCCGCATGATGCATACCCTGTTGGGGGAGGAGAACTTCCAGAAAGGGATGCAGCTCTATTTCGAACGCCACGACGGCAGCGCCGCTACCTGCGACGATTTCGTTCAGGCGATGGAGGATGCGTCTAACGTCGATCTGTCGCGCTTCCGCCGTTGGTATAGCCAGTCCGGCACGCCGCTGTTGACGGTGCGCGACGAGTACGACGCGGAAACCCAACAGTATCGCCTGCATGTCAGCCAGAAGACCGCGCCGACCGCCGATCAGCCGGAGAAGTTGCCGCTGCATATTCCGCTGGATATCGAACTGTACGACAGCGAAGGCAATGTCATTCCATTGCAAAAAGGCGGCCTGCCGGTCAACAACGTGCTGAACGTCACCGAAGCGGAGCAAACTTTCGTGTTCGACGGCGTGGCGCACAAGCCGGTGCCGTCGCTGCTGCGCGAATTCTCCGCGCCGGTGAAGCTGGACTATCCGTACAGCGATCAGCAACTGACCTTCTTGATGCAGCACGCACGCAATGAATTTGCGCGTTGGGATGCGGCACAGAGCCTGCTGGCGACCTATATCAAGCTGAACGTGGCGCGGCACCAGCAGAAGCAGCCGCTGTCGCTGCCGCTGCACGTGGCCGATGCGTTCCGCGCGGTGCTGCTGGACGAAAAACTGGATCCGGCGCTGGCGGCGCAGATCCTGACGCTGCCGTCGGAGAACGAAATCGCCGAGCTGTTCGCCACTATCGATCCGGAAGCGATCGCCGCGGTGCACGAAGCGATCGTACGCTGTCTGGCGCGGGAGTTGGCCGATGAGTGGCTGGCGGTGTATCACGCCAACAAGACCGACGGCTACCGCGTGGAGCATGCCGAGATCGCCAAGCGCGCCTTGCGTAATGTGTGCCTGGGCTATCTGGCGTTCGGCGAAGATGTGGCGCTGGCGGACCAACTGGTGAGCGAACAGTATCGCCAGGCGGACAACATGACCGACTCGCTGGCGGCGCTGTCTGCTGCGGTCGCGGCCCAACTGCCGTGCCGCGATGCGCTGCTGGCGGCGTTCGACGAGCGCTGGTATCAGGATGGCCTGGTGATGGACAAGTGGTTCGTGCTGCAGGGCAGTAGCCCGGCGGCAGATGTGTTGAGCAAGGTGCGCGCACTGTTGCATCACCGTTCGTTCAGCCTGAGCAACCCGAACCGCACCCGTTCGCTGATCGGCGGCTTCGCTTCCGGCAACCCGGCGGCGTTCCATGCCGCGGACGGCAGCGGCTATCAGTTCCTGGCGGAGATCCTCAGCGATCTCAACCAGCGCAACCCGCAGATCGCCGCGCGCCTGATTGAACCGCTGATTCGCCTGAAGCGTTACGACGCGGGCCGTCAGGCGCTGATGCGCAAGGCGTTGGAACAGCTGAAAGGGTTGGAAAACCTGTCCGGCGATCTATACGAGAAGATCAGCAAGGCGCTCGACGCCTGATCTTTTCGCGCTGAATAGATAAGGGGGACGGCCTGCGCCGTCCCTTTTTTTATCCGTTCAGTTCACCGCCCGGCGGGTACTGTCCGCTGCGGCCGGCGGCGATAACACCCGTTCCAGCACTTCGGCCTCCAGTTCCGCCAGCCTGGCCGAGCCTTTGCGGCGCGGCCGCGGCAGATCGATGGCCAGATCCAGCCCGATATGCCCCTCTTCGATCAGGATCACCCGATCCGCCAGCGCGATGGCTTCGCTGACGTCATGTGTGACCAGCAGTACGGTAAAACCGTGTTGTTGCCACAGCGTTTCTATCAGCCCTTGCATCTCGATGCGCGTCAGGGCATCCAGCGCTCCGAGCGGTTCGTCCAGCAGCAGCAGGCGGGGGCGGTGGATCAGCGCGCGCGCCAGGGCGACCCGCTGTTTTTGTCCACCGGACAGCGCCGCCGGCCAATCGTGGGCGCGATCCGCCAAACCGACCGCGTCCAGCGCCTGCAGCGCCGCGTCGCGCCACTGGCCGCGCAGCCCCAGACCTACGTTGTCGATCACCGTTTTCCACGGCAACAGGCGCGCATCCTGAAACATCAACCGGGTATCCTCTTTAGCGGCGGCAAGCGGCGCGTTGCCACTGAGCAGCGCGCCGCTGCTGGCCTGTTCCAGGCCGGCCAACAGGCGCAGCAGGGTGCTCTTGCCGCAGCCGCTGCGGCCGACCACCGCCACGAACTGCCCGGCGGAAATGCGCAGCTGAATATTGTCCAGCACCGTGCGGTTGCCGTAACGTTTGCCGATGGACTCCAGCGTCACCGGCGTGCCTTGCGCAAGGCGAGCGGGAAGGGTCATAGCGCTTCTCCCTGTTTCAGTTGATAGGCCGGATGCCAGCGCAACCAGACGCGCTCCAACAGCTGCGCGCCCACGTCCGCCAGCTTGCCGAGCAGGGCGTACAGCACGATCGCCACCACCACCACGTCGGTTTGCAGAAATTCACGCGCGTTCATCGCCAGGTAGCCGATGCCCGAATTGGCCGAGATGGTTTCGGCGACGATCAGCGTCAGCCACATGAAGCCGAGAGCGAAACGCACGCCGACCATAATCGACGGCAGCGCGCCCGGCAGCACCACCTGTGTAAACAGGCGGAAACCGCTCAGGCCGTAGCTGCGGGCCATCTCCAACAGGCCGCGATCGATGTTTTTGATGCCGTGATAGGTGTTGAGATAAATCGGGAACAGCGTACCGAGCGCCACCAGAAAGATCTTGGCGGATTCATCGATGCCGAACCACAGGATCACCAACGGGATCAGCGCCAGATGAGGCACGTTGCGGATCATTTGCACCGAGCTGTCCAGCAGGCGTTCACCCCAGCGTGACAGCCCGGTAATAAAGCCGAGTATCAGTCCGATGCTGCCGCCGATGCCAAAGCCGATCAACGCGCGCTGGCTGCTGATGCTCAGGTGCTGCCACAGTTCGCCGCTTTGGCTCAGGCGCCAGAAGGCGGCCAGCACCGCACTCGGCGCCGGCAAAATGCGGTTGGACAGCCAGCCGGTTTCGACGGCGATCTGCCAGATGATCACCAGCGCCAACGGCAGCGCCCAGGGAGCCAGCCGATACAGGATGCGTTGTACGTTATTTGCCATCGGGGCGCTCCTCAGCTCTGCGATACTTTTTGCGGAACATAGATGTTGGCCACCACTTCGCCCTGCGGGCGCACCGGTTGAAGGCGAGCGGGCGTTTCCTCCTGCGCCAGATCGAGGTGCGGGAACAGCAGTTCGCCGACGCGGTAGGCCTCTTCCAGATGCGGATAGCCGGAGAGAATAAAGGTGTCGATGCCCAGATCGGCATATTCCTGCATGCGCGCCGCGACCGTCGGGCCATCGCCCACCAGCGCGGTGCCGGCGCCGCCGCGCACCAGGCCGATGCCGGCCCACAGGTTCGGGCTGATCTCCAGGTTATCCTTTTTGCCGCCGTGCAGCGCCGCCATGCGCCGTTGGCCGACGGAGTCGAAGCGCGCAAAGGCCTGCTGCGCGTTGGCGATGGTTTCCTCATCGAGGTGCGCGATCAGCCGATCGGCGGCGCGCCAGGCCTCTTCGGTGGTTTCCCGCACGATGACGTGCAGGCGGATGCCGAAACGCACCTGTCGGCCCTTCGCCGCCGCTTTGGCGCGTACTTCCTCGATCTTCTCTTTGACCTGCGCCGGCGGCTCTCCCCAGGTGAGGTACATTTCTACCTGTTCGGCGGCCAGATCCTGTGCGGCGGCGGAGGATCCGCCGAAATAGAGCGGCGGGCGCGGCTGCTGCACCGGCGGGAACAGCAGCTTGGCACCTTTCACCTGAATATGCTTGCCGTGGAAATCGACGGTTTCCCCTTCCAGCACCCGGCGCCAGATATGAGTGAACTCGGTCGAGGCCTCGTAACGCTCTTCATGACTGAGATGTAACCCCTCCGCCGCCAGCTCTTCCGGATCGCCGCCGGTGACCAGATTGAACAGCGCGCGCCCGTTGGACAGGCGATCCAGCGTCGCCGCCTGACGTGCCGCCAGCGTAGGGGAGATGATACCCGGCCGCAACGCGACCAAAAATTTCAGCCGCTGGGTGACCGGGATCAGCGAGGCGGCCACCAGCCAGGAGTCTTCGCAAGAGCGACCGGTGGGGATCAGCACACCGCCGAATCCCAGCCGATCCGCCGCCTGGGCGATCTGCTGCAAGTAACCGTGATCGACGCTGCGAGCGCCCTGCGCGCTGCCAAGATAGTGGCCGTCGCCATGGGTGGGTAAAAACCAGAAAACGTTCAGGCTCATCGTCAATGTTCCCTGTATTTATTGCGCGCTTGGGCGCCAGATGCGTTGCGAGATGTCGACCTTCACCGGCACCAACCGGTTGGCGTAAAACAGGTCGGCGGTTTGCTGCTGCGCGGCGATCGTATGCGCATCGAGCGGTGTGATGGCGGTCGGAGGGCGGTGATCCAGATAGCTGGCGATCACCGGTTCCGGCAGCCCCATGGCGTTGGCCAGCAGGGTCACGCTTTGCGCCCGGTCGCTGCGGGTGAGCGCATCGGCCTGGGTCAGCACCGTCAAGACCTGGCTGATAAAGGCACCGTTGGCTTCGACATAGGGGCGCGCCGCCAGATAGAAGGAACCGGTCTGATTCAGATCGGTGCCGTCGCCAAGCACCCGCACGCCGCCCTGCAGCAGCGCGGCGGAATAATAAGGATCCCAGATCGCCCAGGCATCGACGTTGCCCTGCTGGAATGCAGCGCGCGCATCGGCGGGCGTTAAATAGGCGGGCTGGATATCCGTAAATTTCAGTCCGGCTTTTTGCAGCGATCGCAGCAGCAGGTTATGTGAGCTGGATCCTTTCTGGAACGCGACCTTATGGCCTTTCAGATCGGCGACGGTTTTGATCGGGCTGTTTTCCGGCACCAGGATCACTTCCGCCTTCGGTTTGGGCGGCTCAACGCCGACATACAGCAGATCCGCCCCGGCGGCCTGCGCGAAGATCGGCGGAATATCGCCGGTGCTGCCCAGATCGATGCTGCCGACGTTCAAGGCCTCCAGCATCTGCGGGCCGGCGGGAAACTCGATCCAACTGATGCGGGTGGCGGGGAAACGCTCCTCCAGCAGCCGGTGGCTCTTCGCCAGCACCAGACTGACCGATCCTTTTTGGTAGCCGATGCGGAATTGCGCCGGATCCTGAGCGACGGCGGCGTTGGCCCAAACCAGCGACAGCAGGCCGGTGAAGGCGGCGGCGCTCAGCCAACGCCGCAAAGCGATGCGTTGTTTCATTCAGGCTCTCCTTTTCCAGGCGTTTCAGGCGGTTTGACGCGCCGCCAGTGGCGAGGCGACGCGCAGCGCAGGCGGTTTGCGGCGGCCAAGCGCCAGATAGAAACTGGCCAGTGCCTCTTCCAGCCGGGCGGCCACGGCGTCGGTGAGCGTGGCGCTTTCTTCGGTCAACTGGATCTGGCTGTCGTCGGCGAACACGCCGTGCAGCACCTCTTGCGCTTTCAGCGCCGCCAGCACCGGTTTCAACGCATAGTCCACCGCCAGCATGTGGCCGACAGATCCCCCGGTCGCCAGCGGCAACACCACCTTATGATCCAGAGCGCGTTCCGGCAGCAGATCCAGCAGGGTTTTCAGCGCGCCGGAGAACGACGCTTTATAAACCGGCGTGGAAATCAGCAGGCCGTCGGCCTGCGCCAGCTGCTCGGCAAACGCCTTGATCGCCGGACTGTTGAAGTTGGCGTACAGCAGATCTTCGGCGTCAAAGTCGTGCAGGGTATAGGCCGTCACTTCCACCCCTTGCTGCCGCAGCCAGTTCTGACTCAGCGAGAGCAGCGCGGCGGAACGTGATGGGATGCGTGGGCTACCGGCCAGTGATATAACGCGCATTGCCACTCCTTATAACTAAAAGTTAGGTTTAATTAGAAAATCAATGGGAAGTGTTTTAAACCTACCAGCAACCGGGCGCGTTTTTTAAATCTCATTTTTTGATTTGGATATGCGCAAAAGCGGATTGGCAGCGATTTGGCGGCGAAGAGGGAAAACGATTGCGTAAAAACGGCTTTTTTTGCCTTTAATCAATTCCAATTAGGCGGGGGATACCGGATAATACGCCCCCGGTTTGCAACCGGGAAATCAGGAGAGTCCATGTACTACCCCCTCATCAGGAAAGCGTTGTTCCAGCTCGATCCGGAGCGCGCGCACGAAGTGACCTTTCGTCAGCTCAGCCGTATTACCGGCACCCCATTAGCGTTTCTTGTCCGTCAGTCCGTGCCGACCAAACCGGTCAACTGCATGGGGCTGTCGTTTAAAAACCCGCTGGGATTGGCCGCCGGTCTGGATAAAAACGGCGAATGCATCGATGCGTTCGGCGCGATGGGCTTCGGCCATGTGGAGGTCGGCACCGTGACGCCGCGTCCGCAACCGGGCAATGACAAGCCGCGCTTGTTCCGCGTGGTTGAGGCGGAAGGCCTGATTAACCGCATGGGGTTCAATAACCATGGCGTGGACAATCTGGTTGAAAACGTTAAGAAATCCCATTTCGGCGGCATTCTTGGGATCAATATCGGCAAGAATAAAGACACGCCGGTCGAGCAGGGCAAAGACGATTATTTGATCTGCATGGATAAAGTTTATCCGTATGCCGGATATATCGCGATTAACATCTCTTCACCGAATACGCCGGGGTTACGATCCTTACAGTATGGCGAAGCGCTGGACGATCTTTTGGCTGTGATTAAAAATAAGCAGCAGGAATTACATGCGCGTCATCACAAATATGTGCCGGTGGCGGTAAAGATCGCGCCGGATCTTTCAGAAGAAGAATTGATCCAAATTGCCGATAGCCTGGTGCGGCATAATATCGATGGCGTGATCGCCACCAATACCACGTTGGATCGAAAATTGATCCAGGGGTTGAATTATTGCGAACAAGCGGGCGGGTTAAGCGGGCGTCCGTTGCAATCACGCAGCACCGAAGTGATCCGTCGTCTCTCCACCGAACTGCAGGGGCGCCTGCCGATTATCGGCGTAGGCGGCATCGATTCGCTGACGGCGGCGCGCGAAAAAATGGAGGCCGGCGCGAGCCTGCTGCAAATTTATTCCGGATTTATCTATCACGGCCCGCGTTTGATTAAAGATATCGTTACCCATATCTAATATTTTTCCTCTCATTTTATTCCGGGGGTTTATTTCTGCCCCCGGCTCGTCTATATTTTGTTCGTTAGCATAAATATCGTTCGCGGAATTATCCGATGTTTAAGCTATTTTATCGGTGATAAAATCGCCTTTTAGGGTGAGTGCGGCGTTGGCATAGGCAGCGAGAAGGATACGAAATGAAGATAAAACCTGACGATAATTGGCGTTGGTATTTTGATGCCGAACACGATCGGCTAATGCTGGATTTAGCTAATGGTATGATCTTTCGTTCACGTTTCCCGGCCAAAATGTTAACGCCGGACGCCTTCGATGAATGCGCTTTTTGCGTAGATGACGCCGCCCTTTATTTCACCTATGAAGAACAGTGCAAGCAGGTCAAGCTGAGCCATGAACAGCGCGCCGAGCTGGTGTTGAATGCGCTGGTCGCCTACCGCTTCCTGAAACCGCTGATGCCGAAGAGCTGGCATTTCTCGCAGCAGCACTACCCGCTGCAGCCGAAAAACGGCGAGCTGGCGGCGGTGAAAGTGATGGAGAGCGGCGCGGAAGCGCGCTTGCTGGTGGTGGAGGCCGGGGATAACGCCAGCCTGTGCCTGCTGGCGCAAAATCAGCTGACGGTCGCTGGCCGTACCATGGTATTGGGCGACGCCATCAAGGTGATGCACGATCGGCTGAAACCCTGCGCGCAGGATGAAAGCGCCGCCCCGGCTTACGACAGGGCGGTATAAGGCGGATTACGCCAGGGTCAAATCACTTTTCGGGATGCAGCTGCAGCACAGGATGGTGCCGTTGTCGCCCAGCGCGCTTTTCTTCAGGGGCGCGACTTCACCGCTCAGCAACGTAATGCGGCAACTGCCGCAAATCCCGGCGCGGCACGAGTAAGGCACGCGGATGCCTTGCTGCTCCAGCTGTTCGAGCAAAATCTGCTGGTTGTTGCCGGTAAACACCTTTCCTTCATATTCGATCGTGACGCTGTGCGCGCTGTCTTGCGGCGCTTGCACGCTCTCCACCACTTTGCCTGCGCCATAAGGGCGCGGCGGCTTGGTCGACAGCACTTCCACCGTATCGCCCACGCGGATGATGCCGCTGTTGCGCGCGATCATATTCTGGCCGAAATCGATATCGCCGTTGTCGGCGGAGCGGAATTTTTGCAGCGTGCTGAGCGGTTCGCCGCTCGGGTGCTTGCGGCCACGCTCGGTGCTGACGGTGGTGAGCACGCAGCGGCTGCAGGGTTTCACCAGATCGAACATGACGTCGCCGACGCGGATCACCTGCCAGCCGTCTTCAGCCCAGGCGGTAGCGCCGCTCACCACCAGATTGGGGCGGAACTGTTCCAGCTTGATGCTGCCGGGGCAACGCTGCTGCAGATCGTTGAACGAAGCCTGGTTAATCAGCAGATAAGGGTAGCCGTCGGCAAACGTCAGCGGGATTTCAGGGTGCTTCTTGACCCGGCGGGTCAGCTCCGGCCCCAGCCAGCGCAGCTGCACGTCGCGCTGGAAATAGCCGCTCAGCCAACGGTTGATCTCATCTGGCGCAGTCAGCGCGGTGAAATGGTTGCCCCATACCTCGGTCGGCTGCGGCGCGGCGGCGAAGTCGCTGAAGCGAATGGCGGCGCTTTCGCCGTCCGGCGCGGTCAGGAACAGCCCGTCCGGCAGCAGCGCCGGTGTGAACAGCACCATCTGCGGATATTGGCGCGCGGTAATAAAGGTGCCGTCCGGCTCGGTGATCATAAAGTTGCGGTCGAAGGCCAGACCGCTGCTGCCGACCTGGGCGTAAGAAAGCTGCAGGCCGCGCAGTGATTTAACCGGATGGACGTAGAGTTTGGAAAGCGTGATCACCCTTATCTCCGTGCGATGATTAAATAGAAGGGAGCAACTTTATGACAAGCGGTGCGGATTAGCTATAATGCGCAACAATTTTCTTTTTGGTGATAAGTACGATATGAACTCTCTGTTTGCCAGCACGGCGCGTGGATTGGAAGAACTGTTAAAAAGCGAGCTGGAAGCGCTTGGCGCTCACGACTGCAAAGTGGTGCAGGGCGGGGTACATTTTCAGGGTGACGATCGTCTTCTGTACCAAAGCTTGCTGTGGAGCCGCCTGGCTTCGCGCATTCTGTTGCCGCTGAACGAATTCCGCGTGCACAGCGATCTGGATCTGTACCTCGGGGTGCAGGCGATCGACTGGCCGAGCATTTTTGGCGTGGATAAAACCTTTGCCGTGCATTTCAGCGGCGTGAACGAAGAGATCCGTAACAGCCAATATGGCGCGCTGAAGGTGAAAGACGCCATCGTCGACAGCTTCACCCGCAAACTCGACCAACGCCCGACGGTCGCCAAACAGCAGCCGGACATTCGCGTTAACGTCTTCCTGCAGCGCGATATGGCCAGCGTGGCGCTCGATCTGAGCGGCGAAGGTCTGCATCAGCGCGGCTACCGCGATCTCACCGGCCAGGCGCCGCTGAAGGAAAATCTGGCGGCCGCCATCGTGCTGCGTTCCGGCTGGCAGCCGGGCACGCCGATGCTTGATCCGATGTGCGGCTCCGGCACGCTGTTGATCGAAGCGGCGATGATCGCTGCCGATCGCGCGCCAGGCCTGCACCGTCAACACTGGGGCTTCAGCGCCTGGAATGGCCACAACGCCGAACTGTGGCGTGAAGTCACCACCGAAGCGCAGGTGCGCGCGCGCCGCGGCCTGCAGGAAACCGCCTCTCGCTTCTTCGGTTCCGATATCGATCGCCGGGTGATTGAAATGGCGCGCGGCAACGCCCGCCGCGCCGGCGTCGCCGAGCTGATCACCTTCAACGTCGGCGACGTCGCGCGCTTGACCAACCCGCTGCCGGAAGGCCCGCAAGGCACGGTGATCAGCAACCCGCCGTACGGCGAACGCCTGGAAAGCGAACCGGCGCTTATCGCGCTGCACAACATGCTGGGCCGCGTGATGAAAAGCGCCTTCGGCGGTTGGCAACTGTCGCTGTTCAGCGCCTCGCCGGAGCTGTTGAGCTGCCTGCAGCTGCGCGCCGAGCGCCAGTTCAAGGCGAAGAACGGCCCGCTGGAGTGCGTGCAGAAAAATTATCAGCTGGCGGCAAGCCCGGCCGGTAGCGCCACCGGCGGCGTGCAGGTGGCGGAAGATTTCGCCAACCGTCTGCGCAAGAATTTGAAGAAGCTCGACAAGTGGGCGAAACAGCAGGGCATTGAATGCTACCGCCTGTACGATGCCGATCTGCCAGAATACAACGTTGCGGTGGATCGCTACGGCAGCAAGGTGGTGGTGCAGGAATATGCGCCGCCGAAAACCGTCGATGCGCAGAAAGCACGTCAGCGTCTGTTCGATGTGATCAACGCGACGCTGGCGGTGCTGGAGCTGCCGTCGAATCAGCTGATCCTGAAAACCCGCGAGCGGCAGAAGGGCAAAAACCAGTACGAGAAGCTGGCGCAGAAGGGCGAGTTCCTGCTGGTGGAAGAGTATAACGCCAAACTGTGGGTCAACCTGACCGACTATCTCGATACCGGTCTGTTCCTCGATCACCGCATCGCGCGCCGTATGCTGGGTGAGATGAGCGGCGGCAAGGATTTCCTCAACCTGTTCGCCTACACCGGCACCGCCAGCGTGCACGCCGGGCTGGGCGGCGCGCGCAGCACCACCACGGTGGACATGTCGCGTACTTACCTGGAATGGGCGGAGAAGAACCTGCGCGCCAACGGCCTGACCGGCCGCCAGCATCGGCTGATCCAGGCCGATTGCCTGTCGTGGCTGAGCAACGCCAATGAACAGTTCGACGTGATTTTCATCGATCCGCCGACGTTCTCCAACTCCAAGCGGATGGAGAACACCTTTGACGTGCAGCGCGATCATTTGGCGCTGATGAAAGATTTGAAACGGTTGCTGCGCCGCAACGGAACCATCATGTTCTCGAACAACAAGCGCGGTTTCCAAATGGATATGGCAGGGCTGAGCGCGTTGGGTCTGGAGGCGAAAGAGATCACCGCCAAGACGCTGTCGCAGGATTTTGCCCGTAACCGTCAGATCCACAACTGCTGGCTGGTGACTCACGCCGGCGAAGGAAAATAATTACTATGTCGTTAATCAGCATGTCCGGCGCCTGGCTCTCTTTCAGCGATGCGCCACTGTTAGACAACACCGAAATTCATATTGAAGACAACGAGCGCGTGTGTCTGGTCGGGCGCAACGGCGCCGGCAAATCCACGCTGCTGAAGATCCTCGGCAAAGAGATCCCGCTGGACGATGGCCGGGTGATCTACGAACAAGATCTGATCGTGGCACGTCTGCAACAGGATCCGCCGCGCAATATCGGTGGCAGCGTATTCGACTTCGTAGCGGAAGGCGTTGCGGAGCAGGCGGAACACCTGAAGGCCTATCACGCGATCTCTCACCTGGTGGAAAGCGATCCAAGCGAGAAAAACCTGGCGCGCATGGCGCAAATCATGGAGATCCTCGATCACCAGGGGCTGTGGCAGCTCGACAGCCGCATCAGCGAAGTGCTGCTGCAGCTGGGGCTGAACGGCGACGCCGAGCTTTCCTCACTGTCCGGCGGTTGGCTGCGTAAAGCGGCGCTGGGCCGCGCGCTGGTGAGCTCACCGCGCGTGTTGTTGCTCGACGAACCGACCAACCACCTGGACATTGAAACCATCGATTGGCTCGAGGGCTTCCTGAAAGAGTTCGACGGCAGCATCGTCTTCATCTCGCACGACCGTTCGTTTATCCGCAACATGGCGACGCGCATCGTCGATCTGGATCGCGGCAAGCTGGTTTCCTGGCCGGGCAACTACGATCTGTATCTGCAGAGCAAAGAAGAAGCGCTGCGGGTGGAAGAGCTGCAAAACGCCGAGTTCGACCGCAAGCTGGCGCAGGAAGAGGTCTGGATCCGTCAGGGCATCAAGGCGCGCCGCACCCGCAATGAGGGCCGCGTGCGCGCGCTGAAGGCGCTGCGCGTCGAGCGCTCGCAGCGCCGCGAAGTGATGGGCACCGCCAAGATGCAAGTGGAAGAGGCGACCCGCTCCGGCAAAATCGTATTCGAGCTGGAAGACGTCAATTATCAGGTTGGCGAAAAAGTGCTGGTGCGCGGTTTCTCCGCCCAGGTGCAGCGCGGCGACAAGATTGCGCTGGTGGGGCCGAACGGCTGCGGCAAAACCACGCTGCTGAAACTGATGCTCGGTCAGCTGAAAGCCGACAGCGGCCGTGTGCACTGCGGCACCAAGCTGGAAGTGGCCTATTTCGACCAGCACCGCGCCGATCTCGATCCGGAACGCACGGTGATGGACAATCTGGCGGAAGGCAAGCAGGAAGTGATGGTCAACGGCCGTCCTCGCCACGTATTAGGCTATCTGCAGGACTTCCTGTTCCACCCGAAACGCGCGATGACGCCGGTGAAGGCGCTGTCGGGCGGTGAGCGTAACCGCCTGCTGTTGGCTAAGCTGTTTCTTAAACCGAGCAATCTGCTGATCCTCGATGAACCAACCAACGATCTCGACGTCGAAACGCTGGAGTTGCTGGAAGAGCTGATCGACGGCTATCAGGGCACCGTACTGCTGGTCAGCCACGATCGTCAGTTCGTCGACAACTCGGTGACCGAGTGCTGGATCTTCGAAGGCAACGGCGTGATCAATGCCTTCGTTGGCGGTTACTACGATGCGCATCACCAGCGCGCGACGGCGAAACCGATTCGTCAGGCGGCGCCGAGCGCGAGCAAACCGGCGGCGGAGAAAAAGGCCGAACAGCCGAAGAAAACGGCGGCCAAGCTGAGTTACAACCTGCTGCGTGAGCTGGAACAGTTGCCGCAGCGGCTCGAACAGCTGGAAGCGGAAATCGAAGCGCTGCAGGCGCAGATGAGTGACGCGGATTTCTTCACGCGGCCGCACAGCGAAACGCAAGAAGTGCTGACGGCGCTGGCTGATGCCGAGCAAGCGCTGGAACAGGCTTTCGCCCGTTGGGAAGAGCTGGAAGCGATGAAAAACGGCTGACCGTTGAGATGCCGCCCGCGCGCTGCTGCGGGCGGCATCGACGTGCCGGTGAGCAACGTTATTTAGGAGGAATATGGTGTGTTCCCACAACAATCATCAGCAGCATAGTCATTCCGCACCCTCGGCGGCGCAACAGGATAACCTGATGCTGTGTCCGCAGTGCGACATGCTGGTGGCGCTGCCGCCGCTGGCCTATGGCAGCAAAGCGGTATGCCCGCGCTGCAAAACCACGCTCAGCGCCCGCTGGGACGAGCCGCGCAAGCGGCCGATCGGTTACGCGCTCAGCGCCTTGTTCATGCTGGTGCTGGCCAACATTTTCCCGTTTATCAACATGCGCGTCGCCGGCCTCGGCAACGAAATCCGGCTGATCCAAATCCCGGAAGTCATGGTGGCGGAAGACTACGCCAGCATGGCCACCTTGTTTATGGTGTTCGTGCAGCTGATCCCGGCGTTTTGCATGGTGGCGATCATCCTGCTGTGCGCCAGAGTGCGTTTGCCACTGGGCCTCAAAGAATGGATGGCCCGGGTGCTGTTCCAGTTCAAGACTTGGTGCATGGTGGAGATTTTCCTCGCCGGGGTGCTGGTCAGCTTCGTCAAGCTGATGGCCTACGGCGATATCGGCATCGGCAGCAGCTTCGTGCCTTACTGCCTGTTCTGCCTGCTGCAGGTGCGCGCCTTCCAGTGCGTGGATCGGCGCTGGTTGTGGCAGGATATCGAACCGGCACCGCGACTTAATCGCCCGCTGACGGTGGGGCGCACCGGCATGCGCCAGGGCGTGCGCTCTTGCGCGTGCTGCACGGCGATCTTGCCGGCCGATCAGGTGCGCTGTCCGCGCTGCCACACCAAGGGCTACGTGCGACGTCGTCACAGCCTGCAGTGGACGCTGGCGCTGCTGGTGACCTCTGTCATGCTGTATATTCCGGCCAACCTGATGCCGATCATGGTGACCGAGGCGTTGGGCAACAAGATGAACTCCACCATCATGGCGGGGGTGATCCTGCTGTGGGGGGACGGCTCTTATCCGGTGGCGATGGTGATTTTCATCGCCAGTATCATGGTGCCGTCGCTGAAAATGTTGGCGATCGGCTGGCTGTGCTGGGATGCGAACGGCAGGAAGAAACCGCGCGCCGACAGCGAGCGTATGCATCTGATTTATGAAGTGGTCGAATTCGTTGGCCGTTGGTCAATGATCGACGTGTTTGTGATCGCCGTGTTGTCGGCGCTGGTGCGAATGGGGCAGTTGATGAGCATTTATCCCGCGACGGGCGCCGTGCTGTTCGCGCTGGTGGTGATCCTCACCATGTTCGCCGCCATGACATTTGATCCCCGGCTGACCTGGGATCGCGCAAGTGAAACAATCAACAAGGAGCCGCAAGGTGACGGAAAATAATCATAGCGTCGCGGACGTCGAGAAGATCAAACGCTGGTCGCCGGTGTGGATCATTCCCATCGTGACCGCACTGATCGGCGCCTGGATCCTGTTTTACCACTTCAGCCATCAGGGGCCGGTGGTGACGCTGGTGACCTCGACGGCGGAAGGGCTGGAAGCGGGTAAAACCAAAATCAAAAGCCGCAGCGTTGACGTCGGTGTGGTGGAAACCGTCACGTTGAGCGATGACCTGAGCAAGGTGATGGTGCAGGCTCGCCTCAATTCCGGCATGGAAAAATTGCTGCGCCAGGATTCCGCTTTCTGGGTGGTGAAGCCGCAGATCGGTCGTGAAGGCGTCTCCGGGCTGGGCACGCTGCTCTCCGGCGCCTATATCGAACTGCAGCCGGGCAACAAAGGCAAAGACGGCAAAGACAACTATCAGCTGCTCGATGCGCCGCCGCTGGCCTCCCCGGATGCCAAAGGGTTGCGCATCGTGCTGGACAGCGAGAAGTCAGGCCAGCTCAACGCCGGCGATCCGGTGCTGTTCCGCGGTTATCGCGTCGGGTCGGTGGAAACCAGCTACTTCGATCCTAAAGAACGCGCTATGCGCTATCAGCTGTTCATCACCGCGCCTTACGATCAGTTGGTCACCACCAACGTGCGTTTCTGGAAAGACAGCGGCGTGGCGTTTGACATGTCGGCGCAGGGCATGCGGGTGGAGATGGGCTCGTTGACCACGCTGTTCAGCGGCGGGGTCAGTTTTGACGTGCCGGACGGCTGGGATCGCGGCGAACAGGCGAAAGAGAAGGCGGAGTACCAGCTGTTCGACAACCAGCGCAGCACTCAGGATTCACTGTATACCGTGCATAAGGATTACCTGCTGTTCTTCTCCGACTCGGTACGCGGCCTGCAGCCGGGCGCGCCGGTCGAGTTCCGCGGCATCCGTCTGGGTACGGTGGCGCAGGTGCCGTTCTATAAAGACGGCATGGCGCAGCGTCTGGATAACGATTACCGCATTCCGGTGCTGATCCGCATCGAGCCGGATCGCTTCCAGAAACAGCTGGGCGGCAACTTCGATATTGAAGGGCACCTGAAAGATGCGGAGTCTCGCGGCATGCGCGCCTCGATGAAGTCCGCCAACCTGCTGACCGGTTCGCTGTACATCGATCTTGACTTCTATCCGCAGGAAAAACCGTGGAAAGGGCCGCGCGAGCTGTTCGGTTATCCGCTGATGCCGACCACCAGCGGCGGTCTGGCGCAGATCCAGCAGAAACTGATGCAGACGTTGGATAAGATTAATTCGATGCCGATCAATCCGATGATCAACGAAGCGACCAAGACGCTGGCGGAAAGTCAGAAAACCATGAAGTCGACGCAGCAGACCATGAAGTCGCTGAACGACATCATCGCCAGCAAAGAGATGCAGGCGCTGCCGCAGGACATGCAGAAAACGCTGCTGGAGCTGAACCGCAGCATGAAAGGGCTCCAGCCTGGTTCACCGGCTTACAACAAGATGGTGGGCGACATGCAGCGCCTCGATCAGGTATTGCGTGAGCTGCAACCGGTGCTGCGCACCCTGAATGAGAAGAGCAACGCGCTGGTGTTTGAAGCCGCCGGCAGCACTGACCCTCAGCCGAAGAAGGCCACGAAATGATGAAATGGATCCCGGTAGCCCTGGCGCTGTTACTCAGCGCCTGCAGCAGTTCGCCACAGAAGACTTACTATCAGTTGCCGGCGCTGGGTGCGCCTGCTGCAGCCAGCAGCAGCGGCGCTTCCACGCGCCAGCTGTGGCTGGAACACGTGAGCGTGGCGGATTATCTGGCGCAGAACGGCGTGGTGTATCAGACCAACGACGTACAGTATGTGATAGCCCAGAACAACCTGTGGGCCAGCCCGCTCGACCAGCAGCTGCAGCAAACGCTGGTCACCAACCTGAGCAGCGCGCTGCCGGGCTGGGTGGTCTCTTCGCAGCCGATGAGCAGCGATCAGGATGTACTGAACGTGACCATCAGCGGCTTCCACGGCCGTTTTGACGGCAAGGCGATCATTCGCGGCGAGTGGGTGCTGAATCGCCAGGGGCGCCTGATCAAACGGCCTTTCAGCCTGGAATTGAAACAGGGTGAAGACGGCTATGATGCCCTGGTGCGCA
This sequence comes from Serratia sp. CY56464, assembly GCF_052168435.1. NCBI lineage: Bacteria > Pseudomonadati > Pseudomonadota > Gammaproteobacteria > Enterobacterales > Yersiniaceae > Serratia > Serratia sp. CY56464. The sequence continues at coordinate 1,896,074 of NZ_JBJNMV010000001.1, read as the reverse complement.
CCCTGGCGCAGGGATGGCAGCAGGAAGCTCAGGCTATCGCAGCACAGATGGGCGGCATTTAGTCATAATTTGGTCTAAAATCATCTAATCCCTGTCGGCGTGAAAATCCATTTTTTCTCGCTGGCAGGGATTTATATTTCATTTCAAACAGTTAAACCCTTTCCCGGCAGATCAGCCACTTAGCTTTTTCCTCGGGCGTAGCTCACAAATATGACATTGGCGTGAATTTTGCGCATTGATCTTCTCTTCTTTTAGCGCTATTGATTACTCGTGGCTGCGCAAAAAGCAGCCATTGTTTTCTTTCCACCAGACCAAAATGAGGGAAACGAGGCATGAAGAGACAGAAACGCGATCGTCTGGAAAGGGCGCATTCGAGAGGGTATCAGGCAGGTATTTTAGGGCGTTCCAGGGAACATTGTCCCTACCAATCATCAGTGGACGCCCGGTCTCAATGGCTGGGAGGTTGGCGAGAAGCCATGGAAGACAGGGCTGTGACCGCTTAAGCGGCTCCCTGTCAAATAAAAGGAATAACCTCCGCCCTTTGGCGGAGGTTTTTGTTTGTGCCGTTTATTCGTCCTGCCAGCGTTTCAGTAGAATACTCGCATTCACGCCGCCAAAGCCGAAGCCGTTCGATAAGGCGTAGGTTATGCTCATCGATTCAGCCCGTTTCGCGACCAGGTGCAAACCTGCCGCCGCCGGATCGGGATTGTCCAGATTCAGCGTCGCCGGGGCGATCTGGTCGCGCAGAGCCAAGGCGGTAAAGATGGTTTCCAGCCCGCCGGCGGCGCCGAGCAGGTGCCCGGTGGCGGATTTTGTCGAGGTTACCGCGACGCTCCCTGTCGTGCCAAACAGGTGTTTGATGGCATTGATTTCACCCAAATCCCCTACGGGTGTCGACGTCGCGTGTGCGTTTAAATGCTGAACCTCTTCTGGGGCGACGTTCGCCTGCTTCAACGCGGTTTTCATCGCCCGATAAGCACCGTTGCCGTCTTCGGCACCGGAGGTCATGTGGTAGGCGTCGGCGCTGGTGCCATAACCGACGATTTCCGCGAGCGGTGTGGCGCCGCGCGCCCGCGCGTGTTCCAGCGTTTCAATCACCAGCATGCCGGCACCTTCCCCCATGACAAATCCGTCTCGCGCGCTGTCAAAAGGCCGAGAAGCCTGCCTTGCCAACTCGGCCGGTGCGGTGGACATAGCGCGCGCGGCGGCGAAGCCGCCCAGGCTGACGGTGTCGATAGCGGCTTCGGTACCGCCGCACAGCGCGATATCGGCCTCATCATTGCGGATCAGACGCACGGCGTCGCCAATGGCTTGCACGCCGGCCGCACAGGCGGTGACCGGTGCGCCAATCGGGCCTTTGAAGCGATGCTTGATGGAAACATGGCCGGCCGCCAGATTGACCAGGAAAGAGGGGATGGTGAACGGCGACAGGCGCTTGGCGCCGCGGTTGTCGGTGGTGCGTACCGCCTGGGCAATCGCCGGAAAGCCGCCAATGCCCGAGGCGATGACGGTGGCGGTGCGCTCTTGTTTTTCCTCCGTATCGGCTATCCAGCCGGCCTGACGAACGGCTTCATCCGCCGCCGCCATGGCAAACAGGATAAAGCGATCCATTTTCTTTTGGTCTTTGGGAGCGACGGAAGCGTCGGGGTTGAAGCCCGCTTCAGCATCCTGCGCCAGCGCCGGAACCTGACCTCCGACCTTGATCGGTAAATCTGCAACGATCTCGTCAGGCAAAGCCCGAATGCCTGACTCTCCTTTTAACAAACGTTGCCAGATGGTCTCCACGCCGCACCCTAACGGTGAAACGGCACCCATGCCGGTAATAACGATACGACGATTGCTCATGACGACTCCTTGGTAAGTTCAGATAAATCGGCGAGGCGCCGTTGCCGCATCAGTACGGCGCGTTGATGTATGCCTTCATTTGCCGCAGGCCCTGGCGCCAGCGTAATAAACTGCGGCGGCACCGGCTGTTGGCTATCGATATTGACCAACTGGACCTGGATCGGCCGATCGGTGCGGCTGTCGACTAACAAGGCGCTAATGTCACCGTCGATCAAATGGCGATTGCCCCATTCTGAGAGAGCTGCCAGCACGGGGAGAAAATCGTTGCCGCGTTCGGTGAGCAGATACTGATAGCGGACCGGCCGCGTTTGATAACGTTGCTTATGCAGAATGCCGTGGGCCACCAAGTCCTTCAGGCGTCGGGCCAGGAGAGTCGGTGACATCCCCAGGCTTTGTTGGAATTCGTCGAACTTGGACAACCCCTGAAAGGCATCACGCAGGATCAGGATGCTCCACCATTCTCCGACACGATCTAATGAACGTGCGACGGGGCAAGGTGCATCGCTAAAGCGGGTTTTTTGCATATCGTCCCTTTGTCGGTACATTTATTGTAGTTACATGGAGGGCCTATACTAGGTGATTTTAAGGGGCAAGAAAATAACCGGACGCAAAAACCGCTATCGTGTCGATAGCTGGCTGTGGGGAGGGGGCGCTCAACCGGCCGGTGGCTTTGACCGTTTCGGTAGAGACATGCGGGATAAACCGGTTCGGTAGCGGGCGATTAAAGGAGGTGGGTAGTCTTTAAACGGTAAGAGAAAGAAATGCCATCACGCTGGGCGTGATGGCATGCATGCGAAGAGCATTAGCAAAGAAGACGATGGCCGCCCTCTTTTCTGCGTGATTAGAACGCTGTGGTATCCTTGAACAGACCCACTTTCAGATCGGTGGCGGTATAGATCACTTCACCGTCAACCAGCACTTCGCCATCGGCGACGCCCATGATCAGCTTACGGGTGATGACGCGTTTGAAGTTAATACGGTAGGTCACTTTTTTCGCGGTTGGCAGCACCTGGCCGGTAAACTTGACTTCACCAACGCCCAGCGCGCGGCCTTTGCCTTCGCCACCCAGCCAACCGAGGTAGAAACCGACCAACTGCCACATCGCATCCAGGCCCAGACAGCCTGGCATGACCGGATCGCCGATAAAGTGGCAACCGAAGAACCATAGGTCCGGATTAATATCCAGCTCCGCTTCCACATAACCTTTGTTGTGAGTCCCGCCGTCTTCGGTCATCTTGACCACGCGGTCCATCATCAACATGTTACCTGCCGGCAACGGTGGGCCACCGGCGCCGAACAGCTCGCCACGGCCGGATGCTTCGAGGTCTTCTTTCGTATAGGAATCGCGTTTATCTACCATGTTCTCAGTAAGCCTTATTTTAATGAAGGACGCAGGTTAGCTAACACGTGTACGCTGAACAAGTCCGATCAGCCGTGGTTGAACCAGTTGAGCCAGCGCAGCGGCCACGGACGACGGCGTTCCTGCAGGCTCACCTGCGCAATCCGTTCCTGAATGGCCGCCAACAAATTCGGCTGTTGTTCGTCAGAGTAGAGGCAACCTGTGAGCAAAGGCAAGGCTTCCGCCGCGCTCTCTACCGCCCACAGATGGAATTGCCCTTCGCGTACCGCGTCGACGATATCCTGGCGCAGGCACAGGTGGCGCACGTTGGTCGCGGGCAATACGACGCCCTGTTTGCCTGTCAGACCGCGGCGTACACAAACCTCGAAGAAACCTTCGATCTTTTCGTTAACGCCACCTATCGGCTGTACGTTGCCGAATTGGTCGACGGAGCCGGTGACGGCGATCTGCTGGGTGATCGGTTGCTGTGACAGGGCGCTGACCAATGCGCACAGCTCAGCCAGCGAGGCGCTGTCACCGTCCACTTCACCGTAAGATTGCTCAAAGACGATGGAAGCGGAGAAGGGCAGTTGCTGATCAAGATCCAGTTCGGCGATCAGGAACGCCTGCATGATCATCATGCCTTTAGCATGCAGGTTGCCGCCCAGTTCGGCTTTGCGCTCGACGTCGGTGAACTCGCCGTCGCCGAGATGCACAACGCAACTGATGCGCGACGGTTCGCCAAAGCTGCGTGGATGACCGGGATAATCCAGGACTGACAGACCGTTGATCTGTCCGACCACTTCACCCTCGGTCTCAATCAGGATCTGACCCAACTCAATCTCATCCTGCATACGCTCGGCCAGATAGCTTTCACGCCATTCTCGGGCATTTAACGCCGCCTCGAACGCTTTGGCCGTAATGCGATCCTCTTCGGCATACAGTGCGGCTTCGGATAGCTGCTGGCCAATCCAAACCGGCGAGAGTGGCAGAATGCCCTGATCGCCACTGTAACGCACAGCCTGGACGATCAGCGGCGGCCAGGCGTCGGTCGCCAGCATCGGCAACTGCTGGTCGGCAATCACGCCGTTGACGTAACCGCACCACTGCGCCATATCATCAACTTCAGTCAGCTGCAGATCGTCTTCGAATTCACCGTAGATCGCTTGTTCGCTCAGTTCCGGCTCGATATCGTGAAAATCGGCCAGGCCGTGACGGTCGCCGACTACAATCAGCCGCAGATCCAGCGGCATCGGTGGAATGGCTACCGGCAGCGGGCGGGTTTCGTCTGGCGATACCCAGTGGAACTGACGCTGGCCGATCATCTGTTTCAGCCGCAGCCACAGCAACGGCTGAGCAAGCAGCGCCCGCGCCGACAGAATCAGAATGCCGCCGTTGGCCTGGTGCACCAGACCCGGTTGCAGGGTAATGTCGCCATTGTGGATCCGTACGCAGCCAAACAGCTGTTCCGGCTCAATCCACTCCTGGAACAGACAAGCGCCGCCGGCGGCAAAAGGTTCATCGCCACGGCTGGCAGGCTCGACGCTGACCTTGCCATCCTGAATGACATAGTGGCTGCCGCGGCATGCCGTATTTTTCGGCAGCAGTGGTTTGACGGCGTGCGCGATCAGTTCCAGATACTCACGCGTTTCTTGCGCTTTCAACAGCATGAAACGCGGTGGCGATTGGGGGTGGCAAAATAGCGTCAGGGCATTTTCCAGCCGAGGCTGAATGGCGGAAAAGGGCACGGGTGCCAACTGAGCGGCGGTATCAAATATCGCCTGATAAGGCGTTACGTCCGGCAATAAAGATTGCCATTCAAGTCGGTTATTGGTCAAAGTGTTAGATGCAATCGTTAAAAAGGGAAAGGGCGATTATACAAGAATAACGGCGGCTTGATACATGCGGAGTGCCAGTTGGCATCAGGGAGTTTGACATCGCGCGGTGACTGTGCAAAAAACAGTCTAAAAGACGGTTTAATTGCCGGGGAAATTCGGCGCAAAGCTGTTATGCTTATTTGAAGTTACGCGGTCACTGAAGAGCTCAAGATGAAATATCAGCAACTGGAAAATCTGGAGAGCGGTTGGAAATGGAAGTACCTGGTGAAGAAGCACCGAGAAGGGGAACTCATTACCCGCTACATTGAAAACAGCGCTGCTCAAGAGGCGGTTAACGAGCTGCTGAAGCTGGAAAATGAGCCGGTCAAGGTACTTGCATGGATTGCCGCTCATATGAATCCGGAATTGGATAACCGGATGAAACAAACGATCCGCGCCCGCCGCAAACGTCATTTTAACGCAGAACATCAGCATACGCGTAAAAAATCTATCGATCTGGAGTTTTTGGTTTGGCAACGATTGGCTGCCCTGGCGCGCCGCCGTGGCGTTACGCTGTCGGAAACCGTCGTGCAGCTTATCGAAGACGCTGAACGCAAAGAAAAGTATGCGAACCAGATGTCGTCGTTGAAAGAAGACTTGAAGGCGATTCTGGGCAAAGATCCCAAGTAAGCGCGTGAGAACGCCTCTATGGCGCCAGGCATTGAATGTTCTGGCAACAAGAGGACGAAAAAAAACCCCGCACTGGCGGGGTTTTTTATTAGGCGAGTAAACTTAGCCCTGAGGCTGAGTTACAACGTCTTTGATACCTTTAACTTCGATCTCTACGCGACGATCTGGTGCCAGGCAAGCGATCTGAGCTTTGGTAGCGCGGCCAGATTTGTAGCCACAGGTGTTGCCTGTAACTGCATCTGCTTCACCCATACCACGTGCAGAGATTTTGTCTGACGGGATGCCTTTGGAGACCAGGTAGTCAACAACGCTCTGTGCGCGTTGTTCAGACAGTTTCTGGTTGTACTGGTCAGAACCAACGGCGTCGGTGTAACCCAGAACAACTACGGAGCCGTCTTTAGGATCCATGGAGCTCAGCTGGGTGTACAGCTGATCCAGAGCCTGCTGGCCTTCTGCTTTCAGAGTAGATTTGTTGAAGTTGAACAGCACGTCAGACTTCAGAGTGAAACGCTTGGTTTCAACAACTGGAGCTGGAGCCGGAGCTGGTGCTGGAGCAACTACGTCATCCTGACCGAAGCGGTAAGAAACGCCCAGGCTCAGCATGGTGTTGTCTGGACGTGCGCCAACGGTACCTGCGTCACCGATGTTGCTTACGAACTGGTAATCCAGACGGGTAGCCCAGTTTTTGGTCAGTGCGTATTCAACACCAACAGCAGCCAGCGGAGAAACGCCGGTGTCGTGGTCGCTCAGACGCTGACCAGTACGGCCGTAGTTAGCTTTGGAGTCTGCACGCCATACCATACCACCCAGACGAGTGTAGATGTCCAGATCGTCAGCAATTGGGTAGCTCAGTTTAGCAGCCAGTTGAACGCCCTGCGCTTTGAAAGCACCGTTGTTCACGCTGCCTTTGTAAGGCATGCGGCCGAGCCAGTCATAGCCCAGCTCGAAGCCCAGGTATTGGTTTGCCTGGTAGCCCAGGAACGCGCCGGCACCCAGCTGATCTTTATGGGTTGGGCCGTTGCCGATACCGTTCTGGTAACCGTTGCCGTAGAAGCCAACGTCATGGTACTGGGACCAGCCCAGTTTAGCACCGGTGTACCAGGTGTTATCTTTTGGAGCGGCTTGCGCTACGGTAGCGAAACCTGCCAGTGCCACTGCTAATGCGATAGCTGTCTTTTTCATTTTGCGCCTCGTTATCATCCAAATAGGCAATGAGCTTTAAAGCTGTTTAAGCCCTTGGTTAAATTCCTTCGCCAAGGTTTAAGCCCTCGTTTGTTACTCGCCAGTTTTTCTGACGTTATAGAGCAACCTTGGCGATGTAAAGTCTACAACGTGGCGCGAAAGTTACAAGTGTGATGTGATAAGGCTCTAAAAAAAAACGCGGAATCGTACATATTTGCTAACATTCTTAGCCTAAAAAAACGGCGATTCATCGCGCGTTTTTGCCTGCCAAACCGCAGCCGGACTAGCTTTTTGCCTTCCCCCGCAAAGGTTCCGCTTAGGGGGTGCGAAAATGATGGGAAAAATCCTAAATTTACTTAATGATACAAAGAAGAGTGAATTTTTAGGGTGGAACAGTGTCCGTGAGTCGGGCTAATGTCACGTTGAGGGCGCATGATAAACCCATAGGCATTACCCAATTCTGCCGCACGTCTTAATTTTAGACGATCCTCCTCCGTTAGCTCGGGCAACCAGCCGAGAACCACGCTGTAATTTCCCGTTTGCAGCGCTTTTTCCATCGCCTCAACCGTATTCACCGGGCTGATCTGGCTCAATTGCACCATTTTATCTACAGGCAGGCCGGATTGCTGCAGCCATTGCTTGCTTAATTTTTGCTGCGGCGTCAGCCACAGAAGCCAGCGAGACTGCTTGCCCAATTGCAGCAGCAGGGGCAACAGTAATTGAGCCACTGCGGGCTGGCGCTCGTTGTAAACAAGTTCACTGATCAAGCCATTCTCTTTGCCGATATCCGTGTTCTTCGCAACATTGCGCGTTGTATAAGAGCCATGGCCGAAATGAGGTTGGTAGAGTGATTGAGTACGCATAAAGTTCCCGCCCGTCGTGTTGCTGTATGTTTATACAGTATCCCTGATTTAGGATAAGATCAACCCAAATTTTCGTAGCGGCTCGCATAATTGCGATCATTTTTTGTACCGACGATTTTTGTGATTGGCAGGCGGGCGGATAGTGCGTATTTTCCTAATTAGTTGTTCACGTTACTTTTTTCATTGATGAGAGAAATAATACGGCCAGAACCTAAAAAGGAGGAACGCTATGAAAAGGATGTCGACGAGAAGAATCGCGCAGGCTAAAAATTGCTTTGCGGCGCTGGGCGCCATCACCACACGATCACAGTTTGGCGGCTATGGGCTGCTGGCTGAAGGGGTAATGTTTGCGGTGGTAGCAGAAGGTGAATTGTACTTGCGGGCTACGGCGAGCATGGAACCGGCCTTTCGCGCCCGGGGCATGGTCAATATGGTCTATTCCAAGCGCGGTGTGCCCATCACCTTGCGCTATTACTGGGTTGACGAGTCGCTGTGGCGGGAACGCAATGAGCTGGTAGGGCTGGCCTGGCAGGCTATCAGGGAAGCGCGCCGAGAACAGCGGCTCAAGGCCGGCGATCACGGCAGATTGAAGGCGTTGCCAAATATAGATGTCAACATGGAGCGCTTGCTATGGCGAGCGGGTATTCGCAATGCCTATGACCTGCGGCTGCATGGCGCTAAACGTAGCTATCTTCGCCTGCTGCAACAGCAGACCAATCTGGGTCTGCGCGTGCTGCTGTCGCTGGGCGGCGCGATAGCCGGTTATCATCAGGCGGCGTTGCCGACCGAATTGCGCAACGAACTGGTGCGCTGGTTCGATCATACGATGGCTATGCGTCGTCATGGCCATGAGCCAGTAGTTCAGGGCCCATCAAGCGGGCCCTGAATAATTAGGTTGCCTTATTGATTTGGGTATGGAGTGCGGTGAGTTCCGGCAGCAGCTCGAGCATTAGCCCCACCTGCTGCAAGACCAACTGTTCTTTGCTTTCAGGTTCTGGAACGGCTTTGCGAATACGCTCCGCCAGCTGTTCCAGCGCTTGCGCAATGCGCTGGCTGTTCCGTTCTTCCTGATGCAAGGCGCCGTCCACGTAACACACGGCATCATTGAGCAGATCGAGTGTGGCAGGGGTATTCAACCGCTCGCGGTGCGCCCCCAACGCCGAGATATAACTCAGGAGAGTATGGTTCAGGCAGAGCAGACGGAAGGCGGCTTCCTGCAACGCCTTGTCGGCCTTGGGATCGGCGGACATGTTGGAGATGACCGAAGCCAGTTCGGCATCGCTGTTGTGGGCATCTCGCCGCGCGATGCGGTAAGCGAGCCCGTTATCCTTACCCTGATGATATTGCACCAGAATGGCGTCCAGATAGCGACAGTTGGCATTCAGCGTTTTATCCACCACCGCCGGCAGTTGGCGGAACTTCCAGTCCGGCCAGATAAAGCTGACCGCCGCCCAGGCGATGGCGCAACCCAATAAGGTATCGTAAACGCGCGGGGCTGCTACTTCGAAACCTTCACCCAACAGGTTAAAGCACAGCAACACAAGCAGCGTGATGAACATCGTTGCATGGGCATACTGTACGGTGCGAAAAGCGAAGAACAAGACACCGGTGATGACGATCAACACCAGTTGTCCTTCCACTGAAGGCACGAAATAGAGGATTGGCAGGCCGATCAGGATACCGGCCAGGGTGCCGATGATGCGCAGCGCCAGGCGCCGGCGGGTCGCGTTGTAGTTCGGTTGGCAGACAAACAGGCTGGTCAACAGGATCCAGTAACCGTGCTGCATGCCGGTGAGCTGGATGAAGGCGTAACCCACGCACAGCACTACCGACATGCGGATCGCATGGCGGAACAGGGCCGACTGCGGCGTCAAATGGCGGCTGATGCGCAGTCGGATGTCGCTCCAGCCGGTTAAGCGATCGTCGGCCAGGCTGTTCTCTTCCGCCTGCCCGCTGGCCAGCGTCTGCTCTGACTCGATATTGGCCAGCTGCGCATCGATCGCATGCAGGTTTTTCAGCAGGTGCGCCAGCGCTTTGGTTTGCTCTGAATTGCCCTGGGTTTCGGCTATGCGCGCCAAGGCCTCCTGAATGCGGCTGAAGGCTGGCTCAAAACGCGGGTTGTGCTGGTATTTTTGCCGCAGCAGGATCGATTGTGCCAACTGGCGGCAGGCGCGCGCCTGCATGCTCAGCAAACGCTGGAAGCGGAATAAAATATCGCTGTGACGGAATTGCCGGCTGAGCGCGTGGTACTGAACGTGGGAAGAGCTGGCGCGCTCGTGGATATCCTGCGCGACAAAATAGTAGTGCAAGGTGCGGCGGGTGCCGCGCTGGCCGCGGTCGCCTTTCAGGCGCGTCAGCAGCGAGGCTTTGGTCTGGTTCAGCAACGCGACCAACGCGCTGTTGGCCATCGCGACATCCATCCATGGCAGGTCGGCGGCGCGTTCGGCGTCGGGATCGAACAGATTGGCCTTGGCATCCAGATAGTTGGCCAGTTGATCGTAACAGCGCGCCAGGTTCTCTTGCAGCGGCCGGATAGGGAACAGCAGGTGGCCCGCCAGCGTCAGCAAGTTGTACCACAGCGCGCCGATCACCAGCAGCAGCGGTTGCTGATACCAGGCATCGTACATCGAGGTGCCGAGCATGGTGTAAACCGCGATCAGCAGTGCGCCGAAGGCGATGGTGGCGTAACGCTGCCCCAAGGCGCCCAGCAAGATAAAACCGCAGGTCGACGTGGTTAAGCCGAGGGCGAACAACCAGGGATAAGGGAACAGCAGCTCGATCGACGCGGAGGCAACAAAGAAGCACACCAGCGTGATCAGCAGGTTGCGTAACCTGCCGGCCAGGCGGTCGTCCAAATCGGTCAGTGCCGCTGCCACCACGCCCAGCGTCAGCGGGATAGTCAGCTTGGGAATGCCCAGCCACCAGGGAACGGCGGTGGTGCCGATCAGCGCAATAAGAATGCGCAGGTGATACAGCAGATTGCTGTTGTAGGTATAACGACGTACTGCGGGTGCAAAAGAGCGCACGAAAAACTCCTCAAACGGAGAAAAAATTAACGCTGATGATAGTGGCGGCGAGCATTCTCAATACGCGCTTGCTGAGCCATTTCGACCGAGACGACGCGGCGCCCCACCGGCCACAGCGCGATGGCGGCTATTTTGAAATTGGCGATACCGACCGGAATGCCGATGATTGAAACGCATTGCACGATACCGGCGGCGATGTGCGACAGGCACAGCCACCAGCCGAACAGCACCAGCCAAATAATGTTGAGCAGCGAGCCGCCGGCGGAGAGCAGCGCATTGCTTTTTTCCGGATACAGTTCATCGACGTGTATCGCTTCGTTGCCGAACGGCACCAGCGACAGCTTGGTGATTTCCCAACAGGAGCGGGTAAGCGGCAGTGTGATGACCAGCAGCACGCTGAACACCGTAGCAATAAGCCAGCCTAGCGTGGTGAAGAAACCGCCCAACACAAAATTAAGAATATTCAGTACAGTACGCATAGACGTCATTCTGCTCTAATGATAGCCAAACCGCGATGCGGGCGTATTCACGATAAAAACGCAAAATCTATTCTACCCTTTTTTTAGCGCTAGAGTGCCACTGCTTATCGCAGGTAAACTGGCAGATATCCGTTATTTACTCTCAACATAGTCATGGCGCGACGATATGGAACTTAAAGCGACATCGCTGGGGAAACACCTGGCTCAGCACCCTTATAACCGCGTGCGGTTGCTGCACGCCGGCGTTGAGGTGAGCGGGGAAAAACATGAATACCTGATCCCCTTCAATCAACTGATTCAGGTCAGGTGCAAGCGCGGCATCGTCTGGGGCGAGCTGGAATTTGAATTGCCGGACGAAAAAGTGGTGCGGCTGCACGGCACCGAATGGCAGGAAACGCAGCGTTTTTATCACTATCTGCAGCAGGCGTGGCAGCAGTGGAGCGCCGAAATGAGTGAGGTCAGCGCCGGCGTGTTGCAACAGCAGGTGGCACAGATTCAGCGCATAGAACAGCAAGATAAATGGTTCAAAAAGTCTGAGCTGGGCAAGCTGCAACAGCAAATCCGTGAGGCTTTCTCCGCGCTGCCGATGCCGGTAGCGCGCCTGGATGAATTCGATAACTGCCGGGCCGATTACCATCTGTGTCTGCAATGGCTGCAGCAGGGGCAACGCAGCGTTGAACAACGCAACCGGCAGTGGACCGATCGCATGCTGGAGCAACATCACGACTTCTTCCAGACCGTCGAAAGCTCACCGCTCAACGACGCCCAGAGCCGCGCGGTGGTCAACGGCGAGGATTCCGTGCTGGTGTTGGCCGGCGCCGGCAGCGGCAAAACGTCGGTGCTGGTGGCGCGCGCCGGCTGGCTGCTGCGCCGTCAGGAGGCAGAACCGGGGCAAATCTTGCTGTTGGCGTTCGGCCGTCAGGCCGCCGGCGAGATGAACGACCGCATCAAAGAACGTTTGGGCGATGTCGGCATTCAGGCCAAGACCTTCCATGCCTTGGCGCTGCAAATCATTCAACAAGGCAGCCGCAAAGCGCCGGCCATCAGCCGGTTGGAAACCGATGCCAAAGCGCGCAAAGAGCTGCTGATTACCCATTGGCGCCAACAGTGCGCAGAGAAGAAAGCGCAGGCCAAGGGGTGGCGTCAATGGTTGACCGAAGAGCTGGAGTGGGAAGTGCCGGAAGGCGACTTCTGGCAGGATAAGCGCCTGGCGGATCGCCTGGCAAGCCGGTTGGAACGCTGGTTGGGGCTGATGCGCATGCACGGCGGCAGCCAGGCGGAAATGATTGAGCAGGCGGATGAAGAAATCCGCGATCTGTTTTCAAAACGCATCCGGCTGATGGCGCCGCTGCTGAAAGCCTGGAAAAGCGCCTTGAAAGAGGAAGGGGCGGTGGACTTCTCCGGCCTGATCCATCAGGCAGTCAACATTCTCGACAAGGGGCGCTTCGTCAGCCCGTGGAAACATATTCTGGTCGACGAGTTTCAGGATATCTCACCGCAGCGTGCACTGTTGCTGGCGGCATTGCGCCGACAGAACAAGCAGACCTGCCTGTTTGCGGTGGGGGATGACTGGCAGGCGATTTATCGCTTCAGCGGCGCAGAATTGACGTTAACCACGGCCTTCGCCACGAACTTTGGCGAAGGCGCGCAGTGCGCGCTGGATACCACCTATCGCTTCAATGAACGTATCGGCGAGGTGGCCAACCGGTTCGTGCAGCAAAACCCGCACCAGCTGAAAAAACCGCTCAACAGCCTGAGCAAGGGCAATAAAAAGTCGGTGGCGATCCTGCCGCACGAACAACTGGAGCCCTTGCTGGATAAACTGAGCGGCTATGCCAAGCCGGATGAGCGCATCCTGGTGCTGGCGCGTTATCACCATCTGAAACCGGAAGCGTTGGCGAAAGCGGCCACCCGTTGGCCTAAACTGAATCTGGAGTTTATGACCATCCATGCCAGCAAGGGGCAGCAGGCGGAATACGTCATCATTGCCGGTTTGCATGAGGGGCGTGACGGCTTCCCCGCCGTGGCGCGCGAGTCGGTGTTGGAAGAGGTGCTACTGCCGCAGCCGGAGGATTTCCCGGATGCCGAAGAACGCCGTCTGCTGTATGTCGCGTTAACTCGAGCTAAACATCAGGTATGGCTGTTGCAGGATCGTGAACGCCCTTCGGTATTCGTTGAACATCTGCAGGATCTTGGCGTACCGGTGCAGAAAAAACCGTAAGCTCGGGCCTGGCGGCAGCCAGGCCGTGAGGACTATTTCAGGCGGTCTTGCAGGTAGCGCTGATAGTCGGGAATAGCGATCTCCACCTCGTTTTTGAACAGCGGAGAGTCGATCAGAAAGTCTGCGGTCGAGCGGTTGGTGGCCACCGGAATATTCCATACGGTCGCCAGCCGTAGCAGCGCCTTCACGTCCGGATCGTGCGGCACCGCGTTCAGCGGATCCCAGAAGAAGATCAGCATGTCTATTTTGCCTTCCGCAATCAGTGCGCCAACCTGCTGATCGCCGCCCATCGGGCCACTCAGCATGCTGGTGACGGGAATGCCGCTGGCGCGCTGGATCAGATTACCGGTCGTGCCGGTGGCGTAAAGCTGATGCTGCGCAAGAATGGTCTTGTGGCTTTCTACCCACTCCAACAGGGCCTGTTTGCGGTGATCGTGTGCCACCAGCGCAATATGTTTGCGCGCGGCGATAGTGCGGGTAGTCAATTCCATCTCGGTGTCCTTCGCTAATCAGGGGATGTGCGACAGATTACTGAAACTGTTTTTCACTGCCTAGCGTTTGCGCCTGAAAATGCGAAGAAAAGGCGCCTTTGTGGGGAAAGACGCCGGGAGGGATCAGCGAATCGGTTGTTTATTGGCCCAGCGCAGAAAGCGCTTCTGTGTTTCCTTGTCGGCCTGTTGGAACCAGTATTGCAACATCTGTTCCGACACGTTCTCACCTTTCAACGTCACCGTCGGGGCATTCAGCGGCGCGCCGGCCAACGCGAGGGTTGAGGGATTGCCTGCGTTCGCCTGCACAAAGGCCGGAACGGAGGCCGGTCGGTTCTGGCGGTTGTAATCAGTCATCACCTTTTCCAAATCGGTATTGAAGGTGACGCTGTCGGGATGCAGCGCATCATGCCGGAATGGCAAGGCGTTGCCGTCTTTATCGACCACCAGATAATTTAACGTTCTGTCAAAGCGTTGCGCATCACGATCGTTCTCGATGCGCGGCAGTTCGATCGCCACTTGGCTGATCTTTTGCGTATTGAAGGTGGCAACCAGCGGCAGGGACGTATAGGCCTGTGTATGCTGGCCGGAGCGTACGGTTTTGGTCACTTTGAACAGCAACTGGTGCTGCCCGCCGTCCAGTTCAAGGCTGTCGGCACCTTTTAACAACGAACCTGTCATTTTCTTGCCGTCGACCACCAGCAGGTCGATGTCCGGGGAGAGTTTCAGGGTCGTAGCCGCGGCAGGCATACTGATGCTGAGCAACGCCGCAACCACCAGACCAAATTTCATCATTATCTCCTTATAAAGTGACGTAGCTCTAAGTGTTGAACACGGCATAGGTTGTGTCAAAATTTTTCAATCGGGCATTTTGTTTACATTTTTACATATTTTATCGCGATTAGACACGACCGTGCGCAGCTGAACCGCGACAGCCTCAGACCATAAGATTGCGGTGAAGTTTCCCTCGCGTTGCGTTTAACCGAGCGAATGCCGATCGGTTACACTCGAAATGGAAAGTGACGCAGTGATAAACGGGAGTTGAAGATGCAAGATCAAGAGATTGTTGAGCTGTTGCAGCAAGTGAAAACTATCGCGCTGGTCGGCGCCAGCGATAACCCGTCGCGGCCCAGCTATGGGGTGATGGCGTATCTGTTGGCACAAGGGTATCAGGTGATACCGGTCAGCCCAAAACTGGCGGGGCAGACGCTGCTGGGGCAGCCGGTTTACCCTACGCTGGCCGCTATCCCACAGCCGGTGGATATGGTTGACGTGTTTCGCAATTCAGAGGCGGCTTACGGCGTGGCGCAAGAGGCGATAGCGATCGGCGCCAGGGCGCTGTGGCTGCAGATAGGGGTGATTAACGATCAGGCGGCGGCGCTGGCGCAACAGGCTGGGCTGCGCGTGGTGATGGATCGCTGCCCGAAAATAGAAATACCGCGTTTAGGGCTGGAGCGCTAAATAAAAAAGGGCCTGGCGCGATGCCGGGCCCTCTCGGGGTTTCTCAGGTCTTGGCGCGGTCAATTGCGCAAACGTGGCGCCTGTAACTGGTGACGGATGGATTCCGCCAGTTCATCCAGCGATGGTTGCTCGGGGTGCGCTTCCTGGGGCTCGCCATCCAGCTGCGCTTCCGCCAGATAGGTGTGCACCGGTTGGCCTTCCTCGTCTTCCATCACCACGTGGTACCAAGGGGCGGAACGCAGTTCGTCGTTCGCCGCTATCTCGTCAGCTTTGGGTTGTTCTAAAGAGTATTCCGGGTCGATATCGATCACGACGCCCAAATACCCCAGCAGTTTATGCCTAACCTGTTGTCCGATACCGAATTTGCTGGCAATCATGATGACCTCCTGAGAAACAATGCCTTGCTCATATATGGGGGCAAGGCAGCGCATTTCAAGTTACATCACCCGACAAGCGAAGCCTTTCAGATACAGCCCCTCAGGATACGTGGCGATCACCGGGTGATCGGCAGCCTGGCGGAACTGCTCTATAAATTGTACATCACGTCCGGCATCTACAGCGGCATCGGCCAAAATTTTCTGGAACAGGTCGGTCGGCATCAGGCCGGAGCAGGAGAAGCTGAGCAGAATGCCGCCTGGATTCAGCAACTGCAGCGCCAGCATGTTGATGTCTTTGTAGCCGCGGCAGGCGCTGGCCAACTGATTCTTGTTCTCGACGAACTTAGGCGGATCCATGATGATCAGATCGAATTTTTCGCCTTGAGCGCGGTAGTTGCGCAGCAGTTGGAACACGTCATCGCGAACGAACTCCGCCTTGCTCAGGTCCAGCTTGTTGAGCTCGACATTCTGTTTTGCGATGTCCAGCGCCGCCTGTGAGGTATCCACGCTGATCACTTGCTCGCAGCCGCCCATCAGAGCGGAAACGGCGAAGGCGCCGGTGTAGGAGAAGCAGTTCAGCACCCGGCGGCCGGCAGAGTAGTTCCGCGCTGCCAGGCGACTGTCGCGCTGGTCGAGGTAGAAACCGGTCTTGTGCCCTTGCTGAATGTCCACCAGCAGCTTCATGCCGTGCTCGGTAATAGGCAGCAGTTCCGGCGGCAGATCGCCCAGCACCGGGCCCTGCGCCAGCGGCAGGCCTTCTTTTTTACGCACCGCAACGTCGGAGCGATCGTAAATCGAACATTCCGGGTAGCAATGCTGCAGGGCGGAAAGCAGGGCCGGGCGCTGGTATTCGGCACCGGCGGACAGCAACTGCAGCACCAGGAAATTCTGGAAGCGATCGATAGTGATGCCCGGCAGGCCGTCGGACTCGCCGGCGATCAGGCGGTATCCGTCCAGACCGTCACGCTGCGCAACCCAATCACGCCAGCTTTGCGCTTGCTGCAGGCGGCGAATGAAGAAATCGATGTTAATCTCTTCATCCTGTTGGAAAGTCCAGACGCGTGCGCGGATCTGCGACTCGGGCGAATAGGCGCCGCGCGCCAGCCACTTGCCCTGGCTGTCGAGGATATCGATGGTTTCACCGGAGAGGGCTTTACCCTCAACGCGTTGAACGGCGCCGGAGAACACCCAAGGGTGGCGACGGAGTAAGGACTTTTCACGTCCTTTGGCGAGATGTAAGCGCATGGTTAAACTACTTTTTATTCAATGGGTTAATTGGCGGGTTTGAAGAATTGCCAAAATAAGTTCGTCATCATAGCTGAATCTTACGGTGTTCACTACCGCGTTGGCTCGGATTGTATCGCGTTATCTCTGCTGACGTCACACCGAAGAGAGAGAAAGTGCAGCCTTCAAACTGAAGAAATGACAGCTTAAATAGGTGTATTATAGCGAGGTAGAGATGAACGCACGTCGATCAGCGTGTGAAGGCGCCTCGTTACCTGTAGGCGCCGATATTCGTCTGAGGCATTATGCTTTATAGGAAATAAGGCTGAATAGTAATGTTTTATTTTAATTAAGAGTGTTGCTGATTGTTTTTAAGATATGAATTGAAGGGAGTGCACCAGTGAGGATGTTTTTGTTTTTAATTTTTTTTATGACGACTAACACAGTATTAGCTAACGAGTGGGTTTTTCATGGTGATGAAAACACTATAAGTGATGGAGTATTAAAGATTTCGGTTCAGGCCGGGCATTATAAAATTTCATTTCCACCCACTGCGAACCCAAACTCAGGTGCTGTGTTGATTAACGGCGAGCGATTTTACGGCAACCGTTATTTTGGATTCGACGGCGAGCAAGCGGACAGAATGATTGATAGGTTATTAAAGGTAAAAAATGCTCAGGTTGAATATGATGATCGTTTTAAAACGAAAGTCGTTCGCAAGTTGGTTGATTTCTCTGATATTACATCATCCATCGATAACTTGAAAAAAAATCATTGACGCCTCTCACATAATCGTCAATGGAGCAGATGGCTTTACTCGAAATAGGAATAGCGCTGCCGCTTGGTTGTCCGACGGTAAGTGTAACAACGACGGCGTGTCGACGGTGCGCTTTCTTGTGAGCAAGCAGAGCCTATCATTCAATGAGGGTTGGGGGTTATTTTTTTAATTAATTGATTACTATCATTTTGTTGTCGTAGTAATTGACTTCAGACTGTCGTTTGCCTCACGGAGGAAGGCCTATCCTCCGGGCGACGGTTTGTAAGTTCTTTGTAAGTTTTTTGTGATTTTTAGGTTTTTTCGCATTGACAAAAATCTTAACTTAATCTGTTATTGAGCACCTGATATTTATTATTTAGATGTTAGGATTTTTCTTAAATGGCTAAAGAAAGAAGCTTATCGTTTGATTTTTTGAAAGGGTTGCTTATCTTGCTCGTCATTGTGGGACATGTATTGCCTGGCAGTGCTGATGTTGGTTTACGTGGGGCAATATATTATTTCCATATGCCGCTTTTTCTAGGGGTGACGGGCTACTTTGTTCGGCGCTATTTTCTTGATGGCGGCGTGATTAGCGTGCTGAAAAAGTATCAGTGGCGAATGATAATTCCTTATGTGTTGGCGTTCGTTGTTTACAGTGTTTATTCTCTTTACTTCTCAGAAGAAGTAGGCTTAAAGCAACTCATCGGTCTATTTCTCTACCCCTACTATCATCTTTGGTATATCCCAGCAGTGGTCATATTTGTGCTATATACTATGGTCATTTACAAGAGTAATTTCTTACTCGGTTTCTTTCTGTTCACTTCCGCCATATTGTCTATTGTCTGGTACTGTTACGCCGACACGCTGGAAAACCAATATGCCTGGCTGAAATTCATTGGTGATAAGCGTTTCTATTATTACTACTCCTTCTTTTTATTAGGCTTCCTGGTGGGGGATAAGAATTTTTACGGTAATCCGCTGGCATTGTTCGCTATCGCGTTGGCCGTAGGTATATTAGGGTATTATGAACCGAGCGGGGCACTGCTGGATGCCGCCTCATGGTTTGCATTTAATGCTGCGCTGTTGTTGTTGATGCTGAGTTTGTGTAAGCGCCTGAAGCTAAGAATTGAGGGCTTAGTGGTCAAAATGGGGCAGGTATCTCTGCCTATTTATCTTTGGCATGTGTTACCCATTTTGCTTGTCGGAGCAATGGTCGATAAGGATTCGTCAGGTTTTTATCTCAGCGTAACGGCCATTATTTTCGCCCTGGTCATCATATTTATCCGCTTGCGTGGCAAAAGCAGATTTATCGACTCTTTCTTTTACGGGGAAAGGGCCAACTGGCTACCCGCCGAAAAATAGAACGTCTGTCCCGGCCGAGGGGACTCGGCCGTCTACTTTTTACGTAAGCCTCCATTAGACAAATTGTTGTCCTATGGCTCCCTGTCTCTTTATCTTTTGATTGAGTTTCTATACTCAATACATCCTTATTCTTTAGACAAGACAACAGGGGGCGATTATGTCACAAGTTTGCATTGCTGCGTATGTGTATGGCGTGGTGCAGGGGGTAGGGTTCCGCTATTCCACTCAGCGGCAGGCCGAGGCGTTGGGGGTGACCGGCTATGCGCGCAATCTCGATGACGGCAGCGTTCAGGTGGTGGCCTGCGGCACACAGGCGCAGGTGGATAAGCTGGTGGAGTGGTTGAAACAGGGCGGCCCGCGCAGCGCGCGCGTCGAACGCGTGCTGGTGGAGCCGCAGGGGGTGGCCGATTACGCCGGGTTTGGCATTCGCTACTGAATGCTCGCCTGCAGCGGCGCTGCGGGCTGAGCGGTCAGATGCATTTCACCGGTTTCGGCAAGCCGGCGATTTTGGTGGCTTGTTTGGCCGGCCCTTTCGGAAACAGGCGATACAGATAGCGGCTGTTGCCTTTTTCTTCGCCGTATTTCTGCGCCATGGCTTTGACCAGCATGCGAATAGCCGGCGAAGTATTGAATTCCTGATAGAAGTCGCGCACGAAGCGCACCACTTCCCAGTGTGCTTCGGTGAGCACGATCTCTTCCTGCGCGGCCAGCAGCGGCGCCAGGCCCTCATGCCAGTCGGCGCTGTTTTTCAGATAGCCCTGCGCGTCAGTGTCGATAACCTGACCTTCAAACTCCAACATACTGCCTCGATAACGGATAATTCGGAACGGCCGCCAGTTTAGCAAATTTTTTCGGCCGCAAAAAACAAAGCCCCGCCGGAGCGGGGCCTGGAAGGCATGCGTAACGCGCGATCAGTTGCTGCGGGCGAAGCCCAGAATGCTCAACAGGCTGATGAACATGTTGTAGAGCGACACGTACAGGCTAACGGTGGCGCGAATGTAGTTGGTCTCGCCGCCGTGAATGATGTTGCTGGTTTCCCACAGGATCGCGCCGGCGGAGAACAGGATGAACAGCGCGCTGATAGCCAGGTGCAGAGCAGGGATCTGCAGGAACAGGTTGGCGATCACCGCCACCAGCAGCACCACAAAACCGGCCATCATCATGCCGGACAGGAACGACATGTCTTTACGGGTGGTCAGCACATACGCCGAGCAGCAGAAGAACACCGCGGCGGTGCCGCCCAGCGCCAGCATGATCAGATCGCCCGCGCCGGCGTTCAGGAACGAACTGAGGATCGGGCCGAGGGCGTATCCCATGAAACCGGTCAGCGCGAAAGCCGCCAGAATGCCCGCCGGGCTGTTGGCCAGTTTATGGGTCAGGAACATCAGGCCGTAGAAACCGACCAGCATCAGCAGCAAGCCTGGCGCAGGCAGACCCAACATCGTACTGGCGGTCGCGGTCAAGGCCGAGAAAGCCAGGGTCAGGGATAACAGGAAATAGGTGTTGCGCAGGACTTTATGCGTGCTGAGCAGCGAGTCGCGCGAAGAAGATGAGACGACAATGCGGTCCATAATGATGCTCTCTCTTATCAGGCCATCACAAAATAATCCCGATGATAGGCAGCGCAAGCGCTTGATTAAAGTTTGTTTACCAATCTTTACCCTTAGTTATCATTATGGCAACAACGGGGAAGGTGTTCGTTTGATCGCCGCTTGCTTTGCCTGCGGCGATTTTTCGCGCGGTTGAACGCGTTTGGGCTTTACAAGCGAATAAGGTCTGTTTATAGTGCGCGTCGTTGCGGAGGGGTGGCCGAGTGGCTGAAGGCAACGGTCTTGAAAACCGTCGACGGGAAACCGTTCCAGAGTTCGAATCTCTGCTCCTCCGCCATACATTCTGACCCCGTGCTCTCTGAGCACGGGGTTTTTTGCTTTTGCGTGCGGATAAACCGGGACGCTTCTGCAGGAAACGCGATCGGCTATTGATAAGGGCCATGCGTCGGTGAGATTATGCATCCATCAAGGTCGGCCGCTCGGATGCCTGCTGTTGCCAGGCGTTACCGGTGTGACAAGCAACGCCGCCTTATCAATTTCGCTTAATGCTCTTATGGAGACAGAGATGAACTGGTATCAAGTCGCCTTATGGACGATGATCTTTTTGAAGTCCGGCGCTTTTCTGGTGTTCGTATGGTGGTGGATGTTCAAACGCGCGACCAAACCTTATGTCCGCCCGCAAGACGTCGTGGTGGATGATACGCCGTACGATGAGAACCTCACCATGGAAGAGGTGATGAAAAACCATGGCATCGTCCGCACGGATATGTCGGTAAAATAATCCTCCCGCCTCCCCAACCGCTATCTGGGGCGTGTTTGCCAAGAGCACGCCCCCTTGTGTTTCTTCGCTGTCTTTCTACTCCTCCCTCAACGCCGGCCTGACGGTCAGGTTGCCCAAAATGGGCATGGCGCAGGTGCTGAATAACAATCAACCCGGCTACACGCCGTTCTCGCTGAACATCAACTGCCAGAACATGCAGCAGGAAGGCATCGCCGATCGCGCCGTTGAGATGTTCCTGTCCAGCAATAACCTGCTGGCCTCCGACGCCAGCGTGTTGACCAATGCCAATGCGGGCGGCGCGCAAGGAGTGGGGCTGCGCCTGGTCAAGCGCGACATGCCGAGCTCGCCGGTGGTATTGTCGCCTTCCAACGTCGATCGCGGCAGCGCCACTTCACTGTTTCATGTCGCCGCCGGCGGCAGCCTGAACAGTCACTTCATCATCGGCATGGGCGCTTATTATTACCCTTATCAGCGCGATGGCGTGACGCAGGGGGAAATCAACACCTCGGCCACGTTGAACATCATCTATCCTTGAGAGGCCCGGGAGAACCGGTGCGCAACCTGTTTCGCTCACCGGTGTTCCGTCGGGTGTTCGAAAATATGCGCGCCGGCGCCCTGTTGGCCCAAAATATCGTTTGGGTTGCGCAGCGGGCAGTCGGCGAGCGACAGGCAGCCGCAGCCGATGCAGCTGTCGAGATGGTCGCGCAGCACCGTTAGCCGTTGAATACGTTCATCCAGCGTTTTGCGCCAGGCGGAGGACAAAAGCCCCCATTGTTCTGAGGTCAGTTTGCTGCCGCTGGGAAAGCGGCCCAGCGTGGCGCGGATCTCCTCCAGTGGAATGCCCGCGCTTTGCGCGATCTTGATCACCGCGATGTAGCGCAACACCACCGGCGTGTAGCGGCGCTGGTTACCGGCGTTGCGCGTTGCCTGAATCAGCCCCTTGCTTTCGTAAAAGTGCAACGCGGATACCGCCACGCCGCTGCGCTTCGCCACTTCTCCAACGGTCAATAGCCGATAGGTGTTAATCGGTTCATTTCTTGCCATTCCACGTTCCTCAGCTTGACCTCAAGTTAACCTGAGGTTTTATAGTGCAGCCAGCCGGGCTTGGCAACCGGCATCTCTCGTCACCTGCCTGCGCTGCGTCGGGGCAAGGATGGCTTTGGCTGTAAAATCAGGAAGAAACCGTTACATGATGAAACGATACCTCATTATTGCCGCGCTGCTGGCGGCGCTCGCCGTCGCTGCGGTCGCGATGCGATCCACCGCGCGGCAAAGCGAAGGTGCGCCGGCCTATCCGCCGGTGAAAGTGGCGCTGGCGCCCGCACTGCGTGAACAGGCGGCGCGCAGTTACGCCGGCGTGGGCGAGCTGGAGGCGGCCAGCCAGGTGGAAGTGGCGGCAGAGACCAGCGGCCGCATCACGCGCATCCTGTTCGAATCCGGCCAAACGGTGCGGCAGGGGCAACTACTGGTGCAGCTCAACGATGCGGTCGAGCAGGCTGAGCTGGTGCGCCTGCAGGCACAATTGCGCAATGCCGATCTGCTGTTGGCGCGCATGCGCAAGCTGATGAACTTCAACGCCACCGCGCGACAACAGCTGGACGATGCGCTGGCCGAACGGGATATGGCGTTCGGGGCGGTGCAGGAAACGCAGGCCAAAATCGCAAAAAAGGCGATCCGCGCGCCGTTCTCCGGCACCATCGGCATTCGTCGCGTGCATGAAGGGCAATACCTCAACGCCGCCGAGGCGGTGGCGAACCTGGTGGACGCCGATACGCTGCGCGTCAACTTCTCGCTGGACGAACAAAGCAGCGCCGGGCTGGCGTTGGGGCAGGCGGTGTCGGTGCAGGTCGGGGCCTATCCCGAGCGCGCTTTCCCCGCCGCCATTACCGCTATCGACCCGATGATCGGCAAATCCCGCACCGTGCAGGTGCAGGCGACGTTGGCCAACCGTCAAGGATTGCTGAAAGCCGGTATGTACGCGGGCATTCGCGTCACGCAGCAGCAGCGCGTGGCGGTGCTGACGGTGCCGGAAACGGCGCTGACCTATACGGCGTACGGCGATACCGTGTTTCTGGCCCAGCAGGGTGAAAAGGGCATGACGGTCAAGCGCGTCTCAGTCACCGTGGGTGAGCGCAACGACGGGCGCGTCGAGATCGTCAGCGGTCTGCAGGAAGGCGACCGGGTGGTGACTTCGGGCCAGCTCAAGCTGAGCGACGGCACGGCGGCCGAGCCGGTGGCGCAGGATACTCTGAACGCCGCCCAGGCCGGTTCCTGAGGAGAGGCCGATGACATTTACCGATCTGTTCGTGCGCCGGCCGGTGCTGGCGCTGGTGGTCAGCACCCTGATTCTGCTGTTCGGCGCGCTGGCGCTCAGCAAACTGCCGATCCGCCAATACCCGCTGCTGGAAAACTCTACCATCACCATCAGCACCGACTATCCCGGCGCGTCGTCCGAGCTGATGCAGGGCTTTGTTACGCAGCCGATCGCCCAGGCAGTGTCCTCCGTCGAGGGCGTTGACTACCTTTCTTCCTCCTCGGTGCAGGGGCGCAGCGTGGTGACGGTGCGCATGGCGCTGAACCGCGACTCCACCCAGGCGCTGACCGAAGTGATGGCCAAGGTCAACCAGGTGCGCTATAAGCTGCCGGAACAGGCTTACGATCCGGTGATTGAGCGCTCAGCCGGTGAAGCCACCGCTGTGGCCTATGTCGGTTTTTCCAGTAAAACGCTGTCCACGCCGGCGCTGAGCGAATACCTGACGCGGGTGGTGGAACCGATGTTCACCACCATCGACGGCGTCGCCAAGGTTGAAGTGTTCGGCGGGCAAAAAATGGCGATGCGCCTGTGGCTGGACAGCGATCGGCTGGCCGGCCGCGGTCTGACCGCTGCCGATGTGGCCGATGCGGTGCGGCGCAACAACTACCAGGCGGCGCCGGGCAAGGTGAAAGGGCAGTATGTGGTTGCCAACGTGCGGGTGAATACCGATCTCACCAGCGTAGAGGAGTTTCGCAATCTGGTGGTGCGCAACGACGGCAACGGTCTGGTGCGCCTGAAAGACGTCGGCACCGTGGAGCTGGGCGCCGCAGCCACGGAAACCAGCGCCTTGATGGATGGCGAACCGGCGGTGTTCCTCGGCGTCTTCCCTACGCCGACCGGCAACCCGCTGGTGATCGTCGACGGCATTCGCCACCTGATGCCGGCGATCGACAAGATGCAGCCGCCGGGCGTGAAGATGGCGCTGGCGTTCGAAACCGCGCGCTTTATTCAGGCCTCGATCGATGAAGTGGTGCATACCCTGCTCGAAGCGCTGGCGATCGTTGTGGCGGTGATCTACCTGTGTCTGGGGTCGCTGCGCACCGTGTTGATTCCGGTGGTGACCATTCCGCTGTCGATACTTGGCGCTGCCGGGCTGATGTTGGCCTTTGGCTTCAGCGTCAATTTGCTGACGCTGCTGGCGATGGTCCTGGCGATCGGTTTGGTGGTGGACGACGCCATCGTGGTGGTGGAGAACGTGCATCGCCATATCGAAGAGGGGAAAACGCCGCTGGCGGCGGCGATGATCGGCGCACGCGAGGTGGCCGGGCCAGTGATCGCCATGACTCTGACGCTGGCCGCGGTCTATGCGCCGATCGGCCTGATGGGCGGGCTGACCGGCGCGCTGTTTCGCGAATTCGCACTGACGCTGGCCGGGGCGGTAGTGGTGTCCGGCGTGGTGGCGCTGACGCTGTCGCCGGTGATGAGCTCGCTCCTGCTGCCGGCCAAACAGAGCGAAGGGCGCGTGGCGCACGCCGCCGAGTGGTTCTTCGGCGGCCTGACGCGGCGCTATGCGCGCGCGCTGGATTTCTCGCTGCACCACCGTTGGGTGACCGGCACGCTGGCGTTGCTGGTGATGATCAGTCTGCCGCTATTGTACCTGATGCCGCAGCGCGAGCTGGCGCCGACCGAGGATCAGGCCATTGTACTGACCGCCATCAAGGCGCCGCAGCACGCCAACCTGAACTATGTCGAACGCTTTGCCTACAAGCTGGATGAGGTTTACAACCGCATGTCGGAAACCGAAAGCCGCTGGATCATCAACGGCAGCGACGGCACGGCGTCCGGCATCGGCGGCATCAACCTGACGCTGTGGCAGGCGCGCCAGCGCTCGGCGTCGGCGGTGCAGGCCGAGCTGCAACGGGCGGTGAACGATGTTGAAGGCACCAGCATTTTCGCCTTCCAGCTGCCCGCCTTGCCAGGCTCCACCGGGGGGCTGCCGGTGCAAATGGTGCTGCGTACGCCGCAGGACTACCCGCAGCTGTACCGCACCCTGGAGGAGGTGAAGCAGAACGCCAGAAACAGCGGCCTGTTTATGGTGGTGGACAGCGATTTGGACTACAACAACCCGCTGGCGGAGGTGCGCATCGATCGCGCCAAGGCCAACAGTCTGGGGATACGCATGAGCGACATCGGTGAATCGTTGGCGGTGCTGGTGGGAGAGAACTACCTCAACCGCTTCGGCATGGACGGGCGCGCTTATGACGTCATCCCGCAAAGCCTGCGCGAACAACGGCTGACGCCGCAGGCGCTGGCGCGGCAATATGTCCGCACCCAGGACAATACGCTGGTGCCGCTCTCCACCGTGGTATCGGTGGCTGTTAAGGTCGAACCGAACAAGCTGACCCAGTTCAACCAGCAGAACGCCGCCACCCTGCAGGCCATTCCCGCGCCCGGCGTTTCGATGGGCGAAGCGGTGGCTTTCCTCGAACGGCAGGCCAATGCGCTGCCGGCCGAATTTAGCCACGACTGGCAGGGGGATTCGCGCCAATACACCCAAGAGGGCAGCGCGCTGGCGTTCGCGTTCCTGGCGGCCTTGGTGATCATTTACCTGGTGCTGGCGGCGCAGTACGAGAGCCTGAAAGATCCGCTGATTATCCTCATCACCGTGCCGCTGTCGATCTGCGGCGCCTTGCTGCCGCTGGCGCTGGGCTACGCCACGATGAATATCTACACCCAGGTCGGGCTGGTGACCCTGATCGGGCTCATCAGCAAGCACGGCATTCTGATGGTGGAGTTCGCCAATGAGCTGCAGATGCATCAGGGGCTGACGCGGCGCGGCGCGATTTTGCAGGCGGCGCAAATTCGTCTGCGGCCGGTGCTGATGACCACCGGGGCGATGGTGTTCGGTTTGATCCCGCTGCTGTTCGCCAGCGGCGCCGGGGCTGCCAGCCGCTTCGGCCTGGGGCTGGTGATCGTCTCCGGCATGCTGGTGGGCACGCTGTTTACCCTGTTTGTGTTGCCGACGGTGTATACGCTGTTGGCGCGCGATCACGCGGTAGCCTCACCCCGTCAGCGTGAGTTGGCCGCCGCGCAAAAAGCGCTGACGGAATAATCCGCCGGCGCCCGCGTGAAAAATAAACCCGCTTCGGCGGGTTTTTTCGTCAGTTTTTGCAGCCCATCAACTCCGGCAGGACGCCGGGTTTGCTCTTCAGCGAAGCCTGCACGTCGTCCGGCAGACCGGCCCAGATGATCAGGCCGGTGCGTTTCTCGATCTCGTCCACCGTCACGCGGAATTGGCAGAAATCGGCGCCCTTCGGCGTGTTCTGATCGAACAGGAAAGCGGCATAGTGGTTCACCGCCGGGCTGTTGTTGATGAAAATCACCTTCCAGTAGGCACTGGGGATGGTGTGCGCTTTCTGGGTGCCCGGCAGTTTGCCCATATCGCGTTCATACAGCGGCCCGGTCACGGTATAGACCGAGGAGATATCGGCGCGATCGATCAGCTTGCGTTCCTGATCTTCCAGCCGCGCCCAGGCGCCCTGGTTAAGATCGGACTTTTGCGGCGTGATGTTGGACAGGTAATTCAGCGATTCCCAGTCGGAGACGCCCGCCAGCGAGGCCAGCGGCGCCTGATGACCGCGATCGACCTTCAGCGCCGCGTTGGCGCCAGTGTAATCGGCGGGCGCCAACGTGTCCGCCGGGTTGAGCGCCGGATCGGTTTTCCAGTTGCGCGTCTTGCCGCTGGCCGGTGTGTCTTTGGTGATGTGATAAGCCACCCAGTTGGCGAACTTGGTGGTGCTGTTGTTGTTCAACGTATAAGCATGACGCACGATAGACACGTTGCTGCTGCCGCCGGTCGGGCAGCCGACCGCGCAGTTGTCGATGGATTCGAGCGTGTCGGCCGACGCCTGTGCGGCGAACAGCAGGGCGACCAGGGCCAACATCTTGTTGTTAAAGCGCATATTCATATCCTCAATAAGTTAAAAAAGTACTGTATATATTTACAGTAAATTAAACTTATCGCAGTGAAACGAATACAACAATGCAACATATTCATGTTGTGAATGTGTCAGTCATGGTACAGCCACGCCGCACGTGAAATGCGGCGGAAATAAAAACGGCGTCCAACAGACGCCGTTTCAAAGGGGGGATTATTCCAGCAGGTCGTTGACCGTGCGGCGAACGTAATGCGTCATCTGCGCCAGATCGTCCGGTGATACCGGGCCGCCGCCGGCGCGCACCACCTGCTGTTCGATCTGGGCGATTTCTTGCTCGACCTTGTTGGCGATCTGCACTTTGACTATCTTGTCCACCGAAGACAGCAGCACCTTCAAGACGACTTTCAGCGCGATGTTTTCGCAGAACGAGTCGTAGTGATGAACCGGCGGCGGCGGGGCCGGAGCCGGCTCGGGCGCGCGCGGAGCCAGAGCCTTGAAGCTGTCTACATTTTCAATAATAAGATCCATGTCTCTTATTAGTTCATCAAAATCTTTAGACACTGACTTATTCCCTTCGCTGTGCGCAAAAAACAGAACGCCCGTCCTCAGGCTGAAAGCGGATGAGCGACGGGCAGAACGAATTCGGGCCTGGCCTTCAGACGCTGAATGGCCGGGGGAGGGGCATTCTAACCTTGCGGCGGGTCGGCAACAAGATGGGGCCGTGCGAATGCGCGGCCCTTTGGATCACGAGGCTGGAGGGCGCTTAACTTTTCAGCTTGGCGGTGATTTTGGCCACGTGTTCGCCCTGATAACGGGCAATGGTCAGCTCTTCGTTGCTCGGCTGCCGCGAACCGTCGGCGCCGGCGATGGTGGTGGCGCCATACGGGGTGCCGCCGCGCACCTGTGAAACGTCAAACAGCTCCTGCGTCGCATAGCCGATCGGCACGATGATGAAACCGTGGTGCGCCAGCGTGGTCCAGGTCGAACTGATGGTCTGTTCCTGGCCACCGCCGGTGCCGGTGGAGGAGAAGACGCTGCCTACCTTGCCGTACAGCGCGCCGGAAGCCCACAGGCCGCCGGTCTGATCGAGGAAGGTGCGCATTTGCCCGGCCATATTGCCGAAGCGGGTCGGCGTACCGAAGATGATGCCGTCATAGTCCGCCAGCTCTTGCGGGGTGGCGACCGGCGCCTGTTGATGTTGTTTGCCCCCGGCCTTGGCGAAGGCCTCCGGCGTCATGGTTTCCGGCACGCGTTTAATCGTCACGTCCACGTTATCGACCCGATTCGCCCCTTCGGCCACCGCCTGCGCCAGGCGTTCGATGTGGCCGTACATTGAGTAATAAAGCACCAACAGTTTCGTCATGTTCCGTACTCCCGCTCAGATGATTAACAAAAACCCCTGATAAGCATAGAAGCGAATGGCGAACTTGGCGTTACGGCGTTACTTGATGCCGGCGATCGCCAGCAGGGCGCCAAAGGCGATCAGCAGCCCGCCAAAGGTGCGGTCGATGCCGCGGCGCAAACGCAAAAAGCGCGCATTGACGCCCGGTGCGGAAAATAGCAGCGCGACGGCGGCAAACCAGAAGATATGGACGGCGGCGATAAAAAGACCATAGCCGATTTGCACGCCGAGCGGGGTGTGTGGAGAAACCACCTGCATGAACAGGCTGACGATGAAGATGGTGGTTTTCGGGTTTAACGCGTTGGTGAAAAAACCGGTTTTCAAGGCGGCGAAATCGCTAATGGCGGCCGGCGCTGTGCTGGGGGCTGCGTCATGATGCGCCGCGTTGCGCAGCAGCGTAACGCCGAGGTAGATCAGGTAGGCGGCGCCGATGGCTTTAAGCAGGTTAAACAACCAGGGCGACTGTTGAATCAACACGCCGACGCCAATCAGCGTATAGCTGACATGGACCAGCACCCCGGCGCCGATGCCGCAGGCGGTCAAGACGCCGGCGCGGCGCGAAAGCAACAGGCTATTGCGCGAAACCATGGCGAAGTCCGGCCCCGGGCTTATCACGGCGAGTAAAGTAATGGTGACGACAGCGATGAGTTCAGTCATAGTTATCCTTGCGGTGTTTATCAATAGAGTGACTGATTTATAAGAGTAATTTTTCTCGGTGACAAACGATGAATAGTGACAATATCGGTGAGAAAAACTCACGCAATATCGGCAGGCCGTTGCCGTTGGGCGGGCTGCGCTGCTTCGAGGCTGCCGCGCGATTGGAAAGTTTTACGCAGGCGGCGCAGGGGCTGAATTTGACGCATGGCGCCGTCAGCCGGGCGGTGCGGGCGCTGGAAGAGGAACTGGGCGTGGCGTTGTTTGAGCGCCGCCATCGGCGGGTACTGCTCACGGCGGCGGGCCGCAAGCTGTTTCAGGCGACACAGCAGGCCTTCGGCATTCTGGATCATACCGCGCTGGAACTGCGTCAGCAGGCGCTCGACGCGCCGCTGGTCTTGTCCTGCGAACCGACCTTATTGATGCGTTGGCTGATCCCGCGTCTGCCGGCTTTTCAGCAGGCGCACCCGGATATCAACTTACAACTGGTGGCCGGTGGCGGGCCGTTTTCGTTCCATGACGGCATTACGGCGGCGATCAGGCGCAATGACTTCGATTGGGGAAAGCAGGTGCATAGCCTGGCGCTGTTCAGTGAAAAGGTTGGGCCGGTGTGCCAACCCGAGGCATTGGCAAGGATGACGAGCGCCGAGGGCAGCCTGCGGAGTTTGCGGCCCGGCACTAAACTGCTGCATTCTGCCACCCGGCCGGATGCCTGGCGGCACTGGGCGCAGCAGCAGGGGATGACGTTGGCAGGGCATTCGGAGCAGCGCTTTGATCATTTCTATTTCAGCCTGCAGGCGGCGGTCGCCGGTCTTGGCATCGCGATCGGCCCGTGGTTGCAAGTGCGAGACGATCTGGCCGCCGGTTTGTTGAGTGCGCCGTTCGGTTTTACGCCCGACGGCAGCGGCTATTACCTGCTGTCGCCGCAGGCGATCGTGCCGGGCAGCGCGTTGGCCCGGCTGGCCGAGTGGCTAACGCTCACGGCAGACGCCTGAGTTTTTGCGCCAGCCGCTGTTCCTGCCAGCGGCTGAAGACGTTGCGCAGCAGCAGAGTGCGCACCGCCCGCATGACCAGCGCGAGGCTCATGCCGCCGATCGCCCACAGCGACCAGAGATAGTGCGGGTGGGTAAACCAATTGATGGCGAACAACATCACGCCAATCACGGCGAAACGCACCGCCATGCTCAGCAGTTTGCCTTCTGCCGCGACCTGGCGACGAAGGCGCTGTTCGTCAGGCGCCTCCTCCTCTATTGTCTGTTGCGGCTGTGCGTTGAGATCGCGGACCTGCACGCCCAGCGCGGCGGCGATCGCGGTCAAGGTTTCCAGGCTGGCCTGTTCGCCGTTTTCAATCCGCTGTACGGTGCGGGTGCTGAGGCCGGCGATGGTCGCCAACTGTTCCTGCGACCAGCCTTTCTCCAGACGTAACGGCCTGATGCGGTACTTTTGCATGATGCACTCCCGAGTTCGCTGTCACTGTCATCCAGTGTAGGAGGCGCGGGGTGGCGGCGCCACGACAGCGGCACGACAGCGACACGACATCCGCCGCCGGCGCGGGCCGGCGGGCAGTCAGAAGGCGACGTTGCGGATAAAGCGCAGCGGGAGGTCGCCGTGGTTGGCGTAAGCGTAACGTTGATCGCTGTTGAAGGTTTGCGCGGCGCCGGCGCTGAGCGTCAGCGTGCCTTGTTCCAGTTCCAATGTCAGGGTGCCGGCAATCACGTAGATCATTTCACTCCAGCCTTCGGCGTCCGGCGCCGAGTCATAGCGCTCACCCGGCATCAGCGTCCATTCCCACAGCTCGGCCCGTTGGCGCGCCGGCACGCTGGCGGCGAACAGCGCCTGGCTGCCCGGCTGTGCGCCTTGCCAGGCCAACTCGCCCACCAGATGGTTGCCGCGAGCCTCCGGTGCTTGAATCAGATCGGTAAAGGAAATCGCCAGGGCGGCGGCGATCTTGTCGAGTACCGCCAGGCTGACGTTGCGATCGCCGGCCTCGATGCCCGCCAGCATGCGGCGGCTGACGCCGGAAAGCTCGGCCAGCGCCATCTGGCTCAGGCCCGCCTGCTGGCGGTAGCCGCGCAGATTGCTGCTCAGGTACTGCAGCACTTTGGGGGGATCGGTTTTCGCGTTATGCGCCGTATTGCTCATCGCCGGACTTTATCTCATACTGGCAGGATCTGTGCATTATATTGCACTCAGCAGGAAGGGCAAGCCGGTGTCAGCAGCAAAAAAATCCTTTATTTCCGCCGTGGTTCCGCAGATCAGGCTGCCGGAAGCGGTGTTGATTTTCATCACGATGATCTGGGGCGGCACCTTTTTGGCGGTGCATCACGCGATGCAAGTCAGCGGGCCGTTCTTTTTTGTCGGCCTGCGTTTCGCCACCGCCACGCTGGCGTTGACGTTGTTTTCGCTGCGCGTGCTGCGCGGCCTGACCCTGTATGAACTGAAGGCGGGCGTCCTGATCGGGCTGGCGATCATGTTCGGCTACAGCATGCAAACCGTCGGTCTGCAGACGATTAGCAGCAGCCAATCGGCGTTCATCACCGCCATGTACGTGCCGATCGTGCCGCTGTTGCAATGGCTGGTGCTGGGGCGCTTCCCCGGCATCATGTCGTGGATCGGCATTCTGCTGGCCTTTACCGGCCTGATGCTGCTGGCGGCGCCGAGCAGCACCGACATGACGCTGAGCCTCGGCGAAATGCTGACGCTGGCCGGCACGCTGGGCATGGCGGCAGAGATCATCCTCATCGGCGCTTTCGCCGGCAAGGTGAATATCCGCCGCGTGACTATAGTACAGCTGGCGACCGCCTCGCTGGCCTCGTTTTTGATGATGGTGCCGACCGGCGAGCCGCCGCCGCCGTATTCGGATTACCTGCTGTACAGCGCCATAGGGCTGGGGCTGGCCAGCGCGTTGATTCAACTGACCATGAACTGGGCGCAGCGCAGCGTTTCACCCACGCGCGCTACGGTGATCTACGCCGGTGAACCGGTCTGGGCGGGCATCGTCGGGCGGCTCGCCGGTGAGCGTTTACCGGGCGTGGCGTTATTGGGGGGCGCGTTGATCGTGATTGGGGTGGTGGTCAGCGAGCTGCGCGTGCGGCGCAAGGATAAAGCGGCGGTGGCGACGGAAGCGGATTAGCGCAGAGGCGTAAAAAGAAAGGGGCGGAGAGATCCGCCCCTTTTTGCATCACGCGGTTTTCTTCTTGCGCAGGAACACGTAAGACAGGCCGAGCACGATGAACCACAGCGGGGTAACGATCAACGCCTGGCGGGTGTCTTCGCGCAGCGACAGCAGCACCAGCACGAACACGAAGAACGCCATGCACACCCAGCACATCAGTTTGCCGGCAGGCATCTTGTAGATCGATTTCTGGTGCAGCGCCGGGCGCCGTTTACGGTAGACCAGGTACGAGCACAGGATGATGGTCCAGACGAACATGAACAGAATCGCCGATACGGTGGTCACCAGAGTGAAGACCGTCATCACGTTCGGGATCAGGTAAATCAACACCACGCCACCCAGCAGGCAGATGCAGGAGAAGGTGAGGCCGTTGGCCGGCACCGCGCGCTTGGACAGGTTAGCGAACGATTTCGGCGCGTCGCCTTCCTGCGCCAGCCCGAACAGCATGCGGCTGGTGGAGAACACGCCGCTGTTGGCGGAAGAGGCGGCGGAGGTCAGCACCACGAAGTTGATTACGCTGGCCGCGGCCGGCAGGCCGATCAGCACGAACAGCTCAACGAACGGGCTCTTGTCAGGCACCACGGAGTTCCACGGCGTTACCGACATGATGACGATCAGGGCGAACACGTAGAACATGATGATGCGGATCGGAATCGAGTTGATGGCGCGCGGCAGCGACTTCTCCGGATCCTTGGTTTCCGCGGCGGTGGTGCCCACCAGCTCAATGCCGACGAAGGCGAATACCGCGATCTGGAAGCCGGCGAAGAAGCCGCTGATGCCTTTCGGGAACATGCCGCCGTCATTCCACAGATGGGTGAATGAGGCCACGGTGCCGGTCGGCGACTGGAACTGCATGGCGATCATCACCAGCCCGGCGACAATCAGCCCGACGATGGCGACGATTTTAATCATCGCAAACCAAAACTCCATTTCGCCGAACATTTTCACCGTCGCCAGATTAAGGCCGAGCAGCAACAGCACGCACAGCAGTGAAGCGATCCACTGCGACAGCTCGGGGAACCAGAACTGGGCGTAGGCGGTGATCGCCACGACGTCGGCGATGCCGGTGACCACCCAGCAGAACCAGTAGGTCCAGCCGGTGAAGAAACCGGCCCACGGGCCGAGCAGATCCGCGGCGAAATCGCTGAACGATTTGTATTCCAGATTGGACAGCAGCAGCTCGCCCATGGCGCGCATCACGAAGAACAGCATAAAGCCGATGATCATGTACACGAAGATGATCGAAGGGCCGGCCAGGCTGATGGTTTTACCGGAGCCCATAAACAGACCGGTGCCGATGGCGCCGCCGATGGCGATCAGTTGAATATGTCGGTTAGTGAGGTTTCGCCGTAGATGATCTTCTGAAGCGGGCGTCGCGTCAGTCGCTATTTTAGAGTGATCTACCATCTGATGATGTCCTGTTTTACCTGTCATTAGTGAAGTCGTGAGCTCTGAAGTGGCTCTTTTTTATACATTTATCCGGTTGATCCGGCTTTAGTAAGGTAGTGCAATAACGCCACCTTTGTGCAACATGTTTACAACATTTATACGTGGGATAAAAGTCGATCAATCTTTACACGGAGGAGGCAAATCGGACGTTCAGGGAGCGGAAGATTACTCTTCAAAAGATGGGATTAACAGACCTTATGCGGCTTATCTCGTTGATTAAACAAAGGGTTGTAAAATTCGCATGAGAAAAAGTAATGAGTGGAAGCGTTTGACAGCGGCACTGACGAGGAGGGCAACTTACCGCGTTGGGTCGTTAGCTCAGTCGGTAGAGCAGTTGAAGCTTAATCAATGGGGCACAGGTTCGAACCCTGTACCACCCACCAACCAAATCAGCGTGTTACGCTCAGGCTTTTCTCTGCTTGTTCCCTCGTTGCGCCGTTTTAAGCGCGCTTTTTGCAAAAAAATTCGCATTTTTCGACTGATGTTCAGAAAGGTGATCTGGCGCAAACTGCGGTGTCGCACTGCAGTTTATACGGCAAGAGAGGCTGTGCGCTGGCGCAATGTCGGCGCAGGGGCGAGCCATTTGCCCAAGAATCTTTCAGGTCAAGAAGCGGGGGAATAAATGCGCCGCCGACATCAAAAGCAGCGCCCAGACGCCGGCCGAGAGCGCGGCGGTGGCATAGACGCGCCGCGCCGGCAGTTGCAGCATGCCGGCCATCAGCGGCACGGTGTAACGCATCACCGCCAGAAAACGCGAGGCGAACAGCAGCGGTAGTCCGCGCTTTTGCAAGGAACGTTGCGCTTTGCGCAGCGGGGCGTGAAAGCGTGCCGGCAGTCGGCGGCCAAGAACGCGGCCGTGCAGCCGTGCGCCACAGTGGAAAGACAGGATCGAGCCCAACGCGGCGCCGAGGGCGATGGCCGCCCAAACCGCGCCGAAGGGCAGCGCGTGCTTGCCTGCAACGATGCCCATCAGCAGCGTCACCGAGGCGGGCGGCAGGGCGGAAGACACCACGATCACGGATTTTCCCAGCGCGAACAGGAAAATCAGCAGCAGCAACATCCCCGGTTCCGGACTGTATTTGGCGATAATGTGCGTCAATTCATCCATTTAACACCTGCGGGCGAGAGGGCTGAGTGCCAGTGTCCCATCCGCAGGTTCAATAAGGGTTAAATAACGCGCCGCTATCCGGCAATCTCCGCGTCTTGCTTGCTCACGTCGGCGCGCCGGTTTCTGAGCGCCCACAACAGCGTGGCGCACAGCAGCGAAAAGGCGGCCAGCACCAATGGCCCGGCATGCGGGCTGTGAAAACGCTGTTCCGCCTCCGTGCGGATCAGCGGGGCTAAAAAGCTGAATGCGGCGCCGAGCGTGGTGCAAAAACCGATGCCGGCCGCCAGCGCCGGGCCGGTGAGCACCTGAGCGGGAAACGTCCAGAAAATCGGCTGCACCGCCAGGAAACTGACTGCGCAGCAGCTCAGGGCGACGATGGCGAGCAGAGGGCCGGCATAGGAAGACACCACCAACCCCAGCGCTGCGGCGACCATGCACCCGACGGCGATCGGTAATCTTCTGGCGGTGTTTCTGTCGGCATAGCGCGGCAGGAAATAGACGCCCAGCGCGGAGAACGCCCAGGGGATGGCGGCCACCAGCGAGGCCTTGAAGCCGAGATGGGTGCCCATCAGCGAAGCGACCTGCGACGGCAGGAAAAACATCAGGCCGTATACGCCAATCTGCAGGGTGCCGTAGATCAACGCCAGATGCCAAACGGTGCCGCTGCTCATCGCCGCTTTGACGCTGCTGGTTTCGGTCTGCTGCTGTTCATCGGCCAATTGTGCCACCAGCGCCGTGCGTTCTTCCTCGGTCAGAAAGCGGGCCTGCCGTGGGTTATCGTCGAGATAGAAAAAGGCGAAGACGCCGAGTGCGACGGCCGGCAGCCCTTCCAGCACGAACATCCAGAACCAACCGGGTTTACCCAACACGCCGTGCATCTCCAGCAATGCCCCCGACAGCGGTGAGCCGAGCGTCAGGGCCGCCGGCACGCCAAGCACGAAAATGCCAATAACCGAGGCGCGCACCTTATTGGGAAAATAGATCGACGCCAGCAGCAGGATGCCGGGGTAAAAGCCGGCTTCGGCGATCCCCAGCAGAAACCGCAGAACGATAAATTGCTGTTCATTGGTCACCAGCCCGGTGCAGGCCGACAGCGCCCCCCACAGCGCGGTGGTGGCGCTGAGCCAGCGTTTGGCTCCCCAGCGGTTCATCAGCAGGTTGGCCGGGATGCCAAACAGCGCATAGGCGGCAAAAAATATTCCGGCGCCCAGTGCAAAGGCGGATTGCGACAGCGCGATATCGATGGCCATCGCGTCCTTGGCAAAGCCGACGTTAACCCTATCGATAAACGCGATGAAGTACATGGCGAACATCAAGGGCACCAGTCTGCGCCAGGTTTTGCGAATGGCGGCGTTGAGCGCAGGAACGGCATAGGTGGCGTGATTCACTGGCGGTAACCTCTCTTCTGAGAATGACAAGCGTCGGTCATAAGGACCGTCCTGGCGCCGTTGCCCTCAACACGACGGTAACAGCGGACTTTCTTCGCGAGCCTTAAAGGTCTAATGGTCAGGCCTTTAAGGGTGAAAAAAATGCCGCATATCGGGTCGGCAGGTTGATGCAGACATCACCATGGTGAATGGCGTGTTGCTTTTTTGTTAATCAGACGTTCACACAGGGCCAGGGCGCGTTCAAGCGCTTTGATCGAGATCTGTGTGCGCTATCACCGAATTGGCAACCCGGCGATAGACCTGGAGTATGGCGCTTTCATCTCGGGAGTGAGGACGATAAGGTGAGGCACGGCAAAACAGAATGCAGGAGCGCAACATGCTGAAGGTCATCGCTGAAGATTTTATCCACCCGGAACACATTGACACCGTTATGCCGTGGTATCGCGAGCTGGTGGAGAAAACCCGTCAAGAGCCGCTGAACATCAGTTATGAACTGTGCATCGACCAGCAGGATCCCGGGCATTTTATTTTTATCGAAAGCTGGCCGGATCGCGCCGCCCTGGACGTGCATTGTCAGACCGAGCATTTCACCCGGCTGGTGCCGCAGATCAATCAGTATCAACGCAAGCCTTGCACCTTCCTGTTTATGGAGGCATTTCCTGAAACAGGTGATAAATAGGCGAAAAAATCCCCGCAGGGGGCGGGGTTAATGGCTTCTCAACACTATCTTGATCTTGTTGTGATTAAAAAATAGGCTGATAATGATTTTCATTCTCTAAGAATGCTCTTAAATTAATCAATCTGGTGAATGATTCACCGCCTGCTTTTCGCTGGCGGTTTTAATGGCGCGCAACATACGGCGCCGTATCAACCCGCTCACCAGGCGAATAGCATACCAATAGGGGGTAAACCGCCGCCGGCTGGCGTCGTCGGGGCAGAAGATGCGCGTTTCCGTCACCAGACGACAACGCCCGCCCTCGGGGGGACTCACAACATAACCCAGCGCCAGTTTGGCGACGCCGGGCTGAGCGAAGGCCAGAAAGCCCGCCCCGTCAGCGACCTGCTCCAGACCGTATTCAGCCTGCCAAAAGCGGCCGATCAGGCCATAGACCAACGCGCTGTCATCCTGCTCAAGCAGGCAAAAGTTATGCAGGCCAAACGGCGGCGGGGTGGGCGTTCGGCGCGGCATCAGCCGCGCAGGCAATTCGCGCAGCGCTATCATGCTGCGGAAGAAACGATCGTGCTTGGGATCGTAGGCGGCCACGGCCGCCAGGATCCGCGCCTGCGGCGCGGCGATGACGATCGCATGCCGTTCCGAGAACTGGTATTGCCCAAGGTATTTATTCAGCAACGTCATGCCTTGCATTCTCCCGCCATTCACTTTGCAGCAGGGCGAAACCGAATTCGTCGCCCCATGCGCCTTTGAAAAACACGTTTTGCCGCCAATAGGCCTCGCGCCGAAAACCCAGTTTGCCGAACAGCGTGGCGGCGGCAAGATTACGCGCGTCCACCACCGCAGTAATCCGGTGCTTCGCCAGCGGCCCGAACAGCAGAGCGATGACGGCGTTCAGCGCCTCGCGCGCCAGCCCTTGACGCTGGTGGCTGGGCGCGAAGGTCACGCCCAGTTCAGCCTGGCGCCCCTCATCGAAGAAATGCACCGCGATATCGCCGAGCAACGCGCCGTCCTCGCGGCGTTCGACCGCCAGTTGAAACCAGCTGTCGTCACGGTTGAATTCGAGCCGCCGTTGCTGTGCGAAAAAGGCCTGTGCCTCGGCGACGCTGTAGTCGCTCCAGCTTTGATAGCGCGCCACGTCAGGGTGGCTGCGGTAGGCGGTAAAGTGGGGCAGATCGTCGGCGGTGAACGGGCGCAGGATCAGTCTGGGGGTCAGCAGAGGCAAGTGGCGCATTGTTTTTCCTTATCAGCGCATTAGGGCTACCGGCAGTGTAGCCCAGCGCCGAGAGGCGGGCTGCGTAAAATGAGCGGTGGAGGACAAACGGGAAATGCCGGTTCAGGCGAACCGGCAGGGGCATTATCGGCGGGCGGCGGCCTGACGCAGGCGCTCGACCGGGCCTTGTTGAAAATCGAATGAGGGGGCTTCTTGCCGTGCCAGCCCCTGGCGCACAATGGCCTTAACCGCCTGGCTGGCGGCAAGATCTTTTCCGGCGATCTGTTCGGCGATGCGCAGCGCCTCTTCCCGGGCCGCCCCCTCGCTGATGCGAGAAATGGCGCCGTGTGACAACGCCTCCTGTGCGCCGACGGTTCTGCCTGTCAGCAGCCAGTCGAGCGCGACATAGGGAGAAATACGCGCCGGCAAGCGCGCGCACCCGCCTTGTGCGGCGACTAACCCGAGCCCGGTTTCGGGGAAGCTGAAGCGCGCGTTCTGGCCGGCGACGATCAGATCGCACGCCAGCGCCAGCTCAAATCCGCCCCCAAACGCGATGCCGTCAACGGCGGCGATGATCACCTTGGCGATCTGTGCATGGATCAGCCCGCCAAACCCCTCCGGCGTGACGATGGGCAGTTCACCCTGATGAAAGGCGTTGATATCCATGCCAGCGGAAAATACCGCCGGTTGACCAGCCAGGACGATCGCTCGCACCGAGTCATCGTTATCCGCCTGCCGCAGGTAAGTGCGGATCAGCTCGGCCATCTGCAGGTTGATGGCGTTTTTTTTCTCCGGCCGATTGAGGGTGATGACCGCAACCTGCGCGCCATAACGTTCGTAAAGCACCGGCGGTGATTCACTCATCGCTGGCCTCCCCGCGGAAAAAGATCAGCGTCAGCAGCAGGGCGATGGCGCCGAGCGGCAGCGAAAACAGCGGCAGGTAATAGGCCGGCAGCGCGTAGAGCGCCAGGCCGCCCAGCATGCCGCCCGCCGCGATGCCGGCGTACAGTACCGAGCTGTTGAGCGATACGGTCAGCGCGCCAAAGCGTTTCGATAGCGACAACAGGTGATGCTGGATCGGCACCAGATACATCCAGCCGGTGATGCCCCAGACCAGAAAGATGGCCAGCACCCACCAGGGGGAAGTGACATAGAAGGCCAGCAGAAACAGGGACAGCGTCTGGATTGCCACGGAAAACAGCAGCACGAACTTGCTGCCGAGGGCATCGGTTAACGCGCCGGAGGCAAAATTGCCGATCACCGCGCCAATGCCGAACACCAGCAGCGCGAGGGGCAGGATCGCCTGCGGGCCGAACTGGGTGTTTTTCAGCAACACGCTGACGTAGCTATAGACGATGTGTTCCGAGCAAACGGCAAAAAAGGTGATCAGCAGCGTGGTCAGCACCGCCTTTTGTCTCAGCGGGGCGAGCCGCTCTTTCAGCGAATGCTTGCCCGGAGGCGCAATGGCCCGCAGCGCCAGCGACAGGCCCAGCAGCGCAATCGCCCCCAGCAGGGCGATGAACAGGAAGATTTCACGCCAGCCGATCAGTTTGGCGAGAAAGGTGCCGAACGGAATACCGAGCGCAATAGCCAACGTCATGCCCCCATAGACGATGGAAATGGCCAGGCCGCGGCGTTTTTCCGCCACCAGCCCCACCGCGGCGGCGGCGGCCTGCGGCGTGTAACAGGCCGCCCCCAATGCCGCCAGCACTCTACCGAACGAGATCTGCAGGTAGCTGGTGGCCCAGGCGCAGGCCAGGTTGCCGGCGATGAACAGCACCAGCGCCA
The DNA here is from genome assembly GCF_052168435.1 of Serratia sp. CY56464. NCBI lineage: Bacteria > Pseudomonadati > Pseudomonadota > Gammaproteobacteria > Enterobacterales > Yersiniaceae > Serratia > Serratia sp. CY56464. The sequence continues at coordinate 1,855,570 of NZ_JBJNMV010000001.1, read as the reverse complement.
ACTGCAGGATATGCTTGCGGTTGACGTTGCCCAGCAGCCAGGCGGTGAGGGGGGCGAACAGCATATAAGCCAGCGCGAATACCGATATCAATTGCCCCGCTTGCGCGGGGCTGACGGCAAAGGTATCGGAAATGTCGCTGAGCACGCCGGCGACGATAAAGGCGTCGGTGCCGATGGCGAAGGTACCGGTCGCCATCAGACAGAGCGTGATCAGATGGCCGTTATAATCCGCTAACTTCATCCCGCCCTCCGCAGATCGTTCGCCGCCCAGACTCGCCCCAGCGCCGCCAGGAAGGTCTCCACGTCGGCATGGGAGTGCGCCGAGGTCGGCGTCACCCGCAGCCGCTCGCTGCCTGCGGGCACCGTCGGGGCATTGACCGGTTGCACGTAAATATCGTGCTCATCGAGCAGCACTTTACTGATGTGTTTGTTGCGGTGCGGATCGCCGACCAGCAGCGGCAGGATATGGCTGTCTGCCGACACCAGCGGGATGCCGGCGGCGCGCAGGCCGGTTTTCAGGTGATCGACGATCGCCAGCAGGTGTTTGCGTTGGGTGTCATGCTCGAGGTTGTATTTAAAACTGGCCAGCGCGGCGGCCACCACCGGCGCCGGCGACGAGGTGCTGAAGACGAATGCCGGGGCCCAACTGCGCACGGCCTCCACCACCGAGCGGGGCGCGGCGATATAGCCGCCCGCCGCACCGTAAGATTTGCCGAACCCGCCCTGAATAATGGTGATTTTATCCAGCAGGCCCAGTTGTTCGGCGTAGCCCAGCCCCCGTTCGCCATAGACGCCGGCGGAGTGGATCTCGTCGAGATAGGTCAGCGCCTGATACTGCTCCGCCAGCGCCACGATCTGCGCCAGAGGGGCGAAGTCACCGTCCATGGAATACAGCGACTCGAAAGCGATCAGCTTTGGCCGCGCCGGATCGGCGGCCTGCAGCAGCTCGGCGAGGTGCGCCACGTCGTTATGGCGGAAGATTTTTTTCTCCGCCTTGCTGTAGCGTATCCCGTAAATCATCGAGGCGTGATTCAGCTCGTCGGAGAACACGATCAGATCGGGAATGGCGTCGCACAGGGTGGACAAGGTGGCGTCGTTGGCGCCGAAACCGGTGGTGAACAGCAGCGCCGACTCTTTGCCGTAGGCGCTGGCCAGCAGCGTTTCCAGCTCGCTGTGGTAGACCGAGGTGCCGGAAATGCTGCGGGCGCCGCAGGTGCCCAGCCCGACCCGGTTAACCGCATCGGTGGTGGCCAGCAGCACTTTGGGGTGGTGGCTCATCGCCAGATAGTCGTTCGAGCACCAGACGTTGAGACGGCGCTCACCGTGATGGCCGTGGCTGGTGGCCCAGGGTTTGTCCTGCACGCCGCGTTCAAGGTTGAGGAACTCGCGAAAACGCCCCTGTTTTTTGGTTTCCGCCAGCTTTTCTTCAAGAATGTTCAGTACGCTCATCGTATGTTCCTTGTGTTAAACGGCTTTAAGGTTTAATGACAGCCCCTGACCGACGCCGACGCACATCGTCACCAATGCGTTGTTCGCCTGTTGGTCGCGTAATTCCAGCGCCGCCGACAGCACCAGGCGCGCGCCGGACATCCCCAGCGGATGACCGAGTGCGATGGCGCCGCCGTTCGGGTTGACCCGCGCGTCGTTGGCGCCGATACGCCAGTGTTTCAGCGCCGCCAGAACCTGTGAGGCGAACGCTTCGTTAATCTCGATGATGTCGAAGTCGTTCAAGGTGAAGCCGCCGCGCTGCAGCAAGCGCTCGGTGGAGGCGATCGGCCCCAGCCCCATCAGCGCCGGTTCAACGCCGGCGGCCGCGCTGTCGCCGATCTCCGCCAGCGGTTGCCACCCCTGGCGTTTCACGTAGCGGCCGGAGGCTAATAGCAGCGCGGCGGCGCCGTCGTTGATGCCGGAAGCGTTGCCTGCGGTGACCGAACCGCTGGCGGAGAACGCCGGTTTCAGCGCCTGCAGCTGTTGCAGCGTGCTGAGCCGGGGGAATTCGTCCTGCGCGAATGTGCGGGTAGTTTTACGATCCGCCGGCACGTCCACGGGGGTGATTTCCCGCGCCAGCCGGCCGCTGTCGATCGCCCGGCGGGCTTTTTGCTGCGAGGCCAGCGCGAACAGATCCTGTTCCTCGCGTGAGATATGTTGCCGTTGGGCCACGTTTTCCGCCGTGATGCCCAGCGGATCGCTGCCGTAGCGCTGCGCCAGCCGCGGGTTAACAAAGCGCCACCCCAACGTGGTGTCGTACAGCTTTACCCCCTTGTCGAACGGCGTTTCGCCTTTGCTCAGCACATAGGGCGCGCGGCTCATGCTTTCCACACCGCCGGCCAGAATCAGTTCGCTGAGGCCGCTGCGGATTTTCGCCGCGGCGTAGATCACCGCATCCAACCCGGAGGCGCAAAGGCGGTTGAGGGTGATGGCCGGCACCGACGGATCCAACCCGGAAAGCAGCGTCGCCATGCGGGCGACGTTGCGGTTGTCTTCGCCGGACTGGTTGGCGCAGCCCAGAACCACTTCGTCCAGATCTGCTTCCGCCGCGGGATGGCGCTGCAGCAGGCCGCGAATGATCGTCGCCGCCATGTCGTCGGGACGGGTATGCGCCAGGCTGCCGCCATAGGCGCCGATCGCCGTGCGCGTGCCGTCGATCAGATAAACGCCATCATCGTTAATGCTCATCATGGATCCTTAAGGCGTAGTCGTCAGCGCCGGTAGCGCGGCGTGCAGAAGGGTGTAATGCGGCGCATAGCGCGCCGCGTGCAGCAGCTGAGCCAGATTGCTCAGCGTTGTCCTGACGTTTTTCTCCCCCAGTTTGCCGAGCCAGTCGAAAATGCCGCCGGCGTAGTTAACGCCCGCGACGGCGGCGACATCGATGTCTTCCCGGCTGCAGACGCCGCTTTCCACCATGATCACCGACTCATTGATCAGGCTGCTGAGGACGCGGGCGACGATAAGCGCCGGAGAGTCCTTGATAAATTCAACCTGCGGGATTGCCGTGTGCAGCAGGCGTAAAAACAGCGCCTTATTGGCCGCAGAGGCGTGGCGGCTGTGCGCCGCCGCCAGATACGTCGTGTCGGCGTAGTTCAGGGCGACATCGACCACAAAGGCATCTGCTGCCGTCTGCTCGGCCAGTTGGCTCGCCGTGCGGCCATCGGTGATGCTGACGGTGAAAGCGTCATTGATCTGGACGGCCGACCCCAGCCCCGGTAATGCCGGCCGTTGTTCCACGCGCAGCTGTGGCCACTGAAGCGCGGCTCGCTGCTGTAACAGGGTAAAAAAAGGGTGCTCGCCGTAAACGCGCAGCGTCTCGACGTCTGCATTGCTGGCGGCCGTCACCGGCGGGGCGGTTTCTTCGGCGGCAAAATAGGAGCGGCCGTTCTTTTTCCCCAACAGACCGGCATCGACCAGTGAACGCTGCAGATGACCGGGGGTATAGCGCGGGTCGTATTGCATGTCCTGCCAGATTTGCCGACTGACCTGATAGTTGATGTCTTGGCCGATAAAATCGGTCAGCTCGAGCGGCCCCATGCGGAAGCGCCCGCCGGCCTTGAGAGCGCGGTCGATCTGCGCCGCGCGCGCCACGTGTTCTTCCAACAGGCGGAACCCTTCCAGGTAGTAGGGGCGGGCCATGCGATTGACGATGAACCCCGGCGTGGCCTGGCAGACGACATCGTGTTTCCCCAACGCCGCCACCAGTTGGCGGCAGCGTTCGGTGGTGGCGTGCGCGGTAAAGTAGGCCGGAATGATTTCAATCAGCTTCATCAGCGGCGCGGGGTTGAAAAAATGCAAACCGATAAAGCGTTCGCTGTGCGTCACCGCAGTAGCCAGCTTGTTAAGCGACAGTGAGGAGGTATTGGTGGCGATCAGCGTGTCGGGCTTGACCACCGCGGCGATGGTCGCCAGCACCTCAAGTTTGGTTTGTTCTTGCTCGGCGATGGTTTCTATCACCAGCTCGCTGTCGGCGATGGCCTCAAACACTGAAGTGAACATCAGATTGGCCAGCACCGCGCCTTTATCCTGCAGCGCGATCTTGCCCTGTTCGACTTTCTTGTTCAGGTCTTGCGCGATATATTCGCGAGCCTGATTGAGGGTATTGCCGTTGCGATTATAAAGCACCGTGCGAATGCCTTTTTGCGCGAAAAGATAAGCGATGCCTCTGCCCATCGTTCCCGCGCCGATAATCGCAGCCGATTGAATTGCCGCATTACTTTCTGCCATAGAAAATCCCCGTCACTGTATGCCATGCGAAATTCGCAAATGCTTATTATCTCTTTGGATTTACGGCGGCACTGGGTGCCTGTCTGGAAAGTAATTGGTGGTGTCCTGGCTGTCTAACGGTAGAAATGACAGGTTTACGTGCCGAGGAGAGTATGCTATTCGCGTAGTTTTCCTGTTCGGCGCAATAAAAAGGCTTATTTTAAGGGGAATAGCTGTTTTCGTTATAGCGTTGGTATTTTTTATTATATGAAACGGCTACTGGCGCCGGGCGGCGATATTCTATAGTGAACCTGACCTATCGATAAATCGACATCGCTATCTGGAGAACCTGCGTTATGGATACCCGCACTCAACGGCTCATGGCGGAGGTAATTGGCAGCCTGGCCGATCGCGAATGCTTTCTGACGCAACTGGGACCCTGCGCCGAGGCGTTGGGGTTTGATTATTTCTCTTACATCGTGTTTTCCTGTTATCCGGCCAGCAGCCCCAAGATGCTGATCGAAGGGAATATTTCAACGAACTATCTCGAAGATTATCGGCGGCAGCGGGTGTATTTGCAGGATCCGGTTATTGAGCGTGCTCACCATTCCACGCTGCAGTTCCAGTGGGACGAAAGCTTTTATCATGAGCGGCCGACGCTTTGGCGGCGTATGGCGCAATTCGGCCTGTGCGCCGGTTGGTCGCAGTCGGTCAAGGATTGCTATGGCAGGTTGGGGATCCTGACGTTTGCCGGTAAAGCGCTACCCGAGCAAACGCCGCAAGTGCGTGCGGCAAATGAAACTTTTTTCCTTTGGCTGGCGCAAACCGCCCATAAAACGCTGCGGGAGGCCTTGATATCGGTGAATGATGACGCGATAAAAGATGTGCTGACGCTGCGCGAAAAAGACATTTTACGCTGGTGCAGCGAAGGAAAAACGGCGGAAGAGATCGCGTTGTTGATGGGGGTGAGCGAGCGCACGGTCAATTTCCACATCGGCAACTCGATTAAAAAACTTTCTGTCGCCAATAAGACCGCCGCTACCGCCAAAGCGGTTTATTTACAGCTGATTTAATCTCGAGTAATAAATAATTAAGCGCCTATCCGTTATCGGTGTAATGTTTATATTTTGTTAAATTAAAAACTATCCTTATCAGTATTTACCCCCCGATCACAAAAGCGTGATAAAGCGATTCACCGCGCCCGTGCGCGGCAGTATTCTGTTGGCACCCGGTTTACATAGAAAGGACGTGATATGTACAAGACTATTTTAGTGCCGATCGATATTGAAGAGGACCTGTTGACCGAGCATGCGCTGAAGCATGTGGAATATTTGGCGAAGATGTCCGGCGCTAAAGTGCATTTCTTCCATGCGCTGCCGGATGCCTCGGCGTTTGTTACTGCCTATTCGTTCGGTCTCAAGGAGTTTGAGAATCAGGCGGAGGTGAAGGCGGTGGATAGACTGAAGAAAATCATGTCGGAAATCGATCTGCCGCTGGATCGCCTCAATTACACCGTTAGCTTCGGTTCTGCACGCGATCAGGTGTTGGAACTGGCGGAAGAGATCGACGCCGATCTGATCATCATCGGTTCGCGTCGCCCGAGCGTGAAAACCTATCTGCTGGGGTCCAACGCCGCCGCTATCGTTCGCCATGCCAATATTTCGGTGATGGTGGTCAGATAATCCATCTTAAACTCACCATTTTCGGGCACGCTCTGCGGTTACCAGCCGGCTGCAGAGCGTGCTTTGCGTTTTATTGCCATCCCAGTCTGAACTGCTACGATTTTAGCTGACGTTTTTATGCCAACCGGGCCACCGGCCTTGCGCATATTTTTCATTTCAGCCAGAAGAGGGGCAGCTATGCCATTAGAAGTCGATGGGATTATCAGAGGCGATCGGGGCAGTGAACCGAGCCGTTGGCAACATGCGTCAACCAAACCGCTTATCACGCTGACCTGGCATCACACCATTCCCTGGAACTGTTTGCGTAATGTCTGGAATGGTCTGGTGGCGGGGCAGCATTGGAACGCGCTGGACGAGTTTATGAATCTGATCGGTGTGCCAAACCGCGCCGCGGTGCTCAAACAGATCCAGAATAAGAACCTGCAGGATCGCGATGGATTACACACTCTGGTGACCTGGCAAGGATGGAATATCGTCGAGGGGCCAGGTAATGAGTATCGCGCGCAGGGGGACGATCCCGGTGAAAACTTCGACGGTTGGTCGGGTAAGGGCATGAGCACTAATCAGCAAGCGACGCTGCAGCAGGTCAACGTGTTGTATCAGGTGATGGCGCCGCTGGGAAGTCGTGCGCTGGACGCCGCCAGACAGGCGCCGCCCATTACTGCGGAAGAAGCAGACGTCTTGCAACGGACGATTAAACAGACCCGCCCAACGTTGCGAGGAAAGGAACCGATCCGGTGGCAAGAAGACATGTGGCATCAGGTGCAGCCGGGTAAAGAGGCGAAACACTTCGCCCGCTGGGACACCAAACCGGTGTGGCGCAAACGCCTGCACAGCGACCTGGCTCAGGCTGGATAAGCCTCTCCCCGCGCCGGGTTGCCGGCGCGGGGCATTAATCCAGCGTTAATCGCACAGCGCCACTATGTCGTCGTACAACGCCTTGGGGATTTCCACGCCGTATTGCTCGCTCTGGCGCCGTTGCCGATAACGGCGTTCGCCGGGGATGCGGGCGCCTTGCGCCTGCATATCGGCAAACATCGCCTCCGCTCCGGCGAAATATTTCGCCTTATCCGCACCGAGAAAACGCTCGGGATCCAATGCGATGACCAGCTCACCGCCGTAAGGCGACGAACCGGTGCCATCGTCATAGGCCAGCGATTCCTTGCTGGTCATATCGCCGATCAGCGGCCCTGCCAGCAATTCAACCATCGCCGCCAGCGCCGAGCCCTTATGCCCGCCGAAGGTCAGCATCGCGCCCTCCAACACGCTGGCGGCATCGGTGGACGGATTGCCTGCCTTATCAATGCCCCAGCCTTCAGGCAGCGGGGTGCCAGCGCGGCGGTGTAATTCGATTTCGCCGCGCGCCGCCGCGCTGGTGGCCATGTCGAATAAAAACGGCGGCCGATCCGGGCGTGGCCAGCCGAAGGCGATGGGGTTGGTGCCGAAGAGCGGTCGCGAACCGCCGGCCGGCGTCACCCAGGCGTGGCTGGGCGTGCAGGCCAAGGCCACCAACCCCTGCTCGGTCAGCGGTTCGATATCGGCCCACAGCGCGGAGAAATGCACGCAGCGGTTGATCGCCAGCGCGGCGAGGCCGTTGGCGCGCACTTTCTCGATAAAGGCCGGCAGGGCGGTGCGGTAGGCCAGCAGGGAGAACGCGCCGCCGGCGTCGGCGCGCAAGATGGCTGGCGCCTGGTCGAGCAACCTGGGCATCGCATCGGCAGAAACCTTGCCTGCCCGCAGCGATCGCACGCAGCCCAACAGCCGGTACAGCCCGTGAGAAGCGCAGCCGTCGCGTTCGCCCTGAGTGACATTTTGCGCCACCGCTTCGGCATGCGCCTGATTGAAACCGTTGTTGCGCAGTGTATGCAACGCCAGTTGATAAGCCTGTTCCAGCGACAGCACATGCATGGATGTCATTTCGATGTCCTCCCTGGGGTCATTCTTCTTCATCGCCGATAAAATTGGCCTGGGGTAAACAGGTATAGGCGCCCCAGTAGTAAATCGCCAGCGCAATCACCGACATGGTGAGGGTGTCCCATGGATGAGCAATAGCGCCGATGCCGCCGAAGCTGCTGAGGTAGGAAAGCCCGATCACCAGCGCATAGAAGACGATCAGCCACAGCGAGGACCAAATTTGCTGTCGGAGGCTAACGGCGTGGGTTGGCACCTGATTCTTGAACAGGATATAGATGAAGAACATCAAGATCTGCAAGCCGAGCAGCCAGGAGACGGTATCCCAGCCGGACCAGAAGACGATCAGCGCCGAAATGATAAACGACAGCGGGCCGAGCACGCAGAAACCGCGGACCCGGAACGGACGCGGCATATCGGGCGCATTGCGCCGCAGCCCGGCGGCGGTCACCGGGGCGATGGCGTAGCTCAGCACCAGTGCGGCGGATACCACGCCGATCAGTTTTTCCCAGGATGGGAACGGCAGCGTCCAGAATACCGAGAGAGCGAAGGTCAGCCACAGCGCCGGGCGGGGAATACCGGACTCGCCATCCACCCGGGTGAACAGTTTGAAGAAGGTGCCGGCGCGCGCCCAGCCGTAGATCACGCGAGGCGTGGCGTTCATATAGATATTGCCGGTGCCGCTCGGCGAAACGATCGCGTCGCTGACCACCAGAAACGCCAGCCACCCCATACCCAGCGTGATGGCGATGTCGCGGAACGGCAGGGAGAACTGTTGGCTGATGCCGGCCCAGCCGCCGCTCAGCATCTCGCTGGGGATACTGCCGAGAAACGCTATCTGCAGCAGCACATAGATGATGGTGGACAGCACTACTGACAGGATCAGCGCGATGGGAATGGTGCGCTGCGGCCGTTGCACCTCGCTGGCGACCGAAATGATCGGTGTCAAGCCGAGGTAGGCGAAGATGATGCCGCCGGCGGAAATGGCGGCCTCAACGCCGGCGGAACCGAAGGGAGCAAAGCCCTGGCTGTGCAGGTTTTCCGGTTTGAAAAAGCTGAACAACACCACGATCACCAACAGCGGCACCAGAAACTTCAGCACGCTGATCAGGTTATTGGATTTGGCGAAGGTTTTGACGCTGTAATAGTTGAGCGCGAAGAAAAAGCACAGCAGCGCCAGCTGCACCAGCCAGCCGATCGCTGTTGGATCGCCGGAACCCGGCTGGCTGAGGAACGGGAACCAGGCGGCGGCGTACTGCCGGGCGGCGACGACTTCGATGGCGATCAGGCTGGAGAAGGCGATCAGCGTGATAAACCCCAGCAGATAACCCATCAGTTCGCCGTGCGAGAATACCGGATAGCGAATGATGCCGCCGGCGCGTGGCAGGGCGGCGCCCAGCTCGCAGTAGACGATGCCGAGCAGCAGCACCGCCAGGCCGCCGATCAGCCAGGAATAAATACCGGCCGGGCCGGCGATGGAGGAGACATGGCTGGCGGCGAACAGCCAACCGGAGCCGAAGATGGCGCCCAGACCGATGAACGTCAGATCGGTGAGCGTAAGCTGCTTCTTGAATTTGCCTTGGGTTGTCATGGTATTACCCTTTTGTTATTGAGTGGCAGGCAGATGCGGCCGAGCTAATGTTGGGCAGGTGAAACCAGGGGATCTCGGGTGTAAACGCCGTTAACCAGTCGCAGCAGGTTGAGCGGATTGGCGTCCTGCAGCGCCGGCGGCAACAGCGCCGCAGGGGTGTTTTGCAAACAGACCGGCCGCAGGAAACGCTCGATGGCCAGAGTGCCTACCGAGGTGCCGCGTGCGTCGCTGGTCGCCGGGTAAGGGCCGCCGTGCACCATGGCGTCGCACACTTCCACCCCGGTCGGATACCCGTTGAACAGCACCCGACCGGCTTTGCGCGCCAACAGTGTCGTCAAACCGGCGGCCACATCGAGATCGTCGTCGTCCGCCAGCAGCGTGGCGGTCAACTGGCCTTGCAATGCCGTTAGCGCCGCATGCAGCTGCGTTTCGTTATCCACCGCCACCAGGATGCTGACCGGGCCGAAGACCTCCTGTTGCAGCAGCGGGTCAGCCTGCAGCAACAGCGCCTCCTCCGCCTGATAAAGCTGCGCCGCCGCCCGAAGAGCGGGCGTTTCGCTTCGGCCTGCCAGCCGCCGCATACCCGGGTGGGCATCAAGGGCCGCCAGCCCGTGACGGTAGTGCTCCAGGGTGCCGGCATTCAGCATCGGCTGCGGCTCGGCGGCGTTGACCAGGGCACTCATCGTTTCGGTTAACCGATCCAAGGCGGCGCCGCGCAGCGCGACGATCACGCCGGGCTTGGTGCAGAACTGACCGCAGCCGAGTGTGAAGGAAGAGACCAGCTCCTGCGCAATGTGCTGTCCGCGCCGCGCCAACGCCTTGGGCAGGATCACTACCGGATTGATGCTCGACATTTCTGCAAAGACCGGGATAGGTTGAGGGCGTTGCATTGCCAGATCGAACAGCGCTCGGCCGCCTTGCAGCGAGCCGGTGAATCCCACTGCCTGAATCGCCGGATGTTGTACCAAATCAGCCCCCACGCGGTTGCCGAAGATCATGTTGAAGACGCCGGCGGGCATCCTTGTGCGTTCCCGAGCGCGCTCGATCGCCTGAGCGGTCAGCTCGGCGGTGATCATATGGCCGCTGTGCGCCTTGAACACGACCGGGCAGCCGGCGGCGAGCGCGGCGGCGGTATCACCGCCCGCGGTGGAAAACGCCAGCGGGAAGTTGCTGGCGCCGAATACCGCCACCGGGCCGAGCGCCGTGCGGTATTGACGCAGATCGGGGCGCGGCAGGGGGGAACGCTGCGGCAGCGCGCAGTCGATGCGCACCCCCTCGACGTCGCCGCGCCGCAGCAGCGTGGCGAACAGCCGCATCTGGCCGCTGGTTCTGGCGCGTTCGCCGCTCAACCGCGCAGGCGGCAAAGCCGTTTCCTGCATGGCGAAGGCGAAGAAAACATCATCCAATGCGTCTAACTCTTCGGCGATGGCGTCGAGAAAGTTCGCGCGTTGTTCTGCACTGAGTTGCGAATAGGGCGCAAAGGCCGCGGCGGCGGCTTCTGCGGCGGCGGCGGTTTCTGCCGCCGTGGCCTGGTGGAAGCGGTAGCCGGTTGGCTGACCGTCGTCGGCGCGCAGGCTAAACAGCGACGCTTCCCCTTCGGCGCGGCGCTGGCCGCCGATAAATTGTTGGCCGCTGATGGCGGCGTAGCGATCGTTGGGCATCGTTTCCCCCGGTAGATAAAGCATGACGCCCGGCATGGCCGGGCGATGAAGGCGTCACAGGCCGACGTTCGGCAGCGCAGGGCGGGTGGCCAGCGCTTTATCGATCACGGCGTTGATCTCGGTGAGCGTTTCTCCCTGCAGCGCCAGGCGTGGAGGGCGAGTGACAGCGCTGCCGCGGCCGACCCGCTGTTCGCAGAGTTTGATGCACTGCACCAGATCGGGGCGGGCATCGAGGTGCAGTAGCGGCATAAACCAGCTGTATAGCGCCAACGCTTCCTCATAGCGTTTTTCCTTCGCTAGCCGGAACAGGGTTTCCCCTTCGCGCGGGAAGGCATTGGACATGCCGGAGATCCAGCCTTGCGCGCCGACGGCGATGCTTTCCAGCACCACATCGTCCAACCCGGCGAACAGCACGAAGCGATCGCCGACTTCATTGCGCAGGTCGATAAAGCGGCGGGTATCGCCCGACGAGTCTTTGAAGCACACGATGTTCTCGCAGTCGACCAGCGAGGTCAGAATGTCGGGCGTGACGTCATTTTTGTAAATGGGAGGGTTGTTGTAGACCATTATCGGCAGATCGGTCGCGCCAGCGACGCTGCGGAAGTGCGCGGCGGTTTCGTGCGGTTTGGCGGAGTAGACCAGCGCCGGCATCACCATAATCCCGTCGACGCCAGCCTTTTGCGCTTCACGCGCCATGTTCTGCGCGAAGGCGGTGGTGAACTCGGCGATGCCGGCGATCACCGGCACTTTACCGTCGGCGGCGTCTTTCGCCACTTCGATCACCGCCAGTTTTTCCTGCACCGTCATCGAAGTATTTTCACCGACGGTGCCGCACACCACCAGGCCGGAGACGCCGTCGCGCACCAGGTTTTTGATCACCGTATGGGTGGCGTCGAGATCCAGAGAGAAATCGTTGCGAAATTGGGTCGTCACCGCCGGGAATACGCCGCTCCAGCTTATGGTTTTATGGCTCATCGTGTTGTCCTGTCGTCCGAAAGTGTTAATGAAAAGTGAATCTTTGGTAAGGCTCACCGACAGATTGACCGGTATTGCGCAGGGAGGCTTGACGCTTTTCGCCGATTGCCGCGACGAAATTGGCACAATAGCGGCGGAAAACGGGCGTGAAAAATCGGGCGTCGGTACGCCGTGAGAAGAGAAGGTTAACGGGGTAAATCAGCGCGTTAAGCGGAAAGCGTCAGGCGAAAATCGCGTGGCGTGGAGCCGGTCATCGCTTTGAACTGACGGCTGAAGGCGCTGTGATCGGTATAGCCGCACTGCAGCGCGATGTCCGTGATCGGCAGATCGCCGGCCAGGAGTTCCGTGGCCTTTTCCAGCCGCACTTTGTGGATCATCTGGCGCGGGGTGAGGTGGAAGATACGTTTGCAGTAGCGTTCGATCTGCGCCACCGATAACCCGGTCAGCGCCGTCAGCTCTTCAAGCGCGATCGGTCGGGCGTAGTGGCGGCGGATATGCACGTCGATCGCCGCCAGCCGCTGGTAGGCCGGGTGATTGGCTCTGGCCTCCTGCAGATCGTGAGAAATACCCGCCATACCGATGATTTTTCCCTGCGCGTCATACAGCGCCAGCTTTTGCGTCAGACACCAGCCGGTTTCTCGGCCGTTGTACAGGTGCATTTCCAGCTGATCCTGGATCAGCACGCCGTGGCGCAATACCCGCAGATCCTGCTCGGTATAGCCGGATCCGAGCTGAGCGGGAAAAACGTCGGCGGAGGTTTTACCCAGCAGCGGCGTGACGGTTTTGAAACCGCAGCGCCTGGCCAGCGTCAGGTTGGCCAGCAGGTAGCGAGCCTGGGCGTCTTTGATAAAGAACACGACGTTGGGAATCGCGTTCAGCAACGGCGCGATCAGCGCCAGCGTATTCAGCAGATCGCGCAGATTGTTCGGGCGCTGCTGCGCCAGTCCGTCGCACAGGCGCGACAGATGTTCGACGGCAAAAACGTCCTCCTGCTCCGGCAGCCCCACAAGCGAAGGCGGCGAGAGAGAAACCGGAGGCGGGTAGTCTGAAGTGGATCGCATAGCAGTCCCTTTTCGGTCGTTAGCCGGAAAAACAGGCGGGCCAGGTTGGCGCTTTCGCATCAATATTAACTTTTTTGTAACGAAGCAAGCGCTATTTCCGGCGGGCTGCCAAATATGCGGATTGCCGCATACTTTTGCCGGACGGTGTTTGGCGGTTGCTTGAAAACTGCGGCGTTTCTCGCTAGGCAAGGGTTTAGCATGGAAATAACAATATGATAAATAAGTTATTATTATGACAATCGTTAAGTTCATACCCGCGGCGCGTCAGTCCCGACTTTTGTCACTGTGCTGATTTCTTCATTCGCTGCGCCGAAACGCATCAAGCCGTCATGCTCACATTCGTTCAGGCTAATGCTATTGGTAACATCTCATTAACCCAGGAGACGCCGATGGCACTTTCTGCGCATATCACCGCTTTGCGGGCGATCGATTCTCATACCGGCGGAGAGCCGACCCGCCTGATCGTGGAAGGTTTTCCCGATCTTGGCGAGGGTAACATGGCGGAACGGCGGGCGCGTTTCGCACAACATTATGACGATTGGCGCTGCGCGGTGATGCTCGAACCGCGTGGCAATGACGTGCTGGTGGGGGCGTTGCTGTGCCGCCCCTGCTCGCCACAGGCCACCGCCGGGGTGATCTTCTTTAACAACAGCGGCTATCTGGGCATGTGCGGGCACGGCACCATCGGGCTGGTCGCTTCGCTGGCTCATCTGGGGCGCATCCACGCCGGGCGCCATCTGATCGAGACCCCGGTCGGCCCGGTAAGCGCCACGCTGCATGATGACGGCAGCGTCACGGTGGAGAATGTGGCGGCTTATCGTTACCGCCGCCAGGTGCGGATTGAGGTTGCCGGTCACGGGCCGGTGACGGGCGACATCGCCTGGGGGGGCAACTGGTTCTTCCTGATCGGCGAGTCACCGTTGCTCATTGATAAACACAATCTGGAGGCGTTGACCGCGTTCACCTGGGCGGTGCGGCAGACGTTGGAACAGGCGGGCATCCGCGGTGAAGACGGCGGCGCTATAGACCATATCGAACTGTTCGGTGACGATCCGCAGGCCGACAGCCGCAGCTTCGTGCTGTGTCCCGGCAAAGCCTATGACCGTTCCCCGTGCGGTACCGGCACCAGCGCCAAACTGGCGTGTCTGGCGGCGGACGGCAAACTGCCGCCGGACACGCAGTGGCGGCAGGCCAGCGTGATCGGCAGCGAATTCCAGGCCTATTATCGTTGGAACGGCGATCGCATTGCCCCCTTTATTCGCGGGCAGGCCTATGTGTGCGCCGATAGCCAACTGTTGCTCGACGAACGCGATCCCTTCGTCTGGGGAATACGCTGATGGGCGCCGAGCGGGGAGCCGATGTCATCGTGGTCGGCGCCGGTATCATCGGCGCCGCTTGCGCCTGGCGGCTGGCGCGGGAAGGGTATCGTGTCTCGGTGGTGGACGACCGCCGCGCCGGCGCCACCGCAGCCGGTATGGGGCACCTGGTTTGCATGGACGATAATCCTGCCGAGCTGGCGTTAAGCGCTTATTCGCTGCGGTTGTGGCGCGAAGTGACGGGGCGCATGCCGGAAGCCTGCGCCTGGCGCGGTTGCGGTACGCTGTGGTTGGCGGATCAAGCGGATGAAATGGCCATCGCCGAGCAAAAGCGGGCGCGGCTGGCGGAGCAGGGCGTAGCCGCGGAACTGCTGGCGGCGGAGCAGATCGCCGTCATGGAGCCGATGCTGCGGCATGGCCTGGCCGGCGGACTGCGGGTGCCGGGCGACGGCATTGTGTATGCGCCGCTCGCGGCTCGCTGGCTGTTGGCCGACGGTGGTGCGGCAATTGACGTGGTGCATGGTGAAGCGACAGCGTTGGAGGAGGAAGCCGTGCGGCTGACGGACGGCAGACGTCTGGTCGCGCCGGTGGTGGTCCTGGCCTGCGGCCTTAGGGCCAATAACCTATTGCCACAGACTTTGCTTCACGCCAAGAAGGGCCAACTGGCGATCACCGATCGCTACCCGCCGCGGGTGCGGCATCAACTGGTGGAGCTGGGGTATGGCGCCAGCGCGCATGCCAGCAACGGCACGTCGGTGGCTTTCAATGTGCAGGCGCGGCCCACCGGACAATGGCTGATCGGCTCTTCCCGCCAGTTCGACGCCGTCGATTCGGCGTTGGACATGCCGCTGTTGGCGGCAATGCTTACGCGTGCGCAGCATTTCTTGCCTGCACTGGCGCAGATGAACATCATTCGCTGCTGGACAGGGTTGCGCGCCGCCTCTGCCGACGGGCTGCCGCTGTTGGGCGTGCATCCGCGGCATTCCTGGTTGTGGCTGGCTCTGGGGCATGAGGGATTGGGCGTCACGACTGCACTCGGCAGCGCTGCGCTGATTACTGCGCAGATTGGCCGGCAAACGCCGGAGATTGACGATTCCCCGTATTTGGCTGCGCGGGCGTTTGCCGCCGAGGAGTTGCCTGTATGAATGAAAGACAAAATACGATCGCGTTGAGCATCGATGGAGAACACCGACAGGTGCCGGTTGGTCTCAGCGTTGCTGCGGCGCTCAGCCTGTGCGGCGACGATCGTTGTCGGTTATCTGTTTCACACCAACCGCGCGCTCCCTTTTGCGGCATGGGCGTTTGTCAGGAGTGCCGGGTGACCATTAACGGTCTGCGTCGCCTGGCGTGCCAAACGCTGTGCCAAGCCGGCATGCGCATAGAGAGGAGCGATGATGAGTAACTTCGACTGTGAGGTGCTGATCGTCGGCGCTGGGCCGGCCGGCATGGCGGCGGCGCTGGCCGCTGCGGAAAGTGGTGGCCAGGTGCGAATGATTGATGATAATCCGCATCCCGGCGGGCAAATCTGGCGCGATGGACCGCAGGCGGCGTTGCCTGAAACGGCGAACCGCTATCGGCAGGCGGTGGCGGCGCGGGAAAATATTGCACGGCAGTCCGGCTGCAAGCTGGTGGCGCAGTGTGGCGCTAACCGATTGGCATATGAAGACGCTGAAGGCTGTGGCGTGATTCGCTATCAAAAGCTGATTTTATGCAATGGCGCGCGTGAACTGTTGTTGCCGTTTCCCGGCTGGACGCTGCCGGGGGTGACCGGTGCCGGTGGGCTACAGGCGCAAATCAAGCAGGGATTGGCGATCCGCGGCGAGCGAGTGGTGATAGCCGGCAGTGGTCCGCTGCTGTTGGCGGTGGCCGACAGCGTGAAACAGGCCGGCGGAGAGGTGGTCATGTTGGCGGAGCAGGCGCCGCTTTGGCGGTTGGCGGCGTTTGCCGGCGGCTTGTGGCGCTGGCCGGCCAAACTGCGTCAGGCGTTTTCTTTGATGCCGCATCGTTATCGTGCCGGCAGCAGGGTGCTGGCGGCGTTGGGGCAAGACCGTTTAACCTCGGTGCGTGTCAATAACGGCGGGCGGGAAAGAACGATCGCCTGCGACAGGTTGGCCTGCGGTTTTGGTCTGGTGGCGAACATTGAGTTGGCGATGCTGCTGGGGTGTCGGATAGAACATGACGCCGTGGCGGTGAATCATTGGCAGCAAACCTGCCAAGCGCAAATTTATGCCGCCGGGGAGTGTACCGGCGTCGGCGGCAGTGAATTGGCGCTCACCGAAGGCGCCATTGCCGGTTATGCCGCCACCGGGCAGCGGGAAAAGGCAGAGCGCCTGGCGGCGCAGCGGCGGCGGTGGCGGCGTTTCGCCACGGCGACAGCGGCCGCTTTTGCGCTCGATGAGCGCTTGAATTCGCTGGCCAATCCGCAAACGTTACTGTGCCGCTGCGAAGACGTTACGTTGGAACAGGTACGCCATCAGCCGGATTGGAACACGGCAAAGATGAGCAGCCGCTGTGGCATGGGGGCATGCCAGGGTAAAGTCTGCGCAACGGCGGCGAGGCAGCTTTTGAGCTGGCCTTTACCGTCGCCGCGTGTGCCTTTAACGCCGGTCAGGACGGAAACGCTGGTTGCGCTGGGGCTGAGCCGATGTGATGACGACGGTTGAATGGGTTTGCGGGCATTTCGCCTCAGGCAAACGCCGCCACATCACCATTGCGGCCAATAGTAGGTTTTCTCCCGCCAGCCTTTGCCGTACATACAGGCTTCGATGGTGGCGTCTCGGGCGGACTGATTGCGATCGGTCTGCACTGTTTTAATCGACGGTTCCTTGTCGTAGCGGTATCCCGATGGACAGTCTTTCTTATTCTTCTCGCAAGGAATGTATTTGTTTTCGTAGCTGAACTCCACGTCCCGCACCACGTCCGGGGGGAAGCGATCGTATCCGCGGCTGCGGCATTCGGCATATTCGGCGTTCCGGGTACTCTCAACCGCGCCAGGCCTCTCCCATTGGGTGCAGGCGGTCAACATCAATAACGGCAAAACAATCAAACAACGGCAATTCTTCATGGTGTCCCTAACTCTTTCTCTATCCTGAGGCTCGCAGCCTAGGAATGTTCCTAACTGACGAGGTAGGAAAGTGTAATAAACTGGCGGAACAATTGGAAATGATAATGGTTATTGTTTAGGTATGATTGAGGAAGTGCCGCGTTGAGAGAGGATGTGGCGCATTGAGGGCAGTCTGTAAGGATCCGCGACATCACGGCGAGGGCTGGACGATGTGGCATTGATTTTATTCATTCTCTTTATGCCGCAATGATCCGACCGCAATTGCATCGTTTTGATGAGGGAAATAATATGCAAGCTAAGCATTTTCTTATCTGGTATGAATATTATTTTTATTTAGGATATTTACCCATGCCAAGGATTTAATTCTCGGTATTAATACCTTATTTTTTTATTTCTGTTTTTTATTGGGGTTTTGTTTTCAGGTTTTTTCTGGGGAAGGCTTTTTAGTTACAGGGAATTCATTTGCATTTTAAATTTGGATTTTTTAAATTCATTTTAGAGGAAGGATAACCGTAGGCGACAGAGTCAAAAAAGGAGTTTATTTTGTCTGGGATAAAGAAAACGCCTGAAAGTCATGACGGTTTACCTTCACCATCAGAGGATTATGATACTTTTAAGCACCTCTCCGATGTTGGCGCCGTGTTGGGATATGGGCGAACCCGCTTTTATCAGTGGTGCCGTGGGCGCGGTTTTCTAACCCCGATGAACGTTCCGTCCCATGAAATGATCAGCCTGGGATATATGGTGGCGGTGTTATCAGAGACCGGTCATACCCGGGTTTATGTCACGCAGGATGGTTTCAGTTACGTCAGTGGTGCTTTTGCGGCAGATATCCAACGTGGCATGATCAAGTTTTAAATCTGCAAGAATCGCCTTTATTTCAATGGCTTTAATGCAGAATCTTCTTATCCCTGCAGGTTCGTGAGAGGAGTGGGAAGTTATCCGATTTTTTCGTCTCTGCGGTATGAATGCTACTGGAGACAGCTATTCTCTTGTTACGATAAGCATTATTTTCTTCAGGAGCCAAGGATGAAGCATTACGCCGCGTTGTTATTTGCCTCTGCACTGCTGACGGGGTGTGCGACTCAAGCCGTACCGCCGCAACAGGCTGAGTTGCCCCCCCCAAGCCGTCTGATGCTCTATCAGAATATCCCGGATACGCCTTACGCTACGGTGGTCGTGGTGCGCGACAGCGGCATGCTGGCGGGCAGCTGCCGTACCGGCGTCTATGTGAATGGGGAGTTTGCCGCTTCACTCGAGGCGAAAGAAAAAGCAGAGTTTCGCGTGCCGCCAGGCAATATTTCGGTCAGTATCGGGCAAGATATGATCGAGAACTCTCTATGTATTTGGCGTGAAACCAGCGGCAGCGTGCCGATGACGCTGCGCGCCGGTGAAAGCCGCTATCTGCGCATCGCCGGCGATCGGCAGCGAGGCTTCGTGTTGCAGGCAGGGCGGCCGTAACAGCTCAGGCAAGGGCGTTAATGCCCTTGCCACCATCCCCACAGCGTAATTAATAGCCACGCCGCCGCAATCCAGCACAGTACCGCCGCACCCAGCGCTAACGACAGCCGCAGACTGTTAATCAGGAAATACAGCGAAATCAAATACACCAGGTAGGGCAATACCGCCCACATGCCGAAAATCAGCGTCGTTTTCAGTGCCGCAATTGAACGTTCGCTGCCGACAATGTAATGCGCAATCAGGGCGAAAGTGGGAAAGAGCGGGACTAAACCGGCGATATAATAGTTGCGCGTTTTGGCTAACAGGCCGATCAGAACCACGACCAGCGCGCCGATCAGCGCTTTGACAAGGATGCCCATAACGGTCTCGGGTGTGGGGGAGAAAGTCAACACACTGCCCGAAAGCACGTGCAAGATCAATGGGGTGTGGCGTAGCGTGGTGAAAAGCAGACCCACAAGAAGTGCGGGTCTGGGGCGCAACGCTTACTGACGGTAAGCGTGCTTGATTTGCTGAATGCTGTTCTTGAAGATTTCTGCCTGGGTCGGATCTTCAATCTGCGCGATGAAACGTTCCATGTTGATGATGACTTTCCCGGCGTCGGCCTGGCCGATCGACTTCAAGATCAGCGTCAGCGTAGCTTTGAGGCAGGCAACTTCGGTCGCCAAGATTTCCGGGTTTGCAGACGTAGTGAAATCAACGTTGCTCATTTTCTCTCCTGATTTTCTGAGGCCGTAGCCTGATACAAGCTGCTTTGGCGCACCGCGCGCGGGCTAAAAATTAGCCCCTGGCGCGGCGGCGAATTTAACTGGGCGCGGAGTATAGCATAGCATGAGTCTGCCATCTGCACCGGGCTTGCTCAGGTCACGCAGGTGGGCAACGTTCGCTCATTGCCTGTCTGAATCATCTACTCTCGGCAAGTTATTTCGAGGTGGTTAACAAGTATTTTTCCGGTACGTTATTGTTGAACAATCGGGGTTATTATAATTATTGGGGGCGGAGGCGCCGATTTTACCGACGTTTGCCGGGAATAATAGTTTCGACCGTGGGTTGCCAGACCCGCGTCAGCCGCGGATTTTGTTACGCCTTTAAATATCAAATGATTACAAACAGCCAACAGCCGTGTTAATATTATTCATGTCGTGATTGCTTACACAGATTTCTCCCTCGCGGCATGATTGTCGCGCTATCCTGTGTCAGACGCAGCGCGACGAAATTATTTTCGTCGCCCGATCTTTTCCGACGTGACGATTTATCGGCGGCATAGACGGCTAAAATTGAAAAATCAGCTCTGCTCCGCAAAGTTATTCGGAAGTATGTATTAATCTGTGTTCATTCTTGTCTGAAAAACAAGTAATATCTCTGGCGAAAACAGAGGCCGATTGCGTTACTCCCTTTTTTTGGAGATTTTTCCTTGATTAGCGTTCTTCTTGTTGATGACCACGAACTGGTGCGCGCAGGGATACGACGCATTCTTGAAGATATCAAAGGTATAAAAGTTGTCGGTGAGGCTCAGTGCGGTGAAGACGCCGTAAAATGGTGCCGTGGCAACGCTGTCGATATCGTGCTGATGGACATGAATATGCCGGGCATTGGCGGGCTGGAAGCCACGCGCAAGATTGTGCGTTATGCACCCGACGTCAAAGTCATCATGTTGACCATCCATACTGAAAATCCTTTGCCCGCGAAGGTGATGCAGGCGGGTGCCGCCGGTTACCTGAGCAAGGGCGCCGCGCCGCAGGAAGTGATTAACGCCTTGCGTTCCGTGCATGCCGGGCAGCGCTATATCGCGTCTGATATCGCCCAGCAGATGGCCCTGAGTCAGTTGGAACCGCAGGCTGAAACGCCGTTCAGCTGCTTGTCTGAACGCGAGTTACAGATCATGTTGATGATCACCAAAGGCAAAAAAGTGAATGAGATCTCGGAGCAACTGAGTCTCAGCCCGAAAACGGTGAACAGCTACCGTTACCGCATGTTCAGCAAACTGAATATCAGCGGCGACGTTGAATTGACTCACCTGGCCATCCGACATGGATTGTTCAATGCGGAGACGTTGTTAAGCAGTGAATGACCGTTTTGATGCCAAAGCCTTCCTGAGTACCGTCACCAGCCAGCCCGGCGTCTACCGTATGTACGACGCCACGGGTACGGTGATCTACGTCGGTAAAGCCAAAGACCTGAAAAAGCGTCTCGCCAGCTATTTTCGGCAGCAGGTCAGCAGCCGTAAAACCGAGACGCTGGTTAAAAATATCGCGCAAATAGACGTAACGGTTACCCATACTGAGACAGAAGCGCTGTTGTTGGAACATAACTACATTAAATTGTACCAACCGCGATATAATGTTCTTTTGCGAGACGATAAATCTTATCCGCTGATTTTTCTCAGTGCGGATACCCATCCCCGTTTGGCGGTGCATCGCGGCGCCAAACACGCCAAAGGCGAATACTTCGGGCCTTTCCCCAACTCTTACGCCGTGCGCGAAACGCTGGCGCTGCTGCAGAAGCTGTTCCCAATCCGCCAGTGCGAAAACAGCGTGTATCGCAACCGTTCGCGTCCTTGCCTGCAGTATCAGATCGGCCGCTGTCTGGGGCCTTGTGTTGCCGGCCTGGTGAGCGAAGAAGAGTACCGGCAGCAGGTGGACTACGTGCGGCTGTTTCTTTCTGGCAAAGATCAGCAGGTATTGCACCAGCTGATTGAGCGTATGGAAGAAGCCAGCAAACTGCTTAATTTCGAAGAGGCGGCGCGCATTCGCGATCAAATTCAGGCCGTGCGCCGCGTCACCGAACGGCAGTTCGTGTCGGGCGACAGCGACGATCTGGACGTGATCGGCGTGGCGTTCGATGCCGGTATGGCGTGCCTGCACGTGCTGTTCATCCGTCAGGGCAAGGTGCTGGGCAGCCGCAGCTATTTCCCTAAAGTGCCGGGCGGCACGGATATGGGCGAGGTGGTGCAGACCTTTGTCGGCCAGTTCTATCTGCAAGGCAGCCAGGCGCGTACGCTGCCCGGCGAGATCCTGCTGGATTTCAGCCTGCCGGAAAAAGACCTGCTTGCGGAATCGCTTTCCGAGTTGGCGGGGCGCAAGATCCAAATCCAAAGCAAACCGCGCGGCGATCGTGCCCGTTATCTGAAACTGGCGCGCACCAACGCGGCAACGGCGTTGACCACCAAGCTTTCGCAACAGTCGACGATCCATCAGCGGCTGGCGGAGTTGGCCAAAGTGCTGAACCTGACGGAAATCAACCGTATGGAGTGCTTCGATATCAGCCATACCATGGGTGAGCAGACCGTGGCTTCGTGCGTGGTGTTCGACGGAAACGGCCCCGTGCGAGCGGAGTATCGGCGTTACAATATCAGCGGCATCACTCCTGGCGATGACTACGCGGCGATGACGCAGGTGCTGAAGCGCCGTTACGGCAAAGCGCTGGAAGAGAAAAAGATCCCGGATGTCATCTTTATCGACGGCGGTAAAGGGCAGCTCGGCATGGCGATCGACGTATTCAAATCGCTGAATGTTACCTGGGACAAGAATAAGCCGCTGCTGATCGGCATCGCCAAAGGTGCCGACCGCAAGGCAGGGTTGGAAACGTTGTTCTTCGTCCCGGAAGGTGAAGGGATTTCTCTGCCGCCGGATTCGCCGGCGCTGCATGTGATCCAACACATCCGCGACGATTCGCACAATCATGCCATTACCGGTCACCGGCAGAGAAGGGCGAAAGTCAGAAATACCAGCGCATTGGAGCTGATTGAAGGCGTAGGGCCGAAACGGCGCCAGGTGCTGTTGAAGTATATGGGCGGACTGCAACCTTTGTTGAACGCCAGCGTGGAGGAAATTGCAAAAGTGCCGGGTATTTCACAAGCATTGGCAGAAAAGATCTACAATGCATTGAAACACTGAGGGCAATGTAGCAACATACTCTTAATTTCCACTCTAGCCAGATAGTTACCGTAGCATTATGCAATTGAATATACCGACTTGGCTTACCCTGTTTCGCGTAGTTCTGATCCCATTCTTTGTGCTGGCGTTTTATCTGCCGTTCAACTGGGCTCCGATGGTTTGCGCCGTTATCTTTGTGTTTGCCGCCGTCACCGACTGGTTTGACGGCTTCCTGGCACGTCGCTGGAAACAAACGACGCGCTTCGGAGCGTTTTTGGATCCGGTCGCGGATAAAGTGATGGTGGCGGTGGCGCTGGTGCTGGTGGCGGAGCACTACCACAGCTGGTGGATCACGCTGCCGGCGGCCACCATGATCGCCCGTGAAATCATCATTTCGTCGCTGCGCGAGTGGATGGCGGAAATTGGCAAACGCAGCAGCGTGGCGGTGTCGTGGATCGGCAAAGTGAAAACCATGGCGCAGATGATGTCACTGGTGGGCTTGCTGTGGCGGCCGGATCGCTCCGTAGAGTATGTGGCGATTGGCTTATTGTATATCGCAGCGGTGCTGACTTTCTGGTCGATGTTCCAATATTTGAACGCGGCACGCAACGATCTGCTGGAACCGTGATCGATACGCTGCAAAAATCGGCAAACGATCGTGGTGAGCCAACAATTTTATTGACTCATCACGTCAGGTAAGTAGAATGCATCGCATCAGACGACAACGATGAATTGCCGAAAGATGGCAAAGAAATCAGTCAGTTCTGGTAACGCGGGAATAGCTCAGTTGGTAGAGCGCAACCTTGCCAAGGTTGAGGTCGCGAGTTCGAGCCTCGTTTCCCGCTCCAAATATTGGCCTGTTGGATCCCCGCGATTCGGCAGGTAAGAGAAAGGGGCTTCGGCCCCTTTTTCGTTTTTTATTCCTTTGCCGTCCGGCGAAACCTGTCTGCATCTTCCTGCATCGACTATTGTCCCTATCTCTCCTGTCGTTTTCCTGCCGTAGGATGCCCCGTTAAACGGCGAAAACAGGCACATTTGATTGGGCATCGTGCCGGTGCTTTGTGGGGGGATTGATGCCGACCCATCGTGCGCTGGAAAACCTGACGTCAGTCTCCAGCTTTGCAGTTACGTTGGCCGTTCAGGGCGGCGGAGATTGCGCGATGTCTCCCATGATGATGTTTTGCATGATATCCCATCATCATAAGCAGGTGAAAAGCCGGAGAGAGGTGCGTAAGCGATTCATGTCGAGAAAAAAGATCCGATTTGCCCGTGAATCCCCGAGCCGATGCATATAAAATCAACATTCCGCTTGCCTTTCCGTTGGCATTGTGAACAGTGCGCCCACAAAATAAGCAGTTGAAAGCGTTAGAGAACTTTTTGCTATTTCGGGGGGTTGCCAAGGTGGGGGGTTTAGTCCATAATGCAGTCCATCGATTCGGCGGTAACGAAATAAATTACTTAAGAATCAGATGATTAAGATATGCGATTTCAACATCGCAGTTAAAAAGAACAAAACGAAGTGGGTGAATCACCGGCTTTGGCCTGAAAAGGCAAACAGAATAAAGGCGCGTTAACAAAGCGGTTATGTAGCGGATTGCAAATCCGTCCAGTCCGGTTCGACTCCGGAACGCGCCTCCAACTTTCCCGAGCCCGGGTGGTGAAATCGGTAGACACAAGGGATTTAAAATCCCTCGGCTTATGGCTGTGCGGGTTCAAGTCCCGCCCCGGGTACCAGGGAACGAAAATACCGAATAATCAAAGCAATAAGTAGTAATGTCGTAGACCGCCGAGAGGCGGTTTTTTTGTTTTTGCACTCCCATTCCTAACATCAATTTTACTCTATGCGCGCGCACTGAATAATTGCTGCCCGCCGACCACCGGCACAATCTTGGTTTTTCTGTCGTATCTTGCTGTTTAGCTGATGCTCTTGTGCCCTGAAATCGCCTGTTTCTCGGTGAGTGAGCCTTCCAGATCAGAAATGCCGTTGGCTTTAAGAGCATGGAAAGTGAAATCAAAACTCAGCTCTGGGAGCTCGGCGGCAGATCGCTCACTGGCGGCCTGCCAGCGGCATCACTCGTATACCGGTGCCCCCGAGGCTGCTGTAGAACGTACATGCTCACTACACCATCCTTTAGCGGCAGGCTGGCGGCGAGATCAATCGCCACTTTAAGCCGGCCTGTTATGCCTTGATCTGTTTCTTGCCTGTTTTTCCCTGCTTGATAAAAATCCCCTCCGGCAACAGCTGAGATTTCGACAGAGTCAGCAGCTCGCCTTGCCGGGGCTGCAAAGATAAGCCAGCGCCATGACATATGCATTGAAACAGGCGGCCAACGGCAAAGAGGTGGAGATGACGCCTCAAAACCTGGTGCTCGAAGGTCTGGATCGGTCGGGTATTCTCGGGCCACTGATGGAATACAACAACATGGCGGAAAAGGCATCGGGTGGCATGGTCGGCCTGTTGGGTACGCTGACTGACGTCATCCCCGGCGTGCTGAACGGCGATGCCGGGGATCGTGTTATACACAATGCCTGCACGTTTTTACCAGGCAATAACCTGTTCTGAATAGCTTCGCTTATTAATCAGGTAGACCCTGGCATGAAGTAACATTTTGATGGATATCTTTACAAAAGAAATGTAAAATTCGCAAACCTTTAGGATTGTTGCGGTTGACATTTTTAAAAATGAAACACATCAAAGAGTTGGATGGGCTTAGAGGGTTAATGGCTTTGTGGGTTGTTGCAGGACACGCGTATGAAGCCATTCCCACAATGAACAAAGTAATACCCATCACGTTGTTGAATGATTTTGCAGTTGACGTTTTTATAGTTCTCAGCGGGTTTGTTATTTTTAACCTATTAAATAAAAGCAAGGTGTCTTATAAGAAATATATAACTCAAAGATGGATGAGGCTTTTCCCTATATATCTGGTGGTTCTGGCTGCATCAATCTCGAGCATGTATTTCTACAGGGATATATTAACTATTGCTCCGTTCTCACCATCAACGGAGCATAGAATTTATCAGGTGGATACCTATCTAAGTAACCAGTTTTCTCATCTCATTCCGCATCTTTTCCTGCTCCAGGGGATAATTCCTGAGAGGGTATTGCCACTTGCTGGCACAACAATCGTAGGCCAGGCTTGGAGCGCTTCCGTTGAGTGGCAGTTCTATCTGATTGCTCCTATGTTGTTTGTTTTTTTTAGTAAGTTAATGACATCCCCTTCTAACAGGGCGTTTTTACTTGCGTTATCTTTCCTAGTCGCCATGATTCTTTTGAGTAAGGTACTTCATAATAAAGCGTTTGCTGGTGGAAGCATGGCTGCTTTCTTGATGGGGTTTATTTCATTTTTCTTTTATCGTGATATTTTCCCGATTATTACTCTGGCTAAGCTTAAGGTTATTTTTTTCTTTGTTGTTGTGTCATCGGTGTTGTTGCTAAAGAAGGATTGCATCGGCTATGTAATATGGTTTGCGACATTCTTTGCTGTTCTGATAAGTATGAAGAGTGAACGTGGGAATCTCATAACAAAATTGTTTGATAATAGAATTATGCAGATTGTTGGCAAGGTTTCTTATTCTGTGTATATGGTTCATATGTTGGTCATTTACTTCTCTCTATATCTTTTTGTAATGCTGGAAGTTAATGTTGGGTTTGAATATTTAATGCTTGTGCCTATATCAATAATTGTCTCGCTAATTGTATCAATGGGCACGTTTAAGTTTATTGAGCAGCCAATGATGAGTCTGGGAAAACGAGTTTCACAAAAACTGGCATAAGAGCATCTAACATTTCGATGTCTCTACGATAGCCAGGAAACCAACCACCCGCCACATCATAGCCCCATGACAACCATGGGGCTTTTTTATGCACAACGATTACAAAACCCGCCTTAATGCGTTGAGTGACAAGTTAACCGACGTCGTGCTGAAGGAAGCCGAATCGGATACCTGGCCGGGCGCCGACTGCCTGACGATCAAGCTTTTCGAGAAAGAGCACCGCATCGATGAAAAAAGGCGACGGTGCGCAGCTATAGACTGACGTTCGGGCCAGAGTATGTTTTTGTTGGCATCCATAAGGGCGCGCGCCTGCTCGCAGAGGGCGTCGATTGCCAGTTGACGGCAACGGGCATCAATTTCGCTGAACCGCCAAGAACGACGGTGGACTGCTACGCAGAATCCGCCTCGATCCTGGGCGCATCCGCGAGTACAACGTGCAGCAGGAAACCCGGTGCGCGAACCGCACCGCCTCGATGTGGCGGGGCAGCCAGCAGATCGTTGGTGCTGACCGACGCACGGGGGCACCTGTACTGGCACGTGTGCCAGGAGCTGATCGGCGATCTGGCCGAGTTCAACGAGCGCGACAAAATCATCGGCGGCCAGGTAGTGCAGATCCGCGAACTGGTGATCCGGTACCAGATACCGCAGGTGGTGGTTGAAGTGAACGGGCCCGGCAGTTTCGCCGGCAAGTTGCTGCGTCAGGCGCTGAAAGGCACCGGTTGCGGTGTTCGTGAAGTCACGATAACCAACAGACAAAAACGCATTCTCGACGCATTTGAGGCGCCGCTGTTGCCCTGTTTTCTGTGGGCGCATAGCGACGTGCTAGACGGGTCGGCCTATGACCAAATGCGCGTTTTCAACCCGGTGGTAACCAACCAGCCGGACGACTTCAGCGATTCCGGGACGGGGCTAACAGCGAGACGCCCGTGCGCATCGGAGAAAATTGGTCGGAAAACCGACCAGCTCAGAGGCGGGAAGATTGGCAGTCATCAGATGGTGATCATGAGGTCGCCGTGGACTACTCCCCCTCATACATCCAAACGTAAACCGCGTTCCAGACCAGCGGCGCGGGGGCCCCAAACGGAACAACAGAATTATTATGGATATGTAAGATTAACAAGGTGAATTTAAAATCCCTCGGCTTCTGGCTGTGCGGGTTCAAGTCCCGCCCCGGGTACCAGGGAACGAAAATTCCGAATAATCAAAGCAATAAGTAGTAATGTCGTAGACCGCCCAGAGGCGGTTTTTTTGTTTCTGTCATTCGCATTACACCTGCATTCCTCCCTGTCTTGTCATGCCTTATACCCATGGATTGTCATCCTGCTTGCAGGGAGCCCCGCAGGGCTCCAAAGTACAACTCATAAGAAACCGAACGCCGCAGCGAGGATCCAGCCGAAGACGCAGGAGACGCTGACGCCGATCAGGCCGGGCAGAATAAAGCTGTGGTTGATCACGAAGCGGCCGATGCGGGTGGTGCCGGAGCGATCGAACTGGATTGCCGCCAGATCGCTGGGGTAGGTTGGCAGAATGTAATAACCGTAACAGGCCGGCGCCGAAGCGACGATATAGGCAGGGTTAACCCCGATCGCCAGCGCCACCGGCACCAGCGCCGCCAGTGCGGCGGCCTGCGAGTTGACGAATTTCGACACCAGCAGCAGGATCAGCGCATAGGCCCAAGGGTACTCTTTCACCAACACACCCAGTGTGGCCTCGATCTGCGCCAGGTGCGCGCCGAACATGGTTTCCGCCATCCAAGCGACGCCATACACCGCCACGATGGCGATCATGCCGGAACGGAATACCTCGTTTTTAGAGATAGACGCCGGGTTGGTGCGGGTGATGATAACGATCAACGCCCCGGCCATCAGCATGCACATCTGGATCACCAGAACCATGGAGAGCGGCTTGCCGCCGAAGCTGGGCCGCAGGCCGGAAAAGGCTCCCAGCACCGCCACCAGGGCGATGGTGGCGAGGAAAATCCACATGGCGATCCAGTTGCTGCGCGGCAATACCCGGTCCAGCAGGGTAGCGGCGTCGCCGTAGACGTAGCGATGGTTTTCCGGCACCGAGATGAACTTCTGGAACTCCGGGTCTTTGTCCAGGTCTTTGCCGCGGAACCAGCTGAAGATGCCGATCGCCAGAATGCCGCACAGCGTCGAAGGGATGGTGATAGACAGCAGATCGAGGAATTCCAGATGGCGGCCATTGAAGGTGTAGCTGCTGAGCATCGCCACCAGTGACACCACCGCCACCGACACCGGGCTGGCGATAATGCCCATCTGCGCGCCGATCGAACTGGCCGCCATCGGCCGTTCCGGGCGGATATTGTTTTTGATCGCCACGTCATAGATGATCGGCAAGATGGTGTACACCACATGGCCGGTGCCGCACAGGATAGTGAGAATGCAGGTGACGAAGGGGGCGATGATCGAGACATAACGCGGGTTGCGCCGCAGCATCCGCTCGGCGATCTGCAGCATGACGTCCAACCCGCCTGAAGCCTGCAGGGTGGCGGAGGCCGCCACCACCGCGATGATCACCAGCATCACGTCTACCGGCGGTTTGCCGGGCTGCAGGTGAAAGCCAAACACCAGGATCATCAAACCGATGCCGCCCAGTAACCCCAGCGCAATGCCGCCCTTACGCGCCCCATACAGCAGGCATGCCAATATAACCGCTAATTGCAGAAAGAAATCCATGATAGATACGCCTTAAAATGTTGAACTTAACTGCGTTCAGTTTCCGGCGGTGTTTACAGTAGAAAGTTGTTTTAAATCTAAAGGCTCTTAAAAATTGTGGTTATTGACTCTAAAGAGTGATGATGGTCACGTTCAGAGAATCTGAAGAGCAGGCGGCTGACGACATCAGCACGAAAAAACAAGCCAAGAGGTCAGACCTCTCCTATATAACCGGTTTGCCACCAGAGGAGAGAGCAATGGATCCGACAAAAATGACCGGGCTGGCGTTATTACAGGCTGCGATGGCTGGCAAGATCCCGCCGGCCTCGATCGCTGAAACCGTGCCCATGAAACCGGTCGCGGTGGAAGAGGGGTATATCCGCATCGCGGCGCGGGCCGACGGGCGCCATCTGAATCCACTGGGGGGCGTACATGGCGGTTTCGCCGCCACGGTTTTGGACTCGGTGACCGGTTGCGCGGTGCACAGTACGCTGGGCGCGGGGATTGGCTATGGCACCGTCGATCTGCAGGTTAAAATGTTGCGCCCTGTGCCGAAGGAAACTGATCTGATCGCCGAGGGGCGTTTGGTCTATGCGGCGAAGAACGTCGCTTTCGCTGAAGGCACGCTCAAAACGGCGGAAGGGAAGCTGCTGGCTTCAGCAACCGCCACTTGTTTTATTATTCGCCCCGCCGAACAAGCACCGCAATAACCTGCTCTTTATCGGGCTTCGGGCTATCAACCCGGAGCCTGATGCATTTATCTTTGGCTGCATACCTTGCTGCGCTACGATGGCAGGCGCGATACGCCATTGTGGTCTAGTATTCTTGGGTGAAAATTTATCGGGGTGATTATGCAGCCGTATAAAGAGGTTGAGTTTGATCATGAGCTTTGTCTGGCGATCGGCAAAGCCGTATTAGACGTGGTGGCGCAGGGGGAAGAAACCAGCGCTCCGGCGGTGATGAACGCGATTGAGCGGTCGGTGGAGCAGGGGCTGGATGATGACGAAACCGCCATCGCCGACGACGCTCTGGATTTGATGGCTCGTCTCATCCACGGCTTCAGATTCATTAATCTCGCGGGTGAAGAGGATACTTCCCATGCATTGGTTGAATTTCAAGCGCTACAAGAGTGACGTTGCCAAACAGGCTGTGCCGCCGCATTTGAATGCGGCTGAGTTTGCGCGGCATTACGCTGACAAGCCGCAAGCCGATACGGAAGAGTACCTTTCGTTGAGCGGGGAGATGTGCTGGGATGCGGTGGTGCTTTGCGCTCATCGTTCAGGCGCGCTCAGCAAGGCGAAATACAAGCAGCTGTGGCTGACGGTGTTCGATAAGCAATACAAACATTTCGTCAGCCCTGATGATACCGAGATCCGCACCATGGCGGATATGCTGCGCGCGCCGCAGGGATGTTTTATCGGTATATTTTCCATGCGCGACGCGGCGGCGCCCCGTTTGCTGCATGCCATGATCGGCACCGGCGCGGGATTTGCCGCGGGCAATAAAAATCTTTGCATCGGCGTGGGGGGCGCGGTCGGTTGGGAAAATCTCAATCTGGCGCGCGATCTGCGCTGGCAGCCGGAAGGCGGTTTTTTACGCCAAGGCGACAACGAAGTGCTGCGCATTTTTTATCGGCCTTTCCCCGCCTGAACCACCGGTCCGCAGGCTTTTTAGGATAAAAAACCGCCGTCCGGCGGTTTTTTTTGCTTACTTAAACCCGCCGTTGCGCATGAACTCAAGACCGGCGGTGGTGATCCGCGTTTGATGCGGATCGATATCATAGTTGTTCTCGTCGATGTCGCTCATCACGTAGGCTTGTATCAGCCCCTTGGTTTTGAGATAGGCGAAGGGATCGGCGAAGGCGTGCGGGCTGGTGGCGTCCTGCTTCCACAGTTCGTAGGTTTTTTCATCCAGCGTGCCGGGGTGATTGGCGGCCAGCCGGGTCAGGATCTGATTGTAGAACTCATAGTCGGTCATGATGCAGTCCTCTTTATCGCGAGCGACAGTCTCGGAAAATAGCGTAACGTCTATCAATCATAGCCGAAGTTTTCCACCGCCTGCGGCGGCGTCGGGTTAGCCGCGTTGGCTTTCAATCCAGTGAAACAGACGTGAAATGCTGCAGGTGATATCGCCAATGTTGAAGAGCGCGCCGAGCCACAGGGTCAGCATCACCAGGATGCCGATGATGATGGGAAGGTCCATTTTGCTCATGATTATGTTCTTCATCAATAAAGAGTGTGCGGCAAAGCGTACCACCAATCCTGATTGTCATAAAAATGCGCTGCGCATTATTTCTTTTGAAATCAAAGTAAAAAAGCCACCCAAACGGGTGGCTTTTGTCTTTCAGCGGCGATCAGTCCAGCTTGGGGTGCTGGTCTATCAGGATCTGCTTTTTCTTTTCCAGCTCGGCGATCTGCGCGTTGATGTCCTCGACTTTCTGTTCGATATTGTCGTAGGTCTCCTGCAGCAGTTCTTTCGCTTCGGTACGGTCAGAAGCGGCCGGCGTCGCGCCGCGCAGCGGCTTGTTGGCGGTCTCTTTCATGTACAGACCGGTGATAAGACCGATCACCGCCACAACCATCAGGTAGTAGGCCGGCATGTACAGGTTGCCGGTCGCTTCGACCAGCCAGGCAGCGGCGGTCGGTGTCGCACCGGCGATCAGTACCGAAATGTTGAACGAAATCGCCAGCGCGCTGTAGCGAATGTGCGTCGGGAACATTGCCGG
This sequence comes from Serratia sp. CY56464, assembly GCF_052168435.1. Lineage (NCBI taxonomy): Bacteria > Pseudomonadati > Pseudomonadota > Gammaproteobacteria > Enterobacterales > Yersiniaceae > Serratia > Serratia sp. CY56464. The sequence continues at coordinate 1,823,602 of NZ_JBJNMV010000001.1, read as the reverse complement.
CAGAATCGAGGCCATCACCCCGGTGAAGGAGTTGAGCAGCACCGCCAGCACCAGCAGACCGACGAAGATCAGGCCGATGACGTTGCTGTTGATCAAAATGAAGCACGGGATCGCCAGCGCCAACAGGCCGATGCTGCCGCCGATGATGAACGGCTTACGGCCGATACGGTCGCTGGTCAGGCCGATCACCGGCTGCACGAACAGCATGCCGATCATGATGGCGATGATGATCAGAACGCCGTGATCCTCCGAGTAGTGCAGGTTATGCGACAGGTAACTCGGCATGTAGGTCAACAGCATGTAATAGGTCACGTTGGTGGAAATCACGATACCGACGCACACCAGCAAACTTTTCCAGTGTTTGGCCGCGATCTCTTTGAACGAGGTTTTCGGCGGATTTTCGATGGCGTTGCGATCCTCTTTCTCCATCTTATCCACGTGCTGCTGGAACGCCGGGGTTTCTTCCAGCGCATGGCGCAAATAGAGACCGATCAGGCCCAGCGGCGCGGCGATGAAGAACGGAATGCGCCAGCCCCAGTCGAGGAAGTTAGCTTCGCCGACGATGCTGGAGATCAGCACCACAACGCCTGCACCCATCACAAAGCCGGCAATGGAGCCGAAATCCAGCCAGCTCCCCATAAAGCCGCGTTTGCGGTCCGGCGAGTATTCGGCGACGAAGATCGCCGCGCCGGAATATTCACCGCCGACGGAGAAGCCCTGCGCCAGTTTGGCCAGCAGCAGCAGGATCGGGGCCCAGATGCCGATCGACGCATAGGACGGGATCAGGCCGATACAGAAGGTGCTGACCGCCATGATGATAATGGTGACCGAGAGGACTTTTTGCCGGCCGAACTTGTCGCCCATGGCGCCGAAGAACAGGCCGCCGAGCGGACGCACCAGGAAGGGCACGGAGAAGGTCGCCAGCGCGGCGATCATTTGTACGCCGGGCGAGGCGCCGGGGAAGAAGACCTGGCCAAGTGCGTAGGCGACAAAGCCGTATACGCCGAAGTCGAACCACTCCATCGCATTGCCCAGGGCCGCTGCGGTGATCGCCTTCTTGAGTTTGCTGTCATCGATGATGGTGATGTCGTTAATGTGCATCGGTTTATGTCGTTTTTTTCTTAACTTCATATAATCATCCCTTAATGAATTATTCGTTGTTCGTGAAAGCGTAATCTCCGTTCACTGTTGTTTTCGAGTTATCAAATAGGCTAATCGAATCGCGGTTCAAGACGATTCATTATCCACATTTAAGTTGGGATGTGGATCACAAAATACCGTCATTTATGCCAAGGTTATGTCATTTAGGTGACTAATTATTTTGCATCTATAGCTTAACGTTATATCTTGCGGCGATCAAATCCAGCAGTTTAACTTAAGTATTTGCACCGATTTGGTGCGAGAATGGTCTAATAAATGTGCGATTTGACGATTTTTCGTCTAATTGGTGATGTTTCAAGTATAGAGAGTGCGGGAGATAAAACCGGAAAAATTGATGTGTTCGCCGCTAAAAAAACGCCTGACCCACTGGCCAGGCAGTTTGGATTAGGGCGCCGACGAACCGCCGAACTCCAGATAGATTTTCGCCAGATTCTGGTACTGCGCGAAGCGGTTTTCGTCCACCGCCAGTTCCGCCTGACGGCGTTGCTCCTGCGCGTTTAACCAGTCGGTTATGGTGACGGCGCCCTGCCGGTAACGCACTTCGTTCAGCCGTTCCGATTTGCGCGCCAGCGCCAGCGAGGCCTGCAGCTGTGTCTCTTGCGCCAGCAGTTGCGCGCGCAGCGACAGGGCGTTGTTCACATCGCCCATCGCCTTGTACAGCGCCTGCCTGAACTCCAGCACCAGCTGTTCATAGTCGTTGCGGGCGATCTTGATCTCCACGCCCATTTGTCGCCATTGCAGGAACGGCATCGTCAGGCCGGCGCCGAGGCTGCCCGTCGGGTTGCGCAGGAATTCCAGCAGCGCGCTGCTGCTGGCGCCCAGCGAGCCAGTCAGGCTGAACGCGGGATAGTATTGCAGACGTTTCTCGTCGACGTTGGCCAGGGCGGCGCGCAACCGCAGTTCTTTAGCGTTGAGATCCGGACGACGGCTCAAGACGCTGGCGGGAATGCCGGTGTTGATCTGCGGCATCGCCGTCGTCGGTAGACGCGCGGGCGCGATAGTGGCCTGGCCTGATGGCGCGCCCCGCAGCACCGCCTGTTCATTCAGCGCCTGTTGACGATCGTGTTGCAGCGTCAACAGCCGGCTTTCCTGCGTCAGTAGGTTTTGTTCCGCGTTCACCACGTCCAGCGCTGAGATGCTGCCGGCCTGATAACGGGCGTTGGCCAGCCGCAGCGTCGTTTTGGCATACGCGATGCTCGCCTGGCTGACGCCGATCTGCTGATTGAGAAAACCGATGCGCCAGTAGTTGGTGGCGGCGTCGGCCAGCAGCGTCAGCCGAGCCGTTCGCAGATCCTGCTCGGAAGCCTGGCTGGCCCACTCGGCGGCGTCGCGCTGGCGCGCCAGTTTGCCCCACAGATCGACTTCATAGCTCGTAGAGAGAGTCGCGCCGCTGGTTTTATTCCAGGCGGAGGACTCGGACAACGGGCGATTGATGCCGCTGCTTAACGAGGCGCTGACGTCAGGCGCGGTGCTGATGCCGACGCGTTCCGCCTCGAGCCGCGCGCGGTAGACGCGCAGCACGGCGACGGCCAGATCGTTGTTGCTCGCCATCACCTGTTGCAGCCAGCGATCGAGCTCAGGATCGTGGAAATCACGCCAGTCGAACGGCGTCGGCGTGGCGTTTTCGGCGGCGTATTGCCACCCCGCAGGATAGTTGACCTGCGGCGCCCGGTAGTCGCTTTTCAGGGCGTTGCCGCAGCCGGCGGTGAGCAGAGCGGCGAGGCTTAACGCCAGGGGAGAGAGAATTTTCATGGGTTACTCGCTGGCCAATGAAACGACCGGATCCATCCTTGCCGCTTTACGGGCGGGGAGATAACCGAAGATCATGCCGATTAAGGTTGAACAGAAAAACGCCGTCGCGGCGGCTTGCCAGGAATAGATGGCGGTGAACATGCCGCCCGCCAGCGAGGTGAATAGCGAACCGGCGGCGAACGACAGCGCAATGCCCAAAATGCCGCCGATCAGACAGACCAGCACCGCCTCGATCATGAACTGTTGCATGATATCGCCGCGCCGCGCGCCGACCGCCATGCGCACGCCGATCTCGTGGGTGCGCTCGGTGACCGAGACCAGCATGATGTTCATCACGCCCAGGCTGCCGATCACCAGCGAGATCGAGGCCACCATCAGGATCAGCAGGCTGAGCGTCATCGAGGTGCGTTCGATCGATTTACGGAACTGATCGCGGTTGAACGTCATGAAATCCTTGACGCCATGGCGTTGGGTCAGCAACTGCGTGATGGCGCTGACGGCGGCTTCGCTGGCGACGTCGTCCTTCAGGCGCACGGTGATGCCGCTGAGCGTGGTCTTGCCGACCATACGGTACATCACCGTGCTGTAGGGCATCCAGACGCTGATGCGGTTAGGCGCATAGTTGCGTTCGCTTTTGGCGACGCCGACTACCCGCGCCGGCACCGAGCCGAGAAATACGATCTGGCCGAGCGGCTCGACGCCAAAATCGCCGAACAGCGCCTGGCGCGCGTTATCGTCGATGATCACTTCCTGCAGCGCGTTGCGATCGTCGCGGAAGGTGGCGCCTTGCACCAGCGTGATGCCGTTGACGCGGAAATAGTCGCGCCCGACGCCGGTGATCGAGGCGGTGGCGGATTTGCTGCGAAAACGGATGCTGTCGGACGCGCTGACCTCCGGGCTGACGCTGTCGACGAAGCTTTGCTGCGCCAGCGCGTCGGCGTCGGCCGGCACCAGGGTGCGGATGCTGTCGATGGCGTCGTCGAAGAAGTCGCGCCCCGGATAGATGCTCACCACGTTGGTGCCGAGCCCCTTGATATTCTCCAGCGTGCGCTGCTTGGCGCCTTCGCCCAGCGCCACCACCGTCACCACGGCGGCGATGCCGAAGATAATGCCGGTCATGGTCAGCGCGGTGCGCAGGCGATGGGCGTTCATCGCTTTCAGCGCCATATGTAGCGATTCGCGGGTGCGGTCAATCAGGCTTTGCCAGCCGCTTTGCCGACTGCGGTTCGGCGGCGGCAGCGATGGGCCGGACGCCGACTTGCGGCCGCTGTCAGCGATGATCTCGCCGTCTCGCAGCTCGATGACGCGGTGCGCATGCTGCGCCACGTTCATATCGTGGGTCACGATCACCACGGTGTGGCCGCGCTGATTCAATTCGCTCAGGATCGCCAGCACTTCCTGGCCGGATTGGGTGTCCAGTGCGCCGGTCGGTTCGTCCGCCAGGATGATTTCGCCGCCGTTGATCAGCGAGCGGGCGATGCTGACGCGCTGCTGCTGGCCGCCGGAAAGCTGGCCGGGCTTGTGGTCTTCGCGTCCCTCAAGGCCCAACCGCGCCAGCAGTTGCGCCGCTCGCCGCCGCCGCTGATCGCGCCGGGCGTTGGCGTAGATAGCCGGAATTTCGACGTTGCCCAGCGCGCTGAGATCGGGCATCAGGTGGTAACGCTGGAAGATAAAGCCGATATGCTCGCGGCGCAGGCGGGCCAGTTCGTCCGGCGACAGGTGGGCGGCGTTCTGGCCGCTGATGTAGTAGTCGCCGCGATCCGGCACGTCGAGGCAGCCCATGATGTTCATCAGCGTCGATTTGCCGGAACCGGAGGCGCCGATGATCGCCACCAGCTCGCCGGCGGCGATGGTCAAATCGATGTCTTTCAACACCGTCAGCGTCTGACCGCCGTTGGTGTAGGTTCGACTGATGCCTTTTAGCTCGATGATCGCGTTCACAGGAAAATGCCATCCTCAGCCGACTTGGCGGCGGGCTGCGACAGCACCACGGTTTCACCGGCTTTCAGGCCGCTGAGGATCTGAATATCGACGTTGTTGGTGATGCCTGTGGTCACTTCGCGCGTTTCCAGCCGCTGATCCTGAGTCAGCACCTGCACCTGCTGCACTTTTCCTTCGGTTTTATGCACCGCCTGGATCGGCACCAGCAGGGTGTTCTTCGCGTCGCCGAGCAGTAAGGAAACCTGCGCGGTCATGGCGATGCGCAGGCGATTCTCCGGGTTGGGCACGTCCAGCAGCGCGTTGTAATAGACCGAGGCGTTCGAGGTGCCGGAACCGGACGCGGAGCTGGTGCCGGCGAGCGAGTCGTCTTTCATCACCGATTCCGGCGCCAGCTCGATGGTGCGTAGCGTGGCGTCGTACCGTTTATCCGGATCGGAAAAAATAGTGAAGTACGCCTTTTGCCCCGGTGAAATGCGGGTGATGTCGGCTTCGGAGATCTGCGCCTTGATGGTCATCATATCCAACCGCGCCAGCTTGACGATAGTCGGCGCGCTTTGGCTGGAGTTGACCGTTTGCCCCTGCTGCGTCACCACGGCGATGACGATGCCGTCCATCGGCGCGACCACGCGGGTATAGCCCAGATCGATTTTTTTCTTGTCGACTTCAATCTGCGCCTGCACCAGGCGCGCATTGAGCGAAAGCTGTTCGGCGCGGGTGGTGGCCAGCGTGGCCTCGGCGGTCTCGAAGTCTTCACGCGAGCTGGCCTCGTCGCTCAGCATGCGGCGCTGGCGTTTGAAACGCGATTCCGCCTGCTTCAACTGCGCCTGTTTGGCCTGCAATTCGGCCTTGATGACGTTCAGCGCTGCCTCGGCGTTGCGCAGATCGTTGCGCTGTTGCAGATCGTCGATGTCGGCGATCGGCTGCCCTTTGGTGACGCGATCGCCCAGCTTGACCTTCAGCGATTTGACTTCGCCGGAGACGCGGGCGCCGACGTTGACGCGTTCGATGGCATCCAGCCGCCCGGTGGCCAGCACGGCGTTTTCGATATTGCCCAGGCGGGCCGGCGCGGTAACGTAATCCTGCTGCGGCGGGCGTTGCCAAAAGATGGCCAGCGCGACGGCGACGGCGATGAAAACGATGGCGGCGAGCAACGCCAGACGGCGGGAGGGGAGTTTCAGTGATGACATACCCAGGTTTTCCATAACGATAAAAGCGGCGGTTCCAGTCTGCCATCATGGCAGCGCCAGCTTGAACTGGCGCTAAACGTGAGGCGCTTTCCCGCTGGAAAGGGGATGGTAAAGGCTTTCCCGCTAAAGATCACGGCGAGTTATTATCTTTCGGGTGTGCAACCGGCTGCAGGGCGCGTTATACTGGCTAAAAAACCAGTATTCATTCATCAGCAGGACAACACCGCCGCCATGATGCCAAACCGCCTCGAGCCGGAACTCGACATTTATCAATACCCGGAGCACCTGCGCGCCTGCCTGGCGCCGTTGCCCAAAGGGCCGGGTGTGTATATGTTTCACGGTCAAAGCGAGAGCCTGCCGCTTTACATCGGTAAAAGCGTCAATATACGCAGCCGGGTGATGGCGCATTTCCGCGCGCAGGACGAGGCTAAAATGCTGCGGCAAACCCGACGCATCAGCTTTATCGAGACCGCCGGCGAGTTGGGGGCACTGCTGCTGGAGGCGCAATTGATCAAACAACAACAGCCGCTGTTCAACAAGCGCCTGCGGCGCTCGAAGCAGCTGTGCGCGCTGCGCGTGCAGGCCGACACGGTGACGATTGCTCACGCCAAAGAGATCGATTTCGCCGTTACGCCCCATCTCTACGGGCTGTTTGCCAATCGCCACGCCGCGCTGGAAAAGCTGCGCGCCATCGCTGACGAGCATCGTTTATGTTACGGCAAGCTGGGGATCGACAAGCTGCCGGCGGGGCGAGCCTGTTTCCGCTACAGCCTGCGCAAGTGCGCGGGCGCCTGCTGTGGCGTGGAGTCGGCGCAGGAGCATGCGCTGCGGCTCGGCGCGGCGCTTGAACAGCTGAGCATCGCCTGTTGGCCGTTCGCCGGGCGAGTGGCGTTGGAAGAACAGGGCGAGACGCTGCGTCAGTACCATGTGATTCACAATTGGTTTTATCTGGGGTCGGTCAACAGCTTGGCGCAGGCGCAGCGGCTCCAGAGCGCGGCCAGCCATTTTGATAGCGATGGCTACAAGATTTTGTGCAAGCCACTCATGGCCGGCGATTATCGGATTATTGAGCTGCCGTAATGCCATAACGCTATCGATAACCTAAGACTTATCCGTAAAGTCAGGGCATTATGCTAAAAAAGCTTGAGTCCATAATGTTGTTATGGATAATGGCGCCCCGAAGCGAAGGAATGCGCTATTAACTCAGTTGGCAGAGTGATTGGTTTTATAATGGCTTGTTTTGGCTTGAAAATTGATAGACGCGGGTTCGAGTCCTGCATAGCGCGCCAGCTTTCTTTCCTTCATCTCACCGCGCTTATCGTAAAGCGCACCCGGGTTGATTTGCACTATCGGCTCCTCGTTGGGATTTTCGGGTGTGCTTTACCGTAACCGCTGGCTTTCCTTCCTCTTTCTCTTTCGATCCTTTGCTAAACTGTAATCAGGCAGGCTTGCTGCCCGGCAACAGGAGGTCGATATGTCTCACTCCGAGCAACTGCAAGAACTCTTGCAACGCGTCGTCGCCCTCGAGGCGAGAGAGAAAGCGCTGAGCGCCGCGTCCAACGCTTATCAGGCGATTATCACCACCATGTTGGGCAATATGGAGAAGACCGAACGTGACCGGATCATCGCGATGATCGATCAGGCTCATGAAATCGCTTACGCCCGCGCCATTCAACGCAGCAACGAACCGCAAAAGCAGAAGATCAAACAGGCCGACGATGTGGCCCAGCGTATGTTCATGTTTGCACAAGGCAAGGCCGCCCAGCCGCGCTGAAGCCGAACTATAACAGTTGCCGCCATTAAGTTGGCTAACTGATCTACCTGGCGAAACTGTACTTGTGTTACTTTTAGCGGTGAGATTTGATGGCAATGCTGTTTCCAGCATAAGGTTGTAACGATGGACGCGATTAAAAGCATCTTGGTAAAAGAGATTGAACAGATCAATCGGCGTGAAGGGCGGGACGGCAAGCCGCGCTTCAACAGCGAATTCGCCCGCACTCACCGCTATCTGTGCCTTGCCATGTTCGCCGGTTATTTCGCGGTGATCGCCGTGATGTATCAGGTGCCGTACATGGGGATATATGCCTTCCTGGGCTTCACCGCTTTCGTGCTGTTCATGTTCGCCATGCTGCTGATCGAGATCCGGCCGGTGTACCGCTTCGAGGACATCGGGGTGCTGGATCTGCGAGTTTGCTACAACGGCGAGTGGTACTTCACCCGCGCGCTGTCGCCTTATGCGGTGCAGCAGCTGCTGGATGAGCCATCTATCGGTGCCGCGCTGAAACAGAAGATGCGCGTGATCATCGGCAACAAAGGCGAAATCGACTTCTACGACGTGTACGACATGGCCTACGGAAAAAAGCCGCAGGATGAGACACCTCAGTTGGCGGCGGCAAACTGAAAGGTTTCCGGCCGGCGGCTTGTCGATTATACTCAGCGTTTGAACGCGAAGCAGAATGAGGACCAAGCGATGAGTGATGATATTTTCGATTTTGATATCGATGCCGAACTGGCGAAAGCCGAAGAAAAAGCGGCGCAGAAGGTAAAAGAGGTCCCCGAGTTCCTCGAAGACGAAGCGGACTGCGAAGGTTGCAAGATCTGATCGCCTGCCCCATAAAAAAAACCGCCGCGGCGGTTTTTTTTATGTCTGAGCGTCGCTGGGTATTATCAATCCAGCACGAATCCCCAGATCAGGAACGCCGCCACCAGAATCAGGCAAAGCGCGGACACCGTCACCAGTATTTTCCCCAGAATGTCTTTTTCTTGTTCCTGCTGCGTCACGTTGAAATTATCCAATTAAAAGTCTATGGACCAAACCGGCGATGCTGAGATCGGCTGCCGCTACGCCCAGCGCCATGAGCATCATCACCGAAAGAAATCGAGTCTTGCCGTTCACATCCTTAATCCCTGTGGACGCCGCTGTTAGTTTTTATATCAAAGGGATATCATTCAGCGACGCTCTATTTCATGCATCATGATAGTGATTAAGAACGTTCTTAAGGCCAGAAGTTCCCTCATCGGGTAACGCCGCCCGCGGTAGCGTCAGTCGGTTACGATTCGGACGCCTATCTTACTGACTTGATTGCCGTCCATTTCGGCTATGGTCCAGGTCAGGCCGTCCCATTCCACCTGGTCGCCGATCACCGGTTCACCGCCGATCAGCTGAATGACGAACTGCCCCAGCGTCTGCTGCTCGTCGACGTCGTCTTGCAGATTGAGGCCATAAACCTGCGAGATGTCGCTTAAACGGGCGTCGGATTGCAGGATAAAGTCGCCGAAGAAGCGTTCGTCGAGCGTCACGGCCGGCGCCTGGCTGAACAGCTTGCCGAGGATCGGCAGATCGTGCTCATGGCCGATGACGCACAGAATATCGTTCTCCCGCAGCCGGGTACTGCCGCTAGGATGCAGCAGCTCTTTGCCGCGGAACAGGGCGGCGATGCGGGTATTGGGCGGCATTTTCAGCTCACGCAGCGCCGCGCCGACGCACCAGTTTTCCGCCGAAAGCTGATACACGAACTGTTCCCACTGGTTTTCCGGGTGTACATCCAGCCCAACGCGGGAGATCGGCGTCAGCGCCGGCGGCACGATCACCTTGGCTTTTTTAGCGGCGAACGACAGTGTGGTGCCCTGTAGCAGCAGGGAGACCAGCACCACGAAGAACGCCACGTTGAAGAACAGCTGGGCGTTGGGCAGCCCGGCCATCATCGGGAACACCGCCAGAATCACCGGCACCGCGCCGCGCAGGCCGACCCAGGAAATAAAGCCGCGCTCGCGCAGGGTAAAGCTGCGGAACGGCAGCAGGCCGATAAACACCGACAGCGGGCGGGCGAACAGGATCATCCACAGCGACAGCAGCAGAGCAGGGATGGCGATCGGCAGCAGCTCGTGCGGGTTGAGCAGCAGCCCGAGCACCAGGAACATGCCGATCTGGCTGAGCCAGGCCAGGCCATCGAAGGTTTGTACGATGCCGTGACGGTTGCGGATCGGCCGGTTGCCCAGCAGCAGGCCGCACAAATACACCGCCAGAATGCCGCTGCCGTCCAGCGCGGTGGTCAGTGCGAAAATAAGAATACCGCCGCTTACCGCCAGCAGCGGATAGAGGCCGTCCGCCAGTTTGATGTGGTTGATCAGCGTCAGTAGCAGCCAGCCGCCGCCCAGACCGAAGACGATGCCCATGCCGAACTGCTGCATCAGATGCAGCGGGAAGGTCCAGCTCAGTGCGGTTTCCCCGGCGGCGATCATCGCAATCAGCGTGATGGTGAGAAACACCGCCATCGGATCGTTGCTGCCGGATTCGATCTCCAGCGTGGCGCTGACGCGTTCGTTCAAACCTTTGCCCCCCAAAAGGGAGAAGACCGCGGCGGCGTCGGTGGAACCGATGATGGCGCCGATCAGCAGCCCCTGCAGCAGATCGAGATTGAACAGCCAGGCGGCGGCCATGCCGGTCAGACCGGCGGTGATCACTACACCGACGGTGGCGAGAGAGAGTGCCGGCCACAGGGCGACGCGGAAAGAGCTGACCCGGGTACGCATGCCGCCGTCGAGCAGGATCACTGCCAACGCGAGGTTGCTGACCAGATAAGCGACCGGGTAATTGCTGAAGACGATGCCGCCGGGGCCATCGACGCCGGCCAGCATGCCGATCGCCAGGAAGATCACCAGGATCGGAATGCCGAGCCGGGAAGAAAATGAGCTGAGCAGAATGCTTGCCCCCACCAGCACGGCACCGATGACGAACAAACTGTTAATGGTGCTGGCATCCAAAATATTGCTCTCCTGAGGCTGGGAATAGGGGGGGCACTGCGCGTGTGCCGATGATAACGTGTTTAGTGGGTAAAACGCCAAGGCTGATTGTGAAAACAACCGATCAATTATTGCCTGTTGGCACGTTTGAACTACGAAAGTGAGGAGAAGAGGGGAAATTCTGCCTTTTATCTAACATTATCAGGCTGCTGTATTTCTGTTTCGGCAATAATGTCCCATTCGGCGGAGGAAAAACCATTAAGCCCGCGCAGGCAGGCTTAATGGTTTGCAGGCGCGGTAGGATTAATGATCGAGCGATTCCAGCGCCCGTTTGATCAGTTCGGTGGCCAGCTTGCTTTCCGCCTCAGAAATACCGTCGAGATTGAAGTTGGAAAGCTCAGCGACCAAAACGCTGCGTTCTTTGCCGCTGATCGAAGCGTCCAGCGCGGACAGCAACCTGCCGAGGATCTTCAGCAGGGTGGCGTTTTCCGCTATGGCTTCTTGAGCCGGGGGGGTCTTATCGGTCATTCAAAATCCTCTCTGTCGTGACGGAAGGGAGATGCAGCTAACGCCATCGAATAAATTAAACGATCGCGCAGCCCTTCGGGGGTGTTGAGCCCAATCACTACCGTAAGGCAGGGATCCGGATTTCTACTTATGCATTGCAGTTATAACGGCTAGGTTATCTATGCAGCCGTATCACTTTGCCCTAACGGGCGACGCCAGGCTGAGCAATGTGTGCTCTGCATGGCAAGAGAGAGATGACGCAACCGATAGGTTGCGCCATCAAGTATAGCGACGGGGAGAAAACGTGAAGGCGGTTGAACCGCCTTCAGGAGATTTTTTCTTTTCGCAGACGGCTATTGAAACGAGGACGCTCCAACAGAAAAGTAAGATGCAGGCGTTGTATCAGCGCATAGGCGACAACAGGGGCGATTAGCCCGAACAGCGTGCCGGCGATCGCTTGTGTTGGCCAATGGCTGATATGCATAAACTTGGTCAGTACGATGCGTAAGCCGCTGGCCGCGAGGATATGCATCAAATAGATGACCATGCTCAATTCGCCGAGTCGGCGCAGCCAGGAAAGATTTGTTTTGGCCAACAGAACCGACAGGTTGACGATCAAGAAGATGGCTTCAATCGCCAGTAATAGGGAGAAACTTCCGGTATCGGTATACAGCAAGCCTGAATAGCCGTGGAATCCCCACTGCAACGCGATAAACGCGATCAGGGAGGCCAGCAGCGAACCGAAACCCAGATGGGCGATGAGCGAAGCGTAGCGAATGGCAAAAACGCCCAGCAGGAAGAAGATCAAGAATCGGGTAATGTAATCAAAATGGAAGGCTTTGGTGAGGCTGTCTTGGTAGACATACAGCCCCGCGCTGATAACGATCAATACCGGCAGGAGATAGCGGTATGTTTCTTTTCTATACAGCAAGGTGGCCAAAATAAAGACCATGAACAAGGCATACAGGAACCAAAACTGCGCGCGCGGATGCGTAAACAGCGACAGGATATCGCCCAGGCTGGCAGGGTTATTGGTATAGCGCGACAACAGCACTTCCACCATGCCTTGCAGCAGCGACCAGATGACATAGGGATAAACGATGGTGTCTATCTTGCTGATCACAAAGCGTGTTTTTCCCTTTTTATCCAAGGACTGCGTAAAAAACAGGCCGGAAAGGAAGAAAAACAGTGGCATATGAAAACTGTAGAGGATGCTGTCTGTCAGTAGATAGGATGAACCGGAAAGCTGAATGCCCGCGCTGTATAGACCCCGATTGACGTGGCCAAAAACCACGAGAATGATGCCGATTCCCTTGGCATAATCGACCCATGCTTCTCTCATATGTGTACCTAGCCCAGAAAGTAACGCAACTGATTTATAAGTATGAATAATGAGCGTAACAGGCAGTTGCCGTTTTGCAATGTATCCCGGGGATTAGGATTAATATTAGGAAAATGCTCAGGGCAGCTATCGCTGCGCCGAGGTAGTGAGGCGCTTTATCATTGGTGAGGTTAATTTCTGGATGATAAATCATCACCCAGAAATGGGGTGGGAAGCCTATTGCGGCTTGCCGGAGAACAGGAAGCGCAGCACCGGAATGCGCTTGTGCAGTTCATATAGCGCGAAGGCCAGAGAGAACACAAACAGCAGGCCCAGCAAGAATCCCAACAGGTTGTTGCCGATATACGGCGTCACGAAAGCGCCATATATCAGGGTCAACGGATGGTGCACCAGATATATAAACAGCGAGGCGTTGACCAGATAGGTGATGCGCGGCGAGTGATAATTCAGCAGGTTATGCCCGAAAGAGAACACTACGTTGGTCATCAGGATCCCCATTAGGGTTTTGATCACCACTTCCAGCTCGAACATATAGCTGCTGTGCGCCAACATCTTTTGGTTCAGCATATATGCGATAAACAGCAGCAGCGAACCGAGCAGCGCCAGCGGCGAGCGGCGCAGAAAAATCTCCTTAAGCCACACGTACTTAAACGCATAGGCGCCGAGGAGGAAGAACGGCAGGTAGAACATCGTCTCCATCACCACGAAATTGAACAGGCCGTTGGATAATAGCTGCGGGGCGAAAATTAAAATAATACGGTGCGCGGCCGAATAGCATACCGCATAAATAAAGAAATACAGTGAGATGTTTCCTAATCCGCGCATTCTGTTTATTATCGTTGGAATATGTTCACGGGGTTGACGCTTGATTTTACGGAACAGATAAAAACAGGCGCAGGTTAACAATGACAGCGTCAATAAGAACCACAGATGAGAAACCAATTCCCAAACTGTTACATTTATTTTCTGATAGAGAGAAAATTCATCCCAGCCGTTTAATTTATCGGTGAAATATTTCAGCATGAAAAACTGCGGCACCGTGATCAGCGGGATGGAGCTCAACAGCGGGATCGCCACCCGCTCCAGCCTGACCTTCAGCCACTGGTGGCGCTCGTAGCGCTCGTAAAGCATGTAGGAGAAGTAGCCGGATATCACGAAGAACACCTGCATGCGGAAGGCGTGGATAAAGTCGTTCAGCACCGTGAGCGAGAAGGAGGGCGACGCGCTGTTCACCGCCCAGGCGTGGCTGGAATAAATCAGGGAGAGGTGAAACGGAATGCCGAGCAACATCAAATAGGCTCTGATGGAGTCGAGGAAAAACTCGCGCTGTTTGCTGCCTTTAGTCATAGATTACCGCTGGTGATTTAATCGAGAGTTCATTAACACGCTTAATAAGTCGTCAAACGTTAAATTGTTATCCGGAACCCTACTATAGCCCCCCGCATTTTTCCATAGCGTCTTGTTGCGCGGCTTGCTACGCTGGTGTTCCATCAGCTGCTTAAACAATGAGCCGTAAACATGAACCATCCATTTATCATGTTGTCGGAAAGCTGAGTAATCCATTAATATGGATTTAAATGATTTGAGCACACGAATAGGGGGGGATGTGCTAGTTAATATATTATCCGGACAACCACGCGCCGCGAGCGTTCGTTGGTTAGGTGCGACCGTATTGTTCACGCTGTTCAGTTCGCCGGCTTGGGCCTTTTCTATTGATGATGTCGCCAAGCAGGCGCAGGATCTGGCGGCGAAAGGTTTCGAAGCCCCGAAGAGCAACCTTCCTTCTCAGTTCCGCGAGATGAAGTTCGCAGACTATCAGCAGATTCAGTTCAATCACGATAAAGCCTATTGGAGCAAGCTGAAAACCCCTTTCAAGCTTGAGTTTTATCATCAGGGGATGTACTTCGACACGCCGGTGAAAATCAACGAAGTCACCTCCACCAGCGTAAAACAGATCAAGTACAGCCCGGATTACTTCAACTTCGGTTCGGTCAAACACGACCCTGAATCGGTGAAAAATCTCGGTTTTGCCGGCTTCAAGGTGCTCTACCCGATCAACAGCGCCGACAAAAACGATGAGATCATGAGCCTGCTGGGCGCGAGCTATTTCCGCGTGGTGGGTAAAGGGCAGGTTTACGGGCTTTCCGCTCGCGGCCTGGCTATCGATACCGCTTTGCCGTCCGGCGAAGAGTTCCCGCGTTTCCGCGAATTCTGGGTTGAGCGTCCGAAGCAGGGCGACAAGCACCTGGTGATCTATGCGCTGCTGGATTCCCCGCGCGCCACCGGCGCTTACCGTTTTACGGTGATCCCGGGCCGCGACACCACCGTGGACGTCGAGTCCAAAGTGTTCCTGCGCGACAAGGTGGGCAAACTGGGCCTGGCGCCGTTGACCAGCATGTACCTGTTCGGGCCGAACCAGCCGTCGCCGACGCTGAACTACCGCCCGGCGTTGCACGATTCCAACGGTCTGTCTATCCATGCCGGCAACGGCGAGTGGATCTGGCGTCCGCTGAACAATCCTAAACACCTGTCCGTCAGCACCTATACCGTCGAGAATCCGAAAGGCTTCGGTCTGCTGCAGCGCGGTCGCAACTTCAAAGAATATGAAGATCTGGACGATCGTTACGATCTGCGTCCGAGCGCCTGGATCGAACCGAAGGGCGACTGGGGCAAAGGCAAGGTCGAGCTGGTGGAGATCCCGACGGCGGATGAAACCAACGACAACATCGTCGCGTTCTGGACGCCGGATACCTTGCCGGAGGCCAAAAAGCCGCTGACGCTGAGCTACCGTTTGAACTTCACCCGCGATGAAGACAAACTGCATTCGCAAGATATCGCCTATGTGGCTCGTACCATGCGCTCGACCGGCGACGTGAAGCAGTCCAACCTGATTCGCGAGCCAGACGGCAGCGTGGCCTTCCTGGTCGACTTCGTTGGCCCGGTGCTGAAAGGGCTGGATGCCAATACTCCGGTCGCCTCTCAGATCAGCATCGGCGACAACGGTGAGATGGTAGAAAACAACGTCCGCTATAACCCAGTGACCAAAGGCTGGCGCCTGACGGTGCGTCTGAAAGTGAAAGACGACAAGAAGCCGGTAGAAATGCGTGCGGCACTGGTCAATGGCGATAAGACTCTGTCGGAAACCTGGAGCTATCAGCTACCTGCCAATGAATAAGCCTACTCAACCCGCCCAGGATTATCTTGCGGCGCTGCCTCTGACCGCCGAGCGGTCGGAGGCGCTCAACCCTCAAACGGCGGATGACGCTCAGGCACTGGAGGCGCTCCATCGGCAGATGGGCGCCGCTGACGCCAACGTCAATAGCCTGTCGGCGGATGACGTGGCGCTGGCCTCGGTCAAACCGCGCATCGAAAACGCCTGGCCGGATGCGGTCAGCGATGACGACTTCGACACCGACGCCGAAGGGCGCGCCATTCTGAAGGCGACGCCGCCGATCAAACGGACCACCATGTTCCCGGAAGCCTGGCGCACCAACCCGGTGGCGCGCTTCTGGGATTCTCTGCTGGGGCGTTCGCCGCACAATCGGCACGCCACCAAAGAGGAGGCCGAGGCTGAAAACCGCTGGCGTACCGTCGGCTCCATGCGCCGCTATGTGCTGCTGGTGCTGATGCTGGTGCAAACCGGCATCGCTACCTGGTATATGAAAACCATCTTGCCTTATCAGGGCTGGGCGCTGATCGATCCTATCGCCATGCTGGATCAGGATCTGATGCAGTCGGTGCTGCAGCTGCTGCCGTATGTGTTGCAAACCGGCATTCTGATCCTGTTCGCCGTGCTGTTCTGCTGGGTCTCGGCCGGTTTTTGGACCGCGCTGATGGGCTTCCTGCAGCTGCTGATCGGCAAGGACAAATACAGCATTTCCTCCACCATCAAGGGCGATGAGCCGATCAACCCGGCGCACCGCACTGCGCTGATCATGCCGATCTGCAACGAAGACGTCGAACGCGTGTTCGCCGGCCTGCGTGCGACCTATGAGTCCGTCGCCGCGACCGGTCAGTTGGAACACTTCGATATCTACGTGCTGAGCGACAGCTACGATCCGGACATCTGCGTGGCCGAGCAAAAGGCGTGGATGGAGCTGTGCCGCGATGTCGATGGCCACGGCCGCATTTTCTATCGCCGCCGCCGTCGCCGCGTAAAACGCAAGAGCGGCAACATCGACGACTTCTGCCGTCGCTGGGGCGGTGAGTACAGCTACATGGTGATCCTGGATGCCGACAGCGTGATGAGCGGCGAATGCCTCACCGGGCTGGTGCGTCTGATGGAAGCCAACCCGAACGCCGGCATCATCCAGTCGGCGCCGAAGGCGTCCGGTATGGATACCCTGTATGCGCGCGTGCAGCAGTTCGCCACCCGCGTTTACGGACCGTTGTTCACCGCCGGCCTGCATTTCTGGCAGCTGGGCGAGTCGCACTACTGGGGGCACAACGCTATCATCCGCGTGAAGCCGTTTATCGAGCACTGTGCGCTGGCGCCGCTGCCGGGCGAGGGCTCTTTCGCCGGGTCTATCCTGTCGCACGACTTCGTTGAAGCGGCGCTGATGCGCCGCGCCGGCTGGGGCGTGTGGATCGCTTACGATCTGCCGGGCAGTTATGAAGAGCTGCCGCCAAACCTGCTGGACGAGCTGAAGCGCGACCGTCGCTGGTGTCACGGCAACCTGATGAACTTCCGCCTGTTCCTGGTGAAAGGCATGCACCCGGTGCACCGCGCGGTGTTCCTGACCGGTGTCATGTCCTACCTGTCGGCGCCGCTGTGGTTTATGTTCCTGGCGCTCTCCACCGCATTGCAGGTGGTGCATACGCTGATGGAGCCGCAATACTTCCTGCAGCCACGGCAGCTGT
The DNA here is from genome assembly GCF_052168435.1 of Serratia sp. CY56464. Taxonomy (NCBI): domain Bacteria; kingdom Pseudomonadati; phylum Pseudomonadota; class Gammaproteobacteria; order Enterobacterales; family Yersiniaceae; genus Serratia; species Serratia sp. CY56464. The sequence continues at coordinate 1,806,109 of NZ_JBJNMV010000001.1, read as the reverse complement.
TCCCGGTCTGGCCGCAGTGGCGGCCCGAACTGGCGATAGCGCTGTTCTCCACCACGCTGGTGCTGCTGTTCCTGCCGAAGTTGCTCAGTATTGTGCTGATCTGGGCCAAGGGCGCGAAAGAGTACGGCGGGGCGTTCCGTCTGTTCATTTCGATGCTGATGGAAATGCTGTTCTCGGTGCTGCTGGCGCCGGTGCGCATGCTGTTCCATACCGTATTCGTGGTGAGCGCCTTCCTCGGTTGGGAAGTGGTGTGGAATTCGCCGCAGCGTGACGATGACGATACGCCGTGGGGCGAAGCGTTCCGCCGCCATGGCTCGCAGATGTTGCTGGGCCTGGTGTGGGCCGGCGGCATGGCGTGGCTGGATCTGCGCTTCCTGTGGTGGTTGGCGCCGATCGTGTTTTCGCTGATCCTGTCGCCGTTCGTGTCGGTGCTGTCGAGCCGCGCAACGCTGGGCATGAAAAGCAAACGCGCCAAGCTGTTCCTGATCCCGGAAGAGTACAATCCGCCGCGTGAGCTGTTGGCGACGGAAGAATATCTGCATCTCAACCGTAACCGCGCGCTGACCAACGGCTTTATGCATGCGGTGGTCAACCCATCCTTCAACGCGCTGGCGACGGCGTTGGCGACGGCGCGTCACCATCTGCGCGCGACGCTCGATCGCAACCGTGAGGAGCGGGTGAACGAAGCGCTGCAGTTGGGACCTGAGAAGCTGGTGAAGGGCAAACGTCTGGAGCTGCTGAGCGATCCGGTCACGCTGGCTCGTTTGCATCAGCGCGTCTGGCTGTTGCCGGAAGGCGCCGCCTGGCGTGAGCACTATCAGCAGTTGCCGCACAACCCGCTGGCGCACCCTACGGGCCGGCGTTAATCGCTTAACGGCAACGCTCAGACGGGGAATGCGCATGGCGCATTCCCCGTTTTTTTTTTACCTTTTGCTTACGTGCGCCGACGCCGGTGGAGAACGGGAACTGTGGTAGACTGCGGCCGATGCGTTGTTCACTCGCGAAACAACCCCTTGCTCAGAGTCAATGTCGTGAAGCTCTCTTCCTACCTTCGGCTGGCCTGCGTGGCGGCCGGTGTGATGGCACTCACCGGCTGCGGCAGCATTATCAGCCGCACCGTGCCCGGCGCCGGGCATGGTCACCAGTATTATCCCGGCGTGCAGTGGGATCTGCGCGATACGCCCTGGCGCTATGTCACGGTGATAGACGTGCCGCTGTCGATGGTGGTGGACACCTTTATGCTGCCGTTTGATGCGCAGCATGGCCCCTACGAGTAATTTCGTTCAGCGGGTGGCGAACACCACCAGCTGATAGCCTTTCTGCCCGCAATGGAAAGGCGCCAGCGCCGTCATCCCCAGCCCTTGCACGTGAGCGGCCAACGAATGCGGATTGTCGTCGTCGATAAACAACGCGCCCACGTCGTAATCATCGCGGGTGTGCGCTTTGACCGCGGCGTAGAGGCGCTTCAGCACGCCTTTGCCGCGCCAGGCGGCGGCGAGGCAAACGGGGCCGTAGAGAAACACCCGCTGCTCACTCAGCGGCCGTCCGGCGAAGGATTGCGTGGCGAGCGTCGCCAGCATCGCATCCACCACCGGCGGCCGCGGTTGCGCGTCGGCGGGCATCAGGCAAACAAACCCCGCCAGTTGGTTCTCCTGTTCGGCCACCCATATGCCGATGCCGCGGTTGATCGTCGCCAGCTGCGCCTCATTCATGCGCGATACGATAAATCCCTGCCGTTTTTGGCTCTCGTCGAGCGCTTCCGGCACGTTTTCCCCCTGTAGCTGCAAAATGGCGGGGTAGTCGGTAGGGCGGGCCCGGCGAATAATCATGCGGCCTCCTTGGCGATGAAAGCGCGGCGCGGGTTAACGTTCATCCCACTCATCGGCTGCGGCCTGGCCTTCTTCGGTATCCAGCGGCGGTTCGAGCTGAAAGTCGCCTTCTTCCCATTCGTACAGGGTGTTTTCATCTATCCACTCGGCGGTAATTTCCACCTCGTCGTAGTCACCGTCGAAGATCGCCTGCGCCGCCGCACCGCTGCGCAGCGTCATGCATTCCACCGCCTCTCCTTCTTCTTCGAAGAACTCCGCCTGCCACATCGTGTCCCCATCCTGCATCACGTACTTTTGCAGGTTGAACTGCTGGGGCACCGGCGGCTCGTCACCGCTGCCGCCTTCGGCGGTGTCGATAAACTCTTCGCGTGCGGCCTCGATGGCTTCTTCCAGGGTTGCATACAGGCTCATGTTCGCCTCCGTTGACAATGAGAGTAAAGCGTCCGGCGCACTGCCGGTGCGGTGGGGGAAACGTCAAAACTAATTGTTGTCTCACTGGCGCAGGATGCAAATTTTTTTGTTGTCCGCTTTGCGACGATGGTTGTCCGCAAAGCGGGAGAAGAGGAGGCGATGGCGGGAAATAATGACGCATCGTTCATTCTGGCGTCAGGAGAAGCCCATGTTAATCGACCCTTCAAGCAAATACCGACCGTTCCCGCCGGTGGCGTTGCCGGACCGCCAATGGCCTGCGCGTACGCTGAGGCAGGCGCCGCGCTGGTGCTCCAGCGATCTGCGCGACGGCAACCAGGCGCTGGCGGAGCCGATGGATAACGCGCGCAAGCGCGAATTCTATCAATTGTTGTTGCAGTGCGGTTTCAAGGAGATCGAGGTGGCTTTCCCTTCGGCGTCGCAAACGGATTTCGACTTTGTACGCGCGCTGATCGACGAGCGGCTGATCCCGGACGACGTCACGATCCAGGTGCTGACGCAGTCGCGCGACGATCTGATCGATCGCACCTTCGAGGCGCTGCAGGGGGCGCCGCGGGCTATCGTGCATCTGTATAACGCCACGGCGCCGATGTTTCGCGATATCGTGTTCCGCCAGGATAAGGCCGCCACCGTGGCGCTGGCGGTGAACGGCGCGCGGCGCATCCGCCGGCAGTGCGAGGCACAGCCCGATACCGCCTGGTGCTTCGAGTATTCACCGGAAACCTTCTGTTTTACTGAGTTAGAGTTCGCGCTGGAGATCTGCGAAGCGGTGGCGGAGGTTTGGCAGCCGGGGCCGCAGCGGCCGATGATCATCAACCTGCCGGCGACGGTGGAAGTGAGCACGCCCAACGTGTATGCCGATCAGATCGAATGGTTTTGCCGGCACTTCAGCCGTCGCGCCGATGTGGCGATCAGCGTGCATCCGCATAACGATCGCGGCACCGGCGTGGCCTGTGCGGAGCTGGCCTTGCTGGCCGGCGCCGATCGGGTCGAAGGCTGCCTGTTCGGCAACGGAGAGCGCACCGGCAACGTCGATCTGGTCACGCTGGCGTTGAATCTCTATACCCAGGGCGTAGCGCCGGGTCTGGACTTCAGCCGCCTGAAGCAGGTGGTGGAGGTGGTGGAGCAGTGCAATCAGCTGCCGGTGCATCCTCGCCATCCTTATGCCGGCGAGTTGGTGTTTACCGCCTTTTCCGGTTCGCATCAGGATGCGATCAAGAAAGGTTTCGCCGCGCAACGGCAGCGGCAAGATGGCCGCTGGCAGGTGCCATACCTGCCGCTCGATCCCGCCGATGTCGGTTGCAGCTATGAAGCGGTGATCCGGGTCAACAGCCAGTCCGGCAAAAGCGGCGCCGCCTGGTTGTTGGAACAGAATCATGGGTTGGCGTTGCCGCGCGGTTTGCAGATTGATTTCAGCCAAGTGGTGCAGCGCGCGACCGACGGCAGCGGCAAAGAAATGAGCGGCGCGCAGCTGTGGCGTTTATTCCGCGATACTTACGGGCTGGTGGAGCAGCCGCGTTTGCAGCTGTTAAGCTACCAAACGGAAAGCCATGGGGTAGAGGCCTACAGCTTCAACGCGCGAGTTGCCTGCGAGGGAGAGCCACTGCGCCTGCAGGGGGCCGGCAACGGTCTGCTTTCCAGCGCGGTGGATGCGCTGCGTCAGCGCTTCGGCTTGTCGCTGGCGATCGAGGATTATCACGAGCATACGTTGGGACATCAGAGCGATAGCCGAGCGGTGGCCTATATTCGCTGTACGCTGCCGCAAGGTGAGGCGACTTACGGCGTTGGCATCGACGCCGACTCCGCCAGCGCTTCGCTGCAGGCGCTGTTCAACGTCGCCGGGCGCTATCTGGCGCCAACGTCGGCGCAGTCCGGCTGAAATAGTCGCTGGGCGCTACTCCCAGCAGCCGGCGGAACATGGCGCTGAACGCGCTGGGGCTGTCATAGCCGAGATCCAGCGCCACTTCCAACACCGAGCGGCCGGTCGCCAGCGCGTTTAATGCCGCCAGCAAACGGGCGCGTCGCACCCAATCGCTAAAATGCAGCCCGGTTTCTCGCTGGAAGCGCCGCGACAGAGTGCGTCCGCTGACGCTGAGATGAGCGGCAGCCTGTTCCAGCGTCCAGGGTTGCGCCAGCGTGGCCTGGATATGGCGGCACAGGGCGAGCAGCGAGGCTTCGCGAGGTTCCGGCAGGTGCAGCGGCAGAATCGGCAGCATTCGCAACTCATCCAGAATCAGTTCCATCACGCGCTCATCGCGCCCGCCGCTTGGATAGCCGGGCGCAATTTCCATCGCACAGATAATCAACTCGCGCAGCAGCGGGGAAACCTGCACTACCTGGCATTGGGCCGGCAGATCGGCGCGCGCCAACGGATCGACGAACAACGTCCTGGCGGCCACCTGGCCGGTGATACGCAGGCTGTGCACCACTTTCGCCGGCACCCAGACGCCGCGGCCGGGCGGCACCACCCAACTGCCGAGCCGGGTCGTGACCTGCACCACGCCGCTGAGGCTGTGAATCAGCTGCGCGCAGTTATGGTAGTGGTCCGGCTCGCTGTCGCCGTGGCGATAATCTCTGGCTAATGGCCGTACAGGCCGATCGGGCGGCAGAACGTCGTGAAACAACAGCATCGTAAGCAGGCTCCGCGCGGCAAAAGGGGGAAGACAGCATGCCATGCGGCGTTGTTTCACACCAGTCTGTGGCGCGGCACGGCAAAATGGTTTATAAAATTATATTATATAATTTTATAAACTGATGGAGAGGCAATGGATATTGATGCGATGCGCAAGGCGGCGGCGCAGGCCGGTGCGATGCTGCGTACCTTGGGCAACGAAGATCGGCTGCTGTTACTGTGCAGGCTCAGTCAGGGCGAGATGGCGGTGAGCGAGCTGGCGCAGGCGCTGGATATCCGCCAGCCGACGCTGTCCCAACAGCTTGGCGTGCTGCGCGAGGAGGGGTTGGTCTCCACCCGGCGAGCCGGCAAGCAGATTTACTATGCGGTGGCCGATGCCAAAGCGCTGGCGCTGCTCACGACCCTGTATCAACTGTATTGCCCACAGCCGGAGAACCGCGATGACCATTGACTGGCAGCACTTCACGCCGTATTCCGCGTTGGCGGGCGGGGCCATTATCGGCGGCGCGGTAGCGCTGCTGCTGCTGTTCAATGGCCGGATCGCCGGTATCAGCGGCATTACCGGCGGTTTATTGAGCGTGGGCGGCCGGGAGGGGGGCTGGCGCGCCGCATTTATTGGCGGGTTGCTGCTCTCTCCCTGGCTGTATGCTGCCGCTGCGGCGTTGCCGCCCGGTGAGATCTCGGTTGGCAACGGCTGGCTGGCGGCCGCAGGGCTGTTGGTGGGCTTGGGCACTCGATTGGGCAGCGGTTGCACCAGCGGGCACGGCGTGTGCGGCGTCGCGCGGTTGGCGCCGCGTTCACTGGCCGCCACGGCGGTGTTTATGCTGCTGGGCTTTATGACCGTGTGGCTGATGCGCCACACGTTGGGAGGTTGAAAATGCTTAAAACGCTGTTGGCGCTGCTGAGCGGCGTGATTTTCGGTCTGGGGTTAATTATCGCCGGCATGGCCAATCCGGCCAAGGTGTTGGCGTTTCTCGACGTTACCGGCATGTGGGATCCCTCGCTGGCGTTGGTGATGGCAGGGGCGATCGCGGTGGCAGCGCCGGCCTTCCTGTGGGCGCGGCGACGCGAGCGGAGCCTGTTGGGCGAGCCGCTGCAGATCCCGGCCGCCGGGCGTGTGGATCGCCGTTTGCTGGCCGGCAGCGCGCTGTTCGGCATCGGCTGGGGTATCGCAGGCATTTGCCCCGGCCCGGCCTGGGTGTTGGCCGGGGTGGCGATAGGCCGGGTATGGCCGTTCCTGCTGGCGATGCTGGCGGGCATGGCGCTGTATGACATTATCATGAGGCGGAGGCGTACATGTCGATAGCCAAAGCGGTGTTGCGCATCGGGCGCCCCACCGATCGGTTGCAGGAAATTGCCGCGTTGTATTGCCGCGGGCTGGGTTTCGAAAAACTGGGCGAGTTTGTCGATCATCAGGGGTTCGATGGCATGATGATTGGGCATCCGCAGCATGCCTACCATCTGGAGTTCACGCAGCACCGCGGGGTGCGGGTCGGGCAGGCGCCGACGCAGGATCATCTGCTGGTATTTTATCTGCCGGATGAGAACGAATGGCGGGCCGCGTGTGAGCGGATGCGGGCGGCGGGGTTCTTGGCGGTCGCCGCCTATAATCCCTATTGGGATCGCGCGGGGCAAACCTTTGAAGATCCTGACGGCTACCGGGTGGTCTTACAACATCAGGCCTGGCAAGCATAAAAAAACCGGCGCATCGAGCGCCGGTTTGCGAGAGAAAAACGGGTTATCCGTCAGACGTTGGTCGCCGGTTTTTGCGCGCTCTTGGACTGGGTATTTTCCAGCATGCGGCGAATCGGCACGATCAGCACGATAAGCACGGCGGCGCAGATCAGCAACGCGACTGAACAGCGAGCGAACAGATTCGGCAGCATATCCAGTTGGTCGGCCTTGACGTGGCCGCCGATCAGACCGGCCGCCAGGTTGCCCAGCGCACTGGCGCAGAACCACAGCCCCATCATTTGCCCGCGCATTCTCTCCGGCGCCAGCAGCGTCATGGTGGCCAGCCCGATCGGGCTCAGGCACAGCTCACCCAGCGTCAGCATCAGGATACTGCCCACCAGCCACATCGGCGATACGCCGGCGCCGCCGTTGCTCAGCACATTCTGCGCGGCCAACATCATCAGGCCGAAACCGCCGGCGGCGCACAGGATACCGATCACGAACTTGGTGATGCTGCTCGGACGCACGTTATTGCGTGCCAGCGCAGGCCAGGCCCAGCTGAACACTGGCGCCAGCAGGATGATGAACAGGGCGTTGATCGACTGGAACCACACCGCCGGGATCTCGAAGCCGCCGATCATGCGATTGGTGTAATCGTTGGCGAACAGGTTGAACGAGGTCGGTTTCTGTTCAAACGCCGACCAGAAGAACGCAGCGGAGATCAGCAGGATGAAGCACACCAGCAGGCGCGCACGCTCTTTGCGGCTCAGGCCGGCAAAGGCGAACAGATAGATGAAGTACAGGGTGACCGACGCGGCGATGACGTATACCAGCACGCTGGCCACCTCGACCGGATTGATGACGATGGTACCCTGAGCGATCAGCACGATGACCGCCACCAGGATGGCCGCCAGCGCCAGCAACCAGACGCCGACGCCTTCTTTCTTCGCGACCGGGCTGTTCCAGGTGGAGTCCAGGCCCACTTCGTGGTCATAACGTTTCATCGCCGGTACGGCGAATACCCGGAAGATCACCAGCGCCACCAGCATCCCGATACCGCCGATGCCGAAGCCCCAGTGCCAGCCGTGTGACTTGATCAACCAGCCGGAGATCAGCGGGGCAATGAACGAGCCGATGTTGATGCCCATGTAGAACAGCGAGAAACCGCCGTCACGACGCGCATCGCCTTTTTTGTACAGCGTACCGACCATCACCGAGATACAGGTTTTGAACAGGCCGGAACCGAGCACGATGAACATCAGGCCGATGAAGAACAGATTGGTGCCCATCACCGCGGACAGGGCGATCGACAGGTGGCCGAGCGCGATCAGGATCGAACCGTACCAGACGGCCTTGCGTTGGCCGAGCCAGTTGTCCGCCAGCCAGCCGCCCGGCAGTGCCGCCAGGTACATGCTGCCGGCGAAGATGCCGACGATCGCCGACGCGTTCTCGCGCGCGAGACCCAGACCGCCATCGTACACGGTGGCGGCCATAAACAGGATCAGCAGCGGACGGATGCCGTAGAACGAGAAACGCTCCCACATTTCGGTGAAGAACAGAGAACCCAGCGGATAGGGATGGCCGAAGAAGGTCCGGCTTTCTGACTTATTGACAGAGGATTGCATAACGATTTCCCAATAAAAGGCGCTGCAAGGCTGCAGCCCGTACTGTGGTATGTATGTGTATTTAATGAAGGCGATCCGCCCAATGCGGATTACCCGACAAACACCGCGGCTGCAACGCTGATAAACCGTGGAAAGCGTGCTGACCTTTTCTTCACTTGGCCGATGTTTCACATCTGGCGTGATATTATTTAACCATTTGATAACTGGTCGTTGGTTTTGTCTAGTACCTGTATCCCATTTTTTAGACGAAAAGTCGACAAGCATCTCCTTTTCTGGTTTTTCTGTTGGTTATGACAGGAATATGATTGACAGCGGGTTTTATGCGCTGAAAGTTAATTAATTGTTGATAAACAAAGCGTTGGAATAAGAATGTTCTGGGTGGGGCGAAAATACGCCAGCCCGAAGGAGGCATTATTAAAAGTGGGGGAAATGCGCCATTGATCTGGCCAACGGAGGCAACTGGCGATAAATGCAGCTATTGCTCTTCCTGCAGCGTGTCTTCACGCAAATAGCTCGGCCGCCGCCGCAGACACCACCAGGAATAACCCGCGTTGAACAGCACCACTAAAGCGGTGACGGCGAAGACCGCGCGAAAACCGTAACCGGCGGAGACTGCGGCGCCGAGCAGCGGACCGCTGACGTTGCCGACGTCGCGGAACGACTGGTTATAGCTGAAAATACGGCCGGCCACCTGATTGGTGCAGTTATAAATTAACAACGTCTGTACCGCCGGCAGCAACGCGCCGTCGGCCGCCCCCAGCAGAAAACGCAGCACCCCGAGCTGCCACGGCGTTTGCACGAACGCCATCGGGATCAGCAATAGCACTGAGACGATCAGCATGAATACCAGTATGCGTTCAGGGCCGATGCGATCGCCCAGCTTGCCCAGCCGCGGGGCGCTCATCAACGCCGCGACGCCGGGCACCGAGGCGATAAGCCCGCTGATAAACGCCAGATTGTGGGTGGCGCCGGCCAGATCGCGCACATACAGCGTCAGGATCGGCGCGATCGAGCCGGTGGCGATCTGGATGATCATGGTGGTGACGAACAGGCTGAGCACCAGCTTCGGGTTTTTCAGCGAAGCGAACACCTGTTTTGCATGCAACATGTCGCGCTTTTGCACCGGGGTGAATTGTTCTTTGACATACAGCAACGTCAGCACGAAGCAGACGAACAGCACCGCGGCGGTGATATAAAACACCGGGCGCAGGCCGTATAAATCGGCCAGCAGCCCCCCGATCAGCGGGCCGACCAGCGCGCCGCCGACGCCGCCGGTAGACAGGGTGCCGAGCGCCCAGCCGCTGCGGTTGCGCGGCACCTGGGTGGCGATCAGCGCGTTGGCGTTGGGAATGAACCCGCCGAGCAGCCCCAGCACCGCACGCAGCGCGAGAAACTGCCAGACCGTTTGCGCCATGCCCATCAGCGCCATGACGATCGCCATACCGAGCGCCGAACGCAGCAGCATCAGTTTGCGGCCGCGTCGGTCGGCCAGGGCGCCCCAGAACGGCGCGGCGATAGCGGAAAACAGGAAGGTAATGCTGAACAGCAGACCGGACCACATGTTGAGCGCCTGATGGCCGGTTACGCCCAGCGTCTCTACGTACAGCGGCAGAAACGGCATCACCAGGCTGAAGGCGGCGCCGGTGAGAAAGCATCCCAGCCAGGCGACGAAAAGGTTGCGTTTCCAGTTAACGGGTTCTGCTGCCGAAGCCATAAATGTCCATTGCCGAAAGGTGACGCGTTTTGCCGGTGGCAAAGATGAAGGGGCAAAACGTGAAAAGTTAGCCTGGTAAGTATGCGCCGCAAGCGCGGCGACGGCAAATGAGGGGACAAAGATTGGGCGAAAAATGAAATAAAGTTTTAAAAATGACGTTTAAACCTTATTCCGCGCTTGGCGCGCGGAATTTACAGCGTTTTATAAGCCGGCCAGCGCCTCGAAACCGGCAGCGGTGGTGGTGGCGCTAAAGTCGGTGACCTCGTAGTGGGCCACGGCGTTGAACGGATCTTCGGCCAGGATGGCGTCCAGTTGCGCACGCTCAATGCCTTTGGCCAGGATCACGCCGCCGGTGCGGGGATTCTTGCGGCCGGAAGCGACGAAGGTGCCGTCCTGAAAATATTTCTTAAGCCAGGCGATGTGCCCGTCAAGGTGGCTGTCGACGTCGGCGATCGGGCGATGGTAGGTCAGGCTGACAATGTACATAGCGGCTCCAGGGGGTGGCGGCAAAGGCATTACCATCCCACCCTCGCCGGCGATTCTCAAGAGGCACGCAATAAAAAACCCGCCGGCGGCGGGTTGGTTTTATCAGTAAAGCGAAGGCTCGCCTTCCGGGCGGGTCTTGAAGCGGCGATGCAGCCACATGTATTGATCCGGCGCCATCAGGATCTCTTTTTCCACCACTTTGTTCATGAAGGCGGCGGCGTCGAGTTCATTATCCAGCGGGAAGTTTTCCACCGCCGGCTGCATGATCAGCTCATACCCTTTGCCGTCCGGCAGGCGGCGCGGGGTGAACGGAATGATCGCCGGTTTACCCATTCGCACCAGCACATAGCTGCCGGTGGTGGTGGCGGCTTTGTCCACTGCGAACAGCGGCACGAAAACGCTGCTGCGCGGGCCGTAGTCGTGATCCGGCGCATACCAGATGATATCGCCCTGTTTCAGGGCGCGGATCATGCCTTTGACGTCCTTGCGATCCAGCATCGACTTGTTGGAACGCATGCGCCCCCAGGTTTGCAGCCAGTCCATCAGCTTGTTGTCGTGCGGGCGGTAAACGCCGATGCCCGGGTTGTGAATGCCGAAGATGCGCGCGCCCAGCTCCAGCGTCAAAAAGTGCAGGCCAATCAGCAGCACGCCCTGCTGGTTGTCGCGCGCTTTTTGGATATGCTCCAGGCCGCTGACCTTGAACCAGCGCTCGATGCGCCAGTTAGGCCAGAACCACGCCATGCCGGTTTCAAACAGCCCCATGCCGACCGATTCGAAATTCTTTACCACCAGCGCATCGCGTTCGGCCTGCGGCATGTCGGGAAAACAGAGCTCGAGGTTGCGCTGGGCGATAGCGACGCGCCGCTTGAGAAAGCGCATGGAAAATCGCCCAATCGAGGTGCCGAGCCAGTAGATGACGGGGTAAGGCAGCAACACCAGCAGATACAGCAAGCCGATGCCGACCCAGGTCAGCCAGTAGCGCGGGTGCAATAAGGAGCGATTGAAAGTAGGAACTTGAGTCATGGGTTCTCTGTTTGAATACGGTTGTTTAAGTGTAATGACAGCGTCATCGCACGGTCTGGCAGCCGGGTGAACTCGGCGGCAAGGTTCGTTTCTGCCGTTTGTTTGCGACTATTGTGGCATTTTTCTGGCGATCCGGGAAAACACAACGCATTAAAATCCCTTTTTGGGCGTTAAATATGCATCGAATGCCGAATTTTTCCACAATCTTTCCTGCCAAAGATAATGGCGATATTATTGTCGGTAATTATTCAGAGGGTAAATATGTTGGCACCATGGATCAGTGCGGGGCTGCTGGTGTTGGGCGCGGCGGTCGGCAGCGTCGGCGCACATTTGCAGATGAACGCGATATTGGCGCTTGCCGGCGTGATGATGGCGCTCGGTATGGTGGCTTCCGCGTTTACCGAAGGCGGCGGACGCTGAACGGGGCGCTTGCGCCAGGGCTGCGCGGCGGCGGTTTTTCGGGTATGATGTGCGCCGCGCGCGGGCCTGCTGGCTGCGCGCGGTAATCAGTCACCTCCCGAAAGACAGGAAAGTACACCATGCCAGTGTTACATAACCGAATTTCTAATGAGGAACTGAAGGCGCGCATGCTGGCGGAAACCGAGCCGCGCACCACAGTTTCTTTTTACAAATACTTCTCCATCGACGATCCCAAGGCGTTTCGCGACAGCCTGTACATTCAGTTCGAAAAACTGAAGGTGTTCGGCCGCATCTACGTGGCGAAAGAGGGCATCAACGCGCAGATCAGCGTGCCGCAGCATCACTTCGACGCGTTCAAAGCCGCGCTGTTCGCCTCGCACCCGGCGTTGGATCAGGTCCGCCTGAATATCGCGCTGGAAGACGACGGCAAATCCTTCTGGGTGCTGCGCCTCAAGGTGCGTGAGCGCATCGTGGCCGACGGCATCGATGACGAGAGCTTCGATCCGAGCAACGTCGGCGAGTATCTGCAGGCCGAGCGCGTCAATCAGATGATCGACGATCCGAATACGGTATTTGTCGATATGCGCAACCACTATGAGTACGAAGTCGGCCACTTCGAAAATGCCATCGAGGTGCCGTCGGATACCTTCCGCGATCAGCTGCCGATGGCGGTGGAGATGCTGCAGGACAGCAAAGACAAGAATATCGTCATGTACTGCACCGGCGGCATTCGCTGTGAAAAAGCCAGCGCCTATATGCTGCACAACGGCTTTAAAAACATCTACCACGTGGAAGGCGGGATTATCGAGTACACCCGCAAAGCGAAAGAACAGGGGTTGCCGCTGAAGTTTATCGGCAAAAACTTCGTGTTCGATGAGCGCATGGGCGAGCGCATCTCTGACGATGTGATCGCCAACTGCCACCAGTGCGGCGCGCCGTGCGATACCCATACCAACTGCAAGAACGACGGCTGCCATCTGCTGTTCATTCAGTGCCCGAGCTGCGCCGCCAAGTTTGAAGGATGCTGCAGCGAGATTTGCCGCGAAGAGCTGAAGCTGCCGCGCGAAGAGCAGCGCGCGCGCCGTGCAGGCCGCGAAAATGGCGTCAAGATCTTCAATAAGTCGAAAGGCTTGCTGCAGACCACGATGCACATTCCGGCACCGGAAGAAGAAGGCCCAGCCCGCTGAGCCTGAGGAAATGAGAAGCCCGGCCGCCAAGCCGGGCTTTTTTTTATTTCTCGCGCACGCCTTCTACGGAGATGATCAGCTCAACGTCTTGCGACGCCGGGCCCAGATCGGTGGTAATGCCGAAATCTTTCAGCTTGATCTTGCCGTTGGCTTCAAAGCCGGCGCGGTAGCCGCCCCACGGATCGTTGCCCTGGCCAATCAGTTTGGCGTCCAGCGTGACGGGCTTGGTCACGCCGTTCAGCGTCAGGTTGCCGACCACCGCATAACCGTCGCCGCTTTTCTTCACTTCGGTGGATTCAAACTTGGCCTGTTTGTTCTTCTCCACGTTGAGGAACTCGGCGCTGCGCAGGTGCTTGTCGCGCTCGGCGTGGTTGGTGTCGACGCTGGCGGTATTGATGGTCACGTTAACCTTGTCCTTGGACGGATCTTTCTCGTCGAAGGTGAAGCCGCCGTCGAAGTCTTTAAAGCTGCCGTACAGCCAGCTGTAGCCCAGGTGCTGGATGCGGAACTCGATAAAGGCGTGCTGGCCCTGTTTGTCGATCTTGTAGTCCGCCGCCAGTGCGGAACCGGCGCTCAGCAGCAGGGCGCCTGCGGTCAGGCCCAATACGGTCTTTTTCAACATAGCAATCTCCATAAATCCAAAGGTTAATCGGCGCTGCTACCCAGCATCCGTTTCAAAGTGACATCACGATCGATAAAGTGATGTTTAAGCGCGGCCAGCCCGTGCAGTACCGAAAGCACTACCACGGCCCAGGCCAGGTAAAGGTGTATGGCGCCGGCGGTGTCGGCCTGTTCCGCCATGCCGGTGACGGTGGCGGGCACGTCGAACCAGCCGAATACGCTGATCGGTTGGCCGTCGGCGGTGGAGATCAGATAGCCGCTGATCAGAATGCCGAACAGCACGGCATACAGCGCCAGATGCGCGAGAATAGCGCTGACGCGAGTGAGGCGGCCATAGCTGGCCAGAGGTTTGGGCGGCGGCGAGACAAAGCGCCAGACCACGCGGATCACCATCACGATGAACAGCAGCGTGCCGATGCTTTTGTGGATCTCCGGCGCCTGATGGTACCAGACGTCGTAATAGCCCAGCGTGACCATCCACAGGCCAAGTGCGAACATGCCGTACACCGTCAGCGCCACCAGCCAGTGGATCAACACTGACACATGGCCGAAACGATCGGCGGTATTTTTCCAGAGCATCCTGTTTCCTTCGATTACCGATTGGCTGGCTGCAATAATTAAACTTTAGGAAACATAAAATCAATAATAAATTTAACTATGTTACTTCTTAGAAATATTAGTCAGTGAATTTGTTTGAGATGTTCGGGCTTCATCAGATAAATCGTTGAAGATGATATTATTTCCCTCACGGGGCGGTTGTGCTAGTTGTTGAAAATTAGGCTTATTATTTATTAATGTCAGCTTTTGTCATTTTACGTAAATCGTCCATGAGTTGCTCGGTGGAATTATTTGTTGGCAAACGTTATGCCTATTTCTTGCGGCAAAGAGCAGGGCGGAAAGATTAATTTTTTCGAACGGTTAGGCGAAATCCTCTGCGGCGTGACGGTGGATTTTGCTACCATTAGCGCCAAGAGTCGGCGCCTGCCGCCGGTTAACCCAGTGAAATAACAAGGAAACGTCATGGGCCGAACCCGCGTGACCGACAGCAGCCTGCGTCTGGCCGTCCTGCTGGCGATGTTGGTGATCATTTTGGCCGGGGTGAAAGCCGCCGCTGACATCGTGGTGCCGTTTTTGCTGGCGATATTTCTCGCCATGGTGTTGAACCCGCTGGTGGCGATGCTGGAACGCAAGCGGGTGCCGCGTATCGTCGGGGTGACGCTGCTGGTGACGGCGGTGATCGTGGTCGTGATGCTGTTTATCGGCATGTTGGGCGCTTCGCTCAATGAGTTCGCCCGCTCGCTGCCGCAGTACCGCGGCATGATGATCGAGAAGTTGCGCGAGCTGCAGCATTACGCCGATCGCTTCAATATCAGCCTCTCCAGCGAAGCGATGCTGCAGTATGTCGATCCGAGCGCGGCGATGAATTTGGTCACCCGCATGCTGGGGCACCTGTCTGGCGCCATGACCAACGTCTTCCTGCTGCTGATGACCGTGGTGTTTATGCTGTTTGAAGTGCAGCTGCTGCCGTATAAGCTGCAGCAGGCGCTGGATAAGCCGAACGAGGGGCTCGCCGCGATGCGGCGGGCGTTGGACGGCGTGACGCGCTATCTGGTGATTAAAACCATCATCAGCCTGGCCACCGGGGTGATCGTCTGGATCTTCCTGGCGGCGGTCGGCGTGCGCTTCGCTTTTATCTGGGGGCTGCTGGCGTTTCTGCTCAACTACATTCCCAACATTGGCTCGGTATTGGCCGCCATTCCGCCGCTGATTCAGGCGCTGTTGTTCAACGGGCTGGGCGATGCGCTGGTGGTGGCGGGCGGCTTTATCGCTGTCAACATGGTGATCGGTAATATCCTCGAACCACGGGTGATGGGGCGCGGGCTGGGGCTGTCGACGCTGGTGGTGTTCCTGTCGCTGATCTTTTGGGGCTGGCTGCTCGGCCCGGTGGGCATGTTGCTGTCGGTGCCGCTGACGATCGTGGCGCGCATCGCGCTGGAGACTACCGAGGGCGGCTATCGGCTGGCGGTTATCCTGGGGGACGGCCGCCCGCCGCGTCAGCCTCCGGCGGCGCCGGAGTGAGGAAGATCTTGCCGTTCACACCGGGCTGCGTGGCGTGCTGCAGCGCCGTTGCGTACTGATGCAAAGGATAAATCGCGGCGGGTGGGCGCAAAGCCAGCTGGCCGCGCCGCAGCAGCTGGAATAGCTGATAAAACGCCATCTGCCACTGCGCCGGCGCCGCCTGTGCGTTCCATTTGCGCAGGTGGAACAGCGAAGCGCGCAGCTTTAACTCGTCCACCACGCGCCGCCAGTCTACCTGGCGGCCGCTCAGCAGGCCCAGCGCCACAAAATCGCCGCCGGTGCGGACCGCCTGCGCCAGCTGCAATCCGTCTTCCCCACCGATGCAGTCGATGGCCGCACGGGCGCCAAAATTCGTCATTTCCACCAGCTGAGGTGCTTCGATAACGCGCCAGGCGCCGGCGGCCAGTAACGCCTGGCGATGAGCGGCGTTGCGCACCACGACCGCCAGACGAATGCCGCGCAGCGCCGTCAGCTGCGCCAGCAGCAGGCTGACAGCGGAGCCGCCGCCGTTGATCAGCAGTACGTCGCCGGCGTTGAGCGGCAGCCATTGCGTCAACAGCACCCAGCAGGTGAGCGGGTTGATATAGATTTGCGCTGCGCAGGCGTCGTCAATGTCATCCGGCACCCAGACCACCCGAGTCTCAGGCAGCGTGACGAAGGTTTGCCAACTGCCGTCACCCGCTACCGCCAGCGCGCGTCGGTCCGTTGAATGCCCATTCTGCGGATTGACGATGACGCCCACGCCTTCATATCCCGGCACCTGCGGCAGGGCGATGCGGTGCGCGTATTGGCCGTGGATCGGGATCAGATCGGAAGGGTTGATCGGGGCATAGCGCATCTGCAATAACTGCTGTCCGGGGCGCAGCAGCGGTCTGCTCATCTGCTGCAATTCCAGCACCTGGGCGGGATCGCCGAAGCGGCTGAAGCTCAATCGGGGAAATAACGGCGGCATGGATTACATGACGAAGAAGAAATAGACATCCAACGCCAGCAGCACCAGCCACAGGCAAAGGTAAAGCACCAGGTGCTCACGCACATTGTTGACGATAGCCGCCAGTATTCGGTTTAACATTTCAGCCGCCTGAAGAGAAGGACCCTTGATTATAGTCCTTTTCTCGACGTCTTTTACAGCGCGCCGCGCGTGTGCGCTGGAAGAGCGGCGATAAAAAAGCCTGCGTTATCGCAGGCTTGATGTTATACCGCCAGCAGCGCCAGCGGCGTCGAATTTGTTGGCGTGCTCGGCGGGTAGAAATAGCGCAGCACGTTATACAGCGAGTAGAACTCCAGCCGGTTGCGCGCGTTGATCTTCTCCGTGATGTGACGCTTGTGCACGTACACCGTATGCGAGCTGATCTGCAGCTTTTTCGCGATGCGGTAGTTGGGCATCTCCGCCATCCAATATTTCATTACCGTCAGTTCCTGCGGGCTGAACAGGGAACGCTCTTCGCCGTCATCGGCCAGCGCCAGCGGATTTTCGCGCAGCGTGCGTAAGGTGAGCGGCAGAATGCTTTTATTGAACAGAAAGGCATTATCGGCGATGCGCATTGGCGCTTCGCTGTAAGGGTAAGGCGTATCGAGATAGATAAACAGCAAGGCAGACTGGCTGGCTTCCATAAATGCCAGCAGCTGTGCGTCCGCTTCGTTATAGCGGCATTGGTTGCTGAGGTTCACCAGAATGTG
The DNA here is from genome assembly GCF_052168435.1 of Serratia sp. CY56464. Taxonomy (NCBI): domain Bacteria; kingdom Pseudomonadati; phylum Pseudomonadota; class Gammaproteobacteria; order Enterobacterales; family Yersiniaceae; genus Serratia; species Serratia sp. CY56464. The sequence goes on along the minus strand of NZ_JBJNMV010000001.1, from coordinate 1,788,710 downwards.
GCTCGGCTGAAAGCTGGACAACAGTGGCGTAGCGTACTCAATGCTGTGGCAGCACTTGATCGTCGTAATCCCACTATCAGCAAAGTAGCTGGCTATACCGACCCGGGTGAAGCAGCATTCGTCCACGACAAGTAGTTTCATGGTGACGTCCTTGTTGAAAGCCGATGGAGCATATCTTCTGTAAAATAGGACTTACACTGCAAGTGTTCAATTCGGAAATTCAAATGCTGAATGCAAGAAATTTCCGTTATCAGAATTTTTACTTGGTATTTAAAAGAGTTAGCAGGTTAATAAATTGTAACCGCCAGATTTCGCTGTCCAGGGCTCGACGGGAACGTGGACAGCGAAATCCTCCGCTCAGCTAAATCGCTTCAGACCAAAGCTGGAGAGGTCAACCGGCGGCGCTTTGTCCTGCGCGAACAGCGCGGCGATCTCGCCCAGAGCGCTGGCGAACTTGAAGCCGTGGCCGCTCAATCCGCTGATGACCATCAGGCGATCGCAATCCGGCAGCGTATCGATAATAAAGTCTTCGTCAGGGCTCATATCATAACTGCAGGCTTCGCCGTGTAAACATACGCCTACACCCGGCAAAAATTGCCGCAGGAAGGAGAAAACTTCCGTGCCGTCGCTGGCGTAGCTGCCGAAGGGCTTGCGCTGCTCGGGGGCATCCATCGGCTGGCCGCCGTCGTGTTTGCCCACTTTCAGGCCATCGTTATCCGCCGGGAAGCCGTAATAGTGCGTGCCGTCCTGCGCTTCGACGGTAAAGGCCGGGAAGCGATTGTTCACGCTGTAGCGGCCGTCCGCCTGATGCCAGGAGAATACCTTGCGCAATGGCGCGATCGGCAGCTGCGGCAACAGCGCCTTCACCCAGGTGCCTGCGGTGACCACCGCTTTTCGCGCCGTGAAACGCCCTTCGTCGGTGACGACCTCAACGCCGCCATCAATGGGGTTCACCGCGCTGACCGGGCAGTTGAACAGCTGGCTGCAGCCGGCCTCTTTCGCCAGTTTGATCAGGCTGGCAACCGCCAGTTCGGAGCGCAGGAAGCCGGCGTCCGGCTCGAAGACACCGACATAACCTTCCGGCGCGCGGAATTCCGGCCAGCGTTGAGCGATCTGTTCGGCGCTGAGGGTTTGCGCATTAAGGCGAAACTTTTGCGCGCTCTGCTGAGCATTGCGAATGAATTCGGAGTGCTGCGGCCCCAGGTTGAGCACGCCGCACGACTGGAACAGTTCTTCACCGGATTGTTGAATCAGCGCATTCCACAGCGCCTGTGCGCGCAGCACCAGCGGCACGTACTTTTCACCTTCGCCGTAAGCGTGACGAATGATGCGGGTATCGCCGTGATGGCTGCCGTTGCGGTGTGGAGGAATGGCGCTGTCGATCATCAGCGCTTTCAAGCCGGCCCGGGTAGCGTAATACCCTGCCGCCGCGCCGACTGAACCGCTGCCCACCACAATCAAATCATATTCCACGTGCCCACCCTCTCTGATAGCGATTTCTTATCGCCCCATGATAAAAGGTTGGCGAGCGCAATGCACTGATTGAACGGCGAAAGGCGAAGAAAAGGCGCCGGGATCGATCACGGCGCCTTAGGGGTTAGGGGACGATGTATCAATGTTTTCTGCGATCAAGATCCTGGTAATCCGTAGCTTCAATCTTGGCGATGCCGGCCTCTAAGATATTGATTAATTGACGGGCGACATCTGTAGTGAGCCAAAGCGTTCGGTCTACTTGGGCTTCTTCGGGCGTTTGGTCTAGTGAAGACAGGTAATGAAGGCGTATCATCATGGCGTCGTAAACGTCGACAGTACTGATATCCCAACCGACAAGCGGGTGCGTCTGAATTACTTCATCATTTCTGTCCATAAAGACCCCTTATTGAGTAGTAACTACCGTGAGTGACTAACGAGGATCAATGCGGCTCATCATCATGAGAGCAATTACAGTATACGCATCCGCTTTCATCGGTGGAGGGGGTTGTCACCGAAATTTGCAAAATAAATATTTATTTGAACAATTATTCTACAAATTTGTATGTGCAGCAGTGGATGAGTCAAGCGCAGCGCGTTATTCCGCGTCGGCAGGTGGCGATGCGCCGTGCAGACATTTTTCCAGCTCTTCGGCCAAATGGGCGAAATGCTTTTGCGTTTCGGCATCACGATTCTGGCTGTGCGATTCCAGCTTCAGGCTGTGGATCAGCCGTTGGTTGGCTTTGTCATCCAGGCTGAAGGCCAGATAAGAGAAAGCCACTTCCAGTACGTTCAAGCGCCTTTTCTGATCGGCAATCAGCGCCAGCAGTTCGCCAAACGTCATTGCGTCTTCGGATTTCACCTTGTCCGGGGCCATGCTTACTCCTTTGCGTTAAATACAGCGCTGAGGCAGATTTTGTTTCAGAGTAAGGGTAAGCGATGAATGGGCAGGGCGCCAGAAACAAAAAAGCCGGAGAGCGACCCCCGGCAAAAACAGCATTGCAGTGTTATTCTGCGCTAAACCATTCGTCTGCGCTTTCCCAGGTTTCCTGAAGGATTTCCTCAATCAGATCCCGGTCGGTTTTGGCGCCCCCCAGCACGGAGAGCCCGTTGGCGCCGGCATAACGTACGTGCACGACGGCGTCTGGAAACTGGCGGTTGACCCGCTTGCCCAGTTCACCGGTCAGCGCCTCAATGGCGCCCGCCGGCAGCGGCCGGGTTTTATCTATAGTGACTTCAACACGCATAATTGCCCCCGAAGCGATTTACTGTTTATTTATACAGTTAACCGAGTGCGGGGGCAAGAGGGCGACGCAAAAATATCAGTCTTTCAGCGACCAGTTCAGGGTTTCACCCGCCAGGAAGGGGATCACGGATTCATTGCCGAGGGTAATCTCTTCCGGCTGGGTGGTTGGCACGCGCTGCAGTTCGATGAAGTCTTCGTTGAGCGGCAGGCCATAGAAGCGCGGGCCGTTGAGCGAGCAGAAGGCTTCGAAGTGCTCCAGTGCGCCTAGCTGTTCGAAGACCGCTGCGTAAGCCGGGATGGCATTCGGCGCGTTGAAACAGCCGGCGCAACCGCAGCTGGACTCTTTGCGATGCTTGAGGTGCGGCGCGGAGTCGGTGCCAAGGAAGAAGCGATCCGAGCCGCTGGCGACCGCCTGACGCAGCGCTTCCTGGTGGACATTGCGCTTGAGGATCGGCAGGCAGAACAGGTGCGGGCGAATGCCGCCGACCAGCATGTGGTTGCGGTTGAACATCAGGTGCTGCGGCGTGATGGTGGCGCCGAGGAAACGATTGCCTGCCTGCACGTATTGCGCCGCTTCTTTGGTGGTGATGTGCTCGAAGACGATCTTCAGCTCAGGGAACTGTTGGCGAATCGGTTCCATCACCTGCTCGATAAAGCGCGCCTCGCGGTCGAAGATATCGACGGAAGGATCGGTCACTTCGCCGTGGATCAGCAATGGCATGCCGATTTTTTGCATCTGCTCGAACAGCGGGTAAATACCGGTCACGTCACTGACGCCGTGGCTGGAGTTGGTGGTGGCGTTGGCCGGATACAGCTTGGCGGCAGTAAACACCCCTTGTTCGAAGCCGTTGACCAGTTCACTGGCCGCCAGGGAGTTGGTCAGGTAGCAGGTCATCAGCGGAGTGAAATTGTGACCCTGCGGAACCGCCGCCAGAATGCGATCGCGGTAGGCGCGCGCGGCGGCCACGGTCGTTACGGGCGGAACCAGGTTCGGCATCACGATCGCCCGGCCAAATACCTGGCTGGTATAGGGCACCACCGTTTTCAGCATTTCATCGTCACGCAGGTGGATATGCCAGTCGTCTGGGCGGCGGATTTTCAGAACTTGAGGTTGTGCGGTCATCTAGCTAGGCTCCGGCGGTCAAATACGTCTAATGAAAAGCGAATAATGGGTTTATTCACGCCGGGGTGTAAGGATAAGCGGAAAGTGCCGCAGATGCATCTGTTTGTTGGCGACAAGTTGAAATCAATAGCGCGGCGGGCGCATAGTAACCGGGATTTCAACGATGCCGACGCCAATACCGTCGACCTTCATCAAGTGGAAAGGGAGAAAGCAATGGAAGTACGCGTTATCGCCACCCTGCAAGCGAAAGCGGGATTTGAAGCCGCCGTCAGCGAAGCGGTGCACGACATTATCGAGCCGAGCCGCCAGGAGTTGGGCAACCTGCAATATGACTTGCATCGCGATCTGGAAAAACCGGGCGTTTTCGTGTTCTTTGAGCGTTGGGCCAGCAGCGAAGCGCTGGATAAGCATAATGAGACGGCGCATTTTCAGCAATTCGTCAGCCGGCTTGACGGCAAGTTGGATGTTCTGGACATCAAAAAACTGAAGAAGATCGCCTGAGGACGTTACAGGCAAGAAAAAACCCGCCGATGGCGGGTTTTTTTAGGGTTGCAGATTAACTTATTCGTTAACCGGCTGTGGTTTGGTGGCCGGCGCGGTCGCCTGGCTCACCGCCGAATGGCCGCCTGCGGAGCCTTTGCCTTCAAAGTTGAAGGAAGGGCGCTGCCAGTCGCTGTGCTTGCGTTCTTCCGGCACATAGGCCGGCGCAGGCGCTTTGGTCATCGGCGCAGTGGCGATGTGTTTGTACAGCGCGTCCTGCACGGCTTTCACCGGCGCCGGCTGCTGAGCAACCACTGGCGCAGGGGCTTTTTCCACCGGAGCGGCTTCCACGGCTGCCGCCGCAGGTGCGGCTTCTACTTCTACCATTGGCGTTTCTTCCGCTGGCGTGGCTTCTACCACCGGTGCAGTTTCGACCACAGGCTCGTCTTCCGCTAGCGCAGGTTCAACCACTGGCTCTACAGCTACGGTTTCAGCTACCGGCTCGGCTTCCACTGCAGGGGCAGTCTCTTCCGCTTTCGGCTGTTCAACTGCAACAGTTGCCGGGGCGGTTTCCACCGGCGCCGGGATTTCCTCGGCCGGGATAGCCACGACAGGCGCTACGGCTGCAGCTTCTTCCGTTACGGTAACGGCAGCAGTTTCAACGGCGGCTTCTGGCGCAGGCGGGTTGATGCTGGCCGCCACCTGGGTTTCTTCCACGGCAACGTTGTGCTGTTCAACCGCGGCAGCGACAACCGGTGCCGCAGCCTGTTCTACGGCTTCGGTCTGCACTTCGGCTTCTTCAACCTGAGCGACCGGGTAGCTTACCCAGACTTTGCCCGATGCCATTTCCGGCGAAGCGAACGCGCCCGCCAGCGGCATTGGAGATTGCAGCGGGTAACGTTCATCGCGGTAACGACGGCGGCGCTGGCCACTGACGCGCAGGTGGCGCGGTGAACGGCGGGAACGGCGCGGCATGCCTTCGCCGTTGCCGCGGCTTTCGCCCTGGGCATCGTCTTCCGGCTGTGCGGCAACGGTTTCCGGCAGCAGCTTGACGCTGTCGTCGGCGGTCGGCTGCGCGTCTTCGGCTTTCGCTACCGGCGCTTTCGGCGCCAACAGCTCTTCCGCTGCGCGCTGCAGCTCTTCTTCGGCAGACAGGATACGCACTTTCTGCGTCAGCGTGCGGCGCTGACGGCGCTGCATGTTCTGCTGCTGGCGTTCTTCCTGTTCTTCGTCGGTGCTCTCGACCGCTTCAACGCTTTCCAGCGCTTTCACTTCCTGCTGAGCCTGACGTTTCTCTTCCTGACGGCGACGCTGGCGTTCAGCGCGCTGCTCACGGCGTTGCTGCTGATCTTCGCGCGGCGCTTTAGCGCCTTCTTCTGAAGCGGTTTCCTCCGCTACCGGCGCGTTCTGCTGCTGGTTGCGGCGGTTACGGCGCTGCTCATCGCGGGACTCACGCGATTCACGGCCTTCACGGTTCTCACGCGGTTCACGGTTGTCGCGCTCGCGATTGTCACGGCCTTCACCGCGCTCTTTACGCTCGCCGCGTTCCGGACGATCGCCACGGTCGCTACGCTCACCGCGCTCTTTACGGCCGGTGCCTTGACGGCGCTGACCGCGACGATCCTGACGACGGTTTTCACCGTTGCTTTCCGCCTTCGGCGCTTCGGCTGGTTTGGCTTCTTCGACGGCAGGTTGCTCTTCACCGGCGAACAAGTTCTTCAGACCACCGAACAGGCGACCCAGGAAGCCTGGCTTGGCGGCGGCCGGCGCTGCGGCTTTCGCCTTGGCGGCTGCAGCGGCAGGCTTGGCCACGGCGACGGGTTCTTCAGCCGGCGGCGGCGCATCGGCGGACAGCGAGAAGGAAGCCAGGGCCGGTTGCTCCGGACGCTTGCGCTCCATCGGCGCGTCTTCCAGCGGGCGCTCCATGTCTTCTTCGTGCAGCTTCGGCAGCAGGTAGCTGAGGGTAGAGGTTTCCTCGCCCTTGCGCACGCGCAGCACCGAGTAGTGCGGGGTTTGCATTTCATCGTTCGGCACGATGACGGCTTTCACGCCACCCTGACGTTTTTCGATCGCGCTGACGGATTCGCGCTTTTCGTTCAACAGGTACGAAGCGACCTGAACCGGCACGATAGCGTGAACTTCTTTGGTGTTTTCCTTCAGCGCTTCTTCTTCGATCAGGCGCAGAATGGACAGCGCCAGCGATTCGTTGTCGCGAATGGTGCCGGTGCCGTTACAGCGTGGGCACACGTGATGGCTGGACTCGCCCAGCGACGGGCTGAGGCGCTGACGCGACATTTCCAGCAGGCCGAAGCGGGAGATGCGGCCGATTTGGATGCGCGCGCGGTCTTGGCGCACGGCGTCACGCAGGCGGTTTTCCACTTCGCGCTGGTGGCGAACCGGCGTCATGTCGATGAAGTCGATGACGATCAGGCCGCCGAGGTCGCGCAGGCGCAGCTGGCGAGCGATCTCGTCCGCCGCTTCCAGGTTGGTGTTGAACGCCGTCTCTTCGATGTCGCCGCCGCGGGTTGCACGCGCGGAGTTGATGTCGATGGCGGTCAGCGCTTCGGTGCTGTCGATGACGATCGAGCCGCCGGACGGCAGGCGCACTTCGCGCTGGAAGGCGGATTCGATCTGCGATTCGATCTGATAGTGGCTGAACAGAGGAATTTCACCGCTGTACAGTTTGATTTTGCTGCTGAAATCCGGGCGGCCCAGCGCAGCGATGTGCTCTTTGGCCAGATCGAGAATTTTCGGGTTGTCGATCAGGATTTCGCCGATGTCCGGGCGCAGGTAATCGCGGAAGGCGCGCACGATAACGTTGCTTTCCTGGTGGATCAGGAACGGCGCAGAGCGGCCTTCGGCGGCTTTTTTAATCGCTTCCCAGTGCTTCAGGCGGAAGGAGAGATCCCACTGCAGCGCGTCGGCGGATTTGCCTACGCCCGCGGTGCGAACGATCAGGCCCATGCCGTCCGGCAGTTGCAGCGAAGAGAGCGCTTCTTTCAGCTCGGTGCGATCGTCGCCCTCGATGCGGCGAGAAATACCGCCGGCGCGCGGGTTGTTCGGCATCAGCACCAGATAACTGCCCGCCAGACTGATGAAGGTGGTCAAGGCGGCGCCTTTGTTGCCACGTTCTTCTTTGTCTACCTGAACGATGACTTCCTGGCCTTCGCGCAGCACATCTTTGATGTTCGGGCGACCATGGGAAGAGTAATTGCTAGGGAAGTATTCGCGGGCGATTTCTTTAAGGGGGAGGAAACCATGTCGTTCTGCGCCGTAGTCCACGAACGCTGCTTCAAGACTTGGTTCAATGCGGGTGATTTTGCCTTTGTAAATATTCGCTTTTTTCTGCTCATGACCCGGACTTTCAATATCCAAATCATACAGCCGCTGTCCATCTACGAGGGCAACACGCAACTCTTCCTGCTGAGTTGCGTTAATCAACATTCTTTTCATCTTAACTTACTCGTTATTTTTACATTATCGACAAAGCTGCGGGCAAAATAACCTCATGGCCGGAGTTAAACCGAAAGCCCCGTGTCTTCTCGCAAAGTCGTCAACCTCACGGTTGTCGCCTGCATAGGGGCGCATTATCTCGGTAAGCCTGCTTTTCTTTGTGAAAGACAGCACTTTTACTAGGGGAATAGCCTCTGATTTACGTCGACAGATCTGATTCCATTTGCCGGCCAAGCTGCAACCCGCAGCCCGCTAATTGTTTGATTTCGCATTACGTCTTACGCCATTGCTGCGTTTTTGCGCGATCAGACAAATTTTATAATTCCACCGTTTTCCCTGTTTAACGAGAATCAACGCGGAAAGTGACTGCATTATTCCACTGCTGATGCCGTTATAGCAAGGTGACTTTTCCTTAACTGCGGAAGAAATCGCAAACGTTCAAATCGGCTTGCTGCCTTATTGTCCGCTGGGGTTTCGCCCGCCGTCAGAGAGACAGTTAAGCACAGAAAAAGATGTGGCGCTATTCACGCGCTCTATTTAGAATCCCGCACCATGAAAACGAACAATCCAGCAGTACAATTCATCACGATTTCCGACGACGAAGCCGGTCAGAGAATCGACAACTTTCTGCTCGCTCGCCTGAAAGGCGTGCCGAAGAGCATGATTTATCGCATCGTGCGTAAAGGCGAGGTGCGGGTCAATAAAGGGCGCATCAAGGTTGAATACAAATTGGCGGCCGGCGACGTGGTGCGCGTGCCGCCGGTGCGGGTGGCCGAGCGCGAAGAGACGCCGGTGTCGGCCAAGCTGGATAAGGTGGCCGCGCTGGCCGACTGTATTTTGTATGAAGACGACCACCTGCTGATCCTCAACAAGCCTTCCGGCACCGCAGTGCACGGCGGCAGCGGCCTGAGCTTCGGCGTGATCGAAGGGCTGCGCGCGCTGCGCCCGGAGGCTCGTTTCCTTGAACTGGTGCACCGGCTCGATCGCGATACCTCCGGCGTGCTGTTGGTGGCCAAGAAGCGTTCCGCGCTGCGTTCGCTGCATGAGCAACTGCGGCTGAAAGGCATGCAGAAAGATTATCTGGCGCTGGTGCGCGGCCAATGGCAATCGCACTGCAAGGCCGTACAGGCGCCGCTGCTGAAAAATATTTTGCAAAGCGGTGAACGCATCGTGCGCGTCAACAGCGAAGGCAAGCCTTCGGAAACCCGCTTCAAGGTGGAAGAGCGTTACGAATTCGCCACCCTGGTGAAGGCTAGCCCAATCACCGGGCGTACCCACCAGATCCGCGTGCACACTCTGCATGCCGGGCACCCGATCGCCTTTGACGACCGCTATGGCGACCGCGAGTTCGATCGCCAACTGGCGGGTACCGGCCTGAAGCGGCTATTCCTGCACGCCGCTGCGCTGCGCTTCGAGCATCCGGCCACCGGCGAAACGATGCGCATCGAAGCGCCGATGGACGAAGAACTGCGCCACTGTCTGCAGGTGCTGCGCCGGCAGGCGGCCAAGTAATCTGCGTCACCCCAGCGGGTTGATGCCTTCAGCCCGCAACATCTCCAACAGCGCGATCAACGGCAGGCCGATCAGGGCGTTCGGATCTCGGCCTTCCAGCCTGTCGAACAACGCGATCCCCAATCCCTCGCTCTTGAAACTGCCTGCGCAGTTCAGCGGTTGCTCCAGACGTACATAGGCGGCTATCTCCGCTTCGCTCAGCGCGCGAAAATGCACGTGAAACGGCTCGCACAAAGCTTGCAGCTGCTTGCTGCGGCCGTTGTACAGCGCCAGGCCGGTATAGAAAGTCACGGCTTGGCCACTGGCCTGCCGCAGCTGCGCCCGGGCGTTTTCCTCGGTATGGGGCTTGCCGGTGATGTTGCCATCGATCACGCAGACCTGATCGGAGCCGATGATCAGATGCTCGGGATAGGCGAGGGCCAACGCCTGAGCCTTCGCCGCCGCCAGGCGCAGCACCAGCGCTTCCGCGCTTTCGCCGGGCAAGGGGGTTTCATCCACCTCCGGCGCGGCGCAGTCGAACGGCAGCTGCAGCTTCTCCAGCAGCATTTTTCGATAGGGGGAGGTGGAGGCTAAAAGCAATCTCTGCATAATTTTTTTCGCAAACCGTAGCGTAAATGGGTACGGCATTTTAAACTGTCGGCCGCTGTGGAAGCGAATATTGGTGAAAGGAGCCGTTTTACGGCCTTTTTCTTTGACTCTATGTCGTTACAAAGTTAATATGCGCGCCCTATGCAAAAGGTAAAATTACCCTTGACCATTGATGCGGTACGTACCGCTCAGAAACGCCTGGACTATGCTGGTGTCTATGCGCCTGAGCAGGTTACTCGTGTTGCCGACTCCGTGGTCAGTGTGGACAGTGATGTCGAGGTGTCGTTGTCGTTTAATATCGACAATCAACGCCTCGCGGTGATAACAGGGCATGCGGACGTCACGGTAACGTTGATGTGCCAACGCTGTGGAGTCCCGTTCGAACATCAGGTTCACACAACATATTGTTTTAGCCCGGTCGTCAATGATGAGCAGGCTGAGGCATTACCGGAAGCGTACGAACCGATCGAAGTTGACGAGTTTGGCGAAGTCGATCTGTTGGCAATGATTGAAGACGAAATTATTCTTTCACTGCCTGTCGTTCCGGTACATGAATCTGAACACTGTGAAGTGTCCGAAGCGGACATGGTATTTGGCCAACTGCCTCCTGAGGCGGAGAAACCGAATCCGTTTGCCGTATTAGCCAGTTTAAAGCGTAAGTAATTGAGGAGTAAGGTCCATGGCCGTACAACAGAATAAACCAACCCGTTCCAAGCGTGGCATGCGTCGTTCTCACGATGCTCTGACCACGACTACTCTGTCTGTAGACAAAGTATCCGGTGAAACTCACCGTCGTCACCACATCACTGCCGACGGTTTCTACCGCGGTCGCAAGGTTATCGGCTAAGTAGCGATACCTTGACTCGTCTAACCCTGGCGTTAGATGCAATGGGCGGGGACTTCGGTCCCTGCGTCACAGTGCCTGCTTCGTTGCAGGCACTGGCCTCTAATTTACAGCTTCATCTCCTGCTGGTCGGCAATCCCGACGTCATCTCTCCCTTGCTTGCCCACGCCGATCCGGTTCTTCTGGAGCGTCTGCAAGTCGTGCCCGCCGAGTCCGTGATCGCCGGCGACGCCAAACCTTCACAAGCGATACGCGCCAGCCGCGGCACGTCGATGCGCATTGCGCTCGAGCAGCTCAGCAGCGGAAACGCGCAGGGGTGCGTCAGCGCCGGCAATACCGGTGCGCTGATGGGATTGGCGAAGCTGTTGGTCAAGCCGCTGGAAGGCATCGAGCGCCCGGCGCTGATGACGGCGATCCCGAATCAGCAACGCAGCAAAACCGTGGTGCTGGATCTCGGCGCCAACGTCGAGTGCGACAGCACCATGCTGGTGCAGTTTGCCGTGATGGGGGCGGTGATGGCGGAAGAGGTGATCGGCATTGCGCAACCGCGGGTGGCGCTGCTGAATATTGGCGAAGAAGAGACCAAAGGCCTGGATAATATCCGCGAGGCGGCCGCTGTGCTAAAAAATACTCCGGCAATCAACTATATTGGTTACCTGGAAGGAAACGAACTGCTCACCGGCAAGACCGACGTGTTGGTTTGCGATGGCTTCGTGGGCAACGTCACCCTGAAAACCATGGAAGGGGTGGTCAGGGTGTTCTTATCGCTGTTGAAATCGTCCGGCGACGGAAACAAGCGAGCGTGGTGGTTGAAATTGTTGGGCCGTTGGTTGCAAAAACGGGTGGTTAAGCGGTTCGGCCACCTGAACCCCGACCAGTATAATGGCGCATGTCTGTTAGGATTGCGCAGCACCGTAGTCAAGAGCCACGGCGCTGCGAACCCTCACGCGTTTGCAGTCGCAATCGAACAGGCTGTGCAGGCGGTGCAGCGGCAAGTCCCGGAAAGGATTGCTGCGCGCCTTGAGGCTGTATTACCTAAGAGTGACTGATCGTACATGTATACAAAGATTCTCGGTACGGGGAGTTATTTGCCCGTACAAGTGCGCACCAATGCTGATTTGGAAAAAATGGTGGATACCTCTGACGAATGGATCGTCACGCGTACCGGTATCCGCGAACGTCGCATCGCAGCTGCGGATGAAACCGTTGCGACGATGAGCTTCCAGGCCGCTGAGAACGCGCTGGAAATGGCAGGTGTGGCTAAAGAAGACATTGGGCTTATCATCGTGGCGACCACCACGACCACTCACGCGTTCCCGAGCGCGGCGTGCCTGGTGCAGCAAATGCTGGGCATCAAAGACTGCGCGGCGTTCGATCTGGCTGCGGCCTGCGCCGGCTTTACTTATGCGCTCAGCGTGGCCGATCAGTACGTGAAAAACGGCGCGGTCAAACATGCGCTGGTTATCGGCGCGGACGTCTTGTCGCGCACGCTCGATCCTGAAGATCGCGGCACCATCATCCTGTTTGGCGATGGCGCGGGTGCGGTGGTGCTTGGGGCGTCTGAAGAGCCGGGCATTCTGTCTACCCATCTGCATGCCGACGGCAGCTACGGCAACCTGCTGACGCTGCCGTACAAGGATCGCCAGAATCAAGACAAGCCGGCCTATGTCACCATGGCGGGCAACGAAGTCTTCAAGGTTGCGGTCACCGAACTGGCGCGCATCGTCGACGAGACGTTGCAGGCCAACAACATGGACCGCAGCGAGCTGGATTGGCTGGTGCCGCACCAGGCCAACCTGCGCATCATCAGCGCAACGGCGAAAAAACTGGGCATGGGGATGGACAAAGTGGTGGTGACGCTCGATCGTCACGGCAACACCTCTGCCGCTTCGGTGCCTTCCGCACTGGACGAAGCCGTGCGCGACGGGCGAATTCAGCGTGGTCAACTGGTGCTGTTGGAAGCCTTCGGCGGCGGCTTTACCTGGGGCTCGGCGCTGGTTCGTTTCTGATTTGGACAGGAAGAAAAAATGACGCAATTTGCTTTTGTTTTCCCGGGCCAGGGGTCGCAGACCGTTGGCATGCTGGCCGAGTTGGCCGCACAGTTCCCGATCGTCGAAGAAACCTTCGGCGAGGCTTCTTCCGCCCTGGGTTACGACCTGTGGCAGCTGGTGCAGCAAGGTCCGGCGGAAGAACTGAACAAAACCTGGCAGACCCAACCGGCTCTGCTGGCCGCTTCGGTGGCGATTTTCCGCGTGTGGCAGCAGCAGGGCGGTAAAGCGCCTGCGCTGATGGCTGGCCACAGCCTGGGCGAGTACTCGGCGCTGGTCTGCGCCGGCGTGCTGGACTTCAAGGCGGCGATCCGTCTGGTCGAACTGCGCGGCAAGCTGATGCAGGAAGCGGTGCCGGAAGGTACCGGCGCGATGTACGCCATCATCGGTCTGGACAACGACGCGATCGCCAAGGCGTGTGAGGAGTCCGCACAGGGGCAGGTGGTTTCTCCGGTCAACTTCAACTCGCCGGGCCAGGTGGTCATCGCCGGCAACAAAGAAGCGGTTGAACGTGCGGGCGCCGCCTGCAAAGCCGCCGGCGCCAAACGTGCGCTGCCGCTGCCGGTGAGCGTGCCTTCGCACTGCGCGCTGATGAAGCCGGCCGCCGACAAGCTGGCCGTAGCGCTGCAGGACATCACTTTCAACGCGCCGCAGGTGCCGGTGGTGAACAACGTCGACGTGCGCACCGAAAACGATCCTGAAGCGATCCGCAGCGCGCTGGTGCGTCAGCTGTACAGCCCGGTGCGTTGGACCGAGAGCGTAGAATTTATCGCAGCACAGGGAGTGACGTCGCTGCTGGAAGTGGGGCCGGGCAAAGTGCTGACCGGTCTGACTAAACGTATTGTTGACACCCTGACGGCTGCGGCGGTGAACGACACCGCCAGCCTGTCGGCGGCGCTTGAACAATAAAGAGGAAAATGATGAGCTTCGAAGGTAAAATCGTTCTGGTCACCGGCGCGAGCCGCGGTATTGGCCGAGCCATTGCAGAAACGTTTGTAGCACGCGGCGCCAAAGTGATCGGCACCGCAACCAGCGAGAGCGGCGCTGAAGCGATCAGCAGCTACCTGGGCGCAAACGGCAAAGGGTTTATGTTGAACGTTGTTGATGCGCAATCTATCGACAGCGTGCTGGCATCGATTCGCGCCGAATTTGGCGAAATCGACATTTTAGTGAATAATGCCGGCATCACGCGTGATAACCTGCTGATGCGTATGAAGGATGATGAGTGGGAGGATATCCTCGACACTAACCTGACTTCCGTATTCCGCCTGTCAAAAGCGGTAATGCGCGCTATGATGAAAAAGCGGTTTGGCCGTATCATCACCATCGGTTCCGTTGTCGGCACCATGGGGAACGCAGGGCAGGCGAACTACGCGGCGGCTAAAGCCGGTCTGATTGGTTTTAGCAAATCTTTGGCACGTGAAGTTGCTTCGCGTGGCATTACGGTCAACGTCGTGGCACCTGGCTTTATTGAGACGGACATGACACGGGCGTTGACAGATGATCAACGCGCAGGCATTTTGTCATCAGTTCCAGCCAACCGGCTGGGCGATGCTAAAGAAATCGCCAGCGCTGTTGCATTTTTGGCCTCTGATGAGGCCGGCTATATCACCGGTGAAACGTTACATGTCAATGGCGGCATGTACATGATTTAAAAAATGTGAAAACCATTTGCGTTATTTGAGGCAAAAACCGCAAAATAGCGTAAAATCGTGGTTTGACCAGCCGGGATTTAGTTGCATCTTTTTCAGCATTTTATACACTACGAAAACCATCGCGAAAGCGAGTTTTGATAGGAAATTTAAGAGTATGAGCACTATCGAAGAACGCGTTAAGAAAATCATTGTTGAGCAACTGGGTGTTAAACAGGAAGAAGTTTTGAACAACGCTTCTTTCGTTGAAGATCTGGGCGCTGATTCTCTTGACACCGTTGAGCTGGTAATGGCACTGGAAGAAGAATTCGACACCGAGATTCCAGACGAAGAAGCTGAGAAGATCACTACTGTTCAGGCAGCTATTGATTTCATCAACGCTAGCCAGCAGTAAGAGAACATATCTAGGCGGTCGTTCGACCGCCTAAGTTTTTTCTATCCCTAGTGTCATATTTTTCCCTCCCTGGAGGACAAACGTGTCTAAGCGTCGAGTAGTTGTGACCGGACTGGGCATGTTGTCTCCTGTCGGCAATACGGTAGAGTCCACGTGGAACGCTCTTCTTGCCGGTCAGAGTGGCATCAGCCTGATCGACCATTTCGATACCACT
Organism: Serratia sp. CY56464; assembly: GCF_052168435.1. Taxonomy (NCBI): domain Bacteria; kingdom Pseudomonadati; phylum Pseudomonadota; class Gammaproteobacteria; order Enterobacterales; family Yersiniaceae; genus Serratia; species Serratia sp. CY56464. The sequence continues at coordinate 1,773,686 of NZ_JBJNMV010000001.1, read as the reverse complement.
GCCTATGCGACCAAGTTTGCTGGCCTGGTAAAGAATTTTAATTCTGAGGATTTCATCTCTCGCAAAGATGCGCGCAAGATGGACGCCTTTATCCAGTACGGTATCGCTGCCGGCATGCAAGCCATGCAGGATGCTGGCCTGGACATCACTGAGGCTAACGCCACCCGCATTGGAGCCGCGATCGGTTCCGGCATCGGCGGCCTGGGTTTGATCGAAGAAAACCACAGTTCACTGGTTAACGGTGGCCCACGGAAAATCAGTCCGTTCTTCGTGCCATCCACCATCGTGAATATGATTGCAGGCCACCTGACAATCATGTACGGCATGCGTGGCCCAAGCATTTCCATCGCCACCGCCTGTACTTCAGGTGTGCACAACATCGGCCATGCGGCGCGTATCATTGCCTACAATGATGCGGACGTGATGCTGGCCGGTGGGGCAGAGAAAGCCAGCACCCCATTGGGCGTCGGCGGCTTTGGCGCAGCGCGCGCCCTGTCCACCCGTAATGACAACCCGCAGGCGGCGAGCCGTCCGTGGGATAAAGACCGCGACGGCTTCGTGCTGGGCGACGGCGCCGGCATGATGGTGCTGGAAGAGTACGAACACGCGAAAAAACGCGGCGCGAAAATCTACGCCGAAGTGGTTGGCTTTGGGATGAGCAGCGACGCTTATCACATGACGTCACCACCGGAAAACGGCGCTGGCGCTGCGTTGGCGATGGAAAATGCCCTGCTTGACGCCGGTGTGACCCCGTCACAAATCGGTTACATCAACGCACACGGCACCTCTACGCCGGCGGGCGATCAGGCGGAAGCGCAGGCGGTGAAATCCGTGTTCGGCGCCGATGCAGAGCGCGTGCTGGTGAGCTCGACCAAATCGATGACCGGCCACCTGTTGGGCGCGGCGGGCGCGATCGAGTCCATCTTCACCGTGCTGGCGCTGCGCGATCAGGCGGTACCGCCAACCATCAACCTGGATAACCCGGATGAAGGTTGCGATCTGGACTTCGTGCCCCACGAAGCGCGCCAGGTCAGCGATATGGAGTACACCCTGTGTAACTCCTTCGGCTTCGGCGGCACCAATGGCTCGCTGATCTTCCGCCGAGTGTAACTCGCGCGATTGTTCGCTGATGAAAAGCCCGGTTTTTTAACCGGGCTTTTTTACGCCTGGCGTCCGGCCGTCAGCAGGGCTGCGTATTGCCTCGCCGCCTGCTATTCTGCGAGCGTAATGATATCACCCGGCAACAGGAGGAAGCATGTACTGGATTAACGGACAACGCCACGATGCGCTGGCGCCGAGCGATCGCGGCCTGCAGTTCGGCGATGGCTGTTTTACGACTGCCCGGGTTATCGACGGTAAAATCGAGCTGCTGCCCTGGCATCTGGAGCGGCTGCAGCAAGCGGCGCAGCGGCTGATGCTGCCCTCCACCGATTGGCCGGCTTTCGAGCGCGAGATGGCGCAGGCGGCCGAATCAATTCCGCTCGGCGTGGTCAAAGCGATACTGACGCGCGGCAGCGGCGGGCGGGGTTACAGCCCGACCGGGTGCGAAAACCCGACGCGCATCGTGGCCCGCAGCAGCTACCCTGCGCACTATTTGCAGTGGCGCGAGCAGGGCATTACGCTTGCGCTCAGCCCGGTGGCGCTGGCGCGCAATCCGCTGCTGGCGGGGTTGAAGCATTTGAACCGCCTGGAGCAGGTGCTGATCCGCGCGCATCTTGACCAGACGGCCGCCGACGAGGCGCTGGTGCTTGACACTGCCGGTATGCTGGTGGAATGCTGTGCGGCTAATTTGTTCTGGCGTAAGGGAAAAGCGGTATTTACCCCGGATCTGAGCCAGGCGGGCGTCGCGGGCCTGATGCGGCGGCGAGTGATCGCGCTGCTGGCGGGCTCGGAATACCGTCTGCACTGCGTCAGTGAACCGCTGGATACGCTGGCCGATGCCGACGAAGTCCTGGTGAGCAATGCGCTAATGCCGTTGCTGCCGGTAAACGCTGCGCAATCATGGCGTTATGCTTCACGTCAGCTGTATGATTTTTTGCGTCCACACTGTTAACCATGGCTAATTGATGAAGAAAAGAAAGCTGAAGGTCCTGTCTGTTATTGTTGTTCTGATATTGGCGCTGTTGTTTTGGGGCTACCAGAAGATCGAACGCTTTGCCGATACGCCACTGGCTATCCAACAAGAAACCATCTTCAAACTGCCGGCCGGCACTGGCCGGGTAGCGCTCGAAGGGTTACTGGTACGCGATAAATTGGTGCACAATGGCCGCTGGTTCCAGTGGCTGCTGAAGCTGGAGCCGGAGCTGGCGGAATTTAAAGCCGGTACCTACCGGTTCACGCCGGGCATGACGGTGCGCCAGATGCTGAAACTGTTGGCCAGCGGCAAAGAGGCGCAGTTCACCGCACGCTTTATCGAAGGCTCACGCCTGCGTGACTGGCAGCAGGTGTTGCAGCAGTCCAAATACCTGAAACACACCCTGGCGGGCAAGAGCGAAGCGGAGATCGCCGCTGCGCTCGGCATTCCTGCGGGAGAAACCCCGGAAGGACATTTGTACCCGGATACCTATCAGTATACCGCCGGCATGAGCGACATCGCGCTGCTCAAACGCGCGCATGTGCGCATGAACAAAGCGCTGCAGGCCGCTTGGGCCGGCCGCGACACCAGCCTGCCGTACAAAAAGCCGGAAGAGCTGCTGACCATGGCTTCGATCGTCGAGAAAGAGACCGCCGTGCCGGAAGAGCGCAGCAAGGTGGCGTCGGTGTTCGTCAACCGCTTGCGCATCGGCATGCGTCTGCAGACCGATCCGACGGTGATCTACGGCATGGGCGAAAGCTATAATGGCAACATCACGCGCAAGGATCTGGAGACGCCGACGCCTTACAACACCTATGTGATCGCCGGCCTGCCGCCAACGCCGATCGCCATGCCGGGTGAGGCCTCGTTGCAGGCGGCCGCCAATCCGGCCAAAACGCCATATCTCTATTTTGTCGCCGACGGCAAGGGTGGGCATACCTTCACCACCAATCTGGCGAGCCATAACCAGGCGGTGCGCGTGTACCGTCAGGCGTTAAAGGAAAAGAATGAAAAGTAAATTCGTTGTAATTGAAGGGCTGGAAGGCGCGGGCAAAACCACCGCGCGCGATACGGTGGTCAATGTGCTGCGTGAACATGGCATCAACGATATCGTCTTCACCCGTGAACCCGGCGGCACGCCGCTGGCGGAGAAGCTGCGCGATCTGTTCAAGCGCGGCATCGACGGCGAATTGCCGACCATCAAGGCCGAAGTCTTGATGCTGTACGCTGCGCGCGTGCAGCTGGTGGAAACCGTGATCAAACCCGCCCTGGCGCGCGGCGCCTGGGTGGTGGGCGATCGCCACGATCTCTCTTCACAGGCTTACCAGGGCGGCGGCCGCGGTGTGGATCCGCAGTTGATGACCTCGCTGCGCGACACCGTGCTGGGGGATTTCCGCCCGGATTTGACGGTCTATCTCGATCTGCCGCCGCTGGTCGGCCTGCAACGCGCGCAGGCGCGCGGCCAGTTGGATCGCATCGAACAGGAGGCGCTGCCGTTCTTCGAACGCACCCGCGCTCGCTATCTCGAGCTGGCGGCGCAGGATGAAACCATCGTCACCGTCGACGCCGCCCAGCCGCTGGAGCAGGTGACTGCGGCGATCCGCGACTGCGTCGGCCACTGGCTGCGGCAGCAGGAAGGCGCATAATGAACTGGTACCCGTGGCTGAACGGCCCTTATCGCCAGCTGATTGGGCAGTACGCTGAGGGCCGTGGCCATCATGCGCTGCTGCTGCACGCGGCGGCGGGCAATGGTGACGATGCGCTGGCCTACGGCTTGAGCCGCTGGTTGATCTGCCAACAGCGCAACGGCGAAAAAAGCTGTGGCGAGTGTCACAGCTGCCGGCTGATGCTGGCGGGCAACCACCCGGATTATCATGTGCTGGCGCCGGAAAAGGGCAAGAGCAGCCTGGGTATCGAACCGATTCGCCAGGTGATTGAAACGCTGTACGCTCACGCTCAACAGGGCGGCGCCAAGGTGATTTGGCTGCCGCAGGCGGAACAGCTGACCGAGGCGGCGGCCAACGCGCTGTTGAAAACGCTGGAAGAGCCGCCGGAGAAAACCTATTTTCTGCTGGGTTGCCGTGAGCCGTCGCGGCTGATGGCGACGTTGCGCAGCCGCTGCCTGTACTGGCATTTGGCCAGCCCGGATGAACAACTCAGCCTGCAGTGGCTGAGCCGGCAGGCGGCCGGTTCTCAGACGGACCGCCTCACGGCGCTGCGCCTGCACGACGGCGCGCCGCTGGCCGCCGAACAGCTGTTGCAGCCGCAGCAGTGGCAGCAGCGCAGCGCGCTGTGCGCCGCCTTGAGCGCCGCGCTGCCGCAGCGCGATATGCTGTCGCTGCTGCCGGCGCTGAACCATGAAGACGTCGCCGAGCGCCTGCACTGGCTGTGCGCGCTGCTGGTGGACGCCATGAAGTGGCAGCAGGGCGCGCATCACTATGTATTGAATCAGGATCAGCAGCCGCTGGTGCATCAGTTGGCCAGCCTGCTGAGCAGCGCCTCGCTGCAACAGATCGTGCAGCAGTGGTTGAACTGCCGCCATCAGCTGCTCAGCGTGGTGGGCGTCAACCGCGAGCTGCTGCTGACCGAACAGTTACTTCGCTGGGAACAGATGCTTGGCGCCGCCGGCTATTCCCACCCTCACTCGCTGTAAAGTTAAAGAGTTAAACATTATGTTGTTAGTCGATTCTCATTGCCACCTTGACAGTCTGGATTATCAGACGCTGCACCAGAATGTGGACGACGCGCTGGCCAAGGCCAAAGCGCGCGACGTCGGCTATGTGCTGGCGGTCGCCACCACGTTGCCGGGTTACCGTTCCATGACCGAACTGATCGGCGAGCGCAACGACGTGGCCTTCTCGTGCGGGGTGCATCCGCTCAATCTGGAAGAGGGTTATGATTACGCCGAACTGCGTCGCCTGGCGGCGGCGGAGCAGGTGGTGGCGCTGGGAGAGACCGGGCTCGATTACTTCTACCAGAAAGACAACCTTGAGCTGCAGCAGGACTCTTTCCGCGAACATATCCGCATTGGCCGGGATCTGAACAAGCCGGTGATCGTCCACACCCGCGATGCGCGCGCGGACACGCTGGCGATCCTGCGTGAAGAGAATGCACAGGACTGCGGCGGTGTGCTGCACTGCTTCACCGAAGATCTGGCCACGGCCGAAGCCCTGTTGGATCTGGGCTTCTACATCTCTTTCTCCGGTATCGTCACCTTCCGCAATGCCGAACAGCTGCGCGAAGTGGCGCGTTATGTGCCGCTGGATCGCATTTTGGTGGAAACCGACTCGCCGTACCTGGCGCCGGTGCCGCATCGCGGCAAAGAAAACCAACCCGCCTATGTGCGTGATGTGGCTGAATACATGGCGGTATTGAAGGGCGTTAGCCTGGAACAACTGGCCGAAGCCACCACCGCCAACTTTTCACGCTTATTTCACCTCGAACTGTGATCTTTGACCTAGGCTATAGCTGTAGGTCATTGTCTGCGTAATTTTTTTTAAGCTCGTAATTAATCACTGAAACGGGTAAGGTTCCCTCCCGTTTCAAGGTGGTTGGTGCGCGTTTTTTGCTCTGTTTTGCCAAAAAAACGCCGATTTTTGCAAAGTTGCGCGGCTCGATCATCGAAACGTGATTGTCATCAAACATTGCGCAGGCTATTTATTTTACTCTGCGTAATAAATTCAAGGGGTGCTCAGACACCCTGAATTGCAGGGGTTTTTCTCCCCCCCTTGCAGCGCGAATCATCGCGACAAGAAGTAGCAAAGCATTATTACTCAGGAGCACACTCAACTATGTTCAAGAACGCATTTGCAAACCTGCAAAAAGTAGGTAAATCGCTCATGCTGCCGGTGTCCGTGTTGCCTATCGCAGGTATCCTGCTGGGCGTCGGCTCCGCCAACTTTAGCTGGCTACCTGCGGTAGTCTCCCACGTGATGGCGGAAGCGGGCGGTTCGGTCTTCGCCAATATGCCGCTGATTTTCGCCATCGGCGTCGCTCTGGGCTTCACCAACAACGACGGCGTTTCCGCGCTGGCGGCGGTGGTGGCTTACGGCATTATGGTGAAAACCATGGCGGTGGTTGCGCCGCTGGTGCTGCACCTGCCGGCTGAAGAAATTGCGGCCAAACACCTGGCGGATACCGGCGTGCTCGGGGGGATTATCTCCGGCGCCATCGCGGCCTATATGTTCAACCGCTTCTTCCGCATTCAACTGCCGGAATACCTGGGCTTCTTTGCCGGTAAGCGTTTCGTGCCGATCATTTCCGGTCTGGCGGCGATCGTTCTGGGCGTAGTGCTGTCCTTCATCTGGCCGCCGATCGGTACGGCTATCCAGACCTTCTCGCAGTGGGCGGCTTATCAGAACCCGGTCGTGGCCTTCGGCATTTACGGCGTGGTTGAGCGTGCTCTGGTGCCGTTCGGTCTGCACCACATCTGGAACGTGCCGTTCCAAATGCAAATCGGTGAATTCACCAACGCGGCGGGCCAGGTGTTCCACGGCGACATCCCTCGCTACATGGCGGGTGACCCAACCGCGGGCAAACTGTCCGGCGGCTTCCTGTTCAAAATGTACGGTCTGCCTGCTGCGGCCATCGCCATCTGGCACTCGGCCAAGCCGGAAAACCGCGCGAAAGTCGGCGGCATCATGATCTCCGCCGCGCTGACCTCGTTCCTGACCGGTATCACCGAGCCGATCGAGTTCTCCTTCATGTTCGTTGCGCCGATCCTGTACGTGATCCACGCTATCCTGGCCGGTCTGGCGTTCCCAATCTGCATCCTGTTGGGCATGCGTGACGGCACCAGCTTCTCGCACGGCCTGATCGACTTTATCGTACTGAGCGGCAACAGCAGCAAAATCTGGCTGTTCCCAATCGTCGGCATCGTCTACGGTCTGGTGTACTACACCATCTTCCGCGTGCTGATTGCCAAGTTGGATCTGAAAACTCCGGGCCGTGAAGACACCGCTGCCGAGCAGACTGCGCAGGGCGGTTCCGAAATGTCCGCGGCGCTGGTTCAGGCCTTCGGCGGTAAAGAAAACATCACTAACCTGGATGCTTGCATCACCCGTCTGCGTGTCAGCGTGGCCGACGTGTCCAAAGTCGACCAGGCGGGCCTGAAGAAACTGGGCGCAGCCGGCGTAGTCGTCGCTGGCTCCGGCGTGCAGGCCATCTTCGGCACCAAGTCCGACAACCTGAAAACCGATATGGACGAATACATCCGTAATCATTGATTCAGGTAGGGGAGTTATCAAGGGAGGCGCAAGCCTCCCTTTTTTATTGCTTGTCGTCAGGCGCCAAGGCGCTGTTCGAGTTCGGCGAGAGAAGGAAGGAACCAGACCTGTTCGCCGCGATTGGCTTCGCGAACGAAATCTTGCAGCGCGTTGCTTTGCGCTAACCAAGGGGTGATATCGCCCAGCAGCGTCACGCGCAGGTGGTAGTTGATGAATTTCTGCAATACGGCGCCGGCAATGCCGCTTTTGAGCTGGAAAAAGGTGGCGTCGAGGCGGTTGATGGGGAGGGCAATCATCCCGGCCTCGTGTTCAAAGGCGGGCGCGATAAACAGGCTGACGTCGTTTTCGTCTTTCAACATCGGCCCGGCTTCGGCGAAAACCACCAGGCACAGATCGTAGACTTGCTGCACGGCGTAGCTCATCGGCGCTCCGGGAGTCAGGGTTTGGCATGTTTTTGCAGGTAATGCTCGAACACCGCCAGCGTTTCGTCCGAGATATGGTGTTCAATCCCTTCGCTGTCCAGCTCGGCAGTTTCGCTCGGCACCCCGAGGCACATCAGCAGATCGACCACGATGCGGTGACGGCGGCGCACCTTCTGCGCCAGCTGCTCGCCTTCTTCCGTTAGAAACACCCCGCGATAAGGGCGCGACTCCACCAGCCCGGCGCTTTTGAGCCGCGCGATATTTTTGATCGCCGTCGGGTGAGAGACGCCGAAGCGGCGCGCGATATCGGTGGTTCTGGCTTCGCGGGTGCTTTGCAGCAAATCGGCAATCAGCTCAACGTAATCTTCGATCAGCGCATTGGACTGCGCTTCGCGGGCGCGGCTAAAACGCAGGGCGTGCTCGGCCTCGTCCGGCATGTCGGTCTGGGCGTGGCGGTCGGCGTTATCTGGCGCGCGGGTAACCATAGCGTGGGGCGTCCTGTAAGCATAAAAATGGCGTCTCCCGGCAATGCGGGGAGGGTTGCCCTAAGTTAGTCCAAATAGCACACATTATCAATTCGATGCCACGCATTGTGGTAGTTAGAAATATCTCTACACAAAGCCCATTAATTTCGCCTGTTGCATAAAGTGTAGCCGATGCTACATTGTCAGCATGATCGGTGGAAAAATAACCAGCAAAAGATTAAGGGTACTTCATGCGAGACGCGGCTACTCCCTCATCGTTAACCGAACGGACCAACATCGCGATTGGCGCCGCCCTTGCCGGACGCAAGCGCGGCGCCTTTACGCCGTTGCTGTTCGCCGGCCCGGCGGTGATTGCCTCGATCGCCTATATGGACCCCGGTAATTTCGCCACCAACATTCAGGCCGGGGCGAAATACGGCTACAGCCTGCTGTGGGTGGTGGTGATGGCCAACCTGATCGCCATGCTGTTTCAGGCGCTGTCGGCCAAACTGGGCATCGTCACCAACCGCAATCTGGCGGAAATGTGCCGCGACCAGTTTTCACGGCCGGTGGTGATCGGCATGTGGCTGCTCAGCGAAGTGGCGGCGATGGCCACCGATTTGGCGGAGTTTCTCGGCGGGGCGATTGCGCTGGCGCTGCTGTTCCATATGCCGCTGCTGGCGGGGATGGGGGTGACGGCGGTGATCACCTATGCGCTGTTGATGGTGGAAAAGAAAGGTTTCCGCCCGGTCGAGCTGATGATCGGCGGCCTGGTGGGCATCATCGCGCTGTGCTATCTGGTGGAGATGTTCATCGTGCCGGTGAACTGGCAGGCGGCCGGCATCGGCATGGTGACGCCGCAGTTGCCGGATGCCCAGGCGCTGACCATCGCCGTCGGCATTATCGGCGCCACCGTGATGCCGCACGCCATTTTCCTGCACTCGGGATTGACCCAGCACCGCAGCCCGGCCAGCGACAACGGCGAGCGGCGCAAGCTGCTGCGCTTTTCCAATATTGAAGTGGTGATCGCGCTGGCCCTTGCCGGGCTGGTGAATATTGCGATGGTGATCATGGCCTCGAGCGCCTTCCACGCCGGTAACAGCGACGTGGCCGAAATTGGCTCCGCCTACCATACCCTGACGCCGCTGTTCGGCGCGGCGGCGGCCGGCATCTTCCTGGCTTCGCTGATCGCCTCCGGCATTTCCAGCTCGGTGGTGGGCACCATGGCCGGGCAAATGATCATGCAGGGCTTCGTCGGTTTCCGTATCCCGGTGTGGGTGCGCCGCCTGGTCACCATGGTGCCGGCGTTTATCGTGGTGGCGATGGGCGTCAACGCCACCGACGCGCTGGTCTACAGCCAGGTGGTGCTGAGCCTGGCGCTGCCGGCGCCGATGATCGCGTTGGTGATGTTCACCCGTCGCCGCGACATCATGGGCGAGTTCGCCAACGGCCGCTGGACCAGTCTGGCGGCGGTGGTCGGCACGGTGGTGATCGTGCTGCTCAACGGGGTGTTGCTGCTGCAGACTTTCGGCGTCGATATCCCTGGACTGGGGTGAGGCGCGCGCTCAGGGCCTGGCGAATTTGTCGGTGAACAGCTCGCTGATGAAGTCGACGAAGACCCGAATTTTGTGGCTGCGATCCCGCAGGCGCGGATAGAGAATATTGATCGGCGCCCCTGTGGGCGCCCATTCCTGCAGTATCGGCTCCAATTCCCCTGTCTTCAGATAATTTTCCAGCGTGCAATCCAGCAAGTAAACCAGGCCGAGGTGATTCCTGGCCACCTCGCACAGCGATTGAGAATGGTTGAAGCTCAGCAGCGGGCTGGGCGCCAGAGAGTAGCGTTCGTCGCCGCGAATGAACTGCCAGTCGTCCGCCGCCGCTGCGCCTGAACGCATAAATCCCAGCCGCTGATGCTGTTGCAGCTGTTCCGGGTGTTCCGGCCGGCCATGGCGCGCAAAATAATCGGGCGACGCACAGCACAGGTAGCGTGGTTGCAGCAATTGACGGCTGACCATCTCGGGGATGTCGCCGGCGCCGATGCGAATAAATACGTCGGCGCGATCTTCCGCCGGATTGACCAAGCGATCGCTAACCGACACGCTGAGCTGCAACTCTGGGTATTGCGCCAAAAAAGCCGGCAGCGCCGGGGCGATATGCATGCTGCTCAGCATTGAGGCTATCTCAACCCGCAGCGGTCCGCGCGGTTGTTCAAAGTCACCCGACATGTCGTTTTTCAGCTGGTCAAACTGCCGCAGTATCTCTTGCGCGGTGCGATAGCAACGCTCCCCGGCGCTGGTCAGCGAGAAGCGCCGGGTTGAACGCTTGAAGAGGGACTGCCCGAACTGTTTTTCAAGCTGATTGATGCTGTACGTGACGCTGGCTGGGGAGAGCCCCATTTTGGTTGCCGCCTGGCTGAATCCCTCCATTTCCACCACCTGGCAGAACACGCGCAACGCATGCAGTTCGTTCATGTTAACAGCTTCCATTATTTAAATTATTAAAAGAGTATTTTTAAATATGCCAGCTGTCAATTTAACGCGGCATTGGATAATTTATTTTAAGCGCTTTTATTTATCTGAAATCGCATCCTTATTGCCATAATGAAATAACGCCGAAGAGGATATTTATATGAAAAAGTTAACTGCCGTATTGTTATTGGCGGGCGCGGGTTTGTGCGGCCAAACTTATGCCGCAAGCAGCGAGGCCGCACCGCAACGTTACAGGGTTTCCGCAGAGGCGGGCGTCGCGGCAGAGCAGAAGGCGGTGTATGAGCTGATAAACCGCTACCAGACAGCGCTTAACGCCGGCGACACACAAACGATTTTGTCACTTTTTGCGCCAGAAAGTTACTCGCAATGGAACGAAAAACCGACGGCGGACAGCAATGAAAAGCGCCGCCAACAATATGACAACTTATTTAAAAACGAGAAATTTGAAACCGAGTTTGCTTATGACAGCGTCAGCGTGAACGGTAATATGGCCTATGTGCGAACGCACCATCATCGCGGCGCAACGGTCACCCGAATAAGCGACGGCGCCACCCTGATCGATTTAAACCGTGAAGTATTTGTATTGGAGAAACAGCAGGGCCAATGGAAGATCGTGGTCTACACCTTTAATACCAATCCGATTCAAGGGGTGAGCTGATAAGGACAGATAAAGGCCGCGCAAGCGGCCTTCTTAGGGTGTCGCGCGCGGTTACAGGTTCCCCACGCCGCCGTCCATTTGCAGCTCCGCGCCGACCATAAATGCCGACTCGTCCGCCGCCAGAAACACCGCCGCTTTGGCCAGTTCCAGCGCGCTGCCCATGCGGCCGATCGGCACCAGCGCGCGGATATCGTCGCGCAATGCCTGCTCATCCGCTTCCGCCAGCCCCAGCTTACCCAGCGCCGGGGTTTCGGTCGGGCCGGGGCTGAGGCCGTTGACGCGAATGCCGCGCGCGTGCAGCTCGCCGGAGAGCGTTCTGGCCAAAGATAACAAACCGGCTTTGCTGGCGGCGTAGGCGCTGCTCTGCGGCAGGCCGATATGGGCGCTGACCGAACCGCACAGGATCACCGAAGAAGGGTTGGCCAGCAGCGGCAGCAGCGCCTGGATCAGAAAGAACGGTCCCTTGAGGTTGATGTCCATCAGCCGCTGGTAGCTCTGTTCATCCCATTCCTGCAGCGGGCGGTGCGTGACATCGCCGGCGTTAACGTACAGCACGTCCAGCCGCGGCCACCGTTGCTCCAACTGCTGCGCCAGCGCGCGCTGTTGTGGGAGGTCGCCGGCGTCGCTCAGCAGCAGCAGCGCGTTGCCCGCCAATGCCTGGCCCGCCGTGTCCAGGGCGCGTTGGCTGCGGCCGGTGATCGCCACCGTCGCGCCCTCGGCGATGAACTGGCGGGCGGTTTCCAACCCGATGCCGCTGGTGCCGCCGGTGATCAATGCGTATTTGCCTTGCAGTCGTGACATAACCGATTCCTCTTTAGCGTCAGTTTCGGCATTATTTGCGCTATAGTTACTTTTGCATAGTAGGCACCTTTTGGATACTAATGGACGAGGTGGGATGAAATGACGACGCAAGCGCCCTTAGCGGCGGAAAATAATTTGGCGGCGTTGCCGACGGCGGGTGAACCTTGCCCGATGGTGGACTTCGTCAATCTGGTGTCGGGCAAATGGGCGATACCGATCTTGTACCGGCTGATCATGATCGATGGCCCGGTACGATTCAGCGAGCTGCAGCGGGCGGTGGCGCCCATTGCACAAAAAGAGCTGACGCGCCAGCTGCGGCTGTTCGAACAGCGCGGTCTGGTGACGCGGCAGGTGTTTCCCGAAGTGCCGCCGCGAGTGGAGTATCAGGTCACCGCGCTGGGCAAATCGCTGCGGCCAACGTTGGACTCGCTGGCCGAGTGGATGCGTCGGCATGCGCCGCAGCTGATCGGCAGCTAGTCGCCGATGCCCGGCGGATTGATGGCGGAGCGCTCGACCTTTTCGTCGCCTTCGCCCCAGCGTTCCAGCACCTGCGCGTATTCACCGCTGACGATGACGCCGTTGATGGCGGCGTTGACGGCGTTCACCAACCCGTTGCCTTTTTTGGTGGTGACCGCGACATAGGCCACGTTGGGGCCGATGCCGACCATTTTGGTTTTGCCGGTCAGCGCCGCCTTGTAGGCGCCGGTAGAGTGGGGGCCGAAGAACGCATCGGCGCGCCCGGACTGAATGCTGAGGTTGGTGGCGGCGTCGTCGGTCACGTAGATCGGCTGCACCGGCGGCAGCCCGGCGGCGCGATTCTGCTTATCCCATCCCAGCAGAATGTTTTCCTGATTGGTGCCGGATCCGACGATGATCCGCAGACCGGCGACGTCCTGCGGCCGGTTGATCGCGGTGATGTTGCTGGTGGATTTGACGTAAAAGCCCAGCGTGTCCACTCGGTAAGTGGCGAAGTCGAATTTGGTTTTACGCTGTTTGGTGACGGCGATGTTGAAGATCGCCGCATCGTATTTGCCCGCGCTGATGCCAAGCGGCCAATCTTCCCAGGAGGTGGGCACCAGATTCAGCTCCAGCCCGAGGCTGTCGGCCACCAGGCGGGCGATGTCCGGATCGCTGCCGATCAGCGTTTTATTGTCTTCGGCGAACAGCGCCAGCGGCGGGGAGTTCTCGAATGCCACCGCCACCGTCAGCTTGCCGGGCACCGCGAAGTGAAAGTTCGCCGGAATCAGCGCGATAGCGGCGGGGTTCTTCTCTGAGCGTATCGGCTGTCGATTAGCCTGCAGATCGATACCGCCCGACGGGGCCGCCTGCACGGCGGCGCTCAGCAACAGCGCGCACAGCGCCGGAATCCTCGGTAACATAACGCCCTCTATCCTTTGTTAATCATGGGGTTACTATTGGCGGCGGCGCGGGGCAAGTAAAGCAACAATAGTGAATAACCAAAGTGAAAAGATGCACAAGCGGGGGGCCGGCCTGCGCGAATCTGCAGCACTCGACGTGGAAAGTGCGCAATCAGGTTGAAAGCAGTAGAATTTGTCACTCATACTGCGTACAGCTAATTGTGTAAAACAAGGAACGCCAGATGGCCGAAGAAACGATTTTCAGTAAAATTATCCGCCGCGAAATCCCTGCTGATGTGGTTTACCAGGATGAACTGGTGACCGCTTTCCGTGACATCTCCCCCCAGGCGCCCACCCATGTGCTGATCGTTCCCAACGTGCTGATCCCAACCGTCAACGACGTGACCGTGGAGCACGAAGCCGCGCTGGGCCGCATGATCACCGCCGCGGCGAAAATCGCCGAACAGGAAGGCATCGCCGAGGACGGCTACCGCCTGATCGTCAACTGCAATCGCCACGCCGGTCAGGAGGTCTATCATATTCATATGCACCTGGTCGGTGGCCGCTCGCTGGGGCCGCTGTTGTCACGTTAAGCGAGGAAATCATGCGCGGTAAAAAAACTCTGCGTGGTCTGATGGCGTTGGCGCTGCCCGCCGCGTTGTTGATGGGATGCAGCTCACCGCCCGGCATCGCGGTCAACCAAGGGCAGACGGTGGTGATGGATCCTTCGGTGCTGACCGCCGGCATTCTGGCCGATACGCCCTCGATTTCGAACGCTTCCGGGCGGGTGATGGCAACCTCGGTGCTCAATAACAGTCAGCCGACGCCGGTCACCGTACATTACCGTTTCTATTGGTACGACGCGCAGGGACTGGATATTCGCCCCTTCGAGAAACCGCGCGAGATCGTGGTGGCGCCCAACTCGGACGCCAAAATCTACTCGATTAACGGCAATCTGGACGCTAAAAGCGCGCGTCTGTATCTGTACCTGTAAGCGCTTGCCAGGTTTGGAGAAAAAGCATGAAAAAGTACGTCTTAGTGGCGCTGGCCGCATTCACCCTGAGCGGCTGTCTGTCGCGCCCGCCTGAGCCGGAACAACCGCTGCCGCCGGTCACCGTCGAGCCGGATCAGCCGACGCCGCCGGTCGAGCAGCCGCAGCCGCCAACTACCGAGCCGGTGCCGCAGCCGCCGAAAATCCAGCAGCTCGACTGGCTGGGCAGCGTTCAGCCGCTGGTGGGGCAGATGTTGAAGGCCGATGGCGTCACGGCCGGCAGCGTGCTGCTGCTGGACAGCGTCAAGAACAACACCAACGGTTCGCTGCAGATGGGCAAAGCCACCGCGGCGCTGTATAAGGCGCTGGCGTCGAACTCCACCTTCAGCGTGGTGCCGGAAGCGAAGCTGACCAGCGCCAGACAAACGCTGGGCCTGTCGGCGGATGACAGCTTCGGCTCGCGCAGCAAGGCGATTGGCCTGGCGCGCATCGTCGGCGCGCAGTACGTGCTGTACAGCGATGTCAGCGGCGACGTGAAGTCGCCGGCGCTGGATATGCAGCTGATGCTGGTGCAAACCGGCGAGATCGTCTGGTCGGGCAATGGCGCCGTTAAACGCTGAGGCCGCGCTGCGACGATTGATGGAAACCAGACTGCCGGCGGTGAATACCGCCGGTTGTCATTTCAGCCCGGTGCAGGGGCTGACCGGCGAGAGCTGGCGTATCGACGGCGCGGGCATTACGCTGCTGGCGCGGCAACACAGCGCGGAGAAACGCGCGCTGGGCGTGAGCAGGCGGCGGGAAGCGCAGGTCTTGCGTCGCTGCGCGTCGGGGCTGGGGCCACGGGTTTTCGCGCAGAATAATCAGTGGCTTATCCTCGAATGGCTTGAAGGTGACGTCGTCACAATTGCCGAGTTTGACGCGCTGAATCAGCGCGGCGAGCTGGCGGCGATGGTGGCGACGCTGCATCGGCGGCCGCTCAGCGGTTACCGGCTGGATCTGCGGCGGCAGTTCCTCCGCTACTGGCAGCAGCTGGATACGCGGCGTTTAACCCCCGCCTGGCTGCGCCTGCAGCGTCATTTTTTACGCAGCGCCTTGCCACGGCCGCTGCGTCTGGCGCCGCTGCACATGGATATCCATCCGGGCAATCTGCTCGCCACCGGCGAAGGGCTGCGGCTGATCGACTGGGAGTATGCCGCCGACGGTGATGTGGCGCTGGATATCGCCGCGCTGTTTCGCAGCAACGGCTGGTCGGCCGAACAGCAGCAGCGCTTTTTGCAGCACTACGCGCGTCAGGATTATCACGACATCGCCCGGCTGCAGGCACAGGTGCGCCGTTGGCTGCCGTGGGTGGATTATCTGATGCTGCTGTGGTTTGAAGTGCGCTGGCAGCAGAGCGGCGACGTTGAATTTTTGCGCTGGGGCGCTGCGCTGCGCCGGCGATTCTGTTTATCACCATCCGAATTCTGAACGAACACAATGAAGTGAGGTGCCCGTGGGCCCAGTAATGCTAGATGTCGCCGGCTACGAGCTGGATGCAGAAGAACGCGAAATATTGAAACACCCGCTGGTTGGCGGATTGATCTTGTTTACCCGCAACTTCCACGATGCGGAGCAGCTGCGTGAGCTGGTGCGCCAGATCCGCGCCGAATCGCACGATCGGCTGGTGGTGGCGGTAGATCAGGAAGGCGGGCGCGTGCAGCGCTTCCGCGAGGGCTTCACCCGTCTGCCGGCGGCGCAGTCGTTTGCCGCGTTGCACGATGCGCAGGAAGGCGGCCGTCTGGCGCAGGAGGCAGGCTGGCTGATGGCGGCGGAAATGATCGCGCAGGATATCGACATCAGCTTTGCGCCGGTGCTGGACATCGGCCACGGCAGCGCGGCGATCGGCGAGCGTTCGTTCCACAGCGATCCGCCGCAGGCGTTGGCGATGGCGGAACGCTTCATCCTCGGCATGCACAGCGCCGGCATGAAAACCACCGGCAAACACTTCCCGGGGCACGGCGCCGTCAGCGCCGATTCGCACAAGGAAACCCCGCGCGATCCGCGGCCGCTGGCGCAGATCCGCGAGCACGACATGGCGATCTTCCGCGAGCTGATCAACCGCCAGCTGTTGGACGCCGTCATGCCGGCCCACGTCATCTATACTGAAGCGGACCCGCGTCCGGCCAGTGGCTCGCCGTACTGGCTGCAGCAGATCCTGCGTCAGGAGCTGGGCTTCGACGGCGTGATTTTCTCCGACGATCTGTCGATGGAAGGCGCCGCCATCATGGGCAGCTATGCCGAACGCGGCCAGGCGGCGCTGGATGCCGGTTGCGACATGATCCTGGTGTGCAACCACCGCGAAGGCGCGGTCAGCGTGTTGGATAACCTGTCCCCGGTCAAAGCAGAGAAGGTGAAGCGGTTATATCATCGCGGTCAGTTCACCCGTCAGGAACTGCGCGACTCCGAGCGCTGGCAGCAGGCGCACAAGGCGCTCAGCGCGCTGAGCGAGCGCTGGGAGGAGCACAAGCAGCGTTCGCAAGGGTGAATCCAGGCGCCGCACCGCGGCGCAGAGCGGAAATGATGAGGGCCGCGCCCGCGGCCCTTGGCTTGTTGCGAGGATCCACATGATTATCTATTTGCACGGCTTCGATTCCACCAGTCCCGGCAATCATGAAAAGGTGTTACAGCTGCAGTTTATCGATCCGGACGTGCGCTTTATCAGCTACAGCACGCAGCATCCGCGTCACGACATGCAGCATCTGTTGAAAGAGGTGGACAAGGCGGTGCAGCAGGGCGGCGACGCGCACCCGTTGATCTGCGGGGTCGGCCTCGGCGGCTTCTGGGCGGAGCGCATCGGTTTCCTGTGCGGCATTCGCCAGGCGATGTTCAATCCCAACCTGTACCCGGAAGAGCACATGCACGGCAAGATAGACCGGCCGGAAGAGTATCGCGATATCGCCACCAAGTGCGTGGAGGATTTCCGCGAGAAAAACCGCGATCGCTGTCTGGTGGTGCTGTCGCGCCACGACGAGGTGCTGGATAACCGGCGCAGCGCCGAATTGCTGCATCACTACTACGAAATCGTCTGGGATGAACAGCAGACGCACAAGTTCAAAAACATCTCGCCGCATCTGCAGCGGCTCAAGGCGTTCAAGGCGCTGGGTTAACAGTTTCATAACGCTGCCGCGAGCCGCGCGCCCCGTTTTTCACCGGCGGAAAGTGCGGTTTTTTTGTGCGTCAAAGCAAGATTCTCTGTGGCAATCGGCAAAATTTAAAACTGTGACTCAGCGCTAACTATTTGAATCACAATCCCCAAAAAATCCCCGCGTCCAGCCTTTAACCAAAAAAATTTGATGTACGTCAATTTTGGTATGACCAAATAACCTCACATGCTATTCTGGCTGCAGAGAGCCGATTTATTTTACGCGAACCCTATGTATTCTAAGGATATTATTTATTTACCCTGGGATAACAAATGGTTCACATTTAGGGGGTTATTTTGACAACGCCAAAGAAGAAAATCGTTATTGTTGGCGGCGGCGCCGGTGGTCTGGAGCTGGCGACCAGCCTGGGCCATAAACTTGGCCGCAAGAACAAAGCCGAGATCACGCTGGTGGATCGCAACCACAGCCATTTGTGGAAACCGCTGTTGCACGAAGTGGCGACCGGTTCCCTCGATGACGGCGTGGATGCGCTCAGCTACCTGGCGCACGCGCGCAATCACCATTTCAGCTTCCAACTGGGGTCGTTGACCAACATCAACCGCGAGACGCAAACGCTGCAGCTGGCGCAGATCTGCGACGAGCAGGGCGGCGAGCTGGTGCCGGCGCGCGAATTGCCGTACGACATCCTGGTGATGGCGCTGGGCAGCACCTCGAACGATTTCGGTACGCCGGGCGTGAAAGAGCACTGCATCTTCCTGGATAACCCCCATCAGGCACGTCGTTTCCACAACGAAATGCTCAACCTGTTCCTGAAGTTCTCGGCGCAGCCGGGGCAAAAAGAGCGGGTCAACATCGCTATCGTCGGCGGCGGCGCCACCGGCGTTGAACTGTCCGCCGAACTGCATAACGCGGTGAAGCAGTTGCACAGCTACGGTTTCGAAGGCCTGGACAACAGCGCGCTCAACGTGACGCTGGTGGAAGCCGGCGAGCGCATCCTGCCGGCGCTGCCGCCGCGCATTTCCGCCGCCGCGCACCAGGAGCTGATCAAACTGGGCGTGCGCGTGCTGACCAACACCATGGTGACCAGCGCGGACGCCAAGGGGCTGAACACCAAGGGCGGCGAATTTATCGATGCCGATCTGATGGTGTGGGCGGCCGGCATCAAGGCGCCGGACTTTATGAAGGACATCGGCGGCCTGGAAACCAACCGCATCAACCAGCTGGTGGTGGAGCCGACGCTGCAGACCACGCGCGATCCGAACATCTTCGCCATCGGCGACTGCGCCTCCTGCCCGAAAGAGGGCGGCGGTTTCGTGCCGCCGCGCGCGCAGTCGGCGCACCAGATGGCCTCACGCTGCGCCACCAATATTCTGGCGCTGATGAACGGCCAGACGCTGAAGCCATACGTGTATAAAGACCACGGCTCGCTGGTGTCGCTGTCGCGCTTCAGCACCGTCGGCAGCCTGATGGGCAACCTGATGCGCGGCTCGATGATGGTGGAAGGGCGCATCGCGCGCTTCGTTTACATCTCGCTGTACCGCATGCACCAGGTGGCGCTGCATGGCTACATCAAAACCGGCCTGATGATGCTGGTGGGCGGCATCAACCGGGTGATCCGTCCGCGTCTGAAGATGCACTGATCCCGCCTTTGTCGACCAACCCGCGCCGGTTCGCCCGCGCGGGTTTTTTTATGGCGGCGCGAGGCGATCGGCGGCGGTTGTTTGATTCTTCTGCACAAGCCGTCATCGGCATGGGTAAAATTCTTAAGATTCCTCCTAAACAACGGGAAAACGGCCGTTTTCCCGCATTTTTGGTCCCTTTGTCTTATTGCGGGCCTTCAGATCATTGTGCAGACTTTACCTCGTTTACAGACGGCGCGTCGCGCACGCCGTAAACCGGGATACCGCAAGCCGCCCATGCGCAAAATAATAAGCGCGGTGCAGCCGGTAACAGACCCCGGAAAAAATGCGTGGTAACACTTTCAGGAGGTTTCCTGTGAACAAGTCAATGTTAGCCGGTGTTGGAATTGGTGTCGCTGCCGCTCTGGGGATTGCCGCGGTAGCCAGCCTGGACGTCTTTTCTGCCGGTCCGCAATATGCGCAGGTGCTCGCCGCAACGCCGATTAAAGAAACCATCAAAACGCCGCGTCAGGAATGCCGCAACGTCACCGTGACGCACCGCGCACCGGTGCAGGATGAAAACCGCATCGCCGGTTCTGTGCTGGGCGCAGTGGCGGGCGGCGTGATCGGCCACCAGTTCGGTGGCGGTCGCGGGCGCGACGTGGCGACGGTGGTAGGCGCACTGGGCGGCGGTTATGCCGGCAACCAGGTGCAAGGGGCGATGCAGAACAACGACGTCAGCACCAGCGTTCAGCAGCGTTGCAAAACGGTCTACGACAAGTCTCAGAAAATGCTGGGCTATGACGTGACCTACAAGATCGGCAATCAGCAGGGCAAGATCCGCATGGATCACGATCCGGGCACGCAAATCCCGTTGGATAAAAACGGCCAGCTGGTGTTGAACAGAGCCTGATCGCCACATTCGAATTAAACCCGCGGGCAGTGTTAGTTCTGATCGTTTAACCCGGTTAAGCGAGCGGCGTTAACATTGACGCGGGTTTCTGTTTTCTGCCTGCCTAAAAATTTGCGATCGTTCTAATGTCTGCGTGCGATATCGCTGGGCGAAACTTCAAAAAAGCCCCCGCGTTTGTTATATTATTGTGCGATTAAGCGGTGTGTTCGGCGCCAATCGCCACACCGGCCAAACCCGAGTATTTCGTCTCGCAGAGATAACGACATGTTAGATTTTCGCTTTCCGACAGCGTTGCAAATGGTCCTTAGCGTCGCCGTAGCTGAGAAGCAGGGCATGCGTTCGACGAGCGCCACCCTCGCCGCCGCTCTGGAAGCCAACCCCAGCTTTATCCGCAAACTGATGGTGCCGCTGACCAAAGACGGCATCATCGTTTCCACCCTGGGCCGAAACGGCTCTATCCACCTCGGCCGCCCGGCGGAAGAGATCACCCTGCGGGACATCTATCTGGCGGTGATCGACGACAAGCGCATCTGGGCTTCCCGCCCTGAAGTGCCGGCCCGCTGCCTGGTGAGCGCCAACGCCTGCTGGTATTTCAAATCGGTGGTGAACGAGGCCGAGCAGGCTTCGCTCGCGGTGCTGGCGCGCCACACCGTGGCCGACTCGTTGGCCGAGCTGGAGCGGGGCGACAAACGCGCCTGCGCGGAGTACGCCGCCGAGCAAGAGGCTGAAACCGCCGATAAATAATCGCGGTTCGCATGCATAAAAAAAGGTCGGGCAATGCCCGACCTTTTTGCATGTTAAGACGATGATTACGCCGTCTGCGGCTGCGCTTTGCGCGCCACCAGGCGCCGCAGGGTGACGTAGAACACCGGCGTCAGGAACAGCCCGAACAGGGTGACCCCCAGCATGCCGGAGAACACCGTGATGCCGGTGACGCCACGCACCTCGGCGCCGGCGCCGTGGCCGAGGATCAGCGGGATGGTGCCGGCGATGAAGGCGATGGAGGTCATCACGATCGGCCGCAACCGCAGGCGACAGGCCTCGAGCGCCGCCTCGACGATGCCTTTGCCCTGCATTTCCAGCTCGCGGGCGAACTCGACGATCAGAATGGCGTTCTTGCAGGCCAGCCCCATCAGAACGACCAGCCCGACCTGCACGAACACGTTGTTGTCGCCGCCGGTCAGCCACACGCCGAACAGCGCCGACAGCATGGTCATCGGCACGATCAGGATCACCGCCAGCGGCAGCGTCCAGCTTTCATACAGCGCCGCCAGCGCGAGGAACGCCAGCAGCACTGCCACCGGGAAGACCACCAGCGCGGCGTTGCCCTGGGTCGATTGCTGATAGCTCAGATCGGTCCACTGGATGTTCATGCCGTTCGGCAACAGCTTATCGGCCATCTGCGTCAGCGCACCCATCGCCTGGGTAGAGGAGAGCACGCGCGGATCGGCGTCGCCGATCAGATCCGCCGCCGGGAAGCCGTTATAACGGATCACCGGATCCGGGCCGTAAGTGGTGCCGATGCTGACCATGCTGCCGATCGGCACCATTTCGCCCTTGTCGTTGCGGGTACGCAGGTTGGCGATGTCTTCCACGCTGTCGCGGAACTGGCCGTCGGCCTGCGCCATCACCTTCCAGGTGCGGCCATAGCGGTTGAAGTCGTTGATGTAAGACGAACCGAGGTAGGTCTGCAGCGTGCTGAACAGCGCATTGAGCGGCACCCCCTGCGCCTTGGCCTTGTCGCGATCGATTTTGGCGTCCAGCTGCGGCACGTTGGCCTGATAGGAGGAGATCGGGAACCCCATGCCCGGTGTTTGCATAATGGCGCCGGACATCGTGTTGATTGCCGTCTGCAGCGCGCCGTAACCCAGCCCGCCGCGATCCTGCACATACAGCGAATAGCCGGAACCCTGGCCGATGCCGAGGATCGGCGGCGGCATGATGGAGAAGGCGAAGCCTTCCTGAATCTGCGAAATGCGCGCGTTAATCTCGGCGTTGATCTGCGCCGCGGTGCGGGTACGGGTGCTCAATGACTCCAGCGCGAAGAATACCGTGCCGGTATTCGGCGTATTGGTGAACTGCAGCGCGTTCAGGCCGGGAAAGGCCACCGCATCGGTGACGCCGTCCACGCTCAGGCCGATGGCGCTCATCTTGCGGATCACCGCATCGGTGCGCTCCAGCGAGGCGCCTTCCGGCATTTTCACGCCGCCAATCAGATACAGCTTGTCCTGCGTCGGGATAAAGCCGCCGGGCACGGTCTTGAACATCACCCCGGCGGCGGCCAGCAGCAGCAGGTAGACGACGAACACTGCGCCGCGTCGGCCCAGCACGCGGGATACCCCGTGCTGATAACGCTGCGAACCGCTGGCGAAGAAGCGGTTGAACGGCCGGAACAACCAGCCGAACAGCCGGTCGATCAGGCGCGACGGCAGATCTTTCGGCGCGCCGTGCGGCTTCAGCAAGCGCGCCGCCAACGCCGGCGATAGGGTCAGCGAGTTGATGGCGGAGATCACCGTCGAGATGGCGATGGTGACGGCGAACTGTTTGTAGAACTGGCCGGTAACGCCCGAGAGGAACGCCATCGGCACAAACACCGCGCACAGCACCACGGCGATGGCGATGATCGGGCCGGAGACCTCGCGCATCGCCTGGTGCGCCGCCGCCAGCGGCGACAGCCCCTCTTCGATGTTGCGCTCGACGTTCTCCACCACCACGATGGCGTCATCTACCACGATGCCGATCGCCAGCACCAGCCCGAACAGGCTGAGGGTGTTGAGCGAGAAGCCGAGCAGATACAGCGCGGAGAAGGTGCCGACCACGGAGATCGGTACCGCCAACAGCGGAATGATCGAGGCGCGCCAGGTCTGCAGGAACAGAATGACCACCAGTACCACCAGGATCACCGCTTCCAGCAGGGTATCCACCACCGCGCGGATCGAATCGCGCACGAAAACCGTCGGATCGTACGGAGATTTCCAGCTCATGCCATCCGGGAAGCGGGTCGCCAGCTCGGCCATCTTGCCGCGCACCGCGTCCGACAGCTCGATGGCGTTGGCGCCCGGCGACTGGAAGATGCCGATGCCGACCGCATCCTTGTTATTGAGCTGGGCGCGCAGCGCGTAGCTGCCGGAACCCATCTCGATGCGCGCCACGTCGCGCAGCCGCACGATCTCACCGTTATCGCCGCTCTTGAGGATGATATTGCCGAACTCTTCTTCAGTTTGCAGGCGGCCCTGGGCGTTGATCGACAGTAGATAGTCGCTGCGCGTCGGCATCGGCTCCGCGCCGAGCTGGCCGGCGGAGACCTGCACGTTTTGCTCCTGCATGGCGCTCACCACGTCGGAGGCGGTCAGCCCGCGCGCGGCGACCTTGTTCGGATCGAGCCAGATGCGCATCGCGTATTCACCGGCGCCGAAGATCTGCACCTGGCCGACGCCCGGCAGGCGAGCCAGTTCATCCTTGACCTTCAGGGTGGCGTAGTTGCGCAGGTACAGCGAGTCGTACTTGCCGGAAGGCGACACCAGATGCACCACCAGCGTCAGCGCCGGAGACTGTTTCTGGGTAGTGATGCCCTGGCGGCGCACGTCTTCCGGCAGGCGCGCTTCGGCCTGCGCCACGCGGTTTTGCACCTGCACCTGCGCCTGATCGGGATCGGTGCCGGGGCGGAAGGTGACGGTGGTCACCAGCACGCCGTCGGAACCGGCAACCGATTTCATGTACATCATGTTTTCGACGCCGTTGATCGCTTCTTCCAGCGGCGTGGCCACCGTTTCAGCGATCTCTTTCGGGTTGGCGCCCGGGTATTCTGCGCGCACCTGCACGCTGGGCGGCACCACGTCCGGGTACTCGCTGATCGGCAGCAGCGGAATGGCGATCACCCCGGCGACAAAAATCAGTATCGACAGCACCGCGGCGAAGATCGGCCGGTCGATGAAAAAACGGGAAAAGTCCATGGGTCAGAGTTCTCTGCTGGGAGCTTAGTTAAGTGCGGAGGCGGTGGTGGTCATGGCGACGCTTTTCGCGTCGACCGGCATGCCCGGCATAAACACTTTCTGCATGCCGTCGACGATCACCCGATCGCCGTTTGCCAAGCCTTTTTGCACAATGCGCAATCCTTCGGCCATCCGGCCCACGTCGATGTCGCGGCGCTGCGCCTTGCCGTCTTTATCGACGATGTAAACGAACTTGCGGTTCTGATCGGTCATCACCGCTTTGTCGTCGATCAGCATGGCGTTGAACTCGGCGCTGCCGGGCATCTGTACCCGAGCGAACAGCCCCGGCGTGAAGCGGCGATCGCGGTTGTCGAGCAGGGCGCGCATGCGGATGGTGCCGGTCCCGGCGTTCAGTTGGTTATCAGTGAAGTCCACCAGCCCTTGATGCGGAGTGCCGTCTTCGCCCACCAGGCCGACTTTCACCGGCAGGCGGGCATCGTGCCGGCCTTGCTGCTGATAACGCAGGAAGGTGGCTTCATCCACGTCGAAATAGACGTAGACCTTGTCGAGCGACACCAGCGTCGTCAGCACGCTGGCGCTGTCGCCGGCGGTGACCAGGTTGCCGGCGGTGATCATCGCGCGGCTGGCGCGCCCGTCGATCGGGGCGGTGACGCGGGTAAAGTCGAGATTAAGCTGCGCCATATCGAGCTGGGCCTGCGCTGCCAGCACGTTGCTTTGCGCCTGCGCGGCGGACGAACGGCGCTGTTCCCACACCTCTTGCGAGATGGCCTGAGTGCCGATCAGTTTCTCGGTGCGCGAGGATTCGCTGCGCGCCAGAGCGGCCTGATTGCGCGCCCGCACCAGCTCTGCCTGCGCCTGTTCACGCGCGGCGCGGTAGGTGCGATCGTCGATGGTGAACAGCACCTGGCCTTTCTTCACCTCGTCGCCTTCGGTGTAGTTGACCCGCTCGATGTAACCAGAGACCCGTGGGCGCAGTTGCACGCTCTGCACCGCCTCGACCCGGCCATTGAACGCATCCCACTGGCTGATCGGCTTGACCACCACGCTGGCGGCGCTGACCACCGGCGGCGGCGGCGGGGCATTGTGCGCGACGCTGTTGTCACACCCGGCGAGCAGGGCGGCCAACAGCGCCACCCCGGAGAGCCGCTGGCCCAGAGCGACGGCGCGCGTGCGGCCGCCGGCGTTGAACGATGAGTTTGGTTGATTTGGCATTATTTTTATTCCGATAAGTAAGCGCTGTCTGGCCCCATACCCAGCCCTGTTTTCCGGGCTTTTCCCTTCATGCCGGCGTTCGGCGGAAGGGGCGCCGCGCTTTGTCATGGCGCAACGTTAGGTTTTGAAACATATTGGTGTCACATTAATGTATCAATATCGGTTACATTAATTGGGTGGAGTATAGTGGCGGCTTTCCGATAAATGCAATAATAAAAATTGCATTTAAAGCGAAACTGTTGCAACGTATGTGCATCGGGCAGAGGGTGACCCTGCCGAATGATGGGAGCATCTGCATGAACACTACGGGCTTTATTACCGATTTGAAGGCGTGGATCGACAACAATCTGGAAGAGAAACTGGATATCAACACCGTGGCGGACCGCGCGGGCTATTCCAAATGGCATCTGCAGCGCATGTTCAAACGCCAGACCGGCTACGCGCTGGGGGAGTATATCCGCATGCAAAAACTGAAAGTGTCGGCGGAGCGCCTGGCCAACAGCGGCGAGCCTATCGTCAGCGTGGCGATCTCGCTCGGCTTCGACTCACAGCAGTCGTTCAACCGCAGCTTCAAACGCCAGTTCGGCCAAACGCCGGGCGACTGGCGCCGCGCGCTGGCGCAGCCAGCGTCGGTGAGATGCACGCACCACTGAACGGTTGGGCAGTGGGGATAAAAAAGCCTGAATTTGCGTTCGGGCTTTTTTGTATGGCGGTGAGGGAGGGATAGATTCGCTGCGCTCACCCTGCGGGCCGCCGTTGGCGGTCCAAAACGCAAGCGTTTTGTCGAACCCTGTCGAGGGTTCTCACCCTCCCGGTCGGTGCGCGATGCATACAAAAAAGCCTGAACTTTCGCTCAGGCTTTCTCGTTAGAATATGGCGGTGAGGGAGGGATTCGAACCCTCGATACACTTTCGCGTATACACACTTTCCAGGCGTGCTCCTTCAGCCACTCGGACACCTCACCATATTTTTTTGTTGCGAAATCATCGCTGCAACGGGGCGCTACTATAGGGAGTGGGGCCGATCCGGTCAAGAATAATTTCTGTGTTTTTGTTCGTCCGCTCAAGCCGTGTTCACTTTGCTGAAAACTGCGGCGAACGGCAGGGCAGAAGTCATGAAAAGGTGGGAAAATCAGAAGTAAGGTTCGCGGATAACCGGTGGAAATGGGAATTACCGGCGCGGGCTGTGGGGGGAGATTCGCTGCGCTCACCCTACGGGCCGCCGTTGGCGGTCCAAAACGCAGGCGTTTTGTCGAACCCTGTCGAGGGTTCTCACCCCTCTCGGCGGTGCACCATGCAAAAAAAAGCCTGGACGCGAATCCAGGCTTTCTCTTTGAATTTGGCGGTGAGAGAGGGCTTGATTCGCTGCGCTCACCCTGCGGGCCGCCGTTGGCGGTCCAAAACGCAGGCGTTTTGTCGAACCCTGTCGAGGCTTCTCACCCCTCTCGGCGGTGCGCCATGCAAAAAAAAAGCCTGGACGCGAATCCAGGCTTTCTCTTTGAATTTGGCGGTGAGAGAGGGGTTCGAACCCTCGATACACTTTCGCGTATACACACTTTCCAGGCGTGCTCCTTCAGCCACTCAGACACCTCACCGTTTTGTTGTCGAAAACGCTTTGCGCTGTCGACGGGCGCTAATGTAGGAGAATCTGATCTCAGCGTCAACCCTCTTATTTCATTCTCATGACTGTTTAGCCAAACTTGCAGCAATTTGCTGATTTACCGAACGATATTCCCACTCGCGGTCGCCAGCGGGCAGGGTAGGCTGCGGCCAGAATTCATGACAGACGATTGTTTGACCTTTTTCTGTTCAAGTAGCTCAATATATCGCCAATGAGATCGGTCTATTTGATGTTATATGCATTAATACTGGATTATTAGTCAAATGTGTCGCTAAATGGAATTGTGTCGGCGCGGCGTTTTTGGCAAGGAACATCACGACGCCGCGCAGATTGCCGGGAGACAGGCCGGCGATACCGCAGACAGGGACAGACTCATTACATAATAATGCAGTAGAGGTTGGTTTTGACTCCTTCAGATGCCATGCCGGCGCCGCAAGCGCGCCATGCCATTCCCCCCGGTGCAGGGGCGCTGTTCTTCATCCAAATCTTCGCCACGCTGGGCTTCGCTGTGCTTTACTCCACGCTGGTGCTGTACGCCACCAAGCGATTGGGCTTCAACGAAAGCAGCGCCAACGCCATGATGGGCGTGTTCGGCGCCTTCAACTATGGTCTGCACATGTTCGGCGGCTACCTCGGCGGCCGTTTCCTCAGTAACCGCAACCTGTTCGTGCTCGGTATGGTGCTGCAGGTGTTCGGCTGCGCGCTGATTGCCGTCGCGGGCGTGTGGGGGCTGTACTGGGGGTTGGCGATGTTCCTGACCGGCAGCGGCCTTAACGTCACCTGCATTAACATGATGCTGACCCAGCGTTTCAAGCCGGACGATGACCGGCGCGAATCGGCATTCCTGTGGAACTACGCCGGCATGAACCTCGGGTTCTTCGTTGGCTTTACCGTCGCCGGGTATTTCCAACTGACGGAAAACTATCGCGCGCTGTTCTTGTTCGCCACGCTGGGCAATGCGGCGGCGATCATCGTCGCCGTCTGCCGCTGGCGGATTCTGGCGGATCTCAATACGCCGCTGCACGACGCCAGCCGCAGCCAATATCGTTGGCGCATGCTGGTCGGGCTGGCGGTGCTGGTCGCGCTGGTGCCGATCATCCGCGTGATGCTGACCCACGCCGAGTTCAGCGGGCACTTTGTGATCGTACTCGGCGCCCTGATCTTCCTGATGCTGTGCGTGGTGACGCTGCGCCACCATCCGCGCGATGAGCGCCGCAGAATGGCGGCCTATCTGATCCTGGCGCTGGGCTCGCTGGTGTTTTGGGCGCTGTACCAACTGGCGCCGATGGGGCTGATGCTGTTCTCCGAGCACAACATCAATCTGAACGTTTACGGCATTCAGGTGGCGCCGCAGTGGATCCAGAACATCAACACGCTGGTGATCGTGGTGGGCGGCCCGCTGCTGGCCTGGTGGTTCAACCGCCTGCGCGCTCGCGGCTGCAACATCGACATTCCGCTGCAGTTCTCCGGATCGCTGTTTTGCATCGGGCTCGGCATGCTGGTGTTGCCGCTGGGCATCAGCATGGCGGGCGGCGACGGGCTGGTGGCGTTTAAATGGATTGTCATCAGCTATGTGCTGCAAAGCGTCGGTGAATTGATGATCTCGCCGATCGGTTACGCGATGATCGGCAAGCTGGCGCCGCCGCGCTATCAGGGCGTGATGATGGGCTGCTGGATGATGGTGACCGGCGTCGCCTCGGTGCTGGCGGGCTATGTCTCCGGCCTGATGCCGGAAAACAGCGGCAGCACGCCGCTGCAAACCAACCCCGGCTACAGCGAAATCTTCAGCGCGCTGGGCTGGGGGGCGACGGGCGTCGGCGTGGCGATGCTGATTCTCATTCCGCTGCTGCGGCGTCTTATCCGGCGTGACGGCCCGTCTGCCGCCTGATTGACGAGCATGCGCAACAGCCCCACTGGTCGGGGCTGTTTTTATTTTGGGCTTTAACGCTTGCATCCGGCGGCGAATCGCGGAAGGCTGGAGGAAAACCAATAAAAACAAACGGGAGCCCGCAGTATGAACATCATTTATTACCACCCCTTGTTTAACGCCCAGGAATGGCTGGCCGGCATCAAGCAACGCCTGCCGCAGGCCGAGATCCGCGAGTGGCAGCGCGGCGACAAGCGGCCGGCCGATTACGCGCTGGTGTGGCGCCCGCCGCACGAGATGCTGGCCAACCGCCGCGATCTGAAAGCGGTGTTCGCCCTCGGCGCCGGCGTCGACGCCATTCTTGATCAGGAACGCAAACACCCCGGCACGCTGCCCGCCGGCGTGCCGCTGCTGCGGCTGGAGGATACCGGCATGGCGCAGCAGATGCAGGAATATGCGCTGAGCTATGTGCTGCGCTATTTCCGCCGTTTCGACGAGTATCAGGCGTTGCAGCAGCGGCAGGAATGGCAGCCGCTCGATCCGCACTCGCTGGATGATTTCACCATCGGCATCCTCGGCGCCGGCGTGCTGGGGCAGAGCGTGGCGCGTAAGCTGACCGAGTTTGGCTTTCGCGTGCGCTGCTGGAGCCGCAGCGCCAAACAGATCGACGGCGTGCAAAGCTTCGCCGGGGAGGCGCAGCGCGCGGCCTTCCTCGACGGCGTCAACCTGCTGATCAACCTGCTGCCCAATACGCCGGAGACCATCGGCATCCTCAACCGCGAGCTGTTCGCACAGTTGAGCGCGGGCGCCTACCTCATCAACATCGCGCGCGGCGCGCACCTGGTGGAAGCCGATCTGCTGGCGGCGTTGGAACAGGGGCAGCTGGCCGCCGCCACGCTGGACGTGTTCGCCCGCGAGCCGCTGCCGCAGGATCATCCGTTCTGGCGTCATCCGCGTGTCACCATTACTCCGCATATTGCTGCCATCACGTTGCCGCAGCAGGCGATGGATCAGATCGCCGCCAACATTCGCGCGCTGGAGGCGGGGCATGCCCCGGCCGGCGTGGTCGACAGGCAACGGGGATACTGATCCTTCAGCCGCCGTTCGGTAACTGATAAGCTGTTATCGTCATCGCGCCTGCCCGTACCTTTGCGGGCGGGCCCTCTGGAAGGAGAAACAATGTACCCCGTTGATTTGCACATGCACACCGTCGCCAGCACCCATGCTTACAGCACGCTGCACGATTACATCGCCGAAGCCCAGCAGAAGGGCATCAAGCTGTTCGCCATCACCGATCACGGCCCGGACATGGCCGATGCGCCGCACTACTGGCACTTTATGAACATGCACGTGTGGCCGCGCCGGGTGAACGGCGTGGGCATCTTGCGCGGCATCGAAGCCAACATCAAAAACCTGCAGGGTGACATCGACTGCACCGGCCCGATGCTGACCGCCACCGACGTGATCATCGCCGGTTTCCACGAGCCGGTGTTTGCGCCGCAGGATAAAGCGTCCAATACTGAAGCGATGATCGCCGCGATGGCGCAGGGGGACGTGCATATCATCAGCCACCCCGGCAACCCGCGTTACCCGATCGACATTCCCGCCGTCGCGGCGGCCGCCGCCAAATACGAAGTGGCGCTGGAGCTGAATAACTCGTCGTTCACCCACTCCCGCAAGGGCAGCGAGGCCAACTGCCGGGCGATCGCCGCCGCGGTGCGCGACGCCGGCGGCTGGCTGGCGCTGGGTTCGGATTCGCACGTCGCTTTTTCACTGGGTAATTTCGAGCACTGCGAGCGCATCATCGAAGAGGTGGGCTTCCCACAAGCGCGCATTCTTAACGTCAGCCCGCGCCGGTTGCTGGATTTTCTCGAGCGGCGCGGCAAGCCGGCGATTGCGGAATTGGCCGATTTGTGACATCGTCCCGGCAAAATTTTCCGTATTGTATAAGGCCTTATCATGAATGAGTTTTCGATTGTCTGCCGCGTGCTGGGTACGCTGTTCTACCGCCAGCCGCAGGATCCGCTGTTGGTGCCGCTGTTCGCGCTGATCAAAGAGGGCAAGCTGCAGCAGCACTGGCCGCTGGAGCAGGATGAGCTGCTGAAGCGCCTGCAACAGGGCTGTGACGTCAACCAGCTGGCGACCGACTTCAACGCGATGTTCGTCGGCAGCGAGTGCAGCGTGTCGCCGTTCCGCTCCGACTACGTCGAAGGCGCCAGCGAAGCGGAAGTGCGCGCCTTCCTGCAGCAGCGCGGCATGCCGCTGGCGGAGGCGCCGGCCGACCATTTCGGCCAACTGCTGCTGGCGGCCTCCTGGCTGGAAGATCAGTCGCAGGAAGATGAAGCGCAGGCGCAGATCGCGCTGTTCGACGAGTTTCTGCTGCCGTGGTGCGGCCGCTTCCTCGGTAAAGTGGAAGCGCACGCCACCACCGGTTTCTACCGCACGCTGGCGCTGATGACCCGCGACGCCATCCAGGCGATGCGCGACGAGCTTGCGGAGTACGAGCAGGACGACGAAGCGGGCGACGAAGACGCGTAACGCCGCAGGCATCCAGGCGGGCCGCCCGGCCCGCTAAACACAGGTTTGCATCCCCCAGACGTAAATTGACAAAAGATCCCCTAATCTGGCGGTTTACCGTCGGTTCGGCCGCGCCTGCGCGCCGCGTTTTCTCACGCAAGGGGTAGATGATGAAAAGTAACTGGATGCAGCAGATTCAAACGTTGATCGGGCAGAAGGCCGGTGCGATGGGCGGGGCGGAAGGCATCGGCAAACTGCTGGCGCCCACGGCGCTGGGCGGCCTGGTCGGCGTGCTGTTGGCCAACAAATCTTCGCGCAAGCTGGTGGGCAAATTCGGCAAGAATGCGCTGATTATCGGCGGCAGCGCGGCGGTGGGCGCGGTACTGTGGAACAAGTATAAGCAGCGGATGAAAGAGACCCATCAGGACGAACCGCAGTTCGGTTTGCAAACCACGCCGGTGGATCTGCGCGCCAAGCGTTTGGTGCAGGCGCTGGTGTTCGCCGCCAAGAGCGACGGCCATATCGATGCCGACGAGCAGCGCGCCATCGATCACAGTCTGTCGCAGCTGCAGGTGGGGGAAGAGGCGCAGGGCTGGGTGCAGGAAGCGCTCGATCAGCCGCTCAACCCGGCATTGATCGCCCGCAGCGTGCAAAACGAAGACGAGGCGCTGGAGGTTTACTACCTGAGTTGTCTGGTGATCGACGTCGATCACTTTATGGAGCGTGGCTACCTCGATGCGCTGGCGCAGGCGCTGAAGATCCCGGCGGACGTCAAGCAGGGCATCGAGAGCGACGTCAACGAGAAAAAGCGCGAGCTGGCGTAGCGCCGCTTGGCAAGCCGGGGGGAATCGTGTCACTCTTGCCGCAATCTATGTAAGCGGATGATTTAGCAATGATGACCCCACCGAAAGCGGAAAAACGCCCTTATCCCATCACCATCCACGGCGATACGCGCGTGGATGACTACTACTGGCTGCGCGACGATGAGCGCGCGGACCGCCAGGTGCTGGACTACCTGCAGGCGGAGAACGCCTACACCGATGCGATGCTGAAGCCGCAGCAGGCGCTGCGCGAAACCCTGTACGAAGAGATGGTGGCGCGCATTCCGCAGCAGGAACATTCGGTGCCTTACGTGCGCCATGGCTATCGCTATCAGACGCGCTACGAGCCGGGCAACGAATACGCGATTTCCGTGCGCCAGCCGCAGGCCGAGAGTGAGCACTGGGAGGTGCTTATCGACGGCAACCAGCGCGCCGAGAACCACGAGTTTTATACCCTGGGCGGGCTGGACGTCAGCCCCGACAACCAGCTGCTGGGAGTGGCGGAGGATTTCCTGTCGCGCCGCCAGTATGACATTCGTTTCAAGAACCTGGCCGACGGCAGCTGGGCCGACGAAGTGCTGGAAAACACCTCCGGCAGCTTCGAGTGGGCCAACGACTCTTCGACGGTGTACTACGTGCGTAAGCACGCCAAGACGCTGTTGCCGTATCAGGTTTATCGCCACGTGGTGGGCAGCGATCCGCAGCAGGACGAGCTGATTTACGAAGAGCTGGACGATACCTTCTACGTCGGGCTGGAGAAGACCACCTCCGAGCGCTTTATCCTGATCCACCTGAGCAGCACCACCACCTCGGAGATCCTGTTGCTGGATGCCGATCGTGCGGACGCCAAGCCGCAGCTGTTCGTGCCGCGCCGCAAGGATCACGAGTACGTCATCGATCACTATCACCAGCATTTCTATATCCGCTCCAACAAGGACGGCAAGAACTTTGGCCTGTACCAGAGCGAGCAGGCGGACGAAGCGCAGTGGCAGACGCTGATCGCCCCGCGCGCCGACGTGATGCTGGAGGGCTTCAGCCTGTTCCGCGATTGGTTGGTGGTGGAAGAGCGCAATGCCGGCCTGACGCTGCTGCGCCAGATCCACTGGCAGACGGGCGAAGAGAAGCGCATCGCCTTCGACGATCCGACCTACACCACCTGGCTGGCGTATAACCCGGATCCGGAAACCGCGCTGCTGCGCTACGGCTATTCGTCGATGACCACCCCGACCACGCTGTACGAGCTGAACATGGACAGCGGCGAGCGGACGATGCTCAAACAGCAGGAAGTGAAGAATTTCACGCCGGAAAACTACCGCAGCGAGCGGGTGTGGGTGAAGGCGCGCGATGGCGTCGAGGTGCCGGTTTCGCTGGTGTATCGCCAGGACAGCTTCCAGCGCGGCGCCAACCCGCTGATGGTGTACGGCTACGGTTCTTACGGCAGCAGCATGGATCCGGCGTTCAGCGCCAGCCGCCTGAGCCTGCTGGATCGCGGTGTCGTGTTCGCGCTGGCGCACATTCGCGGCGGCGGTGAGCTGGGGCAGTTGTGGTATGAAGACGGCAAACTGTTCAACAAGCAGAACACCTTCAACGATTTTATCGACGTGACCGAAACGCTGATCGCCCAGGGGTACGGCGACGGCAAGCGGGTGTTCGCCATGGGCGGCAGCGCCGGCGGTCTGCTGATGGGCGCGGTGATCAACCAGGCGCCGCAGCTGTTCCACGGCGTGGTGGCGCAGGTGCCCTTCGTCGACGTGGTGACCACCATGCTGGATGAATCCATCCCGCTGACCACCGGCGAATACGACGAGTGGGGCAACCCGAACGAGCAGGCCTATTACGACTACATCAAACAGTACAGCCCGTACGATCAGGTGAAAGCGCAGGCATACCCGCATCTGCTGGTGACCACCGGTCTGCACGATTCGCAGGTGCAGTATTGGGAGCCGGCCAAGTGGGTGGCCAAGCTGCGCGAGCTGAAAACCGACGACCGGCAGCTGCTGTTGTATACCGACATGGATGCCGGCCACGGCGGAAAATCCGGCCGCTTCAAGGCCTATGAGGATATTGCGCTGGAGTACGCCTTCATTCTGGCGCTGGCGGAGTAACGGCGAACAGCGGGCGGCCTGCGCCGCCCGCTGTGCTAGCCAATCAGATAGTATTTCAGCGTGTGCTTCATGTCCGGGCTCAGATCGTCGATGGATTTCAGCATCCAGCGCAGATAGCCGGGATCTTCCTGGGCGATGCGTTCGATTTCCTGCCCGCGATACTTGCCGAATTTGAATTTCTTCAGCAGCACCGGCTGTTCGGTGATCTGCACCATTTGCTCCGGCGTCCAGCCCGAATCCTTGATGATGCGCTGCAGCAGCGCGGCGGTGACGTAGCAGTCGTACAGCGCGCGGTGCGGGTACAGCGTGGCGTCTGCCGGCAACTGCACGTCCAGGTTCAGCGCGTAGCGCAGATACTGGTTGCCGTACTTGATGTCCGGATACAGCGTGCGCGCCAGCTTGAGGGTGCAGATCCAGGCGCCGTTCATCTCCGGCAACACCCCGCGATCAAAGGCGGCGTTGTGCGCCACATAGTAGGGGCTGCCCTGATAGCGGCCGATCGCCACCGCGATACGCGGTTTACCTTCCACCATCTGTTCGGTGATGTGATGAATCGCCATCGCGTCGAGGCTGATGGGGCGGTCCGGGCTGACCAGATCGCTCATCGGATTGGTTAACTGGCCGTCGAGCAGATCGAGGGAGGCCACTTCCACCACGCCGCCGTCCAGCCCGCAGGTTTCGGTATCTATTACGCGTAACGTCATGCTTTCCTCCGCGTTGCCGTCAGGCTTCAGCTTAACCGGCACAGGTGGCCGTGCCAACCGTCGGAAGTCTTGCCGGCGATGATCAGCCCAGGAGCGTCATCCGGCGCGGCAACCAAAAGCGCTCCCGTTTCATCCCAGATGGCGCTGCGGCCCGCCGGGATCCAGCCGCCGGTCGGCGCCGCATGGTTGGCCATCAGCGTGACCATGCCATAACGCCGGGCGTAGTCTGCCAGCGCGGCGCTGTCTTTCGCGTAACCGGCTTCAGATACCAGCACGCCGGCAGCATAAATCTGCGCGCCCGCCCGTGCGGCGGCGCTCGCGTGGCCGGGCTCCGAAGTATCGGCGCAGATGGCCAGCGCGATGCGTTGCTGCTGTATTTCCAGCAGCGTGCCGCCCTCACCGGGCGAGAAGAATTGCTGTTCCGCGCCGTGCAGATGCTGTTTGGTATAGACGGCCACCATGCCGTTGGGGTGAAAGATCAAGGCGGCGATATGCAGCGCCTGGCCACTGTGCAAAGGCGCGCCGACGATGATCGTCATCTGCCGCGATTGCGCCGCTGCACTGAGCGGTTGCAGGCGGGGATCGCCCAGCGTCAGCGCCAGTTCGGCAGCATTGGCCAACTCATAGCCGCTTAGCGACAGTTCGGGAAACACCAGCAGTTGCACCTGCTGTTCGGCTGCCTGCGCGACAAATTCAAGGTGACGTTCAAGGTTGCTGGCGATATCGGCCGCAGCGGCGGGGTATTGGGCGGCGGCGAGGGTAAAGCAGGGCATTGGCCATCTCTCCTGTGAGGCAATAAAAAACCCGCCTTGGCGGGTTTAATGACGGATGGAAGGACGCTTACTCACCAGACGGATGCGCTTTTTTGGCGCGTTTCTCCGCACGTTTCTCAGCTGGGGTTTTCAACGGCTTCTTCTTCGCATTTTTTTTGCTATCCATTCCCTTACTCATGATGGCCTCTCGTTACCTATGATTGGGTGGCTTGCTCAGTCATTAACCGCCTAAAGCCGGCAGGATGCAAGCGACAAAGTGCGAATTGCATTTAACCGGCTGTTTACACATGAGATTTTGTTTTAGGATGACCGGGTGATAAAAATAATTATTATGTTATAATATTACACTTTCAATGTTCGGAGAACGCAATGACTGTGATGGCATTACCGGATGCGCAGCAACTGCTGGCCATGCCGGATTCTGATTATATGAACTCGGTTCAACGGGCGTTTTTCCGTCAGTTGCTGCAGGATGAGCGGCAAAAGCTGCTGCTGCACATCGATGAGCTGAAAAAAGAGATCGACGGCGGCGAAGCGACGGGCGATGAGGCCGACAAGGCGGCGCGCGAAGAGGATCTGCGCCTGTTGTTCCGCCAGCTGGATCGCGAAAGCCGCCTGTTGCCGAAAATCGATGCGGCGCTGGCGCGCTTGCAGAACGGCGAATACGGCTACTGCCGGGAAACCGGCGAACCTATCGGGCTGGCGCGCCTGCTGCTGCGCCCGACGGCGGAACTGAGCATCGAGGCGAAAACCGCACAGGAGATGCGCGAGCCGCATATGCGTAAAGGCGGGTAAGGTCTCAGCCGCCGAGCGTATCCACCAACAGATCGAGAAAGCGCCTGACGCGGGGTTCCAGCAGGCGCTTATTCGGATAGAGCGCCACAATCCTGACTTCTTCACCCGCCACGGCGCGCAACACCTGCCGCAGACGGCCGGCGGCCAAATCTTCCGCAATCATAAACTCCGGCAGATACGCGATGCCCAACCCGGATAGAGCGGCGTCGCGTAACGCTTCCCCACTGTCCAGCCGCAGGCGGCCGCGAACCGGGGCCTTGACCCATTCGCCGCGCTCGTCGCGCAGCCGCCAGGGCTGTTTTTGGTTGCGGCTGCTGAACAGCAGAGCCTCGTGCCCGGCGAGCGACTCGACGGTTTGCGGTTCGCCACGGGCGGCGAGGTAGGCGGGGGAGGCGCACAGCAGGGCGCGATACCTGGCGAGGGTTCTGGACACCAGCCGGGTATCCGGCGCCGTGACGCCAATCCGCACCGCCAAATCAAATCCTTCTTCCACGATATCCGCCAGGCGATCGGAAAAACTGATCTCCACCTGCACCTCAGGCCAGGCGACGAGAAATTTCGGCACCAGCGGCAACAGGATCCGTCTGCCGAAGGCGGCGGGAGCGGTCAACCGCAGCACCCCGCGCGCGGTGCCTTTGTCGCCGGCCACGCTGGCCTCGGCGTCGTCGACCGAAGCGAGGATCTGCAGACCGCGCCGATAAAACTCTCGCCCCTCGTTGGTCAGGCCAAGCGAACGCGTGGTGCGATGCAACAGCCGCACGCTCAGCCGCTGCTCCAGACGCGCGATGGCCTTGCCCGCCGCCGAGCGCGATAGCCCCATCGTCTGTCCGCCGGCGACAAAACTGCCGGCGTCGACGACGGCCATGAAAACCTGAATGTCATTGAGATTCGCCCGCAGCATGCCGCCCCCCGAGAGCCGGTGATAAGATAATTAATTTAACATATTCAATGGATTAAATGCATAGTCAATGTCGTTTCAGTGACGACATTCATTCGCCAATCAAACGATTATAGTCGTCATGGAAACGATAAACGGTTGGAGAAGCAGCATGAGAAACGGCATCACGCACTACCATCACGGGGTCATTTGGGAAGAGGAGAATGGCGTGTCCCAAGGCGTTCGCGTCAAAGACACCCTCTACATTTCGGGGCAGTTTTCCCATGATATGCAGGGTGAGTTTATCGGCGCGGGCGATATTGAACGGCAAACCCAACAGACGTTGGACAACCTGGATCGGGTATTGGCGGGATTCGGCGCCGAACGTTCGAACCTGGCGTATGTGGAGATCTACCTGACCGACGTACAGGCGCACGTTGAACCGTGCATTGCGTTGTTCAAGCGCTATGTCGGCGATCACCGACCCGCCGGTTCGCTGATCGGCGTCACCGGGCTGGCTTCGCCCGAGCAGTTGGTGGAGATCAGCGCGATCGCGCACCTTAACTGATCGGGCCTGTGGGCATTTTACAGGCAGGTCGTTGTGATTTTGAGCAAACGCGCGCCGAGTTCTCGGCGCGCGTTCGAGTTTTCGGGTTTTACCGTTGACCTGCCGGGCGGCTTCCGCTTTGATGAAAGCATGACTCACAGAGAGACGGAAAGCGCCATGGAACAATTACGAGGTTTGTACCCGCCGTTAGCGGCATACGACAGCGGTTGGCTGGATACTGGGGATGGCCACCGGATCTACTGGGAGCTGAGCGGTAACCCGAACGGTAAACCGGCGGTATTCATTCACGGCGGGCCGGGCGGCGGCATCTCCCCGCATCATCGTCAGCTGTTCGATCCCGAACGCTACAAGGTGCTGCTGTTCGATCAGCGCGGTTGCGGCCGCTCCCGTCCGCATGCCAGCCTGGACAACAACACCACCTGGCATTTGGTGGCCGATATCGAGCGGCTGCGCGAAATGGCCGGCGTCGAGCAGTGGCTGGTGTTCGGCGGTTCCTGGGGATCGACGCTGGCGCTCGCTTATGCGCAAACGCACCCGGAGCGCGTCAGTGAAATGGTGCTGCGCGGCATCTTCACCCTGCGCAAGCAGGAGCTGCATTGGTATTACCAGGACGGCGCTTCGCGCTTCTTCCCGGACAAATGGGAGCGCGTGCTGTCCATCCTCTCGGATGACGAGCGTAAAGACGTGATCGCCGCCTACCGGCAGCGGCTGACCTCGGCCGATCCGCAGGTGCAGCTTGAAGCGGCCAAGCTGTGGAGCGTGTGGGAAGGGGAGACGGTCACGCTGCTGCCGAGCCGCGAATCCGCTTCGTTCGGCGAGGATGATTTCGCGCTGGCGTTCGCCCGCATTGAAAACCACTACTTCACCCATCTGGGCTTCCTGGAAAGCGACGACCAACTGCTGCGCAACGTGCCGCTGATCCGCCATATTCCGGCGGTGATCGTCCACGGCCGTTATGACATGGCCTGCCAGGTGCAGAACGCCTGGGACCTGGCCAAGGCCTGGCCGGAGGCGGAGCTGCATATCGTGGAAGGGGCGGGGCATTCGTATGATGAGCCGGGCATTTTGCACCAGCTGATGATCGCCACCGACCGGTTTGCCGGCAAGTGACGCAAAAAACCCGCCGTAACGGCGGGTTTTTCTATTTAGCCTTCGGCTCGTACGGCAGGCGCGAAAACTTGTGGGATTCCGCGCGGTAGTGCGCCACGCGCTCGCGAAAATAGTCGCGCAGCGCTTCCGGTTGCTCGCGCTCCACCACTTCCGGGATCACCGGCATGTTGTAGCGCTCTTTGTACGCCACGCCTGAGGCGGCGAGATCCACATTCACCCTGTCCATTTCCTCTTTGGACAGCTCGGCCAGATTGTAACCCACGCTATGCTCCTTACTTACTTTGCCGCATTGAATCTGCGCAGAAGGTAATCCACCCGGCGGCGCTTGGCAAGCCCATTACGCTGTTGCCGGGAGCGATATTTATCCGAGAGTAATGCAATCTATTTATTCTTTTAAATAAGAATGATTCGCTTTTTGATTAAAATAAAAGATGAAAATAATTATCATGTGAATTATCAATGTGGGTTTAATATTTTAATCTGTTGATATTTATGGTTTTTATAATTAATGTTTGCTTGGTGTGAATAATGTGTTTTTATTTTTACGGCAGCAAGGCATAATGCGCGGAAATTAAATTAATGACCTGCAAAATAAAAGGAATCATTATGCTGACGCAAGAAATGACTCAAAAGCTGAATGAGCAACTGAATCTGGAGTTCTACTCCGCCAACCTGTATCTGCAGATGAGCGCATGGTGCAGCGATAAAGGCTTTGAAGGCGCCGCCGCATTTCTTAAGGAGCATTCTCAGGAAGAGATGCAGCATATGCAACGTTTGTTCGACTATCTGAGCGACACCGGCTCTCTGCCGCTGCTGGGCACCATCGCCGCGCCGCCGGTAGCGTTCGAATCGCTGGCGGACGTGTTCCAGCAGACCTACGAACACGAACAGCTGATCACTCGTCAGATCAACGAACTGGCGCACGCCGCCATGACCGCACACGATTACTCCACCTTCAACTTCCTGCAGTGGTACGTGGCGGAGCAGCATGAAGAAGAGAAACTGTTCAAATCCGTGCTGGACAAGCTGGCGCTGGTGGGCACCAGCGGCAAGGGCCTGTTCTTCATCGACAAAGATCTGAAGAAAATGGGCGCGATGGGCCAGGGCGGCAACGACCAGGCCTGATCTGCATCAGAACATCGAAAAAACCGCGCGCGGGCGAGCCTGACGCGCGGTTTTTTTTACCCTGCGTTTATCGCGGTTATGCGGCGATACGTGCTGCCGGATCGCAAAATGCCAGTGATGCGCTCGACTTGCCGCAGCGTGGTCGTTATGATTTACCGCGATACGCTACAGGGATGGTAGAGTCAAAACAGCGGGTTAGCCGATACAACCCGTTTTTCTGTTTACCCGTGGCGCAATCATTGCGGTGGGTTGGGGCCGCTGATACATCGCCTTGGCTGTGGCCTTAACCCTTATGACCCTCTTTATATTGTTAAGGGATACCACTGTGATCGGTAAAATTCGTTCCTCCTGTCGCCTGCTTTCCACCGTTTTCGTTCTGTTCGTCGGCCTGTCTTCGCAGCAAGCGCTGGCGCACGCCCACCTGAAAGTGGAAACGCCGAAGGCCGACGCCAGCGTCAGCCCGGCGCCGAAGGCGCTGACCCTCAGCTTCTCCGAAGGCATCGAACCAAACTTCAGCGGCGTGAAAATCACCGGCCCGGACAACGCCGTGGTGAAAACCGGCAAGCTGCAGCTCGATCCGAACAATAACACCCAGGTCAACGTACCGATTGAAGGCGAGCTGAGCGCGGGCAAATACAACGTCAGCTGGCATGTGGTGTCGGTCGACGGGCATAAAACCAAAGGCCAGTACAGCTTCACCGTAAACTGATCGTGACTCTGGCGACCCTGTTCGTTCTGTGTCGCTTGGTGCACTTTGCGGCGGTGATGCTGATGTTCGGCATCAGTCTGTTCACCGCCTTATTGTCACCGCAGCGCCTCTCCCCGATCCTCTCCCGCGATGTGCGTCCGCTGCTGCTTGCCGGCACCTGGATTGCCGGGTTTTCCGCCGTGGCGCTGCTGGCCATTCAGGCCGGGCAGATGGGCGACGGTTGGCAAGACGCCTGGCGGCTGGAGGTCTGGTGGGCGGTGCTCGGCACCACCTTCGGCGAAGTGTGGCGCTGGCATCTGGGCCTGTCGCTGCTGGCGATCCTGAGCCTGCTGCTGCCGGAA
The DNA here is from genome assembly GCF_052168435.1 of Serratia sp. CY56464. Taxonomy (NCBI): domain Bacteria; kingdom Pseudomonadati; phylum Pseudomonadota; class Gammaproteobacteria; order Enterobacterales; family Yersiniaceae; genus Serratia; species Serratia sp. CY56464. The sequence goes on along the minus strand of NZ_JBJNMV010000001.1, from coordinate 1,732,432 downwards.
CGGCCGCGCGCGCAGGCGTTGGCGCTGTGCTCGGCGCTGCTGCTGGTGAGCCTGGCGTTCATCGGCCACGCGGCGATGCATGAAGGCGCGTTGGGCGCGCTGCACCGCGCCAACCATGCGGTGCACCTGCTGGCCGCCGGTTACTGGTTCGGCAGCCTGGCGCCGTTGCTGGTTTGCCTGCGTTACCTGCCTCCGCCGCAGTGGCGCAGCGACGCCATCACCACGCTGATCCGTTTCTCGCGCTGGGGGCACCTGGCGGTGGCGGCGGTGATCGTCACCGGCATCGTCAACAGCCTGATCATTCTCGGCGGTTGGCCGCTCAACCTCGGCTCGCCTTATCAGCGCCTGCTGCTGATCAAAACCGCGCTGGTGGCGCTGATGGTGATGGTGGCGCTGGCCAATCGCTACGCCATCGTGCCGGCGATGAGCCGCGTACCGGCGCTGGCGCAGCGCGGCGTGGTGCTGGCCTGCTGGCTCGAAGTCGGGTTGGGGATGGCGGTGCTGCTGCTGGTCAGTTTATTTGCAACCTATGCGCCGGTATGACATTTCAGCTTGCCGCAACCGGGCAAGCTGCGGGAAAATCGGCGCGAATAGCAACCTTAAGGCCATCACATGAAATCGGTATTACTCGGCATTACGCTGCTGGCAACCGCGACCGGCGCGCTGGCGGCAGACAAACTGGTGAACATCACCAAACTGGAGTACGGCAAACAGTGGGCGTTCACCAAGGAAGAAGTGACGCTGCAGTGCCGCAGCGGCGGCGCGCTGTTTGTGCTGAATAACAGCACCCTGATGCAATATCCGCTCAACGACGCGGCGGAGCAGCAGGTGAAGAAGGGCCATCAGCGCGCGCAGCCGCTGGACGTGATCCTGCTGGACGACCCTGCCGAACCGGGGAAAAAAATGAGCATGGCGCCGTTTATCGAGCGCGCCGAGAAGCTGTGCGCTGACTAACCGCTTGTTTGCCAACGCCTTGCCCAGCGTGCGCAGATTGATGCGCATTTGCCGCATAGTTATTTCGTCACGAAACTATCACGCGGCCGCCGGGCGGCTGGCAAAACTGGCGCGGTAGGCTACTCTTAAAGTGCACGGCTGAACAAGCCCTGCATTAAATGCCAACTTTTAGCGCACGGCTCTCTCCCAAGAGCCATTTCCCTAGACCGAATATAGGAATCGTATTCGGTCTTTTTTTGTGTGGTTGATTTATAAGGAAATTCTACTTAAAGCGCCAATAAATTTCTGGTTTCTCTTTCCCGTCGTCACATCTCAACCCGATCTCCGGCTCCACACACCCACCCGCACCTATCGCTAATTTAGCCGCACCAAAAGTCATTACGTCATCTATGGCGCTGATAAGCTTCGGCCATTGCTCCCATCAACGGTTTAACGAGAGTGTCATTATGGGAAATATCCCGGCATCAGGCGCTATAAAAGGTAACCCGCAGTGAACGAGCAACTGAATCAATTAAAGATGATGTTGCCCGGCTATCTCGAGGCGTGGCGTGAGGGGGCCTTACCCTCTGACTGGGGGCAGGTGGCTAATCCTGAAGTGGTTGCCGCCCTGTTGGCGGAGTGGGAGGCGCTAAGCGAGTTGGCGTCTCGGTTCGACACCGCCACTGAAGCCCCCTCCGAACCGGCCGCGTTTTGGCAGGCGCGCGCCGAGCTGATGGCGCAGCGCAATCGTGAGCTGATGGCTCAACTGGCGACGCCAATCCGTTTGCCCAGCGCACGGGTGGCCTTTTTTGGCTATGTGAAAACGGCCGTGATGGACGCCAGGCAGGTTAAAGCGGCGATTCGCGATGCCGGTTTTATCGTTGCGGGCGGCGCCCCCAACGAGAACACGGCTTAACGCGGTTTCTTCTCAGATTTATCGGCAAAAAAGAACCGCAGCAATTTATGGGTCCACAGCAGGATGGCGCCGACCACCACCAGCGAGACGACGAAATGCGACAGATTTTTAGGCGCGGCGTAGCCGTGGGTAAAGGAGACCCCCGCGCCGCTGAGCAGCAGGGTGGCGATCCAGAAGCCGAGCAGCAGGCATAAGGTACGAAACAGTTTAAACATGGTTATCACCAAAAATACGGAAAGCACCGACCGAACGGAGAGGCTCAGCCGGGGCTTTGATTAATTAAAACCGCTTAGCGCGAACAGGTATTACCGCCTTTATTGCTATTGCAGTTGCTGCCGCTGTTTTTGTTGCCGCCTTTCCCCATGCCGACGTTGCCGCCGCCTTTGTTGCCTTCCTTGAAGCAGCCACCGTTGAGCGCGCCCACCGCCAGGCCGCCAAGGCCGCCCAGAGAACCGGTGATCACGCCGTTAACGCAATCCGGCGAGGTGTGCTTGCCGTAGAATCCCTGATTGGATGACCCGCCCCCGTTCTTGTTGCCGCCGTTGTTGTTGACGCGACCATTGCTGCCGCGGTTGTCGGCAAAGTTACCGGCGCCGGCGATCAGGTGAAAGTGTTTGGCATCGATCTCTTGCATAAAATTCCCTCTTTATCGATTCAGTTAAATTCAGTAAAGCTTGCGCAAGCCAGCTGTTTTTAACAGAAAAAATAGCGGGGGTAATTACCGGTTCGGATAAGAACAGGGGGTTTATTTTGCGATATTTTCCAGTCTGATAGGGCACAGAGGAATGATATTTTGGATGTGTGGATCCGCATCGCTATCCGTTCTCTTGAGCCGGTTAATTTGTTAGCATGGCGCCCCTGGATGACTATTGGTGCAGTACATTGAAAATTAAAGCGTTGTTATTTGTTGCGTTGGCCGCGCTGGCCGGCTGCAGTCAGGAGGGAACCTCGATGAATCAGCCCGCAAACGAGAAAGGCGGCCAAACGGAAGTGTTGCTGGTGAACAGCGCGCTGGTGGACTGCGTGGGCGTCGGCCCGATGAAGTGCATGCAGGTGCGCCGTTCCGCGCAGCAGCCGTGGGAGTTGTTCTATACCGGCATCGAGGGCTTCACTTTCGAACCGGGCTATCAGTATCGATTGAAAGTGCGCGTCACTCCGGTGGAGAACGTGCCGGCCGACGCCTCATCGCTGCGTTACACGCTGATTGAGCAGTTGGAAAAGAACAAGGCGTGACTCTCGACTGGCCGGGTAATCGCAACCCGGCCTGCCATGATTATCCCTTTGCCATCATGACATGTCTCGGCGACGGGCTTTCCGACTGGTCTGTTCACTGCGCTTGTTTTCGCACTTTCTTAAGTATATCGAGAAAATCAGGTATATTGTCCTTCGGTTTTTAGCTACCAAGAAAAAATTACTATGATTATCAAACCTAAAATTCGTGGTTTTATCTGCACCACCGCTCACCCGGCAGGCTGTGAAGCCAACGTCCGTGAGCAAATCGCCTACGTTAAGTCGCGCGGCGAACTGAAAAACGGGCCTAAAAAGGTGCTGGTCATTGGTGCTTCCACCGGTTACGGTCTGGCCTCGCGCATCAATGCCGCTTTCGGCAGCGGTGCGGCCACCATCGGCGTATTTTTCGAGAAGCCTGGCAGCGAAGGCAAAACCGGTTCCGCCGGTTGGTACAACTCCGCCGGTTTCGACAAGGCAGCTAAAGAAGAAGGCCTATACGCGAAAAGCATCAACGGCGACGCATTCTCCAACGAGTGCCGTCAGACCGTGATCGATCTGATCAAAAAAGACCTGGGTCAGGTTGACCTGGTGGTCTACTCGCTGGCTTCGCCGGTGCGTAAGATGCCGGAAACCGGCGAAGTGGTGCGTTCCGCACTGAAGCCGATCGGCGAGCCGTACAAATCCGTTGCGCTGGACACCAACAAAGACGTGCTGGTTGAAGCCGTGGTCGAGCCGGCCAACGAGCAAGAAATCGCCGACACCGTGAAGGTGATGGGCGGCCAGGACTGGCAGCTGTGGATGGACGCGCTGGACGAAGCGGGCGTGCTGGCGGATAACGCGCAGTCGGTCGCTTACTCCTACATCGGTACCGATCTGACCTGGCCAATTTACTGGCACGGCACGCTGGGCAAGGCGAAAGAAGATCTGGATCGCGCGGCGCACGCCATCAACCAGAAGCTGCAGGCCAAAGGCGGCGCGGCTTACGTTGCGGTGCTCAAGTCGGTAGTGACTCAGGCTTCCTCCGCCATTCCGGTGATGCCGCTGTATATCTCCATCGTGTTCAAAATCATGAAGGAACAGGGCATTCACGAAGGCTGCATCGAGCAGATCCAGCGTCTGTTCGCCACCAAGCTGTACAGCGGCGCGGCGCCGGACACCGACGAGAAGCACCGTCTGCGTCTGGATGACTGGGAACTGCGCGACGAAGTGCAGGAAACCTGTCGTGAAATCTGGCAGCAGCTGAACGACAACAACATCAACGAACTGACGGATTACCAGGGCTACAAGGCGGAATTCCTGCGCCTGTTCGGCTTCGGTCTGCAGGGCGTTGACTACGACGCCGATCTGAGCGGCGAAGCCAATTTCGATGTGATCGAGCTGGTCTAAGCGCGTCGAGCGGTCAAACAAGGTCGGGTTAGCCCGGCCTTTTTTATTGCCTGCGAATTATCGGCTGGCTAAGCGAAAATGTTTATTTCGGGTTAACAGAGGAACCGAGTGGTTAACATCGGCGGTCGGAAGGTGAAATAACGGCGGTTATTAAACTAAAGAAAGTCATTTTTTATTTACCCTTGCCGCCGGCTGCGGGTATTTTATTTCCTTTAAGGAGAAAACTATGACATGGCGTTATTGTGCCACGGTATCGTTGTTTTTGTTGAGCGGCTGCGGCGCGATCCAGCCGACGTCGACGTCCCCAGACTGGTCTCAGCCCCAGCCGGCCACGCGGGAACAGCGGCAACGCATCATGGCGGGTGAGTCTGCCTCGTCGGTATTGCATGAAGGGAATATCGGTATTGGCGGCACGTTAGATGGGTCGAAAATATTCGATCGTTAAACCGCTAAATATATTCAGCCAAATTAATGCGCGCATTCTGCCGATATTGTCGGAGGGTTTACCTTTCCTGCGTTATTCTGCCGTGGCTTGACCATTCATTGCGTTAGCAGACAATTCGTTTTCCTTATAGGGAACCGCCGGTTTATTTCGGCGTAATCAAAGGAGTTGCCCATGACGAAGAACATGGCCGCGATCTTTCTCTTGCTGTTGTCGCCGCTAAGCCAAAGCGCCGGCGCAGCGCGCTACGACAGGCCGTGCGAAGGGGTGTCGCCGGTGCTGTTTCAAAAGCGCCTGAAAGCGCTGGCGCAGGATCTGCGGCAGGAAATAAGCGAGGAAACGCCGCCGACGGAGCGCGATGCGGAAGAGCTGGCGCGGTTGGCGGAGTGCGCTATCGAGCCCGGCAAGGCGCCCGTCACCGGTGGGCAGCGCGTCTCCCGTTCAGAGGAAAAGCCGACGGCATCGCCGAACGGTTGCTGAGCCGGTGTGTGCGCAGAGTCAAGCGATGTAATGTAAAAGGAGTCATTGATGAAAAGGATCGTGTTGGCCGGCGTGGCCTTGTGTTGTTCCAGCTTCGCGCAGGCGCGGGTGGATCTGGAATACCATGCGGCGGCGCCGAAGGACAGTAAGGTCACCGAGGAGTACCAGAAAAAGCGCGACGCATTGCGCCACAAGGTGTGGAATGTCGATAACCTGACGCTGGCCAACGAGCAGGCGATTGCACGCGAACAGCAGCGCGAAGCCGCTGAGACCGCCGAGCGGCAGCAGCGGAATCTGGAACAGCAGCAGAAAAAGCAGCGCTGCCTGCGGAGACACTCGAAAGATCCTCACCCCGAGGCGAAGTGTTACAGGCACAACTTCTAACCTTCAACGTCCGGGCGCTTTCTGCGCCCGACGTCGTTTAGGCCGGGCGGCAATGCTCTTTCAGCATGGCGATCGCGTCCGGTTTCAGCTGATACAGATAGACCGGTCGGCCGGTGGCGCCGTACAGAATACGGGTGCCGAGGATGCCGCTCTCCGCCAGATAGATGAGGTACTTGCGGCAGGACACTCGCGAAATGCCAATGGCGTTGGCCAGGTTGTCGGTGGAGAATTCGCTGTCGTGCTGCTGTTCGATCCACTCGCACACCGTGCTCAGGGTGATGCTGGTCAGGCCCTTCGGCAACTTTTTGCTCTCCTGGCCGCCGGGTTGGCGGCGCAACAGACTGTCGACGTCGGCCTGCGAAAACTCGCGCTGCGCCAAGAGCTGGGACTGTTGCCGATAGTGGCTCAGCGCCTCCTTGAAGCGGCTGAACTGGAACGGCTTGATCAGATAATCCACCACGCCGTAGTGCAGCGCTTTTTGCACCGTGTTCACGTCGCTGGCGGAGGAGATGATGATCACATCGGTCTTCTCGCCGAGTTCGCGCAGACCGGGCAGCAGATCCAGCCCGTTCTCCTGCTGCATGTAGATATCCAGCAATACCAGATCGATGTTGACGCTGGCATCGGCCAGCAGGGCGCGCGCCTGGCTCAGGGTGGCGACCGTCGCCTGGCAGTGAAAACCGCCGACCTGGCTCAGGTAGTATTTGTTCAGCTCCGCCACCATCGGGTCGTCGTCGACAATCAGTACGTTAATCATGGGCTCTGCTCTTGGCCTGATAGGGAAGGTGCACGAAAAATTGGGTCAGCTCGCCCGGTTCGGATTCGAAATCGATGCTGCCGCCCAGTTTCTCCAGATGGCTGCGGATCAGCGCCAGGCCGATGCCGCGTCCCGTTCCCTTGGTGGAAAATCCGTGTTCAAAGATGTGCGCGCCGATCGCCGGATCGATGCCGGGGCCGTCGTCGCTGACGATACAGTGTAATTGATCGTCGTGATGATGGAAGCTCAGGCCGATCTCGTGGCCCTCAACGCCGTCGATGGCGTCGATGGCGTTTTCGATCAGGTTGCCGAGCACGCTGATCAGCACGTGGGTGGTCTCCGCATCGTCGGTTTCCGGCAGCAGGCTGGTTTCCTCGATGGTCAGTTCGATGCCGGCCTCATGGGCGCGGCTGATCTTGCCGATGAAGAAGCCCGCCACTTCCGGCGAATGGATCTTGCGCAGCAACGCGCCGATCTCTTCCTGGTAGTTGCTGGCGGTGTTGATGATGTAGTTTTCCAACTGCTGATAGGCCTTCATGTGCAGCATGCCGAGTATCACATGCAGCTTGTTCATAAATTCGTGCGACTGCACCCGCAGGGCGTCGGCGTAGTGCGCCATGCCGCTCAGCCGCTGCAGCAGGCGGCTGACTTCGGTTTTGTCGCGGAAGGTGGCGATGGCGCCGGTCACCTGGCCGTTGACGATCACCGGCACGGTATTGGTCAGCAGTTCGCTGCCGTTGAAGCTGATCTGCCGATCGCGCAGCGGTTCGCCGCTGGCCAGCACCTCCGCCAGATGCAGCTGCGCCGGCCAATGCTTGCTGGCGGCTTCCCGCAGCAGGTTTTCCACCGGCCCGCTCTGGCGCAGCAGGCGCTTGGCTTCGTCGTTGACGATGGTGATGCGGGATTCATTATCGACCGCGATCACGCCTTCTTTAATCGACTGCAGCATGGCGTTGCGCTGTTCGAACAGGTTAGAGATTTCGTAAGGCTCGAAACCCAGCATGATGCGTTTGAGCGCAGAGACCAGGAAAAAGGTGCCCAGGCTGCCGACCAGGGCGGCGAAGGCGATGGTCCAATAGATGATCCATCGGCTTTCCGCCACCACCCGCTGCACGGTGTCCAGCGCGATGCCGAGCGCCACCACGCCGATTTGTTTTTTCTGATCGTCATACACCGGCACGAACACCCGCAGCGCCGGGGCCAGCGTGCCGCGGTTGATGGCGCTGTTGACGTTGCCTTGCAGCGCGGGCGCCAAATCGTCGCCGATAAAATGCTTGCCGATCAGCCAGGGTTTAGGGTGCGAATAGCGGATGCCCTGCATATCCACCACCACCACGAACAGCAGCTCGTTTTGATGGCGCACCTGCTCGGCGAAGCGCTGAATGGCGCCGCTGTGATCGCGCCGCTGCAAGCCGTCGATCACGGTGTTGGAGAGCGCCAGCGTGTTGGCGACGGCGATGGCTTTTTGCTGCAGCTGATCTTGCCCCTCGCGGCTCATCTGCACGAAAAACAGCGCGAACACCACCAGCAGCACCGAAGCGATGATGGCGGACACCATCAGCGTGATGGAGGTGCTCAGCTTGAGCGGCACCCGTTGTTTTGGCATGGCGGTTCTCCGAATGGCGATATCACGGCGTATTCTAGCGAGGAATGCGGCAAGCTGCAGTTACCGGCAGCAGGTTATAGCATGCTGCCGGGGGAGCGAGGGGTTATTTTAGTTACAAAAGCGGGTTACTGCTGGTGGTAGATCTCCAGCGCCTGTTGGCCGCTGGCGCCCTGATGGATGATCGCCATCAGGGCGCGCACCACCTGCGACGGGTTGCTGTGTTGATAGACGTTGCGGCCATAGACCATGCCGGAGGCGCCCTGCGCCATCAGCGCGGCGGATTTCTCCAGCACCGGGCCCAGCTCACCCTTGCCGCCGCCGCGCACCAGCGTCGGGCAGCGCGCCGCTTCCACCACGCGGTGGAAATCTTCCACCCGATCGGTCGGATCGGCCTTGATGATGTCGGCGCCCAGCTCGCGTGCCAGCCGCACCAGCGGCACGATCTTCTCCACGTCACCCAGCGATCCGTAGGCGGCGCCCTGGCCGGCCGGGGCCATCACCAGCGGTTCGATCATCAGCGGCATGGCGTAGCGGTCGCAGGCGTGGCGCAGGCGGCCGATGTTCTCTACGCATTGGCGGAAAATGCCGGGTTCATCCGGGATCATATACAGGTTGACCACCACCGCGGCGGCGTCCATTTGCAGCGCGGCCAGGATCGGTGCTTCCGGGTTGTGCAACACCGCCCACATCTCACGGTGGCGCGCGGCGTTATAGGCGTTGCCGACGTCGGTGCGCAGCACCAGCGCCGGCTTTTCGCGCTGCGGCGCGCGCTGCAGCAGATCCGCCTGGCCGTAGTTGACCTGAATGGCGTCGGGGCGCGCGGCGATCAGGTTGCCCATCACCCGTTCGATATCTTCCAGGCCGATTAGGAAATCCGGTTCGTTAGCGATGCCGTGATCGATCGCCACGTCCAGGCACTTACCGTTGTTGAACAGGCGGTTCATCCGCACCTTACTGCTGAGCTGCATGTCAGGTCCTCCTGAGATAGGGATATGTCCATTATTGCCGAGTAAGGATGGTCGGGAAACGCGGAAACCGCAAACTGCGCGCCCGTTCGCAGTTTTTGCCGGCGCACGAAAGGGGAACGCTCGCGGGCGGCTTTCATTTCATTTGTTAGATCCATGTCATGTTTTTGTTAATAAGCCATTCCAAAACGCATGTTTCGCTTGTTTGGGTTAAAAAGTTTCAATAATCTAAATTATGAAATAAACATTTAAAAAAGCGGCGAAGACGCGGCTTTCTCCTCCAGGGGTTTATTTCAATTGATTGTTTTTAATCTGTTTTGAGATATCGATCACCATTTTTTTCACGGCCTTAATACGGCGATAACGCGGTAATTTCGCCGTATCAAAGGGATAACACCGACCGTATTGTTGTTTGAATGTAAAAAATATTTTTCATTAGCTGTCAACCAACAGACCTCTTCATTCTAACGATTAAAGGGTAACGAACATGAAGCTGAAGAAACTGATCGCCGCCTCGGTACTGATGTGCATGCTGCCGGCCAGCGTGTTGGCGAAAGACATCAAGATCGGCGTTTCCATGGCTTACTTCGATGACAACTTCCTCACCATTCTGCGCCAGTCGATGCAAAGCAAAATGAAAGCCGACGGCAACGTCAGCGGCCAGTTCGAAGACGCCAAGGGCGACATCGCGCAGCAAATTCAACAAATCGAAAACTTCGTCAGCCAGGGCGTCGACGCCATCATCCTCAACCCGGTGGATACCCAGGGCGTCAAGCCGATGATCAAACTGGCCGAGAACGCCAAGATCCCGCTGGTGTTCGTCAACCGCAAGCCGGAAGTGGCGCTGCCGGCCGGCATGGCCTACGTCGGATCCGACTCCAAGCTGGCCGGCAAACTGCAGATGGAAGCGCTGGCCAAGCTGATGAACGGCAAGGGCAACGTGATGATCCTGATGGGCGAGCTGTCGAGCGAAGCCACGCGCGACCGCACCCGCGGCGTGGAAGAAGTGGCGGCCAACTATCCCGGCATCAAAATAGTCGACAAGCAAACCGCCAAGTTCTTCCGCAAAGAGGCGGTGGACGTCACCACCGACTGGATTTTGTCCGGCCAGCAGATCGACGCCATCGCCTCCAACAACGACGAAATGGCCATCGGCGCTATTTTGGCGCTGAAGCAAGCCAAAAAATCCGGCGTACTGGTGGCCGGCGTTGACGGCACGCCGGACGCGCTGGAGTTCATCAAGAAGGGCGATCTGGCGCTGAGCGTGTTCCAGGATGCCAAAGGCCAGGGCGAGGGCGCGGTGCAGACCGCCGTTCAACTGGTGAAAGGCGAGAAAGTGGAGAGCAACGTGCTGATCCCTTACCAGCTGATCACCCAGTCCAATTACCAGCAATTCGCCGATAAAAACAAGAAATAAGCCTTGAAGCCCGCCGCGGGCGCCGGTGTGGGGCGAGCGCGGCGGAAAACGTGGGTCAGTGCGGAGGTAAGCGGTATGTACCCTTATGTTCTTGAGGCCGAAGGCATCAGCAAGCAGTTCCCCGGCGTCAAAGCGCTGGATAAGGTCTCGATTAAAATCAAACCCGGCAGCGTGCATGCGCTGATGGGAGAAAACGGCGCGGGCAAATCGACGCTGATGAAATGCCTGATAGGCATCTACCACCCGGATGAAGGCTCGATAAAAATCAAAGGCCGGCCGGTCACCTTCAGCGACACGCTGCAGGCGCTGCATTCGGGCATTTCCATGATCCACCAGGAGCTGAACCTGGTGCCTTACATGACGGTGGCGGAAAACATCTGGCTGGGGCGCGAGCCGGCGCGGTTGGGGTTCGTCAACCACGAACAGCTGAACGAGAACACCCGCGAGCTGCTGGCGCGGCTGAACATCAAACTGCAGCCGGACACGCTGGTGGGTGATCTGAGCATCGCCAACCAGCAGATGGTGGAGATCGCCAAGGCGGTGTCCTACAACGCCGACGTCTTGATCATGGACGAACCGACCTCGGCGCTGACCGAAGGTGAAGTAGTGCATCTGTTCGCCATCATCCGCGAGCTGCGCGAGCAGGGCAAAGGCATCATCTATATCAGCCACAAGATGGACGAGATCTTCGCCATCACCGACGAAGTGAGCATCTTCCGTGACGGCACCTTCATCGCCTGCGACAAAACCGAAAACCTGACCAAACAGTCGCTGATCACCATGATGGTGGGGCGCGAACTGACGCAGATGTTCCCCAAATTCAACAACAATATCGGCGAGGAAGTGCTGCGGGTGGCGGGGCTGCGCCGCAGCGGCTGGTTCCATGACGTGTCGTTCAGCGTCAAACGCGGCGAGATCCTCGGCGTCGCCGGGCTGGTGGGCGCCGGGCGCAGCGAAGTGATGGAAAGCCTGTTCGGCATGCACCCGGCGGACGGCGGCGAGATCTTTATCGAAGGCCAGGCGGTGAAGGTCGATTCCCCGGCGAAGGCGATCGAGAGCGGGCTGGCGTTTCTCACCGAAGACCGCAAGAAATCCGGCCTGTTTCTGGTGCTGTCGGTGGTCGAGAACATGAGCATCGTCAACCTGTCGGAATACATCGGCAAGAACGGTTTCGTCAGCCACGTGCAGATGGCCAAAGACTGCATGGATCAGATCAAAAAACTCAACATCAAAACGCCGACCATGGATCAGATCATCAATAACCTCAGCGGCGGCAATCAACAGAAGGTGCTGATCGCGCGCTGGCTGCTGGCGCAGCCGAAAATTCTGATCCTCGACGAACCGACGCGCGGCATCGACGTGGGGGCGAAAGCGGAAATCTACCGCCTGATCAGCGAGCTGGCCAACCGCGGCGTCGCCATCATTTTGGTCTCCTCCGAGCTGCCGGAGATCCTCGGCATGAGCGACCGGGTGATGGTGATGCACGGCGGCCGCATCACCGGCATTTTGGACAAAGACGACGCGGACCAGGAGAAGATCCTGGCGCTGGCCTCAGAATAACGAAGGGTGAACATCATGAGTAACGTAAAGATTGAGAAGCCGCTCTCCGCCGATTCAACGAGCAAGGGAACGCTGTTCTCCGGGCTGAGCGGCAAAATGCCGAAGGATACCGGCATCTTCATCGTGATGATCGGCATCGCGCTGATCTTCGAAATCCTCGGCTGGTACATGCGCGATCAGTCGTTCCTGCTGAACCCGAACCGCCTGCTGCTGATCGTGCTGCAGGTGGCGATCATCGGCATCATCGCGGTGGGCGTCACCCAGGTGATCATCACCACCGGCATCGATCTCTCCTCCGGTTCGCTGATTGCGCTGACCGCGGTGGTGGCGGCCAGCCTGGCGCAGACCTCGGACAGCATTTCGCCGATGTACCCGGGGCTGCTCGATCTGCCGGCGGCGATCCCGATCGGCGCGGGGATTGGGGTGGGCATTGTCTGCGGCTTTATCAACGGCTTCCTGATCACCCGCACCGGCATTCCGCCGTTCATCGCCACGCTGGGGATGATGGTATCGGCGCGCGGTCTGGCGCAGTACTACACCAAGGGCAACCCGGTCAGCTTCCTGTCGGACGGCTTCACGTCAATCGGCCAGGGCGCGATGCCGGTGATCATCTTCCTGGTGATTGCGGTGATCTTCCATATCGCGCTCAAACACACCCGCTACGGCAAATACATCTACGCCATCGGCGGCAACATGACCTCGGCGCGGGTGTCCGGCATCAACGTCAACAAATATCTGGTGACGGTTTACACCATCGCCGGCGGGTTGGCGGGACTGGCGGGCGTGGTGCTGGCGGCGCGCGTCAGCAGCGGCCAGTCGAGCATGGGGATGTCGTACGAGCTGGACGCCATCGCCGCGGCGGTGATCGGCGGCAGCAGCCTGATGGGCGGCGTCGGGCGCATCACCGGCACGCTGATCGGCGCGGTGATCCTCGGCCTTATCAAAAGCGGTTTCACCTTTATCGGCGTCGATTCTTACATTCAGGACATCATCAAAGGCGTGATTATCGTCGCCGCCGTGTCGATCGACATGCGTCGCAACCGCAAAAAACACTGATTGCCGTGAATTGCCGCCGGCGCCAAGGTTGGCCGGCGGTGTTTTTTTACCGGGGGGCACATCATGAATTACCTGAAAGGGCTGTGGCTGGCGGTGGCGCTGTGTGCGTCCACCCCGGCATTGGCGCAAACCATCGGCGTATCGATGGCCTATTTCGACCAGAACTTCCTCACCATTATCCGCCAGGCGATCGACAAGGAGGCCAAGGCGCGCGGCATTACCGTGCAGTTCGAGGACGCGCGCGGCGACGTCGGCCGCCAGACCGATCAGGTGCAGAGTTTTATCAGCGCCGGGGTGGACGCGATTATCGTCGATCCGGTCAACTCGGCCAGCACGCCGGTAATGACCAAAATGGTGCAGGCCGCCGGCGTGCCGCTGGTGTACGTGAACCGCACGCCGGGCGACGCCAAACTGCCGCAGGGCGTGGTGTTCGTCGGCTCCGACGAGCGGGAATCCGGCACGCTGCAGATGGAAGAGTTGGCGCGGCTGGCCAACTATCAGGGCAACGTGGCGGTGATGATCGGCAACCTGACCGACGCCGGCGCGCTGCAGCGCACCAAAGACGTGGAGCAGGTGGTGGCCAGGTACCCGAAAATGAAGGTGGTGCAGAAGCAGAGCGCCAACTATTCACGCAGTGAAGGCATGGATCTGATGATGAACTGGCTGACCAACGGCGAAGCGATCGACATCGTCGCCGCCAACAACGACGAGATGGCGATCGGCGCGATCATGGCGCTGCAGCAGGCGGGCAAGGCGGACAAGAAAGTGCTGATCGGCGGCATCGACGCCACGCCGGACGGCCTCAAGGCGCTGGCCTCCGGCAAGATGCAGGTCACGGTGTTCCAGGACGCGGTCGGCCAGGGCAAGGCCTCGGTCGATGTGGCGCAGCGCATGATCAACGGTGAAAAGCTCGAGCCGTATTACTGGATCCCGTTCGAGCTGGTGACGCCGGCCACGATGCAGAAGTATGCGGCCAGGCCGTGAGTTAACCGTCAGATTCGCGTTGCCGGGGCGCTGCTTGCAGCGCCTTTTTTATTGGCGTCAGTTACATGTCCGCTTGCGGCCAGCGCGGCGCGGGATCTTGCCTCACACTGAGGATCTTTAAACCACGTGAGGATGAGCGATGAATGCATTAAACGGCAAGGTGGCGGTGATCGGCGGCGCCAGTTCGGGGATCGGCAAAGCGGCGGCGCTGCTGTTCGCCCGGCAGGGGGCGGCGCTGGTGTTGGGCGCCCGGCGCGCGCCGCTGTTGGCCGAGTTGGTGGAGGACATTCGGCGCGAGGGCGGCCGAGCATTGGCGGTGGCGGGTGACGTGCGCGACGAAGCCTTCGCCGAACGGCTGACGGCGACGGCGGTCGACGAATTCGGCGGGCTGGATATCGCCTTCAACAACGCCGGCACCTTGGGGCCGCTGGGGCCGTCGCTGGCGCTCAGCGCGTCAGAATGGCGCGAGGTGCTGGAAACCAACCTGTCCAGCGCCTATTACGGCGCCAAGCATCAAATTCCCGCCATGCTGGCGCGCGGCGCGGGCTCGGTGATCTTCACCTCCACGTTCGTCGGCCACACCGCGGCGTTTCCCGGCACGGCAGCCTATGCGGCCGGCAAATCGGGGCTGATCGGCCTGACGCAGGCGCTGGCGGTGGAGTTTGGCGGGCGCGGCATTCGGGTGAACGCGCTGCTGCCGGGGGGCACCGACACGGCGATGGGCCGGCAGATGAGCAATACCCCGGAGGCGCTGGCGCAGGTGGCCGAGCTGCACGCGCTGAAGCGGCTGGCGATGCCGGAGGAGATCGCGCAGGCGGCGCTGTATCTGGCGTCTGACGCTTCCTCATTCGTCACCGGCACCGCGATGCTGGTGGACGGCGGCGTGTCCATTCAGCGCGGCTGAGGTTGGCATGGCCCGTGGCCGAGCGTCACGGGCATGCGGGGAGAGGATCACCAGCCTTTGACGGCGTCACCTTTGTAGATGTCGGCGGCGCTGGCCGCCACTTCGTCGGTCTGGTAGGCCTTGACCAGATCCTTCACTTTCTCGCTGTCTTTGTTGTCGATGCGGCTGGCGAAGATGTTGACGTAAGGCGAGTTTTTGTCTTCGACAAACAGCCCGTCCTTGGCCGGCGACAGGCCAATCTGGCTGGAATAGTTGGTGTTGATGATCGCCAGCGTCACCTGTTGGTCGTCCAGCGCGCGCGGCAGTTGCGGCGCTTCAATCTCGACGATCTTCAGCTTTTTCGGGTTGCTGACGATATCCAGCGCGGTCGGCAGCAGGCCGACGCCGTCTTTCAGGGTAATCAGCCCCTGTTTTTGCAACAGCAGCAGCGAACGGCCCAGGTTGGTCGGATCGTTAGGCACCGCCACCTGCGCGCCGTCCGGCAACTGGCTGAGTGCGGTTATCTTCTTCGAATACCCGGCGATCGGGTAGACGAAGGTATTGCCCACCGCCGCCAGCTTGTAGCCACGCTCCTGCATCTGCTTGTCCAGGTAAGGCTTGTGCTGGAAGGCGTTGACGTCCAGATCGCCATTGTTCAGCGCTTCGTTCGGCAGCACGTAATCGTTGAAGGTCACCACCTCCACGTCCAGATCGTATTTTTGCTTGGCGACCTTCTGCACCACCGCCCACAGCGACTGATCGATGCCGGCGCTGATGCCGACCTTGATGTGGTGCTCGTCCTGTGCGGTCGGGCCGCAGGCGGTCAGCAGCAGCGTGCCGGCGGCGGCCAGCGCCAACGTGAGGTTTTTCAGCGTAAATGTCATTTTCCCAGGGTCCTTGTCAACATTGCCTGCTAATTTTGGCGGGCAGAATAGTGGCAGTGACTGTAGGTAATCGCTGGGCTAAAACAAAATACTGATTCACTATGACTCATAGCGATTAGCTATGAGCGGTCGCTGCCCGGCGCGGTGCGGATTGTTTTGACGGCGAATCGGCGGGCTTATTATGATAGCCGTTGGCCCGTAAGGGCAGACTGGGTACTGAAACGAAGGAATAGACAATGCGATTGAACACTTGGAGCAAGGCGCTGCTGCCGCTGGTGGTGTTGGCCTGCGTCTCGGCGACTCAGGTTCGGGCGGCGGAGAGCGATACCGGACCGATCCCTAAACAGCTGCTGGGCAACTGGCGCGTCAGCAAAATTGTGCCGACTCAAACCACCGGCTGCTGGGATCAGCAACAGGCGCAGAGCCTGATCGGCGGCAAAATCAGCTATAAGGCGGATGCGTTCAGCTGGAACGACACGGCGCTGAAAAGCGAAGGGGCGACCGTCAGCACCGTAGAAGCGCAGGAGTTTGTCGAGGACAATGCCGGCAGCAGCTCCTATATCGATTTCCCGATGCTGGGCATCAGCACGCCGTCGGTCGAGCGTGTGGCCATTCAGCACGCGGATACCGTCATCAAAGGCATCACCGATCAGGGCACTGATGGGGTGCCCGGCGATAACGTGCTGGTGAAAGACGCCAACACGCTTATCCTGTCGTTGTGCAACGTCTGGTTTGAGGCGCAGCGCGAGAAATAATTTCTGCCTTCAGCCCCGGCAACGGGGCTTTCCCACCGCATCACCTCCCGCCATGAGCGCCATTTCTGAACTAAAATTAATCATAACGATATGACCCCGGCGTGATATCGGAGCCTCGGCTCAACCGAGTCCATGACAGGAGGCGCTATGTGTTACCACCATATTGTCATCGCCACCGATCTGAGCGATGACGGCAAACGGCTGGTCGAAAAGGGGGCGTTGCTGGCGGAGGCGCTGCAGGCCAAACTCTCGCTGATCTATGTGGACGTCCACTACGACACCTACCACGCGGCGATCGGCTTTTCGGAACGCAGCTATGACGGCGTGCCGTTCGAAGAGAAGATCCGCAAAGAGCTGGAACCCACCACGCAAAACGTCAATTACCCGATCGCGGAAGTGATTATCGGGCGCGGCGGCTTCGTTGACGAACTGCGCACGGCGGTCGTGGACAAGAACATCGATCTGTTGGTGTTCGGCCATCACCACGATCTGTGGAGCAACCTGTTTTCCTCTACCCGCAACGCCATCAACCAACTGAATATCGACGTGCTGGTGATCCCGATCCGTTCATAAGCGCGATCATGCCTCGTCCATTCACTCCGCGCTGCGGCGCGGAGTCTCTTTTGCAGCAAAAAATGCCGTGCTCGGTTGCATAATACATAAGTGAATACTAATGTGTTTATATGAACGAAAATGACATCTTCAAGGCGTTGGCCGATCCGACCCGCCGCTGCATCTTCGACAAACTCGCTGTCGCCAGCATGAACGCCAGTGCGTTGCGCGAAGGGCTGCCCATCAGCCAGTCGGCGATGTCACAACACCTGGCGGTGCTGCGTAACGCCGGACTGGTACGCGAGACGAAGCAGGGGCGCTGCGTCAATTACCAGGTCGACCCGGAAGGGCTGGCGCAGATCGCCCAGTGGCTGGCGAAGTACCGCGCCTACTGGCCGGCGCGTATCGACGCGCTGCAAACCTTGCTGAAGGACATGGATCAATGAACAAACAGGCTGAGCGGCCGCCGCGCGACCGGCTGGTGTTGGAGTATGCGATCGAGGCGCCGCCGGAAAAAGTGTGGCGCGCGCTCAGCGTTCCCGAATTGCGCGAGCAATGGCTGCCGACGGGAGATTTGGCGCAGGCTGAACCGTTGGCCGCCACGCCGGGCGAGGCGGTGAGCTATCGCCTGCGCGACGACCAACCGCCGTTTCTCGAAAGCGTCGTCACCCTGCAGATCGTGCCGGACGCCGGCGGCGGCAGCCTGCTGCGGATTATCCACCAGCTCGACGCCGCCAACGATGGCCCGCCGACGGTGATGCGCGCCGCCTGACGCGTTAAACACATTTCTCTTTGTTGCCAACCCAGGAGTTCACCGATGCGTGAGAAGATGATGCTCGTCCCGATGGTGGTGGAACAGACCAGCCGGGGAGAACGTTCCTTTGATATTTATTCGCGCCTGCTGCGCGATCGGATCGTGTTCCTTAACGGCGAAGTCAACGACGACGTGGCCGAAATGCTGTGTGCCCAGTTGCTGTTTCTGGAGGCGGAAAACCCGGAAAAACCGATCCACCTGTACATCAACTCGCCGGGCGGGGCGATCACCAGCGGGCTGGCGATTTACGACACCATGCAGTATATCCGCGCGCCGGTGCATACGCTGTGCATGGGCACCGCGCGTTCGATGGGGTCGTTCCTGTTGATGGCCGGCGAACCGGGGCACCGCATGGCGCTGCCTAATGCCAGCCTGCACGTGCACCAGCCGCTGGGCGGTTTTCAGGGGCAGGCCTCCGACATCTTGATCCACGCCGAAGAGATGAAGCGCACCAAAGACCGGGTGATTCGGCTGTATGCCCAACATTGCGGCCTAAGTTATGAAGAGGTGGAGCGGGTGTTGGATCGCGATCGCTTCATGACCGCCGACGAAGCGGCGGCCTGGGGGTTGATCGATCGGGTATTGCGGGCGCGGTAAAGGGCTCAGGAGTGCGAGGCGGATTGTTGCGTTTGCCAAACCCGTTCAAGTCCGAATTCGATCATCGCAAAATAGAGACTGAAATAGCGTTCCGCCATGATGAAGAACGAACTGTTGAGTTCGATCACCACATTATTGGTGGTGGTCAGCAGGCCGGATTTTTCCGCCGCCTGCAGAATGCGGTTCACGTGCGCGCGTGAGACGGAGCAGGACTTGGCGATTTTGGCCGAGGAGAGCAGCAGAAAAGGGGCGTCCTGTCGGATGCTTTCGATAAACAGCATCAACAGCACCATGTGGCCGGCATCTTTGCTGATAAACAGCCCTGACTGTTGCACCAGATCGATCAGGTAGATCTCCTTGAGCATCAGTTGCCCGTAGGCGGCGAAAAAGGTGGACAGAAAGCCGGGCGCCGCCAGCAGCGTCGCGATGGGCATCTGTGGTGCCAGCGCCTGATAAGGCCGCGCCATTGAGGCGATCAGCGCCTGGGTTTCCGCCAGCGCGTGCGGCGTAGGCTTATAGCGTAACTGGCGTTTGTCATGCTCACAGGGTTTGACCTCCAACCGGCGCCCGACCCGCAAAAAAAACAGAAAGGAGTCCAGGGAGTTCTCGCTGATCAAATTTTTCCCTTTAAAAAAGGCTTTGATGTCTTTCAGCCCGGCGGCGGGCTGATGGTAATAAATGGACAGGATGGTGGAACAAATGATGAACCGGCTGTTCCTGAAGATGATTTTGTAAAACAGCGGATGTTTCTTGTAGGTCTCTTTCAATAACTCCCCGTGTTTGACGATGGCGGCGTGAAACGCCGGTGACTGCCTGATGATGTTGGCCTGTTTCTCTAGGTGAAACTGTAGCTGGAATCTGCTTAGACTCATTTTCCCTATTTCCTGTACTTAAAAAATGTGCTGCTTTTTATCGTTATGGGTTTGCTGTGTATGACTTGACGATCTGTTGGCCCTGGTCGTTGATGAGGGTGGCCTGAACGGTGATCTGAGAGGGGAGTTCCGACGCTGCAACGTTGTCCAGGTGATAATCTCGCGTGCTGAATGGCGCGGTCATCATGTCGCTTTCTTGCCGCACCGGGGCATCGCGCCTGTCGGTTTGCACGGTGATGCGAGCGAACGAGAGATAAAACGCCGACCGGTTGTGACAGCGCAGCAGATAGCCACGCGGTGATTTTTGCAGCGTGAACGAAACGACCTTGGCCGCGTTGTCGGCGTTTCCCTTCAGCGCGCTGGGGCGGTAGAAGATTTTCATCTGCGTGTTCATCGCCAGCGTCACGCGCGATGCCAGCGGCGGCGTGGCCGGCCGGCTGGGCGGGATCTCATACAGGTTAAGCCAGAACACCGACTCCCTGTCGGCGGGCAGGCTCGCGCCGGCAAACAGGATCCGCAGCCCTTTCAGCGCCGAAGGCTGCAGGGCGAATACGCTGGGCAGGGTGACAAACGGCGCGCGGGACAGTTCGGGGGCGGCGTTGACGTCACCGTTATCGACCCAGGTTTGCGCCACGATCGGATAGCCGTTGGTGTTGAGCAGCATCAGGGTTTTTTCCGTCTCGCCCTCGTGAAAGATCACCCGCGTGGCGGAGGCGATGATGCCCGCCTGCGCGCCGATGGAAGCCAGCGCCAGCAGCAGGGCGCATCCCATAATCAGGCATTTCTTTCTCATCATTGCACCTTAACCCAGACGTAGGCCCTGGCGTCCACCTTGCCGGCGGTGACGGTTTGGCCAGGCAGCCGGGCGAGCGTGGCGGTGAGCTGGGTGGTGTAGTGGGTAAACCCCGCCGCGGTGCTGCCGCCGCCGCTGGCGCCGTTGAGCACCGGATACCAGCCGGCGTCGTTGCCCTGCGGGCATTGCCCGGCGCTGCAGCGCGCCCAGCCGACAAAGTTCATCGGCGCGCCGTTGCCGGCGTTGGCGAGCGCGATGCCCACGCCGGTAGCGACGCTGCTGTCGGTGCCGTAGCCGCTGGAGAGCAGGTAACTCACGCCGCCGTTGGCGCTGACCAACCCGAGTCGCTGCGCCGCGACATAGCTTTCATACGGCACCTGCAGGCCGAGGGCGGTATTGTTGCTGCTGACGCCGGACACGGCGGCGTTGTCACATTCGATATTGAGGGTGAACTGCGCCTGTGAGGTTTGCCCGGCGGTCAACTGGCTGACGGAGAGGGTCGGCAGGATCACCAGCGGCGTGACGTTGCGCGCCACGCAGGTGGCGGTATAGGTCAGCGAAGAGATCGGTGCGGTGCCCATGCCCATCGCATTCCAGCGCCCGGTGCCCCAGGTGGCGTAGTTGGTGGCGGAGTCGCTGCCGATAGGATCCGAGGCGATGCCGGGCCCCTGAAAGGTGACATAGCCGTTCGGCTGCGTGCAGGTATAGTTCGAATTGCCGGTGGTCGACGCCATGCCCACCAGCGGGTTGCCGGCGCTGTAGCCGCAGTAGTTGCTGGCGCCCGCGCCCGGCAGCGAGCTGATGCGGATCAGATCGGCGCGGATGGCGCTGAAGTCTTTCACCCGGATCTGGATTTTGTTGCCGACGGTGGCGTAGCGGGTAATCGGTGCCGACTGCCAGTAACGGGTAAAAACCTTGCCGGAATCCAGGTGGGTCAAACGGATGCCGACGTAAGGGAAGTAGGTGGCGTAATAGTTGGGGTTGCCGTCCCTGGCGCCCAGATCGTAATAGCCGCCGACGCGATCGTCGCCGTTGGTGGCGAAGACTTCATAAATTTGCCCGACATCGCCGGCATCGCATTCATACAGCACCTTATTGGGATCGGGGTAGCGGGTGCCGGAGGTCAGATCGAACACGCTGGTGCCGAGCGGCGTGCCGACGGGCTGCAGATAGGTGCTGGTCAGGTTGACCCGACCCAGCGCCGTGCCCACCCCGCAAGGATCGCAGCCGGAGTCGATCCAGGGGGCGACCCGCGTGCATTGCGCCAGCGCCGCGGGTGCGCCGAACAGCGACAGGGCGAACAGCGCCGGGGCGGCGACCAGATAAGAAATGCGTTTCATCGTCTCTCCTGAGATAAGTTAAACGGGCTAGCGGCACGGGGCGCTGAGCCGTTGGATCGGGCTGTCTTCCGCGACGGGCAGGCGGTAATGCAGCGTGCACTGCTGACCGGGCGCGTCGCCCCAGTTCAGCCTCAGCACACCGGCATTCCGGTCGCTGCGCAGATACACCTGATTGGCCTGGCCGACCATGCCCACGCTGTTGCCCGCCTTGTCCAATACGTTGGCGCCCATCGGGATCGGCGCGTTATCGGGCCGCTGCGCGGTGATCAGCAGCGCCTGGCCGCGCACGGTGTTGAAGCGCAGGCGCACCGTGGCGCCAGCGTACGGCGCGACGCGCCGCTGGCCGTCTTCCAGTTCCGTTTTGTCATTCATGCCCTCGGGGTTCAGCGCGACGGTGTTGTAGTGATAGGGCACCAGCGCCGGCGCCAGCGCATAGCCGAAGCGATCGACACGCGCGCCCTGACCGTCCATCACCTGCGCGCCGCTGGCGCCGGGCGCCTCGATCAGGGCGAAGGTGTCACCGACATACGGCCCTAATGTCACGCCGCCGCGGTGCGCCACCACCGCGCCCTGCAGCGACAGTGAGCCTTGTCGATACTGGCGCGCGGTGGAGAACGAGCCGGTGACGTTGGCGTAGGGCAGGCGGGTTTGCAGGTTGCCGCCCCAGATGCTTTGTTGGCGATCGTCGTCGGTGGTGAAGTTCAGGCCGTAGCTGACTGGCTGCTCGTCACCGACGCTGCCCGACAGCGCAGCCTGATAGTTGCCGCCCTGACCCTGGCTGTGGTTGGCCAGCAGCGAGACGCTGGGGGCGGATGACGAACGCCCGAGCGGGAAGCTCAGCGACAGGGCGGTGACGGTCTGCGTGTTCTGCGCCAGCGGCGCGCTGTAGACGTTGTCCAGCGGCCCGTAGCCGCGATAGTCGCCGTTGCTGTAGCCCAAGCTGCGGGTGCGGGTGACGGAGAGGTTAAGCGCCACGCCGTTGCCGAAGGTTTTCCCCCAGCCCAACTGGAGCTGATTATCGCGGCCGCGCTGATCGCGGTAGTCCTGGGTCGAGCCGGACATCGTCAGGCTGCCGAACGCGCCCATGCCCTGATTGACGGCCACCTCGAAACGCGAACGCTGGCGGTAGGAGTCGGACTGCCAGCGTTGGCCGGTGACGGCGGCGCGCCGCACGCCGAGCACGTCGCTGAGATCGCGGAAACCTTCGGTGGAGTAGCGGTAGCCGGCGATGGATAAGGTGGTGTCCGTCGGGCTGAAGGTTCGGCTGTAAGAGAGATGCAGCATCCAGCCTGAGGCGCCGCCGTCCGGCAGGCTGGCGTGGGAATAGGTGGTGTCCATGCCGAA
Source organism: Serratia sp. CY56464 (assembly GCF_052168435.1). Taxonomy (NCBI): domain Bacteria; kingdom Pseudomonadati; phylum Pseudomonadota; class Gammaproteobacteria; order Enterobacterales; family Yersiniaceae; genus Serratia; species Serratia sp. CY56464. The sequence continues at coordinate 1,709,482 of NZ_JBJNMV010000001.1, read as the reverse complement.
GGCGCCCAGTTCGTTGCTGTACACGCCGCCCAGCATCATCGCCTGATAGCCATCCGCCAGCTGGTTGCCGAGGTTGAAGGTCAGGGCGTTGGTCAGGCCGTGCTGCCAGGTCACTTCGCTGAACAGATCGTTGTCGCCGACGTAGCGGGAACGGCCGACAATGGCGGAGTAGCGAGACTGGCCGGGGCGGATGGATTCCGGCACTGCGGCGAACGGCACGGTGAAGGTGCTGACGCTGCCGTCGGCTTCGGTCACCACTACGGTCAGATCGCCGGCGTAGTTGGTGGCGTACAGATCGTTGATGGCGAACGGCCCCGGCGCTACGGTGGTTTCGTACAGCGTGCTTTTGCCCTGCAGCACCGTCACGCGCGCGTTGCTTTTCGCCACGCCGCGCACCACCGGCGCATAGCCGCGCTGTGAATCCGGCAGCATGCGATCGTCCGAACTGAGCTGAATGCCGCGAAAGCCCAGGCCAGAGAAGAAGTGCCCGTCGGTAAAGCCTTCGCCCAACAGCATTTCGCTGCGCCAGGGCAGGATTGCGCGCTGCACGTAGCGGCGGCTGGTGTCCAGGTGACCGCCGAACTCCCGATCGTAGCGGTAGCTGGACTGCTGACGGTAGCGCCATAGCCCGAGGTTGAACCCGCCGTTCAGGTTGGCGTAGGTCGAATCGAGGTCGCGGGTTTGCCCCTGCCGGTAGCTGACGTGGTACTGGTTGAGGTTGTAATTGACGAAGGCCATCGATTCGCCGCTGTCCAGGCTGGCGGGGTTGACGCTGCCGCGCGGCTGGCCGTTCAACAGCGCCTGCGGAATGCTCAGATCCAGCCGTAGCCGCGAGATATCGGCGTTCACCGCGATGTCTTTGAGATCCCGGCCGGGCAGCAGGCATTCCGCCTCGGCCGCCGGCGGATTCTTCAGCCCGAAGCGTGTCAGCTGCGGCCGATCGAAACAGGGCAGCACCTGCTTGTCTGCGCGCACGAAGCGAATTTGGTCGCGCTCGAGAAACTGGCCGTTGAGGTACAGATCGATCTGATAGCTGCCGGGGGCGACGGCGTCCTGTTGGTTGAACTGGCTCAGGGCGCTGTTGCTCAGCACGCTGCCGCGCAGCAGCGCGGGATCGAAGGTATAGCCGTCGGCGGCGGCGCAGCCCAGCGGCAGCGCCAGCAGCGCGCAGCACCAGCGCGCGGGCAGCGGCGTCGCCTTGCGGACATCGAACATGAAAACCTCCCTGTCTGGTTTCAGCGCGCGACGTTCAGGGTGCGCGTGATTTCCACCCCATAGTCATTGATGACGCGCAGCGTGACCTGCCGCACCTCCCCGTTCACCGGCCAACTGGCCTGCGAAAACGGCGGGATCAGATCCGCCTGCGGGATCACGGTGCGTTTCGCGCCGCTCAGGATCGCGGCCTGGCTGACGTTGGCGTAGTAGCCGGTCGGGTTATCGACGCGCAGCGCGTTGCCGACCTGGCGCAGGCTAAGGCGATCGATGACGTGGTTGGCGTCGCCGGCCAGCCCGGCGGGGCGATAGAACACCTTCAGCCGATTGGTGACCACCAGCAGCAGTTTGTTCTTGTCGCTGTCCGTCTGACGCACGGCGGGCACCTGCAGGAAGTTGAGGTAGAACAGCGATTCGCGATCGCGCGCCAGCGGCTGGCCGACGAACGACAGCCGCACCATTTGCCCGCTGTGCGGATTCATGCGGAAGATTTGTGGCGAGGCGACAAAGGGCGCATCGGCGTTTTCCGGCGTGGACTGCGGGTTATTGATGTCGAGCCAGATCTGCATCAGCGCCGGGGTGCCGTCGTCATTGGTGAACTGCAGCGTTTTTTCCCGCGCCTCGGCGGGGTAGATCACGCGGTTGCCGAGCAGCGTTACGCTGGCCAAGGCGTGGGTGGCGGCAAAACTCATCAGGCAAAGCGACAGGGCGGCCCATCGGCGGGCGGAGCGGGTTATCTGCGGCATAAACGTGAACCGATAAAGGGGGCGAGTCATTCAGCGCCGCCCGCTAAGGAACGGCGCTGGCATCAACAGGTGTGGCGCCTGACGCCGGCTTATTTGTAGCTAATGGCGAACTGGGCGGTGGCGATCACCGAACCGGCCGCCACGCCGGTGTCTTCCGCGTAGTAGCGGGCCACCAGATTCTGTGAGGTGGAGGTGGCGTCCTTCGCCAGCGTCATCGCGGAGGTGGTGACGGTCGAGCCGCTGGCGAATGACAGCGGCGTGGTGGCGTCGCTGTCCAGCAGTTGAATGGACACCTTGGCCGCATCGCCCGCGTTGCCCAGGTTGCCGTTGGTAGTCGGGTTGTTGCCCGCCAGCACGGTTTTGATCGCCGTATCGCTGGTCGCCGCGGCGCAGCCCGTCACGTTAACGGTAAAGGTGGTGTCGCCGGCGGTGGCGCCTTTGGCGGCGAGTTTGCTGGCGGCGACGGTCGGCAGCAACACGACCGGGTTGGATTGGTTGCCGTTAATATTCACCGAACAGGTTTGCGTGCTGACTTCGCCTTTGAATTGCACGGTATTGGATGAGGCGGCCGCACAGGCGCCGGAGAGAGCCAGCATGGATAATGCGACTAATTTAACATTCATGTGAAATGCCCTTTAATTAACTTTAGAGAAAAGCTTTCCTGACAGTAATAAATTACTGACGTGCGTTTGTTGATTAATCATGTTGCGCAATTGTTTTTTAAACGCGTCGGCAAACATGGATTTTCATCCTAACAAACTAAGAATTTTCCCTATAGGTGTTTTCCGCATGGTAATAAGGTGGTAGTGCGGGTTGTTACATTTATTTTCATTTTCCTTTATGTCATACAAAATGGAAAATAGATCTATATCATTGTGTTGCGTTTTTATTGGGTTGTCAGTTTTTGCTTATGAAATAATTTGAAACATTCATGCCTTTTTTGCGTATTAATCAACGTGCTGACTGTTGCGTGATTATTTGAAAAACATGTTATCAAGATGTTTTATATCGGTGTGCTTTGCAAGCGAATTACCCCAAAAAAGAACAGCGACAAGCTGCCTAAGGTGTGGAAGCATGTTTTCATGCTGATAAGGAGAATTAAAGTGAGAGTGATTTATATCGACGGTTCGTCGTTGTGCCGGTTAGGTATGAAAACATTATTGGGGGGTGGGGTGATAACCTTATCTGCGCCTAATATTAACATCGTTAAAAATATAAGCCCGGCGCCTGATTTAATTATCATGGATTTTCCCCATGAAATCTATCGGTTCGAAGCCTATTTGAGGTTTGTTGACCTTTGCCGCGCTGAATATAAAGACGTCCGGATACTGTTCTTCGTCGATAAGACTTCGCCGCTGATCCTGGCATTTATCGCGGCGGCGCGGCCGGATGCGATTTTGCACAAACGGGAAGCGCTGCAGGTGGTGCGGGAGACCTGCGCGGCGCTAGTCCGCCGTGAAGCGGCGGGCGAATGGCGCGTGGTGAACCGGCATCGGGCGGCGGCGATCACGCCTGGCGAGGCGGCGGTACTGTGTGAAACCGCCCGCACCGAAGATATCCGCCAGACCGCGCGGCGGCTGAATTTGCACCCGAAAACCGTTTATTCGCACCTCAACAATGCCGGCAAGAAGTTCGGCATCCGTAATCGGGTGGAACTGCTTAAGATGATTGCGCTGTTGTAGCGCGCCGTTAACGGGCCTGGACGACGGCCAGCCGCCATCGCGCGATCGCACAGAAGGCCACCGCCCTGTATCAGGACTTCTTGCCGCGTTTTTACGTCAACGTGTTTTTTCACGTGCTGCCGCCAGGGGCGGCCTATCTCGGCGGCGAGCCGGCCGATGACTTCGTGCGGGTGACCATCGATCATATCGCCCGCGCCCTGGACAACGACGCGGAGCAGCAGCAATTCCTGGCGGCCTGCACCCGCATCCTGCAACCCGACATCGCCGCCCGCGGGCTGTGTCGGGAACTGCACGCCGACGAAACGCCGTTCTCGCTGTGGACCATTGACGGATTGAAACCGCCGGCGCCGGGGGAGAGGTGGCGCAGCGAGAATCGGCCCTCGGCGTGGGAGGGAAGTTGATGGGGGCGCGGCGGCGGCAAAACGCTATTCGCCACCGCGAACCGTTATCAGCGCTTAGCCTTTTCGCTTAAAGACCTTCTGCCGCAGCCAGTGTTTGATCTGGCCCCAATACTCTTTGCCCAGCAGGGCGATGGCAATGACAAACAAGGTTTCACCGACCACGACAAGCGTAGAGACAACGACAATCTTGTAGGGAATGTCGAGGAACGGAATGACAGGAAATGCCAGCCAATACAGCAAAACCACGATAAGCATGGCAAACCCGGCTTTTTTCCTCCCGCTCAGGTTCTTGCTGCGTGCCAGTAGGCTGGGCAACTTGCGCAGCCAGTTTTCGAGATCGTCAATCAGGGTATAAACGACAGGGATAACCAGCAGGCTCAGCACGGTGGAGGTGATCAATCCTCCGATGACGGCCACCGCCATCGGGCTGCGGAAGCTGGGATCGGCACTGCCGAAACCCAGAGCCACGGGCAACATGCCCGCCCCCATCGCTAACGTCGTCATGATGACGGGGCGGGAACGTTTGTGGCAGGCATCAATCAGCGCCTCTGTCCGGCTCATGGGTTTATTGAGCACTTCGCCATTCGGGCCGTAATGGCCGCGCCGTGACTCGATCGCATAATCGACCAGCAGGATCGAGTTTTTGGTCGCAATCCCCATCAACATGATTAACCCGATCAGGGATGACATCGAGAAAGACTGGCCCGCCAGCAGTAACCCAACGAATGCGCCGCCCAATGACAGCGGGAGCGCGGCCAGAATGGTGATCGGTTGGAAGAAGTCTTTGAACAGCAGAACCAGCACGATATAGATGGCCAGGATGCCGGCGACCATTGCCGTACCGAAACCGGAAAACAGCTCCTTCATCATTTCGTCATCCCCCTGCACAACCTGGTGCACGCCGGCCGGCAGATTCTGGACTGACGGCAGCTTCGCCACCTGAGCGGCCAGATCCCCGAGCTGGGTGCCCGACAGTTCCACGTCAAGGGTCACGCTGCGTGCGCGATTGATGCGATTAATCTGCGCCGGCCCACTGCCTTGCTCGATATTGACGATCTGATTGAGCAGCACCGGGCCTCTGGCGCCTGGTACGGTCAAACGTTCAAGTACCCCCATATCTTCACGGATGTCCTTTGACAGCTTGACGACGATCGGGATCTGGCGCTGCTCCACGTTGAATTTTGACAGAAACTGATCGTAGTCACCCACGGTTGCGATACGCAAGGTATCGGCAATCGCGACGCCCGATACCCCCAGATCGGCCGCTTTGGCGAAATTGGGCTGCAAGAGGACTTCGCTGCGCGCCAGCCCGGCGCTGGAGGCAATATTGCCGAGGCCAGGGATCTGCCGCAGGTCACTTAATACGGCATCGGCCGCCTTTGCCAGCAGCAGAGGATCATCGCCGGCCAGCACCAATTGGTATTTCTCACCTGAGCCGCCAAACCCCACCTTGCTGCGCACGCCCGGAAGCGCTGCCATCGCCGTGCGTATCTCGCCTTCGATGACCTGTTTCTTCGGACGCTCGTTACGCGCATCCAACAACACCGTCAGCGTTGCCATGCGAACATCGGTTTTTCCGTCGGAAGCCATGACATCGCCGCCCGTTGCGCCGCCACCGATGGTGGTATAGATGTTGCGGATATGCGGGATGGGGGCCAGGCGATGCCGAGCGCGTTCGGCCACTGCCTGGGTTTGTTCCAGCGTGATCCCCGGCGGCAGTTCCAACGTCACCTGCGTCTGGGAGTTGTCATCTGCAGGGAAAAAGCCCTGGGGCAGCAGAGGGATAAGCATCAGAGAGCCGATAAAGAACCCGCCGGCCAACGCCAGGGTGAGCCCGCGGTGCCGCAGCGTCCACCGACAGGCGCGCAGGTAGAGCGCCATCCAGAAAGGATCGCGCTGAGGGCGCGTATGCGGCTTCATCAGGTAGGCGGCCATCATCGGCGTCAGCAAGCGCGCCACAACCAGCGAGGCAAACACCGCCAGCGCCGCCGTCCATCCAAACTGCGTGAAGAATCTTCCGGCAACGCCGGACATGAAGGCCGTCGGCAGGAAAACGGCGATCAAGGCAAATGTCGTGGCGACGACGGCCAGGCCGATTTCCGAGGCGGCATCCATCGCGGCCTGGTACGGCGGTTTGCCCATGCCGATGTGGCGTTCGATGTTCTCCACTTCGACGATGGCATCATCCACCAACAGGCCAATCACCAGCGACAGCGCCAGCAGCGTGACGATACTGAGCGAGAAGCCCATCATGTCCATACCGATGAAGGCCGGTAAAATCGACAGGGGCAACGCCGCCGCCGAGATCAACGTCGCTCGGATATCGCGCAGAAACATGAAGACCACCAGGATGGCGAGAATGGCGCCTTCATAAATCATGTGCATGGAGGCGTCGAACTCCTCCTGCACAGGCCGGACAAAGTCGAAGACCTGCGTGACGTGCAAATCAGGCCGCTCCGCACGCAATTGCGCCAGAACTTTTTCAACCTTGTCGCCGACCTCGACTTCACCGGCGCCTTTGGCGCGCGTGATCTCAAAGCCAACCACCTTCTGGCCGTTGAGGAGCGCAAGCGAACTGCGTTCCGCAATGGTGTCTTTCAGCGTCGCCACGTCGTCCAGGCGAAAACGTTGCCCGCCGGGCAACGACAGTTCGACCGCGGCTAATTCATCCACGTTCTTGACGCGGGCGACCAAACGCAGCGGCTGTTTTCCCCGCCCCAGATCGACTCGCCCGCCCGTCGCGTCCATCTGTACATCGCGCAACTGGCGGGAAACCTCGGCGGCGGTGGCGCCAATCGCCTCCAGTTTGACCGGATCGAGTTCGACTTGGATCTCGCGGTTCACGCCGCCCACACGGGTGACCGACCCTACGCCGGCGACGCCTCTCAGACGCCGCGACAGGGTATTGTCCACAAACCAGGACAGCTCATTCTCATCCATCTTGCTGGCGCTGATGGAAAAGGCCAGGACAGGCTTGCCCGTGATGTTGAGCTTGCGAACGATAGGATCACGCAAATCCGTCGGCAATTCGGTGCGAATGCTTTGCACGGCTGAGCGGACTTCATCCACCGCTTCCTGAACGGGTTTTTCCAGACGAAACTCCGCTGAGATATCGACCAGTCCATCCTGGATCGTGGTGCGCAGGTTCTTCAAACCCTGTACTGAAGAGACGGTGTCCTCCAGCTTGCGCGCCACCTCCGTTTCGAGCTGGGGCGGCGCCGCACCTGGAAGCGAAGCGGATACGGTGAGCGTGGGCACATCCATGTCCGGGAAGCTCTGGATCTTCATCAATTTGAAAGAATAAAAGCCGGCAACGCTCAAGATGACAAAGAGCAAGATGGACGGAATAGGGTTGCGAATGGACCAGGTTGAGATATTCATAATGGGCCTCTTAGCGCGGATCCGATGAGTGGGAAGCCTCGGCCGTGTTGGCCAACTGGACTTTATCGCCCTCATTGAGGAACACGCCGCCGCTGGCGACGATGCGTTCCGCGCCTTGAAGGCCGGACAGGATCTCCTGCTGGTCATTCACCAGACGGCCTACCGCGACTTTAAGCGGATGTGCATGCAGCTCGTCATCTACGGTGAACACCAGGTGAAAACCGTCGCGCGCCACGACGGCGGATTGCGGCACGGTCAGCCCTTGCCGATCGCCTACCGTAATCGTACCGCTGGCATACGTGCCGGGCCGAATCGGCGAGGCATTCTTCGCGGTTGATGGGAGGATGTCCACATAGGCAATTCCGCGGCGCGAGGTCGAATTGACCGTCGGTGCCGCCAGGCGCACGATGCCTTCCCAGGTGTTACCGCCAGGTGAAGCGATCTGCGCTTTTTGCCCCGGTTGGATTTGTTCCAGCTGTTGCGCCGACAATTCCGCTCGCCATTCAAATTTTCCCTGGCGGATCAGGCGGAACATTTCGGTGCTTTGCATAGGAACTGAACCGACCGCGGCCGATCGCGCGGAGATGATGCCGTCATCGGGGGCGCGCAATATCGTCTGGTCTAGTCGCAACTGCTGGGCCGCCATCCGCGCTTTCGCCGATTCCAGACGCGCCTGCGCCGTCTTTTCCTGGGTTAACAGCTTTTGGATATCCTGTTCGCTCAGGCTGCCGACACCGCGCAACAACCGCGCTCGTTTTCCGTCCGCTTGCGCATTCAACGCGACCGCTTTCGCTTCGTTGAGATCGGCTTTCGCCAGCAGCCAGTCATTCATCACGGAATCGCGTGTAAATTCCGCCAGAGGTTGGCCCTGGCGCACCACATCCCCTTCCTGCACCAACAGTTTTTGCACGCGCAGTCCATTGGCCTCCGGGCTGATGATCGCCTCTTGCCAGGCCGCAATCGAACCATTGGCCGTGATGGTGCGGGAAAGGGATTGTCTTGCCGGCGTCGTCAGGGCCACGGTCAGCGTCGGTTTATCTGCCGGTGGGGCAACCTTGTCCGCCGGCGCATCGCAGGCCGATAAGGCGGCGGCAATCGGCATCATCAGCGCGGTTGTACGAAGTGTCTGTAAAGACCAAAAGCGGGGGCGCGTGTTTTGAGCTATCAGTTGTGTCATCGGGAGAACCCATAAGGTAATTATTTGTCGGACCAGTCGCCAACGGCGCGGCGATGTATTGTTCTGTATTGAATTTCAAACGAATCCGGTGCTGTTCTGCTGCGGTTCAGCCTGGCGTTGAAGCATTGCCCGCTCTGACGAAGTGAACAAACGCCGTATCCACTTCCGCACGGTCGATCGCACGCGGTTATGATGCTCATGCGGTTCAGCCTGCCAATCCGCTGCGCTTTCGCCGGGGTCGGTATCCACGCGCGATAAATACAACATCAAGGAAACGGAATTCCTGGTGGTGTGGCGGTTGCTCCCGTTTCCATCGGCAGCGGTCTTGCCACGCTCGGCGACGTCCCCACGCAGAGGGGAGGTCGTTCGAAGCGGAGGCGTTTGTCTCGCCCGTTCGGGGGATTCAGGCAATGGCGCGCTTTGGAGAGAGAACGCGTGTTGTCGCCGGCAGGTGCGTGATGCGTAATAGAGGGCCGCAGCCTCTGCCGCAACCAGTTTGCGAGCGTCATTCCATAACGCTTGAACGCACTCCAAATTTGCACGCGCAACCGGCGTTTTTGCTCCGCGCTCATTCTCCTCGTGACTGGGCTTGCCAGCCGGAGCGCGCAAGCGCCGGGCGCCTGATTCATTTCGGGCGGAGGGCCATGCATTCCACACAGGCACATGTGCCGAGTCAGGCAGGGAGGCTCGCCATGTTGCAGGAACATGCTGGGTTCCTGACAGACGGTCTGATGCAGGCGAGGTTACGCACCCGCAGAGGATCAAAGACACGTTGAGAATAAAAGAAACGATTGTGAGTCGGCGGAGCCTTGGACAGGCCCGTCTCCGTAGCATTTTTAGTTTTGAAACGGGTGGCATGATTGTCGTGTCTTTTTAATGCGTGAGTACATGCTCATTATTTAATTAAAAAAAAGAAGCTAGATGGCTGTATGAGCGCCAGGAAGCTCAATGGCCCGCACCATGGCTTCATAACCTGCGCGTTTGTAAATATCCAACAGGTGCGGTTTTTGAACGGCCATATCGATAACGCCATTGGCCATTACCGTGCAGATCATGCCCTGAAACTCGCTCGACTGCGCTAAATCCAGCCCTTGGACCAATGGAATACCCAGCTGGGAAATATCACCGAACCGTACGCTTCTTTCCCTCTGTGCAGGGGATAACTTGCCGGAGACCATCAATTTGTTCCCTGTCGCATACGCGGCGGGATTGGCGAGCGCCCAATCAATGTAGGCATCCCAGGCGAGCTGCATTTGATCTTTACCCGGCAAAACGCCCTGCAAGCTTTGCGTCAGCAGGCGCTCCATTTCATCAAGCAGGTAGTCGCAGACTGCGCTCAGCAGTACGTCCTTATTTTCAAAGTAGCGGAACAGCGTGCCTTCCGAGACGCCGGCTTTCCTGGCGATGGCCGATGTGGGCGCCGCTAATCCTTGTTCGGCAAAAATGTCGGTGGCGGCCTGCAAGAGCGCCTGCTGCTTTTCTTCACTGCGGGGACGGGCCACGGTGAGGCTCCTTTAATAAGTGAGTAAATACTCATTATAAGGGCGCGAGGGAAGATGACAAGCTTTTTCCTGTAGGACAAGGGATCAACACGAGAGCCGTTTTTCGTGCTGCGATGCGAATAATGCCGTCATGACGGGCGCAATGAAACGTACGGCGAGATCGTTCTGTGGGAAACATGAGACCGTGATGCTCTGTGTCCAGACCGTCAAAACACAGAACCGAGAAACAAAAAATCCACGCCGAAGCGTGGATGTTTCCGTTTCCGGCAGCGGAGAAAAGCGCTGCGGGGAAGGGGTTAGACGTTGAACAAGAAGTTCATCACGTCGCCGTCTTTGACGATGTAGTCTTTACCTTCGGAGCGCATTTTGCCGGCTTCCTTGGCGCCTTGCTCACCCTTGTAGGTGATGAAGTCGTCAAAGGCGATGGTTTGCGCGCGGATAAAGCCTTTCTCGAAGTCGGTGTGGATCTTGCCGGCCGCCTGCGGAGCGGTGGCGCCGACCGGGATGGTCCAGGCGCGCACTTCTTTCACGCCGGCGGTGAAGTAGGTCTGCAGGTTCAGCAGCTCGTAACCGGCGCGGATCACGCGGTTCAGGCCCGGCTCTTCCAGACCCAGCTCGGCCATGAATTCGTCGCGCTCTTCGTCTTCCAGCTCGGCGATGTCGGATTCCACGGCGGCGCACACGGCGACCACCACGGAGCCTTCGGCGTCGGCGATTTTACGCACGGTGTCCAGGTACGGGTTGTTCTCGAAGCCGTCTTCGTTGACGTTGGCGATGTACATGGTCGGCTTCAGCGTCAGGAAGCTCAGGTATTTGATCGCCGCCTTGTCTTCCGCGGTCAGATCCAGCGCGCGCAGCATGCCGGCGTTTTCCAGGTGCGGCAGGCATTTCTCCAGCGCCGCCAGCTCGGCCTTGGCGTCTTTGTCGCCGCCTTTGGCTTTCTTCTGCACGCGGTGGATGGCGCGCTCGCAGGTGTCCAGGTCAGACAGCGCCAGCTCGGTGTTGATGACGTCGATGTCTTCGGCCGGATCGACCTTGTTGTTGACGTGGATGATGTTGTCGTTCTCGAAGCAGCGCACCACGTGGCCGATGGCTTCGGTTTCGCGGATGTTGGTCAGGAACTGGTTGCCCAGGCCTTCACCCTTGGACGCGCCTTTCACCAGGCCGGCGATGTCGACGAATTCCATGGTGGTCGGCAGAATGCGCTGCGGCTTGACGATCTCGGCCAGCTTATCCAGACGCGGATCGGGCATCGGCACCACACCGGTGTTCGGTTCAATGGTGCAGAACGGGAAGTTGGCTGCTTCAATGCCCGCTTTGGTCAACGCGTTGAACAGGGTGGATTTGCCTACGTTAGGCAGGCCGACGATACCGCATTTGAATCCCATGTTGTAATCACCTTAAATATCTTAACTATCAGCTGGTTAGGTTTAACCGACTGCATAAAGGGCAAAATAATGCCGCCATTATACACGTAATGGGCGTTTATCTCGATCAGACTTGCTTGGCGGGGGTGAGCGCAGCGCGGGCGACCGGTTTTTGATTGAGATTTGGATCACATTTACCCATACTGGCCGTTTCGATTAACCGACAGGAAACGCGCCGGATGTATTTCTTGCCTACGCCACCCTGAGCTGTGCCCGCCTGCACTCTGCCGCGCCTTGCGGTACCCCATACCCGCTACGCGGGGAGATGATGTCATCTGTCATAAGTGAATAATGCATGTTTAACCTGAGTAACGTCAGGATCGCGGACGTTAAAAATGAAGTCCTGGCGGGCTTTGTGGTGGCGGTTTCGATGATCCCCGAGGCGGTCGGCTTTTCGCTGGTCGCCGGTCTTTCGCCGATCGTCGGTTTGCATACCGCGTTTATTATCGGCCTGGTCACGGCGCTGTTCGGCGGCAAGCCGGGCATGGTTTCCGGCGCCGCCGGCTCCATTGTGGTGGTGCTGATGAGTCTGGCGGCGCAGTACGGCATGGGTTACGTGCTGTGGGCCACGCTGTTTGCCGGGGGGATCCAAATTCTGATCGGCGCCTTCCGGTTGGGCAAGTTCATTCGGCTGGTGCCGCTGCCGGCGATCCACGGCTTCGTCAACGGTCTGGCGATCGTCATCATGCTGGCACAGCTGAAGATGATCGCCGGGCAGGGCCCGCTGATGTACGGCTTGGTGGCGCTGGCGATTGCGGTGGTGGTGCTGTTCCCGCGCCTGACCAAAGCCATTCCGTCTTCGCTGGCGGCGCTGCTGGTGGTCTCGGCATTGGCGATCGGCCTCAACCTGCACACGCTGCGGGTGGGCGACCTGGCGGACATTTCCGGCGCGCTGCCGCACTTCAGCCTGCCGACGGCGCCGTTTACCCTGGAGATGGTGCGAGTGGTGCTGCCCTATGCGGTGGTGATCGCCCTGGTCGGTTTGATCGAATCGCTGCTGACCATGACGGTGCTGGATGAAATGGGCGGCAAGAAGGGCAACGGCAACCGCGAGAGTATCGCGCAGGGCGCCGGTAACGCGGTATGCGGCCTGTTCGGCTGCTTCGCCGGCTGCGCGATGATCGGCCAGTCGATCATCAACTTCACCTCGGGCGGGCGCGGGCGCATCTCCGGCACGGTAGGCGCCATCCTGCTGATCCTGTTCGTGGTCAGCCTGTCGCGCTATATCGGCCTGCTGCCGGTGGCGGCGCTGGCCGGGGTGATGCTGGTGGTGTGTTACAACACCTTCGAGTGGAGCTCGCTGCGTCGCTTGCGCCGCATGCCGAAGGCGGACGCGCTGGTGATGGTCGCCGTCACGCTGATCACCATCTTTACCGATCTGGCGGTGGCGGTGATCAGCGGGGTGATTATTTCGGCGCTGGTGTTCGCCTGGCAGCAGGCGCGCATCCGCGTGCGTCAGCGGCAGGTAACGGGCGAGGTGGCGGTGTATCAGCTCGATGGCCCGCTGTTCTTCGGCTCTGCTGCGGCTTTCGCCGAGCTGTTCGACCCGCAGAGCGATCCGCAGAGCGTGGTGCTGGATTTTGCCGGCACCCGGGTGATGGATTCCAGCGGCGTAGAGGCGATCGATAAGCTGACGGCGCGCTATCTGGCGGCGGGGAAAAGCATTCGTCTGCGCCACCTGAGCGCTGACTGCGTGCGCCTGCTCAAGCGCGCCGGGCCGTTCTGCAGCCATGAGCTGGACGATCCGCAGTATTATGTGGCGGAAGAGGGCTTCACCGCCGATGAGCGCCGCGTGGGTGAGGAAACCTTCAACCCGCGCGGCTAAAAGCAGGCAGCGGGCAGGGCGCCCGCTGCGGCAAGGTTCAGGCCTGCGCCTTGAAGCTGTGCAGGCGCTGAACGGTTTTTTCCAGCCCGTCCTTCATCAGCATCTCGGTGCAGCGCAGCGATTCGTCGATCGCTTCGTCGATCATCTTCTGCTCGCCGGCCTGCGGCTTGCCGAGCACGAAGCCCACCACCTTGTTCTTGTCGCCCGGATGGCCGATGCCGATGCGCAGGCGGTAGAAGTTCGGGTTGTTGCCGAACTTGTTCTGGATGTCTTTCAGGCCGTTGTGGCCGCCGTTGCCGCCGCCGAGCTTGATTTTGGCCACGCCGGGCGGCAGATCCAGCTCGTCGTGCGCCACCAGGATCTCGTTGGGTTCGATGCGGTAGAAATTGGCCATCGCCAACACCGCTTTGCCGCTCAGGTTCATGAAGGTGGTCGGCACCAGCAGGCGCACGTCGTTGCCCGCCAGGTTCAAACGGGCGGTGTAGCCGAAGAACTTGCTCTCTTCTTTTAACTGCTGATTGTGGCGCTGGGCCAGCAGATCGACGTACCAGGCGCCGGCGTTGTGGCGTGTCTGGGCGTATTCCGCGCCCGGGTTGGCGAGGCCGACTATCAATTTAATACTGCTCACTGGGAGATTCGCTATGATCAGGGTAATGGAAAGGGCCTTAGTCTACCTGTCGGGGCGGTGAATGACAAAACCCGATCTCTGCCGTCACCTTAGGTAAGAAAGGCGAGTGATTCATTAGCTGAATAATTCAATTTGTCCGCTAATTTTCAGCGCCGTGTTAAGAAGTGTCAATAATTCTTTACCATTTGTGATCGCCTCCGCAATCCCCTTGCCGCAACAGGGACTATACTTAACTTATCAAAGTGGGTTAACAAGTTGCAGCGTTATCCCGGTTGGCACATGGCAATCATGGAGGTGGCATATGAAACGTAGAAGCGCGGACAGAGTGGGCAACTTTTTTATGGGGCTGGGGCTGGTCGTGATGATCGGCGGTGTCGGATACTCCATTATTGCTGAAGTATCCCAGTTCAATCTGCCGCAGTTTTTCGCCCACGGCGCCATCATGAGCATCTTCGTCGGCGCGCTGTTGTGGCTGGTGGGCGCGCGTATCGGCGGCCGCGAGCAGGTGGCGGATCGCTACTGGTGGGTAAAACACTTTGATAAACGGTGCCGCAACGATCAACATCGTTCGTCGCATTGATTAAAAAAGCAGAAGGGAAGCAAGAGCAGGGCAAGGGAACATCTGCCGTGCATTAAGGTTTGAGGTCATGTCGGACTACGAGTAGAAAACCCGTTGTTGCTCACGCACCAACGGGTTTTTCTTTTTCTGCTGTCGAGCGCGCTATCTTTCCGGCGCAGTGGGCGCCGCACCGGAAAGATGACGGATCAATGCTCGAACATCGCAGAGATCGACTCTTCGTTGCTGATGCGGCGGATGGCTTCAGCCAGCATGCCGGACAGGGTCAGAGTGCGAACGTTTTTCAGTGCCTTGATTTCCTGCGACAGCGGAATGGTGTCGCAGACGATCACTTCATCAATCACCGAGTTCTTGATGTTGTCCACGGCGTTGCCGGAGAAGATCGGGTGCGTCGCGTAGGCGAATACGCGCTTGGCACCGCGTTCTTTCAACGCTTCAGCCGCTTTACACAAGGTGCCGCCGGTGTCGATCATGTCGTCGACCAGCACGCAGTCGCGGCCTGCCACGTCACCGATGATGTGCATCACCTGAGAAACGTTCGCGCGCGGGCGGCGTTTGTCGATGATGGCCATATCGGTGTCGTTCAGCAGTTTGGCGATGGCGCGGGCGCGCACGACGCCGCCGATGTCCGGGGAAACCACGATCGGGTTTTCCAGGTTCTGCTGCAGCATGTCTTCCAGCAGGATCGGGCTGCCGAACACGTTGTCTACCGGTACGTCGAAGAAGCCTTGAATCTGCTCAGCATGCAGATCCACCGTCAGAACGCGGTCAACCCCTACGCTGGAGAGGAAATCGGCGACAACCTTGGCGGTGATTGGCACACGCGCGGAACGCACGCGGCGATCCTGGCGGGCATAGCCGAAGTAAGGGATAACGGCGGTAATACGACCTGCGGAGGCGCGACGCAGGGCGTCGACCATCACAACCAGTTCCATCAGGTTGTCGTTGGTCGGGGCACAGGTGGACTGGATGATGAAAATATCACCGCCGCGTACATTTTCGTTGATTTGCACGCTCACTTCGCCGTCGCTAAAACGACCTACAGCGGCGTCACCAAGGCTGGTGTACAAACGGTTGGCAATACGTTGTGCTAGTTCCGGGGTGGCGTTACCAGCAAAAAGCTTCATATCAGGCACGAGAAGAACCTCAGGCTTGCGTCCAGAGAAGATATTGTCATGCGACATCGCCAAGGGGCAGTCGGCGACGCCGGCGCAATATACATACGGGTATGTAAAACTAAAATTGAGACCGCAGGCAGCGCAGGGATAACAGGGCCAGGTGTGCATGACCCTGCGCAGCGAAACGTTGAGCTACGACTCAAACCGCCCGGAACGAATGCGATGTAGTGGGGAGACGTTAACGCCGCGCGCTACAAAACCACACAACCACTCCGGGGCTTGATTTAACACCTGACGGGCGGCGATTTCTGTGTCGAATTCAGCAAACACACAAGCACCTGTGCCAGTCAGGCGTGACGGGGCGTATTCTAACAGCCATGAAAGAAGCTGTTCAACCTCGCGAAAACGTTTTCTTGCGATCGGTTCGCAATCATTTGCGTACGGCGCCTGCAACAGCTCACTTAAGGAGCGAACCGGGGTGTTTCTTTTTAATTCGGGGTCGCCGAAGATAACCGGCGTCGGGATGCCGACGCCGGGATGCGCCACCAGATACCATTTTTCCTGCGGCTCGGCCGGCTGCAGACGCTCGCCGATGCCTTCGGCGAAGGCGGCGTGGCCGCGCACGAACACCGGCACGTCGGCGCCGAGGCTGAGCCCCAATGCAGCCAGTTGGTCGTCGCCAAGACCGCAGCGCCACAGCTCGTTCAACGCCACCAGCACGGTGGCGGCGTTGGAGGAGCCGCCGCCCAGGCCGCCGCCCATCGGCAGGCGCTTGTCGATGCTGATGTCGGCGCCGCGCGGCGCGGTCTGCAGACCCTGTTCATCACAATAGCGCTGCAGCAGGCGGGCGGCGCGCACGATCAGGTTCTGCTCGTCCGGCACGCCGTCGACCGGCGTCAGCAGGTTAATGCGATCGTCCTGGCGCGGGTCAATGGTCAGGGTGTCGCCGTAGTCCAAAAACTGGAACAGCGTTTGCAGCAGGTGATAGCCGTCTTCACGACGGCCGGTGATGTACAGAAACAGGTTGAGTTTCGCGGGGGAGGGCCACTGGCGGATCATTTGAGCGTCCAGTTATCCATTTTCAGCTTGATGCGCTGGTCGCCCTGCTGCAGCTCCAGACGGTTCGGCAGCGTCGGCTGCACCTCGGTGCTGTAGCTCTGGTAATCCACTTTCCAGGTCTGGCCGCCTTGCTGGTAGGTCAGTTTGCTCAGTCGATATTGGTCATCCAGCGCAAAATCGCTGGCTTCGCCCGGCAGGCCGACCATCCACTGGCGCAGGTTGTTCAGCGGGATCGCCATGCCGGTCAGCTTGCGGATCATCTCTTCCGGGTTGTCGCTGACGTAGCGTTTGCCCTGGTTGTCGGTCAGCTGCACCACGTTTTTCTGTACGTTGAGATCCATTTCCGTGCTGCCCAGCGGGTTAGTCAGCAGCAGGCGGTAGCGCTCCGGCGAAAACTGTTGCCAGAAGAAGCGGGCATAGACTTTTTTCTGATCAGACAAGTAGGCGAAAGAGCCGCGGGTCTGATAGGTGCTAAGCTGCTGCACCGCCTGCTCATGGGCGCGCCACTGCGGTGAGGTCGGGCTGGTGGCCGGGCCGGTCGGCTTGGTGGTGGTACAGGCGGCCAGCACCAGGCTGGCCAGCGGGATCAGACGGAGCAAACTAACTTTGCGTATTGGCATAACTTTTTCTTGTCCTTTTGTCCTTGCGGGCATGCGCGACGAAACCCGGATTCAGCGCTCACGCTAACGGGGCGCCGGCGGCGCGTCAATTTTTTGCTGCATCGCGTTGAATCTTGCCGCGTTTACCGGCGTCGTGCCAACGCGGCGCGCGCGTCGGGGTTGCCATTAAGCGTAACACAATCGCCTGAAGGCGGGGGAGGCGCTCCCGATAAGCGGTGCAGAGTTGCGCAAACGCCGCCGTTATGTGCGTCGAATAGCGTGCGCGTCATCGCAAACTGCGCTAAAATTTAAACAATCAACCTACCCTTTGACTATTTATCCCGCTGTATTTATTACTTATTCATTAATTGATGTCGTCTATGACAGCGATTGAACGGAAGATGCGGTTGTTACTTTTATTGATCCCGCGCATCAAGTAGAATGCCGTTCAACGAGAACCCGTACCAACAGAAGTATTACTCGAAGCAATGACCCTGCTGGCGTTAGGTATAAATCACAAAACCGCTCCGGTTTCTCTGCGTGAAAGGGTGACCTTCTCGCCAGAGTCCATCGATGAGGC
Organism: Serratia sp. CY56464; assembly: GCF_052168435.1. NCBI lineage: Bacteria > Pseudomonadati > Pseudomonadota > Gammaproteobacteria > Enterobacterales > Yersiniaceae > Serratia > Serratia sp. CY56464. Next base: position 1,691,568 of record NZ_JBJNMV010000001.1, on the reverse strand, counting down.
GCTGACCAGCTTGCTCCAACAACCGTTGGTGCAGGGCGGCGTCGTGTTGTCCACCTGCAACCGCACCGAGCTGTATCTCAGCGTGGAGCAGCAGGAGCACATGCACGAACAACTGGTCGCCTGGCTGTGCGCCTACCACAACCTGCGTCCGGAAGAGGTGAAGAAAAGCCTCTACTGGCATCAAGGCAACGACGCGGTCAGCCATCTGATGCGGGTGGCCAGCGGGTTGGACTCGCTGGTGCTGGGCGAACCGCAAATCCTCGGCCAGGTGAAAAAGGCCTTCGCCGAATCCCAACGCGGCCAGTCGCTGTCCGGCGAGCTGGAGCGACTGTTCCAGAAATCCTTCTCCGTTGCCAAGCGCGTGCGCACCGAAACCGACATCGGCGCCAGCGCGGTCTCCGTGGCTTTCGCCGCCTGTACGCTGGCGCGGCAGATTTTCGAATCGCTGGCCGATCTCAACGTCTTGCTGGTGGGCGCCGGTGAAACCATCGAGCTGGTGGCGCGCCACCTGCGCGAGCACAAAGTGCGGCACATGATCATCGCTAACCGCACCCGTGAGCGCGCGCAATTGCTGGCGGACGAAGTCGGCGCGGAAGTGATCACCCTGCCGGAGATCGACGAACGCCTGGCGGACGCCGACATCATCATCAGTTCCACCGCCAGCCCGCTGCCGATCATCGGAAAAGGGATGGTGGAGCGCGCGCTGAAGGCGCGCCGCAACCAGCCGATGCTGCTGGTGGATATCGCCGTACCGCGCGATATCGAACCGGAGGTCGGCAAACTGGCCAACGCTTATCTGTACAGCGTGGACGATCTGCACGCCATCATTCAAAGCAATCTGGCGCAGCGCAAAGCGGCGGCGGTGCAGGCGGAGTCGATCGTGCAGCAGGAAAGCACCAACTTCATGGCCTGGCTGCGCTCGCAGGGCGCGGTGGAAACCATCCGCGACTACCGTTCGCAGGCCGACCAGATCCGCGCAGAGATGGAGGCCAAAGCGCTGGCCTCCATCGCGCAGGGCGCCAGCGTGGAGCAGGTTATTCACGAGTTGGCCCATAAACTGACCAACCGTCTTATTCATGCCCCTACCAAATCCCTCCAGCAGGCCGCCGGCGACGGCGACGTGGAGCGGTTGCAGTTATTACGCGACAGCCTCGGGCTGGATCAGCATTAGTTTTCTCTATTAACAGGGTTTATTACCACGCATGAAGCCTTCTATTGTTGCCAAACTGGAAGCGTTACAAGAGCGCCATGAAGAAGTGCAGGCGCTGCTCGGCGATGCCGGCGTCATCGCCGAGCAAGACCGGTTCCGCGCGCTGTCGCGAGAATACGCGCAGCTGACCGATGTCAGCCGCTGCTTCCTGGAATGGCGTCAGGTGCAGGAGGATCTGGAGACGGCGGAAATGATGCTGGACGATCCGGAAATGCGCGAGATGGCGCAGGAAGAGCTGAAACAGGCGCGGGCGACCAGCGAAGCGCTGGAACAGCAGCTGCAGGTGTTGCTGCTGCCGAAAGATCCGGACGATGAGCGCAGCTGCTTCCTCGAAGTGCGCGCCGGCACCGGCGGCGATGAGGCGGCGATCTTCGCCGGCGATCTGTTCCGCATGTACAGCCGCTATGCGGAAAGCCGCCGCTGGCGCGTCGAGGTGATGAGCGCCAACGAAGGCGAACACGGCGGCTTCAAAGAAGTGATCGCCAAAGTTTCCGGCGACGGCGTGTACGGCCAGCTGAAGTTTGAATCCGGCGGCCACCGCGTGCAGCGCGTGCCGGAAACCGAATCCCAAGGGCGCATCCACACCTCCGCCTGTACCGTGGCGGTGATGCCGGAAGTGCCGGAAGCCGAGCTGCCGGACATCAACCCGGGCGATCTGAAAATCGACACCTTCCGCTCCTCCGGCGCCGGTGGTCAGCACGTTAACACCACCGACTCGGCGATCCGCATCACCCACCTGCCGACCGGCATCGTGGTGGAGTGCCAGGACGAACGTTCGCAGCACAAAAACAAAGCCAAGGCGATGTCGGTGCTGGGCGCGCGCATTCGCGCCGCCGAGATGGCCAAGCGCCAGCAGGCCGAGGCGTCCACGCGCCGCAACCTGCTGGGCAGCGGCGATCGTTCCGACCGCAACCGCACCTACAACTTCCCGCAGGGGCGGGTGACCGACCACCGCATCAACCTGACGCTCTACCGTCTGGACGAAGTGATGGAAGGCAAACTGGACATGCTGATCCAGCCGATCGTGCAGGAGTATCAGGCCGATCAGTTGGCTGCGCTGTCCGCCGAGCAAGAGTGATGGATTATCAACACTGGCTGAAAGCCGCCGCCGCGCGTCTGACCCACAGCGACAGCGCCCGGCGCGACGCGGAAATCCTGTTGGGTTTCGTGACCGGCAAGGCCAGAACCTTCCTGATGGCGTTCGGGGAAACCCTGCTGACGCCGCCGCAGCAACAGCAGCTGGAGGCGCTGCTGGCGCGCCGCGAACGCGGTGAGCCGGTGGCCTATCTGGTGGGCGAGCGCGAGTTTTGGTCGCTGCCGCTGTCGGTCTCGCCGGCGACGCTGATCCCACGCCCGGATACCGAATGCCTGGTGGAACTGGCGCTGGCGCGCCTGCCGCCGCAATCCTGCCACTTCCTCGATCTCGGCACCGGCACCGGCGCCATTGCCCTGGCGCTAGCCAGCGAGCGCCCGGATTGTTCGGCAATCGGCGTCGATGTGCAGCCAGAGGCGGTTGCGCTGGCGCAGCACAATGCGCACAAGCTGAAGATCGACAACGTCCGATTTCTACAGGGCAGCTGGTTTGCGCCCGTCGCGGGGCAACGCTTTGCGCTGATTGCCAGCAATCCGCCCTATATCGACGCCGCCGATCCGCATTTGTCACAGGGCGACGTGCGCTTCGAGCCGGGCAGCGCGCTGGTCGCCGCCGAGCACGGGCTGGCGGATCTGGCCGCCATCGTGCGCCAGGCGCCGCACTATTTGCAGCCGCAGGGCTGGCTGCTGTTGGAACATGGTTGGCAGCAGGGCGAGAGCGTGCGCGCGCTGCTGCAGGCCGCCGGATTTTCCGCTGTCGCCACCCACCGTGATTACGGCGACAACGACCGCGTGACGCTCGGCCAATGGCCGGGATAAGCGCCCCTCATAATAACGACGCCCGGGCCATTTAAGGGAGCATCATGACTGCATACACCGCGTTGAAACATTTCCATTTGCTGACGGTCGCCATCAGTATTACCTTGTTTGTGCTGCGTTTCTACTGGCAGTGGCGCCGCTCGCCGATCATGGGGCGCCGCTGGGTCAAGGTAGCGCCGCACCTGAATGACACGCTGCTGTTCGTCAGCGGCATCGCGCTGGTGGTGACGTTCGGGTTTTATCCGCTGCTGGGTATGGACTCATGGCTGACCGAGAAGCTGTTTGGCGTTATTATCTATATCCTGCTTGGCTATGTCGCATTGGGCAAGAAGACCAAAAGTCAGCGGCTGCGAACCGTAGCGTTCGTGCTGGCGTTGGGCTGTCTGTATCTGATAATTAAACTTGCCACGACGAAAATACCGTTTCTGATGGGATACCTATGAGTAGCATTGCTGATTTTGAATTTAACACCTCGCCGCTGAGCGAAGGGGTGATCCTGGTGTCGCAGTCGGTGCGGCGCGACTTCCCGGCTGCCGACGTGGAGCGAAAGCTGCAACAGCTGGTGGATGAAGCGCGTGCGGCAGTGCCGGTCGATATCACTCAGGAGCAGCAACTGGATGCGCTCATTGAACTGTTCTACAAGACCTGGGGATTCGGCGGCGCCAGCGGCGTGTACCGCCTGTCGGACGCCATCTGGCTGGACAAGGTGCTGGAAGGGCGGCAGGGCACGCCGGTCTCTCTGGGCACCATTTTCCTGCACATCGCCAACGCGCTGGATCTGCCGCTGCTGCCGGTGATTTTCCCTACCCAGCTGATCCTGCGCGCCGATTGGCTGGACGAAGAGCTGTGGCTGATCAACCCGCTGAACGGCGAAACCCTGAGTGAGCACCAGCTGGAAGTGTGGATCAAGGGCAACCTAGGGCTGGGCGCCGAGCTGGAAGACGACGACCTCGATGAGTCGGAGAACATCATGGTGGTGCGCAAGATGCTGGACACGTTGAAGGCCGCCCTGATGGAAGAAAAGCAGCTGGAAATGGCGCTGCGCACCAGCGAAACGGTGCTGTGCTTCGATCCGGAAGATCCGTACGAGATCCGCGACCGCGGGCTGATTTATGCCCAGCTGGAGTGCAACCACATCGCGATTTCCGATCTCAACTATTTTGTCGAGCAGTGTCCTGAAGACCCGGTCAGCGAAGTGATCAAAGTACAGATCCACTCGATTGAGCCGAAACAGGTGACGCTGCATTAATTCAATGACTCCGTGCAGTTTGCAAGGCGACGGTAACAACCTTAACAAAGGCGAAAGCATGAAACAGAAAGTGGTTAGCATTGGCGACATCGACGTAGCAAACGACCTGCCGTTTGTGCTGTTTGGCGGTATGAACGTGCTGGAATCGCGCGATCTGGCGATGAGCATCTGCGAGCACTACGTCACCGTGACGCAAAAACTGGGCATTCCTTACGTATTCAAAGCTTCCTTCGACAAAGCCAACCGTTCTTCCATCCACTCGTACCGCGGTCCGGGCCTGGAAGAAGGGATGAAGATCTTCGAAGAGCTGAAAAAAACCTTCGGCGTGAAAATCATCACCGACGTGCATGAAGCGGCGCAGGCGCAGCCGGTTTCCGAAGTGGTTGATGTGATCCAACTGCCGGCCTTCCTGGCGCGTCAGACCGATCTGGTGGAAGCGATGGCGAAAACCGGCGCGGTGATCAACGTCAAGAAGCCGCAGTTCGTCAGCCCGGGGCAGATGGGCAACATTGTCGACAAGTTCAAAGAGGGCGGCAACGACCAGGTGATCCTGTGCGATCGCGGCAGCAACTTTGGCTATGACAACCTGGTGGTCGACATGCTGGGCATCAACGTGATGAAGAACGTCACTGGCGGCCATCCGGTGATCTTCGACGTGACCCACGCGCTGCAGACCCGCGATCCATTCGGTGCCGCGTCCGGCGGCCGCCGCGCTCAGGTGGCCGAGTTGGCGCGCGCCGGTATGGCGGTTGGCCTGGCCGGCCTGTTCCTCGAAGCGCACCCGGATCCGAACAACGCCAAGTGCGACGGTCCTTCCGCGCTGCCGTTGGACAAACTGGAACCGTTCCTGGCGCAGATGAAAGCCATCGACGACCTGGTGAAGAGTTTCCCGGAGCTGGATACCAGCAACTAAGCGCTCGTCGCCATAAAAAAAGCCCGACTTGTCGGGCTTTTTTACGTTTAGGCGCCGGTGGCCGCCAGCGCTTCCGGCAGGGTCGGATAGAACTGCAAGCGGCCCTCGATCGGCTGCACCCGCGCGCGCGCCAGGGTTTTCAGCGGCTGGAATGGCACGTCGGTGATCACCAGCTTTTTATCCGCCGGCAGCACGTCGATAAAGCGCCGCAGGGCGTTCAGGCCGCCGGCGTCGAGCACCGGCACCGCATCCCACTGCAGCACGATCGTTCGGTAGTCCTCGCTGCGCGCCAGCAGTTCGCTAAAGATGCGCTCGGCGGCGGCGAAGAACAGCGGGCCATTCACTCGCAGCACCAGACGGCCGTCATCGGCGCTCAGTTCGCTTAGCCGCGTCATGCGGGCGATGCGGCGCATAAACAGCAGCGACGCCAACACGATGCCCACGGTAATGGCGATCACCATGTCGAACAGCACCGTCAGCGACATGCACAGCAGCAGTACCAGAATGTCGTCCTTCGGCGCCCGGCGCAGCAGGTAAATCACTTTGTGAGCCTCGCTCATGTTCCAGGCGACCATCAACAGCAGCGCCGCCATCGCCGCCAGCGGCAGATAAGAGAGCCATGGCGCCAGAACCAGCAGCGCCAACAGCACCAGCAGCGCGTGGATGATGGCGGACACCGGCGAGGTGGCGCCGGCGCGCACGTTGGCGGCCGAGCGGGCAATCGCGGCGGTCGCGGTGATGCCGCCGAAGAACGGCGCGATGATGTTGCCCGCGCCCTGGCCGATCAGTTCGCTGTTCGAGTTATGCTTCTTGCCGGTCATGCCGTCGAGCACCACCGCGCACAGCAGCGATTCGATCGCCCCGAGCATCGCCATCGAAAACGCCGCCGGCAACAGGGCGGAAACGGTTTGCCAACTCAGAGTGAACGGCTGCCCGCCGCCGCCCGGCAGATCCCAGGGCAGCAGCAGCTGCGGCAAGATAGGCGGGATGCCCTGGCCGCTGCTGCCATCGGCCAGCAGGTAGCTGAAGCGGGAGCCGATGGTCGCCACCGGGTGGTCAAACAGCGTCAGCAGCCCCATCAGCGCGGTGCCCGCCAGCAGCGCCGGCAGGTGGCCTGGTACCCGCAGGCCGAGCTTGGGCCAGAAGATCAGGATCAGCAGCGTCACGGCGCCGATCAGGGTATCGCCGAAATCCAGCGTCGGCAGCGCCTGCAGCAGGGCGTACAGCTTGCCGGCGTAATTTTCCGGCGTGTGCGCCAGCTGCAGGCCGAAAAAGTCCTTGATCTGCATGGTGGCGATGGTGATGGCGATGCCGGAGGTAAAGCCGAGCGTCACCGGCAGCGGAATGTACTCGATCAGCCGGCCAAAGCGCGCCAGTCCCATCAGCAGCAGAAATACCCCGGAGATCAGCGTGGCGACCAGCAGGCCGGCCAGGCCGAACTGCTGAGAAACCGGATACAGGATCACTACGAAGGCGGCGGTGGGGCCGGAGACGCTGTAGCGCGAACCGCCGCTGACGGCGATGACGATGCCGGCGATGGCGGCGGTATACAGGCCGTACTGCGGCGGCACGCCGCTGGCGATCGCCAGCGCCATCGCCAGCGGGATGGCGATAATACCGACCGTCACCCCGGCGATAGCGTCTTTCAGCAACCGCGCCAGGTTATAAGGTTCCCGCCAGCAGGCGTCTATCAGCGCGCTGAAGGGGCGAATTTTGTTTATTTCATGGGTTTTCATCTACGGTGCGTACCAAATCTTCAAAAGTGAAAGGAATGGCGGGCCCGATGAGGTCCGTCTTGTCACGTGACAGATACCATACGCCTTTTGTTCAGCGGATTACCAGACCTGTGTCAATTTGGCGCAGGAAATCAGAGAGTCGCCCTTTTGTTCGGCGCTAAATGCCGAAAATAGAGAAGTCAGCCGCAGATTCTGCGGCTGAAAAGGAAAGTGACAGTCAAGGTTTTAACGGTTATTGCAGGGCGGGCAGGGATAAGCCGAGAAAGTGGGCTAAAGTGCTCACCAATAGTTGGTGATCTTCCTTCTGCGGCGCGCCGGAAATGCTGATGCTGCCGACGCAGCCGAGGCCGGTCAGGGTGAGCGGGAAGGCGCCGCCGTGCACCGAATAGTCGCGCACGCTCAGCCCGTAACGCTCCTCCAGCGACGTTTGCCGCTGCTGCAGGCGCAGGCCGATGGCGTAAGAGCTTTTGTGAAAATGGTTCACCAGATTGCGCTTGCGCCGCACCCAGTCGGCAATGTCCGGCGTGGCGCCCGGCATGGCGTAATAAAACAGCGTCTGCCCGGCCAGTTGGATCTCGATGGCGATGCTCAGGCCGCGCCGCTCGGCGGCGGTTTTCAGCGCCGCGCCCAGTTCCCAGGCGGTGGCGGCGTCAAAATGGGTAAAGGCCAGCGTCGCTTCCTGTTCGCTGAGCGCTTGCAGTTCATCGTCGATATTCATGCGGTTCTCCCCCGATAACACAACGCTCAGAGTAGCCTGAAGCGTGCGTCGTGAGATAGACGGCTTGGCGATAAGATAGAACTGCTACTCTATTAATAGACTGTGTATCCCTATGGATTTCAAATTGCAGCTAGGCGCCCAGCGATCGCATCCCCAGGAGCTTACTCAGGTAAGTGACTGGGGGGAGAGCGTGCAGGTAACAACGCTGCGGTTTGAAAGACGACGGGTATAAATGGCCGCCGCCGAAGCGGAGACGACAGGGATGCGTTATTCAACGTCTGCACATTACCCCCTGGCGATCCCGAGGAGCGCGCTGACTATTTATGACTTACATTGCGTCCATTTCCACCCTTTACAGCGACGCCTGCATCACCTACGCGACGTTGTCGATAAGCTATTTCCTTCTCAGCAAGAATGCCCCTTTTTCTTATCAATCCGCACTGTGGAAGCGCGTTGTTTTCGGCCTGCTGGCCGGGGTGGCGGTGCTGTATTTGAGCCAGGATCGGCTGGAGCTGACCGATAAGGTGCATTACAGCTTTGCGATGATCCCGATGATATTGGTGACTTTCTTCGGCGGCGGTGTCAGCGGGCTGGTGAGTTTTCTGTTCGCCATGGCGCTGACCGGCGGTTTCACCGTCGATAACTTGTTCATCGCCTCGATCGTCGCGCCGCTGCTGCTGTCGCGGGTGTGGCTGAAGAAATCCCATCGGGTGTTTTACCTGACGATTGGCATCATCGCGCTGTATCGCATCGCGGTGGTGTGGCTGCTGGTGGACCTGAGCGGGCTGTGGCCGGATGTGTTGCTGTACCAGGCGGCTTCGGCGCTCTGTTTGGCGATTTGCTATCATGCGCTGAATTTCAAAGAGCGCCATATCTACGCCTATTTCGCGATGCGCGCGCGCGCCACTACCGACAGCCTGACCCACATCAACAACCGCGCCAGCGTCGATTATCAGCTGATGCTGCAGCGTGCCGAACGCCGCCCGTGCGGGCTGATGATCCTCGATTTGGATAACTTCAAAAGCATCAACGATACCTACGGTCATCCGGCCGGTGACGTGCTGCTGGCCAGCGTCGGCCGGCTGCTGCAAAACAGCGTGCGCAATGAGGACTTCGTCGGGCGCTACGGTGGCGAAGAGTTTATGGTGATCACCGCCAGCTACGATCCGCAGGTCATCGGCGGGGTGGCGGAGCGCATTCGCAGCGCGGTTGAGAGCTCGACGTTCTTGCTGAATGCGCATGACGAAGCGCACATCACGCTGTCGATCGGCGTGTCGCTGTATCTGCCGGGCATGACGCTGGACAAGGCGATCGCCATGACCGACGAGGCCTTGTATGAGGCGAAGCGCGGCGGTAAAAACCGGGTGGTGACCAGCCGCGTGATGCAGCTGGCGCCGCTGGGCGCCGGATTCCCGCGCGAATAAGCCGCCTCCGCCGCCACGGCGGGGGCGTTGGCTCAGGCCGCCAGCGTATGCTCGCGGAAGGCGTTCAGCAGCTCTTCGGTGAACGACAGGCGTTTTTGGCGATCGGCCAGATCGAGCGTGAACTTCAGCTTGCTCGGGCCGTCCAGGCGGTAAACCTGCGGATTGCCCTGCAACAGGCCGATCAGATAACCCGGATCGACGCGGTTGTTGTCGCCGAACTCGATAAAGCCGCCGCGCTCGTTGCTCTCGATGCGTTTGATCCCCAGTTTCTGCGCATGCAGGCGCAGCGCCGCGCACTGCAACAGATTGCGCGCCGCATCCGGCAGTTGACCGAAGCGGTCGATCAGCTCGACCTTCAGCTCGTCAAGCTCACCGTCGTTTTTCGCGCTGGCGATACGCTTATACAGGGACAGGCGGGTATTGACGTCGGGAATGAAATCTTCCGGCAGCAGCGCCGGCATGCGCAACTCTACCTCGGTCTGGCTGCTGGTGAGATCTTCCAGCGACGGTTCTCGGCCGTTTTTCAACGCGTCGACGGCGCTTTCCAGCAGCTCCATATAGAGCGAGAAGCCGACGGTGGTCATCTGGCCGCTCTGATCTTCTCCCAGCAGCTCACCGGCGCCGCGGATCTCCAGATCGTGGGTCGCCAGCGCGAAACCGGCGCCGAGATCTTCCAGCGACGCGATGGCCTCGAGCCGTTTATGAGCGTCGGTGCCCATGGCTTTCGGGTTTGGCGTCAGCAGATAGGCGTAAGCCTGGTGGTGCGAACGCCCGACGCGGCCGCGCAGTTGGTGCAGCTGCGCCAGGCCGAAGCGATCGGCCCGCTCGATGATGATGGTGTTGGCGCTGGGGATATCGATGCCGGTTTCGATGATAGTGGTGCACACCAGCACGTTGAAGCGCTGGTGGTGGAAATCGTTCATCACCCGCTCCAGATCGCGTTCGCGCATCTGGCCGTGGCCGATGGCGATGCGCGCTTCCGGCACCAGCTCAGCCAGGCGCTGCGCCGCTTTCTCGATGTTTTCCACGTCGTTGTAGAGGTAGTAAACCTGGCCGCCGCGCAGCACTTCGCGCAGGATCGCCTCGCGCACCACCAGACTGTCGTATTCGCGCACGAAGGTCTTCACCGCCAGCCGGCGCGCCGGTGGGGTGGCGATGATCGACAGATCGCGCATGCCGCTCATCGCCATGTTCAGCGTACGCGGGATCGGCGTGGCGGTCAGCGTCAGGATATCGACGTCGGCGCGCATCGCTTTGATGCGTTCCTTGTGGCGCACGCCAAAGCGGTGCTCTTCATCGACGATCAGCAGCCCCAGGTCTTTCCAGCGCAGATCGCTCTGCAACAGCTTGTGGGTGCCGATAATGATGTCCACTTTGCCTTCGGCCGCGTCGTCCAGCACCTGCTGCTGCTCTTTGGCACTGCGGAAACGCGACATCATCTCGATGCGGATCGGCCAGGTGGCGAAGCGATCGCGGAAGTTGTCGAAGTGCTGCTGCGCCAGCAGTGTCGTCGGCACCAGGACCGCCACCTGCTTGCCGTTTTCCACCGCCAGGAAGGCGGCGCGCATCGCCACTTCGGTTTTGCCGAAGCCGACGTCGCCGCACACCAGGCGGTCCATCGCCAGCGGCTGGCACATGTCGCTCAGCACCGCGTTGATCGCCTGTTCCTGATCCGGCGTGGTTTCGAACGGGAAGCTCTGGCAGAACAGCTGGTACTGCTCGCGGTTGTGTTTGAAGGCGAAACCGGCCTTGGCGGCGCGCTGGGCGTAGATATCCAGCAGCTCGGCCGCTACGTCGCGCACCCGCTCGGCCGCTTTCTGCCGCGCGCGCGTCCAGGCGTCGCCACCCAGTTTGTGCAGCGGAGCGTTTTCGTCCGCGCCGCCGGCGTAGCGGCTGATCAGATGCAGCGAGGACACCGGCACGTACAGCTTGTCCTCACCGGCGTAGGAGAGGATCAGGTATTCGGCCTTGATGCCGCCGGCTTCCAGCGTGGTCAGGCCGACGTAGCGGCCAACGCCGTGCTCCAGGTGCACCACCGGCTGGCCGGGATGCAGCTCCGCCAGGTTGCGGATCAGGGTATCGGTGTTGATGGTGCGCCGGTTGTCCTGCCGGCGGCGGCTGACGCGCTCGCCGAGCAGATCGCTTTCACAGATCAGCGCCCGCTGGCGCAGGCCGTCGAGGAAGCCGTGTTCGGCGGCGCCGACCATCATGTAACGGCCTGTCGTCTCCGCCTGATCGAGACGCTGAATCAGCGCCGGCGCCAGCTTGATGCGGCCGAGCAGATCCTGCAGCGTTTCACGCCGCCCCTCGCTCTCGACGGAGAAAATCACGCTGCCGTCGAAGCCTTCGATAAAGCGCCGCAAATTATCCAGCGGGGATTTATGCTGCGCCTGCACCGCCAGATCGGGCAGGGCATGGTAATCCAGATTGGTATTGCCGGCCTTGGCCGGCAGCTCATCGGTTTTCAGCGCGATGCGCGGCCAGGCCTTCAGCTCGCCGAACAGCGCATCAACGCGCAGCCACAGCGTATCCGGCGCCAGCAGCGGACGCATCGGATCGACGCGGCGGCTTTCGTAACGCTGGTTGACGTCCTGCCAGAAGCGCTCGGCGGCGCCCTCCAGATCGCCGGTATTGACGATCAGCGTATTGGCCGGCAGGTAGCTGAACAGCGACGGCAGCGGCTGGCTGAAGAACAGCGGCTGCCAGTATTCGATACCGGCGGGCCAGGCGCTTTTGCTGACCTGCTGATAGATGTGCTCGGCGTCGCGACGCACCTCAAACTGCTCGCGCCACTGGCTGCGGAACAGCTCGATGGCGTTCTTGTCGGTGGGGAACTCGTGGGCCGGCAACAGATTGATGGCTTCGACTTCGCTCAGCGTGCGCTGGGTATCGACGTCGAAGATGCGCAGACTGTCGATTTCGTCATCGAAAAAGTCGATGCGGTAAGGCTCATCGCTGCCCATCGGGTAAAGATCGAGCAGCGCGCCGCGGGTGGCGAATTCGCCATGCTCCATCACCTGATCGACGCTGCGGTAACCGGCCTGTTCCAACTGCGCGCGCAGCTTGTCGCGCGACAGGCGCTGGCCTTTCTTCATCACCAGCGCGTGGCCGTGCAGGAATTCGTGCGGACAGACGCGCTGCATCAGGGTGTTGACCGGCAGAATGATCACGCCGCGCGCCATGGTCGGCAGGTGATACAGGCTCGACAAACGATCCGAGATGATTTCCTGATGCGGCGAGAAGCTGTCGTACGGCAGGGTTTCCCAGTCGGACAGCGTGGTCACCATCTGATCGGTGAACTGCTGGATCTCGTCGCGCAGCCGCAGGGCGTTTTGCATGTCCGGCGCGATCAGCATCACCGGGCCAGGGTGGCGTTCGACGATCTCGGCGCACTCCACGGCACAGGCCGCGCCGGTCAGTTGCCCCAGTTGGCGCAGATCGCCCGCGCGATCGGGCAGAGAATAACGGGGGGATGAAGAACGGTTACGGCTATCGGAAGTGCTCATTCAGGTATCTTTAATCAATGTGTTGGATGGCGTCCCGGCACGGATAACCCAGCGCCTTTATGCTGTTTATAGTAGCCCAGCGGCCGGCAAACTGACACAGCAAAAAGCGCTGCTCATCAATTTTCTGCCGGTTATTTAACCGGTTAGTGCCGTCTGTTTTTTGCGGTTGAGGATAAATAACGCGCGAAGCTGCCGCCGTCTCTCTCTTCGCCGCCACGCAATAAAAGGCCGTCGGGTGTTCCCTAAACGAGGGAGAGCCTTTATTATCCATGATCACTTTGCTTAAGCCACGGCTATCAAACGGATTTCATGTATCAACCTGTCGCGTTATTCATTGGCCTGCGCTACATGCGCGGGCGAGCCTCAGACCGCTTCGGGCGGTTTGTGTCCTGGCTTTCCACCATCGGCATTACGCTGGGGGTGATGGCGTTGGTCACCGTGCTGTCGGTGATGAACGGATTCGAAAAGGATCTGGAAAACAACATTCTCGGCCTGATGCCGCAGGCGTTGGTCACCAGTCCGCAAGGATCGGTCAACCCGCAGCAGCTGCCGGCCTCCGAGGTGCAGAAGCTGCAGGGCGTCACGCGCGTCGCGCCGCTGACCACCGGTGACGTGGTGCTGCAAAGCGCCCGCAGCGTGGCGGTCGGGGTGATGCTCGGCGTCAATCCCGACGAGGCCGATCCGCTGACCCCGTATCTGGTCAACGTCAAGCAGCAGCAACTGCAGCCGGGCCAATACAACATCATCATCGGCGAACAGCTGGCGGGGCAACTGGGCGTCAAGCGCGGCGATTCGCTGCGCGTGATGGTGCCGAGCGCCAGCCAGTTCACGCCGATGGGCCGCATTCCCAGCCAGCGCCTGTTCACTCTCATCGGCACCTTCCACGCCAACAGCGAGGTGGACGGCTATCAGCTGCTGGTCAACCAACAGGACGCTTCGCGCCTGATGCGCTACCCGGCCGGCAACATCACCGGCTGGCGCCTGTTCCTGCAACAGCCGCTGACGGTCGATACCCTCAGCCAACAGGCGCTGCCGGCGGGCACTGTCTGGAAAGACTGGCGCGATCGCAAGGGCGAGCTGTTCCAGGCGGTGCGTATGGAGAAGAACATGATGGGGCTGCTGCTCAGCCTGATCGTGGCGGTGGCGGCGTTTAACATCATTACGTCGCTCGGCCTGCTGGTGATGGAGAAGCAGGGCGAGGTCGCCATTCTGCAGACCCAGGGGCTGACCCGCCGCCAGATTATGTCGGTGTTCATGGTGCAAGGCGCCAGCGCCGGCATTATCGGTTCGCTGCTCGGCACGCTGCTCGGCGTGCTGCTGGCCACCAACCTGAATAACCTGATGCCGATCCTCGGCGCCTTGATCGACGGCGCTTCGCTGCCGGTGGCGGTCGATCCGCTGCAGGTGACGATCATCGCCGTGGTGGCGATGGCGGTTTCCCTGTTGTCCACGCTTTATCCTTCATGGCGCGCTGCCGCCGTACAACCCGCTGAGGCTTTACGTTATGAGTAACCATCTTTTGCTGCAGTGTGACAACCTGTGCAAGACCTACCAGGAAGGCAATCTGCACACCGACGTGCTGCGCAATGTCAGCTTTGCCATGCAGCAGGGCGAGATGATGGCGATCGTCGGCAGCTCGGGTTCCGGCAAGAGCACCCTGTTGCACCTGCTGGGCGGGTTGGACTCGCCGACCTCCGGCGAGGTGATCTTCAAGGGCGAATCGCTGAACGCCATGTCTTCGGCGGCTAAGGCCGAGCTGCGCAACCGCCAGCTGGGCTTCATCTATCAGTTCCACCATCTGTTGCCGGACTTCACCGCGTTGGAAAACGCCGCCATGCCGCTGCTGATCGGCGGCGCCAAGCCGGCGCAGGCGCAGGAGAAAGCGCGGGAGATGCTGGCGGCGGTCGGGCTGGAAAAGCGCAGCAAACACCGCCCGTCCGAGCTTTCCGGCGGCGAGCGTCAGCGCGTGGCGATCGCGCGCGCGCTGGTCAATAACCCGGCGCTGGTACTGGCGGACGAACCGACCGGCAACCTCGACAAGCGCACCGCGGACAGCATCTTCGATCTGCTCGGCGAGCTGAACGTGCGCCAGGGCACCGCTTTCCTGGTGGTAACGCACGATCTGCAGCTGGCCAAGCGCCTGAGCCGCCAGCTGGAAATGGCCGACGGCCACCTGCAGGCGCAGCTGACCCTGATGGGGGCCGAGTAATGGCGGGAGCCTCACTGTCCTTCCTGACGGCCCTGCGTTTTAGCCGCGGCCGTAAACGCGGCGGCATGGTGTCGCTGATCTCGGTCATCTCCACCATCGGCATCGCGCTGGGGGTGGCGGTGCTGATCGTCGGCCTGAGCGCGATGAACGGCTTTGAGCGCGAGCTCAAGAACCGCATTCTGGCGGTGGTGCCGCACGGCGAACTCGAACCGGTCAATCAGCCGTTCAGCGGCTGGCCGTCGATTCTGCAGCGGGTGGAAAAGGTGCCGGGCATCTTGGCCGCCGCGCCGTACATTAACTTTACCGGCCTGATGGAAAACGGCGCGCAGCTGCGCGCGGTGGAAGTCAAAGGCGTGGATCCGCAGCAGGAGAGCCGACTGAGCGCGCTGCCGCAGTATGTGCAGGGCGACGCCTGGGCCAACTTCAAGCCCGGCGAGCAGCAGGTGATCCTCGGCAAGGGCGTGGCCGACGCGCTGGGCGTCAAGCAGGGCGCCTATGTCACGGTGATGATCCCCAACAGCGACCCGGAAATGAAGCTGCTGCAGCCGAAGCGCATTCGCCTGCACGTGACCGGCATTTTGCAGCTCAGCGGCCAGCTCGATCACAGCCTGGCGCTGGTGCCGCTGGCCGATGCGCAGCAGTATCTCGACATGGGTGACAGCGTCACGGGCATCGCGCTCAAGATGAACGACGTGTTCGCCGCCAACAAACTGGTGCGCGACGCCGGCGAAGTGACCAAAGCTTACATCTACATCAAGAGCTGGATCGGCAAGTACGGCTACATGTACCGCGACATCCAGATGATCCGCGCCATCATGTACCTGGCGATGGTGCTGGTGATCGGCGTGGCCTGCTTCAACATCGTCTCCACGTTGGTGATGGCGGTGAAAGACAAAAGCGCCGACATCGCGGTGCTGCGCACCCTGGGCGCCAAAGACGGCTTTATCCGCGCCATCTTCATCTGGTACGGGCTGCTGGCCGGGCTGCTGGGCAGCCTGAGCGGCGTGGTGATCGGGGTGATCGCCTCGCTGCAGCTGACCAACATCATCCGGGGCGTGGAGAAACTGGTCGGTCACTCCTTCCTGTCGGGCGATATTTACTTCATCGACTTCCTGCCTTCCGAGCTGCACTGGCTGGATGTGCTGATCGTGCTGGCGACCGCCATCGTGCTGAGCCTGTTGGCCAGTTGGTATCCGGCGAGGCGCGCCAGCCGCATCGATCCGGCGCGGGTGCTGAGCGGACAATAAAACCGACGGGGAGGCAGCGATGCCGCCCCGTTTTTTTAGCCTGGGGATGGGTTATGTACTACGGTTTCGATATGGGCGGCACCAAGATTGAGCTGGGGGTGTTCGACGACAACCTGCAGCGCATTTGGCAAAAGCGGGTGCCGACGCCGCGTGAAGATTACCGGCAGCTGCTGGCCACGCTGTGCGATCTGACCCTTGAGGCGGATGCGTTTTGCGGCCGGCGCGGCAGCGTCGGCATCGGTATTCCGGGCCTGCCCAACGACGATGACGGCACGTTGTTTACCGCCAACGTGCCGGCGGCGATGGGGCGGCCGCTGCCGCGCGATCTGGCGGCGCTGATCGGGCGCGAGGTGCGCGTCGATAACGACGCCAACTGCTTTGCGCTGTCGGAAGCCTGGGACGACGAGTTCCGCCGCTACCCGACGGTGCTGGGCATCATTCTCGGCACCGGCGTAGGCGGCGGCCTGATCGTCGGCGGCAAGACGGTGCCCGGGCGCAACTATATCGCCGGCGAGTTCGGCCATTTGCGCCTGCCGGTGGACGCGCTCGAGGTGCTGGGGCGTGATGTGCCTCGCGTTGCCTGCGGGTGCGGCCATCAGGGTTGCATTGAAAATTACATATCGGGCCGCGGTTTCGAATGGATGTACGCCCATTTCTATGACCGGCGCTTGCCTGCCACCGAGATCATTGCGCATTATCAGGCGGGCGAGCCGCAGGCGGTGGCTCACGTCGACCGCTTTATGGACGTGCTGGCGATCTGCCTGGGCAACCTGCTGACGGTGCTGGATCCGCACCTGGTGGTGATCGGCGGCGGGCTGTCGAACTTCGACGCCATTTACCAGGCGTTGCCGCAGCGTCTGCCGGCGCACCTGCTGCGGGTGGCCCGGCTGCCGCGCATCGAGAAGGCGCGCTATGGCGACGCCGGCGGCGTGCGCGGCGCGGCGTTCCTCAATTTGGCTCGCCCAACGTAATGGGCGTTGAGGCAAGGCGTGAATGTATGCAGCCAACAACGCCGCAACGTCCAGTAAGAAGGGTAAACAGGGAAAAGTAAGGAGAGAGTTAATGCACACTCGCCATCGGCTGTGTCAGTTTCGCAAGAGTAAGCATGTGCTGCATCAGCGCTTTCGTTCACGCATTTTTCACCGTGACACCATGGCGGCGGCCGAGCTGAAAAAGCCGTTTGTGGTGGTGTTGACCGGGGCCGGCATTTCGGCCGAGTCGGGCATTCGCACCTTCCGCGCCGCGGATGGGCTGTGGGAAGAGCACCGGGTGGAGGACGTCGCCACGCCGGAAGGTTTCCAGCGCGATCCGGCGCTGGTGCAGGCGTTTTACAACGAACGCCGCCGTCAGCTGCAGACGGAGGAGATCGTCCCGAACGCCGCGCACCGCGCGCTGGCGGATCTGGAAGAGTGGCTGGGGGACAACTTCCTGCTGGTCACGCAAAACATTGATAACCTGCATGAGCGCGCCGGCAGCAAGCGGGTGCTGCACATGCACGGCGAACTGCTGAAGGTGCGTTGCACCCAGTCGGGGCAGGTGTTCGAATGGCCCGGCGATCTCAGCGTTGACGATCGTTGCCACTGCTGCCAGTTCCCGGCGCCGCTGCGGCCGCACGTGGTGTGGTTCGGTGAGATGCCGCTGGGCATGGACGACATCTACCAGGCGCTGAGCAAGGCCGATTTCTTCGTCGCCATCGGCACCTCTGGCCATGTCTACCCGGCGGCCGGCTTCGTGCATGAGGCGCGGCTGGGCGGCGCTTACGCCATGGAGCTGAACCTGGAACCGAGCCAGGTAGAGAGCCAGTTCGATGAGAAACACTACGGTCTGGCCAGCGAAGTGGTGCCGCGTTTTGTGCACAAGTTCCTGGTGGGCAAGGTGGCGCGGGCCGACCGGCCCTGAGAAAGGCATCAGGGCGCACTGCGCGCCCTGATGGGATGGCGGGGCGTATTAGCGCCCGGCTTTCAGCTTTTGGAAGTAGCTTTCGTACAGCGTGCTGGCGTCGCCGACGTCGTTTTGCCACTCGCCGTGCTCAATCACCGCCTTATCCGGGTAGAGTGACTTGTCGTTGGCGATCTCCGGCGACAGCAGCTTCTTCGCCGCCAGGTTCGGCGTCGGGTAACCGATGGTTTCCGCCACCTGCACCGCGATTTCCGGCCGCAGCAGGAAGTCTATCAGCTTTAGCGCCCCTTCGACGTTGCGCGCGTTGGCCGGAATGGCCAGGCTGTCCATCCAGAAGATCCCGCCTTCCTTCGGCCAGACGATCTCCAGCGGCGTGCCGGCCTGGCGCGCCACAAAGGCCGAACCGTTCCACACCATGCCAACGTTGACTTCCCCTTCCATAAACGGGTTGCCCGGGTTGTCGGAGTTGAAGGCCAGCACGTTCGGCATCAATTTCTGCAGTTCGTGGTAGGCGGCTTCGATCTCTTTCGGGTCAGTGGTGTTGCCGGAATAACCCAGCTTGAGCAGCGCCATCTGGAACACTTCGCGCGCGTCGTCGGTCAACAGCAGGCGGCCTTTGTACTGCGGTTGCCACAGATCGGCCCAGGCGGTGACGGTGGACGGATCCTGCGCGTCGCTGTTGACGCCGATGGCGGTAGCGCCCCAGATGTAAGGAATGGAGTAGTCGTTGTTGGGATCGAACGGCTTGTTCAGCAGGGTGGGATCGAGATCCTTGAAGTGGCTGAGCTTGCTCTTGTCGATTTTTTGCAGCATGCCTTCCTTGCTCATCTTGGCGATGAAGTAGGTGGAAGGCACCACCAGATCGTACGCGCCGTCCTTGTAGGTCTTCAGCTTGGCGTACATGCTTTCGTTGGATTCATAGGTGGAATAGATCACCTTGATGCCGGTTTCCTTGGTGAACTGCTCCAGCAGCCCCGGCGGGACGTATTCAGTCCAGTTATAGAAGTACAGTGTCTTGCCGTCAGAGGCGTTTGCAGAGCAGAGACTCAGCGCCATCATCCCGGCTGCGAGCAGATGTGACCACTTTTTCATGCAGCGTATCCTTCAGCAGTAGTGAGCCGAACCCGTATGGTCTGCCGTTTTCGGCCGCGCCATACCCCAGAAAGGGGCCATTATAGGGGCCGGGGCGGGGTGGGTAAAGGCGGTTATCCCGTTGGCAAATCAAGGGGTTCGGCGGCTTAAAGCGCATCACAATTTGTGTGTCTCGCGCTGGACAGGCGGTGAAGCGCGTGCGAAACAATAATTTTGGCGAATAAACGAGGGCGGCGATGAATTTCAAACAGGTCTTCAGCCAGGCGGAGCTCAGCAAGACGGATCTGACGATTTTGCACTGCATTCTCGACAACCCGGACGCCTGCATCGACGACGGCATCCGCGCGGTGTCCGCACGCTGCTACAGTTCCCCCTCGACGCTGGTGCGGCTGGCTAAAAAGCTGGGCTTTCGCGGCTATCTCGAACTGGTCTATTTCATCAAGTTCAACCTGACGATGGCGCCGGCCTACCAGGCGGAACGCCCTACGTCGGCGGCACCGCCGGCCCAGCAGGCGCAGTTTCTCGATCTGCTCGACAGCGGCAAGATCCTGATCCACGGCAGCGGTTTTTCACAGCTGGTGGCGCAGTATATGTACAACAAGTTTATGACGCTGGGCGTAGACAGTTACCTGTCGCTGTGGCCGGATTTCGACATTCTTGACCGTGAGACGCGCTTTCGCTTCGACATGGTGATCGTGATTTCAAAGTCGGGCAACAGCGGCTCGGCGCTGAGCTGGGGCGAGGCGGTGAAGCGTAACCGCATTCTGCTGGCGGCCTTCTGCGGCGACGGCGACAGCCCGCTGGCGCAGCAGGCCGACATAACCTTTCTGTTTGAGGACCGGCAAAAATACGATCACGATATCTACTATCCCAACCCGTTTTTCGGTCACTGTCTGTTGGGATTCGAGAATGTGATCACCGCCTGGTTTGAACGACGCGGCCGCTGACGGCCGCGCCGCGCCATTTAGCGCCAGTGCCCGGCATACTGACGGTGAGCCTGCAGGTACTCCTCCACCAGCGTTTTCGCCAGCGAGTAGGAGTTGACCAGCGGATGTACCATCAGCGCCTTGATGGCCAGCTGGCGATTGCCGGTCAGGATCGCCGCCACCGCCAGCCGTTCGTACTCTTTCACCTGCGAAATCAGGTTTTTCTGGGTGTCGGGAATATCGCGCATTTTGACCGGCTGAATGCCGGCGCTGCTCAATTCGCAGCTGATTTCGATCACGTCTTCAGGGTGCAGAAAATCGAGCGTGTCGCGGTTTTGCATCGATACCACCACGCGTTTTTGCCGGCCGCTGTTGACCGCCTCCAGAATGTCGATCGCCACCCCGGCATAGCCGCCGCTGTCCGGCTGTTCGATAAACTGTTGCAGCGTCAGCATCTCACGCGTTTTCACCTTGCCCTGGTTGGACTCGCGCTGCATGTAGGAGTTTTCGCGCTGCAGGTAATGGCAGAAATAGACAGAGAAGGCGTGTTCCAACTGACGGGGGATGTCCAGCTCGCCTAACTCTGACAGCATTTGGCGGTTGATCGCCGCGATTTGTTCGCCGCGGGTCTCGCCGCCCGCGACGATGGCGGCGATCGCCTGCTCACGGTAGTAGTAATAGTAGAGATACTCGTTGAGCATCAAATTGTCCGACAGCGCCACCAGCTCCGGCGAGAAGTACTTCATGCAGGTGTCGCGATACAGGCGCGGATCCGCCAGCAACCGATCCGTGACCGGTTCGCCGTTGACGCGCGCATTGCGGAACCAGGAAAGATGGTTGAGGCCGAAACAGTCGACGCTCAGTTGGTCTTCGCGGCAGTCCAGCAGCTCGGCCAGTTCGCGGATAAACTCGCTGGGGGCGTCGCAGATGCCGTAGACCCGGCGCTGGAAGCCGGATTTGATGATCGCCTCGGTCACCATGCCGGAAGGATTGGTGAAGTTGAACAGGACCGCGTCCGGCGAGGAAAGCTGCTCGATCAGGCGGCAATAGTCGAGGATCGCCGGAATCGAACGCATCGCCATGGCGAAGCCGCCGGCGCCGGTGGTTTCTTGCCCGAGCAACTGGTGATTGAGCGCGATGCGCTCGTCATGGATGCGGCCTTCCTCGCCGCCGATGCGCAGGGTGGTGATAATGTAATCGGCGCCTTGCAGCGCCTGACGCGGATCGCTGCTGAGACTGAAAGCAATGTCGCCGCGAATGCGCTGGAATACGCCCTGCGCGAGGGCGCCGTAGATCGCCAGATGGCGCTCATCGGTATCCATAAACACCACTTCGGTAATGCCGATGCGATGGGCGTTATAGGCGATGGACTTGGCGAGGAACGGGGAACGCACGCCGCCGCCGCCGAGAACGGTTAATTTCATTCGATATCTCCCATTAATAAAGCGTTAGAGTGCCGCTAAATATTTCTCTACCTGATTTTTGACCTTGCCGACCGTGACGCCGTAAATCACCTGCACTTCACGGCGATTCTTCACCACGCCTTTGGCGCCGGTGCTTTTCAACGCGGCCTCATCCACCCGCGCCATATCCTTTAATTCCACCCGCAGCCGGGTAAAGCAGTTATCGACGGAAATAATGTTTTCCTTGCCGCCCAGCGCGCGAATAATGATGCCGCTCGGCTCGTCCGGGGTATTTTTGCGGTTCCGGTAATCCTGTTTGGAATAGAGTTTGACGTCCTGATCATCTTCACGGCCCGGCGTCTTCAGATTGAGCTTCAGCACCAGCGTTTTGAACACCAGGTAATACACCGCAAACTGCACCAGGCCGATGACCACATACAGCGGCCAGCGGGTGAGGGAAACCGGCAGCGGCAGGTTGTAGGCCAGGAACTCGACCAGCCCG
Organism: Serratia sp. CY56464; assembly: GCF_052168435.1. Taxonomy (NCBI): domain Bacteria; kingdom Pseudomonadati; phylum Pseudomonadota; class Gammaproteobacteria; order Enterobacterales; family Yersiniaceae; genus Serratia; species Serratia sp. CY56464. Next base: position 1,669,623 of record NZ_JBJNMV010000001.1, on the reverse strand, counting down.
CTGGCGCCCCAGGGGCGAACCTGCAACAGGTTGCAGGCTACCTGCGAGAGCGCGGTCAACACGGCGTGGATCACCCACAGCAGCGGAGAGATAAACAGGAAGGTGAACTCTATCGGCTCGGTGATGCCGACCAGGATCGAGGTGGTGATGGCCGGGATCAGAATCGCCTTGGCCAGCATTTTCTTTTCCGGCTTGGCGGTGTGATAGAAAGCCAATGCCGCGCCCGACAGGCCGAAGATGGTCACCATCCCTTGCTGCGAGAAGCGCAGCGCCTCGTTCATCAGCGGCGAGATGCTCGGGTCGCGCATGTAGGCCAGGAAAATCGCCTGTGAACCGGAGACGGTCTGGCCGTCCTGCACGATCGAACCGCCGATGCTGGTGAGCTGGAACGGCGACCAGATAAAGTGGTGCAGCCCGGTGGGGATCAGGAATTTCTCAAAGAAGCCGTAGACGAATACCCCGAGCGAGCCGGCGCTTTTCATAAAGCCGGTCAGCGCGATCAGGCCCTGTGAAATCGCCGGCCATAGGTAGCTGAAGGCGACGGCGTACAGCATGATGATCGGCGTCATGGCAATCAGCACCAGCTTGGCGCCGCCGTAGACCGAGAACACGCCGTTGAGTTCGACGTTGCACAGGCGGTTATGCACCCAGGCGATGGTGACGCCGAGGATAAGACCGAGGAAAATGCCCATATCCACCACGGTAAAACCCAGCAACTCCGTCTGCCCGGTGCCATAATACTCACCGTTGATCTTGGCCGCGACGTGGCCGCTGAATTGCAGATAAGAAGAATTGGCGCCGAGGAACATGATAAAGCACATCACCGCGACCAGCGCCGCTTCGCTTTTCTTGTCTTTGGCCAGGCCGTAGGTAATACCGATACAGAAAATCAGCCCGAGATTGCCGAATAACGGCCAGAAGGTATCGCCGATCATTTTACCGATAGAGAAGATGGCGGAATGTTCATTGATTAATGTGGCATTGGTAAGAATAGAACTGAGCGCCAGAATCAGACCGATTACCGGCAGGAAAAATATCGGCCCCATCATGGCTTTGGAGAAAAGCTGCAGCTTATTTAAGATATTATCGATAATACCTTTCATGGCAGTTCCTTTTTATATTTTAATGGATGACGACGTTGCTGAATAAACTCCCTGGAAGCGAGAAAAAATAAGGCACCTTGCCTGGATTCAGTTATAGGGGGAAGTTTTCGCCGCTGCAATCGGCGGGGCGGAAATAGGCACCGATGGTCAGAGAGTGACAACCGGTGCCGGTTGTGAAGGGGATCACAACCGGGCGCTGCGGCGCCCGGCGGGAAGAATTACTCGGCCTTGGGCGCGCGATCGCGCATCACCCACTGGCTGGCGATCACCAGCACCAGCGACAGCAGCAGCAAAATGGTGGCCAGCGCATTGACCTCCGGCGAGACGCCGACTTTCACCATCGAGTAGATCTTCAGCGGCAAAATCTCGTAGCTCGGCCCGGTGACGAAGGAGGAGACGACCACGTCGTCCATCGACAGGGTGAAGCTCAGCAGCCAACCGGCCGCCACCGCCGGCATCGCCAGTGGCAGGATGATTTTGCGCAGGATGGTGAACTCGCTTGCGCCGAGATCGCGCGCGGCTTCCAGCATCTTCACGTCGAAGCCTTTCAGGCGCGCGTAGACGGTCACCACCACGAACGGCAGGCAGAAGGTGATGTGCGAGAACAGCAGCGACCAGAAGCCGAGCGAAATGCCCAGCAGCATGAACAGCACCAGCAGCGAGATAGCCATCACGATGTCCGGCGACATCATCACCACAAACAGCATGCCGCCGACAAACGGCTTGCCGCGGAAGCGGTAGCGGTACAGCGCCACCGCGGTCAGCGAGCCGATCAGCGTGGCGAAGGTGGCGGAGAGCACCGCCATGGTCAGCGAGTGGCCCGCGGCCTGCAACAGGCTGTCGTTGTTGAGCAGCGTGCTGTACCACTTGGCGGTAAACCCTTGCCAGTTGATGCCGAAGCGCGAGGCGTTGAAGGAGTTGACGATCAGGATGACGATCGGGATATACAGATAGGCGTATACCAGCGTCATAAAGCCGCCGCGCAGCAGACGTCCGATCATGCCAGATCCTCCTTCTTGTTCAGCAGGCGTGCGGCTCGGTAATAGACCAGCAGCAACAGCCCCATCACCAGCGTCAGGCAGATGCTGGTGGCCGCGCCGAACGGCCAATCGCGGATATTGAGGAACTGGCTTTTAATCACGTTGCCGATCAGCAGGTTTTTGGCGCCGCCCATCAGATCGGCGACGAAGAACAGCCCCATCGCCGGCAGCACCACCAGCAGGCAGCCGGCGATAATGCCCGGCATGGTCAGCGGCACGATGATGCGGATAAAGGTCTGCAGCTTGCTGGCGCCGAGATCGCGCGCCGCCTCCAGGCAGGATTTATCGAGCTTTTCGATGCTGGAGTAGAGCGGCATCACCATAAACGGCAGCAGGATATACACCAGGCCGAGGACGACCGCTTCCGAGGTGTACATGATGCGCAGCGGCTTGTCGATGACGCCGATCCACAGCAGCGCGTCGTTGAGATAGCCGCGGGTGCTGAGAAACAGCTTCAGGCCGTAGATGCGGATCAGCGAGTTGGTCCAGAAGGGCACGATCAGCAGAAACAGCAGCAGCGGCCGCACCTTCTGCGGCAAGCGCGCCAGGATAAAGGCGAACGGATAGCCGATCGCCAGGCAGCACAGGGTAGCGATCAGCGCCATGTTCAGCGAGTGCAGCAGCACCTGGGCGTACAACGGATCGAACAAACGCCGGTAGTTATCCAGCGTGAACACCATCTGCATCAGGTTGGCGTCGTCGCGGGTCAGGAAGCTGGCGCCGATGATCATCAGGTTCGGCATGAACACGAACAGCAGCAGCCAGGCGACGACGCCGACGATCACCACATTCTGAAAGACTTTACGCGATTTCTTCATCGGCCAGCACCACCTCCCAGCTTTCGACCCAGGTCACCGCCATCTTCTGATTGAGCGAGTGATCGACGTCCGGATCGTCTTCGTTGAAGAACTCGCTGACCATCACCGTTTTGCCATTCTCCAGCTCGACCACCGACTCCAGCGTCATGCCTTTGTAGTTGCGCTCGCGCACGTACCCGATCAGCCCGTCGTGCTGCGCGCTGTCGTTCACTTCTTCCACCCGCAGATCTTCCGGGCGCAGCAGCACCTTCAGCTTTTGGCCCGGCTCCACCGGCAGATCGGCGTAGATGTCGCACTCGCGGCCCTCGACGTTGGCGCGCACCCGCTGCGGATCGAGACGTTGCAAAACCACCGCGTCGAAGATGTTGATCTCGCCGATGAAGCTGGCGACGAACAGGTTCTTCGGCTCTTCGTAGATCTCACGCGGCGTGCCGTCCTGCTCGATGCGGCCTTCGCGCATCACCACGATGCGATCCGACATGGTCAGCGCTTCTTCCTGATCGTGGGTGACGAACACGAAGGTGATGCCCAGTTTGCGCTGCAGCGCTTTCAGTTCGTTCTGCATCTGCTTGCGCAGCTTGTAGTCCAGCGCCGACAGCGATTCGTCCAGCAGCAGCACCTTCGGTTTGTTGACCACCGCGCGGGCGATGGCCACGCGCTGCTGTTGGCCGCCGGAGAGCTGCCCCGGCCGCCGCTTGGCGAACGCATCCAGTTGCACCATGCGCAGCGCCTCTTCCACGCGCGGCGTCAGTTCCGCCGCCGGCACCTTTTGCATGCGCAGGCCGAAGGCGACGTTGTCGAACACCGACATGTGCGGAAACAGGGCGTAGCTTTGAAACACGGTGTTGACGTGGCGATGTTCGGCCGGAATGGCGGTGATGTCCTGGCCGTCGAGCACGATGCGGCCCAAATCGGCGTCTTCCAGACCGGCGATCAGGCGCAGCACCGTGGTTTTGCCACAGCCTGAGGGGCCGAGAATGGTGAGGAATTCGCCGTGGTTAATCGTCAGATCCAGATCGGCAATGATGGTTTTGCCATCGAACGCTTTGCTCAGGGCATGCAGTTCAACAAGGGGAGTCGGAGAGGATGTCTCAGTCATTTATCGTATTACTCTATCCCGTGGGCTAATGCAGATAGAACCGCAACTGGAAAAGACTGCCGGAGCTTGCGGGAATGCCCGCGATTCAAAAGAAGCTCAAACCAGTTACGCCAATGGAAATTTTTCGAGCGCGCATGATAGACGCTGAATGCCGGAATTGAAAGCCGATCCGGCCCAGATGCCGCGTTTTTCATCATGATAGCGACAAATGACCCTGTGATGACAGCATTATTCCCCTCAGAAATCATCACAAAGATTAATGATATTGGCGAATTCTGGTTAAAAATGACCTGACGCAATATTTGATCCTGATCGGTTCCGCATAATGAAACGCGATATTCTGAGGGGCCGCTACCATGGACAAATTACTTGACCGCTTTTTCAACTACGTCTCTTTCGACACCCAGTCCAAAGCGAACGTAAAGCATGTGCCGAGCACCGACGGGCAGTTGAAGCTGGCGCGTGCGTTGCAGCAGGAAATGATCGCGCTCGGCTTCGAGCGGGTGTCGCTCAGCGAACACGGCTGCGTGATGGGCACCTGGCCGGGTAACGTCGCCTGGCCGGTGCCTGCGGTCGGTTTCATCGCCCATCTGGATACTTCGCCGGATTTCAGCGGCAAACATGTCAATCCGCAGATCGTCGAGAACTATCGCGGCGGCGACATTGCGCTCGGCATCGGCGATGAAGTGCTGTCGCCGGTGATGTTCCCGATCTTGCACCAGATGCTGGGGCAGACCCTGATCACCACCGACGGCAAGACGCTGCTGGGCGCCGACGACAAGGCGGGCATCGCCGAGATCCTCACCGCCATGGTGCGCCTACGCGCGCGCAAAATCCCGCACGGCGACATCCGCGTGGCCTTCACCCCGGACGAGGAGGTGGGCAAGGGGGCGCAGCTGTTCGACGTGGCGGCCTTCAATGCCGAATGGGCCTACACGGTGGACGGCGGCGGCGTCGGCGAGCTGGAGTGCGAGAACTTCAACGCCGCCTCGGTGACGATCAAAATCCTCGGTAACAGCGTGCACCCCGGCAGCGCCAAGGGGGTGATGGTCAACGCGCTGTCGCTGGCCACCCGCATTCATCAGGCGCTGCCGGCGGACGAAGCGCCGGAGACCACCGAAGGCTACCAGGGCTTTTATCATCTCAGCAGCATTAAGGGCAGCGTAGAGCGCGCCGAAATGCACTACATCCTGCGCGACTTCGAGCGTGAGGGGTTTGAGGCGCGCAAACGCAAGATGGTGGACATCGCTCGCGAGGTCGGCAAAGGCTTGCCCCGCGATTGCTATATCGAAGTGAGCATCGAAGACAACTATTACAACATGCGTGAACAGGTGGCGGAGCACCCGCACGTGATTGCGCTGGCGCAGCAGGCGATGCGCGACTGCGACATCGAACCGGTGATGAAGCCGATCCGCGGCGGCACCGACGGCGCGCAGCTGTCGTTCCGCGGCCTGCCGTGCCCGAACCTGTTCACCGGCGGCTACAACTACCACGGCAAGCACGAATTCGTGACGCTGGAGGGCATGGAGCAAGCGGTGGCGGTGATTATGCGCATCGCGGCGCTGGCCGCCGAGCGGGCGCGGTAAAACGGGACGCTTGCGATTATCATAATCGCTTGCCGAAACAAGGCGTTGCTCATAGTGTGGAGGTACATTCCCTACGCATAAGGACCGCATGATGAGCACCGAATACCGTATCGCCAGCCCGCATTTGGCGCAGTTCGTTCAGGCGATTTGGCGCCAGGCCGGCAGCACGGCACGCGAAGCCGAGCTGGTGGCCGATCATCTGGTGCAGGCCAATCTGGCCGGACACGACTCGCACGGCGTCGGCATGATCCCCAGTTACATGGCATCGTTGGCGCAGGGGCAATTGCAGCTTAATCAACATGCCGAGGTGGTGCGCGACGCCGGCGCGGTGCTGACGCTCGACGGCGCGCGCGGCTTCGGTCAGGTGGTGGCCAGCGAAGCGATGGCGCTGGGCATTGAACGCGCCGGCAAGCTGGGCCTGGCGGCGGTGGCGCTGCACAACGCGCACCATATCGGCCGCATCGGCCATTGGGCGGAGCAGTGCGCCCGCGCCGGTTTTATCTCGATTCACTTCGTCAACGTGGTGGGCGATCCGATGGTGGCGCCGTTTGGCGGCAGCGATCGCCGCTTCGGCACCAACCCGTTCTGCGCCATTTTCCCGCGGCCGGGCCGCACGCCGCTGCTGTTGGATTTCGCCACCAGCGGCATCGCCTTCGGCAAGACTCGGGTGGCCTATAACAAAGGCTTGTCGGTGGCGGCGGGCTATCTGATCGACGAACACGGGCAACCGACTACCGAACCGAAGGTGATGCACGAAGCGCCCTTCGGGTCACTGTTGCCGTTCGGCTTGCACAAAGGCTATGCGCTGGCGGCGATGTGCGAGATCCTCGGCGGCGCGCTCTCCGGCGGCCGCACCACCCACGACGCCACGCTGAAAGCCGACAGCGACGCCATCTTCAACTGCATGACGACCCTGATCCTCGATCCTCAGGCCTTCGACGCCCCGCAAATGCAGGCCGAGGCCGAAGCGTTCATCGGCTGGGTGAAGGCGTCGCCGCCGAGCGGTGAACAGCCGATCGCGGTGCCGGGCGAATGGGAGGAGGCCAACCGCGCGGCGCGGCTGGAGCAGGGCATACCGATAGACGCTAATACCTGGCGGCAGATTTGCGCGGCGGCGGAGCAGGCGGGCATGGCGGATGAAGCGCTGGCCGGCTTTCGCGCGCAGGCGCGGCAGGCATAAAAAAGCCACCCGGCAGGGTGGCTTGTGCGCGTGACGGCAATCAGTCGTTAAAGTACCAATAGCCGCTGTTGACCAGCGCGGTCAGCAGCGCCAGGAATGACGGATCGTCCACCGCGTCGCCGAGCAGGGCGGCGTCGACGCTGAAGTGCTGGCACAGGGCGTCTGCGGCCTGCAGCTGGTCGGTGTCGATCAACTCGCCGTTGACGAAGCAGCGATCGCCGACGCGCAGCACGCGCAACCCGCCCAGGCGCTGCAGCGCTTCACCCTGTTGCAGCAGTTCGTAGATTTCCCCGGCCTGATACGGCGGCTCCGGCGGCGCCAGATCCAGCTCGTGGCGCGATTGGGAGATAAACTCGCCGAACCAGTGCTGGAAGTGCTCCGGCTGTTGCACCAGATCCAGCATCATCTGCCGTAAGGCGTCCACTTCCTGCGGCAGGATCTCCGCCGGGTGTTCGCGCAGTTTAACGTCCGGATCGCCGTAGCGCTTGCTGCCGAGTTCGCGCGCCAGCACGTAGTCGGCGAAGCCGCTCACCAGCTCGCGGCCGTTCGGCGCGCGGAAGCCCACCGAGTAGTTGAGCGCGTTTTCCAGCGCGTAGCCTTCATGCGGGAAGCCCGGCGGAATGTAGAGAATGTCGCCCGGCTCCATCTCTTCGTCGATGATGGCGTCGAACGGTTCGACCTGCAGCAGATCCGGGTGCGGGCAGTGCTGTTTCAGCGGCGTTTTTTCCCCGACGCGCCAGCGGCGGCGGCCGGTGCCCTGAATGATGAACACGTCGTACTGATCGAGGTGCGGGCCGACGCCGCCGCCCGGCACCGAGAAGGAGATCATCAGGTCATCCATCCGCCAGTCCGGCAGTTGGCGGAACGGGCGCATCAGCGCCGCCGAAGGCTCATGCCAGTGATCCACCGCCTGCACCAGCAGCGACCAGTTGTTTTCGCTCAGGTGGTCGAAGCTCTCGAAGGGGCCGTGCGCAACCTGCCAACGGCCGTCCTGGTGGCTGACCAGACGACTGTCCACTTCGTTTTCCATCGCCAACCCGGCCAGCTCATCCGGGGAGATCGGATCGATAAAGTTTTTGAAGCCGCGCTTCAGAATCACCGGACGCTTTTGCCAATAACGTTGCAAAAAATCGTTCCAGTCCAGATCTAATTGATAATCCATGTTCTATTCCAGGATAGGGGAGTGAGCCTGAGTGCGATTATAACGGAAGTTTGGCCCCGTGGATCGGGGCCGCAGCGGCATAATTTATTCGTTGTGGTGGGTATCGTGCTGGCGGGCGAAAGTGACCTGCATGCGCGCGCCGCCGAGCGGGCTGTCGCTGATGACGATTTCGCCGTCGTATTGCTCGATGATCTCCGCCGCCACCGACAGGCCAAGGCCCTGGCCGGGGCGCAGGGTGTCCACCCGCTGGCCGCGCTGGAAGATCAGCTGGCGCTTGCTTTCCGGGATGCCCGGGCCGTCGTCGTCGATGACGAGGATGAGATTTTTCTCTGAGTGCAGCGAGGTGATCTCAACGAACTCCAGGCAGTATTTGCAGGCGTTTTCCAACACGTTGCCCATCACTTCCATAAAGTCGTTCTTCTCGCCCATAAAGGTCACTTCCGGCGAGATGTCCAGCGTGATCACCACCCCTTTGCGCTGGTAAACCTTGTTCAGCGCCACCACCAGGCTGTCGAGCAGCGCCGGCACCGAGTGGATCTCGCGCGTCAACACCGTTTGACCGGAGTTGATGCTGGCCCGGTGCAGGTAGTAACCGATCTGCTGCGAGATGCGCCCGATCTGATCCAGCATGATCGGCTCGGCTTCTTCGATGGTGGTCTGCTTGCCGCTGCGCAGCGAGCGCAGGGTGCTTTGCAGCACCGCCAGCGGCGTTTTCAGGCTGTGGGTCAGATCCGACAGGGTGGTGCGATATTTGGTGTAGCGCTGGCGCTCGTTACGCACCAGAATGTTCAGATTGCGCACCAGCCCGCGCAGCTCGCTGGGCGGGTTCTCATCCAGCTGATCGCGCTCGCCGTTCTCCAGTTCGCCCACCTGATTGACCAGCGCCTTGATCGGCCGCAGGCTCCAGTAGGCCGCCAGCCACAGCAGCGGCACCACCAGCAGCAGGTTGGCCAACAGCACGTAGCTGAACCACTCCCACACCACGTCGGATCGCTGCAGCTCCTGCGGAATGCTGTCAACCACCACGATGGTCAGCGCCGGCAGGCGAGGCGTGGCGGCATAGGTGTTGACCGCCACCGAGTGGGTCAGCGCGTTCTGATCGGTATCGTCGTAATTCTTCAGCTGATCCTGCGCTTTGGGGTTGTCCCCCAGCACTTCGCTACTGACGCGGGTGTCGGTGTCGATTTCGTAGAAGCCGGACTCCTCCAGCCATTCCTTGTTGATCAGCTTCTCGAGCTCCGGCACCTTGCGCTGGCTCCACAGCAGATTGCCTTTATCGTCGTAGATAAAGACCAGCGTCGGGAAGTTGAGATCGAGATCGGGGGGAATGGCGATGGTGAGTTTGTTGTCTTTCCACTGCGCCAGGCTGAAGAACAGGTTGCTCTCGCCGCGCAGCAGACGGAAGGCGGTTTTGTCGAAGCTGACGATATAGCCGACGACCGCCACCAAACCGTAAGAGAGCGACAGCGCCAGGATCACCCCGGCGGTCGCCATCAGGAAGCGGGCACGCAGCGAAAACGGTTTTTTATTCTTGTTGAACATCATGTTCACTTCGCGTCAAAACGATAGCCCTGGCCACGTACCGTGGTGATCACTTCATGCGGGTATTCCGCCTGCACTTTCTTGCGCAAGCGGCCCATCAGCACGTCGATGGTGTGGCTTTCACGCAGTTCGGCGTCCGGGTAGAGCTGCAGCATCAACGAATCCTTGCTCACCACCTTGCCGGCGTTGCGGATCAGGGTTTCGATGATGGTGTATTCAAAGGCGGTCAGCTTGATCTGTTGATCGTTGACGCTCAGTTCGCGGCGCGACAGATCGATCTGGAACGGCGGCAGCACGATCACCTGCGAAGCCAGGCCGCTGTTGCGGCGCATCAGCGCCTGCATGCGGGCGATCACCTCTTCCAGGTGGAACGGCTTGGTGACATAGTCGTCGGCGCCGGCTTCCAGCACCGCCACTTTGTCCTGCCAGCTTTCGCGGGCGGTCAGCACCAGGATCGGCAGCTTGGTCTGATGGGCGCGCCAGCGGCGGATCAGGCTCAGGCCGTCTTCACCCGGCAGGCCGAGATCGACGATGGCGATATCCGGCGCGTGTTCCTGCAGGAAATAATCGGCTTCCTTGGCGTCTTCGGCCGCGTCGACCTGATGGCCCATCTCGCGCATCTGAACGGAAAGGTGGTGACGCAGCAAACCATTATCTTCAACAACCAGTACTCGCATGGCGAACTCCTGTGACTATGCGGGTGAACATCCTGTCACCCACGCGATAAAAGGGAACACGCTCTGCGGCGTGTCAGGGAATAACGCGGCCACCTGAACCATTTTGACAAAAAGTGCTGAGGCTATGGTAGGTATAACCCGCCCGGCCCGCAAGAGAGCCGAAGCAATGTATTAAAATAAGCGTTATCAATTTGTTCGCCGACATTATCGACAAGCTCTGATAAACGTCGGATAAACAGCGGCGGGGCAACATTAAACGCAACTTAAACGCGCCGGGCATTGCCCGCGAAAGGGAAGTGTGAGCCGGGCGCTTGATAAGCTTTAAAGGTACTAATAAGGTATTATTGAGGCAACGGCACATTTTCTCAGGAGCGACGGATGAAGCAGTTAACCCAGGCAGAACGCATAGCGGGCGCACTTTACGGACAGATGCTGGGCGACGCGCTCGGCATGCCTTCCGAGCTGTGGCCGCGCGAGCGGGTTAAGCGCCATTTCGGCTGGATAGACGGTTTTCTCGATGGGCCGGCGGAGAACTCGGCCGCCTGTTACTTCAAGGCCGGGCAATATACCGACGATACCGCGATGGCACTGGCGCTGGCCGATGCGCTGCGGGAAGCGGAAGGTGAGGTGGTGCCGGCGCTGATCGCCCGCAATGTGATCCGCTGGGTGGACAGTTTTGACGCCTTCAACAAGAACATTCTCGGCCCCAGTTCCAAACTGGCGTTGAGCGAGCAGAAAGCGGGCACGCCGATCGCCGAGTTGGAAAACAACGGCATCACCAATGGCGCAGCAATGCGCATTTCGCCTTTGGGGTGCGTGCTGCCGTCTGCGCCGCTGGAGGATTTCTGTCAGCAGGTGTGGCTGGCCTCCAGTCCGACGCACAAATCCGACATCGCCGTCGCCGGTGCCGTCGCGATCGCTTGGGCGGTTTCGCGTGCGGTGGAGGGCGCGGACTGGGCCTCGATTCGCCTGGCGCTGCCAGGCGTGGCGGAGTATGCCCAGCGCCGTCAGGTGACGACGTTCAGCCCCTCGCTGGCGGCGCGCATCGAGTTGGCGTTTCAGGTGGTGGATGAGGCCGCCGATCCCGAGCAGGCCTCTGAGCGGATATATCAACTGATTGGCGCCGGGGTGAGCACCATCGAGTCGGTGCCGGCGGCGCTGGCGATGGTGCAGCTGGCGCAAACCGATCCTACCCGTTGCGCGGTGCTGTGTGCCAATCTGGGCGGCGATACCGACACCATCGGCGCGATGGCCACCGCTGTCTGCGGCTCGCTGCACGGCGCCGACGCGATGGATCCTGCCCTGCTGGCGGAGTTGCAGCGGGTGAATCCGCTGGACGTTGAGGCGTATGCCCAGGCGTTCGCGCGTTTTCGCCGCCGCCGGCAGGGCGAGGCGTGACGGATCAGCTTTCGCTGGTAAACTCGTACATGTCGCTGCGGCAGAAGCTTTCGCTGTATTCGATCGGCTTCTTGCGGTGGTCGAACAACGTCTGGCGCACGATCAGCAGCGGCATCGGTTCGGATAGCTGCAGCGCCTGGCGGATGTCGTCGTCGGCCATCGCCGCGCTGACCTGGCTGCGCAGCGAGCCCATCTCCACATTGTTGCGCCGGAAGTAGTCGTACAGCGAGATGCCAATCTCGTCGACGTTGGCAATCGCCGCCGCCACCACGTAGGACACCGCCACCGACATCGGCCGCCGATCGATAAAGTGAATGCGCTTGAGTTGGTAGATCGGCGCTCCAACCGCCAGCCGGAGTTTTTCCGCCAGTTCGGCGCTGGCCGGCACCCGCTCGCGGCTGATCCATTGCGTATCCGGCTGACGCCCCTGTTGCGTCGCCTCGCGCGAGAACCCTTTGATGTCCGCTAATGAATAGCGCAGCTTCGGCGCGGGCCGTTGCGGCTGGATAAAGGTGCCGTAGCCGCGTGAACGGCCGATGATGCCGTCTTGCTCAAGGCAGGCCAGCGCTTTGCGCACCGTGATGCGCGAGATGCCAAGCTGTTCGGTAAACAGGCGCTCGCTGGGCAGGAAATCCCCCGCGTTCAGCAATCCTTGCTCGATAGCCTGGCGCACCGAGGCGTTAAAGCGCAGATATAACGGCATCGCGCCCGCGCTGGCCAGATCCTGCAGCAGTTTTTCCAGCAGACGCTGGTTGATCTCCTTGCTCATAGCTGACGGAAGTCCTGTAGCCGCAATGCGATGGCTTATTTAAGGGGATTTCGCCGGGCAGCGCAACTGCCGCCGCCGCTGGGAGAAATGAGGTAGAGTAGTGTGCTATCGCCCCAGGCTCGGAGAAACAGACTGCCCATGAGTGACACCCCAAGACACGCGGACGACGCGGCAATCCTGGCAGCCTTCACCCAGCAGCGTCAGCAGGGGCTGACCCGACGTTCGGCGCTGCATCAGGCCCTGTTGCGGCTCATCACCGCCGGGGAACTGCCGTGGCGGGCGAAGCTGCCGCCGAGCCGCGCGTTGGCGGCCCGGTTGACGGTGGCGCGTGACACGGTGGAACAGACCTACGCACGGCTGGAGGCGGAGGGGTTTATCAGCCGAACGGTGGGGCGCGGCAGCTTTGTGCGTTATCGCTGCGATACGCTGCTCGGCCGTGAACTGCTGGCGACGCAGGCAGGCCAGGAGGCGCGGCTGGCGGAACGCGAGTTAAGCGATCGCGGCCGGGCGTTGCTGGCGGTCAGCCATACGCCGCACACCAGCCGCCAGGCTTCGCTGACGCCCTCGCTGGCGGATCTGCGGGCGTTTCCCATCGATTCATGGCTGCAGTGGGAAAAGCAGGCGCTGCGGCGCCACGGCGAGCGGCTGTTGGGGTATGCCGATCCGCAGGGCTTGCCGGAACTGCGCGCGGCGATCGCGCACTATTTGCAGCGGGAGCGGGGCGTCAAGGCGTCGGCGGAGCAGGTGATCGTGGTCACCAGCTCTCAGCAGGCGCTGGCGCTGTGCACCCAGGTGCTGTTCGATCCCGGCGATGCGGTATTCGTCGAAGAGCCGGGCTACCAGGGGGCGAAAAAGCTGGTGCAGTCGGCGGGGCTGCAGGCGCGGCCGATCGGCATCGATGAGCAGGGGATGGACGTCGGGCAACTGATGCACGCCACGGGCGGCGGGCGGGGCGTTTACATCACGCCGTCCCATCACTACCCGCTGGGGTATTCGCTGAGCCTCGAGCGGCGTCTGGCGCTGTTGCAGTGGGCCCAGCGTCGGCGGGCCTGGATCATCGAAGACGATTACGACGCCGAGTTCAACTACGATCGACAAACCAAGGCGGCGCTGCAGGGGCTGGACAGCGGCGGGCGCACGCTGTACATCGGCACCTTCAGCAAGACGCTGTTTCCGGGGCTGCGCATCGGCTTCATGATTGCGCCGCCGCAGCTGGTGCGGCCATTGGTCGCCGCCAGGCAGTTTCAGGACGGCTACACGTCGGCGCTGGCGCAGATGACGCTGTTCCACTGCCTGCATGAGGGCGGCTACGCCGAGCATCTGCGCAATATGCGCACGCTGTACAAGGCGCGGCTGGATGTGCTGTACGACGCGGTGCAACGCCATCTCGCGCCCTGGACGCACCCGGCCTTGCCGCAGGGTGGGCTGCAGCTGGTTTGCCCGTTGGCGGATGCGGCGACGGAGCGGCGGCTGGTGGCGGCGGCGGCCGAACGAGGAATACGGTTGTACGGCCTGGCGGATTTCTACACCGGCGCGCCGCAGCGCGGGGCGCTGGTGCTCGGTTTTTCGGCCTATACGCCGGACGAGATAGTGCGCTTTATCGCCACACTGGCGCAGGTGTTCAACGCGCTGCCGCGGGAAAGCGGCGGTTAAAATTGGTCTGCTCGGCGTTTTGAATTGGTCCGTATTACGCCGCCGCTGCGCGGTGTATCCTGCCGCTATTCGGTTATTACCCTAATGGAAATAATATGTTAACCCCGTGAGGCGCTATGAACCCATCAAATCGTGAAGTGACCATCCGCAGAATCAATGGCGACGACAGAGCGCAATGGCTGGCGTTGTGGCAGGGCTATCTCGACTTTTACCGCGCCGACGTGGCGCCGCAGGTGACCGATCGCACCTTCGAACGGTTGGGGCAGGATGAACAGGTGTACGGGCTGGTGGCGGAGGATGCCGACGGCCGGCTGCTGGGGCTGATGAACCTGGTATTCCATCCGTCCACCTGGAGCGCGATGGGCTATTGTTATATCGAAGATCTCTATGTGTCGCCGCAGGCGCGCGGCCATAAAGTGTCGGAAAAACTGTTCGAACAGGCGTATCGACTGGCGGAGGCGCGCGGCAGCGATCGGGTCTATTGGATGACTCAGGAGTACAACGCGCCGGCGCGTTCGCTGTACGACAAAATCGGCAGAAGAAGCTCGTTTATCGTTTATACCCGTTAACCGCAGGAGGCGCGTATGGCAATGAATCGTTATGGTCAGCCGATTGGCGAACCGATGCCGGATTGGCAGCCGGCTCGTCGCCCGGGCGGCGCAACGCTCGGCGGGCGTTTCTGCTCGCTGGCGCCGCTCGAGCCGCAGCGGGATTACGCCGCGCTGTACGACGCTTTCCAGCTGGCGCCGGACGGCCGCGACTGGACCTATCTGTCTATCGAACGGCCCGACACGCCGGCGGCGATGCTGCTGCATCTGGAGACGCTGCAGGCCAACCCGACGCTGGTCAATCTGACGGTGTTCGATGCCGCCAGCGACGCGCCGGTGGGGACGGTGGCGCTGATGCGCATCGACGAGGCCAACGGCGTGCTGGAGATCGGCCACGTCAGCTGGTCACCGTTGATGAAACAGCGCTCCAGCGCCACCGAGGCCATCGCGCTGCTGCTGCGTTACGCCTTCGACACGCTGGGCTATCGCCGCTGTGAGTGGAAGTGCGACAGCCATAACGCGCCATCGCGCCAGGCCGCGCTGCGCTTTGGCTTCCGTTACGAGGGCAACTTCCGCTTTGCGGTGATCGTTAAAGGGCGCAGCCGCGATACCGATTGGTTCGCCATCACCGCTGACCGTTGGCCTGCGGTGCGGCAGGCGTTTGAGCGCTGGCTGAGTGCGGACAACTTCGATGCCCAGGGGCGGCAGATTGCCCGGCTGCAGGTGTTGCGCGGCGAATAATAAGCAACAAGGCGGCCCGCGGGCCGCCTTGTCGTTGTGGGTCTAACGCGCTTACTTCAGCTCGTCGACCAGGGTAGTGGCGCGGCCGATGTAGTTGGCCGGGGTCATCGCCTTCAGACGGGTTTTCTCTTCTTCCGGCAGCGCCAGGCCATCGATAAACGCCTGCATGCCGGCAGCGTCCACGCGCTTGCCGCGGGTCAGCTCTTTCAGCTTCTCGTAAGGCTTTTCGATGCCGTAACGGCGCATCACGGTCTGGATCGGTTCGGCCAGCACTTCCCAGTTGTGATCCAGTTCGTCCAGCAGGTGCGCCTGGTTCACTTCCAGCTTGCTGATGCCCTTCAGGGTGGCCTGATAGGCGATCAGCGCATAGCCCAGGCCCACGCCCAGGTTACGCAGCACGGTGGAATCGGTCAGGTCGCGCTGCCAGCGGGACACCGGCAGTTTGCCCGCCAGGTGGCCCAGCACGGCGTTGGCCAGGCCCAGGTTGCCTTCGGAGTTTTCGAAGTCGATCGGGTTGACCTTGTGCGGCATGGTGGAAGAGCCGATTTCGCCGGCGATGGTCTTCTGCTTGAAGTGGTTCAGGGCGATGTAGCCCCAGATATCGCGGTCGAAGTCGATCAGAATGGTGTTGAAACGCGCTACGCAGTCGAACAGTTCGGCGATGTAGTCATGTGGTTCGATCTGCGTGGTGTACGGGTTCCAGGTGATGCCGAGCGAGGTCACAAACGCTTCGCTGAACTGATGCCAGTCCACTTCCGGGTAAGCGACGATGTGGGCATTGTAGTTGCCGACCGCGCCGTTGATTTTACCCATGATCTCCACGCGCTCCAGCTGGCGGTACTGGCGCTCCATGCGGTAAGCCACGTTGGCGAACTCTTTGCCGACGGTCGACGGGGTTGCCGGCTGGCCGTGGGTGCGCGACAGCAGCGGGATATCGCGGTATTCCTGCGCCAGCCCTTTCAGCGCGTCGATGATCTTGCGCCAGTAAGGCAACACCACATCCTGACGGGCGCTTTGCAGCATCAGCGCATGCGACAGGTTGTTGATGTCTTCGGAGGTGCAGGCGAAGTGGATGAACTCGGACACCGCGTGCAGCGCAGGCACCGCCGCCACTTTTTCCTTCAGGAAATACTCGACCGCTTTCACGTCGTGGTTGGTGGTGCGTTCGATGGTTTTGATGCGCTGTGCGTCTTCTTCATTGAATTCCGCGACGATTTTGTCGAGGAAAGCGTTTGCGTCGGCGTCAAAAGCGGGAACTTCCTTGATTTCTGCGCAGGCGGCCAGTTTTTGCAGCCAACGTACTTCAACCTGTACGCGGAATTTCAGCAGACCGTATTCGCTGAAAATGGGGCGCAGTGCGCTGACTTTATCACCGTAGCGTCCATCAACGGGGGAAACGGCGGTCAGTGAGGATAATTCCATCGGTAGCAACTCCTGGGATCGATTAACAATGAGCAACGATATTTTGCGCCTGCTTGAACAGACGATTACGGGAAAACATTAACTGCAGGCGGCTGCCGCCGACCTGTTGCCACAGCACGGCGGCGCGAATGCCGGCCAGCAGCGTGGCGCGCACCTTGGCCTGCACCTGCGGATTCTGCAAGATCGCCGGCGAGCCGGTCACCTGAATGCGCGGCCCGAGCGGGCTGACCACGTCGACGTAAATGCCGGCCAGCGCGCTGATGATGGTGTCTGACTCAAGATCGAAGTGCGCCAACTGGCGCTCAAGCTGGCCGAGGCGTTCGCCGAGCGTGTTCATCGCCTGTTTATTGGCGTTGAGCTTGCGCTCCAGCACCATCAGGCTGATGGTGTAGCGGGTCAGTTCCGCGCCCGGCCCTTTGTTGTTGGCATTCAGCACGCCCATCAGGGTTTCGAGGCCGACCATCAAATTGCGTTCTTCGCCGCCGAACACCGCCAGCGTGGAGGGCGGATCCATTTGCAGCAGGCTTTTCAGCGAGGTCTGAAACGCTTCGCGGTCGCATTGCCCTTCATGGGCCAACTGCTGAACCAAACGCGCCGACTGGCTGATGCCCGCCATGGCCAGCGTGATGTCATAATAATTCTTCGCCACGATGACTCCTGTAAACGCGGTGAACGGTACATGGCTTACTGCATAAGGTTGTGTGTATCGCAGGGGCAACGGCGGCGGCCGCGAACGGTAACGCTCGGGCGTGGCTGTAACAACGATGACAACGAATGCCGCGGATCATGCCACAAAATCGAGGGTAAACCCAGCGTCTAATACGTCTGTGACGAGGCGGAGGCGCCGTGCGGCGCAGAACTGCGCAATAAGGCGGCGAAAATCGCCGGCGCGGCGGCGCGAACTTATTGTTGCGGCGGCAAATAAAGTGCGGCGGCTGCATCTATACTGCCAACGTGAACCCTTAAATAAAGACCTTTATATGCACGTAAAAAACAAGCAGCCGCTGCCGGCGGTGACGCTGGCGGCCATCGGCGTGGTGTACGGCGATATCGGCACCAGCCCGCTGTATACCCTGCGCGAATGCCTGACGGCGGAGGAGGGCATCACCCTGACGCCGGCCTCGATTTACGGCTTTTTGTCGCTGATTTTCTGGCTGCTGACGCTGGTGGTGTCCATTAAATACATTTGTTTTGTGATGCGCGCCGACAACGACGGCGAGGGAGGCATTCTGACGCTGATGTCGCTGGCGATCCGCAAGCTGGATGCGCGCTGGGTGCCGGCGGCGGTGCTGATCGGGCTGGTGGGCGGCAGCTTCTTTTACGGCGACGGGGTGATCACCCCGGCCATTTCGGTGCTCTCGGCCATCGAGGGGCTGCAGATTATCGCCCCCGAGCTGGACAGCTTTATCGTGCCGCTGTCGCTGCTGGTGCTGACCGCGTTGTTCGCGATCCAAAAACGCGGCACCGGCAGCGTCGGCAAACTGTTTGCCCCGGCGATGGTTATCTGGTTCCTGACGCTGGCGCTGCTGGGCATCGGCGGCATTCTGCATCACCCCGGCGTGCTGCGGGCGCTGAACCCTTACTGGGCGGTGAATTTCTTCCTCGAATACAAGGCGGTGTCATTCTTTGCGCTGGGCATGGTGGTGCTGTCGGTCACCGGCGCAGAAGCGTTGTACGCCGATATGGGCCACTTCGGTAAAAAGCCGATCCGTCTGGCGTGGTTTACGCTGGTGGCGCCGGCGCTGGTGTTGAACTACTTCGGCCAGGGGGCGCTGCTGCTGGCCAATCCGGCGGCGATCAACAACCCGTTCTTCCTGCTGGCGCCGACCTGGGCGCTGATCCCGCTGCTGGTGATCGCCACGCTGGCGACGGTGATCGCCTCGCAGGCGGTGATCTCCGGCGTGTTCTCGCTGACGCGGCAGGCGGTGCGGCTGGGTTACCTGCCGCCGATGCGCATCATCTATACCTCCGATCAGGAGTCCGGGCAGATCTACATTCCGGTGGTGAACTGGCTGCTGTTCGCGGCGGTGCTGATCGTGATTATCAGT
The DNA here is from genome assembly GCF_052168435.1 of Serratia sp. CY56464. Taxonomy (NCBI): domain Bacteria; kingdom Pseudomonadati; phylum Pseudomonadota; class Gammaproteobacteria; order Enterobacterales; family Yersiniaceae; genus Serratia; species Serratia sp. CY56464. The sequence continues at coordinate 1,650,837 of NZ_JBJNMV010000001.1, read as the reverse complement.
TTCAAACACTCCAGCAACCTGGCGTCGGCTTACGGCATCGTGGTGACCGGCACCATGCTGCTGTCGTCGATTTTGCTGAGCATCGTGGCGGTGAAAAACTGGGGCTGGCCGCGCGCGCTGGGCGGGTTGATGCTGCTGGTCATGCTGTGCATCGACGTGCCGCTGTTCGGCGCCAACCTGATCAAGCTGGCGACCGGCGGCTGGCTGCCGGTGGCGCTTGGGCTGACGATTCTGCTGATCATGCTGACCTGGAAGACCGAGCGTTCGCGCCTGATCCGCCGGTTGCGCGACAACCAGGAAGGGCTGAGCGCGCTGATCGAATCGCTGGAGAAGGCGCCGCCGAAGCGGGTGCCGGGCACCGCGGTGTTTATGGAGCGCACGCCGCATGCGGTGCCGCTGGTGCTGTTGCATAACCTGAAGCACAACAAGGTGCTGCACGAGCGCGTGGTGCTGCTGACCATCGTCACCACCGACATGCCGTACGTGCACAATGTGCAGCGGGTGGCGATCGAACAGCTGTCGGCGAGCTTTTGGCGGGTGGTGGCGAGCTACGGCTGGCGCGAGACGCCCAACGTGACGGATATCCTTTATCGCTGCGGGCTGGAGGGGATGAGCTTCACCATGAACGAGACCTCGTTCTTCATGTCGCGCGATACGCTGGTGCTGGGCAAGCGGCCCTGGTATCTGCGCGTGCGCGGCAAGGTGTTCCAGCTATTGCAGCGCAACGCGCTGCGGGCGCCAGATCTGTTCGAAATCCCGCCGAATCGGGTGATCGAGCTGGGCGCGCAGGTGGAATTTTGAATAAAAAAACGCTGCGGTAAACGCAGCGTTTTTCTTGGGCGGCAGGCGAATTACGCCAGGCGCTGTTCGATGATGCCGCCGCCGAGGCAGATTTCGCCCTGGTAGAACACCGCCGACTGACCGGGGGTGACGGCGGAGACCGGCTCGTCGAAACGCACTTCGATGCGTTCGTCGTCGAGCGGGGTCACGGTGCAAGGGATGTCCTGCTGGCGATAGCGGGTCTTCACCGTACAGCGGAACGGGCCGGTCAGCGGTAGACGATCCACCCAGTGCAGCTGCTGCGCGATCAGGCCGACGGACATCAGACGCGGGTGATCGTGCCCCTGCGCAACCACCAGCACGTTGTTGGCCACGTCTTTATCCACCACGTACCACGGATCTTCGCTGCTGTCTTTCAGGCCGCCGATGCCCAGCCCTTTGCGCTGGCCCAGGGTGTGATACATCAGACCCTGGTGTTCGCCGACGGTCTGGCCGTCGACGCTGACGATCGGGCCCGGCTGCGCCGGCAGGTAGCGGCCGAGGAAGTCGCGGAACTTGCGTTCGCCGATGAAGCAGATGCCGGTGGAGTCTTTCTTCTTGGCGGTGACCAGCTCCAGTTGCTCGGCGATGCGGCGCACCTCCGGCTTCTCCAGCTCCCCGACCGGGAACAGGCTCTGCGCCACCTGCTCGTGGCTCAGGGTGTAGAGGAAGTAGCTCTGATCTTTGTTGCCGTCGACGCCGCGCAGCAGGCGGCTTTTGCCGTCCACATCCTGGCGGCGCACGTAGTGGCCGGTGGCGATGAAATCGGCCCCCAGATCTTCGGCGGCGAACTCCAGGAAGGCTTTGAATTTGATCTCTTTATTGCACAGGATGTCCGGGTTCGGCGTGCGGCCGGCCTTGTACTCTTCCAGGAACAGCTCAAACACGTTGTCCCAGTATTCCGCCGCAAAGTTCACCGTGTGCAGTTCGATGCCCAGCTTGTCGCAGACCGCTTGCGCGTCGGCCAGATCGGTCGCGGCGGAGCAGTACTCTTCGTCGTCGTCTTCTTCCCAGTTTTTCATGAACAGCCCAGCGACCTGATAGCCCTGTTGCTGTAACAGATAGGCGGTAACGGAAGAGTCGACGCCGCCGGACATACCGACGATTACTTTTTTCTGGCTGTTGTCTGACATGGGGATCTCACGAACTTGAACACGAACCGTGCTGATAAAAACAAGCGCAGGATTTTACCACGTTGCCCGCGCCGGCGCACTGTTCATCTTGTGCTGCCCGGCGTCCTCAATGTGGCCAGGCGAAGCTGCCGACTAGCGACAGCGGGTAACGCTCCGGCTGCTGATAACTGCGAATGCTCTCGGCCACCAGCGCGGAACGCAGGTTGGGCGCCTGCAAAATCTCGTCGGCGCTCAACCACAGGCAGCGATCGATGTCGCTGTCGTGCGGCTCGGTCGGCAGCGGCTGTTCCAGCTCGATGACGAAGCAGAAACGCAGGAACGGCGTGCGATCCGGCGCGATCCACTGGTGCAGGCGCAGGAACGCCTGCGGCGTGGCGCGGATGCCGGTCTCTTCCCACAGCTCGCGCTCGGCGGCCTGCACCAGCGTCTCGTCGGCCTCCAGGTGGCCGGCCGGCTGATTCCACAGCGCTTTGCCGTTGATGGTCTCTTCGACGACCAAAAATTTGCCGGCGGCGTGCACCACGCAGGCTACGGTGACGTGCGGTTTGAACATGCGGTCTCCTTACAGCGGTTTGTCGATGCGCCGGTAGATGTCGTCCAGCTCGGCGATGCGGGTGCGGTAACTTTGCAGCAGGCAGGCGGTGTCGCCGCCGCACCGCTGGCGTTTGGCCAGCCAGGCCTGCTGGCTGTCCTGCATCGCGCCGCGCGCGCCCATGGCGAACAGGCCGCGCAGGAATTGGTACTTGGTGGCCATTTGCACGTCCAGATCGTTCAGCGTGCGGTTGGCGCAGATGGTGCGTTCATCGCTGCCTGCCGCCTTGGCGCAGTCGAAGCTGGCGGCCGGGGCGGCGAACGGGGCCGCCAGAGCGGCGAGCAGCAGCGCGATCGGAGTAGATTTCATGGCGCCTCCATCAGTTATCGGTCTACAGGGAATCGATGGTTTTCCATTCACCGGGCTGCAGTGAACCCAGCGAAAGATTACCCATACTGTAGCGAATCAGGCGCAGGGTAGGGAACCCGATATGCGCCGTCATGCGACGCACCTGGCGGTTTCGCCCTTCATACAGGGTGATTTTCAGCCAACTGGTGGGGATGGATTTACGCTCGCGGATCGGCGGGTTGCGCGGCCACAGCCACTGCGGCTCGGCCACCAACTCAACACCGGCGGGCAGCGTCGGGCCGTCTTTCAGCGTGACGCCGCTGCGCAGCGGCGCCAGATCGCTCTCCTGCGGCGCGCCCTCGACCTGCACATAATAGATTTTGCCGGTGCGCTTGCCCGGCTGGGTGAGCTGCGCCTGCAGCTGGCCGTCGTTGGTCAGCACCAGCAGCCCCTCGCTGTCGCGATCCAGGCGCCCGGCGGCGTAAACGTCGGGGAAGGGGATGTATTCTTTCAGCGTGGCGCGGCCGGCTTCGTCGGTGAACTGCGGCAGCACGTCGAAGGGCTTGTTGAATAACACAATGCGGCGCGGCCCCTTCGGCGCGGCGGGTTTGGCGGCATTCGGCTTGCTGAATCGTTTAACGTTGTGATTTCTAACAGAGAATTTTTTCATAACGGTTGAGATTACGGATGATAAGCGCATTATAACCGAATCCGTTTCGGATTGGCGCGGACCGAATATTCAAGTAGTATCTACACGCATCTTACAAAGCATTAACAAAATTGCGCTTGAAGGAGAGGTTGATGGAAAGCAAAGTAGTTGTTCCGGCAGAAGGTAAAAAAATCACGGTTGACGCCCAGGGTAAACTGGTTGTTCCTCATAACCCGATCATCCCGTTCATCGAAGGCGACGGCATCGGCGTTGACGTGACTCCTGCCATGATCCACGTGGTTGATGCGGCCGTTAAAAAGGCTTACCACGGCGAACGTAAAATCTCCTGGATGGAAATCTACACCGGCGAAAAATCTACCCACGTTTACGGTAAAGACGTGTGGCTGCCGGACGAAACTCTGGACCTGATCCGCGACTACCGCGTCGCCATCAAAGGCCCCCTGACCACCCCGGTCGGCGGCGGCATCCGTTCTCTGAACGTGGCCCTGCGCCAGCAGCTGGACCTGTACGTGTGCCTGCGCCCGGTGCGTTACTACCAGGGCACCCCAAGCCCGGTGAAACAGCCTGAGCTGACCGACATGGTGATCTTCCGCGAAAACGCCGAAGACATCTACGCCGGCATCGAGTGGAAAGCCGGCTCCGCCGAAGCGGACAAAGTGATCAAATTCCTGCGCGACGAAATGGGCGTGAAGAAAATCCGCTTCCCAGAGCAGTGCGGTATCGGCGTGAAGCCATGCTCCGAAGAAGGGACCAAGCGTCTGGTGCGCGCGGCGATCGAATACGCCATCACCAACGACCGCGACTCCGTGACTCTGGTTCACAAAGGCAACATCATGAAGTTCACCGAAGGTGCCTTCAAGGATTGGGGCTATGAGCTGGCGCGCGAAGAGTTCGGCGGCGAGCTGATCGACGGCGGCCCATGGCTGAAGATCAAGAACCCGAACACCGGCAAAGAGATCGTGGTTAAAGACGTGATCGCCGACGCCTTCCTGCAGCAGATCCTGCTGCGCCCGGCGGAATATGACGTGATCGCCTGTATGAACCTGAACGGCGACTACATCTCCGACGCCCTGGCGGCCCAGGTAGGCGGCATCGGCATCGCGCCGGGCGCCAACATCGGCTCTGACTGCGCGCTGTTCGAAGCGACTCACGGCACCGCGCCGAAGTACGCCGGCCAGGACAAAGTGAACCCAGGCTCCATCATCCTGTCCGCAGAGATGATGCTGCGCCACATGGGCTGGTTCGAAGCGGCTGACCTGATCGTTAAAGGCATGGAAGGCGCCATCGCCGCCAAGACCGTGACCTATGACTTCGAACGCCTGATGGAAGGCGCTAAACTGCTGAAATGTTCAGAGTTTGGCGACGCTATCGTTAAACACATGTAAGGGTGTTTGGCGTTTGAATGAGAACGGGAGCCTTAGGGCTCCCGTTTTTTTACTGTTCAAATATGAGTGAGGTGTCGGACAGGCTCACTGCGCGGCGTTAGCCGATTCACGCACGACCAGCACCGGGCAATTGGCGTGGCGGACGACGGCGGTGGCATTGGAGCCGAGGAGATAAGTGATGGCAGAAGGGCGGTTGGAACCCATCACGATAATCTCCGCGTTGAGCGCATCGGCGAGCTCCAGGATCTGATCTTTGGGATCGCCGACGGCAACGTGCGTGGTCACTCTATCTTCAGGCACGCTGAATTCTTTGGCCGCTTTTGCCAGCCCCTCGGTTGCTACCGCAATGATTTCGTCTTTGGTTTCTATCGCCGCCGTGGCAGCAAAGCCGAAAGCGGCATAGGTGGCGCGCGATGGGATCACCGCCAGGAAATGGACGTGGGAGTCTTCGAGCCTGGCGAGCGCGTTGACATGCGGGATGACCTGCTGTGTTAATTCCGGCTCGGTAATATCCACGGGAACCAAAATAGTTTTGTACATACTCCCTCCTTATCGTTTTCAAAAAACTCCACTTTTTGGATTATAGCTGCTTGACGCCGAGAAAACGGCGATCGGTATGGCAGAACCAAAGAAATTGACCGCCAAAAGGGAAAGTATGCAGAAACCGTTGTTGTGGCAATCGATTAGAAGCGGCTGATCTGGCTGTTAAAGGCATGGGAAGCGAACTGTTCAATGATCGCGCCGCTATTGTTAAGCGTGTATCAGTGTGTTTGGCGTTTGAGTAGAAAAGGAGCTCTCGGGAGCCTTCTTTGTTACAATCAGTAATATTGTTATCCAGTGAAAAGATAGTTTAAATGACCAAGAAAACCATTTCTGTTTTGATTTTGTCTTTATTTATTGGCGGGTGCACCACGCAAACTACCGATGAGCGAATGGCCAGGGCGAAAGCGAAGTACGCCGAATCAAACCCAGTCGCGCAAGCGCCTTCACCCTTGGTGCGTTTGGAATGCAATACGCAAGCAGGAACCCAAATCACGGCCATGATGAATGGCGCATCGCAAACCGTCACCATTAACAGCGCCGTATTCCGTTTTGTCGACCGGGACGACGTTCAGGGCATTGATACATTGAGTTTTGCCAGAACCATTGACGGCGTTACCAGCTGGGTGTTCGTGAACATGGCATCCAGCGATCCGGTTTATCTCAGCATTGTGAGCCAAAAGACCGTGTTGAAATTTATGTGCAGTGCTTACAAAGGATGAGCGAAAACGTGTATGCCATCGCTGTCTATTCATACGTTATTCTGTCGAAAATCGGTGCGTCACTGCTGTTGTAGTGACGGACTGCACAGCCCCTGGCGAAAGTTTTAATGTCACTAGCGATGTATATTGATCCTGTATAACGTATTGGCCGGCGCTCTTTGCGTGGCCCAGCGTCAACTGATTTCACTACTGATAATTATCCATAAGGACAGGGATATGAAAATAACGCATTCAGGCTATAAAACCGGCGTTGCCACAGTATTGGCGGCGATGACCGCGCTGGCATTAACGGGGTGCGCCAAGAGCACGGCCCCCAGCCAAACCGATCCGGTAAATAAAGAGGTTGACGATCTTTTCACCAACCTTGGCGACCCAAAGACGCCGGCACCGGGAAAAGAGAAAGAACACTATATCGCCCAGTTGCAGGCCGCGATTCAAAGCCATTTGAAAGATGCCGAAGCCTACTCAGGCAAGCGTTGCACATTGAGCATCAAGCTGGCGCCGGACGGTATGCTGATCAGCATTCGGGCTGAGCAAGGGGAACCGGAACTTTGCCAGGCCGCGATCAAGGCAATCACCAATGCGCGTCTGCCTAAGCCGCCAACGGCCGCGGTTTACGAAGCGGTCAAAAGCAGCGCGTTGGAATTTCGCCCGCAGTGAATAAACAACGCTGTTTCCGTGCAACGCTATCCCGGTCAAGGCCGGGATTTTTTATTGCCGTCACCCTGCGTTAATTGGTGAGAATCACTAAAGCCCTTGATGAAGGGTGACGATAACCCTTAAAAATCCTGATTATAAAAGAGTGGCCATGCGTTTTTTCTGGGGCAACATTGGTGGCAGCGTCGCGGAAGTTTTTAAGGGCGAATTCCTGTGGGCGCCGCAATATGGAATAAATAAGACTGGGAACATGTTTAAACCTGCCGGGTGGGAAACGGTCAAAAAAGTCAAAGAGGGTGACCTGATTTTTTGCCACAAGGGTAGGAAGATCATCGGCGTGGCGACAGCGGTACGCGATGCTTACTCTGCACCGCGGCCTGAGCATCGGGTCGCGGGACCGCCGCATATTGCGGGTACCCAAGTCGATTTGGAACTGACGCGTCTTGAACTACCTATTGATGTTTCCCTTTTTAATCAAGCGTTCACACGCATGCACAACCAGGCTTGCCTTCCGCGCGTTTTTAATAAGAAAGGCGGATGCACCGAAAACTATATGTGCGAGATCCCCGCGCCGGCAGCCGCGTTGATCGCCGGTTTTCTCTCGGAAAATCTCTCTATCAACTTCCATGCGGATACCGTCGAAATCACCAGAGAGGTCGGTGGTGAGCAAGAAAGGGTGATTCAGGCGCGGATTGGGCATGGTCCCTATCGCGATAAAATGTTTAAGCGGTGGGGAAACCGGTGCGCCGTCACGGGGATTGCGGAGCCGTCCATTCTCATTGCCTCTCACATCGTTGCCTGGTCGATTGCGACCCCAGAAGAAAAAGTGGATCCGCACAATGGTTTGCCGTTAATCCCCAATCTGGACAAGCTGTTCGATCGAGGCATGATCAGTTTTGCCGATGGCGGACGTTTGCTGTATTCACGGACGATGAGCGGTTTGCTATGTGAGCTGAGGATCCCGTTGGACGCCAATATTAGCGGGTTGTCTGAAAAGAACAGAGCATACCTGCAACGGCATCGAGTGAAGTGGGGGTTTGAAACTGTGCCCTGATGCAGGTTTGCCAAATCTGAGCCGGGGCTCTTACCGATACATCATCGCGCTCACGCGTTCGCTCCGATCTTTAAAACCGTTGCTGCGCATCGTGGCCACATAGTAGCGATAGTGATGTTTCTGTGCGTATTCGCGCACCAGATCTTCGGCGAACAGGCCGCTGAAGGTGACGGTGGTGACGAACGTCAGCCCTTTCACTTCGTAGGTGCTGATCTCCTGCGGGGCGCCGATATACGGCGGCGGGAACACGGTCTTGTGGAACTGGCAGCCCGCCAGCAGCAGGGTAAACAGCAGGGCGGCGGAGATTTGCGGTATTCTCATCGGGAAAAGCTTTCCTTCCTTGGCGTGTGTTTTAGTAACTCTATAATAGGATTACAAAATTCGGCGGGGATGTAAAAGTTATCCCGCTTCGGTTGCCGTTTCGTTGAAGCGGTGTCGCCGTATCCATCAGCATGAGGATTAAAACATGTTTGTTCGCCAGGCCACTGACAGCGATGTCGCAGCCCTGATCGCCCTCGACAGCGTCGCCGAACACGAACCGCAGCGCGCGGCGCAGATCCGGGCCTGGTGCGGGCAGGGGGAGTGCTATCTTGCCAAGGAACAGGACGTGGTGATGGGCTATGGCGTATTGCACTATCATTTCTTCGGCTGCGGCTTTATCGAGATGCTGATGGTCGGCGAGCGCTATCGCCGCCGGGGCGTCGGGCAGGCGTTGATTACGGCATTGAAGTCCCATTGCCGAAACCCGAAGCTGTTCACTTCCACCAATCGTTCCAACCTGCCGATGCAGCGGCTGCTGCTGAACGCCGGATTTGTCGCCAGCGGCCAGATTGACAATCTCGATGACGGCGATCCGGAGCAGGTCTTTTTTATCCCGCTGCGCTAATACAACCGGACATCGACCGCCTGCTGTTGCAGCCAGGTGCTGACGTAGCCATAAGCGGCATAGAAGGCCAGCAGCGCGAAGATCAGCACCGAAAGCGAGGCCAAAAATTTGACGTCGCCGTGCTTCGAAAGCTGGTAAGCGCAAGAGATAAAGGCCAGCAGGCACAGCAGGGTGAAGGCGATGGCCAGCGTGGCGTAGAAAATAAGCATAACGAAACCCGTTCTTCCTTGTGAGCCTGGCAAGGATACCACAGACAAAAAAAAGGGGCCCAAACGGGCCCCTGCGTGATTCGCTGCGGGAGGTTTACTCCAGCGCGTCGGGATGGTTTTTGCCTTCCTCGATAAACTCTTCGTCGATCTCTTCGATGTTATCCTCGCTGTCGCGGCCGGACAGGATGTTCCAGCAGGCGATGAACAGCGCGGCGATCAAGGGGCCGATGACGAAGCCGTTGATGCCGTAAATCTCCATGCCGCCCAGGGTGGAGATCAGGATCAGGTAGTCCGGCATTTTGGTGTCTTTGCCCACCAGCAGCGGGCGCAGGATGTTGTCCACCAGGCCGATCACCACCACGAAGAACACCACCAGGAAGATGCCTTTCCACAGCATGCCGGTGGCGAAGAAGTAGATCACCGCCGGCACCCAGATGATGGCGGAGCCCACGGCCGGGATGATCGACAGGAACGCCATCAGCGCGCCCCACAGCAGGCTGCCGTCGATGCCGGTAAAGTAAAACGCCAGCCCGCCGAGCGCGCCTTGCACCACGGCGACCACCACCGTGCCCTTGACGGTGGCGCGGGAAACGGCGGCGAACTTCACGAACAGGTGGTGTTTCACGTGCTGGGAGAGCGGCAGCGCTTCGAGCGCCAGGTTCACCAGATAGGGGCCGTCTTTCAGCAGGAAGAACAGCAGGTAGAGCATCACGCCGAAACCGACGACGAAGTTGAAGGTGCCCTTGCCGATCAGGAACACGCTGCCCGCCAGATATTGCCCGCCCTTGAGCGCCACCTCGGAAAGCTGCTTTTGGATCTCGGCGGCGCTGTTGAGGTTATGCTCCGCCAGGAAGCGCTGCGCCCAGCCGGGCAGGTGGCGCATAAAGTCCGCCAGCATGGTCGGCAATTGGCTGTTGTTGGTCTGCAGCTTGGTGTAGATCACGTTGAATTCCATCGCCAGCGACGAGGCGATGATCGCCAACGGCGTGAACACGATCAGGCAGATCAGCGCCACCGTTAGCAGCGACACCACGCCGTTGCGTTCGCCGACGTACTGCTTCAACTTCTTTTTCACCGGATGGAAAATCACCGCCAGAATAACCGCCCACAGCACCGAGGAGTAATAAGGCCCCAGCACGTCGAGAAAGGCGGCGGTAACGATGAACAGGATCAGAATAAAGAATCCTTTGGAAATGCCTTTAGACATCATAGTCGTCCCTCAAAAGATGAATTTTCAGCATAGATGAACTGAATGAAAACAACACTATCATCACCTTTGCTTAACCGGTAGGGGATTTTTAGTAGCGTATTCCATAGGGTTATTAAGGGCAAGGCGGGCGCCGCACGGTGAACAGGCGGCGGCGAGAGAAAAGAAAGAGGGCTAAATAATTAAATAAATTTATCGATTGTGTTTCATTTTGTGAGCCGCACTTGCCGCCTGCGCCAGGCTTTCCTAGTTTTTAGGAGGGCGGCCGTTCGCCCGATATCACGAAGGAGTATGCAAATGACTGAACACAAACGACTTGCCGTTATCGAAAAGGTGCTGCTGATCGCTTTCGCCGGCGTGCTGGTTTATCTTGCCACTACCGGCGCCTTGTCATTATCGGGCCTTGATCACCACTGGCCTTATCCTTCGCGCTAAGCGTGCTTGGTCTCATCATGCAGGCCCGATAACGATAATGAGCGGCTGTACCCTACGACACGAGACTCACAGCATCAATCATCCGTTATTCGCCTCGTTCTTTGGCGCGCAGGGCGGTGACGCTCTCTCCGCCGACGCCCCAGTTGTCGGTGGCCACCTCGTCAATCACCACGAAAGTGGTGTGGCGTGGCTTATTCAGCACCCGCTCCAGCAGCGTGGTGGCTCCCTCGATCAGCATGCGCTTTTGCGCGGCGCTGACCCCTTCGTCGGTCACTTTAATGTTGACGTATGGCATGACGTTTTCCCCCGGTTTCACCAGACCCCGGCGGTGGCGCCGCCGTCAACCACGAGCGCCGCGCCGGTAACGAAATTGGCGTCGGTCAGATACAGCACCGCATCGACGATGTCCTGCGGCTGGCCGACGCGGCCGGTTGGCGCCAGTTGCCGCATCTGCGTCAGGCTCTGTTCATCATTTTGATGCATCGGCGTGGCGATGATGCCGGGCGCCACGGCGTTGACCATCACGTTGTGCGGCGCTAACTCCAATGCCAGTTCGCGCACGGCGTGGTTAAGGCCGCCTTTAATCAGCACCGGCAGCAAGGCGGGCACTTTGCTGTTGGGCTGCATGGCGATCGACGCGGTGATGGCGACGATGTGGCCGGCGCCGCGTTGCTGCATATGCCGGGCGGCGGCCTGCGCCGGGTAGAAGAAGCCTTTCAGATTGGTTGCCACCATCGCGTCGACCTCCTCCGGCGTATAGTCGGCGATCGGCTTGGCGATAAATATGCCGGCGTTATTGATGAGAATATCTACCTGACCAAAAGTCTGTATCGCCAGGCTGAACAACCGCTCGGCGGTTTCCGGCAGCGCGATGTCTCCCGGCGCCAGCAGCAGATTGGCCGGGCGGCCGAGTTTGTCCGCCGCCGCCTGCAGCCGTTCAAGCGAACGGGCGTTTGCGACAACCTGATAGCCGCGCGCCAGGTAGGCTTGCGCGATGGCGAAGCCCAAGCCGCTCGATGCGCCCGTGACGATGACCGTTTTTACTTTGCTCATTTTCTCTCCTCGACAGGATAGTGATTGATCGTAGGTGAACGGTAATCCATACCTGATGGTTGAAAAATGAGAGGGAAAGAATTTTAATTTATACCTGATGTAATGAATCGGCGGGGAGAGACATGCAACGCCATTTTGACGACGTTCAGGTGGGCAGTATCGAGCTGTTTTGCCTGACGGTAGAAACTGGCAGTTTCACCGCAGCGGCCAATGCCGCCGGGATAACCCCTGCGGCGGTCAGCCGCTCGGTCGCGCGCCTGGAGACGCGATTGCAGGCGAAGCTGTTTATCCGCACCACACGCCAGATGCGCGTCACGGATGCCGGACAGCGTTATTACCTGGAATGTCGCCGGGCGCTGAGCCAGCTGATGGAGGCCGAGGCGAGAATTTCCGGCGAACGGGACAAACCGGTGGGGACGCTCAGCATCAGCGCACCGACGCTGTACGCGCATTTTAGGCTGTTGCCGCGTTTGCCCGAGTTTGCGCATCGCTATCCCGATCTCAAGCTGAATCTGCACGTCAGCAATCAGAATATCGATTTCTCCGAAGATAAATTCGACGTCGCCATTCGCGGCAGCGAGCTGAACGATTCCGGCCTGGTATCGCGGCGATTGGAGGAGGCTGAACTGATCGTGGTGGCGACGCCGGGCTATTTGCAGCGTCATCCTGCGCCGCTCACGCCGGCGGATCTGGCCCGGCACGATTGCATTCAGTATGCGTTGCCCAGCACCGGCAGAAAAACCGCCTGGACGTTTAAGATTCAGGGCGAAAATAGCAAAGTGGACACTGCCGGACGCTGGCTTTGCCAGGAAGATTACCTCGCTACGCTGACGCTGGTGAAAAGCGGCGCCGGACTGATGCAGGTGTATCGCTTTACCGTCGAACAAGAGTTGAGCAACGGGGCGCTGGTCGAGGTTTTGAAAGATTATGCCGGCGCCTCGCGCCCCTTCATCCTGCTTTACCCTTATGCGCGCTTTGTCCCGCTGAAGGTGCGGAAATTCATCGATTTCCTGACGGAAGCGTAGCCGCCAGCGCCAATACGGCTCCTGACACCGCCGCCGCGAGCACCAGCCACGCCGGGGCCGCCCAGCCGGCCGCGGCCACGATGGCGCTCAGCGCGACCGGGCCGATCACCTGGCCGAGGTAGTTTCCCTGCATCACCAGCCCGAGGCTCAGCGGCAGCAGCGTCGGTTCCGGCGTCGCCGCCGGCGTGGCGGCCAGAATGGTGGCGGGCAGCATGCCGGCGATGGCGCAGAACAGGAAGCACAGCGGGATAAGCAGGCCGTTGGGCGTCATCGGCAGGAAAATGCCGACGCCGAAGACCCCGATCAACAGGCTGGTGGCGGCGAGCAGCGTTCTGGCGGGCAGCCCGCGCGACAGCAGCACGCCGGCGGCGAGGTTGCCGATGATGTTGGCCGCCACCGCCGCCGCGCTGATGCCGCCGGCGGCCGCGAGCGACAGGCCGATGCGCTGCATCAGAAAGATCGGCAAAAAGGTCATCACCGAGAAAAACTGCAGGTTGTAAGCGGTGAACATCAGCGCCAGCAACAGCGGCTGGCGCGCCCGCAGCATCGCGCCCAGCGCTTGCCGCAGCGGCGACGGCGGAACGTGCGTCTCGGCGGCGCGGCGGGATGTGGTCAGCGGCAGCAGCAGGGCGGCCAGCAGCGTCAACGCCGCACCGGCCTGCCAACTCTGTTGCCAACCGGCGAGATGGGGGCCGAAAAACAGTGAAATGGCGATGCCCGCCGGCATGAAGGTGCTCCAGATGCCGAACACCAGGTTGCGCTGCGCCGGGGCGACGATGCGGTTCAGCACCGCCGGCGAGGCGACCACCACGATCACGAAGCCGAGGCCTTCGACAAAGCGGCTGACAATCAACCCGCTGAAGTCGTGCAGCGTGGCGCCGGCGAAGCTGGCGGCGCTGATGATCAGCAGCCCGAACGCCAGCAGGCGCCGATCGCCCCAGCGGCGCACCAGCAGTCCGGCGGCGATGCCGCCGAACACCCCGACGAAAGGAAAGGCCGAAATGACCCAGCTTAGCGTCTCCAGTGAACGGCCAAACTCGGCCTGCAGCGCCGGCAACGCGATAGTGGCCTTACCCACGTGCAGCGCCGCCGCGATGCCGGCGAACAGCACGTTGATGACGGCCAGCCAGGGCGTGGCGGCGGGGAGAACGCGGTCGATGGCGTCCGGTTTAATCGCGGTCATAACACTCTCCGGTGGCGGCAACGCCATCACTATGCCTCTGCGCTACGGCAAAGGCCGTTCAAATGCTGCGCTATCACGTGGGGAAACTGTTCATTTCGAGCTTTATTTTGCGCGCCTCGTTGTTTGGTTCGCCAGCGTGCCGCCCGGCGTGGACGCGGGTCCCCCCGCAGCGGTTTACTGTTCCGGCACGCAGCAGGCGTGTTGAATTCATTTTATAAGGAGCAGTGTATGTCAGAGATGATGAACGAGAGTGGGGCGCCGGCCATTGAATGGAGCTATGGCGGCCGGGGTGACGATATCAGCAGCAGCCTGAGCCTCGACACGGTTGAGGAACAGCCGCAGGGTTTCTTGATGACGGTCGATCGGCCGGTGCAGATCTTTAAAGAAGCGCTGTCGCCGATGATGGCCTTTGTCACGCTGCTGCGCCCGCTGTACGCCAAGACGAGCGAAGGCTTCCAGTATGTGCCGGTTTCCAACCCCTGGACCGACGTGCAGCGCCTGCCGGCCAGCGCAGGCTATTTGGGCGTACAGGTCAACGCCGGGCTGTTCTTCCATGGCGCCAAGCCGACGCACTATAAAGACCGCGACGGTCAGATGAAACCGATCGACGGCGGCACGCTTTTGCAGAACATCACCGTGCTGCATCAGGTGGCGCAGCCGCTCGGCCCGGGTGAAGGCGCGGTCTGAGCCGGCAGCGTTAGCACGGGGCCGGACGCGGCCCCTTTTCGCGCCTTGAAACCCTGTGCAGCTTGGGTAAAACTGGTTGCCTATTCAAGGAGAAGAGTATGTACAGCGACAACGAGAAAAAGTTTTATATCATCCTCAACCGCAATCACGAACCGGCCACGCTGTTTAACGCTTCCTGCCATCTGACGGCGGGCATCACCGATCTGATCGAACAGCGTGAGTTTCACCACTATCCGAGCAGTCTCGACGGCGTCAGCGCCAACATGAGCCACTACCCGATCGTCATCCTTCAGGCTAAAAACAGCAGCCAGCTCAGCAACCTGATCCTCAAATGCAAGGAGGAGGGCGTGCTGTCCAACTTCTTCACCACCACCATGCTGTCGCACTCCGCCGAGCAGCAGATCGCCGACACCGCCAATACCCCCTACGAGCAGCTGGATTTCGTGGCGGTGGCGCTCTACGGTGACACCGAGCAGCTTAAGCCGCTCACCAAGAAGTTCTCCGTTTACCGTTAATCGCGAACGGCGTCACATCAGGGGCGGCAACGGCTATGATATTTTTCCATCAAATCGTTGATGGAGATGAACATGAGCGGCAAGAAAACCACCATGGCGGCCATCGCCAGAGAGGCGCGGGTCGGCATCGCCACCGTCGATCGGGTGATCAACCAACGCGCGTCGGTGCGGCCCGCCACCCAGCGCCGGGTGATTGAGGCGGCGAAAAAGTTGGGGTTCGCGTTGGAGAAGTCCCACTGCCTGTCGGCGGTGCTGGGCAGGCCGGAGCGCCGCCTGAAAATGGGGTTTATCCTGCTGCGGCGCGAACACTCTTTCTATGCGCAACTGGCTGATGAACTGATGGCGCAAGCGGCGCCGTATCATGAGCCGGGTCAGCCGCCGCAGTTCATCTTCCACTCTCTCAATGCCATCGGCGACACCGCCGCCGCCATTAGCCAATTGAGCCGCCAGGTGGAAGCGATCGGCGTGCTGGCGCTGGATCACCCCCTGATCCACTATGCCGTAGAAGAAGCCGCCCAGGCGGGCATCAACGTTTTCGCGCTGCTGTCGGATTTATCGGTGCCCAGCCGCGCCGGCTACATCGGTCTGGATAATCAAAAAGCGGGCCGCACCGCCGGCTGGGCGGTGGATCGTCTGTGCCGGCGTCAGGGCGACGTCGGCGTGATCATCGGCGACAACCGTTTTACTTGCCAGGAAGCCTGCGAGATCGGTTTTCGCTCCTACCTGCGTGAGCAGATGAGCGGCCAGCGTGTGCTGGAACCGGTGCGCAGCCTCGAGGACGCGGAAACGGCGCGCCGGGTCACGCGTGAACTGCTGGCGAACCACCCGGAACTGGCGGCGCTTTACGCGCCGAGCGGCGGTGTGGAGGGCATTATTCAGGCGTTGCGAGAGAGCGGCCGGCAGCGCGACATCACGCTGGTGTGCCACGGCCCGGTGCAGGGCGGTGAAATGGCGCTGCTCGACGGCACGGTGGATCTGCTGCTGTGCCACCGCATTCCCGAATTGGCCGCCACGATCGTCGAGACGTTACTCGCCGCCGATGAACAACCGGGATTACGCCACATCATTAATCGCTTCGATGTGATCACCAAAGAAAACCTCTGACGGCCGCTGAGTGGTGTTCGCCGAGGTCAGGGCGCAGCCAGGTGCTGCCTGAATTTGATTAAAAAATATCAAATAATTTATCAAAAATAGCGCGATCTCTATCAAAAAATAAAATTTTCATTATTGATGATTTTGGAATTTTTGTTTGATACTGCCGGCATTCCCCGCAAAAAAGGAGCCGTCGCCATGACTTTGCCTATCGCCAATGCGCCCTGCAGTTGGGGCGTGGATGATCCGAACAACCCCCATTTGCCGCCCTATGCCACGGTTCTGCAAGAAGCGTCGGCGGCCGGCTACCGCAGCATCGAGCTGGGGCCGTGGGGCTATCTGCCGACGCAGAGCGAGGCGCTGTGTGCCGCGCTGGAGCAGCATCGCCTGTCGCTGGTGGCCGGCACGATTTTTGACGATCTGGTCAGCGAGGCGAACATTGAGCGCCTGCTGGCCCTGACTCATCGGATATGCCGCAACCTCTCGCGGGCGCCCAGGGCGGAGCCGACCGAGGGCGATCGCGCCGCGCCGCCGTTCTTGGTGATTATCGATTTCGGCAATCCGCAACGCGCCAGGTTCGCCGGGCGTTCAGATTTAGCGCCGCGTTTGTCGCAGGGGGAGTGGCAGAGGATGGTCGGGCACATTACGCGCATCAGCGAACTGGCCTGGCGGGAATACGGTGTGCGGCCGGTGGTGCATCCGCACGCCGGCGGCTGCATCGAGTTCGCCGACGAAATCGACCGGTTGGCGGCGGACATTCCGCATCACACCGCCGGATTGTGCCTGGATACCGGCCATCTGTATTACGCCGGGCTGGACCCGGCTGCCTGGCTGCGCAAGCACTTTGATCGTCTTGATTACCTGCACTTCAAAGACGTCGATCCGCAGGTGTTCCGCGAGGTGCTGGCGCGCGGCGTCGATTTTTTCACCGCCTGCGCCGAGGGCGTCATGTGCCCGTTGGGCAGCGGGGCGATCGATTATCCGCAGCTGCGTGCGCTGTTGGCCGAGCGCGGATATCGGGGCTGGATCACTATCGAGCAGGAGCGCGATCCGCGCAATGTGCAGGGCAGCCTGCAGGACGTCGCCGCCAGCTTGCGCTACTTGCGCGGCCTCGGCTTTTAATCAGGAGAAACACGATGATCAACGGCAGCAAACCTTTGGCGAGATCGTTGCGCTGGGGCATGGTCGGCGGCGGTGGCACCAGCCAGATCGGTTACATCCACCGTTCGGCGGCCTTGCGCGACGGCGCGTTTACTCTGTTGGCCGGCGCGTTCGACATTGACGCCGAACGCGGGCGTGATTTTGGCCGGAGTCTGGGCGTGGCGGCGGAGCGCTGTTATGCGGATTATGCCGAGATGTTCCGCGCCGAAGCCGCGCGGGCGGACGGCATCGAAGCGGTCTCGATCGCCACGCCGAACAACACCCATTACGCCATTTGCCGGGCGGCGCTGGAGGCGGGATTGCACGTGGTATGCGAGAAGCCGCTGTGTTTCAGCGTCGAAGAGGCGCAGGCGCTGGCGGCGCTGTGCGAGCGGCAGCGCAAAGTCATCGGCGTGACCTACGGCTATGCCGGGCACCAGATGATTTTGCAGGCCCGGCAGATGATTGCCGATGGCCGGCTGGGGGAAATTCGGCTGGTGAATATGCAGTTCGCCCACGGCTTTCACGCCGCGCCGGTGGAGCAGGATAATCCCAGCACTCGCTGGCGGGTCGATCCGCGCTTTGTCGGCCCCAGCTATGTGCTGGGCGATCTGGCAACCCACACGCTGTTCCTGGCGGAAACCATGGCGCCGCAGTTGAAGATCCGGCGGCTGATCTGCAGCCGGCAAAGCTTTGTGCCGTCGCGCGCGCCGTTGGAGGACAATGCCTATGTGCTGATGGAGTATCACAACGGCGCCGTCGGCTCCGTGTGGGCTTCGGCGGTCAACTGCGGTTCGATGCACGGCCAAAAGGTGCGCATTGTCGGTGAAAAGGCCAGCCTGGAGTGGTGGGATGAACAACCCAATCAGCTGCGCTTCGAAGTGCAGGGCGAGCCGGTGCGGATCCTGGAGCGCGGCATGCCGTATCTCGCCGCGTCGGCGCTGGCGGACGATCGCATCGGCGGCGGCCATGCGGAGGGGCTGTTTGAAGCCTGGTCGAATCTCTACCGCCGCTTCGCGCTGGCGATGGACGCCACCGATCGGCGCGACGCAGCCTTCCTGGCCGACTTCTGGTACCCGGACGTGCAGGCCGGCGCGCTGGGCGTGAAGTGGGTGGCGCGCTGCGTGCAATCCGCCGAAACCGACGCCGGCTGGGTCACCTTCGACTGAGCGAGCGATTCGCTCAGACGCTGGCCCCGTCGTAGCTGTGGATCTGTAACGCATCCAGCGCGACGTCCGGCACGCAACGCAGGTTAACGGCGCACATCGCGGCGCCGTCTGGCGCGGTGCCGTAGGCGAAGGGCTGGGCTCCGCAGACTCGGCAGAACTGATGGCGGATCCTGTGGTGATTGAAAGTGTAGGTGCTGAGCTGGTCCTGACCGCTGTTGAGCGTGAAAGCGCTGATGGGGAAGAACGACAGCAGCAGCCCTTTGCGGCGGCAAATCGAACAGTTGCAGCTGAGGGCTTCGGTCGGCAGTTCGGCGTCCACGGTAAAGGTGACGGCGCCGCAGTGGCAGCTTCCCTGGAATGACATGGCGATGATCCTGTAACAGGGGAGAGTGTTTGCCCAGTATAGTGCAATTTATCGTCACTCGGCCGCGCCCGGCCTGGTTTCCTTAGTAAATGCACGGTTTTCTGGTAGGTTAGAGGTTAACGTCATCAAAAGGAGATCGCGATGTTAGAACATTACTATCCGGCCAATATGGGCGCCGAACCGGTCACGGACGAACAGCACAAACGGCTGGTGGCGGTGCAGGCGGCGCTGGAACTGATCAAGGCCACGCTGTCGGATACCAACGACGGCAACGGCGTGGACTTCCAGCTGAAGGCGGCGGAAAAGCACATCGGCCCGATGGCCGACGCCATTCAGGAAGCCCTGAAGTAACGGTTCGCCGTCACGTCAACCGCCCGTCTCGGGCGGTTTTTTTTGCGCTGATTGCTGCGATTTTTTTAGTGGCGCATTGCCTTTTTCCCGGCTGGTGCCGTGAGCGGCGCGATCCTACTCTAGCGATCCGAGTCCTCATCAGGGTCATGCTCATGTTCCGCTTCAGCTTCTTTTCTTTCTTATTGCCGCGCCGCCGACGCGTCACCCAGTTGGCCGGCGCAGCGCTGTTGTTCAGCGGCGTTATGCAGGCGCAGGCCACGCAACGCATCGAGTTTTCGCCGGACCCCGCCGGCGCCTACCCTGAGGGCATCGCCTGGAATGCACGCGCCGGTGCGTTCCTGATTTCCTCTCTGCGCGGCGGGCAGCTTGGCCTGGTCTACCCGGATGGCCGCTATCGGCGGTTTTCCACCGGCAAGGGGCTTATCACCACCTCCGGCATGCTGGTGGACGCCGAGCGCAACCGGGTGCTGGTGTGCAACGAAGACGTGGGCGTGTCCCGCAACTCTGCCGCTGGCACGCGCAATCGCGTGGCGCAGGTGCTGGAGTTCAATCTCGATACCGGCGCGCTGCAGCAGACGTACGATCTTTCATCGCTAAGCCATGGGCCGACGCTGCGCAACGATCTGACGCTCGACGCGCAGGGCAATATCTACGTGACCGACAGCTTCCAGCCGCAGATTTACAAGATCGACCAGACAACGCGCCAGGCGTCGATTTTGGTGCGCTCAGCGCGCTTGATGCCGGCCGACGCACCCGCCGCTGCGCAGGGCACGCGGCCTTATCTCAATGGCGTGGTGTATCACCCGGATGGCTACCTGATTGCCGCGGACTACACCCGCGGGCTGCTGTGGAAGGTGACGTTGGAGAACGCGCCGGCGGTCAGTGAAATCAGGCTGCCGCAGCGGCTGAAAGGGCCGGACGGGCTGCGGCTCAAAAACGCCCATGAATTGGTGATCGTACAGTCTTTTCCGGATGAAAAGGGGAGCATGTCCGGCGACGTGTCACTGCTCTCCTCGGCCGACGGCTGGGCCAGCGCGCGTATCGCCGCGGTCGCCGCGCCGCCGGGATTGGATGGGCCGACCGGCGCCGCGCTGCGGGATGGCGAGGTGTGGGTCGTTAACTCCCGTTACCCCCGGCTGTTTGCCGACGTCGCTCAGGCGGAAAGTGCCAAGACGTTCAGTATCGTCAAGGTGGCGTTCAAACCGGCCGCGGCGGATGGCCGCTGATCGACGGCGATTGCCAACCGCGCCGGAATAGGATTAAATGCGCACTGACTGTATAAATAAACAGGTGTGCTGCGATGAGTCTGATGTTGAAGGGTGAAAAGATTGACCGTAACCGCTTTACCGGCGAGAAGATTGAAAACGGCAGCTTTATGCTGTGCGATTTTTCGGGCGCCGATCTGACCGGTACCGAGTTTATCGGCTGCCAGTTTTACGATCGCGACAGCCGACAGGGCGGCAATTTCAGCCGCGCGATACTGAAAGACGCCAGCTTCAGAAGCTGCGATTTGTCGATGGCCGACTTCCGCCATGCCAGCGCGCTGGGGGTGGAGATCCGCGAATGCCGCGCGCAGGGTGCCGATTTTCGCGGCACCAGCTTTATGAACATGATCACCAGCCGCACCTGGTTTTGCAGCGCCTATATCACCAAAAGCAACCTGAGCTATGCCAACTTCGCCAAGGTGGTGCTGGAGAAATGCGAGCTGTGGGAAAACCGCTGGCACGGCGCGCAGGTGCTCGGCGCCAGTTTCAGCGGTTCCGATCTGTCCGGCGGCGAATTCTCCGGTTTCGACTGGCGTGCCGCCGATGTCACCCAGTGTGATTTGAGCAACGCGGAACTGGGCGAGTTGGATTTGCGTACCACCGATCTGCAGGGCGTCAAAATGGACAGCCACCAGGCCGCGCAGCTGCTGGAGCGGCTGGGGATCGCAATCATCGGCTAATAGAATGGCTAACGCGACGGTTGGGCAAATAAGCGATTGGAGGCTTTCTCTGCGTCCACGGGAATACGGCGTTGCATTACCGGGATCGTGAAGCGGGGATCCTGTGAGAGGTGGCGAGCCTGCTCGTTGAGCGGCACGACGGCGATCGCCAGATTGTCGTTGGCCTGCATGACGCCTTCCTGTTCGAACAGGGCGAACACCGGCGTGTCGCGCGCGTTACCCAATGAGCAAGCCGAAATCCAATAGTGCCCGTCTTGGGCAAATTTGCACTGCGCCGTTTGCGGGCTAATTGCGCTGATTTGTTTGGCAATCAAGGCATTCGCGTTTTCCACATAGCTTGGTGGTGCCGGCTGGCAGCCTGCCAAACTGAGCGTCAGTGCAGCTAGCGTCAGTGTTCTTTTGCCCATCATAGCCATCCTTGAGGTCATTTCCTGTAAAGTAAAATAATTATCCTAACAACGATAATGCACCAGTGTCGAGAACAGATTGATTTATTAAGATTTTGTTTCTCTTTCATGACGATTAAGCGGTTTTCTTCA
Source organism: Serratia sp. CY56464 (assembly GCF_052168435.1). Lineage (NCBI taxonomy): Bacteria > Pseudomonadati > Pseudomonadota > Gammaproteobacteria > Enterobacterales > Yersiniaceae > Serratia > Serratia sp. CY56464. The sequence goes on along the minus strand of NZ_JBJNMV010000001.1, from coordinate 1,629,177 downwards.
GTGTTATAGCAGGGAGTGGTTTCGCGTGAAGGGAAGAGCAGAACGCGGAATCGGCGGCTGTTTGCGCGTTCATGATCGGCCCCGGCGCGGCGAGTCCAATCGTTCGTTATTTTTCACCCCGAACGCCGCGCAGATAACCCTGAGCTGGCGGCAGATGCAGGCGGTCCTTTGCGGTAATAAATTTATGAGCCATATGAATATAATTTAAAATATATCTTGCTTAAATAATTTAGCTGTGTGTAAATAGCGTCATCGGTTTGTAGTTCAGACCTTATGAAAGCAGTTTTAGTAAAGCAGTTCTCAGTATTAGCGATATCCCTCAGATACCTCTTCTTCCGCGAATTCTCTTCTTTAGTGCCCCATAAGTTTCCAATAAAAACAGACCTCTATCGCCCTATGGCGTCGCAAAAATATAAAGGAAATATCTCTATGACCAATAAAATGACGGGTTTGGTAAAATGGTTTGATGCAGGTAAAGGCTTTGGCTTTATCACCCCGGCAGACGGTGGCAAAGACGTGTTTGTACACTTCTCCGCTATCCAGAGCAACGATTTCAAAACGCTGGGCGAAGGCCAACAGGTTGAGTTCACTATCGAAAATGGCATGAAGGGGCCTTCTGCCGGCAACGTGGTCGCGTTATAATTTTCGGCCGAGGTGCAATTTCTTACGACAGCGATGATGGTTTAAGCCGGAGCAGTTAAGCAATGAAATCCTCAGCCTGAATAAACTCCGGGTTCGCCCGGAGTCTTTCTCGATACGTCATTAGCTCAGCAGGAAGAGCGGCAGCGAAATTATTCGTTGGCGGACTGGGGTTCGATTCCTCGATGACGTTCCAATAATTAATGATTATTGGCAACAGAAAAGCAGATTGCCGCAGAATTAATAACGCCGCGTTTCAGTCTATTTTTCTGTTGTGAAAAAGTCGCGCTTAGGCTGCGTAATGTTGGAGTGTGGGATGGACGCTTACGCCATAACATGACAGCCGGGAAAGTCACCGGCACACGATTAATAGCCCCGGCCTTGGCCGGGGTTTTTTATGCCCGCGATCTTAACGCTGCGAGTCCAGCAGTTCGTTGTTTTTCACCACGTCCTGCGCCTTGAGGTAGCTCTCGATCAGCAACTGATAGGCTGGGAAGATTTTGGTGTAAACCTCGGCCCATTGCTGAGCGTCGGCGCGGTTCCAGCTGCCCTGCAGCTCCGAGGCCACGCCGGCGGTGTCGATCGGCACCACGCCGGCCTGCACCACGCGCGCCAGGGTGATTTCCTGCGCCATTTTTGAGTAGGTGCCGGAGGCGTCGATCACCGCGAAAACTTTATAGCCTTCGGCCACTGCGCTGATGGACGGGAAGGCCATGCAGACGCTGGTGATGGTGCCGGCGATGATCAGGGTCTTGCGGCCGGTGGCCTTGACCGCCGCCACAAAGTCCGGGTTGTCCCAGGCGTTGATTTCCCCTTTACGGGCGACGTATTGCGCGTGCGGCGCATTCTGGTGAATTTCCGGGATCAGCGGGCCGTTGGGGCCCTGCGGCACCGAGGCGGTGGTGATCACCGGCAGTTTGCTGAGGGTGGCGATGCTGGCCAGGGCGGCGGCGCGGGCGCGCAGTTCGGTCATCGGCATATCGGCGACGGTCTGGAACAGGCCGCTCTGGTGGTCAATCAGGAGCATGACTGCGTCATTAGCATCAATAACAGGACGCTGGCCGTTGAAGTTGGCTGGAGTGCTCATGGTGTTTTCCTTTTCTCGTCGTGAGGTCAGTAGGTATCTTCTTTGATTGATAAGGCTGAAACTCAGCACTTGCATACAGTGTAGAGCCGAGAGAGAAATCCGGTAGAGCCTGAAGTCGGGATACATCGTTCCATAAATGGAACGACACTGCAGCAGGCGAGGGGGCCGGCGCTGGGCTAAACTTAAGGTGCATGAGAAACATGCGGCAAGGAGCGCCATCCTGTTTACGGATCTGACGAGGAGGGCCGCCATCATGGCTTATCGGCATATCGTTGTCGCCACGGATCTCAGCGAAGACGCCGAGTTCCTGCTGGGCAAGGGCGCCAGACTGGCCGCCGCGCTCAATGCCAAACTTTCCCTGATCTATATCGACATTCATCGAGCCGGTTATTACGTCGATCTGGGCGTGGGAGATTACAACTACACCGATCGCACATTTTCGGAGCGGGTGAAGAATATGCTCAATGCGATCAAAGGGCAGTCGTCCTATCCGGTCGAAGAGGTGATCGTCAGCCGCGGCGCGTTGACGGAAGAGTTGAACCGGGTGGCGAAGGAAAAAGGGTTCGACCTGGTGATCTTCGGCCACCACCACGATGTCTGGAGCCGGCTGGTTTCTTCGGCGCGCCAGGCGATCAACGAACTGAAGGTCGATCTGCTGGTTGTCCCCATCGAGAAAAAATAGTCGCGGCCGCCTGCGGGCGGCTGCCGTTTTCCATTCGCATCGCTTTTCTCTGGGTGAAGATAACCGCATACCTGCAATAATCCCGCTTGCTGACAATCCGCCCGAAAAATAGTGACTGACCGCAATTTTATTTTCTCCATCAATATGTTGGCCAAAATCCGATAAAGGTTAATCCAGCGCATTGAAATCACTGCCATACCTCATTTGGGTTAATAAACCGCACGTTTTGACTGGCTCTCCGCGGAGGGGCGCCTTATCCTCGGGGTAATGAGATTTGTATGACTTATATAAATACGTTCACATGGAGGAGGTCTCATGCGTTTTGACAATAAAGTCGTGGTTATCACCGGTGCAGGCAATGGCATGGGGGAAGCGGCGGCGCGGCGTTTCTCAGCCGAGGGCGCGATCGTGGTGCTGGCCGACTGGGCCAAGGAAGCGGTAGACAAGGTCGCCGCTTCGCTGCCGAAGGGCCGAGCGATGGCGGTGCATATCGATGTGTCCGATCACGTCGCGGTTGAAAAAATGATGAACGAGGTGGCGGAAAAACTGGGCCGCATCGACGTCTTGCTGAACAATGCCGGCGTGCATGTGGCGGGCAGCGTGCTGGAAACCAGCATCGACGACTGGCGTCGCATCGCCGGGGTTGATATTGACGGCGTGGTGTTCTGCTCCAAATTCGCCTTGCCGCACCTGCTGAAGACCAAGGGCTGCATCGTTAATACCGCGTCGGTGTCCGGCCTGGGCGGCGACTGGGGCGCGGCCTATTACTGCGCGGCGAAAGGCGCGGTGGTCAACCTGACGCGCGCTATGGCGCTCGATCACGGCGGTGACGGCGTGCGCATCAACTCGGTCTGCCCGAGCCTGGTCAAAACCAACATGACCAACGGCTGGCCGCAGGAGATCCGCGACAAGTTCAATGAGCGCATCGCGCTGGGGCGTGCGGCAGAGCCGGAAGAGGTGGCGGCGGTGATGGCGTTCCTGGCCAGCGACGACGCCAGCTTTATCAATGGCGCCAACATTCCGGTCGATGGCGGGGCGACCGCCTCGGACGGCCAACCGAAGATCGTCTAAGCGTTAACGCACAGGCCCGGCCAGGATGACCGGGCCTGTTGTTTTTAGACGCCGATGCGGTCGCGCAGCGTGTAGTAGGCCGCGCCGATGGCGGTGAACGGGATCTGCAGATTGCGTCCGCCGAAGAACGGCAGGTGCGGCAGCTTAGCGAAGGCGTCGAAGCGTTCGGCGTCGCCGCGCATCAGCTCGGCGATCAGCTTGCCCGCCAGATGGGTGCAGGTCACGCCGTGGCCGCTGTAGCCCTGCATGTAGTACACGTTATTCTCCAGCCGGCCGAACTGCGGCATGCGCGACAGCGTCAGCAGGAAGTTGCCGGTCCAGCGATAGTCGATACGCACCCCTTTCAGCTGCGGGAAGGTCTTCAGCAGCTTCGGCCGGATCAGGTTATCGATGTCGTCCGGATCGCGCGCGCCGTACACCACGCCGCCGCCGTACAGCAGGCGATGATCGGCGGTGATGCGGTAGTAATCCAGCAGGTAGTTGCAGTCCTCCACGCAGTAGTTCTGCGGGATCAGCGCCTGCGCGATCTCTGGCGCCAGCGGTTCAGTGGTCACCACCTGAGTGCCGCACGGCATGCTGCGCTTGGCCAGCCGCGGCTCCAGCTTATCGCCCAGATAGGCGTTGCCGGCGACGATGACGAAACGCGCCTTCACCTGGCCGTTGGCGGTGCTGATGAGCGCCGGTTCGCCGTGGCGGATGTTCGTCACCGCCGATTGCTCGAAGATGCGCCCGCCCTGCAGGCGGATCGCCTCGGCTTCGCCCAGCGCCAGATTGAGCGGATGGATGTGGCCGCCGCTGTGATCGAGCAGCGCGCCGACGTAACGATCGCTGGCGATCTCCTGGCGCACCCGGTCTGCGTCGAGCAGCTCAAGCTGGGTATTGCCGTAGCGCTCCCAGTTGCGTTTTTGCTCGATCAGCGCATGGAACTGCTTGTTGTTCAGGGCGGCGAAGATGCCGCCGGGGCGGTAGTCGCAGTCGATGGCGTAGCGGCTGATGCGGCTGCGAATGATCTCCGCGCCTTCGAACATCATGCTGCCGAGCAGGCGGGCGCTTTCCGCGCCGTAACGCTCTTCAATCACATCGATGTCGCGGCTGTAAGAGTTGACCAACTGGCCGCCGTTGCGGCCGCTGGCGCCGAAACCGATGCGCGCCGCTTCCAGCACCACCACGTCGTAACCGGCTTCCACCAGGAACAGCGCGGAGGAGAGGCCGGTATAGCCGCCGCCGATCACGCAGACGTCGCATTCGATCGATTCATTCAGTTGCGGATAGGGCTGATGTGCGTTGGCCGTGGCCGCATAGTAGCTTTTTACGTGTTCAGTCATGAGATAAGCCCTTATTCCAGCGAGATCCAGGTGGTTTTCAATTCGGTGAACTTGTCCAGCGCATGCAGCGATTTGTCGCGGCCGTTGCCGCTCTGCTTGTAGCCGCCGAACGGCACGGTCATGTCGCCGTCGTTGTAGTTGTTGACGAACACCGTGCCGGCCTTCAGTTGGCGCGCCATGCGGTGCGCGCGCGCCAGATCGCGGGTCCAGACCGCGGCGCCGAGGCCGTAGTCGCTGTCGTTGGCCAGCTGCAGAGCCTGTTGCTCGTCGTCGAAGGCGGTCACCGCCAACACCGGGCCGAAGATTTCATCGCGCGCCACGCTCATGGCATTGTCCACCTGGGTGAGGATGGTCGGCCCCAGATAGCCGGCGTGGTCGCCCTGCGGATGGTCGCGCCCGTCGAGGAACAGCGCGGCGCCCTGGCTCAGCCCCCGATCGATATAGCCGGCCACTTTCTCGCAGTGGCCGCTGTCGATCAGCGTGCCCATCACCGTGCCGGGATCGAGCGGATCGCCGGGCATGAAGGTCGCCGCGTGTTTGCGCAGCGCCTGCAGGAACGCTTGCTCAATGCTCGCTTCGACCAGCAGGCGAGTGCCGGCGATGCATACCTGCCCCTGATTATAGAAGATGCCGGCGGCGGCGCTGCGGGCGGCCTGATCCAGATCCGGGCAGTCGGCGAAGACGATGTTGGCGCTTTTGCCGCCGGCCTCCAGCCAGACGCGCTTCATGTTCGATTCGCCGGCGTAAATCATCAGCTGTTTCGCCACCAGGGTGGAGCCGGTAAAGGTGAGGGCGTCGACGTCGCGGTGCAGCGCCAGCGCCTTGCCGGCGTCGTGGCCATAGCCGGGCACCACGTTCAGCACGCCGTCCGGCAGTCCGGCCTGCTGAGCCAATTTGCCGAGCAGGATGGCGCTCAGCGGCGATTTTTCGGAGGGTTTAAGCACCACGCTGTTGCCGGCGGCCAGCGCCGGGCCGAGTTTCCAGCAGGCCAGCAGCAGCGGGAAGTTCCAGGGCACGATGGCGCCGACTACGCCGATCGGCTCGCGCTCGATCAGCGCCAGCGCCTCGCGACCGGTGGGGGCGATTTCGCCGTACACCTTATCGATCGCTTCGGCGTACCAGCGGATGCAGCGGATGGCGCCCGGCACGTCGTCGCGCAGGCTGTGACGAATGGGTTTGCCGGTGTCCAGCGTTTCCAGCAGCGCCAGCTCTTCATGATGCTGTTCCATCAGATCGGCGAAGCGCAGCAGCGTGGTTTTGCGCTGCGCCGGGGCGGCCTGGGCCCAGTCGCCGCGTTCAAAGGCGGCGCGCGCCGCGCTGACCGCCCGATCGATGTCGGCGGCTTCGCCGCGCGCGACCTGCGCCAGCTCGCGGCGGCCGGCGGGATCTTCCACGGCGAAACGTTTCCCCGCGGCGGCCGGCTGGTAGCGGCCGTCGATAAACAGCTGGTGCTCAATCTTCAGGGCCTGCGCCCGTTGTTGCCAATACTGCAAATGGTGAAAGTTCATGCCTGGCTCCGTTGATCAGAATGTCGTCGGCGTATGGGCGCTGATAATCCGGCAAATGCGCGCCGACGTGTTGCTGAAACTGTGGGGGATGCCGGTATTGATGGCGTAGCTCTGCCCGGCCAGCAGGTGATAGCTCTGGCCGTTGACCTGCAGCACCACTTCACCCTCCAGCAGCGTGCCGATCTCTTCCCCTTGGTGTTTGATGCGCTCGCCGGTGGTGGTGCCCGGTTCGTAGGTCTCGATCATCATCGCCAGCGTGCGGTTCGGGTCGCCGTTGTGGATCAGCTTCATCGAAACGCCCTGGCTGCCGATTTCGATCAGGTCGTCGCTGTCTATCACGATCTGCGGCTCAGCCGGTTTTTCCGGCTCGGCGAAAAACGCCGACAGCGACAGACCGTACACCGTCAGCAGCTTTTGCAGCGTGCTGATGGCCGGGCTGACCTTGTCTTGCTCGATAGTACTGATGGCGCTGTGGGTTAACCCAGACAGTTCGGCGACCCGGCGCTGCGACAACCCTAATTGTTGACGGATCTGCGACAGACGTTTTCCCGGTGCCAAGCTGACGTCGCTCATGGGCGTTTTTCCTTTTGATAGTTCCGACAGGCGGTGATGAAACCATCAAACAACAGGCGCGACAGGGCGTACTCGTCGCTGTTCCACTCCGGGTGCCACTGCACGCCGAGCGCGAAGGGCTGATCGCGCACGCTGATCGCCTCCACCAGCCCGTCAGCGGCGTGCGCCTCGATGCGAACGCTCGCGCCCAGGGTTTTGGCGCCCTGGCCGTGCAGCGAGTTCACCCAGAATCTGTTGCAATCCGGTATCAGTTGCGAAAGCAGCCCCCCTTCCTGAACGATGACCTCGTGGGCGGGGGCGTATTGCTGTTCCAGCGGCAGGTCGTGATCTTCACGATGCTCCAGCAGCTCGGGCAGTTCATACAGGCGGCGATGCAGGGTGCCTTGAGTGGCGACCACCATTTCCTGCATGCCGCGGCAAATGGCGAAAAGGGGAATGCGCCTGTCGAATGCCTGGCGGATCAGCGCCAGGCTCAACGCGTCTCGGCCAGGATCGGCGTCAGGCTCATCGCCGTTTTCACCATAAAGGTGCGGCTGCACATTACTGGGGCTGCCCGGCAGCAAAATGCCGTCGAGGCGCGGCAGCAGTTCCGCCAGCATTTCCGGCTCCGCCAGCGCGTGCGGCAGGGCGATCGGCAAGCCGCCGGCGGTGATAACGGCATTCAGGTACTTTTCTTGCAAGGTCTGTGTGAGGTGCCCGTTTAACCTATACCTGCACATGACGACGCCAATGACTGGTCTGTTAAATATATTGTCCATGCTATCCCCTTGGTACGTTCGAAATTATGAACGATAAGCTTCTCCACCGCCGATTTCGTTCAATATTCTATAAATCTAGCAGTCGATTGGGCAATATTCAAACCAAAAGTAACACTTGCAAAACAAATTTGTTTCATCTACGTTTCATTTGTGGGCATTATATTGAACAAGACGGTCAATAAACATCGACGACAGCAAAACACAAACGGCGGGTGAACCATGCAGACCAACATCGTAGAAGTGGAAAACTTTGTTCAGCACAGTGAAGAGAGACGAAGTAGCGCGTTCCAGCGCGAAGTGAAGAAGTATTTGGAACGTTATCCGTTAACCCAACATGTCGACGTACTGTTGACCGATCTGAACGGCAGCTTCCGCGGCAAACGCATCCCGGTCGGCGGCCTGAACAAACTGGAGAAGGGTTGTTACTTCCCGGCGTCGGTATTTGCGATGGATATTCTCGGCAACGTGGTGGAAGAGGCCGGGCTGGGGCAGGAGTTGGGCGAGCCGGATCACGTGTGCGTGCCGGTGCCGGGCACGCTGACGCCGTCGGCGGCGGACCCGCAATATATCGCGCAGGTGCTGCTCACCATGCTGGATGAAGATGGCACTCCCTTTGACGTTGAACCGCGCAATGTGCTGAACCGAGTATGGCAGCGTTTGCGTCAGCGCGGGCTTTCCCCCGTGGTAGCGGTAGAGTTGGAGTTCTATCTCATCGATCGTCAACGCGACGCGGAAGGTTATCTGCAGCCGCCGTGCGCGCCGGGAACCCAGGAGCGCAACACCCAAAGCCAGGTGTACTCCGTTGATAACCTGAACCATTTCGCCGATGTGCTGAGCGAAATCGACGAGCTGGCGCGTTTGCAGGGCATTCCGGCGGACGGCGCGGTGGCGGAGGCGTCGCCGGGGCAGTTCGAAGTCAACCTGCACCATACCGATGATGTGCTGCAGGCCTGCGACCATGCGCTGGCGCTGAAACGGCTGGTGCGCATGGTGGCCGAGAACCACAACATGCAGGCCACCTTTATGGCCAAGCCGTATGAAGAGCACGCCGGCAGCGGCATGCACGTGCACATCAGCATGCTGAATGCGCAAGGCGACAATGTGTTCGCCGACGACGACGGCGAGGATTCGGCGCTGCTGAAACAGGCGCTGGCGGGCATGATCGCCCTGATGCCGTCCTCGATGGCGCTGCTGGCGCCGAACGTCAACGCCTATCGCCGTTTCCAGCCCGGCATGTATGTGCCGACCCAGGCTTCCTGGGGGCATAACAACCGCACCGTGGCGCTGCGCATTCCCTGCGGCGATCGCGACAATCACCGCGTGGAGTATCGCGTGGCGGGCGCCGACGCCAACCCTTATCTGGTGATGGCGACCATTCTGGCGGGCATCGTCTACGGCCTGGAAACCGCATTGCCGCTGCCTGAGCCGGTGACCGGCAACGGGCTGGAGCAGGACGGGCTGCCGTTCCCGATCCGCCAGAGCGACGCGCTGTACGAGTTTGAACATCAGCCGGTGCTCAATGCGTTGCTGGGCGAACGCTTCAGCCATGTCTACCTGGCCTGCAAAACCGACGAACTGGTGCAGTTCGAGCGCCTGATCACCGAAACCGAAATCGAGTGGATGCTGAAAAACGCCTGATCCCGCTCACCCAACGACTACCGCGCGCGCCCGGCGCATTTCATCGGCTCTCCTGTAGCCCGTGAGGCTGCGCGCTGCGGTACAGCATTTCTTCTATCACGGCGTACAGGACGCCGACGAGGAAATAACCATGACTCAGCCATTCCCATGCGCAGACGTTTGCCTGTGCCGCAGTGCCTACGGGCCGGTCGCCGGCCGCCCGACAGTGACCCCAACCCGCTTTTTCCGCCGCCTGAGCAGCAGTTTCCCCGCGGCCTCTCTGAATGACGTTGCACGGTTGACAGCAGAGGACCAAAAGGGGAAACGCCATGACGATTAAAACCATCGACGGCGGTCCGGCGGGCAAACCGCAACTGCGCAAATCCCTCAAGCTGTGGCAGGTGGTGATGATGGGCCTGGCCTATCTGACGCCGATGACGGTGTTCGACACCTTCGGCATCGTCTCCGGCCTTACCGACGGCCATGTGCCGACCTCCTATCTGCTGGCGCTGGCCGGCGTGTTGTTCACCGCCATCAGCTACGGCAAACTGGTGCGCCAGTTTCCCACCGCCGGTTCCGCCTACACCTATGCGCAGAAGGCGATTAACCCGCACGTCGGTTTTCTGGTGGGGTGGTCGTCGCTGCTGGATTATCTGTTCCTGCCGATGATCAATACGCTGCTGGCGAAGATTTACCTGACCGCGCTGTTTCCGGAAGTGCCGCCCTGGGTGTGGGTGGTGGGCTTCGTGATCCTGATCACCGCCATCAACCTGAAAAGCGTCAATCTGGTGGCCAACTTCAATACCCTGTTCGTGCTGGCGCAGGTGGCGATCATTCTGGTATTTATCTACCTGGTGGTGCGCGGCCTGCACAACGGCGAGGGGATGGGCACGGTGTGGAGCCTGCGGCCGTTCCTCAGCGAGAATGCGCACCTGCTGCCGATCATTACCGGCGCGACCATCCTGTGCTTCTCGTTCCTCGGTTTTGACGCGGTCACCACGCTGTGCGAGGAGACGCCCGACGCCGCCAAGGTGATCCCGCGCGCCATCTTCCTGACTGCGCTGTACGGCGGGGTGATCTTTATCAGCGTGTCGTTCTTTATCCAGCTGTTTTTCCCGACCATTCAACGCTTTCACCAGCCCGACGCCGCGTTGCCGGAGATCGCGCTGTACGTCGGCGGCAAGCTGTTCCAGTCGATCTTCCTGTGCGTGACCTTTATCAATACGTTGGCCTCCGGCCTGGCGTCGCACGCCAGCGTGTCGCGCCTGCTGTACGTGATGGGGCGTGACAACGTGTTCCCGGAGAAATTCTTCGGCTATATCCACCCCAAATGGCGTACGCCGGCGCTGAACGTACTGATGGTCGGGCTGGTGGCGTTGTCGGCGCTGTCATTCGATCTGGTGACCGCCACGGCGCTGATCAACTTCGGCGCGCTGGTGGCCTTTACCTTCGTTAACCTGTCGGTGATCAGCCACTTCTTTATTCGCGAAGGGCGCAACAAAAGCTGGAAGGATCGCTTCAACTTCCTGTTCCTGCCGTTGGTGGGGGCGCTGACGGTGGGGGTGCTGTGGCTGAACCTGGAGAAAAGCTCGCTGACCATGGGGCTTATCTGGGCGACGCTGGGCTTCGGCTATTTGGCCTGGCTGACCCGACGCTTTCGCCAGCCGCCGCCGCAGCTGGAGCGGCAACCGCAGCAATAAATTTACAGGCGGGAGTTTCCCGCCTTTCTTTTTGGCACGTGCGGCAGTAGAGTGAAAAACCTGATAAAAAATAACCTATTGGATCTGCCTTATGCCCGCTTTGCCCTCGCGTACCCGCGCCACGTTGTTCGGTTTATTGGCCATTGTGCTGTGGAGCAGCGTGGTCGGCCTGATTCGCAGCGTCAGCGAAGGGCTGGGGCCGATCGGCGGTGCGGCGATGATCTACAGCGTCAGCGCGGTGTTTTTGCTGGTGGCGCTCGGCGTGCCGAAATGGCGCAGCTTTCCGCGGCCTTATCTCATCGTCGGCAGCCTGCTGTTCGTCAGTTACGAGATCTGTCTGTCGCTGTCGCTCGGCTACGCCAATACCCGCCTGCAGGCGATAGAAGTGGGCATGATCAACTACCTGTGGCCCTGTTTCACCGTGCTGATGGCGCTGGCGATCAACGGCCAAAAGGCGAAATGGTGGCTGCTGCCGGGGCTGCTGCTGTCGCTGTTCGGCATCGGCTGGATCATGAGCGGCGAGGGCGGCTGGTCACCGGCGCAGATGCTGGCCAACGTGCGCAGCAACCCGCTCAGCTACGCGCTGGCCTTCAGCGGCGCGGTGATTTGGGCGCTGTATTGCAACCTGACCAAGAAGATTGCCCGGGGCAGCAACGGCGTGGTGCTGTTTATCGTGCTGACCGCGCTGGCGCTGTGGCTGAAGTACGCCTTCAGCGCGGAAAGCGGCATGCAGTTCAGCGTCGGCGTGACCGTGACGCTGCTGTGCGCCGGGGTGGCGATGGGGGCGGGGTATGCCGCCTGGAACGTCGGCATTCTGCACGGCAACATGACGCTGCTGGCGACCGTCTCCTATTTTACCCCGGTGCTCTCGGCGGTGTTCGCCGCGCTGGTGCTGCACACCTCGCTGACCGCCAGTTTCTGGCAGGGCGTAGCGATGGTCACACTCGGCTCGCTGATCTGTTGGCGGGCAACTCGCGGAAATTAACGGAAATTATCCGCTGTCGTCGCAATGTTGAACTAGAATTTAACTAGCCATGTTGCCTGAAGGAACGACGACGATGAGAAGCGACATTCAATTTATTCAACAGCCTGAAATCGACGTGCATCACTATGAGCGCGGCGATACCGTTCGCCTGACCACGGCGAATTTGCGACATGAATATCAGCTCGACGTTTATATTTTGCGCCGCGACGATAAGCTGATTTACGGCTCGGTCGTCGCGGCGGCGCCCAAAACCGATATTCCGGTCGCCAGTTGGGAGGTGAAAAACGGCGAAGAGGTGGCGTTCCGCCAGGAAAACATCGCCAAGGCGGTGCCGGCGGTGAACTGACGCGCAGCGATTATGGCGCGATTACGCTGAATAAATTAAAGAAATCAATTTATTGTTTCCACTGGCTGCGCTTTTTGAAGATGAGAAAGCGTTTTATTTGCCATTAGGAGACCTTTGAAATTATTGGTAACATATGCGGGTTATATAGCGTGTTATAGGGATATATTTTATGACTCCACCTGCGGATGTTGCGCGAGTTTTTATCGGGTGTGATCCAAATGATTGCGATTTGGAACAGATGATGGTTTTGGAGTACAGCTTGCGTAAGCATGCTTCAATACCTGTTCAAATTGAGTGGATGCGTTTGTCGCGAGACCCTGCCAGTCCCTGGTATTCTCAAAGTGGCGGCGAAGGTTGGACCACCGAGCGTTGGGCAACGCCGTTCTCTGCATTTCGCTGGGGCATTCCCGCTTTCTGTAACTTCCAGGGTCGGGCATTTTACTCCGATGCGGACGTGCTGTATCTCTGTGATATCGCAGAGATTTGGCATCATCCGATGAAGGAGGGCACTGCCATTTTGGCCGCGGGTTCCGGCAACGATCTGCGCTTGGGGGAAATGCTGTGGGATTGCGAGGCAGCGGCGCGATTCTTGCCGCCGCTGGATGAGTTGCGCCGTGATCCATTGGGGCATAAAAAAATGCAGCGGTTCTTTGAAGAACATCCCGAGTTCGTCGAGCCGTTGAAACCGGAATACAGCAATCTGGATGGTGACGATTTGCCGTTGGAAGCATTGAAGGCGTTGCATTACTCGGATATGAGCAGCCAATTTTCCCACCGTTATTCGCTTCCCAGACTGCGGGCTGAAAGCCGCAAGCATTGGTTTGATGGCAAGATCCGCAGCCATTATCGCGATGATCTGCGCGAGCTGTTCGAACAATACTATCGCGAAGCGCTGCAGGCCGGTTATACCCTGGAACGGTACCGGAATGTGCAGTTATTCGGCGGTTTCAATAAGCAATCTCAGAAAAAATATGACGGCAATCCGATTACGCGCAAGAAACAACCTTTTTTGCGCCGCGTCTTGAGCGGTTTGCTGGATTAGTCGATCTTTCCCTCCCTGGGAGTTTGTCGCGCGCTGGCGCCTGAGGGTGTTTTTTGCGTTCACTATTCTGCGGGCTGTGGCGTTAATCGCCGCGGCCCATCTTTTATGACTTTCAGCGGGTTTCCCCGCCGTCTACCAGCGGGTTACATTTGCTGCAATTTTCGGCTGAAAAATGCTTTGCATGACAAAAATCACAGCGAATGTGAATTTGCATGAAACATAATTTGACAAATGTGAACGCAATCGATTACCTATTCGCGAAATGCGTAACTGGATCACAGATTCTTACAGTCAGTGGTTTCTATAATGCGCGCGTCATCCGAGTTTCTGTGTGAAGACAACGCCAGGTGTCGGCAGACTCATTGTCATCTTTTCTAAACGGGCAGGAAATGGCCCTTTAAGCATGTGGTAATAAAATGAAAAAAATAGCTCTCGCAGCAGGTGTACTGCTCGCAGCGTCTTACAGTGCATCATCAATGGCTGATAGCAAAGACAGTCAATATGTCTCCGACTGGTGGCACCAGAGCGTCAACGTGGTGGGCAGCTACCACACCCGCTTCGGGCCGCAGCTGAATAACGACGTGTATCTCGAATACGAAGCCTTCGCCAAGAAAGACTGGTTCGATTTCTACGGTTACGTTGACGTGCCGAAATTCTTCGGCGTGGGCAATACCCCGGATCGCGGCATCTGGGACAAAGGCTCCCCGATGTTTATGGAGATTGAACCGCGTTTCTCCATCGACAAACTCACCGGCACCGATCTGAGCTTCGGTCCGTTCAAAGAGTGGTACTTCGCCAACAACTACATCTATGATCTGGGCCACAACGCCGATGGCCGTCAAAACACCTGGTACATGGGTCTGGGCACCGATATCGACACCGGTCTGCCGATGAGCCTGTCGATGAACATCTATGCCAAATACCAGTGGGAAAACTACCAGGCCGCCAACGAGAACAGCTGGGACGGTTACCGCTTTAAGGTGAAATACTTCGTGCCGCTGACCCAGGTGTGGGGCGGCAACCTGAGCTACATCGGCTTCACCAACTTCGACTTCGGTTCCGATCTGGGCAAGGACAGCCATTGGGTTGACGGCACCGGCAAACAGGTGCGCACCAGCAACTCGATCGCCTCCAGCCATATTTTGGCGCTGAACTACGATCACTGGCACTATTCTTTCGTGGCGCGTTATTTCCACAACGGCGGTCAGTGGCAGGATGGCGCGGATATCGGCACCCCGCAGGGCCCGATCAAGTCTACCGGTTGGGGTTATTACCTTGTGGTCGGCTATAACTTCTGATTTTCCGTGCTATCAGAAACAGAAAACCCCGCCTGGCGGGGTTTTTTTTCGTCATCACTGGGCTTGTTCAACCGGGAGATGCTTCACCGGCATAAACAGTCTGCCTTTGATCACGTGACATTCATTATTTATCCAACTAATGATTTGTTCACGGCTGACGCCTTCCGACTGCGCGTACCGATGAAGATCGCCATTAAAGTGCCGAGTGATGTATTCCATGAGGGTCATTTGCACGTCTTTTGCTCCTGAACGCCCACCCGTTGCCAGCCTGGCCACCGCGGGAGGTTGAGGTTTCTCAGACAGCGAATGTAAATTATCGGCAACCAAATCTCAACATAAAGCACCAGATTGGGGCGACAGCGGTGTGAAAAAGAATCCCGCACGGAGAGGCGGGAAATGTTCGCTATTATCATTATGGATGATAAGAATAAGATTTGAGGTGCGACGAAAAAGAGCACGCTAACTCTTTTTTGTTACCTTCCCACGCTAGCGTAAGGCTTATTTTTCTTCAAGAAAAATCTGAGACAAGCATCGGCATTTTCGAGGCATTTTGCGTTGAGACAAGGTTTGAAAGCGAATGCCGTAAAAGCGCACCGTTATCTCGGAGTTTTCCTTATACTTTGTCTGGAAAAGGCTGGCTATAGTCAACAGAGTCACCCACGCAGGAATACACAACATGAACAAACGTCGTACGACTCTCACGGTGTTGGCGCTGATTGCATCGCTGGGGTTGTCATCCGCCCCGGCCTTGGCCGACAAAGGCGGCAATGGTAACGGCAACGGGAACGGGAACGGCCATGGTAACAGCGGCAATCACGGTAACCATGGCAACAACGGTAATCACGGCAACAAAGGCAATAAAGATAAAGGCGGCTATAGGAACGACGATAATCTGGTCTCCGTCAGCCTCTCGCGCGACCGCGCCCGTTCGCTGGCGCACAACTATGGCCTGACCGGCTACAGCTCGCTGCCACCGGGCATCGCCAAAAATCTGGCGCGCGGTAAACCGCTGCCGCCGGGTATCGCCAAAAAAGTGGTGCCTTACTCGATGCTGCGTGAGTTGCCGCAGTACCCGGGTTATGAGTGGCGTATCGCCGGCGACGACCTGGTGCTGGTCGCACTCAGCACCGCGATTGTGGCCTCCGTGATCAATGGCGTTTTCGACTAACGTTTGTCGAGCGTTATCGGGCCTCGCTGCGGCGGGGCCTTTTTATTTGCCAGCGCGGGGCGGACGTGGTGAACTTTGGGCCTGACATTTTCACTGCATCATAAGGGAGGCGCCATGTTCAGGGCGTTATTGATAGCCTGCTGTTTGACCAGTTTTCCGGCGTTGGCAGACGGCGCCGCCGCCATCGGCGAGCTGGTGAACCAACGGCTGTCGTTGATGAAAGACGTTGCCGGTTACAAGGCGCAGCAGCATTTACCGATCGAAGACCTGGCGCAGGAGGCGAAGGTGTTGGCCAGCGCGCAGGCGGAGGCGGGGCATTTGGGGCTGGAGCCGGCGTCGGTGCGGCCTTTTATCGCCGCGCAGATGGACGCCGCCAAGGCGATTCAGTACCGCTATCGCGCCGACTGGCTGGCGAGCCCGGAGCCCGGCTGGCAGCCGCGGCCGTTGGCGCAGGTGCGCCCGCAGATCGCGCAACTGAGCAGCCAGATATTGCAACGCCTGGCGGAGCGGCTGCGTGCCGGCCCGCTCGGCGAGGCGGATCGGGCGGCGTTTATGGCGTCGGTGGATCAGGTGAATCTCAGCGCCGCCGACAAGCGGCGGCTGGCGGATGCGCTGCTGGCGGTCAAAACCGGCAGCGCACGCTGAGCGTCAGTCGCGGCCGACGGTGCTGCGGCGGAAGGTCAGCATCCGGCTGCGGTTGGCGATGAGATCCACGTTGTAACCGCGGAAATAGAGGCAAAAGCGTTTTAACCACGGGCCGTCCTGGCACTCCACCAGCATGCGGCCCTGGCCGAGCGGGCTGAGCGTGCCGGTCTGCGCCGCCGGACCGACGCCAATATGCACCCGATCGCCGCGAATTTCAAAGGCGGTGCGATAGTGCGGGTGATACCACAGCCCCTGCACATGCTTCAGGCAGTCGCCGTTAGCCGTGACCGGCAGAAAACGGCGCGCCACATGCCCGACTTCGCCCTCGATCGCTTCACCGGTCCATTTCAATTTGAGCGGCATATGGGCGGATAGCGACACGGCGTACCCGTCCTCGCCCTGATACAGCGGTTCATCGCTGCCCAGATAGGCCAGGTTGCCGTCTTTGACCTCCAGCCAGTGCGGCTCCGCCAGCGTGGCGTAGAGGCCGTCGGGGATCGCCGTGCTGCGCTGCGGCAGCGGCTCGCCGAGCAGCGCCGCCATCACCTGCAAAGCCATCCCGAAACTGTCGCAGTCTTCGCGATTGGCCACCAGCGCGACGCCGGCCTGACGGTCGGGCGCCAGCAGGAAATAGGTTTTGTAACCGGCGTGGGAACCGCCGTGGCCGAGCAAGCGGCGGCGGCCCAGCGGGGTTTGCGCCAGACCCAGGCCATAAGCGCTGAGCTGGCCCTGATTGAGACGGCGCGGTGCGCCGAGTTGCGCCAGCACGCCCTGGCCGGGGCCCTGGTCGGCCAGCAGCGTCTGCAGCCAGCGGGTGAGGGCGTTGAGGCTGCCGGTCAGGCTGCCGGAGGCGGAAAGGTGCAGGCCGGCGCTGGCGTGTTGCCAGCCCTGCGGCGCACGCCAGTAACCCGGCACCAATCCCGGCACCACGTCGAACCAGCTTTCCGGCGCCCGCATCTGCACCTGCAGCGGCTGGGCGATGTGCTGTTGCACCAGTTGGTCGAAATCATACCCTTTGCTGCGCAGCGCGGCCTCCAGCAGCCGATAGCCGGTATTGCTGTAGGCGATCTCGCTGCCGGCTTCGTAGTTCAATTTCTCCAGCCCCTCGACAAACCGCATCACCGGCTGCGCCTCGCTGACGGCGTGCAGCGAGATGCCCAGCAGGCCGAGCGTCTCGCGCACGTCGGGCAGGCCGCCGGTCATGTCCAGCGCCTGGCCGACGGTAACGTCCGCCAACGCGGGCTGCAGGGCGGGGAGCAGTTCACCCAGACGTTGCTCCAGCCGAATGGCGCGATCGGTGGCGTTCAGCGCCAGCGCGGCGAAGATATGCTTGGTCACTGAAGCATAACGCACCACGCTGTCGGCGGTGAAGGGGGTGTTCTGCGCCAGATCGGCCAGGCCGGCGCAGGCGGTGGCGCGGCGTTGTTGGGCGTCAAACAGGGTGATGGCGCCGCCGGGTTCGCCATGCCGTTGCCAGCCGGCCAGCAGTTGTTCGGCCAAGGCGCCGGCAGCGCGCCAGTTTAACGGTGTTACAGACATAGGGCCTCCAGAGAGTATTCGAAACGGGCCAGCTGGCCACACGCCGCCCGGCGCTGAGCGCGGGCTTTTGGGCTGATTGTGGCGCAGTGCGTTTTTCGTCGGCCGCTGTTTTGTGCGCTGTTTAGACCAGTTAGCGGGGAATCACGCGAAACTTTGATATAGCGCGCAGATTGCTGCTGGCGTTGCGGTTAGAGGCGGGAGAAAAACAGGCGCGCGACGGCGCCTGTAAAGGGGAATCAATTCAGTCTGGCGGCGCCGTCCAACAGGCTTTCAATCATCTGCTTGAGTAGGCGCTGCAGCGAGGCGGCGCGCTGGGGCTCGAACGCGAAAGGATACTGTTCGGACATGTAGTTGACCTGCGCCAGTTCGAGCTGGATCGCATGCTGTTGTTGCTGTGGCTGACCATAGGCGCGGGTGATATAACCGCCCTTAAAGCGACCGTTCAGCACGTGGGTGTACTGCTGTTGCTGCTCGCAGCAGGCGACCAGCCGATCGCTCAGCGCCTGGGCGCAGCTTTCACCGCCGTTGGTGCCGAGATTGAGATCCGGCAGTTGGCCGTCGAACAGCCGCGGGATCACTGAGGCGATGGAGTGCGCGTCGAACAGCAGCGCATAGCCATGGCGCGCTTTGAGGCGCGCCAGTTCGTTCTGCAGCTGCTGATGATAAGGTTGCCAAATTTGCTGCAGGTAGGCGGCGCGTTCTTCGTCCGTCGGCGTTTTGCCCGGCAGGAAGCTTGGGCGGCCGTCGAACAGCACGTCGGGATACAGGCCGGTGGTGGCGGTGGTGTACAGCGGCTTGTCGTCCGCCGGGCGGTTCAAATCGATGACGAAGCGCGAATAGTTGCCGACCAGCACGCTGGCGCCCATCGCCCGGGCGAAGTCGTACAGCTGCGGAATGTGCCAGTCGGTATCGGGCAGCGGGCGAGCGTCGTCGGTCAGCCCGGCCTCGACCGCCGGCGTCAGTTGCGTGCCGGCGTGCGGAATGCTGATCAGCAGCGGCAGGCTGCCGGTCTGGAAGCTAAAAGGATCGCGAATGGTCATTGACGTACTTCTCCTCGGAAAATCACCGTACAGGGCAGTTGACCGCCCAACCAATAAGCCAGTTCCGCCGGCCGCGACAGCGGCCAGTGAACGAAGTCCGCCACCTTGCCGGTTTCCAGCGTGCCGTGGCTGTGCTGCAGCCCCAGCGCTTTGGCGGCGTGGGTGGTGACGCCCGCCAGCGCCTCTTCCGGCGTCAGGCGGAACAGCGTGCAGGCCATGTTGATCATCAGGCGCAGCGACAGCGCCGGCGAGGTGCCGGGGTTGGCGTCGCTGGCGATCGCCATCGCCACGTGGTGCTTGCGGAACAGCGCTACCGGCGGGCACTGAGTTTCACGCAGCAGGTAGTAGGCGCCCGGCAGCAGCACCGCCACGGTGCCGGCGTCGCCCATGGCGCGGGCGTCTTGCTCGGTGGCGTATTCGAGGTGGTCGGCGGAGAGCGCGTGGTGGCGCGCCGCCAGCGTGCTGCCGCCGAGGGCGGAGAGCTGCTCGGCGTGCAGCTTGACCGGCAAACCGGCGGCTTCGGCGGCGGCGAAGACTCGCTCCACCTGCGCCGGTGAGAACGCCAGATGCTCGCAGAAGGCGTCGACCGCATCCGCCAGGCCGGCGGCCGCCGCCTGCGGGATGATGGTGTCGCAGACCAGATTGATGTAGTCGTCGGCGCGGTTGGCGTATTCCGGCGGCAGCGCATGGGCCGCCAGACAGGTGGTTTTCACCTCGACTGGCAGCAGCTCGCCCAACTTGCGCGCCACCCGCAACATTTTCAGTTCGCTCTCCGGGCTGAGGCCATAGCCGGACTTGATCTCCACGCAGGTGACGCCTTCCGCCAGCAGCGGCCGCAGGCGGAACAGCGCCTGCTCCAGCAGCAGCGCTTCGTCGGCCTCGCGGGTGGCTTTCACGGTGGAGATAATGCCGCCGCCCTGTGCGGCGATGTCGGCGTAGCTTACGCCGTTCAGCCGCTGTTCGAACTCGCCGCTGCGGTTGCCGCCGAACACCAGGTGCGTGTGGCAGTCAACAAAGCCGGGGGTGACGATGCCGCCGTCGAATTTCACCGTTTCGTCCGCGATCAGGCCGGGCGGCAACGCCGCATGTTCGCCAATCCAGACGATCTTGCCGTCGCGCACGGCGATCGCGCCGTCGGTCAGGGTGTGATATTTGCCGTCGCGCATGGTGACGATATCGGCGCCGTGCCACAGGCTGTCACAGTGAATCTCAGACGTCATTGCTTTCCTCCGCCGGAGCCGCAGCTCCCACATGGTTGTATATACAATTAAAAACAACCTAACGCATTCACCGGGATGTCACAAGAGGCGGGAGAGATTTTGTTATCAGGATGTGATCGACCGCGGAGATGCGGGCGCAGGGGCGCCCGCCGGGGATCAGACTTCGCTGGTGAAGCGGCCGAACAGTTGATAACGGCTGCCGGGGTACAGCAGCCGGGCCGAGGTGACCACGGTTTTGCCGGACCAGGTGCGGCGATGGATCAGCAGGCCGGGTTCGTGGTCCTCCAGCTGCAGCAGCTCGCGCTCGCGCCGGGTGGGGATCACCGCTTCGACGATGTGTTCGCCGGCGGTCAGCGGCGCGGCCTGCGTCAGATAGGTATAGGGCGTGACGCGGTCGAAATCCTGCTTCAGGTAATCCGGCGCCACCAGTGGGTTGACGCAGCGGTCTTCCACCTGCACCGGCACGTCGTTTTCGTAATGCACGATCTGGGAGTAGAACAGCCGTTGGCCGGGCTGAATGCCCAGCGCCGTCGCTTCTTCCTCGCTGGCCGGGCGGGCCTTCAGCTCGAGGATTTTACTGCTGTGGTGATGACCTCGCGCGGCGATCTCATCGGCGATGTTGTGCACTTCCAGCAGTGCGGTATGCGCCTTGGCTTCGGCGACGAAGGTGCCGACGCCCTGCATGCGAATCAAAAAACCTTCGCTGGTCAGCTCGCGCAGCGCGCGGTTGATGGTCATGCGGCTGACGCCCAGTTCCGCCACCAGTTCACTTTCGGAGGGCACGCGCTGGTGCGGTTGCCAATGCCCCGCACGGATTTGATTCACGATCGCCTGTTTGACCCGTTGGTAGATCGGGGCGGGGGCATCGCTCATTGCAGCCGCCAGTTGTAACACGGTCTGTTGTTCAGCCACGACGTTAACCTCGTCAAATAAAAAAATAATAACACCAGTTTACTGTTGATGTCGGCGTATGTATATGTATATACAACTAGTGGCCGTCGCGCCAGAAACTTGCCGGCGACCGCCAAAAATTCCTTAAGACGCGCCACCGCCGCGCCTTATTCGCCGTTACATTAACCGTGGAATACTGCCATGCCTGCTTATTTTGCCCCACGCGCTTTGCTCCCAGAGGGCTGGGCGCATAACGTCCGGCTGGACGTCGATGCGCAAGGTTATCTGACTCAAGTTACCGCCAACGCTGAGCCGCAAGGCTGCATTCGGCTGCACGGCGACGCGGTGCCGGGCATGCCGAACCTGCACTCCCACGCTTTCCAGCGCGCGATGGCCGGGCTGGCGGAAGTGGCGGGCAACCCGCAGGACAGCTTCTGGACCTGGCGCGATCTGATGTACCGCCTGGTGCAGCGTCTGACGCCGGAGCAGGTGGAGGTGGTCGCCCGTCAACTGTATATCGAAATGCTCAAGGGCGGATACACCCAGGTGGCCGAATTCCACTACCTGCATCACGACGCCGACGGCAAGCCTTACGCCGATCGCGGTGAGATGACCGGCCGCCTCAGCGAGGCCGCGCATCAGGCCGGCATTGGCATGACGATGCTGCCGGTGCTTTACAGCTACGCCGGTTTCGGCGCCCAGCCGGCCCAGCCGGGGCAGAAACGGTTTATCCAGGACACCGAAAGCTATCTGCATCAGCAGCAGGTGATTGCCCGTCAGCTGGCGGATCGCCCGTTGCAGAATCAGGGGCTGTGTTTCCACTCACTGCGTGCGGTGGAGCTGGGGCAGATGCAGCAGATTTTGGCCGCGTCGGATCGCACCTTGCCGGTGCATATTCATATCGCCGAGCAGCAAAAAGAGGTGAACGACTGTCTGGCGTGGAGCGGGCAGCGCCCGGTGGCCTGGCTGTATGACCATCTGCCGGTGGATCAGCGCTGGTGCCTGGTGCACGCCACCCATCTGGATCGCGACGAGCTGGAAGCGCTGGCGCGCAGCCGCGCGGTGGCCGGCCTGTGTCTGACCACCGAAGCCAACCTCGGCGACGGCATTTTCCCCGGCGACGCTTACCTGCAGCAGCAGGGGCGCTGGGGCATCGGTTCCGACAGCCACGTTTCGCTCAACGTGGTGGAAGAGCTGCGCTGGTTTGAATACGGCCAGCGGCTGCGCGATCAGCGTCGCAATCGCCTGACGACACCGGAACAGTCGGCGGTAGGCGATGTGCTGTACCTGCAGGCGCTGCAGGGCGGCGCGCAGGCGTGCGGCGCGCCGATCGGTCGGCTGCAGAGCGGCTATCGCGCCGACTGGCTGGTACTGGACGGCGACGATCCGTATCTGGCGGCGGCGCCGGACGCCTCGATCCTCAATCGCTGGCTGTTCGCCGGCGGCAAGGAGCAAATTCGCGACGTGTTCGTCGGCGGCCGGCAGGTGATCGAGCAGGGGCGGCACGCGCTGCAGCAGCAGAGCAGCGCCGAGTTCCTGCAGGTGCTGAAAACCTTTCAGCAGGAGGCGTAATGAGCCTGAACCGTTTTAACTTCGCCGCGCTGCCGGTCAGCCCGTGGCGCAACGGCGGTGGGGAAACCCGTGAAATCGTCAGCTGGCCGCCGGGCGCGCAGGATTTTGACTGGCGCGCCAGCATCGCCACCATCGCGCAGGACGGGCCGTTTTCCGCCTTTGCGGGCATCGATCGTTCGATCACCCTGCTGGAAGGCGACGGCGTGCGGCTGTTCAGCGCCGGGCATATCGACCATCAGTTGGCGCGCGTCGGGGAGCCGTTCGCGTTTTCCGGCGACGTGGCGCTGGAAGCGACGCTGCTGGGCGGCGCCAGTCAGGATTTCAACATCATGACACGCCGCGGCCGGCAGGCGGCCGAGGTGCGGCGCAGTACGGTGCCCGTCACCCTGTCACCCAACCGGGCGGGCGTGCTGTATGTGCTGGGCGGCGTTTGGTCGCTGCCGGATGGCGGCGAACTGCGGGCGCGCGAGGGTGTCTGGTGGACGGCGGCGGGTGGCGAAGTGACGCCGCTGACGGCCGACGGCGCGATCCTGTGGGCGAACATCACAGCCTGCTAACGCAGAGTAGAGTCCTGCGCCCGGTTATGGGATTATTCACTTTTCCCCATTAATCATAAAGAAGGGCGCATGGCTTCGCTGAAAGACGTCGCAAAACTTGCCGGAGTCTCGTTGATGACGGTGTCCCGCGCCATCAATGAACCCGGCAAGCTGCGGCCAGAAACCTATCACCGCGTCAAACAGGCGATCGACCAGTTGGACTATGTGCCGGATCTGTCGGCGCGGCGTATTCGCGGTGACGGAAATCGCGTACAGACGCTCGGCGTGCTGGCGCTGGACACCGCCACGACGCCGTTCTCGGTGGACATGATCCTGTCGATTGAAAAAACCGCGCGTGAGCGCGGCTGGAACAGCTTCGTCGTCAACCTGTTTGCCGACGACAACGCTGAACAGACCGTCGATCTGCTGTTGGCGCATCGACCGGACGGCGTGATCTTCACCACCATGGGGCTGCGTCAGGTGGATGTGCCGGCCAAACTGTTGGACAAAAGGCTGGTGCTGGCCAACTGCGTCAGCCCGGCGCACGCGATCGCCAGCTACATTCCTGATGATGAGCAAGGGCAGTATGACGCCACGCGCACGCTGATCGCCAAAGGCTATCGTTCGCCGCTGTGCATACATTTACCGGCGGATACGCTGGCGGCGGGGCTGCGCCGTCGCGGTCTGGAGCGCGCCTGGCGCGAAGCGGGGCGCGATGTTGAACAACTGCGGCAGTATCATCTCGATCTGAGCGGCGGCGATCAAGGCTATCGCGACTGCGTCGCGGTGCTGGCGCGGCATTTCTCTGCCGGCCGGCGCGATTGCGATGTCGTGGTATGCGGGAACGATCGGATAGCGTTTCTGGTGTATCAGGTATTGCTGGCGCAAGGATGGCGGATACCGCAACAGGTGGCGGTGCTGGGCTACGACAACATGGTTGGCATCGGCGAGCTGTTCCTGCCGGCGTTGACGACGGTGCAATTGCCGCACTATGCGCTGGGTCGCCTTGCGGCGCTGCATGTGATCGAGCAGCGGGAACAGCGTGATACGGTGAAAGTGCCTTGCCCGCTGTTGGCGCGTGGTTCGCTGTAACCGCACCGGGAGCGTCGCTGCGCGCCCGGTGCTCATTCCCATTACCCCCAGATGCTCGCCAACTGCCACCCCGTGATGGGCTCGAACTGCGCCCGGCCGCCTTCGGCGAACAGGCTGAGGCGGCGATCGCCCGCCGTCGGATAGAAGCGGCTGGTCAGGCAGGCCTCTCCCTGATTAACGAAGATTTCCAGCGAGGAGCGGTCAATAAAGATCCGCAGCGACACGGTGTCACCTTCCGGCAGCGGCACACTGCGGCAGGCGCACAGCGCCGGGTGCTCATTAAAACGCTCCAGCACCAGTCGGTGTGACTGATTGTCGACGTACAGCCGCGCCGCACTCCCAATGGCCAGCCCGTAACGCTCGGCGTCGCTGTCGGCCTGTCTCAACGTCAGGATGAGCTCCTGCATATCGTTCGCCAGTGGCAGTTGCCGATTGGTCAGCGTCTGCGCCGACAACGTGTGTGATTCTCGGCGCAGCGCCGCCAGTTCACGCGCCGGGTTCATGCGGACGCTGCCGTCGGCGGCCAGCGTCAGCTCGCGCGGCAGGGTGAGGGCGCCGGCCCAGCGGTGCGCTTTGCTGGGCATCGGTGATTCCCACATATCCATCCAGGCAAACAGCAGCCGACGGCCGTCGGCGGCGGTGAAGGTCTGCGGCGCATAGAAATCGTGGCCGGCATCCAGCTCACAGAAGGGCTGGGTCACCGTAAAGTCGCTATCAGGCCGCCAGTGGCCAAGCAGATAGCCGCTCTGGAAGCGATTGCGGTAGCGGTAGCCCTGCGCCGCAAGTCCTTGCGGCGAGAACAGCAGCAGGTGTTGCTCGCCCAGCGGGAAGAAATCCGGGCATTCCCACATATAGCCCTGATGCGCCGTTTGCGCGCCGGCCAGCACCCGATCGAAGCGCCAGGCGCGCAGGTCGGCAGAGCGGTACAGGCGCACCTGGCCCAGGCCGTTTTCTTTGGCGCCGACCACCAGCCACCATTCGCCGTTTTCGCGCCAGACTTTCGGATCGCGAAAATGCTGAATGCCGTCCGGCGGGGCCAGCACCGGCCCGTGCTTGACGAAGCGTATGCCGTCTTCGCTGGTGGCCAGACATTGCACTTCCCGCACCTGACTGTCGTCACCGGGTTCGCCCAGCCACACGTGGCCGGTGTAAATCAGCGTCAGCACGCCGTTGTCATCCACGGCGCAGCCGGAAAAGCAACCGTCTTGGTCATAGGGCGCATCGGGCGCCAGGGCGATGGGCTGATGCTGCCAGCGTATCAGGTCGCGGCTGGTCGCGTGCCCCCAGTGCATGGGGCCCCAGTGCTCGCTATAGGGGTGATGCTGGAAGAAGGCATGATAGACGCCGTCAATACAGATCAGGCCGTTGGGATCGTTGATCCAGCCGGCGGGCGGCGCGAGATGGAACTGCGGATAATAATCGTCTCGGCGTTCTGCGCGCAGGGCTTCGACCGCATGGTCGGCTTGAGCTAAGGCAGTATTCATTGGACAGACTCACTTGATTTAATGGCGGATGGAAAGGGCGTTGCCGTGGCGGAGCGTTCGCCGCGCAGCAGGAAACAGGAGACAAGCGTGGTGGCGGCGACCGCGCAGCCCATCAGCAGATAGGTGTCGGCAAAGCCGATGCGGTCATAACCGTAGCCCGCCAGCGGTGACAGGAAGCTGGCCATCACCTGGGTGATGAACTGGAAACCGACCAGGTACAGCGTGGAGGAGAGTCGGCTGTCAAAGCGGCTCGCGATGTATTTGAAAATAGCGATCAGCAGGATTGGCAACTCTACGGCGTGCAGCAGTTTCATGGCGGAGATCATCAAGGCGCCGCTGACCAAGCCGGAGCCGAACATGCGCAGCGCCATTACGCCACCGGCCAGCAACAGCCCCTGTTTGGCGCCGATGCGGTTCACCAGTAGCGGGGCCAGGAACATGCCGCCTGCCTCGAGGAAGACCTGCAGCGAGTTGAGAAAACCGTACATCTCGTTGCCCTGTGCGCGAGAAGCGAACTGTGAAGCGAAGTAGACCGAAAATTGCTGATCGAAAACGTTGTATACGCTGATCCCCAGCACAAACACCACCAGCGCCCAGAAGCCGGGCATGCGCAGCAGCGCCAGCGCGTCCTGCAGCCGCAGGTTTTCCGGTTTGCCGAACGCCAGGCCGGCCATGGCATTCGGCTTCAGCTCGCGTACCTGGCTAAGCAGCACCAGGAACACCACGGCGGCGGCGGAGGCCAGCCAGAAATTGATGTTCGGATTGATATTGAAGATAAAACCGGCCACAAAGGTGGCGCTGGCCCAGCCAAGCGAGCCCCACATGCGGGCGCGGCCGAATTCGAAACCGCTGATGCGGCTGACTCGCTCGGTATAAGATTCCAGCGCGCCGATACCGGCGAAGAAGGTCGCGCCGATGAACACCCCGCCGACCAAAGCGCCGAGCGGCAGGCTGCTCGCCAGCAGCGGGGCGTAAACGTAGATAAAGAACGGGCCGGTCAGCAGCAGCATCACGCCGAGAAACTGCAGCAGGTGTTTGCGCAGCCCAAGTTTATCCTGAATAAACCCGTACAGCGGCTGTGCGCACAGCGCCACCAGCGAGATAGCGGAGAAGATCAGGCCGGTCTCGGCGCCTTTCAGCCCGATCTTTTGATTCAGCCACAGCGAGATCAACGAAAAGCTGGAAGACCAGGTGAAGAAAAAGAAGAACAGCAGGCCGCTGAGCAGCACGTAATATTTTTTCGTTTCGCGGTTCATGGGTAGGGCCCCGGTGAGTGAAGTTAGCTCTATTGTTAACGTTAACTCGCGGAGGGATGAAGCGGCCAGATATCACGCATGAGATGTTAATCACAAAAGTTAACGTTAACATTTTTGCCTTGTGATCGAGGTCACGAGTTGGCAAGGGGGCGATGTGCCCCCGCAGGATTAACGTTCGTTCAGCGAGCGCAGATGATCGTCGCGGCGCAGCGTCATCAGCGCAAACAGGCTCACCACCGAGGTGGCGACCACGTAGTAGGCGGGAATGTCGATATTGCCGGTCTGTTTGATGAGGCCGGTGATAATCAGCCCGGCCGAGCCGGAAAACACCGCATTGGATAGCGAGTAAGCCAGCCCCAAACCGGTATAGCGCACCCGGGTCGGGAACATCTCAGCCAGCATCGCCGGGCCGGGACCGGCCAGCAGGCCGACCACGGCGCCGGCGACCATCACCGCCAGCCCTTTGGCCCATAGTGAACTCTGCGCATCCTGCAGCAGGTGCAGTAAGGGAAAGGTGAACAGGATCACCGCCGCCACCGCCGTCAGCATCACCGTTTTACGTCCCAGTTTGTCGCTGATGATGCCCGCCGGCAGAATGGTCAGGGCGAAGCCGACGTTGGCCAGCACCGTCGCCACCAGCGCCTGCTGGAAGGTGGCGTGCAGCGAGGTTTGCAAATAGGAAGGCATCACCACCAGAAAGGTATAGCCGGCGGCCGACCAGCCCATCATGCGGCCGATGCCGATCAGTATGGTTTTCGCTACGCCGCCCAAGCTCGCTTCCGGCGGTGGGGCGCTGTGTTCCGCGGCCTGTTGCGCCTGGGTAAACGTGGGCGTCTCTTCGAGCTTGAGCCGCAGCCACAGCGCCACGGCGCCCATCGGCAGCGCCAGCAGGAACGGAATGCGCCAGCCCCAGTCATGCAGCTGCTGCGCGCTGAGCAGCGCGGCCAACAGCGCCACCAATCCGGCGCCGGCCAACAGGCCGAGCGCGACGGTCAGCGACTGCCAGGCGCCGAACAGCCCGCGCTTGCCCTTCGGGGCGAACTCGGTCATCAGCGACACGGCGCCGCCGAATTCGCCGCCGGCGAACAGCCCCTGAAACATGCGCAGCAGCGTCAGCAGCAGCGGGGCGGCGACGCCGATCGAGGCATAGGTCGGCATGACGCCGATCAGCGCGGTGGCCAGCGTCATCAACAGCAGGACCGCAATCAGCGTCGGGCGACGGCCGATGCGATCGCCGATGCGGCCGAAGATCACCGCGCCGATCGGCCGACAGAAAAACGCCAGCGCGAAAGCGGCGTAGGTGAGGATCAGGCTGGTGATTTCATTTTCACCCTGCAGCGTGAAAAAATTGGCGGCGATAACGGTGGCCAGGAACCCGTATACGCCGAACTCATACCATTCGATAAAGTTGCCGACCGAGCCGGCCAGCAACGCCTGACGCGAGCGGCGCGCGTCGAGAGTCTGTTGATTCATCCCCGTTCCCATATTTTGAATTATTGTTCGTTAGTTCTAAATTTATACGACAAAACAATCAATTGATTTCAGCGGGAACTGTGAAGCGCTCAGCGCATGCCGTCGATGCGCCACCATGAGGGGCATACATCGGCGAAAGCGTGCGAGGTCGGGCGCAGCTCCGGCAGATCGGCGCGATCGAAGCTGCCGGTGACCAGCGCCACCGTCGGCTCGTCGTCGAGCGCCCCCAGCGTGCTGCCGCAGCGCGGACAAAAGGCGCGGCTGGAATAAGGCGAGGAGCGGTACAAGGCCGGCAGGCCGCCCGGACCATTCCACTTGACGGCCTGACGCGGAAATTCGACCCAGCAGAGCGTCGGCGCGCCCGAGTGGCGCCGGCAAAATTCGCAGGAACAGCTGTGTGGGTTACCGGGCAGGCCGTGCGCCTGAAAGCGAATATGCCCGCACAGGCAGCCGCCGCTATAGCCTGGATTTTCCATGAGTTCTCCGTCAGAAACGCGGGAATGGCGATGAAAATCACTATAGCGGCATCGTGAGAAAATAACAGGCCCCGCCGGCGGCTTACCAGAGCAACGGCGCCGGCTCGCGGCCGTTTTCGGCGTAGTACAGCGACGGCAGGAACTGCGCCAGATAGCTGAACTCGTTGTAGCAGTGGCGCATCAGGTTAAACCCGATGTCATCCGACAGTTCGTCGTGGGCGTTGGCGCAGGCTTTACCCAGCAGGAAGCGGCTGCGCAGCACGCACCCGTAAGGCGTATCGCGCACCAAATGCAGCATCTCGCCGTCGCAGGGATCGCCGTTGTCATCCAACGCCACCTGATCGCCGAAGCCGATACGCGCGCAAACCGCGGCGGAGAGCGCCTGCGCGTCACGCGCCTGGCGCAGCGGTTGCGGCGCGAAGAAGTCATCGGCGGCGTGGAACTTGAGGCGCGCCGCGACCGGCGGCAGCTCCGCCAGCCATTCGACCGCTTCGATGCTGGCGCCGATGTAGCTTTCCCCTTTTTTCCAGTGGCGATCCCAGCCGCGATGTTCGACGTGATCGTGAGGGTGCCACCAGTTGATGTGCTGCGTGTTCTCGAAGAAGGTGAACCACCAGTCCAGCATGCGCCCTTTGCAGCCGTGCAGATCGGTACGAATCGCGACGGTGAGCAGGCCGTCGGCGCTGCGACTCAGCCCCATCTCCAGCCGCAGCGGTTCGGGCCTGAGCAACTCGTTGATATCGTTGACGCCCCACGGCGCCAGCAGGGAAGGGTGTGTCATAATGGGTTCCTGTTTTATTTTGGAAACTAATGTCGTTTCCAAAATAAAGCTATGCTGCTATGCTGAGTCTGTCAATGCTTATGAGGAATAAAGATGGCGAACCCGAATGAAGAACCGCCGCGCGCTCGCGGTCGGCCGGCCACGCCGGAAACGGCGCTGCGCGCCGCGCTGGCGCAGGCGACGCTGGCGTTGCTGCTCGACGGCGGCTATGCCGCAGCAACGGTGGACGCGGTAGCGAAACGCGCCGGGGTGGCGAAAAAAACCCTGTATCGGTTTGCCGCTAATCGCGACGAACTGGTCGCGCAGGCGGTGAGCGGCTGGACCGAGGCGTTTCAGTCGGCCTTCGCCCAGGATGCCGGGCAACGGGCGGCGGTGGCGCCGCTGTTGGAAAAAGGGCTGCAGGCCATCGCGCAGCAGGTATTGAGCGCCGAGGCGGTGGGGATGTTTCGGCTGTTGCAAAGCGAGTTTCCGGGGCGCGAGGCGCTGCTGGGCAGCTATCAGCGCAACGGCATTCAGCGTGGCCGGACGACGGTGGCGGACTGGCTGCAGCGCCAGCAGCAGTGCGGGTGGCTGCGTGAGCGCGACTGGGCGCAAACCAGCGACCTGATGTTGGCGATGACCATCGCCGAACCGCTACGGCAGATGACGCTGGGACTGTTGCCGCCGGGCAGCGCGATCGACGAGCGCATCGCGGCGGCGGTGGCGCTGGTGATGCCGGGTTTGCTGGCGGAAGGATGAAAACAAGAAAGGGCCGAGAGTTCGGCCCTTAAACAGCAGAATGCAAAACGTCTGCGTTACAGCTTCGGCCCGGCGTTCACCAGTTTTTCGCCCGCCGGAGTGACGGTATATTTGGCGAAGTTATCGATAAAGCGCTGCGCCAGATCCTGCGCTTTCTCCTGCCACAGCGATTCGTCGGCATAGGTTTTGCGCGGATCGAGGATAGACGGATCGACGCCCGGCAGCGCGGTCGGCACTGCCAGCCCGAAGATCGGCAGCGTGAAGGTCTCGGCCTGCTCAATGTCGCCATTCAGAATGGCGTCGATGATGCCGCGAGTATCTTTGATCGAGATACGCTTGCCGCTGCCGTTCCAGCCGGTGTTGACCAGGTAAGCCTGGGCGCCGGCGGCCTCCATGCGTTTCACCAGCACTTCGGCGTACTGCGTCGGGTGCAGCGTCAGGAACGCGGCGCCGAAGCAGGCGGAGAAGGTCGGCGTCGGCGCGGTGATGCCGCGCTCGGTGCCGGCCAGCTTGGCGGTGAAGCCGGACAGGAAGTGGTATTGGGTCTGCTCCGGCGTCAGGCGCGACACCGGCGGCAGCACGCCGAAGGCGTCGGCGGTCAGGAAGATGATCTTGCGCGCGTGGCCGGCTTTGGACACCGGCTTGACGATGTTCTCGATGTGATAAATCGGGTAAGAGACGCGGGTGTTCTCGGTTTTGCTGGCGTCGTCGAAGTCGATGCTGCCGTCGGCCAGCACGGTGACGTTTTCCAGCAGCGCATCGCGACGGATCGCCTGATAGATTTCCGGCTCCGCCTGCGGCGACAGCTTGATGGTTTTGGCGTAGCAGCCGCCTTCGAAGTTGAACACGCCGTCGTCGTCCCAACCGTGCTCGTCATCGCCGATCAGCTGGCGTTTCGGGTCGGTAGAGAGGGTGGTTTTGCCGGTGCCGGACAGGCCGAAGAATACCGCCACGTCGCCTTGCTCGCCGACGTTGGCCGAGCAGTGCATCGACGCGATGCCCTTCAGCGGCAGCAGATAGTTCATGATCGAGAACAGGCCTTTCTTCATTTCGCCGCCGTACCAGGTGCCGCCGATCAACTGCATGCGCTCGGTCAGATTGAAGGCGACGAAGTTCTCCGAGTGCAGCCCTTGCTGCTGCCAGTCCGGGTTGGTGCATTTAGCGCCGTTCATCACCACGAAGTCCGGTTCAAAGTCCGCCAGCTCGGCGTCGCTCGGGCGGATGAACATGTTTTTCACGAAGTGCGCCTGCCAGGCCACCTCGGTGATGAAGCGCACTTTCAGACGCGTGTCGGCGTTGGCGCCGCAGAACGCGTCCACCACGAACAGACGCTTGCCGGAGAGCTGATTGCCCACCAGCGTCTTCAGATGCTGCCAGACTTCCGGCGAGAGCGGCTGGTTGTCGTTCTTGCCGGTGCCGTTGTCCGACCACCAGACGGTATCGCGCGTGGTGTCGTCGCGCACGATGTATTTGTCCTTCGGCGAACGGCCGGTAAATTCACCGGTCGCGACGTTGACCGCGCCCAGTTGGGTGAGCGTGCCGCGCTCCAGCGGCGGCAGATCGGCGCGAGTCTCTTCGGCGAACAGCAATTCATAGCTGGGGTTATAGACGATGTCGGCGGCCTGATGGATGCCGTAGCGAGCGAGGGTTTGTGGGGTAACAGCGCGTGAAGACATATTCTACTTCCTTATGAGTCATATTATGCCTCTTTCCCGTGCGGTGCCGCGCGCAGGATTGAGATTCGGATCAAGCTGACCGGATTCAGCTAATGCATTTCCGGTTCTTTATTAATAAAACAGGGGGTTTTTTCGCCCTCCTATAGCATAGCAGCGAATTTAAGCCTGCTTACTTTAATTACAAAATGCTGACGATAATTAATTAAAACTAACCTTGGCGGAGGGTCACAATATTGAATTCCGCCGGCGTAATTTAGTTTTGCATTTTTATTTTTTATCATATCGTCAGGGCTGTCTACTGTTTTATTTCTTATTAGAAAAAGCGAAATCCACAATAGGATTTTTCGTAATCATTTGTTTTTGCTTGGCTATGGCAAATTTTTGCGCCAGGTGAATCTAACCGTACTGTACGCTTGTCAGCAGGGTGAATAATGAAACAGATAAATGCAGAACTGGCCTGTGATAAAAATACGGCATCGTCCGAATCCTCAGGATTAATTAATCAACTTCGTCAAATAGATATCGGCGCGGTACCGATCGCCTTGTTTATCACGATTTGCGCGATCGTAGCGATTTCCGCCTACGCCAACTTCCTGCCGAAGAATATGATCGGCGGCCTGGCGGTGATAATGACGCTGGGCTTTGCGCTGGCGCAGTTGGGAAAAAGCATTCCCGTGCTGCGCGATATCGGCGGGCCGGCCATTCTGTGTTTGATGGTGCCGTCGGTGCTGGTCTATTTCGATGTCTTCCAGCCCAACGTCATGGGCACCGTCCATTTGCTGATGAAAGACGCGAACCTGCTTTATTTCGTCATCGCCAGTCTGGTGGTCGGCAGCATTCTCGGCATGAACCGGGTGATCCTGATCCAGGGGATGATTCGCATGTTCGTGCCGCTGGTGGTGGGCACGATCACGGCGGTGATCACCGGGCTGCTGGTGGGCAAGCTGTTCGGCTTTACCTTCTATCACACCTTCTTCTTCATCATCGTGCCGATCATCGGCGGCGGCATCGGCGAGGGAATTTTACCGCTGTCGCTGGCCTATTCGGCGATCCTGGGCTCGACGCCGGATGTCTATGTCGCGCAGCTGGCGCCGGCGGCGGTGCTGGGTAACATCTTCGCCATCGTGACCGCCGGGGTGCTGGCGCGCATCGGTATGCAGCGCAAGGCGCTGAGCGGCGACGGCATGCTGATCCGTTCGGCGCAGGAGAACGCGATGTTCGCCATCAAGGAGCAAAGCGGTAACGTCGATTTCCAACTGATGGGCGGCGGGCTGCTGGTGATCTGCGCCTTCTTTATCGTCGGCGGCCTGTTCGAACACATCGTGCATATTCCCGGGCCGGTGCTGATGATCCTGTTCGCGGTGCTGTGCAAGTACTGCCGGGTGATCCCGGCTTCGATGGAGACCGGCGCGCACAGTTTCTACAAGTTCGTCTCCACCGCGCTGGTGTGGCCGCTGATGATTGGTCTGGGCATGCTGTACGTGCCGCTGGAAAGCGTGGTGGCGGTGTTCTCGGTCGGTTATGTGGTGGTCTGTGGCTCGGTGGTGCTGTCGATGGGACTGGTCAGTTTCTTGATTGCGCCTTACCTGAAGATGTTTCCGGTGGAGGCGGCGATTGTCACCTGTTGTCACAGTGGCCTGGGCGGCACCGGTGACGTGGCGATCCTGTCGGCGTCGAACCGCATGGGGCTGATGCCGTTCGCCCAAATCGCCACGCGCATCGGCGGCGCTTCCACGGTCATCGGCGCGACGCTGCTGCTTGGTTGGTTAGTCTGAGTCCAGAGTATCTTATGGATAACCGGGGTTGGATTGCCCCGGTTTTTTTATGCGTTTTTATTCGCTTATCGTGATAGTGCTGATTATTGCCTTGAAAATCATTCGTGTGGCGCAAATGCATAGCCGTACTTTATCTAAGAAAATTCTGTAATCGGTGAAAATGTGTCTATTCTTTTCTCTTAAGGGATTATCGTTCTCATTCAGAGTGCCGAGGGAAGGCGCCAGCGCATTACCGATATCCCCGTATTGATTCAACACCGGGCCGCTGCCGTTCAGGCAATCTGCCAGTTGGGGCATCCCCCCGATTGAATTGACGAATATGGAGATAAGGTTATGTCATCAAGCAATGCTTCCGTTAAGGCCGAAGGCGTATTAGCCCTGCTGGGCGCTTATAAACCCGATGAAGACGACACCATTACCGTGCTTCATCCGTCGAAAACGTTCGAAAACGCCGGCCTGGAGCTGGTGCGCGGCGATCGCAGTTGGCACGACAAGGGCGTGACCGACACGCCGGTCTCCCTGACCTACAGCTTCTGGGAAAAGGCGCCGGGCAACATGTCGAGCATGAGCATCAGCGGCTTCAGCAGCTTTAACGCCGAACAGCGCGAGCAGGCTAAACTGTCGCTGCAGT
This sequence comes from Serratia sp. CY56464, assembly GCF_052168435.1. Classification (NCBI taxonomy): domain Bacteria; kingdom Pseudomonadati; phylum Pseudomonadota; class Gammaproteobacteria; order Enterobacterales; family Yersiniaceae; genus Serratia; species Serratia sp. CY56464. The sequence continues at coordinate 1,594,553 of NZ_JBJNMV010000001.1, read as the reverse complement.
CATGGTCAGACGTGGCTAACATCACCTTCACCGAAACCAGCAACACCGCCGCCGCCAACATCAAATTCGGCCTGTTCGACTACAGCTCGCGCGGCTCTTATGCCTTCGCGTATAACCCGGACTCCTCGCCTTCGGTCGCCGGGCAAACCTGGTATAACGCCAAGAACCCTACCTTCGTCAACAACCAGATCCATGAGAACGAGTACGGTCGCCAGACCTTCACCCATGAAATCGGCCATGCGTTGGGGTTGCAGCATCCGGGCGACTATAACGCCGCGCCGGGCGTCAGCATCACCTACGCTAAAGACGCGACCTACTTTGAGGACAGCCGCGCGCACAGCCTGATGAGCTATTTCAGCGAAAGCAACACCGGGCAGGATTTTAAAGGCGCGTACTCTTCCGGGCCGTTGCTCAACGACATCACGGCGATCCAGCATTTCTACGGCGCCAACATGAACACCCGCACCGGCGACACGGTTTACGGTTTCAATTCCAACACCGATCGCGACTTCCTCACCGCCACCGGCGCGCAGGACAAGATAATCTTCACCGCCTGGGACGCCGGCGGCAACGACACCTTCGACTTCTCCGGCTTCGGCCAGAATCAGCGCATCAATCTGAATGAAAAGGCGTTCTCGGACGTCGGCGGCCTGAAAGGCAACGTGTCTATCGCCGCAGGCGTAACGATTGAAAACGCCATCGGCGGGTCGGGTAACGATGTGCTGGTAGGGAACGCCGCCGATAACGTGCTCAAGGGCGGCGCGGGCGATGACGTGCTGTACGGCGGCAAAGGGGCGGATCAGCTGTGGGGCGGCGCCGGCAAGGACACCTTCGTCTACTTTGCGGCGGATGAGTCGACGGCGGCGGCGCCGGATTGGATCCGCGACTTCGTGCGCGGCGAGGACAAGATCGATCTGACGCTGTTCAACACCGGCAGCGCCGACGGCATCCGCTTCGTCGATCAGTTCAGCGGCAAGGCAGGCGAGGCGACGCTGAGCTACGATGCGCAAAATCACGTCAGTGACGTGGCGATCAACCTGGGCGGCGGCTTTGACGGCAGTGATTTCCTGGTGAAAGTGGTGGGACAGCCGCTGGATGCGGGGGATTTCGTGCTGGCCTGATGCAGGCAACAAAAATAGGGCATTTTGGGCAAAAACCCGACAATTCCTATTAATTACGTCATATTAGCGTGACATAGTAGCGCGCAGAAGGCCGGGCTTGCATACCTCGGGCTTCTGTCGGATCGCCAACCTTCTTCGGTTGGCGATTCATTTTCCGCCTTTCAGCATGTTGATGGCGGCGCCGAGCAGGATACGCCGTTCGATGTCGTTGCTCTCGGCCAACTGCCGCGTCAGATGTTTTTCCAGCGTCTCTACCGACAGCGCTTCGCCGCGATGACGCAGTTGCATCACGCCATCGCCGATCAGGCGTGCGACCTCATCCCATACGGGTTTAATCTCCTGTTCCGAGAACGTCATGGCCTACACCTCGGTGGATTGATTTTTGCCCAATGTAGCAGCTGAGCTGCGGCTTCGCTACCCGCCGCCTAAAACAGGAAGCATAAAAAACAAGCCATCAGTATTTCTTCTGGTTTTTACGCTCAATACTTGCGTTGTCGAAAAGCAGGAGAAAACATCATGAACTGGGTCGAAACCTTGGCGGAGTACTACCGCCTGAGCCGCACGGGTGAAACGCAGCATTGGCTGTGTCGCCGCTGGTTGCTTCAGGAGGAGGCGCGTTTGGCCTATTTGCGGGAGTTGCTGGAGCCGACTGCGCCACGGCGGCGGTGAACAGGGCGCCGGCGTTGCCGGCGTCGTTTCGCGGGATTAACCGAAGGCGATCGCCGCCCAACGCAACAGCAGCAGCGCCAGGCAGATCAGCAGCAGCACCACGACCATTTTACTGAGCTTGTTGCCCATGCGTTTTGTCGCCACGTCGCCTTCCTTTTTAGCTGAAATACCACCCGCCGGCGAGGAGGATGAGGAAAAGCGTCACTAACGCGACGCCGTTGAGTAAGTCGCTGAACGTATCGTCAGCATCGATGTCATTTTGCCGCATGTTACCGCCTGGCGGACGCCATTGGGTGAATAATGTTCACAGTATGCGCCCCGCAGCGCGACAGGCACAGCGAAGAACGGTAAAAACGCGTAAAGACGGCGGTGGCGGAATGCGCAGTCGCGCCTGCGACGGGTGCAGACGGCCGGCAATACGTTGTACTATCCTGTCTGCATTGAGGCATTTTTCCAAAAGGTATAATCATGGCGACGGCAATTCCACAGAAATACGAACACCTTGAGCGTTGGGCATTCGGCGATACCGAGCAGCAGGCCGATGAAGTGGTGCAATTGATCCTCAATGGCACCAAAACGGCCACCTGTTCCAACCTGGACGGTGAAGGGATCCCGCAGGTCGGCGATCTGTTCCTGGTGGTGGATGGCAAGGGGGAGCCGGTCTGCGCGGTCGAGCTGACCTCGGTGGAAATGAAAACTTACGATCAGGTCGATGAAGCGCACGCCTTTGCCGAAGGCGAGGGCGATCGCTCGCTGGCGCATTGGCGCAAAGAGCTGCAGCGCTTCTTCGAAGAGTACGATCTGTTCTCGCCGGACATGACGCTGGTGCTGATGAATTTCAAAGTCGTCGACAAATTCTAATCTTATGCGCGCCGTTCCCTACGAGTGCCAGTGGGCGAGCCCGGCGTTGGCCGCCGATCTGATAGCCGGCCGCGCGACGCTGGCGCAAGACGAAAATTGGGCGCGCAGCGGCGCCCGCGATCGGGCCGAGTACATCGAGTGGGCCAACCACGTGTGCGGCATGGCCTGCCTGAAAATGGTGCTGGGCCATCGCGACGGCGCAGCGCCGCCGCTGCTGGAGCTAGCGCGGCGCAGCCTGCCCTATGGCGCCTATGTGCGCGAGGGTGAGCGGATCAAGGGCCTGATTTACGCGCCGTTCGTCGAGTACGTGCGAGAGCAGTTCGCGTTGCAAGCGGAGGTGAAGGTGGGGCTGGCGGCTGCCGACGTGCCGGCGCTGCTTAGCGAATACCGTTACTTTATCGCCTCGGTGCATCCCGCCATTCGCCGGCCGGAGAGCGCACCGCCGCACAGGGGCGGGCATCTGGTGCTGATCACCGCCGCCGATGCGCAAAGCGTGACCTTCCATAATCCTTCGGGCGACAGCCCGGCGACGCGTGAGCACGTACAGCTGTCACTCAACCGCTTCGCCCCTTTCTTTGCCGGCCGCGGCATCGCCATCGCATAAAAAACGCGCTGTTTCCGATGAAAACAGCGCGTCGTCAGCAGTTCTGAGGCATTTTCATGCCAGCCGCATCACCCAGGCGTCCGCCTGCCGATCGTAGTGTTGCTTGTACAGCAGCGACTGTTTGCCGTCGAGGATCGCCGGGATGCTGGTGTGTTCATCCCAGCCGTCCAGCTGCATGCACAGATCCGGATCGGACTTGCAGGGAATGCTCAGGGTGCCGGCGCGGTCGGCGCCGGCGTGAAGATGCGCGTCATCGACCTCGAAGCTGCCAATTTTTACGACGGTTTTGCTCATGGGAACTCCTTGCTCAATGGTGTGGTAGGAGGTTAGACCAGTGTGGTCATCGGTAAGAGCATAGCCAAATGAGCAAAAAATGCCACATAAAAATTACATTTTGGAAACAATTTCCACGCCGGCAAAACACAACGCCTAGTACTCCACCACAAAACTGAGGTTGTCCTGATAGCTGCCGACCGCCACTTCCGTCTGCGCCGCATTGACCGCCGCCTTATACGGGATGCTTTGCGCCAGGCCGGTGCCGGCGCCGCTCTGTTTGTTGGTGCTATCCCAAACGGTCGTCGTATTAGGCAGGTAAATCTGATACTGCATGAAATTGCTGGTGCCGCTTTTCATGCGCCGCCAACCGGTGACCGGGTTATTGCCGTTGGTGAAATAGGTGTTGTATCCCTCGGTTTTGGTGCAGGTCAGGGTAATGCTCTGATTGACGGGATTGAACTGTCCGACCAACGCCATGCTGCCGAAGTTGACGTTGGGCGCGGTGCCGATCAGGCAATCTTTGGTGATGGTGACGCTGACGCTGACCGTGCTGGGTTTGTCGACGCCATCCCACCAAACGCACAGGCCGAGCACGCCCAGACCGCAAATATGGTAATTCCAGATCAGGTTGATGCTGTCGGTATAGGTTCCTGCGCGCACGTTGGCGCCGGCGGTGGTTTTGATATACAGCGGAAAGTTGACGTTGGAGGAAATCAGGATCAGCGACAGCAGGTTCAGCGAGCTGTAGTCGATGGTTTGGCCGATGCTGTAAGGATATTGGTAGTTGGCGTCGGGGTAGATCAGGTAAGCGATTTTATCGCCGGAGCCGTCGGTGTTGGCAACCGCCATATTGTTGGTGGTGGAGGCGATCTTGACCGTGACGGTGTTTTGCGTGAGCAAATTGAGGCCGAGGCCGGTGCAGTTGAGGCCGGCGGTGCCCTGGGCGTTGATCTGCCCATTGTAGACCACGAAAGAGCTGCTCCCCGGTAAGGTGACGGTGCCGTTGGTGGTGGCGCAGTCGGCGAATGCGCGCTGACAGAGCAGCAGCGAAAGGGTCAACAATAAGGCTTTCAATCCCCGAAACATAGTGACTCTCCGTCGTTGAATTAGCGGCAGACAACCGGGCCGACGCGCTGGATGCCCTGAGGCTTCGCCAGACTGAATTCCGCCTGGCATGGCGGGCCGCCGTCGGCTGGGATCACGCTCAGGCGATTGTGTTGTTGCACCGGGTCGATATAGGTCATGCCATCCCAACCGACATAGCTCTGCTGACGGCCGCCAACCACCGCCACCTGGCTGCCGTTGGCCAGCGGTTTGCCTTGCTCGTCAACCAGTTCGACGTCGGCGGCGGAGATGGGTTGGATGGGGAACTCGACCAGAAAACCGCTGTGATCGCGAATGGCGACGGTTTTTTCCACCGTCGGCAGCGCGACGTCGGCGGGCAGGCTGAGCGGATCAATCTGGAATTTCGCATGGTAGTAAGAGGTGACGGTCGGTACCAATAAATAGCCCTGGGCATCGGTCTTGCCGATCGGCTGGTTCTCATAGCTCACCGGAATGTCGGCGTATCCTTGCGTGGACACCAGCGCAAAGGCATCGTTGATGGTGTTGGTGGCGTATACGCCGCCGTTCATCGCCACCAGCGAACCGCTGATTTCTCCCCAGTGGTTGGTTTCATCGCGGGTGCCGTATACGCCCGCTCGGGCTTCGAGCCTGCGGGTTCGCCAGGTCAGATCCGCCTGGCGGTAATCGCCGCCGCTCGGGTTATTGGCGTAGGCCAGATTCCAACCGAAACCGCCATCGGTCGGTGCGGCGCGGCTGTAGCTGACGCGTTCGCTCCAGCGGTTGTTGTTGTCGCGCGCGGCGCTGAAGCTGGCCGTGCCCCAACTGTCGAACGGAATCGAGAGCTGCAGTTGGGCGCTGTAACCGCTGCTGCCGATTTCCCGGTTCAGCGAGGCGTACAGGCTGCTGTTGCGCCAAAGCGACACACTGTAGGACAGGTTCACCAGGCGGGTTCGTTGAGCGATGGCGTCGCGAACGTCAAAATAACCGGCGCCGAGGCTGCCGAGCCGGCCCAGGCTGACGCTGCCGGTCAACTGATCGGTGCGGCGGCTCAGACGGTAGTCGCTTTTATACACGGAAATGTCGCCAAAATCGGCGCTGCGCAGGATGCGTTGCGCGTTGAGGCTGAAGCGTGAGTTGCTGTAGGTGTAGCCAAAACTGCTCTGATCGCCGTGGTTGCCGGTGTAGCGATAGACGGGCTGGGGATCCGGCTGTTGCAACGGCCTGCCGGTCAGCGGGTCATAATACGTGGGGGATTGTATCGGCCTGCCGCCGTTAAACGCTTCGTCGCCGGCCTGGCTGACGCTGTAGGACGCGTTGAAAACCCCCCATTGTCCGATGCGAATGTCGGCGCCGCCGCCGCCGACCGCCAACTCGGCTGCGCCTTCGGCGCGCCCTTCCAGGGTTAACCAGTCAGTGACGCCGTAACGTAAGCTGGCGCTGCCTACCCATTGCCCGTAATCGGCAGAATTCAACCCGTAGTTGCGCCGCAGCAAACCGGTGGAAATGCTGAAATCGCTCATGCCGGTCTGCAGCAGGTTGCTGGCCACGTAGAACGGTACCGTGGTGCTGACCTGGCGGCCGAGGGCGTCGGTGGTGACGACGGTGGCCTGACCCGCGCCGTTAATGTAGGGCACGCTGTTGAGGGTAAACGGCCCGGGATTGATGTTGGTGGTGCTGTTTTTATAGCTGTTGATGTATAAATCGACGCTGCTGGGCAATGCCGCCTGGCCGGAAAACTGCGGCAGCGGGTAGGTGATAAGATCCGGGCGCACCGCGAAATTGCGCGCCAATTGCAAGCCGCCGATGCGCACGGCGCTGCTCCAGGGGAGCGAGCCGGTGGTTAGGTCACCGGCGATCACACTCAGCATCCGCTGGTCATCGTTGAAACGCCAGTAGCTGTCATACCGAATATAGCGGCCGCCATCGTCGTTTGGCCCGCCGTTAAACCCGCTGCGGTAGATGCCGGTGTTGGCGACGACGCCGAACCCGTCGAACAGCCGCTGTTCGCTCCACGCCGACAGGTAGCCCGGCCGGCCATTGCCGTTGCTTTGGCTGGCGTAGATGTCGTAGTTGAACAGCAGACCGAGGCTGCTTTGCGCCGGCAAGCGCTGCAACGGTGAACGGGCGCCGATGGTTTGCTGCGGCAACCAGTCGTTGGGCACGTTGATCAGCAACTGCTGGCTCTCGCCGCTGTAGCTGACATCCACCTTCTCCAGCCGATCGACGGCGATTTCTTTCGCCTGTTTATCCGCTACCGGCAGCCCGGCGTCGAGCAGTTGTTGGGGCGTCATGTAGTAATGGCCGCCGCGGTAGTTGACCGGCACGACGTTGCCGGTTTGGCGCCCGTTGACGACCGGCTCCAGATACAGCGTGGTGTCCGGCATGCTGATGGCGCTGGGCGGCGGCGGCAGATCGTCGCCGAGCGCAAACGGCAGCCAGCCGCCGGCCGCCATGCTCAGCATGGCACACGCCAGCGGCTTAAGGCTGAAGCGCCGCGTCGATAGCCTCCCTGTCGGCTGCACCTGGGCCTCAATAAGACGGAATGGCTACGGGCTGTTTGTTGTCATTGACCGTGGCCATCAGCTTGCCGCTGCTGAAACCGCCGGCGGGCGGCAAGACGAAGCGCATCTGTGAACCGGGCAGCACGTATCCCATCAGGCCGGGATTCAGGCTGCGGCCTTGCAGCGTCACTTTCGATATACGGGCATGCACTGCGCCTTGATTTCGCACCTCCAGCCAGCGTTCGCTGCTTTGCTGCTGTAGACGATAGCTGAGCAGGGGTTGGCTGGCGGTCGCGTAATCGCGCGGTTTTTCGCTGTCCTGTTTGGTCCAGATGCCCTTGCCGCTGACGAACAGCGGCACCGAGTAGCGCATCTGGAATTTCAACCCCATCTCCGCACCGCCGGGAGCGGCGCTCGACGATGGTTCTTTCACCGGCACTTCATCGACCAAAATGCGGTAGGCCCGCTCCTGTCCCGCCGCCGGCGCCGACTGTTTGATCAGGCGTATCAGCTGGCGTTTGCCTGGCGCGATCGACGCCACCGGCGGGCTGGCGATCACGTCGCTTTGGTTGCTGTAATCGTCTTTGCCGGCGGTTTGCTGCCAACCCAACACGCGAATTTGCATATAGACCGGTTTGCTGTCGCGATTTTCCAGCCACAGCGCGGTGGCCTGTTGTTGATCTTCAATCACCGGATCGATCGGCCAGATGAGAATGGAAGCCGCGGCCAGGGCGTGCTGTTGGCTTGCCAGGAGCAAGGCTGCCGTTAACGGCAGACGGAAGGGTATGCGCATAACTCAATCCTTATTGCAAAAAACTTAATAAGTGACCGTCAACAAGACCGTATCGCTGTAAACGCCACTGGTGGGCAGGGTACTGGTCGAAAACAGACGGGCGTAAACCTTGATTTCTTGCGTGCTGCCGGTGGCGGCGACGGTCTGCGCCGCGCCGCCGTTGGCGCCATCTCCCCAAAGGGTGGCGTAGTTGCTGTCTTGATAAAGTTGATACAGCAGCGTTTCAGACGTGACGGCGTTTTGTAATTTTCTGCCGCCGGCGATGGATCCGGTCACGTGATTGCCGACGCCGAGGGCTAGCGTGACGCTCAGCCCCGGGTTGCAGCGAAACAGCACCGAACCGGCGCCGCTGCTGGAGACGACGCTGACTGCGTTGCTCAGCGAGGACAGTTGGCCGAAGTTCAGGGTGCCGAAGGTGGTCACGTCACTGACGCCGCTGCCCAATACGCAGCCTTTTACCACGGTTGCATTGACGGTGAACGGCTGGCTTTTGGTCAAATCGTTGACGCCGGTATCGCTTTGGGCCGGGGAAAGCGGCAGACAGAACAGCAAACCGCAAATGGAAGCGCGCATCGTCATTACCAATTGATCGTGACCTGTACCGTATCGGTGTAGCTGCCTGTCGGGGGCGTGGACTGCGCCGGAATCATGCCATAGACCGGCAACCAGTTGTCCGCACCGTTGGCGGTTTGTGACACGCCCGTCAGATTATCCCAAATGGTACTGTGGGCGGCGTTGGTATACAGGTTGTAATTCACCCGTTGGCCCGCCGCGCTTTGCAGGTAGCGGGCAGCGGTATTGCCGCTTTGCCCGCCGCCAAGCAGAACGCTGTAGCTGGTGCCGTTGGTGCATTTCACCCGAATGGCGCCGGCGTTTTGCTGCCCGGCGACGCTGGTTGCGGTGCTGAGAAAATACAGCGTGCCGAAATTCAGCGTGCCGAAGCTGACGTTGCCGCCTGAACTGCTGCCGGCCTCACAGGCGCTGAGCAAGGTCGCGCTGACGCCGAGGGTCGCGGTTTTACTGTCGGCCTGCGCCAACAGGCTGCACGCCCATAATCCGCAGCAGCAGAGCGCGCGCCGCACCGTTACCAGGTGACCGTCATCGTGACGGTGTCGTTATAGGTGTCCGCCGCCGGGGTAGAGCCGGCCGCCGGTACGCGGCCATACACGATCAGCGGAACGGCGGCGCCGGTGCCGGTACCGGTCCGCGCGTTGGCGCCGCTGCCCCAGGCGGTGGTGCGTGCGGCATCCTGGTACAGGTTATAGCTGATGAATGCGCCTGCCGTGCTGGCCATGCGGCGTTGGGTGCCTGAAGTGACGTGGAGCCCGTTGTCCAGCGCCACCGTGTAGTCTGTGCCGGTAGTGCAGGTCAATGACAGCGTACCGGCCCCCCCTGCGCCGGTGGCGCTGGCGTCGATGATGTTGGCCAGTGAAGAGTAAGTACCGAAGCTGATGGAGCCGAAGTCGTTGACGGAACCGCTGCTGCTGCCGCCCCCCACGACGCAACCGGCGCCGATGGTCAGCGTCACGCCTAACGTGCCTTGAATGGTGCCTGCTGCGTTAGCCGCGCCGTTGGCGCACAGCAGGGTTGCTACCGAGGTCAATGCCATCAGAGTTTTTTTCATCTTATATTCCTTGCCGTATGAGAGAAAGCCCGCAAAGACGCCACCCAGAGGTGGGTTGAACGTATTCATTTAGCTGCACTTTAATTAATAGAATAAGAATCGGGAATTGTCTTGATGAAAACGAGAAACTTTTTATTCTCATTCCCCGTATGACGGGGCTTGTAGGCGAGGCATACCGATAAAGTGAAATGATTAGAATAATAACGAACGGCGATGGGAATATTATTAGTGTTATTTTATCGCCGGGGAGTTTTATTCCCCGGCGCGGTATTATTTACAGGTGGAAATCGAGCGCGCCATCCCGCACCAGTTCACGCGGCAAATTGTTTTTGATGCGGCTGCCAATGCGTTTGGCGATGCCCAGCGGTTGCCCCTGATAGGTGACGATGCACTCGTCGCCCGCCGGTGGCTGCTCAGGGTAGAGATCGCGGCCGTGATACCACGCCTGGGCCAGCGCGGCGTCCAGCTCGAAATGCTGTTTGCCGCCGGCGCCTGCGAGGGCGATCGCCGCTTCGTGCTGCCAACGGAAACCTTTCGGGAAGCGTTCCGCCAGCTTGAGACCGATACGCGAGAAGCGCACCTTGCCGAACAGCGGCTCCAGCTCGGCCGGGAACAGCCAGATTTCCTTATCGCGCTCCCACAGCCGGCTGTCATCGCCCCAGGTTAAGCCGGATGCGGCGGCGGCTTGGGCGACCAGCGCCGCCTCTTTGCCGGACAGCGGGCTGAACGGAAACTTACCGACTTTATAGGTCGGCTTCGCCAACGGCGCTACGGCATGCTGTTTGCGCAGACGGGCGACGAAAAAGCCTTCGCTGTCGTAAATCTGCGGGAAGACGTGCAGGAAGCCTTCGGCGGTCAATGCCTTGCCGGCGCCGGGGAACAGCTCACCCAGCGGCTCGACGCTGACCGCGTCGCCATAGGTGTCCAGCAGCCAGCGCACCACCTGCTGATTTTCCTGCGCATTGAGCGTGCAGGTGGAATAAACCATCACGCCGCCCGGCGCCAGCGCATGAAACGCGCTGTCGATCAGCTCGCGCTGGGTGGCGGCGATCTCGGCGACGCTGTCCGGCGACCAGTTGCTCATGGCGTCCGGATCTTTACGCACCACGCCTTCACCGGAGCAGGGGGCGTCGAGCAGAATGGCGTCGAAGCTTTCCGGCAGCGCGGCGCCGAACACCCGGCCGTCGAAGTGGGTCAGCGCGGTGTTCTTCACGCCGCAGCGGCTGATATTGGCGTGCAGCACTTTCACCCGGCTGGCGGAGTATTCGTTGGCGACGATGCCGCCCTGGTTGCCCATCAACGCGGCGATCTGGGTGGTTTTGGATCCCGGCGCCGCCGCCACGTCCAGCACCCGATTCGGCGCCGCGTCGCCGGCGAACAGCGCGCTGACCGGCAACATCGAACTGGCCTCCTGAATGTAGAACAGACCGCTCAGGTGTTCGGCGGCGCTGCCCAGACGCAGTTCTTCATCGTCGCGCTCGATCCAGAACCCTTCCGCGCACCAGGGAATGGGCTCCAATCGCCAGTCGTAATCCTGCACCAGCGCCAGGAAGTCGGCGACGCTGATTTTCAGCGTGTTGACGCGCAGGCTGCGGCGCAGCGGGCGTTGACAGGCGGCGATAAAATCGTCCATCGCCAGCTCGGCGGGCATGATGGCGCGGGTGGCGTCAAGGAAAGCGGGGGGCAGAAAAACGGCGGTGGATTTGGCCACGGGGCGAACTCTCAGGGTGCAATAAAGACAAGGGCGAGAGTTTATCACAAAGCGGAAAAAAACAGGGCCCGGCATTGCCGGGCCCTGAGGAAAACGCGAAAGTTAATCGCGCGGAATGGCGGTGCCCCAGGTTTTCCAGTCCTTCGGCTCTTCCGGATTCAGCAGGAAGTGTTTGTTCGGCGTCGCTTTCGGCGCCAGCGGAATAGTCGGCGGGGTGGCGAAGGCGATACCGCCGCGAATGAACTGCTGGAAGGTGCCGCTCTTGATCACGCCGCCGGTCAGGCCGAACTGCAGGTTGTAACCCGACGCCAGCCAGAACACGCTGTTGTTGCGCACCAGATGTTGATACTTCTTGCTGATGCGCAGCGCAACGTGCACCCGGTCGGACATGGCGCCAAGGTAGAAACCGGTGATGGTGCCGACCTCCACGCCGCGGAACAGCACCGGCGTGCCGATCTGCAGCGAGCCGGTTTCGGCCGCGTCGAGCACGACGCTCAGGCCATCGAGATAGCGCGAGTCGGTGATGCTGGCCTGCTGCAGCTCGAAGGTGCGCAGCTCGCGCCCGCGCCCTGGCTCCACGTTGATATAAGGTTGAAGCAGGGTATCGAGATTGCTGACGCCGGCGGCGGAGATCTCCGGCGACACGATCGAGAAGCGGCTGCCCAGGCGCGCGAAGGTCTGCACGTATTCCGGATACAGCACCGCTTTGGCCAACACTTCGTTGCGCTCCGGCGCCAGCTGCAGCGACTCTACCTGTCCGACGTCGATGCCGAGGTAGCGCAGCGGCATGCCCGCCGACAGCTTGCTGGCGTCGTAGGTTTTCAGCGTGATTTGGCTGCCCACCGCGCGGGCGGCGGTTTCGCTGGCGTACAGCACGCGGTTGGCGCCCTTGTTCAGCGTCACGCCCTGTAGATTATCGAAGCTGATGGCGCCTTTCAGCGCGCGGTTGAGCGGCGAAGCCTGCACCGTCAGCCCGCTGCCGTTGAGCTGCACCTTGGCGCCGCCTTCGGCCCAGAAGATGCTTTCGCGCGTCAGCAGCTTGCGGTATTCCGGGCTGATGTAGACGTCCACCTCAAACTCGTTGGCCTTCGGCCGAACGTTGACGATCTCGCCCACCTGGAATTTGCGGTACAGCACTACCGAGCCGGCCTGCACGTCCGGCAGGCTGGTGGCGCTGAGGGTCAGGGTGGTGGCGGGGGCGTTGCCGACGATGCCTTCCTCGGCTTTTTCGCTGTTGGCGTACAGCGGGTATTGGCCGCCCGGTTCCCCCTTGCTGCCGGGAATAATGCGCACGCCGCCGTCTACCCATTCCTGGGCGCTGGCGCCAAGCACTTCCATGCCGTCAATGCCCAGCTTGACGTCGAGACGGCTGTTGACCACGAATTTACTGTCTTTGTGCAGCAGGCCGCGGTACTGCGCGTCGATGGCGGCGGTGAATACCACGCCGCCGGCGGTCAGCGTGCGGCTCAGAATTTGGCCGACTTTCACGCCGTGCACCACCAGCGGCTGCCCGACGTCGATGCCGTAGCTTTGCGGCGCATTCAGCGTAACGGTCAGCACGCCAGGCTGTTGCAACAGCGTTTCGCTGCTGTCCAGCACGTTGAAGCGCTGCTGCGGCTCGCCTTTGCCCGGCACCAGCTCCAGCGTGGTGCCGGTCAGCAACTGGCTAAGCTTGGCGTCGTTGAGGCTGATGCGCGGGCTGCGCATCACGATGCGGGTGCCGCTGCGCATCAGATCGACCACCGAAGGATCGATGGTCAGTTCACCGACCACTTTGCTGTCCTGTTGCAACGTCAGCTTGGTCAGGGTGCCGACCTGCAGCCCCTGGTACATCAGCGGCGTGCGGTTTTCGCTCAGGCTGTTGCCGCTCGGCAGATCCAGCAGGATATTGACGCCGCGCTGGCTGTGGGCCAGATCAGGATACAGGGTATAGCTCTGATCGCCCTTGGCCTGCTGGCCATCGGCCGGAGAATCGAAGGCAATGGCGCCGTTGACCAGCGCCGCCAGGCTCTCCATCTGCACCGTGGCGCCGGACAGGCTGAAATCGCCCTTGAAGCCGGAAACGTTCCAGAAGCGGCTGTTGCGCTTCACCAGGTTGGCGAAGCGGCGGTCGATCAGCACGTCGATGGTCACGCCCTTGTTGCCTTCGCTGATGGTGTAGTCATACACCTTGCCGACCGGAATTTTACGGTAGTAGACCAGCGAGCCGCTGTTGAGCGAGCCGAGATCGTCGGCGTGCAGGTGAATCATCAGTTCACCGGTGTTCAGGCGGTACTTCGGCTGGGTATCGAGCGCGGTGAAGTGGGTTTGCTCCTTGCCGCTGCCGGGCATCATGCCGATATAGTTGCCGCCGACCAGCGCATCGAGGCCGGACACCCCGGCCAGCGAGGCCTTGGGCGTCACCAGCCAGAACTGGGTGCCTTCGCGCAGCGAGTCTTCCAGATCGCTTTTGATGCTGGCCTCCACCACGATGCTGCGCAGATCTTTGCTCAGACTGATTTTTTGCACCGTGCCGACCTCAACGCCCTGGTAGCGCACCGGCGTGCGGCCGGCAACGATGCCCGCCGCCGATTGGAAATCGATGGTGACGGTGGTGCCGCGCTCCTGGACATTGTTATAGACCAGCCACCCGGCGATCAGCAGGGCGATGAACGGCAGTAACCAGAACGGTGAAATGCGGCGTTTGTTCTTGACCCGCGCTTCAGTCGGTGTAGTCGGCGTTTCCTGTTGCATGTGCATCCCAAATCAATCGGCTATCGAGCCATTCAACGGCAAGAATAGTCAAAATGACCGCCGAGCCAAAGTAAAACGCGGCCGGTCCCATAGTAAAAGATAACAGTTGATCGCGATTTACCAGCGACATCATCAAGGCGATAACGAACAGATCGAGCATCGACCAGCGGCCGATCCAGGTGACCAGGCGCAGCAGACGAATGCGCGTCTTCAGACTGTGCGAGGTTTTGAAGTGGATGCTCAGCAACAGCGTGATCAGCACGATCACCTTGGTGAAGGGCACCAGCACGCTGGCGATGAACACGATGGCGGCGATCGGCACGTTGCCGGAGGTGGCCAGTGAGACCACGCCGGAGAAGATGGTGTCTTCCAGCCGCACGCCGTTGGCGTAAATGATGGAAATCGGCAGCAGGTTGGCCGGTATCAGCAGGATCATCGCCGCGATCAGCGCCGCCCAGGTTTTCTGCAGGCTGTAGGGCTGGCGGTGGCACATCGGCACATGGCAGCGCGGGCAGCGGCCGCGCGCGTCAGGGTAGCCGGTATAGTGGCAGGACAGGCAAATATGCAGCGCCGCCGGCGGGCCTTCCGGCTGTTCCTGCGGATAGTAACGCTCCCACAGCTGCTCCAGGTTAGCGTGGATCAGCGTCAGGATGCTGAGCAGGGTGAGCGACAGGTAGGCGAGCAGCGCGCTGCCCGCCTGGATGTCGGCGTAATCCTGCACCTTGATGGCCGCCACCGCCATGCCGATCAGATAAATGTCCAGCATCACCCACTCTTTCAGCCGTTCCAGCATCAGCAGCACCGGGCGCAGGTTCATGCCGAGCGCGTGGCCGAAGCGCAGGTACAGCAACGACAGTGCCAGCGTCAGCGGGGCGCCGAGGGTGCAAAACGCCACCATGCTGGCGGTGAGCGGATCGCCCTGGCGGCTCATCTGCCAGATGCCCTCCAGCAAACTGGCGTCGATGCGCGTGCCGAGCAGGCGGATGCTGATCAGCGGTTCGGTGAAGGCGAACGGCATCAGCAGCAGCATGGTGATCGCCATGGCGGTCAGACGCGTCATCGACCAGTCGCGGCCGTGCACCACCTTGGCGTTGCAGCGCGGACAATAAGCGGCCTGATTGCCGCTGAGCGGCGGCAGCATGAACAGCAGATCGCACTCGCAGCAGCGTTGGTGGCGCGCTTTGGAAAGGGGGGCGGTGATCGCGTGTATTTTCATTTTTGACAAGTCGCTGCCCTTGAGCCCGCCGGAACTGTCAGCGTAGCTGAAAAATAAACCGGCCGCGTCACTGGCGATCGGGCGCCGGACGGTAAAACGAGGTAAACCGGGATTCTGAGCGGCAAACATACCCCGAGCGACGGGGTTTTGTGAAGCAACAGATGATTAACCTTGTGGCTATACGCATTTAATGCTTATTTTATAGGGCCTAAGCTTTGGGCTTCTGGCCATCTTCACTGTTTCAATGGTTATCACATGACAAAAGAACAATTCTACGCGGAATTAAAACGTGATCTGAGCGCGTTGCTCGGCGGGGAGACCAACTTTATCGCGGCGCTGTCCAACGCCAGCGCCTTGCTCAACGAGCGTCTGGATGACGTGAACTGGGTCGGTTTCTATCTGATGGAGGGCGAACAGCTGGTGCTGGGGCCGTTCCAGGGCAAGATCGCCTGCGTGCGCATCCCGGTGGGCAAGGGCGTGTGCGGCACGGCGGTGGCGGAAAATCGCGTGCAGCGCGTCGGCGACGTGCATGCGTTCCCGGGCCATATCGCCTGCGACGCGGCCAGCAACGCGGAAATCGTGCTGCCGCTGGCGGTTGGCGGCCGGACGATCGGCGTTTTGGATATCGATAGCACGGTTTATCAACGCTTCGACGAACGGGACGAAGCGGGCCTGAAAGCAGTGGTGGCGGGGCTTTGTGAGCAACTGGAACAGTGCGACAGTGCGAAATATGTGACTGTGGCGGCAAGTTGATCGACGGTTAACGTGGCAATTACCGATGGCGTCATTATAATGACGCCTGTTCATGCCTGTGGCTTGTTGGCAATACCGTTGTAATCAGGAAATTTCATGGAAAATCAACCTAAGTTGAACTCTAGTAAAGAAGTCATTGCTTTTCTTGCCGAGCGTTTTCCGCTCTGCTTTAGCGCCGAAGGCGAAGCTCGTCCGCTGAAAATCGGTATTTTTCAGGATTTGGTAGAGCGCGTGCAGGGGGAAGATAATCTCAGCAAAACGCAATTGCGTTCTGCCCTGCGCCTGTACACCTCAAGCTGGCGTTACCTGTACGGCGTTAAAGTCGGCGCGCAGCGCGTCGATCTGGACGGCAATCCGTGCGGTGAACTGGAACAGCAGCATGTCGATCATGCTCGCCAGCAGCTTGAAGAAGCCAAAGCGCGCGTTCAGGCACAGCGTGCCGAACAAAACGCCAAAAAACGTGAAGCCGCCGGCGAATCCGCCGATGCTGCGCCACGCCGTCCGCGTCCAGCCGGTAAAAAGCCCGCTGCACGTCGCGAAGGCGGAGCCGCGCCGGAAAACCGCAAGCCGCGCCCACAAACTCGCCCACAGCCCGCTCGCCAACCTCGTGCAGCCAAAGAGGAAAGCCAGCCGCGTTATGCGCCAGTCACGGATATCTCTAAACTGCAAATTGGCCAGGAAATCAAAGTCAGAGCAGGCAAGAGCGCGATGGATGCTACCGTACTCGAAATCGCTAAAGATGGCGTACGTGTGCAGCTCTCTTCCGGTCTGGCGATGATTGTGCGCGCAGAACACTTGCAGTTCTGATACGGAGGCCAACCCAGGCATGAACAAATTCGTCAGATTAACAGCGATTGCAGGGCTGCTGTGGGCGGGTGTCAGTTACGGCGCGGAAACAGCCAACATCCGCATCGGCCAACTGCCCCAACTGCAACAGGAACCCCAGCACGCTACGGTGAGTGAGCGCGTTACCTCGCGCTTCACTCGCTCTCATTACCGCCAGTTCGCCCTTGACGCGGAGTTTTCAGGCAAGATCTTCGATCGCTACCTGAACATGCTGGACTACAACCATAACGTATTGCTGGCTTCCGACGTGGCGCAGTTCGCCGGCAAACGCAATCAGGTTGGCGAAGAGCTGAAAACCGGCAAGCTGGACACCTTCTACGCGCTGTTCAATCTGGCGCAGAAACGCCGTTTCGAGCGTTACACCTATGCGTTGTCGTTGCTGGACAAGCCGATGAACTTCACCGGCAACGGCACTATCGATCTCGACCGCAGCAAAGCGCCGTGGCCGAAAGACAAGGCCGAGCTGGATAGCCTGTGGGATGCGAAAGTCACCTATGACGAGCTGAACCTCAAGCTGACCGGCAAGACCGACAAAGAAATCCGCGACACGCTGACCAAGCGCTATCAGTTCGCCATCAAGCGCCTGACGCAAAGCAACAGCGAAGACGTCTTCCAACTGGCGATGAATGCCTTTGCGCATGAAATCGACCCGCACACCAACTATCTGTCTCCGCGCAATACCGAGCAGTTCAACACCGAGATGAGCCTGTCGCTGGAAGGCATCGGCGCGGTGCTGCAGATGGATGACGACTACACCCTGATCAACTCGATGGTGCCGGGCGGCCCGGCGGCAAAGAGCAAGGCGATCACCGTAGGCGATCGCATCGTCGGCGTCGGCCAGGCCGGCAAACCGATGGTGGACGTGATCGGCTGGCGTCTGGACGACGTGGTGTCGTTGATCAAAGGGCCGAAGGGCAGCAAGGTGCGCCTGGAAGTCCTGCCGGCCGGCAAGGGCACCAAAACCCGCGTGGTCACCTTGACCCGCGAGCGCATCCGTCTGGAAGACCGCGCGGTGAAAATGACCATCAAGACCGTCGGCAAAGAGAAGGTGGCGGTGTTCGACATCCCAGGCTTCTACGTCGGTCTGACCGATGACGTGAAAGTGCAGCTGCAGAAGATGGCCAAGCAGAACGTCAAGAGCGTGATCATCGACCTGCGCACCAACGGCGGCGGCGCGCTGACTGAAGCGGTGTCGCTGTCTGGCCTGTTCATTCCGAGCGGCCCGGTGGTGCAGGTGCGCGACAACAACGGCAAAGTGCGTGAAGACGCCGACACCGACGGCGTGACCTACTACAAAGGCCCGCTGGTGGTGCTGGTCGATCGCTTCAGCGCCTCCGCCTCCGAGATCTTCGCGGCGGCGATGCAGGATTACGGCCGCGCGCTGATCGTCGGCGAACCGACCTTCGGTAAAGGCACCGTGCAGCAGTACCGTTCGCTGAACCGCATCTACGACCAGATGCTGCGCCCTGAGTGGCCGGCGCTCGGTTCGGTGCAGTACACCATTCAGAAGTTCTACCGCGTCAACGGCGGCAGCACCCAGCGCAAGGGCGTGACGCCGGACATTCTGATGCCGACCGGCGTCGATCCGGCGGAAACCGGCGAAGCGTTTGAAGACAACGCCATGCCGTGGGACAGCATCAATGCGGCGACCTACAGCAAGACCGGCGATATGGCGCCGTTCGAGCCGGAACTGCTGAAAGATCACCAGCAGCGCATCGCGCAGAATCCGGAGTTCCAGTACATCGCGCAGGATATCGCGCATTACAAGGCGCTGAAGGATAAACGCAACATCGTGTCCCTCAATCTGGCGGTGCGCGAGAAAGAGAACCACGATGACGACGCGACCCGTCTGAAACGCATCAACGAGCGCCTGGAGCGCGCGGGCAAGAAGCCGCTGAAATCGCTCGACGATCTGCCGAAGGATTACCAGGAACCGGATCCGTACCTGGATGAATCTGTGCATATCGCGCTGGACCTGGCTCATCTGGAAAAAGATCAGCCCGCTCAGCAGCCAACGCCGGCCAAATAAGGCCGCCTACGGCAGGATGAAAAACGCACCCTCGGGTGCGTTTTTTTATGGCGACGCGAAGGCCAGCCTCCCTGCTGGATGAAGGGAGGCGGGCTGATGCATCGCCTGACAAATTTAGGGTAAAAAAACCTCCGCCTTGTGCAACAATCGTTTACAATTTGCCAAATCCCGGTCGCGCGCCGTTTTTGTAAAGTTTCGTATTTTTAGTAGGTTAATGACGCGCGACTCTTGAAACTGTGACGAATGCCCATACGATCTAGGGTATCTTAGACAGCGTTTTGTTAACATTTATGAGGAAGTAAACATTTTATGATGCGTATAGCTCTGTTCCTGCTCACCAACCTGGCGGTGATGTTGGTTTTCGGGCTGGTGCTCAGCCTGACAGGAATCCAATCCAGTAGCGTTCAGGGCCTGATGATCATGGCCGGTCTGTTCGGCTTCGGCGGCGCTTTCGTGTCGTTGCTGATGTCCAAGTGGATGGCGCTGCGCTCCGTCGGCGGGGAAGTGATTGAACAACCGCGTAACGAAACCGAAAACTGGCTGCTGGAAACGGTACGCCGTCAGTCGCAGCAGGCGGGCATCGCCATGCCGCAGGTCGCTATCTACCACGCGCCGGACATCAACGCCTTTGCTACCGGCGCACGCCGCGACGCCTCGCTGGTCGCCGTCAGCACCGGCCTGCTGCAGAGCATGAGCCGCGACGAAGCGGAAGCGGTCATCGCGCACGAAATCAGCCACGTTGCCAACGGCGATATGGTGACCATGACCCTGATTCAGGGCATCGTGAACACCTTCGTCATCTTCATTTCACGCCTGATCGCGCAGGTCGCCGCCGGTTTCCTCGGCAACCGCGACGGTGATGGCGAAGGGGAAGGCAACGGCAACCCGATGATTTACTTCGCGGTGTCGATGGTGCTGGAACTGGTGTTCGGCATCCTGGCGAGCATCATCACCATGTGGTTCTCGCGTCACCGCGAGTTCTATGCCGACGCCGGCTCCGCCAAACTGGTGGGCCGCGAGAAGATGATCGCCGCCTTGCAGCGTCTGAAAACCAGCTATGAACCGCAGGAAGCGGGCAGCATGATGGCGTTCTGCATCAACGGCAAATCCAAGTCGTTCAGCGAGCTGTTCATGTCGCATCCGCCGCTCGACAAGCGTATCGAAGCGCTGCGTTCCGGCCAGTACCTGAAATAATCGGCTGAATGAAAGGAAAACCCCGGCTTGCCGGGGTTTTTTTTTATGGCATACCTAAACCGCTTGGTCAGCGGCGGTGACGGATTCAACAATGAAATTCGGCAATGAATGGGGTAAAGCGCCTCACCAAAGTCTACGGGCGTTAATGCTGCGCAGCAGCGTCCGAAGTCCCTGAAGCCGACCTGAAAATAGCGTCTTTCTGCCTCTCAGCCTGGGCAGGTGCGATGCCCGTTCACCCGGTGAGTGGGTAAGCCGCATCGTGCTCGGTCACGGCCGGCTGTTTGGCTTTGGAGGCGCATGTTATATGCTTTGGCGCAATGACATTTGTCCCTGAGGCCCTATGAAAATCAACCACCTTCCCTTACTCAACGGTGATGAGCTACCGGCGCGCCTGGCCGAATTGACAAGCGGTATCGCTGATGCGGTTGCGGAACTGTTCAACCGGCATGATGACGATGCTGAACAGCCGGCTATTCGCTGGCATTCAGGCGATCTTCACCTCCCGGCATTTTTCCCCGACGAGCACGACAGCCACGAGTACGATTACCTGATCGTGGACGGCGATGTGATCGTGGAAGGATGCCTGGCGGTGTCACCGCAGCGCGAGGACGGCGGCATTGTCGTGCTGGGTCGGCTGCAGGCGGATACGCTGATTTGCTGGGGCGGACTGGTCGTGCGTGATGATGTCCGCATACGCCACGCCTATTGCAGCTCAGGAAACGACGGCGCATTCGTGGTGGGGGGAGACCTGACCGCGCTCACTCTGGTAGAGACGGGGGAGTTTATCCATGTCCATGGCGATCTCGACGCGCGGTGTCTCGCTTCGTTGCAGAACTTCGTTCAGGTTGACGGAGACACGCGCTGTGATTGCCGCATCGACAGCGCGCAGGCCGAAGATCTGATAAAGCGGATGTTCGCCCCTGGCTTACTGAAGGGCTTCGAGGGGGTGGATAACGACGGCCAACGCATTGTTGGCTGGTATCCGGATGACGACGCCTATTTAGCGTGTCTACGACAAGGCCGCAGCCCTTTGAGGAGCGGCGACTGACGCCAGGCCTGCATCGCGCTCGATGTGACCCGGCTCTTTCTATGCCCTCTATTTCACCTCGCGGCTGGGCTGCGCCGTTTGCGCGGTCGATTGGGTGATGCGCAGGCCGCTGACCGCCGCCGCCAGGGTAGCGAACACCCCAGCCAGGATCAGTGAAGCGTGGGTGCCGGAGGTAGGGAACAGGTTGAACATCAGCGCCACCAGCGCGGCCCCCGAGGTTTGCCCCAGCAGGCGGGCGGTGCCCAGCATGCCGCTGGCGCCGCCGCTGCGGTTGCGCGGCGCGGCGGAGATGATGGTGTGGTTGTTGGGCGACTGGAACAGGCCGAAGCCGGCGCCGCACAGCACCATGCGCCAGATGATGTCCATATTCGACGGCGCCGCCGGCAGCAGCGCCAGCGAAAACAGCCCGAGCGCGAACACCGCCAGCCCAATGCAGCCCAGCAGGCCGGCGTGCACGCGCTCCACCAGCCGACCGGCGATCGGCGCCATCACCACGATCGCCAGCGGCCACGGCGTCAGCAGCAGCCCGGTCGCCACCTCGCCGCGGCCCAACGCGGTTTGCAGGAAGAACGGCAACGACACCATCGCCAGCATTTGCGCGGCGAACGAACAGATTGAGGTGCCCATCGACAGGGCGAAGATCGGAATGCGCAGCAGGTCGACCGGCAGCAACGGAAATTCCTGGCGCAGCTGGCGGCGCACGAACACCGCGCCAATCGCCAGCAGTGCGGCGATTTCGCTGAAGATCAGCGTCAGGCTCTGGCCCTGGGCGAAGCCGCTGATGGCGGTGATCAGCAGGCCGAAGGTCAGCGCGTTCAGCACCGCGCTGGTGGGATCGAAACGGCGGTTATCGCTTTTCTGGCCGTTGGCCGGCAGGAATTTCATCCCCAGCAGCAGTGCGACGATGCCGATCGGCAGGTTGATGGCGAACAGCCACTGCCAGGACGCGACCGACAGGATCGCCGCCGCCACCGTCGGCCCGGCCGCCGAGGAGCAGGCGACGATCAGCGAGTTGATGCCCATGCCGCGGCCGAGAAAACGCTGCGGGTAGATGATGCGGATCAGCGCGGTGTTGACGCTCATGATGGCGGCGGCGCCAAAGCCCTGCAGCACGCGGGCGATGGTCAGGGTGAGCAGCGAATCGGAAAGGGCGCAGAACAGTGAGGTGATGCTGAACACCAGCAATCCGGCCTGATAGATGCGGCGATAGCCGACCAGATCGCCGAGCGACGCCAGCGACAGCAGAGACACGGTGATCGCCAACTGATAGGCGTTGACTACCCAAATGGAGCTGGCCGGGCTGGCGTTGAGATCGCGAGCGATGGTGGGCAGTGCCACGTTGGCTATCGCGCCGTCGAGCACGGATACGGTAATGCCGAGGGCGATGGCGAGGATCGCCCCATAGCGTTGCGGGACGGGGAGGCCGTCGGAACAAGGACGCATGTTGGTCTCAGCGGTATTTATTCAGGGGAGTATTATCATGCTAATCATATTCGCCCGTGATTGCATGCCCCTTGTCCGCTTAATTGTAAACGGCGGTGAGCGGGCCAACGGTTATCCATTTGGCTTCAATTGCTTAGCGTTCAGCCGCGTTGCGCGCTTCGATCTGTTCCGATTATACTGAAACCCTTGTTTAAATTTCCTGAAACAAAACCGTTAAGTAGGGTATGCACCATGGCTAACGCAGATTCAGACAAGCAACCGGATGCCGTCTCATCCGTGATGAAAGTGTTCGGCATTCTGCAGGCGCTTGGCGATGAGCGCGAGATTGGCATTACCGAACTGTCCCAACGGGTGATGATGTCCAAAAGCACCGTCTACCGTTTTCTGCAGACCATGAAAGCGCTGGGCTACGTTTCGCAGGAGGGCGAGACGGAAAAGTATGCGCTGACGCTCAAGCTGTTCGAACTGGGCGCCAAATCGTTGGAGAACGTCGATCTGATCCGCAGCGCCGACGTGCAGATGCGCGAACTGTCGAACCGCACCCGCGAAACCATCCACCTCGGCGCTCTGGATGAGGACGGTATCGTCTATATCCACAAGATCGACGCGATGTACAACCTGCGCATGTATTCGCGCATCGGTCGCCGTAACCCGCTGCACAGCACCGCCATCGGTAAAGTGCTGCTGGCCTGGCGCGATCGGGATGAGGTGGCGCAGATCCTGTCGCAGATTGAATTTACCCGCAGCACCGAGCATACCTTGGCCAGCGCCGCCGAACTGTTGCCGGTGCTGGATCGGGTACGAGCGCAGGGATTCGGCGAAGATGCCGAAGAGCAGGAGGCGGGGATCCGCTGCATCGCCGTACCGGTCTTCGATCGGTTCGGGGTGGCGATCGCCGGGCTGAGCATCTCTTTCCCGACGCTGCGTTTTTCCGACGCGGCGCGGGAGGAGTATGTGGCGTTGCTGCACGTCGCCGCCCGACGCATTTCCGAGCTGCAGGGCTATCACGACTACCCGTTCTGACCCTTCGTTTCTAAAAACAAGGCGCCGCCATGGCAGCGCCTTGTTGCTATTTTGCGCCCGGCGTCAGCCGCTGCGCAATCCGCTCCAGCACTAACATCAGCAACATCGTGGCCGCCACCAGGATCATGGTCAGCGTCGCGCCGTTGGCGATGCTGCCGCGATCGGTCAGGCTGAAGATCGTGACCGGCAGCGTCGCCCAACTCGGCGGGTAGATCATCATGGTCGCGCCCAGCTCCCCCATCGACAGCGACAGGCTGAGCGCGAAGGCGGAGATCATGTAGGGGGCGATCATCGGCAGGGTGACGTGGCGCAGGCGGAACAGCGGCGAAGCGCCCAGGCTGGCGGCGACGTTCTCGTAGTCGCCAGGTAGCCGGGTCAACCCGGCCATCACGTTGCCGAAGGTAAAGGCGGAAATCAGCACGAAGTGAGCGGCGGGCACGATCAGGAAGGTGCCGTTCATCTGCAGCGGTCCCTGGCTGAACGCCACCAGCATCCCCAAACCGATAGAGACCGAAGGCACCGCGCTGGGAATGAAAAACAGCGTGCCCAGCAGCCGTCGGCCGCGTTCAGGCGCGTGGCGCAGCGCCAGCGCCGCCCAGGTGCCGCACAACAGCGCGAACAGGCTGGCGCTGAAACCGATAGCCAGACTGGCGACCAGCGCGTCCCAAGAGGCGCCGCTGAACGCCTGGCGGAAGTGGTTGAGGGTGAAACCGCTCGGCAGCACGCCGTTCCACTGTTCACTGAGGCTGGACATCAGGATCACCGCCAGCGGCAGGCAGAAGAACAGGGCGAACAGCGTGATCGTCAACGTGCAGGTCAGGGTGCGTCCGGTGCGGGACCATATCAACATCGTCAGTTCCTCAGCCCGGCGCGCGCCGCGGCGTAGCGGTAAAGGGAGAACAGCCCGAGCGACAGCGCGATATTCACGACGGCGATCGTGCAGGCGACGGCGTAATCCGACTCCAGAATCGCTTTGGTGTAGACCATCATCGGCAGCGTGGTGACGCCCTTGGCGCCGATAAACAGCACGATGCCGAACTCATTGGTGGTCAACAGCAGGCACAGGCTGCCACCGGCCAGCAAGGCCGGCAGCGCGGCCGGTAAAATCACCTGGCGCACCACGCGCCCCGGCCGGGCGCCGAGAATGCTGGCGGCCTCGAGCTGGCTGCGATCGATCTGCGACAATGCCGCCATCAGCGGGCGCATCACCAGCGGCGTAAACACGGTGATTTCCGCCAGGATCACCCCCCAGATGGAGTAAAGAAAGTCCACCGGCGGCAGGGTGAAACCGAAGGCCGTCATCAGCGTGCCGTTCAGCAGACCGGCGGAGCCGTAGATAAAGGTGAAGGCCAGCGTGATCAGGAAGGTCGGCATGGCGATAAAGGTATCGATCACCCGGGCGATCAGTCGGCTGCCGGGGAACGGCGTGAACACCAGCAGCAGCGACAGCAGGGTGCCGAGCACCAGGCAGCCCAGCGTCGCCAGCAGCGCAATCTGCAGCGTGTTGAGCAGAGCGCTGACAATGCGCCGGGATTCGAACACCTGTTGCAGCGCGGCGGCGCTGAATAGCCCCTGATCGTCGGTAAACGCCTGTTTGACGATCAGCGCCAACGGGTAGAAAAACAGCGTCGCCAGCACCAGCAGCGGCAGCAGGATCCACAGACTGCGCGGGAAACGCAGCCGCAGGGCCGGGCGAATAAGCGTAGAGTCGGTCATGTCAGTCCTCGATCAGTACCGCATCGTCGGGGGCGAAATAGAGCGGCACGCGCTCGCCGATCTGCGGCATCCGGTTGCGATGGGTGGTGACCACGCGCAGCGAATGGCCTTGTACCTCGAACTGCAGGTGCGTCAGCTCCCCCTGCCAATGAATATCGCGCAGCGTGCCGATGAGGCAGTTGCTGCGCTGGGCGTCGGCATCAAGCGCAATATGCTGCGGCCGGATGCACAGCAGCTTGTCGAAGCCGCGTTGTGCGCCGTAGGTGAAACAGCCGATCACTTTGCCGGCGCAGCTGACGGTGGTCATGCCTTGCTGCGCGGTAGTCTCAAGGGCGGTGGCCGGCAGCAGGTTGGCGCGGCCGAGAAACTCGGCGGCGAAGCGGTTCGTCGGATGGTGGTACAACGCGCGGGTTTCGCCGTGGGCGATCAGGTGGCCGTCGCGCATGATGCCGATCTTGTCCGCCAGCGTCAGCGCTTCCCCCTGATCGTGGGTGACGTACAGGATGGTCAGATCCGGCAGCTCGCGGTGCAGGCGGGCGATCTCTTCCACCATGCTGTGACGGATTTGCGCGTCCAGCGCCGACAGCGGCTCATCCAGCAGCAAGACTTTGGGGCGCACCGCAATGGCGCGAGCGATCGCCACCCTCTGCTGTTGGCCGCCGGAAAGCTGGCTGGGATAGCGCTTGGCGTAGGCGGACATGCCGACGATGGCCAACGCTTCTTCGACGCGCTCGGCGGTCAGGCCGCGCGGCTTGCCTTGCGCGCGCAGGCCGAACGCCACATTGTCCTCGACGCGCATATGCGGAAACAGCGCGTAGTTCTGTACCACCATGCCCAGGCCGCGATCATAGGGCGGCACGTCGGTGACATCGACGTCACCGATGGCAATACGCCCGGCGGAGGGCTGCACGAATCCGGCGATCGCCCGCAGCACGGTGGTTTTACCCGAGCCGGAGGGGCCGATCAGCGCCAGCACTTCGCCGGGAGCGATGGTGAGCGTGAGGGGTTTCAGCACCTCGGTGCCGCGATACGACACGCTGACGCGGTTGAGCTGAATGCCCGACGGCCCGGCGATGTCGAGGCTGCTATCCCGCGCCTCGGCGCGGGAAGAGAGGGTAGAAGGCATCGTCAGCGTCATTCGGTCACCTGGCGCCAGCGGGAGATATCGGCGGACAGGCTGTTCACCACCTGGTTCCAGTCCGGCGCCCAGATGTCCACGCCTTTCAGCGCCGCCTGCGACTGCTTGAAGTTATCGTCGGTCGGGGTGACGTCCTTGCGCACCGGCATACCGTAGGAAATGGCGCTGACGCTGCTCTGCGCTTCTTTGCTCAGCAGGAAGTCGATCAGTTTTTTGCCGTTGGCGCTTTGCGGCGCGCCTTGCACCAGGCCGATATAGTAAGGCAGCACCAGCGTACTGCGTTTGCCGTCCGGCCCGGCCGGCCAGAACACCTTCACGTTCGGATTGCTGCGCATCTGCGCCAGATTCATCTGCAGATCGCCGTTGGCCACCAGCAACTCGCCTTTATTGACCAGCGCGGTCAGCTTGCCGGTGGAGGCCGAAGGGCCGACGTTGTTGCTTTGCAGCTTGCCGAGGTAGTCGAAACCGGCATCTTTGCCGCCGAAGCTGTGAAACGCCTGCAGCATCACCGCGGTGCCGTCACCCGCCTGACCCGGCGTGGAGTACTGCAGCTTATTGCGGAATTGCGCGTCCAGCAGTTGTTGATAGCTGGCGGGCGCCTGCGGCAGCAGTTTGGCGTTATAGATGAAGCTCAGGTAGTTGTTCACCAGCGGCACGAACTGCGGCTGGGCGTCGGCGATCTGCGCCGCATCCTGCGGGGTGAAATCCTGCAGCAGTTTTTCCGCGGCGGCGCGCTGGATGAACGGCGGCAGCGTCACCAGCACGTCGGCCTGCGGGTTGCTGCGCTCCTTCGACAGGCGCTCCACGATGGCGCCGGAGCCGCCTTCGACGTACTGCACTTTGACGCCGGTCGCCTGGGTGAAGGCGTCGAACTGGGTTTGATACCAGCTGTGATCGCCGTCGTGCAGACCATCGGCGGAGTAGACGGTCACCACCGCGTCGGCGGCCCAGGCCGGCGCGGCGCCGAGTGCGATGGCGGTCATCACGACCAGACGAGAGAATTTCATAGCTTCAGCCTCACTGTTGCGGGTTCATGCGAAACTGGTATACACCAGATATGCGGCCAAGCTAATCGGCAAATATGACAAACAAATGAAAGCGGCAAAATATAGTTGCCGGCGGCGGGGATTAGGCGTGGGAGAGAAAGGCGGAGCGGCAGGCGCAGCCCCGTCATGCAGGGGGTTAAAGCGTATCGACTTCGATGCGCAGGCTGTCGTGGCGCCAGTATTCGATATCGAAATCGAGAATGCGGCCGTGCTGATCGTAATTCAACCGGCGCAGCAGCAACGCGGGCAGGCCGACCATGGCGCCGAGCGCATTGGCGGCGCGATAAGGCAGGGCGGACGGGTAGAACGACAGGTGCATGTTGCTGTAAATCAAATCGTAATGCTGTTGATAAACCTCGGTCAGGCTGCCGTTGAGATCGTGACTGAGCAGTGCCGGCACCCGCTGCGGCAAGCAGTGGTTCTCGCAATAGCAGATGGCGCGGCCGTCGGCATACCGCACGCGGCGCAGCAGATACACCTGATCGAACGGTTCGAGCGCCAGCGGCTGCATCACGTCGAGCGGCACCGTGGTTTTTTCGCCGGACAGCAGCGCGGTGTGCGGCGTGCGCCCTTGCTCCTGACAGAGACGGTGGAAGTTGGTGTTCTGCGTCGGATCCAGCCACAGCCGTTCCGGCGTGACGAACCAGCCGCGGCGATCGGCGCGGTAGATGGCGCCGGTGGCTTCCAATTGCGCCAGGCTTTCGCGAATGGTGACGCGGGTGGTGGAGAAGATGGCGCACAGCTCGCGCTCCGAAGGCAGCTTATCGCCGGCCTGTAGTGCGCCGCGGGTGATGCGCGCCTGAAGCTGATCCTTGATCTGCAGGTAGTGAGGCATATCGCCCTGATGTTCTTTCATTTCATCTCGCTATGGCATCGGCCCGACATTCCGGCACGCGCTTATTATACATAGCCAGATGAATTTTTTGTTTCACCGCGCTTTGTCGTTTGACCGGGGCAGGAATTTGCCGCCACAATGCGCGCAATCTGGTATAGACCAATAGGTGAATAACATGTCCGATCGTAACTACCTGCTGTTGACCCCCGGCCCGTTGACCACGTCGAAAACGGTGAAAGAGGCGATGCTGTATGACAGCTGCACCTGGGATGAAGATTACAACCTCGGCGTGGTGCAGCGCATTCGCCAACGGTTGGTGGCGCTGGCGACGCCGTCCGCCGGTTATACCTCGGTGCTGCTGCAAGGCAGCGGCAGCTTCGCGGTAGAGGGCGTGCTGGGCACGGTCATCGGCCCGCAGGACAAGCTGCTGATCGTCAACAACGGCGCCTACGGGGCGCGGATGATCGAAATGGCGCGGCTGATGGATATCGACCACCACGCTTTCGACTGCGGTGAGGTGAATGAACCGGATGTGACGGCGATGGAGGCGGTGCTGAAAAGCGATGCGCGCATCAGCCATATCGCCATGGTGCACTGTGAAACCACCACCGGCATGCTCAACCCGCTGCAGAAGGTTGCCGGTCTGGCGGCGCGCAACGGCAAGACCTTTATCGTCGACGCCATGAGCAGCTTTGGCGGCATCCCGTTGGATGTGGACGCGCTGGGCATCGATTTTCTGATCAGCTCCGCCAACAAATGCATTCAAGGCGTGCCGGGCTTCGCTTTTGTCATCGCCCGCCGCAGCGAGCTGGAGAAATGCGCCGGCCGTTCACGCTCGCTGTCGCTGGATCTGTATGCCCAGTGGCGCTGTATGGAGGATCAGGCCGGCAAATGGCGCTTTACGTCGCCGACCCACACCGTGCTGGCCTTCGCGCAGGCGCTGAAAGAGCTGGAACAAGAGGGCGGCATTGCCGCGCGCCACCACCGCTATCAGACTAATCAGCGTCGGCTGGTGGCGGGCATGCGCGAGCTGGGCTTTGATACCCTGCTGGACGATGCGCTGCATTCGCCGATCATCACCGCGTTCTATTCGCCGAAGGCCGACACTTACCGCTTCGCCGAGTTTTATCAGCGCCTGAAGCAGCAAGGTTTCGTGATTTATCCCGGCAAAGTGTCGCAGAGCGACTGCTTCCGCATCGGCAACATCGGGGAAATTTATCCGCAGGATATCGAACGTTTGCTGGCGGCCGTCGGGCAGGCGATGTACTGGAATCAATAAGGATTGACCATGAAACAGATCAACGCAGTGATCCTCGACTGGGCCGGCACCACGGTGGACTTTGGTTCCTTTGCGCCGACGCAGATTTTCGTCGAGGCGTTCAAACACACCTTCGATATCGACATTAGCCTGGCGGAAGCGCGCATTCCGATGGGCCTCGGCAAATGGCAGCACATCGAGGCGCTGGGCAAACTGCCGGCGATCGACGCGCGCTGGCGACAGAAGCTGGGCCGCTCGATGAGCCATCAAGACATCGACGCGCTGTATCAGGCGTTTATGCCGCTGCAAATCGCCAAAGTGATCGACTTCGCCGATCCCATTGAGGGCGTGCCGCAGGTGATTGCCGGGCTGCGCGAACAGGGCATTAAAATCGGCTCCTGCTCCGGTTATCCGCGCGCGGTGATGGAGGTGCTGGCGCCGGCCGCTGCGCAGCGCGGTTACGCGCCGGATTACTGGGTCGCCACTGACGATCTCGCGGCCGGCGGGCGGCCGGGGCCGTGGATGGCGTTGCAGAACGCGATCGCGCTGGGCATCGATGCGGTAGCGCACTGCGTGAAGGTGGATGACGCGGTGCCGGGCATTGCCGAAGGGCTGAACGCCGGGATGTGGAGCGTCGGGCTGGCGCTGTCCGGCAACGAGTTCGGCGCTACCTGGTCGGAGTACCGTCAAATGGCGGCAGGGGAAATAGCGCAGCGCCGCACGGCGGCCGCCGATAAGCTGTACGCGGCGGGCGCGCATTATGTGATAGACACGCTGGCGCAATTACCGGATGTGATCGCCGATATCAACCGGCGGCTGGCGAACGGCGAGCGGCCGTAACGACCGAACGCGGGGCATAAAAAAACCGGGGATAATCCCCGGTTTTTTTGTTCTGAGACGGCGTTAGCGGTGAGCCAGTTCGACTTCGTCTTCGCTGTCCATCACGGCTTTGTCGGTTTGCTTCATCAGCTGGCTGGTGATGGTGCCTGCCGCCATGGAGCCGTTGACATTCAGCGCGGTGCGGCCCATGTCGATCAACGGTTCGACCGAGATCAGCAGCGCGACCAGCGTCACCGGCAGGCCCATCGCCGGCAGCACGATCAGCGCGGCGAAGGTGGCGCCGCCGCCCACACCCGCCACACCGGCGGAGCTGATGGTGACGATGCCGACCAGGGTGGCGATCCACACCGGATCCAGCGGGTTGATGCCGACGGTCGGCGCAACCATCACCGCCAGCATCGCCGGGTAGAGGCCCGCACAGCCGTTCTGGCCAATGGTGGCGCCGAACGACGCCGAGAAGCTGGCGATGGATTCCGGCACGCCCAGACGACGGGTCTGCGCTTCCACGTTCAATGGAATGCTGGCGGCGCTGGAGCGGCTGGTGAAGGCGAAGGTGATCACCGGCCACACCTTGCGGAAGAACTTCATCGGGTTCACGCCGGTGAAGGCCAGCAGGATGGCATGTACCACGAACATGATGGCCAGGCCGATGTAGGAGGCCACCACGAAGCTGCCGAGCTTGACGATGTCGTGAATGTTGGAACCGGCGACCACTTTGGTCATCAGCGCCAGCACGCCATACGGCGTCAGCTTCATGACCAGACGCACCAGCTTCATCACCCAGGCCTGCAGGGTGTCGATAGCCACCAGCACGCGCTCGCCTTTCGGCTTGTCGTCTTTCAGCAGCTGCAGCGACGCCACGCCGAGGAAGGTGGCGAAAATCACCACGCTAATGATCGACGTCGGGCTGGCGCCGGTCAGATCGGCGAACGGGTTTTTCGGGATGAACGACAGCACCATCTGCGGCACGGTCAGGTCGGCCAGTTTGCCCACGTAGTTGGTCTGGATCGCCGTCAGGCGCGCGCTTTCCTGCGCGCCCTGCACCAGGCCTTCGGCGGTCAGACCGAACAGGTTGGTGACCAGCACGCCCACCAGCGCCGAGATCAGCGTGGTGAACAGCAGCGTGCCGATAGTCAGTACGCTGATTTTGCCCAGAGAAGAGGCGTTATGCAGCTTGGCCACCGCGCTCAGGATCGAGGCGAACACCAGCGGCATGACGATCATTTGCAGCAGTTGCACATAGCCGTTGCCGACGATGTTGAACCAGCTGATGGATTCTTTCAGTACCGGGTTGTCGGAGCCGTACACCAGCTGCAGGCCCAGACCGAACACCACGCCGACCACCAGGCCGACCAGCACTTTTTTCGCCAGACTCCATTGCTTGTGGCGGGTTTGCGCCAGCAGCAAAAGGAGCGCGACAAACACCAGCACGTTAATCACGAGCGGAAGATTCATCCCCAATGTCTCCAATAATCTTTCTTATAAAAACGACAACGCATCACGTATGTCGCGATGTAAATATCGTAACAGTTTGCCGAGTGGCCCACTTATATCCAAATGGAATTTGATATAGCTTTTTGTGTGTTTTTGTTTGTTTTATATACATCAAGGTGATGGGTTAAGCGTTTTTTTGTGATCAGAGTCTGATATTTCTGATTTGCTCGACATAGGATTGCACCGGCAGGGTGAAATCACCTTGCCAGCAGATGGCAAACGCCACCAGGCACAGACACAGCACCCGCTCCAGCTGGTTACCTTTTTGCGAGTTGAGCAGCGGCAGGCGAAAACGCCAGCGGCATGGCCACAGCAGCGGCACGCCGGCGGGGGTGAGCATATCGGCCAGCAGATGGCTGAAGTAACCGATGATCATGGCGTGCAGCGCGTCGGCCGGGATCGGCCAACTGCGCGGCACGTCCAGCTGGAACAGCGCCATGCCGCCGGCGATCGCCAGCAGGCTGTGGGTGAAACCGCGGTGGCCGAAGGCGCGGGCGATGGGCAAGGCGATCCAGCGCAGGCGCTGGCCCAGCACCGACTTGGGGTGATCGATGTCCGGCAGCAGCGAGGTCAGCAGCGCGGCGGGTATGATGTGCCACCAGTCGCCGGTAGCCAGCTCTGGCGTCACTTCCGCCTTCTTGGCGAAGATCGCGCAAGCGACAGAGAATATAAGGTGTCCTTCCGCGGTCATGCTGTTGCGATTCCGGCTGGTAAACTGTTAATTTATCCAGTATATGGGAAAATTCCCAGTAGTGGAAGCAGTTACCCTGTAACTAATTGTTTATTTTTCCCTGTTTTACAACGGCTTGTTACGGCAATGCGTAACAAATCATCGATTTTGACGGGCGAGAATAAAAAGCGGGCAATGGGCGATGCATTAAGATGAGAAAAAAGGACGGTGGCTTGGCGTGTGGCGGGAGGAAGCGGCGGCCCTAAACAGCGCTGCGTGGCAGTGACAACGCTCCGCGGACCGTCGCTTTCCTGCCGCCCAGCATAATAATAACAACATGCTAATTCAATAATAATGAAACGCTGTTTTGTTTATTTTGCGGTACGGATCCCTTTTATGGCGCAGGGCGGCAAACGCAGGGCGCCGGCGGCCGGCGCCGCTGGTCAGGCAAAGTGAGCGGCAGTGAGCTGTTCCAGGGTCTCCAGCTTGTGGTCTGCCAGCGCCCAGCGCGGATCGTGACGGTATTCGGCCGCCGGGATGACGATGGAACGCATGCGCGCGGCCTTGGTGGCGATCATGCCGTTAAAGGAGTCTTCCAGCGTGATGCAGCGCAGCGGATCGCTGCCCAGGCGTTCGGCGGCGATCAGGTAGACCTCCGGGTGCGGCTTGCTGTATGGCAGGTATTCGGCGGAAACCAGCTGATCGAAGTAACCTTCAAGATCGAACATCTTCAGCACCTGCCGTTGCATGTGCAGCGGCGAGGCGGAGGCGAGACCGATGTTCAGCCCCTGGCGGCGGCACAGCTCCAGCGCCTGCTGAACGCCCGGCAGCAGCGGGCGCGTCTCGTGCACCAGCTCGATGGCGCGCTCGATAATCCGCGCCGACACCTCATCGAGCGAAACCCCTTGCCACGGCATCGCCTGGTACCACATCTTCACCACCAGATCGATGCGCAGCCCCAGCGTGTCCGGCAGCTTGTGACGATCGGACAGATCCAAACCCAGCGCACCGAAGATATCCAGCTCGGCCTGCAGCCACAGCGGTTCCGAGTCGATCAACAAGCCGTCCATATCAAAAATTGCGGTTTCAATGCGTTGCGAATAAGCCATTAGCGGTTAACTCCTGTCGGCGCGGGTGAATGTGCCGACACTCTATCATCGCCGGCGGCGAGACTAAAATCTTTGCCTGCGCGAGTGGCTTTTGCCAAAGCGAAGGATAGTCCACATTTCGCGCAGCTTTAGCCACCAACGTTGGTGCTGGCGCTCGGTAACCTGTTGCAACATGCGCGCATAGTCCAGCACCAAGCCTGGCGTCCAGGTCATGCTTTCGCCACGGCTGCGCAGTACCGCCAGCATCCACAGGTTGGGATCCAGCACCAGCAGCAGAAAACGGCGCCACAGATGTTTATCGCCCAGCACGCCTTCCAACGCGCTGTCGAGCGCGCCGATGACCGTGGTGGAGCAGTTGCGCCGAGTCAGGTTGTAGGTGGCGTCCTGCCGATAACGCAGCCAGAATGCGCGCAGCGCCGCCGGGTTATAGCGATAGAACTGAATTTTCTTGTCCGGTGGGCACCAACTGGCGATCTCGCCCGGCAGGTCGGGCAGAAAGCGCCCATCGACGTTGTTTTGATCGCCGGCATGCAACAACTGGCGGAAATCTTGAACGGAATGGCTGATGTCGTTGAGCGGGTAGTGACTGATATACACATCCGGCGCGAGCGCCAGGGCGGCGTGACCGGTGGAGATATTGCCGCCGCCGTCGACCGCCGCGATGTATCGGTCGACGATGTAACGCCGGCGCGGATCTTTAGCCGCACCAATCGGTGTCCAGACATACACCGTGAGCGGCGCAGTCTCATCCTCCGGGGGCGGTGGCTGCCGCGCGGGGTGCTGATTCAGAGAGAAGTTTGTCAGTCTGCGGGCGATACGCAATAAGGCCCAGCCGGAAAGCACCATCATCACGCCGAGGCAAAAGGGCACCGTCATCCGATGCGGCGCCGGCCAGCCGACAAAAATCATCAATGAAAGCAGGATCTCGCCGCCGCCCGCCAGCGCCACGCCTTTCCATCGACTGTGCTGAATCACCGTGGAGGAGGCGATGCGCACGGCGCCGTCAAGCAGCAGTGCACTGCCAAACACCACGGTGGCGACGATGTTATCGTCTGCGGGCACGTCCAGCATTAAAAAAGCCATAAAGACAAAACCCAATCCTTTCAGCAGCACCGGCCTGCTGGCCGAAGAGCCGATCACCAGCGCGGCGGATACCGCCACCAACCCCTCCAGCGCCAGGATGACCGCCAGCGCATCCAGCGCCAGCACCGACCGGCCATCCTGCAGTATGTCGAACAGCATCAGCGCCCCTGCGGCTATCCACAGCCAACCGAACAGCACCAGCAGGCGGCGCTGGCCATGCAGCGCCTGCGCGCCCAGCAATAAGATAATCAGTCGAATCATGGCGGCCTCTGCCCGAATGGATAACGTTATCTCTTCAATGATAGTGTGCCGGCGCGGTTAAGTTTTTGATTTCGACTAATTCGGCTAAGCTTGTAGCACAGCGGGAATGAAGAAAACGGTGGGCGAGTTTCGCCAACTGCAGGTAGACTTAGCCGATTCGGTTACGTCGCTAACAAGGGGAACACATGACGTATCAACAGGCCGGGCGTATCGCCATTTTGAAACGCATTCTCGGATGGGTGGTTTTTATCCCGGCGTTGCTGTCGACGCTGATTTCCGTGCTGGGCTTTATCTATCAGCACAGTGAAAAAACCAAAGGCATCAACGCAGTGATGCTGGATTTTGTCCACGTGATGGTGGATATGGTGCGTTTCAATACGCCGTTCCTGAACCTTTTCTGGTACAACTCGCCGGTGCCTGACGTGGATAAAAGCCTGTTCAGCGGCGCCAATTTGATGTTCATCATCATCTATATATTGATCTTCGTCGGGCTGGCCTTGCAGGCTTCCGGCGCGCGCATGTCACGTCAGGTCAAGTTCATTCGCGAAGGGCTGGAAGATCAGATGATCCTGGAGCAGGCCAAGGGCAGCGAAGGGCACACGCGCCAGCAGTTGGAGGAGCGTATCACGCTGCCGCACCACACCATCTTCCTGCAGTACTTCCCGCTGTACATCCTGCCGATCGTGATTGCGGTGATCGCCTGGTTCGTGATCCGCTTGTTAGGGCAATTGGCCGGCGCGGCCTGAGCCATCAACGGGGCGCCGCTCGGCGCCCCGGAACGTTATGACGCCTCCGGCTGCAACAGCGCCTCCACCGCGCGTTGTGCAGCCACCAGATGCTGGCCGCCGAACAGGTTGCTGCGGTTGAGCAGGTAGTACAGCTGATACAGCGGCTGGCGCTCGATAAACCCGGCCCCCAGCGGCCACACGCTCTGATAGCCGTCGTAGATCTGCGGCGGCAGCTCCGGATACAGCGGCAGCATCGCCAAATCGCACTCTCGATCGCCCCAGTAACTGGCCGGGTCGAACAGAATCGGCCCGTGGGCGGTCATCGCGCAGTTGCCCGGCCACAGGTTGCCGTGCAACAGAGACGGTTGCGGCTGGTGGTGCTGCAAGCGCAGATACACCCGATCGACAATGTCGTCGATATCGCCGAAGGTCATGCCTTTCTCCGCGGCCAGCTGCAGCTGCCAGCCGATGCGCTGCTCGGCGAAGAATTCCGACCAGCGGCGCTGCCAGGCGTTGGGTTGCGGAGTGGTGGTCAGATCGCTGTCGAAGTCGAGACCGAACTGCGGTTGCTCGCTCCACTGGTGCAAATGCGCCAGCTGCTGGCCCAGGCAGTAGGCGCCGTGAGCATCGAGGGGTTTCAGCTGCTGATACTCCAGCAGCAGGAAGCTGTAGTCGCGATCGCTGCCGACGCCGTACACTTCCGGCACCCGCACGCTTTTGCTGCGCGCCAGCAACGCCAGCTGATCGGCTTCGGCGGTGAATATCGGCAGTTGTTCCCGGGCGTCGCATTTCACGAACACCTCGTTATCACCGTAACTCACGCGCCACGCCGGGTGAATGTCGCCCCCGGGCAGTTCAATCCTTTCGCGTATCTCTGCGCTGCCAAGATGTTCACTTAACAGACGACTAACGGCTTGCCACATGGTATCTCCCCCTCTGTGCTGCCTGATAATTCATTAGGTTAGCGTCTTTCCCGTGGTGAAAACACGACGCGGCGCACAGCCGGCGTCAAAGGCGGCGATTTTTTCAACGGCTCGCCAGCTCAAAGTATATACCCTATTGATTAATTTAAGCGCAATACCGGTTGCAACTTGATGACAACGGATAAGCGAGGGAAAGATAGGATGCGGCGGGGAACCCCGCCGCATCAGAGGGGCGTTTAACTGCCCATCGGGGCTTTTTTGTTACCCTGTAACGGACGCAGCTTGCTGTACAACAAGGCGACAACGAACAGCAC
Source organism: Serratia sp. CY56464 (assembly GCF_052168435.1). Classification (NCBI taxonomy): domain Bacteria; kingdom Pseudomonadati; phylum Pseudomonadota; class Gammaproteobacteria; order Enterobacterales; family Yersiniaceae; genus Serratia; species Serratia sp. CY56464. Next base: position 1,557,628 of record NZ_JBJNMV010000001.1, on the reverse strand, counting down.
GGCCTGCACGATGACGATGCAGGGCCCGGTGGCGCCGTCGATGTGGAAGCTGATCAGGGTGCCGAGCACGCAGGAGAACACCGACACCACCGTCGCCGCCATCAGCATGCGATCAAACCGGCGGCACAGCATAAAGGCGATGATGCCGGGGGCGATCAGCATGGCGATCACCAAAATCACCCCTACGGCCTGCAGCGAGGCGACGATGGTCATCGCCAGCAGGCACAGCAGCCCGTAGTGCAGCAGCTTGACCGGCAGGCCAATCACCCGGGCGTGGTGCGGGTCGAAACAGTACAGCATGAAGTCTTTGCGCTTGAGCAACACCACCGCGAGGGTGATGCCGGCAATCAGCAGGGTTTGCTTCAGCTCACCGTCGGTGATGCCCAGCATGTTGCCGAACAGAATGTGGCTCAGGTGCTGGTCGGTGTCGATGCGCGAGAACAGCACCAGGCCGAAGGCGAACATGCCGGAGAAAACGATGCCCATCACAGTGTCTTCTTTCACCCGGCTGTTCTCTTTCAGGTAGCCGGTGGCCACCGCGCAGAAGATGCCGGAAAGGAAGGCGCCGATCGCCAGCGGAATGCCGACCACGAACGCCACTACGATGCCGGGCAGCACCGCGTGCGAGATGGCATCGCCCATCAGCGACCAGCCTTTGAGCACCAGATAGCAGGAGAGCACGGCGCACACCACGCCGGTAACGATGGCGGCGACGATCGCTCGCTGCATGAACGGGTAGGCGAAGGGTTCGCTGAGCAGTTGGTAGAGCGTGTCCATCAGCGGCCTCCGGTTTGCGAATGCGCCACGCGACGTTTTGCCGCCAGCAGGCCGTGTTTCGGCGCGAAGAAGAACGCCGCCAGGAACACCAGCGTTTGCAGGGTGACGATCACGCCGCCGGTGGCGCCGTCGAGGAAGAAACTCAGATAGGCGCCGACGCCGCTGGTCAATGCGCCGATGATGATGGCGATGATCACCAACCGGCTGAAGCGGTCGGTCAGCAGGTAGGCGGTGGCGCCCGGGGTGATCACCATGGCGATCACCAGAATGGCGCCGACGGTTTGCAGCGCGGCGACGGTGCAGGCGCTGAGCAGGGTGAAGAACAGGATCTTCAGCTTTAGCGGCGACAGGCCGATCGACACCGCGTGGCTTTCGTCAAAGAATACCGCCAGCAGGTCTTTCCACACCAGGCACAGGATCAGCAGCGAAACGCCGATGATGATTTCCACCTGCAGCACGTCTTCGTCGGCGATGCCGAGGATATTGCCGAAGATGATCGACTGTACGTTGACCGAGGTGGGGTTGAGCGACACGATCAGCAGGCCGACGGCGAAGAAGGTGGAGAAGATAAAGCCGATGATGGCGTCTTCGCGCAGCCGGGTGATGTGGCGCACCAGCGTCATCGCCAGCGCCGCCAGCATGCCGGTGAAGAAGGCGCCGGCGGCGTAGGGCAGGCCGAGGGCATAGGCGCCGGCCACGCCGGGCACCACCGAGTGCGACAGCGCATCGCCCATCAGCGACCACCCTTTCAGCATCAGATAGGCGGACAGGAACGCGCAGGCGGCGCCGACGATGGCGCTGACCCAGATGGCTTTCACCATGTAGTTATAACTGAAAGGTTGCAGCAGAAGGTCCAGCATCAGGATTGTTTCTCCCTGGCCTGGCTGTTGGCCGGCGGATCGCTCTTGGTGTGGCCGTAGAACACCGCCGGGCGTTCATCGTCGGTCAACACCGTAACGGTACGCGGATCGTTGTCGTCGTGCAGATCCGGACCGGAGAGGTTGATATGGCGCAGCACGCCGCCGAACGCCTGCTCCAGGTTGCTCTGCGTGAAGGTGGTTTCGGTCGGGCCGGCGGCCAGCACCGTGCGGTTGATGAGGATCACCCGATCGCAAAACTCCGGCACGCTGCCGAGGTTGTGGGTGGAGACCAGGATCAGATGCCCCTCGTCGCGCAATGCGCGAAGCAGCTCGATAATGGCATTCTCGGTTTTCACATCCACGCCGGTGAATGGCTCATCCAGCAGCAGCACGGTGCCCTGTTGCGCCAACGCGCGCGCCAGAAACACGCGCTTTTTCTGGCCGCCGGACAGCTCGCCGATCTGCCGGCCGCGCAGCTCGCTGAGGCCGACGCGCTCCAGCGCCTTGTCGACCCACAACCTGTCCTCACGTGACGGAATGCGCAGGAAATTCATCTTGCCGTAGCGGCCCATCATCACCACGTCTTCCACCAGCACCGGGAAGTTCCAGTCGACGTCTTCGGTTTGCGGCACGTAGGCGATCAGGTTCTTTTTCAGCGCGTCCGCCACCGGTTTGTCGCTCAGCGAAACCCGGCCGCTGGTGGGTTTGACCAGCCCCATGATGCTTTTGAACAGCGTCGATTTGCCGCTGCCGTTGACACCGACCAGCGCGCAGATCGAACCGCCGCTCAGGGTAAAGCTGGCGTTGTGAATGGCGGTGTGTCCGTTGTTGTAGGTCACGGTGACGTTGTCCACGTTCAACTCCGGACGGGCAAACGGTTCATGGGTCATTGATCGAATCCTTTGGCGATGGTTTGCACGGTGGTGTTGAGCAGGTCGATGTAGGTCGGCACTGGGCCATCGCGAGTGGACAGCGAGTCTACGTACAGCACGCCGCCGTATTTGGCGCCGGTTTCTTTCGCCACCTGCTTGGCCGGCTTGTCGGAAATGGTGCTCTCGCTGAACACCACCGGAATATGGTGGGCGCGCACGGCGTCGATCACCCGGCGCACCTGCTGCGGCGAGCCTTGCTCATCGGCGTTGATCGGCCACAAATAAACCTCTTTCAACTGATAGTCCTGCGCCAGGTAGCTGAAAGCGCCTTCACTGGTCACCAGCCAACGCTGTGCGGCCGGAATGCGCGCCAGGCGTTCGCGCAGCGGGGCGTCCAGCGCGCCGATTTTCTCTGCGTAGGCCTTGGCATTGCGGTTATAGGTTTCCGCATTGGCCGGATCGTGCTCCACCAGCGCCTTGCGAATGTTCTCGATATACACCAGCGCGTTGCTTGGCGACATCCAGGCATGCGGGTTCGGGTTGCCGTTATAGGGCCCTTCGCGGATCGGCAGCGGGGTAATGCCTTCGGTGACTACCGCCGCCGGCACCTGCTTGATGTTTTCGAAGAAACGCTGGAACCAGCGCTCCAGGTTCATGCCGTTCCACAGGATCAGGTCGGCGTGCTGCGCCTTGACGATGTCGCGCGGGGTCGGTTGATAGTCGTGGATCTCGGCGCCCGGCTTGGTGATGGATTCCACCACGGCGGCGTCACCGGCCACGTTCTGGGCGATATCCTGAATGATGGTGAAGGTGGTCACCACGCGCAGCTTTTTTTCCGCCAGCGCGTTTTGACTGACCAAGGCGGCGCCGAGCAGCAGGCAGGCGAGCGTAAAAGGGCGTAACAGAGCGGCAGCGCGGGAAGGGCGACTGCGATGAAAAGCGCAACTTATCAATGGCATGATGACGTCTCCTGGTTCAAATGAAAATGATTATCAATATCAATTGAAGCGAAGTCAAGCGTCACTTGCCCACCGCCGGCGGGGTATTTCTCCAACTGAAAAAATAATACCGTCCGGGGAGTTATAGCATTTTATGTATCAGTATGTAACCGCTGAAGGTAGTCCTCACAGCTGCATATCGCCACCTCCGGCTGTTTTCCCAATGCCAACTGCCCGAACCCCTGCGCCAGGCGCAGTACATCCTCTTGATCCAACACGGTTATGAACGCAAAACTGTTGCTGCCGAGTTCGTGGTGAACGCCATTTTCGTCTGTCACCGACGTGACAAAACCTTCGCGCGTCAATTGCCCGGTCAGCTTCGCCAGGTCGGTTAATCCCGCTTCCTGATAGCGAAAAGTCACCACAAAGCAGCTTGTTGCAGATTGACTCATAAATCACCTCTTGGTATATGGATAGCTTGAGATTAGCCCAAAAAATTACTGCAGGTGTCCTTACAAGTTGTATATGCTACGCAACTCATTGAAAGGAGTGAGGGATTCTGTGAAAACAAAAATAGGTTGCCTTACGGCAATTTTACTTTTGTCGGGGTGCGCCAAAGACCCGCAAACGGCAAGCAATATTTCAGGCAGTGGCACAACGCGCGGCGGTTGGTTAAAACCCCCTCCGCAGGCACCGGTAAACCGCACGGGCACCCCGGTTGCTTATAACGATTACATTCGTCAGGCGGCCAGCAACTATGGCGTTGACGAAACGCTGATTAAAGCGATTATTCAGGTGGAGTCCGGGTTTAACCCGAACGTGGTCAGCACCTCGAACGCAGTGGGATTGATGCAGCTTAAGGCTTCTACCGCCGGCCGCGACGCCTATCGCATGAAGGGACGAAGCGGGCAACCCAGCTCGCGTGAGCTGAAGGATCCGGCGGTCAATATTGATCTGGGAACGGCCTATATCAATATTCTTCAAAGCCAGCAGCTAGCCGGGATCAATAACCCACAGACTTTACGTTACGCCACTATCGTTTCGTACGTGAACGGGGCGGGCGCCATGTTGCGCACCTTCTCCTCGGACAAGCGCGTGGCGGTCAATCGCATCAATCAGATGAGCCCGGATGAGTTTTATCAGCACATCCAGAAAAAGCACCCGGCGCCGCAGGCGCCGCGCTATTTGTGGAAGGTGACCACCGCCTATCAGGCGATGTCGCAGTAATCCTCTTTTTTGTCGAGTCGGCCGCTTAACGCGGCCGATTTTGTTTTCGGCACCGTTCCAGTGCGCGACCCACCTCTCATTTTTCGTTATTTCCTCACCGCTTATCGGAAAAACCGCACAAAAAGTTAAATTTACGTTAGCAGATAAATCTTTACGTTCATTCAATAAGTTACCGGTAACATTTTTGCTTTTGTGCGCATTCTGACCTTCAATAAATATACAAATAAGTAACAAATTATTTTAAAAACCCGTATCGATCGCAAGGTTGCGGTTAAATAGTTGTGACTATCTTTGGATGGAATGTGACATGTCGAATCATAAAACCAACAATTCGCGGCGCGATTTCTTGTTGAAATCGATGACCTTAATTCCTGCGGCGGTAATTGGTGGCAGCGGCGTTGGCGCGCTGACGGCACCGACACCGGCGGTCGCGGCCTCGAACACCTCAACGCAGAACGATTACCAACCGACCTTTTTCACCCCGGAAGAGTGGGCCTTCATCAAGGCTGCCGTCGCGCGCCTGATCCCGGCCGACGAACGCGGCCCCGGCGCGCTGGAAGCCGGCGTGCCGGAGTTTATCGATCGCCAGATGAATACCCCGTACGCCACCGGTTCCATCTGGTACATGCAGGGGCCGTTCAACCCCGATGTGCCGAAGGAAATGGGCTATCAGCTGCCGCTGGTGCCCAAGCAAATCTACAATCTCGGCATCGCAGACGCCGACGCCTACAGCAAGAAAAACGCCGGCAAACCCTTCGCCGAACTGGATGGCGCGCAGCAAGATGCCCTGCTGCAAAAGTTCGAGTCCGGCGAGGCGGAGTTCCAGCAACTGCCGTCGAAACTGTTCTTCTCCTATCTGCTGCAAAACACCCGTGAAGGTTTCTTCAGCGATCCTGTCCATGGCGGCAACAAAGACATGGTTGGCTGGAAGCTGATTAATTTTCCGGGCGCGCGCGCCGATTTTATGGACTGGGTTGAGCGAGGGGAGCGTTATCCCTTCCCGCCGGTCTCGATTCGTGGGGAGAGGGGCTAACCATGGCAACGGTAATGAAAAAAGTAGACGCGGTGATCGTCGGCTTCGGCTGGGTGGGCGCGATCATGGCCAAAGAGCTGACCGAGGCCGGCCTCAACGTGGTGGCGCTGGAGCGCGGCCCGATGCGCGACACCTATCCGGACGGTTCTTACCCGCAGGTGATCGACGAGCTGACCTATAACATTCGGCGCAAGCTGTTCCAGGATCTGTCGAAAAGCACCGTCACCATTCGCCATAACAGCAGCCAGACCGCGGTGCCTTACCGCCAACTGGCGGCGTTCCTGCCGGGCACCGGCGTCGGCGGCGCCGGCCTGCACTGGTCGGGCGTGCATTTCCGCGTCGATCCGATCGAACTGCGCATGCGCAGCCATTATGAAGAGCGTTACGGCAAAAACTTCATTCCGAAGGACATGACCATCCAGGACTTCGGCGTGACTTACGACGAGCTGGAGCCGTTCTTCGACAAGGCGGAGAAAGTGTTCGGCACCTCCGGCACCGCCTGGACCATCAAAGGGCAGAAAGTGGCGCAGAAGGGCGGTAACCGCTTTGCGCCGGATCGCTCCGACGACTTCCCGCTGCCGGCGCAGAAAAATACCTACTCCGCTCAGCTGTTCGAGAAAGCGGCGCTGGAGGTGGGTTACCACCCCTACAACCTGCCGTCCGCCAACACCTCGGATTCTTACACCAACCCGTACGGCGCGCAGATGGGCCCGTGCAACTTCTGCGGTTTCTGCAGCGGCTACGCCTGCTACATGTATTCCAAGGCCTCGCCGAACGTCAACATCTTGCCGGCGCTGCGCATGGAGAAACGCTTCGAGCTGCGCACCAATGCCAACGTGCTGAAGGTCAACCTGACCGACGACAAATCCCGCGCCACCGGCGTGAACTACGTCGATGCGCAGGGCCGTGAGATTGAACAGCCGGCCGATCTGGTGATCCTGGGCGCGTTCCAGTTCCACAACGTGCACCTGATGCTGCTGTCCGGCATCGGCAAGCCTTACGATCCGGTGACCGGCGAAGGCGTGGTCGGGCGCAACTTCGCCTACCAGAACATGACCACCATCAAGGCGTTCTTTGATAAAGACGTGTTCACCAACCCGTTCATCGGCGCCGGCGGCAACGGCGTGGGCGTGGATGACTTCAACGCCGACAACTTCGATCACGCCAAAGAAGGCTTCGTCGGCGGTTCGCCGTTCTGGGTCAACCAGGCGGGCACCAAGCCGATCTCCGGCCTGCCGACCCCGCCGGGCACCCCGGCCTGGGGCAGCAAGTGGAAAGCGGCGGTGGCGGATGCCTATACCCATCACGTCTCAATGGACGCCCACGGCGCGCACCAGTCGTACCGCAACAACTATCTGGATCTCGATCCCAACTACAAGAACGTGTTCGGCCAGCCGCTGCTGCGCATGACGTTCGACTGGCAGGAAAACGACATCAAGATGGCGCAGTTCATGTACGACAAGATGGCGCCGATCGCCAAGGCGATGAACCCGAAACTGATCGCCGGCAGCCCGAAAAACGCCAACAGCCACTTCGACACCACCAGCTACCAGACTACCCACATGAACGGCGGTGCGGTGATGGGGGAAGATCCGAAGACCAGCGCGGTCAACCGCTATCTGCAGAGCTGGGACGTGCACAACGTGTTCTCGATCGGCGCATCGGCCTTCCCGCAAGGACTGGGCTACAACCCGACCGGCACCGTGGCGGCGCTGGCTTACTGGTCTGCCCGCGCCATTCGCGAGCAGTATCTGAAAAACCCAGGCCCATTGGTGCAGGCATAAGGACGGCGAACGATGAAAGCATTTGTACCGGCACTGGTTCTCAGTGCAGTGAGTTTTTCCGTTTGGGCGCAGGACGCCACCGTCAGCAGCGAGCTGATCAAGCGCGGCGAGTACCTGGCGCGCGCCGGTGACTGCGTGGCCTGCCATACTGATGGCAAGAGCGGCAAAACCTTCGCCGGCGGCTTGGCGATGGAGACGCCGATCGGCACCATCTACTCGACCAACATCACGCCGGACAAGAAAACCGGCATCGGCGATTACAGCTTCGAGGATTTCGACAACGCGGTGCGTAAGGGCGTAGCCAAAAACGGCAGCACCCTGTACCCGGCGATGCCGTACCCGTCGTTCGCGCTGGTGAAAGAGGACGACATGCGCGCCATGTATGCCTATTTCATGCACGGCGTGCAGCCGGTGGAACAGGCCAACAAGGACTCCGACATCCCGTGGCCGCTGTCGATGCGCTGGCCGCTGAGCATCTGGCGTGGCATGTTTGCGCCGTCGCCGGCGGACTTCGTTGCCGACGCCAAGGCCGATCCGGTGATTGAACGCGGCCGCTACCTGGTGGAAGGCCTGGGCCACTGCGGCGCTTGCCATACCCCGCGCAGCATCACCATGCAGGAAAAAGCGTTGAGCAACAGCGAAAGCGACGACTACCTGTCCGGCAGCAACGCGCCGATCGACGGTTGGGTGGCTTCCAGCCTGCGCGGCGACCGCAAGGATGGCCTGGGCAGCTGGAGCGAAACCGAGTTGACAGAGTTCCTGAAAACCGGCCGTAACGACAAAGCCATCGTGTTCGGCGGCATGAGCGACGTCGTGGAGCACAGCCTGCAATACCTGAGCGACGACGATCTGACCGCCATCGCGCGCTACCTGAAATCGCTGCCGCCGAAAGACGGCAAGCAGCAGGCGGCGCCGGTCGAAGACAGCGTGGCCAAGGATCTGTGGCGCGGCGACGACAGCAAGCCCGGCGCGGCGCTGTATGTCGATAACTGCGCGGCCTGCCACCGCACCGACGGCGTGGGCTACAAGCGCGCCTTCCCGTCGCTGAAGGGCAATCCGGTGGTGCAGACCGAGGACGCGACTTCGCTGATCCACATCGTGCTGACCGGCAACACTACGCCGGCGGTGCAGGGGGCGGTATCCAACATCACCATGCCGCCGTTTGGCTGGCGTCTGAACGATCAGCAGGTGGCGGACGTGGTGAACTTCATCCGCTCCAGCTGGGGCAACAGCGCCAAACCGGTGAGCGCTTCCGACGTGGCCGACGTGCGTAAAGACCGCTCGATGATCCGCGACGAGAAGGAGATGGGCAGCGCCGAGGTGCCGGACCATCCGGACGCGAAGAAATAAACCGCTTAAGGGCTCCGCAAGGGGCCCTTAGTTTTTACTGAGCGCGCCGTTTTTTTCAGCACAATGTGTTCGCAAATCGTTCATTCAGCCGATAAAACATAGACCCGCAGCGGATTTTTCATTATCCTTTGCCGTCCTTTCATCAGGCGTAAGTATGAAATATCGCTTTAATTCACTGATTATTATTAAAAAACTCGCGGAGAAGGATATCCCGTTAGGCGCAATCGTTGTCGCCGCAGATTAAGGTAGACTGTCTCATGAGTACGATTTCTCCCGATTCAGGCACGCTGACGGCCGCTCAGACTGCCAAATGGAACAAAACCGACACCGTCTGGATGTTCGGTCTCTATGCGACTGCGGTGGGCGCCGGTACGCTGTTCTTGCCGATCAACGCCGGCCTGAACGGCCCGCTGGTGCTGCTGTTGATGGCGCTGTTCGCTTTCCCGCTGACCTATTTGCCGCACCGCGCGCTCAGCCGCTTCGTGCTTTCCGGCTCCAGCCGCGATGGCAACATTCACGATGTGGTGGTGGAACACTTCGGCGTGCTGGCCGGCAAAATCATCATGATGCTGTATCTGATGGCGTTCTTCCCGATCGTGCTGGTGTACAGCATTTCGATCACCAACGCGCTGGACAGCTTCCTGATCCATCAGTTCCACGTGGCCCCGCTGCCGCGCATCTGGCTGAGCCTGGCGGTGGTGGTGGTGCTCAATCTGGTGCTGCTGCGCGGCAAAGACAGCATCGTGGCGGCGATGGGCATGCTGGTGTTCCCACTGCTGGTGTTCCTGATGGGCATTTCGCTCTATCTGATGCCGAGCTGGAATACCGCCAACTTCGTGCACGGCCTGGCCGCCACCCGCTTCGACACGCCGGGGCTGTGGCATTCGCTGTGGCTGGCCGTGCCGGTGATGGTGTTCTCCTTCAGCCATGCGCCGATCATCTCTTCCTTCGCCTCGACCCAGAAGAGCCTGTACGGCGACAAGGCGGAACGCCGCTGCGCGCGCATCATGCGCTATAGCTATGTGCTGATCTGCGTTACCGTGCTGTTCTTCGTGTTCAGCTGCGTGCTGAGCCTGTCTCATGAAGACATGCTGCAGGCGAAAGAGCAGAACATCACGGTGCTGACCACGTTGGCCAACAAGTTCTCCAACCCGCTGATCGCCTACCTTGGCCCGGTGATGGCGATGCTGGCGATGGCCAAGTCCTATCTCGGCACGTCGCTGGGGGTGACGGAAGGGGCGACCAGCCTGATCGACGGCGTCACGCGCGCGGTCGGCAAGCCGCTCACTTCGCGCATGACGCACCGCATCTCGGCGGCGTCGCTGTTCCTGCTCACCTGGGCGGCGACGGTGTGGAACCCCAGCGCGCTGCACATCATCGAAACCATCAGCGGCCCGCTGATTGCAGCGATCCTGTTTATCCTGCCGATGTACGCCGTGCGTGCGGTGCCGGCCATGCGCCAGTACCGCGCGGCGAGCAACGTCTTCGTGCTGGTGATGGGCCTGATTGCGCTGTCGGCGCTGATCTACGGCCTGATGTGATCCCCTGGGCGCGCCGCTTCCGGCGCGCCTCTTATCCTTCCTTTACACATCTCTTTGCAATTAATCGCCGACATGCCGGGCGTTACCTTTGATAATGCAAGCCATTCTCATTAGTATTTCCTGAATGTATTCATGACCAAGGAGTTTTTCGTGCACCGTCGAATCACTTTGCCGGCGCTGGTTTGCGCCGCCTTGCTCGCCTCTCCGGCGATGGCCACTACCTATCCGTTGACCCTGACCGACACCTCCGGCCAGACGGTCACCCTCCAGCAGGAGCCGAAACGCATCGTGGTGCAGGACGGGCGCGACATTCTCACGCTGGCGCTGCTCGATCGCGCCAACCCGTTCGGCCGGCTGGTGGCCTGGAATAACCTGCTGAAGAAAAGCGACGCGGCGACCTGGGATATCTTGCAGAGCAAATGGCCGGCGGCGAAAAACATCATCGACATGGGATTCAGCGATAAAGGCGAAGTGAATCTGGAGAGCGTGATCGCCAAGCGGCCCGATCTGATGATCGCCCAGCTGCGCTCCAAGCCTTCGCTGAGCCAAACCGGCGTGCTGGATAAGCTGAAGGCGCTGAACGTGCCGGTGTTGTTTATCGATACCATGCTCAAGCCGGTGGAAAACACGCCGAAAAGCGTGACGCTGTTGGGGGAAACCCTCAACCGCGAAAGCGAAGCCAAGCAATATACCGATTTTTATCAGCAGCATTATCAGGCCATTCTGGCCAAAACGCAGGCGGTGGAGCCCAAACCGTTGGTGTTCTTCGAAGCCAAGGCCGGTCTGAATGGTCTGGAATCCTGCTGCTTCACCCATGCGCACGTCGGCTGGGGCGCGTTGGTCGAGGCGGTCGGCGCGCGCAACATCGGCTCTGCGCTGTTGCCGGGCGCGACCGGCGACGTGGCGCTGGAAAAAGTGATCGCCATGAAACCGGATGCCTACATCGTTTCCGGCTCACAGTGGGCCAGCAAGACCAATGCCGCGGTGCCGTTCGGCTATGGCGTGACGCAGCAACAGGTGGATGAGGCCTTCAACCGCATGAAACAGCGCCCGGGGTTCTCACAGGTGTCGGCGGTGAAGGAAGGGCGGTTCTACGGCATCTACCATAACTTCTACAACCACCCGTACAACATCGTGGGGCTGGAGTATCTGGCGAAGTTTATCTATCCGGCGCAGTTCCCGGATCTGGATCCGGCCAAGACCTACAGCGAGATCCTCAGTCGCTTTACCGAAGTGCCGGAAGGCAAGGGCGTTTTGGGCGCGCAGGCGCCGGCGGGGAAATAACGGCAACGGGCGCGACGATCGCGCCCGTTTTGTATGATCAGGCGGCCGGCGTATAGGTGGAGATGATCTCCAGCACGCCGTTGATAATGAACTGTACGCCCATGCACACCAGCAGGAACCCCATCAGGCGCGAGATCGCCTCGATGCCGCTTTTCCCCACCAACCGCATGATGGCGCCGGAACTGAGCAGGCAGGCCCACAGGATCACCGCGACCGTCAGGAAGATGGCGACCGGCGCCACGGCCAACACCCAGGGTTCAAAACCCAGCGAGTTCGCTTTGACGCTCGACGCCGAGCTGATGATCATCGCGATGGTGCCCGGCCCGGCGGTGCTCGGCATGGCCAACGGCACGAAGGCGATGTTGGCCGATGTCTTGTGGCGCAGCTCGTGCGACTTGCTCTCCACCTCCGGCGCGTCTTCGGGGCTCTGCTGCGGGAACAGCATGCGAAAACCGATGAAGGCGACGATCAGGCCGCCGGCGATGCGCAGGCCGGGGATCGAAATGCCGAAGGTGTTCATCACCACCTGCCCGGCGTAAAACGCCACCGTCATGATGCAGAACACATAAACCGAGGCCATCAGCGACTGCTGATTGCGCTCTTCGCGCGTCATATTGCCGGACAAGCCGAGCAGCAACGCCACCGTGGTCAGCGGGTTGGCCAGCGGCAACAGCAGCACCAAACCCAGTCCGATGGCCTGGAATAACTGCAAAATACCCGTCATAAAGTAGACTCCCTGTGCAACGTTCAGGCCGCCAAGCGGCGGCCCATGAGCTAAACAGCCTAGCCTGCCGCGCGCCTGGCGGCAATGGGGATAGCTCGTAACGTTAATTAACCGTCGGCCGGCGTTTCATCATTGCCGTTGCACTCGCCGGCGAGCTCAGGTTCATCCTCACATCCCAACGGCGCTTCGTTGACCGCAATCGCCCGCGGCGCCGAACGCACGCCAAAATGCATCAGCCCATGCAGCATCGCCAATACCGCGCATGCCACGACGAGGACCGCAAGTAACCGGTTCATGTTCTGCATAAGTCTCGATTGGAACGGACAGCTTTCAGGATAGCGGCTGGCGGCAGAGCGCGCCACGCGAGGCGGCGGCATCACCGACAACGGCGATAAAATGGCCTGCGCTCAGAAAAAATGCGCAGTTTTTGTGTTTTATGGCCTTTTTCGCTGCAGTTGACCGGCAAAGGCCGACGTTGCGCACCAATTGCTACACCCCACAGGCTCAGCTGCCTACCATAGGCGCGCTTTAAAACGATAACGAGATTGATTATGCAAGACGAACTGAAATTTTTACTGGGGAAAATCAGCGCATTCGCGCTTTCCGCCGCCTTCATGGCGGCATTGGTCGGCCTGGTGTTTATCGATGTGCACTGGTTGCATAACTTCGTGCATGAAACCTCGCTGACCGAAGCGGCGCAGGAACTGTTGCTGCTCGCCATCTCCGGCGGTTTTTTCGCCGCGGCCCGGCGGCAGGTGGAACGCCGCTCCGCCTGGATGCTGGTCGGTGGTTTCTTTCTCTGCATGCTGATCCGCGAGATGGACTTCGCTTTCGATGCGTTGTGGCACGGCGCCTGGGTGTGGTTCGCGCTGGCGGTCGCCTTGGCCTGCCTGTGGCATGCGGCACGGCATATTGCGGCTACGGTGCGCGGCCTGACCTATTTCGCGACGCATCCCGGCTACGGCATGATGTGCGCCGGCCTGCTGTGCATTCTGGTGTTTTCACGCCTGTTCGGCATGAGCGCGCTGTGGCAAACGCTGATGCTGGACGGCTACAACCGGGTAGTGAAAAACATGGTGGAAGAGGGCTGCGAACTGCTGGGCTATGGCCTGTGCCTGTTGGCCACTCTCAGCTACATGAGAGGCGTTTTTGCGCCGGATGAAGCGAAAGTGTGAGGGCGGCGGCGCTTTATTTATCCGGAACAATTTTAGTGATACTATTCGCTTAGCCGAATGCGGCTGAGAAGGTATGCGTTCCATTCTGTATACCCAGTGAGGTTTCAATCTGGCAATTGTGGGCGAGATCTGAAACCTGGCTGACCAAACCCAAAACCCAATTTTCGTACTGCATGTGATCTGTCGTGTGGGTCACCACTGTAGATAAGGAATTATTAATGCCTGTTATTACTCTTCCTGACGGTAGTCAGCGTCATTTCGACCACCCCGTTTCCCCGATGGATGTCGCGCGCGATATCGGCCCTGGCCTGGCGAAAGCCTGTATCGCCGGCCGCGTCAACGGCGAACTGGTTGATGCCGGCGATCTGATCGAATCGGATGCGCAGCTGGCCATCATCACCATCAAAGACGAAGACGGTCTGGAAATCATGCGCCACTCCTGCGCGCACCTGCTGGGTCATGCGATCAAGCAGCTGTGGCCGGATACCAAAATGGCGATCGGTCCGGTGATCGACAACGGTTTCTATTATGACGTGGATATCGACCGCACCCTGACGCAGGAAGACCTGGATCTGCTGGAAAAGCGGATGCACGAGTTGGCCGATAAGGATTACGACGTCATCAAGAAGAAGGTCAGCTGGCAAGAAGCCCGCGACACCTTCGCCGAGCGCGGCGAAATCTACAAAGTGGCGATCCTGGATGAGAACATCAGCCATGACGATCGTCCTGGCCTGTATCACCACGAAGAATACGTCGACATGTGCCGCGGTCCGCACGTGCCGAACATGCGTTTCTGCCACCATTTCAAGCTGCAGAAAACCTCCGGCGCTTACTGGCGCGGCGACAGCAAAAACAAAATGCTGCAGCGTATCTACGGTACCGCCTGGGCAGACAAGAAGCAGCTGAACGCCTACCTGCAACGTCTGGAAGAAGCGGCCAAGCGCGATCACCGCAAGATCGGCAAACAGCTCGACCTGTATCACATGCAGGAAGAAGCGCCGGGCATGGTGTTCTGGCACAACGACGGTTGGACTATCTTCCGCGAGCTGGAAGCCTTCGTGCGCATGAAGCTCAAAGAGTACCAGTACCAGGAAGTGAAAGGTCCGTTCATGATGGACCGCGTGCTGTGGGAAAAAACCGGCCACTGGGAAAACTACAAAGACGCCATGTTCACCACCGCGTCGGAAAACCGCGAATACTGCATCAAGCCGATGAACTGCCCGGGCCACGTGCAGATCTTCAACCAGGGCCTGAAGTCGTACCGCGATTTGCCGCTGCGCATGGGCGAATTCGGCAGCTGCCACCGCAACGAGCCGTCGGGTTCCCTGCACGGCCTGATGCGCGTACGCGGCTTCACACAGGATGACGCCCACATCTTCTGTACCGAAGAGCAGGTGCGCGCCGAAGTGAACGAATGCATCCGCATGGTGTATGACGTGTACGGCACTTTCGGTTTCGACAAGATCGCCGTCAAGCTGTCGACTCGCCCGGAAAAACGCATCGGCACCGACGACATGTGGACCCGGGCGGAAGAAGACCTGGCCGCCGCGCTGACCGAGAACGGCATTCCGTTCGAATACCAGCCGGGCGAGGGCGCTTTCTACGGACCGAAAATTGAATTTACCCTGCATGATTGTTTGGATCGCGCATGGCAATGTGGTACCGTGCAGCTCGATTTCTTCTTGCCGGGCCGTTTGGGCGCATCGTACGTTGGCGAAAACAACGATCGCGTCGTGCCGGTAATGATTCACCGCGCCATTTTGGGCTCCATGGAACGCTTCATCGGTATCCTGACCGAAGAATACGCCGGGTTCTACCCGACCTGGATCGCTCCGGTGCAGGTGGTGGTGATGAATATCACCGACAGCCAGTCTGATTATGTCCAGCAATTGACCAAAAAACTGCAGGATGCAGGCATTCGCGTGAAAGCGGACTTGAGAAATGAGAAGATTGGCTTTAAAATTCGCGAACATACTTTACGTCGAGTCCCTTACATGTTGGTGTGCGGCGACAAAGAGGTCGAAGCAGGCAAAGTTGCCGTTCGTACCCGCCGTGGCAAAGACCTGGGAAGCCTGGACGTAAACGAAGTCGTAGACAAGCTGCTGAAAGAGATTCGCAGCCGTAGTCTTCATCAACTGGAGGAATAAAGTATTAAAGGCGGAAAACGAGTTCAACCGGCGCGTCCTAATCGCATTAACAGAGAAATTCGCGCGCAAGAAGTTCGCCTAACCGGCGTCGATGGCGAGCAGATTGGTATTGTCAGTCTGAATGAAGCTCTTGAAAAAGCTGAGGAAGCGGGCGTTGATTTAGTAGAAATCAGCCCAAATGCCGAACCGCCAGTTTGCCGAATCATGGATTACGGCAAATTCCTCTACGAGAAGAGCAAGTCGACGAAAGAACAGAAGAAGAAGCAAAAAGTTATTCAGGTCAAGGAAATCAAATTCCGTCCTGGCACCGATGATGGCGACTATCAGGTCAAACTACGCAACCTGATTCGCTTTCTGGAAGATGGCGATAAAGCCAAAATCACCCTGCGTTTCCGCGGGCGTGAGATGGCGCACCAGCAGATCGGTATGGAAGTGCTTAACCGCGTCCGTAAAGACCTGTGTGAAGATATGGATCTGGCAGTGGTCGAATCCTTCCCTACGAAGATCGAAGGCCGCCAGATGATTATGGTGCTCGCTCCTAAGAAGAAACAGTAAGGCTTACAAGTAATGGAACCCGCGCGGCGCTTGCGCTGTGTGGGTTTTATTCGCCCAACTGATTCGTTGTTTAACAATGCGAAGTGGATTTAATTAAAATGCCAAAGATTAAAACTGTACGTGGTGCAGCCAAGCGCTTCAAAAAAACCGGCAGCGGTGGTTTTAAGCGTAAACATGCCAACCTGCGTCATATTCTGACCAAAAAAGCAACCAAGCGTAAACGTCACCTGCGTCCGAAAGGCATGGTGTCTAAAAACGATCTGGTCCTGGTTACCGCGTGCCTGCCGTACGCATAAGCCATTTTTTTTGAATTTAGAATAAGACTTTAGGAGAGAGCATATGGCTCGCGTAAAACGTGGTGTAATTGCACGCGCACGTCACAAGAAAATCATGAAGCAGGCGAAAGGTTACTACGGTGCCCGTTCGCGCGTATATCGTGTTGCCTTCCAGGCAGTAATCAAAGCAGGTCAGTACGCTTACCGTGACCGTCGTCAACGTAAGCGTCAGTTCCGTCAGCTGTGGATTGCACGTATCAACGCAGCTGCTCGTCAGAACGGTCTGTCTTACAGCAAGTTCATCAACGGCTTGAAAAAAGCGTCGATCGAAATTGACCGTAAGATCCTGGCTGACATCGCAGTCTTCGACAAAGTGGCCTTCGGCGCACTGGTTGAGAAAGCGAAAGCAGCTCTGGCGTAAGTCAGTTGAAGAGGGAGCTTGCTCCCTCTTTTAATCTTTGTTTTCAGCGACAAATATTGACTTTTATTGCCCGCCGCTATATCACTGGTGGACAATCATCGACAAGGTACCGCAATCATGCACGCAGCTATTTTTCGTTTCTTTTTTTACTTTAGCGCCTGATTTCAGGAGGCTTCGCGCGTAAGAAAAGAAACGAAAAGTAGCGCCTAAGCCTCCCTCGTGGAGGCTTTTTTGTTTTTGGCCATCGCCTCGCCTTGCACACTGCTGCGGCGAGGGGGCAGACACTTAGCCGGCCCTGTGCCGCGCAGGTGAGTCGCCTGGTCGACAACGCATTGAAAAGTCTTTGAAGATTGCTCAAAGGCGTGTTCGAATAATAGATAACAATTACTTAGGGCCATCCCGGCCAGAGGAAGAGGAAAGCAATGCCACATCTCGCAGAGCTGGTTGCCAATGCCAAGGCAGCCGTAGAAGATGCCCAGGATGTTGCCGCGTTAGATTTGGTGCGCGTCGAATATTTTGGCAAGAAAGGTCATTTCACCTTGCAGATGCAGTCTCTGCGTGACGTACCGGCGGAAGACCGTCCGGCGGCCGGCGCGGTGATCAACCAGGCCAAGCAAGAAGTGCAGGACGCCCTGAACGCGCGTAAGAACGCGCTGGAAAGCGCCGCGCTGAACGCGCGCCTGGCGGCTGAAACCATCGACGTCTCCCTGCCAGGCCGTCGCATGGAGAACGGCGGTTTGCATCCGGTGACCCGCACCATCGACCGTATCGAAACCTTCTTCGGCGAGTTGGGCTTTTCCGTTGCCACCGGCCCGGAGATTGAAGACGATTACCATAACTTCGACGCGCTGAACATTCCAGGGCATCACCCGGCGCGCGCCGACCACGATACCTTCTGGTTTGACGCCACGCGCCTGCTGCGCACCCAGACTTCCGGCGTGCAGATCCGCACCATGAAGAACCAACAGCCGCCGATCCGCATCATTGCGCCGGGCCGCGTTTACCGTAACGACTACGATCAGACTCACACCCCGATGTTCCACCAGATGGAAGGGCTGATCGTCGATAAAGACATCAGTTTCACCAACCTGAAGGGCACGCTGCACGATTTCCTGAATAACTTCTTTGAAGAAGACCTGCAGGTTCGTTTCCGTCCGTCCTACTTCCCGTTCACCGAGCCGTCCGCTGAAGTGGACGTGATGGGCAAGAACGGCAAGTGGCTGGAAGTACTGGGCTGCGGCATGGTGCATCCAAACGTGCTGCGCAACGTGGGCATCGATCCGGAAGTCTACTCCGGCTTCGCCTTCGGCATGGGCATGGAGCGCCTGACGATGCTGCGTTACGGCGTCACCGATCTGCGCGCATTCTTCGAAAACGATCTGCGTTTCCTCAAACAGTTTAAGTAAGGCGGGAATATCACATGAAATTCAGTGAACTCTGGTTGCGCGAGTGGGTAAACCCGGCCATCAGCAGCGAAGCATTATCCGATCAAATCACCATGGCCGGCCTGGAAGTGGACGGCGTGGATCCTGTCGCCGGCGCGTTTAACGGCGTTGTGGTGGGTGAAGTGGTCGAGTGCGGTCAGCACCCGAACGCCGACAAACTGCGCGTCACCAAGGTCAACGTCGGCGGCGATCGCTTGCTCGACATCGTCTGCGGCGCGCCGAACTGCCGTACCGGCCTGAAAGTGGCGGTCGCCACCGTGGGCGCGGTGCTGCCGGGCGATTTCAAAATCAAGGCCGCCAAGCTGCGCGGCGAGCCTTCGGAAGGCATGCTGTGCTCATTCTCCGAGCTGGGCATTTCCGACGATCATGACGGCATCATCGAGCTGCCGCTGGATGCGCCGATCGGTACCGACATCCGTGACTACCTGAAACTGAACGACAACACCATCGAGATCAGCGTTACCCCGAACCGCGCCGACTGCCTGGGCATCATCGGCGTTGCGCGCGACGTGGGCGTACTGAACCAGGTGGCGCTGACCGAGCCGGATATGAGCCCGGTGGCTGCCACTATCGACGCCACGCTGCCGATCCGCGTTGACGCGCCGCAGGCGTGTCCGCGTTATCTGGGCCGCGTGGTGAAAGGCATCGACGTCAAGGCGCCAAGCCCGCTGTGGATGCGTGAAAAACTGCGTCGTTGCGGTATCCGTTCTATCGATGCCGTCGTCGACGTCACCAACTATGTGCTGTTGGAACTTGGCCAGCCGATGCACGCCTTCGATCTGAGCCGCATCGACGGCGGCATCGTGGTGCGCATGGCGGAAGAAGGGGAAACCTTGACGCTGCTGGACGGTAACGAAGCCAAACTGAACGCCGACACCTTAGTGATCGCCGATCATCAAAAAGCGTTGGCGATGGGCGGCATCTTCGGCGGCGAGCATTCCGGCGTCAACGGGGAAACTCAGGACGTGCTGCTTGAGTGCGCTTTCTTCAGCCCGCTGTCGATCACCGGCCGCGCGCGCCGTCACGGCCTGCACACCGACGCTTCTCACCGCTATGAGCGCGGCGTCGATCCGGCGCTGCAGTACAAAGCGATGGAGCGCGCCACGCGCCTGCTGCTCGACATCTGCGGCGGCCAGGCCGGCCCGATTATCGACGTGACCCACGAGAACGAACTGCCGAAGCGCGCCACCATCACGCTGCGCCGCGAGAAACTGGATCGCCTGATCGGCCACGTGGTGCCGAGCGAGCAGGTCAGCGACATTCTGCGCCGCCAGGGTTGCCAGGTGACCGAGCAGGGCGACAGCTGGCAAGCGGTCGCGCCGAGCTGGCGTTTCGATATGGAGATCGAAGAGGATCTGGTGGAAGAAGTGGCGCGCGTTTACGGCTACGACAACATCCCGGATGTGCCGGTCCGCGCCGATCTGGTGATGACCCAGCATCGCGAAGCCGATCTGACGCTGAAGCGCGTGAAGACCATGCTGGTCGATCACGGTTATCAGGAAGCGATCACCTACAGCTTCGTCGATCCGAAGGTGCAGGCGTTGTTGCACCCGAATGAAGAAGCGCTGATCCTGCCGAGCCCGATTTCGGTAGAAATGTCGGCGATGCGTCTGTCGCTGTGGACCGGCCTGCTGTCTGCGGTGGTGTATAACCAGAACCGCCAGCAGACGCGTCTGCGTCTGTTCGAAAGCGGTCTGCGCTTTGTGCCTGATAGTGCGGCAGATCTGGGTATCCGTCAGGATGTCATGCTGGCGGGCGTGATCGCCGGCCATACGCACGATGAACATTGGGATCTGGCGCGCAAGCCCGTCGACTTCTATGATTTAAAAGGGGATCTGGAGTCTGTCCTCGAGCTGACCGGTAAATTATCCGAAATTCAGTTCCGGGCGGAAGCCAATCCGGCTCTGCATCCAGGGCAAAGTGCGGCGATTTATTTGCATGGCGAACGCGTTGGTTTCATCGGTGTGGTTCACCCGGAACTTGAACGTAAACTGGATCTTAACGGCCGCACCGTGGTGTTTGAACTGGAGTGGAACAAGCTTGCGAGCCGCGCCGTGCCTCAGGCGCGGGAGATTTCGCGCTTCCCGGCAAACCGCCGTGATATCGCCATTGTGGTGGCTGAAAACGTCCCCGCAGAAGATATTTTGGCCGAGTGTAAGAAAGTTGGCGCAAATCAGGTAGTTGGCGTAAACTTGTTTGACGTGTACCGTGGCAAGGGCGTGGCAGAAGGTGACAAGAGCCTGGCTATCAGTCTGGTATTGCAGGATACCGCTCGTACACTGGAAGAAGAGGAGATAGCCGCTACCGTTGCAAAATGCGTAGAGGCTCTAAAACAGCGATTCCAAGCATCCTTGAGGGATTGAACCTATGGCGCTTACTAAAGCTGAAATGTCAGAACACCTGTTTGAGAAGCTTGGGCTTAGCAAACGGGACGCCAAAGACCTGGTGGAACTGTTCTTTGAAGAGGTCCGTCGGGCCCTTGAGAATGGCGAACAGGTAAAACTGTCGGGTTTTGGCAACTTTGATCTGCGTGACAAGAACCAACGTCCGGGGCGTAACCCGAAGACCGGCGAAGACATTCCGATTACGGCGCGCCGCGTGGTGACCTTCCGTCCGGGGCAGAAGCTGAAAAGCCGGGTAGAAAACGCCAGCCCGAAAGGGTGAGTGACGTGACATCAAAAAAGGCCGCTTGCGCGGCCTTTTTCTTTTCTGAGACAAAATTCAGTTTATTCCTAATCGATAAGACAAGACTTCATTGAGCCGTTAAGTTGGCACGGCGAAAATCATCTCCCTTAATTGCAGAATATTCTCATATCTTATTTCGTATAATGCGTGGCTTTTATTTCCCGCTTCAATAACGGCCGTAATAATGGCCAGGGCCGTCGCCGCGATGGCCGCCGCCGCCGTGCGGGCCCCAGCAGCAGGCGCTAAGGGTTGAGGCGAGGGCGACCACGGCCAGCAGCATACCGATACGTTTAATCATCTTATTATCCTCCGGTGGGGAACCGTTTAATTATCATTGTCGTGCCGCTTAAGCGATGTCAGTTATTCGTTAAGCCTTGGCAGAGGCAATAATAATTAAAGGCGGCGGCAAACAGTGTCGGGATTGTGTAAGGCCGTCGAAAACGATCTGAAAATAGGCGCCGGTGAGATAGTCGCTAAATAAGCGCACTGATATAACCACTGCAGCAAGAAAAATAGAGTGAGAAGGCAAAATGAAAAAGATCCTGTTGCTGGTGTGTTTCCCGCTGTTGCTGCCGCTGGCGGCACAGGCCGATGTCTCCGTCGATATCAACGTGCCGGGCGTTTCCCTGCATTTGGGGGATCAGGACCGCCGTGGCTATTACTGGGATGGCTACGACTGGCGTCCCCCGCAGTGGTGGCATGCGCACCAGGGCCGCGGCCTGGGTGAGCGCAATGCGCGCGGTATGTACTGGGACGGCGGACGCTGGCAACCTTCGCCGCCGCGTGGCTATGCGCATCGTGAACCGGAACGCAGCGGCAATCCATTCCACGGCGATCGCGATAGTCGCGACCACGACCGCCGGCATGACGATCGCGGTGACCATGACCGCCGCGATGACGGCCGCGGCCAACCTTATCCGCCGGGCAACGCCGGTCCGCATCGTTAATCCCTGAGTTTATCGGCGGCTGGTTTTGCCATCATTGCTGCGATGACGGGCAAGGCCAGCCGCTGCTTTCCTGAGCCACGATCCACGCAAGACTTCCCCTTGCGGCGTTAACCCCCTAATATTCGACTCAAACGTCAATTATCCGGCCACGACAGCGGCCGGCAGGGAACCGCCGCGCCATGCCAACCAGCCGTACCTTCACCTTACTGTTGCAACATCAACGCTACCGCGATAAACGCCAGCTCGGTCTGTTGGCGCTGGGCGTGGTGGTGGCGTTGCTGGTCAGCCTTTGCGCCGGCGACCAATGGATATGGCCGTCAGCGTGGTTCAGCGATCGAGCGCAACTGTTCGTTTGGCAACTGCGTTTGCCGCGCGCGCTGGCGGTGATGCTGGTCGGCGCAGCCCTGGCGGTGACGGGCGCGGTGATGCAGGCGCTGTTTGAAAATCCTCTGGCGGAGCCCGGTCTGCTGGGCGTCGCTAACGGCGCCGGCGTAGCGTTGGTGCTGACGGTGTTGTTGGGGCACGGTTTGTTGCCGGTGGCGCTGATGAGCGCCGCCGCGATAGCCGGTGCGCTGGCGATGACCTTCTTGCTGCTGGGTTTCGCTCGCCGGCGACGTCTGACCAATGCAAGGCTGTTGCTGGTCGGCGTGGCGCTGGGCATCGTGTGCAGCGCGCTGATGACCTGGGCGGTCTATTTCAGCACCAGCCTCGATCTGCGGCAGCTGATGTACTGGATGATGGGCGGTTTCGGCGGCGTCGACTGGCGCCAAAAGTGGCTGGTGCTGGCGCTGCTGCCGGTGTTGCTGTGGCTGTGTGGCCAGGGCCGAGCGCTCAATCTGATGGCGCTCGGCGAGGTGCAGGCGCGCCAGCTCGGGCTGTCGCTGCATTTGTGGCGTAACCTGCTGGTACTGGCGATCGGCTGGCTGGTAGGCGTCAGCGTGGCGCTCGCCGGGGTGATCGGCTTCGTTGGGCTGGTGATCCCGCATATTTTGCGGCTCACTGGCCTGACAGACCAGCGCTATCTGCTGCCGGCCTGCGCGCTGGCGGGGGCCGGGGTGTTGCTGGTGGCCGATGTGATCGCTCGCGTTGCGCTGCTGGCGGCCGAGCTGCCGATCGGCGTGGTGACCGCCACGCTGGGGGCGCCGCTATTTATCTGGTTACTGACCCGGACAAAAGGCGTAAGGTAGTTTTCTTCATTCACCTGCCATTAAAAAACCAAAGGATGACAACCGATGAGCAAGCCAATCGACAACCTGCCGTTACAAACCATCGAAAATCAGACGACCACGCTGGGTGCCTATCAGGGCAAGGTGCTGCTGGTGGTCAACGTGGCCTCGGAGTGCGGCCTGACCAAGCAGTACGAAGGGCTGGAAGCGCTGTACGAAACCTATCGCGAACGAGGGCTGGAAGTCCTGGGGTTCCCGTCCAATGAATTCCTGGGCCAGGAGCCGGGCAGCAACGAAGAGATCCTGGCGTTTTGTCGCGGAACCTTCGGCGTGCAATTCCCCATGTTTGCCAAGATTGAGGTGAACGGCGAACACCGTCATCCGCTGTATCAAGCGTTGATTGCCGCACAGCCGGAGGCTGTCGCGCCGGAAGGCAGCGAGTTCCTGGCGCGGATGACCAGCAAGGGGCGTGCGCCGAAGCACCCCGGCGACATTCTGTGGAACTTCGAGAAATTCCTTATCGCGCGCGACGGCACGGTGATCCAGCGCTTCTCGCCTGACACCACACCTGAGGATCCGGCGCTGGTGGCGGCGGTGAAACAAGCGCTGGCAGGATAATACGGATGCTGCAACTCGTTGAGGTTGGGGTGGCGGGGCGCCTGGCGCCTTTTTCGGCACAGATTGACGGCGGGTTGCAGGTTCACCTGATCGGCCCAAATGGCGCAGGGAAGAGTACCCTGCTGGCGCGGGTGGCGGGCATGCTGCCGGGGCTGGGCGAAGTCTGCCTGGACGGACGCGCGTTAGCCGATTATCCGGGGAGCGAGCTGGCGCGCCGACGCGGTTATCTCAGCCAGCAACAGCCGCCGGTGTCGCTGATGCCGGTGTTTCAGTATTTGGCGTTGCACCGGCCTGCCGGCGCGGCGCAAACCGAAGTGGAGCACACCATCCTCTATCTGTGCCAGCGGTTGAAGCTGGTGGATAAACTGTCACGCATGCTGACACAGCTTTCCGGTGGCGAATGGCAACGGGTGCGGCTGGCGGCGGTATTGCTGCAGGTATGGCCCAGCGTCAACCCGCACAGCCGATTGTTGCTGCTGGATGAACCGACCAATAGCCTGGATGTGGCGCAAAAGGTCGCTCTGGATCGCCTGCTGCGCGAATTCTGCCAAAGTGGGCGAAGCGCGCTGGTGTGCGCGCACGATCTGAATCATACCCTGCAGCAGGCCGATCGGGTTTGGTTGTTGCACGCTGGGCAGTTGGTCGCGCAGGGCATCACCCGTGAGGTGATGGCACCCGCACTGTTGTCGCAGATCTATGAAGTGGATTTCCACCTGCAATGGGTGGGGAACCAGCGTTGGATCATGACCCGCACGGCTTAATTCGTCCCGCGGCATAAATGTAAACGAAAACTAAACATAGTGAATATAAATAGCCGGGTAATCATCGGCTATTATTGTGCTGCCTCTCATTTTCTCGTGAGTTTTCTTGAAAAACGCCAATGACGTGCTACGCTTGATTCGGCAAAAATAAAATAAGTAAATAATTATTAATAAATATAATTACTTGATTTTCATAATAAAATTAAATTAATGATGACGGCGCCTATCCATCAGTTCTCCTACTGATGACAATCCTCGTCTTAAGGTTTAGTTAAGCTTGCGGCCTTACATTGGCAGTTAATCCACGGAAACGATTCTTCTCTGGCGTTTAATATTCGTTAAACGAAAGGGATTTACAGTGTCATCAAAAGCAGTTCGATACGTTTGGGGTTAACTATGGATCAATTTTTGCCTTTCTCTCGTCCGGCCATCGGCGACGAAGAAATTGCCGCGGTAGAGAAAGTGCTGCGTTCCGGCTGGATCACCACCGGGCCGCAAAACCAGCAACTGGAAAATGACTTCTGTTCCACTTTCGGCTGTAAGCACGCCATCGCCGTCAGTTCCGCCACGGCGGGCATGCACATCACGCTGATGGCGCTGGGCATCGGCCCCGGCGACGAAGTCATCACCCCTTCGCAAACCTGGGTTTCCACCCTCAACATGATTGAGCTGCTGGGCGCCACGCCGGTGATGATCGACGTTGACCGTGATACGCTAATGGTCAGCGCCGCCGATGTCGAAGCTGCCATCACCCCCAATACCAAAGCGATTGTTCCGGTGCATTATGCCGGTGCTCCCCTGCAGATGGATGCGCTGCGCGCCGTGGCCGAACGCCACCGCTTACCGCTGATCGAAGACGCCGCCCATGCGGTCGGCACGCGCTACAACGGCGAATGGGTCGGCGCACGCGGCACGGCGATTTTCTCTTTCCATGCGATTAAAAACGTGACCTGCGCCGAAGGCGGCCTGATAGCCACCGATGACGATGCGCTGGCGGATCGCCTGCGTTGTCTGAAGTTCCATGGTCTGGCCGTCGATGCCTTCGATCGCCAGCAGCTAGGCCGCAAACCGCAGGCCGAAGTGGTGGAGCCGGGTTACAAGTACAACCTGTCCGACATTCACGCGGCGATCGCCGTGGTGCAGCTGTCACGCTTCGCTGAGCTGAACGCACGGCGTAAGGCGCTGGCACAGCGCTACCTGAGCGCGTTGGAAGGCTCGCCGTTCCAACCGTTGGGCGTGCCGGATTATCCGCATGACCACGCCTGGCACCTGTTCATGGTCCGCGTCGATCCGGCGCGTTGCGGCATCGATCGCGACCAGCTGATGGAGCGCCTGAAAGAGGTTGGCGTCGGCACCGGGCTGCATTTCCGCGCCGCGCACACCCAGAAATTCTACCGTGAGCGTTATCCACAGCTTTCTTTGCCGAATACCGAATGGAACTCGGCGCGGCTGTGCACCTTACCGCTATTCCCTGACATGACCGACGCCGACGTGGATCGCGTGGTCAATGCCTTGTCTTCTGTTGTGGAGTCTTTACGTGTCTCGCGTTGAACCGATTAAAAAAGTGTCGGTAGTCATCCCGGTATACAACGAGCAGGAAAGCCTGCCGGCGTTGCTGGAGCGTACTACTGCCGCCTGTAAGCAGTTATCTCAACCTTATGAAATCATCCTCGTCGACGATGGCAGCAGCGACAACTCCGCTGACATGCTGACCGCGGCGGCGGAAAAGCCGGACAGCCACGTGATCGCCGTTTTGCTGAACCGCAACTACGGCCAGCACTCGGCGATCATGGCCGGTTTCAACCAGGTGACCGGCGATCTGGTGATTACGCTGGACGCCGATCTGCAGAACCCGCCGGAGGAGATCCCTCGTTTGGTCAGCGTGGCGGAAGAGGGCTATGACGTGGTGGGCACCGTGCGCGCCAACCGTCAGGACTCCTGGTTCCGCAAAAGCGCCTCGCGCGTGATCAACATGATGATTCAACGCGCCACCGGCAAGTCGATGGGGGACTACGGCTGCATGCTGCGCGCCTACCGCCGTCATATCGTTGAGGCGATGCTGCACTGCCATGAGCGCAGCACCTTTATCCCGATTCTGGCGAACACCTTCGCCCGCCGCACGACCGAGATCGACGTGCGTCACGCCGAACGCGAGTTTGGCGACTCCAAGTACAGCCTGATGAAGCTGATCAACCTGATGTATGACCTGATCACCTGCCTGACCACCACACCGCTGCGTTTGCTCAGCGTGGTCGGCAGCATCGTGGCGCTGTCCGGATTTGTGCTGGCGCTGGTGCTGATTGCACTGCGTCTGCTGCTCGGCCCTGAATGGGCCGCCGGCGGCGTGTTCACCCTTTTCGCCGTCCTGTTCACCTTTATCGGCGCCCAGTTTGTCGGCATGGGACTGTTGGGTGAATACATCGGCCGCATCTATACCGACGTGCGTGCGCGTCCTCGCTATTTTGTTCAGAAAGTGGTCGGTGCACAGCATGACCACAATACTCAGGAAGAAGAATGATGAAAGCTATTGTATTTGCTTACCATGATATTGGCTGCGCAGGTCTGAAAGCGCTGACTGAGGCGGGTTATGACGTGCAGGCCGTGTTCACGCACACCGACGACCCTGGTGAGAACAACTTCTTCTCCTCTGTGGCCCGTTTGGGCGCCGAATTGGATCTGCCGGTCTATGCGCCGGAAGACGTAAATCACCCGCTGTGGGTTGACCGCATTCGCGCACTGCAGCCGGACGTGATCTTCTCGTTCTATTACCGTCACATGCTGAGCGACGAGATCTTGTCGCTGGCGCCGCAGGGCGGTTTCAACCTGCACGGCTCGCTGCTGCCGCGTTACCGCGGCCGCGCGCCGGTGAACTGGGCGCTGGTGAATGGCGAAACCGAAACCGGCGCCACGCTGCATAAAATGGTGAAACGCCCGGACGCCGGTGACATCGTCGGTCAGCAGAAAGTGACCATCGCAGACAACGACACCGCGCTGACGCTGCACAAAAAAGTGCTGGAAGCCGCGCAGGTCGTGTTGAAAGAGCAACTGCCGAAACTGAAGAACGGCACCGCCACCTTCACCCGGCAGGATGAGTCTCAGGCCAGCTACTTCGGCCGTCGCACCGCGGCGGACGGCGAGATCCTGTGGCACAAATCCGCTAAAGAGATCAATAACCTGGTGCGCGCCGTCACGGAGCCGTACCCGGGCGCGTTCAGCTACCTCGGCCAGCGCAAACTGATTGTCTGGCGCTCTCGCGTGCTGGACACCCAACACGATAAACAGCCGGGCACCGTGCTGAGCACCTCGCCGCTGGTCATCGCCTGTGGCGAAGGCGCGCTGGAGATCGTCGCCGGTCAGAACGACAGCGGTCTGTACGTGCAGGGCAGCCGCCTGGCGCAGGAAATGGGCATCGTCACCGATGTGCGTTTGGCCGCCAAGCCGAACGCCGTAATGAAACGCCGCACCCGCGTGCTGATCCTCGGGGTTAACGGCTTCATCGGCAACCACCTGACCGAGCGCCTGCTGCGCGACGACCGCTACGACATCTACGGTCTGGATATCGGTTCTGACGCCATCAGCCGCTTCCTCGACAACCCGCGTTTCCACTTTGTGGAAGGCGACATCAGCATCCACTCCGAGTGGATCGAGTATCACATCAAGAAATGCGACGTGGTGCTGCCGCTGGTGGCGATCGCGACGCCGATCGAATACACCCGTAACCCGCTGCGCGTGTTCGAGCTGGACTTCGAAGAGAACCTGAAGATCGTTCGCGACTGCGTGAAATACAACAAGCGCATCATCTTCCCGTCCACCTCAGAAGTGTATGGCATGTGCGACGACAAAGAGTTCGACGAAGACCATTCGCGTCTGATCGTCGGGCCAATCAACAAGCAGCGCTGGATCTATTCGGTCTCCAAACAGCTGCTGGATCGGGTGATCTGGGCTTACGGCGCCAAAGAAGGCCTGAAGTTCACGCTGTTCCGTCCGTTCAACTGGATGGGGCCGCGTCTGGATAACCTGGACGCTGCGCGCATCGGTTCTTCCCGCGCCATCACTCAGCTGATCCTCAACCTGGTGGAAGGTTCGCCGATCAAACTGATGGACGGCGGCGCGCAGAAACGTTGCTTCACTGACATCAACGACGGCATCGAAGCGCTGTTCCGCATCATCGAGAACCGCGACGGCCTGTGCGACGGCCAGATCGTCAACATCGGCAACCCGACCAACGAAGCGAGCATTCGCGAGCTGGCGGAAATGCTGCTGGAAAGCTTCAACAACCACCCGTTGCGCGACCGCTTCCCGCCGTTTGCCGGCTTCAAGGACGTAGAGAGCAGCAGCTACTACGGCAAAGGTTACCAGGACGTCGAGCACCGCACGCCGAGCATCAAAAACGCTCACCGTCTGCTGGGCTGGCAGCCGACCATCGAGATGAAGCAAACCGTCGCCGATACGCTGGACTACTTCCTGCGCACTACCGTTCAGGAAGGGAACGGTGCATGAAGAAAGTCGGTCTGCGGGTTGATGTAGATACCTTCAGCGGCACCCGTGAAGGGGTGCCGCAGTTGCTGGACCTGTTCGAAAAGTACGACATTCAGGCCAGCTTCTTCTTCAGCGTGGGACCGGACAACATGGGGCGCCATCTTTGGCGCCTTTTGCGTCCGAAATTTCTGTGGAAAATGCTGCGTTCGAACGCCGCCTCGCTGTACGGCCTGGATATTCTGCTGGCCGGCACCGCCTGGCCGGGGCGCAATATTTCGCGCGCGTTGGGGCCGCTGATGAAGCGCACCGCCGAAGCCGGCCATGAAGTCGGGCTGCACGCCTGGGATCACCAGGGCTGGCAGGCCAAGGTCGGCAAGTGGAGCGAGGCGCAGCTGACCGAGCAGGTGCAGCGGGGCGTCGACGCCCTGAGCGCCTGCACCGGCCAGCCGGTGAAATGCTCCGCCGTGGCGGGCTGGCGCGCCGATACGCGCGTGCTGGAGGTCAAGCAGCGCTTCGGCTTCCATTACAACAGCGATTGCCGCGGCACCCATCCGTTTCGTCCGGTGCTGAGCGATGGGCGTCACGGTACGGTGCAGATCCCGGTCACGTTGCCGACCTTTGACGAAGTGATCGGCAGCGAAGTCAGCATGGCCGACTTCAACGACTACATTCTGCGCGCCATCGAGAACGATCGCGGCGTGCCGGTGTACACCATTCACACCGAAGTGGAAGGCATGTCGCAAGCGGCGATGTTCGAACAGTTATTGCAACGCGCACAGCGGCAGGGCATCGAATTCTGTCCGCTGAGCGCGCTGTTACCGCAAGATTTGGCGTCACTGCCGTTGGGCCGCATCAAGCGCGCTCCTTTCCCCGGCCGCGAAGGTTGGCTGGGCTGTCAAACCGATGTGAAGGACGTTACATGAAGGCGCTAAAAGGATCCTGGGCCATTCTGCTGGCCGTTTTTTTTGCTCTGGTTTACCTGATCCCGCTTAACGGCCGCCTGCTGTGGCAGCCGGATGAAACGCGTTATGCCGAGATCAGTCGTGAAATGCTGCAACGCGGCGATTGGGTGGTGCCGCATCTGCTGGGGCTGCGTTATTTCGAGAAGCCGGTAGCGGGTTACTGGTTCAATAACATCAGCCAGTGGCTGTTTGGCGAAAATAACTTTGCGGTGCGCTTCGGCTCGGTGTTCAGCACCGGCATGACCGCATTGCTGGTGTTCGCGCTGGCGATGCTGATGTGGCGCAATGCGCGCCGCGCCAGCCTGGCGATGTTGATGTTCCTGTCGATGGTGCTGGTGTTCAGCATCGGCACTTACAGCGTGTTGGATCCGATGATTTCGCTGTGGCTGGCGGCGGCGATGGTCAGCTATTACCTGACGCTGCAGGCCTCCTCGGTCAAGGGCAAGCTGGGCGCTTACGCATTGCTGGGCCTGGCCTGTGGCATGGGCTTTATGACCAAGGGCTTCCTGGCGCTGGCGGTGCCGGTGATCGCGGTGATCCCGATCGTCATTCAGCAACGCCGCATCAAGGATCTGCTGTGCTATGGCCCGGTGGCGATCGTGACCGCTACGCTGC
This sequence comes from Serratia sp. CY56464, assembly GCF_052168435.1. Classification (NCBI taxonomy): domain Bacteria; kingdom Pseudomonadati; phylum Pseudomonadota; class Gammaproteobacteria; order Enterobacterales; family Yersiniaceae; genus Serratia; species Serratia sp. CY56464. Next base: position 1,526,987 of record NZ_JBJNMV010000001.1, on the reverse strand, counting down.
TCAGCCTGCCGTGGGCGCTGGCTATCGCGCAACGCGAACCCGATTTCTGGAATTATTTCTTCTGGGTCGAGCATATTCAGCGTTTCGCCGAAGATAATGCTCAACACAAGGCGCCGTTCTGGTATTACCTGCCGGTTCTGCTGGCGGCGGTGCTGCCTTGGCTGGCGCTGCTGCCCGGCGCGCTGCTCAAAGGTTGGCGCGAGCGCGTACAGCGTCCGGAGCTGTTCTTCCTGCTGAGCTGGGCGCTGATGCCGCTGATCTTCTTCAGCATCGCCAAAGGCAAGCTGCCGACCTACATTCTGCCGTGCATGGCGCCGCTGGCGCTGCTGATGACCGCCTATGCGGAAGACTATGCCGCCACGCTGCGCGCCAAGCTGTTCAAGGCCAATGCCTGGTTGAACGGCCTGTTCGGGCTGATTGGCATCGTGGCGCTGGTGGTGTTGAGCTCCGGTCTGCTGCCGAAAGCGCATCTGTTTACTCCCCAGGAGTGGCCGAAAGTGGTGCTCGGCCTGATCGCCTTCGGCGGCTGGCTGCTGTTCGCATTGGTTTCTGCGCGCGATAACGGCCGCCAATGGCGCTGGGCGGCGGCTTGCCCGGTGCTGCTGTGCCTGGTGATCGGTTACGCCATTCCGCAACAGGTGACCGATTCCAAACTGCCGCAAAACTTCGCCCGCGCCACGATGGCCGAACTGAGCGACAGCCGCTATGTGTTGAGCGACAGCGTCGGATTGGCGGCCGGCCTGGCTTGGGAACTGAAGCGCAGCGACGTGCTGATGTACAGCCAGAAAGGCGAGGTGGCCTATGGTCTTGAGTACCCGGACGCCAAGGGGCACCTGATCAGCGATGCCGACTTCCCGCAGTGGCTGGCGCAGGCGCGCAAGCAGGGCAATGTGTCGCTGGTGTTGCAGCTATCCCGTGATGAAGCGCTGCCGCAGGAGCTGCCGGTCGCAGACAAGGTGGATCGTATGAACCGCCTGGTGCTGATGTGGTATAAACAGCAACCATGATCGGTTTTTTGTTGGTGATAGTGGTCAGCCTGCTCACCTGTGGTGGGCAGCTGTGCCAGAAACAGGCGGCGCACTGCTGGGAACGGGCAGACGAGGCGCGGCTGAAACAGACGCTACGCTGGTTGGCGCTGGCGGTGTTGCTGTTGGGGCTGGGCATGGCGGTGTGGCTCAATGTGTTGCAACGCCTGCCGCTCAGCCTGGCTTACCCGATGCTCAGTCTGAACTTCGTGATGGTGACGCTGGCGGCGCGCTGGCTGTTTCATGAGCCGACGACCGTTCGCCACTGGTGCGGCGTGGCGTCGATTATGCTGGGGATCCTGCTGATGAGCGTGCATTCATGAAGGGCTATGCCTGGGGCGCCGCCAGCGTACTGCTGGTGACGCTGGCGCAGTTGCTGATGAAGTGGGGCATGGTGCAGATCCCGCTGATGTCGTTCGCCGACGTCTCGTTGGCGCTGATCGGCGACAACGGGTTGCCGCTGCTGGCGGTGGGCGGCGGCATCTTCGGTTATGCGCTGTCGATGCTGTGTTGGTTCTTTGCGCTGCGCCATCTGCCGTTAAACCGCGCTTATCCTCTGCTGAGCGTCAGCTATGCGCTGGTTTACCTGGCGGCGGTGATCCTGCCGTGGTTTAACGAGTCCGCTACGCTGCTGAAAACGTTGGGCACGCTGTTTATTCTGTTCGGCGTCTGGCTGATTAACAGCAAACCCGAGACAAAATCGCCGGAATAGCGCCAAAACCGGCGATCCCGCCATTATCTCCCTTATGGCGCTTGCCTTTTTCATCGTGCGGGAGATAAATTAACGCCAAATGGCGCTCTCCTTACGTGATGCCGGCTTTGCCTCGCAGGCGGTGGTGTACCGGATGGCATAATGCGGCGACGTGTTCAATGAAGGGATATTATGCGGATGCGTGTGTGGTTTTTATTAGCCAGTTTGATCCTCGCCGGGTGTAGCAGCCATGCGCCGCCGCCCAGCGGCCGCCTGGCGGACTCTATCGTGGTGGTGGCCCAGCTCAACGAACAGTTGCGCCAGTGGTACGGCACGCCATACCGTTACGGTGGTCTGGATCGCGGCGGCGTAGATTGTTCCGGCTTTGTTTACCGCACGTTCCGCGATCGTTTCGATATGCAACTGCCGCGTTCGACCGAAGAACAGACCTCCCTGGGCACCAAGGTTTCACGCGATGAGCTGATGCCGGGCGATCTGGTATTTTTCAAAACCGGCGGCGGTGAGAACGGCCTGCACGTCGGCATTTACGATACCAACGACCAATTTATCCACGCGTCGACCAGCCGCGGGGTGATCCGCTCCTCGCTCGATAACGTCTACTGGAAGCGGGTGTACTGGCAGGCGCGACGCATTTAGCCTTAACCCGTTGATTTGGTGTATCATGGCGGCATCTCGTGTTTTGAACGGTGCCTGCCATGAACAGCCTGCGTTTACTGATCTCCGACTCCTACGATCCCTGGTTCAACCTGGCGGTGGAAGAGTGCATCTTCCGCGAAATGACCACGCAAAAGATTCTCTTCCTGTGGCGCAATGCCGAAACGGTGGTGATTGGCCAGTCGCAAAACCCCTGGAAAGAGTGCAATACCCGGCGTATGGAGCAGGACGGCATTCGGTTGGCGCGGCGCAGCAGCGGCGGCGGGGCGGTATTTCACGATCTGGGCAATACCTGCTTCACCTTTATGGCCGGCAAACCGGGCTACGACAAGAGTGTCTCGACCGACATCATTCTGCAAGCGCTGCGGCAGTTGGGCGTCACAGCCGGCGCGTCGGGGCGCAACGATCTGGTGATGGAAACCGCCGACGGGCCGCGAAAAATATCCGGATCGGCCTATCGAGAAACGCAGGATCGCGGTTTCCACCATGGCACGCTGCTGCTGAATGCCGATCTGGAACGGCTGGCGGACTACCTCAATCCGGATCCCAAAAAACTGCAGGCCAAGGGCATCACCTCGGTGCGTTCGCGCGTCGCCAATCTGGCGGAGTTTTTGCCGGGCATCAGCCATGAGCTGGTGTGTGAGGCGATCGTTCAGGCCTTCTTCGCCCACTATGGCGAGACGGCCGAGCCGGAGATCATTTCGCCGGATGTATTCCCCGAACTGCCCGATTTTGCCGCGCAGTTCGCCAAACAGAGCAGCTGGGAATGGAATTTTGGCAAGGCGCCGGCGTTCAGCCACTTGCTCAACGAGCGCTTTGTCTGGGGCGGTGTAGACCTGTTCTTCGATGTGGAGAAGGGGACGATCGTTCGCGCGCAGGTATTCACCGACAGCCTGAATCCCGCCCCGCTGCAGCGGTTGGCGGAAATGCTGGTGGGCTGCGCGTATCGAAGCGAGCCCGTTGCCGCTTGCTGTGACCGACTGATGGCGGACTATCCTCAGCAGGCGGCCGAATTAGCCGAGCTGCGGCAATGGCTGAGCGAAACGATCCGCTAGCGCGCGCAGGCCAGGTGATGAAGGGATGAGCGTGCTCATCCCTTTTTTTATTGCTGAAATCGACGTTTTGCATGGCGGTAGCGCAGATTTTCTGAAAATCAAGGTGGGCATTTTTTTACGTTTTCAATGCCGCGAATAACGGGCGGAATTGATGCGTTATTAAATTTAATCAGTCGTCGTTAACGGCAGGAAAAATTGGCGTTAAGGAGGAAAGATTATTTTACTTTATTTAGGATTTTTCTTAAATAAAACAAAGGAGATAAGTCAAATTTAGCCATAAATCCATTCAACTTAAGTCAAATACCATTTTGCATAACGCGTTTGGCGCCCGCCATGGCATAAGTCCGGCTGCTTTTCTTTGCGCCTTTCACGATTGTCGTATAGCTTTAATCTATCAATTAAATGATATTTCATGGGTATTTACATTGATATTTCCGATTAATCCCAGAGGGATTGATCGATAAAATATATTGATATACGATGATACGCTAGCCATTCATCCTGTGGCATTAAAATGAACATCCAACTCGAAGCTGACTTTATTAGTAGCTATGTTTTTCAACCTGTTTACTCAATGGAGGGCGGGCTGTTGGCGGTGGAAATGTTGAGCCGTTTCAACAGTCTAGATGGTGATTTAGCCATGCCGGCCGAAATTGGGATTAATTTATTGGCGCCTGAACAAAGGATTGAGTTATTTAATGAGCAACTGAAACTTGCGGAGCAGCATGCGGCTTGGTTTACCGGTAACAACGTGCAGTTGACCATCAATATCGAAGAAACCATCGTTGAGCTTATTCTTTCCGATTCGGCGTTGTGCCAAAGGATCGGGCAATATCCTTTTATTGCATTTGAAATCAGTGAGAGTTTTCCGAATCTTTCGGCCGGCAAGAACAACCCGAGCGTGCAGCGATTAAGCGAAATGTTTACGCTGTGGCTCGATGATTTCGGTTCCGGTAAGGCCACGTTGACTGCGTTGTACGATGGTTTGTTTGACTACGTAAAGATAGACAAACGTTTTTACTGGCAGCTGTTTACCCATCAGGGGTATGACGTGGTCATTGACTCGTTGTTAAAGAATATCAACCTGTTATGTAAAGGCGTGATCGTCGGAGGAATAGAGAAAAAAGAGTATTTTAATAAACTCAGATACGCCGGTGTTTTAGGCCTGCAAGGTTTTTTATGGCCCAGCGTTGGTGTGGATAATCTGCAGGCTTTGCTGACGATGCCCAGCGAGTTCAATAATTAAGAAGTGATATAAAAAACTACACCCTATGAGGTCAATAATGCGCGGAGTGAGGCTACCGTGATCCCGCCGTCGTTATTCACCTCGTTTTGGGCTGATAACCGCGTTTATCCGCCAGCGTTAAACCGCGTTCCCCCCGCCAGGCGGAAGCGCCAAACTCCCTGCATCCGTCCTGACGGCAGGCGGATGCGTTCTCCCTGCATTCCTTCGGTGTTAATCCGCCCGTTCACGCTCTACACTACGCTGAAACGGAGGGCCTATGCCGCAGTTCGATAACGCTTACTACCAACAGTTACTAGGTTTCTACACCGCTCTGAATCCAACGCCGCTTAAGGATGCGCGCCTGCTGTACCATAGCGAGCCGCTGGCGCGTGAACTGGGGCTGGATGAAAGCTGGTTTACTCAGGATAAAACCCCGATTTGGGCGGGAGAAACGCTGCTACCGGGCATGCAGCCGCTGGCGCAGGTGTACAGTGGCCACCAGTTCGGCGTGTGGGCCGGGCAACTGGGGGATGGCCGTGGTATTTTGTTGGGCGAACAGCGCCTGGCGGACGGCAGCCACCGCGACTGGCACCTGAAGGGAGCCGGGCTGACGCCGTATTCGCGCATGGGTGATGGCCGCGCGGTGCTGCGTTCGGTGATCCGCGAGTTTCTGGCCTCTGAGGCGCTGCACCATCTGGGGATCCCCACCACCCGAGCGTTGACCATCGTCACCAGCCAACAACCGGTATATCGCGAGCAGCCGGAACGCGGCGCCATGCTGATGCGGGTGGCGGAAAGCCATGTGCGCTTCGGCCACTTTGAACACTTTTATTACCGTAAACAGCCGGAGCAAGTGCGGCAGCTGGCGGATTTCGTCATCGCCCATCACTGGCCACAGCTGCAGGATCAGGCTGAGCGTTACCAGCTGTGGTTTACCGACGTGGTCGAACGCACGGCGCGTTTGATCGCCCATTGGCAAACCGTCGGTTTCGCCCACGGCGTGATGAACACCGACAATATGTCGATTCTCGGCATCACCATCGATTACGGCCCTTATGGCTTCCTGGACGACTACCAGCCCGGCTATATCTGCAACCACTCCGATCACCAGGGACGTTACGCCTTCGACAATCAGCCGGCGGTGGCGCTGTGGAACCTGCATCGCCTGGCGCAAACTCTGTCTGGGTTGATGACCACCGAGCAGCTGCAGCAGGCGCTGGCGGCGTATGAGCCCGCGCTGATGCGCGCCTACGGTGAACAGATGCGCGCCAAACTCGGCTTCTTCACGCCGACGGCGCAGGATAATGACGTGCTCACCGGTTTGTTGAGCCTGATGGCGCAGGAAGGGCGGGACTATACCCGCACGTTCCGCCTGTTGAGCGACACTGAACAGCAGCAGGCGCACTCGCCGCTGCGCGACGAGTTTATCGACCGTGCGGCGTTCGACGCCTGGTATCAGCAGTATCGTCAGCGTTTGCAACAGGAACAGGTCAGCGATGCGGAACGGCAACGGGCGATGAAGGCGGTGAACCCGCGCCTGATCCTGCGCAACTATCTGGCGCAGCAGGCGATTGAGGACGCAGAAAAAGACGACGTGGGCCGTTTGCAGCGGTTGCATCAGGCCCTGCTCAGGCCGTTCGACGAGGCGCCGGAGTATGACGATCTCGCCGCGCTGCCGCCGGACTGGGGCAAACATCTGGAGATTTCCTGTTCCAGCTGAGATGAAAAAGGGCGCCTCATGGCGCCCTTGATGTTATTGACGTAGATAGACCTGCGGCAGCGACGCTTCGGGATGATGCACCACGCCGAGATCGGCCTGATACCAGCGGGTGAGAATGTCGGCCTGCAGCACTTCCTGCGGCGTGCCGCTCGCCACCAGGCGGCCCTGATGCAACAGCAGGATCCGATCGGCGTACAGCGCGGCCAGATTGAGATCGTGCAGCACGCAGCAGACGCCCAGCGGCTGTTGGCGCGTCAGCGAGCGCAGCAGGCGCAGGGTGTGCTGCTGGTGATACAGGTCCAGCGCCGAGGTCGGCTCGTCGAGGAACAGCCAAGCGGGGGACGGTTGCGGCTGCCACAGCTGCGCCAACACCCGCGCCAGCTGCACCCGTTGTTGTTCGCCGCCGGAAAGCTGACGGTAGTCGCGCTGCGCCAGCGCCAGGCAGTCGGTTTGTTCCATCACCTGTTGGAGCGCCTGATGCTCGTCGCGTTTGCCGTGCGGCGCCCGCCCCATGCTGACCACTTCTTCCACGCTGAAGGGAAACGCCAGATCGCTGTACTGGCGCATCACGGCCCGGACTTTGGCCAACTGCTGCGGCGCCCAGTGTTCCAGCGGGCGATCGAGCAGCCGGCATTCGCCGCAGTCCGGCGTCAGATAGCCGGTCAGCAAGCGCAACAGCGTCGATTTTCCGGCGCCGTTAGGGCCGATAATCGCCACCATCTCACCGCTGGCGAGGCTGAGTGAAACGTCGTTGATCAGGCGGCGCGTACCGAGGCTGTAGCGCAGCTCTCGGGCCGTCAGGCAAGCGGCGTTATCCACCGGTTCGCTCCCGCTGGCGCATCACCAGCCACAAGAAGTAAGGACCGCCGATCAGGCTGGTCATCAACCCCACCGGCATTTCGGCCGGCGCCACCAGCGTGCGCGCCAGCGTATCGCTGACCAGCAACAGGCAGGCGCCGCCCAGCGCGGAGCAGGGCAGCAGCCAGCGGTGATCGCCGCCGAGACGCATGCGCACCAGATGGGGCACCACCAGACCGACGAAACCGATCACGCCGCTCATCGCCACCGCCGCACCGATCAGCAGGGCGCTTAGCAACAGCAGTTGCAGCTTGGCGCGCTGGACGTTCACCCCGAGATAGTGGGCCTCTTCATCCCCCAACTGCAACAGGTTCAGCCGGCGCGCCTGCAGCAGCGTCAGCAGCGCCGTAGGCAGGATCAGCGAGGCCGAAACCGCCAGCGTCGGCCACTGCGACTGGCTGAGGCTGCCCATCATCCACAGCGAGAACTGGCGCAGCTGTTGATCGCTGCTGACGTAGGAGAGCACGCCGATGGCCGCCATGCACAGGGCGTTGATGGCGATGCCCGCCAGCAGCAGCCGCGACAGGTTGCCGTGCCCGCTGCGGCTGATGCCGTAGATCAACAACGATACCAGCAGGCTGCCGAGGAACGCCGCCAGCATATGGCCGTACAGCGCGATCGTCACCGGCAACGCCAGCGGCATCACGATGAACAGCGCGACAAACAGCGCGCCGCCGCTGCTGATACCCAGCAGGCTAGGATCCGCCAGCGGGTTGCGGAACAGTCCCTGCATTACGGCGCCGGACACCGCCAATGCGCAGCCGATCACTACCGCCAGCAGCACGCGCGGCAGACGGATGTTCAGCCAGATGTGCCAGGCGGCGTCGCTGAAAGGTTCGCGCCACAGGGTGCGAAACGACAGCGTCAGCGCGCCCAGGTTGGCGGCGACCAGCGCCAGCAGCGTCAGCAGCACCAGCAGACCGATGATGGCCAACTGAGGCGAGGTGCGACAGCGCATTACTTTTGCTCCGCCGCGTGGCGCAGCTTGGCCAGCGCCGCCGGCGTATCCAGACCGAAGCCCAGCAGCGCCATGTCATCGACGATCAGTACGCGGCGCTGCTTGCCTGCCGGCGTCAACGCCAGGCCCGGCAGCGTCCACAGCTGCTGTTCGCCGCCGAGGGTGCGCACGCCGTCGGTGGTGACCAGCAACAGATCCGGCGCGCTGGCGATGACGCCTTCCTGCGACAGCGGACGGTAGCGGTCAAAGCCCTGCATGGCGTTTTTCAGTCCGGCGGCGGCGATCACCGCGTCGGCGGCGGTGTGTTGCCCGGCGGCCATCGGCGTAATGCCGCCGTGGCTCATCACAAACAGCACCTTGACCGGCAGCGGAGAGGTGTCGACCGCCGCCAGCTGCTGTTGATAGCGCTCGCTCAGCTGTTTGCCTTGCTCAACGCGTTGCAGCGCGGCGGCGATCGTAGCGATTTTCTGCGGCACCGCCTGCAGGGTGGTGTCACCCGGCACGCTGACCACTTTGACGCCGCTGTCCGCCAGCTGTTTGAGCACCAGCGCCGGTTGCGCCAGCTCGGTCGTCAGCACCAGCGTCGGTTTGAGCGCCAAAATGCCTTCGGCATTCAGCTGGCGCATGTAGCCGACGTCCGGCAGCGTTTTCACCGCCGCCGGGTGCAAGCTGGTGCTGTCACGGGCGATCACGTCGTCGCCGGCGCCGAGCGCGAAGGCGATTTCCGTCACGTCGCCGCCGATCGAGACGATGCGCTGCGCCGCCGCCGCGGTGAGCGGCAGCGCCAGCGTCATCATCAGCGCCAGGCGGCGGATCAAGGAAGATTTCATGCGGCGATGTCCTTGGCGGCGAGCGCGGCAACCTGCTCGCGCCACTGGGTTTGTTCCGGCTGGCCTTCGGTGCGTTGGCCATACAGCTGCGCGATCTGCGTGCCGTCGGCGGCGAACAGCTCCAGGCTGGTGACGATGCCGTCCTTGGTCGGTTTGCGGGTGATCCAGCTTTCGGCGATGGCGCCTTCGATCAGGTGCAGCGTGAAGCGGCGATTGAACACGTTGATCCAACCTTCCTGCGGCATCAAACGTTCGATCTGGCCGGTGAAGATCTGCACGCAGCCGCGGTTGCCGACGAATATCATGATCTCGTTTTGCTGCTGCTGCGCTGCTTCCAGCAGCTGCGACAGCGCGCTGTTGTCCACCTGATAGGCCAGATCGTCGCCGACGGCGCGGAACGCCTGCTGGCGCGTGAGTTTATTGCGGCTCAGCAGCTGGAAGAACTGGTGAACGTCGGTCATCGCGCGCCATTCAGCGTCGATTTTGGCATGATCTTGCGTTGTTTCATCAACGGTATTCGCCTCGACGGGCTGCAGCGTCAGCGCCGGGTTTTCTTCGCTCAGATGGCGTTCCACCAGCGCCATCCAGGCCGGCAGATCGGTTTCCTCGGTGGTGTAGACCTTGTGCAGCGCATCGCCCTGTTGGTCGAAGAACTGGATGCTGTGGCGCACGCCGCGTTTGTTGGTTTCGCTCATGGCGAAAACGCTGGTCCAGTGGTTGAGGAACAGACGCAGATCCAGCTCGCGCGGGTTGAGGATCAGCCCGGCGTGGCCGTTAAGGTGCTGGTTGCGGTAGCGGCCCATCTGCTCATGCACCGCATAGCTGTTGCGGGTGATGGACTTGGTGACGCCGACCTGCTCAAGCTCGGTCAGCAGGGTGCGCGCGTCGGCCTGCAGGCGGCGGGCGTCGTGGCCGACGCGGGCGTGCGTCAGCTCCGCTTCGCTGACGCCAAGGATCGCCGCCAGATCGCGGGCGTATTTGCCGGGGTGATCGATTTTAGCCTGTTGGTAGCGTTCGTATAGGGTGTTGCTCATGCCGGATTCTCCTGCGCTGTAATGCGAACGGCGGACAATCGGGTTGTCCGCCAGATAGTCAAATGATTACCACTGGTAGCTGACCAGCAGTTTGGCGTTGCGGCCATCCTGCGGGATGCCCTGCGGCGAGTAATATTCTTTGTCGAAGGCGTTACCCAACACCACGGTGGTGGTCATGCCCTGCAGACGGTCGCGGCCCTTGTAGCTCAGATAGAAGTCGTTGACGCCATAACCGGCTTGTTCGGCCGTGCCTGTCTCCACGCGCGTCGCGCGTTCGGCGAAGGTGGCGACCCAGCCGGCAGACAGACCGGTTTCGCCCAGCGGCACGTCCAGCGAGCTGGTGACGGTGTCCGGATTGATGCTGCTTAACCAGTCACCGGTCGCTTCATTTTTGCCACGGGTGCGGTTGTAAGCCAAATCCCAGCCGAACCAGGGGGTTTTATAGCTGAGCGTAGCGTCCCATCCCCAGATTTTGGCGCGATCGACATTGGTCGAGAAGGTGGTGCAACTGATGCAGTAAGGGCCGCGCGGACCGCGTCCCAGTTCCATCGTGACATCGGTGGTGATGTAGTCCTTGGCTTTGGTATCGAAATAGCTGGCTTTGAACTGCAGGCTATCATCGGCCAGCATCAAATCATCGAAACGCAGACCAAACCCGTACTCTTGGGTCTCGTTGGTTTCCGGCTTCAAATTCGGGTTAGGTACCCAATAGTTGGTGATGGTGGTTGGTCCCATTGGAATTGAGAAGTGCTTGGAGTCGTTGTACATCTCACCCATCGTTGGCGCGCGGAACGCCTGAGAATAGGAGCCGAACAGCATCAGCCAGTCGGTAGGCGTAATGCTGACTGCGCCGCGTGAGGACCATTTGTTCGCATCCACATCGGCATAGCCGTCGCTTGAGCCCTTGTAATTGTCATAGCGGGTGCCGGCGAGCAGGGTGACGGGCAGATCGCGCAGCGTGATTTCGTCCTGCAGCCAGCCTGAAGCGAAGTTGATTTTTGCGTGCGGGAAACTTTCGGTAGCGCCGCCCGGCGTTTGCTCCTGTTTGTAAGCCTCGGTGCCGTAGGTCAGCAGATGTGAAGCGAAAGTATCCGCAAACAGGCGCGTGCGGTTTTCGAGTTTGGCGCCTTTCGTGGTTTGTTTACGCGCTTCATCCTCGCTGCCATTGGCGTGAGCGTTAATTTTCACGTCTGAATAATACACTTTCGCTTCCGCATCCAGCCAATCCTGGCCGATTGGCTTCAGTTTGTAACTCAATGCCGCATCGCGTTGAATCGTCGAACGATCGGTCATTAAGTTTCCACTGGAGCTGGCTGGGGTTTGCGGGTTTTTCGGCTCCTGGGCGCTGTTGTTGTAGTAGCGCAGGTTGCCGCTTAGCGACTGGCTATCGTCGATCTTCCAGGTGCCTTTAGCCAGCACGTTGCTGATGGTTTCGTCGTTAGGCGCATCGAAGCCGTTGCCCTGACGAAGATCGCCGACGTCGCGGGTGCCGAACGATAGCAGGCCGTCGAGGTTATCGGTCTTGCCGTAGGCGCTGGCGCCCATGCCCAGGCTGTGGTCGCCGGTGCCGGCGGTGCCGTAGACGCGGAACCCACTATCCTGGCCCGGCAGCAGCAGATCGGCGGCATCGACGGTCTCATAAGACACTACGCCACCCAACGCGCCGCTGCCGTACAGCAACGCGGAGGGGCCGCGCACGATTTCAATGCGTTTCACTAACGCAGGATCCAAAAAAGTGCCGTTAATATGGCCGGTATCGGTCCCCTGGCGGATGCCGTCAACTAACGTCAGCACGCCGCGTCGGTCGTAACCGCGCATCATGAGATCCTGCCCATTGCTGCGCCCGGAACCCGTGACGGTAATGCCCGGCACGCGGCGCAGCATATCGGCGGCGGTGCCTGCAGTTTGACTTTCCGGCGAGTTTCCTTCGATGACCGTGACCATCATCGGCGCTTCAAAGCTGCTGCGTTGGTTGCCGGTGGCGACCACGGTCATGGTCTCGTCGGCGTTTTTGGCCGCTGCCGCGTTGGAAGAAGTTGTTGTGCTGGTGTTTTGTGCCAAGGCCACCGTAGGCAGAGCGCAGGCAATCGCCAGACTCAACGCGGAAAAACGCAGCCGGGTGGAAAATGTCAGAGGCATGGTGCAACTCTCCGTATGTAATAAAACATATCAATAGATTTGCTGGCTGCCTGGATCAAACGATCGGGGTGGCTGGCGTTTGAGGGTTCTGTGGTTATTTGGTCAGGATCAATTTCCCGGCTTTGGTCTGCCGCAGCTGATAGCGCTGGCCCTGATGGGTAATGAACGCGATGCCGTCGGCGCCGAGCAGCTGTGCGCTGTCGTAGCTGGGCGGCGCGTTTGCGCTGTGCTCGGTCGGGGCCGCGGCGGCGGGGGTTGGCGTGTTGGCAGTATCCATCATCATTGTGCTTATAAAACAGATTATTAAATGGTAATTAATATCAAACTGAGAATCATTATCATGTGAAGGAAAGGTTACATCAAGGAAAATTTTCTTACCGATGGAACCTTTTTGTCGAACGGACATCCGGCGGCGGGCCGAGCGCACTCGGCCCGTAAAAAAGGGGCGTTATTTCAGCAGGGTTTCGATGCGGTCAAACAGGCGTTCGGGCTTGGTGATCGGCGCAAAGCGCGTCACGCGCTGGCCGTCGGCGGTGAGCAGGAACTTGGTGAAATTCCATTTGATGCGGCGGCTGCCCAGAATGCCGGGCGCCAGGCGTTTCAGCTCATTGAACAGCGGGTGGGCGCCGGGGCCGTTAACGTCGATCTTGCTGAACAGCGGGAAACTGACGCCGTAGTTGAGGCTGCAAAAATTGGCGATCTCCAGCGGACTGCCCGGCTCCTGAGAACCAAACTGGTTGCAGGGGAAGCCGAGCACCATCAGGCCACGCTCGCGATAGTATCGCCACAAATTTTCCAGCCCGCGGTATTGCGGGGTGAAGCCGCACTTGCTGGCGGTGTTGACCACCAGGTAAGCGCGCGCCGGGAAATCGCCCAGCGTTTTTTGCTCGCCCTGCAGCGTGACGCAGGGAATGGATAACAGAGAGTGAATCATGCCGGGGCTCCCAGTGCGTTTCGGCGGGTGCTAAAGCGTTGCAATCAGTATAGATGAGCAGGGCGGGATGAATAAAGCCGGGGCGAGGCCCCGGCCTGTGTTGCGTCAGAAACGGCTATCGACCGCATCCGCCAGCATCGCCAGCAGCTGTTCGCTGTCGGACCAGCTCAGGCAAGGATCGGTGATCGACTGGCCATAGGTCAGCGGTTGGCCGGCGACGATCTTCTGCGTGCCTTCCACCAGGAAGCTTTCCGCCATCACGCCGGTGATGGCGGCAGAGCCGGCGCGGATCTGCTGGCAGACGTTGTCGGCCACTTCCAACTGGCGGCGGTGCATTTTCTGGCAGTTGCCGTGGCTGAAGTCGATCACCAGGTGCTCCGGCAGATCGAATTCACGCAGGCTGTCACAGGCGGCGGCGATATCGCTGGCGTGGTAGTTCGGCGTTTTGCCGCCGCGCATGATGATGTGGCCGTACGGGTTGCCGCTGGTCTGGTAGATGGTCATCTGGCCATGTTTGTCCGGCGACAGGAACATGTGCCCGGCGCGCGCCGCGCGAATGGCGTCGATGGCGATGCGGGTGTTGCCGTCGGTGCCGTTTTTGAAGCCGACCGGGCAGGAGAGCGCCGAGGCCATTTCACGGTGGATCTGGCTTTCGGTGGTGCGTGCGCCGATGGCGCCCCAGCTGATCAGATCGGCGATGTATTGGCCGACGACCATGTCCAGGAATTCGGTGGCGGTCGGCAGGCCGAGCTGGTTCACTTCCAGCAGCAGGCGGCGTGCCATTTCGATGCCGCGGTTGACCTGGAAGGTGCCGTCCAGCGCCGGATCGGAGATCAGGCCTTTCCAGCCGACGACGGTGCGCGGTTTTTCGAAATAGGTGCGCATTACGATCTCCAGGCGATCCTGGTAGCGCTCGCGCAGGGCGTTCAGCCGGCCGGCGTAATCGACGGCGGCATCGAGATCGTGGATCGAGCAGGGGCCGATCACCACCAGCAGGCGGCGGTCTTCACCGGTGAGGATTTTTTCAATGCGTTTACGTGACGCTGTCACGTTATCGGCGATGGCCGCCGAGATCGGCAGCTTGTCCGCCAACGCTTGCGGCGTGACGAGGCTGTCGATGCGCGCGGTCCGCAGTTCATCTGTTTTGTGCATGTTGTTCCCTGGAAACTGTTCTTCTCTGCGGCAGGAGTGCCGGGAAGTGATGGCGATCACAATAACGCAAAAAGCGCTGAATTCAACCGTAGAGATTGTGTTCTGTTGATCAAAGCCGCGAAAAAAAGCACAAAAAAATCAGCTGCTGCTGAAATAAACGGCAGGCGGCGGGGCACGGGGCCCCGCGAGGGAAAGATCAGAACATGCGGCGGCTCATGCCAAGGATGTCGAGGATTTTGGTGGAGATCTCTTCGACCGAATAGTTGGTGGTATTGAGGTAGCGGATCTGATTTTTGCGGAACAGCGCCTCGACCTCGGCGAGCTCCATGCGGCACTGGCGCAGTGAGGCGTAACGGCTGTTTTCGCGCCGTTCTTCGCGGATCGCCGCAAGGCGTTCCGGATCGATGGTCAGGCCGAATAATTTATGCTGAAACGGTTTCAGCGAGGCCGGCAGGTGCAAATTGTCCATATCGTCGGCGATAAACGGATAGTTGGCGGCGCGGATGCCGAACTGCATCGCCAGATAAAGGCTGGTGGGGGTTTTGCCGCAGCGCGACACGCCGAGCAGGATCACCTGCGCCTGATCGAGATTGCGCAGCGAAATGCCGTCGTCATGCGCCAGGGTATAGTCGATGGCGGCAATGCGCGCGTCGTACTTGCCGAGGTTGCTGGCGGTCAGACCGTGGGTGCGGTTCGGCACCGGCGTTGGCTCCACGTCCAGCTCACCCTGCAGCGGGCCGACCAGCGCCTGCACGATATCCTGACAGAAGCCTTGGCTTTGCACGATCACATCGCGCACTTCCGGCGAGATGATGGAGTAAAACACCAGCGGCCGTACACCAGTTTCATTATAGATATCATCGATTTGTTGGCGAACTGCGCGTGCGCGCGCCTCGGTTTCGACAAACGGCAAGGTGTAAGTGGTCGCCGTGACCGGGAACTGCGACAGCACCGCGTGCCCCAGCACTTCGGCGGTGATCGCCGTACCATCCGAAATATAAAAAACGCTTCTTTCCACCCGAGGCTCCTTACCTGAAAACGGTGTTCCTGCTGTCATCACTGCCAATATCATGAGCCGCAGACGATCCGCGGGTAAAGGGGCGAGGGAAAAAATTGTGACGGCGGGGCGGTAAAGCGTCTTGCGGCGGCGCGCGAAAAAAAAGCGCGCGTTGGCGGCGATAGAAATCGCGGCGCAGCGACGCTTTTCGAGCCGAAACGTAAATTTGCCGCTATTTTCACCAAAAACGATAGCGTTTGCGTGGTCATTAAAACAGAATTTTAAAAAGAGCGTAATTTGTTGAGAACTAAGCTTTTCGTGCGATTGGGAACGGTTCCCAGGCAAATCAGCCGGTTAGGACATTCTCTTAAAAACCACTTTCTTCAGTGGGTTGATCGATTCACCTTTCCATTTTCCCCGGATCAGTGTGCTAGTCTGATTCGGCTCCGTGTTAGCGGCGCCGTAAAGCAAGCGAATTAAATCCGTCTTTACCCTACTGATAGCAATAAGGATTGTCTCGATGTCCAACAATGGCCCAGACTTGCGTAATGTGCTTTGGTACAACCAGCTTGGCATGCACGACGTTGACCGTGTCGGCGGCAAAAATGCCTCCCTCGGTGAAATGATCACCAATCTTTCCGATTTGGGCGTGGCCGTGCCTAACGGTTTTGCCACCACCGCACAGGCGTTTAACGATTTCCTCGAACAAAGCGGTGTTAACCAGCGCATCTATCAGCTACTGGATCAGACCGACGTTGACGACGTTGCCCAACTGGCCAAGGCCGGCGCCCAGATCCGCCAATGGGTGATCGACACGCCGTTCCACGCCGAGTTCGAGCGTGAAATTCATCAGGCTTACCAACAGCTCGCCGACGGCGAACCGGAAGCTTCCTTTGCGGTGCGCTCCTCCGCCACGGCGGAAGACATGCCGGACGCCTCCTTCGCCGGCCAGCAGGAAACCTTCCTCAACGTGCAGGGCATCGACGCCGTAATGGTGGCGATCAAGCACGTGTTCGCGTCGCTGTTCAACGACCGCGCCATCTCTTATCGCGTGCACCAGGGCTACGATCACCGCGGCGTGGCGCTGTCGGCCGGCGTACAGCGCATGGTGCGCTCGGATCTGGCCTCCTCGGGCGTCATGTTCACCATCGACACCGAGTCCGGCTTTGATCAGGTGGTATTCATCACCTCCGCTTTCGGCTTGGGTGAAATGGTGGTGCAGGGCGCGGTGAACCCGGATGAGTTCTACGTGCACAAACCGACGCTGCAAAACGGCAAGCCGGCGATCGTGCGCCGCAACCTGGGTTCGAAAAAGATCCGCATGGTATACGCGCCGTCGCAGGATCACGGCAAACAGGTGCGCATTGAAGACGTGCCGGAAGCGCAGCGCAGCCGTTTCTCGCTGACGGATGACGAAGTGCAGGCGCTGGCGCAGCAGGCGATCCTGATCGAAAAACATTACGGCCGCCCGATGGATATCGAGTGGGCGAAAGACGGCCATACCGGCAAGCTGCTGATCGTGCAGGCACGCCCGGAGACCGTACGCTCCAACGAACAAACCATGGAGCGCTACCAGCTGAACGGCACCAGTCCGGTGTTGGTGGAAGGCCGCGCCATCGGTCACCGCATCGGCGCCGGTCCGGTGAAAGTGATCCACGACATCAGCGAAATGGATCGCATCCAGCCGGGCGACGTGCTGGTCACCGACATGACCGACCCAGACTGGGAACCGATCATGAAGAAAGCCGCCGCGATCGTCACCAACCGCGGCGGGCGCACCTGTCACGCGGCGATCATCGCCCGTGAGCTGGGCATCCCGGCGGTGGTGGGCTGCGGCCACGCCACCGACGTGCTGAAAGACGGCCAGAAAGTCACCGTATCCTGTGCGGAAGGCGACACCGGCTTCGTTTACAGCGACATGCTGGATTTCAGCGTGCAGAGCTCTGAAGTGACCGAGCTGCCGGATCTGCCGCTGAAGATCATGATGAACGTCGGCAACCCGGATCGCGCTTTCGACTTTGCGCGTTTGCCGAATGAAGGCGTGGGCCTGGCGCGGCTGGAATTTATCATCAACCGCATGATTGGCGTGCACCCGCGCGCGCTGCTGGAGTTCGATCAGCAGACGCCGGCGCTGCAAAACGAAATTCGCGCGTTGATGCAGGGTTACGACCACCCGGTCGAGTTCTACGTTGGCCGCCTGACAGAAGGGATCGCGACGCTGGGCGCCGCCTTCTGGCCGAAGCGTGTGATCGTGCGGCTGTCCGACTTCAAATCCAACGAGTACGCCAACTTGGTGGGCGGCGATAAGTATGAACCGCACGAAGAGAACCCGATGCTGGGCTTCCGCGGCGCCGGCCGTTACGTGGCCGACAGCTTCCGCGATTGCTTCGCGCTGGAGTGCGAGGCGGTGAAACGCGTACGTAACGACATGGGGCTGACCAACGTCGAAATCATGGTGCCGTTCGTGCGCACCGTGGCGCAGGCGGAAGCGGTGGTGGCCGAGTTGGCGCGTCAGGGGCTGAAGCGCGGCGAAAACGGGCTGAAAGTGATCATGATGTGCGAGATCCCGTCCAATGCGCTGTTGGCGGATCAGTTCCTCGAGCACTTCGACGGCTTCTCCATCGGCTCCAACGACATGACTCAGCTGGCGCTGGGGCTGGATCGCGATTCCGGCGTGGTGTCGGAACTGTTCGACGAGCGCAACGAGGCGGTGAAAGCGCTGCTGTCGATGGCGATTCAGGCGGCCAAGCGCCACGGCAAATACGTCGGCATCTGCGGCCAGGGTCCGTCTGACCATGAAGACTTCGCCGAGTGGCTGATGGAGCAGGGCATCGACAGCCTGTCGCTCAACCCGGACACTGTGGTGCAGACCTGGATCAATTTGTCGAAAAAGAAATAATGTCTCGGCCTCGCTGAGGCATTAACGTCAGGCCGCAGTTAACGCTGCGGCCTTTTTATTTCTGAATGTAAATAACGGCGCGTAAAATAATCAATTCGACGAAAAAAGAATAAAAAAAAGCCCACCGTAGGAGATGGGCAAAGACTACACACAGCAATTCACATGTATGGCATTACATTGTTCAGAAAGGTTGCTTTAAAATCAGTGATTTGAAGCAATAGATGGCCATAATACTAGATTTTTGAACGCGACTAGTCATTAAGAATCATCCTAATCGATAGCGGCATCACATTTTATTTGCGGTAGTTATCTCTTTTTTCCGTTTGCAACAAACAGGGATTTACATTGCACCTTTCATTCGCCGTACTGAAATCAATATAGGGCGGCATTATATTGGGCGGAGATATTACTCGAATGGGGTAGGAATAATGACAGGCGTGAAAAGTTCCGCCCGACGATGCGGGCGGAAGGGGGGAATTAGCGTTTTTCCAGATCTTCGATGACTTGCTCCGGTGCGGAGGTCGGCTCCGGCGCTTCATCCATCCAGGCGGTCAACAGGCGATAAGATACCGCCAACACCACCGGGCCGATGAACAGGCCAATCATGCCGAAGGCCAGCAAACCGCCGATAACGCCGGACAGGATCAGCAGCAGCGGCAGGTCTGCGCCCATGCGGATCAGCACCGGGCGCAGCACGTTATCCAGCGTGGCCACCACGCAGCTCCAGACCAGCAGCACGGTGCCCCAGGTGGTGTCGCCGTGCCAGTACAGCCAGATGATGGCCGGCACCAGCACCAACAGCGGCCCCAATTGCGCCACGCAGCAGATAAAGATCAGCATCGTCAGCAGAGTGGCGGCAGGAATGCCGCTTACCGCCAGACCGATGCCGCCCAGCACCGACTGCACCAACGCCGTCACCACCACGCCCAGCGCGACGGCGCGGATCGCTTGGCCGCCCAGCAGCACCGCCGCATCGCCGCGTTTGGAACCGAGGCGCACCGCAAAGTGACGGATACCCAGCGCCACCTGCTCGCCGCGCGCATACAACAAGGCGCTGAACAGCAGCATCAGCGCGCAGTGCAGCAGCAGACGACCGATATGCGCCGCCTGCGCCACGAACCAGGTGGCGGTTTGGCCGAAGTACGGCTGCACCTTCGCCAGCAGCGCAGCGCCGCCGGCGTTAACCAATGTGTGGTAGCTGGTATAGAGCCTGTCGCCGATCATCGGCACGGACTGCAGCCAGGCGAGATCGGGAATGTGCAGCTTGCCGGGCGAACTGGCCCAGGCGATCAGCGGCGCGCTGTTATCCACCACGCTGCTGATCAGCAGGGAAATAGGCAGAATGAACAGCAGGATCAGCAGCAGGGTCATGACCAACACCGCCAGCGAGCGGCGGCCCCACAGCAGCTTTTGCAGTTTGAGCAGCAACGGCCAGGTGGCGATCACCACCATACCCGCCCAGGCGAAGCCGAGAATAAACGGTTGGATCACCCAAAAACAGGCAACGATCATGATGGCGATAAACAGCACGCCGAAAATAATTCGCGGTAAGTCGTAACGCGATTGCGGGAGTGGCATCAGTGGGTTCTCATCCTGGTCAATTAAATCCCTGGCACCGGCGAATCGGGGTGCCTGTCGGTCGGTTTATCACCGCCGGGCGGCCGCCTGTGGCGGCGCTCGCAGGGCGGTAATAATGTGAATGCCTTCACTAAACGAGTATGTTAGTTTTTAGTGTCACTAAAAAATAGGGTGGGTCTGAATTAAAGGCCCGATTCAGCGTACATCAGCGCATAAAAAATAGACGGACAGGGTCAAAAAAGCGAATGATCCCACAGATTTCTCAGGCGCCCGGCCTCGTTCAACGGGTGCTCGACTTTTTGGAAGCACTGAAGCAAAACGGATTCAACGGCGATACCGCCACCAGCTATGCCGACCGGCTGACGATGGCCACCGACAACAGTATCTATCAGCTGCTGCCCGATGCGGTGGTGTTCCCCCGTTCCACCGCCGATGTGGCGCTGATCGCCCGTCTGGCCGGAGAAGAGCGCTTCAATACGCTGACCTTCAGCCCGCGCGGCGGCGGCACCGGCACCAACGGCCAGTCGCTCAATACCGGCATCGTGGTCGATATGTCGCGCCACATGAACCGCATTCTGGAGATCAACGTCGAACAAGGCTGGGTGAAAGTCGAAGCCGGCGTGATCAAGGATCAGCTGAATCAATACCTGCGGCCGTTCGGCTACTTCTTCTCGCCGGAACTGTCCACCAGCAACCGCGCCACGCTGGGGGGCATGATCAACACCGATGCTTCCGGCCAGGGCTCGCTGGTGTACGGCAAAACCTCCGATCACGTGTTGGGCCTGCGGGCGGTGCTGCTGGGCGGCGAGATGATCGATACCCGCGCCATGCCGACAGCGCTGGCGGAAACGATTGCTCAGGAAGAGACCGCCGAAGGGCGCATCTACCGCACGGTGCTCAACCGCTGCCGCGAGCAGCGCGCGCTGATCCTGGAGAAATTCCCCAAGCTCAACCGCTTCCTCACCGGTTACGATCTGCGCCACGTGCTGAGCGACGATCTGCAGACCTTCGATTTGACGCGCATTCTGACCGGCGCCGAGGGCACGCTGGCGTTTATCACCGAGGCGCGGCTGGACATCACGCCGCTGCCGAAAGTGCGCCGCCTGGTCAACGTGAAGTACGACTCCTTTGACTCTGCGCTGCGCAATGCGCCCTTTATGGTCGAGGCCAAGGCGCTGTCGGTGGAAACCATCGATTCCAAGGTGCTGAACCTGGCGCGTGAAGACATTGTTTGGCACTCGGTGAACGAACTGATCGCCGACGTGCCGGATAAAGAGATGCTCGGGCTGAACATCGTCGAGTTCGCCGGCGACGATCGGGCGCTGATCGACGGCCAGATGGAAGCCCTGTGCCAACGGCTGGACGAATTGATCGCGCAGCGGCAGGGCGGCGTGATCGGCTACCAGATCTGCGGCGATCTGGCTGGCATCGAGCGCATTTACAACATGCGCAAGAAGGCGGTCGGGCTGCTGGGCAACGCCAAAGGGCGTGCCAAGCCGATTCCGTTCGCCGAGGACACCTGTGTGCCGCCGCAACATCTGGCGGACTATATCGTCGAATTTCGGCAACTGCTCGATGACCACAATCTGAGCTATGGCATGTTTGGCCACGTCGACGCCGGGGTGCTGCACGTGCGCCCGGCGCTTGACATGTGCGACCCGCAGCAGGAAGTGCTGATGAAGCAGATCTCCGATCGGGTGGTGGCGCTGACCGCCAAATACGGCGGCCTGCTGTGGGGAGAGCACGGCAAGGGGTTCCGCGCGGAATACAGCCCTGAATTCTTCGGGGAAACGCTGTATGAAGAGCTGCGCCGCATCAAGGCGGCGTTCGATCCGGATAATCGCCTGAACCCAGGCAAGATCTGTTCGCCGCTGGCGGTCGATGCGCCGATGATGCAGGTTGACGCGGTCAAACGCGGCACCTTCGATCGCCAGATCCCGGTCGAGGTGCGCACCTCGTTCCGCGGCGCACTGGAGTGTAACGGCAACGGCCTGTGCTTCAACTTCGACGTGCGCAGCCCGATGTGCCCGTCGATGAAGATCAGCGGCAACCGCATTCATTCGCCGAAAGGGCGGGCGACGCTGGTGCGCGAGTGGCTGCGTCTGTTGGCCGAGCAAGGCGTCGATCCGTTGGCGCTGGAGAAACAGCTGCCGCAGCAGCGCCTCAGCTTGCGCGGTCTAATCGAGAAAACCCGCAACAGCTGGCATGCCGGCAAGGGCGAGTACGACTTTTCGCACGAAGTGAAAGAGGCGATGTCTGGCTGTCTGGCCTGCAAGGCCTGTTCCACCCAGTGCCCGATCAAAATTGACGTGCCGGGGTTCCGTTCGCGCTTCCTGCAGCTCTACCACACCCGCTATCTGCGCCCGGTGAGTGACTACATGGTCGCCGGCGTAGAGAGCTATACCCCATTGATGGCCCGCGCGCCGAAGGTGTTCAACTTCTTCTTCCGCCAGCCGTGGCTGCGAGAGATGAGCCGCAACGCCATCGGCATGGTTGATCTGCCGCTGTTGTCCAGCCCGACGCTGCGTCAGCAGCTGTCCGGCCACCGCGCGACCACGCTGACGCTGGAGCAGCTGGAAGGGCTGAGCGCCGAGCAGCGGGCAGAACACGTGTTGATCGTCCAGGATCCGTTCACCAGCTATTACGACGCCAAAGTGGTGGCGGACTTTGTCCGGCTGGTGGAGAAGCTCGGTTATAAACCGGTGCTGCTGCCGTTCTCGCCGAACGGCAAGGCGCAGCATGTGAAAGGTTTCCTGACGCGGTTTGCCCGCACCGCGCGCAAAACCGCCGATTTTCTCAACCGCGTGGCGCAGCTCGGCATGCCGCTGGTGGGCGTCGATCCGGCGCTGGTGCTGTGTTACCGCGACGAATACCGCGAGATCCTCGGCGCCGAGCGCGGCGATTTCCAGGTGCAGCTGGTGCATGAATGGCTGCAGCAGCGGATCGCGGATCGCGCCGAACAGCCGGCGACCGGCGAGCCGTGGTATCTGTTCGGCCACTGCACCGAAACCACCGCGCTGCCGGCCAGCGGCCAACAATGGGCGGCGATCTTCGCCCGCTTCGGCGCCAAACTGGAGAACGTCAGCGTCGGCTGCTGCGGCATGGCGGGCACTTACGGCCATGAAGCCAAGAACCTGCAAAACTCGCTCGGCATTTATGAGCTATCATGGCATCCGACGCTACAGCGTTTGCCGCGGCAGCGCTGCCTGGCGACCGGCTATTCCTGCCGCAGCCAGGTGAAACGCATCGAGGGCAATGGCGTGCGCCACCCATTACAGGCACTTCTGGAGATGATTGAGTGAAATTGTGGAAACGTGAAACGTCGCTGGAGCAGCTGAACCGCGCCGGTGACGGCTGCATGGTCAGCCATGTGGGCATCGAGTTTACCCAGCTGGGCGAGGATTTCCTCGAGGCCACCATGCCGGTCGATGGCCGCACCCGGCAGCCGTTCGGGCTGTTGCACGGCGGGGCGTCGGTGGTGCTGGCGGAATCGATGGGATCGATGGCCGGTTACCTGTGCAGTGAGGGCGAGCAGAAAGTGGTGGGGCTGGAGATCAACGCCAACCACCTGCGCGCGGTGTTCGATGGCCAGGTGCGCGGGGTGTGCCGCGCGCTGCACGTTGGCCGCCGTCATCAAGTATGGCAAATCGAGATCTTCGACGCGCGCGATCGGCTGTGCTGCACTTCGCGTCTGACCACGGCGGTCATCGACTGATCCCCGCCGGTTTCCGCAGGCGCTCGGCCTGCGGAGCCTTTCGCTTTACAGTTGAAACGGCACGCGTTTGACGAAGTCCTTCTGAAACGCGTTCGCCTTCTCCCAGGTGCCTTCCATTGCGTATTTTTGGCAGATCAGCGTCAGCGTATGGCGCGCGAAGTGGTAACTTTGCACCCGAAACAGCTGGCAACGCTGCGGATTGTTGATCTCGACGATCAGCCGGTTGTGCAGCTTGCTGAGCGCGTGCAGGTAGCTGTCGTCGTCACCGTTCTCCAGACACAGATTGGCCATGGTAAGGCTGACGCTGTTGTACCGCTTCAGGTGGTCGATATTGCATTCCGGGCGCCGTAGCGCCGCTTCGGCCATGTAAAAGTCCACCGTGGCGTCGCGCACGCTGAATTTGTAGTCATCAATCTTGCCCAGCAACCATGCGTTGATCGAAAGAGTCATTGGCTTCGCGCTCAAATTACAATTGAATGATAATCATTATCATATAAACTGCCGCGTTGCCGATCAATCCCCGGCGTGGCGTTTTTTCATTGCGTGAGGTGTAAAAGGCTGCCGACGACCCAACTTGAGCCTGAGCGACTAAACTTTAACCTGAGGGTGCGCGCTTGCGCTGCGCCACGAAATGCCGATAAACGCACATTTACGACAGACAGAATGCAGAAATAGGTATTTTCTATGAATGTTTAGATCGGCAATGCACCGCGGCGCTGTAACGCTGACGGGCCACCGGGGAGTGCGGTACGGTGATGCAGGATAAAGAACAAATTCATAGGGATAGCATGTACACCTTGCCGCCAGACGCCGCAAGCCGCCACGGATGTCCCGCTGGCTTGCCGCACGCCGCAGCGAAAAACCGCGCTCGCGGCGGATACCCCCGCAAAACAAACGGTTGAAGTGATAATCGTTATCACTAACATATAAGCAACCCAGATTGGCTGTGGCCAAACACGAGTGTGAGGTAGACCCTATGCAAACGGAAAATGTCGGCACTTTTTCTCTGGATGAAAATGTCTGGCAAGGCATTTCGCTCAGCGACAGCGCCGTACGACAAATAACCAAACTGATGCAGCAGGATCCGCAGGTGAAAGGGCTGCAGCTAGGGGTGAAACAATCCGGCTGCGCCGGCTTTGCCTATGTGCTGGATCTGACCCGCGAACCCGCCGATGACGATCTGCTGTTTGAGCGCGACGGCGCCAAACTCTACGTGCCGCTGAAGGCCATGCCGTTCATCGATGGCACCACGGTAGATTACGTCCGCGAAGGGCTGAATCAGATATTCAAATTCAACAACCCTAAAGCTCAGCATGCCTGCGGGTGCGGCGAGAGCTTTGGCGTTTGAGCGATGCAATCAACATGACACGAAGCAATGTAGAAATGCCTAATGAAGTGCAGGCTTGGGTCAGCGAAGGTCGCTACAAAGAAGGTTTCTTCACCCAGCTGGCAACCGATGAGTTGGCCAAAGGCATCAACGAAGAGGTGGTGCGCGCCATCTCGGCCAAGCGCAACGAACCCGAGTGGATGCTGGAATTCCGCCTCGAGGCCTACCGCGCCTGGCTGCAGATGGAGGAGCCGCACTGGCTGAAGGCCAATTACGAACGTCTGAACTACCAGGACTACAGTTACTATTCGGCGCCGTCCTGCGGCAGCTGCGACGATGCTTGCGGTTCGCAACCCGGCGCCGAGCAGCAACCGGGCGCGGCGACGGAAAAAGATTACCTGACCAGCGAAGTGGAGCTGGCGTTCAACCAGCTCGGCGTACCGGTGCGCGAGGGCAGCGAGGTGGCGGTGGACGCCATCTTCGACTCGGTCTCGGTCGCCACCACCTACCGTGAAAAACTGGCGGAGAGCGGGGTGATCTTCTGCTCGTTCGGCGAAGCGATCCAGGAATACCCGGATCTGGTGCGTCAGTACCTGGGGCGCGTAGTGCCGTCCAACGATAACTTCTTCGCTGCGCTGAACGCCGCGGTGGCCTCCGACGGCACCTTCGTCTATGTGCCGAAAGGCGTGCGCTGTCCGATGGAGCTGTCGACCTATTTCCGCATCAACGCCGCCAAAACCGGCCAGTTCGAGCGCACCATCCTGATCGCCGACGAAGGCAGCTACGTCAGCTATATCGAAGGCTGTTCCGCCCCGGTGCGCGACAGCTACCAGCTGCACGCGGCGGTGGTGGAAGTGATCCTGCATAAAGACGCCGAAGTGAAATACTCGACGGTGCAGAACTGGTTCTCCGGCGGCGAGAGCAAGGGCGGTATCCTCAACTTTGTCACCAAGCGCGCGCTGTGCGAAGGCGCCGGTTCGAAAATGTCCTGGACCCAGTCGGAAACCGGCTCGGCCATCACCTGGAAATACCCGAGCGTGATTTTGCAGGGCGACAACTCGATCGGCGAATTCTTCTCGGTGGCGCTGACCAGCGGCCATCAGCAGGCGGATACCGGCACCAAGATGATCCACATCGGCAAAAACACCAAGTCGACCATCATCGCCAAAGGCATCTCCGCCGGCCACAGCGAGAACACCTATCGCGGCCTGGTGAAAATCCTGCCGGGGGCGGAAAACGCCCGTAATTTTACCCAGTGCGACTCGATGCTGATCGGGCCGGACAGCGGCGCCCACACGTTCCCTTACGTTGAAGCGCGCAACAACAGCGCGCAGCTGGAGCACGAAGCCACCACCTCGAAGATCGGCGATGACCAGCTGTTCTACTGCCTGCAGCGCGGCATCAGCGAGGATGACGCCATTTCGATGATCGTCAACGGTTTCTGCAAGGACGTTTTCTCCGAGCTGCCGCTGGAGTTCGCCGTCGAGGCGCAAAAACTTCTGGCCATCAGCCTGGAACACAGCGTGGGTTAATCGCCGCATTTTTAGCGCCGTCGGCGCTATCTGAGGACACAGCATGTTAAGCATCAAGAATTTGAAAGTCAGCGTGGAAGGCAACGAGATCCTCAAGGGATTGGATCTGGAGATCAAACCGGGCGAAGTGCACGCCATCATGGGGCCGAACGGCTCGGGCAAGAGCACGCTGTCCGCCACGTTGGCCGGGCGTGAAGAATATGAAGTGACCGAAGGGGAAGTCACCTTCAAAGGCAAGGATCTGCTGGAGCTGGATCCGGAAGATCGCGCGGGCGAGGGCGTGTTTCTGGCCTTCCAGTACCCGGTGGAGATCCCCGGCGTCAGCAACCACTTCTTCCTGCAGACATCGGTCAACGCGGTGCGCAAATACCGCGAACAGGAGCCACTGGATCGCTTTGACTTCGCCGATTTCATCGAAGAGAAAATCGCGCTGCTGGACATGCCGGCCGATCTGTTGACCCGTTCGGTCAACGTCGGCTTCTCCGGCGGCGAGAAAAAACGCAACGACATTCTGCAGATGGCGGCGCTGGAACCGGATCTGTGCATTCTCGATGAAACCGACTCCGGCCTGGACATCGATGCGCTCAAGATCGTCGCCAACGGTGTCAACTCGCTACGGGACGGCAAGCGCGCCTTTATCATCGTCACCCACTACCAGCGCATTCTGGACTATATCCAGCCGGATTACGTACACGTACTGTCGCAGGGGCGCATCGTCAAATCCGGTGATTTCTCGCTGGTGAAACAGTTGGAGGAGCAGGGCTATGGCTGGCTTACCGACCAACAGTAATTCAAACGCGCTGCAGCAGCTGTATCGCCTGTTCGAAGGCCGCGGCGGCGAGCGTTCGCCGCATGCGCTGGCGCACTGGCAGCAGGCGCTGCGCCTCGGCTGGCCGACGCGCAAGCATGAAAACTGGAAATACACGCCGCTGGAGAGCCTGCTGGAGCAGCAATTCCTCGAACCGCAGCCCGCCCCGGTGAGCGCAGAGCAGCTCGATGCGCTGGCGCTCGGCATCGATGCCTGTCGGTTGGTGTTTATCGACGGCCGCTACAGCGCCGCGCTGAGCGATGGCGACTTGGGCGATTACCAGTTCGAGTTGACCGCCTATGGCACGCCTCAGGCGTTGCCGGATCCGATCCAGCCGGAGATTTTTCTGCACCTGACCGAAAGCCTGGCGCAGGAAACCAGCCTGATTCGCTTGCCGGCCGGCAAGATCCCTGCACGCCCGCTGTATCTGCTGCACATCAGCAGCGGACGCGGCGCAGCCGGGGAAGTGAACACCGTGCATCACCGCCATCATCTGGAGATCGGGCGCGGGGCTGAGGCGGAAGTGATCGAACACTACGTCAGCCTGGGCGAGGCCGCACACTTCACCGGCGCGCGCCTGACCGCCAATGTGGCGGACAACGCCGGGCTGTTGCACTGCAAGCTGGCGTTTGAGAGCCAGCCAAGCTACCACTTTGCCCACAACGATCTGGTTATCGGCCGCGACGCGCGGGTGAAAAGCGACAGCTTCCTGCTGGGCGCCGGCCTGACGCGGCACAACACCAGCGCGCAGTTGAACGGCGAAGGCGCGAATCTGGTGATCAACAGCCTGGTGCTGCCGGTGGGCAAAGAGATTTGCGACACCCGCACCTATCTGGAGCACAACAAGGGCTATTGCGAAAGCCGGCAGCTGCATAAAACCGTGGTCAGCGATCGCGGCAAGGCGGTGTTCAACGGCATGATCAAAGTGGCCAAGCACGCGATCAAAACCGACGGCCAGATGACCAACCATAACCTGCTGTTGGGCAAGGTGGCAGAAGTGGATACCAAGCCGCAGCTGGAGATCTACGCAGACGACGTCAAGTGCAGCCACGGCGCCACCGTGGGGCGCATCGATGAAGAGCAGCTGTTCTATCTGCAGTCGCGTGGCATCGACAAGCACGCGGCGCAGCAGATGATCATCTTCGCCTTCGCCGCCGAGCTGACCGAAGGCATCGCCAACGACACCATCCGGGAACGGGTGCTGGCTCGCATCGCCCAGCGCCTGCCGGGGGAGGCTGCATGAGTTATCCGATTGAACGCGTACGCGGCGATTTCCCGCTGTTGGCGCGTGAGGTGAACGGCCAACCGCTGGCCTATCTCGACAGCGCCGCCAGCGCGCAGAAACCGCAGGCGGTGATCGACCGTGAGCTGGGGTTCTACCGCCACGGTTATGCGGCGGTGCATCGCGGCATCCACACCCTGAGCGCCGAGGCGACTCAGCAGATGGAAGCGGTGCGGGAACAGGCGGCGCGCTTTATCAATGCCGCCTCGGCGGAAGAGATGGTGTTCGTCAAGGGCACCACCGAAGGCATCAACCTGGTGGCCAACAGCTTTGGCCGCCACCTGCTGCAGCCGGGCGATGCAATTCTCATCACCGAGATGGAGCACCACGCCAACATCGTGCCGTGGCAGATGCTGGCGCAAGAGCGTGGGTTGCAGCTGCGGGTGTGGCCGCTGCAGCCGGACGGCACGCTGGATCTGGCGCGGTTGCCGGAACTGGTCGACGCGTCCTGCAAACTGCTGGCGCTGACCGAGGTCTCCAACGTGCTGGGCACCGTCAACCCGGTGCGCGACATCATCGCCCGCGCCAGAACCCTGGCGCCGGATCTGACGGTGCTGGTGGACGGCGCGCAGGCGGTGATGCACCAGCGCGTCGATGTCCAGGCGCTGGACTGCGATTTCTACGTGTTTTCCGGCCATAAGCTGTATGGCCCTTCCGGCATCGGCATGCTGTATGGCCGCCAGGCGTTGTTGCAGCAGATGCCGCCGTGGGAAGGGGGCGGCTCGATGATCCGGCAGGTCAGCCTGACGGCGGGCACCACCTTCGCCGATCCGCCGTGGCGCTTCGAGGCCGGTTCGCCGAACACCGCCGGCATCATGGGGTTGGGCGCGGCGTTTGATTACGTCGAAGCTTTGAGCCTGAATGCGATCCACGATTATGAACAGTCGCTGATGCATTACGCGCTCGAGGCGCTCAAGCAGGTGCCAACGCTGAAAATCTATGGTCCGGCGCATCGCGCTGGGGTGATCGCCTTTAATTTGGGGGAACACCACGCCTATGACGTCGGCAGCTTCCTCGATCAGTACGGTATCGCCATTCGCACCGGCCATCACTGCGCGATGCCGCTGATGGCGTTTTATCAGGTGCCGAGCATGTGCCGCGCTTCGCTGGCGTTATATAATACCCGCGAAGAGGTGGACCGGCTGGTGGCCGGGCTGCAACGCATTCATCAGCTATTAGGCTAGGCCGGGGCGCGTCCCCGGCGTACAAAAGGATCCCCATGGCGAATTTGCCGGACAAAGATAAATTGGTGCGTAATTTCTCCCGCTGTCTGAACTGGGAGGAGAAATACCTGTACGTGATTGAACTCGGCGCCAAATTGCCGCCGCTGGACGAGGCCGAGCGGCAGGCCGGCAACCTGATCTCCGGCTGTCAGAGCCAGGTGTGGATCGTGATGCGCCGCGATGAGCAGGGGCAGGTCGAGTTTCACGGCGACAGCGACGCGGCGATCGTCAAAGGGCTGCTGGCGGTGGTGTTCATTCTTTATCGTCAATTGACGCCGCAGCAGATCGTCGATCTCGATGTGCGGCCGTTTTTCACCGAGCTGGCGCTCAGCCAACATCTGACGCCTTCGCGCTCACAGGGGCTGGAGGCGATGATCCGCGCCATTCGCAGTAAAGCGGCGCAGCTGGCCTGACCTATAACGCCCTCATCCTCAAGACTCATTGATATCTTCGCTTTGTCAATGAGTCTTTACAATTCACGGTTTTCCCCCGAACAACGCGCCCAATTCAGTGATATTTCAGCAGCTTATCTGTTGACGTTTCGTTGACAATCAATGACGGCGATTACGTTATAACGTGTTGATTTTTAGAGGACTTATTGCCTTTGATACCAGCGTTGCTAGTATTAATCAGGTATTGTCTGATTTACCCACCACCAGGCGCTCGTTAGCCTTGTGGGCGAACCGTCATAAAAAATATAGGGATGATAATGAAACGTGCGTTGAGTTTAATGGGCATGGTCTTCGCCACCGTATTGGCCGGCACGCAGGCCGCCAGTGCGACCGAGTACCCGCTGCCGCCGCCGGACAGCCGTCTGATCGGCGAAAACACCACTTATACCGTGCCAAACGACGGCCGCCCGCTGGAAGCCATCGCCGCTGACTACAAGATCGGTCTGCTGGGCATGCTGGAAGCCAACCCTGGCACTGACCCGTTCCTGCCCAAGCCGGGTACGGTGCTGACCATTCCGACCCAAATGCTGCTGCCTGACACCAAGCGTGAAGGGATCATCGTCAACCTGGCCGAGCTGCGCCTTTATTACTACCCGAAAGGCGAGAACAAAGTGATCGTCTATCCGATCGGCATCGGCCAGACCGGGATGCACACGCCGCTGGAGGTGACCTCCATCAGCCAGAAGATCCCTAATCCGACCTGGACGCCCACCGCCAACATCCGCAAGCGCTATCAATCCCAGGGCGTGACGTTGCCTGCGGTGGTGCCGGCCGGCCCTGAAAACCCGATGGGGCTGTTCGCCCTGCGTCTGGCGATGGGGCGCGGTGAATACCTGATCCACGGCACCAACGCCAACTTCGGTATCGGCATGCGCGTCAGCTCCGGCTGCATTCGTCTGCGTCCGACGGACATCGAGGCGCTGTTCAACATGGTGCCGCGCGGCACGCGGGTGCAAGTGATCAACGATCCGGTGAAGATTTCCGTCGAGCCGGACGGCAAACGCTATGTGGAAGTGCACCAGCCGCTGTCGCGGGTAGAAAGTGATGATCCGCAGACCATGCCGATCGCGTTGTCTAAAGCGGAGAAAGCCTTTGCGGCCGATGGGCAAACCGATCGCGCCGTATTCGATAGCGCGGTTGTACGCCGTTCTGGCATGCCGGTGCTGGTCAACGTAGGGGAGAGCCCGTCGGCGGTGAGTTTGACGCCTGCAGCGGCTCCTGCGGCGAATAAGAGCCCATTCAAGGCAGCGCCAATCAGTTCGGTGAACTAAGTTTGCAGGATTGAGCGGTCGAAGAGGGGTTCAGCGTGCTGAACCTCTTTTTTTTGCCTGCCGTGCAGGCAACATCCAGTGCTGACGGACAGACAAAAAAAAACGGCGCACAATGTGCGCCGTTTTCAATAACCAAAGCTATCTTACTTTTTGTAAGCGTGAGCTTGGTTGTCCAGACGCTGGTTAGCGCGTGCTGCGTCGTCTTTAGCAGCTTGAACGTCAGAACGCATTGCGTTCACGTCGTTGCTCAGCTGATCAACTTTAGCGTTCAGAGTCTGAACGTCAGAAGACAGTTGATCGATTTTAGCGTTGCTAGAGCAGCCAGCCAGCAGAGTGGAACCCAGGATTACCGCGCCCAGTACCAGTTTAGTACGATTCATTATAACACCCTCTAGATTGAGTTAATCTCCATGTAGCGTTACAAGTATTACACAAACTTTTTTCGAAAGAGAATAATTTTTTAGTGTTGAGGTGCTTTATTTTGATCGTTCGCTCAAACTTGCATCTGGTTTTACAAATTAGTTAAAAAAACGAGGGAAAACAGCCGGCTTCCATGGGACTACTCCGATTCTTTATTAGCTAAATAATGAGCGGATCGCGGTTGCGTTTTGAGAAAAATAGTTTACTGCTGATAAAAAAAACGCCGCAAAGCGGCGTTTTGATCAAGACAATTATGTCACGTTTTATATTACAGCACGTGTACCGAGGCCGTGTTGGTGGTGCCGCTTGGCACCAGCGCGCCGGAAACCATCACCACGACGTCGCCTTTCTGCGCCAGGCCGCTGGCTAGGGCGGCTTCTTTACCGATGCGGTAGAAGTCGTCGGTAGAGGCGATTTCCTTGACCATCTGCGGAATGACGCCTTTGCTCAGCACCAGCTGATGCGCGGTAGTTTCATTGGTGGTCAGCGCCAGGATCACCGCGTTCGGGAAGTATTTACGCACGGATTTCGCCGATTTACCGCCGCTGGTGGCGACCACGATCAGCGGCGCGTCCAGTTTCTCGGCGGTTTCAACCGCGCCGCGGCACACCGCTTCGGTGATGCGCAGCTTGCGGCGATCGTTCAGGGAGTCGATGCGGCTAGGCATCACGCGATCGGTGCGCTCGCAGATGGTTGCCATGATGTTGACCGCTTCCAGCGGGTATTTGCCCTTGGCGCTCTCGCCGGACAGCATGACGGCATCGGTGCCGTCCAGGATGGCGTTGGCGACGTCGCCGGCTTCCGCGCGGGTAGGGCGCGGGTTTTTGATCATGGAATCGAGCATCTGGGTGGCGGTGATGACCACTTTACGCGCGCGGTTGCATTTCTCGATCATCATCTTCTGGGCGAAGATCACTTCTTCTACCGGGATCTCGACGCCCAGATCGCCACGGGCAACCATGATGCCATCGGACGCTTCGAGGATTTCGTCGAAATTGTTCAGGCCTTCCTGGTTTTCGATCTTGGAGATGATCTGGATCTGCTCGCCGCCGTGGGCTTTCAGGTGCTCGCGGATCTCCAGCACATCGGAGCGTTTGCGGATGAAGGATGCCGCCACGAAGTCGACGCCTTGCTCGCAGCCGAAGATCAGGTCGCGTTTGTCTTTTTCGGCCAGCGCAGGCAGTTGGATGGACACGCCCGGCAGGTTGACGCCCTTGTTCTCGCCCAGGTCGCCGTTGTTCAGCACCTTGCAAATGACTTCGTTCTCGGTCACGTTGGTGACTTCCATGCCGATCAGGCCGTCGTCAACCAGCACGGTGTTGCCGATCTTCAGGTCGGCGGCGAAGCCGGCGTAGGTGACCGCTACGCGATCGCTGTTGCCGATCACGCTCTGGTCGGTGGTGAAGGTGAAGGTTTGGCCGGCGACCAGCGAGGCGTCTTTACCGCCTTCCAGTTTCATGGTGCGAATTTCCGGGCCTTTGGTATCCAGCAGGATGCCGGCGTTGATACCGGTTTTCGCCATCACGGCGCGCATGTTCTTGATGCGGTTGCCGTGCTCTTCATAGTCGCCGTGAGAGAAGTTGAGACGCATCACGTTCATGCCCGCATTAAGCAGGTTGGTCAGCATTTCTTCCGATTCGGTTTTTGGACCGATGGTACAAACAATTTTGGTCTTTTTCATGGCGGAGTTTTCTACAAGTTGTGATGGATAAAAAAACGAATTTGACCGGCGTTGTTTACGCCGATAGGGAATTTGAGCCGTGCCTGGTGGTGAAAAACATAGTTAAGGATAGGTGACGACAGTTGAAGTGGGGCGGAAAAATTCAGCCCGCGCGGGGGCGCGGAGATGCTGCGCAACGGGGTGAGATCACATCGTGTTGTTATTGCGTTTTCGCAGATCAAGGGCTGAAACCATTCAACTGATAGACGTTGCGCATTATAAAGGCTAAGCGGCGGGAAACAAAATAAAAAACCGCGGCGGTGTGGCGGATATGTCAAAACGGGGGCAAATGTGGCGCAAATGCAACGCGTTGCGCACCGCTTGTTGCGCAAATAACCTTGCTGTAAATATGGCTTAGCGCGTTTGCGGGATTTCCAGCAGCACGCCAGCGCTCAGGCAGAAGCAGCCGCTGGCGACGTTGGCCGGCAGGGTCAGGCTCTCGCCGGCACGTACTATCCGGGTGTCGCCGCCGAGGGTGAACTCGAATTCGCCGGATATCACCCGGGTTTGCCGCGCGTGCGCGGGCTTTTGCAGTTGGCCGAAGGCGCCGGCCTCGAAACGCACTTCCGCCGCCGGCGAACCGTCGCTCATCACGCCTTCACGGCGGGCAAGGCCATTGTCGAGCGGTAAAAAGGCGGTTTTGGCGGTGAAGGTGGTCATGTGGCGTTCCTGATGGCTGATGGCGGTAGTTCGGCGCAATCGACATGAAAAATCGAACGGTCGGGCAGAGACGAAACAACGGGAAGTATAACGCGATAGGGGAATAGATGAATCAGCAATATGGTGCGTCCGAGTGGACTCGAACCACCGACCCCCACCATGTCAAGGTGGTGCTCTAACCAACTGAGCTACGGACGCACTGCGCTGCTTCTGAAATTTGGTGCGTCCGAGTGGACTCGAACCACCGACCCCCACCATGTCAAGGTGGTGCTCTAACCAACTGAGCTACGGACGCACTGTACTGCTTCTGGAATTTGGTGCGTCCGAGTGGACTCGAACCACCGACCCCCACCATGTCAAGGTGGTGCTCTAACCAACTGAGCTACGGACGCATCTTTTCCTGTCTGTCATGGCTGACAGCGGGGACGAATATTAACGAGCTACCTGCGTGCTGGCAAGGGGAAAAGCGCAATTTTATTCGGTATTTCACGCGATTGCTGAGGTTGTGCGCAGTCCGGCGTTTTTTTCCGCAAACCGCGACCCGGCCGGGGAGGAAACCGGCCGGGCGCGGGTTCAGCGCGTGGATCGCTGCAGAATGACGGCGGTCGGCTGTTTCTGCAGCCAGCGCATGCGCAGCGCCATCATGATGGCGGCGAAGGTCAGGCCGATGATAAAGCCGATCCAGAAACCGCTTGGCCCCATCGCCGGCACCACCGCATCGGTTAACGCCAGCAGATAGCCGCTCGGTAGGCCCAACACCCAATAAGCGATAAAGGTGATGAAGAAGATCGCGCGGGTATCTTTATAACCGCGCAGCACGCCGCTGCCGATCACCTGGACCGAATCCGAGATCTGGTACAGCGCCGCCAGCAGCATCAACTGCGAGGCCATCGCCACCACCGCCGGGCTGTCGTTGTACAGCAGGGCGATCGGTTCGCGGAAAGTGGCGGTAAACAGCGCGGTGCAAACGGCCATGGTGATACCGACGCCGATGGCGGAGTAAGCGGCGACGCGCGCGCCTTCGACCGAACCTTCCCCCAGACGATAACCGACGCGGATGGTGGCGCCGACGCCCAGCGACAGCGGCAGCACAAACATCAGCGCGCTGAAGTTAAGCGCGATCTGGTGGCCGGCGACCGCGACGATCCCGAGCGGCGAAACCAGCAGCGCCACCACCGCGAACAGCGTGACTTCGAAGAACAGCGCCAGCGCCACCGGCATGCCGATGCCGATCAGGCGCTTCAGCGCCGCCCAGTCCGGGCTGCCGAGATCGCCTGCCTGTCGCTTGATGTCGCGCTGCGACGGCGCGCGCTTCACGTACCAGCGCATCATCAGGAACATGATCCAGTAGACGCTGCCGGTGGCGACGCCGCAGCCGACGCCACCCAACTCCGGCATGCCGAACTTGCCGTAGATAAAGATGTAGTTGATCGGGATATTCACCAGCAGGCCGAGGAAGCCGATCACCATGCCGGGCTTGGTTTTGGACAGCCCTTCACACTGGTTGCGCATCACCTGGAAGAACAGGTAACCCGGCGCCCCCCACATGATGGCGTGCAGATAACCGACGGCTTTATCCGCCAACTGCGGATCGATGTTGTGCATCATGTCGATGACGAACTTGCAGTTATACAGCACGACGATCAACAGCACGGACACGCCGGAGGCCAGCCAGAAGCCCTGACGTACCTGATGGGCGATGCGATCACGACGGCCGGCGCCGTTGAGCTGGGCGATCACCGGGGTCAGCGCCAGCAGCAGGCCGTGGCCGAACAAAATGGCCGGCAGCCAGATCGAGGTGCCGACCGCCACCGCTGCCATGTCGGTGGCGCTGTAAGCGCCGGCCATGATGGTATCCACCACGCCCATGGCGGTTTGCGATATTTGCGCGATGATGACCGGGATAGCGAGAGCCAATAAACTACGCGCTTCAATTAAGTACTTCTGCACGCATACACCTTTTCTATTTATATATGTGGGAGGGAGGGCTGCCGCGAGAGGACAACAATTAAAATAGCGGAATTTTGTCAAAAAGATTGTACCTGCTCGGCGCCGTTAAGCAAACGCCGCAGATAAAGAGTTATTAAATGCGCAGCCATTCGTTTTTTGCCGTCGCGGATTTGGTTTTCAGCGCCAACTGGGGCAAACTGCCGGTAGCGTTTTAACCTATTTAGCAAGAAGAGGCACATATGTTCACCGGTATCGTACAAGGCACCGCGCCGTTGGTCGCCATTGATGAGAAACCCAATTTCCGCACCCACGTGATCGAAATGCCTGCCGAGCTGCTGCCGGGGCTGGAGCTGGGCGCGTCGGTGGCGCATAACGGCTGCTGCCTGACCGTCACCGCGGTAGAAGGCAACCGCGTCAGCTTTGATTTGATCAAGGAAACGCTGCGCCTGACCAACCTCGGCGATCTGGCGCTGGGCGACATCGTCAATATCGAGCGCGCGGCGAAATTCAATGATGAAATTGGCGGTCATTTGATGTCCGGCCATATTATCTGCACGGCGGAAGTGGCCAAAATTTATACCTCGGAAAATAACCGCCAGGTATGGCTGCGCATGCCGAATGCGGAATTGATGAAATATGTGCTGCACAAAGGTTTCATCGGCATCGACGGCATTAGCCTGACCATCGGTGAAGTGGTGAATAACCGTTTCTGCGTGCACCTGATCCCGGAAACGCTGGATCGCACCACGCTGGGTAAGAAACGCCTCGGCGACAAGGTGAACATCGAGATCGATCCGCAAACGCAGGCGGTGGTGGACACCGTCGAGCGCGTGCTGGCCAATCGGGAAGCGACGTTGGCCGCGGCGATGGCGCCGGCGCACAAAGACTGACAGCGATTCTGGCGTGACCGCCGGCATCGAATCATAAGCAGAGAGGAGAAACGCGTGAAGTTTTATGGGAAAACGTTGTTGTTAACCGCGTTGCTGGCGCTGAGCGCCTGCAGCAGTTCGCCTGAGCAGGGCGCTGGCGCTCAAATGGCCGATGCGGACGATACCTGTGGCGCATCGCAGTATCAAAACTTCGTCGGCAAACCGATGACCTCGTTGGAAGGCGTGCGGATCGACGCCAAGGTGCGAGCGATTCCGTACAACTCTGCCGTCACCATGGATTTCAACCTGCGCCGCCTGAACTTCCTTGGCGACAGCGACGATAAAATCATCCGCGTTTACTGCGGCTAAGCCGCCTGGTTAGAAAGAGCAAAAAAGCCCCGGCGATGAGGTTGCCGGGGCTTTTTTTATTAGGGGAGCGTTCAGCGTGCGACGCGGATGCCGCCTTCCACGCCTTTCGGGCTGAACACCACCTGCCATAGCTGCAGATCGCGCGCCCGGAACGCGCCGGCGCAGGCGTTCAGATAATAGCTGAACATCCGTTCGAAGCGCTCGGAATAGCGCTCGGCGAGCTGCGGCCACGCCTGTTTGAAGCGCTCGAACCAGGCCATCAGCGTGCGATCGTAGTCGGCGCCGATGTTGTGCCAGTCTTCCATCACGAAATGGCCTTCGCTGGCCTCGGCGATATGTCTCACGGAGGGCAGGCAGCCGTTCGGGAAGATATATTTGTTGATCCAGGGATCGACGTTCATGTCGGTCTTGTTGGAGCCGATGGTGTGCAGCAGGAACAGGCCGTGCGGCGCCAGATTGCGCTCCACCACGTCGAAATAGGTGCGGTAGTTTTTCGGCCCGACATGCTCGAACATGCCAACGGACACAATGCGATCGAACTGCTGATGCAGATCGCGATAATCCTGCAACAGGATCTGCACATCCAGCCCGGCGCAGCGCGCCTGAGCCAGCTTCTGCTGTTCGGCGGAAATGGTCACGCCGACCACCGACACGCCGTAATTTTTCGCCGCATAGGCGGAAAGGCCGCCCCAGCCGCAACCGATGTCCAGCAAACGCATGCCCGGCTGCAGCTGCAGTTTCTCGCAGATCATCCGCAGCTTGGCTTCCTGCGCTTCCTCCAGCGTGGTGGCGTCTTTCCAGTAGCCGCAGGAATATTGCATGTAAGGATCGAGCATCAGGGTAAACAGATCGTTGCCAAGATCGTAATGCTCTTTGCCGACGATCCAGGCGCGCTTTTTCGATTGCAGATTGGTCAGGCGCGCGGCGGCGATACGCAGGGTGTCTTTCAGGTGGTGGGGGAGTTTCTTCTCCAGCCCGGCGCTGACCACGCGCTGAAAGAACATATCCAGCCGCTCGCACTCCCACCAACCGTCCATATAGCTTTCGCCCAGGCCCAGTGACCCTTGCTGCAAAACGCGTTTAAAGAATTCGGGATTTTTAACCTGAATATCGAAAGGGCGCGATCCGTTGATTTCGATACCGGCCAGACCGAGCATTTCGTGCGCGATACGGTACCACTGGTTATCCTGGATGCTCAGATCTTCTATACACGATGAACTCATAGCTTCTCCATCACCTTCTTCTGACTGATGACCCGTTAGGAAACAGCTTAGACAATTTCTGCGGGTGCATACGTATACCAACGGGAAATAAGCCCGCGGCGTCTGATATCCGACTATGAACAGAGGAAATTTAAAGAAACGGCCCGACGCAAACGGCGCAGGATAAACGCCTCTTTAAAAAAAGAGTGTGACGCAAGGCGCGTACACAATAGCTGATTGAGATATAGAGATTATAAGGTGTTACTTTACAAGGTTGTTTTTGAGTATAGGCGTGCCGAGGCGTTGACTCAACTGTAAATCGCACTCGGCACGCATATTCTTTAAGTGATTATTAATCTTGGTAATTATGACGCTGAGTTAGCATGTTCCCGCTGTGCCTTTTGCTGCGCATCGGCCGCTTTTCCCCGCTGCAGGAAATAACCCAACGCGGCCAGGACTACCGTAGATACCATCACCGTCACCGTTGCCAACAGCGGCTGGGCAATAAACGCCGACACCAGCATGCTCGCCACAAAACACAGCCCCAATTGCAGCGTATTTTGCAGCGCGGCGGCTTTACCGCTGCTTTCCGGGAATGGCATCAGCGCATTCGCCACCATGATCGGGTAGCCGGCGCCGTTGACCAGCGCCATGACGCAGAACGGGATCAGCAGCGTGGTGAGCGTCGGATTGGTCAGGGTCGCCACCAGATACAGGGCCACCATGCTGACAGCATAAGCTACCAGCAGCCACGGCAGCAGGGTTTTGCCATTGATGCGCTTGAGCGCGGCGCGGCAGCCATAGCCCCCCAACAGGAAAGCCAGCGTCTGCGGCACATAGCTCAGACCGATGTCGCTCGGGCCGTAGCCCATATCACCGAGGATGAACGGCGAGCCGGTCAGCCAGGCAAAGAAGCCGGCCGAGCAGGCGGCGTACATAGCGACGTTGCCGCTGAACACCGGGGATTTCAATAATTGCCAAAAACTGACGCTGCTTTTTGGCGCATCGGCGGCGGGTTGCGTTTTGGCGCGATCTTTGAGCAGCAACGTCGGCAGCAGCAGCAGGGCCGTGATGGCCAACAGCACGGCGAAGATCGCGCGCCAGCTGGCGTGGTTCAGCAGCCAGGCGCCAAGCAGCGGCGCCAATGCCGGCGACAGCGCCACCAGCGGCATGATGGTGGCGAATACGCGGTTGGCCTGGCCTTCGCGATAGCGGTCGACCACCAGCGCTTGCCAGATGGCGGCGGCGGAACAGACGCCGACGGCCTGAATAAAGCGCAGTATCCAGAGCTGCACGGCATTTTCCACCCACAGCATGCCCAGGCAGCCGAGCGCGAACAGCGTCAGGCCAATCAATAATACCGGTTTGCGGCCCAGTCGGTCGGAGAGCGGCCCCCACAGCAACTGCGCGAAGGCGAAGCCGGCCAGAAAGATGCTCAGGCTGGCGCTGACCGCGCCGGCGGAAATTTGCAGTTCCTCCCGCATGGCGCCGAAGGCGGGCAGGTACATATCGGTCGCCAGATAACCCAGCATGCTCAGGCCGGCGAGGTAGAACATAAAACCAAAGGAGTTTCGCATGGTATTTCTCGTTAATATTTTAGTGTCGCAGGTTTTTAGCGCCGGCCAGTGTATCCGGCTGGATCTCTGCTTGTGAAACGGTAATATTTGCAAAGTGCTGTTAAAAAAATTGAAGGCAAAGCGATGTGGTCTGAATATTCTCTTGAAGTTGTTGACGCGGTGGCGCGCACCGGCAGTTTCAGCGCGGCGGCGCAGGAGCTGCACCGGGTACCGTCGGCGGTGAGCTATACCGTGCGGCAACTGGAACAATGGCTGGCGGTGCCGCTGTTTGAGCGGCGTCACCGTGATGTGGAGTTGACGCCGGCTGGCGCGCTGTTTATCAAGGATGCGCGAGTTGTTATCAAAAAAATGCTCGACACCCGCCGCCACTGTCAACAGGTGGCCAACGGGTGGCGCGGCCAGCTGAATATCGCAGTCGACATCATCGTCAAACCGCAGCGCAGCCGCCAGCTGGTGCTGGATTTCTACCGCCATTTCCCCGACGTTGAACTGATGCTGCAACCCGAGGTGTTCAACGGCGTGTGGGATGCGTTGGTGGACGGCAGGGTGGACATGGCGATCGGCGCCACGCGCGCGGTGCCGGTCGGCGGCGGCTTCGCTTTCCGCGACATGGGGGATATGAACTGGCTGTGCGTAGTCAGCCCACAGCATCCGTTGGCGCAGCTGGCAGGGCCATTGAATGACGATCGGTTGAGGCCATACCCTGCGCTTTGTCTGGAAGACACCTCGCGCAATCTGCCCAAGCGCGTCACCTGGACGCTGGATAACCAGCGGCGGCTGGTGGTGCCGGACTGGACCTCGGCGCTCGACTGTTTGTGCGCCGGATTGTGCGTCGGCATGATGCCGGCGCATCTGGCGCTGCCGCGGGTGCAGCGCGGTGAGCTGAAGGCGTTGCAGTTGCAGCAGCCGTTTCCCGCCAGCCCCTGCTGCCTGACCTGGCAACAGGATAAACCGTCACCGGCGATGAGCTGGCTGCTGGCGTATTTGGGCGATGGCGAGACGCTGAATCAGGAGTGGCTGAGTGAGGCGGCACCGGAAGCCGCGCAGGCCTCCGGCAGGGAAGATGATATCAGCGGCGGTAGTCGATGAACGGACCATCGGCGACCGAACGGCGTTCGACCAGCTTCGGATGCACTTCGATCACCTGCGATTCTTCGCGCTTGCTGATGATGCGATCCAGCAGCATGGTGAAGGCCATTTCTCCCAGGCGTTCTTTCGGCTGGTGAATGGTGGTCAGCGCCGGGGTGAAGTAGCGGGCGTTGCGCACGTTGTCATAGCCGATCACGGAAATATCCTGCGGCACTCGCAGCCCCAGCTCGTCAGCGGCGCAGATGGCGCCCATCGCCATGATGTCGCCGCCGCAAAATACCGCGGTCGGCCGCTGTTTTTGCGACAGGATTTGGTGCATCGCCTTGTAGCCGGACTCCGGCTCGAAGTCACCCTGGACGATCCACTCTTCGCGAATGTCGATATGCGCTTCCTGCAGCGCCTTCATAAAGCCCTGATGACGGCCGCCGCCGGTGTTGCGCGACAGCTGGCCCGGGATGGCGCCGATATCGCGGTGGCCGCGCTCGATCAGGTAACGGCCGGCCAGATAGCCGCCTTCGAACGCGTTATCGATGATGGTGTCGGTGAAGTCGCCGCGCGCGGCGCCCCAGTCCATCACCACCATCGGGATATTACGGTAGTCCTCCAGCATGCCCAGCAGTTGATCCGGGTATTCGGAACACATGACCAGCAGGCCGTCGACGCGCTTTTGCGCCAGCATCGCCAGGTAGGCGCGCTGCTTGTCCAGATTGTTGTGCGAGTTGCACAGGATCAGGGTGTAACCTTTGCTGTAGCAGCTGTTTTCCACCGCCTCGATCACTTCGGCAAAATAGGGCGCTTCGCTCGAGGTGGCCAGCAGGCCGATCGACTTGGTGTGATTGACTTTCAGGCTGCGCGCCACGGCGCTCGGCGAGTAGTGCAGCTCTTTGATGGCGGCCCACACGGCCGCTTTGGTCTCTTCGGCGACGAAACGAGTCTTATTGATGACGTGCGAAACGGTGGTGGTGGAAACGCCCGCGCGTTTGGCCACATCTTTAATCGTTGCCATGTAAGGAATGACTCCTGAACTCACATGTTTACAGCATGTAAGTGTGATGTTAATCGTTTGCCTACGTAGATCCTTCTCCAGAGAAGCGAAAACTGAGTTTTTAGTGTGTTGAAGTCTTCAGCGCTTAATCAGGAGGGGCATGGATGCCGGTACGCAGTTGTGAACTGCGAATTTTGTCGCATATTGAACAAAAGTGGAAGAGGTAATCGAGATTATAAACCGGGAAATGATAACAAGATTTTATCGGCGAACTGTGGGAAAATGATTTGACGTACTAATTGTGCGCCTTTTATCCTTAGGAAAGCCCATTTTAAAGGAGTTGTCATGGATACCGATCTGAAGATGTCTCTGTTCACTACCGTCGGCGCGTTGGCGATGATCATCGCTTTCAGCTTTGTCGCCGCGTTGAACTGATTTCCCGCCAGTTTTAAAAAAGGCGCAGCCAAGCTGCGCCTCATCACTTAGGCAAGGCCTGCGCTTACGCCAGGTTTTCCGCCGCAAATGTCCAGTTGACCAACGCCCAGAAGTTTTCCAGGTATTTTGGACGCGCATTGCGGTAATCGATGTAATACGCGTGTTCCCACACGTCAACGGTCAGCAGCGGTTTATCTTCACCGGTCAGCGGAGTTGCCGCGTTGGAGGTGTTGACGATCGCCAGCGCGCCGTCCGGTTTTTTCACCAGCCAGGTCCAGCCGGCGCCGAAGTTTTTCACGGCGGCATCGGTGAACTGTTCTTTGAACGCAGCGAAAGAGCCGAAGGATTTGACGATCGCGGCCGCCAGTTCGCCCTGCGGTTCACCGCCGCCCTGTGGCGACAGGCAGTGCCAGTAGAAGGTGTGGTTCCACACCTGTGCGGCGTTGTTGAACACGCCGCCGTTGGAGGTCTTGATGATCTCCTCGAGCGATTTGCCCTCGAACTCGCTGCCTTTCACCAGGTTGTTCAGGTTAACTACGTAGGTATTGTGGTGTTTGCCGTAGTGGTATTCCAGGGTCTCGGCGGAGATGTGCGGCTCGAGCGCGTTTTTCTCATACGGTAATGCAGGTAATTCAAACGACATTGCTTCCTCCTTTACAGCGCCACTTTCTTCCCGCCGAGGCGGGAGCCAGATGGGCCGTTTTTTATTGTGGTCATTCAATCTTAACAATTTTCATCATAAAAAACAGGAGGAAAAGCGAGAAATGCGCGTGGGAGAGTGCGATGGGCGATAGCTTGAGCAGGCGGTTGCGACCGGGGCCGCAACCGCGCAGAACAGGGAATTAACGGATGGTTTTCGGCGTCACTACGCGGCGTGCGCCGATGTAGTGGTTCTGCCAATAGTCGTTGTCGAGCTGGCTGATGCGGATCTCTTCGCCGGTGCGCGGCGACTGGATGAATTTGCCGTTGCCGAGATAAACGCCGACATGATCCGCCACGCCGCGGTTGTTGATGCGGAAGAACACCAAATCGCCGCTTTCCAGTTCGCTTTTCTTGATCGGCGCCGCGTCTCGCAGGTGATACATTTCGTTGGCGGTGCGCGGCATCTTGATTTTCACCACGTCTTTATAGGCGTAATAGATAAGTCCGCTGCAGTCGAAGCCGGTGCGCGGCGAGCTGCCGCCCCAGCGGTAAGGTTTGCCCATCTGATCCATCAGCTTGGCCATCGCGGTCTGCTTGGCGTGCTGGTAACGCTTTTTGTGCGCCGGGCTGAGTTTCAACGGTTTTTCATCACGCGCCAGCTTGGCGGTAGCCATACCGGCGTC
Source organism: Serratia sp. CY56464 (assembly GCF_052168435.1). Lineage (NCBI taxonomy): Bacteria > Pseudomonadati > Pseudomonadota > Gammaproteobacteria > Enterobacterales > Yersiniaceae > Serratia > Serratia sp. CY56464. The sequence continues at coordinate 1,483,006 of NZ_JBJNMV010000001.1, read as the reverse complement.
GCGGTGGCGGCCATAGCCTTTTTTATAGCCCTTTTTCGGCGGGGTGACTTTAATTTTGGCGATTTTCTGCGCTTTGGCCTTGGGTTTGGCGCTGACGATCTTTTTCGCGCTTTTCTCGCTTTTGACCTTGGCGGTCCTGGTTTTTTTCTCGGGGGCCGTCACTTTGGCTTTTTTGGCGGCTTTATCCGCTTTCTTTTTTCTGCGGTCATCAGGCCGCGCTTCATTAGCATGGCTTTTACGCTGCTCGGCGGCAACGCGCGCCTGTGGCGCAGCGTGCGCCAAATTGAAGAAGAGCTGCGTAAACAGCAGCGCAAAGAGCGTAAGAATTAAACGCATGTCGACGTCACCAACCTTGGCCCCGAAACGGATATCGAAAGAGTTACAGTATTCCCGAACTTCGCCATATAAAACAGCGAAGAACTCATAAATAATAATCCATATTGTGAGAAAACGTTAATGACATTTTTTTTGGTTTAAAATCAGCCTGTTGATGTATAAAAAAGCGCCAGGCGACGATGGCGGATATAATTAAGCCGCGCCGTCATCGCGGCGCAATATATTAGTGAAATGGTCGGATTAAAAATGTTATTCTCAACGTATGTTTTGACCGGAATGACGTGGCCGGTGAAACGCGATCGGCGGCGGGCGAATATCCTTGCAAAAGATGGCGTTTTCTTGCGACTGTTCCAGCCGCTACAATAGCCCGCGTGATGCATGTTGTAGCCATGAAATGTGGCTTGAGGAAGCAATAAATGACGACGACACTTGAAAAAATTCAGCACCAGATCGCTGAAAACCCGATTCTGCTGTACATGAAAGGTTCGCCAAAGCTGCCGAGCTGCGGCTTTTCCGCGCAGGCTGTGCAAGCGCTGTCCGCCTGCGGCGAGCGTTTCGCCTACGTGGACATTTTGCAGAACCCGGACATCCGCGCCGAGCTGCCAAAATACGCCAACTGGCCGACGTTCCCGCAGCTGTGGGTAGATGGTGAGCTGGTTGGCGGTTGCGATATCATCATCGAGATGTATCAGCGCGGCGAACTGCAGCAACTGATCAAAGAAACGGCAGAAAAGTATAAAGCGCAAGAAGACCAGCAGTCTTAATCGACGGGCTTGCGATTATCGCGTAACGGGCGGCGCCAGTGCAAACTGGGCCGCCTTTTTTGTTGATTTTATTCGGCGAGATCGCCGGCGGGCAGCGGCCAGCCGCCGAGACGCTTCCAGCGGTTAACCAGCTCACAAAACAGCAGGGCGGTTTGCTCGGTGTCGTACAGCGCAGAGTGCGCCTGGCTGCTGTCGAACGGCATACCGGCCGCGATACAGGCTTTCGCCAACACCGTTTGGCCCAGCACCAGGCCGCTCAGCGCGGCGGTGTCGAAGGTGGCGAACGGATGGAACGGGTTGCGCTTCAGGCCGGCACGTTCGGCCGCGGCCATCAGGAAGCTGTGATCGAAGTTGGCGTTGTGCGCCACGATAATGGCCCGGTTGCACCCGCGATCCTTGAGCCCTTTGCGCACCGCTTTGAAAATGGCGTGCAGCGCGTCGTATTCGCTGACCGCGCCGCGCAACGGGTTGTGCGGATCGATGCCGTTAAACGCCAGCGCTTCCGGCTGCAGGTTGGCGCCCTCGAAAGGCTCCACGTGGAAGTGCAGGGTCTCGTCCCGCTGCAGCCAGCCATCTTCATCCATTTTCAGCGTGACGGCGGCGATCTCCAGCAACGCATCGGTATTGGCGTTGAAGCCGGCGGTTTCAACATCTATTACTACGGGATAAAACCCACGAAAACGACCACTCAGGGCGTTAAGATCACTTTTTTCGGCCATCAGTTTCTTATCTTCATCGAATGCAGCGCGCATTATGGCAAATTTTGCGCCTGGTTGCAGGCGCTATCGCGCGGAGAATCAGCAGGGCGCCAGCGCGCCCTGAAGGGGAGGCTTAGTGGCCGAGGCCCTGACCGGCGTGTTTGTTTTCGATCAGCTCAATTTTGTAGCCGTCCGGATCTTCGACGAAGGCGATGACCGTGGTGCCGCCTTTCACCGGGCCGGCTTCGCGGGTGACTTTGCCGCCTGCGCGACGGATGCTGTCGCAGGTGGCGGCAACGTCGTCCACGCCCAGCGCCAGGTGGCCGAAGGCGGTGCCCATGTCGTAGCTGTCGGTGCCCCAGTTATAGGTCAGTTCGATAACCGCGCCTTCGCTCTCTTCCGTATAGCCGACGAAAGCCAGGGAGTATTTGTACTCCGGGTTTTCGCTGGTGCGCAGCAGGCGCATGCCTAATACCTTGGTGTAGAAGTCGATGGCGCGTTGCAGGTCACCGACGCGGATCATGGTATGGAGTAAGCGCATAATTCCTCTGAATTGACTGTGCCGTGGCAGACGGCGGGTGGATTGAAGCACAAGCGAGTATAGCCTTGTCCCGCAAGGGAATTCAACGTAACGAGTTGGTGACAATGTCACTTAATGGTCTCGCGTCGCGGGTGTCTAAATATTGATCGAGCGTACCGATCGATACAGAGTAATTGATCTGCACAATCAATTATCTATTCCAGCGGCGATCGTGTAAAAATCGAACGGCAATAAAGATCAACACCAGGGAACACCGGCCCGCCTCGTGCGGGCCTTTTTGCGTTTGCGCGCGACGCATAAAAAACGGCCATGCGATTGCGTGGCCGTTGGAGTCAGGACGGGTTACTTCGCCAGAAACGGATAGTCGGTATAGCCTTCGGCGCCGCCGCCGTAGAAGGTTTCCGGCTTAGGTTCGTTCAGCGGGGCGTGCTGACGGAAACGCTCTACCAGATCCGGGTTGGCGATGTAGCTGCGGCCGAAGGCCACCGCGTCGATAAAACCTTTTTCGATCAACGCTTCGGCTTTTTCAGCGGTGTAGGCGCCGGCGCCGACGATCACCCCTTTAAAGTGGGCGCGCACCGAGTCGCGGAAGGCGTCGGAATACGGTTTGCCGCCGGCCCAGTCCGGTTCGGAGATGTGCAGGTAAGCGATGTTGCGCTTATTCAGCTCTTCCACCAGATACAGCGCCGCTTCTTCCTGATCTTCGCCGTTGTCCAGCCCGTTGAACGGCCCCAGCGGCGAGATGCGGATACCGATGTGTTCGGAACCCCATTCGGCGATGGTGGCGTCGACCACTTCCAACGTCAGGCGGGTGCGATTCTCGATGCTGCCGCCGTATTGATCGGTGCGTTGGTTGGAAGCCGGTGACATGAACTGGTGCAGCAGATAGCCGTGGGCAGCATGCAGCTCGATGAAGTCGAAGCCGGCTTCGCGCGCGTTAGCGGTTGCCTGGCGGAAATCGTTGATGATGCCCGGGATCTCGCTGGTTTCCAGCGCGCGCGGTGTGGAGGTCGGTACGCGCACCCAGGCGCCGGTTTCATCTCGCACGGTGGTGCGGGTTTCGGCGTTGATTGCCGAAGGCGCGACCGGCGCTTGTCCGCCCGGCTGCAGGCTGGCGTGGGAGATGCGGCCTACATGCCACAGCTGTACGGCAATGTGGCCGTTTTTGTCGTGTACCGCCTGCGTGATGTGTTTCCACGCGGCGATCTGTTCCGGGGTATGCAGGCCCGGCGCGCCGGCGTAGCCTTTCGCCTGGAAGGAGATCTGCGTCGCTTCGGTCACGATCAGGCCGGCGCCGGCGCGCTGCGCATAGTATTCCGCCATCAGTGGCGTAGGAATATCGCCCGGTTCGATGCTGCGCAGACGCGTCAGCGGAGCCATAAACACGCGGTTGGGCAGGGTGACGGCGCCAACCTTCAGCGGAGAGAGCAATTTTTCAGTCTTCATAGTGCATCCTGTATTTAATAGACCGGTCGTCTAGTGATGGGCGATAAAAAAACACGAACTGCATTTTTCACGAAAAAAGACGGTTGTCGTTACCGTTGCGGCGGGCGCAGCAGCAACTCGATGCTTTCCAGCGCACTGGTTAACGGCGCCAGCGAATGACGGATCTTGGCGCGCAGCGAGGCACCGAGCCACAGTGAATACAGCGTTTCTGCAGTCGCCGCCGGGCTCATGGCCACCGACAGCGAGCCCTCGGCGATACCGCGCTCGATGGCCTCCTGCAGATGGCCGATCACGCGAGCGGTGCCCGTTTCCAGCGCATGGCGCATCGGTTCCGACAGATCGCTCACCTCGGCGGAAAGTTTCACCGCCAGGCAGGCGTTGTGGCATTCGCTGCGGCAGTGGTAGCTGATAGCCTGGGCGTAATAGCCGAGCAGCTGGTGGCGGGCATCGCCGCGTCTGTCGGCAAACAGCGCCTGCATTTCTGCATCATAATGCGCGAAATAGCGCTGCAGCATCGCTTCGCCGAAGGCTTCCTTCGAGCGAAAATAGTGGTAGAACGAGCCTTTCGGCACGCCCGCGGTGGCCAGCAGTTCACTCAGCCCCATGCCGGTAAAGCCCAGGCGCAGGCTGAGGGTTTCGCCGGTGGCGAGCAGATGTTCACGTGTATCCACGTTGCAATGCGTTGATTTGGTCATCATGGTGCCGAGCATAATAGACCGATTGGTCTAGGTCAATGGGAATAAAAAAACCGGCGCACAAAACGCCGGTTTGTCTGCAAGACATTGTGCCTCAGCGGCACGCGGAAGTTAAGCGCTACGCCGCGTTGCGGCAACGCTGCAGGATATCCAACTGGGATTGATATTCGCGGGTCTGTACGTTCAGCATGCCCAACAGGGTGTGGAACAGGTTGTCCTGTGAAACCTCGTCCTTTTCCGCCAACGTATTCAGACACTGGCGATCGATGTCGAAATTGCGCTGATAGTCGGCCGACATCCACATCAGGAAAGGCACGTGCGTTTGTTGGCTTGGCGCGAAGACATAAGGCGTGCCGTGCAGATACATGCCGTTCTCCCCCAGCGATTCGCCGTGATCGGACAAATAGACCAGCGCGGTATTGAACCGATCGTCATACTGCCGCAGCAACTTGATGGTGGCATCGAGCATCGCGTCGGTATACAGGATTGAGTTGTCGTAGGTGTTCACCAACTGTTCATGGCTGCAATCCTGGATCTGATTACTGTTGCAGGTCGGTGAAAACGCCTGGAACTCTGGCGTGCTGCGGCGATAGTAAGCCGGGCCGTGGCTGCCCATCTGGTGCAGCACGATCACACCATCGTCTTTCAGGCTATTGATGTAGTCGTTCAGCTTGTACAGCAGCACGTTGTCCATGCAAACCTCGCCGTCACAGTCCTGCGGCAGTTTCAGCTTGGTCATGTCGATGTGCGGCACCCGGTCGCAGGCGCCTTTGCAGCCGCCGTCGTTATCGCGCCACAGCACATTGACGCCGGCATGCGCCAGCACGTCGAGCATGCCTTCCTGGTGCGTCGCCTGAGTCGCGTCATACTCCTTGCGTGGCATGTTGGAGAACATGCAGGGCACGGAGATCGCCGTTTCGGTGCCGCAGGAACTGGCGTTCTTGAAGTAGACCACGTCGTCCTGCTTCAGGCGCGGGTTGGTTTCGCGCCCGTAACCGCCGAGGGAGAAGTTTTCGGCGCGGGCGGTTTCGCCCACGACCAGGATCACCAGCGTTTTCTTGGTCTGCCTGGCGATCAGCGGCCCTTTACGCGCATCTTCGCCGATCTTGACCAGCGGCAGATTGCGGGTGAAGTAACGCTGTTCGGTAAACTTGATGGTGCCGGCCACGAAGTTGGAAGGCGTCAACATCTTCACCACGCTTTTATTGTTGCGGATCAGCGAAGCGTAGTCTTTGTAGAACAGCGCGGCGACGATCAGGATCACCACCAACGACAGCATGACGTTGGCGGCGCGCAGCCCGACCATGTACCACCAGGGGCGAGTCTGGCGAATTTGGGTGAAGCAGACCGCCACCGCCGGCAGAATGCCGAGCAGCGCCAGCCACAATCCCATGCGCGGCGTCAGCAGTGCGGTCGCCTCCTGGGGGTTGGTTTCGAAGGCGTTTTGCATCATGTTGCCATCGATCACCACACCATAGCTGAACATGAAATAGTTGGCTGCGGCGCTGCCGAGCAAGAAAAAGATGATCAACGGCTTACGCAGGTAGGGCACGGTCAACACGCTGAAGATAATATTCAGCGCGCAAAAGATCACCACCGGCATACTGGCCGCGAAAATCACGCTGTGGACGCTATCGAAGGTGATATACGACCAGGCGCGATGCAGGAATAACGCGTTTTGAAACAGAGTGAAGAACAGGGCGGCGGCGAGGGTAAAACCGAGGCTGTTGCACTGTAAGCGTTGACGTAACCACATTGCCAATGTCGGGATCCTGAAAGTAGATAATGTCGTGAAATCTACCGGATGAAACTTAAGAAAACCTTAGAAATTCAGAATACTGGCGACGGAGAATACGTGAAAACCGCCAGGCCGAGCGGCCTGGCGGCAGGGCAGTTTAGTAGGCGGCGGTGAATTGCGCGCGAATAAACTGAGGTTTTTCAATCTCATCAACGATAGCGACTGCCAGATCTTCCACCGAAATGCTGGCCGGCGCTTCGCCGTTCATCAGCAGTTGCGTGGTGCCGAGGCGGAACTGGCCAGTGCGTTTGCCCGGCTCCAGCAGGGCGGCCGGCGAAAGATAGGTCCAGTCGAGTGCCGACTCGTTACGCAGTTTGTTGCGCAGATCGCGCACCGCCTGCGCGCCGGGGCGGATATTTTCCGGGAACTGCGGCGTATCCACCAGTTCAACGCCCGGCGCCACTTCCAGGCTGCCGGCTCCGCCGACCACCAACAGGCGTTTGACGCCGGCCTGCTCGACCGCGGTGAGGATCTGCTGGGCGCCGCGGGTGGTTTTCTCATACAGGTTGTCTTCGCCCCAGCCTGGGTTGTAGGCGCTGATCACCGCGTCCTGGCCGCGCAATTGTCCCGCCAGCCAGGCGGTGTCGGCGACGTCGCCCAGTGCGACGGTCAGATTGGCGTGCTCCGGCAAATCTTTTTTCTGGCGCGCGATTGCCGTCACCTGAATACCGCGAGCCAGCGCTTCATCCACCACGCGGCGGCCAACAAAACCGGTTGCTCCAATAATGGCTACTTTCATCTGTATGCTCCTTCGGGGATAGGTTCAGTATCGTGAGGCAGGCCGAGGTGCCTGCCGCGTGGTTTCTACTCTAGTCCTTAACAATAGCCGTGATTAGTGCCATATTCATGCTTTCTTGATTAAGTAAAACTTCATAATCGTGGATAAACTCAATCGAATGGCGGTATTCGCCACCGTGGTGGCGGAGGGCTCGCTGGCTGGTGCGGCGCGGCGTCTGGGCATGACGCCGTCGGCGGTCAGCCAGCACATGCGCTCGCTGGAGAAGGCGCTTGGGGTGCCGTTGCTGCATCGTTCCACCCGCCGTCTGGCGCTGACCGAGGCGGGAGCGGCGTTCTATCCCGGCTGCGAGGCGATGCTGCAACAGGCGCTGCAGGCGGAGCAGCGGTTGGCTGAGCTGCGGGATACGCTGGTGGGTGAGCTGCGCATCGCCACCCCGGTCGGCATCGGCGGCCGCTCGTTGGCGGAGGCGCTGTCGCCGCTGTTGCAGGCGCATCCCAAGCTCACGCTGCGCGTGCTGGCGGACGATCGCATCGTCGATATGATAGAACAACGGGTCGACATTGCGCTGCGGGCCAACCGGCAGCTGGCGGACGCCAATATGATTGCGCATCCGCTGACGGCGTGGCCGATGGTGCTGTGCGCCGCACCGCGCTACCTCAGCCAGCATGGGGTGCCGGAAAAACCGCAGGATTTGGTACAGCACCGTTGGATTTCCAGCGGCTACAGCGGGGCACATCTGGATTTGCTGCACCAGTCCGGCCAGCAGGTCAAGCTGCGGCTGGCGGAAGGACAGATCGTCAGCGAGAGCATGAACGTGATGCGCGCCTTTACCCGCGCCGGGCTGGGCATTTCCGCTCAGCCGCTGTATGAAATTGGCGACGAACTGCAGCGCGGCGAGCTGTTGCTGCTGTTGCCGGAGTGGCGGCCGGCGGCACTCCGGCTGCACGCGCTGACGCTCGAACGCGATGTGCCGGAAAAAAGCCGCCAGGCGCTGCGCTATTTGCGCGACTATTTTCGCCGCAATGGCGAAAAGGGACTTGCCAGCGGCGGCGATGGCGTCTTCAATTAGCAAGAGAACGCAGGAGGAGCCTCGTGGCGCAGCAGCTTGAGTTTTTCGACATCCCCAGCCCGTGTCGCGGCATTTGCCAGGCCGACGATCGTGGATTCTGCCGTGGCTGCCTGCGCAGCCGCGAGGAGCGTTTCGGCTGGATGAACATGAGCGATGCGCAAAAGCGCGAGGTGCTGCGCCTGTGCCGTCAACGCTTCCTGCGGCTGCAGCGCGCCAATAAAGCGCCCGACGAGCCACTGCCGGAGCAACCGTCGCTGTTTTAACCTTTCCTGATCTGCCGCACGTTCGTGTGGCTTACCGCTTCCCTGTGCCTCACCGGCTTGTGTATGCTGGCTGACAACTAATGTCATGAGGTTTTCGCAATGGTAGAACGTATTCGTCTCGCGCCGCAGGGGCCTGAATTTTCCCGCATGATTTGCGGTTACTGGCGGTTGATGGAGTGGGGCATGTCGCCGCAGCAGCTGCTGACGTTCATCGAACAGCATGTCGAACTGGGCGTCACCACCGCCGATCACGCCGATATCTACGGCGGCTATGCCTGCGAACAGGCGTTCGGCGACGCGCTGCGCCTGAAACCGGCGTTGCGTCAGTCGCTGGAATTGGTGACCAAGTGCGGCATCGCCACCACCGCCAAGCCCGGCAACCCGATCGGCCACTACATCACCGACCGCGATCATATCGTGCAGAGCGCGGAACAGTCGCTGCGCCATCTGCATACCGATTACCTCGATCTGCTGCTGATTCACCGCCCGGATCCGTTGATGGACGCTGACGACGTAGCCGAAGCCTTCGTTGCGTTGCACAAAAGCGGCAAGGTGCGCCATTTCGGCGTCTCCAACTTTACGCCCGCGCAGTTCCAACTGCTGCAGTCGCGTCTGCCGTTCACGCTGGCGACCAACCAGGTGGAGATCTCGCCGATTCACCAACCGGCCATTCTCGACGGCACGCTTGACCAGTGCCAGCAACTGCGCATCAAGCCGATGGCCTGGTCCTGCCTGGGCGGCGGGCGCCTGTTCAACGACGCCGAGTTTCAGCCGCTGCGCGACGAGCTGCAGCGGGTGGCGCAAGAGATCGGCGCGGAGACCATCGAGCAGGTGGTGTACGCCTGGGTGATGCGCCTGCCGTCGTCACCGTTGCCAATCATCGGCTCCGGCAAGATTGAGCGGGTGCGTTCGGCGCTCAAGGCGCAGAAACTGGTGCTGAGCCGCCAGCAGTGGTTCCGCATTCGCAAGGCGGCGCTGGGGTATGACGTGCCTTAAGGCGGGCAGAAAGAGGAAAGCCGGGCGGCGAAAGCGCCCGGCTTTTTTTATGCCGATGCTTAGGCCAACACCACCTGATCGGTGCTGAAGTGATCGAGCGAGACGCCGATCAGCGTGACCTGGCTGTGGCCGAAGGCCAGCACCAGATCGTCGTTTTGCTGCGTGGCGTAATCGCGGATATTGCCGCTGGCGCCTTCGGTGCCGATAAACACCAGTTTATCGCTGGCGTTGAAGCCATACAGCTGATCGCGGCCGAAATCGCCGCTGAACAGGAAGGTGTTGCCGTTGCCGACGCCCTTCAGAATGTCATCGCCGCTGCCGCCGACGAAGGTCAGGTTGCCGCCGGCGTGGCCGATCAGCGTGTCGTTGCCGGCGTTGCCGAACAGCCAGGCGTCGTGGCTGCGGGCCTGCAGGACGTCATCGCCGTCACCGCCGGTGGCGGCGGCGGCATAGGCTTTGAGGCCTGAGTCCGATTTCAATCCGGCGGCGGTTACCTGATGATCCACTTCTTTGTTGAAGATAAGCCAGGAGGTTTCTTTGCTGCGCAGGGTGCTGATGTCGTCCGCCAGCGTAATGCCGCCCTTGGCATCGCGCAGGTAAAGCGTGTTGCCGTCGTAGGCGACCTCGGTATTTTTCAACGCCTGCTGGGTATCGAAGATATTGTGGCCTTTGCCGCCGGCGATCAGGTTATAGCCGCCGGCGTCGCGGAAGATATCGTCGCCGTCGCGGCCCTCGAGATAGTCGTTGCCTTTGCCGCCCTTGATCAAATCATTGCCGTCGCTGCCGATGATAAACGTCGGCCCGCTGTGCGTTTCCGCGTTGCGGTTCAGGTCTTCCACCCAGGTATTGCCGCGCGTGACGTTCGACAGGTTGGAGACGATGATGGTCGAGTCTTTGTCGGTCAGCGAATAAAACTCGGAGTTCAGCACCCGCATCAGGCCGTCCTGATAGAAGAACGGCAGGTGCGACAGCCAGGTCGGAATGTTGAGAATGGAAAACGGCAGCAGGTTCCAGGCGTCTGAGGCGTAGTGATCGTTGAAGTTGACGATATTGTTGGTGGCGGAGGTATGGGGCGCATCGTGAACGCCCAACGACGCCCCGGTCAGCGTGGTGCCGTCGAGCGCGCGGAACACCGGGTCGTTCTCGTAGCCGATGTTGAGCACCTTGCCGCCGGTTTCGTACTGGGTCGGCGAGGCGAAGGCGACATAGTTGGACTGCGCGTAGAAGCCGCTCCAGCTGGCGTCGCTCTGCGCCGCCATGCTGTTGACCGCCAGCCCGCCGAGGCTGTGGCCGCTGACCACCACGTCCTCGCCGCTCAGCCCGTGGGCCTGCGCGAATTTCGCCACGTCGCCCAGCAAGTTGCCGAAGGCCTTCAGCGTGTAGCCGTCGGCGTAGCCTTTCGGCCCGAACCCGGCCAGCAGATCGTTAATCACATCGCCGATGGTATCGCCGATCAACGACTCGCGCGGGCCGCTGGTGCCGCGAAATGAGATGCCAATGGCGGTGAGATTGCCTTCGCTGTCATATTTGCCCAGCACCTCGGCCTGTGCGGTGGTGTAACCGGCGGTCTCGCCGTAGTAGGTGCCGCGCGCATCGGTTTTGCCGGCGTAACCGAGCTGCTCGGCGCTGATCACCGACCAGCCGGCATTGTTTACCGCCTCCTGCGCGGCCTGTTCGGAGTCGGGATTCCAGGGGAGGCCCGGCAGGCCGCCCTGCGACTGGGTGCTGCCGATGAGCGCAGTGACCAGCGTCAGCGGCAGACCCAGCCCGAAACCGGTCTGGTGATAGCCTTCATCGAAGCCGTTATCGATATTGTGGTAAGCGTAGGTAGAGATGGCCAAGGCGTCGGAAAACAGCGCCTTCGACGCGTTTTCGTCCAGATCCTTATAGCTAAAGATGCCCATATCAGTTCCTTATGAAGTATGCCGCCTGGCCTGGAAGCGAACTCTCATGCGCCGGCGGTGGAAACAGGGAAACAACGTTAGCCGAACGACAGCTGGTCGGAGGACCAACATCGGTAGAATTATTATTAGTGCCAAATATTAGGTCTGCGAATCAAATTGGCGAGATTGTGCGTTGGTTAACAGTGCCGGCGCAGGCTCTCCTATACTGATAGCTCGATATAGTCATTAAGGAGACTGATTGATGAAACGTTATTGGTATGCGGCGCTCGGCCTGATGGCGTGTGGCGCGGCTCAGGCGGCGGCAACCGACGTCGAGATGCATCTGGTGACCGGGCAGGGTATCGGTCAGGACATCGGCAACGTGGTCATCAGCGAAACGCCGTACGGCTTACTGTTCACGCCGAGCCTGAAAGCGTTGCCGGCCGGAGTACACGGTTTCCACGTGCATGAAAAAGGCAGCTGCGAGCCGGGCATGAAGGACGGTAAAGCGGTGGCGGCGCTGGCGGCCGGCGGACATTTCGACCCGCAAAAGACCGGGAAACACCTCGGGCCGTACGCCGACGGGCACCTGGGTGATTTGCCGGCCATCTATGTGACCGCCGACGGCATGGCGAATTACCCGGTATTGGCGCCGCGGCTGAAAAAAATCAGCGAAATTGAGGGCAAGGCGCTGATGGTGCACGCCGGCGGCGATAACCATTCGGATCATCCACAGCCGCTCGGTGGCGGCGGCGAACGCTTCGCCTGCGGCGTGATCAAGTGATCACCCGCCGCTAACGGCCGGTGCGGCGGCGGGCTGGCCCATCGCCTGTTGCAGCTGCTGCAGTGAGCAGTAAAGCCGCCAGATCAGGCCGGCCAGATCGCGCGCCGCCTGTTCCGGGTGATGCGCCAACGCGTTGCTCATGCGCAGCAGTTCCTGCAGCGTGGCGTCCAGCGAACTGTGCTGCACGCCTTTCTCCGTCATGATGCCGCGCAGGCAGTGGATACAGACGTTGCGCACCGCCGACAGTGGATCGGAACGGGTCTGCCAGTCGCGCAGCTGCCAGACGATATGGCTGCAGTTGAGCAGCACCACGCCCCAACGCAGCAGCCAGGTGCGCGCTTCCTGATCCTGACTTTGATTGAGTTGGCTGATGCGATGGTAGATCAGCGATTCGAACTGACTTTCGCTCTGCTGCGGCCGTTTGCTCAACTGATCGATAAAATCGCGCCGCAGCGCGCGGATAATGCGGCGGCTTTTGCGTTTGTCCGAGCTGGGGCGCAGGATCTGAAACGCCAACCCGGCCAGCAATACACCGACGATTTTAGCGATGTTGTCATTGATAAAGGACTGGTAGTCATAGCTCGGCGGATTGCTGACGGTCAGAAACGAGCCCATAAAGACGATCAGCTGCCCCCAAAGCGCGGCATAAGGCGGGTTCTGCAGCTTGAGCATCTGCATGGTCACCAGGATCGGGAACAGGAAGGCGCAAAACACCCAGAAATCGTCAATCTGGATCATCAAACCGAATTTCACCACGAAGCAGGCGACCGAGAGCAGCAGCACCGCCTTGAGCAAGGTGCTGACGCTGTTGATCGGCGAAGGCGTGGAAGAGTAGAGCACGCAGCTGATGGCGGTGAGCGTCAGCGCCGCGCTGCCGGCGTCCCATTGCGTGTTGATCCAGTAGGCGCAGCCAATCACGATGCATAAAAAGGTGCGCAGGCCGTTATAGGCGGCTTCGTAGCTGTCGGTATGGCGCGCCAGTGGGGTGACGCGCGGCGGCTGGAGATCGCTGACCGCCGTGGCGCTTTCCAACCGCCGCAGCCAGCGGTTGCAGCGCAGGTAGAGCCAACAGAAATCGCGCAACCGCAGCCAGAAGGCGCGATGGCGATAGTCCGCGGGATCGTGAGGCGCGATCTGCTGGAGCAGGCGCGCCAAGCGATATTTATCGGTGGCGGGATCGCGCAGTTCGTCCAGCAGTTGCGTCAGCACCGGCATCAGATTGGCGGGGCGATCCGGCCAGTTCAGCAGCATGCGGCGCAGGCTGGAGATGACGCTGGTAATGCGCAGCTGTTGATGCAGCAGATAGTTGAGCAGGTTATTTTGCCGCCGCAGCCGGTAGTGGCTCCAGAATGCCTGAATGCGCAGCAGGTTCATGGTCAGGATCTGGCCGATGACCCCTTCGTGCGAGGTGCGCATCTGCGCGGTGACCTCCGGCTGCCACAGCATGGCGGCGTGCTCCAGCAGGCGCAGCTGCATGCGCCGCAGCGAGGTCAGCAGGGCTTCGCCGTCGGAGGTGCTGGGCAGGATCATCATCATCAACCCGCCGCACAGAATGCCGGTGATCACTTCGCAAACGCGCGCCTGAGCGATGTCGAAGATCTGCTGGGTGTCGGTGACGTTGACCGTGCCGAAGGCGATGATGGCGGCGGTATAGCCCGCCAGCGCGAAGGCGTAAGAGACGTTGTTTTGGTAATGATTCGAGACGTAGGTGCACAGCCCGATCCAGGCGGCGATGAACAGCGTAAACAGCCAGGGATCGTTCAGGCAGTGGCCGGCGATCGCCACCGACGCGGCGGCGCCCACCAGGCTGCCGAAGATGCGGCCGATGCTTTTGCTGATCACGCCGCCGATGGTGGGGAAGCTCACCACCGCGGCGGAGGTGAGTGCCCAATAGGGTTCGTCGAGTTCGAGCACGAACGCCACCCACAGCGCCAGACACATCGCCAGCGAGTTGCGCAGGGCATAGCGCCATTGTCCGCCGGTCGCCTTACCCCAGGGGGTCCGGCTCCACTCCAGAAAAGGCAGATTCACACTTTAGTTCCGCTGATGAATCGAGATGGTGCAGGTGGTGCCGGCGACCAGCGTCAAATCGGTGGGCACGTTGAGCAATTTTATCCGCACCGGCACGCGCTGGGCCAAACGCACCCAAGGCACATTAGGCTTAACGTCCATTAATAGATCGTTGCTGCTGTCGACGCTCTGATCGTAAATGGCGCGTCCGATGCTCTCTACTTCCCCCCGCAGCGGCGTGTTGCCGTTATATAAAACGATGTCCGCTTTATTGCCTTCTTTTATATGCTTCAGCTTGGTTTCTTCGAAATATCCGAGCACATAAAACGAATGCACATCCACCAACGCCACCAGGGGCGTGCCGGCGTTGGCGTAGTTTCCGACGCGTGCCTGCAGGTTGGTGATATAACCGTCGGTTGGCGCATAAATTTTGGTTTTGCTCAAATTCCATTTGGCCTGTTCCAGGTTGGCCAGCGCGGCTTTATAGGCGGCCTTCATTGCCTGAGCGGCTAAATTGGACTCGTCCAAGTCTTCAGCGGAAATAACGTTACGCGGTAAACCGCGGCGGCGGGCAGCCTCGTGGTCCGCTTTGGCCAGATCGGATTGCGCTTTTGCCACCGCGGCCTCGGCATTGTCCAGCGCAATCTGGTAGGGCACCGGGTCGAGGGTAAAAATCAGACTTCCCGCAGGTACGAACTGATTGTCATTCGCGCTTATTTTCTCTAATCTTCCAGAGACTTCAGGGGTGATATTGACGAGTTCGGCGCGCACTTTTCCATCACGGGTCCATGGGGATTGCATATAATAATTCCAGAGCCACCAACCGGCGCAGACGGCAATGGCGCAGACGATCACCGTAGAGAAGTATTTTAATGTTTTATGCTGCATGGGTTACCAACTCGCTAAAATCCATAAGGAACCGCTGACGGTCAGAACGAAAATGGACAGGTCCATCAACATGGGATGCCAGATTTCACCGGAATACATCCAGTCTCTCAGCAGTTGATGAATCAGCAGCCATAAGACCAGTCCTAGTAAAAAAGCTTTAAATATAGGCGGAAAATAAAGCGATGCCCCCAGGACCAAATCGGGTAAGGGGGATGAGGTGTGTAACCATGATGTATTCACATTAACAATCCCTAAGGGTGAATATGTTGAATATTTGCATAACGATTAAACAATAACGGCTAAAAATAGTGGCTATTTCCACAATATACATTATATACATTTGTGTTTTTAATGTGAGTTACCCAAAATAGTCTAAACTCTGGGAGGTAATGTTAGCATGCTAATTATAAGGAGGGGGAAGTGGAGTCAACATTAGGTTCAGATTTAGCACGATTAGTTCGTGTTTGGCGCGCGCTCATCGATCATCGGCTCAAGCCGTTGGAGCTGACCCAAACGCACTGGGTCACTTTGCACAATATCAATCGTTTGCCGCCGGAGCAGTCGCAAATCCAGTTGGCCAAGGCGATCGGTATCGAGCAACCGTCACTGGTTCGCACGCTGGACCAATTGGAGGAGAAGGGGCTGATCACGCGTCACACCTGTGCCAACGATCGCCGCGCGAAGCGCATCAAGCTGACCGAGGCGGCCGATCCGATCATCAGGGAAGTGGACAGCGTGATCACGTCTACACGCAGTGAGATTTTAAGCGGCATTACCGCCGACGAAGTGCATCTGTTGGTAGGGCTGATTGGCAAGTTAGAACAAAATATCACCGAACTGCAGAACAAATAATAATATTCTTATTTTCTACGATTACAGTTTCACAGCATCAGAAATAAAACCGGAGGCGATTGCCTCCGGTTTGCCGTTTGTCGCCGACTGACTTACAGCGGGGAAACGGTGATGGTGTCGCCCATGCGCGCCATGCGCACACGCTGGCCAGGGCTGAACTTGGTGTCGCCCGCTTTCTGTACCACCACGATGTTCTCTTTCTGGTCGGTCTTGATTTCCAGCTCGTAGCCGGAGGTCCGACCGGCCACTTCACCGATGCTGTTACCCGCCGCGCCGCCGGCAATAGCGCCCGCCGCGGTAGCCAGCGTACGACCGGTGCCGCCGCCAACGGTGTTGCCCAACAGCCCGCCAATCACCGCGCCGCCGATCATCCCCATGGCGTTGGAGCCTTCGCCGCCCTGAATTTTAACCGGACGCACGGAAACCAGCGTCCCGTAGGTGACGGTCTGTACCTGCTTGGCCTGCGAGGACGAGTAGACATCGCCGGACATGGATTCATTGGCACAGCCGGCCAGCGTAACGGCGGCGACGGCAACGACGAGAAGACGCTTGATCATATAAAACTCCTGATGGTAGTAGTCCATAACCTGGCAATGCTCACCAGGCAAGATTCAGTGAAAATGATAGACAAAGTATGGCTGAAAGTTGACACACCGCCATGCTTCATCGCTGCATGCAGCTTAACTTTTCTCTGTTCAACCAATAATAAACCGCGGTTTACCTTTATGACAGCCTTGGCGACATTCCGTCGCCTGTTATGGCACGGTTTAACACATAGCCCGTGCCACAGCGGCGCCAGGGGGCATCTGGCTCACGGTGCGTAAAAAAAGCATCATAATTCATGGCGTTAATCCGGCAATTCTGGTTTATTTGTCAGGATAAATTTTGCTTACCGCGCGGGTTAGAGGATGTTGCTATGAAGTCAGGCCGCTATATAGGCGTCATGTCCGGCACCAGTCTGGACGGAATCGATGTGGTATTGGCCGCGATCGACGATCGCATGGTGGCGCAGCAGGCCAGCTATAGCCATCCGATGCCGATGGCGTTGAAAAAAGAGATCCTAGGGATGTGCCAGGGGCAGCAAACTACGTTGGCCGCCGTCGGCCGGCTGGACGCGCAGTTGGGCTCGCTGTTCGGCGAGGCGGTGCTCGGCCTGCTGAAGCAAACCGGCATCGACGCGGAGCAGGTCACCGCCATCGGTTGCCACGGCCAGACGGTGTGGCACGAGCCGGAAGGCGACGCGCGTTTCTCGATGCAGCTCGGCGATAACAACCGCATCGCCGCGCTGACCAATATCACCACCGTCGGCGATTTCCGCCGGCGTGACATGGCGTACGGTGGGCAGGGCGCCCCGCTGGTGCCGGCATTTCATCAGGCGCTGCTTGGGCATCCCGTCGAGCGGCGCATGGTGCTAAACGTCGGCGGCATCGCCAACCTTTCTCTGCTGTTGCCCGGTACGGCGGTGCGCGGTTTCGATACCGGGCCGGGCAACATGCTGATGGACGCCTGGGTGTGGCGCCACCGCGCGCAGCCTTATGATCAGGACGGCGGCTGGGCGATGCAGGGGCGGGTCTGCTTGCCGTTGTTGCAGCAGATGCTGGCGGATCCGTACTTCGCGCAGCCGGCGCCGAAAAGCACCGGCCGCGAGTATTTCAATATCGCTTGGCTGGAACGGCAGCTGGCCGGATTGCCGGCGATTGCGCCGGTCGACGTACAGGCCACGCTCACGGAACTGACCGCCGTCAGCATCAGCGAACAGGTGCAGCTGGCCGGCGGGTGCGAGCGTCTGTTGGTGTGCGGCGGCGGGGCGCGCAACACGCTGCTGATGGCGCGTTTGTCGGCGCTGCTGCCGGGCACGGAAGTTGGGCTGACCGACGATTTCGGCGTCAGCGGTGACGACATGGAGGCGTTGGCCTTTGCCTGGCTGGCCTTCCGTACGCTGTCCGGCCAGGCCGGCAATCTGCCTTCGGTAACCGGCGCCAGCCGTGAAACGGTGCTGGGTGGGATTTATCCGGTTTTGCCATTGGGGGGCCGTTAGCTCTGTTAGGATAGCCTGTGAGGATTTTTCTAAGGAGCAACAGCATGAAAAAAGTCTTTTTCGTCGCCGGCGCGCTGGCGCTGTCCGGCTGCAGTTACATCCTGCCGCAGAGCAGCCAGACGATGCACTATCAGTGTGGCACTACGCCGCTGACGGTGGCGCTCGACGGCAAGGCGAGTGAAGTCAGCCTGCTGATGGATGGCGAGCAGCTGCATCTTAAGCAGGTGCTGGCGCTGACCGGCGCCAAATACAGCGACGGTAAATACACTTTTTGGTCGAAAGACCGTAACGCCTATCTTGAGCGCAACGGCAAGGTAGTCATGAGCGACTGCGTGTTGACGGAGTGAGGGTTGACGGCGGCGTCGGAGCGATTGAGTTCCTGACGCCGCAGGCGCAGAATGTAACGACGGATTTTTTCAGTTGGTCGATAACCCAGATGATTGAAAAGAATGAGTTTGATGTTGCGGACCTGCGCCGTGAATACACCCGGGGCGGCCTGCGCCGCAACGATCTGACCGCCAGCCCGCTCGAACTGTTCGAGCGTTGGTTGAAACAGGCCTGCGACGCGCGCCTGGCGGATCCCACCGCCATGTGCGTCGCGACCGTCGACGAACACGGCCAGCCTTATCAACGCATCGTGCTGCTGAAGCATTTCGATGAGCAGGGGCTGGTGTTCTACACCAACCTCGGCAGCCGCAAGGCGCAACAGCTGGCGCACAACCCGCATATCAGCCTGCTGTTCCCCTGGCACATGCTCGATCGCCAGGTGATTTTCCTCGGCCAGGCGGAGCGTCTGTCGACGCTCGAGGTGCTGAAGTATTTTAACAGCCGGCCGAAGGACAGCCAGATCGGCGCCTGGGTCTCGCAACAATCGTCGCGCATTTCCGCGCGCGGCGTGCTGGAAAGCAAATTCCTCGAGCTGAAGCAGAAGTTCCAGCAGGGCGAGGTGCCGTTGCCGAGTTTCTGGGGCGGATTCCGCGTGAAATTTGACTCTGTCGAGTTCTGGCAAGGCGGCGCCCATCGCCTGCATGACCGTTTCCTGTATCAGCGGGACGGGAATGACTGGAAAATTGACCGACTGGCACCCTGAAGGCGGAAAATCCTCTCTAAGCGCTGGTGCTGATGCCGCCGGCGCTTTATTCTATGCGCTATCCTGAATTTTTATTTCGCCACTGGGCGAAAGGCCGTGTACCGGCAAAGGTGCATTCGTTTATACATGGAGTCATTGATGGCAAGCAGCAACTTGATTAAACAACTGCAAGAGCGGGGCCTCGTTGCCCAGGTTACGGATGAGGAAGCGTTAGCGGAGCGACTGGCGCAAGGGCCAATTGCACTGTATTGCGGTTTCGATCCGACCGCTGACAGCTTGCATTTGGGCCATCTGGTTCCTCTGTTGTGCCTGAAGCGCTTCCAACTGGCCGGCCACAAGCCGGTAGCGTTGGTGGGCGGCGCCACTGGCCTCATCGGCGATCCGAGCTTCAAAGCGGCGGAGCGCAAGCTGAACACCACCGATACGGTGAACGAGTGGGTCGAGAAGATCCGCAAACAGGTTTCCCCGTTCCTCGATTTCGACTGCGGCGACAACAGCGCTATCGCGGCCAACAACTACGACTGGTTCGGCGGCATGAACGTGCTGACCTTCCTGCGTGACATCGGCAAGCACTTCTCCGTCAACCAGATGATCAACAAGGAAGCGGTCAAGCAGCGTCTGAATCGCGACGACTCCGGCATCTCCTTCACTGAGTTCTCGTATAACCTGCTGCAGGGCTACGATTTCTCCGAGCTGTATAACCGCCACCAGGTGGAACTGCAGATCGGCGGTTCCGATCAGTGGGGCAATATCACCTCGGGTATCGATCTGACGCGCCGTCAGCACCAGAAGCAGGTGTTCGGCCTGACCGTGCCGTTGATCACCAAAGCCGACGGCACCAAGTTCGGTAAAACCGAGGGCGGCGCGGTCTGGCTGGCGCCGGAAAAAACCAGCCCGTACAAGTTCTACCAGTTCTGGATCAACACCGCCGACGCCGACGTCTACCGCTTCCTGAAGTTCTTCACCTTCATGAGCCTGGAAGACATCAACGCGCTGGAAGAAGAAGACAAGAACAGCGGTAAGGCGCCACGCGCCCAGTACGTGCTGGCGGAAGAAGTGACCGGCATGGTGCACGGTGCGGAAGGCCTGGCGGCCGCCAAGCGCATCACCCAGAGTCTGTTCTCCGGTGCGCTGCACGACATGACCGAAGCGGACTTCGCCCAACTGGCGCAGGACGGCATGCCGACCATCAAACTTGAGCGCGACGCCGATCTGCAGCAGGCGCTGGTGAATGCCGAACTGGTGCCGTCACGCGGCCAGGCGCGCACCATGATCGGCTCCAACGCGGTGACCATCAACGGCGAGAAGCAGTCCGATGCCGAATACCGCTTCAGCGATTCAGACCGTCTGTTCGGCCGCTACACGCTGTTGCGTCGCGGCAAAAAGCATTACTGCCTGGTGGATTGGCAGTAAGCGTCAGCCAGTCTATATGACATGAAAAGCCCGGGGAGCTCCCCGGGCTTTTTTTATCGCATGGCGCGGATGACGATTAGGCAAACGCCTCCGGCAGCGAGTTTTCGGCCGCAACACCGTTCACGGTGACGGCGGGCGAGTGGTAGTGCAGAGAGACGGCAGCCAGATAAGGATCCTGATTGCCGATCGAGAACACCACATCATCGGCGTCAAAGCTGTGATTATGATTGCTATCCACGATGACATAGAGCGATTTGTCCAACTTTAGCAATCCGACTTCCGCCAGGTTATTGGTGCTGGCGCCGTTCGTTATTTTCGCCAGTACCTGTGAGAACAGCGCTTGGGCATTGTCCGTCGCATTCAGGCCACTGAACGCATTTTGTAACTCAGCTTGGGTGGTGGCGCTGCCGTACAAGGTTGCGGTCTTGTCTCCTGTCTTGGAGAAAACCCACGGGTTGTCGGTTTCTCCCACGGAGATGACGCTGTTGGCATAGCCGGTATTGAGCGTGACCATATTGTCTATTTTGCTATCGGTAAAATGTAACGTACCGGCGCTATCCAACGTCGTGTTGCCCTTAACGTCGGCTTTATAGACGGTCAATCCAGTGCGGTCGACCGTTAACTGGTCGCCGGCAAGTTCGGCAATGACATGGGCGAAATCGTCTTTATTGGCCAGCGTGTTTAGCGTGTTGTAGAAAGCGCCGCCGCCGGTGCCGCCTTTTTCTGCGACGAGGAACAGCTTCATGTCGGAGTAATAACGGCGTTCATCGGTAAATTCGCTGCCTATGATGGTTTTCAGGTTATCACTAAAATCTGCGGCAACGGTCAGATTAAGCACCAGCGGCTTATCGCCTGTGTACATATAGCCGCTCAGCATCAACGTGCTAATCGAGTTGTCCCCGCCGCTCAGGGTCAACGTGCGATTTTGCACAATGTCGAGATTGCTGCCCATACGGATTTCGAGCGTTTCTTTATGGTTCGATGTAAAGCTGAAAGTACCCATATTGAGGTTGGTTACCGTATGGCTAGCCGTATCGGTAAAGAATAATTTAAAACTGTCGTCGCTATGTGCCGTATCGCTGATGTGGATACGGCTTTTCGCGGTCAAGTCGCCGCCGAGGGTAAACTGTCCGCTGCTGACGTTGAGCAGCGTTAAATCTCCGGAGTAGGCCGTAATTACCCCTCCAGCCGACCCCGTAGCGTTTTGCGAAGCATTGGGTTGCGCCATTTCGCCTTGTTTTAGCGAGTTGATGTTACCGTAAATCGGGTGGGAGACGGTGGCTTCTTGCGTGAACACCCCAAAGTCAAATACCTTGTTGCCTTCGGTAGCGACCCGCTGCCCGTTAAGATAAATCTCTCCGGTACCGCGATAGTGGGTCAAATCTACATAGTTGAAATATAGGAACTGATTAACGTTATTTGTAATTTCAGCGTCATAGCCGCCGCCGACGCTGGCCGTCAGGTGGACGACCTTGGTGAAAAAATTGGCTGAGACACTATAGTAAGATGTCTCGGGATCGCTATTAAGCGCCGTCGCTTTGAAATCACGGCTGACCCTATTGCCGCTGTCGGCGGTGGCATTGCCTTGCCAGACAAGCTGATGCTTCCCGGCGGCCAGATTGATTTGCGCGGCTGCCGTCGTCATATCGAGCCGGTCGGCGACGACGGTGCTGTTCTTCACGTTGGAAAAGTTAATCCCTTCGGGGGCGTTCAGCAGGTTGCCCTCGCTAAGAAAAAGGGTGACATTCAGGTTTCTCAGCGATTGAAGCATTGCTTCACTGGTGGCGAAGTCGCCCTGCAGCGTGACTTTTTGCAACGATTTGGCAAAGCTGAGATCGACCGCGGAGCCGATCTCGGCGTTAAGGGTGATCTCGCGCAGCTGGCTGATTTCCGCATGGCTTAACGCGTGTTGCTTACCGGTATTCAGGCTGCCGTTGAGGGCGCCGTCGGCATTCGACATCGTGACGTTGCCGCGGATCTGGTATCCCAGCTCGCTGCCAATTTTGTATTCGAGATTGACGAGTTGCTCGTGACTTGGGCTGACTCCGCCCTCCAGCGGCGCTTCCCCGCTGCGGAACGCATGCAAAATATTCAGCGTCGCCTGCAGCGGATTATTGCCGGCTTTGAGCAAAATTGCCTGTTTTTGCAGTTCGCTCAGCGCCGGGCCGTAATACAGTTCGTGATAAATCCTGGCGAAGTCTGCGGCATCTTTGAAGGGGGAGGATTTAGCCAGAATGGTCAGCAGATCGAGCTCGGAGTTCCCCGCGGCGAGGAATTTGCTGTAACTGTCCAGTCCGGTTGATTCCAGCGTGGCCTTTTTCCCCAGTTGCAGAAAGAGCAGCGCCACGCTTTCCTGATAGTTGGCCGCAGCCATCTCACCCGCAGCGTAGACATGGGTAGCATTAAGAAAAGCCTGTTTGGCGGCGGCATGTGCTGTGTCGTTGCGAATATCGGCGATCAGACGCATGATGACGTCGCCTCGCGTTTCGGTGTGATTATTCAACCCGGTGACATAATTGGCGAGCTCGCTTGCGCCAGCATCAACGCCGAAAGTATTTTTATAGACGGTTTTGACGAAGTCTTCATTACTTAACGTGGTCAACGCGCTACGCGTATCGACGAAACGGCCGGCAATATAGCTGGCGTCAGCTTTTCCTGTCGCCAGCACCTGGCTCCAATAATTGACGCCTTCCGCCACCGCGAGGCTGCCTACGATGTAAAACAGGGCTTGAATATCGGCTGCCGCTTCAGCATTCGCGGGATAGGGGGACAAAGCGGGGTGTAAGGTTGTATCAATAATATCAAACAAATGCTGTTGCTGTGCGACCGGTGCCGCAGCATCACCCATATAGCTCTTCACGCCGGCGATAAGATCCTTGGTAATCAGCCCCAGCGTTTTTCCTGCATTGGCTTGCGCGACCAGCGTGGCCAGCAAATCGGGTGCTGGATCGGCGCCTGTCGTATTTTTATAGATGTATTGAATTTTTTGCGACGTTGTCAGGCCGTCATAGCGATGATGCCCATCTTGAGACTGGATGAATTTTTCGGCCAGTTGATCTCTGCTGTACTGCCCCGATTCCAGCTGGCGGGCAAAGAAGTTTAATGCGGCGCTATCGGCTTTTTTACCGAGTGTGGCATAAAAAAGGATGGCTACATCCTGTTGTGACGATAATAAACTCATGTTAACCCCTGTGTTGACAAAAAATAAGCATCAACAAGTACAGTCCAAATCCACATGATTGCAATGCGGTTGAGCCTAAGGAAATTCTGTATTTTTCGCGAATGCGGCCGCCGTTTGAGGCGACCGCACCCGCAGAGAGTTAGACCAAACTTAGCTCTGTGACGGATGGGGTGGAAGTGCCGGCAAGATCAATAGTCGGCGCCCGATAATGAAGGTTTGCTGCAATCTCATAAATATCTTTATCTCCCAAGGAGAATACAATGTCCTCAGCGTCAAATTGCTTATTGTGATTATTATCAATGATAATGTATGCATTGGTTGCCAACTTGAACACGCCTACGCTTTGCAGATTATTTTCACTGCCGCCATGGGTTATTTTTGATAGCGCCTGAGCAAATATATCTTGCGCCGTGCTGTCGTCTGCGACGGTTAATGAATCAAACAGGGTATTGATGTCGGCCATTTGCGTCAGGCTGCCATAAGGCACGATATTGCCGGATTTTTCGCTGTCGAACAGCCACTGTTGACCCCGAACACCAACGGTAAGCGTGTCGGTCGGCGTGAGAGTGTTAATCGTGACCATGCTGTCGATCGTGCTTTGTTCAAAGTTGATTTTGTTGTGGTGCGCGTATTGATTGGCCATCGCCAGGTTATTCAGCGTGGTATTGCCTTTGATAGTCAGGGTCTGAGTATTGGTGTACTGGATGTTGATCTGTTCGCCGGTCAGTGCGCCGATAATACCGCCATAGGCGCTCGGGTCGTTCAGTGCGGATAGCAGTTTATAAAACTCGCCGCCGCCGCTGCCGGCCTTATCCAGCTTCAGATCGGTTTCAACGCGCGGGATCCCTTCATTCATGGGATCGAAAATGGGTTCAATAACAATATGTTTCAAGCTGTCGCTAAAGTCAGCTTTTACCGTCACTTCCAGCTTTCCTATGCCGCTGATGTTGATCTTGGAAATATTGTTGCCGGCGCCTTCCAGCGCCACCGAGGCGAGTTTCGAACCATTGGCATACAGCCGCAGCTCTTCTTGCGGCCGTGCACCAATGAAATGGCTGGCGAAACTGAGCGTTCCTGCGTCCAGGCGTTCGATGGCGCTATTTCCGATGCTTACCCCCCAAGGGCCAAATAACGTCGAGGGAGGCGTAACCGGCGCCAGTTCCAGGTGAAGCTTGCTCTGCGCACCGGCATCGCCGTTGATGGTGAGAAAAGGCAGCGTGTCGAAGACGGGAAGATTGATGATATGTACATTATCGGCGAAACCGGAAAGCGTAAGCCCTTGACTTCCCGTCCAGTAATAACCGTCACCACTTTTTACAGCATGGGGCGCCTGCTGTAAGTGGGTGACGCCTGTATAATGGTCGTTATAAATACTGGCCGTTTGATTGATTACGCCATAATCGAATACGTTGGCGCCTTCTGTCGCGATCAATTTGCCATCCAGATAAATGTTTCCGGTACCGCGATAACCTGCCAGATCGATCTGAGGAAAGAATTGGAACTGGTTAACATTGGTTTTGATTATTCCTTCAATACTGCCGCTTGCCGTTGTGGTCAGATAGATATCCTTTAAGATCAGGTTGGCGGAAATAACGCCATCCGCATCAAAATAGTTCTGTGCGGTGAACGTCGTGCTGACAATATTGGCGCTATGATTCACGCCATTGCCATTCCAAAACAGACTGGCACCACCGATGCCAAAAAGAATTTCCATTTTGGCATTGGCGAGATCGAACTTATCGGAAATCACCACCACATCCCGTTCGGTACCAAATGTAATCTTGTCTACCGTTTTGAAGTAAGGGTTATCATCCAGATTAAGCCGCAAAGCGAATCCCTTATTTTTTAGCGAGTTCAGGGCGGTGGTATCGGTTGGCGCACTCCCTTGCAAGGTCACCTCTTTCAACTGGGGCGAATGGCTGAAATCAACGGCGGCCGAGGCATTCACATTAAGAAAGACGTGCGTCAGAGCGGCCAATTCCTCAGGACTCAACGGATGCTGACTGCCGGTGTTCACCGAGCCGCTCAATATGCCGTCGGCGGAGAGCGACAATTCGGCGATAGGCGTGTAATTCAGCGGTTGAGCGATCTTGAGTTGATAGGCGGCGACATCCGTCGACTGAGGCTCACGAGCGCCGTCGAGTGGGAGCATCCCCTTGCAGAATGACGCGATGCTGGTTTGGTATCGATCGTGGCCGGCGTTCTGTAGCAAGGCCAGGGAGACATCCTGGCTCAGATTTTCGTGATACAGCGAAGCGTAGATTTTTTCGTTGTTGTCAGCCCGCAGGAAGTGGCGGGCGCTGGCCAGCAGCTTAAACTGCTCGACGGAAGGTGTCCCGCTGGCGAGCGAACGGCCAAAGGTATCGAGAGCGGCCGCGTCGGCGAAGGCACCTGACTCACTTTGGCTATCAGCGCTTTTCTCAAGCTGTTTAGCTAAATAAGTCAAGGTATTGGCATCGGCCTTCTTTCCCCATTGAAGTTTCAGTAAGCTCATGAAATATATCCTCTGGATACGCTGAAGTGATAGTGAATGAATAGACAATTACAGTTCATAAGGGCCGAAATGCAATGTTAGGCCAGTCTGAGGATGGCCTGATTTTTCCCGCTGTCACTGCCTTGTCGGTCGGTTCTCGGCTTTTTTTGGATCGGACTTTTCGCTACAATATGCCGCCGTCGAAAGCATAAAAATTCCTCTCATTTCTTGTTTTTAACAGCGCCGGCATGACGTTTTCGCGTTGTGCACCCATTATCATTTCGCCGCGGGCTGATGCACACGGCATGGCGAGGTCAGTTGTTCCGATGAAAAACATTCTTTCTATCCAGTCGCACGTGGTGTTTGGTCACGCCGGCAACAGTGCGGCTGAATTTCCGATGCGCCGCATGGGCGTCAACGTCTGGCCGCTGAACACGGTACAGTTCTCCAACCATACGCAATACGGCCAGTGGACCGGCTGCGTCATGCCGGCCAATCACCTGACCGAGATCGCGCAGGGCATCGCCAATATCGATCAGCTGAAGCGCTGTGATGCGGTATTGAGCGGTTATATCGGTTCGCCGGAGCAGGGCGACCATATTCTGGAGATCGTGCGTCAGGTTAAGCAGGCGAACCCGAATGCCTGGTATTTCTGCGATCCGGTGATGGGACATCCGGAAAAAGGCTGCATCGTGGCGCCGGGCGTGGCCGAGTTTCACTGTCGCCAGGCGTTGCCGTGCAGCGACATGATGGCGCCGAACCTGCTGGAGTTGGAGATGCTGAGCCAGATGGCCGTCGCCAACGTGGCCGATGCGGTGCAGGCCGCCCGCGCGCTGATCGCCAAAGGGCCGCGGCTGGTGCTGGTCAAGCACCTGGCCCGCGCCGGCTATCACGCCGACTGCTTCGAAATGCTGCTGGTGACGGCGGACGAGGCTTGGCACATCAGCCGGCCGCTGGTGGACTTCGGCGCGCGTCAACCGGTCGGCGTCGGCGATTTGACCAGCGGTCTGCTGCTGGTGGATCTGCTGAAGGGTGAGGCGCTGGATAAAGCGCTGGAGCACGTGACCGCCGCCGTGTATGAGGTGATGCTGACGACTCAGGAGATGGGGGAATACGAGCTGCAGGTAGTGGCGGCGCAGGATCGGATCGTGCAGCCGCGCAGCGAGTTCAAAGCGGTAAAACTGTAAGTGCAACGGGCCCCGGCGATAGCCACCGGGGCCGAATGTTTACTTCAATCCTTCGGCGTTCAGCGCCGCATCCACCGCCGGGCGCGCCGCAACGCGATCGAACCAGGCCGCCAAATGGGCGTGCTTGCGCACGTCAAACTGCAGGGCGAATGCCCAGCGCAGCACGGTGAACAGGTAGGCGTCAGCCACGCTGAAACGGCTCCCCAACAGGAAGTGCTGCTTCGCCAGTACCGAATCCAGATAGCTGAACTGCTGCTCCAGCTTGGCGCGCGCGATGGTTTTGTATTCTTCGGGCGTTTTCGGGTTGAACAGCGGGCTGAATCCTTTGTGCAGCTCGGTGGCAATGTAGTTCAGCCATTCGATCGCGTGGTAGCGCGACAGGGTGCCCGCCGCCGGGATCAGGTTGCGATCCGGCACGCGGTCCGCCAGATATTGCACGATCGCCACGCCTTCGGTCAGCAGGCTGCCGTCATCCAGCAGCAGCGCCGGGACCTGTCCCTTGGGGTTGATGGCGAGGTAATCGGCGCCGCTCTCGGTTTTCTTCTGCGCCAGATCGACCTTCTCCGCCGTAAAATCCAGCCCTGCCTCACGCAGCACGATATGCGGGGACAGCGAACAGGCGCCGGCTTTATAGAACAGTTTCATCGGAAGCTCCTTGTTGATGACGAATGACGGGCATGCTTAACCTCTCATCGTAGTCCCGTGGCGCCAAAATTACAGCGGCTTAGCTAACAAATTTAACCGACGATCGCCTCTGCGGGCTGCAGTTGCGCCAGCGTCGCGGCGATCTGTTGCTGCAGCGCCGGCGGCGCCACCTGCATCGGCGAACGCAATTCGTTGGCGATCAGCCCCTGCTGGGCCAGCACCGTCTTGACCGGCGCCGGATTCGGGAAGCTGAACATCTGGTGGATCATCGGCAGCAGCTCATAGAAGTTGCTGCGCGCCGCGGCCAGATCGCCGGCGGCGACCTGCTGCACCAGCTGGACGAAACGTTCCGGGTGAACATGCGCGGCGGCGGAGATGGCGCCGGTGCCGCCGAGGCACAGCGTGGTGAGGATCAGATTGTCTTCCCCGGTCATCACATCGATTTCGCCATCGGCGATCAGCGCCATGGTGGCGTCAGGGTTGCCGCCGCAGTCCTTGATGGCGGTGATGCGCGGATGGCGAGCGAGCCGGCGCAGCGTGGCCAGCTCCATGGCGATGCCGGTGCGCTGCGGAATGTTGTACAGGATCACCGGCACGGCGGAGGCGTCGGCCAGCTGGGTAAAATAGTCGATCAGGCCGCATTGCGAAGGGCGGATGTAGTAAGGCGCCGGGATCAGCACGCCAGCGATGTCGCGCAGCTGAATGGCCTGCTGCATTTGCAGCGTGGCGGCCATGTTATTGCCGGAAAGGCCCATCACCACCTGGCGTGCAGGCGCCACCTCCAATACGGCGTCGAGCACCGCCAGCTGTTCTTCTTTGCTCAGCGCAGCGGCTTCACCGGTGGAGCCGCAGACCACCAGACCATCGACGCCGGCGTCGAGCAGGTGCCGCGCCAGGCGTTGCACCGCCGGCAGGTCGACGGCGTCGTGATTGAAAGGGGTAACCATCGCCACCCAAATACCCGAAAATGAGGCCATAAAATATTCCTTCTGTGTGACCGACAGAGAAGCCAGATGAGAAAATTGAAGGCGGGGCGTTGCGTGCCATCCAGTCAGCTCATCTGACGGGACAGCGCGCCCCGGTCAAATGAGCGTCTGTTTCTTCGATGTAACCGCCGCCAAACCGCCAACGAGCAACGCAGGTGTCATCAGAATATCAGCGTTGCGTGGGTAGGCCATGGCAGTCTCGCGAAAAGGGGAAGTGGGGTGATAATGAATATTCTTCATCAGACTGTCAATTTACAACAGATTGATAACATTGTTATTCATGATTCACCGGTGAGGATGAGTTTGGCTAATAAATAAAAATCCCCGCCGCGGCGGGGAGGGTTGAGTTGGCTCAGCGCGGCGGGCGGGAGCCGATGGTGGCGGACCAACTGAAAGTGTCGCCGCTCGGCCGGTAGCGATTGGCTTTGCGTTCTGCACGCTCCGCCTTGGCGAGCTTCGCTCTGGCGGCCATGATGCGCGCCACCACTTCATCCTTGACCTTGTGCTGTTCGGCATTGGTCAGCGGCCTGCCATGGCTTTTACGCGCCTTGTCCAATTCGGTTTTCACTTCCCGCTGTTCGCTTTCCGTCATCTCTTTCAACGTCAACTTTTTCATCTGTGCCGCCCGTTCGGTGAAGTTGACTTACAGTTTAGCGGCGTTATATGACCGAAAATGTTATGGGCATAACGAAAATGCCCCATAGGCCGGCATTACACCTCTTCCAGCAGATCGTCGACAAAGCGCCGCATGCGTTCGGTGCGCTGTTCGGCCATCTGCCGCCCGGCGGCGGTCTGGAAGCCGTCTTGCAGTTTGAACAGCTTGGTTTCGAAGTGATCCAGGCTGAAACGCTTGTCGTCGTATTGGCGATGTTCAGCCCGCGGGTCGGCGGCGTCGTACAGCGCGCTGCGCATGCGGCCGCCGATATAGAAGCAGCGCGCCACGCCGATAAGGCCGATAGCGTCGAGGCGATCGGCATCCTGCAGGATCTTCGCCTCCAGCGTTTGCGGCGGGATGCCGGCGGAAAAACTGTGCGCTTCAATGGCGTGAGCCACCGCCGCGATGTCCGCCGGCGCCCATTCCAGCCGGGTCAGCGTCAGCGTGGCTTGCTCCGCCGCCATGCGCGAGGCCAGATGGCGCTGCGGCGAATTCTTTTCCACCGCGACGGCGTCGTGCAGCAGCACCGCCGCGCAGAGAATGCGCCGGTCGCCGCCTTCCAGCTTGCTGATCCGACGGCAGTTCTTCCAGACCCGATGCAGGTGCGCCACGTCATGCGAACCGTCGTCCGACTCGAGGGTGAGCGGCAACAGCGTTTGCGCCAGCGTCTGGTAGGGGGAAAACGGTTGTAACAACTCTTGCGTCAGCGAGGGTAAAGACACGTTCAGCTCCTGTTGGGGAAAATCGGTCAATCAGCATAGCCGTGTCGGATGCCGGGAAAATGACAGAAAAATGGCTATTGTTTACTAAAGTGCAACCCACTATTGTCATAACTGCGGTTTTTGCAGCGAAACAAGCAACCTAGAATAGCCGCATTCCGCCGTCTCCGCTTGGTGAGAGCCTGTGTCCGCGGGGATGGCCGGAATACCCTCATCAGCCATTTGGAGAAGAGACATGCCAACCCCTCTTGAAATAGTGCGCGCAACCTATGAAGGCAGCTCCGAAGAAAACGGCCGTAATCTGCTGGCGGCGCTGGCCCCCGATGCCGAGTGGACCGAAGCCGCCGGTTTCCCTTACGCCGGTACCTATATCGGCCCGGAGAACATCATCAAGAACGTGCATCAGCGCCTGGGCAGCGAATGGCAAGGTTACCGCGCCGACGTCGATCACTTTTACGACGCCGGCGACAACGTGATCGCTCAGGGTTTTTATCACGGCACCTACCGGGCCACCGGCAAATCCTTCAGCGCCTCTTTTGCGCATATTTATACGCTGCGCGCCGGCAAAATCGTGAAGTTCGTGCAGATCGTCGACAGTGCTAAAGTGCTGGAGGCGATGCAGCCTTAATCGCCGCTGCGCTTGCCGAATTTGCGGTCGAACTCGCGCCGATAACACCGGGCCTTGTTGCGATCGCGGATCCACAAATAGCCGCATACCAGCGCAACCGCTCCCGAGAAGGTGACGTTGCGCATATCCCGGTCATACCAAAACACCAACAGCGCATCCAGCGCCGCAATCAGCGCGATCCATTTGTACATATGGGATTGGCGCCGCGTGGCGGCGTTGAGTCGTTTTAACTGTCTGGCTTCGTCCAACACCGGTTTTTGCTGCATAGCGTTTCGTTATCGTCAGGCTGTTCACGCTAAATTAGCAGAATTTCCCTCACCGTCGCAAAGATTAACGCGCGGCGCCATGCGGTTTTCATCGCCCCTGGCACGGCGCAGAAAATTTATGCGCGGGCGCTTGAATTGTTCATCGGGCGTGATAGGTTGTTTATTCGTTATTTTTGGTTTTTTATTCAAAATTCACCGTGTCATCAAGCTGCAGCACGGGCCGGTTAACGTGATGGGTTCGACGCATGCGGCGGTTAACTTCGGCAGGAGGATGTGATGAACGATAAAACGGCACGCCCGCAGGATGTGGTTCAACAACAGCTTGACGCCTATAACGCCCGCGACATCGAGGCCTTTATGGCCTGCTGGGCGGACGACGCCCAGTATTACGAACATCCAGACACGCTGTTGGCCAGCGGCAAAGCGGCGATCCGGGAACGGCATCTGGTGCGTTTCCAGGAGCCGAGTCTGTATGGCGAACGGATAAAACGCATGGCGGTAGGCAATATGGTGGTCGATCAGGAGGTGGTGACGCGCAATTTCCCGCAGGGGCGCGGCAAAATGGATGTCATCGCCATCTATGAAGTGGAGCAGGGGCGGATCGCCAAAGCCTGGTTCAAGATCGGCCCCTGCGTGCCGGATGAGGGCGCGCTCTAGCCGCGCATTATTGCAACGCCATCACCGCCTCTATTTCCACACACACCGCGGGTGAGAACAACGCGCTGACCGCCATCAGTGAACAGGCCGGCAGCGCGCCATCGAAATAGTCAAACAGCACCGGGCGCACGCCCGCCAGATCGGCGATGTCGGTCAGGAACACGCTGATTTTAATCAATGCCTTGAGGTTGACGCCTTCGCTGGCGGCAATGGTGGCCAGCTGTTCGAGGATCTCCTGCGTTTGCTCCGGCGCGCTCAACCCCTGAGCGTCGGTGGCGAAAGCCGTCAATCCGGAAACGTATAAGCGATCGCCGTGGCGCACCGCATGCACATAGGGGCCGCCCGGCGTCGGCAACTGCGGATAATTCGTGCGTTTTAATGATGTCATGGTCAAACCCCGCGCAAGACCGGTTAATAAAATCGACAAACTTGGTTAGGATACTGAAGAAACGGCGGCCAGGCGCCGCGCACCGATGATATTTGAGAGTATCATCCCTCTTTTTTATACGTCGTCTTCACCCGAATGTGACAGTGCGGCGCAGCTCGGTCACAAGGACGCATGAGACGATGAACCCGATTTTTACTCCCTACCTGCAACGCTGGCAACTGGAACAGGACGGCAAAGCCTTCGAAACCCACAGCAGTCTGCTGATGCCGGTGCGTTACCGGGGCGAGGCCGCCATGCTGAAGATCGCCCGCGAGCAGGAGGAGCGCTTCGGCGGCCAGCTCATGTGCTGGTGGCGCGGGGAAGGCGCCGCGCTGGTGCTGGCGTGGCACGACGACGGCATTCTGCTGGAGCGCGCGCAGGGCGAAGGTTCGTTGGCGCAGTTGGTGCGTGATGGCGACGATGAGCAGGCCACGCAGATCCTGTGTCGGGCGATCGCCGCCTTGCATGCGCCGCGAGAGGCACCGCTGCCCGAATTGATCCCGCTGCAGGAGTGGTTCAGCTCGCTGTGGCCGGCGGCGCAGGCGCACGGCGGCATGCTGCGCTTCAGCGCCACAACGGCGGCGGAATTGCTGAGCAGCCCGCGAGAAGAAAGCGTGCTGCACGGCGACATCCACCATGACAATGTGCTCGACTTCGGCGAACGCGGCTGGCTGGCGATCGACCCCAAGCGTTTGTACGGCGAACGGGGCTTCGATTACGCCAATATCTTCTGCAATCCCAACTACGGTATCGCCACCGATCCGGCCATTTTCCAGCGCCGCGTGGAACAGGTGTGCCGGTTGGCCGGGTTGGAGCGCCGGCGCTTGCTGCAATGGATCCTGGCCTGGTCGGGGCTCTCCGCCGCTTGGTTCATGGAAGACGGGCAGGCGGCGGATATCGACTTCCGCGTGGCCGAACTGGCGGCGCGCGCGTTGGATATCCCGTTGCCGGACGGCGATTCAGGGTTCATCCTGCCAGTAATCGAGCGAGGTTGAAGGGCGCTGCAGGTAGCGCACCTGCTCGCCGTCTGCGCTGCGCGCCATCGCCTGGTATTTGCCGGAATCCGGGTACATCACCAGCTCCGGCTGTTCGCGCGTGCTGACGGACAGGTACTTCAGCGGCGCATCGGAAGTGTTGATGATCTGGTGCGGGTATTCCGGGCCCGGGGGAATGAAAATGACATCCCCGCTGACGATCGGCAGCATTTCTCCAGCCACCCGCAGCGTACCGCTGCCTTCCAGAATGATGAACATTTCTTCCTGAGCGTAGTGAAAATGGTAGGGGCAGGAACGCATGCCCGGCGCCACGCAATCGAAAGAGGCGCCCAGTTTGTCGGCGGCGGTGCCGGTGCCGAGACGGGCGCCGACGCTGTCATACAGCGGCGGCCGCCGGTCATGTTTCATCTCTACCTGTTCGACATTGCGTATCAGGCGCTGAGCTAACAGCGCGGCTTTCTCAGTCATAAGCTTCCTTGGTGACGGCGTCACTTATTAGGTGAATTGACAGTCAGACGACAGAGAAAGTGAAGGCGCCACGGCGTCGCTTGTCAATGTAGACCGCCTGTTATGCCTCGGAGGTTCGCCGCGGCAGCGACAGCAGCAGATGGGCGATGGCGCCGCCGACAATCCCCCAGAAGGCAGAACCGATGCCGAGCAGCGTGACGCCGGAGGCGGTGATGAGGAAGGCGATCAGCGCCGCGTCGCGCTGTTTTTCATCATGCAGCGCGCGTTGCAGGCTGCCGCCAATGGTGCCGAGCAACGCCAGCCCGGCAATGGTGTGGATCAAGGCGACCGGCAACGCGCTGAATAGCAGGCCGATGGCGCCGCCGAACAGACCGGCCAGCAGATAGAAGCCGCCGGCGGCCACCGCGCCCATATAGCGCCGCTGCGGATCGGGATGCACATCCGGCCCCATGCAGATGGCGGCGGTAATGGCCGCGATGCACACCGAGAAACCGCCGAATGGCGCCAGCAGCAGCGCGGTCAGCGCCGTCCAGGCGATCAGCGGTGAGGTGGGGACGCGGTAGCCCGCCGCCTGCAGCGTAGCGATCCCGGGGGCGTTCTGTGAAGCCATGGTGACCACGAAGAAGGGCACGCCGATGCCGAGCAGCGTCGGCCAGCTGAAATGCGGC
This sequence comes from Serratia sp. CY56464, assembly GCF_052168435.1. NCBI lineage: Bacteria > Pseudomonadati > Pseudomonadota > Gammaproteobacteria > Enterobacterales > Yersiniaceae > Serratia > Serratia sp. CY56464. The sequence goes on along the minus strand of NZ_JBJNMV010000001.1, from coordinate 1,448,748 downwards.
GCGATAAATTCCGGCACGGCGAACGCCGGCGTCTGTTGCGCCAGCTGGATATCGCCCTGCAGCGCGGCGATCGCCAACCCAATCGCCAGCGTCAATACGATGGCGTAGCGCGGCAGGAAACGGCGGCTGAGCAGATAGGCCAGCCCCATGCCGGCGCTGAGGGGAAAATTGAGCTGCAGCGAAGCGAAGGCGTCCAGCCCGAAACGCAGCAGGATCCCCGCCAGCATCGCCGCAGAAATCGCCTGTGGAATATAGTCCATCAGGCGGGCAAACAGCCCGGTGACGCCGCAGAGCAGGATCAGACCGGAGGCGAAGATAAACACGCCGATCGCCTCGTTGATCGGCGTGCCGGGCAGGCTGGTGACCAGCAGCGCCGCGCCGGGCGTCGACCAGGCGGTGAGGATCGGGGTGCGATAGTAAAGCGACAGCCCGAGGGAGGTGACGCCCATTGCGATCCCCAGTGCGCTCAGCCAGCCGCCGATCTGCGCCGGCGTGGCGCCCGCGGCGGCGGCGGCCTGGAAAATGATGGCGGCAGAGCTGGTATAACCGACCAGAACGGCGACAAAACCGGCCATGACGGCAGGCAGGGTCAGATGACGCAGGGTGACGGCAGGGCGCATGGGCAGCTCCAATCGGTGGTTGTGCGTTATAACGCACAGCGAGAAATCAGCATAGCATCGTGCGTTATAGCGCACAAGCGGGTATAATCGGGCACGATACGCAGAGGAGAACAGGATGCAGGAACTTGCCGGCCATTTGGCGCACACCCTGCGCACGTTGCGCGCACAGCGCGGTTGGAGCCTGACGCAGGCGGCGGAATACACCGGCGTCAGCAAGGCGATGCTCGGGCAGATTGAACGCGGCGAGTCCAGCCCGACGGTGGCGACGCTGTGGAAGATCGCCACCGGTTTCAACGTGGCGTTTTCCGCCTTCCTTGAGGCCTCACCCGCGCAGCAGCAGGCGACGCTGCACCGCTACGGCGAGCTGCCGGTGTACGATCAGGACAATGCCGATATGCGCGTGGTGCCGCTGTTTCCCTACGATCGCCAACTGGGTTTCGACATGTTCGTCATCGATCTCGCGCCGGGCGCGCTCAGCGAATCGTCGCCGCATGAGCCGGGCGTGATCGAGCATGTGATCGTGATCAGCGGCCGGTTGGAATTGGCGATAAACGGCGAGTGGCACAGCCTGGCGGCCGGCGAGGCGATGCGCTTTCAGGCCGATCGGCCGCATGCCTACCGCAACGCCGGTTCACAAACGGTGCGTATCCACGATCTGATCCACTATCCTCAATCCTGACTCAACGCGGCGGCCGTGGGCTTTGACTCCGCGCCGCCAAACGCCTACCTTGTTGAAAATGACTCTTATTTCACAGGTTGTCGCCCATGACGGGGCGGCGTTGCAGCCGACTCAAAAGGAGCTTGATTTTGCCGGTCACCAATCGACGTCAGTTTATTAAACTCAGTGCACAAACCGCAGGAGCCGTATTCGCGATGACTTCATTACCCAACAGTATCCGCCTGGCGATGGCGGCGGAGGGCGGCGCGGCCGCCGGCGATGAATTCCTGTGGCTGGAAGAGCTGCAGGGTAAAAAAGCGCTGCAATGGGTGCAGCAGGAAAATCAGCGCACCGTGGCGCGTTTCGGCCAGGGCGAAGACTTTCAGCGCATTGAGCGCGAAGTCCTGGATATCCTCAATAAAGACACCCAGATCCCGTGGGTGAGCAAACGCGGCGAGTACTATTACAACTTCTGGCAGGATCAGGCCAACCCGCGCGGCCTGCTGCGGCGCACCACGCTGGACGAGTACCGCAAGGCCAAACCGGCCTGGGAGACGGTGCTGGATATCGATGCGTTGGGCAAGGCGGAAGGCAAGGATTGGGTCTATCAAGGCTCGCAACCGCTGGCGCCGGAATACCGTTATTGCCTGATGCAGCTGTCGCCGGACGGCGGTGACGCCACCGAAATCCGTGAATTCGATCTGGTGGCCAAACGCTTTGTCAAAGACGGTTTCAACGTGCCGGTGGCGAAAAGCCGGGTTTCCTGGGTCGATCGGGACACGCTGTTCATCGCCACCGATTTCGGCCCCGGCTCGATGACCCAGTCCGGCTACGCGCGCATCGCCAAACGCTGGCGGCGCGGTACGCCGCTGAGCGCCGCCGAAACGCTGTATGAAGCGCAGCCCGAAGACATGGCGGTCTTCGCCTATCACGACCGCACGCCGGGCTTTGAGCGCGATTTCGTCGGCCGCAGCCTGGACTTCTATCGCCGTGACTATTTCTTGCTGGCTCAGGATGGTCGGCAGAAAAAAATCGACATCCCGTCCGACGCCGAGCTGGATACGCATCGGGAATGGCTGCTGATCAAACCGAGCAGCGACTGGGAAGTGGGCGGCAAGCGTTATCCGTCCGGCGCGCTGCTGGCGGCCAACTTCGATGACTATCTGGCGGGCAAGCGCGAACTGCAGCTGCTGTTTACCCCGACGGCGGAGCAGGCGCTGAGCGGCTACAGCGGCACCCGCGATCACCTGATCCTCAGCATCATGGATAATGTGGTCAACCGGCTGGAGGTGCTGACGCCGCAGGGCGGCAGCTGGCAGCGTCGTCCGCTTGGCAACCCCGGCGCCATCAGCACCCTTTCCGCCGGCGGCATCGACGAAGAGAGCAACGCCTATTTCCTGACCGTCAGCGGGTTCCTGCAGCCGACCTCGCTGTACATGGGCAATCTCGACGGCGGTGAGGCGACGCTGTTGAAACAGGCGCCGCAGGACTTTGACGCCGCCGGCTATCAGGTCAGCCAGCATTTCGCGCGCTCCAAGGACGGCACCCGCGTGCCGTATTTCCAGATCGCCGCCAAAGATCTCAAAGCGGACGGCAGCACGCCGACGCTGCTGTATGGCTACGGCGGGTTTGAAGTGCCGCTGTTGCCGGGCTATCTCGGCGGCAAGGCGCCGGCCTGGCTGGAACGCGGTGGAGTATACGTGGTGGCCAACATTCGCGGCGGCGGCGAATACGGTCCGGCCTGGCATCAGGCGGCGCTCAAGCAAAACCGCCATCGCGCCTACGAGGATTTCGCCGCCGTGGCCGAAGATCTTATCGCACGCAAGGTGACCTCGGCGCCGCATCTTGGCGCGCGCGGCGGCAGCAATGGCGGCCTGCTGGTGGGCAATATGCTGACGCTGTATCCGCAGCTGTTCGGCTGCATCGTCTGCGAAGTGCCACTGCTGGACATGCAGCGCTATACCCAGCTTTCCGCCGGCGCGTCGTGGATCGCCGAATACGGTGACCCGAGCAAGCCGGAGGAATGGGCCTACATCAAGACCTTCTCGCCATACCACAACATTCAGGCGCAGACGGCCTACCCGCCGGTGCTGTTCTATACCGCGACCAGCGACGATCGGGTCAACCCGGCCCACGCCCGCAAAATGGCGGCGCGCATGCAGGCGATGGGGTATCAGCAGGCCTATTTCTATGAAAATACCGAAGGCGGGCACAGCGCCGCCGCCGACAAGCAACAGGCGGCGTTCCACAGCGCGCTGGTAAGCGAATTCATGTGGGCCAACCTGAGCGGCAAACCCAAGTCAGCGTAAGCCTTTTTCTTGCGGCATAAAAAAACACCGGGGCGTTAACCCCGGTGTTTTTATTTACGCTCAATCCGCTGGCGGTCAGCGAGCCGCAGTGGCTTCCTGCGCTTGCTGATTGGCGTCTTCGGTGGTGTCCAGCGTCATGCGGTACAGCTTCGGCGCGGTCAGCATCATCAGGATAGCGATGACGGCGGTGACGATGCCGATCTGCATAAACACATGGCTGTAGATGGCCAGCGAAGCGTGCGCGTCGTTGATGTCGCTTGGCACGGCGGTCAGACCGGCAACCTTACCGGCGATCAGCGCGGCGGCGGCGGTAGTCAGGAACCAGGAGCCCATGATGAAGCCCATCAGACGCTGTGGCACCAGCTGCGCTACCATCGCCAGGCCCAGGCCGGAAATCATCAGCTCGCCGATGCTCTGCAGCGCGTAGCTCAGGATCAGCCAGTTGACCGACACGATGCCCTGTTCGTTGGCGAAGCTGGCGCCCCATGGCAGCACCAGGAAGGCGCAGGAGCAGAGGATCATGCCGAAAGCGAACTTGTGCGGCATCGGCAGGCGATCGCCCATTTTGTTATACAGCGCGGCCAGAATCGGGCTGGCGAGCATGATCCAGAACGGGTTCAGCGCCTGATACTGCTCCGGCTCGAAGGCGACGCCGAAGATGCTGTGTTCCACGTTATGGATGGCGAAGAAGTTCAGCGAGGTTGGCATCTGGCTGTACAGCACGAAGAACACCACCGCTTCCAGCATCAGCAGGAAGGCGACGATCATCTTGCGGCGTGCAGCGCCGTGCAGGGCGAAGGTTTCCTTGGCGAACACCAGAACGATGCCGGCGGAAACGAGGGCCAACGCCCAGCGCGCGATCACCTGGTTGTGCAGCAGCCAGCTGGACACGGCGATCAACGCCACGATGCCGACCAGCACCATCAGCAGCTTCGGCAGATGCAGCGGCTTGAAGTCAGGTCTGGAGCCGTTTTCCTTCACCCACTTGTGGCACATCATAAAGTTGACCAGGGTGATCAGCATGCCGACCACGCTCAGGGAGAACGCCACGCTCCAGCCGTATTTCGCCGCCAGCCACGGGGTGGCCAGCATGGAGAAGAAGGAACCGATGTTCACCGACATGTAGTACATGGTGAAAGCGCCGTCGATGCGCGGATCATCTTTCTCATAGCAGGTGGACAGCAGGGAGGACGGGTTAGCCTTGAACAGGCCGCTGCCCACGGCGATGGTCGCCATGCCCATGTAGACCCAGAAGATGTCGTGGCCGGAGTAGGCCACCATGGCGTAACCGGCGGCCAGCACCAGCGCGCCGAGCACGATTACGCGTTTGGCGCCCAGCACCTTGTCGCCCAGCCAGCCGCCGATGGCGACGAAGCCGTATACCAGGGCACTGAAGGAAGAGAACAGGGTGATGGAATCGGCTTCGCTCATGCCGAGCATCTTGACCAGATAAACCGCCATGATGCCCTGCAGGCCGTAATAGCCGAAACGCTCCCACAGTTCGATCGAGAAGATCAGGTAGAACGCTTTCGGTTGTTTGAACGCGTTAAGGCTAACGCTCTCCGGGTGTTGGTTGTTTGCTGTTGACACTGGTACCTCTGTTTTTTCGCAGCCCGTCTTTGGAGGACGGGAAAGTACAAAAGTTGATGCGGAACGGCATCCTTTTGCGTTGTTATAGGATGGGGACGGCGGTTAATGTTCACTATCTTTGTCAACGTGGCAAGCAGTTTGTCATATTCGGTTACATTTAACGCTCGCAGGATTATGCTGCGATGTTGCAAATGTTATGCAGTATTAACTTTCGGGTTTTAATGGTTTGCCGATTTTTTGTTTTGATTAAAAGCTATACGCATTTTAAACAGGGATATATTCTGCTGAATTGCTATTTTTTAGCGCATCAGTGTATGTGTGGTTGTTAATCCATTGGAATGTTGTGCATATGCAGCGTTTTGTAAAATTATAGAAATTTAGGAAAACGGGACTGGCATTTGTGAACGCCTTGTGATCCTGAAAGCGTGACGTTCACCGCAATTTTTGACTAATTTTTCGCTTGAAAATAACGCGACACTGAGTTTTTCACTGAAAACCGTGATAACGCCGGGGTTACTGCTGCGCGATATCACATTTCCGATAAAAAAGAGGCGCTGGCGGGGGGGAGTGGCGGCGACGGGGGCGGTTTGCCGCCCCGTCAGACTCAGGATTCTGGATAAACCTTCTCTTTATACTCGCACAGGTCTTCGATGATGCAGGAGCCACAGCGCGGTTTGCGCGCGATGCAGGTGTAGCGCCCGTGCAGGATCAGCCAGTGATGGCAATCGACCTTGAATTCGGCGGGCACCACCTTCAGCAGCTTCTCTTCCACCTGATCGACGTTCTTGCCCGGCGCGAAGTGGGTGCGGTTGCACACCCGGAAGATGTGGGTGTCCACGGCGATGGTCGCCCAGCCGAAGGCGGTATTGAGCACGACGTTGGCGGTCTTGCGGCCGACGCCCGGCAGCGCTTCCAGCGCGGCGCGATCTTCCGGCACTTCGCCGCCGTGCAGCTCCAGCAGCATACGGCAGGTTTTGATCACGTTTTCGGCCTTGCTGTTGAACAGGCCGATGGTCTTGATGTACTCCTTGACGCCATCAACCCCCAGCGCCAGCATGGCGGCGGGGGTGTTGGCGACCGGGTAAAGCCTGGCGGTCGCCTTGTTGACGCTCACGTCGGTGGCCTGTGCAGACAGCAGCACTGCAATCAGCAGTTCAAACGGCGTGGTGTACACCAGCTCGGTGGTCGGGTGCGGGTTGTTGTCGCGCAGCCGGGTCAAAATTTCCAGTCGCTTCTGCTTGTTCATCAGGCCTTCTCAGCACGTCCTTGTTCCAGCAGCGGTTCCGCCGCCACGGCGCGAGCTTTGCGCGCCTTCATTTTTTCGTCGATCAGATATTTGACCGCCAGCAGCAGCCCCAGGCCGATAAAGGCGCCCGGCGGCAGCATGGCCAGCAGGAATGGGCTGTCGAAATGCACCACTTCGATGCGCAGCGATTTGGCCCAGCCGCCCAGCAGTTGGTCGGCGCCGTCGAACAGCGTGCCGTTGCCCAACAGTTCGCGCATCGAGCCCAGCGTCACCATCACGCCGGTGGCGCCGAGGCCGATCGCCATGCCGTCCAGCGCCGAGAGGCCGACCGGCTTCTTGGCGGCCACCGCTTCGGCGCGGCCGACCACGATGCAGTTGGTTACGATCAATGGAATAAAGATGCCGAGCGACTGATACAGGCCGAAGGCATAGGCGTTGATCAGCATCTGCACGATGCTCACCACCGCGGCGATGATCATCACGTAGATTGGAATACGCACTTCGCTCGGCACCCAGCGGCGCACCGCGGAGATGGAGGCGTTGGTCAGCGTCAGCACCAGCGTGGTGGCCAGCCCCAGGCCGAGTGCGTTGGTGACGGTGGAGGTCACCGCCAGCAACGGACACATGCCCAGCAGCTGCACCAGGGCGGAGTTGTTTTTCCACAACCCCTGGACGATCAATTCTTTGGCTTCACTCATTCGGCGGCTCCACACGCAGGTAAGCTTTCAAGTTTAGGCGGCAGCGTTTCCATATACAACGCCGTGCGGCGCACCGCATTGACCACCGCCCGCGGGGTGATGGTCGCGCCGGTGAATTGGTCGAACATGCCGCCGTCTTTCTTCACCGCCCAGCGCTTATCGTCCGGGCCTTCGATTTTCTTGCCGCTGAAGAAGGAAATCCAGTCGGAAATGCGCAGTTCAATTTTGTCACCCAGCCCAGGCGTTTCGTGGTGTTCAATCACCCGGGTGCCGAGCACCGTGCCGTTGAAATCGGCGCCGACCAGCAGCTTAATGGCGCCGGAGTAACCGTCCGGCGCGGTGGTTTCCAGCGCGGCGGCAGTCGGCTGCCCGTTTTTGCGCGCCAGGTACAAGCGGTGCGGCGCGCCGTCGCCCAAGGCCGGATCGCTGACCAGCAGGCATTCGTTCTGCATGATGTTGTCGTAGTTTTCCGGCGGCACCACCTGATCGAGCAGCGCTTTTTGCTGCAGCGCCGCCTGATGGGCGATGGTGGTTTTCGTCAGGGCGTAGACCACGGCGGTCAGGCCGGTGGTGACCGCCGCAAACACCGCCAGCGTGGTGCCGTGCTTTCTCATGGAATTCAGCATGGCGGCTCCTTAGCGATGGCCGTACACGCGCGGCTGCGTGTAGTGGTCGATTAACGGGACGGTGATGTTGGCGAGCAGCACGGCGAAGGCCACGCCGTCAGGGTAGCCGCCATAGACGCGGATCAGCCAGACCAGCACGCCGATCAGCGCGCCGTAGATTAAGCGGCCCTTCGGCGTGGTGGAGGCGCTGACCGGATCGGTGGCGATAAAGAACGCGCCCAGCATGCTGGCGCCGGAGAACAGGTGGATCAGCGGCGAAGCCTGATGCGCCGGATCGATCCACCAGGCCAGACCGGAACAGAAGGCGATGGCGGCCAACATGCTGCAAGGGATTTGCCAATGGATCAGGCGACGCGCCAGCATAAACAGGCCGCCGGCCAGGAAGCCGAGGTTGACCCACTGCCAGCCGATGCCGGCCAGCGCGCCGCCGAACAGCGGCTGCTGCAACACCTGTTCCACGCTGTGGCCGCTGCGCAGGCCGGTTTTGAAGCCGTCGAGCGGCGTGGCCTGGCTGATGCCGTCCACGCCCATCTGCAGTTCGTGCAGCGTCGCGCCCTGTGCGGTATGGCCGCTGAAAATGGCCAGCAGCGTGTCGTGGAGCGACAGCGCGGTGGCGCGCAGCTCATCCGGCGGCAACCAACTGGTCATCTGCACCGGGAAGGAGATCAGCAGCACTACGTAACCGACCATCGCCGGGTTGAACGGGTTCTGCCCGAGGCCGCCATACAGCTGTTTGGCGATAACGATGGCGAAGAAGGTGCCGATGACGATCATCCACCACGGCGCCAGCGGCGGCAGGCTGATGCCGAGCAGCAGCGCGGTCAGCAGGGCGGAGTTATCCGCCAGCCGGCTGCGCACCGGCAGCTTGCGCAGCTTGAGGATCGCGCCTTCCGCGGCCAGCGCGACGATCGCCGCCAGCGCCACCTGAATCAGCACGCCGTAGCCGAAAAACCAAATCTGCGCCGCGATGCCGGGAATGCACGCCAACATGACCCACAGCATAATGCGGCTGGTGCTTTGCTGGTTGTGGGTGAAAGGCGAGCTGGCGATGTGTAAGCCTTTGGCGGCTGTGGGTGATACCGGCCTGAACTTCATAGAGTAACGATACCTTCTGCGCCGCGCCTGCGGCAGTTTCGATGCGCCATACTGCGGGCGCGGCAAAAATGATAGCCGAGCATTCTACCTGATTCGATGCGAGGGTAATACGCCTTAATGATAGGGGTATTCGGCTTTCCGCGCATCTGGCGATCGGGGCGGCGCGATTTGATTTTTTTTTGGCCGGGAAATGGGCTAACGTGAGGAATTGTCAGTGGAACTTGTGCCGCCATCGACCGCGGGAAATGGGGTAAGCGTATGAATGAGATATCATTTTTCTCCAAACTTCCGCACAAAATAACAACTTTCACATAATCCGTGTAGGTTACTATCGCGAACATTATTGAGTCAGTGAATCCATAATAATGACAAATGAAGACATTTTTTTTATTGAAGAGCTAATTGAGTGGGTGGAGATACATCTGGAGAAACGGCCAAACCTGGATGAAGTCGCGCGTATTTCGGGCTATTCCAAGTGGCATCTGCAGCGTAAATTCAAGCGTATTACCGGCATTCAACTCGCCACCTATATCCGTTCGCGCATCCTGACACGCGCCGCGGTGGCGCTGCGTATCACCCGTCGCTCCATCATCGACATCTCCGATGAGCTGGGCTTCGACTCTCAGCAGACTTTTACCCGCATGTTCAAGCAGCGCTTCGGCACTACCCCCAATCGCTACCGCTCGATGGAGCACTGGGACGTGAAAAACCTGATGCCGCGCTTTAACTTCGAAGCCAGCTACGGCGCCGGTTATTACCCGGAAGTGAAGCGGCTGACGCTGCCCGACATGCAGTTGGTCGGCTTCACGCGCCGGCTGGATTTCGCCTCCGAACAGGAGCTGGAGTACTCGTCCTGCATGGCGATGAAGGACGAGATTTTCAACGACTTCTTCAAGGGGCTGCACGTTGACTGTCGGCGGATTTACAGCATCTACTCCCCTCATGCCGGGGAGGGCGACGAGCTATCATCCACGCTGGTGATGGCGGTCGATCCTGAACACAGAAAGGATATTCTTTCCAACCATCAGATAGACACCTTCCATTTGCCGAGCCGCGAGTTTATCTCTATCAACCATAAGGGGTCGGCGAAAGAGTGTTTGCAGTTTTTCGGCTACCTGATGTCGCATGTGATGCCGGGGTTGAAGGATGAAGTGCGCGGCAGTATGGAAATGGAGATCATTCAAACCAAAGAGTGGAATCCGGAATCCAAACTGCGCCAGATTGAAGTGGATTACACCTACCTGATCTCTATCGATTAAACGGCGCCCGGCGTCAGCCAGGCGCCGCTGTCATCATTTGTCTTCCGTTTCCGCCGCCAGCGATTCCCTGGCGGCTTTTTTGGCTTTGGCGCGGGCGATAGCCGCCGCGACCGCCGCCTTGCGCGGATCTTCTTCGGTTGCAGCCGGCGCCGGTTCCGCCGGTGCAGAGGCATCCGCCTGTTGCGCGGCTTTCTTGGCTTTGGCGCGGGCGATAGCCGCCGCGACCGCCGCCTTGCGTGGGTCTTCTTCGGCTGCAGCCGGCGCCGGTTCCGCCGGTGCAGAGGCATCCGCCTGTTGCGCGGCTTTCTTGGCTTTGGCGCGGGCGATAGCCGCCGCAACCGCCGCCTTGCGCGGGTCTTCTTCGGTTGCAGCCGGCGCCGGTTCCGCCGGTGCAGGGGCATCCGCCTGTTGCGCGGCTTTCTTGGCTTTTACGCGCGCCAGTGCCGCCGCGACCGCCGCCTTGCGCGGATCCTCTTCGGCTGGAGCCGGCGCCGGTTCCGCTGGAGCAGGGGCATCCGCCTGCTGCTCTGCCTTTTTGGCCTTCACGCGCGCCAGGGCGGCCGCAACGGCCGCTTTGCGCGGATCGTCCTCTGTTGCCGCCGGGGCGGAGCTGTCTGCGGCCGGCGCCTCTTTGCGCGCTTTCACGCGGGCCAGCGCCGCGGCCACGGCGGCTTTACGCGCGTCGTCGCCGGCGGTCGCCGGTGGCGCTTCCGCTTCCACCTCGGCAGCCAGCTGGGCACGACGTTCGCGCGCCTGCGCTTTACGCGCTTCGCGGGCGGCGATCATCTCACTGTTGTCCGGCTGCTGGCCGTTGACCGGCGTAACCGCCGCTTCGGCATTCTTGCTGCGCACGCGCGCCAGCGCGGCCTGCACTGCGCCCTGATCGTCGTCGGTCAGTTTGACGGCGGCCTTTTTATGTCGCTCTTCACGCGCCAGTTTTTCACGCTCCAGACGCGCCAGTTTGGCCTCGTAACGCGCCTTGGCCTCGGCGGTGCGCGCCGCTTCCAGATCGATAGCCTTGATTTCGGCCTTTTCCTGCCGGTAGTACTGTACCAGCGGGATATTGCTGGGGCAGACGAACGCGCAGGCGCCGCATTCGATGCAGTCGAACAGGTTATGGTTGCGCGCCTTGTCGTGCTCCTGTCCACGGCTGAACCAGTACAGCTGTTGTGGCAGCAGCCCGGCAGGGCAAGCGTCTACGCACAGGCCGCAGCGGATGCAGGACTGCTCCGGTTCCTGCGGCGTCATTTCATCCACCGTCGGCGCCAGAATGCAGTTGCTGATCTTGACGATCGGCACGTTCAGCGCGGGCAGGGTGAAGCCCATCAGCGGGCCGCCCATGACCACCATCTGCTGCGCCTGCGGGCGGAAACCGACGACGTCGAGCAGGTGCTGCACCGGCGTGCCGATGCGAGCCCACAGATTGCCGGGGCGCTCAATCGCCTCGCCGGTCAGGGTCACTACGCGCTCAATCAGCGGTTCGCCGTCGACGATCGCTCGCTTGATGGCGAAGGCGGTGCCGACGTTTTGCATCAATACGCCGATAGCGGAGGAGTGCTTGCCGTGCGGCACTTCCTTGCCGGTCAAAATTTTGGTCAGCTGCTTGGCGCCGCCGGACGGGTATTTGGTCGGGATGACGCGCAGCGCAATGCCGGACTGGCCGCGCAACGCCAGTTTCAGCGCCGCGATTGCCTCCGGCTTGTTGTCTTCGATGCCGATCAGCGTGACCTTGGGCTGCAGAATGTGTTGCAGGATCTGCGTGCCTTCAATGATCTGATCGGCATGTTCCTGCATCAGGCGGTCGTCGGCGGTGATGTAAGGCTCGCACTCGGCGGCGTTGAGGATCAGCGTTTCCACGCCGCTCATGCCGCCTTGCAGCTTGCTGGCGGTCGGGAAACCGGCGCCGCCCAGGCCGGCGATGCCGGCCTGATGAATACGTTGAATCAGTTCCGTGGCGGGCGATTGGCGATAGTCCGCCACCGGATCGCGCTCGCACCAGCGGTCTTCCCCGTCTGCCTCGATAATCACGCACAGCTCCGTCAGCCCGGACGGGTGAGCTGTGATGTGCGGGGTAATGGCGCTGACGGTGCCCGAGGTCGGGGCATGCACTGGCACGGTGCGGCCGCGGCCGACGGTCAGCGGTTGGCCTTTCAACACCCGATCGCCGGCGCTGACGCACAGCTCGCCTTCCGGCCCCAAATGCTGCTGCAGCGGAATGATAAAGGTCTTGGGCAGGGGCGCGACACGCAGCGGCGCACCGCTGGACTGCGTTTTCATTTCCGGTGGATGGATCCCGCCGTCGAAATCCCAGATCCGGTCTTTTTTAAAGGCGGCGAACAGATTAAGCATGTTGCTCCACGTGGATCACTTGCACCGGGATCGTCTTCATGTCCCACTTCCAGTTGGCGGTGGTGGTAGCGACCGGTCTCATTTCAATACAGTCGGTAGGGCAAGGGGCGACGCACAGATCGCAGCCGGTACAGAGGTCGGTGATGACGGTGTGCATGGCGCGGGTGGCGCCGACGATGGCGTCCACCGGGCAGGCCTGAATGCACTTGGTGCAGCCGATGCAGCTGGCCTCGTCGATATAGGCCACTTTACGCTCCGGCTCGGCGGCGGCTTCGCTGCCCAGCGGCTGCGGCTCTACGTTGAGCAGCTCCGCCAGTTTCAGCATCACCTGTTCGCCGCCCGGCGCGCATTTGTTGATCATCTCGCCGTTGGCCACCGCCTCGGCATAGGGGCGGCAGCCGGGGTAGCCGCACTGCCCGCACTGGCTCTGCGGCAGGATCGCGTCGACCTGCTCGGCGACCGGATCCTCTTCCACCTCAAAACGGCGCGCGGCGTAGCCCAGCACCAGTCCGAACAGCAGCCCGAGCGCGCTCAAAGCCGCGATAGCTATCCACAACGCAGTCATTAGAATTTCACCAGCCCGGTAAAGCCCATAAAGGCCAGCGACATCAGCCCGGCGGTGATCAACGCGATCGAGGAGCCGCGGAACGGCGCCGGCACGTCGGCGACCGCCAGACGTTCGCGAATGGCGGCGAACAGCACCATCACCAGCGAGAAACCGGCGGCGGCGCTGAAGCCGTAAACGGCGGACTGCAGGAAGTTATAGCCGAGGTTGACGTTAAGCAACGCTACGCCCAGCACCGCACAGTTGGTGGTGATCAGCGGCAGGAAGATGCCCAGCAGGCGGTAGAGCGCCGGGCTGGTCTTGCGCACCACCATCTCGGTGAACTGAACGACGACGGCGATCACCAGAATGAAGGAGAGCGTGCGCAGATACACCAGATCCAGCGGAACCAGAATAAAGGTGTTGATCACCCAGGCGCTGACGGAGGCCAGCGTCATGACGAAGGTGGTGGCCATTCCCATGCCGATGGCGCTTTCCAGCTTCTTGGAAACGCCGAGGAACGGGCACAGGCCAAGAAACTTCACCAGAACGAAGTTGTTCACCAGTACGGTGCCGACAAACAGGAGCAGGTATTCGGTCATTGCGATGCCTAAAAAAATAAAAGCCGCCTATTATCGGGAATCGGCGGCCGGACGACAACATATGAATCGCAGGGGTATTGCCTTTTTTGGCGAAAATTTACACAAAAAACCCGATAAAACGTGCTGCAATCGCCATTAACGTTCGGTAAAGGTGCCTTTGACCCGCTGCGAGCGCTTGATATAAGGCACCAGCAGCGCCGCCATCAGCAGCGGCCAGCCGAGGCTGCGCACCGCCACTTCATCCGGTACCGGCGCAAAGGCGAAGGCTTTCACCGCCAGGATCACCGTGATCAGCAGCCATAACAAGAACAGTTTGGGGAAGCGCTGCGAGCGCTGGCAAAACAGAAACACCAGCCACAGGGTGAAGCCCCACATCAAAAGCGTGGTCAGCACCGAAAAGTACCATTGCAGGGTAAACGCCTGGGCGTTGGTCAACAGATAATCGCGCGACTCGGGCATGAAGATCGCCATGGCGTACAGGAGCAGCATCAGGCTGGCGCTGAGCAGGGTGACGATCAGATAGGCCAGCGGGGCCAGCAACCAACCGCCGATACGAGTGTATTCAGCTTGAGACATAAAGGCTTCCTGATTGAAACGGGGATCACAGGCGGCATAGCTTAGCGGGTAATATAGGCTTCGTCATCTCTATCAAGCGGATAGCTCGGCATCGCGACGCCGGGCCGCACGTTTGGCTACTCCGGCCTCGCTTCGAATTAACATCTCATTTACTTCTTGTTCCATCCGGCCGCATGGTGTCAAATCGAAAGGGTCTGTCGTGAGCCAGCAAGAGGAAATCCCATGGCTGAGAAAATTCGTGTCGGGCTGGTCGGTTACGGCTACGCCGGCAAAACCTTTCATGCGCCGCTGATTGCCGGTACGCCGGGGCTGGAGTTGGCCGCCGTCTCCAGCAGCGATGCCGGCAAAGTGCACGCCGACTGGCCGTCGATGACGGTGGTGGGGGATGCGCAAGCGCTGTTCGCCGATCCGGCCCTCGATCTGATCGTCATTCCTACCCCCAACGATACCCATTTCCCGCTGGCGCAGCAGGCGTTGGCCGCCGGCAAGCACGTGGTGGTGGATAAACCGTTTACCGTGACGTTGTCACAAGCGCAGGCGCTGCAACAGCAGGCGCAGCAGAGCGGTTTACTGCTGTCGGTGTTCCACAACCGCCGCTGGGACAGCGATTTCCTTACCCTTAAAGCGCTGTTAAAGGACGGTTCGCTGGGCGAGGTGGTGTATTTCGAGTCGCATTTCGATCGCTACCGGCCGCAGGTGCGCCAGCGCTGGCGTGAACAAGGCGGCGTCGGCAGCGGCATCTGGTTCGATTTGGGGCCGCATCTGCTCGATCAGGCGCTGCAACTCTTCGGCAAACCCGAACGGCTGTTTGTCGATCTGGGTGAGCTGCGGCCGGGGGCGCAGGCGGTGGACTATTTCCACGCGCTGCTGAGCTATGGCGATCGCCGTGTGGTGCTGCACGCCAGCATGCTGGCGGCGGCAGAAAGCCCGCGCTACGTGGTGCACGGCACCCGCGGCAGCTATGTCAAATACGGCCTCGATCCGCAGGAAGACCGACTGAAGGCCGGCGAGCGTCTGCCGCAGGCCGATTGGGGCTATGACATGCGCGAGGGTGTAGTGACGCTGTCACGTGACGATCTGCTGGCGGAGCAACCGCTGCTCAACATTCCCGGCAATTACCCGGCTTATTACGCGGCGGTGCGCGACGCGATCGCCGGTACAGGCGAAAACCCGGTGCCGGCCGCCGACGCCATCGCGGTGATGGCATTGATCGAACTGGGGCTGGAATCGGCCCGGCTGCAGCAGGCGCTGCCGGTGGTTTGATACTGCCCATTTCTCTGTGCCCGGCGAAGCGTCGGGCCTTTTTACGACTTTACGTGCAAGGAAATTCGTTTCATGTCCTGGTTGCAGCGTTTGCGCATTGATAAATTTTTGCTGGTTCTGATTTTGGTGGTGATCGTCGCCTCGCTGTTCCCCTGCGAAGGCATCTGGAAAACCTTCTTTGAACACCTGACCACCGCGGCCATCGCGCTGCTGTTCTTTATGCACGGCGCCAAGCTGTCGCGCGAGGCGATCATCGCCGGCATGAGTCACTGGAAGCTGCATCTGCTGGTGTTCCTCAGCACTTTTGCGCTGTTCCCGCTGCTCGGGCTGGCGATGAACCTGCTGGTGCCGGGCATCATGACGCCGACGGTCTATCTCGGCTTCCTCTATCTGTGCGCGCTGCCGGCCACGGTGCAGTCGGCCATCGCTTTTACCTCGGCGGCAGGCGGCAACGTGGCGGCGGCGATCTGCAGCGCCTCGGCGTCGAGCATTCTTGGCGTGTTCCTGTCGCCGCTGCTGGTGGGGGCGTTGATGCATACTCAGGGCGGCAATACCGACGTGCTGCACGCCATCGGTTCAATCATTTTGCAATTGATGGTGCCGTTCGTGATCGGTCACCTGGCGCGGCCATTGATCGGCAAGTGGATCGACCGTCATCGTAAGCTGATCAACCTGACCGACCGTTCGTCGATCCTGCTGGTGGTGTATACCGCGTTCAGCGCGGCGGTGGTGGAAGGGATTTGGCACCGCATCGACGGTTGGTCGCTGCTGACCATTCTGGTGATGTCGCTGGTGCTGCTGACGGTGGTGCTGGTGATCAACACCTACGCGGCGCGCTGGCTGGGCTTCAACACCGCCGATGAGATCACCATCGTCTTCTGCGGTTCGAAAAAGAGCCTGGCGAACGGCATCCCGATGGCCAACGTGCTGTTCCCGGCCGCGGCGGTGGGCGCTATGGTGCTGCCGCTGATGATTTTCCACCAGGTTCAACTGATGGTGTGCGCGGTGCTGGCGCAGCGCTATGCGCGTAAAACCGCCAAACAGCGGGCCGAGGCGGAGGCGCTGGTGGCCAAATAGGCCGCAGGCCGCTAACGGCGGCTCAGCGCGTCGAGCAGAAAGTCGGCGCGCTCGTCCGGTGAGGCGCGCGGCAGTTCTTGCAGCTGATAGCCATAGCGGCGATAGACGGCCACCATCGCCCGGTAGGTCAGCTCGGCTTCGGCGAAAGATTGTTTTCTCTCGCTGTCCTGCGCGTAGATCGCTTGCCACGGCGGGGCGATGAACACCCTTTCGGCATAGCGAAAGGCGCCGATCGCCGCCGTCAAATGCGCGGGGATCGGCAGTCTGCACAGCGTGAGATACCCGGCGATATCCGGCAGCCCGCGATCGAAGAACCAGCATGTTTCCCCCGTCGCTTCGCGCCATGAGCGCAGTTCCCAATCGAGCATCCGCTCGGCGAAGGCCTGGCGATCGCCCCACGGCAGCGCATGGCCGCCGGTACTCACCTGATCCTGAATAATCGCCCGGCCCGCCTCCAAGGAGTGCGGGTAACCACGGCGATGAAGAACGTCGATGAGCGTGCTTTTGCCCGAACCCGGGCCGCCGGTTAGCACGATGCGGCGTAGTTTGTCAGACATGCGGAATTCCTCTCTTGCACCAGAGTGATGGGGTGAAAACAGTGATAAAGACGCGCAGGCGGAAGAAAACGGGGGGATGAGAAGAAGGCGCCGTTTGGCGCCTTGGGAGATTAGCCTTGAACTTTGGCGCGCAGCGCCTGTTTTTCCTGCTCGCTGAGGAAGGCCAGCTTCAGGCCGTTTTCCTGCGCGGTGCGGATTTCTTCCGGCGTCAGCCCGGCCTGCGGCGCGGCGACGCGGTATTCATGCTCGATCTCGATGCCCTGAACCGCCGGATCGTCGGTGTTGATTGACGCCAGCACGCCGTGGCGCAGGAAGGTGGCCAGCGGATGCTGCGCCAGCGACGGCACGGTGCTGGTTTGGATGTTGGAGGTCAGGCAGGATTCGATGCCGATGCCGTGTTCCGCCAGGAAGTCCATCAGCGCCGGATCTTCGACCGCTTTCACCCCGTGGCCGATACGTTCGGCGCCCAGCTCGCGGATCGCCTGCCAGATGCTTTCCGGGCCGGCGGCTTCGCCCGCGTGCACGGTGATGCGCAGGCCGGCGTCGCGGGCGCGGTTGAAGTGGCTGAGGAACAGGCTGCCGGGGAAGCCCAGCTCATCGCCCGCCAAATCCAGCGCGGTAATGCCGTCGCGGTGCGCCAGCAATCCTTCCAGCTCCTGCAGACAGGCGGCCTCGCCGAAGGTGCGGCTCATGATGCCGATCAGGCGAATGTCGATATCACGATCGCGGCAGCCCGAACGAATCCCGTCGATCACCGCTTCCACCACGCCGGCGACCGGGAGTTGATGCTTCATCGCCATGTAGTAAGGGGAGAAACGCAGCTCGGCATAGTGCAGGCCGGCGTTGGCGGCGTCCTCGACGTTTTCGTAAGCCACCCGGCGGCAGGCGTCCAGATCGCCCAGCACCGCCACGCCCCAGTCCAGTTTCTGCAGGAAGCTGACCAGATCCGGTTCGGCATGGGTGATCTGCACGTGCGGGCGCAGGCTCTCCAAATCGTTGGCCGGCAGGGCAAGATTGAACTGGCGGCCGAGGTCGAGAATGGTCTGCGCGCGGATGTTGCCGTCGAGATGGCGGTGAATATCGGTAAGCGGTAGGCGGGGATCGATCATGCTGGGCACTCGCTAATTATCGTAGGTAAAGTGCAGAACAGTATAAAAACAAATGGATGAAACTTTCTATCGCGTTGCATAAAAAAGTGATGTGAATCACAAATAATGCGCGATATATCGCATTATCGTCGCGAATCAGGCTTTCAACACGCTGACGCCCGCCTGCTGCAACGGCGCGATCAGCGCGTCATCGGTAGCCCGCTCAACGATGACGGTGTGCGCCAGCGTAATATCGCCGATCGCATACTGCGAGGCGGCGTTAAGCTTGGCGGCGGAGGCCAGCACCACGGTTTCCGCCGCGCGGGCCGCCAGCGCGCGTTTGATGTAGGCCTCCTCCAGATCGCCGGTGCTCAGCCCCGCGGTGGGGTGTACGCCGGTCACGCCCATGAAATAAATATCGGCGCGGATATGCGACATCGCTTCTACGGCGGCGGCGCCGACGCTGACGATCGAATGCTTATACAGTCGGCCGCCGATCAGGATCACCTCGACGGTGGGGTGATCGACCAACCCCACGGCGACGCTGGGGCTGTGGGTGACGATGGTGGCGTTGAGGTTGGCCGGCAGTTGCCTGACCAGCTCTGCGGAGGTGGTGCCGCCGTCGATGATCACCACCTGGCCGGGGGCGATCAGCGCCGCCGCCGCTTTGGCGATCGCGCGTTTGGCGCCGGATTCCAAGTGATTGCGTTCGGCGAAGCTGGCGAGGGCGGAAGAAACCGGCAGGGCGCCGCCGTGCACCCGCTGCAGCAACCCCTCGGCGTCCAGTTCACGCAGATCGCGCCGGACCGTATCTTCCGACAGCCCGAACATCTCGCTGAGCTGTTTGGCCAAGACCTGACCATCCTGGGCCAGTTTTTCCAAAATGATCTTCTTGCGTTGGCTGGTCAACATGGCCATTTCCTCTCAAATTTCCTATGCACGAAATGTCTTGATCATACACGAAACTGCACGATAGTATCAATTTCCTTCCTCTGGCGGAGTAAACCGATGATAGCCACCAAAGACAGGGTTCGCATTGTCGAAACCCGGGTGTTGTCCGATGACTGGTACCTGCTGAAAAAAACCACCTTTGATTTTCTGCGGCGCGACGGCGTCTGGCAACGGCAAAGCCGTGAGACTTACGATCGCGGTGACGGCGCGGTGATTTTGCTGTTCAACCGGCAGGCGCAAACGGTGATCCTGACGCGCCAGTTCCGCTTTCCGGTGTTCGTCAACGGTCATGACGGCATGCTGATTGAGGCCGCCGCCGGGCTGTTGGACGACGCGTCGCCGGAGGCGCGCATCCGCGCCGAAGTTGAAGAGGAAACCGGCTATTTCGTGCAGAACGTGGAGAAAGTGTTTGAGGCGTACATGAGCCCTGGCTCGGTCACCGAAAAGCTGCACTTTTTCGTCGGTGAATATCAGGCGAGCGATCGCCTCAACGAGGGCGGCGGGCTGGCGGCGGAGGGGGAAGATTTGGAGGTGATCGAGCTGCCGCTGGCGCAGGCCCTGCAGGCGGTTCGTCAGGGTACGATCGTTGACGCCAAAACCATCATGCTGCTGCAGTTTGTCGCCTTGAATCGGACGTTGGAGGAACAACGATGAAAGCACAACAAATCTTGATCGCCGGACCCTATCGCAGCGGCACCGATGGCGATCCGCAGCGTATCGCCGCCAATCTGGCGCGCCTGGAACAGGCGGCGCTGGCGGTTTACCAGCGGGGGCACGTGCCGGTGATCGGCGAGTGGCTGGCGCTGCCTTTGGCGGCCGCGGCCGGTTCCACTCAGGTTGGCGATGCGGTCAGCGAGGCGTTTCTTTACCCGGTGGCTCACCGACTGATTGCGCAGTGTCAGGCGGTGTATCGCATCGAAGGGGTGTCTGCGGGGGCCGATAACGACGTGCGGTTGGCTAGCGAATGGGGATTGGCGGTCTATCGTCATCTGGAGGAAATCCCGTTTGTTCAGACGTAACGGAGGGGCGGGCAGAGGCTCGCCCCCTCGCGCTATTGCTCGTCCAGCACAAACCTCAATCCGGCGATCAGCTTGTCCATGCCGGCTTCCAGCTTGCTGCGCGGGCAGCCGACGTTGAGGCGCAGGAACCCGCGGCCTTCTTCGCCGTAGGTAAAGCCCGGCATGATCGCCACCTTTTCACGCTCGATCAGCACCTGCTGCAGCGCCCGATCGTCCACGGCCAGCGGCCGCAGATCGATCCAGGCCAGGTAGGTGGCCTGCGGCGGGCGCCAGCCCAGCGTGGGAAACGCCTGCTCCAGCCGCTCGGCGACGTAGGTCAGATTATCCTGCAGATAGTCGCGCAGGGCGTCCAGCCAGGGTGCGCCGTGGCGATAGGCGGCCACGTGCGCCGCCACCGCCAGCACCGCCGGCGAGGAAAGGCCGTCGCGGGCTTTTAGCTGCTGGAAATAGGTTTCGCGGCTGGCGTCGTCGCTGATAAAGCCGTAGGCGCCGGTCAGTGCCGGAATGTTAAAACTCTTGGAGCCGGAGGTCAGCAAGGCCCAGGCGCAGGTCGCCACCTGGCTCCACGGCGTATGGCGGTGTTCACCCCATGCCATATCCATGTGGATTTCGTCGCTGATGACGCGCACGTCGTGGCGCTCGCACAGTTCGGCCATCTGCTGCAGCTCGTCGCGGTGCCACACCTTGCCGGTGGGGTTGTGCGGGCTGCACAGCAGCAGGATCTTGGTTTGCGGCCGCGCCAGCAACGCCTCAAGGTGCGCCATGTCGCAGCGCCAGTCGTCGCCGGCCTTGTGCAGCGGGCAGGCCAACAGCTGGCGTTGGTTGGCGAGGATCACCTTGTAGAAGGCGTCGTAAGCCGGGGTATGGGTCACCACATAGTCGCCCGGTACGGACCATTGGCGGATCAGCTGCGCCGCCATGTAGATAACGGAAGGGCCGTACACCGCCGTTGCGGTGTCGATGGCGACGTTGAAACGTTGCTGATACCAGTGGCGCAGCGCGCCGAGAAAATCTTCATGCTGCCAGCGGCTGTAGCCCAGCACGCCGTGCTGCAGGCGCTGTTGCAGCGCCTCGAGAATGCACGGCGCGGTGGCGAAATCCATATCGGAGATGGTGAACGGCAGCAGGTCGTCGCTGCCGAAACGATCGGCGATATAGTCCCACTGGGTGCACCAGGTGCCGTGGCGGTCGATCGGGGTGGAGAAATCAAACATGGGTGGCTCCCTGCAGCGCCGCGGCAGGTTGCGCCGTGGCTATCAGTGAGTCTAATTCATCTTTCACCGATTGCACCTGCGGGCCGATCACCACCTGCAGATTGTGGTCGTTGAGATGCACTACGCCGATGGCGCGATTGGCTTTCAGCGCCGCGTCGTCCACCCGGCTCATGTCGTTGACCGACAGGCGCAGGCGGGTGATGCAGTTGTCCAGCGTGATAATGTTGCCCGGGCCGCCGAGGGCCGCCAGAATCGCCGGCACGTTGTAGCCGGATTTGCCCACCGCGCCGCTCGGCGCGCTTTGGCTGACGGCGCTGTCGCTCTCACGGCCCGGCGTTTTGATGTTAAAGCGCTGGATGGCGAAGCGGAAAATGGCGTAATAGCCGACGAACCAAACGGCGGCCACCACCGGCACCAGATACCACTTGGTGGCGGTGCCGTGCAGAATGCCGAACACCACGAAGTCGATGATGTTGCCGTCGGTGTTGCCGATGGTCACGCCCAGCAGCGCCATCACGGTAAAGCCCAACCCGGTGAGCAGCGCGTGGATCAGATACAGGAACGGCGCGACGAACAGGAACAGGAACTCGATCGGCTCGGTGGTGCCGCCAACCACGCAGGCCACCACGCCGGAAATCAACAGCCCTTTGATTTTATGGCGGTTCTCCGGTTTGGCGCAGTGGTACATCGCCAGCGCCGCGCCCGGCAGCCCCCCGAGGAACGCCGGCATTTTACCCTGCGACAGGAAGCGGGTGGCGCTCTCGGCGAAGCCGGTGGTGGTCGGACAGGAGAGCTGCGCCTGGAAGATGGTCAGGGCGCCGCTGACGCTGTGGCCGCACACCTCCATCGTGCCGCCTGCCTCGGTAAAGCGGATCAGCGCCACCAGAATGTGCTGCAGGCCGAACGGCAGCAGCAAGCGTTCGCCGGTGCCGAACAGCATTGGGCCAAAGGCGCCGGCGCTGTTGATCACCCAACCCAGCCCGGTGATGCCGGCGGCGAACCACGGCCAGATCAGCGGGATCACCAGGCCGCACAGCCCCAGCACCACGGTGGTCACGATCGGCACGAAGCGCGTGCCGCCGAAGAACGCCAGCGCGTCCGGCAGGCGGATGGTGTGGAAGCGTTCATGCAGGCGATAGACGATGATGCCGACGATCACCGCGCCGAGGATGCCGGTATCGATCGACTGAATGCCGAGGATGTTCTGGATATTGTTGGCTTTCAGCACCAACGGATCGCTGGTGGGCAGCACGCCGGCGGCGGTCAGGTAGAAGTTGGTGCCCAGATTCAGCACGGCGAAGCCGACGAAACCGGAGAAGGCGGCGACGCCTTTGTTTTCGCGCGCCATGCCCAGCGGAATGGCGATGGCGAACATCACCGGCAGGAAGCTGAAGGCGAAGGAGCCTACCTTGCTCATCCAGGTAAAGATCAGCTGGAAGATCGGGTGGCCGATAAACGGCATCAGGGTGATCACGTCGCGGCTGCTCAGCGAGCTGCCGATCCCCAGCATGATGCCGCAGAAAGAGAGCAAGGCGACGGGCAACATGAACGTTTTGCCCAGGCTCTGGAAGAACTCCCAGAGGGTGATTTTGGGTTTGTTGGCTGCTGACATAACCGACTTCTCCTGGCGAAAAGACGAGCAAAAAGGGGACTTCTGATTAGGTAAAAAGAAGATAAAACGTTTTACCTAGCAAAAATGCGCCGCCAATCACAAATCTGCCGCCCGGTTTTTGGCGACAATGCGGCAGGCAGTAAAACGTTTTACTGAGCTAACGGATTCGGTATACCCTTGATCATTACGGCGCGGGTTGCCCAGGAACGGGTTCGCAGAGACTATGAGCATCAAAAAAATCACCATCACCGATGTGGCGCAGCAGGCGGGCGTGTCGGTCACCACGGTTTCCCTGGTGTTGAGCGGCAAAGGGCGCATTTCGCCGACCACCGCCGAGAAGGTCAATCAGGCGATAGAGCAGCTGGGTTATGTGCGCAATCGCCAGGCGGCGACGCTGCGCGGCGGGGAGTCCGGAGTGATTGGCCTTATTCTGCGCGACATTTGCGAACCCTTCTATGCCGAAATGACCGCCGGGCTGAGCGAAGCGCTGGAGGCGCACGACAAGCTGTTGTTTTTGACGCAGAGCGGGCGTGACGGCCAGGGCTTGCAGCGGGCGTTTGACGCGCTGCTGGCGCAGGGCGTCGACGGCATCGTGCTGGCGGGCGGCATCCGCGCGGCAGCTGGGCTGAAGGAAAAGGCGGCCGAGCAGGGCGTGCCGCTGGTCTGCGTGGCGCGCTCCAGTGGTCTCGATGGGGTGGACGTGGTGCGGCCGGACAATATGCAGGCCGCCAAGTTGGCCACCGAATTTTTGATCAAACGCGGTCACAGCCAAATCGCCTACCTCGGCGGCCAGAGCGACTCATTGACGCGCGCCGAGCGGTTGGGCGGTTTTTGCGCCACGCTGGTGCAGTACGGCCTGCCGTTTCGCAGCGAATGGATCGTCGAGTGCGATTGCCGGCAGCGTGAGGCGGCGGAAGCGGCAGAGCAACTGCTGCGCCACTACCCGAACATTACCGCCATCGTCTGCCACAAGGCGTCGGTGGCGCTTGGCGCCTATTTTGGCCTGACGCGCAGTGGCCGCAGTATCGGCTCGGACGGGGTCGACGCCTACTATGGCCGGCAGGTGGCGCTGATCGGTTTCGGCGACGTGCCGGAGGCCGAACTGACTGAGCCGCCGCTGACCTTCGTCTCCAGCTCGGCGCGGGAAGTGGGGCGCAGCGCCGCCGCGCGCCTGCTGCAGCGCATCGGTGACGCCGATCTGCCGGCGCAGAACGTCATTTTGCCGCCGACGCTGATCCGGCGCGGCTCCGCCTAGTCCCGCCGCTGTTCCTCTTCCGCCTCCCGGCGGATCCAGCCGATAAAGGTTTTCATCGCCGGCGTCAGATCCCGCGATTTCAAATGAGTCAGCCAATAGGCGCCGAGCGCGGCCTCGGCGGCGAATGGCCGCTGCAGCGCGCCGGCGGCCAGTTCGCGGCGGAACATGCTGACCGGCGCCAGCGCCACGCCGTCGCACTGGATCGCGCCTTCCACCATCAGCCGGGATGAGTCGAACACCGGTCCGTTGATCCGCCACGGCGTCACCTGCGCAGCCGTGAACCAGCGCTCCCATTCATCCTTGCGGTAAGTGCGCATCAGCTGCTCGTGCTGCAGATCCTGCGGCGTGCGCAAGCGCGCGGCGACCGCCGGCGGGCAGAGCACCGTCAGCGGCGCGTCGAACAGCTTGATATTGCAGGTGGCGGGCCAGAGACCTTCGCCGAAGCGGATGGCGAAATCCATGCCGTCGGCCGACAGATTGACCAGGTTGTTGTGGGTCAGCACCCGCAGATCGATGAACGGATGCGCCGCGCGGAACGCCGCCAGCCGCGGCAACAGCCAGCCGACGGCGAAGGTGCCGACCACCGCCACCGTCAGCACCTCGTGGAAATGCCCGCCTTCGAACTGCTGCAGCACCGCCTCGATGCGGTCGAAAGCGTCGCTCAACACCGGCAGCAGCGCCTGGCCCTCTTCGGTCAGATCCAACCCGCGCGGCAGGCGGCGGAACAGCTGAATGCCCAGCTGTTCTTCCAGCATGCGCACCTGCTGGCTGACGGCGGCCTGGGTGACGCGCAGCTCCAGGCCGGCGCGGGTGAAGTTCAGGTGGCGGGCGGAGGATTCGAACGCCCGCAGGGCGTTGAGGGGAAGTCGGTTGCGCATTGTCGATAGCCATAAGTTTTTCTTTATGCTGGCTGAAATTATTATCGCTTGTCAACCCGACGGCAAAATCCGATATTTGGCGCGGCTGCTGAGAGCGTCGCGGCAGCCGTAAAGGAATGACATCATCAACCAGGGAAAGCGCCGTGCATAACGCCAATAAAAACTTTTGGCCGCGGCCGATGCCCTGCAACCGAAGAGCCTCTATCATGACGAAAATGAACCGCCTGGCGGCCGCGCTGATCGCCGCACTGATCTTGCCGACCGCGCACGCCGCGCAGCAGCAGGATATCGACGCCGTTATTCAGCCGCTGATGAAAAAATATGGCGTGCCGGGCATGGCGATCGCCGTGTCGGTCGACGGCAAACAGCAGATTTACCCGTATGGCGTCGCTTCGAAGCAGACCGGCAAACCGATCACCGAGCAGACGCTGTTCGAAGTGGGCTCGCTGAGCAAAACCTTCACCGCGACGCTGGCGGTCTATGCGCAGCAGCAGGGCAAGCTGTCGTTCAACGATCCGGCCAGCCGCTACCTGCCCGAGCTGCGCGGCAGCGCCTTCGACGGCGTCAGCCTGCTGAATCTGGCGACGCATACCTCCGGCCTGCCGCTGTTCGTGCCGGACGACGTGACCGACAACGCCCAACTGATGGCCTACTACCGGGCCTGGCAGCCGAAACACCCGGCGGGCAGCTACCGCGTCTATTCCAATCTCGGCATCGGCATGCTGGGCATGATCGCCGCCAAGAGCCTCGACCAGCCGTTTACCCAGGCGATGGAACAGGGGATGCTGCCGGCGTTGGGCATGAGCCACACCTACGTTCAGGTGCCGGCGGCGCAGATGGCCAACTATGCGCAGGGCTACAACAAGGACGATAAGCCTGTGCGGGTCAATCCCGGCCCGCTGGACGCCGAGTCTTACGGCATCAAGTCCAACGCTCGCGATCTGATTCGCTATCTGGACGCCAACCTGCAGCAGGTGAAGGTCGCGCAGCCGTGGTGTGAGGCGCTGACCGCGACGCACGTCGGTTATTACAAGGCGGGCGCGTTCACGCAGGATCTGATGTGGGAGAACTACCCATACCCGGTGAAACTGTCTCGTTTGATCGAGGGCAACAACGCCGGGATGATCATGAACGGCACGCCGGCTACCGCCATCACGCCGCCGCAGCCGGAATTGCGCGCCGGCTGGTATAACAAAACCGGCTCTACCGGCGGTTTCTCCACCTACGCGGTGTTTATCCCGGCGAAGAATATCGCCGTGGTGATGCTGGCCAACAAATGGTTCCCGAACGACGATCGGGTCGAGGCGGCTTACCGCATCGTGCAAGCGCTGGATAAGCGCTGATCGTGGGGGGCGCCGTCGGGGCGCCCCTGTTACCGGTGCTGTCGATCTCGCCGCTCGCGCATGAAATCGATAAAGGCGCGCAGCTTGAGCGGCAGATGCCTGCCGGCGGGAAAGTAGATGAAAAATCCGGATGCCTCGCTGGCATACTCCGGCAGCACTTCCACCAGATCGCCCTGCGCCAGCTCCTGCAACACCGTACCCTGAAAACGCTGTGCGATACCCAGCCCCGCCAACGCCGCATCCTTGATCAGCCGATCTTCGTTAAAGATCAAACTGCCGCTGACGTCCAGCGCCCGCTCATCGCCGTGCCGACTGAAATACCAGGGTTCCAATTTGCCGCTGCCGGGAAAACGGTAGCGCAGGCAATGGTGCGCGAGCAGATCGTCCGGCGTGGCCGGCGCGCCGCAACGCGCCAGATAGTCGGACGAGGCGACCAGCACCCGGCGCTGGCCGTTGTCGATTGGCACGGCGATCATGTCCTTTTGCAACATGGCGTGCATGCGAATGCCGGCATCGAAACTGCCCAGCACCAGATCGGAAAAGCGGTCTTCGGTAAACAGCTCAAGCTGCACTTCGGGATAGCGTCGCTGAAATTCCGCCAGGTGCGGCATCACCAGCAGCGAAGCGGCCAGCTGCGGCAGCGTAATGCGCAGCAGGCCCGCCGGCTGCGCGCCCAGGGCGCGCACGTCGTCCGCCGCCACGTCGATCTGGCTCATGGCTGGCGACACCTTCTGATAGAACAACCGGCCCTCGTCGCTGAGGCGCACCGAGCGGCTGGTGCGGTGGAATAACCTCACTCCGAGCTGATTCTCCAGCGCCTGAATGTTTTGCGACACCGCCGGCGGCGTGACGCCCAGTTGGCTGGCCGCGCGGGTAAAGTTGCCCAGCCGTGCCACGGCTTCGAAATAGGGCAGCAGTTGCAGGAGTGAACTCATCTATTAATAACCTGTGCTTAATGATTCATTAAATTATGCCTTATTTTAATTTATGGCGAACGTTTTAGACTGGTTTTACTTTCCCTCAGCGAGATGAAAATCATGTCGGCAACACAACAGGCGTTAACAGAACGGATCGCGGCGATCGATCAACAGGCGATGGCCGAAGGGCGTATCGTGGGCAGCGTGGTGCTGGTGGCGCGGCGGGGCGAGATTTGTTACGCCGGGGCGGCCGGCTATGCCGACCGCGAAGCGCGCCGGCCGATGCGGCGGGAAACGCAGTTTCGGCTGTCGTCGGTCTCCAAACCCTATACCACGCTGGCGGCGCTGCGCCTGATTGAGCGGGGCAAACTGAGCCTGGACGATGCGGTCAGCGATTGGCTGCCGTGGTTTACCCCGGCGCTGGCGGATGGCCGCCGCCCGACGATCAAGATCCGCCATTTGCTGAGCCATACCGCCGGTCTGGACTATCGGCTGAACCAACCGCCGGCGGGCGTTTACCATCAGTTGGGGATCCAGGACGGCGTGGAGCTGTCGACGCTGACGCTGGAGCAAAACCTGCGGCTGTTGGCGCAGGCGCCGTTGCTGTCGGAACCGGGAGAGCGCTTCAATTATTCACTGGCGATCGACGTGCTTGGCGCGGTGCTGGAGCGGGTGACGGGCATGTCGCTGCCGCAGCTGTTTGTCGAATGGGTGGCGCAGCCGCTGGGGCTTGGCAACACCGCATTCCATGCGACGGACGCCGTGAACCTGGCGACGCCGTATTACAACACGCCGCAAGGGCCGCTGCGTATGCATGAAGGTCTGCGGATCGCC
Organism: Serratia sp. CY56464; assembly: GCF_052168435.1. Lineage (NCBI taxonomy): Bacteria > Pseudomonadati > Pseudomonadota > Gammaproteobacteria > Enterobacterales > Yersiniaceae > Serratia > Serratia sp. CY56464. The sequence goes on along the minus strand of NZ_JBJNMV010000001.1, from coordinate 1,420,568 downwards.
TTGCCGGAAGGCATGGCGGGGGGAGAAGTGACGTTCTCGCCGGCGCGCGCGCTTAACGCGGAGGCTTATCCTTCCGGCGGCGCGGGCATGGTCGGCGATGCCGACGATGTGCTGAAGCTGGTGGAAGCGTTGCGCAGCGGCGGGCAGGGCATGTTGCAGCCGGAGACGGTGGCGTTGCTGCGCAGCCCGCACGTGGGTGCGCAGGCGCAAACGCAAGGGCCGGGCTGGGGCTTCGGCTTTGGTGGCGCGCTGCTGATTGACGCAGAAGCGGTGCAGACGCCGCAGCACGCCGGCACGCTGACCTGGGGCGGCGTTTACGGCCACAGCTGGTTCTTTGATCCACAGGCGCAGCTGAGCGTGGTGATACTGACCAACACCGCGTTTGAAGGCATGTGCGGTTATTATCCGCAGCAGATCCGCGATGCGGTTTATGCGGCGTAAATAAAAAGGGCCCCGCAGGGGGCCCTTGTTAGGTTTTCAGGCGATTACTGCGCCGGTGCCGGAGCGGGTTCCGCTTCCTGCGCCGGTTCAGCGTCTTCCGCCGGGGCGCCCAGCATGGCGAACTGGCCGATGAACTCCTGCAGCGACATTTTGTTGCCGTTCAGGTCAACCTGGTTGTCAGCGTAATGGAACTGGCTCGCGATCACGCCGTCTTTCTGGGTGGTCAGTTTGAACATCTGGCCCATGGCCGCCAGGCCCTGCACTTGCTGCTGCGCCAGTTTCTGCGCGTCTTCCGCATTATAGCCCTGCAACAAGGCGGTCTTCGCGGTCACTTCGGTGGCCATCGCTTCCGGAATGGTCAGGCTGAGATCCAGCTTTTTAACCGCCTGAGCGATCAGCTGATCCGGCGATTGTGCCGGGGAGGCGGCCTTGCTCGGATCGGTCATCGCCAGATCCAGCGTGAAGATGCTCTCACCCTTGCTGTTTTTCCAGCTCAGCGGGGCGATGCTGAGGCTTGGATTGCCTTTCAGCAGCATCGGCAGGTTCTTTTGCAGCATCTCGGAGGTCTGCTGTTCGTAAACGTCCGGATCCAGGTTCTCGCCCTGCTGCAGCAGCGCCATGGTTTGGCGGTTGTAGCTGTCGGAGAAGTCTTTCAGCGCCTTGCCGTCGACGTTGTCGATTTTCAGCGTCAGTTTACCGGCGCCGAAGTCGTTGCCCTGCACCTTGAGCGCGTCCATGGTGTAGTCGATCTGGCCGCCGATGTTGCTGCTGCCTTGCTCGCCGAACTTGCTCACCAGATTGAAACCGTCCAACGCCACGGTGTCTTTACCGTCGATCGTCAGTTTGAACTGTTTCAGGGTCATCGTCTGATCGCCGAGCTTCACGCCGAACTTGCTTTCGTTGCTGTTGCCTTTCAGGTTGAAGCCCTGGAAGGTGATCTGCTCGTTTTGGCCGAATTCATTCGGGCTGGCGAACACGATAGTGTCGCTATTGGCGTCCAGCGCGAATTTTTTCAGATCGCGGGACACGTCGGCGTCAATGGTGGCGCCGCTGAATTTCAGCGAAGATTTATCCTTCTGGTAGTCCAGTGGGATAAAGTCGATGGTGGACGCGGTATCGCCGCTGTACGAGATGCGCGAATCGGCGGTAAACAGCGATTTGCCTTTGGTGGTTTCAAACAGGCCTTTCACCGCCGGGGTGTTTTCCAGCTCGGTATGCACCGACGCCATGCTCGGCAGCAGGTTGAATTTTTTCAGCTGCGCGAACGGGAACGGACCGTGATCGATGGTTTCCAGGAACGCCACTTCTTCACCGGCTTTCAGCGCCGCGTTTTCGCTGGTATCCGTGCCGTCGGAACGCAGCACATAACGCACTTTGCTGCTGAACAGGCCGCGCTGGTAATTTTCATAGCTCAGCTTGACGCCGGCTTTCGGCAGGTAGGCTTTCAATTGGCCATTGGCGTTGTCGACGACTTCGCCCATGTGCTGCTCGATCTGTTTCCCGGTGTACCAGGATGCCCCGGTCCATGCTGCGCCAAGAACGACAATGACGCTGACAGCGACTAACGATTTTTTCATAGCTCTGTTTCATCCTTTTTTCTTATCACCCTCCGTTGCGTGGGAGGGGCAAATAGGGGCCGCCAAAAAACGCCCGCAGGCGTTTAATTGTGGGGGCAGCTCTCGCTTTCAGCAAGCAATTTGCTGAAATTTATCAACGGTTAGGCCAGTTGGTTATAAACCCGGGCGATGCGGCCGCTGCCGCTGACGTTGACCGGGGATTCGAACGCCCCGATAAAGCAGGATTCGCCCGGTTTGAGCGTCAGGCGTTGCCCGGATTTCTCCAGCGTCGCTTCGCCGGCGACGCAGAACACGATGGCGGCGCTTCGCTGTGCCAGCGCCTGCGGCGCGGCGGTCAAATCGTGCAGTGAGAAGGCGAAATCTTCCACCGGGATCGGGAAGAACAGCTCGTTGCCGCGTTGCTCCGGTTGGGTCAGCAGGCCGGAAGCCGGTTGCGGGCGGAACTGCAGGTTGGCCAGCAGCTCGGGCACGTCGATGAATTTCGGCGTCAGGCCCGCGCGCAGCACGTTATCCGAGTTGGCCATCACCTCCAGCGCCACGCCTTTCAGGTAGGCGTGAGGCGTTTCGGCATACAGGAACATCGCCTCGCCCGGCGCGAGCTGCACCACGTTCAACAGCAGCGGTGAGAACAGACCGCTGTCGTCCGGATAGAAGCCGGCGATGAAGCGCACGGTATCCCAGGGTTCCCCCTGCTGGTTGTTGAGCGCGGCTTTCAGCACGCCGAGCGCCAGCGATTTTTGTTCGCCGCTCATCGTCAACAGGCTGGCGAACAGGGTCGCGAGATGGGCGGTGTCCGGCTGCTGCAGGAAGGCGGCGATGTCGTGGTGCGCGCCGGCGATCGGCTGCAGCAGGGAAACGATATCGGCCAATTCACGAAAACCGTTCATCGCCAGGAACGGCGTCAGGGCGAACACCAGCTCGGGCTTGTGATTAGGATCTTTGTAGTTGCGTTCGGCGGCGCTCAGCGGGATGCCTGCGGCGTTCTCTTTCGCGAAGCCGACCTCGGCCGCCGCTTTGCTCGGGTGGACCTGGATCGACAGCGGCTGATCGGCGCACAGCACTTTAAACAGGAACGGCAACTCGCCAAAACGGCTGGCGACGTTGGCGCCCAGCTGTTTTGGCTGGTCTTCGTCGATCAGATCGCGCAGCGAACGCAGTTCACCGTCGGCGCCCGGCACGCGGGAAGGGCTCTTGGGATGGGCGCCCATCCACAGTTCGGCCATCGGCTGATTATCCGGGTTGGCGATGCCGTAAAGACGGGTCAGCGCATCGTGGCTGCCCCAGGCGTAATGCTGTACCGCGTTGGTCATTTTTTGCATGTCGATAAACGTCCTTAACGTCATTGTCGTACTGGATGACAATAACCTACTGATTTTATACGGTTAACTAAATCTGTGCCGACACCTATCCTACGCCCGCGTCGGCAGGAAAAATCATGGGTGCGATCAAAAAAACGCCGGATAACGTCGCGCCCGGCAACGGGGCCAAAGTATAGCGTGATAACGATCGGCGTCTCAATTGGCGCGCAGGCCTCAAGGCGGCCCGGAAAACCCGCCGATCGATTATTCTTTGGCCCCGCGGAATTATTGCCGATAGCTTGGTCATTCTGCGTCATTATTTATTTTTTCAGCATGTCAAACTATGTCGGCTGAATTTATTTTTTACCGTCTGAGCCATTCCCTTAATTATTATTTTCGCGCTGCGCCGGGCTATCACACGCTGAGCTTAAACCTGCGCGTCAGACCCGTTTACCGTAACGGCCAACACGTCGATTTAACGAAACAAGAGGTCTGTTGCATGAAAAAACTGTTGTTGCTATTGGGGCTTTGCACCGGCGCAACCCAGGCGGCGGTGATTGTCGCCTATCCCTACGCGGCGCCACGCACCGTGGTGATCGCGCCGGCACCGATCGTCGTTACACCCGCGCCGGTCGCGGCTGTGGCGCATCCGCTGGCACTCACCGCCGGTGCGGCGGCGACCGGGGTGTATCGGCATAATGAACGGCAGGACGCCTACGACGAGATCAATCATCTGCAGCAGCAACGGTTCGATGAGCTCAATCATTTACAGGCGCAACGCATCAATAATTTTAATTCGCGTCATCCGCATTAATGGTTATCCACATTTTTATTCTCCAGGCTCATTCCCGGCCGTTTATTTCACCGCGGGTTAACCGGCGGAAAATAACCGCGTCGTTAATGGGTAAAAGAGATGAAACGTGCTGTGAGATAACTCTCTTAATGCGAATAGTTATTATGTCACTATACTGGGAGTGCATGCCGACGGGGGGTAGCGCGTCGGCCTAACCCTACAATTTTAGGAATTATGCTAAGGAGATCATGATGGCAGGCGTTCGTATCGAAAAAGACTCTATGGGCCCCATCGAAGTACCGGCCGACAAGCTGTGGGGCGCGCAAACCCAGCGTTCGTTGGCGCATTTCCGTATTTCCTCCGAAAAGATGCCGACCGCGCTGATCCACGCGCTGGCGTTGACCAAGCGCGCCGCCGCGCAGGTGAACGTGGATCTGGGGCTGCTGCCGGCCGAACGGGGCGCCGCTATCATCAAGGCCGCCGACGAAGTGCTGGCGGATCGCCATGCCGACCAGTTCCCGTTGTCAATCTGGCAAACCGGCTCCGGCACCCAGACCAACATGAACATGAACGAAGTGTTGGCCAACCGCGCCAGCGAGCTGCTGGGCGGCGTGCGCGGTGAAGAGCGCAAGGTGCACCCGAACGACGACGTCAATAAAAGCCAAAGCTCCAACGACGTGTTTCCCACCGCGATGCACGTGGCGGCGGTGATTGCGCTGCGCGAGCACCTGATCCCCGAGCTGAAAGTGCTGCACAAGACGCTGAGCGACAAGGCCGAAGCCTACCGCGACATCGTCAAAATCGGCCGCACCCATCTGCAGGACGCCACGCCGCTGACCCTGGGGCAGGAGATATCCGGTTGGGCGGCGATGCTGGCGCACAATCTGAAACACATCGAGGACAGTATCCCGCACATTGCCGAGCTGGCGCTGGGCGGCACGGCGGTCGGCACCGGCCTGAACACCCATCCGGAGTACGCGGTGCGCGTCGCTAAAGCGCTGGCGGAATTGACCCATCAGCCGTTCGTCACCGCGCCGAACAAGTTCGAAGCGCTGGCGACCTGCGACGCGCTGGTGCAAGGGCATGGCGCACTGAAAGGGCTGGCGGCTTCGCTGATGAAGATCGCCAACGACGTGCGTTGGCTGGCGTCCGGCCCGCGCTGCGGCATCGGTGAGATTTCGATCCCGGAGAACGAGCCGGGCAGTTCCATCATGCCGGGCAAGGTCAACCCGACCCAGTGCGAAGCGATGACCATGCTGTGCGCGCAGGTGCTGGGCAACGACGTGGCGGTGAACATCGGCGGCGCTTCCGGCAACTTCGAGCTGAACGTGTTCCGCCCGATGGTGATCCACAACTACCTGCAGTCGATTCGCCTGCTGGCCGACGGCATGCAGGGCTTTAACGAGCACTGCGCGGTGGGTATCGAACCGAACCGCGATCGCATCACCCAATTGCTGAATGAATCGCTGATGCTGGTGACGGCGCTCAACACCCACATCGGTTATGACAAAGCGGCGGAAATCGCCAAGAAAGCGCACAAGGAAGGGCTGACGCTGAAAGCCGCGGCGCTGAAGCTCGGCTACCTGACCGAAGCGCAGTTCGACGAGTGGGTGCGGCCGGAAGCGATGGTCGGCAGCATGCAGAAATAATTGATCTGTGAGGCAACCGGGGGCTTACTGAGGTAAGCCCCTTTTTTATGGAGAAATTAAGATGTCGCGCGCACAACGTTTACTCGATCTGATGCAGCTGCTGCGCAGCCACCGTTATCCGGTGGCGGGCCATGCGCTGGCGCAGACGCTGGGCATCAGCATGCGCACCCTGTACCGCGATATCGCCACGCTGCAGCAGCAGGGGGCGGAGATCGCCGGTGAGGCGGGCGTCGGCTATGTGCTGCGCCCCGGCTTTATGCTGCCGCCGTTGATGTTCTCGCCGGCGGAGACTGAAGCGCTGGTGCTGGGGATGCGCTGGGTCAGCCGCCGCGGCGACAGCCAATTGGCGAGCGCGGCGGGCCAGGCGCTGGCCAAGATCGCCGCGGTGCTGCCGCTGGCGCTGCGGGAGGAGCTGGAGGCCAATACGCTGCTTATCGCGCCGGTTCAGGCGCCGCCGGTGGCGGATGAGATGCGGGTGCTGATCCGTGACACCATCCGCCGCGAGCGCAAACTGCATATCGACTACCTCGATCTGGCGGGACAGCGCAGCGAACGCCTGCTTTGGCCCTTTGCGCTGGGCTTTTTCGATCAGTTTCAGATGTTGGTCGCCTGGTGCGAGTTGCGTCAGGCCTTTCGCCATTTTCGCCTCGATCGCATCCAGGCCGCCACGCCGTTGGAACAGCGTTATCCGCGTGGCCGGCGGCGGCTGCTGAAAGAGTGGCGCCTCAGCGAGGGCATAGCGGAGCAATAGCGGCACGCTGCTGCCATAAACTGTCAGTCGCGCGCCTTAGTCTGTGCCTATCGGGAACCGACCGGTTCCCATCATCCAGAGGACAGACCGATGACCCTTCCCAGCATGACCCTGCTTTACGTCGACAACCCGCTCAACAGCGCCGCCTTTTATCAACGTTTATTGGGACAGGCGCCGGTGGAACTTTCGCCCGGCTTCGCCCTGTTCGTACTCAACAACGGCTTCAAGCTGGGGATGTGGGCCAAACAGGGGGTAAAACCCGCCGCCACGTTGACCGGCGGCGGCGGTGAGCTGGGCTTCTTGTGCCAGGATCCGCAAGAGGTCGAGGCGCGCTATAACCAGTGGCGCGAACTCGGGCTGCCTATCGAGCAAACGCCGACCGAGATGGAATTCGGTTACACCTTCGTGGCGCGGGATCCGGACGGCCATCGCCTGCGGGTATATGCCCTCAGCGAGTAGCGTCGTCGGCATACAGGTGCAAGCGCGGCACCAGCAGCCGCAACGGCCTGGCGTCGGGTTTGTAACGGTGTTTCACCGCGTCGGCGTCGTAGTTGAGCAGCTCGCCAATCTTCGGCACCGCAGCGCCGTTTTCAACCTGACACAGGGCGATCAGCGGCAGCGGGCAGGGGTGTTGCACCTGTTTTTGCTGCTGCTGATACCACACCCGGGCGATCGGCTGCACTTTTACCGGCCGCTTGATTTTCAGCGTCGCATGCTGCGGCAGGCGGCTGACGTCGTCTATTTCGCGGCTGACCAGGGCGGCCCACTGTTCACGGCTGTGCGGCGGCACCGCGCGGCCGGCTTTCAGGCTTTTCTCCAGCTGCGCCAGAATGTCGTCCCGCTTGACGTTTTTGATGATGTGCTTGTTGGCCCAGCCGAAGCGCACGGAGTCGGGATTGGTCAGGGCGGTGAGGGTGCGGTAGGCGCTGAGGGTAATCAGCCCGTGCAGATGGGTGTGCACGAACTCGAAACGCTGCTCCGGCGCCAGACCGGAATCGACGGTGATAATCTGCTCCAGTTCGCTCTTCAGGCGGTTGATCAGCGCCAACTGCGTCTGCAACGTCTGATATTCCGGTTGCTCCACCGCCAGACAGATGACGCCGGGCAGGCGCACGGCGGCCTTGCTGCTGACATTCTCCCGGTTATGGTGGATGAACAACCGTTGATAGTGTTCCAGCGCCAGATCGCGCGCCGCTTGCCCCACATGCTGCTCGACCGCGATATGCGAAATCGCCTGATGTTCCTGGCCTTTTTCAACCTCCGGCAGGCTGAACACCCGCGCCGCCAGCAACCGCAGCGGGGCGATCTGCTGCTGCAACGCGCTGAGCGCCTGCTCCAGCTCGTTAAAGCAGGCGTTCATTCGGCCAATCACATCGTATCTGCTCATCGCTCACTCCCATATTAGTTACAACATACTATAGAAGAGCGGCCGACTGGGGGCAACATCGGCAATGGGGCAATACTCGGCTAAACTGCCCGCCCAGCTTGCCAGGGGAAATAGGGCGGGCAGCAGGGGGAATTCTCTCGCTCGTTTATTTTTTGTTTAGTCCATTTCTTGTTTGCCGTTGTCCAATCGCTGGAACAAACAGAATGGCAGGACGCTATGAGCTCCTCGGGTTATCTTTTCTTCTGTCATTAACGGGTGCTTTAAACGGAGGTTTACGGTGGATATTAAACAGAAAGTCAAAAACATGACGCTGGAAGAGAAGATCGGGCAAAAAATCATGCTGGATTTTCGCTACTGGGATCAGAACGGTAGCAGCAATCAGGATATGACCGTTCCCGATGCAGCCATTGGCAAGCTGATCACCGATAACCACATAGGTGGGGTGATCCTGTTTGCCAATAATCTGAAAGACAAGCAGCAGATCAAAACGCTGACGGCCTGGTATGCCGCGATGAAAACGCACGCCGGCGTTCGTTTGTTTATTGGTACGGATAACGAAGGCGGTAACGTTTTCCGGCTGCCGCGCGGCGACTACGCCTCATTCCCCGGCAATATGGCGCTGGCGGCGGCGATTGAGGGCGGCGCGGATAAACAGCTCGCCGTTGAACAGGGCAAACTGATGGCTCAGGATATGCGCGCGTTGCATATCAATACCAACTTTGCCCCGGTCGTGGATGTCAACACCAACCCGTTCAACCCGGTGATTAACGTTCGCGCCTTCAGCGATGATAAGAACACCGTTGCCCGCCTGGCCGAGAAAATGGTGGCGGGGATGAAGCAGCAAGGGCTGATCACCGCGTACAAACACTTCCCCGGCCATGGCAGCACCTCCACCGATTCGCATACCGGTTTGCCGCGCGTCGATCGTACGCGGGAAGAGGCCTTTGCCATCGATATCGCGCCTTACAAGCAGGCCATTGACCGCTGCGTGGCGCCGGACATGGTGATGACTGCGCATATTCAGTACCCCGCACTGGATAACAGCCAGATCGACACCCGCAACGGTGATAAAATCACGGTGCCGGCCACCATGTCGCGCGAAATCCAGACCCAGATCCTGCGCAATGAGCTGGGTTATGCCGGCGTAACGATTTCAGACGCGCTGGATATGGGCGCGATTGCCGAGCATTTCAGTCAGCAAGCGGCGGCTGAAAACGTCTTTACCGCCGGGGTGGATATCGCCCTGATGCCTGTCAGCATCGCCTCGCCGGCGCAGGCGAGCCTGCTGCCCGAGCTTATCCGCTACATTGCGGAGCGGGTGAAAACCGGGCATCTCAGCGAGGCTGATATCGATGCCTCGGTCGAGCGCATTTTGCGCCTGAAATTACGCCATGGCCTGATGGGCCATAGCGATAAACCTTGTTCCAACGACGTTGCGTCGTCAGCGCACAAGCTGGAAAAGCGCATCGCCGATCGTTCCATTACCGTGGTTATCAACCGTCAATGTCTGCTGCCGCTAAAGGACAAGGCGCTGCGCTACTTTATTCTGACGCCGTGGGGCGAGCAGGCCAACGGCATTGCGAACGTGATGGCGCAGGAGGGCTATCAGAACGTCGTGGCCGCGAAGGAAACGGAACTGAGCGACGCCCAGGTCAGGGAACATATTGCCGGCTGCGACGTGTTCTTGCTCGGAACCCTCTCAACCCGCTTTACGCCTGCCGAGCAGGATGGGGTCGTGACCTCCGCAACCGGGGCGGCTAATGATACCAGTCCTTATCCGGGCTGGCTGAAATACGCCGCCGAGCAGGGGAGAAAGCGCGTTCATCTCTCACTGCGCGCACCTTACGATATCGTGAACTATGCCGCAGAGGTGGAGGCGGCTGTCGCTACCTATTCCTATTACGGCTATGACGGCGGGGTATGGCGCGGCCACTCGATGGTATCGCTGGCGCAGGTGCTGACGGGGAAAATCACCCCGCAGGGCAAACTGCCGGTCAACACCTGGCATGACTACGATGTGGAAACCAACACGGGAAAAATCGCATTCCCTCGTGGGACGGGGCTGAGCTGGTAATGGGACAAGTACCGGCGTCGTCAGAAAGGGCGGCGCCGGCAGCTTGCTAGCGTTGAGAAAGCGGGCGGTTTCTTGCTCCGCACGCCGCGACATGGGATAACCGTCACTCACGGAAGGAGAATACTGATGCCGACAGGCGCAACAAAATTAGGCGGATGGCTGTTGATGGCCGCCATGCTGGGCGTGGGCGGATGCGCCAAGCCCCCCGAACCGGAGAAGCCCTCGCGGCCGACACCGCCGGTTACACCGATGCGGGGCATCTGGCTGTCCACGGTCATTGGATTGGACTGGCCGCCGGCGGCCTCGCTGAAAGCGGAATCCCCGCAAGAGCGGGCGCGCCTGCAGAAGCAGGGGCTGACGGACGCGCTGGACGACATGGTGAAAACCGGGATTAACACGGTGTATTTTCAGGTTAAACCGGACGGAACGGCCCTGTGGCGTTCTGACATCTTGCCCTGGTCGGAGGTATTGACCGGCACCGTGGGCCAGGATCCCGGTTATGATCCGCTGGCCTTTATGCTGACAGAAGCGCACCGGCGCGGCATCAAGGTCCACGCCTGGCTGAACCCTTATCGGGTTTCCATGAATACCCGACAGCAAACGATAGATGCACTTAATCATACGCTGCAGTCGCCGCCGGCCAGCGTCTATGCGCTGCATCCCGACTGGATCCGCACTGCCAGCGATCGCTTCGTGCTCGATCCTGGTCTGCCCGACGTGCGCAACTGGATCACCGGCGTGGTGGCTGAAGTTGTCAAAAACTATGATGTCGACGGCATTCAGTTTGACGATTATTTCTATTACGAAACGCCGCAATCGCCGCTGGATGATGAAAGGACGTATCGCGAATACGGCCAAGGGTTTGCAGACAAAGCCGCCTGGCGAAGAGACAATACGCTGCAATTGATAAAACAGGTTTCCGCCACCGTCAAAGCGTTGAAGCCCGCAGTCGCGTTTGGCGTCAGCCCGGCGGGCGTATGGCGAAACCAAGCGGACGATCCTGCCGGCTCGGCGACGCGGGCCGGCGCGCCGTCGTACGATACGGCCTATGCCGATACGCGCCAGTGGGTCAAGCTGGGGCTGCTCGACTACATCGCACCGCAGCTGTATTGGCCTTTTGATCGTGAAATTGTCCGCTACGACGTGCTGGCCAACTGGTGGGCCGAGGTGGTGAAAGGCACGCCGGTTCGGCTTTATGCCGGGGTGGCGCTGTATAAAGTGGGTACGCCATCGGCCAGCGAGCCGGCCTGGACCGTCGACGGCGGCGTCCCCGAGCTGAAAAGGCAGTTGGATCTCAACGAGTGCCTGCCGGGGATGGGGGGAACCATCCTGTTCCGGCAACGTTATCTGACCGAGCCGCAAACGGATAAGGCCGTGAACTACCTGCGCACCCGCTGGAAAACCGGTCAATAATCACAGGCTCCGGCATGACGAGCCGCGGCAAGTCGCCGCGGCTTTTTCTTTTCAGAGACGGGCCGCTTCCGGCAGGCGTTTCAGGTAATGCACCACCAGCAGCGCCAGCAACAGCATCAGGCTGATGAACGCCGCCACGCCATTCCAGCCGAAGCTGTGCCAGAACACGCCGCCGAGGGTGCCGGCCACGCTGGAGCCGACGTAATAGCAGAACAGGTACAGCGACGACGCCTGGCCTTTGGCGCGGCGCGCGCGGCGGCCAATCCAGCTGCTGGCCACCGAGTGGGCGGCGAAGAAACCGGCGGTGAACAGCATCATGCCGATAAAGATCGCCGGCACCTGCGGCAGCGCGGTAATCAGGATCCCGATCAGCATAATCACGATCGACGCCAGCAGCACCGGGCCACGTCCGAAGCGTGAGGTGAGCGCGCCGGCCTTGGGCGAGCTGTAGGAACCGGTGAGGTACACCACCGACAGCAGGCCGACCACCGCCTGGCTCAGGTGGTAAGGATCCGCCAGCAGGCGATAACCGATGTAGTTGAACAGGGTGACGAAGCTGCCCATCAGCAGGAAACCCTCCGCGAACAGCAGCGGCAGCCCCTTATCGTGCCAATGCAGTTTGAAGTTGATCAGCAGGGTGCGGGGGCGCAGCGAGCTGGCGCGAAAATGCCGCGAGGCAGGCAGGATACGCCAGAACATGCAGGCGGCGGCGAGGGCGAACAGGCCGATGACGCCAAGTGATACGCGCCAGGAAAAGAAATCGGTCAACACCCCGGTCACCAGGCGGCCGCTCATGCCGCCGATCGAGTTGCCGCTGATATACAGCCCCATCGAGAAGGCGACGAAGCTCGGATGGATCTCTTCGCTGAGGTAGGTCATGCCGACCGCCGCCACGCCGCTCAGCGACAGGCCGATCAGCGCGCGCATCAGCAAAATGCCGTGCCAGCTGGTCATAAAGGCGCAAATCAGCGTGCAAACCGCCGCCAGCAGCAGCGCCACCACCATCACCGACTTGCGGCCGATGGCGTCGGACAACGGCCCGGTAAACATCAGGCCGATCGCCAGCAGGCCGGTGGAGACCGAAAGCGACAGGCTGCTTTCCGCCGGCGAGACGCCGAAATCTTGCGACAGCACCGGCAGGATCGGCTGCACGCAGTAGAGCAGCGCGAAGGTCGCCAGCCCGGCGGAAAACAGCGCCAGCGTCACGCGCATAAACTGCGGCGTGCCGCGTTCGATATAGGGGAGTTTGTTGTTGAGGGTGGAGCGTTTTACTTTTGGCGCAGCGGCCGCGTCATCGTTGGCGGCCAGCGTCGACGGCATCGCGGCCGCAGAACGCACAGGGGTTGTCACAGCGTTTCCTTACCGAACTTCGGGGAGATAAACAGACAGGTTACAGATAACAAAATGATAGGGAGCGGCGATTTTTTTGTCTAATATATTAATAATTCAAATTAAGACGTTTTAAATATGAATATCGAACTGAGACACCTGCGTTACTTTATCGCCGTGGCGGAAGAGCTGCATTTTGGCCGCGCCGCCGAGCGGTTGCGCATCTCCCAGCCGCCGCTCAGCCAGCAAATTCAGGCGCTGGAAGAGATGGTCGGCGCGCGCTTGCTGGCGCGCAACAACCGCAACGTCAGCTTGACGCAGGCCGGGGAGATGTTCCTCAAAGAAGCCTATCAGGTGCTCGATCAGGTCGGGCGCGCGGCGGAAAAGGCGGCGCGCCTGGATCGCGGCGAACTGGGGGAAATGACCATCGGCTTTACTTCTTCCGCGCCCTTTATCGGCGTGGTGGCGCGCAGCCTGCGCGCCTTTCGCCAGCAGTCCCCGCAGGTGCACATCAAGATGCGCGAAATCAACACCAAACAGCAGATCGAACCGCTGCTGAACGGTGAGCTGGATCTGGGAGTGATGCGCAATACGCGGCTGCCGGAGGCGCTACACTATCAGCTGCTGCTGCGTGAGCCGCTGGTGGCGGTGGTGCCGGAAGGGCATCCGCTGGCGGAAACGCCCGGCGGCGCGCTGCGGTTTCAACACTTGGCGCGGGAACCGTTCGTGTTCTTCTCGCGCGAAGTGGGCACCGCGCTGTACGACGAAATTCTGCTGCTGCTCGGCAAAGCCGGCATTACCCCGTATATCACCCAGGAAGTGGGGGAAGCGATGACCATCATCGGGCTGGTCTCCGCCGGATTGGGCGTCTCGATTCTGCCGGCGTCTTTCGCCCGGGTGCGGGTGGACGGCGTGCGCTATTTGCCGCTGGCGGAGCCGGACGCCACCACCGAAGTGTGGCTGGTGCATCACCGCCGCCGGCCGCTGACCGCTGCCGCGCAGGCGCTGATGGCGTTGATGCTGAAATGACGTTGAACTTGGGCAAATAAAAATCAATTCACGCTGAAATTGCGAGGAATTTGTGCAGCAAATCACATAACTAATCAAATAGTTGACGCTGTATGACAAAAGCCCCACCATAACCCCTAGTCTTTATTTAGAAGCGCGAAAAATAGTAGGAGCAGGTTTGTGATTGCGGTTGGGCAGCCTGGGCATATCGATCAAATCAAGCAGACCAATGCGGGGGCGGTTTATCGGCTAATCGATCAGCTGGGCCCGATTTCGCGTATCGAACTGTCAAAACGCGCGCAGCTGGCGCCCGCCAGCATCACCAAGATCGTGCGCGAACTGCTGGAAGCCCATCTGGTCAAGGAAACCGAGTACCAGGAAATCGGCAGCCGGGGCCGCCCGGCGGTGGGGCTGGTGCTGGACACCGAGGCCTGGCATTACCTGTCCGCCCGTATCAGCCGCGGCAGCATCACGCTGGCGCTGCGCGATCTCAGCAGTAAACTGGTGGTGGAGGAGCAGCTGCCGCTGGCGGCCGAACACCCCGAACCGCTGCTGAAACGCATCCTGACCGAAGTCGACCAATTCTTTATCCGCCACCAAAGCAAGCTGGAGCGGCTGACGGCGATCGCCATTACGCTGCCGGGCATGATCGACGTGCAGTCCGGCGTGGTGCACCGCATGCCGTTTTACGACGTGCTGGAGATGCCGCTCGGCCCGGCGCTGGAAACCCGCACCGGTCTGCCGGTTTACCTGCAGCACGACATCAGCGCCTGGACCATGGCCGAGGCGCTATATGGCGCCTCGCGCGGCAGCCAGAACGTGATTCAGGTGGTGATCGACCACAACGTCGGCGCCGGCGTGATCACCGGCGGCCACGTGCTGCACGCCGGCAGCCACAGCGTGGTGGAGATCGGCCACACCCAGGTCGATCCCTACGGCAAACGCTGCTACTGCGGCAACCACGGCTGTCTCGAAACCGTGGCCAGCATCGAGAACATGCTGGAGATCGCCCAGCAGCGGCTGAGCGGCTCGATGAGCTCCAGCCTGCACGGCGCGCCGCTGACCGTCGAATCGCTGTGCGACGCCGCGCTGGCGGGCGATCAGCTGGCGCGGGACATCATTCTCGGCGTCGGTCACAGCGTGGGGCGCATTCTGGCTATCATGGTCAACCTGTTCAATCCGGAGAAGATCCTGGTGGGCTCGCCGCTCAACCGCGCGGCGGAGATATTGCACCCGGCCATCGTCTCCTGCATTCGCCAGCAGGCGCTGCCGGCCTACAGCGAGCAGGTCAAGGTCGAATCCACGCAGTTCTTCAATCAGGGCACCATGCCCGGCGCGGCGCTGGTGAAAGAGGCGCTGTACAATGGTTCATTGCTGGTGCAACTGCTGCAAGGCTAACATCAGAACTTCTTATTAATCCTGCAAAAGATTGAGCTACCTCAAGCCCCTACGCGGCAGCATCCCCTAGAATTTTTCCGAAAGACTTCTTCGCCGCCGGTGCGGCGATACATTGTTAACGGGGCATTCTGGGGCATTTTATTCATGTTGAAGCGTTTATTTGTGACAGGCACGGATACCGACGTCGGTAAAACCGTGGTTTCCCGCGGGTTGATGCAGGCGCTGGCCGCCGAAGGCCGTTCGGTGGCCGGCTACAAGCCGATCGCCGCGCGCTGCCAGGAAACCAGCGAGGGCATCCGCAATAAAGACGCTTTGGTATTGCAGGCATCTTCAACCCTGCCGCTGTCCTACGAGGAGATCAATCCCATCACCTGCCTGGATGAGGTGTTTCACGCGCATGCGACCGAGGACATCAACTATGGCGTGATGAGCAGCGGTCTGCGGGATCTGTCCGCCAAAGCCGATACGGTGGTGGTGGAAGGCAGCGGCGGTTGGCGGGTGCTGATGAACGATCTGCGGCCTTACGCCGAGTGGGTGGTGCAGGAACAGCTGCCGGTGGTGCTGGTGGTGGGCATCAAGCTGGGCTGCGTCAGCCACGCGTTGCTGACCGCACAGTCGATTATCAACGACGGCCTGCCGTTGCTGGGCTGGGTCGCCAACCGCATCAACCCGGGGTTGGCGCACTATGCCGAAACCATCGCGGCGCTGCAGCAGCGCATTTCCGCGCCGCTGCTGGGTGAGATCCCGTATCTGCCGCGCGCGGAGCAGCGTGAACTGGCGCACTACCTCGACATTTCCACGCTGCTGCGCTAGCGCGCTCAGGCCAGCAAAGGGGCCAACAAACGGGCGGAGACAAACAGCCCCAGGCCGTACACCGTATGCACCAGCAGGCTGATGATGCGGCTACGCGTCGGATTGGGGGTGTTCGCCGCCGCCACGCCAAAGCCCAACGCCGGCTGCATCACGAAGAAGGGCGCCGCCAGGCTCAGCCAGCCGCTCAGCAGCGCGACCAGCGGCGTCGGCGCGGCGTACCACGCGATGCCCGCCAAGCCGAGCGGGATAAAGGCGAAGGCGACGCCGATCGCGTAGTGCAGCAGCCATCCCATCGCTTTTTCTCCCCGTCGCACCGGCGCCGCCATGATCGGAGCGTGATAAAACCGGCCGTCGAACAGGCCGATAAACCAGCGGCCAACCAGCGCGTAGTTAAGGGGCGGGATGCCCAGCACGCGCTTTTGCACGATGGCCCACAGATCGGTGCACAGCGTGGCGCCCACCCCGGCCAGCATAATCATCAGTAAAATTTCTGTCGTCATTTTCGTGCCCTTAAAGTCACTCATGGTGTAATGTGCGCACAGTGTGCAACTTAAAGTCGACTTTAAGTCAATGGCAAAAGAACTGGATATTGGCGAGGTGGCGCGTTTGAGCGGCATCGCGCCCTCGGCGCTGCGGCATTACGAGAAAAAAGGGCTGATCACGTCGATAGGCCGCAATGGTTTACGTCGCCAATACGCTGCTGGGGTGCTGGATCAACTGAAGCTGATCGCCCTCGGGCGGCTGGCGGGATTTACGCTGGATGAGATCGCCTCGCTGTTTGACGAGCGGGGACGCATTGCCCTCGATCGCCGGCTGCTGGCGGCGCGGATTGAAGAACTGGATCGCACCCTGCGGCGTCTGGGGCAGGTGCGCGCCGGTTTGCAGCACATGGTCGATTGCCCTGAACCGGAACACCTACAGTGCCCGCAGTTCAGGAAGCTGCTGCAGCAGGGCGAGTTTTAAGCCTCGCGTTTGGGCGGTGGCGCGGTGTGGTATACCGATACCGGCCGCAGGCCACGCGACACGGTGGTGGCGATCACGCAGGCCAGCAGAATGCCGGGCAGCAGCGCGTATTCGCCGGTCATTTCAAACACCATCAGCGCCGCCATGATCGGCGCATGGGTGGTGGCGGCCAGCAGGGTGGCCATGCCGGTCAGCGCCAGCAGCAGCGGCACCGCCGCATCCATGCCCGGCCACAGGCCGAACAGCTGACCGATGATAGAACCGAGCGCGGCGCCGACGAACAGCGTCGGGGTGAAGACCCCGCCGGGCGCGCCCGACCCGCTGCTGGCGAGGATCGCCAACAGCTTGCATACCAGGATCGCGCCCAGCAGCAACACCCCCGGCGGCGCGATCAGCAGCGCCTGCACCACGCTGTAACCGTTGCCCCACACCTGTGGGAACAGCAGCGAAAGCAGCCCGACGATCAGGCCGCCCAGCGCCAGCTGCAACGGCGGCTTCAACCGCAGCGATCGGAACGCGCGGCCGGTGGCGGTCATCAACCACAAAAACAGCGGCCCGCCGGCGCCGGCCACCACGCCGACCAGCGCCATCAGCAGGTATTGCGTCGGTAGAGGGGCGGCGAGCGGCGTCACCAGGTAGAGCGGCGCCTGGCCGCCGTTAAGCAGGTTGGTCATCAGCAGGGCGCTCACTGCGGCGATCACCACCGGGCCGAGCGAGGCCAGCATCAGGGTGCCGAACAGGATCTCGGCGATAAACAGGCTGCCCGCCAACGGCGCATGATAGGCGCTGGCCATCCCGGCGGCGGCGGCGCAGGCCACCCACAGTTTCCATTCTTTCTCGTGCGTAAAGCGCTGGGCGAAGAGCGATCCCACCAGCGCCGCCAGCAGGATCATCGCGCCTTCACGGCCGATGGCGCTGCCGCTCGACACCACCAGCAGCGACGCCAGACACTTCACCAGACTGGCGCCGGTATCCAGCTTGCCGTTGCCGGTCTCAATCGCTTCCATATAGTCGGTGGGCGCCGCCGGACGCTGGTGACGGTAGCGCTGGTGAATATACAGCAGCAGGCCCGCCGCCAGACCGCCCAGGGCGGGCGTCAGCGCGCGTCGCCAGCCGGGCAGCGCGGCGGCGGCGGCCACCAGGCTACCGTCGGCATTGCCGAGCAGCAGCCACTCGAGGCCAATCATCGAACGGTGGAACAGCCACACCGCCAGGGCGGCGGCGACGCCGATAAACACGGCGATAAACAGGCTGCGCAGCAGGGCGCGATAGTGGTGCAGGTGGACCAATCTTTTCATGCGTGGGCGGCGTCGTGAGAAAAATCAAAGGGTCATCAGCGCATTGTGCTTGGCGCTCCGGCCGATGACCAGTGAATCTTTAGCAAACTGCGGCATAGGCGGGGCGGCGAGCGCCCCGGCGGGGGTTATTGCGGCGTCAACACCCGGCGCGTGCGGCCGGAGCTGAGGTAGTCGGCGATATAATCCTGCGAGATTTCGCCGCTGTAGCGGCCGTCTTCATCGACGATCGGCATCCAGGATGTGTTGTGTTCGTACAGCTTGGACAGCACTACGCGCAGGTTCTCCTCCGCGCGGGCGGTGACGCGAAAGCGGTGCAGGCTGTCGGCGCACACCCCGGGCGCGCCGCGCGCCTCACGGCGTTTGACGTAGCCCAGCGGTTTGCCGTCGGCGTCCACCACCGTCACCGAGCGGGCGTCGATATCGTCCATCAGCCCGAACGCCTCCACTAGCGGCGTCTCCCGCCGCACCGTCACCGTTTCCTGTTGATCGGCCACGTCGCCGGCCTGCACCAGCAGCAGGCGCTTCAGCGTGCGATCCTGGCCGACAAAGGAGGCGACGAAGTCGTTCGCCGGGCGCGCCAGCAGCTCATCGGCGCTGGCGTTCTGCACGATCTTGCCCTGGCGGAACACCGCGATGCGATCGCCGAGCTTCAGCGCTTCGTCGATGTCGTGGCTGACCAGCATCACGGTCTTTTTTAGCTGGCGCTGCATGTCGAGAAACTCGTTCTGGATGGTTTCGCGGTTGATCGGGTCCACCGCGCCGAAAGGTTCATCCATCAGCAGCACCGGCGGATCGGCGGCCAGCGCGCGGATCACGCCGATGCGCTGTTGCTGCCCGCCGGACATCTCTTTCGGGTAGCGGTGCAAAAAGCGCTTGGGATCCAGCGCCACCATGCTCATCAGCTCCTCGGCGCGATCGTGGCAGCGTTTTTTGTCCCAGCCCAGCATGCGTGGCACTACGGTGATGTTCTCCTCGATGGTCATGTTGGGGAACAGACCGATCTGCTGGATGACGTAACCGATTTTGCGGCGCAGGCTGACGGTATCCAGCGCGCTGGTGTCTTCACCGTTGATCAGAATGGTGCCGCCGGTGGGTTCGATCAGGCGGTTGATCATCTTCAGCGTGGTGGTTTTGCCGCAGCCGGAAGGGCCGAGCAGCACGCAGATTTCGCCTTCCGGCACGTCCAGATTGATGTTGTCGACGGCGTTGAACGGTGTGCCGTTCTTCTGCATGAACTGTTTGGTCAGATTTTCCAATTTAATCATGAGCGGATCCCCTTGGGCGTGAGCGCAATTTGCAAGCGGTGCAATAACCAATCGAGGACGATCGCCAGCAGGCTGATCATCACGGCGCCGGTAATCAACTGGCGGATGTCGCTGCTGCTGATGCCGTTGAGCAGCAGCAGGCCGAGACCGCCGGCGCCGATCACCGCGGCGATCGCCATCACGCCGATATTCATCACCACGGCGGTGCGAATGCCGCCGAAAATGACCGGCAGCGCCACCGGGATCTCCACCCAGCGCAGGCGTTGCCAGAACGTCATGCCGATGCCGCGGCCGGCTTCGCGCAGCCCGCCGGGCAGGTTGTCGAGCGCGGTGTGGGTATTGCGCACGATCGGCAGCAGCGAGTAGAGGAACACCGCGGTGATCGCCGGTACGTAGCCAATGCCGTGGCCGATTAAGGAAAACAGCGGGATCATCAGCCCGAACAGAGCGATGGAGGGCACGGTCAGCACCAGCGTGGCCAGGCTCAGCACCGGCGTCGCCAGCCATTTGTGGCGGACGATCAGCACGCCGAGCGGCACGCCGATCAGGATCGCCAGGCCGACGGCGATGCCGACCAGCAGCAGGTGTTCCAGCGTCAATCCGGCGATATAGGCCCAGTTTTGCCAGGCGTAAAGTAAGGTATTCATCATGCCTCCTAAATCAGGCCGCGCTGCTTGAGGAACGCGTCGGCGACCTGTTGCGGCGTCTGGTAGTCGATATCCACCTTGGCGTTAAGCTCGGTGATCACCTGATTGTTGAACTGTTTCGACAGCGTGTTCAGCGCCGCTTCCAGCCCCGGCGTGTTTTGCAACACGTCGGCGCGCACCACCGGCGTGACCGCATAGCTCGGGAAATAGCCTTTGTCGTCTTCCAGCACCTGCAGATCGAAGCCTTTCACCCGGCCGTCGGTGGTGTACACCAGCCCGGCGTCGACGAAACCGTCGCGGATGGCGTTGTAGACCAGGCCGGGGTCCATCTGGCGGATTTGCGGGCGATCCAGCGGCATGTCGTACAGCGCCTGCATCGGTTTTAGGCCGTCCGAACGGCCGGCGAACTCCAGATCCAGCCCCAGCAGCCAGTTGTGTTTCGGGTCGGTTTTACGCACCTGTTCCACTTTGGCCACCAGCTGCGACATCGTGCGGATCTGCTCTTTTTCCGCGCGCCGGCGCTGCATGGCGAAGGCATAGGTGTTGTTCATGTCCGCCGGCTGCAGCCACACCAGGCCGAGTTTGGCGTCGAGCTTTTTCACCGTGTCGTAGGTCTCCTGCGGCGACATGCGCTTATTGATGTGGTTAAAGATGATCAGCGAGGTGCCGGTGTATTCCCAGGTCATGTCGATCTGTTTGTTGATCATCGCGTTGCGGGTGATCACCGTAGCCAGATTGGTTTTGGGTTCGACCTGAAAACCTTTGGCCCGCAGGTATTGCACGGTGATCGCCGACAGAATGCGCTGTTCGGTAAAGTTCTTGCTCGCCAGCGTCAGCGGGGCGGCCCAGGCGGCCGCGCCAGTCATCAGCAAGGAGAACAGCAGCGCGTGGCGGAGTCGTTGTAACCATCGAGTCATCGCGTTTCTCCCATCAGGATGCGGTGTGCGGGCTGAGCCGGCGGCCGAGACCGGCCAGCGCCAGATCGAGCAGCAGGGCGATCAGCGCGGTGGCGGCGGCGCCGAGGATCAGCGTCGGGAAGTCGTTCAGGTAGATGCCGGGGAAGATCAGCTCGCCGTAGCTGCTGGCGCCGATCAAAAACGCCAGCGGCGCGGTGCCGACGTTAATTGCCATCGCGATGCGCACCCCGGCGAAGATCACCGGCAGGGCGTTGGGCAGTTCGACCTGGCGCAGCCGCTGTCCGGCGGTCATGCCAATACCGTTGGCGGCCTCGACCAGCGCCGGCGGCACTGAACGCAGGCCGGCATAGGTATTGCGCACGATAGGCAGCAGCGAGGCGAGGAACAACGCCACCACCGCCGGCCGGTCGCCGATGCCGATGATCACCATCGCCAGCGCCAGCACCGCCAGCGGCGGCAGGGTGTTGCCGACGTTAAAGATCTGCATCACGTGCTCCGCCCAGCGGCGGGCGAAAGGGCGGCTCAGCAGGATGCCGCTGGGAATGCCGACCAGCAGCGACAGCAGCATGGAACACACCACCAGGAACATGTGTTGCTGGCCGAGGTAGATCAAATCTTCCCGGCGCGACTTGAGGGTTTCCCAACCGATGCCGTAAACCAGCAGCGCGATGACGGCGATAAACAACAGGCTCCCGAGGAGCAGGCGCCGGTATGGCGCTGACTTGTGCATGATGTTGCGTCCTCCGTTGCGCGGAGCGGCCGAAGAGACGGCGCATTCCGCTCTGATTGTTGCCCACGGCCCGGCGGGCGTGGCGGTACAAAACGGGCGTTTCGCATGAGGTTAGCGACATTGAGCGAAGGGTGCGTTCGGCACAGCGTGCTGAACGTAGGCTCAATACGTGAGTTAATCAGCATAAGATACTGATATTTAAACCCGAGAAAGCACGAGGCCCAAAGGCGCCGGCTAGGGAAGGTATAGCACCCTGTCGTTGACCGTGCCAAGTTTTATGAGCAAAATCAGCTGATTGAGTTTGCCCGTATTGGCGCCGCAGCCCGCGTCAGCGCTGGGATGCGCGTAAAGTGAAAAAAAATCGCGGTAAGACGTTACGCCGTAACAGTTAGTCCAAATGGTGCGATTCGCTATTGGCAACGGCGGGATGTGAGGGCGGATAGACTTGGCGCAGGCGCTTGCTGATATACTCAGGGAAAATAAAAACGCCAGGAAGCCTGCATAACGCCATGACAAATAACGTTTCACCCGCACCCATTGCCCATCGCCCGCTGATCCTGATCGCCTGCATGCTGGCGATGTTCATGTCGGCGATCGAAGCCACCATCGTCGCCACCGCCATGCCGACCATCATCGGCGACCTCGGCGGCTTCTCGCTGCTGGGCTGGGTGTTCGCGGTCTATTTGCTGGCGCAGGCGATCACCATTCCCATCTACGGCCGGCTGGCGGATCTCTACGGCCGCAAGCGGGTGTTCTTCTTCGGCGCGACGCTGTTCCTGCTGGGATCGGTGCTGTGCGGCTTCGCCCCCGACATGTATTGGCTGATCGGCTTCCGCTTATTGCAGGGATTGGGCGCCGGCGCCATCATGCCGATCGCGTCCACCATCATCGGCGACATCTACAGCGCCACCGAACGGCCGAAGGTGATGGGCTACCTGTCGAGCGTGTGGGGCGTATCGGCGATCATCGGCCCGCTGCTGGGCGCGTTTATCGTGCAACACCTGCCGTGGGCGCTGGTGTTCTGGGTCAACCTGCCGATCGGCCTGTTGGCGATGTTCTTCCTCTGGCGCTATCTGCCGGCGCATCAGCAACTGCGGCGGCACGCGCTGGATCTGGCGGGCACCGCCTGGCTGACGCTGTTCGTTTCGGCGCTGCTGCTGGCGCTGTTGCAGATGGAAAGCCTCGGATGGTGGGTGGCGCCCTTGCTGGCGCTGGCGGCGGCGTCGCTGGCGCTGTTGATACGTCAGGAGCGGCGCGCGGTCGAACCGCTGTTCCCGCTGGCGCTGTGGCAAAGCCGGGTGATCGTCGCCGGCAACATCGGCGGGCTGGTGATTGGCGCGGCGATGATGGGCATCAGCGCCTTCCTGCCCACTTTCATTCAGGGCGTGATGGGGGGCTCGCCGCTGGAGGCGGGCACCACGCTGGCGCTGATGTCGATTGGTTGGCCGTTGGCCAGCACGCTGAGCGGCCGTTTGATGCTGATGACTTCGTATCGCGCCACGGCGCTGCTGGGCGCACTGCTGTTGGTGGCAGGCGGCCTGATCCTGCTGATGTTGCAGCCGAACGGCGGTCTGCTGTGGGGCCGGGTGGCGGCGTTTATGGTCGGCGCCGGTATGGGATTGTGCAACACGACGTTTTTAGTGTCGGTGCAGAACGCGGCGCATTACAGCATTCGCGGCATTGCCACCGCCTGTACGGTGTTTACCCGCATGGTGGGCTCGGCCATCGGCACCGCGATTTTGGGCGCCACGCTGAACCTCAACCTGCAGTGGCGTTTGCCGGAAATTGACGATCCGGTGCAGCGTCTGATGGAGCCGGCGGTGCGCCAGAGCATGGGGAGTGAGGCGCTGGCGCAGCTTATCCAGCAGGTGGCGGCTTCGCTGCATTGGGTGTTCCTGGTGTCGGCGTTGGTGTCGTTGCTGGCGCTGGCGGCGGCGATGCTGATCCCCGCGCGTTGTCGGCCGCAAGGCGAAGAGGAAGAGGCGGAGCAGGCGTAAAGGAAAAGGAAAGGGCGCGGCTGTTGCGCGCCCTGGGTAGCCGATGCGGCTTACTGCGCGTTGGAGGTGTCCTGGCTGGTGCCGGTCTGCGCCGCGTCACCACTATCGTCGCCATTGTTCAGGCGGGTATAAACGATCTTCTGGGTGTC
This sequence comes from Serratia sp. CY56464, assembly GCF_052168435.1. Lineage (NCBI taxonomy): Bacteria > Pseudomonadati > Pseudomonadota > Gammaproteobacteria > Enterobacterales > Yersiniaceae > Serratia > Serratia sp. CY56464. The sequence continues at coordinate 1,396,671 of NZ_JBJNMV010000001.1, read as the reverse complement.
GTTTTCGCAGTGGCCGACCACCTGGCCGCCCGCTTGATCGGCCTGATCGTTAGGCACGATCTCCAGTTTGAAGCCGGACTCCGGAACGCCGTTATTGACGATTTTTTGCGAAATGTCCGCTTTCACGCTTTCACAGGAGGCCAGGGCCGCCAATGGGGCGCCGGCCAGCAATACAGCGGTTAATATCAGCGTTTTCTTCATCACGTCATCCTTTTAGACAATGAACTTCCTGTAACAGGATAGCAGCAACGGCGGCCGGGTTTCACGCATGCCCGCCCGCCGCAGGCGGATTAAGGATTAATCCGACGCCCGGTCTGGCGATCCAGGCATTTACGGGTGTCCGGTTCCCAGTAGGCGTTGACGTTGTTGCTGTCGTTGCAGCGGTCTTCGTCATCCGCCGCGCGATCGGCCTTGTCGAACTCTTTCTCGACGCGGGTGTTGACCTTGTGGCGCAGGGATTTGGTATCATTCCACTGCTCTTTGCTTTGGCGCGCTTCTTCGGTGCTCATCGCGCCGCTGCCTTTGCCATCGACGGTGACGCAGGTGCTGCCCTGCGTGCAGGTGGCGGCCAGCGCCGGCGCCTGCCAGGCGCCCATGACGGCCAGCATGGCGACCGGCAGCATCCCGCGCAGCAGTCGTTGGGTCGAAAATGTTTTCATCGTTTCATCCTTATGAGTGAGTGCGCCTGATGATGGCGGCACTGGCGTTACCTCGCCCGCAGGCGTGGTGATAAATATACCACCGCGCTCCTGGAATTCACCAGCCAAGCGCCGATTCGTTTACTTTATCGAGAGAAAACTGCGACCGATGTTAAAAACTACGCTGTTGTTTTTCGCCACCGCCCTGGCTGAAATTATCGGCTGTTTCCTGCCTTACCTGTGGCTCAAGAAGCAGGGCAGCGCCTGGCTGCTGCTGCCGGCGGCATTGAGCCTGATGCTGTTTGTCTGGCTGTTGACGCTGCATCCGGCGGCCAGCGGGCGGGTCTATGCGGCCTACGGCGGTGTGTATGTGGCGACCGCGCTGCTGTGGCTGCGGGTGGTGGACGGGGTCAAGCTGTCTGCGCTGGATTGGGTCGGCGCCGGGGTGGCGCTGGCGGGCATGCTGATTATCGTTTCCGGCTGGCGCGCGGCCTGAGGAAACGCGGCGAGAGTCGCCTCCCGCCGTCGCGGCTCAGGCGCCGCGGTGGATGTTCAGCCCGGCGAAGGACTGGCTGACCGGCATCATTTCCAGCGTGTTGATGTTGACGCGCGCCGGCAACGTCGCGACCCAGAACACCGACTCGGCGATGTCTTCCGGCGTCAGCGCATCGGCGCCTTCGTAGGTTTTGTTGACCTTGCCGTCATCGCCCTTGAATCGCACGTTGGAGAATTCGGTGCCGCCCACCAGGCCCGGCTCGATATCGGTCACGCGAATGCGCGTGCCGTGCAGATCGGCGCGCAGGCCCAGGCTGAACTGTTTGACGAACGCCTTGGTGGCGCCGTACACGTTGCCGCCGGCGTAAGGCCAGTTGGCGGCGGTGGAGCCGATGTTGATCACATGGCCGACGTTGCGCTCGACCATGGCCGGCAACAGCGCGCGGGTCATGTTCACCAGCCCCTTGGCGTTGGTGTCGATCATGGTTTCCCAGTCATCGGCGTTGGCCTTGTGCGCCGGCTCCAGCCCCAACGCCAGCCCGGCGTTGTTCACCAGCACGTCAATCTGACGCAGCTCGGCCGGCAGTGCCTCGATCGCCTGTTGAATGGCGGCGCGGTTGCGCACGTCGAGCCGCACGATGTGCAGCGCTTGGCCGAGTTCTTCCTGCAGCTCTTCAAGACGCTCAAGGCGGCGCCCGGCGGCGATCACCTGGTGGCCTTCACGGATAAAACGGCGCGCAATGGCCTCGCCGAAACCGGAGGTGGCGCCGGTAACAAAAATAATCATGTTGCTGTTCCTCAACTGTTTTTACCCTACATGCCTCTATCATTAGCACAAACCCGCAGGCAGTGGCAGCGGTTATCACGGCGGAAAGCAAAAAAGGTCACACCGGGCCGGCGGCCCGATGCTGATTAGCGCTGAGGCGGCAGGTGGTAGACCACGGCGTCATACTTGATGCGCTCGCAACGGCCGGCCAGCACGCCGCCCAGCGACTCGACGAGGCGGCGGCTGGCGGTATTCTGCTCGGCCACCGGGTAGAGAAAGTGCGGCGGCTGAAAGCGCTCGCTGGCCCAGCGCGCGATGCCCTGCACGATTTCGCGGCCGTAGCCCTGACCATGCAGGCTCTCTTTTACCCAGATGCCCAGCTCCGGGGTGTGGCTGCGCAAATTATGCGCGCCGCCGACCCCGACGAACTGCCGGTCTTCGCGCCGACGGGCGACGAAGATCACTTCTTCACCTTCGCGCATCAACGGCAGCCAGCCTTGCCAGACGTTGGCGAAATCCTCCGGCGACGCCTCCGGTTCAAAGGTCATAAAGCGCGTCAGAGTGGGGGTGATCGCCTGGTAAACATCGTCGGCGTCTGTTGCGGTAAAGGGGGCAATCAACAAACGGTCGGTGTCAACGCGGCACTGAGAAAGGTCATTGTGATTCATCTTATTCCCTCGCTTTTCAGGCCATAACGGCAAAAAATCCGCGCCGGTAAATCGGGGCGGATCGTTGATATTACGCGCATTGGCGGCAGAAGCGACTTATTTTTCGCCGCTGCGGCGGCGCGGAGGAACGGCTTTATGTGACGTCGTCACGTTGATGGGAAAGACGGCGGGCACGGTTAACCGCGCCCGCCGTTGAGGATCAGAACTTCACCGAACCTTGCAGATAAATCGTGCGCGGCTGGCCGATGTACAGACCCTTGTTGTTGTCGTCATAGGCGCGGGTGAAATACGCGTGGTTGAACAGGTTTTTCACGCCGACGCCCAGATTCAGGCCGGCCATTTCCGGGCCGAAATCATAGGCGGCGCGCACGCCCCACAGCATATAGCCGGGAATGCGGCCGGTGCTGCCGTCGGCGCTTTCCGCCACGGTGTTGGCGTTGTCGGCGAACTGGCTGGACTGGAACTCGCCGTTAAGATTAAACGCCCAGTTGCCCGGCGTGTAGTCCAGCCCCATCGTGCCTTTATGCTTCGGCGAGAACGGCACCTGGTTGCCCTTGTAGCCGCCGTCTTCACGGATGGTGGCGTTGACGTAGGCGTAGCTGGCGTAGGCGGTCAGGTCGTCCAGTTTCGGCGTCAGCTGCGACAGATCGTAACGCAGGCTGCCTTCCAGCCCGGCATGGCGGGTTTTGCCGCGCGCGGTCACGCTGTCGGTCACCTGGTTGGAGTCGTACTGGTTGTTGAAGTTGATCAGGAACAGCCCGATCTCGCCGGTCAACGCATCGCCGGCGTAGCGGGTGCCCAGCTCCCAGGTGCGCGCTTTCTCCGGTTCAATCTTGCCGCTGTCGACCGCTTTGCCCATCTGGCTGTACTGCACGGTGCCGAAGGAGCCTTCGGTGTTGGCGTACAGGTTCCAGTATTCGTTCAGGTGATACATCACGTTCAACGCCGGCAGCGGCGCGTTATAGCTGACGTCGAGGCGGTTGTTCTTGATGTAGTTGTTCTGATACGACTTGATGTACTCGTAGCGCATGCCCGGCGTGAGGGTCCAGTCGCCGATGTCGATCCGATCGTCGATATAGAAGGCGTGCGCCTCGGTACCGGACTGGGTGTCGCGATCGTACGGGCTGGCGGTGGACGGCAGCCTGCCGGTACTGGCTTTGCTGGTGTAGCGCAGTTCGTGGGTGGATTCGCTGACGTAGCGATAACCGACGCCGACCTCATGCGCCGAGTCGCCCCAGCGGAAGCTCTGGCTGTAGCGCGGTTCCACGCCGCGCACCCAGTATTCGCGCGGCGACAGCGTCAGGTTTTTACCCTGATCCAGATAGCCGCTGCGCAGGGTATAGGTGTAGAAGCTCTGCACGTCGAACTTGTGCTGCCGATCCGGCTGATACTGGTAGCCGAAGTTCGCCAACTGGCGGCGGCCCCAGAACTTGTCGTACGGGCGCGTCGACTGGAACGGGTTGGCGTTGTAGTCCGCCCGGCTCAGGCCGCCCGGCATCTCCGCTTCGCCTTCGTAGTATTGCAGCAGGCTGTTGAAGGTGTGCACCTCGTTCGGCGCGTAACGGCTTTTCAGCATCACGTCGTCGATTTTGGTCGCACTGTGCTCGCGCCAGTCGCTGCCGCGGGTGCCGGAGTAGAGCAGCGCCGCGCCGAAGCCGTTGTCGGCGGTGCCGCCGATCATCAGGTTGCCGGTGCCTTTCGGGTGATCCTGGCGCGAGGTCGGGCTGAGCTGCCCCTGCATGCCGGCCGCCATGCCGAAGGTTTTCGGGATGGCGCGGGTGACGAAGTTAACCACGCCGCCGACGCTCTGTGGCCCGTAGCGCACCGCGCCGCCGCCGCGCACCACGTCGATCGCATCCATATTGCCGAGCGAGATTGGCGCCAGCGACAGCTGCGGCTGGCCGTAAGGGGCGAAGGGCACCGGGATGCCGTCCATCAGCACGGTGGAGCGGCTGGCGAGGCGCGGGTTGAGGCCGCGAATGCCGAAGTTCAGCGCCATGTCATGGCTGCCGGTGCCGTTGTTCTCCGGCGCCACCACGCCCGGCACGCGGTTCAACGCTTCGCGCACGGTGGTGGTGCCGGTTTTGACGAACTCTTCGCGGCGCACGACGTCGCGCGCGCCGGGGTGTTCGAACACGTCGATCTGGCGGCCTTCCGCCAGCCAGTCGCCGACCACGGTGATGTCCTCTTCCTTCTGCGGCTGCGGCAGTTTGGCCAGCGTGTAGCCGTTATTGCCGAGCGCTTTAGCCTGCAGGCCGCTGCCGGCCAGCAGGGCGTTCAGGCCGTCATCGACGCCGTAGCTGCCGCTCAGGCCCGGCGAACGTTTGCCGGCGGTCAACGCGCCGTCCACCGAGAGCGCGATGCCGGCGCGAGCGGCGAAAGCGTTCAGCGCGCCGTCCAGCTCACCGGCCGGAATGTGATAGGTGGCAGCGGCGCTGGCGGCGCTCGCCGTCAGCGGTGCGGCGAAGACCAGGCCAATGGCCACGGCCAGCGGCGTGGCCCGTTTTACCCAAAGCGAAGCCGGCGCTCCCTTTCCCCAAGCGTTGTTCATACCTTCTCCTGAATCATTTTTTATTTATTGCTGCAGTGTTTTCCTGGGAGTCGGATGAGCAAAGCAAAAGGGACAATCAAGAATGCGATTTTTTATCATTTTCATTTAAAAAATTCAGGCGGGGACGATTTGCAGCCAATAGCGGGTAAAGCTCTGCAGGCGAACCGGCAGCGTCTGGCTGAGCAGGGCGAGGGCGCGATCGGTATCGTTGAGCGGGAAACTGCCGCTGACGCGCAGGCCGGCAACGGCCGGATCGCAACTCAGGTGGCCGCGCCGGTAGCGCGCCAGTTCGGCGATCACCCGGTCCAGCCGCCACTGGCTGACGCTCAGCACGCCGCGCAGCCAGCCGTCCTCCTGCACGGCGGGGTGTTTGTCGCCGAAGGCCGTCGCGCTGAAGCTGATCTGTTCACCGGCGTTCACCCGGCGCTGTTGTTGCGCGTTTTGCGCCAGCTGCGCCTCGACCGCATGCTCCAGCACTGTCAGGTGCGTTTCGCCGTCGCTCTCGCGCACCAAAAAACGGGTGCCGAGCGCGCGCATCGCCCCCTGCGGGCTTTGCACCCACAGCGGCCGGGGATCGCGTCCGGTAACCAGGCTGATTTCCCCGGCGTGCAGGCGGATCAGCCGTTGGCGATCGTCGTAATGCACGTCCACCGCGCTGGCGGTGTTCAGCACCAGCTGGGTGCCGTCGCTTAACACAATGGGTTTGATTTCACCGGTGGCGGTGCGGTAGTCGGCGCGCAGCTCCCGGCCGAGCGGCGACTGGTAAAGGAGGCCGCCGCCGCCCACGCCGAGCAACAGCAGCAGGCTTTTCAGCAGGGTGCGGCGGTCGATCGCGGATTGGCGGCCGGCGCGATCGAGCGCGCGATAGCTGAATTTGCCCGGCACGCCCTGCAGCTGGCTCTGCAACGCTTCGACGCGCTGCCAGGCCCAGCGGTGATCGTCATGCTGCTGGTGCCAGGCTTGCCACTGTTGGCGCTGGCGTTCGGTGACGCGCTCGTCGCACAGCAGGGCATACCAGTGTGCGGCCATTTTCAGCGCCTGGCGCTGCTCGGGGGTGATGGCGTTGCTCATGAATAAACGTCGTTTTCGAGGCTGAACAGCAGGCAATGCTCGGTGGCTTTGGCCATGTATTTTTTAACCGAGCTGACCGAAACGCTGAGGCGCGCGGCGATGTCCGCATAGCCCAGGCCTTCGAGCTGCGACAACAGAAAGGCCTGTTTTACCTTCGGCCCCAGGCCGTCGAGCATGGCGTCGATCTGCTGCAGGCTGTCCAGCAGGCTCTGGCGCTGCTCCGGCGACGGGACGTAGCCTTCCGGGATCAGCGCCAGCATCTCCAGATAGGCGCGCTCCAGCGTTCTGCGGCGGAACAGATCGACCATCACCCGCTTGGCGACGGTGACCAGAAAATCTTTCGGCTCGCGCAGGGTCGCCGCGGCGTCGCCTTTCAGCAGGCGCATAAAGGTGTCCTGCGCCACATCGTCCGCATCGAACGCGCAGCCCAAGCGCCGGCGCAGCCATCCCTGCAACCAGGCGTGATGGGTGGCGTAGAGGCGCGACAGCGCGGCGTGCGGGGCAGAAGCGGTGGCGGACATGATTTTCGCATTGCTGGTCAAAAAGATGCGCGGATGATAATTGAGAATAGTTATCGTTTCAAGTTTGGTCGTTGTCCTCAGGCCGAGATTCAACCCCCAGGCGCGGTGTTGAAAATAAGCCGTACGCCGTGAAGATATTCGCTTGCCCATTCAAGGTGCAGCGGCGCGGTGTTATTTTGGCAGGCAAACGGTTGCTATTGATCTGCCGGCGAAGCGCGACGTTTGCTTTATTCTTTTTTGCCGGTCAACTCCCCTTGGTTAATTAATATCACTTTGTTCTTTAAGGGATAATGTATTTTACGCCGTCAGCTGGCACGCGGCTTGCTATGCTTAAGCCGGTCTTGGCGTTTGGGCGACAAAGGCATTGTTTCATCGGCGCAGGTTATTACGCGGGTGAGGTGGGCCGGTCGCGACAAGGAAGAAAATAATGGCACTGCAATTCACCACGGCTATTCGTGGCAATTTTTTTGATATCTCAGCCTGTGTAGAGGCGCCGCAACAGCTTGAGGAACGCTTGCGGCATATTCCCGACGGTTTACTGCTGCTGAACGACGGCGTCATCGTCTGGTTCGGCAGCTGGCGGCAGGGCGAGGCGCTGCTGCCGCCGGGTTTCACGGTCACGGAGTATCGCGACAAACTGATCGTGCCGGGGTTTATCGACACCCACATCCACTATCCGCAAACCGAAATGATTGGCGCCTATGGCGATCAACTGCTGGACTGGTTAAACAATTACACCTTCCCGACCGAAAGCCGTTACGACTGTGAGCAGCACGCCGACGCGATGTCGGCCTTCTTTCTGCGGGAGTTGCTGAGCAACGGCACCACCACCGCGCTGGTGTTCGGCACCGTGCATCCGCGGTCGGTCGATGCGCTGTTCAGCCAGGCGGCAGCGATGAACATGCGCCTGATCGCCGGCAAGGTGATGATGGATCGCCATGCGCCGGAGGCGCTGCTGGAAACGCCGGCGCAGAGTTACCGCCAGACGCGCGAACTGATCGAACGTTGGCACGGCAAAGGCCGCCTCGGTTACGCCATTACGCCGCGCTTTGCGCCCACCAGTACGCCGGCGCTGCTGGCGCAGGTGCAGCGGCTGCGTGAAGAATATCCCGACGTTTGGCTGCAGACGCACCTGAGCGAGAACCCGCAGGAAGTGGCCTGGGTAAAAGCGCTGTTCCCGCAGCACCGCAGCTATCTGGATGTTTACCACCGCTACGGCATGACCGGCGATAAAAGCGTATTCGCCCATTGCCTGCATCTGGAGGAGCAGGAGTGGGACTGCCTGTGCGAGACCCGCTCGGCAATCGCCTTTTGTCCCACCTCCAACCTGTTTCTCGGCAGCGGGCTGTTTGACCTGCAGCAGGCCTGGCGCAAGCGGGTGAAGCTCGGCATCGGCACCGACGTGGGGGCCGGCACCACCTTCAATATGCTGCGCACGTTAGGCGAGGCGTACAAGGTCGGCCAGCTGCAGCATTACCGGCTCTCCGCCGTAGAAGCGTTCTATCATGCCACCCTGGGCGGCGCCCGCGCGCTGGCGCTGGACGACAAAATCGGCAACTTCAACGTCGGCAAAGAGGCGGATTTCGTGGTGCTCGATCCGGCGGTCACGCCGCTGCAGCAGCTGCGCTACGCCAACAGCGCCACGTCTGCGGAGCAAGGGTTCGTACTGATGACCCTGGGAGACGATCGTAACATTTATCGCACCTATGTGAATGGTAAGGTGGTTTATGAGGCGTCGCGCTGACGCAGCCGCGCCTGCAGCCAAACGCTGAGCGGCGCGACGGCGATGGCGCTCAGCGCACACAGCCATAACAGACGTTGCAAACTGAGCGGGGTGAGGCCGCCGCTCAGCAGCGTGGAGGAGAGCAAGAAGGCCACCGTGGCGCTCAGGTGTATCAGGGCGGTTTGCAGCGTGCCGAAGGCGGCGCGTTGCCGATTGTCCGGCCAGCGCATGCTCAGGGAAGAGATCGCCACCAGCCGCGCATAGGCCGCCGCGAGAAACGCGACCATGAACAGTTCACCGCGATCGCCACCGCGCGCCGCCAGCCACAGGCTGCCCAGCAGCAACAGCGTGGCGCCCACCGTCAGCGTCACGGCGCCAACGCGTTGCAGCCAGCGGCCCGCCAGCACGGTCGCCAGATAGCCGGCCACGCCGCCGATGAGAAACAGCCAGGACAAATGCGCGTTTGCCACCTGTAGCCGCTGGGTGAGCAGCGGCGCCAGCACCGGGATCAGCAGCATCGGGCTGAACTGTGTCAGGCCGGCGGCGGAGGCGAACAGCAACAGCCGGCGATCGAGCGTGACGGGCGCGGCAGCCTGTGGCTGCGGCGCATCCTTGGGAACAAACAGCGCCACCAATACGGCCGCCAGCAGACACAGCCCGCCGATAGCCGCCAGCGCGGCGCGCCAGCTTGCCACTTCGCACAGGTACAGCATGCCCGGCATGCCGACAATGCTCACCAACGAAAAGGACGCGATCACCGTCGCCAGCATTCGGCCGTGCAGCGCGGCAGGCGCGGCGTTGAGCAGCAGGCCGATCCCGACGCCCATCGTAGTGCCGCCCAACAGCCCGGCCAGCAGCCGCAGCGCCAACAACCAGTAAAACTGCTGGGTTGTGGCGATCAATAAGGTGGTCACGCCCAGCAGCGTGACGTTGAGCATCAGAAAGTGCCGCTTCTCAACGCCGCCGATCCAGAAAAATGCGCCGATGCCGGAAATCACCGCCGCCAGCGTATAGGCCGCGCTGACATAGCCGGCGAAGCTGACGGGCACGGAAAAATCGCCGGCCATGTAGATGAATATCGGGTTGAATACCATGTATTCCAGGGCATTGGTGAACTGAATAAAGGCGATGACCAGCGCTATCGCCGTCAGCTTTCTCGCGGGTGTCATAAGCATCCATGGGTTGCAGAGTCAGGCCGGCAGTGTAGCGCTTGGCGTTGATCGGGATTAGATGGTAGAAATGGCATGGTTTGTTATCAAATCAGGGATAATCATGCGCGATAAATTGGATTTAAACCTGTTACGCATTTTCGTGGCGGTGGTGGAGCAAGGCAGCTTCGTCGGGGCGGCGCGGGCGCTGGCGATGCCAACCTCCAACGTCAGCCGCTATATCTCTCAGTTGGAGCGCCAGCTTGAGCAGCGGTTGATCGAACGCAGCACCCGCTCGATGCGGCTGACGCCGAACGGCCAGTTGCTGCATGAACGCACCCAGCCGCTGCTGGCGTCGCTGGAACACACCGCGCAAACCCTCAGCGAGCGGCAGCAACAGCTGCGCGGGCCGCTGCGCCTGTGCGTGCCCAATGAAGTTGGGCCATACCTGTTGGGCGAGCCGCTGGCGGCGTTCGCCCTGCAGCATCCGCAGATCGAAATCAGCTGCGTGACCAACCTGGCGGGTATGACGTCGCTGCTCGACGATGTCGATCTGGCGGTGATGATCAGCCGGGGCATGCTGGACGACAGCGACTATGTCGCGCAGCCGCTGGCGTCTTTCCCCTGCATCGTGGTGGCCGCCCCGGCGCTGCTGGCGCAGTGGCCGCCGTCGTCGGAGATTGAGCAATTCACGCAATCGCCCTGTATCAGCACGGTGGATGCGCTGAAGGGGATGCCATGGCAGTTCGTCCGCCCGGACGGCAAGTTCGTTACCGTCCCGGTCAATGCGCGCTATCGCGTCAACAGCGGGGAGATGGCGCTGAAGGCGGCCTTGGCCGGCGTGGGGTTCGCCATGCTTTCCGAGCTCGGCTGCCGGCCGTTTCTGGCCGACGGGCGATTGGTTGAGGTGCCGCTGACGTTGCCGCCGGCGCCGCTGCAGCTGTATGCCGTTTACCCCGGCCGCCGTTATCTGCCGGCCAAAACGCACGCGCTGCTGACCTTTCTGATACAGCAGGTCGGCGAGGCGGCTCACGTCTAATCACTTGTTTTTGCTCAAACTGCCAACTGCCCTAAGCTAGGAGGTGACTCAGAGGGAGCCATTCCCCGAGACCTTATTCCGTGAACATGGAGGCGTTTCGATTTGATGCGTTTATCCACATTGCTGCTCGATCCGGCGGTCACGCCGCTGCATATTACATATGGCGAGAGATAGAATGAATAGCGTTATTTGATTAGGAGGCTCTTTATTGGTTTTTTATCGATATGCATAGTGATATACGGCTATGTGGCTGGGTAAGTGCGTAAAAAACATTGCATTTCTTCGGAACGCCCGATATCATAATGAGAATAATTATCTTTACGATATCGCTAATTAAAAACAACAGGCCTGTTTTAATCTCTGCTGCTGTTTTTCAATATGCTTCCGCATTTTACGAGCCAAGGCTGGCTTGAATTTTATTTCTGGAAAGGGATGTCATGCGTGATTTGTTTCGACAGGAAGCCACGGATCATCAGCGGGCGAAATGGGCGGGTAAGGCTTTATTGATAAACGGCTTGCCTGCCTGGTGCTTTGGTCTTTTATCGTTTTTATTTATTCTTGTTTTCCTCTCTTTTCTTATATTCAGTCATTATACACGCCGCATTAATGTTTATGGTGAAATCACCACCTTCCCCCGCTCAGTCAACGTGTTTGCGCCCCAACAGGGTTTTATCTCGGAACGCTTCGTCGAAGTGGGGGATGTGGTTAAAAAAGGCCAGCGTCTTTATCAGATTGATGTCAGCCGAGTGACGGATAACGGGAAAGTGAGCGCCAATACGCGCCTGGCGCTTGAAAACCAGTTAAAACATGTCGACAGCATCATTCTAAAGTTGCAAGACAACAAGCGTATGACGCTGGAAAATCTACGCGCGCAAAAAAAACAGTATGAATTGGCGCATATGCAGTCCAAACAGCTGTTGGATAATGCACGAGAGGGGGTGGCATTTGCTCAGGACAACATGCGTTCCTATAAGGAATATCAGCAACGCGGTCTGATTACCAAAGATCAGCTTAGCGGGCAAACCTATTCATTTTATCAACAACAAAGTCTGTTCCAAAACCTGCATAGTCAACACATTCAGGAGTCGTTGCAAATTACGAATTTGGAAAGTGACATCGTTACGCGCGCGGCAGATTTCGATAACCAAATTTCGCAGTACCAGTTTCAGCGCAATGATTTGCAACGGCAGTTAGCGGAAGCCGATGCCAGCGGCGCATTGATCGTGAATGCCCCAAGCGATGGCCGCATTGAGTCTCTCAGCGTTACGCCGGGTCAGATGGTCAATAGCGGTGACAGCTTGGTACAGATTATTCCACGTAATGGCGCGATTTATCAGCTAGTTTTATGGTTGCCGAACACCAGTGTGCCTTATGTTTCAGCGGGGGACGGCATTAACATTCGCTATGACGCTTTCCCTTATGAGAAGTTCGGTCAGTTTCCCGGCAGAATAGAAAGCATCGCTTATGTACCGGCCTCCATTCAAGAAATGTCAACTTACAGCAGTTCTCCCGTGCATCAACCCAGCGCGCAAACGGCATCTTTTTACAAGGTGACCGTTTCCCTGGATAAAACGCATATCAGTTACCAGGGCAAAGCGTTGCAGCTCACTAACGGCATGCGGGCTCAATCCACGCTGTTTCTGGAAGAAAGGCCTCTATATCAATGGATGTTCTCACCTTTCTACGATATGAAAAACAGCCTGATGGGGCCAATCAATGACTGAATCTTATTTAGACGCGCTAAAGGGCAAACTCAATTTGTCGCTGCGCCGCAAAGTGCCGCAGATCCTGCAAACCGAAGCCTCGGAATGCGGGCTGGCCAGTTTAGCGATGGTATGCCATTACCATGGTTTGCAAATCGATCTGTTTAATCTGCGCAGCCGCTACGGCTTTTCTTCACGCGGGGCGACGCTTTCCGCGTTGATTGACATCGCGAGCGCACTCAAGCTGCAATCCAGAGCGTTATCGCTGAATATCGATGAGCTTAAAGCGTTGAAAATGCCCTGTATTCTGCACTGGGACATGAAGCATTTCGTGGTGCTTGTCAGTGTCAGCCGAGGGCGGGCGGTGATCCATGATCCTGCCTTTGGCCGTAAAGTGCTGGAGTTGCATGAACTGTCGCGGCATTTTACCGGCGTAGCGCTTGAGCTATGGCCAGACAGTGAATTTCAGCCGATCAAACAGCAAAGCAGATTGCGCTTTCGTAAGCTGATGAGCAATGTGCGCGGCCTTAAGGGAGCCTTGCTAAAGATCTTCTGTCTGTCGATCGTGATTGAAGCGGTTAATCTGCTGTTGCCCGTTGGTACGCAGTTGGTCATGGACCATGTGATTTTGGCCGGCGATCATGATCTTTTAGCGCTGATTTGTATAGGATTGCTGTTCTTTATTTTATTCCGCACCGGCGTATCCATGTTGCGCTCGTGGATCTCTATCGTCATGGGCGCGTTGATAGACGTGCAATGGAAGGCGGGAGTGTTTGATCATCTGATGAAATTGCCGCTTTCCTTCTTTGAGAAGCGCAAGTTGGGTGATATTCAATCCCGTTTCGGCTCATTGGATACGATAAGAGCGACTTTCACTACCAGCATCGTCAGCAGCATTATTGATGGCATCATGTCTGTCGGGGTCTTTGTCATGATGCTGCTCTATGGCGGCTGGTTAGTTTGGGTGGTGCTCGGCTTTACGGCGATATACGTCATTCTCAGGCTATCGACTTATCAACATTATCGGCAGCTGTCGGAAGAGCAGTTGGTGAAGGGCGCGCGGGCCGGGTCTCATTTCATGGAGACGTTATATAGCATCAGTACGTTAAAGGCGTTGGGGTTATCTGAAACCCGTTCACAGTATTGGCTGAATCTAAACGTAGAAACGATCAATGCGGGTATCAAGCTGACCAAGTTAAACATGATGTTTGGCGGTTTGGGGGCGTTTATTGCCACCTGCGATCAGGTGATCATCCTTTGGCTCGGCGCGGCATTGGTCATAGACAATCAAATGACGATCGGCATGTTTATCGCGTTTAACGCCTACCGTGGGCAGTTCTCGGAGCGTGCCAGCAGCTTGATCGACATGATGCTTCAGCTGCGAATGTTAAGCTTGCACAATGAAAGGGTGGCGGACATTGTGCTTTCGTCACCGGAACCGCAAATGCCCGCGCGTCAGCTCTTCACAAAAGGCAACGCCGCAGAGCTTCAGGTGCGGAATCTGCGCTACCAGTATGATCGTTTGGCGAAACCCATTATCACGGATTTGAATCTCAGCATTGCTGCGGGAGAAAGCGTGGCGATTGTCGGCCCCTCCGGCGTGGGTAAAACCACATTGATGAAGTTAATGTGTGGGTTGCTGTCGCCGGATGAAGGGGCCGTGCTGGTCGATGGTATGGATATCAGCAACATTGGCGTTAATAATTATCGCCAATGTATCGCTTGCGTGCTGCAGGATGACAAGCTGCTGGCGGGATCTATCGCTGAAAATATTTCAGGATTTGACGCCGAAATGGATCTGAAACGTATTGAGGCGTGCGCACGGCGTTGCAATATGCATGATGATATTCAAAACATGCCAATGGGCTACGAAACATTGATCGGCGAATTGGGGGGAAGCCTTTCTGGCGGACAGAAACAGCGTTTATTGATAGCCCGTGCGCTCTATCGTCGCCCCAGCATTCTGTTTATGGACGAGGCGACCAGCCACCTGGATCTCGATAATGAAACACATATTAACCGCGCTATTTCACAACTGAACATTACCCGCGTGATTATTGCGCACCGTCCATCGACGATTGCCTCTGCGGATAGAGTCATTCAACTCGGGTAACGTCAGCTTCGCTTCACCTGACTTCTTCATCTCGACATTTTCGCTACGCCAACCGCGTTGCTCCCCCTGTGGTGGGCCCATGACAAAAAGGGTTATCATAACGATAACCCTGGCATGAAATGACGCTTTAGGCGCTGAAGCCAACGTTAACCGGGGAGGTCAGCCGTGTGGCTTGCAGGGCCCCGATCAGTTCGAATCGGTATTGTTGTTGTTCCCCCACATGGTACCGCCGCCGTTGCTCCCGCCCCAGGGAATGCCTGATGGGCCAACAGAGCCGGGGGCACGATCGCCGGTGACGTAGTTACCGACAGCACCGCCGACAATGGTGCCGACAACGCCGCCCGCCACGCCACCGATAGAGCCGATGCCACCGCCGATCGCTGCGCCGACAGTTTCCGCGGAAACCGTCAATGTACCGCTGCGATCTCCTGCACCGGAAATGATTGAACATTCTTCAGAGGTAAGATTGCGCATATTTGCTCCTTAATCATTAAATTTTCAAATAAGCCACGTTTATCATGCCGAGCGCTGCCCGCGATCGCTATTGAGCAATTTATGCGTGCCGATAACGGCAACGGCGATAAGGGCGTATTTCAAGAAGCGATTGAGGGTGAAATAATCCGCAATCGTGCCAGCAACAAGCCCAATTAAAATGGCGAACAATACAATAAGTGACTTTTTCATATGATGAACACGAATCTTCCTGTATTAGTTACTGTCGGCAGGATTGTTCGTCGATGTTTGTTTATTGCCACCCAACATGGATTCCACCATTTTGCCAGCGGTATAGGCGGCACCACCGATAACGGCACCGGCAACAGCGCCTGGGCCGGCACCGACACCGCCAGCCATGGCGCCGGTCATCGCTCCACCAACCGCGCCGGCAGCGACGGCCCCGCCCAGTTCCGCATAGCTGAAATCCCCAGCGGCTGCGATAAAGCTCACTTCATTAATCGTAAGTTCTCTCATAACGACTTCCTTATATTATTGGTTTTTGGTTTTTGCAGTTTTCCGATACCAGAAAAATGCCACTAGCAAGGTTGAAAAGATAAAGGATTGAATGATTGTGCTGGTAAACCTCCTGTCTTCGGAAAAAAATAACGAATAAAAAATATCCATGAATGTGTAGTAAAAGCAGAACAAAAAAATCCAACTGCTGGGTAATTTCATCAGTGCCTCGATAGGTTTGAATGGCCAGGGGTATCTTCTCGCGTTATTCCAATGATGCGGACAACGCGCGCAGCATCCGCGTCAGCGCTCGAAGAAGTTGAGCGTTGTTTAAAATGCTGTAATGCGTTTCTGCACAATAATTGAGTTGAACGTCATGAGAGGATTGCTTCTCCCAGCGTTGTGCAAGATTGGGGTGTTTACGCTGACGTTGCTGGCTGAGCCAAAGCGTCAGCGGTATCGCTATCTGTGGCAGAGGGCCGGCGTTGTTCGTCAGATCAAAGGATTTTTTCAGCGCCCAACAAAAGGCTTCGGCATGTTCCAGCGTGATCTTCTCCGCAAGCACGCTCTGATTCAGCGCATAGTGCATTTTTATCTCGTTGGCGAAGCTGTCTATCGCATTCGTTTCTTGATGCCGACACAAATGACGCGCAATACCGAGAGAGTCGAACAGACTGAGGTAACTTTGCGCCACGCTGAAACCTCGATTCACTGAGGGTTGCTGGGCGGGCAAACCGCTGTCGATAAGCACCGCATGCGCAAAGGGCGCGCCTTGTTCCGTGGCCTGCGCCGCCATATGGACAGCTAATTGGCCGCCCAATGACCAGCCGGCGATAACGGCAGTGTCGCGTTTGGCACGCGGTATGGCCGCCAAATGGGAGGCGGCCAATCGCTGCAGGGTGAGTGTGTCGTCTGCGCCTGGCGCGGCCAACCCCGGGCTGGCGATGGTGATGATGTTGGCGCAGGAGGAAAGTTGTTTTGTCCACTTTGCATATTGATGCACCTGGCCACCGGCACCATGCACCAAATACAAGGTGGGCAGAGAGGGGCGATGGGCTGTGCCGGACAATATCGATAACGGCAAGGGCGCGTTATCGCGCAGACGCTCGGCAAGTTTATCGAGCTGTGAGTAACCAAGGATTTCCGCCAGGGTTAATTCCACATTAAGGGCACGCTTGATGTTACCCAAAAACGTGATGCCGGAAAGCGAGCTGCCGCCATTGCTGAAGAAGCTGGCATAGGGGTCGATCTTGTCTGGAGCACAGCCTAACGTATCCGCCAACAACTCACGTAGCAGCATGAGTTCCGCGGACGCGGCGGGAACAACCTCGCTGGCCTGACTCCGTTCGGTGCCTGGCGATAGCAAGGTGCGATCCAATTTGCCGTTGCGTGAAAGCGGGAAACGTTCAATAAGATGATAGTGGGATGGCGCCATATACGCGGGCAATGCGGCCGTAACCTGCTCGCGTATTCTTTGCTCCGCCTGGACGCTGGCTTTCCCCGCCTCGGTCAATGTGAAATAGGCTTCCAGATACGGTGTGCCGTTCCTGGTTTCATCGCGACAGACGACGCACGCTTCAGCGACCAGTTCGCTGCTTTTGAGCGCGAATTCGACGTCACCCAATTCGACGCGAAAACCCTGCAGTTTCACCTGTTGGTCTTCGCGGCCGAGAAATTCGATGTAACCGCTGCGATGCCAACGGCCACGATCGCCGGTGCGGTACACGCGTTCTCCGGTGGTTGGGAGAAGAACAAAGCTGCCGGCGGTGGTTTGCCTATCGCGCCAATACTCGCGGGCAACGCCAACGCCACCGATATAAATGTCGCCGGTAACGCCGAAACCGCACGGCTCGAGTTTTTCATTCAACACCCACATGCTTTGATTCGGCAATGCGGTTCCATAGGGGATAGCGTTTCTGTAGTGCGTATCTCGTGTAAGCGGATGATAAATTGACCATATTGCCCCTTCGGTGGCACCGCCAAGGCTGGTGATGGTGGCGTTGGGGCAAAGCCGATGTGCTTCGGCGATCAGCCGCGGAGAGATACGATCGCCGCTCAGCCAGATATGCCGCAGTTGAGGCAGCGACAGGATGTTTTCTTGCGCGCAGTATTGCACCAGCATTTGCAAGATGGCGGGAACCGAGTTCCAGATGCTGATTTTCCGCTGGCGTATCGCATGTAGCCATGCTGACGGCTCTTTAGCGTCGTGCGGCGATAACACGGTTACCGATGCGCCGGCTAGCCAACTGCCGAACAGGTCATAGACAGATAAATCGAAGGCCAGGTCGGCGAGCGCCAATACGTTGTCACGATGTGAAACGTTAAACAGTTGATTCATGGTCAGCAAGGTATTGGTGACGGCGCCGTGTTCCATCGCCACGCCTTTTGGCGTGCCTGTCGTCCCCGATGTATAAATGACATAGGCGAGTGCTTCCGCTTCGCCTGGTGGGAAGGTTGCTGTGCCTGTGACAGGGGGAGAAAACAGCGCCTCCAGATCCTGAACGCGGGTTGTCTGCGGATAGCGGGCGCGATGGTGAGCCCGATTGCTCACAACCCAGGCGCAACCCGATATTCGCATAATGGCCGCTACGCGGGCATCCGGTAATCCTTCGGCCAACGGCAAGTAGGCGCGTCCGGCGAGGATCACGCCGAGCGCCGCAATAGCTTGATGAGCGCCGCGTGGAAGATCGATGGCGATGAGCGCGCCTGGGGCGGTATGGGCGTTCAGCCAATGCGCCACGAGGCCGGCGTGCCGCAATAGCCGATCGTAATGCCACACCTGATCTCCCTCGAACAACGCCGGGCGATCCCCATGCTGGTGGGCAGCGCGTAACAGCCGATCGGAAAGAGGTTGCCGCAAGCATACCGGCATCGCCTGCCCGACGGAGAGCTGCCGCAATTGCCGGTTATCGGCCATTGGCGCCAGCGAATAGTGGTCGACGGCCCGCGAAGGATCGCAGGCAATTTGCTGCAACAGCAATGCGTAAGCTTGCGCCAATCCGTTAATACGCTCCGGCGTAAACAGCTTGGCGTTGTATTGCCACTCCAACTGAATGCCTTCTGCGCCGGAAATCACTTCCAGAACCAGATCAAACTTGGGCGGCGCATAGCGTCTTGGCAGGGTGTTAACCTGCGCGCCGCCAAGATTTAGCTCGTTGCTTTTGCGATGTTGGCAGACGAACATGATTTGAAAAATGGGGTGGAACTTGCCGCGCGTGGGCTTGAGTTGTTCAACCAGATAAGAGAAGGGCAATCCCTGATGTTTGAAAGCGCGCGCAAATTTATTCGCGTTCTTTTGCAGCAGCGCGGTGAAACTGTCGTCGCCAGTGATGATAAATTGGTGAGCGATCGTGTTGACGAAGCTGCCAACGGCGTCGTTTAACGTCGGCTCGTTCCTGTTGGCGATCGGGCTACCGATGACCACGCGATCCGTCGCCGATTCTCTGGCAATCAGTAACGCGAAGGCGGAGTGCAACAGCGTAAACAGCGTCGTACCGTTATGTTTGGCTAACTGGGCCAGGGCCGACTGCAGTTCGTTCGTCAGCGATGTTCTGACGATATTCTGTGTTTTGCCTGCCGCGGTGATGGCGATATCGTATTCAAGCGCGTGTTTTTCCGGCGCACCATCCAGTTCATCGCGCCAAAACGCCATGCTGTCATCGACATTGGCGACGGCGAGGAAAGGGTCTTCAAGATAGCGGAAAAACGCCTGGCCGTTGTCATAATGCCAATGCTCTTCGTACGCTTGATAGTCACGGCTCAGTTCATCCACCAGCAAATTGGCCGTCCAGCCGTCGACCACGCAATGGTGGAAGGTCAAGAACAGATAGTGGTGCTGCGCGCTCTTTCTCAAGATCCGGCAGCGCAGGGGATACTCAGCCGCGAGGTCAAACGGAATCGTACACTGGGCGTTAAGCGCCGCCAGCATATTTTCTTGCTGCTCTTCACTGTTCAGCCTGCTGATGTCCTCGAGGCTGTGTTCGAAAATGGTTTCATCAGGATGCACGATGTCAACGGTGATGGCTTCACCGTCTAGCCGGTAGCGGCCGCAAAGCGCACCGTGCCGCTTGAGCAGTTTTTTCAACGCGGCGAGCAAACGCTCGGGTTCAAAGGGCCCCAGGATCTCTTTAGCGATCGGAATGTTATACAGCGGGCTGTTCTTGGTGAAGTTTTCATACAGCCACAGGTATTGCCCCGCGTAGTGATTGACGGTGTAACAAGGCTTCTCCCCGGTGTGCCGCTCTGAATTGTCCGGCGTACAGACAGATAAAAATGCGGTGATGTCTTCCTGCACCGCACTGAGTGCGGCGGCGTCAACATGCTCGATGGTTTGGCGTCGAGGCGACAGCTCGCCGAATTTTGCTCCCTGTTTCGCCATTTCCATCAGATTGATCAAGCCGATGACGCTCATCAGTGCGCTCCTTCCATGTTGACGTCGATAGTTTTCGCTGTTCGACCGCTTTTATTCGGGCGTTTGTCGCTGTGGGCGGAAATCAAATTCAGCCAATGCGCTAAGCTACACAACTGCACTCCCGGGTTTCTCCGCTGCGCCATTGTGAAGGCGGCGCGATGGTCGATATTCTCCCCATCATCGAAACCGAAGATCCTCAGTACGCAGCCGTTCAATCGCTCATTGGCCGTATCGAACCGAATGTGCGGGAAATAACCCAGCCGCGCAGAGAGGGCTATCAACTCTGTAACGCCGGCGTCGACGGCTTGGCGGCGCGCATCGACTTTATGCAGCAACAGTAGTCGCTCATGCCGTAAATCGCGTAGCAGGCCTTGCGTGAGTCTGGCTCCGCCGGCCGTATCATGCATAAAGATCATGTGGTTAACTCGGCCGGGCAGGGTGTGCAGCAGGGCCGAAAGTGCATCAAGCCAACTGGCATATTGAGTGGCTTCGTTCGGTACGTTGAATATGGCCGCGTTCAGCGACCATTCAGCAGGTAACGGCAGCGCCTGCGGTGACAGAATGTCCACACCGCGTTTGTCGGCGAGGGCGGCCAACAAAAGCCGTTCATCTGTGCCTTCGGGAGATTGAATAAGCAGCCTGCTGCTGGTCGGCGCCTCGGTTGATAGACAGCGGCCGATAGCGCAACGGATGTCCAGATGCTGCGGATCCAGACCATAGCGTGCATGGGCCAACTGCGTCAGGTGTCGGCAGAAATCGGCGAGTCTTGGATGTTCAAGAATGTCGCTCAGGTTCAGATCCAACCGACAGTGGGCGTTAAGCACGTTAATGATTTTTATGGCCTGCAGGGACTCGCCGCCGAGCGTGAAGAAGTCGCCATCGTCACTGCCCAGCGTCGCCAGCCAAACTTCATGCACCAGGGTGTTGAATGTCGTCGAACGCAACTCCCGTGTGGGTTCAGGCATCCGGGATTGTCTCTCCAGGGTGCGATAATCAATCTTGCCGTTAGCCAGTTTGACCAGCGGCGTTGGATGATGCACGAAGCGCTGAGGAATATGGGCATTGGGCAGTTCGCCGTACAGTGTGCGGCGCATTGCCTCACTGAGCGGCTGCCGGCTGTGATAATGCGCGTACAGTTCCGTTCCCGCGTCGCCGCTTTTGGCCAGTACGGCAATCTCGACAATGGAGGGCAAGCGGGCCAGACAGCTTTCTATCTCACCCATATTGACGCGCTGCCCGGCGATTTTCGCTTCACGAATTTTGCGGCCAAGGAACACCAACTGCCCATCTTGGCGCTGGCAGGCGATATCGCCGGTACGAAAGGCGGGCATGAGATGGCCGTTGGCCTCAAGGGTGACGAACTTTTCCGCGCTCAGCGTTGGCTGATGCCAATATCCCAGGCCGACGGTCGCTCCGGCTATCAGTAATTCGCCGCTGCAGCCGAGCGGCAACGGCCTGAGATCCTCGCCGACGATCGCCGTGTATATACCATCCAGCGGTGTGCCTATCGTCACGGCGGCGCCATCGTTTTTGATTTCTGCGGCCGTCGCCACCACGGTTGTTTCGGTTGGGCCGTAGGAGTTGAATAACTTCCTGCCTTTGGGGTAGTGCGCGAACCAGCGTTCTTTGGCTCGCGGTGAAAGGCTTTCGCCGCCGATGATAACGGTAGTGACGGCCGGCGGTAGCGTCTGTTCACCGCCGGAGGCGAACAGCATTTCATTAAAGTAGGCGGTCGGCAGATCCAACAGGCTGATTTGATGATCGTCGCAGAATGTGAAGAAAGCGGCAAAGCTGTGCTTGACGGTCTCGGGGGCGATACACAGGTGGGCGCCGGCCCCCAGCGTCATGAAAATTTCTTCGATGCAGGCATCGAAATGCAAGGGCGCAAATTGCAACACGCGTTCGTGCGGTTGAATGCCATAGCATTTTATCGCCGCATCGACAAAAACGTTGAGAGCATGTCGGGCGCCTATCACGCCTTTAGGCATTCCCGTCGAACCGGAGGTAAACATGATATAGCTGGTTCCGACCGGGAACGCCGGCGCCTCAGTCGATGTTTGCCGGCGAAACACGGTGAAGTGTGCGAAATCCGTCGGCATATTGAGTGTCGATGCGCGCCAATGCGCCAATGCGCCAGGCTCGGAATGAACGGAGGGACGCGTGCGATCGGTAATCAGGATAGCGTCGCTAAACTGTTCAAGCAGTTGACGGTAAGCCGCTCCATCCCCTTTGGCATTCAGGTTGACGAAGGGCATTTTCAATTGCAACGCAGCAAGCATGCAGATGATGGCCTCCGGCCCTTGCGGCAAGTCGAGCAACAGTACGGTATGTGCGGCGCGAACGGGAGCCAGGACATCGGCCAGCGCACGCCACTGCTGCTGCAAAACGGCATAAGACAGCGTTCTAAGCGATGACGAAGCGTGTTCAGGCGTGAGGATCGCCGTGCGTTGCGGCGCTTGAACGACGGCACGATCGATACGCTGCATGATATCGACCACGTTGTCGTTGGCTGTTTTACCCAGCAGCGAGAGCGGGAAACGTTGTCGCAATGCCGCGACGGAAAGATTTTCCGGATCGTCGTACAGCAAGGTGCACAAGGTCTGTATCCCCTGGCTGTGCCGCACCAGACTGGCCGCATCGTAAAGCCCTGAGTCGGCATCGATCTCCAGCCGCAGCGTTTGGTTATCGAGATCGGGACGCATGTTGAATACCAGATCCTGCGCGCCTCCTGAGCGTAAGTTACGAATTTCACTACGCTGAGCGGGAGAGAATGAGGCTGCCGCTTCAAAGGGAATGATATTGACCACGATGTTGAACAACGGCGAGCGGCTGGCGACGCTCCTCAGACTTTTTATCTCTTCGTAACGAAACGCTTGATGTTTCTTGAGTTGCTTGAGCGCGTGTTCAATGGTTTGCGCCAACTGTCGGCATGAGGCGGTGTCCTCAATATCGAGAGTCAAAGGAACAACGTTGGTCTTGCAGGTTAGCGCCTGCCTCGACAGGGCGTCTGTTCGCGCCATCATAGGGACGCCGATCGTTTGCTGCTTCTCGCCGGTACATAAGTACAAATACGCCATCACCGCTACAAAAGTGCGCGCCAGCCAAGAAGGATGTTCGGTTTGCAGCGCAAGGCGCTCGGCAGGATAGGGCAACGACGTCACATGGCGGATGGTCTGTCCCGAGGGAATATTGGCGCAGGCTAATGTCATCGGGTCTGGCAGTGAGGCGCTGGCCGCTTGCCAAAAATGTCGGTCTGCTTGATAGGCGGCTGACTGTTTATACTCAGATTCAGCCCCGAGCAAGGCATCGATCGCCGGTACGTCTTGCGGTTGTTGTGTCTGGTCTCGGTAGGCCTGCGCCACTTGATGGATCAGCAAATAAGTGCCGTAACCATCAAGCAGCAGATGGTGGCTGCAGAAATACCACAGAAAGCGTTTCTCACCCAGCCTGATGATTTTTTGTCTGAATAACGGCGCCGCGTTCAGCGAGAAGGGGCGCTTAGCATCCGCTTCCATTAATTCGATAGCGGTGGCCATATCGTTGGCGCTCTGCGAAAGATCTACCCATTCCACTGAGATATTGGCGGTGACGGGATATTGATAAGGCGTGCCGTTATCCTCATCAAACAGAACGTGCAGCGTAGGGGTTTGGCTGACGACACGATGAATAGCACGTTTCATTCTTGCGATATCGAGAGTGTGATTTATTTCGACATATTCCGCGATATTATAGCTCGATTTGTCATCGCCGATCTTGGTGCCATAGTAAAATCCTGCCTGTGAATCCAGTAATTGATGTTTGCTCATTGCCTCATCCCTGACAATTATTTTTCTTTATTTTTTACAGTCATCAGTCTGCCCGTTCGGCGGGAGCGCCACACAATCGTGCGGCGTTCTACGATGGGGTGAACTCTTTTAAGGTGTTCCAAACATAAATGCGCGCTGCCTGGCTTGCAGCAAAAATCTAAAATACACAGCGTGCCGCCCTCATCCCATTCTGAGTTATGGAGAAGAAACTGCGGGTCGTTAATAAATCGACTCAGCGTATCATCTCTCAGGTAGGCCCAAGTTATATACCCTATCGGGTTATCCAAATGGTCGAATAATATTTTAAATTGGTTTTGATTAATCGCTTCCTGAGTCCATAGCTGCAACGTTTTTATATGGTACAAACTGTAATTTTTATTCATCAACATACAGTTAACGGCGAAGCCCAGGCTCTCGTATTGACTGAACCTACTTTTACCCTGCTGGTTTTCTTTGATAAAACTCACGAAATATCCTCAGCGTTGTTATTGTAATACGTTGATCGCCTGGCGCTCGAAACGGTCGAGATAGGTTTGCAATTGTTCGGTGATCTCGCTGACTTCGCCGCGCCAGCCGGCAATTTCTTGAAAAATCACTTCACGGCGCATGAACGTGCGGGAACCCAACCTTCTGGTGACGGTCTGCTTCATCGCCAGTTGTAATCCGGCGGAGGTTTGAGCTGCTGATGTTTCCTGAAGGTATTGCGCGTATAACCGACGGAACGCCAGAGAAAATCTCTCCTCCGCGGTCGTACCCTGTTGTTCGGCGGGAACCCTTACGGGCGCGTCGATGAGCCGGTGCAACAGGGCAATCGCCGGATGAGCATTCCCCAGGCCAAGACCTTGTCGACGGGTAAAGACGCCGGGAGCCAAATCGAACATTTTTTGCAAGCGTTCGCCTAAGGCGAACCACTCGGCGGTGAGAGGCAGGCGTTGTAAAAATGCAGGGTCAAAACCCGCCATACCGAGATTATCCAGCAGGCAGGCTCGTTTATAGGCCATGTTGAAGGCCGCACCGATGCCTTGGTGCGCTGCCGCGAGAAATGCCGGGCCGAATTGATGTTTGGCTAAATAAAAAGCGAGATCTTGCAAGCCTCTCAGCAACAAAGGGGCGTCTTCATTGAGCTTGTTGTGTTGAATGTAGCTGCGCCCGGGATCGCGACGTTCTGCGGGAAAAACACTGCGAACACCATGAAAGTCCAGCAGCCTGCCGGCCATATCGCAATTGGAGGGTGAGGTCATCATCACCAAATGCCGGGTGCGGCAGTACGCGATCTGCGTCGCGAGACGTCGGGCAAGCTCGCAGAGCCCGTAGAATGCTTGTTCTTCCTGGGGCAATGCCAACCAGCTTGCGGCGTCAAACTCCGGGGGACGAGGCAGAAAAGCCGGTGCGGCGACAATCAGCTTTTCGACCCGCTGAATATCCGAAGGCTGCCTTTGCATTGCGTCATGAGGATGATAGTAGGGTGCGCGGCAAAAATGTGCAGGGCGCACGACGGGCTCACGCACCAGCAACGCCTTGCGGTTATGGGGACTTCTCGCCGATTCAGGAGAGATGGCGGCTAAGGGGCTATCGGTCAACAAGATCGCCTTATTGGGCACGGCACCGTAAGGCAGCAGTTTGGCCATGACGTTCCCCCATAATGCCTCCAATACTGCGCCGGTCATCGTCAACTCGCCATCGACATGCTTTGCCCCTTGACCGACTAACGCATTAGCCCCAATACCTTTAACCTGCCAACGCCCATCAAAGCCACAGCGTGCTCCGCCGCCGTTGCGCGAAATAGCGCCGCCGCCATAACGTTCGGCGAAAAAGACTTTTTCATCGTTTAAGCGCGGCGTACCGTCATCAAAAATAGCATGGCGATTATTTTCTTCGATGAGATAGCTGGTCTCTTTTTTCAGTTCGTCTTGTTCGGCAGGGCTTAATGCATTGTGCCAGAGTAATTGAGAACCTGTCTTTTTTGCGACGAAAGGGATCAAGCTTTCGTGAAGCATGGCGAGCTTTGTCATTTTTTAATCGTTATTTTTATTGGTGCAGAGTAAGTTAAATCCCGGCCTTATTGCACAAGGAATAATAAGACTGTTTTTTTAATTTGATGAATCCGGTGTTGAAAGTGAAGACGAAGGTGAAGGGCGGCCACCGCCACTGCCATTCCAGGTTGGGCCCATAGGAACCTGTGGAATAGCAACGTTAACCGGCATGTGTGGTGCGGCTTGAATAGCTATTTCCGTCCCGACGCCCACAGCTAAGGATACGGGGGTGGGTAATTTCGCTATTGTGCTCAGGCTACCGACAATGAGCGAAGTCGGATTATAAGAGTCGTTGCCGTCAGATCCGTTAATACATGACAATTCAACTTCCGTTAAGGCTCTCATTTAAACTCCTTCTTGCGAGAGGTGATAGATAAAACAAGCGAAAAAATAATCGCCATCGGCAAACCATAACTGGCCGTGGTTTTAAGGGCGGCCGTATCCAAAAGGATCGCCTGGCGCTGCAGGCAGTAGTCTAAAAATACGGCAAGGGGAAATATCAAGAACAGCATAACGATGTGGTACGCGCGCACGCCTTTTTTCTTCGCGTTTTTATAGATCGCACTGATAATGAGGATGAAAATGACAATAAGAACTATTTGCGTTATAAGATACAATTTGATTAGCTCCATTAATCAAAATTTACATCAAGTTACATTGGGTAACCTGATAAGTCAACAGGGTATTTTATGATTCCTCTTTATTTATCATGGTATTGAATTAATTAATCATCAAATGATTACTTTTTGTGACTATGTGTCGATGATGAAAAATAAAGATGTCAAAGAAGCGTTTGGCCGCGGTCGGCGAGGCGGTTAACTTCTAATCACTTGTTTTTGCTCAAACTGCCAACTGCGCCTAAGCTAGGTGATGACTCTGAGGGAGCCATTCCCCGAGACCTTATTCCGTGAACATGGAGGAGTTTCGATTTGATGCGTTTATCCACATTGGTGCTGGCGATCGGCATGGCGCTGGGCTCGCAGGCACAGGCAGCAGAAACCCAACCTCACGCCGACCATAGCGCGCTGCCCAGCGGCCAGGCGAAGGAGGCTACCGTGACCGGTGAAGCCAATCAGCACGACAAGCAAAAGACTCAGAATCCGTTCTTCTATCAAAGCCGCCTGCCGTTCCAGGCGCCGCCGTTCAACCTGATCAAGGAAAGCGACTACGCGCCGGCGATCGAAGCGGGCATCAAGCAAAAGCGGGAAGAGGTGGAGAAGATCGCCAACAACCCGGCCAAGCCCAACTTCAAGAATACCTTTGTGGCGCTGGAGCAGGCCGGTTCGCTGCTGACGCGGGTGATGAACGTGTTTGGCGCCATGACCTCGGCCAACACCAGCGACGCGCTGCAGAAGCTGGATGAAGAAACCTCGCCGAAGCTGGCGGCGCTGAACGACGACATCATGCTCAACGGCAAGCTGTTCGCGCGCATCAAGGCCATCTATCAAGATCGCGATGCGCTGAAGCTGGATCCGGAGTCGCGTCGGCTGGTGGAAGTCACCTATAAGAACTTCGAGCTGGCGGGCGCCAACCTGTCGGACGCCGACAAGGCCAAGCTGAAGGCGCTGAACCAGGAAGCGGCGACGCTGAGCACCCAGTTCACCAACAAACTGCTGGCGGCGAGCAAAAACGGCGCGCTGGCGATAACCGACCCGGCGAAGCTGGACGGTCTGTCCGAAGGTGAGCTGGCCGCGGCAGCGCAGGCGGCCGCCGAGCGCAAGCTGGAGAAACAGTGGCTGTTGGTGCTGCAGAACACCACCCAGCAGCCGCTGCTGCAGAGCCTGAAAGATCGCGACACCCGCAAAGCGCTGTTCGACGCCTCCTGGACGCGTGCGGAGAAGGGGGACGGCAACGATACCCGCCAGACCATTTCCCGTCTGGCCAAGGTGCGCGCCGAGCAGGCCAAACTGCTGGGCTACCCGAACTACGCCGCCTGGAAGCTGCAAAACCAGATGGCCAAAACGCCGGATGCCGCGCTGAGCTTTATGCGCAACATCGTGCCGGCGGCCACCGCGCGCGCCGAGCGTGAAGCCAAAGACATTCAGGCGGTGATCGATCAGCAGAAAGGCGACTTCAAGGTGCAGGCCTGGGACTGGCAGTTCTATGCTGAACAGGTGCGCAAGGCCAAGTACGATCTGGACGAATCGCAGATCAAACCTTACTTCGAGCTGAACAATGTGCTGAACAACGGCGTGTTCTACGCCGCCAACCTGCTGTACGGCATCAGCTTCAAAGAACGCAAGGACATTCCGGTCTACCAGCCGGACGTCAAGGTGTATGAAGTGTTCGACAAGGACGGCAAATCGCTGGCGCTGTTCTACACCGACTACTTCAAGCGCGACAACAAAGGCGGCGGCGCCTGGATGAGCAACTTCGTCGATCAGTCGAAGCTCAACGGCACCAAGCCGGTGATCTACAACGTCGCCAACTTCACCAAACCGGCGCCGGGGCAGCCGGCGCTGCTGTCGTATGACGACGTGATCACCATGTTCCACGAGTTCGGCCACGCGCTGCACGGCATGTTCGCCGATCAGGAATACCCGAGCCTGTCGGGCACCAACACCGCGCGCGATTTCGTCGAGTTCCCGTCGCAGTTCAACGAGCACTGGGTCAGCGATCCGAAAGTGTTCAGCCACTTCGCCAAGCACTACCAGACCGGCGAGGCGATGCCGCAGGAACTGGTCGACAAGATCAAGAAGGCCGACAAGTTCAACAAGGGCTACAGCATGACCGAGCTGCTGTCCGCCGCGCTGCTGGACATGCACTGGCACATGCTGACCGCCGATCAGCCGCAGCAGGACGTGGACAAGTTCGAGGCCGAGTCGCTGCAAAAAGACAAGGTGGATCTCAGCTATGTGCCGCCGCGCTACCGTTCCAGCTACTTCCAGCACATCTGGGGTAACGGCTACGCCGCGGGCTACTACGCCTATCTGTGGACGGAAATGCTGGCGGACGACGCCTTCCAGTGGTTCACCGAGCACGGTGGCCTGACCGCCGAAAACGGCCAGCGTTTCCGCGACATGATCCTGTCGCGCGGCAACAGCCAGGATCTGGAGAAGCTGTACATCGACTGGCGCGGCAAAGAGCCGAGCATTGAACCGATGCTGATCAACCGCGGGCTTAAGGACGAATAGCTAAATGCCATAGAAGAAACCGGAGCTAAAAATGCTCCGGTTTAAAGTTAAAAAAGTATATATTAAATCAACCCTAAGGTTTCTTCTATTTTCTCTCTATTTTGGAAATATCGTGCAATATAACAATTAGGATGATTGTCCTCGATGTGCTTAGTTATTGATTTATGGTAATGATGAACCAATTTTTCAATATCACTTTCATCGATTGTGATAACTTCCTTAGCTTGTTTACTAATGCCTATCTTTTTCATAATCAAAGATGCTATTGCATAGTTTCCTTGGGTTAAGATTGATGATTGCTTTCTGTTTAATTTAGTAGTGAGATCTTGCAGAGAACGATCAACTATTCGATGGCAAATGACAGTATTCAAAACATATAAACCTGTAACTGATGGGTTGAAAATTGAACGGTACAATGAGCCATTAAGGTTTTCATAGAATCGGCCACGGTTAGATTTCAATACGGCAAGCAATCTTGAGTCGAAGGATGCGCAAACTAAAGCAGATAATGCATCATCGATATCAATTATTTTATCGCCATCGACATTGGATGTTTCTTGTCTATGGATTTTATAATGATATTGATCTTCAACTATTAATTCACTTTGAATTCTAAATTGTTCTGCGTCTTGCGAGGCAAAATCGCGCCCAGTAACCTTGTTCTGATGGTTGTTAGCGCGAGTTATTAATTTTGCAAGATCCTCTTGGTTTTGTGTTTGAATAAATCTTACAGGTATTCTTATTTGCTCTAAAGACTCTCTTTGCATAGCGAGAGCATTCATGCCTATGGAGCTTAATGTTTGCGCTCCGTTGATAACACTGGCACTGGTAAAGTCGAAAGCACCAGATTCTCTTCGCGATAATGAGTTTCTTCTGCTTGGCATTATCTCATTAACTAGCACTGTTATTCCATTGTTAAAGTACCAGAACAATTCCGGTGTAGTAAGTAATGTATCTTTAATTGCAGCGTTAACTTCTGTTTTTTCACCTAAAACACCACGAATGTTTTTTTCGAAAAGCATGTCACTATGAGTGTCCCACCATTCAGAAAGCTGATCTCCGGTGATTATACCGTGGATAGCTTTGTAAGGCTCTTCTGTGACCCCATATTGTAGGATTTCTACATCTTTGAGATCAACTGAATGCGTACTTTCTTTTCTTAAGGCTTTTACCATGTCCTCTAAGCAGAATAATTCCACATGAAATACATAGGTATTTCTGTCATCAATATTTTCCACAAACATGTTTTTATTTGATTCAATTTCCCATTCAGTTATATGTCTTTTTATTTCATCAGGGATCTCTTTTTTTCCTGTGTAAGAGAAGACAAATGAGACATTATAGTCCATATCTCTAATTGCTTTTCTTATGTCCCCTTCAAACGCTCTTAACCGAGGGTTGAAGTTTTCAAATCGCTCATCCATTAATTCCTGACAAGCTGTTTTAAATCTTAAAACCTCTCGAAGTTCTACAGAGCCAGATGCTTTTTGATCAAATTTCGATTGAACTACAACCATTTTTTTTAGTGCGTGATTGACGAAAATAGCATCAATTCCATTGTCGTCGCCACCATCACAGACTGACATCCCAGCTTGATTCTCGTCTTGAGTCTTACCGAAGAAGTTAACAGCAAATGCGGCTATACACCTTGAAGTTATTTTTATATTTCTTTCTTTGTCGTTCTGACTTATATCTGCTGAGAAAACAGACTCGGAATATGTTTCAAACAAACGTTCGCCAAATCGTTTAGCTATAATCTCTAGTTGCATAGTCCCTCCATATAAAGATATTTATTAGATACCCTTTTAATAGACGATGCAAGGAGTTGTGCAGGTGATAGGTAATTAGCATGGTCTTAAAAATATTAGTGCGCTTATCATTTTATAAGCGCGAAATTTTTAGTTTCGCGCTCAACGCCAAATTGCATAAAACTCAGCGGTTCACCACCTTGGCCGGCAGGGCCACCACCAGCAGCGAGCTGAGCAGCAGGCAGCCGGCGAAGGCCCAGAGCGCGCCGCCGCTCTTGCCGGTCAGATCCAGCGCCAGCCCCATCAGCGAATTGCTCACCAGCCCGGCGATGTTGGCCAGCGAACAGGCCAGCGCGAAGCCGGTCGCCGCCGCCGTGCCGCGCAGGAAGGTGGCCGGCAGACTGAAGAACACCGGCACCGCGCCGATGATCGCCGCCTGGGCGATGGAGAACAGCAGCACCGTGGCCAGCGCGTTGTGAGTAAAGAAGGTGCTGCCGGCCATCGCCAACGCGCCGATGATAAACGGCACGATGATATGCCAGCGCCGTTCGCGCAGCCGGTCCGAACTGCTGCCGATCAGCAGCATGCCGAGCAGGGCGGCGACGCTGGGGATCGCCGTCAGATAGCCGATGGTGGTGATGTCGGTGACGCCGGCGGTTTTGATGAAGGTCGGCATCCAAAAGCCCATGGCGTAGGCGCTGAGCAGAATAGCGAAGTCGATGCCGCCGAGCATCCACACCTTCAGGTTGAAGAAGCCGTCGCGGAAGCTGTGCTTGCCGTGATCGGCCTCGGCGTCGTCGCGCGCCAGATCGTCGGCGATGCGTTGTTTCTCCTCGGGCGTCAGCCACTTGGCCTGCTGATAAGTGTTAGGCAACAGCCAGAAGGTCAACACGCCCAACAGCACGCTGGGAATGCCCTCCAGCAGAAACAGCCACTGCCAGCCGTGCAGCCCGTGGCGCATGTCGAAATGGCCCATGATCCAGCCGGAGAGCGGCCCGCCGATCACGCTGGACAGCGGCAGGCCGATCATGAACAGCGCGATGATGCGGCCGCGGCGATAGGTCGGGAACCACAGCGTCAGGTAAAAGAGCACGCCGGGCAGGAAACCGGCCTCCGCCACGCCGAGCAAAAAGCGAATGACGTAGAACTGGGTCGGCGTGGTGACGAACATGGTGGCGGTGGACAGCAACCCCCAGGTGATCATGATGCGGGCGATCCACATCTTGGCGCCGACGCGCTGCAGGATCAGGTTGCTCGGCACCTCGAACAGAATATAGCCGACGAAGAACAGCCCGGCGCCCAGACCAAAGGCCGCTTCGCTCAGCTGCAGCGCGTCGGCCATCTGCAGCTTGGCCAGCCCGACGTTGATGCGATCGAGGTAGGCCGCCAGGTAGCACAGGCAAAGAAACGGGATCAGTTTCCAGGTGATTTTGCGGTACAGCAGCAGCGATTCTGCGTCCGCTTTCCCCGCCAGCGGGGTGTCGACAATGGCCATGATGTTGTCTCCAGGTGGTGCGTGTTGGCCTCCGCAGGAGGCGCCTGTTGTGTTTGCGTTGCATGGGCGCCGCCCTGTTTCGGGCGGTCGCGTGAGGCGCTGTCTGCGCCTTCGTTATTGTCGTTGCAGGTGAATCGTTGACTCATAACCGGTTCAGGTAGTCGAGCGCCTCCTGTTTGTGCACCACATCGCCGTATTTGCTGTCGATGTCGAACAGGTTGGCTTCGTGCGGGCCGGGGTGACGATCGCCGACGCACTCGCGCACCACCATGGCGCGAAAGCCGTGCTGCACCGCATCCACCGCGCTGGCGCGGATGCAGCCGCTGGTGGAACAGCCGATCATCAGCAGCGTGTCGATCCCTTGCGCCACCAGCAGCGGCGCCAGCGCGGTGCCGAAGAAGGCGCTGGCGTATTGCTTGCTCAGCACCACCTCATCGGCCAGCGGCGCCACCGGCGGGCAGAACGCCGCCAGCGGGTTGCCCGCCACCATGTCTTTCATCACCGGCGCTTTCTTCACCCACAGGCCGCCATCGGCAAAATGGCCTGCATGATAGCGGATATGGGTGTGGATCACCGGAATTCCCGTTCGGCGCGCGCAGGCCAGCAGCTCGCGGCTTTCCTCGACCGCGCTGACTACGCCCGGCGCGAACAGCGGCGCGCCTTCGGTGGTGTAGGCCTGCATAAAGTCGATCGCCAGCAGCGCCGGGCGCCGGCCGAAGCCGATGCGCTGGCCCCAGACGCCGCGATAGTTGTCGCTGAGGGTGTCGTTCATTCTGCCTCCTCAATAAGCGCCGGACAGCAGGGCGCCGGCGCCGGGAACGATCGGTTCCAGCTCCAGCGCGGTCAGCATCGCGTAAGTGGTGGCGATGGCGGCGGTGATCACCGGTTTGCCGGTTTGGGCCTCCACCGTCGGGACGGCCGGCAGCGAAGGCATCTGCACGCAGGCGGACAGCACGATAGCATCGACCTCGCGTAAGTCCATCTCGGCGACGATCCCCGGCAGCCTGGCCGGATCGTGCCGGCCGACGTCGAGGTTGTCCGGGATCTCCAGCGCGCGCCATACCTTGACCTCGATGCCTTCGTGCTGGATGTAGTCCACCACCAGCTGGGTCAGCGGTTTCATGTAGGGCGCCACCAGCGCGATGCGTTTGGCGCCGATCACCTTCAGGCCGTTGACCAGCGCGCCGGCGCTGCTGATGACCGGCGCGGCGGCCTGATTGTCTTTCGTCACCTTCGCCAGCCGGGCCTGCGATTCGCGGTGGTAACCCAGCCCCATCGCCATGATGGCCACCAGGCAGGCGTAGCCGAGCACGTCGACCCGCGCGTCGGACAGCTCCAGCGCGCAGCGATCGGACTCGGCGTCCATCGCCGCCAATTCTTCTTTATTGACGTGTTTCATGCGCATGCGGCTGGAGTGAAAGGTGAAACGCTCCGGGCGTATCAGCTGGCGCGCGCCCAGCATCGCCGGGATCTCGGTTTCCATCGTGGTGTTGGAGCTGGGCACGATCTGGCCGATGCGGTAGTGGTTGCTCATGTCGGTGTTCCTCAGTTAATCCAGAAAATCGCCCAGGGCGCGGAAGAAGCCGTCGAAATCGTCCCACGGGATCATGTGTCCGGCGTTCTCGACCTCGACGATGGCGATCTCCGGCTGCAGCGCGCGGATCTCCGCCCGGTCTTCGGGCTGAATGACGCCGCCTTTGCCCGCGGCCATCAACAGCGTCGGCATGGTCAGCTGCGGATAGTCGCGGTGGCTGTCCACCTGATGAAAATCGTCGTAGGCGCGTTGGATCGCCGGCTCGTAGCAGGTATGCAGCCACTCGGCGCGCAGCTGGCGCTGTTCTTCGCTCCAGGTTGGGCAAAAGGCGCGCATCTGCTCGGCGCTCATGCCCGGCAGCGACTGCCGGATGGAGTCGGCGTACCACGGCCATTGGCCGGGATAGGCGCGGCGGCCGGGGCCGGAAACCGGCGGATCGACCAGCACCAGCCGCCGCACGCCGGCGGGCCGCAAAGCGGCGGCGCGCAGGGCGAAGCGGGCACCCATCGAATGGCCGAGCAGGGCGTAACTGTCCAGGTTCAGCGCGGCGGCGAAGGCGCTGACGTCCTGTGCGCAGGTCTCTGCGTCATAAGCCAGTTCCGGGCCGCTGGACGATAAACCGCGGCCGCGCACGTCGAGCACGTAGACGTCGTATTTTTCCCCCAGCCGCTCGGCGACGAAGCCCCAGGTGATCGCCGGGCTGGTGATGCCGGGGACCAGGATCAGCGCCGGGCCGTGGCCGCCGTAGCGCAGATAGTGTTGGCGAATGTCGTTGGCGTGAACGTGGGCGCCGTAGAGGAAGGTGCTCATGCGGCGTTCTCCGATTTCAGCGCTTGCGCATACAGGTCATAGCCGTAAACCCAGGCCGGATCTTCCTGGGTGCGCAGGAAGGTGTTGGCGTTGGACACCGCCTGCACCCTGGATGCGCGCTCCTTGCGGTTGGCTTCATACAGCTGGAAAGCGGTGCGGTAGTCGCTGAGGCCGGTTTCCTGCAGGCAGCGGGTCAGCATGGCGGCGTCTTCGATCGCCATCGCCGCGCCCTGCGCCATGTGCGGTTTCATCGGATGGCAGGCGTCGCCGAGCAGCACCAGACGGCCTTCGCTCCACAGCGGCAGCGGTTTGCGGTTCAGCAATGGCCATTTGGTGACCTGTTCGCTGGATTCGATCAGCGCCTGCACGATCGGGTGGTAGCCGGCGAAGGTCTCGAACATCTCTTCGCGGCTGCTGTCGATGAAGCTGCCCTGGAAATCCCAGGCCGGGTGCGGCACGCCGCTGACGTAGTAATACTCGTCGCGCCGTTGGGTGGTGTAGTAGACCATCAGATGGCGGTCCGCCGACCACCACTTCACGCAGTCTTCGAACGTCAGGTTGTATTTCGCCAGCTTCTCGCCGCGGATCAGCGCGCGGTGGGCCACCCAGCCGCTGTAGGTCGGCGCTTCAGCGCCCAGCAGGTGCTCGCGAATGCGCGAGTTGATGCCATCGGCGCCGATCACGATATCGGCGTGGGCCGAGGTGCCGTCGACGAAGTTCAGCACTACTTCGTCACCGCGATCTTCAATCTTGCTCAGGCACTTGCCGAAGTGCAGGGTGCCGGGCTGCAGCGCGGAGAGCTGCAACGCCTGCAAATCGCCGCGGTGCACCGTCACATAGGCGGCGCCGTACTCCCGGCGGGCGAAGGCGCCCAGTTCGATGCGCGACAGGTAGTCGCCGCTTTCGGCGTCGCGGCTGAACCAGAAATCGGGATGAGACGCCATCTGCTCCAACCGTTGCTCAATACCGAGGCGGCGGAAAATCTTCAGTACGTTCGGCCCCATGTGAATGCCCGCGCCGAGGCGTGAGAACGCCGGGCTCTGTTCATACAGATCGACGGTAAAGCCGGCTTTTTGCAGCAGCCCGGCGGCGGCGGCGCCCCCCAGCCCGGCGCCGACGACGGCGATGCGTGGTTGTTTGCTCATCATGTTTCCCCTGTCTGTTGGCTTTTTTCAGCGTAGGCCCAACGCGTGGCTGGACGATCGATTTATAGTGTATGCGCTAGATAACGCAAAGTTGCAAAAGTGTTAAATCAGATCTCGCTCACGCTAATTGACAGCGTGTTACTGTTAAACTCATGTTAATCACAGGATTGATGCGGGATGAAATAGGACTTTCTTATGGTGGATATTCGCAGCTTGCTTTCCTTTGCTTTTTTGACTTAGATGAAATGAGTGTGTTCACTTTAAATTGTTTGAAAAATCACCGCCGCCTTGCGGGCGTCGGTGACCCTTGACGAGACAGGAGACAGGCCATGGCGGTCAATGAAACCCAGTTGGTACAGCTGTTCGAGCAGGTGCTTACGCTGTCGAAGGTCGATGCTTCGCAGAGCGTGGCGATTTTGAAAAGCCATTATTCCGATGCGCGCACGGTGCGCGCCGCGACCGACGCGGCGCTGCGGCTGGGCGCCAGGGTGTATGCCGTCGAACTGCCGGCGTTCAACCATCCGCGAGCGATGGGCAACGACATGACCGCTTATTGCGGCGATACCGCGCTGACCGGCAATCTGGCGGCGCAGCGTGCGCTGGAGGCCGCCGACCTGATCGTCGATACCATGATGCTGCTGCATTCGCCGGAGCAGGAACAGATCCTGAAAACCGGCACCCGCATCCTGCTGGCGGTGGAGCCGCCGGAGGTGCTGGCGCGCATGTTGCCCAATGCGGAGGACAAGGCGCGGGTGCTGGCCGCCGCCGCCGTGCTGGAGCAGGCGAAGCTGATGCAGGTGACCTCTGCCGCCGGCAGCGATTTCCGCGCGCCGCTGGGGCAATACCCGACGGTGACCGAGTACGGCTATGCCGATGAACCGGGGCGCTGGGATCACTGGCCGAGCGGTTTCCTGTTCACCTGGCCGAATGAGGAACAGGCGGAAGGGGTGCTGGTGCTGGAGGTCGGCGATATCTTGCTGCCGTTCAAAAGCTATGCGCGCGAACGCATCACGCTGGAGATCGAACAAGGGTTCGTCACCCGCATTCACGGCGGCTTCGAGGCGGAATACCTGCGCGAATACATGAAATACTTCGACGATCCGGAGGTGTACGGCATCTCGCACATCGGCTGGGGTCTGCAGCCGCGCGCCCAGTGGACGGCGATGGGCCTGCACGACAAGAACGACGGCATGTGCATGGACGCGCGCGCGTTCTACGGCAACTTCCTGTTCTCCACCGGGCCGAACACCGAAGTGGGCGGCACGCGCAAAACGCCTTGCCATATGGATATCGCGCTGCGCCGCTGCGACATTCGCCTCGACGGGCAAACGGTGGTGGCGGACGGTGAAGTGGTGGCGCCGGAGGCGTCGCGCGTGCGCCGGGCGTAATCGTTGCTGCCAACGGCGGGGGTTTGTACTATTCTCGTGGATTCCATAGATGGTGAGAGTAACGCAATGACGCCCCCCGAATACCCGTCAGCCGTGAGCGGCCAACCCGAAAATTATCATTTTACCGAGCAAGTCGGGCACCTGCTGCGCAAGGTTTATCAGCGCCACGTGGCGATTTTCCAGCAAAACGTCGGCGATTCGCAGCTGACGGCGGTGCAGTTCATCACCCTGTGCGCGGTGCGCGATATGGGGCCGAGCTCGCTGACCGAGCTGGTGCAGGTGACGGCGGTGGATCAGGCCACCATCCGCGGCATCGTCGAACGGCTGAAGGCGCGCGATCTGATCACGGTGACGCCGGATCCGATCGATCGGCGCAAGGTGGTGGTCGGCCTCACCGACGCCGGCGGCGCGCTGCTGGCGGAAACGGTGCCGCAGGCGGCGAAAATCACAGAACTGACGTTCGGTACGCTGAACCCGGCCGAACGGATAGCGCTGATATTCCTGCTGAATAAAATGCTGGAAGAGCCTGCCACCGGCTGATTCGCCCGCGCAACGTCGGTTGCCTGGTGGTCGGCGGCGAGAGGCCAGCCCATAAGATCATCACGTGCAGGCGGAGACGCGAACAATGGCGATATCTGAAGTGCAATCGCCCAGGGACGGCGCGAAAACCACGCTGACGGAGCATCCGCTGATG
The DNA here is from genome assembly GCF_052168435.1 of Serratia sp. CY56464. NCBI lineage: Bacteria > Pseudomonadati > Pseudomonadota > Gammaproteobacteria > Enterobacterales > Yersiniaceae > Serratia > Serratia sp. CY56464. Next base: position 1,359,089 of record NZ_JBJNMV010000001.1, on the reverse strand, counting down.
CTGTCGGTGAACGGCGAACAGCTTCATGCGCAGGTGATGGCGGATACGCCGCTCTTGCTGGTACTGCGCAACGATCTGGCGCTCAACGGCCCGAAATACGGCTGCGGCCTGGGCGAATGCGGCGCGTGCACCGTGCTGATCGACGGCGTGGCGGCGCGCTCCTGCGTGATCCCGGCGCTCGGTGTGTCCGGCCGGGCGATCGTGACCCTGGAAGGCCTTGGCGATCGCCAGCGCCCGCACCCGGTGCAGCGCGCCTTTATCGAAGAGCAGGCGGCGCAATGCGGCTACTGTCTCAATGGCATGATCATGACCACCAAAGCCCTGTTGGATCGCAATCCCGCCCCGAGCGAGGCGGAGATCCGTCAGGCGCTGTCCGGCAACCTGTGCCGCTGCGGCACCCATCTCGAAATCCTGCGTGCGGTTCAGCGCGCCATCATTCTCTGCCGCGATGAGGACGCCCACGCCCATGACTGATTCCCGTGTCCCATCGCCGAGCCAGGCCGACTTGCTGCAGCGCGACGGCGTGCTGCTGATCGTCGACAGCGTGCAACCGCCGCCGGGGCTGGTGCCCAAGGGGCAAACGCCGGTGCTGAAGCCCAAAGAGCAGGGGCTGTTTATCGCCCTGTGCGGCAGCGGCGAAATCTATGCCTTTAACGGCCATGTCGATCTCGGCACCGGCGTGCGCACCGCGCTCGGGCAGATCGTCGCCGAAGAGCTGTACCTGCGCATGGATCAGGTGCAAATGGTGTTGGGTGATACCGAACGCGCGCCGAATCAGGGCGCCACCATCGCCAGCGCCACGCTGCAGATCTCCGCCGTGCCGCTGCGCAACGCCGCCGCCGAGGCGCGTCGTTGGCTGTTGCGCCAGGCGGCGCAGCGCTTCGATGCGCCGGTGGAACAGCTGACGCTGGAAGAGGGCGTGATACGCAGCCCGCAGGGGCAGGCGCTCAGCTACGCCGAGCTGGTGGCCGGCGACCATGTCGAACTGCCGATTTCCGGCGACGCGCCGCTGAAACCGCAGGCGGAATATCGCCTGGTGGGCACCAGCGCCGCGCGCGTCGATATTCCGGCCAAGGCGACCGGCGAAACCACCTACGTACACGATATGCGCCTGCCGAACATGCTGCATGGCCGAGTGGTGCGTCCGCCCTATGCCGGGTACGACAGCGGCGAATTCGTCGGCACCAGTCTGCTGGCGGTGGACGAAACCTCGATCGCGCATATTCCCGGCATCGTCAAACTGGTGGTGATCGGCGATTTCATCGGCATTGTCGCCGAGCGCGAAGAGCAGGCGATTAAGGCGGCGCAGGCGCTGCAGGTCAGCTGGAAAGACTGGCGCCGCAATTTGCCGCAGATGACCGACGTGGCGCAGGCGCTGCGCGACAACCCGCATTCGACCCGGGTGGTGCACGATACCGGCGACGTGGACGCGGCGCTGGCGGCGGCTGACAGGCGTTTCACCCGCAGCTACCTGTGGCCGTATCAGCTTCATGCCTCTATTGGCCCTTCCTGCGCGCTGGCGGACTACCGACCGGAGCGTCTGCAGGTCTGGTCAGGCAGCCAGAACCCGCACCTGCTGCGCGCCGATCTGGCCTGGCTGCTGGAGTACCCGGAAGCGCAGATCGAGATCGTTCGCATGGAGGCGGCCGGCTGCTATGGCCGCAATTGCGCCGATGACGTCTGCGCCGACGCGGCGCTGCTGTCGCGCGCGGTGGGCCGGCCGGTGCGGGTGCAGCTGACCCGCGAGCAAGAGCATGTGTGGGAACCGAAGGGCACGGCGCAGCTGATGGAGGTGGACGGCGGGCTGGACGCCGCCGGGCACCCGGTCGCCTACGATTTTCGCACCTATTATCCTTCCAACGGCGCGCCGACGCTGGCGCTGTTGCTGACCGGCCGGGTCGAGCCGCTGCCGGTGGCCTATGAAATGGGCGACCGCACCTCGGTGCCGCCTTATGAGTATCCGGCGCTGCGCGTCAGCATCGAGGACATGGCGCCGATCGTGCGCGCCTCCTGGATGCGCGGCGTTTCCGCCTTGCCCAACACCTTCGCCCACGAGTCTTATATCGATGAGCTGGCCCACGCCGCCGGCGTCGATCCGCTGGAGTATCGGCTGCGCTACATCCATGATGAACGCGCCAGTGAACTGATGCGCAGCACCGCAGAACGCGCCGGCTGGACGCCGCATACCGAACCGATGCAGACCCCGGCGGAAGACGGCGTGCTGCGCGGGCGCGGCTTTGCCTACGCCCGTTACATCCACAGCAAGTTTCCCGGCTTTGGCGCGGCCTGGGCCGCCTGGGTGGCCGACGTGGCGATCGACAAAGCCAGCGGCGAAGTGGCGGTGACGCGCATCGTGGTCGGCCACGACGCGGGCATGATGGTCAACCCGGACGGCGTGCGCCACCAAATTCACGGCAACGTATTGCAATCGACCAGCCGGGTATTGAAAGAGCGCGTGACCTTTGAGGAATCGACGGTCTCCGCCAAAGAGTGGGGGGCTTACCCGATCCTGACCTTCCCGGAGGTGCCGGAGGTGGACGTGGTGATGATGCCGCGCCCTTACGATCCGCCGCTGGGCGCCGGGGAGTCGGCATCGGTGCCCAGCGCGGCGGCCATCGCCAACGCGGTGTTCGACGCCACCGGCATTCGTTTTCGCGAGCTGCCGATCACCTCGGACAAGCTGCGAGAGGCGTTGAACGGGCCGGACGCCGAGCGGCAGGCCGCGCCGCCCAAGAAAAAGAAGCGCGGCAAATGGTGGTTCGGCGGCGCGGCGGGGCTGTTCGGCGCCGTGCTGGGCATCGCCGGCAGCGCCTTGCCGTGGCGGGCGGAGATCGCGCCGGTGGCGACGCCCGGCGCCGGCACCTGGTCGGCCGCCACGCTGGAGCGCGGTCGTCAATTGGCCGCCGCCGGAGACTGCGCGGTTTGCCATACCGCGTCGGAAGGGGCGACCAACGCCGGCGGGTTGGCGATGGCGACGCCGTTCGGCACGCTCTACAGCACCAACATTACCCCGGACGTGGCGACCGGCATCGGCAACTGGTCGTTTACCGCATTCGATCGGGCGATGCGTCAGGGCATCGCCCGCGACGGCCGCCACCTCTATCCGGCATTTCCTTACACGGCATTCAGTAAAATGACCGACGGCGACATGCAGGCGCTGTACGCTTATCTGATGTCGCAACCGGCGGTGCGCCAGAGCAATCCGGCCAATCAGATGCGCTTCCCGTTTAACCTGCGGCCGCTGATGGCGGGCTGGAACGCGCTGTTCCTGCGCCAGGGGGAATATCAACCCGATCCGCAACAAAGCGCGCAGTGGAATCGCGGCGCCTATCTGGTCAACGGGCTCGGTCACTGCGCCGCCTGCCATTCGCCGCGCAATCTGCTGGGGGCGGAAAAGGGCGGCGCGGCTTTCCTGGCGGGGGGGATGGTGGACGGGTGGGAAGCGCCGGCGCTGAATCAATTGGCCAACGCGGACAAACCCTGGACCGAGGAACAGCTGTTTCAGTACTTCCGCAGCGGGCATTCCGCCGAGCACGGCGTGGCGGCCGGGCCGATGGGGCCGGTGGTCAGCGAACTGGCGACGTTGCCGCAGAGCGATCTGCGGGCGATGGCCAACTATGTGATGTCGCTGAGCGCCAAGGCGACGCTGAATGTGGAACCGCAGGCGCAGTTGGCGGCCCGCGCGTTGCCTGTGGGTCAACTGGCGGGCGAGCGGTTGTTTCAGGGCGCTTGCCAGGCCTGCCACAGCGCCGCCGCCGGCGGGCCGCAGCTGTTCGGCGTCAGCCCGGATCTGGCCAATAACACCAATATCTTCAGCGATCGCCCCGATAACCTGATCAAGGTGATCCTGCAAGGGATCCCCAAACCGGCCACCGCTGAATTGGGCTTTATGCCGGGCTTTAAGGACAGCTTTTCCGATCGGCAGGTGACGGCGCTGGTGAATTATCTGCGCCAACGCTATGCCGGCGACAAACCGGCCTGGCGCGACGTGGAGGCTCAGGTGGCGCGGCTGCGCGCAGAGCCGGGCACGCACTGAGCCGCCTCAGGCTTGGCGCAGGAACGCCACCAGCCGCTGCGCCGGCAGCGGCAGCTGCGCCAGGTCACGCACCGCGATCGACAGGCGTCGGGTCGCCCACTCGTCCGTTAGCGGCAGGGCGCCGTGTCGGATCTCCGGATGGCGTTGGGCGCTCTCCTCCGGCACCACCGCCAGCCCGGCGCCGCGCAGCACCATGCGACAGATGGCGTCGAAATTAGCCGCACGCGCCCGCAGCCGCATCGGGCCGCCGCTGCGTATCGCCAGCTGTTCCAGATGCTGTTGCAGCGCACTCTCTTCCGGCAGACCGATGAAATCAAAAGGCAGGGCGTCCGTAAAGCTGAGCGTGCGGCGGCCGCTGAGCGCATGCCCCGGCGGCAGCGCCAGCACCAGACGATCCTGGCGAAAAGGGTAACTTGTCAGCCCGCGCAGATCGGCGTGGTCCGCCACGATGCCGATATCCGCCGCCCGTTCGGCGATGGCCTGCGCGATGGCCGGGCTGGGCAGCTCCTCCAGCGCGATGTCGGTGTGCGGGTGCAGCACCAGAAAATCCGCCAACAGCTCCGGCAGAAAAGCGTCGGCGGCGACGGTATTGGCGACGATGCGCAGCTGGCTGCGCTGGCCCGGCGCGAACTCGGCCATATCACCCCGCAGCCGGTCGCGCTGTTGCAGCAGCACACGCGCGTGTTGCAACAGGCGCTCACCGGCGGACGTCGCCTGGACGCCGCGTGGATTGCGCGTCAACAGCGCCACGCCGGCCTGTTGCTCCAGCCCGCGCATGCGGGCGCTGGCGGCGGCCAGCGACAGCCCGACGCGCTCGGCGCCGGCGGTGATGCTGCCGGTTTCGAGCACCGCCGCCAACAGCCGCAGATCGATAAAGTCAAAATGCATGCGTTCTTCCTCTGTCTTTGCCGCAGGCAGGCTCTGCCATTGCCGCATTGTGCCGCGGCGTGGCGCCAGCCACAATCGGGCCGTTGATTCGCCATAAGGATAGACGCATGTCGCTGACGTTACTTGAGATTATCGCCCTGACGGGCATTTTTACGCTGGCCGGCACGGTCAAAGGGGCGATCGGTCTGGGATTGCCGACGGTGTCGATGGGGTTGCTCAGCCTGATGATGCCGCCGGGGCAGGCCGCCGCGTTGCTGCTGTTGCCCTCGCTGATCACCAACCTGTGGCAACTGCTGTGCGGGCCGCGGTTGGGGGCGCTGTGCCGGCGGCTCTGGCCGATGATGCTGTGCGTCATGCTGGGCACGTTATTGAGCGCCGGCGCGCTCACCGACATCGACGGCCGCCTGGCGCCGCTGGCGCTGGGCGTTTGCCTGATCGGCTATGCGCTGCTGGGTTTTACCCGTTTCGACTGGCGCGTTTCCGCCACGGCAGAGCCTTGGCTGGGACCGCTGTGTGGCCTGGCGACCGGTACGTTGACCGGCGCCACCGGCGTATTCGTCATACCGGCGGTGCCCTATCTGAACGCATTGGGCCTGGCGCGTGACGATCTGGTGCAGGCGCTGGGGTTGTCGTTCACCGTCTCGACGCTGGCGCTGGCCGCCGGATTAGCCTGGCATCAGGCGCTGCCCGCTACGCTGCTCGGCAGTTCGCTGTTGGCGCTGTTGCCGGCGCTTGCCGGCATGTGGCTGGGGGAGAGGGTGCGTCGTCATTGGCGCCCGCAGCTGTTCCGCCGCCTCTTCTTTATTGGGTTATTAATCTTGGGCGTTGAGATTATTTGGCGATTCAATTAATTGAATCGATAGTGCCTACGTGTAATTAGGTTCGGTATATTATTCCGGGTTTTATTCTAATATGATTGTTTTCAATGTTTAAAATATAATTTTCTTATTGGATTTTTTATGAAATACAGAGTGGTTATGGATTGTCATTAGTGTGTTTTACTTTTGCCGCTACAGCTATTTTTAATGACTGTAAAACCAGTAAACCCATAGGAGAGTATTTATGAGGGAAATTTTAAGCAGCCAATTCGATGCGGTGTCGGGTGGATGGCAGGATCGCGATGGGAGTGGAAAAAGATCGTCTGATAACGGAGAGGGGGTATATGATGAATAGATATTTTTTTTATAAAGAGTGATGAATCAAAAGTGCTAAGAAAGGAAGTGGTTACGCGAGAAATAATTAAAGACATGAAGCAGAAGGGGTTCAGAAAGCATCATGTCGAAGTAGAGGCTGATAACGAAAGCGATGCCATTAAAAAAATAAATAAGAACAGCAATGATTATTTGGATTCATTGAGGTGTTTTTCCGGTGATTTATTGTTTTGTTCTATTTTTGTTATTGTTATGACGATCGTCTATTTTGCCACGATGAAAATGAGTTAGGGTCAGGTACTGTTGAATTTGAAGAAATAAAAAGGCTTATCGAACTGGAACTCTCTGATTTTCCCTGGATATGACATTGCCATTGAGTGAAACATACGTGCATAAAAATCTATTGGCGCCAGGATCACTCAGAAGATTTAAAGGCGTTTACTTTAATAGTTTCATATCCTCTCGCCAAAATTAACTGACCTGCTGCTTGTTTTATTGTCAATACAATAGCCTGTGAATTTGAATGTTAGCTATCAATAAGGGATGCCGATCATGTTTCGCCAGGAAGCGATCGATAATCAGAGAATGAAATGGCGTGGCAGGGCGCTCCTGCTACCCGGTATTCCCGTTTGGGGCACGACAGGGCTCTGCCTGTTTTTCTTCATCGCCTTTCTCACCTTCGCGATCGCCGGTACCTATACCCGGCGGGTCAACGTGACCGGCGAGATCAGCACTTATCCGCGCGCCGCCAACGTCTATTCCGCCGTCCAAGGGATAGTGGTCAAACAATTCGTCACCGAAGGGCAGGTGATTGCCGTTGGTGCCCCCATTTACCAGATTGACGTCAGCAAGAGCACCCGTAGCGGTGTGATCAGCGACAACCAGCGCCGGGATATCGATGGCCAGCTGGCACGCATTGCGCAAATCATCAACCGACTGGAAAGCGGCAAGCAGGCCACGCTTATCATGCTGGAACAACAGAAGGCGCAATACACCGCTGCATTCACCCGCTCCACTGATATCCTCAAACGCGCCCAGGAAGGGATACGCATCATGAAGGAAAACATGGAGAACTACCGGCACTATCAGACCAAGGGGCTGATCAATAAGGATCAGCTCACCAACCAGGTGGCGCTGTATTACCAGCAGCAGAACAACCTGCTGGGCCTGTCCGGCCAGAACGAACAGAATGCGCTGCAGATCACCGCGCTGGAAAGCCAGATCCATATCCAGGGTGCCGAATTCGACAACCAGATTTACCAGATGGAGCTGCAGCGCTACGAGCTGCAAAAGGAGCGGCAAAACATAGATGCCACTGGCGATATTATCGTTCGCGCGCTGGCCGGAGGCCGTATCGATTCGCTGAGCGTCACGGTTGGCCAAATGGTCAACGTCGGCGACAGTCTGCTGCAGATTATCCCGCAAAACATCGATCGCTATGCCCTGGTGCTCTGGGTGCCCAACGACGCCATCCCCTACATCGCCGCCGGCGATAAGGTCAATGTGCGCTATGACGCCTTTCCGGCGGAGAAATTTGGTCAGTTCGCCGGCACAGTGTCCGTCATCTCCAAAGCCCCGGCTTCGCCGCAGGAAATGCTGACCTACCAGGGAGCGCCCAAAGCGGCGCTGACCGCCGCCGGGCCGTACTACAAGGTGATCGTCATGCCGGAGAAACAGGCCATTGCCTATGACGGTAAACGCCTCAGCCTGGAAAACGGCATGAAAGCGCAAAGCACTCTGTTTCTGGAAAAAAGGAAGATGTATCAATGGATGCTGTCGCCGTTCTACGACATGAAACACAGCGCGACGGGGCCAGTCAATGAGTAGGACCACATTCAAACAACGGGTCAGCCAACTGGATCTGCGGTTGCGCCACCGGGTTTCGATGGTGCACCAGACCGAGTCGTCGGAATGCGGGCTGGCCTGTCTGGCGATGATTTGCGGTTATTACGGCAAAAACATCGACCTGATCGCGCTGCGCCGGCAGTTCAACCTGTCATCCCGCGGTGCAACGCTGGTTGGACTGACCGGTATCGCCGAGCAATTGGGGTTGAGCACCCGTCCCCTGTCTCTGGATCTGGACGAACTCGGCGCGCTAAAACTGCCCTGCATTCTGCACTGGGAATTCAACCATTTCGTGGTGCTGGTCAGCGTCAAAGGCCACCGCGCGGTGCTGCACGATCCGGCGCGCGGGCGCCGGGCCGTCAGCCTGACGGAACTGTCGCACAGTTTCACCGGCGTAGCGCTTGAGGCCTGGCCCGGCAGCGAATTCACCGCCGACAGTGTCCGCCATCGCATTCATCTTCGCACGCTGATCGGCAGCGTGCATGGCCTCAAGCGGGCGCTCGGCAAAATCTTTTGCCTGTCTCTGGTGTTCGAAACCATCAACCTGGTGATGCCCATCGGCACGCAGCTGGTGATGGATCACGCTATTCCTGCCGGAGATCGCGGGTTACTGTCGCTCATCTGCGCCGGATTGATGCTCTTTATCTTGTTGCGGGCCGCCATCGGCATGGTGCGGGCATGGTCAGGATTGGTCATGGCGACGCTTATCAACGTTCAGTGGCAGGCCGGGTTGTTCACCCATCTGTTGCGCCTGCCACTCGGTTACTTTGAACGTCGTAAACTGGGTGACATTCAGTCACGCTTCGGTTCACTGGATACGCTGCGCAGCACTTTCACCACCAGTATCGTCGGCGCCATCATGGACGGCATCATGGTGATCGGTGTGTTGGTGATGATGGTGCTGTATGGCGGCTGGCTGACCTGGGTAGTGCTCACTTTCACCGCGCTTTATGTGTTGATGCGACTGCTGACCTACGGATATTACCGTCAGCTGTCCGAGGAGGCGCTGGTGAGAGAGGCTCGGGCCGGCTCGTATTTTATGGAAACGCTGTACGGTATCGCTACCGTCAAGATGCAGGGCATGGCAGAACGCCGCATCGCTCACTGGCTAAACCTTGAAATCGACACCATCAACACGGGTATCCGCGTCACCAGGATGGACATGCTGTTTGGCGGGATCAACACCTTTATAGCGGCGTGTGACCAGATCGTCATTCTGTGGTTGGGAACCAGCCTGGTGATCGATAACCAGATGACCCTCGGCATGTTCGTGGCGTTCGGCGCCTTTCGGGGGCAGTTCTCCGACCGCATCGGGTCGCTGACGGAATTTTTGCTGCAGCTGCGCATGATGAGCCTGCATAACGAGCGCATCGCTGATATCGCCCTGCATCCGCGGGAGGCGCGTAAACCCGATCACCCATACACGGCGGGCCTGCAACCTTTGGGATTGACGACCCATGCCCTGAGCTATCGTTACGACAGCCAGTCACCGGCTATTTTTGATGGCCTGGACATCAGCGTTGCGCCAGGCGAAAGTGTGGCCATCGTGGGCCCGTCCGGCGCCGGCAAAACCACGTTGATGAAGGTGTTGTGCGGACTGTTTACCCCGGATTCGGGGCGGGTTGAGGTGAACGGCGTCGATATCCGGCAGCTCGGCATCAACAACTACCACAAAATGATTGCCTGCGTGATGCAGGACGACAAACTGTTCTCCGGCTCGATCCGGGAAAATATCTGCGGGTTCGCGGACGAGATGGATGATGCCTGGATGGAAGCCTGTGCCCGTGCCAGCTATCTGCATGAGGTGATCATGCGCATGCCGATGGGGTATGAAACCCCGATCGGCGAGTTGGGGGAGGGATTGTCCGGCGGGCAAAAACAACGGTTATTCATAGCTCGGGCAATCTACAAAAAACCGGCTATTTTGTTCCTGGACGAGGCCACCAGCGCGCTGGATAAGGAGAGCGAAGCTGCCGTGAATCAGGCAATTAAGAGACTCAACATCACTAAGCTGATCATTGCCCATCGTGAAACGACCATTGCGTCGGCAGATCGAGTTATACATTTTGGATAAGGGGGATATCACCCGCGGCACCGGCCATTTACACTGTTTTTCCCCCTAAAAACCCAATAAATGGCGATGGGGCAAGGCGATTTTTGCTGCCCGCTTCCGCTTTCAATTTACGGCGCGGCGCATTGCGCGATATTCTGGTTTTCTGATGGGCTGACGGCGGATGAGGGAACCATGACAGACAGCCAGGCGTTTGAACAACAAAGCCTCGACAATCTGCTGAGCTATTGGCGGCGCCATCGCCGCCTGCCGGGCGCGCGCTATCCGGCCGGCCCGACCGACACCCTGTGCGACGTGCCGGGCGTCAGCGTCGGGCATCACACGCTGGCCGACGGCGAATGCCAGACCGGCGTTACCGCCATCGTGCCGCCGGGCGATCTGTTTAACCAGCCGCTGCCGTGTGGCAGCGCGGTGCTCAACGGCTTCGCCAAGCCGCTGGGGCTGGTGCAGCTGAATGAGCTGGGGGTGCTGCAAACGCCTATTCTGCTGAGCAACACCTTCGCCGTGGGCACGCTGTTCAACGCCATGGTGCGGCGCAGCTGTCTGCGTTACCCGCAGATCGGCCGCGGCAGCGCCACCATTAACCCGCTGGTGCTGGAGTGTAACGACGGTTACCTCAACGATATTCAGGCGATGGCGGTGCGTGAGGAGCACGTCTTCAGCGCGCTGGATAACCACTCCACCCGCTTTGCGCGCGGCAGCGTCGGCGCCGGGCGCGGCATGAGCAGTTTCGGCTTGAAGGGCGGCATCGGCACCGCCTCACGCTATTGCCCTGGGCTTGGCACCACGCTCGGCGTGCTGGTGCTGGCCAATTTCGGCACCCTCGACTCGCTGACGCTGAGCGGCGTGCGCGTCGGCCAGGCGCTGGGCAAACTGTTGGCTGACCCGCCGCCGCAGGTGGACGCCGGTTCGGTCATCATCATCATCGCCTGCGATCGGGCGCTGGACAGTCGCCAGCTGAACCGCATCGCCCGCCGCGCGGGCGCGGGTCTGGGGCGGGTAGGCAGCCATTGGGGGCACGGCTCCGGCGACATCGCGCTGGCGTTCTCCACCCGGTTGCTGGGGGCCACGCTGCCGGACGAACGGCTGGAGCCGCTGTTTGCGGCGGCCGCGGACGCCACCGAATATGCGGTGTTGGATGCGTTGCTGAGCGCCGAGGGCGTCAGCGGTTTCCAGCAGCATGCGCGCGTGGCGCTGGGCCCGCTGCTCGATCGGCTGGCGGCAAATTAAATAACGGGAGTGTGATGTGAAAGTCTTTATCTCTGCGGATATCGAGGGTATTGCCGGCGTGATGCGGCCGGAGCAGTGCAACCCGGGCCATGCCGACTATGCGGCGGCGCGCGAGCTGATGGAGCAGGAGGTCAACGCCGCCATCGACGGCGCTTTCGCCGGCGGCGCCACCGAGGTGACGGTGGCCGACAGCCACGCCATGATGCAGAACCTGCGCGCCGATCGCATCGATGCGCGGGCGCGCCTGGTGCAGGGCAAACCGCGCGGGCTATCGATGGTGGAAGGGCTGCAGCATCAACATTACGATGGCCTGATGTGCATCGGTTATCACAGCGCCGCCGGCGAACGCGGCGTGCTGGCGCATACCATCAACGGTCGGGCCTTTTATCGCGTCAGCCTGAACGGCGAGGTCGTAGGCGAAAGCGATCTGTATGCGGCGATGGCGGCGGAGTTGAACGTGCCGTTGTGGCTGGTGAGCGGTGACGACGAGCTGCAACGTTGGATCGCTGAACGTTATCCGCAATCCGGCTATGTTTGCGTAAAACGCGCCCTCTCGCAAACCGCCGCCGAATCGCTCAGCCCACAGCGGGCGCGGGCGGAGATCCGCGAGCGGGCGATGCAACAGGTGCGCCAGGGCGCCAGACTGCCGGTGGAGCGCCGTTTTATGCCGCCTTACCGGCTGACGCTGATGGCGGCCAAACCGGTGCTGGCGGATCTGTTCAGCCTGGTGCCCGGCGTGGAGCGCCAGGACGCGCTCACCGTGGCCTTCGACAGCGACAACATGGCGGCGCAAATCAACCTGCTCAGCGTTTTCTCCTCTCTGGCGGCGACGCAGAGCTGACCCCGGTGCGGGTGCCTGCCCGCACCGCACGATTCTCCAATAGAAAAACCCTCTTCAACATTAAGTCTACTGGATAATAGGCTACGCTAATTATTGCTCTGTTGCGCTATATCACCTGACGGGCGCGACAAGCCATTCCCATAACAAGATTTGTTTCGCCGAAGGCAGTGACGCCTTCGGTTTTTTTGGAGTCATGAGCAATGAGCATATCCCAAGTTCCGCTTTCGCGGCGGCGGTTTATCGTCGGCGCCGGGGCGTTGGTGATCGGCGCCTATCTGCCGTCCACCGGCGCGCTGGCGCGTTCGGCTGCCCCGACCGCCTCCGGCGCGGCGGCGTTAGACGCCAACGCCTTCGTTCAGATCGGCGTCGACGGCGTCGTCACCGTCATCAGTAAACACACCGAAGTGGGCCAGGGGGTCTATACCGGCATGGCGACGCTGGTCGCCGAAGAGCTCGATGCCGATTGGGCACAGGTGCGGGTCGTGGCCGCGCCGGTGGACACCAATATCTACAAAAACCTGGCCTTCGGATTCCAGGGCACCGGCGGTTCCAGCTCGGTGGCCAATGCCTATGAGCAAATGCGGCGTATGGGCGCCATGGCGCGCGCGCTGCTGGTGCAGGCCGCCGCGCAGAGCTGGAAAACCTCGGCGCAGGAAATCACCGTGCAGGCGGGCAAGATCCGCCATGCCGCCAGCGGGCGCGAAGCGGGCTTCGGCGAATTCGCCGCGCTGGCCGCCACGCTGCCGCCGCCCGATCCCGCCAGCCTGACGCTGAAGGATCCGGCCAATTTCACCCTGATCGGCAAAACGCGCGGTTTGCACCGCGTCGATTCGCTGGCGAAAACCAACGGCAGCGCGCAGTTCTCGCAGGATATCCACGAGCCGGACATGCTGACCGTCACCATCAAGAAACCGCCGCGTTTCGGCGGCAAAGTGGCGACCTTCGACGCCGAGCGGGCGCTGGCGGTGCCGGGCGTGGTGGCGGTGAAGCAGGTCGCCACCGGCGTGGCGGTTTACGCCAAAAACACCTGGGCGGCGATCCAGGGGCGGGAACGGCTGCGGGTCACCTGGGACGACGCGCAGGCCGAACGGCGCAACACCGAGGAGATCTACGCCGAATTCCGCCAGGTGGCGCAGAAAACCGGCGTGGTGGCGAAGAGCCACGGCAAGCCGGACGAGGTGTTCGATAAGGCCGATAAGGTGATCGAGGCCGAATACACCTTCCCGTACGTCGCGCACGCGCCGATGGAGCCGCTGGACGGCTATCTGTTCTGGGACGGCGAGAGCGTCAAGGCGCGCTACGGCTGCCAAATCCAGACGCTCGATCACAAGCAATTGTGCGATCTGTTCGAGTTGCCGCCGGACAAGGTGCAGATTGAAACCATTCTGGCGGGCGGCAGCTTCGGCCGGCGCATCGATTTAGGCAACCCGACGCTGGGGCCGGATCTGGCGGCCGACATGGCGGCGGCGGCCAAGGGCATCGGCCCCGGCCACGGCGTGAAGGTGGTGTGGACGCGCGAGGACGACATCCGCAACGGCTGGTATCGCCCGATGATCCTGCACCGCCTGCGCGGCGCCATTCGGGGCGGCAAAGTGGTGGGCTGGACCGATACCGTGGTCGGCCACTCCTGGACGCGCCACAGCGCGATGGATGCGCTGGTGGTCAACGGCCTCGATCAGATGATGGTCGAGGGCGCCAGCGAGGTCTCATACACCTTCGAAGCCTTCCGCTGCGATGCGCATATCGTGCCCGGCAAGGTGCCGACCACCTCTCTGCGGTCGGTCGCCAGCACCCACACCGGCCACGCGGTGGAGAGCTTTATCGATCAGCTGTTGCAGGAAACCGGCCAGGATCCGGTCGAAGGGCGGCTGGCGCTGATGGGCGATGCGCCGCGCGCGGCGGGCGTGCTGCGGGCGGTAGCGAAAGCCGCCGGCTGGCAGGGCGCTAAAGTGGTAGACGGACGCGCGCGCGGCGTGGGCGTCGCCAAGGCGTTCGACACCTATGTGGCGCAGGTGGCCGAGGTGTCGATCGGCGAAGGCGGCATCCCCAAAGTGCATAAAGTGTGGTGCGCGGTGGACTGCGGCGTGGCGGTGAATCCCGACGTGATCCGCGCGCAGATCGAGGGCGGTATCGGCTACGGCCTGAGCCTGGCGCTGTACGGCAATATCACGCTGAAAGACGGCGTGGTCGAACAGTCCAATTTCAATAACTTCCGCCCGCTGCGCATCGATGAGATGCCGGAGATCGAGGTGATCATCGTGCCTTCGACCGAGAAACCGACCGGCGTGGGCGAGCTGGGGGTGCCGACCATCGCCCCGGCGGTCGGCAATGCGCTGGCGCTGCTTGGGCGGCCGCGCACCTCGCTGAGCCTGCCGCTGCATAATCCCACTGCGAATCCGGCGTCTGACAAGGAGAGAACCTGATGATTCATTTAACCGTAAACGATCAGCCGCTGACTTTCGAGGGCGATCCGCACATGCCGCTGCTGTGGTTTCTGCGTGACGAAGCCGGCTTGACCGGCACCAAATTCGGCTGCGGCATCGCCATGTGCGGCGCCTGTACCGTGCATCTGGACGGCGTGCCGGTGCGTTCGTGCATGACGCCGGTCTCCGCCGCCGTCGGCAAAAAAATCACCACCATCGAAGCCGTGGGCGCCACGCCGGAAGGCAAGGCGGTGCAGGAAGCCTGGCTTGATCTGGACGTGGTGCAGTGCGGTTACTGCCAGTCCGGCCAGATCATGAGCGCCAGCGCGCTGCTGGCGCAAATCAAGAATCCGAGCGATGCGGACATCGACGCGGCGATGGGCGGCAACGTTTGCCGTTGCGCCACCTATGTACGCATTCGCGCCGCCATCCACCAGGCCGCCAAGGCGTTGGGTTAGGGAGAGATGCGATGAGCAATGCCTTGAAAGGGCTGTTATGGCTGATTATCGCCGTGGTGGTGTTGGCGGGAGGATACGCGCTGTATACGCTGCTGCGGCCCACCGGCGCTGAGCCTGCGGCGCCGATCGCCGGGGCGCCGGCCGGCATGACCGACAAACTGGCGCGCGGCGAGTACCTGGCGCGCGCCGCCGACTGCGTGGCGTGCCACACCGCGCCGGGCGGCACGCCTTATGCGGGCGGCTTCGCCTTCAAGCTGCCGTTCGGCACCATTTACGGCACCAACATCACCGCCGACAAGGAAACCGGCATCGGCAACTGGAGCGACGATCAGTTCGTGCGCGCGGTGCGTGAGGGCATCGGCCCACAGGGCAACCTGTATCCGGCGATGCCTTATACTTCCTACACCGGGCTGAGCCGCGATGACGTGCTGGCGATCAAGGATTATCTGTTCAGTCTGCCGCCGGTGAAACAGGCCAACCCGCAAAACGAGCTGTCGTTCCCGTTCAACCAGCGTTGGGGCATGAAATTCTGGAACCTGGCGTTCTTCCAGGAGCAGCGTTTCGCGCCGGATCTCAACAAGGATGAACAGTGGAATCGCGGCGCCTATCTGGCGACGGCGCTCGGCCACTGCGGCGAGTGCCATACGCCGCGCAATCTGGGGTTCGGTCTTAACCAGAGCAAGCACCTGAGCGGTGAAGTGGTGCAGGGCTGGTTCGCCGCCAACATCACGCCGGACAAACAGACCGGCATCGGCGGCTGGAGCGACCAGCAACTGTCGCAATATCTGGCCACCGGCCATGCGCCGGGGCGCAGCAGCGCCGCCGGTCCGATGGCGGAAGCGGTGGAAAACAGCCTGCAGTTCCTGACGCCGGAAGATAATCTGGCGCTGGTGAAATACCTGCGCGACATCGAACCCATCGCCGGCGACAGCGCGGCGGCGGTGAACTTGCAGCCGAAGGGCGCGGGGGCTTCCACCCCGATCCTGCCGGGCGGGCAAGACAGCTCGCTCGGGCGGCGGATGTTCGCCAACGACTGCAGCGGCTGCCACCAGTGGAACGGGCCGGGCCGCCAGAGCGAGTATGCTTCGCTGGTGGGCAGCACGGCGGTGAACGATCCGCAGGGGCGCAGCGTGGTGCAGGCTATCCTGAAGGGGACGAGCATCAGCGTCGGCGAGCGGCATGAGATGATGCCGTCGTTCGGCAGCGCGTATTCCGACGAGGAAGTGGCGGCGGTCGCCAACTTCGTGGTCGGCCACTTCGGCGATAAGCAGGGCAGCGTCACCGCCAAACAGGTGGCGGAGCAGCGCAAGCAGTAACGAAAAGCGGCGAGGGAGATTCTCCCTCGCCGCGGCGTTATCGGCTGCGCCGCGACATCACCCGTTTGTCTTTCGGTCTATCCTGCCAGTCCTCAACCTGATTATTGAAGTTGTCCGCCAGCAGGTAGGTCGGGGTTTTCGCCAGCCAGTCGGACAACGAAATATCCTGATAAATGCCGTTGTCCATCACGATCAGTACCTTCAAATCCTCATCGCCGATGTTCTCGATGTAATGGCCGAAGCCCTGCGGCACGTAACCGACGTCCGAAGGGGCGTACTCTTCCGTCTGCGCGTGGCCGTGCGAGCTGAACACCGTCATGCGGCCTTTGCCGGCAATATAGTATTGCCATTCGTTGGCGTTGGGGTGCCAGTGCAATTCCCGGATCGCGCCGGGTTTCACGATCTCGATGATGCCGGTCATGGTGGTGGAAATGGGAAATTCTTTCGACGACACCAAATGGACGCTGCCGGCGTCATTTTCAAAGAACGGCTTTTGCTTCATTAATTCATAGCGGTGGGTCAGCGGGGCATTATTTAATCCGCCGTCGCTTTTCGGTAATGGCAAGGTGGGCGGAACGGCGCCGCCGACAATATAAGCTTCGCCCTGTTTGGCCTTGGAAAATACCGCCGCCGGCATGTCGACGCTTTTTTCCAATACCTCTTTCGGCATATGCGCCACCCAATCGGTGATGCTGAAGGTGCCGAATTCGGAGAAATGGCCGTTATCGAACGCCAAAATAAAATGCGCGCCGTCCGCCAGCGCCTGAATGGAATGGCCGTAGCCTTTCGGGAAATACCAGACGTCGCCGGGGCCGAAATCCGCCACCTCACATTTTCCCTCGGGATCGAGGATGGTGATGCGCGCATGGCCTTCCAGCATGAATGCCCATTCGGCGGCGATGGCGTGCCAATGCAGTTCGCGCACGCCGCCCGGCTCCAGCGTCATGTCGACGCCCGCCACGCCTTCGGAGATCGGGAATTGCTCGACGGTGGCTTCGCGCGCCCAGCCGCTGGGCAGGCTGCGTTTTTTGCTGTCGGTGAATTTGTATTTATAGAGATGTTGCGCATCGGCAGGCGGCTGATAGCTGCTGGGGGGCACGATATTGCGATGGTCGTCGGCAGCGGCATTTTTGGTGATGCCGCCGATCATGCCGGCGGCGGCCGCGCTGACGGCGGAGACTTTCAATATATCACGACGCGATAGCATAGCATTTTCTCCAATATAAAGCCGTGCGCCTGCAGAAGCAGGCGACGGGGAAGGCGCGATCGCCATTGAAATGATTTTTGTCATCGGCGGGAATAGGCTGTGACCCTTAAATCCTAGCGGCTGGAATGTATTGCGTAGGCGTTTATTTGTTTGCGTTTGTTACTAAGTGAGAGCGGGTTTAATTATTCATTGTTAATCTCAATAGTCATGGATCTGAATTAATCTTCCCCTGTAATTAAATAAACAAAGTGTCAATGAAACGCATTATTTTGGGTTATTTCCTTCCGATTGCGCTATGGGTGTGCGCAAAAAGCGTGCAGCGGCGACATTGCAGTGCATTTACGCTAAATCGTGACGCCTTTCACAACGCTGACGTCTGGCTATTGCCGAGTATTCGCGAGTATGGTGATACTTTTAGCGCGGTCGAGAAGACCGCACACCATTTTTATTGCGGCGTGTTACTGCTAAAGCAGGCAAGACCAAAATAGGAATGCACTTCTCCTTGTGATGAGGCGCATTTCCATTTTGGTCTTTTTTTTTGCATTTTACCGGGGAAGACGATGGACTATCAAAAACTTGGCTTAGAAATATTGGCGCGGGTCGGCGGTAAAGGCAACGTCAGCAAGCTGACGCACTGCGCGACCCGTTTGCGTATGGAATTCAACGACGACGCTAAAGTGGATTCGAAGGCGATCGAAGCCCTGCCGGGCGTTATCAGCGTGGTGGTGCGAGGCGGCCAGTTTCAGATCGTGGTCGGCAATAACGTGCAGCAAACGTTCCGCGTGCTGCAAAAGGAGATTGGCCAGCCGCAAACCGGCGCTCAAAAGCAGCAGCCGAAAGGTGGCGTGGTGTCACGGATTATCAGCGTGATTTCCACGACCTTTACCCCGGTGATCCCGGCCATTACCGGCGCGGGGATGATCAAGGCGCTGCTGGCGATCCTCAAGCTGGCCGGGGCGATAGATCCCGCCGGCACGACCTATCGATTGCTGGATACCGTCGCCGATGCGGCCTTTTTCTTCCTGCCGGTGCTGTTGGCTTACGGTGCCGCGATAAAATTCGAGTGCAATCCCATCCTGGCGATGACCCTCGCCGGCGCGTTGCTGCACCCTAATCTGGCTCAGATGCAGGCGGCGGGCGCCGCGATTGATTTTCTCGGCATTCCGGTGCGGCTGGCGGATTATGCCGGCTCGGTGTTGCCGATCATTTTTACCGTGTGGCTGATGTCCTATATCGAGCGGTTTGCCGAGAAAGTTTCGCCGACGATGATCAAGTTCTTCACCAAACCGATGATCGTGCTGCTGGTCACCGCGCCACTGGCGTTGGTGGTGGTCGGGCCGTT
This sequence comes from Serratia sp. CY56464, assembly GCF_052168435.1. Lineage (NCBI taxonomy): Bacteria > Pseudomonadati > Pseudomonadota > Gammaproteobacteria > Enterobacterales > Yersiniaceae > Serratia > Serratia sp. CY56464. The sequence continues at coordinate 1,340,281 of NZ_JBJNMV010000001.1, read as the reverse complement.
CGGCATTTTCCTCAATGACATGGTGGCCGCCGGTGCGGCGATCGTCGATGGCAAGGCCAGCTGGCTGATTCCTATGTTGATGGGCGGGCTGCAGCCATTTTTGGTGATCACTGGCACCGCCTGGGCGATGACACCGATCGCCACCGGCCAATTGACCAAGAATGGCTTTGAGATGATTAACGGGCCGGGCATGTTGGCGTCCAATATTGCACAAGGTGCGGCGACGCTATGTGTGGCATTCCGCACCAAGAACACGAATTTGCGCCAGTTGGCGTCCTCCGCCGGTTTTACCGCGTTGTTGGGGATCACTGAACCCTCGCTGTACGGGGTGACGCTGAAACTGCGCAAACCGTTGATCGCGGCGATGATCGGCGGTGGCTGCGCCGGCATTTACGCCGGGTTGAGCGGGTTGGTGCGTTATGCCTTCGTTTCTCCTGGCCTGGCCGCTTTGCCGGCGTTTATCGGTGAGAACCCGATGAATATCGTGCACGCGCTGATCACTTGCGCCATTGCCATCGTCGTGACCTTTGCCCTGACTTGGATCCTTGGCTTCGACGATCCGGTCGAGGAGACGAACGACGAGACTCAGGTGGCGGCGGCCGACGAGGTATCGCCGGTTTTCAGCCCGCTGACCGGCAAAGCCGTGACGTTGGATCAGGTCAACGATGACGTTTTCTCCCAGGGCTTGTTGGGCCAGGGCATGGCGATCATACCGTCGGAAGGCGTGCTGCGTGCGCCGCTGGACGGCGAGATCGTGACTTTCCTGCCGTCAAAACATGCGGTCGGCATCAAGGGGGACAACGGCGCGGAGCTGTTGCTGCATATCGGCATCGACACGGTAAACCTGGGTGGCCAACACTTTGACTCCGGACTGCAGATCGGCGATCGCGTGAAGGCCGGCGACGAGCTGGTGCGTTTTGACATCGGCGCGATCGCCGCATTGGGCTTCGATCTGACGACGCCGGTATTGATCGTCAACAGCGAAGCGTTTCAGGTTCAGGTGTTACCTAAGCCGCATGGCGTTCATGCCGGTGAGACGATTATGGCGCTGAAGGCCAATAAGGAGCCGGCATGATTTATCAACGCTTGCACGATTTTCCCGCCGAGTTTCTCTGGGGCGCGTCGACTTCCGCCTATCAGGTGGAGGGCGCATGGAATGAAGACGGCAAAAGCCCGTCGATCGTCGATATGCTCGAACATCCCGCAGGCACGGCGGATTTTACGGTGGCCAGCGATCACTATCATCGCTTTCGCGAGGATGTGAAGCTGTTCGCAGAACTGGGGTTAAAGGCCTACCGGTTTTCGGTTGCGTGGACGCGCGTGTTGCCCGAAGGCGTCGGCGAAGTCAATGCGCCGGGGTTGGCGTTTTACCGGCAGTTGATCGACGAATTGCTGGCGCACGGCATCGAGCCGGTGGTGACGCTGTATCATTTCGATCTGCCGTATGTGCTGGAGCAGCAGGGCGGCTGGTCCAATCGCGCCACCATCGAGGCTTTTGTCACTTATGCCGGCGTGCTGTTCGACGCCTTCGGCGATCGGGTGAAGTATTGGCTCACCATCAATGAACAGAACACCATGATCCTGCACCCCGGCGCTATCGGCACGCCCAAAGGCGGTGCGTTGCCTGACAAACGGACGCTGTATCAGCAGAGTCATCATATGTTGGTCGCTCAGGCCAAAGTCATGGCATTATGCCATCAGCGCTGTCCCGGCGGGAAAATTGGCCCGGCGATCAATACCACCTCGATGTATCAGGAGACCTGTAATCCGCTGGATGCCATTGCCGCTCATAACTGGGAGACGTTGCGCTGTTGGAGTTTTCTCGATGTGGCGGTGCATGGCCGCTATAACGCCCTGGCCTGGCGTTACCTTGAGGATCGGGGGTGGTCGCCGGACAGGGAGCCGGAGGACGCGGCGCTGCTGTTGGCGGCACGACCGGATTATGTGGCGATCAATTACTATTCCACCGCCACGATCGCCGCCAGCCGCGGCGACGGTTCAGACGTGAGCGCACGCGCCGGCGATCAGCAAATTATGCTCGGCGAACCGGGTGTGTATCGTGCGGCGGAAAACCCGTTTGTCGGCAAGACGCGCTACGGATGGGTGATCGATCCGGTTGGCCTGCGCTTAACGCTGCGCAAGACCTTCGAGCGCTATCACCTGCCGATACTGATCACGGAGAACGGCATTGGCGCGCCGGATGAATTGCGGGCGGATGAGACTATCGACGACGACTATCGCATTGAATTCATGCGGCAGCATGTCGAACAGATGCGGCTGGCGATCAACGATGGCGTCGAGCTGCTCGGTTACTGCCCGTGGGCGGCGATTGACGTCGTCAGCACGCATCAAGGTTACGCAAAGCGCTATGGATTTATCTACGTGAACCGCGGAGAACGGGATCTTAAGGATCTGCGGCGCATCAAAAAACGCAGTTTTGACTGGTATCGGCAGCTTATCGCCGCCAATGGCCGGTTGGGCAAATAAGCAAGGTGACGGCCGAGACGATGAAAGTCATTAAGGTGCTCAACAACAGTCTGGTGTTAACCGCGGACGACGATAACCGTGAGGTTATCGTCATGGGCAAGGGAATTGGTTTTAACAGCAAAACCGGAGACGAGATCAACTCGGCCGCCATTGAGAAAGTGTATGTGGTGCAGGAGGGGCAAAAGGGGCGGGATTACCTGCGGCTGATTGAAACTGCCCCGACGGAGCACATCGAAATTGTGCAGATGATCCTCAGTGAGGCCAATCGCCAACTGAACGGCAACATTAATGAACAGATTTTCTTTACGCTGGCGGATCACGTCAGTTTTGCTATCGAACGTCATCACAAGGGTATCGCCATCCAAAACCGCCTGCTGTTCGAGGTGAAGCGTTTCTACCCGCGAGAGTTTGCGGTGGGGCTGCAAGCCTTGGCCTACATTAACCAGCGGCTGAATATCCATCTGCCTGAAGAGGAAGCGGGCAATATCGCCTTTCACCTGGTCAACGGCCAGACCGAAGTGCAAAACATGGAGCACACGTTGCTGGCGGTGAAGATGCTGAAAGATATTTTCAATATCATCAAGTATCACTTTCGCCTCAATATCGACACCGATTCGCTGAACTACGCGCGCTTTTTAGTGCATATGCAGTTCTTTATCCAGCGCATGCTCGACGGCAAACAGATGACCTCGAAGGCCGACTTTCTGTTTGCCCAGATGACGGCCGAGTATCCGCATGCCTATCGCGGCGCGCTATTGATCCGCGATTACGTGAAGAATCTGCTGCAAATGGAGATGTCGAACGATGAGCTGCTGTATTTGATGATCCACCTGACGCGCATCACCGATCAGCCCGAGGCCTGAACCGCCTCGGCGACCAGTTCGCGAAAGCGCTCGACGATCGGCGAGGCCGGGCTATGGCGCAGCGCCAGGTAAAGCGGGGCGCTGAGCTGCGCTTCTTCGGCGATCGTGCGGTAGACAATGCCGTCGCCGCCCAGCCGCCGCATCGAGCCGGGCACGATTGACACCCCTAATCCGGCGCCGACCAGGCTGAGGGTGGCCGGCAGGCGCGGCGCTTCCTGCACGATGCGCGGGCTGAAGCCGGCGCGGTGGCAGGCGGCCAGGATGGCGTCGTACAACCCCTGACCGGCGGGGCGGCGATAGAGAATAAACGCCTCGTGGGCCAGTTCGGCCAGCGGCAGCGGTTGCTGCGTTTCTTGCGCCAGCCGGTGGCCCAGCGGCAGGGCGACGATCATCGGCTCGCTGAGCACCGGCTCGACGCTCAGGCCGGGAATGCCGTTGGCCGGCGAGCGCACGAAGGCGGCGTCGAGGCGCTGTTCCAGCAACGCCTCCATCAGTTCGCCGCTGCCGGCTTCTTCCAACTGGGTGGTGATGCCCGGCAGGATATCGCGATAGCGGCGCAGCAGGTTGGGCACGAACGGATGCAGCGCGGCGGAGCTGGTGAAACCGATGGCGATATAGCCCTGCTCGCCGCGGGCGGCGCGCTGTACCGCTTCGCGCAGGCGTTCGGCGCGCGCCAGCAGGGCGCGGGCCTCTTCAAACAGCACGCCCCCCGCTTCGGTGACGCGCACGCCGCGCGGCAGGCGCTGCAACAAGGTTACGCCCAGTTCGTCTTCCAGCCCCTGCAGCAGGCGGGTCAGCGGCGGCTGTTGGATAAACAGCCGCTCGGCGGCGCGGGTGATGTTGCCTTCTTCCACCACGGTGACGAATGCCCGCAGGCGACGCAGTTCGATCATAGCCATACCTCAAAGGTATCTTTGGTTTTTCCGGAATGCATTAGACATCATGGCACGGCGGCGCGCATGATACCAGACATCAAAACAAGCGATGTGGAATGGCAATGTCATGTCAGATATCAATACGTTAAAACCGCACCCGGCAGCTGCGCCGGGTAATGCTGAGCTGTTTTTGGGCTTTCTGTGGCTGGGGCTTATCGGCTTCGGCGGCGTGCTGCCGATGGCGCGCAGTATGCTGGTGGAGCGCCGGCGCTGGCTGAGCAGCGAACAGTTTACCGAGCTGCTCGGCCTGTGCCAGTTTTTGCCCGGCGGCAATGTGATCAACCTGTCGGTGGCGGTGGGCATGGAGTTTCGCGGGCTGCGCGGCGCGCTGTGCGCTTTGCTGGGCCTCATCAGCGCACCGACGGCGATCGTGGTGGGGCTGGGCGTGGTATACGCCCGCTTCCAAAACGATCCGCATGTGCAGCATGTGTTCGCCGGGCTGGCCGCCGCCGCCGCCGGGCTGCTGCTGTCGACCGGGATCAAGATGCTGCTGCCGCTGCGCGGTAAATGGCCGGCGCTGGCGATCGTCGCGCTGGCGCTGATCGCCATCGCCTGGCTGCGCCTGCCGCTGTTGCCGACCATGTTGGTGCTGGCGCCGCTGAGCATTCTGCTGATGTGGCGGTGGCCGTCATGAGCGGGGTGTTGATGGCGTTGGCGCTGATCTTCACGGAGCTTTCTTTATTGGCGTTCGGCGGCGGCATGACCATTCTGCCGGAAATGCAGCGGCAGGTGGTGGAGGTGCATCAGTGGATGAGCGCCCAGGAGTTCAGCGCGCTGTTCGCCATGGCGCAGGCCGCGCCGGGGCCGAACATGATGATCGTGCCGCTGGTCGGCTGGCACGTCGCCGGCTGGGCGGGGCTGCTGGTGTCTTCGATCGCCAAGTTCGGGCCGTCTTCTATTGTTACGCTATTGGTGATGGGCGCCTGGCGGCGCTTTAAGGATCGCCCGTGGCGCCGCATCGTGCAGGCCGGACTGGTGCCGCTGACCGTGGGGTTGGTGGCGGCCAGCGGTATCTTGATCGCCGAGGCTTCCGCGCCCAGCTGGCGGCTGGCGGCAATCGTGGCGCTGGCGACGGGGTTGAGCATGAGCAAGCGCCTCCATCCGCTGTGGGTGCTGGCGGGCGGCGCGCTGCTCGGGTTGCTGTTCGCCTGAAGGGTTAGCGCGGGATCAGCACAAAGCGCGAAGGGCCGTTGCGGTCGATCAGCTCATAGCGCTTCGGCGCGGTCAGGGCCAGAAACGCCACCATGCTCCCTTCGGCGTCGGTCAGCGTCATGCCGTCCGGCGTCGGCCGCCAGGCGACCGGCAGCGCGTGCAGCGCCAGCGGCTGCAGGCATTGGGCGGAGGCGCTGAAACGGAAAGCGTTGGTGTTGGCGACCGCTTCGTCGCTCAGCTGCACCTCGCAGACGGTTTTACCGTCGCCGATGGCGGCGAGCTGCCAGTCGCCCTTCAGCGCGGCGGGTTCCAGCAACGGCAGTGAACTGCCCAGGGCACTGCTGCACAATATGCTCATAACGACTCCTGTCAGGCTGGCGCGGCGCAAGGCGCGCATAAGGAAATGGGTTGGCATCGGGTCACTCCTTTCGGCTGTCCGTTCACACTTTAGCACGTACCCATCTTGATGATGAGGGAAGGATTAGGTTTTTTAATCCTCGATTATTCTGATCCAATCGGCAATAAAATGCGCAAAAAGACGAATAATTAACCCGTTAATGCGCTCATTTTTCTCATTAATATAGTGAGAATACAAATTGTTACGCGTATCTCCATCTCTATGCCCGGCGCGGTGAAGCCAGGCCGGGCGGGCTCGCGCCAGCGGGGTGAGTCACTATACTGGTCATTCCTAAGCCTTGGCTTAGATTAGAACGACTGATGAATAGTCTTACAAAGCGAGTGGGTTCCTATTGTGTAAAAGGAGAATACAATGCGCAGTCGCCACAACGACATTTTGCAAGATGACGATGAGTTCACCAGCCTGAGCGCCACATCCCCCAACGATCATAACTATCAGTTTTACTATCACCAGCCCGGCAGCATTTATGACGGATTGGGTTACGGCGCGCTGTTCACGCTGGACAACGCTAACCTGTACAGCAATCAGCGCGGCGGGGCAGCCATCGACAACCTGGGTAAAATCCGCGATAACTTCAGCTTCGATCGCGCCGCCGATCAGCTGACGCGGCCGGGCCTGACGCACAACGGCGATCAGGTGTATCATCAGTCGGTGGCGCTGACCTACTCCTTCCTGACGCAGAGCGCGCTGAACCGCATCGGCCAGACCGGCGACGGTGACAAGGGGCTGCAGCCACTGACCCAGGCGGCGCAGGCTCAGGCGCTGAAATCGATGCAGGCGTGGGCCGACGTGGCGAACGTGACCTTTACCGAAGCGGCGTCTACCGATATCAACCACCGCGCGGACATCACCTTCGCGTACTTCACCCAGCGCGCCGACGGCAGCACCGCCGCCGGCAGCGGCCCGAATGCCATCAACGCGTACGCCTATTACCCGCCGAGCTCCAAACCGGGCAGCGATAACGCCTTTGCGGGCACGGTGTGGTTCAACAAAAACTTCGCCACCCATCAGGCGCCGGTTAGCGGTGACTTCAGCAGCCAGACCTTCACCCACGAGCTGGGGCATGCCCTGGGGCTGGCGCACCCGGGATCTTATGACGCGTCGCTGGGCAACCCGAGCTACCAGAACGATGCCGCCTATTATCAGGATTCGTTGCAATACTCGATCATGAGCTATTTCAACGCCGGTTACACCGGCGCCGACACCAAAGGGGTGTACGGCTATGGCCCGATGGTGGATGACATTGCCGCGATCCAAAAATTGTACGGCGCCAACATGAACACCCGCACCGGCGACACGGTGTACGGCTTCAACTCCAACACCGGGCGCGATTTCCTGACCGCCACAGCGGACAACGGCAAACCGGTCAACTTCGCGGTGTGGGACGCCGGCGGCAACGACACGCTGGACTTCTCCGGCTACAGCCAGCAGCAGATGATCAACCTGAACGACGGTGCGTTCTCCAGCGTCGGCGGCGGCACGCAGAACGTCGCCATCGCGCGCGGGGCGATCATCGAGAACGCCATAGGCGGCAGCGGGCGCGATGTGATCATCGGCAACGATCAGGACAACCTGCTGGCGGGCAACGCCGGCTCCGATATCCTGTACGGCGGCCTGGGGGCGGATCATCTGTGGGGCGGCAAAGACGCCAATAACTTCACCGACTATTTCGTCTATCTCAACGCCAAAGAGTCCACGGTGGCGGCGTTCGACGTGATTGAAGACTTCGAGCACGGCATCGACAAGATCGATCTCTCCGGCCTGCGCTTCAACAACAGCCTGAGCGAGCTGCGCTTTATCGACAGCGGCAGCGCCTTCAGCGGCCAGAAAGGCGAGATCCAGCTCAACTTCGACGCCTTCAACGGCACCACCGATCTGTTGATGAACACCCAGAGCAACAGCTATGCCGCCGACTTCAAGATCCACGTGGTCGGGCAGGTGGAGCAGAGCGATATTTTGTTTGCCTGAGGTGAGTAAGGGGAAGAGAAAAGGGCCGACCGGCCCTTTTTTTACGACTGGGCCGCCGCGGCGCTTTCCGCCACGAAAGAGCCGGTTTTCACCGCGCCAGCACGGCGGTAGTGAGCCACAATGACGCCGCCGGGCGAGACCACCGAGTGGGCCAGCGTGAAGGCCGCCGGCGCCGCGTTGTCATCGAACAGCCGCTTGCCGCCGCCGAGCAGCACCGGGTAGGTGAGCAAGCGCAGTTCATCCACCAGATCGTTGGCCAGCAGCTGTTGCATCAGCGTGCTGCTGCCCTGCACCAGCAGCACCGGCCCCTGGGCGCGCTTCAGCTCGCGCAGCCGGGCGAGGATGTCTCGCCCCAGCCACTGGCTGTGCTCCCACGCCAGCGTCTCGCCGTGGTGGGTGGCGACGTACTTGGTGGCCTGATTGAACACGCGGGCGATGTCGGCGGAAAACGGGTCGGCCTCGTCGATGATATGCGGCCAGTAGCCGGCGAAGATATCGTAGGTGCGCCGCCCGAGCAGCAGATCGAAAGGCGCAGAGAAAAGATCGCTCATCGTTTCCGCGACGGCGTCATCCCAATAGGGCGCGGTCCAGCCGCCGAAGCGAAAACCGCCGCTGCGGTCTTCGTCCTGCCCGCCGGGCGCCTGCATCACGCCATCGAGGCTGACGAACGCGCTGGCAATAATCTGTCGCATGGCTGTCTCCTGCAATTGAGTGCCAGCTGAAAGTTTAGCCGCCGTGCGGCGGCCGCGCCAACCGGCCGCTCAGGGTTGCAGCGCCTTGAGCAACGCCTGATGGAAGCGCGCCGGTTCCTCCATTTGCGGCGCATGACCCAGCCCGGCGAACTCGATCAGCGTGGCGTGCGGGATGAGTTTTGCCGCCTGTTTGCCCAGCACCGCGTAATGCCCGATTTTGGCCTTGACTGACGGCGGGGCGATATCGCTGCCGATGGCGGTGGTGTCGGCGGTGCCGATCATCAGCGTGGTGGGCGTCTGCAGATCCTTGAACTCGTAATACACCGGCTGAGTGAAGATCATGTCGTAGATCAGCGCCGAGTTCCACGCCACCAGACGGTGGCCCGGCCCGTTGTTCAGCCCGGCCAGCATATCCACCCAGCGATCGTACTCCGGCTTCCAGCGGCCGCCGTAGTAGGTGTGCTGCTCATAATTGCGGATGCCCTCGGCGGTGGTGTTCAGCTCGCGCGCGAACCATTGATCGACGCTGCGCCACGGCACGCCTTTCGCCTTCCAGTCCTCGAGGCCGATCGGGTTGACCATCACCAGCCGTTCCACCGCCTGCGGATACATCAGGCTGTAGCGCGTGGCCAGCATGCCGCCGGTGGAGTGGCCGATGACGATGGCCTTGCTGATGTTCAGGTTCTGCAGCAAGCCGTGGGTATTTTGCGCCAGCTGCTGGAAGCTGTACTGGTAATGCGCCGGCTTGCTGGAGGCGCAAAAACCGATTTGATCGGGCGCGATCACGCGGTAGCCGGCCTTGCTCAGCGCCTTGATGGTGTCCTGCCAGGTGGCGGCGCAGAAGTTTTTACCGTGCAGCAACAGCGCGGTGCGGCCGTTGGCGGCGCCTTCCGGCGGCACGTCCATATAGCCCATCTTTAACGGCTGCCCCTGCGAGGTGAAGCTGAACTGCTGCAACGGGTAGGGGTAGTGAAAGCCCTGCAGTTCCGGGCCGAACGTCGGCGTTTCGGCGGCGCCGGCGTTGAACGCGGCCAGCGCGGCGCACAGCAGCGCGCTACGGGTGAATCTCAGCATCCTGATCTCCTGAAAAACGGACGAGAGCCGAGTATAGCCACAATCAAGGCGTCGGCGCGCCGGTGGTTTCAGATAATTCTGTAATATGACGGTTTGATTCCCGGCCAGATTCCGGCAACGCTCTTTTTCACAGTGAACGCGGTCACGCCGTGCAACATTGGCGACGCCTGATGGTTTTATTTCAAGGCTAAGTTATGCGATGCTTAAGCATTATTTATGCAAAAGGATCCTCGCATGTCCGCTTTATCCCGCTGCGCTTTCAGCGAAGGCAGCGTCGCTTTGCCGGAAGGCTATGCCGATCGCACGGTCAACGTCCTGTTGGCCGGCGATGATGTTTCCCCCTCAGTCAATATTTCCCGCGATGCGCTGCAGCCGGCGGAGAACCTGGAAGGCTACGTCACCCGCCAGCTCGATGCGCTGGCGCAGGGGCTGAAAGGTTGGGCGTTCAAAAGCCGCGAGCCGGCGTCGCTGGGCGATGGGCTGGCCGCCGGTGAGTGGGTGCGCGCCAGCTACCTGCGCGACGGCAAACGCATCTGGCAGAACCAGGCGGTGTTTGCGCTGGCGGAGGGGCGGGTGCTGGTGTTCACCCTGGCGATGGCGCGCAAGCTGACGCCGCAAGATGACGCGCTGCTGCAGCAGGTGCTGAACAGCTATCGGGCGGCCTAACGATGAACTCTTTGCGTAAAAGGAACTTACGATGACCGAAGCGGCCCGCGTCGGCGATACCATCGGGCATTCCCATGCCCTGGCCGGCATGATTGCCGGCACCCTTGTTGGCGGCCTGATCGCCGCCGCAGGCGCGGTGGCGGCGGGCGCGCTGTTCGTCGCCGGCCTGGCGGCTTCCTGTATCGGCGTCGGCGTGCTGCTTATCGGCGCCAGCCTGGCGGTGGGGTATCTCACCGGGGAGGCGGCCACCGCGGCGCGCGACGGCATTGCCGACGCCGGTGCCGGTAGCCTGACCCCCAAAGGCAATATCGTCACCGGCTCCCCCAACGTCTTCATCAACGGCAAACCCGCCGCGCTCGCCACCAACAGCCAGGTGGCCTGCAGCGACGACGGCCCGAGCATGCAGATGGCGCAGGGCTCCGACAAGGTCAGCATCAACGGCCAGCCCGCCTCGCGCGTGGGGGACAAAACCAACTGCGACGCGCAGGTGATGGAAGGTTCGCCCAACGTGTTTATCGGCGGCGGCACCGTCACCACCTTGCCGATCAAGCCCGAAGTGCCGGATTGGCTGTATAAGGTCTCCGATCTGACGCTGCTGTTCGCCGGCCTGGTGGGCGGCGTGGGCGGCGCCGCCGGCAAGCTGGGGGCGCTCGGCAAACTGCTGGGCAAACTGCCCGGCATCAACAAACTGGCGCGCATCGCCTGCCGCGCCGGCACCCTGATGACCGCGACCGCCGCGGTCGGCATTATCGCCCGGCCGGTGGATATCGTCAGCGGCCAGAAATTCCTCGACGGCGAAGACGATCTCGATTTCGTGCTGCCATCGCGCCTGCCGGTCGCCTGGCAGCGCTATTGGCGCAGCGGCAACCCCGGCGACAGCGTACTGGGCCGCGGCTGGAACCTGTTCTGGGAGAGCAGCCTGCAGCCGTATCAGGACGGCCTGGTGTGGCGCGCGCCTTCCGGCGACTTCGTCGCTTTCCCCAGGGTGCCGCGCGGCCACAAAACCTACTGCGAAGCCGAAAAATGCTGGCTGATGCACAACGACGACGGCAGTTGGCAGCTGTTTGACGTCGGCGAACAGATTTTCCACTACCCGCCGCTGGCGGGCGAGCAGCCGAGCCGGCTCAGCATGATCACCGACGCCATCGGCAACGCCACCTCGCTGTTTTACGACGACGAGGGGCTGCTGAGCGAACTGGTGGACAGCGCCGGGCAGCGCCTGATGTGCCGCTATGCGCAGGGCCGCCTGCATGAAGTGGCGCTGCAAACCGCCGAAGGCGAACGGACGCTGGCGCGCTACGGTTACGATGAGCAGGGCCAACTGACGACGGTGAGCAACCGCGCCGGTGAGGTTACACGCCGCTTTGGCTGGCGCGACGGCCTGATGATCAGCCACCAGGACGCCGCCGGGCTGCTGAACGAATACCAATGGCAAGAGCTCGACGGCGTGCCGCGCGTGACGGCCTACCGCAACAGCGCCGGGGAATCCCTTGAGTTCGGCTATGACTTCGCCGGCGGGCGCCGCAGTGCGGTGCGCGGCGACGGCAAACGGGCGGAGTGGCGGCTGGATGACGACGACAACGTGGCGCAGTACACCGACTTCGACCAGCGCCGCTACGGTTTCATCTACCAACGCGGCGAGCTGTGCAGCGTGCTGCTGCCCGGCGGCGCGCAGCGCCAGAGCGAATGGGACCCTTACGGCCGCCTGTTGTCGGAAACCGATCCGCTCGGCCGCGTGACGCGCTATCAATATTCGCGCAACAGCGGCCGGCTGTTCGCCGTCGCCTACCCGGACGGCAGCAGCGAAGCGCAGCACTGGGACACGCTGGGGCGCCCGACGCGCTATGTCGATGCGCTGGGCAATGCCACGCTGTACCGCTATCCGGATGACGAAGAGAGCCTGCCGGCCAGCGTGATCGACGCGCTGGGCGGGGAAGTGAAGCTGGAGTGGGACGCCCGCGGCCAGCTGACGCGCTACACCGACTGTTCCGGCAGCGTGACGGCTTATACCTACGATGGGTTGGGACAATTGACGGCGCAGACCGATGCCGAAGGCCACCAGACGCGCTACCGGTGGGATAACGGCGGCCGCCTGCACACCCTGATCCACCCGGACGGCGGCGAAGAGCGTTTTAACTGGAATGCGCACGGCCAGCTGGCCGAACATCAGGACGCGCTGGGCAGCCTGACCCGCTGGCAGTACAACGCCCTGGGGCTGCCGGTCAGCATCACCGATCGCATCAACCGCACCCGGCGCTATCACTACACCCCGCAGGGCTGGCTGACGCGGCTGGAGAACGGCAACGGCGGCGACTACCGCTTCAGCTACGATGCGGTGGGCCGTGTGCTGGCCGAAGAGCGCCCGGACGACACCCGCCACTATTATCGCTACGGCGCGGCCGGGCTGCTGGAGGAGCACCGCGAGGTCGGCCTGCCGGGCAGCGCGGGCGAGCTGACGCAGCGCGAACAGCGCTTCCGCTTCGACGAGGCCGGGCAGCTGGTCTGGCGCGGCAACGCCAGCGCGGAATGGCATTACCGCTTCGACGCCATGGGGCGGCTGCGCGAGCTGAACCGCCTGCCGACGGCGAGCGGCGCGGCGCTGGGCATCGAGCCGGACAGCGTGCAGATGCGCTATGACGCAGCCGGGCGGCTGCTCGGCGAGCAGGGCGTGAACGGCGAGCTGCAATACCAGTGGGATGCGCTGGCCAACCTGCAGGCGCTGACGCTGCCGCAGGGCGATCGCCTGCAGTGGTTGTATTACGGTTCCGGCCACGCCAGCGCCATTAAATTCAACCAGCAGGTGGTGAGCGAATTCACTCGCGATCGCCTGCACCGGGAAACCGGCCGCAGCCAGGGGGCGCTGCAGCAGCAGCGGCGTTACGACGCCATGGGCCGCCGCAGCTGGCAGAGCAGCGCCTTCGGCCATGACAAACTGACCCGGCCGGAAGACGGCGTGCTGTGGCGCGCTTATCGCTACACCGGCCGCGGCGAGCTGGCCGGGGTGAGCGACGCGCTGCGCGGCGAAGTGCACTACGGTTACGACGCCGAAGGCCGCCTGCTGCAACACCGCGAACCCAATCAGGGCAAACCGGGCGCGCGGCTGGTGTACGATCTGGCGGATAACCTGCTGGGCGAACGCAGCCCGCAGAGCGACATCGACGCGCACCTGCCGCTGGCGCCGATCGCCGACAACCGCCTGACGCACTGGCAAAAACTGTTTTACCGGTATGACGGCTGGGGCAACCTGATCAGCCGGCGCAACGGCCTGTACGAACAGCACTACCGCTACGACGCCGACAATCGGCTGGTGCGGGCGCACGGCCGTGGCCCGCAGGGCGAATTCGAGGCGCAGTATCATTACGACGCGCTGGGCCGCCGCAGCCGCAAGGTGGTGCGCTACAAGGGCAAAATCGAACAGACGACCCGTTTCCTGTGGCAGGGTTATCGGTTGCTGCAGGAGCAGCGCGACGACGGCAGCCGCCGCAGCTGGAGCTACGATCCGGCCAGCCCGTGGAGCCCGCTGGCGGCGCTGGAGCAGGCGGGCGACAGCCGCTCGGCGGATATTTACTGGTATCACACGGATCTGAACAGCGCGCCGCTGGAGGTGACCGACGCGGCGGGCAACCTGTGCTGGTCCGGGCAATACGACACCTTCGGCAAGCTGCAGGGCCAGACGGTGGCCGGCGCGGCGAAGCGGCAGGGCGCGCAATACCAGCAGCCGCTGCGCTACGCCGGGCAATACCAGGACGACGAAAGCGGCCTGCACTACAACCTGTTCCGCTACTACGAACCCGAGGTGGGGCGTTTCACCACGCAGGATCCGATAGGGCTGCGTGGCGGGTTGAACCTGTATCAGTATGCGCCGAACCCGCTGATGTGGGTGGATCCGTTGGGGTTGAGTATTGAATGGGTTAATCCTTCGTCGTTAAATTATTCTCAAGCATATATATCTGATAACGTAACTGGATATATACATGATATGTCTAATAACAATTGGGATTGGAATCGAAGTGGACCTTTAAATGTTGCCGAAGTGGATGGGCAATTAGTCTCTCTAGACAACCGCAGGTTATATGCAGCGCAAATGGCTAATGTAGAATCTGTACCAATTAAGAGGGTTAATTTATCTGATCCGTTACCACCACCAGCAACTGGAGGTACGTATGGGAGTAATCTCAATAAAAAACTGAACTCTAAACCTAAGAATTCTGATGTTCCTAGAGTCCAGTTACCAGCAACTGGAACACCTAAGAAGCCAACAATTGTTAGCAAGAACAAAAAAATGGGGAGTTGCAAATGATAGCTAAAGAAATGCAGAGTAAGTGGGAAAACAATCAACTAGTCGGATTAGATGTAATCATTAATGATGTAGGTGTTGTAAGGGAAATAGATATTGAATTCGAGATGAATTATAAATTCAAAGGCACCTTTAATAAAGAGTATAAAATTTCATTAGGTAATGAGACAACCTTGAATGCATTGATTGAACAGTATGACGAGGTGTGGTCAGAGATTCAAGTGAATAACAAAGTGCAACTTCCTGACGGTGATTTCTTGTTATGTGGTGAGGGTGAAATGGGCAATGAAGGGTTTATTGCACGTACAGATGGAACTAATAGATTAAAATGGTCCATGTACTCAACAACATCTAATCCTTTTGTTAACGTTATAGAGGCTGGCAAATGTGTTTATTTTCAATCTACGCTGGGTTTCTATATCTGTTTTGATATAACCAACAATAACATATCTATAAAAAATGAAAAAAGTTGGTGAGGTTTTAAACGAAAGTGAGTGGCATAGATGAAAGTTTATTTCTATGAAATGATGAGCTAAGCTGGCAAGTTGCAGGGCCAGACGATAGCCGGCGCGGCGAAGCGGCAGGGCGCGAAATATCAGCAACCGCTCGCTACGTCGGGCAATATCAGGATGACGAAAGTGGCCTGCATACAACCTGTTCCTAGGTTGGTGTTTTACCACGCAGGATCCGATAGGGTTGCGCGGCGGGTTGAACCTGTATCAGTATGCGCCGAACCCGCTGATGTGGGTGGATCCGCTGGGGTTATCTGTAGAAGGAGTTCCACATGGCTTTAATAGTTTCGGCCAATTTAAACAGTTCGGTGAAGCATTACAGGCAGGAATGAGTAAATTAGGATATCCCGGCACAGTTTCATATATGCAAGGAAGCTCCGTATCGGGGGTAAGTTTCTCTACAGGTCAACCATTTGATGTTGGCCGTGTTAGTGATTTTGACGTTGCTATTTCACATCCTGAGCTATATCAAAAAGCAGAGCAGTTGGGAATAGGAAAAGGAGGGCGCACTGGACCAATTGATATGGGTAGTGAAATGGCTAAGAAATTAGGTATTGATGATACATTGCAAAAATTATCCAAAATGTCAGGAGGTAGACCTGTGAACGCAATGGTCTTTGAGTCTGCTGCTGAAGTTAAGGCTAAAGGAAAGGGAACTAGAATACCTGGTAAATGTGGTGGATAAATTATGAAAAAATTATATTTTTTAAAATATGGCAGTGTTATATCAAAAAAAGAAGCGAGCAAATTACTGGACGATAAATGGGATATAACTTGCTCGGAGTATGATAGCTCCTATTTTGGTGTTTACTTTGCATATACTGGCCTTTATGCGGACAAGTTAACCATTACTGATAATTATATTCCTCACTCTAATGAGTGGTTAGAGGAAGATAACAAAGAGTTTAGCACGATAATTAAGGTGTCTTTCACTAATGGGAAGAATCCAGAAAAACTCAGCAGGTACAAATTCTTGAAGAATGCGTTTAATCAACTTGATGGATTATCGATCATAAGTGATGAGTGCATCGAAGAAGAGTGACCGACAAGCTGTCGAAAGGATCCTTTCTTTGGGGCTCTTTAGTGTGCAGCATTAAATATGAGATATAAGATCAAAGCTTGAAAAGGAGATATTAGGTTCTTTAAAAATAAAAAAGGAAGAGTAAAAACATTAGATTGTTAGTTGCATCAAAGGCCGCCTGCTGCAACACCGCGAACCCAATCAGGCAAAGCGGGCGCGCGGCTGGTGTACGATCTGGCGGATAACCTGCTGGGCGAGCGCAGGGCAACCTGATCAGCCGGCGCAACGGCCTGTACGAACAGCACTACCGCTACGACGCCGACAACCGGCTGGTGCAGGCGCGCGGCCGCGGCCCGCAGGGCGAGTTCGAGGCGCAGTATCATTACGACGCGCTGGGCCGCCGCAGCCGCAAGGCGGTGCGCTACAAGGGCAAAACCGAACAGACGACCCGTTTCCTGTGGCAGGGTTACCGGTTGCTGCAGGAGCAGCGCGACGACGGCAGCCGCCGCAGTTGGAGCTACGATCCGGCCAGCCCGTGGAGCCCGCTGGCGGCGCTGGAGCAGGCGGGCGATAGCCGCTCGGCGGATATTTACTGGTATCACACCGATCTGAACAGTGCGCCGCTGGAGGTGACCGACGCGGCGGGCAACCTGTGCTGGTCCGGGCAATACGACACCTTCGGCAAGCTGCAGGGCCAGACGGTGGCCGGCGCGGCGAAGCGGCAGGGCGCGCAATATCAGCAGCCGCTGCGTTACGCCGGGCAATATCAGGACGACGAAAGCGGCCTGCACTACAACCTGTTCCGCTACTACGAACCCGAGGTGGGGCGTTTTACCACGCAGGATCCGATAGGGTTGCGCGGCGGGTTGAACCTGTATCAGTATGCGCCGAACCCGCTGATGTGGGTGGATCCGTTTGGGTTGAGTACCAGAAGAGACCAACTTCCAGGGGATAAAACGCTTGAGACGTCTCGAGCAGCAAGAAGGGAGGCTATGCGTTCGCAAGGTATCCCTACATCGCAAACATACCAAGTCCAAGTAGTCGAGGATATAACCCAATCTGAAAACTCAAAACTTAACTCAGGTATTTTGCATGAGGAACGGATTATGAGAAATAATTCTGAGGTTGGTCGTGTAAAAGTGCATCATCAAGGGCATGTTTTCACGGACAATGACACTTTTGAGAAACCACATTATCATGGTACTAAAGGCGAGCATTTCTCTTATGAGAAAGGCCGACCAAGGAATACAAATAAATACAAAGGTGATAGGTGCTTCTAATGAGAACAAAGCTGATTACTGATGCAAAAGCTAGTTTAAAAAAAATTGGTGTCTCAGTAAAAGACACGGATCTTTCTCTAATTAATGTGTTCTCAAGCGACGAATATGAGCTATACATAAAAAAGTTATGGGCAACAATAAATAGCTTTAAGGTTAAAAGGATTGTATTCCTTGATGATGACTATTATGTGGCTAACGTAAGTGACAAAATAAAAAGTATAAAAAGAGCTGTGGGTAAAAACGGTTTAATGGAACTGAAGAAAAATGTAACTGAAAAAGAAGATATTATTGTTAATAATAGAAACTATTTTATTGATATGGTTGAGGTTAGTGATGATGTGAGCCTTCTAACTGTGGAGGGAATTTATAAAGCAATATATAGTGGCGGTGGGGTTTATTTATTCTTGCAGGAGGGTTTAATTTGTGAGAGTGATTCACTGTTAGAGTTGATAAAATCGTATAATGATGAGTGTGATATTTCTTGTAAATTACACTTTGGCGAAACTCTGACATCAGAGAGGTATTTCATTCTAACAGGGGTGAATGAACATAATAATTCTCACTTATTGAGTGGAGTTACAAGGTTGACAGGGAAAGAGGTTGATAAATTCATTGAAAAAACTTCCCATCATTACCCAATGGTATTTGAAAAGCAGATATTAAAGTTTGAAACTCGCTCGCAGAGATAGGGATGTTATGCTGGGATTTATATCTGGAGGTTCTTGGGGGCACTATAACTGTTCGTGAGGTGTTGATATGTGGTTTGAAAATGCTATAGGAAAAGAAAAGATCAAATTCATGTTTAATAATGAGTTAAACATTAAAAATATTGAAGTTGATAATTTATCATTGGAGCATTTTTCAGATTTAAAAATTGGGTTTTAGTGTAAGGATATACCCAAAAAGTATCCTATAAAATGGAACGAAGAGGACTTTAATGCAATGAGTTTAGTAGTTGCTTTTGGAGATGTCATTCAATTTAATATTATTGGGTCAAGGGTCGGTTTTTTGTTTTCGCCGATAATAAATTCTTTAAAGGAATTCTCTGAAATAACTATAAAACATCATGGATTTTATTTTTATTGCAAGGCAAGATTTTTAACTATAGAAATTATTACTCCATATATCGATGAAAGATGGGACTAGTTGGAATAGGATCAGCGAGATATGCTGAAGTTGTTTATTTGAATAATCACACTAAGGTTACTTGGAGCAACGAAATTAAAGCTAAGCGTGGGTGTTGAGTATCTAATGGAGAGTGAGTTATGAATCTCGTAAAGGTTGATTGGACTCCTGAACATATGGGCGGGAGAAAAACAGTCCCTCCAGCAGGAAAGTATTATGCAGTATCTCGACTTCCTGAGGACAAGGAGTGGCAAAATAATGCCTGGAGCGTTGTTTTTGAGCTAGAGGACTCCAAGTCTGAAAATGGCAAGACGTTTTCGTTGGGAACTGTAGATTTTCTTATGGAATCTGCACCTAAAGAGCGTATGGTTCAGCATGATAAATTCGAAATTTACGAAGGTCCCAAAAAAGTAGCGGATGTTTTTCTTCTTCGAACCTGATTATTGATAGTGTTGGTACTGGATAGTGCGAACTACTACAGAACCAGGCGCTAGCTGAACTTCTTTCAGCGAGAGGTAATTGCTGAGCCTCATTAGGGCAAGCCGAAGGGGCAGATAAAACCACTCCCTCCAACCTGTTCCCCCCCAACTAAATACCCAATGTGCCATTAATCAGGGTGCGGCAGTGCCCGCCGATCCAGGGTTCGCCGTCAATAAAGCGCACGCT
The DNA here is from genome assembly GCF_052168435.1 of Serratia sp. CY56464. Classification (NCBI taxonomy): domain Bacteria; kingdom Pseudomonadati; phylum Pseudomonadota; class Gammaproteobacteria; order Enterobacterales; family Yersiniaceae; genus Serratia; species Serratia sp. CY56464. Next base: position 1,321,125 of record NZ_JBJNMV010000001.1, on the reverse strand, counting down.
CACGCGGCCATCTCGATTCAGTTGGGTGCCCTGGCGCACCTGGTAGCCCTGTGCGGTCTGGCCGCCGTCGGGGAAGCGGCTGGTTTGCAGCAAGCGCGCCAGGCAGGCGTTGGCGCTGCCGGTTACCGGATCTTCAATCAAAACACCGCATTCCACCATAAACGCGCGCATTTCGTAATCGGCCGGTTCGGTTGCGGAGCAGGGGCCATAGATCACCACGCCATCCACATCACACGCCGTTTGCAGCTGTTTAATCGTGGCCTGATCCGGCGTTACCGCCAGGCAGGACTGCGCGTCCGGCAGGCGCACCATCAGCCAGCGAATGCCCATCTCGGCAATCACCGGCAGGGGGCTTGCTGCAATCACCGCGGGCCGTAAAGCGGCCATCAGCCGTTCGGTTTCCTCGGCCGCCATTGGGCGGAACTCAACTTCGGGCGCGGCGAACGCCAAGGTGCCTTCCGGCAGGATATTGACCGCCACCAGGCCGACGCCGCATTCCTGCATCACCGTTCCAGGGCGTTTGGGCGTCAACCCGGCTTCCAGAAGGGCGTGGGCGGTGCCCAGCGTCGGGTGGCCGGCGAAGGGCAGCTCTTTTTCGGTGGTGAAAATGCGCACCTTATAATCCGCCGCCGGGTGCGTCGGTTTAAGCACAAAGGTGGTTTCCGAAAGGTTGGTCCAACGGGCCAATGCCAGCATCTGCGCGCTGCTCAGCCCCTCGGCCTCCAGCACCACCGCCACGGGATTGCCGAGCAGCGGCGTGGCGGTGAAAACGTCCACCTGTTTGTAGGCGCGGGGTGTCACATCATCACTTCTGAGCATTGGCCATCATCCGTTATCAACAAAACCTGATGATAACGATATTCGCCAATGGCTTCAAAGGGTTGAGTTTTGTTTTGAGATATCTGCCCGTCGCCACTTCAGCCCCGGCTTGGCGAACATCACCAGGTTGCCCAGCAGGATCAGGCACAAGCCCAGCACGGCGTTGAAGTGCCACTGATAGCCTTCGTAGATCGTTGAGATGGTCAGCGCCACCAGCGGGAACAACAGGGTGCTGTAGGCCGCCGCGCCGGCGCCGATGCGGCCGAGCAGGCTGAAGTAGGCGGCGAAGGCGATCACCGATCCGAAGATCGCCAGGTACAGCAGGGAGCCGATATAGCGGCTGCTGAATTCGATCTGGAACGATGCGCCCTGTGCCCAGGCGATCAGCGTCATTAACAGCGCGCCGTAGGTCATGGCATAGGTATTGGTGGAAAAAATATCCAGCCCGTGGCGCTGATGGCGCGCGCTGATCATATTGCCCAGCGAGAAGCCGTAGGTGCCGAGCGCGCTCAGGCCGATGCCTTTAAGCAGCTCCGGCGCCATGCGGGTGGCGGCCAGATCTTGCCAGAACAGCGCCACGATGCCGGTCAACCCCAGCAGCGCCGCCGGCAGCAGGTTGGGGCTGGGGCGCTGGCGGAAGAACAGCAGGCTGTTAAGAGCGTTGAACAGCACCGCCATCGAGAAGATCACCGATTCCAGCCCGCTGCTGATATAAGCCGCCGCATGGTAGAAGCAGAAGAAGTTGAAGCCGAACACGCAGCAGCCCTGCAGCACGCAGAACAGATGATCGCGCGGGGCGAGACGGCGCAGGCGGCGCGTTAGCAACAGCACGGCGAACATCACCGCGGCGGAAATGGCGAAGCGGTAAGCGATCGAGACGGGAATGGCCACCGGGCCTTCCTGTTGCAGGGTGATCGCAATCCAGGTGGTGCCCCAAATCAGCACCACGGCGAGGTACAACAGCGCATTCATTCTATTCACTCCGAAAAAGCCGATGGCGCAGTATCCGCTTTGGCGTGCGGCCGCGCTTGCAGCGCCTTGCGCCCAGTTGCATATTCTTGCGCTTTTTTTGCCAAAAGCGCGGGGCGGCCGCTGGCATGCCGCGGCGCCACTCTTTACACTGTCAGCATGTCGAACAACGGGGCCGGCGATGTCCAACTATCAGGCGTTTGAAACACTGCGTGAGCACAAGGCGCGGTTGCACGGCAGCGTGCTGCTGGGCACCGGCGTGGAGCTGGCCGCCTGGTCCAACTGCAACGATCGCGTCACGCAGGAGAGCGCCGACCACCATACCTTGAGCCTGTACGTCGCCGACGGCTATGAGTGCTACCAGCAGGTGCCGGGCGGCTGGCGCAACGGCGGCGGGCCGGATCGGTTCTGCATCATGCCGCGCCAGTATGCATCTACCTGGGATGTGCGCAGCGATCTGTCGTTCGTGCATCTGTACTGCACCGACGGGCATCTGCGGCAGCTGGCGGAGCAGACCTGGGATCGCAGCCCGGCGGCGATCAACGTGGAGCAGCGCAGCTTCGGCGAAGATCCGCAGATCACGCTGCTGTATCGTCAGTTTTTGCTCAACTGCGATTGGCAGGACAGCGCCAATCTGCTGGCGCTCAGCAGCGCGTCGAACCTGCTGATGTCACACCTGATCCAGCGTTACAGCCAGCTGCAGTGGAAGCTGCCGCCGGTGCGCGGCGGCCTGGCCCCTGCGGTAGCCAGGCGGGTGCGTGAATATATCGCAAGCCACCTCGATCGGCCTTTGCTGCTGGCGGATCTGGCGGTGCAGGCCGGGTTGAGCGAATACCATTTCGCCCGCATGTTCAAGCACGCCACCGGCCTGGCGCCGCACCAGTTCGTGATGCGCGCCCGGCTGCAGCGGGCGGAACAGCTGTTGCGGCATAGCCAACAGCCGATCACCGAGATCGCGCTGGCGTGCGGCTTCAGTTCCGCCAGCCATTTCAGCAACCGCTTCAAGGCGGCCTATGGATTTGCTCCGCTGCAGGTGCGGCAGGGGCGCTAACCGAAAGGGAGTGCAGCATGGATCAACAATTTGCCGGGCTGGGCGTGTTGTTTGTCGCCGGATTCGGGCCCATCACGCGTGAGAGCGACGAGAGCAAGGCGTTTTATGTCGAGGCGCTGGGGCTGCCGCTCAAGCCGATGCCGGGCAACGAGAGCTATCTGCTGTCGGAGCAGGGCGCGCTGGACGGCGTGAAGCATTTTGCCCTGTGGCCGCTGGCGCAAGCGGCGCAGTCCTGCTTTGGCGACGATCGCTGGCCTGCGGATCTCGCGGTGCCGCAGGCGTGGATCGAGTTTGACGTAGCCGACATGGCGGTAGCCACCCAGGGGCTGGTCGATCGCGGTTATCGGCTGTTGGTCGCCAACCGCGAAGAGCCGTGGGGGCAAAGCGTTACCCGGTTGCTCAGCCCGGAAGGACTGCTGGTTGGCGTCACCTATACGCCTTGGCTGCGTTAAACGCCGTGCCGTTCGTCGCCGTTTCGCAGCGGCGGGCGGCCTAAGAACAAATACGCATTAGCTTAAAGCGATCTGCGCTATAGACCTATCGAATCCCCGAGTTGTTTCCTTCCTTGAAAGCAGTAATCCCGTTCATTGCGTAAAAACCAAGGGCCAGAACGCGCTATTGCCATGCCATTTTACGGCGATTTTCCCACGTCTTTTTTTGCTGCCAGGTGCCTGATGGTAATAGAGATTATTCTTATATTTCCATCAATGCTTAAGAAATAATAATGATTCTCGTTTTCAACCACGGAAAGGAGAAGGAACGATGAAAACAGTGAAACGAACGGGCATCGCGTTGGCGATAGCCCTGACTTTCCCCCTGGCATTGCCTGCCGCTATGGCGGCGCAACCCTCCCTGACAAACAGTAAGGCGGCGACGATGACGGAAAAACACGGGCAGTTTATTGCGGTCGGTAAAGTGGTGCAGGTGACCTTCGGCGATTTCGCCTTCAAGCTGGATTTTACCGATGACAAGACCATGACCTTCACCGGTATCGGCGAGGCGTCGCAGGGCATCACCGATACGGTGCAGTACACCGCGGTGGAGATTCGGCCGAAGGTCTACATGGTCTATTGGCACGAACCGCAGTCCGGCGACAACGTGACGCATATCGAGGACTTTGAGCGCGGCGAGGTGTACACCAACATCGCCGCCAAGGACGGCAGCTTCACCCATCTGAAAGGGCAGCTGAAAATCGTAGGTCACTCAGGAAACTAAGGAGCAGTTATGAAAAAGGCATTGATCACCTGTGCGATCGTCGGCGGCTTGCTGGCGAGTTACCCGGCGTTGTCAACGGATCAGACGGCGCCGCAAAAGTCGGCCGGCAAAGGCGGCTATCATCATGCCCAGCAAAAGCTGAAGGTGGTGGAGGATCTGTACGCGGGCTTCTTCAACCGCCACGACATCGGCGTGGCGCAGAGGCTGATTGTGGAAAACTACAAGCAGCATAACCCGTTCGTCGGCGACGGCATCAAGCCGTTCCTCGATTTCTTCAGCCAGACCTTCAAAGACAATCCGCAATACAGCGCCAAAATATACCGCAGCGCGGTCAACGGCGATCTGGTCTACGTTCACGTCAAATACCAAAATAACCCGCAGGATCGCGGCACCGCCAGCGTGGATATTTATCGGGTGAACGATCAGGGGAAAATCACCGAGCATTGGGACGTCAATCAGGATGTGCCGGAGAAATCGGCTAACGACAATACCATGTTCTGAGCCACAAGGGCCGCTGCGGCGGCCCTCAACGCGCCCGCAACACTTTATTTACTTACATAAATATTAAATGACCGCCGCGTCGAGTAGGCTACGGCCGCCTTTGGCAGTGGTGGTACGGTTGATGGGCGTCATTGTCCCGCCACTGCTTGAGGCGTTTCCCCACATTTCCCGTTATCCCGCGCGTTGATTTTCCACTTTTTTGAACTGATGGCGCAGCTGCAGCGCATTGCAAAGCACCAACACCGCCGTCACGGCGAACACCCAACGGAACCCCATCATCGCCGAAATGCCCGATCCCAGCAGCGGGCCAACCACGTTGCCCAGGTACATAAAGGATTGGTTATAGCCGAAGATGCGCCCGGTCACCTGATCGGAGGAATACTTCAGCAGCAGCGCCTGCACCGCCGGCATCAGCGCGCCGTCGGCAAAACCCAGCAGGAAGCGCAGAATGCCCAGTTGTAATGGCGTATTCACCCAGGCCATCACGGCGAACAGGGCGGTGGTGAACAGCAGCGCGGCGATCAGGATGCGCGCGGTGCCGATGCGATCGCCGAGCCGCCCGAGGCGCGGCGCGGAGATCAGCGCCGCAATGCCGGGCACGGCGGCGATCATCCCGCTGACAAAGGCAATATTGCTGACATCGCCCGACAGCTCGCGGATGAACAGCGTCAGGATCGGGCTGATGGACGAGTTGGCCAGCTGGATCATTAAGGTACAAACGAACAGGGTGACGATCAGCGTCGGATAAGGCAGTGAACGGAACACCGCCTTGCCGCTCAGCTGATCCGCTTTTTTCACCGTAATGCGCCGTTCTTTAATCAGGAACAGCGTCACCAGGAAGCTGACGAACATCAGCCCGGCGGTGACGAAAAATACCACCCGCAGCCCCAGATGATCGGCCATCAGCCCGCCCAAGAGCGGGCCGGCGATGACGCCGGAGATCTGCCCGGTAGAGAGCGTGCCCAGCGCCCATCCGCTTTTATCGCGCGGCGCCTGCGAGGCGACCAGCGCCATGGCGTTGGGAATATAGCCGGACGTCAGCCCCATCAGGGCGCGCAGCGCGAACAGCTGCCAGACGTTGGTGGCCAGCCCCTGCAGCGCGATGACGATCGCCATGCCCAGCGAGGCGCGCAACAGCATCAGCTTGCGGCCTTTGCGGTCGGCCAGGCTGCCCCACAGCGGCGACACCACCGCCGAGACCAAAAAGGTGCCGCTGAACACCAGTCCGGACCACAGACTGAGGGATTGATGATCGCTGACGCCGAGCTGTTCGACGTACAGCGGCAGAAAAGGGAGGATTTGGCTCATCGCCAGCCCGGTGAAGAAACACCCGAGCCAGACCGAGATCAGATTGACTTTCCACGCTTCCATCGGCTTACCGTACCACGTTGAATAAGAAGAGATTTATTAAGCAAGATAATAATAACACTGCAAATTAATCGGCGAGGGGCAAATGCGTGAGCAAACGTAACCCTGCCGATGCAGTGTCTTTTTTTGCTATATATTAATAGCTATATTATCATAGGTAACCAGGTTAAGCCAGAGCGGCGCGGTAGCCAGACAAGGCACTGCGCGATCCGGCGGTGTGAAAGCAGGGATAAACTGAACGCTAGATTGATGCCAATGAAAAAAGATCACCCTGAAGACGTGACGCTGCTGCGCACGCAGTTAATGTCGCTGGTGCGCCGTTTGCGGCGCGAGTCGCGCAGCGACGAAAAATCCTGGGCCCAGTTGATGCTGTTGGGGGCTATCGATCGCCACGGCGGCGAGGCGACGCCGTCGCTGCTGGCGGAATCGGAGCGCATGCGCTCCTCTAACCTGGCGGCCGCCTTGCGTGAGCTGGAGGGTGATGGGCTGCTGGTGCGCACGCCGGATGCCGAAGACAAACGCCGGGTGCGGGTGCGCCTGACGCCCGCCGGGCTGGGCCTGCTGCAGCAAAGCCGCAGCCGACGCGAGGCGTGGCTGCTGGCGGCGATGGAAAGTTGTTTAACGGATCGGGAGCAGGCGCTGTTGATAGAGGCGGGGGCGTTGATGGCGCGACTGGCGGCGGCGCCAACGGACGAGGAATAATCGGCGGGGCGGCAGATGCGCCGCCCGTGCAGCGAGGTTACGGCATCGGCCAATCGGCCGGCATGGTGCTGACCACGTCCACGTAGCGATCCCAGGCTGATGACCAGAATTGGGTGAAGGCTTCCAGGGTGAGGTGGATGCCCATCAGGCCCATCACGAACCAGCAGGCGGTAAACAGGCCCAGGCTGCTGAACATGAACGCCATGCCGTTGCGGCTGGTTTTACGGCAAACGACGTTTAACTGGCTGGCGAAGAACATCATCACGGCGCTCAGCAACTCCCAGCGCATCATGACTAAACCGGTGGCAATGGTACTCATCGAACTCGATCCTATGTAACAAAAAGCCGCATCCGGCAGGGTGCCGACAGGGAAATGCGGGGGAATAACGGGAATAATGTGATTTAGATCACATTGTAGCATTGAGGCGAACGGCGGCTCAATGGGGATCGCGGTGAAAAAATCGCCGCCGGTAACATTCCAATATGCTGAAACAGTTATGCCATTTCATTAGCAACCTTTTCATGGGGCGGCGCGCCCGATAACGCTATGCTTGCCGGCTTTTCAGTTCCCTGATTTTGCGGGGAAATGTGACGCAAAAGGTACCGGCACCGCATGGCCCTGTTAAAAGAAAAAATTCGCGATCATTCCGCGGAAGAGAGGCTGTTCATCCGCCGGGCGGGCGTGGCGCTGGCGCTGGTGGTGGCCTGTTTCGGCGTGCTGATCGCCAATCTCTATCGGCTGCAAATCCGCCAGCATGGTTTTTACCAGACGCGCTCCAACCAGAACGACATCAAGATGCTGCCGCTCGCTCCCAGCCGCGGGTTAATCTTCGATCGCAACGGCACTCCGCTGGTGCGAAACGTGACACTGTATCGTATCGAGATCACGCCCAGCAAAATCACCGACATGGCGGCGCTGCTGCAGGCGCTGACGCCGATCGTCGATCTGACGCCGGAAGACATCAGCGCGTTTCGCGACGATATGCACCACAACAGCCGCTACAAGCCGGTGACGCTAAAAACCGGGCTGAGCGACACCGAGGTGGCGCGTTTTGCCGTCAATCAATACCGTTTCGACGGGGTAACAATCGATACCTATCAACAGCGTGAATATCCTTACGGCGCTCAGCTGGCGCACGTGCTGGGCTATGTGTCGAAGATCAACGACAGCGATCTCAAGCGCCTGGACAAGGCCGGCCTGAGCGAAAACTACGCCGCCGACCGCAACATCGGCAAACAGGGCATCGAAGCCTATTACGAGTCAGAGCTGCACGGCACCACCGGCTATCAGGAAGTGGAAGTGGATAACCACGGGCGGGTGATCCGGCTGCTGAAGGAACAGCCGCCGCAGGCCGGCAAAAACATTTACCTGACGCTGGATCTGCCGCTGCAGCAGTACATTGAATCGGTGCTAAAGGGGCAACGCGCCGCGGTGGTGGTGGAAGATCCGCGCGACGGCGGCATTCTGGCGATGGTCTCCAGCCCCAGTTACGATCCCAATCCCTTCGTCAAAGGCATCGGCTATCAGGCCTATAAAACGTTGTTGAGCAATCCGGAGCTGCCGCTCATCAACCGCGTTACCCAAGGGTTGTACCCGCCGGCTTCCACGGTGAAGCCCTATATGGCCGTTTCGGCGCTGTTCGCCGGGGTGATCACGCCCACCACCACCTTTTTCGGCGCGCCGACCTGGACGCTGCCCGGCACCGAGCGCCGTTACCGCGACTGGCTGAAAACCGGCCACGGCATGCTCAATGTCACCAAAGCGATTGAGGAGTCCGCCGATACCTTCTTTTATCAGGTGGCGTATGAGATGGGCATCGATCGCATTCACCATTGGCTGAGCCAATTCGGCTACGGTCAGTCGACCGGCATCGATCTGAACGAAGAGTACCGCGGCGTGCTGCCAAGCCGCGACTGGAAACTGAAGGTGCACAAAAAGGGCTGGTATCAGGGGGATACGGTCTCGGTGGGCATCGGCCAGGGGTATTGGGTGGCGACGCCGATCCAGATGGTGAAAGCGTTGACCACGCTGCTCAACAACGGCAAGGTGAAAACGCCGCACCTGCTGTATTCGCTGCAGCAGGGCAACCGGGTGACGCGCTACCAGCCGCCGGCGCAAGCGGCGCAGATCGGCGATCCCAACTCGCCTTACTGGGGCATCGTGCGCAACGGCATGTACGGCATGGCCAACTTGCCGAACGGCACCGGTTACAAGCTGTTCCATACCGCGCCGTATCAGATCGCCGCCAAATCCGGTACCTCGCAAGTGTTCAGCCTGAAGCAAAACCAGACTTACAACGCCAAAATGATCCCGGTGCGGCTGCGCGATCACATCTTTTATACGCTGTTTGCGCCCTACAAAAATCCCCGGGTGGCGATGGCGCTGATCCTGGAAAACGGCGGCGGCGATGGCGTGGTGGCGGGGCCGACCGCGCGCGCGATCCTCGACCACATTTTTGACCCGGCCAACGCGCCACAGCCCGGCGATACGCCGCAAAGTAAACCGCAGTTAAACGACAGCGCGGATGTGCAACGGTGATGCGGTTTGTTTTTACTTTCTTACAAACTGCAATCTCCTGACCATTTCCGGCAAGGTAGACTGAAATAACACCATAAACTGAATAAAAACGCAGGGTTAACACAACAGTGGCGCCATCGACCAAAAAGAGCGGTAAAACCTATTCCACAGTTCGTTTCGGCTGGATTTGCGCCGGCATGCTGGTCTGTTTTTTTCTGTTGGCGTTCAGGGTCGGCTACCTGCAACTGCTGGAACACCAGCAGTTGGCCAATCAGGCTGACCAGCGTTCGATCCGCACCCAGGTGGTGCCGACCAACCGCGCCATGATCACCGATCGCAACGATGAGGCGCTGGCGGTCAGCGTGTCGTCCAAAGACATCGTGCTGGATCCGAAGCATATTCTCGATACCCAGACCGATACCGGCAACGAACGCTGGCAGAGCATGGCCAACGTGCTGAAGATCCCGCTGGCGGACATCCAGCATCTGATCCAGAGCAACGCGCACAAACGTTTTGTCTACCTGGCGCGCAAGGTGGAGGACGACAACGCCGCCTACATCAGCAAACTGCACCTGACCGGCGTCAGCGCCGAGCAGGATTTCAGCCGCTTTTATCCGATGGGCCAGGATGCCGCCGGGCTGATCGGCATCGTCGGCCAGGACAATCAAGGGCTGGAGGGCATCGAGCTGGGGTTCAACCCGCTGTTGCAGGGAAAAAACGGCCTGCGGGTCTATCAGAAGGATGGCAGCGGCGCGGTGATCGGCGTGCTCAAAAGCGTGGATCCGGTGCCGCCGCCGAACGTGACGCTCAGCATCGACAAATTTATCCAGTACGTGCTCTATGCGCAGATCCGCGACGGCGTGGTGGCTAACCAGGCCGACTCAGGCTGCGCGGTGCTGGTCAAGATCGACACCGGCGAAATCCTCGGCATGGCCAGCTATCCATCGTTCAACCCGAACAACTATGGCAGCACGCCGGCGAAAGATATCCGCAACGTGTGCAGCAGCGACAGCTTCGAACCGGGTTCGACGGTGAAACCGGTGGTGGTGATGGTGGGGTTGGAACATAAGCTGATCCGGCCGGATACCGTGTTGGACACCACGCCGTATCGGGTGAACGGTCACCTGATCAAAGACGTCGGCCACTGGTCGAAACTGACCATCACCGGGGTGCTGCAAAAATCGAGCGACATCGCGGTATCGCATATCGCGCTGGCGCTGCCAGCCACGGTACTGCCGGCGGTCTACCGCAGCTTTGGCCTGGGGCGGCCGACCGAGCTCGGCATCGGCAACGAGAGCAGCGGCTATCTGCCGCAGCACCGTGAACGCTGGGCCGATATCGAACGCGCTACCTTCTCCTTCGGCTATGGGCTGCGCGTGACGCCGCTGCAGATGGCGCGCGAATATGCCGCTATCGGTTCCTTCGGCATTTATCGGCCGCTGTCGATCACCAAGGTGACGCCGCCGGTAATGGGGCAACGTATTCTGCCGGCGGATACGGTACGATCCGTGGTGCATATGATGGAGAGCGACGCCTTGCCGGGCGGCAGCGGGGTGAGCGCCGCGGTGCCGGGCTATCGGCTGGCGATCAAAACCGGTACCGCCGAGAAAATGGGCTCCAGCGGCAAATACGACGGCGGCTACATCAACTACACCGCCGGCGTGGCGCCCGCCAGCGATCCGCAGGTGGCGCTGGTGGTGATGGTCAACAACCCGAAAGCCGGCAAGCACTTCGGCGGTTCGGTGGCCGGGCCGGTGTTCGGCAAGATCATGGCCCAGGTGCTGGAGCACATGAATATTCTGCCGGACGCCCAGCCGCTTAACGTGGTGTCGTCGGTCAAGGGGTAAGGGGGATTAGCGCGATTCCAGCAGGCGCTTCAGCGCCTGCAGATCGGCGTTCACCAGCCCGACGTCGCGGGCGAACAGCGCGTCGTCCATCTCCGGCTGGCGGAACAGGGTGAAGATCACCTCGGTGCCGCGCCGGTTGGCGAGCGCACGCAGCGGCACGTAGACCACGCCACCGTCCGGCAGCGTCACCCAATGATCCAGCACGCCGAAGGCATTCGGCGCGCTGAAGCGAATGCGGATCGGCCCTTGTGGGGTGTTTGCCACCCAATCTTCCCCTTCCCGCCGTAAGCTGTTGGCTAACCCTCTGGCCCACAAGGGGAAATTTTCCGGCTGGCTGAGAAAGGCGTACACCTCGTCACAGGGGCGGTTAATGGCAATATGCAGCGTTTGCGCGCTCAGCATCATGATTTCTCCGATTGACGGCGATACTTCAGTGTAGATCCCGCCGCGCTCAGAAGTAGTAACCGATGTTTATGTTGGTGCGAAAATACCATTTATTGCTGCCGGAGGACTGGGCGCCGGTCCAGCCGGTGGCGTTTTCCACGCCGCCCCACGGGTTGGCGTTCTGCGCCCAGGTCAGATCCACCCACAGCATCACCGGCATGGCGAACACCTGCACCCCGAGCGTATTCATTTTGGAGTCGGAACCGCCGTGCTTATCCTTCCAGAGCACGCTGTAGTCGTTGTAGAAGCGCAGCTTTTTCACCGGCCCCCAGGGTACGTCGACGTCGCGCGCCAGGTTGATGGCGGCGGTGGTGGCCTGCGACGGGATCAGATAGGCCGGCGTCAGGCCGTTGCCGCCCATCAGGATCACCGAATTGTTGGCCCCGGCCGGGCCTTTGGCGTCGTAACCGTAGCGGATCACTTGGCCGGACAGATGCCAGGGATCGTTATTCAGCAGCGTATGCAGGCCCGCCGCCCAGAAGCTGCCGTTATCGCCGGTCGCCTGGTTGTAGAGCCGCGAGGCCGCCAGCGAACCGCCGAGCTCATTGTCCCAGCTGCCCTGGTGGAAAGCGCGCGTCAGCCGCAGGTTTATCTGATCGCGTTTTTCGTTGCGCTGCAGGTGCTGTGACGCATAGTTGGTGTTTTTCAGATCGCCGTAGCTGGCGACGTCGGGGGCGTAACGCACGCCGGTCGGCATCATGCGCGGGTAGTAGGCGGCGTCGAAGGCCCAATCGTCATGCTGGTATTGGTATTTGGCGCCGAGTCCGGTGTTGACGCCAAAGCCGAGGTAAAACGGAATGCCGTACGACCAGCCGAACTGCGGGTAGGGCATCAGGCCGAACGGTTTGAACGGCGCGCCCAGTTGCACGGTGGAGCGCTCAGACAGGCGGTAGCCGACATAGGCGCGGTCGATGGCGTATTTGCGCCGATCCTGAAACCAGAACCCGCTATCGAAAAACGCGTCGTTGACCTGGCCGGCGGTATCAATGCGAAAGGCGTCAAAGCGTAAATGCGGAGGATTTCGATAATTGCTGCTGCGCCAGTCTTCATAGCGATAATTGGCGCGCAGCGCGCCGCCGATATCAATATTCTTTTTATTATCCTCGCTTTGCCAATGAATATGCGGAAATGCCGGACGGCTTTTTTTTACCGGCGCCATGGTGGCAGCAGTGTCGCTGGGCAATGCGACAGTGGTCGCGTAACTTACTGGTGAAACAAGAAAAAAACAAAGCGTGATCTTGCGCATGCCTGGCCCCTGGTGAAAGTAGACGGTTTATTAAGGCGAGCGAATTCCACCTGTGAATAGGGTGATTTTGCTCATCAGTTTTATATTTGAGACGATTTTATATGTGCGTTTCATATATTAAATTCGCTGTCGATTAATATATGAAACTTTGTTTCTTGTTTAATGGAAAAACTATAAATCCGGCATTAGACAAGTCAAGAAATAAAAATGAGCTTTGACGAGAAATTCCGATTATTGGGTCGCCCTGGTTTGCGGTGGGCGACACAAAGCAAGCTGAAATAGTGGTGTCATCAATGCCCGTTAGACTCGCGGCATCCTGGTATGACTGACTAAAAATCATGAACATAAAACTGACACTTGGCCGCCGGGTAAAACCTGCGGCAGCGCTGCCGCACGCATTTGGCATCGGCAAGAGCATGGGCTTATTAGGCGGCATAATTTGCGTTATTGCGCTATTTTCTCTGCTGCAATTGTTTTCCACCGTATTTATTTCCAATATTCTGCGCGACGCCAAGGTTAACCTGGTGACGGGCGACGGGTTGCATCGCCAGCAGGCGACGATGGATCGCGCCAGACTGTCGCTGCTGACGGCCAGCGACAGCCTGAACCGCGCGGGCATCTATTATCTGCAGGACAAAGTCACCGGCTCCGACGGCAGTTGGCATAGCCTGCTGGATGAATCGTTGGCGGCGTTGGCGGCTTCAAAGCAGGCCTTTGCCCGGTTCGAGCGCTTGAGCGCGGCTGCGCCCGAAGCGACGGGCGCCCTGAAAGACAGTTATCGCCTGTTCTATGACGGCCTGAAGGAACAGGCGCAAGGGTTGCAAAACAGCGCCAGCATCGATGCGTTTTTCGCCGTGCCGATCCAGGCGTTTCAGGCGGATTTCAACGAAAAGTACCTCGCGTATCAGGCGCTGAACGAACAGCGTGGCGATGACGTCAACGTGCGGCAATTGGCGGCGCTGGAGCAGGCCAAGACCTTTGCGCTTGGCGCATTGGCCGCGCTGGCGCTGATCGCCGTGGGGGTGTGGTTCGGCGTCGCCCGCTGGGTGATAGCACCGCTGCAGCGGGCGATTGTCCACCTCAACGTGCTGGCCGCCGGCGATCTTTCGCGGCCGCTGCCGCCTGAGCGGGCGTTGAACCGCGAGATGCGTCAGCTGCAGACCAGCATTGGCCATATGCAAAGCGGCTTGCAGCGCCTGGTAAGCGAGGTGCGCGATGCGGCGAGCGGGATCCTGAACGGCGTCGAGCGGCTGGCGGACGGCAATCGACAGTTGACGGCGCAGTCGGCGAAGCAGGACGGGGAATTGCAGTTGGCGACCGAGCACGTGCAGCAGCTGGCGGCGCGGGTGGAAGAAAACGGCCAATACGCCCAGCAGGCCAGCCAACGAACCGAATTGGCCCGGCAGTGCGCCGGCGCCGGTGAGCAGATGATGCAAACCGTCAACGTTTCGATGCACGGGATCGTCAACCAATCGGCCGAGATGCGCGGCATTGTCGCGCTGATCGACAGCGTGGCGTTCCAGACCCATATTCTGGCGCTGAATGCGGCGATCGAGGCCGCGCATGCCGGCGTTCACGGCCGCGGCTTTGCCATCGTAGCCAAAGAGGTGGGCCTGCTGGCGCAAAAAAGCAGCCATTCGACGCGCGATATCCAGCAGTTGATCAACCGTTCGCTGCTGCAAATCGATCAAGGTTCGCAGGCGGTCGAACTTCTGACGGGCAATCTGCGCCAGATTATCGATCTGGTGAACAAATGCAGCGCGCTGATGGGGGAAATCTCGTTGGCGTCGTTCAATCAAGGGGAGAGCATTCAGGCCGTGACGGCGCGCATTGCGACGCTGAATCAGGTGGCGCAGCAAACCGGCGACGTGGTGAGCGCGGTGACCGAGGCTTCGCAGTCGCTGCAGGGCGAATCGGAACGCTTGGAAAAAGCGATGGCGCGTTTCAGGCTGCCTGTGCAATAAATAACCCTGGCGCGGGTTAATGAATAATAAAGCTGCGCTTAATGTTATTCATTATTTCCCCGCGCTGAGGGACGTTATTTCGATAAATAAAAACAGGCCGGCGCTTATGGATGAAAAAAGCGCCGGCCTGCAGAGAATTATTTTAACGGGAGGATTAACGGCTGGTCTGGTGGCCGATAATGCCGCCCAGCGCTGCGCCGCCGAGGGTGCCCAGCGTGCTGCCGTCGGTCAGCACGGCGCCGCCGACCGCGCCGACGCCCGCGCCGATCGCCGTGTTGCGATCGCGATTGGACATATGCCCACATGCGGTAACGGAAAGCGTCGCCATCACCACCACCAACACACCTGCGGCACGTTTAATATTCATAATGAGTTCCTGGTAAATTGGCTGATTAATGGATTAAAAATAATCCGATTAACCCGCCGGTAGAAGTTGGGATGAATGTATTCCTCAGAAAGAAAATCGAACAGGTAAAAATTCTTAATTTTGCGGCGGTGAAAAGCGATTGCTCGCCGAATGTGCGGCCGCCGACAAAACCGCTGGTCTATACTGGGAAGACGCCTCGCGGGGGCGGGGCACACACTCTGGAGGCCGCCATGTCCGATCTCGTTTCCGCATCCGGCAAACCGGTGAAAATCCCCGGCCCGGATCACCCGATCACCTTGACCCGTCATCCGACGCGAGTCGTGGTGCGTGCTGCCGGGAAAATCCTGGCCGACAGTCGCAATGCGCTCATCCTGCAGGAAGCCACCTATCCGCCGGTGTTTTACTTTCCGCGTGAGGACGTGAATATGGCGCTGTTGCAGAAAAACGAGCACGTCAGCTACTGCCCGTATAAGGGCGACTGCAGTTATTTCACCTTCGCGCTGAACGGCGGGCAGGGGGCCAATACGGCCTGGAGCTATGAAATGCCTTACAACGCCGTGGTGGCGATCAAGGATCATCTGGCATTTTATCCCGATAAAGTGACAGAAATCAGTACTGAAGCCTGACCTGCCGCCGCCGCCGGGCGGGGGCAGGTTGACATTCCGCTTATCCCTACTCATTATGTGTATTACTGGAAACTGATACGCTTTCCTTATGTTTTAATCCGACATAAACGAAACTCTGAGCAGGTGCCAAGGTGTCTACCTCTACGCGATTTGCCGTTGCCATCCATATTCTGACCAACATCACGCTGTGTCGTGGCCAGACGGTGCGTTCCGAAGATATCGCGCGCAGCGTCAACACCAACCCGACGGTGGTGCGGCGGATCCTCGGCGCGCTGGCGGAGGCCGGGCTGACCTATTCGCAGATGGGGCAAGGCGGCGGGGCGCTGCTGGCGCGGCCGGCAGAAGCGATCTCGCTGCTGGACGTGTATCGTGCGGTGGAGGATCAACCTTATTTCATGCTGCACCGCGCCCGGCCTAACGATGCGTGTTATATCGGCCACGCTATTACCCCAGTGCTGGAGCAAGAGTTTGCGCGCGTTGGTCACGCGCTGGAAGCCAGCCTGGCGCAAACCAGCATCGCCGAAATGGCCGGGCAGGTCGAGCGGCAAGCCGGCTATCCTTTCGTCCCTTGTTCATCGCAATATCAAGCGGATACGCAATAAAAATCCACGCCAATTCCGTCTTCCCGCAGAGCATTTTTTGCATTGCGTTAATGTAATTGTGTAAGTTACATTAGCTCGCATCAAGTGTGATGTGGCTCACGTTTTAGACTGCCTCCCCACGATAATCGATCGATTGGCCGGAAACCTTTTCTTCCGGCGCAGATTCGCTGTGCTTATAAACCAGGAGAGAACGATGTTAGAAATGATTGAAAGCTTGGCCACCGTGGTGGTCCTGGTGCCGGTAATGGTGGCCGTCTTGCTCGGCGCGATTTACGGTCTGGGTGAAGTGTTCAACGTCTTTTCCGCTATCGGCCGAAAAAATAACGGCTGAATTTGAACGTCAGGGGACGCAACGCCCCCTGACGTAGGGTTACAATACCGTCGCCAGGAAGTTGCGCGTCCTCTCATGTCCCGGCGCATCCAGAACCTGCTGCACGCTGCCCGTTTCAACCACCTTTCCCTGATCCATAAAGACAATCTGGTCGGCCACTTCGCGGGCGAAGCCGATTTCATGCGTGACCACCACCATCGTCATGCCCGAATGCGCCAAGTCTTTCATCACCTGCAGCACTTCGCCAACCAATTCAGGATCGAGGGCGGAAGTCGGTTCATCAAACAGCAACACCTGCGGGTTCATCGCCAGCGCGCGGGCGATGGCGACGCGTTGCTGCTGGCCGCCGGACAGTTCACGCGGCCAGGCGTTGATGCGATGTTCCAACCCGACGCGGGCCAGCAACTGCTTCGCCCGTTCCTGCGCCTCGGCTTTTTTTTCCTTTTTCACCCGCTGCGGCGCGTCGCTGACGTTTTGCAACACGGTGCGGTGCGCAAACAAGTTGAACTGCTGAAATACCATGCCGATGCTTTTACGCTGCTCGGCCACCTCGGCTTCTTTCAGCTCGTACAGATGCCGGCCTTTTTGACGATAGCCGATTAGCTGTTCGCCAACGCGAATGGTGCCGCCGTCCAGCTTTTCCAGGTGGTTGATGCAGCGCAACAGGGTGGATTTGCCGGAGCCGGAAGGGCCGAGGATCACCGTCACTGACCCCGCCGGAATGGTCAGGCTGATGTTTTTCAACACTTCGGTGCCGGAAAAGGATTTCCGCACCCGGTTGATGTGGATGGATGCGCTCATTGTTCACCTCCCTGAGGGGCTTTGCGGTTGAGGAAGAACCCGCCGCTGCGCGTTGCCTGCGTGCCGCGGCCAAAATAGCGCTCCACGTAGTATTGGCCAATCGACAGAATCGAAGTCATGGCCAGATACCACAGGGTGGCGACCAGCAGCAGCGGGATGACCTCGTAGGTGCGTTGGTAAATGATCTGCGCCGAATACAGCACGTCCTGCAGGGCAATCACCGACACCACCGCGGTGGTTTTCAACTGCCCGATCACCTCATTGCCCGCCGGCGGCAGGATGGTGCGCATCGCCTGCGGCAATACCACGCGCCACAGGATTTGCCCACGACGGTAACCCAGCGCTTTGGCGGCTTCCAGCTGGCCGCTGCCGACGCTTTGGACGCCTGCGCGCACGATCTCCGCCGCATAGGCCGACTGATGCATCACCAGCGCGATCACCGCCGCGCTGAAGGTGCTGATAAGGGTATTGGTCGGCGCGCTGGCGACTTCGCCCAGAAACGGGATCCACAAGCTGATGCGCGGATAAAGCGCGGCGATGTTGTACCACAGGAACAGCTGCACCAGCATCGGCACCGCACGGAAGAACCAGGTGTAGAACCAGCTTACTGCAACCAATACCGGATTGGCCGACAGGCGCATCAGCGCCAGCAGCACGCCGCCGGCGAAGCCGAACACCACCGAAATCACCGTCAGCTTCAGCGTCATGAGCACGCCGTTGAGGATGGACGCCTCGGTCAGATTTTCCGCCACCACCGACCATTCAAAGCGCGGGTTGTGCAGCATGGAATTGATGATAACGCCGACGATCAGCAGCACAACCAGGGCGCTGAGCCAGCGCCCGTAATGCCGGTGGCCGACGATGCTCAGTTCCGCGTCGTCGACAGGGTGTTGCCCACTCATTTTGCGATCTCTTCATTGATGCCGGCGGTTTTCACGGCACCAAAACCGATATCCCAGCCGTCGAGGATTTTCTGGTAGCTGCCGTCGGCGATCAGAGAATTCAGCGCCGCCTGCACCGGTTTCACCAGTTCGGAGCCTTTCGGCAGGGCGATGGCCACCGTGGTGCCGTCGATGTTGATATCACCGGCCAGCGTCAGCGGTTTAACGTGGGTGGCCTGGTAGCGCAACCCTTCATACGGGCCGAAAAACATCGGCACGCGGCCGCTGATCACCGCCTGCACCCCGGCCGGGCGGTCCGGGAAGATCGGCATGGTGATGGCCGGCTTGCCGGCGGCGACGCATTGATCGCTGGCCTGCTGCAGGCGGGTGATCTGCGAGGTGCCTGCGCCGGCGCCGACGGTCTGGCCGCACAGCTGGGCCAGCTCGGTGTAAGGGCCAAGCGCAGCGTCTTTGCGGGCGATCAAGGCCAGCTTGGAAGCGTTGTAATAGCCGACGAAGTCCACTTGCTGGAAGCGCTTTTTGTTGGCGTCAATGTTGGCCAGCGCGACGTCATAACGGCCGGACTTCAGGCCGGGGATGATGTTGTCGAAACCGCCGGTGTCCTTCCAGTGGATCGCCACGCCCAGGCGATCGGCAATCGCGCTCATCACGTCGATTTCACGCCCGGCCAGCGTTTTGTTGTCCGCCTGGTAAAAGGTGGTCGGCGGGGTGTTCGGGTTGGTGCCGGCAACGATATAGCCGGCCTTTTTGATAGCTTCAGGCAGGCTGTCATGCAGCGCCGGATCGGCGGCAGCTTTCACCGCCGCCTTGAAGGGAACATCGCCTTCAGCGGCATGAGCTGCGGCCAACGGCGCCAGCGTGGAGGAAGCCAACAGCAGGGACAGTACGGTGCGTTTGAATGTGGTTTTCATCATGATTTCCCTGCGGATTAAGCCGATTTTACGTTAGCGAAGTTGATTGCCGGTTCCGGCAGACCCAGGTTTTCACGCAGGGTTGCATGCTGATACTCTTCACGGAACAGGCCACGGCGGCGCAGCTCCGGGATCACCAGCTCGACGAACAGTTCCAGCTGGTTAGGCAACACCGCCGGCATGATGTTGAAGCCGTCTGCGCCTTGCTGTTCCAGCCACAGCTGGAAGTCGTCGGCGATCTCTTCGGCGGTGCCTACCACCACGCGGTGGCCGCGCGAACCGGCCGCGACGGCCGCCAGCTCGCGCAGCGTCAGGTTTTCCCGCGCGGCCAGATCGGTCAGCAGTTTCACGCGGCTTTGGCCGCCTTCGGTGGCGCCCACATTCGGCACCGGGCCGTCCAGCGGGTAATCGCTCAAATCGAAACCAAAGCGCGCCGACAGCTGCTCAATGCCGTTATCGATATCCACCAGTTGATTCAGCTGATACCAGGTTTCTCGCGCTTCTTCTTTGGTTCGGCCGACAATCGGCATCACACCCGGCAGGATCAGCAGGTGGTCCGGGTTGCGGCCGGCGTCGGCCACGTATTTTTTCTGACTGCGGTAGAAAGCCTGTCCTTCTTCCAGGCTGGCGGCGGCGGTGAACACCACTTCGGCGGTTTCCGCCGCCAGCTGTTGGCCGGCCGGGGAAGAGCCGGCCTCAATGATCACTGGCCGCCCCTGCGGCGAGCGGGAAATGTTCAGCGGGCCCTGCACCGAGAAATGCTTGCCCTTATGGTTGGCGGCGTGGATTTTCTCGTCGATGGCGTACACGCCATTTTGCTTGTCGCGCACGATGGCGTCTTTTTCCCAGCCATCCCACAGTTTGTAGCTGGCCTCGAGGAATTCCCGCGCCACCTCATAGCGTTCGGCGTGCGACGGCAGATCTTCACGGCTGAAGTTGCGCGCCGCATCGCTGGAGAATGAGGTCACCACGTTCCATGCGGCGCGGCCGTGGCTGATATGGTCGATGGAGGCCATGGCGCGCGCCAGGTGGAAAGGTTGATCGAAAGTGGTGGAGGCGGTCGCCGCCAGCCCGATATGGCGGGTATTGACCGCCAGCGCCGCGAGCAGCGTCAGCGGCTCCAGGCGTGACATCGTCGAGGGCAGGCGGTGCACGCTGGTCGCCAGCGCGTCGCCGACGAAGAACATATCGAAGGTGCCTTCTTCGGCTTTTTTTGCGATCCAGGTGAACCAGTCGATATCGGTCGGTGAACCGCTGGCGCCTTCTGCGCGCCATCCCCCGATGTGGTGCCCCAGCGCCTGAACGAACAGGCCGAGACGGAGTTGGCGCGATGGTGTTGAAGGTGAAGTACTCATAGTTATTCCTGTTTTATTATTAATTTAACAATGCAATCAGTCGCGGCAGCGCGCCAGGGGACATAAGCGCACAGTCGCGGATAACGCTCTCGCCTTCGAGGCCCGGAAGCAGCTGCAAAATGGCGCGCAGCTTGGCGTCGAGGTCTGTTGGCCGGGCGGCGGTTTGCTTTCTTGTGACTATGTCACTTATTTGCCTTCCGTCCTGCAGCGTCAGGGTCAGGCGATGGAAGCGCATCTCCGGATCGAGCGCGTCCGGCGGGGCCGCGGGATCGGCATGGCGCTCAACTTTTGCCGCCAGGGCGGCGATAGCCGCATCGACCGGCTGTTCGCCGTAATGCGTCAGCGCGACCTCGCCGTGGTATAGCGCATCGGCGATGACGTATTCGAGGCTAAAGCGCGCTTCCACACCGGTGGCCGGTTGGCGAATATAGGGCGCGGTATCTGCGCCGGGCGGAAAACTGACCTCAACCAGGGCGATCTCTGCAAGGGCGTCGCCTTGTTCCAGCAGCCGCTCGCGCAGGGCGAGCGCCGCCTCGGCCGCGCTGTGAGTGCCACCGCAGGTCGGGTAGCGCTTGAACTCCAGCCCCGGCAGCAGGATGCGCCAGGGCGCGCCCCAGCCGGCGGTCAGGCATTCCGGTTTTTGCCGGCCGTCGCCGTGGGAAGCCAGCAGGCTGTCCAGCACGCCCTCCGGTTGGCCGATGAAACCGGCCTGAGCCAGCAGGGCGGCGTTGACCGCGTTGCGTGCCGCCAGGCCGGCGTGCAGCGGTTTGGCCGCCGAACCGAACTGGCTGCGCAGGCCCGCCGCCTGGGTGGCCGCCAGGCCGAGAGCAATCTGCGTTTGCCGCTGGTCAAGCTGCAGATAACGCGC
Source organism: Serratia sp. CY56464 (assembly GCF_052168435.1). Classification (NCBI taxonomy): domain Bacteria; kingdom Pseudomonadati; phylum Pseudomonadota; class Gammaproteobacteria; order Enterobacterales; family Yersiniaceae; genus Serratia; species Serratia sp. CY56464. Next base: position 1,299,718 of record NZ_JBJNMV010000001.1, on the reverse strand, counting down.
CACGGCGGCGCAGGCGGCGACCGCGCCCAGGGTGGCGGTGCTGTGAAAACCCAGCACGTAATGTTGCGTGCCAGCGGCCAATCCCAGCCGGCCAGCGGCCTCTACGCCGATGACATAGGCGGTTAACAGTTCAGTGACATTGTCACTCTCACCGTTCAGCGCCAGCAGGGCGGAGAGCACTACGGTGCTCGGATGGCCACGCAGCGCAGGATGGTAATCATCGAAGTCCAACGAGTGGCTGACATAGCCATAGCGCAGTGCGCGGTTCTCACTGCCGTTCGGCGGAAACGTCGTGCCGATCGCTGCCAGACCGGCATCGCTCAACGCCCCGCGGGCAATCGGCAATGCGCAGGCGAAGTAATCTTTCACGCCGCGGCGAGCGGCTGACAGAGCGGTTTGATCCGGCTGGCTGTTCAATATCAGATGAGCGAATTGGGCGGTTATCGATAATGACAAGGCGTTAACACCTGAATTTATAGATGGTTATGCACGAGTGCGGGGTGAAAGGTATTGTGTGGCGGTTTTCTTTGTCCCGAAAGAACGAACGGCGCTTCCATATCGCTGAATGGAATATCACGACGGCACTGCGCCGCCGTCAGGGCTGCTGGCAGGCGCAGCAGGCTGCGCTTTAGCTATTTTTGTGCAAAGCAAAGCTGAATTTGTTCTAACTCGGTAGAGGACTTAGGCCGAGAAAAGGCGAACGCTCATGATGTCGATAAATGCCCTGAGACGCGGTGTAAGATGTTTGCTGGAAGGCCAGAGAATTTTGAGACTGCCACTGTGTCGGCATTGGTCGCCAAGCACGGGTTGGAGCCGCTGCTGCTCCAGCGCCTCCCGTACCGCGAAATCGGGCAGGCAGGCGATGCCCAGGCCCTGTTCCGCCAGGTAAATCAGCGTGTCGACGGTATTGCATACTGTGCGCTTGCCCAGGCCTTCGTCGAGCAGTTTATCTCCGCCCGCCACCGGCCAGGTCTCGACTTTGCCGGTGGTTGGGAATCTGTATAACAGGCAGGCGTGATCGCGCAGTTCTGCCGGCTGGCGGGGTATTCCCGCCCGGCGCAGATAGTCCGGCGCCGCCACCAGCTGTAGGTGAAACGTGCCCAGTTGGCGGCTCATTAAGCGAGAGTCCTCGGTATCGCCCACGCGGATCACCGCATCGAACCCTTCTTCGATCACCGCGACTCGACGGTCGGAAAAATCGGTTTCCAGCTCAATCTCCGGGTAACGCCGAACAAATTCCGCCAGCACCGGATTCAGCAGGCCGCCCACCAGCGGCAAACTGACACGCAGCTTGCCGCGCGGGGCGCTGTGCGTATCGCTGATTTCCCGTTCCGCCGCCGCCAATTCCCCGAGAATGCGCTGACAGCGGTGCAGAAACAGCCGGCCTTCGGCGGTCAGCGTCATGCTGCGCGTGCTGCGGTGAAACAGGCGCGTGCCCAGCCGGTTTTCCAGGCGGGCGATGCTTTTCCCCACCGCGGAAGCGGAAATGCCGAGCACGCGCCCGGCCTCAACGAAACTCAGCGTCTCCGCGGCCTGCACAAAGACGCTCACCCCAGACAGATTATCCATTGCTTGCCCTATTACGGACGTGAGTGTCCGCTATGAAAGGAAATCTAGCCTGTTTTTTCGTTAATCGCCACGCCCTATGCTCGGTGGCGACAGCATGGGCTGACTATCTGAGGTAATAAAGATGAATGAATACGGATCCTCCGCCAACGCGATTGACGGCGCGATAGAGCAAGCCTTGCGCGAAAAACGATTGGTTGGCGCGGTCGTTTTGGTGGCGCAGGGCGGTGAGATCGTTTATCGCTGCGCGGCGGGCATGGCGGATCGCGAAGCGGGCAAGCCGATGGCGCTCAATACGCTGTTTCGTCTGGCCTCGGTGTCCAAACCGATCGTGTCCACGGCGGCGCTGGCGTTGATGGCGCAAGGCGCCATGCGGTTAGACGATCCGATCACGCGTTGGCTGCCGAATTTTCGCCCGCGGCTGGCGGACGGCACCCAACCGTTGCTGACGCTATGGCATTTGATGACCCACACCGCCGGATTAAGCTACCGTTTTTTCCAGCCGGAAGGGGGATTCTATGCCCGGCTCGGCGTCTCCGACGGCATGGATGACGCATCCGTCAGCCTGCAGGAAAACGTGCGGCGCGTTGCCTGCGCCCCTTTGCTGGCTCCGCCCGGCGCGGCGTGGCGCTATTCTATCGCCACCGATGTGCTGGGCGCGGTTATTGAACAGGCGAGCGGCCTGCCGCTGGCGCAGGCGGTCAACAAATGGGTGACCGGGCCGTTGGCGATGACAGATACCGATTTCCTGGCGGTGGACGCCGCGCGCCTGGCGACCGCTTACGCCGATCATCCCGGCGAGCCACGCCGCCTGCGCCAACCGGATCGTTTACCGTTCATCGATGGCAGCGCCGGTTTTCATCTGTCACCTGCGCGTGCGCTGGATCCGTTGGCGTACGCCTCCGGCGGCGCCGGCATGGTCGGTTCGGCGGAGGATTTCCTGCGCCTGCTGGAAACGTTGCGCCAGGGGGGCGGGCAGGTGCTGCCGGCCGAATGGGTGACGGCGTTCACCAGCAACCAAATCGGCGATTTGCCGATGCCGTTTTGGCCGGGGCGTGGGTTTGGCCTGGGCATCACCGTGCTGAAAGATCCCGTCGCCGCGCACACGCCGGAGTCCGTCGGGACCTGGCGGATGGGCGGCACCTATGGCCACTCGTGGTTCGTCGATCCTGCCCGACAGCTCAGCGTGGTGGCGTTTACCAACACGGCGCTGGAAGGGATGTCCGGTGCCTTTGTCGGCGAGATTTGTCAGGCGGTCTATGCCGCGACGGGAGCGATGCAATGCGCCTGATGCCGCCGATTTTCTTCCTCGCACTGGGGCTGTTCGGCGTTTACTGCATCGAGTTCGGCGTGGTGGGCATTTTGCCGCTGATCATTGCACGGTATGGCATCTCCACGGCGCAGGCCGGCTGGCTGGTCGGGATCTTCGCCCTGACCATTGCGCTGCTCGGGCCGCTGTTGGTGCTGTTGGCGTCGCAATTCAATCGCAAACGCATGTTGTTGATCGCGTTGACCGTGTTTGCGGCGGCCAGCGCGCTGTCCGCACAGGTGGACAGCTTCGCCATGCTCATGCTGCTGCGCATTGTGCCGGCGTTGTTTCATCCGATCTATTTTTCACTGGCCATGGTGGCGGCCGCGTCGCTTTATCCGCCGCATCAAGCTCCCAAAGCAACCGCCTATGCGTTCATCGGCACCAGCATGGGCATGGTGCTGGGGATACCGCTGACGCAATGGCTCGCCGGACAGTTCAGCTATGAAGCGTCGTTCAGGTTCTGTGCCTGGGTGAACCTTCTGGCGGCGCTGGGATTGCTGTGGCGTTTGCCTGATGCGGCCGTACAGCGCCTCAGCTATGGCAAACAGTTGGCAATCCTGCGCAGCGGTACGCTGTGGCTGAATATCACTACCTGCGTGCTGATCTTTGCCGCCATGTTTGCCGTCTATGCTTACGCGGCCGAGTACCTCAGCCGCGAAATCGGTCTCAGCCGCGGCGTCATCGGCTTTCTTCTGGTGGCGTTCGGTGTGGGCGGTGTCGTGGGCAACCTGTTGGCCGGCAGATGGCTGAGCCGCCATCGTGCGGTGACGGTGCTGCTGCATCCGATAGCCTTGATTGTGGCTTATGCGCTGCTGTATCGCTATGGCAGCGTGAATATTGGCTCGATGACGGCGCTTTGCCTGTATTGGGGAGCGGCGCACACCAGCGGTTTGATTGTCACGCAGATTTGGCTGACCGCCGAAGCCCCGCAAGCGCCGGCGTTCGCCACCGGGCTGTATATCGCTTTTATCAATCTGGGGGTGGCGGTGGGGGCGCTGGCGGGCGGCGGGTTTATCACCGCGTGGGGGCTACAGGGCAGCCTGCTGTGCGGAGCCTTGTTCGCCGCGCTGGCGGTGATTACGATCGCCGCCAGGCTGCGGTTACAGCGGCAGGCTACCGTTGCGTTGCGTCGATCATCGCCATCACCTGCCGGAACATCGCGCTTTCCGCATCCGCCAGCTCGTTGACCAGCGTAAAGTGATTGCAGTGACGGTCGGCCAGCAGCTGGACGTCGAGGCCATGCGCCAGGCAAGCGTCATAATAGGCCTGCGTCTGGTTTTTGAAACCTTGCGTTTCCCGCTGGCCGACGTCGAGCAGGATCTGCGGCGCATGGTCTTTCGCCGGCAGCAGAAACAGCGGGCTGAGGGTTTGCGCCTGTTCGGGCGTCAGGTGCAGCCAGTCGTTGATGTAGATATCGCACAGCGGTCGCAAATCGTAGAGGCCGCTCAGCGCCAGCGCGCCTTTGATCGCGTCGGGCGGCAGGCGATAGCGTTGTTGCCAGCCGTCGGCGATCAGCATGCCGCACAGGTGACCGCCGGCCGAACTGCCGCTGACGAAAATGCGCGCCGGATCGATGCCGAAAGGCGCCCCGTGATGATAAAGCCAGGCGACGGCGCTGCGCACCTCATGTACGATCTCCGCCAGCGTCGCTTCCGGCGCCAGCGTGTATTCCAGCGTGGCGGTCGCCACGCCGCGGCGAGCAAACGCGGCGGCCATCGAACAGGCTTCCTCTTTGCGCTGTGAATGCCAATAGCCGCCATGAATAAAGATCAGCAGCGGGGCGGGCTGTGTGCAGGCCGGGAACAGATCGAGGCGCTCGGCGGCGCTCATGCCGTAGCGCAGGTCGTAAATGCCGGGCGTCTGCGCCTTGGCTCGCTGGGCCAGCGCGGCGTATTCCGCCATGCAGGCGTCAAAATCCTCCACCGAAGCGCGGGCGTTGTATTGCACGGCGCGTGCGCTCAGGTCTTCAAACGTCAGATCGATGTTCATGCCTTTCTCCGGATTGTTATGTGTTATGCCTTCATCATCGTCCCGCAGGCGAAAAGATGTTTGATCGCCGGTGCGCACAATTGCGACTTCTCCATTGCTGTTATCTGCTGTATATTGCTGTTTTATGCTTTTTACTGCGGAATAATCCCATGCACAAAGCGGCAAGGCAGCGCCATTTACTGGATTTGCTCAGCGAACGCGGACAGGCGGCGGTGGCGGAATTGGCCACCGCCATCGGCGTTTCGGTCGATACCGTGCGCCGCGATCTGGCCGATCTCGAGCGGCAAGGGTTGGCGCAGAAACATCACGGCGGCGCGATCGCGCTCGAACCGTCCGGCATGCCACGTCAGGCGCGCGCGGCGCTGTTGCCGCAGATCAAGCAGCGGCTCGGTCGCGCGGTGGCTGCGCAGATCCCGCCCGGCAGCACCCTGATGCTGGATGCGGGCAGTACGCTGTTGGCGGTGGCGCAGGCGTTGCGCGGCCCGGCGACGGTGATCACCGCTTCGCTGGATATCGCGCAGTGCCTGAGCGACAGGCCGGAGATCAACCTGATCCTGCTTGGCGGCCAGTGGGATACGCGCCAGCGGCTGTTCGCCGGCAGCGCCACGCTGGCGTTGCTGGCGCGTTACCGCGCGGATATCGCCTTGCTGGGCGCCTGCGCGGTGCATCCTCAGCTGGGACTGAGCGCCGGCGAAGAAGCCGATGCAGAGGTCAAGCGCGCCATGCTGGCTAACAGCGGCGAGCGCTGGCTGGTGGCCGACCATATGAAGCTGGATCGCTGCGAACCGCATCACGTGGCGGATCTGGCGCAGATCCAACGCCTGTTTACCGATCGCCCGTGGGACAACCTGGACGAACAGTCATTGATTGAACTTTGTGTCGTCGCCGACGACCGCTAGAGGAGAACACTGATGAACGATACCGCTCGACCGTTGCAGGTGGCGCTGATTGGCTACGGCTTTGTCGGCAAGGCGTTTCACGCGCCGCTGATTAACGCGGTGCCGGGGTTGGAACTGAGCGTGGTGGCTTCGCGCGATGCCGCCAAGGTGCATGCCGATCTGCCGCACGCGCAGGTGATCGCCGATCCGCTGGAGGCCATCCGCCGGCCGGAGGTGGATTTGGTGGTGATCGCATCGCCGAACGCCACCCATGCGCCGCTGGCGCTGGCCGCGCTGGAGGCGGGCAAGCACGTGGTGGTGGATAAGCCGTTTACGCTGGATTTGGCGCAGGCGCGCGCGCTGATTGCGGCGGCGGAGAAGCACGACCGCCTGCTGTCGGTGTTCCAGAACCGTCGCTGGGACAGCGATTTCCTGGGCGTGAAGCAGGTGATCGAACAGGGGCTGATTGGCAAGGTGACGCACTTTGAGTCGCACATCGATCGTTACCGCCCAGAAGTGCGGGTGCGCTGGCGTGAACAAAACCTCCCTGGCAGCGGACTGTGGTTCGATCTGGGGCCGCACATGGTCGATCAGGCGCTGCAGCTGTTCGGCTTGCCGCACAGCGTGCAGGCCAACATCGCCACGCTGCGCCCCAACGCGCAGATTAACGACTGGGCTCACGTGGTGCTCAACTACCCGACGCACCGCGTGATCCTGCATGGCAGCATGCTGGTGGCGGGGGGCGTCTCACGCTTTACCGTGCACGGCGAGAAAGGCAGCGTGGTCAAAGCGCGCGCCGACGGGCAGGAAAGCCAACTGCTGGCCGGCGTGACGCCGGGATCGGCGGAGTGGGGCAAAGACGACGATGCGATGAGCCTGTTTATCGGCACGGAGCCGATGCGTACGCTGCCGACACCGGATGGCGATCAGCGCCAGTATTACTTCCAGGTGCGCGATGCGTTGCGCGGCGCAGGCGCCAACCCGGTCACCGCTGCGCAGGCGTTGGCGGTGATGGCGGTGCTGGAAGCGGCCACCCTGGCGGCGGAAACCGGCGTCACCCAAACTCTCCCGCTCACCGAGGCGGAAATCGCCGCCTGGTGACGGCTCGCGTCAGATAAGGCGTCAGGCGCATGGATACAGTGCATGCCATGCGTCTTCCGCCATCCTGCCCCCTGACATAGGCTTACCCGCAGTCAATGTCAGGAGTGTTCATCATGTTATCCCATCCTTCGCCGCAAGGCGTCCGCGGCATACTGGCCGCTCTTTCTCTGAGCATGCTGCTGTCATCGCTTGGCATCAGCATTGCCAACGTCGGGCTGCCGGCGCTCGCCACCGCGTTCCATGCCTCGTTCCAGGCGGTGCAGTGGGTGTTGCTCTGCTATTTGCTGGCCGTCACCACTTGCATCATCGGCATTGGCCGTTTGGGCGACAGCCTCAATCGCCGCCGCCTGCTGCTGGCGGGCATCGCGCTGTTTACCGCCGCTTCGCTGGTTTGCACGCTGGCTCCGCAACTGTGGCTGTTGCTGGCGGCGCGCCTGGCGCAGGGGCTGGGGGGCGCAGTCATGATGTCGATCGCCATGGCGCTGGCGGGCGAGGCGCTGGGGACGGAAAAAATCGGCCGCGCGATGGGGCTGCTCGGCACGATGTCGGCCGTGGGCACCGCGCTGGGGCCGTCGTTGGGCGGCGCGCTGATCGCCGGTTTCGGCTGGCGGGCGATGTTCCTGATCAACCTGCCGCTGGGCCTGCTGGCGCTGTGGCTCGCCTGGCGATACTTGCCGAATGGGCCGCGCGCGGCAGTGCGCGCGGAACCGTTCGATCGCGCCGGCACGTTGCTGCTGGGCGGCGCATTGCTCTGCTATTCGCTGGCGATGACCCTCGGGTGCGGCGACTTCGGCGCACTCAATCTGGCGTTGATGCTGGGGGCGCTGTTGGCGGGGGCGCTGTTTATCCGCGTGGAGCGCGGCGCCGCATCGCCGCTGCTTGCGCCGTCGATGTTCCGTCATCCGGCCCTGACGGCGGGGCTGGCGGCCAGCGCGCTGGTGATGACGGTCATGACCGCCACGCTGGTGGTCGGGCCGTTCTATCTGTCACGCGCGCTGGAGTTAAGCGCCGCGCAGGTGGGGCTGGTGATGTCGGCGGGACCGGCGGTGGCGATCCTGACCGGCATACCGGCCGGCTATCTGGTGGATCGTTTTGGATCGCAGCGCATTGCCCTGCTTGGGCTGATGGCGGTGGCTGCCGGCGCGGCGCTGCTGTCGCTGCTTAACCGTTGGGGCGTGCTCGGCTATATCGCCCCCATCGCGCTGCTGACCGCCGGCTATGCGCTGTTTCAGGTGGCCAACAACACCATGCTGATGAAAGATCTGTTTCCTGAACGGCGCGGGCTGATCGCCGGCATGGTGAACCTGTCGCGCAATCTCGGGGCGATCACCGGCGCGTCGGCGATGGGGGCGCTGTTTTATCTGGCTTCGCAGCAGGTCGCGGGCACTGCGGCCGCCGCGGCTTACGGCATGCGGGTGACCTACGGCGTGGCGGCGCTGTTGGCACTGGCGGCGTTGCTCATCGCCTTCGGAGGCCGCCGCCTGATGCTGCGTTACGGCGCGCGCTGAACCGCGTAGCGTTCTTGCACGAAACCGTTGTCCGATGAGGTGACGGCAAGCAGGCGCAGGCGCTGCTCCGGGCCGTCGGCGCCGAATAAGGGGATACCGCCGCCCAGCAGCAGCGGCACGCGCGTAATCGTCAGTTCGTCGATCAAGCCGGCCTGCAGGAAGCGCTGCACGGTCTGGCCGCCGTCGATATACAGGTGACGGCAGCCGACCTCGGCCAACCGCGCCACGACGCTGGCCGGTTCGCCGCTCATCCAGCGGACAGGTTCTGCGCCGTGCGGTGCGGGCTGCGTCGACAGCACCACCACCGGCAGTGCGCCATAGGGCCACTCGGGAAAGGCGCGGACTTTTTCATAGGTATGGCGACCCATCACCAGCGCGTCGATGTCGGCGACAAACGCTTCAAAACTCAACCCATTGAGCAGCGAAACCGCGTATTCGGGCCGCAGCAGCCAGTCAATGTCGCCATCCGGGCCGGCAATGAATCCGTCTACGCTGGTGGCGATGTAAACCGAGCATTTCATCAGGCGAGATCTCCCCGATAAACCACATGCACCTTGTTGCCGTCGGGATCGCGCAGGTAAGCGCCGAAATAGCCTTTGCCGTAGTGCGCGCGCTCGCCGGGTTCGCCTTCACTGCTGCCGCCCGCCAGCAGACCGGCGGCGTAGGCGCGTTTAACCGCCAGCTCGTCGGCGGCGAGAAAGGCCAGCATGCTGCCGTTGCCGGCGCTGGCGGGCTGTCTGTCGAAGGGTTGGTAGGCGTAAAAACGCGGCAGCGTTTGGCCTGGCATCACCCAGCAGCGGGCGGCGGGGCCGCCGTCCGGCGTCACTTCCCGCCGTTGTAAACCCAATGGCAACAGAATGGCGTCGTAGAACGCGGCGGCGGCATCCAGATCGCTGACGCCGACGGTAATATGGCTGAACATGGCGCGTTTCCTTTCCCAAGAGAGAATAATGAACGCCTAAAACAGTAGCAGCGATATTGCAGGATGGACAGACCGCCGTGGAGGATTCGGATTAGGGACGCGCGCAGGGGGAAGCGCGCTTCACGGTTTGCGGGGCAGGCCGCCGTTCAATTGCTCTCGACTCGCGGATTGGCGTGGGTCGGCTGGCTGGGATAATCCACCTGATGCTTGTGCAGATAATCGCGGATCAGCTGACGCACCACCTGGGAAGGGGTGACGTCCTGCTGCAGGCACAGCTCTTCCAGGGCTTTCTTCTTGTCCGGGTCAATCAGCACCGTTAGCCGCGCCGTTTTCTTTTCCATCAGGATCCTCCAGAGAATGATGACTGAATGATAATACCATGTGGACGAAGCGGCCAGCCAGACCGCGTCGCCGCTCGTTCTTAGCGGAAATGCAGCCGTTCTATCTTGCGTGACAGGTAGCCGAGTTCGCAGTTGAACAGCTCGCCGCTGCCGGCGGCCAGCGTGCGAAGCGTGCTGAGCGGCAACGTCACCTGGGCCGGCGTGGCGTAAATGATCACGTTGCCGCTGGGGGCGACGCAAAACAATACGGTGCCGAATATCCGGTGAAGGCTGTGGTACAGCAGGCTGTTCTCATCGGGCAGATCGTGGTAATTGAGCACCAGCCAGCCCCCGTCGTTCAGCCGCGCGGCGCAGTTTTCCAGGAATGTCTGGGTGCCTTGCTGCGGATCCATGGCGAACGCCGAATAGAGATCGGAGAAAATCAGATCGTAACGCGTCTCGGCAGGCGGACGCACAAAGTCCATGGCGTCGGCGGTACGCAGGCTGATGGTGTCGGTGGCCGGCAGCGTAAAATAGCGGCGCGCGACGGCGATCACTGCGGCGCGCAGTTCAACCACGTCCAGACGCATGGCCGGATCGAGCGCGTGCAGCGCACGCAGCAGGCTGCCGCCGCCTAACCCCAGGATCAACGCCGAGCTCGGCGGCTGCCAGGCCACCGCCATCAGCATCGCTTTGATGTAGTTGTGGATCGGCTGTGCGGGGTTGCTGAGGCTCATCTTGCTTTGCTCGCAGATGCCGTCAAACCGCAGCGTGCGGTAGTCCTTGTGATCGGAAACGATGATTTCGCCCCAGGCGTCGGCTTCGCGAGCGATCACCTGGCCGCGCGGGGAGAAATCGAGGGTTCTGAGTAAGCTGTCAACCAGAGACATGGTATTCGCAGGGTTCCTTTGGCAAGCGGCCTATTTACGGGCGCACATGAAATCGGCGGTGCAAATGCGCCGGCCATCGATGCTGGCGCGGCCGGTGAAGCGGGCGATCGCGCCACGCCGGCGTACAAAGGCGACCTCCATCAACACCTGGTCGCCGGGACGGGCGGCGCGATAAAACCGCGCCCGCTGAATGGAAGCGAAGTAGTAATGTTCCCCTTCGTTCAACGCCCCGAGATAATAGTGCGCCAGCAGCCCGGTGCTTTGCGCCAGCGCTTCCACCAACAGCACGCCGGGAAAACCGGCGAAGTGCGCATGGCCGTTCCAGAACGTCGGCTCATTGGCGGTGATGTTCTTGATGGCGCTCAGCCGCCCTTCGGCAATGCAGGTGCCGGCGGGCAGCACGCGATCGACCAACAGGCAGGGATAACGATGAGGCAGAATCGCCTGAATATCGTTGAATTGCAGGGGGTGACCGTTTAATGGCATGGAGGTGCGTGATCCTGTCTGCGGCGAATCCGGTGCGGTGGCCGGCGTTCGATCCATAATGAGTGTAATGACATTATAATAAAATTATCATCAGATGTGCCAGATGAAAGACATGACGGCGACGACGGTTGGGGAATAGCGAAGGAGGGGATGACACCCGATCCTGACGATCGGGCGTGGCGGCGCGTTTAATGCTTGGAGCGGGTCACCTTGTCCAAATAACCCATCACGAAGGCGGAGAGCACGAAGGTGAGGTGGATGATCACATACCACATCAGCTTGTTGTCGGGCACGTTCTTGGCGTCCATAAACACCCGCAGCAGGTGAATGGAGGAGATGGCGACGATAGATGCGGCGACCTTGTTTTTCAGCGAGGTGGCGTCCATTTTGCCCAGCCAGCTCAGTTTTTCTTTTCCTTCGGTGATATCCAATTGCGAGACGAAATTTTCGTATCCGGAGAACATCACCATCACCAGCAGCCCGCCGACCAGCGCCATGTCGACCAACGACAACAGGGTCAGGATCAGATCGGCTTCAGCGACGGAGAAAATGTTGGGCAGGACGTGCAGGATCTCCTGAAAAAATTTGATAGACAGGGCGACCAGGGCCAGTGAAAGGCCGAAATAAACCGGCGCGAGCAGCCAGCGGGAGGCGTACATCGCGTTTTCTAGCAAGCGTTCCATCATAAAATTGTTTTAAATGCGTAGCAAAAAGGGCGCTCAGTATAGCGCAAGAGGCCTGGGTAAAATCAACCGCTTGCGCCAGTAGAGGGCGATATCAGGCCGCTACGCGCGCCGTTTTGCGCCCGCTGCGGATCCACAGCGCCACGGCCCCCGCCGCCGTCGCCAGCGCCACGACACCCGGCCAGCCCGCGCTTGCCAGAATGCGGCTGCCGAGGGCGGCGCCGGTCGCCATACCGATGAATACGCCGGTGAACAAGAGGGCGTTCAATCGGCTGCGAGCTGCCGGATCGAGACCGTAAACGATGGTTTGATGCGCGATCAGCGTAGCCTGGATGCCCAGGTCGAATCCGACGGCGCTCAGCGCAATGAGCGCCAGCTGCGCCGGGAGCGGCAACAGCGGCAGCAAAAACATCAAGGCGAAGGAGGCCAGAACCAGTCCCGCGCCGATACGGGTCACGACGTCAGGGCCGTGCCGATCGGCCAGACTTCCCGCCAACGGCGCCGCCAGCGCCCCCGCCGCCCCCGCCAGGCCAAACGCGCCGGCGGCCGCGCTGCCGATCTGGTAGCGCTCCGCCAGCATCAACGCCAGCGTTGACCAGAAAGCGCTGAAGCCCAATGACAGAAAGCCTTGCGCCAGCGTCGCGCGCCGCAGCGCGGGATACTCGGCCCACAGATGTCCCAGTGAGCGCAGCAGCGCGGGGTAACTCAGCGCGTTATGGGGGCGAAGACGCGGCAACATGCGCCAGATCGCCAGCGTGATCGGCAAAACGCCCAGCGCCGCGAGCGCGTAGACGCTGCGCCAGCCGGCGAACTCGGCGAGCGCGCCGCTGAACACGCGCGACAGCAAAATGCCGGCCAATAGCCCGGTCATCACCGCGCCGACGGTTTTGCCGCGGCTGGCCTCTGGCGCCAGCGTGGCGGCGGCGGGGATAATGTCCTGCGCGACGGTGGCGGTCAGGCCTATCGCCAGGCTGCTGAGCAACAACAGCGGGAACGAGGCGGAAAAAGCGCAGAGTAACAGCGTCAGCGCCAGCAGCGCGCCTTTTACCAGAATGATCCGCCGGCGATCGTACCGGTCGCCGAGCGGCGCCAACAGTAAAATGCCCAGCGCATAACCTAACTGGGTCAGCGTCGGCACCATGCCGGCATCGGCGACGCCGGCGTGGAAATCGGCACCCATCATGCCAAGCATGGGCTGACTGTAATAGATTGATGCGACGCTGAGGCCGGCGCCGGCGGCCAGCAGAAATACGACGTTGGCGGACGGTGCGCCGTGGGTGGTGGCGGTGCTCATGGCAAAAATTCCTGCAAGGTGAATGTGCGGCCATTTTTACCGCTTGCTTCATTCCGCTGTAGCCCCCTCGCAGGTAAAACTGTTATACACTTAACGTATGAATAAAATTAACTTACCTAACGGCGACCGCATAACTTTGCTGCATACGCTGGTGCGCATCGTCGAAAGCGGCAGCTTGTCGGCCGCGGCGCAGCAGCTGGGCACCTCGCAGCCGACAATCAGCCGGCGTCTGCAGGCATTGGAACAGCTGCTGGGCGCCAAACTGATCCAGCGGACGACCCACGCCCTCAAACTGACCGACGACGGCGAGCGCTGTTACCGCCAGGCGCGGGGGCTGATCGAACAATGGCAAAGCCTGGAAGAAGGGCTTGGCGGCGCGCGCGACGAACCGGTCGGCGTGTTGCGCGTGCGGGCGCCGCACGCATTCGGTCAAGATCAGCTGATCGGTCCGTTGGGCGAGTATTTGCGGCGCTATCCGCAAACTTACGTTGAGTGGACGCTGAACGATCATTCTCCGGACTTTATTCCCGAGGGGGTGGATTGCGCCATTCACGTCGGGGCGGTGACCGATCCGTCGGTCGTGGCGGTGTTGCTGGCGGAGGTGCCGCGCAGCACGGTGGCGTCACCGGCGCTGTTGGCTGAACGACCGGCGATCGTCGATCTCGACGATTTGGCCTCATTGCCGTGGTTGGCGGTAAACAGTTTTTATCGTAATGAGGTCGTCTTGACTCACGCGACCAGCGGTGAACAGCGGCGTTTCGACATCGCGCCGAGGTTGAGCACCGACAGCCTTTATGCGGCGCGCAAGGCGGCGCTGGAAGGGCTGGGCGTCGCGATCGTGTCGTCTTGGGTGGTGAAAGAAGAATTGGCGCAAGGCGCTCTGCAGACGCTGTTACCCCTGTGGCGAGCCGAGCCACTGCCTATTTACCTGTTGTATCCCTACGCCAGCTATTATCCCGCGCGTTTACGCAAATTTATGGAAATGATGAAAGAAACGATGCCGCGCATTCTCGGCGCGCAGCCGCCGACGGGGCGCTGACGGCCTTCAGTGTCTGGCTTTTTTTCCGTCGCTGTGGCCGAGAGAACGATCGGGGAAGCTGTGATCGCGCAGCCGCTGCTTTAACTGCGCCGCATCGGGGAAGCCGCCGTCAATCTTGCGATCCCAAATCATCACGCCATCGACGCTGATTTGGTAGACCCCGCCGGTGCCCGGCATCAGGGTGACGGAGGCGAGATCGTCGCCGAAGGTGTTCAGCAGCTCTTGCGCCATCCAGCCGGCGCGCAGCAGCCAGTTGCATTGTGAACAGTAGTGAATCGTAACGGCGGGTGCGTTTTTCATCGTTGATCGACCGGTTAGTGGTGACGGCTTGCAATCAGCCTGCGGGCTCGCAAGCGATGGTGGCTGTGTATCGCCAAATAGTCAAGCGCCTGCTGCGGCCAGAGCGACAAGGGGAGCCGCGTGTTCGTCACGGCCGCTTGCTTCCGGCAAACCATTCAACCCCGCGCAGCATGCCCGCCCAATAAAACCGGGGCAAAAACCAGGCTTTCAACCACCAGGCCATAAGGCTGGGCTGGGTGGCGTCGAGCAGTGGAAACGTGGGCAGCAATTTACCGTCATAGCCAAACTCCGCCAGCACAACTTTGCCTTTCTCGACCGTCAATGGACAGGAACCATAACCATCATAATGTGCAGTGAGAGGCGTGCCATGAATACGTGCCGCGACGTTTTCCGCCACCACCACCACCTGCTTTCGCGCTGCCGCCAGGGTTTTGGCGTTTGGCGTTGAGCAACAGTCGCCTACCGCAAAAATATCCGGCCAATGCTTATGTTGCAGCGTCAATTTATCCACATCGCACCAGCCGGCGCCATCCGCGAGTCCGCTTTGCGAAATAAACGCCGGCGCAGATTGCGGCGGCACTACGTGCAGCATATCGAAGGGCAGTGTCACTTCGCGTTTGTCTTCTTCATCACCGTCCAGAGAAAAGGTCGCTTGCCGACGCAGCCCATCAACGCGAACTAAATTATGCCGGAAGTTAACCTGTGCGTGGTATTTCTTCAAGTAATCGGTCAGCGGAGGAACAAATTGCGGCACGCCGAATACCGCCGCGCCCGCCAGGCAGAAATTGACGTTAATATTATTAAGGACACCTTGTCGCCGCCAGTGATCGCATGAAAGGTATAAGGCTTTTTGCGGCGCGCCGGCGCATTTTATCGGAACCGGCGGTTGGGAAAATATCGCCTCGCCGCCTTGCATTTCACGAACCAGTTTCCAGGTGTATTCCGCAAGATCAAAACGATAATTAGAGGTGACGCCATTCATTCCCAACGTTTCTTCAAGACCCTCTATTTTATCCCAACGTAAAACGAGGCCGCAGGCAACAATAAGGAAGTCGTAGTTTATTTTCTGCCCTTGGCGGGTCTCGACATATTTTTTGCCGGGCTCCACCCTGACCACACTATCCTGAATCCATGCGGTTCCTAGGGGGATGACGGCGCGCATGGAACGCCGTGTTTTATTGATATCAAACAGCCCGCCGCCCACCAGGGTCCATGCCGGTTGATAATAATGGCAGTCGCTAGGTTCAATTACCGTTATATCAATGCCTTTAACTCGCTTCCTTATGCTTGCCACGACGCTTATTCCAGATGAACCACCGCCAATAACAACAACTTTCTTCTTGGTGTTTATTTTTTCCGGTTTCATGCAGGCCTCCTTTCATAAGAAAGTAGGGGGTTAATGCCCAGATTAAAAGGGAATTCATAGAACTTATGGTTATATTAAAAATCACATATTCGATTTAGCTATATGTAATAGCTAAATGTAATAAGTTATTTGACAATCAATGCGAACTGATCGTTAATAAATACCACAAACACCGTTCAGGAATTAACCCATTGGATTTTTTCCATTTTAATTTTTATACCCTGATGTTATTGGTGATAACCGGAGGAATAGTCGGATTTCTCTTGGCCCTGACAGGCGGAGGCGGCTCCATCGTTTGTGTGCCGCTGCTGCTGTATATGGTGCAAATCCCGGATACGCATTTGGTGATAGGCACCAGCGCCATGTCCGTCGCCGTTAGCGCGCTGCTCAACCTTTTTGCGCACGCCGCCAAAGGAAACGTCCGGTGGCGAACTGGCATTGTCGTGTCGCTGGTCGCGGTGGCCGGCACGCTGGCAGGTTCACAAATAGGAAAAATCACGGACGGGCGCTATCTAACCCTGCCTTTCGCTTTGCTGATGCTGATTGTCGCCGGATTAACGCTGAAAAAAAATCACCGGGCCGGCAACGGATTGGCTTCTCCTGATGCGGCCTTTCATCCCGCCATCGTGTGGCCCTGCGTGTTGGCGCTGGGCGCGGTGGCCGGCTTTCTGGGGATCGGCGGCGGATTTTTAGTGGTGCCGGCGCTGCTCTGGTTTTTCCGCTTTTCGCTGCTTGAAGCGGTGGCCACCTCGCTGGTGGTGGTTTCTGCCATGGGTTTATCGACGAGCGCAAGCTATGCCTTGTCCGGCAAGGTGTCGCTCGTCATCACGTGCTGGCTGATCGTCGGCGGTGTTCTGGGGGGCGTCGTGGGGGTTGCGCTCACCGAGCGCCTGAAGAAACGCGAGGACATTATCCGTGTGCTCTACGCCGCCATGCTCTTGGTGCTGGCCCTTTATATGCTTTTTAAAAGCTTATAAGACAGAAGGAAAAAATATGCGCATCCGTACATACCATCATCAGCTCTCCTTTTCGGGGGCGCCCGCAGCGAGTGATTTTGCTACCCTGCATCAACAAGGCTACCGGCTTATCGTCAACAACCGGCCGGACGAAGAGCCGGGAGAGTATCTTGACCATCAGCAAGAGAAAGCGTTGGCTGAACAAGGGGGGATGCGTTACGTCTATCTCCCTTATACGTTCGATACGCTGACCTGGGAGACCGTTTACACCTTCCAGTTTCTGTTGCGGCAAGGCAAGAAGACCCTGGCGCACTGCCGGAGCGGGGCGCGCTCGGCTTGCCTCACTCTGCTGTATGCGCTGAGTGAAGGGCGGATCGATGAAGCGCAATTCCGCAGCCAATGCGAAGAATATGGCGCGGATGCCGATAAGGCGCTCAGTTGGTATCGCCGGCATCAGCCCGTTCAGTCTCATGCGGAAGTGCATGCGTTTTATGAGCCGGAAAGCGGCAGCCTGCAGTATGTCGTCGCCGATCCCAAGGCGCGTCGCTGCGCCATCATCGATCCGGTGCTGGATTTTGATCGCCGATCGGGCACGGTCTCGCATCAGCAGGCCCGCACCATTTTAAGTTTTATCCAGCAGCGAGGGTGGGGTGTGGCCTGGGTGCTGGATACGCACCCGCATGCCGACCATTTTTCTGCCGCCACCTGGCTGGCGCAGAAAACCGGCGCCCTTACCGGCATAGGCGAAAAAATTACCGCCGTGCAGGGGCTGTGGCAAGACATCTATAATTTGAAGGAACTGCCTCCCGCCGAGACCGTGTGGGATGCGCTGTTTGCGGATGGGGACGTCTTTTTTATCGGCAACCTGCGCGCTGAAGTCTTGCTGTCTCCTGGCCACACGCTGGCTTCCGTCACGTATCACATTGCCGATGCGGCGTTTATTCACGATACGTTTTTCATGCCGGACAGCGGCACCGCAAGGGCCGATTTCCCCGGCGGAAATGCGGAAGCCCTGTGGGATTCGTTGCAGCGGATCTTGAGCCTGCCTGCGGATACCCGCCTGTTTACCGGCCATGATTACCGCCCGGCGGGGCGTGAGGCCCGCTGGGAAAGCACTGTGAGAGAGCAGCGCGAGAACAACCCCTGGGTGGCCAACATGGATAAAGCTCAATTTATCGCGCAAAGAAAGCAGCGAGACGCCACGTTGCCGCATCCGGAATTGATGCTGATGGCGCTGCAGGTCAACATTCGCGGCGGCGTACTGCCTGATTGCGAAGATGATGGGCGGCACTACCTCAAAATTCCTGTTAATCGCTTCAAGGGGTAAATCAAGCCAGAGAGGCGCGATCGTTCACGGCTGCCAATCTCAAGGCGATCGCGCCGTCTGTTAATGGTTTTTTATGAAATAATCAGACTGATTCATATTTAATTATTTGTTTTTACACAAAACACGCGGCGCTTGCCCTCGCCGAATACAGTCACTACATTAACAACTGTACTTCCCACACTGCTAAGGAAAACACCATGAAAGCTGCCGTAGTGACGAAAAACCATACCGTAGACATTCAGGATAAAGTGCTGCGCCCGCTGAAGCACGGCGAAGCGGCGTTGAAAATGGAGTGTTGCGGGGTGTGCCACACCGATTTGCACGTGAAAAACGGCGATTTCGGCGAGGTGCCGGGCATTACGTTGGGGCATGAGGGTATCGGCGTGGTCTCCGCCGTCGGTGAGGGCGTCACCTCGTTAAAAGTGGGTGACCGCGCCAGCGTCGCCTGGTTTTACCAGGGGTGCGGCCATTGCGAATACTGCGTCAGCGGCAACGAGACCCTGTGCCGCTCGGTGAAAAACGCCGGCTACAGCGTTGACGGCGGTATGGCGGAAGAGTGCATCGTGGTGGCGGACTACGCGGTGAAAGTGCCGGATGGGCTCGATTCTTTCGCCGCCAGCAGCATCACCTGCGCTGGCGTCACCACCTACAAGGCGGTGAAGATTTCCGATATCAAACCGGGGCAGTGGATCGCCATTTATGGCCTTGGCGGGCTGGGCAACCTGGCGTTGCAGTACGCCAAGAACGTGTTTAACGCCAAAGTGATCGCCATCGACGTCAACGACGGTCAGCTGGAGTTCGCCAAACAGATCGGCGCCGATCTGACCATCAACTCCAAAACGCAAAACGCGGAGGAGATCATTCAACAGCAAACCGGCGGCGCTCACGCGGCGGTGGTGACGGCGGTGGCGAAAGCCGCCTTCAACTCGGCGGTGAATGCGGTGCGCGCCGGCGGTAAAGTGGTGGCCGTGGGGCTGCCGCCGGAGAGCATGGATCTGAGCATTCCGCGCCTGGTGCTGGACGGCATTCAGGTGGTGGGTTCGCTGGTGGGCACGCGCGAAGATCTGAAGGAGGCGTTCCAGTTCGCCGCCGAAGGCAAGGTGACGCCGAAAGTGACCAAGCGGCCGCTGAGGGATATCAACGCCATCTTCGACGAGATGAAGGCGGGCACCATTCGCGGTCGCATGGTGATCGATCTCGGCATGGCGAAGTAGGCCACGCGCAAAAAGAAGGCCACCTGCGGGTGGCCTTCTTGTCATTACGCCGGGTTCAGAACAGGCCCAGCGGCTTGGCGTCGTAGCTGACCAGCAGGTTTTTCACCTGTTGATAGTGCGACAGCGCCGCCTTGTGGGTCTCGCGCCCGATGCCGGAGTTTTTGTAGCCGCCGAACGCGGCGTGCGCCGGGTACAGGTGGTAGCAGTTGGTCCATACGCGCCCGGCTTTGATCGCGCGGCCCATGCGGTAAGCGCGGTTGATGTCGCGGGTCCACAGCCCGGCGCCCAGCCCGAACTCGGTGTCGTTGGCCAGCGCCAGGGCTTCGGCCTCATCCTTGAAGGTGGTGACGCCAATCACCGGCCCGAAGATCTCCTCGCGGAAGAAACGCATGCTGTTGTTGCCGGTAATCAGCGTCGGCTGCAGGTAGAAACCGTTTTGCACTTCGTCGCCGCGCTGGGCGGGCTCGCCGCCCGCAACGATTTTGCCCCCCTCGTTTTTAGCGATGTCGATGTAGGACAGGATCTTGTCGTACTGCTGTTTTGACGCCTGGGCGCCGATCATGGTCTCGGTGTCGAAGGGATCGCCCTGGCGGATGGTAGCGATACGCGCCAGCACTTTCTCCATAAACTGCGGGTAGATGGATTCCTGGATCAGCGCGCGTGAAGGGCAGGTGCACACCTCCCCCTGATTGAAGAAGCCGAGCACCAGCCCCTCAACCGCTTTGTCGATAAACTCCGGTTCCGCCTGCATGATGTCTTCAAAATAAATGTTCGGCGATTTTCCGCCCAGCTCGACGGTGCTGGGGATGATGTTCTCCGCCGCACAGGCGAGGATGTGGCGGCCGACCGGCGTGGATCCGGTGAAGGCGATTTTTTCGATGCGTTTGCTGCACGCCAGCGCTTCGCCGGCCTCGCCGCCGAAACCTTGCACGACGTTGAGCACGCCCGGCGGCAGCAGATCGCCGATCTCTTCCATCAGCACGCTGATGCCGAGCGGCGTTTGTTCCGCCGGCTTCAACACCACGCAGTTACCGCCCGCCAGCGCTGGCGCCAGTTTCCAGGCGGCCATCAGCAGCGGGAAGTTCCACGGAATGATCTGGCCGACCACGCCCAGCGGTTCATAGATATGGTAAGCCACGGTGTTCTGGTCGATCTCCGCCGCGGTGCCTTCCTGCGCGCGCAGGCAGCCGGCGAAGTAACGGAAATGGTCAACCGCCAACGGCAGATCGGCATTCAGGGTTTCGCGGATCGGTTTGCCGTTGTCCCAGGTTTCGGTCAGCGCCAGCATCTCCAGCCGCGATTCGATGCGATCGGCGATCGCCAGCAGCACGTTGGAACGCTCCTGCACGCTGGTTTTGCCCCAGGCGTCCGCCGCCGCATGCGCCGCGTCAAGCGCCAGCTCGATGTCTTTGGCATCGGAACGCGGGAATTCGGCGATCGGCTGGCCGGTCACCGGCGAGGTGTTGGTGAAGTAGTTGCCGGATACCGGTTCGACAAATTTGCCGCCAATGTAGTTGCCATAGCGTTTACGGAACGAAACCAGCGAGCCAGGCAAACCGGGGTGAACATATTTCATGTGAAGCACCTCTCTGCAGATGATAACCGGCGCTATTGCGCTGCGCCTGTGAGTGCGGCCTGTCGCCGCAGCACAGAGAAGCACGCCCCGTGCCAGATTAGCGATGGACGTAGCATTAGTAAAAAAATGGCTATTTATTAAAATGTTAGGTATTGACAGGGGTAAGGCAATCGAGCGGTGCCGCGGCCGCCGATGATTTTTTGTGTCCCGTGTCGCAACGCCTGGTACACATTTATGATACACATTTGCAACACTCGCGAACGGGGGGGAGAAACGCATGTTGTCTGACGACCGCTTGCCCGCAGAGGGCGCCAGCGTGCTGACCCAGCCGTTGGCGGAATCCTGGCAACGCAGCCAGGGTTATGGTTTGACGCGCACCGATCAACATATCCCGTTTATCAAAGCCGGATTGCTTGAAGAGCTGCGCAGCCGCAACGATTGGGTGCCGCAGCGGGTACAGCCGTTGATCGAGCAGCTGGGTGCGCAAATTACGCGCCAGCCCGCCATTGTGGTGATCGCCGACGCCGGCGGGCTGGTGCTGGAAACCCGCGGCAATACCGACTTTCTGCATAAGGCGTCGCGCTTTGCGCTGGCGCCGGGTAACCAGTGGGGAGAAGCGGAGCGGGGCACCAACGCCATCGGCACCGCGCTGGCGCTGGGCGCATTCTGCGAAGTGCGCGGCGGCCAGCATTTTCTCAACCAAAATGCCGGATTGAACTGCACCGCCGCACCGATCTATCGGCCGGATGGCCGCATTGCCGGCATACTGGATCTCTCCGCCCCCGCGCAGCGCCCGTACCGCGATGCACAGCGTCTGATCATGCAGGCGGTGCGGCATATCGAACACCGCTGGGTCAGAAGCGCGATCGCCGACCGCCACTGGACGCTGCGTCTGCACGCCGATGCGCGCTGCCTGGGCAGCGCGCAAGAGCTGCTGCTGGTGTTTCACGACGAAGTGCTGATCGCCGCCAATCGACTGGCGATGATGGAGTTCCGGCTTTCGTCGGCCTCATTCGGCTCCGTTGAGTTCACCCAACTGTTTCCCGACCTGTTGCGACAGCCTTCCGGCGCACCGCGCCAGACGCTGGCCGGCAATCAACAGCACTATTATTCGTTGCTTGAGGCGCCGCAGCGACGCGTCAGCGCTCTGCGTTCTGCGCCGCCGGCGGAACGGCACGACGAGCAGCATCAGAAAGCGCTGCGTATTCTCAACGCCGGCCTTTCGCTGTGCGTGACCGGCGAAACCGGCTGCGGTAAAGAGCATTTCAGCCGCCGCCTGTTTCAAGAGAGCCGCTGGCGCAACGGCAACTTTGTGGCGATCAACTGCGCGGCGCTGCCTGAGCCGCTGATCGAATCCGAACTGTTTGGTTATGCGCCGGGGGCGTTTACCGGCGCCAATCCGAAAGGCTACATCGGCAAGATCCGCGAGGCGGACGGCGGCGTGCTGTTTCTCGATGAAATCGGCGACATGCCGGCGGGCCTGCAAACGCGCCTGCTGCGGGTGTTACAGGAAAAAACGGTCACGCCCCTCGGCAGCCGCAGCGCTTATCCGGTCGAATTCGCGCTGGTCTGCGCCACGCACCACGATCTGCATCGGCAGGTAGAGGCGGGGGCGTTTCGCGAGGATTTGCTGTACCGCATACAGGAATACAGCCTGCGCATCCCGCCGCTCAGAGAGCGGGCGCAGCTGGAAGCCTTCATTTTGCAGCTATGGCGAGAGCTGGGCGGCGAGCGGCGCGACATTCGTCTGTTGCCGGAGGCGCTGGCGATGCTGGCGCGCTATCCGTGGCCCGGCAACGTGCGGCAACTGTTGAGCACGCTCAAGGTGCTGCTGGCGCTGGCGGACGATCATGCGGTGCTTACCCTGGACGATCTTCCTCAGTCCATCGCGGTGCTGGCGCCGCGTCAAGAGAACGCCGATACCGATCAGGGGGCGCTGCAGGCGGCGATCGACAGGGCGGGCGGCAATCTCAGCCGGGCGGCGAAGGCGCTCGGCGTTTCACGCAGCACGCTGTACCGCAAGCTGGGAAGGCAGAAAACGGCGGCGGAATGAGGCGGCATGATTGCTCATCAATAACCGGCCCCTCGATGCGGGGCCGGTTCATGCTCTAGTCCCCCAGCCCCGGCGGGTTAATCTCGGAATGGGTAATCTTCTCGTCGCTCTCCGCCCAGCGATCCAGCACCTGCAGATAGCTGCCGTTGGCGATGGCGCTGTTGAGCGAAGCCTGCACCGCGTCCACCAGGCCGTTGCCTTTTTTCAGCGTGACGGCGATGTTGGCGGTCTTCGGCCAGCCGCCGGGCACGATGCCCACCAGCCGGGTTTTGCCGGTCAGCCGCGCCTGATAGGCGCCGGAAACGTTGGGCCCGAAGGTGGCGTCGGCGCGGCCGGACTGAATGGCCAGCGTGGAGGCGGCCTTGTCGGTGACGTACACCGGTTGCAGCGGCGCTAATCCCTTGGCGCGGTTCTCTTTGTCCCAGGCCAGCAGCACCGCTTCCTGATTGGTGCCGGAATCGACGATGATCTTTTTACCGGCGATATCCGGCGCGGTTTTGATCTGGGTGATTTTACTGTCGGATTTGACGTAGAAACCCAGCGTATCCTGCCGATAGGTGGCGAAATCGAATTTGGTCTTGCGTTCGTTGGTCACGGTGATGTTGTAAACCGCGGCATCATATTTGCCGGAGGCCACCCCCAGCGGCCAGTCTTCCCACGAGGTGGGCACCAGCTTGAGTTTCAACCCCAAACCGTCGGCCACCAGGCGCGCGATGTCCGCCTCACTGCCAATCACCGTTTTATTGTCGCGGGCGTACAGGCCGAACGGCGGGCCGCTGCCCAGCAGAGAAATGGCGACCGTCAGCGTGCCGGGTTCCACGAACCGGAAGCCGGCGGGGATTTTGGCCACGGCTTCGGCGTTTTTCACCGTGTGGATAGGCGTTTCGTTGGCGACGAGATCCACGCCTGGTGCGGCGGCGGCGGAAAAACTCAGCAGCGCCGCAATCACTATCATCTTTTTGCTATATATCATTATGTTAATTACCTTCATTATTATGGGTGTCACACGGTCGTTGCACTATCTCTAAAGGCGGCAGATCTGTGAACGAACAAAATCAACTAACCAATCTTGGAAAAATCATGAGGCGCCTCTGGCGGCGCTGAATCGATCGAGGATGAACCATGTCGTCGCGTTTCGCTACGTTGGGCCGCATACCGCGCGGCGTGTGGGTATTGGGTGGCGTGAGCCTGCTGATGGACGTTTCCTCGGAGATGATCCATAGCCTGTTGCCGCTGTTTATGGCGACGACGCTCGGTGCCAGCGTGATCGTCATCGGGTTGATCGAAGGGTTGGCGGAGGCGACGGCGTTGATCGTCAAGGTGTTCTCCGGCGTGCTCAGCGATTATCTCGGCAAACGCAAAGGGTTGGCGCTGCTGGGTTACGGGCTGGGCGCCATCAGCAAACCGTTTTTCGCCATCGCGTCGTCGTCTGGCATGGTGATGAGCGCGCGCCTGCTGGATCGCGTGGGCAAAGGCATCCGCGGAGCGCCGCGCGATGCCCTGGTGGCCGACGTGACGCCGCCGGAGATCCGCGGCGCGGCTTTCGGGCTGCGCCAGTCGCTGGATACCGTCGGCGCCTTTTTAGGACCGCTGCTGGCCGTCGGCCTGATGCTGCTGTGGCACAACGATTTTCGCGCCATCTTCTGGGTGGCGGCGATCCCGGCGGCGCTGGCGATTGCGCTGCTGTTTTTCGGCCTGAAAGAGCCGGCCGCCGCGATAACCCACAAGCGCACCAACCCGATTACCCGCGCCAACCTGCGGCTGTTGGGGCGCAGCTATTGGTGGGTGGTGAGCATCGGCGCGATCTTTACGCTGGCGCGTTTCAGTGAAGCGTTCCTGGTCTTGAAGGCGCAGCAGGGCGGCACGCCGCTGGCGTTGATCCCGCTGGTGATGGTCGCCATGAATCTGGTCTACGCCTGTTCGGCCTATCCGTTCGGCAAATTGTCCGACCGCATGAGTCATGAAGGATTGCTGAAAGCCGGGCTGCTGGTGCTGATCGCCGCCGATCTGGTATTGGCGCTGAGCGATCATTGGGCGGGCGTGCTGTTTGGCGTGGCGCTGTGGGGCGTGCACATGGGCATGACGCAGGGGCTGTTGGCGGCAATGGTGGCGCACACCGCGCCGGCGCATCTGCGCGGCACCGCGTTCGGCATGTTCAATCTGATCAGCGGCGTGGCATTGCTGCTGGCGAGTCTCGGGGCCGGAACCCTGTGGGAGCTGTTCGGTTCCGCGTCCACCTTTTACGCCGGGGCGGTCATTTGCGTGGTGACGCTGGTCGGCATGAAACTGGCGCCGTTCGGCGAACGGCAGGGCGCTTAGCGGCCCTCGACAGATTGCGGCATCGCCTGCAGCAGCTCGGGCACCTGCTGGGAGTCGACCGCCCGGCTGAACAGAAAACCCTGGCCGATATGGAAACCGGCTTCGCACAGCGTTTGGCGCTGCTGCTCGGTTTCCACGCCTTCGGCGATGATATCGATCGACAGCTTTTGACCGAGAATGCCGATGCTTTCCACGATCGCCAGGATCGCCGGTTCGGTGTTCATGCGTTGAATAAAGTCGCAGTCCAGCTTAATGCAGTCCAGCGGGTAGTCCATGATATGGCTGAACGAGGAGTGGCCGGTGCCGAAGTCGTCCAGCGCGATGCGGATACCCATCTCTTTGAGCATTTGCAGCGCGCGCAGTACGTATTTCGAACCGTGCTTGTTGAACGCGTGTTCGGTCACTTCCAGTTCGATCAGGTGATGGGGAATGCGGAACTTCAGCAGGCGTTGCAGGAAGGTTTCGGCGTAGTTGTCGCGTAAAAACTCGATCGGCGACACATTCAGCGAGATAGGCCGCACCGCCACGCCGGCCGCGCGCCAGCGGGCGATATCGGCGAAGACTTTCAGCTGCATGGCTTCGCTGATCTTGGTTGCCAATTCGTAGTCGTTGAACGCCTCGCTTACCGTCGCCGGCAGCTGTACGCCGTTTTGCGGGCAGTGCCAGCGCAGCAGCGCTTCAAAGCCGACGATGCTGCCGTCGATCAGGCAGACCTTCGGTTGGTAGCTGGGGCGGATGCAGTTGTCGCGCACGATCTGGCGTGCGTAGTTGAGCTGGCTGGCGCGGGCGCGGGCTTTGTCCATCATCTTGCGATCGAACATGTAGACGCCGCCGCGGCCGCCGTCTTTCAGTTCATACAGCGCGGTATCGGCGCATTTCATCAGCTCCGAAGCGTCGCGAGCGTCTTTGGGATAGATGGCGCCGCCGATGCTCATGCCGCAATGCAGCGTCTTGCCGCCGTGGGTGATCGGTGTCTCCAACTGCAGCAGAAACTTGTTGGCGATGCGGAAAATATCCTGCTCGTTTTCGACGTCGCTGATCACCACGGCGAACTCGTCGCCGCCGAGGCGGGAGACGAACGAATGCGCATTCATGCAGGCGCTGAGCCTTTTACCCAAGACCCGCAGCAGATGGTCGCCCGCCGCGTGACCCAGCGTGTCGTTCACCAGCTTGAAGTGGTCAAGATCCAGCAGCATCAGCCCAAGCGACTTTTTGCCGTGCAGGGCGCGCTTCATCTCTTGCTTCAGCTTTTTCTTGAATAAGCGTCGGTTGGGCAGGCCGGTCAATTCGTCATATTCGCTGGCGAGCAACAGACGCTGTTCCATCACGCGTTGCGACGTCACGTCGCGCGAGACGCACAAAATCTCGGCCACGGCGCCGTGTTCGTCGCTGACCGGTGTGAGAATGTTGTCCCAGTGCTGTTTTTTACCCTGCGGCGTCACGCTCAATCCCGCGAAGCGCGCATTTTTTCCGGCTCTGACGCTGCGCAGCGCCTTGCTGCCGCGGCGACGGATCTCGGGGGACAGGAGCCCCAGCCAGGGCATGCCAAACTCTTTTTGCGCCGGATCAAGACCGAGCGCCAGGCTGCCGGAGCGATTCATGTGGCGCAGCGTGCCGTCGTGATTAATGACTTTGATGCAGTCGACGCTGGCGTCCAGCATGTCTTGCTGGATAGAGAGCGCTTGAACGTTTTGCTGGCGTTGCAACATTTGCGGATGGATGTCGGTGGCGGTGAGATACCAGCTGGGCTCCTGCGCCATGCCGTCCTGACGGGCGTTAAACGCCAGCATGAACCACCGGTAGGCGCCGCTGCGCTCGCGCAGACGAGCTTCGCCGGCGAACGAGGAGAGGGCAACGATCGCCTGGCGCCATTGCGCGGCCAGGCGATCGCGATCGTCGGTGTGCAGGGCATCGAGCCAGTCTGCGGCGCCGTGTTCACCGGCGATGGCGCCAGTATAGTCGCGCCACTGCTTATTGAAGTAACCGCCAAGGCGGTTGCCGAAGCAAATCAGACCCGGCAAGTCGTCTACGATTTCGCTATAGAGATCAATCGGATTTTTGTTATTGCTCTGCTTGGGCAACAGGGTCATGCGGTATTTCCTCGGAAAATTACCCATATTCGTGCTCTATAGCAGAGCCTCTTTCAATATAGTCTTGCCAATGAAATTAGGAATAGCCAGCGGACGCGGCTAAAAACCGGCCTGGTAGCATGAAATAGATTACGCAAGAACGCATTAGGAATACTCCTGTTATTTATAAGCCTCTCTTATATTGCATCGAAAAATAAGTGCTCCGACCACGGTGGGCTATTGCCATAAAAATTAATCAATCTGATGTTTCTATTTGATGAAATATTCAGGTGTTTTCATGCTCTTCCATCGCCTGCACTGTCGCCGCTATGCATATTCACTGATAAAAATCTCACTTATGGCGGCAATAGCCGTCATTTCATGCACTCTTCAGCGGTTATCGCAGCACCGTCGCTCGGCGCTTAGAGAAAAGTCATGATACAAATCAAGAAATGTTTTGTTTCATCTGTTGACACTTTGCTTACGTATAAGATAGCCTCGCGAATGAAAATCATTAGCAAAACTGGATGATGAAGCAAAATGCACCCACAGTCTGATCCTTACGCCCGGTCCCGATGGTCGGGTCATTCCGGCGCAACGGCGCCGGCAAACGTACATTCGCCTCCTCTCCAGACGTCTGCGCCATAGGCGCCCGGCGCGATGGCATCCCTTTGTCTGTCCGCGCCCATTTGCATCTCTCAGCATGTCTGTTCGTGCGGCTCGCGCCGGGTCCGCATGTGTTATCCGTCGTTTCACGATCATAGGAGGTTTCAGCGCGGTTAAAACGTAAGTTTTCTTCTGGGTATAAATAAACATGGAGCGTAAAATGATACTTAATAAAAGATTGAAGTTAGCGTATTGCGTTTTTCTGGGTTGTTATGGCTTATCCATTCATTCTTCTCTTGCCGCTTATCAGGACCCCGGTCGATTGGGCGCGCCTGACAGTTGGAAAACCGCGGAGTTTAATCGCCAATGGGGGCTTGAGGCTATTTCCGCCGAATTCGCCTATGCCAGAGGCTATACCGGAAAAGGTATAACTATCGGCGTTATCGATAACGCCATTCTTTCCCATTCTGAATTCTCCGGTAAACTGACGCGCCTGGATAACGGCAGCTATAATTTCTCGTATGATAAACAAGATAATATGTCTTTCGGCGATCACGGCACGCATGTAGCCGGTATCGCTGCGGCTAAAAGAGATGGCGCAGGCATGCACGGCGTCGCTTTCGACGCGGATATTATCGGCACCAAATTGAATGATTACGGTAATCGCAACGGCCGTGAAGAGCTGATTCAGAGCGCGGCTCGCGTCATCAATAACAGCTGGGGGATCGCGCCGGATATCCGGCGAGACGCCAAAGGCGATATCATCTGGTTGCCGAACGGCAGGCCGGACTACGTGGCATTCGTAAAAAGCGACGTGATCGCCGAGATGATGCGTAGCAAATCCAGCGTGGAATGGGGCAGCGAACAACCGGTGCCCACCGGCGGGCACAGCGCCATGTCGACGCTGCTGCGGGCGGCCAGGCACGGCAAGCTGATCGTCTTCTCGGCGGGCAATTACAACAATTACAATATTCCGGAAGCGCAAAAGTCACTGCCTTACGCTTTCCCGGACGTACTGAATAATTACCTGATTGTGACCAACCTGAGTGACGAAAATCAGTTAAGCGTTTCCTCGACCAGCTGCGGGCAAACGGCCAGCTATTGTGTTTCCGCGCCGGGTTCTGATATTTACAGCACCGTCGGCCGGCTGGAGTCAAATACCGGCGGCGCCGTGAATCGCGAAGCTTATAATAAGGGCGAGCTGTCGCTTAATCCTGGTTACGGCAACAAATCCGGCACCTCAATGGCGGCGCCGCATGTGACCGGCGTCGCCGCCGTATTGATGCAGCGCTTCCCATATATGAGCGCCGATCAAATATCTGCAGTCATTAAAACCACCGCCACCGATTTAGGCGTTGCCGGCATTGATAATTTATTCGGCTGGGGGCGCGTCAATTTACGCGATGCGATCAACGGCCCGAAAATGTTTATTACCAAAGAGGATATCCCGCAGGAATATTATGTGCCGGGTTCCTACAGTGAGAAACAGTTTGTGGTGAATATCCCCGGCCTGGGAAATATCGTCGAACCCGGCACGCCGGTTGAGCGGCGCTGCACGTCGAGCGAATGCGATTTCGATTCGTGGAGTAACGACATCAGCGGGCACGGCGGCTTGACCAAAACGGGCGCCGGTACGCTGGCGCTGTTGGGTAATAACACCTATCGCGGTGATACCTGGGTGAAACAGGGCGTGTTGGCGATCGACGGTTCGGTGGCATCCAACGTTTATATCGAAAATAGCGGCACATTGTCCGGCGAGGGCACCGTAGGCGCCTTCAGAGCGGCTCGGAGCGGCAGCGTCGCGCCGGGCAACGGCATCGGCACGCTGCATGTGTTGCACGATGCCATTTTTGATCGCGGTTCGCAGTATAACGTGGAAGTGGCGGACAATGGCCGCAGCGATAAGATCGCCGCGCGGCGCGCTTTCCTCAACGGCGGCAGTGTGAATGTCAGCCTGGAACGCAGCCAAAACCTGCTGTCGCAGAATGAGGCGCAGAGTCTGCTGGGCAACAAGTACACCATCCTGACCACGACGGACGGCGTTACCGGTAGATTCGAAAACGCCAACCCATCGTATCCGTTTGTTAAAGTCGCGCTGGATTATCAGGGCAATGACGTCGGCCTTGGCATCACGCGCACCGACGCCAGCTTTGACAGCCTGGCCAGCACTGAGAACGAGAAAGCGGTAGCTCGTGCGGTGGAGACGCTCAACGCGACGGAACCGGTCACGGAAACGGCCAAACGCAGCGTGGCGATCCCGGCGGCCGAAGAGGCCAACCTGCTGCAAAGCGATGGGGGCGAGGCGCAAGCCGTGAACGAAGAGGCGAGCATCGTGGCGGGCCATCCGGTCTATGAAAGCTTCCTCGGCTTCACCTCGGCCAGAGAATTGCAACAGGCGACCCGTCAACTGTCCGGCCAGATCCACGCTGATATGGCTTCCGCCCAGATCAACGAAAGCCGTTACCTGCGCGATACCGCCACCGAGCGCTTGCGCCAGGCGGAAGGCCGCCGCACCGCTACCGACATTAAAGCGGATGACAACGGCGCCTGGGCGAAACTGCTGGGTAGCTGGGGGCATGCTTCCGGCAACGACAACGCCACCGGTTACCAGACCTCCACCTATGGCGTGCTGTTAGGTCTGGACAGCGAACTGTTTGACGACGGCCGGCTTGGCATGTTGACCGGGTATACCCGCACTTCGCTGGATGGCGGTTATCAGTCAGATGCTCACAGCGACAACTATCATCTGGGGCTGTACGGCGACAAACGCTTCGGCGCGTTGGCGCTGCGAGCGGGCGGCACCTATACCTGGCATCGCATCGACACCTCGCGCTCGGTGAACTACGGCGCGCAGTCGGATCGCGAGAAGGCCAAGTATAACGCGCGCACCGGTCAGCTGTTCATCGAAAGCGGCTACGATTGGACGAGCGATGCGGTCAACCTTGAGCCGTTCGCCAACCTGGCGTATACCCATTACCGTAACGAGGAGATCAACGAACAAGGCGGGGCAGCGGCACTGCGCGGCGACAAACAAAGTCAGTCCGCCACCGCCTCGACGTTGGGTCTGCGCGCCGACACCGAGTGGCAAACCGACAGCGTGGCGATCGCGCTGCGCGGCGAGCTGGGTTGGCAGCATCAGTACGGCAAGCTGGAGCGTAAAACGCAGCTGATGTTCAAACGCACTGATGCGGCGTTCGACGTGAACAGCGTGCCTGTTTCTCGCGATGGCGCGATTCTGAAAGCGGGCGTCGATGTATCGATTAACAAAAACGCCGTCCTGTCCCTTGGCTACGGCGGGCAGCTGTCGTCCAACCACCAGGACAACAGCGTCAACGCCGGTCTGACCTGGCGCTTCTGATCGCGGTTGCATGCTTCGCTTTATTCAGCCCTCATCGAGACGATGGGGGCTTTTTTTTCGCGGCCAGCCGGCCTTCTGCGGCATGAGCGATACTTTCTCCGCGACCGATTCCCCCGGCCGGTGTTCGCCGCCGGGTTAATCAATCAGAGGAAAACAAACGCTGCTGCCAATAGCGCAATTGCGTCAGCGTGATCGGCGCAGCGGCGGCAATGGCCGCGCGATTTTCCAACGCAATCTCCCGCGCACGTTGCAACGGCTCGGCGCTGAGGCCTTGCAAGTTTTGTTGCAGCGCCTGTTGCGTTTGCTCCAGCTCTCCAACGCTAACGTGCGTCAGCTCATGATGCATCTGCAGCAAGAATTCATCGTTTAACTGCCGCAGCTGTTCTGCGGTGAACGTCGGGGATTGCAGCGCGAACAGCAGGCCTTCGGCATGGGTGCAGCGGTGGAAGGCACATTGCACCACGTAGCCCACGTTGCGTTCCACGCGCAGCCGCTGAAAATAGCGCGGCGCGTAAAGCCGGGCCAGCACGCGCAGCGCCCAGCGGCCTTCGGCTTCATCGTTTTGCAGCGGGTAAAACTGCAGCAAGGCGTGTTCGGCGCCGCTTTCCGTCAGCGTGACAGGGGGATGTAAACGCGGCAGCGTTTGCGGCTCAGCCGTTATGGCGTAGGGGAAGTCATACAGCAAATGTGACAGTCGCCGTTTTAACTCGCCATCGCCGCCGACCAGGGTGGCATGCCAGTGTGGCGCCGTTGTCGTAGAGACGTTCAGCGCCGCCGGCAATTGGGCCAACAGGCGGCGAATGGCGATATCGTTTTGTTGTTTTAACTGCGCGTGGCGCAGGTTTCTCGCCGCCTCGTTGATGACGGCCGGCGGCTGCGCCGCCAGAGCCCGGTTCACGACGTTCAGGCCGTGGCAGATCAGCCCGTGGCTGCCCGCCAGCTGCAGCAGCCACACGCCCTGGTGGCGTTCGACGCTTAAATGTCCCTCCCGATGCGCCAGCTCCGCCGCGCCAGGGCGCAGCGCCGCCTGCAAGCCACAGGCCTGTTCTTCTCTGAGCGCACCATGCGACGCTGGGCGCAGCAACAGCACCGGCTGCGCCTCGCCGGAACGCAGATGCCGCAGCGGCGCCTGGCCGGCCGGCAAGGGCGGGATCGGCAGCGCCGCCGAGGCTGAGAAAAAGCGGAAAGGTTCCGCTGTAGGCGCCAGCGCGGCGCCGGCGAAGGGGCGCAGGGTCAGCGGCAGCCCTTGGATTTCGCGCGTTTCACCGCCCCCCTCGGGCTGCACGGCCAGGCGGCGGCGCGGCGCCGCCATCAGCATAGCGAGTTGCCGCGTCCAGTCGTCATGCTGTTCCGTCGGCGGCAGCCCAAACGCTCTGGCCCGCAGCTGATCGAGCGGCGCCAGACGGTGAAAATCGCGGTTCGCCAGTTGCCCGAAATGCTCGAGCTGGCCTGGTGTCAGCGCGTTCAACGCCTGCAGCCATGCCAGCAAGGCGCTTTCGATATGGGCGGCCTCAGACGCCGAGCCGTGATTGACGGTGAAAATAAAACTCAACAGGGCGCTGTTTTCGCCGCAGCGGGCATAATCCAGCCGAACGGCGTCGCCCCACGCGTGCGCGCGCAGCCGTGCCAGCAGCCCGCCAGGGGCGTCGTCCAGCAATACACGCTCAAGCCGTCGCAGCCAGCCGCGTGAACGGCAGTGCGGCAGGGCAAACACCAGCCGCAGCTGCGGCGCGCCGGGAAGAGACAGCGTGTAATCTTGCCCGGCGGCCAGCGGCGGCAATGTCTCGGGCGGCGCGGCGCTGCCCGACGGCAAGCCGCCACCGTAGCGCTGTGCCAGCGCATGCAGTTGCTCAAGCGATTGCGGGCCTTGCAGCCACAGCGTCATGTTCGGTGCGCGGTAATAATGGTGGTGAAACTGCCGCAACGCCTGCTGCAACGCGGAAATATCGCTGCCGAAAGCGGCGCGGCTGCCGATATGAAAGCGATGCAGCGCGTCAAATCCGCTGAACATCTGCCGCTGCGCGGCTTCGCAGCGGGTTTCAACATCGGCGCGCAGCAGGCGGTATTCGGCGTCGATGACCTCGATCTCCTGGGCGATCGCCTCAGTCGCCAGCTGCGGAGCGGCGAGCATATCGCTCAGCCGCGCCAACCCATCCGCCAGATGGGCGGCGCCCACCTCAAAGAAAAACGCGGTTTGCGTGGCCTGGGTGGTGGCGTTTAAACGGCCACCGGCCGCCTGCGTCCAGCCCATCAGCCCATCTTGCGCGCTGAAGTTCGCGCTGCCGCGAAACAGCATATGCTCCAGCAGATGCGCCAGGCCGGGCCAGGCGGCAGGCGCCTGAAAGCTGCCCGCCTCGATGCGCACCAGCGCGGCGGCGGCGTCGGCGGCAGGGTCGCTTATCGCTTTGACGGCCAAACCGTTATCGAGCTGCCACGAAGCGGCGGCGGGTGCCATCGTCAACCCTTGAAGATCAGACGGGAGTTGGTCTGATTGCGAAATCGCAGCTGATCGATACCGATCTGCGAACGGTTCGCCGCTTCCCGCGCCGCCAGGATGGTGCCGTGATGCGGCGATTTGCCGCACACCGGGTCAGCGTTGTCGGCGTTGCCGGTCAGCATGAACGCCTGGCAGCGGCAGCCGCCGTAGTCTTGCTCTTTCTCCGAACAGGAACGGCAGGGCTCCGGCATCCAGTCATAGCCGCGATAGCGGTTAAAGCCGAAGGAGTGGTACCAGATATGCTGCAGATCGTGCTCCAGCACCGACGGAAACTTAATCGGTAACTGACGGGCGCTGTGGCAGGGTAACGCCATGCCTTCCGGCGTCACGCTCATGAAGATGGCGCCCCAACCGCCCATGCAGCCTTTAGGCCGCTCCTCGTAGTAATCCGGCGTGACGAACAGCAGGTTAGCCAGTTTGCCGTCGGCGGCCATGCGTTCGCGGTAGCGTTTCACCACGGCTTCTGCCTCGGCGATCTGTTCGCGGGTCGGCAGCAGGCCTTCACGGTTCAGGTGCGCCCAGCCGTAGAACTGGCAGGTCGCCAGCTCGACGTCGTCGGCATCCAGCTGGATCGCCAGTTCGATGATGCGGTCGATCTGGCCGATATTATGGCGATGCAACACGAAGTTGAGCACCATCGGATAGCCGAGCGCCTTGACCGCCTTGGCCATCGCCAGCTTCTGCTGAAATGCCTTGGCGGAGCCCGCCAGCGCGGCGTTCAGCGTTTCGTCGCTGGCCTGAAAACTGATCTGAATATGATCCAGCCCGGCGTCGGCGAAGGTCTGCAGCTTTTTCTCGGTCAGGCCGATGCCGGAGGTGATCAGGTTGGTGTAAAACCCGAGATCGCGGGCGGCGGCGATCAGCTCGGGCAGGTCTTTACGCACCAGCGGCTCGCCGCCGGAGAGGCCGAGCTGCACGCTGCCCATCGCCCGCGCCTGGCGGAACACCTCTATCCACTGCGCGGTAGTCAGCTCTTTTTCCTGCGCGGCGAAATCGAGCGGGTTGGAGCAGTACGGACACTGCAGCGGGCAACGGTAGGTCAGCTCCGCCAGCAGCCAGAGCGGCGGATTCACCGCCGGCGCACGTGGTTCAGTCACGGAAGGTCACCCATTTTTGTTCGTAGGCGCGCTGGAAAAATTCCAGCACGTCGTCCGCCAACCCTTCGGCGCCGGGGAAGCGGGCGTTCAACTGGGCGATGATGCCGTTCAGCGTAGTGTGGCCGTCGACCAGTTGCAAAATGGCGGCGGCGCTGTCGTTCAGCTTGGCCATGCCTTCCGGATAGAGGATCACATGGCTGTTTTGCACCTGCTCCCATTGCAGGCGGTAACCGCGGCGGAAGACGGGAGTGTGTTCAGGGTTCAGCGTCATTACACCAGCCTCTGGTTGTGCCATACCCGCGCGGCGGTCACGCTGTGGTAAGGCGGGCGGTTCAGGGTGTAGGCCATGCTCATGGCGTCCAGCATGCTCCACAGAATGTCCAGTTTGAACTGCAGGATCTCCAGCATGCGCTGCTGCTTTTCAACGGTATCGCAATAGTCCAGCGCCAGCGCCAGGCCGTGTTCCACGTCGCGGTTGGCCTGGCCGAGGCGGCTGCGGAAATAGTCGTAGCCGGCGGCGTCGATCCACGGGTAGTGTTGCGGCCAGCTGTCGAGACGCGACTGGTGGATCTGCGGCGCGAACAGTTCGGTCAGCGAGCTGCAGGCTGCTTCCTGCCAGCAGGCGCGGCGCGCGAAGTTGACGTAGGCGTCCACCGCGAAGCGCACGCCCGGCAGCACCAACTGCTCGGATAGCAGGGCGTCGCGCTGCAGCCCGACGGCCTCGCCGAGGCGCAGCCAGGCCTCGATGCCGCCTTCGCTGCCGCCGTAGCCGTCGTGATCCAGAATGCGCTGCACCCACTTGCGACGGGTGTCAGGCTGCGGGCAGTTGGCCATGATCGCCGCATCCTTGATCGGAATGCTGGTCTGGTAGTAGAACCGGTTGGCCACCCAGCCCTGGATCTGCTCACGCGTCGCTTCGCCGTTGTGCATCGCGATGTGATACGGGTGGTGGATGTGGTAATAAGCGCCTTTGGCGCGCAGCGCCGCTTCAAATGCCTGCGGCGTCAGGGGACGTGGTTGCGTCATGGCGATTCCCTACAGTTCGATATTCATGCCGTCCCAGCTCACTTCGATGCCGGCGGCGGTCAGGCTCTGCCGTTCCGCGGAGTCTTCATTGAGGATCGGGTTGGTATTGTTGATGTGGATCAGGATCTTGCGTTTGGCGGGCAAGGTGCTGAGCAGGGCCGCCAGCCCGTGCTCTTCCGCCAGCGCCAGGTGCCCCATGTCTTTGCCGGTATTGCGTCCCACGCCGGCGTTGGCCAGCTCGTTGTCGTGCCACAGCGTGCCGTCGATCAACAGGCAGTCCGCGCGGCGCAGCCACGGCATCAGCGCCTCGTCCGGCTCACCCAGGCCCGGTGCATACAGCAGCCCGATCCCGCGAGCGGTATCTTCGATAAACAGCGCCACGTTGTGGCCCGGCAACGGGCGATCGCGGTACGGCGAATAGGGCGGCGCGTTGCTGAGCAGCGGAATGGCGGTGAAGCGCACGTTTGGGCAGACCGCCGTGCGGAACGGTTCGCCGGGCGTCACCGGGTGGTGAATCAACCCGCCGTTCCAATGGGAGAGCATGGGAAACACCGGGAAGCCGGTGCTGAGATCGTCATGCACTTCAGGGGTGCACCAGACGTGGTGTGGGCAGCCCTCACGCAAATTGAGCAAGCCCGCGCTGTGATCGATCTGGCTGTCGGTCAGCACGATCGCGCCGATGCCGGTGCCGCGCAGCACGTCGGGATTGTTCAATTCGGGCGAAGCCAGCAGCTGATGGCAAATATCCGGTGAAACGTTGCACAGCACCCAGTTTTTACCGTCGTCGCTGACGGCGATGGAAGACTGCGTGCGACGCGTGGCGTTGATGCTGTGCTCGCGAACGCCCCGGCAGTTGTCGCAGTTGCAATTCCACTGGGGAAAGCCGCCGCCCGCCGCCGAGCCGAGAACTTTTATCTGCATGTATGAACCAGAAAAAGAGGGAAAGAAATGCCCGCGCGAAAGGCGGGCAGACAGGCGATTAACGGTTGGAAATGTACAGCGTCACTTCCAGCCCCAGACGCAGGTCAACAAACTCAGGTTTAGTCCAGGTAGTCATAGCGGTGCTCCTTTACATGCATCGTGATAGTTCGAGCCCAATGAGAAATTTTCGCATTAGGCCGGCCCAATGTTGGCGAAATGTGACGAAGATCGCAACCTTTAAAGCGTAACCGGGTTATTCACCCCAGGTGGCGGCGAGCACGTTCAGCCAGTTGCGCCAGGTCAGCTTCTCCAGCAGCCGGTTATCGAACCCGGCCTGCGCCAGCGCTTGCGTCAGGCGCGGTAGGCCTGCGGCGTCCTCCAACGGTTGCGGTACGTTGACTCCGTCAAAATCAGAGCCAAATCCCACGCGATCTTCACCAAGTTTAGCGATCAAATACTCAACGTGTTTAACAATTTCTGTTAAGCCGGTCGTTGCACTGTCACGTTTACCGTCCGCCCGCAGGAAGGCGGTGCCGAAATTGACGCCGACCATCCCGCCGCTCTGGGCGATGGCGTCCAGCTGTGCGTCGGTGAGGTTGCGCGGCTGCGGGGAGAGGGCGTGGGCGTTGGAGTGGGTGGCGACCAGCGGCGCACGGCTCAGCGCGGCGGTTTGCCAGAAGGCTTTCTCGTTCATGTGCGAGACGTCGATCATGATGCGTCGGTGATTGCAGGCGCGGATCAGCGCCTCGCCGGCCGGCGTCAGGCCGGGGCCGGTATCGGGTGAGCCGGGGAACGGCCCGCTGACGCCGGTGCCGAAGGCGTTAGGCAGATTCCAGAATGGCCCGATGCTGCGCACGCCCAGCCGGTAGAAGGCCTCCAACTGCGTCAGCTCCGCATCGATCATGCCGGCGCCTTCGATATGCAGCACCGCGGCGATTTGCCGGTTGAGGCGGCACTGCTCTATCTCGGCGGCGGTGCGGCAGATGCGCAGCCGCCCCTGAGAAGCCTGCTCCAGCTGCTGCAGGATGGCGATTTGCCGTTCGGCGATCGCCAGCGGATCGAAGGCGGCCTGCGCCTCGTCCTGCGTTTGATTA
This sequence comes from Serratia sp. CY56464, assembly GCF_052168435.1. NCBI lineage: Bacteria > Pseudomonadati > Pseudomonadota > Gammaproteobacteria > Enterobacterales > Yersiniaceae > Serratia > Serratia sp. CY56464. The sequence continues at coordinate 1,261,951 of NZ_JBJNMV010000001.1, read as the reverse complement.
CGCATCTGGGCGATATAGCCGACCGGAGGAATAAATACCGCGAACAGCCCGCCGCAGAATCCGCCGCGCTGCATGCGGGAGAAATCGAGGTGGCCCGGCGTGACGCGGGAATAAAAGGCGGCGACCGGATCGTCGTCATGCTGCAGCCACAGATTGAGCAGCAGGTCGTTATGGCCGTCGAAGACCGGCCAGAGAGGGGGAAGCGTCATGGGCGTTTCACTGCGTCAGGCATCGTGAACGCTATGTTCTCCCATCGAGCGAGGGGGAACAACCCTCGCTCGATGGGGATTTTAAAGCCGAATTGTCAATTCGACGTCATCCGCGAACGGCGTGGAGAGATAGCCCGTCGCCGGATCGCGCACCCGCGCCAGGTAATCCGGGCTGTCATCGGCGTTGTCCGCGACGATCAGCGCACCGGGCCGCAGACGGCTCTCAAGCAGGTCGAGAATATCGGGATAAAGTCCCTTGGCGCCGTCGAGCAGCAGCAGATCGACCGTGGCCGGCAGATCGCCGCGCAGCGTTTCCAGGGCGTCGCCGACGCGGATCTCCACCAGGTCGATGACGCCGCCTTCGGTCAGGTTGTCGCGCGCCCGCGCCGCTTTGCTCGGTTCAAACTCGCAGGTAATCAATCGGCCGCCGCCGTTATCGCGCAGTGCGGCGGCCAGGTGCAGGGTCGAAATACCGAACGACGTGCCGAATTCGACGATGTTTTGCGCCCGGCAACCCCGCGCCAACATGTAGAGCAAGGCCCCGGTCGCCGGCGACACGGCCAGCGGGAAATCCTTCAGGCGGTGGTAGAGTTCGCGGTACTCGGTTTTGCTCTGCATCAGCCGGCTTTGCTCTGCGTCCTGCACGTCGCGGAACAGGGCGGCAAGCGCCGGCGACCGGCGGGATGCCTGTTGGAACAGGCGGTTTAGCAGCGGCGCTAAGGGGGCAGTGGTCAGGGTACTCATGGCAAATTTCCTGTCGTAAATGGAGCGCGTTAGCGCATGCCGTTATAATATGACGAACTATTCGCATTCCTCTATTCGCATTGGCCGCCCGCTATGACTGAACGCCGCAGTAAGCAAATTTCCTCGAGAAAACAACCGCAACAGGCGCGCTCCGCCGAACTGGTGTCCGCTATTCTGACCGCCGCTATTCAGGTTTTGGCGCAGGAGGGGGCGGCGCGTTTCACCACCGCCAGGGTGGCCGAGCGTGCCGGCGTCAGCGTCGGGTCGCTTTATCAGTATTTCCCCAATAAGGCGGCGATCCTGTTTCGTTTGCAGAGCGACGAATGGCGGCAGACCACGGATATGCTGAGCCGTATTTTGGCCGACCGCGAGAAAACGCCGTTCGCGCGCTTGCGGTTGTTGGTGCAGGCGTTTATCCGTTCGGAATGTGAAGAGGCGCAGATGCGCGTAGCGTTGAATGATGCGGCGCCGCTTTACCGCGATGCGCCGGAGGCACAGGCGGTAAAGGCAGCCGGCAAGGATATCGTGCAGGTTTTCATGTGCGAAGCGTTGCCTGATGTTCCGCAGGTCACTCGCCGGTTGGCGGGCGATCTGATCGTCGGCACGTTGGGGGCGGCGGGCAAGCAATTCTCCGAAACGCCGCGAACTGATTCCGAGATCGCGGCTTATGCCGATGCGATGGCGGACATGTTCTGCGCTTATCTGGCCGATTTAAACGGGCATCAGAGACCGTAAACGCTTTTTAGGTGACATTGTCACTCACCGGGGGGTTGCGCCTGCCGACGACAAACCGACAGCACCAACTGCCGCAGCCAGCGGTGATCCGCCTCGGCGTCCAGGCGCGGATGCCACATCTGCGAGACGGTGATGGGCGGCGTTTTTACCGGCAGTTCGAAGACGCGCAGCGGGCCATCGGCAGGTTGAGCCTGCAGGAAAGAGGCGGGAAGCAACGCCAACAGATTCGAGGCCTGCGCCACCGCCAGCGCGGCGGGAAAGCTCGGCACCACGGCGGCGATATGGCGTGCCAGCCCCAGCTCCGCCAGCGCGGCGTCTACCGGCCCGAGGATGCGCCCGCTGCGCGAGGCCACCACGTGGCCGCAGGCGGCGTAGTCGGCGACGCCAATCTCCGGCTGTTGCGCCAGCGGGTGTGCGGTTCTCATCACGCCAACGAAGCGATCGCGGAACAGCGCCTGCAGGCGGATTTCCGGGCCCATGTCACCCAACACGCCGATCTCCAGATCGACCAGACCTTCACGCAGGGGGCGGTCGCTTTTCTCCGGCTTGGGCGCAAAGCGCAACCGCACCCGCGGCGCCTGTTCGGCGGCGGCGGCGATCAGCGCCGGGCCGAAGGCCTCGACGAAGCCGTCATTGGCGCGCAGCGTGAAGGTACGATCCAGCGCGGCGGGATCCAATGCTCCCTGCGCCGGACGCAACACAGCGCGGGCTTCGAACGTCGCGTGCCGCGCCCGCTCGCGCAGCGTTTCGGCATAGGGCGTCAGCACCATATGACGGCCGGCGCGCACCAGCAGGGGATCGCCGGTGGCCGCGCGCAGTCGGCTGAGGGTACGGCTCATCGCCGAGGGGCTTAAACCGAGACGGCGCGCCGCGCCGGCAACGCTGCCCGCCGTCAGCAGCGCGTCGAGCGCGATCAGCAGGTTGAAATCAGGGTCTGTCATGCGTGCGCATCCTGTCGTGCTGAATAGGGGGGAAGGCGTTCGATGCAGTTTGTGCGTACGAATGCTGCATCAGTCGCCATGCATTATGCCTGAGCCTGTTTTCGGGGTGCCATGACTTACCGCTAAAAAACCGGAGGGGGACTGGCCCGTTTGCCGTCTGAACATGGCGATAAACGCGGAAGGATCGTGATACCCCAGGGTAGAGGCGACATATTTGACGGCTCTCCCTTCCTGCAACAGCGTCATCGCCATGAGGGTTTTGCTTCTCAGTTTCCATTCATTGAAAGAGATGCCGGTGGCGGCGAGAAATCGCCGCGAGAGCGTACGCTCGCTCAAGCCCAGCATGCCCGACCATTGCGTCAGCGTGTTGAAATCGTGCGGCGCGGCGCTCATCTTTTCGGTCATGATCTTGATCACGTCGTCGCTGCCGAGCGGCAGGTAGCTGTCAAAACGCTCCGACAGCGCCAGCTGCTCAAGCAATGCGGTAACCAACGTCTGGTCCTGAGGCGTGTGCGGATAGCCAATGCGCCTTTCTGAAAAATCGGCCAGCACCGCTTTGACGATCTTATTCAGCCGCAGGGTTTGCGGTTTGCTCGGTAAGGATTGGCATAGCGGGGGGCTGACATGAAGAATGACATAGTCAATTGCACTCTTTGCTACGGATTCATGTTCGGTATTAACGGGGAGCCAAATGGCATATTCCGGAGTGGATAAATAAATATTGTCCTCAATATTTATTTCCGCCAACCCTTTCATGGAATACATCAGTTTGCCCCATGGCAACGCCTGTAAAGGGAATTGCGTTCCTGCCGGCCAGGATTTATTTCTGAACCAAATCGATATTGGGATTTCCCCGGTCAATTCTGACGGTTTCATGACGCCTTCCTGTCCGTTCATGGCTGCGTCTTCCTATTATAACAATAAGTTGTCTGATAATCGGCATTTCTATTCTATGGGGAAAGCTTACTCTGGGCAGGTCATTCCCCTGGATAAAGGTAACAATATGTACGGTAAAATCATTGATCTTTCGGTGCCGCTGATGAGCGGGATCGCTTCCGATCCGGAGCGGTTTCTGCCGGAAATCGAGTATGTTGACAACAAGCGCGGAGCGTTGCAGCTGGCGGAATCATTTCCCGGCCTGGATCCCCTGGCGCTGCCGCGTCAGGAGGGCTGGGCGGTGGAATTTGTCCGCATGAGCACCCATGCGGGGACGCATATGGACGCCCCTTATCACTACCATTCGCATATGGACGACGGTTCGGCGTCAAAAACCATTGATGAAATACCGCTGGAATGGTGTATCGGCCCTGGCGTCAAATTGGATTTTCGCCATTTTCCAGATGGTTATGTGGTCACTGCGCGTGATATTGAGCGTGAATTAGCGAGGATTGATCATCCGCTCGCCCTCGGCGATATTGTTCTGGTCAATACGGCGGCCGGTGGGCGGTACGGCAGTGAAGATTTTATTCATCGCGGTTGCGGCATGGGCCGTGAGGCGACGCTGTATCTTACTGAACGCGGCGTCAGAGTGGTTGGCACCGATGCCTGGAGCTGGGATGCGCCATTCAGCCATACGCGCACCAAATTTGAACAAAGCGGCGATATTTCGCTTATTTGGGAAGGACACTATGCCGGCAGTAAATATCCTTATTGCCAGATTGAAAAACTGTGCAATCTTGAATTGCTGCCCCCCTGCGGATTCAACGTGATCAGTCTGCCGGTCAAAGTTTATAAGGCATCCGCCGGCTGGGCTCGGCCGGTTGCAATTATCGATGAACGCGCGGGGGAATAAACGATGGCCAGAATAAAACTGCCGGCAGTGAGTGAATTAACGGCTGAGCAACAGCAACAATATGCCCGTTTTCCCGCCAATCTTACGCTGGGTCTGTTGAAAACCAGCCGTTCGGCGCAGGGATATCTGTCGCTGGGCGCCTCTTTTCCGGCCGGGCGACTGTGTGATAAAGATCGGGAAATGATCATATTAAGGGTTGGCGCGTTAAGCCACAGCGCTTATGAGCGTATGCAACACTATCCGTTGGCGATCCTTGCGGGGTGGCGCGATGACGACATCGAGAAAATAGAGCAGGGTGTTGGCATCGACGCCAGAGGAGCGGCCATCTTGCATTTTGTCGATGAATGCGTGCAGCAGGTGAAGGTTTCTGCCGACACGTTTAACGCGGTCAGGCGCTATTATGATGAGGTTCAACTGGCTGAACTGGCATTAATGATTGGGCACTACATGATGACGGCGCGCTTTTTGGAAACGCTGGAAATCGATCTGGACCTACAAGCGACATCCTGGGAAAACATGTCAACGGATTGAGTACGCGCACGACGTGAGCGCGATAAAAAAGCCGATAGCCTGGGGCTATCGGCTTTTAATGCGCAGTGGCGGAGGGTTACGCCGGCAACTGCTGGGCGGTTTTCTCGACCAACGCCAGCAACAGCTTGATGTCTTCCAGCGTCACGATCGGGTTCAGCAGCGTCATCTTCAGGCAGGTTACGCCATCGAACTCGGTTACGCCGACGTTGGCGCGGCCCGATTCCAGCAAGGCGTCACCGATACGCTGGTTGAACAGCGCGACGGCCGCGTCGCCATTCGCCGCCAGCTGCGCCGGACGGTAGCGGAACAGCACGCTGGCCAGCTGCGGCTGCATCACCAGTTCCAGCGATTCCTGATCGGCGATGTAACGCGCCACCTGTTGCGCCAGCGTGACGCCATGATCGATGATCTCGGCGTATTGCTTCTGCCCCAGCGCTTCCAGCCCCATCCACAGCTTCAACGCATCGAAGCGGCGGGTGGTCTGCAGCGATTTGGACACCAGGTTCGGCACGCCTTGCGCTTCGTCGAACTCGGAGTTCAGGTAGGCCGCCTGATAGCGCATCAGCTCGTAGTGGCGCGCGTCTTTCAGCAGGAAGGCGCCGCAGCTGATGGTCTGGAAGAACTGCTTATGGAAGTCCAGGGTGATGGAGTCCACCAGCTCCAGGCCGTCCAGGTAGTCGCGGTACTGCTCGGAAAGCAGCAGCGCGCCGCCCCAGGCCGCATCCACGTGCACCCAAATCTGCTGCTCCGCCGCCAGCCGTGCGATGTCGCGCAGCGGGTCAATGGCACCGGCGTCGGTGGTGCCGGCGGTGGCGACGATCGCCATCACCTGCTCGCCGTTGGCCTTGGCCTGCGCCAGTTTTTCCGCCAGATCGTTCACGTCCATGCGGGCGAAGCGATCGGTTTTCACCAGGGTGACGGACTGGTAGCCGAGGCCCATCAGCGCCATGTTCTTCTGCACCGAGAAGTGGGCGTTTTCAGAACAGAACACTTTCAGCTTGCGCAGATCGCCCACCAGACCGTCCTGCTGCACGGAGTGGCCCTGACGCGCGAAGAATGCATCGCGCGCCAGCATCAGCCCCATCAGGTTGCTCTGGGTGCCGCCGCTGGTGAACACCCCGGCGTCGCCGGGCTGGTAACCGACCTGGGCGCGCAGCCACTCAATCAATTTCATTTCGATCAGCGTGGCCGACGGGCTCTGATCCCAGGAGTCCATGCTTTGGTTGGTGGCGTTGATCAGCACTTCGGCGGCCTGGCTAATCACCAGGCTCGGGCAGTGCAGGTGCGCCACGCATTGCGGATGGTGCACCGACAGACTGTCTTTCAAAAAATACTCGATGGCGCGCTCGATCGCCGCCTGGTTGCCCAGGCCTTGCGGGGTAAAGTCGAGCTTGATGCGCTCGCGCAGTTCGGCAACGCTTTTGCCCTGATACATCTCGGGCTGTTGCAGCCACTGCACGACGGCTTCACTGCTCTGCGCAATCGCCTGGCGGTAAGCCTCGGCGCTGTGCGCCGAGGAAGCCAGAATCGGGTTTAACTTGGACATCGCGGTCATTCGCTCCAATCAGACTGGCTTGACGCCGGCGGCCAGCAGCGCCTGCTCAAATTTATCCAGGAAAATACCCAGCTCATCATTGGTGATCAGCAGGGAAGGCAGCAGGCGCAGCACGCAGCCGTTGCGCCCGCCGCGCTCCAGGATCAGACCGGATTCGAAGCATTTCTTCTGCAGCAGCGCGGACAGCTCGCCATCGGCCGGGTAGCAGCCCATGTGATCCTGCGCTTCGTTCGGCTTGACGATCTCGATGCCGATCATCAGGCCCAGACCGCGGACGTGACCGATCACCGGATAACGTTTCTGCAGCTCGGCCAGTTTGCCTTTCAGCCACTCGCCCTGAGCGGCCACTTTGTCGGCGACCTTATGCTCTTTCAGGTACTGCAGGGTGGTCAGGCCGGTGGCCATCGCCAGCTGGTTGCCGCGGAAGGTGCCGGTGTGGTGGCCCGGTTCCCAGGCGTCGAACTCTTTTTTGATGCCCAGCACCGCGAGCGGCAAGCCGCCGCCGACCGCTTTCGACATCACGATGATGTCTGGCTCGATGCCCGCGTGTTCGAAGGCGAACAGCTTGCCCGTACGGGCGAAACCGGCCTGAACTTCGTCGATGATCAGCAGAATGCCGTGTTCCTGGGTCACTTTGCGGATGCGCTGCAGCCACTCGGCCGGCGCCGGGTTAACCCCGCCTTCGCCCTGAACGGCTTCAAGGATCACCGCAGCCGGTTTACGCACGCCGCTTTCCACGTCGTTGATCAGGTTGTCGAAGTAGTAGGTCAGCGCCTTGACGCCGGCTTCGCCGCCGATGCCCAGCGGGCAGCGGTATTCATGCGGATAAGGCATGAACTGCACTTCCGGCATCATGCCGTTGATCGCCGCCTTCGGCGACAGGTTGCCGGTGACCGACAGCGCGCCGTGGGTCATGCCGTGATAACCGCCGGAGAAACTGATCACGCCGGAACGGCCGGTGTGCTTTTTCGCCAGCTTCAGCGCGGCTTCCACCGCATCGGCGCCGGACGGACCGCAGAACTGCAGGCAATACTCTTTGCCTTCGCCAGGCAACAGAGAGAGCAGGTAATCGGAGAAACGATCTTTCAACGGGGTCGTGAGATCGAGAGTATGTAACGGCAAGCCGCTGGTAATGACATTTTGGATGCTTTGCAGGACGTCGGGGTGATTATGTCCAAGAGCCAACGTTCCCGCCCCGGCCAGGCAATCAAGATATTGATTATTCTCAACATCAGTGATCCAAACGCCCTGGGCTTTCGCAATTGCCAACGGCAGTTTGCGCGGATAACTCCTAACATTCGACTCAAATTCGGCTTGACGCGCCAAATAGGTTTCATTGTTTCCGTTTAATGAGTTTGCAACTAAAGTATCAATACGGACTTTATCCGTCATCATATCTCTCCTACAACCGAAGGTCTCAACACGCAACGATTGAATTAATGAATTAGAAAAGTAACTGCCTTGTGAAAAGCGCGACCAATATATGGCTTTTTCGCCTGGGACTCAATAGCCGATTTTGTTTTGAATTGTTTAGTTTTTTCTTAGGCTCATCAATATGTTGTTGATTTGTTGACCGTTGGTTTTGCCAGCAGAAAACAACATTTCCTTAACATTGCGTAAAAATCCCTTTCTGCTTTCCTTTGTCCGCCTCTTTAATGCATTTATTATTAAGGTGAATTTCCGATTAATAACATAAATAGAAAATAGCGGCTTATTTTCATCTATTCACCACCTTAAGTCCTATAGCGGTTATATACACAAAATTTGTGATGAATATAAGTCATCGAGCGTTAAAAGCGCGGTATCCAGAGTGGTGATTTCTTGCAGATTTTACGTAGCGCGATCGAAAAAGCGGAATTTTTGTGCGGCGCCGGCGAGTCTGCCGGCGCCGTGGTCATTAACGTTGCCGTAACCAGACGCGATAGCGCCGCAGAGTGCGGCGGGTGCGCCATCTATCGATGAGCAGCGACCACAGTGGGGAGTAACGCACGTTGCGCGTCCGATCGCGGCTCAGGGCGTGCATGCGGCGCTTGATCAGCGCCATGCGGGCGAGCAGCGTCAGCGTTTTGTCGCGCCATTTTACCGGCGCGGGCAGTGCATGAGGGGCTTCGCCGGTTTGCCAGCGGTGCGGCAGATCGGGAATTTCCGCCATGGCGGTGGCGATGCCGACTACCGCGACGCCGCTGTTCAGCACCTGTTGCGCCACCGACGGGCGGGCGATGCCGCCGGTGGTCATCACCGGCATGCGGGCTACTGCGGCGAGATCGCGGGCGAAGGTCAGAAAATAGGCTTCGCGCGCCAGGGTGCTGTCGTCCGCCGCTTCGCCCTGCATCGCCGGGCTTTCATAACTCCCGCCCGATAGCTCCACCAGATCGACCGGCAGTTTGTTGAGCATCAACAATACCTGTCGGGCCTCGTCCGGCGAAAAGCCGCCTCGCTGAAAATCGGCGGAGTTCAGTTTGACCGCCACGCAAAAGCCTGGCGAGACACGCTGGCGCACCGCGCTCACCACCTCCAGCAACAGGCGGGCGCGATTCGCCAGCTCGCCCCCCCAACGATCGCTGCGCTGGTTGGACAACGGCGACAAGAACTGGGAGATGAGGTAGCCGTGCGCCGCATGGATCTGCACGCCGGTAAACCCGGCCTGTTCGGCGGCGTGCGCGCTGGCGGCGAAGCGGGCGATCACCTCGGCAATCTGCGCTTCGCTCATGGCCTGCGGCGGGGCAAACTGCTTGCTGTACTTGCCCATCGCCATTGGGATGGCGGAGGGCGCCCAGGCGTTGCCGCCCATGTTGGCCATCACCTGACGGCCCGGGTGGCTGAGCTGCATCCATACCTGCGCGCCTTCCTGGCGCGCGGCCTTGGCCCAGGTTTCAAACGGGGCGAGCGGCGTATCCTGTTCCAGCACCACGCCGCCGGGGCCGGTCATGGCGCGGCCGTCGATCATCACGTTGCCGGTGATGATGAGGCCGGCGCCGCCGATACCCCAGTGGCGATACAGACGCCATAGCGCGGGGCCGGGCAGTTGGCCTTCATCGGCCAGATTTTCTTCCAACGCGGCCTTGGCCAGACGGTTGGGTAAGCGGCTGCCGTTGGGCAGAATCAGCGGGGTAAACATCGGGTACGTTCCTGTCGCAGGGTGAATGGCGCTATACTAGGTTTAAAGTTAACTTTAAGGTCAATAGGGCATGAAAATCGGAGAGTTGGCGGAGCGCGCCGGCATGGCCGCCTCGGCGATACGTTACTACGAACAGCAGGGTCTGCTGCCCAAAGCGGTGCGCGGCGTCAACGGTTATCGGGTGTATAGCGAAAGCGCGCTGGAGCGGCTGCACCTGATCCAAATCGGCCAGAATCTGGGGTTTTCGCTGCAGGCGATCCGCGGGGTATTGGCGCTGCAGGGCAGCGCTTATGAGGATGGGTTGATACAGGGCGTCGACAGCCGGCTGGCGGAGATCGAGCGGATGATGGCGACGCTGAACGAGCAGCGTGAGACGTTGATGGCGACGCGGCGTATTCTGTTGGAATCCGGCGTGGCGGGATTATGCCGCGCAAAAAATGAAAAACAGGCCGGTGCGTGGCCGGCCTGCAAAGATTAACGGCGTTTAAAGGCGGCGCGCCCGGCATATACCGCCGCGGTGCCCAATTGCTCCTCAATGCGCATCAGCTGATTGTATTTTTCGATGCGCTCGCCGCGGCACGGCGCGCCGGTTTTCAAATGGCCGGCTCGCATCGCAACCGTCATATCGGCGATAAAGCTGTCGACGGTTTCGCCGCTGCGGTGCGAGATAAAGGCGCCCCAGCCGTTTGCCTGGCAAAGCTGCACGGCGGCGAAAGTTTCGCTCAGCGTGCCGATCTGGTTCAATTTGATCAGCGCCGCATTGGCCAACCGTTCATCAATCCCGCGCTGGATGTATTTCACGTTGGTGACGAACAGATCGTCGCCGACCAGTTCCACCCGATCGCCCAGGGTGTCGCTGAGAATGCGCCAGCCGGCCCAATCGTCCTCGGCCAAACCGTCTTCAATCAGCACAATGGGAAAATCCTGCACCAGCCGCTGGTAATAGGCCGTCATCTGTTCGGCATCCAGTTCAGCGTTTTCGCTGCGCAGGCGGTATTTGCCGTTGGCATAGAATTCACTTGAGGCCGGGTCCATGCAAATGGCGATATCGTCTCCCGGTTGATAACCGGCTTTCTCTATCGCCTGCACGATCAGCTCCAGCGGTTGCCGGTTCGAGGCAACCGCCGGTGCGAAACCGCCTTCGTCGCCGACGCCGACCGACAGGCCTTGTTCCAACAGGATTTGGCGCAGCGCCTGATAGACTTCACTGCCCCAGCGCACGGCCTCGCGCAGCGATGGCGCGCCCTGCGGGGCTATCATAAACTCCTGAAAGTCCGCCCCTTGCCAACGGGCGTGCACGCCGCCGTTGATGATATTCATGCAGGGCACCGGCAGCAGGTTGGCGCCGATGCCGCCCAGATAACGATACAGCGGCAGTTGCGACAATTGCGCCGCTAGGCGGGCGGCGGCCAGAGAAACGCCGAGCAGGGCGTTGGCCCCCAATCGGCTCTTGTTCTCGCTGCCGTCCAGCGCGATCAGCCGGCGGTCAATCTCCTCTTGTTGGCGCACATCCACCCCGCGCAGCGCCTCATTGATCGCCGTTTTGACGCTGTGCACCGCCTCCAGTACGCCTCTGCCGCCGAAACGGTGCGGATCGCCGTCGCGGTGCTCCACCGCCTCGCGTGAACCGGTGCTGGCGCCGGAGGGAACCGAAGCCCGTGCCACGACGCCCGCCGCGCTCATTTCGACTTCGACGGTCGGGTTGCCGCGCGAGTCCAGGATTTCTCTGGCGGTTACGCTTTCAATCTCATAGCTCATGGGTAGTCACCTCATTCTAGGGAGTGGGCACGTGCTTTATCAGCACGTCGATCGACAAATGGTTAATGAACTCGAAGCCGAAGGAGGCAAAGACGCCGAACGGACGGTTCTGATGGCCGAGCAGCAACAGATCGACCCCTTCGCGGGCAATCAGGGCTTCGACGTCTTTGAAGCGATGGATGCTGACAATTGCGCGCACCTCCAGGGGGATTGAGCAGTCTTCCACCAGACGGCTGAGCATGGCTTTGGCGGCGATCACCTCGCTGGACTGGCGATCTTTGGTCAGCGAATCGCTGAGGTAGTCCAGCTCGGCATAGTCGGCGCTGATGTGCGCCACGGTAATGCGCGTATTCATCTGCTGATTGAGGCGTTCGGCATGACGCAACAGCAGCCGGCCGTCGCGTTCATCCTGCACCAGCAGTAAAGCATGTTGGTAGAGCGGCATGACTTATCTCCCTGCGTTAGCGATCTGGCGGGTTAACCACGGTAAAACCTCTTTTTTCCGGCTCGTCATGCCGGGCAGCGACACCTGACGAATGTCGAGCACCCGGTTCGGCGAGAAATACAGGGTGGAGCGACGGCAGGTGATATCGGTGACCAATAGCGCGGCCATCGCCAGCCCGGCTTCCTGCTTCGCGTGTTCAAGCGCCTGTTGCAGCGCGGGCAACAGCGGATCGATGTCGCTCATGGCCCGCACTTCTATCTGCGACAGCAGCAGCGAGACGCTATGGATGCGATAATTCTTGGCGTCGCGCTGCAGCAACTGCGCGGCGGATTGCCCCGAAAGATCGGTTTTGGCGGCCAGCAGCCCGGCGGTGAAGGCGTCATAGTCAACGTGAGAAATTGCGCGCAACCGCGAAACCGCCAGCCGATCCAGTTCGGTGGTGGTCGGCGCGCTCAGCGCGACGGTATCGCTCAAAATCGCGCCCAGCAGCAGCGTGGCCTGGGCGGAAGAAAGTGGCATCGGCCTTTCCGCCGCCAGGATCTGCAGGATCACGGTGGCGCAACAGCCGACGACGCGAACCCAGACATCGGGCGGGTTGCGGGTGATTAACGTGCCCAGCCGGTGATGGTCGATAACGCCGACCACATCGCTGTCGGGCAATGAGGCCGGCCCTTGTTCGACGTCGGTAAAATCGACCAGCCAGACTTTACGGTCACGGAGATCGCCTTTCAGCAGCGGAGGCGCTTGTACGCCGGCGGCGGCCAGTATGTAGCGGGTTTCCGGCGTCAGCTCGCCAAGGCGGAAAGCGACGGCCGGTTTGCCGAGGTGATTGAGCCAGTCCGCGACCACCAGCGCGCTGCAGATGCTGTCGCTGTCGGGATTTTTATGGCCGAAAACGTACAGCGGCATTTCCCGCACGGTGAGATCAGGCTGGGGCGGAAAAGGGGTAAAACGTGAGATTTCATTCATAGCGACTCCTGACATACCTGCCTAAAAAATAAAGCGAAGTTGTATATCAGGCGTCATCATCCGGTTCGAGCGAACGCGGCGGTTGGGAAAGGTGGAACACCATCACCTTGTGAGCGACTGTAGCGCAGCGCGGTGGCAAACGCAACGCCCGGCAAAGCTGGCGAGAATGCGCAATCGGATTGATACTGAGTGAGTCTATGATGGACAAGGATATTTGCCGCTAACCGACGAAAACGCTGAACGGACTCACGCCGGCTATGCCGGGTCCGTCGGTGACACATTGGGAGACAACATGCTCGAACCCTGCTTCCCCGAAAACGAAGCTGAACGCCTGTCGGTATTGAATTCGCTGAACGTGCTGGATTCAAACTCGGTGGAGAAACTGGATCGCATTACGCGGCTGGCGGCGAAATACTTCGGCGTGACCATCGCGCTGGTGTCATTGATCGACCGGGATCGTCAATGGTTTTTATCGCGTTACGGTCTGGATGCCCGGGAAACGCCGCGCAATATCTCGTTTTGCGGCCATGCTATCTTGCAACGCGAAGCGCTGGTGGTGCCCGATACCGCCAACGATCCGCGCTTTTTTGATAATCCGCTGGTGATTGGCGGACCGCGGATCGGTTTCTACGTTGGGCAACCGCTGCTGTCGCTCGACGGGTTGCCGCTCGGCACCCTGTGCATTATCGACAGCCAGCCGCAGCCGTTTTCCCCGGAACAACTGGCCGACCTGCACGACTTCGCCGCCGTGGTGGAGGAGTATTTGCAGAGCATTGAACGCCACGTCTATACCGAAAACCTGAAGTCCAATCTGCAACGCTCGGAAGCCCTGTTCGAACAGACCTTCGCCCAGGCGGCGGTAGGGATGGCGCTGGTGTCGCTGCAGGGGTATTGGCTGCGGGTCAATCCGCGCATCTGCGAAATGTTGCGCTATTCCGAGCGCGAGCTGATGGATCGCACCTTTCAGGACATTACCTATCCGCTCGATCTCAACACCGATCTGGAAAAACTGCAGCAGCTGCTGAGAAACGAGATCAGCACTTACTCGCTGGAGAAACGTTATTTCCGCGCCGACGGCTCGATCGTCTGGGTGCAGCTGACGGTGGCGTTAAATCGGCTGCCTAACGGCAAACCGGATCATTTCATCTCGGTTATCGTCGATATCAGCGAGCGCAAGGCGGCGGAGGCCGATCTGTTCGCTCTGCAACACGAGCTGGAACAACGCGTCGAAATCCGCACGCGGGAGCTGAACGTGGTCGTCAAGAAACTCAACGAAGAGATTGAAACCCGGGTGCTCGCCGAATATCAGCTCAGCGCGGAGAAGGAACGCCTGCGCGCCATTACTGACAATATGCCGGCGTTGATCAGCCAGATCGACGGCAATGAACGCTACCTGTTCGCCAACAGCGCCTACAAAACCTGGTTTGGCCTGGAAGAAAGCCGCCTCAGAGGAATGACGGTGCGCGATTTTATGGGGGAGAACGTTTATCAGATAGCGAAACCGATGATAGACAGGGCCTTGGCGGGGGAAATGGTGAGCTTTGAAAATGAGCTCCAGACCCAAAAGGGACTGCTGATGATCCACACCACGCTGGTGCCGTGCGAAACACAGGGGTTTTACATTCTGTCCATGGACATTACCGAGTTGAAGCGGCTGCAGCAGCGGCTGGAATATGACGCAACCCATGACATGCTGACCGGATTGACCAATCGACGCGCGTTTCTGCGCCGGTTGTCAGGCACGCTGCAGGCCTGTTGCCATCAGCGGCAGATGGCGCTGTTGTTTATCGATCTCGACGGGTTCAAAACCCTTAACGACAGCTATGGTCATGACTTCGGCGACGCGATCCTGAAGACATTCGCCACATTGCTCAGCGCCTGCGCAGGCGAGCACCACAGCGTCTCGCGCCTGGCCGGTGACGAGTTCACGGTGATCCTGTGGCCGTTGACGGATCCGCGGCGCGAGGTCAGCGAATTTTGCGAAAACGTGTTGGCGCAACTGGCCAAAATTACGCAGATCGGGCCGCAGAAGGTACGGCTTTCCGCCAGCATCGGCGCGGCCATTTCTCCACGCGGCGATGTGACGGAGGAGATGCTGTTGACCCGTGCCGACGGCGCGATGTATCAGGCGAAATCGGCCGGAAAGGGCACTTATGCCATCTGCGAGCTGTGAGCGTGCAACGGTGGCGGTCTCAGGGTAAGCTGTTTTTCTTTTCCTGTGAGCAGAACTCCGGATTAATTGCATGGCGTCCAATCATCAACATACAGACTGGCTCGAACTGCGGCGCGATGACGAAACGGGTATTGAGAGCGTCAACGCCCACTTTCAGGGGCATGCCTACGATCCTCACGATCATGATGAAATGCTGGTGGGCGTCACGCAGCAGGGCTTGCAGCGTTTCAATTGCCACCGCTCGCTGCACACCAGCCGGCCGGGGCGCGCCATGCTGATCGAGCCGGGCGCGGTGCACGATGGCCATGCTCCGCAGGCCGAAGGGTTTACCTATGCGATGCTTTATCTGCCGCAGCGCTGGGTCTCCGACGCGATGCAGCGCCGCGGATTGGGGGACGCTTCAGTGCTGGAAGGCGCCTTCCACAGCACGTTGACCGACGATCCGATGCTGGCGACCGCGATACAACAGGCTTTTTTTGCGTTGCATCAGAGGGAAGGCCGGCTGGCGCGCGATCAAAGCCTGGACCAACTGCTGACGCTTTTGGCGCGGCATATACGCGTCAGGCCAACGTCCCAACGCGATGACGCTTTGATTGAGATGAATCGTTTACGGGACTACTTGCACGAGCACATGGCGGATAATCCCAGTCTGGAGGAACTTGCGCTTCAGTGCGGCCTGGATCGTTTCCGTCTGACTCGCCAATTCACCCGCGCTTTCGGCCAGTCGCCGCATGCTTACCTGATCCGGCTGAGGCTGCGTGCCGCGCGACTGTTACTGGCGCAGGGGGAAGAGCCGGCGCAGGTCGCCATGCGGGTAGGCTTTGCCGACCAAAGTCATTTGGGTCGCTGGTTCCGGCGCGCCTACCGTTTATCGCCGGCGGCCTATCAACGGCAGTGCACAAACGTTCTATACCGCTGACTCGCTCATCGCCGATGATGCGCTTTTAAGAGCACAACGGAGTAGAGCGAAACATGTTTGATACCAAGATAGCGTTTATCGTGCGCGACGATCTGCAAACCTGGCAGCGGCTGAACGTGGTGGCCTTTCTGGCGACGGGCATCGCCGCCGCCGCCCCGGAGATCATCGGCGAATGTTACGTGGATGCGCAAGGCAGACGCTACGGCGGCATTTCCGGGCAGCCGATGCTGATTTTCGCCGCGGATCTGCCGGGCCTGCAAAATGCGCATCGCAAAGGGCTGGAACGGGAATTGACGCTGATCCCCTATGTGCACGCCATGTTCTCGACCGGGCACGATGCAGCCAACCGGCAGGTTTTTCTCGCCGAAGACGCGGACAACCTGGATTTGGTTGGCCTGGCGCTGCGCGGGCCGAAGAAAGCGGTGGATAAGGCGATAAAAGGCCTGACGCTGCACGCCTGAGAAATACCGTTAGCGCGGTGCGCTTTTGCGGCGGGATCCAATACGGCGCTTAGGCCTGGAACGTCTGCAGCCAGGCGGCGAACTTTCTCACGACCTCATCGTCCCGATCGCGCAGCAGCAGGGAATAAACGCCGGTTCGAATCGTCAACGCCGGGAAGGGCGACACCAGCCGACCGGACGACAGATGTTTGGCGCAGAACAGGTAAGGCACGACGGCCAGTCCCAGGCCGTCTTCGGCCGCCTGAATGGCGGCGAAGGTATGGTCGAGCGTCAGCGGCGGCGGCGAGGCGTCCAGCGCCGTTGGATAGGTATTCAACCAGCTGCGCCACAAATCCTCCCGGGCGCGGATGCGAATGGCTGTATGCCCGGCCAGATTGTCTGGCGCACCGATCGGCATGGTGCGCAAATAGCTCTGGCTGCAGACCAGCAGGCTGTCTTCCTGCAAAAAAGGGATCGCCTTCAGCCCTGAGAAGTGCGCGGGGTCGCGCCTGATCGCCAGATCAAACGGCATATTGCGATCGACGGCCCCAGTGGCGGTGGTGATATCAACCGCGACCTCCGGATGAATCTCGTTGAACGCCGCCAGTTTCGGCATCAGCCAGTGCATGGTGAACGTCGGCAGGCTGTGCACCACCAGCCGTTGCCGACCGGCGCTCGCTTTCAGCGCGCTTTCCGCGGCATACAGTTCGCTTATCACCCGAGATGCGGTGCGGGAAAAATTCTCGCCGGCCTGCGTCAGCCGCACGGATTTGTGTCCGCGATAAAACAGCGTGACCCCCAGCTGTGCTTCGAGACTGCGAATATGGCGGCTGACTGCGCCGGTGGTGAGAAACAGCTCATCCGCAGCGGCGCTGAAGCTGCCGAGACGGGCGGCGGCTTCGAAAGCGGACAGGTGCGGCAGGGAGTGGATTTTTTTCATAGGTTGAGTCTAGCTCAACCAAATGAGGGAGGAAAGATCGTTTGTCAGCCGTTGATTTTGCTCACTATGATGAGGCATTTCCTTCTGATTGCTGAGTTTATGATGCGGATCTTTTGGCTATCGGTCATGTGTGTTAATGGCGTTATCCTCACCCTGCGGTTGGCAGGGAGGCGGCGCTGAAATGCGAGCTTTCTTTTTGCTTTGCGTGAGCCGGGCTGGCCTCTGCCTGGGCACCATGATGTTTGCCGGCGCGCTGCCGACCATCAGAAGCGAGTGGCAGCTCGACGCCGCCTCCGCCGGTACGGTGCAGACGGTGTTCAGCCTGACCAACGCCCTGGCGTTGCTGGTGGCTTCCTGGTGGTGTGATTCGCTGGGCGCGCGTCGCGTGTATCTGCTGTTTTCTTGGCTGGGCGCCGGTGCGCTGATGCTGTTCGCCGTGTTTGCCCATTCGTATATCGGTGCGCTGGTGTTGATGGCCTTCGTCGGCCTGACGCAGGGCGGCGCCTATACGCCGGCGCTGCTGTTAGCGATGGGGATGAACGGCCCGGCCCGACGCGGTTACGCCATCGGCATGATCCTGGCGGCCAGTTCGTTGGGGTATTTTCTGTCGGTTTTCATCGCCGGTTGGAGCGCCATGCGCTGGGGCGCCGGCGTGGCGTTTTCCCTGTGCGCCGCCGGTGCGTTACTGGGGGCGCTGGCGGGTTCGTTGGCCCTGGTCGGTTATCAGGAACCGCAACCGCGCACGCTGGGAAGGAAGACGAAACGAGAAAGCTATGCTATCACCTATGCGACCCTGCTGTTGCTGATCGGATATATCGCTCACAGCTGGGAACTGCTCGGTAACTGGGCCTGGGCACCCAGCCTGGTCAGCGAGGCGTTGAGCGTTTTCTCTCTGGATCCGCTCAGCGCAGGATTGATCGTCGCGGCGGTGATCCACCTGGCCGGCATGATCGCCACGCTGATTGTCGGCACCGTTTCCGACTATTTCAATCGTGCATCGGTGTTGATGTTTATGGGCGCCGCGGGCGCGTTGGGATCGCTGCTGATGGGGTGGTCGGCGAACTGGGGGCCAGGCTGGACGCTGCTGTTCGTCAGCATCGGCAGTTTCTTTATTCTCGGCGACTCCGGTGTGCTGTCGGCGGCGATGGCGGACAACGTGCCGCCGCAACAGCTCGGTAGCGTGATGGGCTGGCGATCGTTGCTGGGGTTCGGCATCGGTTCGTTCGCCCCGTTATCCTTTGGCGTCGTGATGGATACCACCCAGAGCTGGGGCACGTCTTATGCCGTGTTGGCCTGCGGCGGCGGGGTAGCCTGCCTGGCGGCAGGGTTGCTTTGGCGACAACATTTGAAATGAGGCACGGGCATCATTAATGAATGAGAAAACATCAGGTTACCGCTCAGCGCGATTTATTGATAATGGAATGTGAAAAGATGGATATCACCGCGATTGCCGCTCAGTTTGGGTTGGATGCCACACAGCCGCCGCTCAGTCTTTATCCCTATGCGCCGGTTTATAAGATAGGGGAACATGTGCTGAAACGTACCCGTCCGACGACGGATGAAGCCCATGCGCTGGCGGCGTATCTCGCCGAGTTGCGTTATCAGGGCGTAGATATCGTAGTGCCGACGGCGTGTCCGCAAGAGATGCAGGGAAGCATGTGGGTGGTTTATCCCTTTATCTCGGGAGAGAAATATGCAGGCCGCGATGAACAGATCGTGGCGGCCGGCAGGCTGCTTGGTCGAATACACGCGCTGTCTCCGACAAACCATAACGCCGGGCTGACGACCTATGACGAGTACGCGCTGACTGAAGAAGACATCTTGGCGGATCTGGATGTGATCGCCGACCATGCGGCTGAGCAGGGGATTACTCTCGATATCACGGCGTTCAAAGCACGCATGCTGCAGATTGCCGAACGGCAGATGGCGCTGAAAGAACAGGCTCTTCCTTGTGTGGCGACGCCCTATGACTTTAAAGCCGATAACTTGGTGTATGTCGCGCCGGATAGGCCGGTGCTGATCGATCCCGATAACGCGCTGTTTTTACCGCGGGTATTTGACCTGGCGTTGGCGCTGCTGCTGTTCCACAATACCCTGGCTTCAGCCCCCGGCCGTGTCTTCAGCGTGTGGGAATGGCGACTGTTCTTGGCGGGTTACGGCGAGTCTGTCACGCTGACGGCCGATGAACTACAGGGCTGGCATCAGGCAGTGGAACATCTGTTTCTCGACGAAGTGCTGTGGCTGATGGCGGACTTTGCCGATGGCTGGCGCGATCCCCGGCAGACGGCGCTGTTCGTCTCGCTGTTCAAGCTGCTGGATAATCTTTCCGACTACGGATTAACACCGTAATGCGCTCAACGTTGCAGCGGTTTTTTGCGCCGTCGGCGAGGCTCTTATATATTTAGTAGCATGCCTGAGGCAGGTTAGGCATGAAACGGCGGTCGATCGGGCCGCTGCAAGTACGACAGTTAATCCGTTCGCCAAGAGGCTGCGAGCCTGTGCTTTCGGTAGGGACAGCCGCCAATCGTTTTTACGGCGACCGAAGGCGGAGCAGCTACTCACCGGTCACGAGGACACTTACCATGCATAAGAGAACACTGGCGTCACTGCATTACGAAAACATGCCTTACGATGGGGTACACTTTCACATTTTGAAACGGGAGACGCCTGGCCATACGGCGTTGCTGAAGCTGGATGCGGGCAGCCGGCAACCGGCGCGTTTTCACCCGGGCTGGGTGAAACTGATGGTGCTGAGCGGTGAACTGAAGGTTGACGATCAGACGTTGCAACCCCATGAGATGTTGATCATTCCTGCCAATACCGCTTATACGGTACAGGCCATCACGGAAGTGATTTGTCTGGCGATTTCCGAGCTGGACGGCGCCGAGTTGGCCCGTTGATGAGATAACCACGTTGGATGGAGGAGAGCCTAGGCGCTCTCCCTATCCCTTCAGCAGTAAGCCGCCCCCCAGGCCGAGCTACCTGCTGATTGATGCATACACCTCCTGATTTATGCCACCGCGCTTTCCCTCTCCATCACTTTCGGCCGCGTCGCCCCCGCAACGAGCCGCCATCGCGCAGCGCATGCGCAACGTCATCGCCTCCGTTTTACGCAGAACGATGAAATTTTGGTGTAAATAGTGAGTTTCTTCGCATAAGGCCCCTGGTGTGGCTTGCGAGAACGTCACTATATGGAGGATCATGCGGTCCCTCTATCAAATAAAAGACATTCGCGTTATCAAAAGGGACAAACGATCATGGGATTCGAAGTCGACAACGCCGAAACGAAACGCATCGACCTCAGCAGCCACGAAAATTCCTCGTTCGAGGTGACGGGGCTGGTGAAACACTATCCGGCGGGCTTCGTCATTCCTTACCACTCGCATAAACGCTGTCATTTGCTCTATTCGCAACAGGGCGTTATGGCGGTCGAGGCGAGCAGCGGGCGCTGGATCGTGCCGCCCACCACCGCGGTTTGGTTGCGGCCGGGGGTAGAACATCAGATCGTCATGCAGAGCAACATCTGCGTTTACGGGATTTTGGTCGATGAAATCACCGCCGCGCGTTTGCCGCTGCGCGACGGCGTATTACAGGTTTCACCGCTGTTGCGAGAACTGATCGCCCAGTTGGCGACGCTGGCGCCTGAAGGGGCGGAGACCAAACGCAATGCGCTGCTGAGAGCGTTGTTCCTGGAGGAACTGAGCCTGCAGCCGCAGCTGGCGCTGCATCTGCCTTGGCCGGCAGAGGCGAGAATGGCCGAAATTTGCCGGCAGTTGGTCATCACGCCGGCCGACGAACGCGGTATTGAGGCCTGGGCCGATTCACTGTCGATCAGCGTAAAGACCTTTCAACGTCATTTCAGTCAACAAACCGGCATCACCTTCGGCCAGTGGAAACAACGTCTGCGGCTGCTGTCGTCCATTCCGCTGCTGCTGGCCGGCAACTCGATCATCCACGCCGCCTTCGAAAGCGGTTACGAGAGTCACAGCGCCTATTCGGTGGCGTTCAAAAAATTGTTTGGCGTTTCGCCTTCGCGCTTTACGCTATAGCCTTATGGCAGGAGCCGCTTGGAGATCGTTGTTGCTTGCACTCAAGTGAGCATCGACTGCTGAGCGAAGATACCCGCCATCGCGCCTTGCCATGTCGCCGTGGTGACTGAGGGGATGCCGGCGTTGGCAAGGTCACCGGCGGCATAGATGCCTGGCATACTGGTTTCGTGGCGCTCATCGGTCTTAAGGACGATGCCGGTTGGCGTATTGAGCGTGGCGAGTCCCAGTGCGTCATGAAGGCGTGTGGACGGCCTGGTAAGCGGATGTGCGAAGAGAATATCGACTGCGACATCAGTGCCGGTATCGATCTTGATGGTGGCAATCTGGCTCCCGTGACGTGCGATTTCGGCGATCCGACCATCAACGAGAGGGACCTGACGGGCCGCCAGTTCGGTCCGTATGTCGGGAGGGATGTCGTGTCCATTGCTGAAGACAGTCAACCTGTCGGTCCAGTCGTGAAACAGCCTGACCTGATTCATCGACTGCGCTCCAGACCAGACGAGGCCCCAATGCTGGTCAGCAACTTCGAAGCCATCGCAATAGGGGCATGGGATGACGGATGTGCCCCAGCCTTCAGCAAAGCCAGGAATGTCAGGCATCTGGTCAACAACGCCATAGCTCAGGATCAGGCGGCGCGCACGTAGGGTTTCAGTATCGCCAGTGAGGACGGAGAAATTGTCGATAGTACCGGAGATGCTGTCCGCGCGGGCATTAACCATCTTGATGGCAGGGTAGCGCGCGAGTTGCTGCCGCGCCGCGGCCAGGATCTCGGACGGTGGTTTGTCATCGTGGCCGAGCACACCGTGTGAACGGTTAGCGAAGCGGTTGCGCTGAAGGCCGGTATCGAGAACGGTGACCGTGCGACGGGCACGGCCAAGCTGCAGGGCTGCGGCGAGACCGGCAAAGCTGCCGCCGATGATGATGACGTCATTATTCATGGTGAGATGTTCCGTTTTGTTGATTCAGTGGAGTGCCCGGGGTCGCTGTATCATCCGGCGAAAAATCTGTCAGAGCGCAAGTGTATTTAGGATTGTGACCATATTACAAATTGGTCACTCGTTGTCAACCGAGCTTCATTGGGCTAAGATGGGAAAATGACTAAACAGATGAATGAAACTCCTTCCAGGGGACCTTCCGACCACAGTGTCCGCGATCAGGTCGTTGAGGCGGCCACTGAGCATTTCGGTCACTATGGCTACGAAAAAACAACGGTTTCCGACCTCGCCAAAGCAATTGGTTTTTCAAAAGCTTATATCTATAAATTTTTCGATTCCAAGCAGGCGATTGGAGAAGTGATCTGCGCTAATCGGCTGGCGATCATAAGGGACATTGTCAACGCAGCGATTGCGGATGCGCCGACAGCCGCAGAGAAAATAAGGCGATTATTCAAGGCATTGTCAGAATCTGGCTGCGATTTGTTTTTTCATGACCGTAAGTTGCACGATATTGCGGCCGTTGCTGTGCGTGACAAATGGCCCTCAGCACAAGCTCATGAGCAGCACCTGCGGCAGCTCATTGAGCAGATCATTGTTGAAGGGCGCCAGGCAGGTGAGTTTGAAAGAAAAACGCCACTGGACGAGGCGGCGGATGCAATTTTTATGGTCATGCGTCCCTATATCAGCCCGGTTCAGCTGCAATATAATTTGGAAACCGTTCAAGCAGCGGCGGTATTGCTGCCATCACTGATCCTGAGAAGTTTGTCACCCTGACATTGTGACCATTGACAATAATGGTCACAAGTATAAGTATGGGTTCCTGTCCTGTTTAATTCATTAAGGGAACCCATGCTCGGACTTAAACCTGTCACCTTTGCTGTCTGTCTGTTGCCGTTTGCCCTTGTGGCCTGCGGTGAGGCTTCCGATAACAGCGATCCACGCAGTCTGCCACCTCTGGTCAGGTCTGCCGCAGCGATCAATGCAACCGACTTTTCCCGTGCTTTTACGGGGGTGGTTGTTGCACGAATTCAGAGCGATCTTGGTTTCAGGGTTCAAGGCAAAATCCTGGAACGTCTCGTCGATACCGGTCAGGCCGTGAAACGTGGCCAGCCGTTAATGCGTCTGGACCCGGTTGATCTGAGCCTACAGGCTCAGGCTCAGCAACAGGCCGTCGCCGCAGCAAAAGCGCGAGCCCGACAGACAGCGGATGATGAATCGCGTTATCGCGGTCTGGTCACCACAGGCGCTGTGTCGGCATCCGCTTACGATCAGGTTAAGGCTGCTGCAGAGACGGCCAGGGCTGACCTCAGTGCCGCCAAGGCGCAGGCGAATGTGGCGCAAAACGCCATGGGCTATGCAGTCCTGGTCGCTGACGCCGACGGAGTGGTGATGGATACGCTGGCCGAACCTGGTCAGGTGGTCAGTGCCGGACAGCCAGTTATCAGGCTGGCGAGGGCAGGACAACGCGAAGCGGTCGTCCAGTTGCCTGAGACGCTGCGCCCGGTAATAGGAAGCGTGGCACAGGCCTCTCTGTACGGCAGCGATACACCCTCTGTTTCTGCGAAGCTACGGTTACTCTCTGATGCAGCCGATCCGCTGACGCGCACGTTTGAAGCAAGGTACGTGCTCGACGGTCCATTGTCTGGTGCCCCTCTGGGGGCCACTGTCACCATCCATATTGCGCAGGACAGAGCATCGCAGCCGTTGCTGCAGGTGCCTTTAGCGGCTGTTTTTGACGCGGGTAAAGGCCCGGGGGTCTGGAGCATTTCAGGAAATCCCGCCAGAGTGACATGGCGGTCCGTGCAGGTCGTGAGCCTCGGGGATGATGCAGCAAGCGTCGCCGGCAGCCTTAAGCTTGGCGAACAGGTCGTGGCGCTGGGCGCTCATCTACTGCATGATGGTGAAACAGTCCGGCTGGCGAAGCAGAGCGATATCCGTGTCGCCGGGAGTCGTCCATGAGTCGCGGACGTTTCAATCTTTCCGCGCTCGCCGTCCGCGAGCGCTCCGTTACGCTGTTTCTTATCCTGTTGATCACCGTTGCCGGTATTCTCTCGTTCCTTGGGCTGGGGCGTGCAGAAGACCCGCCTTTTACGGTCAAGCAGATGACCATCATTTCCGCCTGGCCTGGAGCAACGGCTAAGGAAATGCAGGATCAGGTGGCCGAACCGCTGGAGAAGCGTCTCCAGGAGCTCAAGTGGTATGACCGCACAGAGACCTACACGCGTCCCGGTCTGGCTTTTACCATGCTGTCATTGCTGGACAGCACTCCCCCCTCAGAGGTCCAGGAAGAGTTCTATCAGGCACGCAAAAAACTCAGCGACGAGGCTAAAAATTTGCCGGCAGGGGTGTCTGGACCGATGGTCAACGATGAGTTTTCGGATGTCACGTTTGCGCTCTTTGCGCTGAAGGCAAAAGGAGAGCCACAGCGGCTACTGGTGCGCGATGCCGAGTCATTACGCCAGCGCTTATTACATGTTCCCGGGGTAAAAAAGGTCAATATTATCGGTGAGCAGGCCGAGCGGATATTTGTCTCATTTTCACATGACCGTCTGGCAACCCTGGGGGTCTCTGCCCAGGATATCTTTGCAGCCTTGAACAACCAGAACGTGCTGACACCTGCGGGCTCGATAGATACCCGTGGTCCGCAGGTTTTTATCCGTCTGGATGGGGCTTTTGACACACTGGAAAAAATTCGTGAAACGCCGATTGTGGTGCAAGGGAGGACGCTGAAGCTTTCCGATGTGGCGACGGTCGAGCGTGGCTACGAAGATCCGGCGACCTTTATGGTGCGTAATCAGGGCGAACCTGCACTTCTGCTGGGTATCGTGATGCGTGAGGGTTGGAATGGTCTGGAGCTGGGTAAAGCGCTGGATAAGGAAGCCGCCAGCATCAATGCGGACATGCCACTCGGCATGACATTCGTAAAAGTCACCGATCAGTCAGTTAACATCAGTTCCGCCGTAGATGAGTTCATGATCAAATTTTTCGTCGCGTTGCTGGTCGTGATGGTGGTCTGCTTTCTCAGTATGGGTTGGCGTGTGGGTGTGGTGGTCGCTGCTGCTGTGCCCCTGACGCTGGCTGTCGTCTTTGTGGTCATGGAGGCGTCAGGTAAAAACTTCGACCGTATTACCCTGGGCTCGCTCATCCTGGCCCTGGGGTTGTTGGTGGATGACGCCATCATTGCCATTGAAATGATGGTGGTGAAAATGGAGGAGGGGTACGACCGAATCAAAGCCTCAGCCTATGCATGGAGCCACACTGCTGCGCCGATGCTGGCGGGCACCCTGGTGACGGCCGTTGGCTTTATGCCCAACGGTTTTGCACAATCCACGGCGGGTGAATATACCAGCAATATGTTCTGGATTGTGGGAATTGCATTGATTGCTTCCTGGGTGGTGGCAGTGGTGTTTACCCCTTACCTTGGGGTGAAAATGCTGCCGGATATCAAAACGGTTCAAGGGGGGCACACAGCTATCTACAACACCCGCCGCTACAACCGTTTTCGTCAGTTGCTGGCGCGGGTCATCGCGCGAAAATGGCTGGTCGCGGCTTCTGTCGTCGCGGTATTCACCGTTGCGGTTCTCGGCATGGCGCTGGTGAAAAAACAGTTTTTCCCGACGTCTGACCGGCCAGAGGTCCTTGTGGACGTCCAGATGCCATATGGCACGTCCATTGAACAGACCAGCGCCGCCGTGACGAAAATTGAGGACTGGCTGAAGCACCAGAAAGAAGCAAAAATCGTGACGGCTTATATCGGGCAAGGGGCACCACGTTTTTATCTCGCCATGGCACCGGAGCTACCCGATCCCTCTTTTGCGAAAATTGTTATCCTGACGGACAATGAGGGATCCCGTGAGGCGCTCAAGTTCCGTCTTCGCCAGGCTGCGGCTGATGGACTGGCTCCTGAGGCGCGAGTTCGCGTGACCCAACTGGTGTTTGGCCCCTATTCACCCTATCCGGTTGCCTTCCGTGTGACAGGGTCAGATCCGACTGTATTACGAGGCATCGCGGACAAGGTGAAAATGGTGATGCAGGCCAGCCCGCTGATGAGAACGGTCAACACGGATTGGGGCTCACGCGTGCCAACGCTGCATTTCACCCTGAATCAGGACCGCCTGCAGGCAGTGGGGCTGACGTCAAATGCAGTGGCCCAGCAGCTTCAGTTCTTGCTTTCGGGTGTTCCGGTCA
The DNA here is from genome assembly GCF_052168435.1 of Serratia sp. CY56464. Classification (NCBI taxonomy): domain Bacteria; kingdom Pseudomonadati; phylum Pseudomonadota; class Gammaproteobacteria; order Enterobacterales; family Yersiniaceae; genus Serratia; species Serratia sp. CY56464. The sequence continues at coordinate 1,235,510 of NZ_JBJNMV010000001.1, read as the reverse complement.
CCGCGGTGCGCGAAGATATCCGTTCGGTGCAGGTCGTGGGACGCGCTGCCGGCGATATCAGGCTTGATCCGGAGAAAATAGAGGGTTTCACCCTGATCGGTTCTGCCGGGCAGCGTATTCCGTTATCGCAGGTTGGCGAGGTCGAAGTGCGCATGGAAGACCCGGTCCTGCGACGCCGCGACCGTATGCTAACCATTACCGTGCGAGGCGATATCGCCGAATCCCTTCAGGCACCTGATGTCTCCACTGCGATTTTCAAACAACTGCAGCCCATCATCACAACGCTTCCGAATGGATACCGGGTTGAACAGGCTGGCTCTATTGAGGAGTCAGGGAAAGCGACCCAAGCGATGGTGCCGTTATTCCCTATCATGATAGCCATGACATTGCTGATCATTATCCTTCAGGTGCGTTCGATGTCGGCGATGGTGATGGTCTTTATGACCGCACCGCTGGGGCTGGTCGGTGTGGTGCCAACCTTGCTGCTCTTCAACCAGCCCTTTGGCATCAATGCGCTGGTTGGTTTGATTGCCCTGTCAGGGATCTTGATGCGCAACACGCTGATCCTCATCGGGCAGATTCATCACAACGAGCAGGAAGGGCTTGAACCCTATCATGCGGTCATTGAGGCAACGGTACAGCGCTCCAGGCCTGTACTGCTGACGGCGATGGCGGCCATTCTGGCCTTTATCCCGTTAACCCACTCGGTATTCTGGGGAACCCTGGCCTATACCCTGATAGGCGGGACACTGGGTGGGACCATTATTACGCTGGTGTTCCTGCCTGCTATGTATGCCATCTGGTTCCGGATAAAGAGCCCAACGGCAACCTTGCCAACCGAAAACCATTCCACGTCTGAAGGATTAAAAAATGTCTGAACATAAAGCCGTTCTGATTACCGGCGTTTCATCAGGCATTGGCGGGGCTGCCGCCTTGGCTTTTAAAGCCAGAGGTTGTCAGGTATTTGGTACCGTCAGGTATATCAATGGCGTTGCGCTGACAGAAATGGATGTTCGTCATTTAAGGAGCATGCCTAAGCGGGAGTAAATTCAAGCCGATAGATGTGCCAGTTGTGCAATACGGCGCAACTGGCATGATTTTGATAGTACCGTAAGATATTTTTTCGTTTTCCAAGCGGACCTCGCGCATAGCGCGCTTCTCCTATAGATTGAAGCAACCTAATGACGTATAAAGCAAAGCAGTCAACCTCCGAGGCCGCTTCCCGTGATAAAAATTGTCGTGTATCTGATTATCGCCGTGACGATCGCCATTATTGCGGCAAGAGTCATCTTTCGTTTGCCGGATATTTCGCAGCGTTCGCCGCAGGCGGCGCTGCCGGCGGATCCTACCGCGCTATTGCCGGCACGGGCCGCCGAACAGATGGCGGCACATCCCGGCCTGAGCGGCGTGGTGCCGCTGGTCAGCGGCCACGATGCGTTCGCCAGCCGCCTGGCGCTGGCGCGGATGGCGGAAAGGTCTATCGATGCCCAGTACTATATCTGGCATAACGACACCTCCGGGCAGATCCTGCTGAAAACCTTGTATGACGCCGCCCAGCGCGGCGTGCGCGTGCGGCTGCTCTTGGATGATAACGGCGTCGCCATGGACGAGACCCTGGCGGCGCTGAACGCCCAGAAAAACGTCGAGATCCGTCTGTTCAACCCATCAACCGTGCGCACGCCGAAGTTGGCCGGCTACGCCTTTGACTTTATGCGCATGAACCGGCGCATGCATAACAAGTCTTATATCGTCGACGGCGCTGTGGCGATCATCGGCGGCCGCAACATCGGCGACGAGTATTTCCAGGTCGGCGACGAAAACTATTTCCTCGATCTCGATGTGTTGAGCGTCGGCAACGTGGTGGCGGAAACCGCCGAGGTCTTCGATCGCTACTGGAACAGCGCTTCGGTGTTTGGCGTTGAGCAAATTATCCGAGGCAAAGGCAATCTTTCTGCTTTCCTGACGCAGGCCACCGCGACCGAAAGCAGCGACCGGGCCCGCAAACTGGCGGTGCAGCTGGAAACCAGTGCGGTGCGTTTTCGCGATGGCGCCGTGCAGCCGGAATTCACTCAGGTCGAGCTGGTGGCCGACGATCCGGCGAAAGGGTTGGGTAGGGCTTCGCGCGATCGTTTGATGGTGACGCAGCTCAGCAAGATCATCGGCGGCGTCAACCAGCAATTGGATCTGGTCTCCGCCTATTTCGTGCCGGGCCGGGAAGGGGCAAGCTTTTTTGAATCGCTTGCCAAACAGGGGAAGTCCATCCGCGTGCTGACCAACGCGATGAACACCACCGACGTGCTGGTGGTGCATGCGGGCTATGCCAAATACCGACGTGAGCTGCTGCAGGCGGGCGTGGAGCTGTTCGAGTTGAAATTGCGCGCCGGCCAACCGACGGGGCGCAAGGAGCTTAAACCGCTAGGGCTGTCCGGCGCGGCGCTGCACGCGAAAACCTTCGCCATCGACGATAAGCGGGTGTTTATCGGTTCGTTCAATTTCGATCCGCGCTCGGCGCACCTGAACTGCGAAATGGGATTCTTGATCGACAGCCCGACGTTGGCGGCCGACACCCGTCAACTGTTTGATGGCCCGCTCGAGTATGCCGCCTATCGGCCGACATTGACGCCCAAGGGCAAAATGGTGTGGAACGAAGCCTTCGAAGACGGCCACACCGAGGTGCATCAACAAGAGCCCGGCGCCGGCTGGGTAAAACGCATCGTTCTCACCGTGGCCGGCTGGCTGCCGATCGAGTGGATGTTGTAACGGCGGCGAATGCCGCCGCCACCCGTTGAGTCAACCGTTGCAAGGGAACCTCGCCCGCGATGATTGCGATGAGGCGCGCATCCTCAAACAGGGCGAGGGAGGGCACGGATTTGATGCCGAATGCAGGGGCGAGCGTCGGCGCCTGCGCGACGTCAATGCTGCCGAAGGCGATCTCGTTGGCGTGACGGTGCAGCTGTTCAACGATCCCCTGCATATTCTGGCAGGGGCGGCACCAGGATGCGGAAAAGTAGAGGATGGCCCGCTGCCCCTCGGGTTTGTCCGCGTCATAGAGGAAACGGGTCACCTCATGGGGCTCCGCCAGGTTCGTGATCGTCATGGCAGGCTCCTGACGATCTCCATCCCCATCCAAAACATCGTGACGATTTGTGTGAAAAAGAAAACGAAGCGCCAGGTGGCGACGTTTTCCGTCTGCTCGAAACCGATGTGAACCAGACTCTGCGCCATGCGCGCGCCGAGCAGGACCAGAGACAAGACATTCAGCGTTGTGCTTTCCACCTGAAATACGGCTATCGCCACAACGAGGGCCGTATAAACCGGCAAATTCTCAATGCAGTTGCGATGCGCCGCAATGGCGCGCTGGTAGCCATCGCTGCCCTGCGGTTTGTTCGCTTGCCATTCGCTGACCGTGGCGCGGCCGGTTAAAATTCTGGACCAGCGATAAACGCCGACGGTGCCGAATAGAATCAATAATGTCCAGCCGGCAAACGCCAGCAGCACCAGGGTTGGCATATTCATAACGCATTCTCACTTGTGTAGGGGAAGGCCGGCGGCCCTCAGGGAGAGCCAATCGGCTTGAACACAAGGTTATATTAGGATTGCATAAATTAGCAATACCTAATTTAATAAATGCTAATGTAATGCTGTGCCAGCGCCTGAAAGCCGCTATAATGCGGCTGAATGATGACGGGGCGGTGATTGACCATGAATGCAAAAGCTAAGCAGGATCCCTTTTTGATCGACGGAGCGGTTGAAGCCGCCAGGCTGTTGAAAGCGATAGGCAATGAACACCGCTTGCTGGTGCTTTGCCTGCTATTGAAACACGATGAGATTGCCGTGGGGGAGCTACAACAGTTGGTGCCGCTCAGCCAATCGGCGCTGTCGCAGCATCTGGCGAAAATGCGCAATGAAGGTCTGGTAACGTACCGACGCGAAGCGCAAACCCTGTTTTACCGCATCGATGACCCAAACGTGGCGAAAGTGATTGCCACGCTCAGAGAGATTTACGCGCCGAAGTGAACAGGGCGTTTTTGGAAAGAGAAATGATGCAGCGTCTGTCGATATAAATTGGCCGTGTTTTTCGGCAGAGTGATAAAGCAGAGTTTATTGGATGTTATTTTATTGAATTATATTTTTTATATTACTTACCGATAAAGATTACTGGCGTTTTTAATTATTTCCCAAGGCAGTAAAATCGGAAAAAATGACCGATTGGATTATTCTTTTCTGTAGCCACTTCGGCAGAAACCAAAGGATCTTCCGCCATGCGCATGATGAAAGCCGCCGCCTTTATCGAAAAGGGGCGAATAGAACTCATTGAAAAACCTATTCCTTCCCCTGGCCCCAACGATGCCTTGCTCAAAATAACCACGACGACAATCTGCGGCACGGATATTCATATCCTCAAGGGAGAATACACGGTGCCGCGCAGGTTGACCATTGGCCATGAGCCGGTCGGCATTATTGAAAAGTTGGGAAGCAATGTTAAAGGCTTCGAAGAAGGGCAGCGGGCATTGGCCGGCGCCATTTGTCCCTCGTTCACGTCTTATGCCTGTCAGGATGGATTTCCCGCCCAGGACGGTTCTTATTTACCCGAATGTCGCTGCCACGGCTATAAAGCCACGGCGGGTTGGCGCTTCGGCAATGTTATCGACGGTGCCCAGGCTGAATATGTACTGGTGCCTGATGCTGAAGCCAATCTGGCGCTCATACCGGACGGTCTGACAGATGAACAGGTGCTGATGTGCCCGGATGTGATGTCTACCGGTTTTAAAGGCGCGGAAAATGCCAACATTAAAATTGGTGACACGGTGGCCATCTTCGCCCAAGGACCGATCGGTTTATGCGCCACTGCGGGCGCTCGCCTGCAGGGCGCCAGCCTGATTATTGCCGTCAGCAGCTCTCCCGAAAAGCTGATGATGGCGGGAAAGATGGGGGCAAACGTCTTGCTGAATTATAAGGAAACCGATGTGATTGATGAAATATTCAAGATTACGGCGGGGCGTGGTGTGGACGCCAGCATCGAGTGTTTGGGGACGCAGGCCACCTTTAATCAGGCGCTGCGTGTCTTAAAACCCGGTGGCACATTGTCCAGCCTTGGCGTCTATAGCGACGATATTCAATTGCCTGTCGAGGCGTTTGCCTATGGGCTGGGCGATCATACGATTCGTACGGCTCTGTGTCCCGGCGGCAAGGAGCGGATGCGCAGAATGATGAACGTCATTCAGCATGGCGGTTTGGATCTCACACCGTTCGTGACGCATCGTTTTCAGCTGGAGAATATTGCCGAGGCTTATCATATGTTCTCTGAAAAGCGCGATGGCGTGATTAAGTTGGCGATAACGCCGTAACTGTGCAACGCAGGATGAATCTGGCGCAGCGACTGCAGCGACCGCAACCGGCTGCGCCTGGTGTTACCTGCTTATCGTCTGCTGCAGCGCCTGAACGGAAGAGGCGATGCCGGCATCGACCGACATGGTCAAGTCTTCCATTTCCAGCGACACCCAGTCGTTGTAACCCATCATGCGCACCACCGAGAAGAATTCCTTCCACCACTGCAGATCCCGGCCGCAGCCGACGGCGACATAGTTCCAGGCCCGGCCGGCCACCTCGTCGATCGGTTTGGTTTCCAGCAGTCCGTTAACTTCGACGACACCGCGCTCCAGGCGCACGTCCTTGCCGTGTACGTGGTGAATCGCGGGACCAAGGGCGCGGGCCACCGCGATGGGATCCGCGCCCATCCAGATCAAGTGGCTGGGATCGAGGTTCAGGCCCACCATCGGGCCAACGGCTTCGCGCAGCCGGAACAGCGTTTCCGGGTTCCACACCAGCATGGCGCTGAAGTTTTCCAGCGCAAAGCGCTCGACGCCGCACGCTTTGGCTCGGGCGACCAGCGCCTGCCAATAGGGGATCGCCACCTCATTCCATTGATAGTCCAGACAGTTTTTCACCGTAGGCGGCCAGCTGACGGTATAGGTGATCCAGTTGGGGACGGTGTCATGCGGGCTGGCCGGCGGCAGGCCGCTCATCATGACGATTTTCTTCACCCCCAGCAGGCCGGCCAGTTCCAGCGTATTGTCGGTTTGGCGCAGATGGCGCTGCCCCAGCTCGCCCGGATCGAGCGGATTGCCGGAGACATTGAGCGCGGCGATCTCCATGCCGCGGCTGGCCAGCGCTTGCTGCAGCTGCCGGCGTTTGGCGGGGTTGGCCAGCAGTTCCTCGGTATCCAGATGGGGCGCCGGGGACCAACCGCCGGTGGTCATCTCCACGCCGCGCACCCCCAGCTCCAGCAGCCGATCCAGCATCGGCTCGAAGGGTAAATGGCCCAGGCTGTCGGTACAGAACGAAAGTTTCATGGTGCTTTCCTTATTGGTAATTAACCCAGGTGGCGCCGTTGCCGGCGGAACGAACGCAGTTTTCAATCCAGCGCACGCCTTCCAATCCGGCATCGATATCCGGATAGATCAGCGCGGCCAGCGTCTGCCGATCGCCGCGCTGACTGGCGCTGATGGCGATGGCGAACTTGAGGTAAATATTGGCCCAGGATTCGGCTAGCCCTTCGGTATGCAACGCGCCGAGTCGTTCTTCGGCCAGCGCGCTGTCGTCCAGATAGGGCATGCCGTGGTGCAGCGTTTGGTTGGGCCGCCCCTGGATCTCATAGCGCAATTCGCCGGGCGTGGAATCGCTCCATTGCAGGCTGGCGCGTGAGCCCACCACGCGAATGCTTTGGCTGTCCATCGCGCCTGCGTTGATGGCGGAGGCCCACATGCGCCCGACGGCGCCGTTTTCGTAGTGCATCAGCACCATGGCATTGTCTTCCAGCGGGGCGCGGGAAGGGATAAAGCTCTGGCGATCGCACAGCAGGGAGGCAATTTTCATGTCGGGCATGACCAACTGTGAGATGTAGAAGGTGTGGGTGGAAATGTCGCCCAGCACAAAGGAGGGGCCGGCGATTTTCGGATCGACGCGCCACTTTTGCGCCTCGAACGTGTCCGCGCTTTCGTTGGCGTTGAAGCCATGGGTGTACTGCAATTCGACCATGCGTATTTCGCCGATGTCGCCGTTCGCGATCATGGCGCGCATCTGCATCAGCAGCGGATGCCCGGAGAAGCCGTAGGTTACGCCGACGATCAGGCCTTTCTCCGCCGCCAGCGCCTTGATTTCTCTCGCCTCCACCGTAGTGAAGAACAGCGGTTTTTCGCAGATGACATGCAGGCCGGCATTCAGCGCGGCGCGCGTGATTTCATAGTGGGTGCCGTTAGGGGTGGCGATGGTCACCACCTCAACGCCATCTTCGCGGTTGGCCTCTTGTTTCAGCAACTGCTGATAGTCGCCATAGCAGCGTTCGGCGGGCACGCCGAGATTGACGCCAAACTCACGCCCGCGCGCCGCGTCGATATCAAAAGCGCCGGCAACCAGCCGATAGGCGGTATTGTCGCGCAGTGCACCGGAACGGTGCTTGTAGCCCACCTGACTGAGGCGGCCGCCGCCGATCATCGCCCAACGCAGCGGGCGAGGGATGCTTCTTTCACCATTTAACATGCTGACTCCTGACACTGTGGCTTTGCACTCGGGTGCAAAGCGGGTTGAAAAAGAGAGTGGCAACGGTTTATTTCTGGTTCATCTGCGCAAATTGCGGGTAGTTTTCTCGCGTCACGGTGGCATAAGGCACCCAGTTGTAAGACTCGGTTTTGGCGTGATCCAACATCGCTCGGGTCACTTGCACTGCGCCGATCGCCTGGGCTTTGGCATCCTGGAAAATGGTCACCGCCAGGTCGCCGTTTTTGATAAATTGCAGGCCGTCGGGCGTGCCGTCGATACCGGCAACCCGTACGCCGTTCTTTTTGGCCTGCTTCAGCGCCATGATCGCGCCGATGGCCATCTCATCGTTGTTGGCGGCGATCGCATCGATCGGTACGCCGTTCAGCAACCAGCCGGAGACCACGTCGACCGCTTCATTGCGTTGCCATTTCGCAGTCTGTTTCTCTACCACTTTCAGCTCTTTGTGTTTGGCGATCACCGCTTCCACCGCGCGGGTGCGCTCGCGGGTTTCTTCGTTGGAGAGGGCGCCCATCAGGATCGCCACGTTGCCGCGGTAATTCATTTTTTTCGCCAGGGCCTCCATCTGCAGGCGGCCGCTGAGCGCCGAATCGGAGCCGACGTAGGCCGTCGCGCCGCTCAGCGGCACTTCGGGTTTGCGGTTGACGAAGATAAGGGGGATAGCGGCGCGTTTGGCGGCCGCTATCATCGGCTGGACGCCTTGCGTATCGACCGGGTTGAGGATAATGGCGTCCACGCCCTGATTAATCAGATCGTCTACCTGCTGCACCTGCAGGGCGACATCGCCTTTGGCATCGACGAACTGGCCTTGCAGCTGCCGCGCAGCCAGTTCACGCGCCATTTGGCTGCGCAGGATGGAGACGAAGTTGAGATCGAAATTGGCCAGCGCCACGCCGACCTGATAGCTCTTGGCCTGAGCGGTCATGACAAACAGCGAGCAGGCTAACATCAACAACAGTCTGGTTTTTTTCATTACGGTATCCTGTTGAGAAGAGAGGTGTTATGTAAAAACAACGTTTTTGCAACCGGGTGCAAATCAGAAGAAAAAACGGCGACGAGTCTCTGAATGCCACCGTGAATGTCGGCCATGGATAAAATTTGGTCAACAGGGGAAAGGTGAAAACAGCGCGGACGATCACAAACTCTTTACGTTTTGCACCCGGTTGCACAACAAATTGCAATCGGGTGCAAAAACGATACATAATTGCAGCAGATATGCCGACAGGCGCTTAGGGGATCTGAGCGAGCAGGGTATAGTTTGACTTCACCGAAGCAGGGATCGACGCAACCATGATAAAACACCACAAAGCCACCGCCAGCGACGTCGCCGAAAAGGCCGGCGTCTCTAAATGGACGGTATCGCGCGCCTTTACGCCTGGTGCGTCGATCTCGGACAACGCGCGTGAAAGCGTGTTGGCGGCGGCCGCCGAGCTGGGCTATCGGCCAAACCTGCTGGCGCGCAGCCTGTCGCAAAAACGCACGCACATCATTGGCGTAGCCATCGACGAGATGAAGAACCCGCATTCGATGATGATGCTCGATATGGTCACCAAACAGCTGCAAACCCGCGGCTATATGGCGCTGCTGCTGAACATCACCGCGGGCGAAAACTACCGGGCGGTGATGGCGATGGCCGACCAGCTGCAGGTCGATGGCATTCTGTTCCTGGCGACGGTGTTAACCAAAGAGTGGGCGGCGATCGCGCAAGATCTGCATCAGATCCCGCTGGTGCAGGTGTGCCGCAATACGGAAAGCGAACACATTGATGTGGTCAATATCGACGGCTACCGCGCCGGCGAAGAGATCGCTGCGCTGCTGATAGAGCAAGGGCATCGGCGCTTTGGTTACATGAAGGGGCCGGACACGCAAAGCAGCCATTTACTGCGCATGGAAGGCTACCGCGACAGGCTGATGGCCGCCGGCTTTCAGTTGAATCGGGTGCTCACCGCCGGCCACTACGATCGCCAACGCGGTTTCCAACTGATGAGCGAATACCTGCAGGCAACGCCGGAAAGCGAGCGGGTTGAGGCGCTGTTCTGCGAGAACGACGTGCTGGCGCTGGGGGCGCTCGAAGCGCTCAGGCAAACGGCGCCGTCGTCCGCGATGGCCGTGGTGGGCTTCGACGATATCGATGAGGCCGGCTCAGCCAACTGGGCGCTGACCAGCTACAGCCAACGCATCGACCGGCTGGTCGAAGAAGCCTTGAATCGCCTGATCGACAATCGCGCCACGGCAGACGGCGCCTGGCGGCACGGGGAATTGCGGGTTCGGCGGTCGCATTTGGGAGATAAACAGGCGTGAGGCTTTTTGGGGTGACAGCGTCACTTTTGAGGTTTGATGAGAACTCGTCGCGATACAAAGAAAAAACTCTATAGAAGAGAAAGCGTTACATCTAAAGGCCCCATCGCCAGCGGTGGTGAATACCGTTGGGGACGCCATGGCAAACAGGCGGACGATGAGCAGTTGCCGCTGCGTGAAAGCATGCATGGGCGGATACAACATGGTATGGATTACACGCCGCTATTTCAATTTCTGCTCAGTAAAGTGGGCCAACCCTGGAATGAAGTACATAGCGAAGCGGTTAGTCGATTGGACAAACCAGCGCCCATTTTTTACCTGGTGGCGCTGCACCGTAAAAACTGGCGGAGCTATGTCTGCTGTGGTGAGTCGAGCTATTACAGCGGACTGTGTGTCGATGAACGCGGGATACTGCAGAAAGTGAACCCGGCATTCACCGCAGAAGATGTGCCGGTGAGATGCCGCTGTTGTACCTATACGTTCAACGGGGAACTCGTGCCTGTCACGGAAAAGAACTGGCAAAAGCCTTATGAGAAGGAGTCCTGGGAATAATCAGGTTTCACGAGTGTCATTCTGGTGTAGATTGACTGCCGAAGTTTGCCAGATTTCACGTAGCGCGATCAAAAAGGAGGGCATATTGACCCATTTTGCAGAGTGGCTTAGCCAAATTCAGGCGCTTGAGGTTGAACTGCACCAGCCAACGACGCGCTGCGATCCGAAACGTGTCGCGGCATTGTTGCATGAAGACTTTGAAGAGATCGGTCGTTCAGGGCTGCGCTATGACAAACGCCAGACCGTTGCGGCGCTGGAGATGGAAACGGATTATCCGCCGATTGTCGCCGAAGCTTTTAAGCTGGCGCAAATCAGCGAAGGTGCCGTGTTGCTGACGTATAAAAGTTTTCAGCGTGACGCACAGGGCCGCGCCGTTCGTTGCACTGAGCGCTCATCGATTTGGCTCCTGAAAGATAAAGAGGGTTGGCAGATGCGATTTCATCAAGGTACGCCGACTGATGATTGATTGCGTTTAAAAGCGGCGAGTGACAGTAAGCCTGGCGGGAAAATGGAATGTCGGAATGATAACGTTGAAGGTGAGGCGAGAGATGATGTGCAGGGCTAATCCCGGTGCGTATTCAGCATTTAAATTTAACATAATATACATTATGCGCACCAAGGTGAAGGTATGTGGATTCTGCCGTCCAGGCCTGATTCTTGGGGTTTCTCCTGCGGCCAACCCGGCCAGCGCCAACTGCTCGTGCCGTTGAATAAATTCGGTTTTCAACCGGCCATAAGCCGCTGGTTTTGCCGGCAGTCTTCTGCTGCCTGGCATTTGATTGCCGCGTATTACTGAGCAATATCATGATGCTTGCGCAGATAATCTCTGAACGCCAAATGTCTGATCGCCTGTTCACTCTCCGCAATAATGCATGCACGCGATGCGTGCGCTTGCCGTTCTCGCCACGCGACGTATATCCCATGTCACGCATCCTGTCATTCAAGCTATCCAACGCCGCCAGACTTTCAACCTCCAGCAATATATCAATCGTTGGTTTGGCTGCCAGTTCCGGTACTGCTGTGCTGCCGATATGATGAATGGCCGTTAAAACGCCAGCCAATAATCTCGCGTAGTTTCGATGCGCGCTGCCATTTTCCACTTCAATAATGATGACCGGGCATGATTTTCAATGGCGCGTACCTGCCGGTATTGGCCAAGCATCCCCCTGCTTTTTTGATCGCGCTACGTGAAATCTGATAAAACGTAGCGGCTACGATACTGCAGATTTTTCTAAAACGCGTCATTTAAGCGGACAGTATTTGCACGCTAAATGCGCATTGGCGCGCGTTTGATCGCTTTCGGCACGCACCGCGGCGTTGGCTATACTGAATGGGAACATTCCTCCTCGCTCCAGGAGCCTCCCCATGTTTGATCATGTGAAATTTGGCGTCAGCGACTTTGCCCTCAGCAAAGCGTTTTTCCTCAATGCGCTGGCGCCACTGGGCGTAAAAATCGTTGCCGAAGGCGACCCCGGCTATGGCATTGAGTTGTGTCCCGAACGGGGTAATGTGTCATTGTGCCTGTTTCAAACCGATGAAAAGCCGGCGCATCTGCACCTGGCATTTGCCGCAAGCAGCCGTGAGCAGGTCGATGCGTTCTACCACGCCGCGCTAAACGCCGGCGGCAAAGACAATGGCGCGCCCGGTTTGCGGCCCAATTACCATGCCCATTACTATGCGGCATTTGTGATCGCCCCGGATGGCCACAATATCGAGGTGGTTTGCCACAATCCGATGGACTAATGATTTTTCTATTTAAAACAGTCTGTTAATTATGACATTATACACTCTATTTAACATAACATTGTATGCTCGCTAACCCTGTTCTGGCCGCCATTCTTCATATTTCCAGTAAAGCGGATGGTGATCCGTTACCGACAACGATGCCCGTCACGCTTAACTTCCATCCTGATGCGCTATGCCGTGGAATGACCATGATTGAGGCGTTAGCTGAGGATGGCGTGTATCGTTCGCAGTTTGAAACGCATACCAGCAACGGTGGATTAACGGCATACCCCGGTGGAGATCGTTGGGCGTGGGAAAACGCTATTTTTGGCATGGCGTATGCTGACGCAAGCCCGGAACTACGCCCTAAATATGGGGCGCTCAATTACCGAAACAGCATAACGGGAGGCTCGCCGCGCTTTGGGTCATCGCATTTCCGTATGCGCCCAGCGGCCATGGAGAGAACGACATTCTGTTACCCCGATAGCTTTTTCGCGCCGTCACATTTTGCTACTGCCGAAAAGTGCGCGCTGATTGAATTAGCCGAGCGAGATAGCCCAATCACAGACGTTTTAGATAACTATATAGAAGCTCACATACACGGCATCATGACTATTGCGGACGACGTTGAAGCCGTAGTGCTGGATGGTTGCTATAAAGACACGCCGATCGACATTTTCGCTCACCGGCTAGACTGCCCGGTAGAATGGCATCCTGGTTACCGGCTGGCGGAAAAACACCTACCCGAGTGCGTCGATTACCGGGGAAAAGAGATTGCCGATCTGGCGCGAAAACTCGTTAACAACGGTTTTGTTACGCCATTTGATATCGGGCTAGCTCGCGGGAAAGGTTATGACCCACAGCATTTGAAGAAGGTATGGCATTGCGTCGCTAAATTTGGCAGCCCCATCGCGGAGTAAAATTATTCTGTAGGCTGATGTCATTGACGCTGCTCTTCCCTACTCTCCTTATATCTGAAGTCCCTCAGCCTTCAGTATGGCGTACCTGACGACGAATAACTTGCGGCGGCTGCCCAATCGTACGAATAAAAGCGCGTCGCATGCGTTCTCTGTCGATAAATCCTGTTTGCCTGGCGATCTCATCCAGTGAACTGTTGCTCTCCTCTAACATCGCCCGCGCCGATTCCAGCCGCAGATACTCAACGGCCCTTGCCGGCGACTGTCCGGTTTCCGCCTGAAAGATACGGCTGAATTGACGAGGCGACAGATTCGCCACGTCGGCCAGTTCTTCAATATTTAGACGACGGTCCAGATTGCGGCGCGCATAGCTCAGCACCTTCTGAATGCGATCGGTTTTCGGTTCCAGCTCCAGTAGTGACGAGTACTGCGATTGCCCGCCCGTGCGGCGATGGTAAAGCACCAGTTTTCGCGCTATAGACCGGGTGATATCGGGGCCCAAATCACTTTCGATCAACGCCAGAGCGAGGTCGATAGCCGCTGTCATCCCTGCTGATGTCCAGTACGGACCATCGCAAACAAATATCCGGTCTTCTTCAACCTGTATCTTCGGGTAGCGCTGCTTGAGTTCCCGGGCATACATCCAGTGCGTGGTGGCGCGATGTCCGTCCAGCATTCCGGCTTCCGCAAGCAAAAACGTCCCAATACACGCTGCTGCGACCCGACGGGCGAATGGCGCGGCGCGGCGCACGAACGCGATGGTATCGGGTGTCGCCTTTTCCATACTGGCGCCAAACAGCAAAACATCGTAATGCGTTTCAGTAAAGGCTTCCGTCACCACATCGAAGCCCGCGGATGTGCGTAACGCGCCGCCATTTTCCGAAAGCAAATGAATGTCATAGACCGGTTCCGGCAACACCATATTGGCGACTTCAAACGCGGTAATAACCGCAAAGCCCATCGGCGAATAACCGGGTGTGAGGATAAAACCGACTCTGCGCATATAGCGGACCCATCATAATCCAATGTCATAAAAAGGTGTTTATATGACATTTAAGACATTAAATGCGAGTGTTATTGTGCTCATCATTGAAAATAACCACCCTGGAGAAAAACATGAGCACATCATCAAATGGCACCGCCCTGGTGACCGGCGCTTCAAGCGGCATCGGCGCACTCTATGCCGACAGACTCGCTAAACGCGGCTACGATCTGATCCTTGTGGCGCGCAATACTGACCGTCTGGAACAGGTTGCCCAACGGATCCGCGATACTCATCATCGTCAGGTCCGTATTATCGGCGCGGACCTCGGTAACCCGCAGGAACTACGCCATGTGGAAGAGCTACTGCGTAATGAAACGTCACTGACTATGCTGGTGAATAATGCCGGTTTTGGCGCCGTAACGCCGCTTCTGGATTCGAATGTTGATGAAATGGAAGCGATGATTAACCTCAACGTCACCGCGCTGATGCGTTTAACTTATGCGGCTGCACCGGCAATGCTCGCTCGCGGAACGGGAACAATCATCAATATCGCGTCTATCGTCGCGATTAGCCCGGAAACCCTGAATGGGATTTATGGCGCAAGCAAAGCCTTTGTGCTGGCGTTTAGCCACTCTCTGCAGCACGAGCTCGGGGATAAAGGGATTCGCGTTCAGGCCGTTTTACCCGGCGCGACGGCGACCGCGTTCTGGAATGTGCCAGGCGTAGGCGGCCATGAAAATCTGCCGCAATCATGGGTCATGAAAAGCGAGGAGATGGTCGATGCCGCGCTGGCAGGTTTAGATGCCGGTGAAACGGTGACCATCCCGCCATTGCAGGACGGTGAAGAATGGAATGCCTGGGAGGCCGCTCGGCGTACCATGAGCCAGCATCTCAGCACTGCGCAGCCGGCTCCGCGTTATCGCCGTTAAGGCACGTCCATTCATTACTTCTGATGCTCCAAAACCGCCTGAGGGATATTACGAAAGCTTATCGCCAGGCGGTTGTAGGCGTTGATGAGACTGATAGCCAGCGTAAGGTCACATACCTCTTCGTCGCTGAAATAGCGCCGCAAATCTGGCGCGCGTTCACGCCGGTTTGATGAAGGGGCAATGAGCGTCATATATTCAGCCCAGGCTAACGCCGCGCGCTCCTTTAAAGAAAAAATGCCTTCGGTACAGACCCATCCCTGGAGCGCCGCCAGTTTCTCGGCGCCGACGCCCTCTTTCATCAACATACGCGTATGCAAATCAGTGCAATACGCGCAGCCGTTAATCTGGCTGACGCGTAAATTAATGAGATCGCGCAGTCGCTCGTCCAAACCGCAATGACAGAGGTAATGGTCAATGGCGCTGAATGCCTGGACGCCAGCGGAGGACGTCCGGGTGTAATCAATTCGGACTCCCATTATTACGGCTTACTGTCTGGCGTGGTGAGCTGAGTATCTTTGGTGTCCACGACAAATACCGCCAGTAGTTTCGCCGGTTTGGTTTTGTTGGCGTTACGGCTGACAACATGGTGCGCGCCAGGATCTTCATACCAGCTTTCGCCTGCCCGATAAGTCCGTTCAGGTTGACCTTCGACCTGACTGATAATCTCGCCTTCCACGACATAAGCGTAGATAAATGAAGAAGGAGCATGCGTATGAGATGCTGATGCAGCGCCCGCAGGATAAATGACTTCGACGGCAGTAAGCGATTTACCCGGAATGTTGGGGATCGCATGCGAAAAATTCGGTTTAACCGTCTCGCCTTGCCCCTGTGGTTCAACGCCATGCGCCAAAACGGTTGTTGAGAAGATCATTCCAACAGCGGCTACTGCGGATAAAAATGGATTTCTGCTTATCATATGACGGGCTCCTGACTGGAGTTGTTAAAGCTTGCAGGTGTGACGCCGCGCGATCTCGCCACGTCACAACACACAATATCAGGGTTTTTGCGCTTCCTGCGGTACATTGCGGAAACTGATAGCCAGACGGTTATAGGCGTTGATTAAGCCTATCGCCATCGTCAAATCAGCCAGTTCCTTATCTTCGAAAACGGCAGATGCCGCCGCAAAGGCTTCATCCGGAACATGCGTTTCAGAAACCCGGGTGACGGTCTCGGCCCAGGACAGCGCCGCCTTTTCACGCGCGGTAAAGACCTCTCCGGCTTCCTCCCAGACTTGCACCAAAGCAAGTTTGACGGGGCTGAGACCTTTCTTCAGGAGATCGCGTGTGTGCATATCCAGGCAATAAGCGCAGCCGTTAATTTGGCTGACGCGCAAATTAACCAGTTCCACGAGCGTATTCTCCAGGCCACATTGCGCGACGTAGGTATAAACACCACCGAGCGCTTTAACCCCTGCCGGAGAAGTTTTAGTATAATCAATGCGTTGACTCATTTTTTATTTCCTTTATCGTTGAAACTGAGTCAAGCATAACAGCTGGATTTACACTTAAAAGAACCAAAAAACGAAGATTTTGCTGTACCACGCATCCGGGATGGTTAAAACATGCTGACCAGAGATGCCTCTGCTATTCTGCTGATTAATGGAGCGATATATGAACAGACCCACTCTGGCGCTGACGATTGACCGTAACGCACGGATATCCATCGCTGAGCAGATCCGCCAGGGGATCACCGAAGCCATTGAGAGCGGTGTTCTTGCGCCAGGCACAAGGCTCCCTTCATGGATTGACCTTGCCATACAATTGGGTATCTCTCGCGGCACGGTTAAGACCGCCTATGAACGGTTATCCGATGAGCAACTTGTCGTGATGTCCCGCTCTCGTGGCACCTGTGTCGTGGATAATCTACCGCCGGGCAGGGCGGCGAAAAAGGCGCCTGAATCCGTACCCACTTCAGAATTGTTTCAGGATTTTCTCTTCCCTACAGGCGATTTTCAGATGGGGATCCCTGCCGGCGATGTCTTTCCCGTTCCCCTCTTCTCACGCCTTTTTGCGGCGTCAGCCCGTCACGTCGTGCAGTCCAGACAATGCTATGGCGACCCCAGAGGGGAAAGCGAATTGCGCCGCGAAATCGCCGGTCAGCTCACCCTTTCCAGAGGAATCAAATGCCATCCTTCTCAAGTTTTCGTGACTGCCGGATTCACCGGAGGACTTGGCCTCATACTGCACGCGCTGTCTTTACGCGGGCACAAAGCCTGGGTAGAAAATCCTGGCTTTCCGCCGGCAAGAAAAGCCTTGAGCCTTGCGGGCCTGGCCACGGTACCTGTGCGGGTCGATTCCGAAGGGATGGATATAGAATATGGCATCCATCACGCGCCTGACGCGGCAATCGCGCTGGTCACCCCCGGGCAGCAAGCACCCCTGGGGAT
Source organism: Serratia sp. CY56464 (assembly GCF_052168435.1). NCBI lineage: Bacteria > Pseudomonadati > Pseudomonadota > Gammaproteobacteria > Enterobacterales > Yersiniaceae > Serratia > Serratia sp. CY56464. Next base: position 1,218,161 of record NZ_JBJNMV010000001.1, on the reverse strand, counting down.
GGCATTATCATTGGAACGGCGCCACCGTTTAATTGAGTGGGCCCACCAAAATGGCCGCTGGATCATCGAGGATGACTATCTGGGGGAGTTGCAGCTTAATCGCCGCGCGGCGCCAGCGCTGGCGTCACAGGATATTTATGGTCGGGTTATCCATATTGGATCATTCAGTAAAACCATTAGCCCGGCTCTACGCCTGGGGTTTGTCGTGGCGCCGCCATCGCTTGTCGAGACGGTTGCTGATGTCGCCGCCTCGCTTTCCCCCGCTCCGACTCCCGCGATCCAGATGGCGGTGCATGCCTTTTTGAGTGAGGGGCATTTTCTTCGGCATCTGCGGAAAATGAAAAGAGTTTACCATGCCAGAAGTACTGAACTTTCCCGCATAATGAAGGCGTTAGGCTACACCGTTCAGGTCCATGGTTTATCCGTTTTAATCAACCTGCCAGACGGCTCTCAGGATCGCACCATTGCGCATTACGCCTATAACTTTGGCCTGGCGCCATCCCCGCTTTCAGCCTGGTATCAGTCAGGGGTAGCGGAAAAGTCCGGTCTGTTGCTTGGCGTATCAGGCAAGGAAGGCGAATCACTCCTCCATGCCTGCGAGCGGCTGGATCGATTGATCCGTAAACTCGCTTAACGGCCCCTTGCGATTATCGTATTGACGAAGTGAGTGACATTTCAAACGGGCTAAATCGGGTGACTTTTTAATCTTGCAATAACACACTTGCAGTTACCCTGTCACGTCAATCCACTCCGCTCCGGTGATGCTGGCCAGCCGTTGCGGCGCAATTCTCACGCCTGAGTTATCACTGCCGCCTGCCGGAAGCACTTCACTGTAGCTGCACAGACTGCGATCGCAGTAAACTCTCACCGTTGCCGGTGCGGCAAAGGGGCAAACGCCGCCGGGCGGATAGCCGGTCAGCGCCTCCACCTCCTCCGCCGGCAGCATGCGTGCCTTTACGCCAAAGAATTGCTTGTACTTCTTGTTATCGATTCTGGCGGTTCCCGCCATCACCAACAACACCACGCCGTCGTTCACGCGAAACGAAAGCGTCTTGGCGATCTGCCCGCCCTCCACGCCAAAGGCTTCCGCCGCCAGCGCTACCGTCGCGGTGTTCTTTGCCAGCACCGTCACCGCCGTTTCCGGCGCGTGCTCGGCCAGAAATCGCTGAACGCGCTCTACACTCATGCCCTTCCTCCAGATGTTGCTAAGCCATTGATAATGCCGTGGTGACGGTTTCGGTTTTAACATCGCATGCTAAAAATGAGAATCAAAATTGTTCAAATCGGTGAATCTGAACAAAGCTTTAAGGGGCCAACGCCTTTTTATCTATCATTTTTCATGGAGATACCAGTATGACCACGCAAACGACAGCAAGGCCTTCAGCGGCCGCGGTGGCCGTCTATGAATGGCTCAATCCGATACCCTATGGATTTTTTACCGCGGCGCTCATTTTCGACATCATCTATGCCTGCACGGCGAATATTCAATGGGTCAATGGTGCCAGTTGGCTGATCGCCATCGGCCTGATTTTTGCCATCATTCCCCGACTGATTAACCTGGTGCAGGTGTGGTTCGGCAGCGGCCGGCTACAGGGCTTATCGGTCAAGCTCCATTTCTGGCTGAATCTGTTGGCCATCGTTCTCGCCATTATCAACGCTTTCGTGCATAGCCGGGATGCGTATGCCGTGGTGCCGCAAGGCCTGGTGCTGTCTGCGATCGTGGTCGCACTGCTGAGCTTCGCCAACATTCTGCTGGCCGTGAGCGCCCGCGCAAAATAAGGAGGTTTTCATGAAGCTATCATCCATCGCGATTGCGCTTTCGACCGTACTGGCGCTGGCCGGCTGCGATAACAGTGCCGTCATTTCGCCGGAACAACAAATGGGGCCGGATCCGGCATTGCCGGCGGCGCAAGATTTCCTGATGCCGCCGATGCAGGTGCCAAAGGGCGTGGGCTGGCAGCAAAACCAGATGCCGAAAGTCGCCGAAGGCTTGAAAATCGACAAGGTGGCAGACGGTTTGCTGCACCCGCGTCAGTTGCTTACCCTGCCCAACGGCGATGTGTTGGTGGTGGAGGCCAACGGGCCGGGCACCGAAGCGGTCAGCACACCCAAGCAGCTGATCGCCGGGCTGGTTAAGGGGCAGTCAGGTAAAGGGGGAAAAGGCGGTAACCGCATCACCCTGTTGCGCCCTACCGCCGACGGCAGCTGGGAAAAGCATGTCTTCCTCGAGGGGCTCGATTCTCCATTCGGCGTTCAGCTGATTGGCAACACCCTGTATGTGGCCAACACCGGCAATATCATGCAGTACGCCTATCAGCCGGGCGAAACGCGCATCAGCGATCCGGGTAAAGAGCTGGCCGATCTGCCGGACACCATCAACCATCATTGGACCAAGGCCCTGCTGGCCAGCCCGGACGGTAAAAAGCTGTATGTCGGCGTTGGGTCCAACAGCAACATCACCGAAAACGGCCTGGCCGTAGAGTACCGGCGCGCCGCCGTGTTGGAAGTGGACACCGCCTCCGGCGCCAGCCGCATCTTCGCCAGCGGCCTGCGCAATCCGACCGGGCTGCAGTGGGAACCGCACAGCGGCAAGCTGTGGGCCATCGTCAACGAGCGTGACGAGATCGGCGCCGATCTGGTGCCGGACTACCTGACCTCGGTACAGGACGGCGGCTTCTACGGCTGGCCTTACAGCTATTTCGGCCAGCACGTCGATCGTCGGGTGCAGCCGGCGCGGCCGGATCTGGTGGCGAAAGCCATCAAGCCGGACTACGCCCTCAGCTCGCACGTCGCGCCGCTGGGGCTGCTGTTCTACACCGCGAGCGCTCTGCCGGCCGACTATCGCGGCGGCGCCTTTGTCAGTGAGCACGGCAGTTGGGATCGCTCGCCGCTGAACGGCTACCGGGTCAGCTACGTGGCGTTCGAACAAGGCAAGCCGGTCGGTAAACTCAAAGCGGTAGTCACCGGCTTTGTCTCCGACGACGAGAAGGAACTCTATGGCGCACCGGTTGGATTAGCGGTCGACAAGGCCGGCGCCCTGCTGATTGCGGATGACGTGGGCAACACCGTTTGGCGCGTCAGCGCTAAATAACGTTAACGTGCAGGTTCCGATGAACCTGCACGTGACATTGTCACTTGATGCTTTGCGCCAACCAGACCGTTCTTCCCCCGCAGGCGGGATCTTCCACCACATGATCGACCACGCGGAAGCCGTTTTCCTGCAGCAGGCGCGTATACTCCTCCGGCGCCAGGCTGGCGTGAAACAGCGGCTGGCCTTCGAAATTGCCGATCGCCACGCCGTCTTCAGGGCCGCTGGTGAACATCAGTGCGGCATGCGGCTTGGCGTGTCGTCTGAACAGTAGAAACATGCGGCGCTGATCGTCGCGCGCCAGATGGAAGAAGCTGTCCCAGGCCAGCAGGCCATCGAATCTTGTCGCCAGATTCAGCCGGCGCATGTCCATCTGCCGCCACTCCTGCTGTGGAAAACGCTGCCGGCAGCGCGCGATCATCGCCTGCGCGCCGTCGATGCCGGTGACTCGATACCCTTGTTCGATAAAATAGGCGGCGATCGGCGCGCCATTGCCGCAGCCGAGATCCAGCAGCCGCGCGTTGGCCGGGGTAAGCTGCAAAAAGCGGTCGAGCCACGGCCGCTCGAACAGCGTGGTGGGTCTGAGGCGTTCCCAGGCGGCGGCATGTTCGTCATAAAGCGGAATAATCGTGCTCGCCAGTTCTTCCGTCATTAATATTGTCCCCGTCACGTTAGTGGCGCAATAAAAATAGCCTTTGGTCAGAATTAAAGCGCTTATCCGATAATATATTCATCAACAGGCCGTTGACCAGAAATAAAAGGTTTTAACATTTCGACATAAACCAGTACAATTCCCTCCCCTGTGTTAACCCTTTTTTAGGTTGATTGTGTCGTTAATTCAGCCCTCTGCATCGCGAAATCGGGCCGCCGCCTGGTTAGGGATGTTTGCCATTCTGATGTTGTTCATTGCGCCGGTGATCTCGCGATCTCTGGAGCATGTACGCGCCGGAAGTGCTGGAACGGCCGTCATGGCGGATTGCGGCATGGATATGCCGATGCATCACGGGATGCACTCGCCGCCGTCTGAACCTGAAAAAGCCTCGCAGCCGCTGATGCAGCACGGCGGCGGCCACCACAACATGGCGATGATGATGGACGACAGCGCCTGCGGCTACTGCGTGCTGTTGCTGCACGCGCCGCTGCTGGACGTGAGCCACGCCCCGCTGTTCTGGTCTCAGTCGCTGGCTTCGCGCCCGCCGCCGAACCGCTATCTCGTTCCCCTGTTTGCCCACGTCGTTCACACCGAATTACAGCCGCGCGCCCCCCCCCTCTCTTTCCTCTGATTTAACAATAAGCCCATTGCCGTTCTCTGTATTGCCGTTGATCGCTTCAACCCGGCGGAATTAATTCGCCCAACGATTAAGCACCGAGACGACATTATTAATCCGGTTATTTCCACGCTGATGGAATTAACCCCCGTATTTACCGATGGTGATTTTCGCCAGGCCGCCCCACGCCTGAATAATCCCTCGGCCAAGAACGGAAAAAAGTTAGCTTAAGGAAAGATGATGTTTAAACCCGTTTATAAAAAGAACGCCGCCGCCCGCGCCATCACCGCCGCCATGCCGCTGTTCCTGCTGGCTGGCCACGCGGCGCAGGCGCATCAGCACCCTGCCAACACACAGGTTAATGATGGCGACGTGATCACCGTCACCGCACCGCTCTACTCTCCGCTGACCATCGTGACGTCACCGAAAACTCCGCGTCAGCCGGTGCCGGCCAGCGATGGCTCGGACTACCTGAAAACCATTCCCGGTTTTTCTCAGATCCGCAACGGCGGCACCAACGGCGATCCGGTGTTCCGCGGCATGTTCGGTTCGCGGTTGAAGATCCTCACCGACGGTTCGGAAATGCTGGGCGCCTGCCCATCGAGAATGGATGCGCCCACCTCTTACATCTCGCCGGAAAGTTTCGATCTGCTGACCATCACCAAAGGGCCGCAGACGGTGCTGTGGGGACCGGGATCGTCGGCGGGCACCGTGCGTTTCGAACGTGAACGCCCACGCTTCGACAAACCGGGCGTCAAGGGCAACGCCAGCGTGCTGACCGGCTCCAACGGCCGCTGGGACGAGAATATCGACGCCAGCCTCGGCGCCGAGCAAGGTTACTTGCGGGTGATGGCCAACAAATCTCGTTCCAACGATTATCAGGACGGCACCAATACGCGCGTGCCATCGCGCTGGGACAAGTGGAACGGCGATCTGGCGCTCGGTTGGACGCCGGACAACGATACGCTGCTGGAAGTGACCATGGGCCGCGGCAACGGCGAAGCGCGCTATGCCGGCCGCAGCATGGACGGTTCGCAGTTCAAGCGCGAAAGCCTAGGCATGCGGGTGGAAAAATCCAACATCGGCGAGGTGCTGGATAAGCTGGAAGCACAGGTCTACTACAATTACGCCAACCACGTGATGGACAACGTCACCCTGCGCTCACCGGGCAGCGGCGGCATGGGTGGGCACGGTGGCCATGGCGGTATGGGCATGGGCGGCCATGGCGGACATATGATGTCCTCCGGCATGACGATGCAGCTCGATCGCCGCACCGTTGGCGGCCGCGTAATGGGCACCTGGCTATGGCAGGACGTGAAGCTGGAAAGCGGCCTGGACACCCAAACCAACACCCATCGCAGCATGAGCCGCGGCAGCTGGGAAAAAGACGCCCAGTTCAACAGCTACGGCGCCTTCAGCGAACTGACCTGGTCCACCAGCGAACAGGATAAACTGATCGGCGGCGCGCGTCTCGATCGCACCCTGGTGGAAAACTTCCGCAACGGCGGCGACGCGGAGCGTTCCGACACCCTGCCGAGCGGTTTTATGCGCCTGGAGCACACGCTGGCCGAGCTGCCGCTGATGCTGTACGCCGGCGTCGGTTATACTGAGCGTTTCCCGGATTACTGGGAGCTGTTCTCGCCGAAGCTCGGCCCGAATGGCAGCAAGGATCCGTTCTCCAGCGTCAAGAGCGAGAAAACTACGCAGCTCGACATCGGCGCACAATACAACGGCAAGCGCTTCAACGGCTGGATCTCCGCTTATGTGGGCCGCGTCGATGATTTCATCCTGTTCAAATACGATCCGCACAATGCGCGTCTCAGCCAGGCCGATAACGTCAACGCCAACATCATGGGCGGCGAAATGGGCATGGGTTATCAGTTGAGCGAGCGCTGGAAAACCGACGCCAGCCTGGCCTACTCCTGGGGCAAAAACACCAGCGACGGCCGCCCGCTGCCGCAGATCCCGCCGCTGGAGGCGCGTCTGGGGCTGACCTACGAGTACGGCGACTGGAGCGGCACCGGGCTGTGGCGTTTGGTCAGCAGCCAAAACCGCGTGGCGATCAACGAAGGCAACGTGGTGGGCAAAGACTTTGCCGAAAGCGCCGGCTTCGGCGTGCTCTCCGCGAACGCCGCCTACAAGGTGAATAAAAACGTCAAGCTGAGCGCCGGTCTGGATAACATCCTGAACAAGACCTACAGCGAGCACCTCAACCTGGCGGGCAACAGCGCCTTCGGCTATTCGGCCAACAGCGCGGTGAATGAACCGGGCCGCACCCTGTGGGCCAAGGTTAACGTCACCTTCTAAACCGTTCACCGGGCGATGGGCAACCGTCGCCCGGTTACGCGATATGCGATCCGGTTCTTAGGATATGAGTTTTAAGTTTTTCCCATTCGGTTAGGCGGCGATTACTATCGTCCTCAGGTTAATCATGGCCCCGGAGGGAATATGCAAAAGATCACTCGTTTTCTGGCCCTGCTCGGCGAGCTGATGATCGAAAAAGCCGAAGACGCCGCGCCGCAAGCTGCTCAGCCTGACGATCGCGACGACGCGTTGCCACCGCGCCTCGAACGTGGCGTTCCGCTGGCCGACCGCTTCCTGTTCATGTAATTTCCCGCGCTGTTTACATTAGCCCGATCACACTGAACGCACGATATGTTCGCGCAGCCACCGGTGAGCGGGATCCCGATGCGATCGTTCGTGCCACAGCATCGTCATTTCAAAACCCGGCACCGCCAACGGCGGTTTGAGTTGCTGCAATAACGGTTGGTTGCGCACCAGCCGCTCCGGCAACATCGCCACCAAATCGGACTGCGTCAGTACCGAGATCACGAAGAGAAAATGCGGCACGGAAAGCACCACGCGCCGCGTCAGCCCCACGTCCGCCAGCGCCTGGTCGGTGATGCCGTAGAAACCGCCGCCGTCCGGCGAAACCATCACCTGCTCCAATAGGCAGAATTGCGCCAGCGTCAGGTTTTCATGCAGCTTAGGGTGACCGACTCTGCCCACCAGCACATAGCGTTCACGGAATAGCGTACGCTGACGCAGACCGGGCGGCGCCCCTTCGCGGGTGTGAAACGCCAGATCGATCTCTCCCTGTTCCGCCAGTTTGGCGATGCGTGACGGCGCGGTTTCCAGCACCGCCAGCCGGGTGCCGGGCGCCGCCGTGCGCAAACCGTTCAGCGCCGGCAGGACGATGGTGGATTCGCCGTAGTCGAAGGCGGCCACACGCCAGATATCGGTCGCCACAGCGGGATCGAACGGCGTCGCCGGCGTCACCGCCAACTCAAGCGCCGCCAGCGCCTGACGCAGCGGTTCCCGCAGTTGCTCCGCTCTGGCGGTCGGACGCATGCCGCGCGGGCCGGGCAACAGCAGCGGATCGTCAAAGATCGCCCGCAGTTTGGCGAGATGCACGCTGACTGCCGGCTGAGAGAAATTGAGCCGCTGCGCCGCGCGCGTGACGTTGTGCTCAGCCAGCAGCGCGTCGAGCGTCACCAGCAGATTGAGATCCAGCCGCCTTAAATTATTCATGCTTATACCTGGGATAACGGTAATTCATTTCTAATATACCTCGTGACGCCCTACTCTGCAGCTCTCACACCAAGGAGCGTTGTTATGAATGTGCTGATTGTTTACGCCCACCCGGAGCCACAGTCGCTGACCGGCTCACTGAAAAACTTCGCCGTTGAGCGCCTGACGCAGGCCGGCCATCAGGTCCAGGTGTCAGACCTGTACGCCATGAAGTGGAAAGCGGCGATCGACGCCGACGACAGCCTGGAAGGCGCATCAGGGCCCCGTTTCGATCCTTCGCTGGATTCCCGGCGCGCGTTTGCCAACGGCGTGCAGAGCGCCGACATCGAACGGGAGCAACAAAAGCTGCGTTGGGCGGACGCGGTGCTGTTGCAGTTCCCACTGTGGTGGTTCTCGATGCCGGCGATGCTGAAAGGCTGGTTCGATCGCGTCTATGCCTATGGTTTTGCCTACGGCGTCGGTGAGCATTCCGATACCCATTGGGGCGACCGTTACGGCGAGGGTATGTTGGCAGGCAAACGGGCGATGCTGATCGTCAGCGCCGGCGGCTGGGAATCCCATTACGCCCCACGCGGCATTAACGGGCCGATCGACGATATTCTGTTCCCGATCCAGCACGGCATGCTGCATTACCCGGGGTTCGAGGTGTTGCCGCCGTTCGTCACCTACCGCGCCGGTAAGACCGACGAGACGCGCTTTGCCGCCCTGTGCGAACAGCTCGGACAGCGGCTCGATAATCTGTGGCACACCGAGCCGATTCCGTTTCGGCGGCAGAACGCCGGTGACTACCTGATCCCGCAGTTGACGCTGAAAGCCCATCTGGCGCCGGGGCAAGACGGTTTTAGCATTCACCTGAAATAGCGCGAGCCGCTCCCCTTATCGCGGCGCTGACACAGCGCCGCCCCCCAGGAGGAGTTTGGCGCCCAATCCCATCATGACCACGCCCGTAAATCGCTGCTGCCAGACCAACAAACGGGGATTGCGGGCGAGCCATTGCCCCACGGTGCCGGAGGCCATAGCGACAGAGCCCAGCGAAAGGATCCCGGCCAGCTTCTGAATGGAACCTAAAACAAGCAATTGCAACCAAACCGGCCCGGTTTCAGGGTTAACAAACTGCGGGAGAAAAGCAAACATGAACAGCAGCGACTTAGGGTTGGTCAGGCTGTTAATCGCCCCTTCTTTCACCGCCTGCCACCCGGTCATCATCCGGGGTTTCAGCACGGCATCGGAACGCTGCCGGCTTACCTTCAGCATTTTTATCCCCAGCCAGACCAGATAGGCGGCCCCAACCCAACGCAATACGTCCAACGCCAGCGGATAACTATGCAACAGCGTGGCGAGGCCGAGCACCAGCATGGAAACCTGCACCATACCGGCGACAAAAACCATGCCGAAAACATTGAGCAGCGCGATGCGACGACCTTGGCCGATACCCCGGGCCAGCGTGAGCATCATATCCGGTCCGGGAGAGAGTTCCAGAAGGGTGAGTGCAACAAGAAAAGCAATAAACGTTTCGGCTGAAGGCATGGGGTTATCACCGGCGAGTCAAAGAATACGGCAATCATATTCCTCCCCGGACATTCGCAACAGCACTATCAGACGCATCCGGGGCGTGTCGTTAATTCAGGGCGGCGAGAAATGCCTGATAGCCTTGCGCGCTGCGATCCAATTCGTGGGATTGCAGCGGCTCCACCGTCCCGTCCGAAGCGGCTTCCTTGCCGTAAAAGGCAAAGAACGAAGCATAGTCGGCCCGCACGTAATCGGCGGTCACCTCAAACGGCCGGAAGATCTCCTCCAGCGAGTAGCGATAACGCCCTTCACGCGCGTAATCTTCTGCGCGCACGCCCGCCGTGACCGCCAGCGCCAGTTTCTTGTTCTGCATCTTATAGCCGCTGCGGGAACCGTAGGCCCAGCCGTAGGTGAGCACGTCGTCCAGCCATTTTTTCAGCAGCGGCGGACTGCTGAACCAGTAAATCGGGAACTGCAGCACGATGTTGTCATGCGCTTCAATCAACTGCTGTTCTTTGGCGACGTCGATCTGCCAGTCCGGGTAGGCCTGATGCAGTTCGTGCACGGTATACAGCGCCGGATAACGGCGCAGTTCCTCCAGCCAACGTTTGTTGACCACCGAGTTCGCCATATCGGGATGTGTTACTACCACCAAGGTTTTCATACTGATCTCTCCAGTCAGGTGTTTCGACGCATCTTAGGGTATGCTGACAGAATGTAAAATACGCACACTCACGACACATACTTACCCTGGAGAAAGTGTAAATGACCGCCGAATCCCACTGCAGCCCAACGGGCATCAGCCTTGAAGACACCGGCTATGGCTACACCCTGTCGGTGATCAACGGTAAATACAAAATGATTATTCTCTACTGGCTGGCGTTGTATAAGCCGGTATTGCGGTTCAACGAACTGCAGCGCTGCATCGGCACCATTTCGTATAAAACGCTCAGTTCGACGCTGAAAGAGCTGGAAAAAGATCGCCTGGTGGTGAGAAAGGAGTATCCGCAGATCCCGCCCAAGGTGGAGTACAGCCTGTCCGAGCGTGGACGTTCGCTGATCCCGGTGATCGACATGATGTGTAACTGGGGGGAGCAGCACCGGCCGGAACCGCCGGTGCCGTGAGGGGTTAGTTGTCCGCCGCCGCTGAGGTTGCCGGCGCGGGTTCATCGTGCTCAACCAGCGCGTCCGCCGGCCGGCACTGGCGCAACGTGCGTACGCTGAAAGCCACCAGCACGCCCAACAAGGCGGCGAATGCGCCAAACGACAGCACGCTCATCAACGGGGTAAATACCCGGCCCAGTACGCCGAGCCCCAGCGCGCCGATCGAATCGCCGGTTACGTCCTGCGCGGTGCCGAGGCTGTTCACCCGCCCCAGCAGATGGTCCGGCGTGTTGCTCTGGATCAGCATGAACTGCAGAAGTGAGGCGATGGCGTTGGCGTAGCCGTAGCACACCAGCGCCAGCAGCGCCGGCGCCAGGTGGCTGAACAGCCCCAGTGACGCGATGGCGGTAAACGCGACGATGGCGGCGATCAGGATCAGCACGCCAGGGCGAGAGAAACGCCCCACCCAGCCGCTGGTCAGCGCGCCCAGCATCGCGCCAAGCGGCACCGCGGAATACATCAGGCCGATAGAGGACGCCCCGACGTGGTAAGCGTCCTGCGCCAGCGCCGGGAACAGCACCCTGACGGCGCCGACGATGCTCATCAGCATCCCCAGCAGCACCACCGAGCCGACCACTTTATTGCGCCAGACAAACTGGAAGCCGCTGGCGAGCGCGCGCAGCGGATGTTCCGGCTCCTGCTGCTGCGGCAACAGCGTCGGCAAGCGCACCAGCGGCACAAGGGTGCCCAGCGTCCCTGCCGCCGCGACGGCAAACGCCAGCCCCACGCCGCCGAACACGATGATAATCCCGCCCAGCGCCGGCGCCAGGATCGCGCCGATGCGCACCGTCACCATGCTCAAGGCCCCCGCCGCCGCCAGGTTTTCGCGCCCGACCAGCAGCGGGATCACCGCCATCAGCGCCGTCATGCCCAGCGCGCCGAAGAAGCCGTCCCAGGCCGCCAACAGGTAGAGCGCCCACAGCGACGGGGCCGGGGCGAAGGCGTTCAGACTCAGGGCGACAAAGCCCAGCCCGCAGGTGCCGCGCGCAAACAGGATCAGCTTGCGGCGATCGTAGCGATCGGCGAGTACCCCGCCCAGCATCAGGCCGATAAACATGCCCACGCCGTCCAGCGCCACCGCGACCCCCACCTGCAACGTGGAGCCGGTCATCGCCTGGATCTGAATCGGCACCCCCACCGCCAGCATGCCGAGGGAAAACACCGACAGCATGCGGGCGCAGAAAATCGCGCGGAAATGCGCATTGCTTCTCAGCAAACTGAAATCAAGAAAAAAAGAAGGTCTGGCCATAGTGTCCTGCATATCATGTTTTAGTGCGGGCCGGGACGCACGCCCCGGCCCGGTTGCGTTATACCAACCCGTATTGCCGCGTCAGGAGCGAATGCAACAGCGGCCCGAGCGTCTCCAGCGAGGCCGGCGACAGAATGTCCGCGTGCTCGCAGCTTTGGTGATGACAGATCAGCCCATCCAGATACGGCGCCCACACGGCGTTGATATCCATCTCCGGCGGCAGCGTCCGGTCGGCGACGAACAGCGTCGCCGTGCCGTGGAAACGCCGGCTGCGCGCCTGAGACAGAAGGCGCACCGCGTCGCGGTAGTTGGCGACGATGCTGTCGAACATCGCCGCCTTCTCCGCCATCAGCGCCGGATCGCCATGATCTTCCGCCATAAACTCGGCCTGTTCCTGCGCCACCTCCTTCTGCGCCTCCTCCTCGCTGGGGCCGGTCCAGTCCTGGCCTTCCGGCGGATAGGTATCCAGCATGCCGAGGAACGCCACCTCTTCGCCCTGCTGCTGCAAACGCGCGGCCATCGAGTGTGCCAGCGTGCCGCCGAGCGAATAGCCCAGCAGGTAATAAGGCCCCTGCGGCTGCAGGCGGCGCAGAGTGGCGAGATGACGATCGACCATCTGCTCAATGTCCTCGCAGGTGGCGATGGCGCCATCCGGCCTTGGCGACTGCAGGCCGATGATCGGGTAACTCCCCGGCAGATAACGGCTCAGCCCCGAGTACTGCCAGGCGAAACCGGAAGCCGGATGCAGACAGAACAGCGCCGGGCCTTGGCCGGCCCGCAGCTGCAGGCACTCGCCGACGCCGCGGCTTTCGGCCGAGTTGGCGGCCTGCGCGTCATCGAGCAGGTGCGCCATCTTCTCCAGGCTGCGGGCGAACATGATTTGCCCGACGCTCAACGGCCGCGGGACGCGCCGCCGCAGCTCCGCCGCCAAACGCATCGCCAGCAGCGAGTGGCCGCCCAACGCGAAGAAGTCGTCGTCGGCATACACCGTCTCGCGCCCCAGCAGTTCCCCGAACAGCGCCGCCAGCAGGCGTTCGCTGTCGCTGTGCGGCCCGCGGCCGCTCTGCGGGTTCAACTGCGGCCGCGGCAACGCCTTGCGATCCAGCTTGCCGCTGGCGCTGAGCGGGAAGCTGTCGGTCATGACATAGCTGACCGGCATCATATGCGCCGGCAAACGCGCCTCCAGCGCCTGATGCAGCGCGCCGGTATCCAGCGTCACGCCCGGTTGGGCGATCAGCCAGGCGACCAACTGGCGCATATCGGCGCCGCCCAGCCCCGTCGCGCCCTCGCTTAATTCGATGGCGTGCACCGCCGCTTGCGCTACCCCCGGCTGCGCCAGCAGCGCCTGTTCGATTTCGCCCAGCTCGATGCGCTGGCCGCGGATCTTCAGCTGATCGTCGCTGCGGCCCAAATACTCGACGCTGCCGTCCTCCAGCCAGCGAGCGATATCGCCGGTGCGATACATGCGCGCGCCGTTGCCGGCGGGATCGGCGACAAACCGCTGCGCCGTCAACTCCGGCCGATGCAGATAGCCGTCGGCCAGCTGAATGCCGCGCAGGTAGAGATCGCCGGCGCAGCCGACGGGCACCGGCCGCAGCATGGCGTCGAGAATGCTCAGTTGGGTGTTCCAGACCGGTTTGCCGATCGGCACGCCGGCACCGTTCACCGCCGCCAATGCCTCGCCGGACGCCGGCTGATAGGTAACATCGACCGCCGCCTCCGTCGGGCCATACAGGTTGTGCAGCGGCGCGGCGACCAACGCCTGATAGCGGGAAGCCAGTTCACACGACAGCGCTTCGCCGCTGCAGAACACGCGTTTCAGGCTGGCGGCGGCGCGCCGTGGCGCCCGCTCGTTCAAGGCCTCCACCCAGATAGCCAACATGGACGGAACGAAATGCAGCGTGGTCACGCCATAGTCGTCGATCAAGGTCGTCAGCGCCTGCGGATCGCGGTGCGCCTCCGGCGGCGCCATCACCAGGCGCGCGCCGACCATCAGCGGCCAGAAGAACTCCCAGACGGAAACGTCGAAGCTGCACGGCGTTTTCTGCAGGACCACGTCCTGCGCATCGAGCGCATACTCGTGCTGCATCCAGAACAGGCGGTTGACGATCGCCCGGTGGTTCACCACCACGCCTTTCGGCCGCCCGGTAGAGCCTGAGGTATACAGCACGTAGGCGGGATGATCGCCGCTCCCCGCCGGTGGGCGCGGCGCCGGTTCGCGCCCGCTGTCGTCCAGCGCATCGAACCGCAGCGTCGGCGCCAGTGCGGCGAAGCGGGCATCCAACGCGCTTTCGGTGATAATCAGCTGCGGTTTGGCGTCCTCCACCATGTAGGCCAGCCGCTCGTCCGGGTAACCGGTATCCAGCGGCAGCCAGGCGGCGCCGGTTTGCACAATCGCCGTCAGCGCCAGGCTGAGGCGCACGGAACGCGGCAACGCCACCGCGACGATATCGCCCGGCTGAATACCGGCCGCCGTCAGCCGTTCGGCCAACAGCGCGGCCTGGCGCTGCATGTCACGGTAGCTGAGGCTGTGCCAGGCGTCCTGCAGCGCGATGCGTTCCGGCGTGCGCCGCGCTTGATCGGCGATCGCCTGATGCAAGGTGGTGTCCGCCACCGCCTGCCCGGTGCGGTTGACCGCAGCGATCAGCGCCTGCTCCTGCGGCGTTTGCAATTGCCAGCGCGGCAGCGGCAGATCCGGCTGGGCAATCCACTGTTGCAGCAGCGCCATCAGCCGCGCGGCGAAGCGTTCAGGCTGCGGCACCGAATCGCGGTACTCCATCAGCAGACGCAGGCGCTCGCCCGGCAGCACCAGCAGCGTCAGCGGATAGTGGGTATAGCCTTTGTTACGGATAGCGTCGCAGCGCAGCGACCCTTCACCGCCCAGCAGAGCGTCGTTGTCCGGATAGTTTTCCACCACCAACAGCGTATCGAACAGCGTGCCCGCCCCGGCCAGATGCTGGATCTCCCCCAACCCCAAATCGTCGTGCTCCAGCAGTTCAATCTGCCGGTGCTGCAGTTCGGTCAGCTGTTCCGTCAACGAACGGTCATGCTGCAGACGAACCCGCACCGGCAGCGTGTTGCTGAACAGGCCAACGTGTTCCTCGACCCCTTCTATCTGGCCAAAGCGGCCGGAAACCGGCGAGCCGAACACCACGTCCTGATGGCCGCAACAGCTGGCCAGCTGCAGCGCCCAAATGCCCTGCATCACGGTATTGAGCGTCAACCCGCGTTCGCGGCACAGGGTCAGCAAGCGCCTTTCCTCGGCCGGCGGCAGCGTCATTTCCAACTCCTGCACGCGATCGTCCTGCGCTTCACCGAACAGCAACGTCGGGCGCACATCCTGCAGCGTCTCACGCCAGAGGCGGCGCGAAGCTTCAGCATCCCGCGCGGTCAGGCGGCGCACGATATCGGCGTAGTTCGAACGCAGCGGCGGCAATGCCTGCTCGCCTTCACGCAATGCCAGCATCAGATCGTTGAGCACCACCGGCGTCGACCAGCCGTCGACGATCAGGTGGTGCGCGTTAAGGAACAGCGTGTAGCGTTCGCTATCGCCGTGTTTGATCCGCAGCGCATGCAGCATCGCGCCCGGCTGATTAAACAGATCGCGCTGCAGCTCTTTCTGTTCCAGCTCATTCAGCGCCTGCATTTCTTGCTCTTCGGACAGCGGCGGCAGCCTGTGGCTGTCCAGCGGCCAATGGCTTTCCTGCGGTATCAGCTGCAGCGGTTCGCCCTCGAGGTTGAATCGGGCGGCCAGCTGCGGATGGCGGCGGATCACCGCATTCAGCGCCTGCTGGAGTTGATGTTCGTCCAGTTCGCCGCAGAGGCTCAGGCGCGTCAGCGAGTTATAGCTGCCGCCCTGCTGCGCCGTCTGCGCATGGAACAGCAGGCCGTGCTGCAACGGCAACAGCGGCAGCGCCGCGGCCAACGGCCCGCACTCCCGCTCCCAGGCGCGCACCGCCTCATCGTCGGCGCCCGGCTGGGCGATCTCGGCCGCCACCAACGTCGCCGCCGCGCGATCGGGATGCCGTTCGGCAAATTCGCACAGCGAACGCACCGCTTGTTCGATGCCGCTGTGCAACTGCGCAATGTCGCTCTCGCTGAAAATCCCCTCCAGCCAGCTCCAGTTGATCGCCAGGCAGGCGCCGTCGCGCCGCTCCTCGACAAAGATATTCACTTCCAGGCCATACGACAGCGCCTGCTGCGCATCCTGCGCCACGGCGAAAGCGTCGCGGAAGCGGGTTTGGCTGCGTTGCGGCGTCCAGTGTCCCTCATCCTGGCTGAAACGTCCGAGGTAGTTGAACAAGATCTCCGGCGCATTGCGCTGCGCCAGCGCCGCCAGTTCGTCGCACTGTGGATGCAGATAACGCAGCTGGCCATAACCGACGCCGCGATCGGTCACCGCTCGCGTCGCCCGTTTCACCGCGCGCACGGCCTCATTGTGCTCAGCGTCATGCAGTTCGATGCGCAGCGGATACTCCGCCGTCAGCCAGCCGACGGTGCGGGCAAGATCGAGGCCGTCGTCCAGTTCGGCGCGGCCGTGCGACTCCAGAGAGAAACGCAGCGAAGCGGCCTGGAAACGCTGGCGGCAAGCCTGAGCCAGCGCGCACAGCATGATCTCTTCAACCTGGGCGCGGTATCCCTGCGGCAATGCGCCGAGCAGCGCGGCGGTCAGCCGGCTGTCGAGCAGCGTGCGTTTTTCCGATACGTCGCCCGTGCGATCGTTCAGCGGATCCAACGCTCGCCGCCCCAAACGCGGTGCGCCGTCCGCCAGCATCCGCCGCCAGAACGGCAGCTCGGTTTCCCGGCGTTCAGCGTCGGCTCGTAGGCGTGCAGACCACTCATAGAGCGAGGTTTCTTCCGGCGGCAATGTGATCGGCTGCCCCTGCATGGCGCTGTCGGCCACCTGCCGCAGTTCGTCGAGCAGGATGCGCCATGAAACGCCGTCGACCACCAGGTGATGGATCGCCAGCACCAGCCCCAGGCTCTGCCCGTCGCGCTGCAAGAGGATGGCCTGCATCATAGCGCCGGCCGCTGGATCGAGATGGTCAAGCGCGGCATCAAACGCCTGTTCCGCCGCGGATTCCAGCTCACCGGACACGGTATTAACCTGCATCAGCTCACCGGCGGCGGCGGTTTCAACCACCAACTGACCGTCGCGGATCCGCGCGCCCAGCGCAGGGTGCGCCGCACGCAACTGCTCCAATGCATAATGCAGCTGTTCCGGCTGCAGTTCGGCAGGCACGCGCAGGAAAACGCCGTGCGCGAAGCGGCGATGCATATCGCCCGTCTCGGCAAACCAGTGCAGGATCGGCAGCCCGTCGATCGGGCCTTGCTGTACGCTGCGTGCGACCTGAGAGCCAACTACCAGCGGCTGCATCGCCTGCGCCATGCGCGCGGGGGTGTGCAGCGCGAAGATCTCGCGCGGCCGCAGCAGATACCCTTTGCGCCGCAGGGCGGTACCCAGCCCCATCGCCGAGATGCTGTCGCCGCCGAGCGCGAAGAAATCGTCGTCGGCGCCGACGCGATCCATCCCCAGCAGCTGCGCCATGGCGCCGCAAATCAGCCTTTCCTGCTCGGTGGCCGGTTCACGAATGCTTTGCGCCAGCGTCTCCTGCGGTTTGGGCAACGCCTGGCGGTCAATCTTGCCATTCACGTTGAGCGGCAGCTCCGGCATCACCACCAGGATCGCCGGCACCATATAATCCGGCAAACGCTGCGCCAATTGCCCCAGCAGCTCGCTTTGCAGCGTTGGCGAGGCGCGACGTGCGTCATCCTGCACCGAGCAATAGCCGATCAAACGATAGGTGGCGCCGATCGGCTCGGCGATCACCACCGCCCGCCCCACGTCCGGCAAGGCGGCCAAGGCGCTTTCCACCTCACCCAGCTCGACGCGGAAGCCGCGCACCTTGATTTGGTGATCGGTTCGGCCAATGAATACCAGTTGGCCCTCCGCGCTCCAGCGCATCAGATCGCCGCTGCGGTACATCACCTCACCTTCGGCGAACGGGTTGGCGACAAAGCGCGCCGCCGTCAGATCCGGGCGCCGCAGGTAACCGCGCGCGATGCCTTTGCCGGAAATGTACAGCTCGCCCGCCGCGCCGATCGGCACCGGCTGCAGGCGGCCGTCGAGCAGCCAGACGGCGGTATTGGCGAGGGGGCGACCGATCACCGGCTGATCGGCGGCCGTGACCGGCGCGCCCAGGGTATCGACGGTATATTCGGACGGGCCGTAATAGTTGTGGGTCTCCACCTCCGGATGCTGCTGCATCAGGTTCCACAGCGTCGGCGTCGCCGCCTCACCGCCGATCATCACGAACGACGGCAGCGGGAACTGCCCCTTCAGCAGGCCGCAGTCCACCAGTTGCGAGAAGAACGACGGCGTGATGTCCAGCAGATCGATCGGCGTCTGCTGGGTTTGTTCCAGCAGCGCCCAGGGGTCGCGGCGCAGCTCCTCGTCGAAGATAACCAGTTCGCTGCCCATCATCATGCAGAACAGCGGTTCCCAAGAGGAGTCGAAAGAAAACGAGGCGGTATGGCCGGCGCGTAGGCGGCGTGCGTGGCGAGCCTGGAATTTTTCGATCGCCGGGCCGAACAGAGAGGCCTGGTGCGACAGGAACAGGTTCAGTAGCCCGCGATGCGTGGACATCACACCCTTGGGTTTACCGGTCGAGCCGGAGGTGTAAATCATATAGGCCAGATGCGCCTCGTTCAGCGGCACACGCCGTTCATCGTCCGTTATCGGCGCGGCCTCGGCGGCCGCGCAGCGCGCCAGGCACGCTGCGTCGTCCAGGCACAATACCTGCGGCAGATCCGGCATATTGACCTGCGTCGCGCGGTGGGTCAGCAGCATCGCCGGCCGCGCGTCGTCGCACATCAGCGTCAGGCGTTCACGCGGGTAATCCAGATCGAGCGGCATATAGGCCGCGCCGCTGGCCAACACGCCGAACAGCGCGACCAGCGTGTCCACCGAGCGCGGAATGCCGATGGCCACCACGTCTTCGGCGCCGATGCCGCTTTCGATCAGCACTCGCCCCAGTTGCATCACCCGTTCACTGAGTTGACGGTAGCTGAGGCGCTCGTCGCCGCAGGCCACCGCCAACGCCTCGGGCTGCCGCTCAACCTGGCGCTGGAACGCATCCATGATTGACACCATGCCCGCCGGCGGCGTCAGATCGGCGCCGCGCCCCCAGGCCGCGAGTTGCCTTAACTCCCCTTCGCTGATCAACGCCAGTTGACCGTTCGGCTGGTGCGGCTGCCGCGCCAACTGCTGCAGCCAATGGCCGATGCGCTCCGCGTGGTGATGCAAGGTGCGCGGCGAGTATTTGGCCGGGTTGGCGACCAACGACAGCGTCAGCACGCCGTTGCGAAAGCCGATCTCAAACTCCAGGTCATCGACCGGCCCCATCGCCAGCGTATGGGTAACGGCCGCCTGGCCGTCGAAGGACAAGGCGCTGTGGTAGACCTTGACGTTGATCACCGGGCCGTACAGTTCCTGATGGCCGCCGACCAGGCCGAGATCGCGTTTGATCTGCTCCGCTTCATAGCGTTGATGGCGGCGCGCCTGTTTGATTTGCGCCACGGTCGCCTGGCAGACGTCCGCCAGCGACATCTCCGGCGTCACGTTCAGCAGCAGCGGCAGCACGTTAACCACCGGGCCGACCGCCGCCAGCGCCTGGGAGCCCATACGGCGCATGAAAGGAAAGCCGAGTGAAAAACGGGTTTCGCCGCTCATGCGCGCCAGATACATCGCCAACGCCGCCGTGACGATATCGGCCGGTTGCAGCGACTGCAGCGCCGTATCGTGCAGCGCTTCGTCAAACAGCGATTCCGGCAACACCAGCGCCTGTTTGAGCGGCCGGGTACCCGGTTCAACCTCCCGACTCTCCGTCGATAATGACAGCGGCGACGGCAAATCGCGCAGATGCTGTTGCCAGAATTCGGCCGCCCGCCGGCGCGCCGGCGACGTTTGCCATTGCTGAAACTCTTCCACCACCTTGCCGAACGGGGTAAACGGCGAGGCCGCCGGAGACAGCCCGTGGCGCAGCGCGCGATAGATATCGGCGATCCGGCGGGTGATGGCTTCGAAACTGAAGCCGTCCAGGGTCAGATGATGAAAGCGCTGGTACCAGAACCAGCGATCGGCGCTGACGCGGATCACCGCATGGCGATAGAGCGGCCGCTCGCCGTCCGCAGGCAGATCCTGCGCCAAATCGTCGTTCATCAGCGCCAGCGCCGCTTGCTCGGCGTCCGGCCGCGCGCTGAAATCGAACCACTCCGGCGCCAGCACGCGCGCAGGATCGGCTATCAGCGGTAAACGCTGCACCGGCTGGCCGTCCTGCGCCTCAAAGAACCGCGCCTGAACCGTATCCGCTTCGGCCAGCCCCTGACGGATCGCGCGCTCCAGCGCCGAACGATCGATAGCGCCGTGCAGTTCGGTGTAGTGCGCCACGGCGAAGCTGTTGCGGCGCAGCGCGATTTGGTCGGCGATCCAGATCCCCGGTTGCGCCGCAACCAGCGGATAATCCCGATACTCGACCTGAGTATCCGGTAAAGAAAGCGTTTCTGACATGGTGTCTGTCCTTTCCCTCAAACGGAATGTATCGATGTGGTTGCCTGGCGCTTAACGCGCCGCATCCGCCGCTTTCAGCGCCGCCGGCCGCATGTCCTGCCAGTGCGTTTCGATGTAGTCGATGCATTCGCCGCGCGACGCCGGCCCCATCAGCACGCGCCACCCCTGCGGCGTATCGGCAAACTGCGGCCACAGTGAATACTGCTGCTGCGCGTTGACCAGCACGGAGAATCGAAGGCTTTCGTCATCGAACGGGTTTTGTTGTTCCTGAGTCATTTTCATTACCTGTCTGTCAAAATGTGGGATTACTTCATTGCGGAAAGCAGCCGGCGCACGCCGTCCACCAGGCCGCCGCGCCAGCAGAGCGCGTCATGTCCGCCGGAATACACGCGGTAGTCGGCGCGGTGCCCGGCCGCCGTCAGCGCCTGGTGCATCTGGCGATTGACGAATTCGATGTCCGCCTCCCGATCGCCGGCCTGTTGGATCACGGTGAGCTTGGGTGCCGCCGCGTTGCGCTGCCGAACCTGGCGTATCAGCCAGCCTTCCTCCAGTTCGTGGCGTTTTTCGAACTGGGTCACAAATTGCACCGTAGGCCACCAGAAGGAGCCGGACTGGCTCAGCACGTGGCCAAAGCGCTCTGGCCAGTGCAAACCGGCGTATAACGCCGCCAGCCCGCCGTAGCTCTGGCCGGCGACCACGGTGCGCGCCCCAGTCTCGCTGAACGCTTCGCGGCGCTGCGCCTGCGGCAGCAGTTCGTCGATCACCGCCTGCCAGAAGACGGCGTTGCAGGGCAGCTCGTTTTCCCGGTGTTCGCCATCGACCGCATCGATCAGCAACCAGCACGCGGGCGGCAACTGCCCTTTTGCGGTTTCGTTCTCGATCACCGGCAGCAGCGCATGCCTTTCGATCCAGTTTTGGCCGTCGAGCAGCAGCACCAGCGGGCGGTTCGCTTTCACCGCCGCGTCGCCGCTGGCATACAGCCAAACGCGCCGCTGGTTACCCAGCCGTTCGCTGTGCCACTGAAAAAGCTGTAGCCGCGCCTCATCCAGCGGCCGATCGGCGGCCTGCCAGGCGCGTTGATCGTCGGCATCCGGCCCTTGCGCCAGGGATACGGGCCGCGGGCGATGAGACGGCCCCAGAGAGAGGCGATTCAGCGGATCGGCGATCGCCAACGGGAACAGCGATACCCACCAGGCACGCTGCTGGCGGTCGCGTAACGTTTCGTCGTCGCTGAAGACTGGGGGGAGGTCTCGCTCGGTAATGGGGATCAGGCTGTAGCTGCCGCGCCAGCGGCGATCGATAACGGCCGAGCCGTACCAAACGTCGGTGCCGGGGAGCCTGGCCAGGCTGCTGGGGGACGTGCTGTGGTGATCGGTAATGCCGTTGATATCGGCGTAAACGCGGCATATCGGCGAGTGCCGTTCATCGCCAGCGGGATCGCGCCATAGCCAGGTCATTTTAACGTGCTGTTCATCGTGCGCTTCGACGATGGGCGTGCCGTGAGCGGCAATCTTCTGCCACCACGCGGATTGCCCTACCGCCTCTTCACGCAGCCATTGCGCCGCCAATCCCTCAAGGTCGTTTCCTGGCCTCTTTTCCGGCAAAAACTCCATAGCGCCCCTTACATAACATGAGTGATTTTTACAAAACCTGACAATCGTATTGATACTCATTATCATTTTCAATACTATTTGTCGGATTTTTACCGTCGTGCAAACACGACGTCTCCACGTCGACGGAAGAAGACCGCTTGTCGGCATTTCGGGGTTTATCAGGGTGGCATGACACACAAAAGCAGGTATTCAGGAGAGATAATGAAGATTAAAAACAAAGGGATAGAAAACGCGAACGCGGAGGCGATGTCCGCCAAGCGTCTGTTGCTGGGATCGGCGCTGGCGTTATTGCCCTTGGCGCCACACGCGTCTGCGGCAGCGGACGAAACGATTTTGGTGACCGCCGACGCGCAAAACAGCGTGACCGCGCCGGTCAAAGGGATCGTCGCCAAAGAGAGCGCCGCCGGCACCAAGACCGCTGCTCCTCTGCGCAAGACGCCGCAGTCCATCTCGGTGGTCACGCGCGAGCAGATGAATGACCAGGAGCCGGCGTCGGTCGCCGACGCGCTGAACTACACCAGCGGGGTGATCACCACCTACCGCGGCAACTCCAACCGTAATGACGAAGTGATCAGCCGCGGCTTCCGTTATGCGCCCAAGCTGCTCGACGGTCTGCACTTTGGCCTTTCGAGCCAAAACGGCGGCGCCGGGCAGATCGATCCCTGGCTGCTGGAGCGCGTGGAGATGGTGCACGGCCCGGCCGGCGTGCTGTACGGCCAGGTCAGCCCCGGCGGCGTGGTGGTGATGACCAGCAAGCGCCCTACCGCCCAGAGCATTCACGAAGTCAAATTCAGCACCGGCAACCGCCATCTGGCGGAAACGGCGTTCGATTTCGGCGGCAAGCTCAACGACGACAACACCCTGTTCTATCGCCTGAACGGTATCGCCCGAACCGAACACGAGTTTGTCAAAGACAGCAAGCAGCAACGGGTAGCCATCGCCCCGGCCTTCACCTGGCTGCCGAACGAAGACACCAGCTTTACGCTGCTGACCAGCTACCAGAACGATCCGAAAGCCGGGTCGCGCAACTTCCTGCCGCGCGCCGGCACGCTGTTCCCGACCAGCGCGGGCTATGTGCCCTATGACTTTAACATCAGTGAACCCAGCTTCAACAAGTCGCGGCGCGAGCAGGCGTCGATCGGCTACAGCTTCGAACATAACTTCAGCGATGCGCTGTCGTTTACCCAGAACCTGCGCTTCACCCACCGCGATGAAGACTATAAGTATCTGGTTTATAACGTAAACTCGAAGGTCAACGACCACACCGTCACCCGCATGGCGCAGCATGAAACGCAGATGACCAACGAGTTTGGCGTGGATAACCAGCTGAAGGGCCTGTTCGATACCGGCGAAGTGAAACACACCGTGCTGGGCGGGCTGGATTACCGCTACAGCCATAGCGATTATAAAATGTATCGCGATCGCGGCAACGATTACCCGATCGACTGGGCCAACCCGGTTCGCCCCAGCATCGATGGCAGCACGCTGGCGCTGGCTTCCAGCGACTTGAAGACGCTGAATCAGATCGGGGTGTATCTGCAGGACCAACTGGAGTGGAAAAACTGGAACCTGCTGCTGTCCGGCCGTCAGGACTGGTCACAGGTCAACACCCGCGATCGCACCAGCGGCGGAAAGGAACAGACCTACAACGATGCCCAGTTCACCGGCCGCGCGGGCCTGCTCTACGCTTTCGACAACGGCATTTCGCCGTATGTCAGCTACAGCACCTCGTTCGATCCTAACCTGTACCCAAGCGCGCCGGGCGCCGATCCGCTCAAGCCGACCACCGGCAAACAAACCGAGGTGGGCGTGAAGTACCAGATCCCGGGTGGCAATACCCTGCTGACCCTCTCCTGGTTCGACATTACCCAGCGCAATGTGGCGTCTTACAACCGTCTCACCTCCGCCTATGAGCAGATCGGGGAGGTGAAATCCAAAGGGATTGAGGCGGAAGTGCACGCCCAACCAACGCCGGAGATCAAGCTGACCGCCGCCTATACCTACACCGACGTAGTGACCAAAGACTCCAACTCGGCGGACGAAATCGGCCACAGCCCGGCGGGCATCCCGCGCCACGCGGCATCCGCCTGGGGCAGCTACAGCTTCCTGAGCGGCGCACTGAACGGCCTGACCGTCGGCAGCGGCGTGCGTTACATCGGCGATGCGCCGGCCGACGCCACCGGCCAGTACGACGTGCCGCACTACACGCTGTACGACGCCATGGTGAAATATGACCTCGGCCAGGCTTCGTCGGCGCTGCGCGGCGCGGCGCTCCAGCTCAACGTGCAGAATCTGACGGACAAGAAATACGTTTCATCCTGCAGCGGCGAGTACGCCTGCTTCTACGGCAGCGGCCGCAGCATTATCGCTTCGGTCAACTACCGCTGGTAACGACAAGGGGCGGCCATCGCCGCCCCTTTCTTCCGCCTTTCCCGCCGCCTTTACTCCTGTTTCAATTCCCGCAAGTGCTTGTACACCGTGGCGCGCCCCATCGACAGCACGTTGGCGATGTAGTCCGCGGCGCTTTTGGCCTTGAACGCGCCCTGATGATAGAGATCGCTGACCAGCCGCCGTTTCTGTTCGCGGCTCAGCGCGCCGAGCGCGGCGTTTTCGCGCCGCAGCCAGTCATGCAGAAAGGTATTGATCTTCTCTTGCCAGTCGTCTTTGAACAGCTCTTGTGGCTGTGGTTGCAGCCGCGTGACCGACAGGAACATGTCCAGCGCGTTGCGGGCGTCCTCGAACATCGCGGTGCTCAGGTTGATGCACAGCAGATAGCTGGGCTTGCCCTGCTCGTCGCGTGCGGCAATGCTCACCGAACGCATCTTTTTGCCGTCCCAGTTCAGCTTCTCATAGGGGCCGCTCACGCCGGCGCCGCCATCGAGCTCGAAGTCTTCCAGCCCGGCGTCGTCGCCCGGTTTACGCTTTGACAGGTTGTTCGCCAGATAGGCAATCTTGTTGGTGGCCAGATCGTGGATCACCACTTCCACATTCGGGAAAAACAGCGCCGCGATGCCGTCAGCGACCGAGCGCAAAAGTTCGAGTTGAGAAGAAGAGTTCGGCACGCTGGGGTATCTCCGTATGGCCCGGTTTGGTTGGCTGTTCAGCTGCTTAGCATACCGCAGTTGCCGCCGCTTGCCGAGTGGAGCGGCGGCAAGCGGCGCATCCTTCGCCGGTTATTCCGCCTCGGCGCCACGCCGATAAAACATGTAGCTCTCGCGCGCCACGCTGTCGCGGACCCGATAACGCCAGATCAGGCCGAGCGTGGTAAACCACAGCGGCATGCTGCACAGCGCGATCAGCGTATCGCTATCGAACACCATGAGCACCAGCGTAAAGGCGAAGAATGCCAGCGTCAGCCAGGCCATCGCTACCCCGCCCGGCATTTTGAAGTGCGAAGCGGCGTGCAGATCCGGCCGCTTCTGGCGATACACCAGGTAGGCGACCAAAATCATGCCCCAGCTGTAAACCACCAGGATCGCCGCCACGGTAGAGACGATGGTGAACAGCGTCATGACGTTCGGCACCAGTACCAGCAGCAAGGTGCCGGCCACCATGCAGAAGCAGGAAAACAGCAGGCTGCGGATCGGAATGGCCGTGGTGCGAGACAGAATGCGGAACTGACCGTGGGCATGCTTTTCCATCGACAGGCTGTACAGCATGCGGGTGCTGGAATACACCCCGCTGTTAGCCGAGGACATCGCCGAAGTCAGCACCACGAAGTTGATCACCGCGGCGGCGGCCGGCAGTCCCGCCAGATCGAACAGCATCACGAACGGGCTGCTGTCCGGCGAAATGTGGCTCCATGAGGTGACGGCGATAATGGTCAGCATCGAGCACACGTAGAAGACGATGATGCGCGCCGGGATCGCGTTGATCGCCTTCGGCAGCACCTTCTCGGGGTTTTTGGTCTCCGCCGACATCGTGCCCAGCAGCTCGATGCCGGTGCAGGAGAAAATGGCGATCTGGAAACCGGCGAAAAAGCCGAAGATGCCGTGCGGCATGAAAATGGCGGGATCGGTGACGTTATGCAGCGAAGCGGTCACGCCGTCCGGCGAAGTCCAGCCGCTGAACACCATCCAGGCGCCGGTGGCGATCAACGCGACGATCGCCACCACCTTGATCATCGCGAACCAGAATTCGGCCTCGCCGAACATCTTGACCGACAGCATGTTGAACAGACACAGAAACCCCAGCGTCAGCAGCGCCGGCAACCAGGGCGAGACGTCTGGCAGCCAATATTGCACGTAGCCGCCGCACACCACCACGTCGGCAATGCAGGTCACGACCCAGCTCAGCCAGTAGGACCAGCCGAGAAAAAAGCTGGCGCGCGGCCCCAGATATTCGGAGACAAAATCGGCGAATGAGCGGTAATCGAGCCGCGTGAGCAGCAGTTCCCCCATCGCCCTCATGACCATGAACATGAAAAAGCCGACGATGGCGTAAGTCAGTACGATGGAGGTGCCCGATAGCGCGAGGGTTTTCCCGGCGCCCATAAACAGCCCGGTGCCGATGGCGCCGCCGATCGAAATCAGTTGAATGTGGCGCGCGCTCAGCCCGCGCTGCAAAGTTTGGGCACAGTGAGGCCCCTCGGCTGAACCTGGGCTCAGCCGATCGCAGTGGTTTTTTGTCATGGTGTTACCTGTCCGTCGTTAAGGCGATTAAGCAACCGATGCGCGGTTGCAGCAGGAATGAAACGCCCGCGGGCGCTCTAACCGGCAAAAAATTGAGACCAAACGCTGCCCGCCCCGTTGTGACAGGGAGGTAATAATAATGGGTACCAAGAAAATGCTCTCGTGAGCCGTCGTATCGCCCACGGTTGGCGTACAAAGCCTGAGCGTGGTGGGTAAACACTACAATATCAAATGGTTATACTTTCCCTTGTGCAACAAAAAAACGACGCCGGAGCCGTTTTAACATTAATTTAACTCTGGCGAGGGGAAATGCCATTGTCAACATGGCAGTTAAATAAAATGAAACTTTTTGATCACATTCAAGCTTCTGAAAAATAGATAAAAAGGGTTTTTATGCGCTTTATATGCATAAATTATGCATGTGATCGCTCACCGTCGACAAAAAGTAATTAACTATTCATTTACCGCTCTGCAGGCGGCGAAAAACCGTCCGCTGGCCCGATGAGAGGGGGGCTAACAACCGGCATAATTAGTGGTAAATTTAGCGTCGCAAAGTGTTATGCGCTTGCTAATCCACGGTTAAACGAAATAAATACCTCTAATATATAAAGGTTGGTTATGGAAAAGCTATCCTACGCTTCAGACAGCAGCACCACCGCTTGGGCTACATATCTGCAACAAATCGATCGCGTCGCCCCTTACCTCGGCGACCTGTCACGCTGGGTTGATACGCTGCGTCACCCTAAGCGCGCTTTGATTGTCGATATCCCGCTGCAGATGGACGATGGCACCATCCGTCACTTCGAAGGTTTCCGCGTACAACACAACCTGTCGCGTGGGCCGGGCAAAGGCGGCATCCGCTTCCACCCTGACGTCGATCTGAACGAAGTGATGGCCCTGTCCGCCTGGATGACCATCAAGTGTGCCGCGGTCAACCTGCCGTACGGCGGCGCCAAGGGCGGCATCCGCGTCGACCCGTTCAAACTGTCTGAAGGTGAACTGGAGCGACTGACCCGCCGCTACACCAGTGAAATCGGCTTCATCATCGGGCCACAGAAAGACATTCCTGCGCCGGACGTCGGCACCAACGCCAAAGTGATGGCCTGGATGATGGACACCTACTCCATGAACCACGGCACCACCATCACCGGCGTGGTCACCGGCAAACCCATCCACCTCGGCGGCTCCCTGGGCCGTGAGAAAGCGACCGGCCGCGGCGTGTTCGTCACCGGCAGCGAAGTGGCCAAGCGTCTGGGCGTGCAGATCGAAGGCGCCAAAGTGGCGGTACAAGGCTTCGGTAACGTGGGCAGCGAAGCGGCCCGTCTGTTCGTCGGCGTCGGCGCGCGCGTCGTCACCATCCAGGACCACTCCGCTACCCTGTTCAACGCCGACGGCATTGACCTGGTGGCGCTGACCGAATACCAGGCCAAGCACAAGCAGATCGCCGGCTTCCCTGGCGCCAGCGAGATCGAGAGCGAAGCGTTCTGGTCGGTCGACATGGACATCCTGATCCCTGCGGCGCTGGAAGGCCAGATCACCCGTCAGCGCGCTGAAATCCTCAGCGCCAAACTGGTGCTGGAAGGGGCTAACGGCCCAACCTTCCCGGAAGCGGACGACATTCTGCGTTCCCGTAACATCACCGTGGTTCCGGACGTTATCTGTAACGCCGGCGGCGTAACGGTCAGTTACTTCGAGTGGGTGCAGGACATGGCGAGCTACTTCTGGAGCGAGTCCGAGATCAACGAGCGTATGGACAAGATCATGACCGACGCGATGGTCCACGTCTGGAACAAGGCGGCCGAGAAAGAGTGCAGCCTGCGCACCGCCGCTTACATCGTGGCCTGTGAGCGCATCCTGACCGCACGTAAAGAGCGCGGCATCTACCCAGGTTGATACCGGCTTATTTGGCCTGCGAGCGGGCCATTTTATCAGGGGGCGAAAGCCCCCTTTTTCGTTTCACCTATTTTTGAAACAAGGCCACGATTTCCGGCGAATACAGGTCGGGATATTTTTCTGCCGCCCCGAGTATATTCTGACGAACCGTTTTACCTTTTACGCTTGGATCTGCTGCCACATACTCTGCCGGGAAAGCCAGCGCATCTTTATCGGCACCCGCAGCCAACAACGCCTTGACGCAGTCAGGATTATTGCTGGTCAGGCTTTCCAGCAGCGGTGTGCCAACAGGCCAGGCCTGTTGCTGGGGCGGTTGAGCATCGATAGAGGTTCCGGGTTTATGCAACAAGGCGATACGCTGCGCCGCTTGCGGGTCCGGCTGGCCGTCCTGGGAAGCATCCCGCGTGCAAACAAAGTGCAAAGGCGTTGATCCTACCTTGCTGACGCCATAAGGATCTGTACCGGCGGCTACCAGCAGTTTGATGACCTCCAGATTAGCCGCCCCTTCCCCCATGATCGGTGAGAATCCTTGCGGGGTAACCTGCTTGGCATCCGCACCAAATTGCAGCAACAGTTTCACCAACGCGGGCGCGGCTCCTTGGCTTTGGGCGGCGGCAATAAGCGGTGTATTAGTCCCGCCTTGCGCAATGACATTGGTATTGGCGCCCGCTTTTAGCAAGCTCTGTAAAATGTGAAGGTCATCATCGGATAATTCAGACTTGTCGGTATTTCCCAACGCTGACAACAATACGGTTTCTCCATTGTCACTGATGGCTTGATTCACATTCACCGACATATCAAGAAAACGATCGAGCAGCGCCGGCTGTTTGTAATAGGCGGCATACCATAACGTTTGAATAGTAGGGTGAGCGCCATTTTTTATCAGTTCATTAATGGTGTCCATATCGCTACTACTCTTAGAGTAAGCATACGTCATTACCGACTCATCGAGTTTTTGGGTAAGTTCCTCTTGTTCCCCAGCGTGTGCTGCAACCGAGGTCCCCAGCAGGCTCAGCGCCAGTGCGCAAGCTGTGGCACAGCGATTTAAAATAGGCATTTTTTGTTCCTTCAAAATAATAAAAAAATTAAACAAGTGCTTTCCATTATTACGCAATGGTAATAATCACAGAATTCTTATGTATTCGTATGAAGCGTGCTAACAGATTTCCTTTCCATTTTAGTGGGGAGCCGTTTTTCTATCATAGGAAACAAACGAAAATCAAATTCATTACTGATGAGAACGCCTGGATAATTATGGCTTTTATTCTCGCCAAGAAAGTCAACTCAATTTTTACGCTTTTTTATCGTGTATTCCACCGCACTTTGCGGTTCGCATTCCCGGGGGGGCTGGGCTATACCTTAGGCATTCCCCTTTCTGCAGGAGTTGTGATCATGAGCAAGAAAAAGATCCTGATGCTGGTCGGCGACTACGCCGAAGATTACGAAACCATGGTGCCGTTTCAGGCATTGCAGATGATCGGCCATTGGGTGGACGCCGTATGCCCCGGCAAAGCCGTCGGCGACTACATCCAGACCGCGATCCACGATTTTGACGGCGCGCAGACCTACAGCGAGAAACCCGGCCACCGTTTCACCCTGAACGCCGACTTCGCCGCCGCCAAAGAAGAGCACTACGATGCGCTCTTGATCCCTGGCGGTCGGGCGCCGGAATACCTGCGCCTGAATCCCGACGTGATCGCGCTGGTGCAGGCGTTTGACGCCGCGAAAAAACCGATCGCCGCCGTTTGCCACGGCCCGCAGCTGCTGGCAGCGGCCGGGGTGTTGAAAGGCCGCACCTGCAGCGCCTACCCGGCCTGCGCGCCGGAGGTGCGGCTGGGCGGCGGCCATTATGCGGAGATCGGCATCGATCAGGCGCACGTCGATGGCAATCTGGTCACCGCCCCGGCCTGGCCGGCGCATCCGCAATGGCTGGCTAAGTTCGCCGAGGTATTGGAGCAGTAACGCGGCGCTAACGGAGCTGCTCGATCAGGAAATGGATGTCGTACAGCCAGCGTTTGGCGCGCGCGGAGCGCACCAGCATCGACACGCACAGCGGCCGGGGGTGTTCTTTGCAGGCGGAGGGGGAAAACCAGCGCCCGGTATTGCTTGGCGGCTGGAAATACAGCTCGTGGTTATAGTTGCCGCTGTCGACGCCGAAGGTGTCGAAGTAGCGGCGCATCAACGTGTTGGAGTCGCTGAACGACAGATTGAGCGCGGTGTTGATCTCGGTTTCCGGGGTGATGGCCACGCCCTTCTGCAGCCGGCCTGATGCGTTGAAGGCGGCGATAAGCGCGATGACCTGTTGCTGAATGTCTTCTGCCATGACGACCTCGAGCCGATATGAAGAAAAGGTGAATGCAATTATTTGTCTGACTCTGCCCGCCGCGGCGAGTTCGGGCCACCGGCCGGGTTTTCCGTTTCTTTACACTTTCCATAAGTAAACCGCGCACAGCCAAACGCCCGGCGCGCGCGGTCGACGGTTAGCGGCTGAGCGTCGTCTTGTCGGCGATGACGCCGTCCCCCTGCCGCTCGGCGGCAACCCCGCCGCCCAACACTTTATACAGGGTCGCCTGATTGTCGTACGCGGTCTGCTGCGCGGCGATCAGCGACTGCTGCGCCGTGTACAGCGTGCGCTGCGCGTCCAGCACGGTCAGATAGCTGTCCACGCCCTGGCGGTAGCGCAGTTCGGCCAGACGATAATATTGCCGCGCCGCCGCCACATAGCCGGTTTGCGCCGCCAGCTGTTCCTGCAGCGTGGCTTTGCGCGCCAGCGCGTCGGCGGTTTCCTGAAATGCCGTCTGCACCGCTTTCTCATAGGTGGCGACATACAGATCTCTCTGCGCTTTGCTGTAGTTCAGTTGCGACGTGTTATAGCCGCCGCTGAAAATCGGCAGGCTGATGCTCGGGGCGAACGACCAAACGCCCGCGCCGTGGCTGAACAGCGACGAGAGTTCACTGCTGCCCACCCCGCCGCTGGCGGTCAGGCTGATCGACGGGAAGAACGCCGCCCGCGCCGAGCCGATATTGGCGTTGGCGGATTTCAGATTATGCTCGGCCTGCAGCACGTCCGGCCGCGTCAGCAGCACCTGCGAAGACACCCCGGCCGGCAGGTCGCGCATGATCCCGCCCAGCGCGTCGATGCCGCCGGGCAGCAGGTTTTCCGGCACGCTTTGCCCCACCGCCAAATCCAGCGCGTTTTTCGCCTGCGCGGCGCTTGTCGCATAGCTGGCGGCGTCCGATCGCGCCTGTTGATAAACGGTCTCCGCCGACGCCACGTCAACCAACGATGAAATCCCGTGCTGCTGGTTCTTGCGCGTCACCTCCAGCGACCGTTTGGCGCTTTCCATCGTCTGCTGCGCCACCGCCAGATTGCTGCGCTCGGCCGCCACCGCCACCCAGTCGGTGACGATATCGGCGATCAGCGTCAGGCGGGTGCTTTTCGCCGCCTCCGAGTTCGCCAGGTAAGTTTCGAACGCCGCCCGCGACAGGCTGGCGTTTTTGCCGAACAGATCCAGCTCAAAGGCGCTGACGCCGGCCTGCGCTTCGTAACTCTGGCTGATGGCGGTGGCATTGCCGTTGCCGGTCAGCGAACGCCCGCGACTGCCGTCGGCGGTGGCGTTGATCGTCGGCAACAGCGCCGCGCGCTGCTCACCATACAGCGCGCGCGCCGACGCGATATTGGCGATCGCCTCGCGCAGATCGCGGCTGCTGCTCAGCCCCATCGCCACCACCTGGCGCAACCTGGCGTCCTGCACATAGTCGCGCCAGGCGATGTCCGGGTAGCTCAACGCCTGCTTGCCGGCGGCCTCGCCCTGCGGCAGCGTTGCCGCTATCGGCGCCGTCGGCCGCTGATAATCAGGATCCAGCGAAATACAGCCAGCCAACAGCAGCGGCAAAGTTAACATCATGACTCGTTGCAACACGTTATTCTCCTGCCTGTGGCGGCCGGCTGGCGGAGCGGCGGCTAAACACGCGGCGCACCAGCACATAAAACAGCGGGACGAAAAAGATGGCCAATGCGGTGGCGGTAAGGGTACCGCCGATAATGCCGGTACCGATGGCGATGCGGCTGTTGGCGCCGGCGCCGCTGGATACCGCCAGCGGCAGAACCCCGGCGGTGAACGCCAGTGAGGTCATCAGGATCGGCCGCAGGCGCATGCGCGCCGCGTGAACCGCCGCGCCAATCAGCGTTTCACCGCGCTGATGCATTTCCTCGGCGAACTCGACGATCAGAATGGCGTTTTTCGCCGACAAACCGACGATGGTGAGCAGCGCCACCTGGAAGTAGATATCGTTCTCCAGCCCGCGCAGCGTGATTGCCAACAGCGAACCCACGATGCCCATCGGCACCACCAACATCACCGCAAACGGAATCGACCAGCTCTCATACAGCGCCGCCAGGCACAGGAACACCACGATGAGCGAAATGGCGTACAGCGACGACGCCTGGCCGCTGGTCAGCCGCTCCTGATAGGAGAGCCCGCTCCAGGAATAGCTGCTGCCGGCGGAGAATTTCGCCGCCAGTTTCTCCATCTCGCTCATCGCCGTGCCGGAACTGACGCCGGCGGCGCCCTGCCCGGTGATCTCGAACGACGACAGCCCGTTATAGCGCGACAGGTTTTCCGGGCCGTAGATCCAGTGTGAGGAAGCAAAAGCGGAGAACGGCGTCATGCTGCTGTCGCCCGCCGCGTTGGTGCCGCGCACAAACCATTTGTCGAGATCTTCCGGTTTGGCGCGATACGCTACGTCGCCCTGCATATAGACTTTTTTCACCCGGTTGCGATCGATAAAGTCGTTGACGTAGGTGCTGCCGAACGCGCTGCTGAGCGTGCTGTTGACGTCGCCGGCGCTCAGGCCGAGCGCCTGCAGTTTGCCGCTGTCGATCTCCACCTGCAGCTGCGGCGTGTCCGGCAAGGTATTGGCGCGTACCGCCAACAGCGATGGATTGCCGGCGGCGGCGGCGACGATCTGATCGCGCATCGCCTGCAGCTCGGCGCGGGTGGTCGCGCCTTTGGCCTGCAGTTCGAAGGTGAAGCCGTCGGACTGGCCGAAGCCGTCGATCGCCGGCGGGCTCATGGAGAACACCTGGGCGTCGCGCAGCGAGGCGAAGTGCGCCATGGCGCGTTTGGCGATGGCGTCGGCGGTGTTTTCGCTGCCGCCGCGTTGGCTCCAGTCTTTGAGGCTGACGAACGCCATGCCGGCGTTTTGCCCGCTGCCGCTGAAACCGAAGCCGTTGATGGTGAAAATGGTGCTGACGTTGGCCTTTTCCTGCTCAAGGAAATAGGCGGTGACCGCCTCGCTCACCGCCGAGGTGCGGGCGTTGGTGGCGCCGGCCGGCAAGGTGTACTGCACCATCACCGAACCCTGATCCTCATTGGGCAGGAAACCGGTCGGCAAACGCAGATACATCACGGCGGTGGCGATCAGCAGCAGGCCGTACAGCAGCAGATAGCGCGTCGGCCGGTGGATCACCCCGCCGACCTTGTCGGCGTACTTCTCCTGCAGCCGGTTATAACCGCGGTTGAATTTACCCAGCAGCCCTTTGTCGGTCTGTTCTTCATGCGTCGATTTCAGCAATGTGGCGCACAGCGCCGGCGCCAGGGTCAACGCCAGCACGACTGACAGCACCATCGAGGAGACGACGGTGATCGAAAACTGACGGTAGATCACCCCGGTGGAACCGCCGAAGAACGCCATCGGCAGAAACACCGCCGACAGCACCAGCGCGATGCCGACCAGCGCGCCGGTGATCTCGCGCATCGATTTCTCCGTCGCCTCGCGCGGCGGCAGTTTATCTTCACGCATCACGCGTTCGACGTTTTCCACCACCACGATGGCGTCGTCCACCAACAGCCCGATCGCCAACACCATGCCGAACAGCGTCAGGGTATTGATCGAGTAGCCGAACGCCGCCAGCACGCCGAAGGTGCCCAGCAACACCACCGGCACGGTGATGGTCGGGATCAGCGTGGTGCGCAGGTTTTGCAGGAACACGAACATCACCACCACCACCAGGACCACCGCTTCGAACAGCGTTTTCACC
Source organism: Serratia sp. CY56464 (assembly GCF_052168435.1). Classification (NCBI taxonomy): domain Bacteria; kingdom Pseudomonadati; phylum Pseudomonadota; class Gammaproteobacteria; order Enterobacterales; family Yersiniaceae; genus Serratia; species Serratia sp. CY56464. Next base: position 1,183,603 of record NZ_JBJNMV010000001.1, on the reverse strand, counting down.
ACCTCCTCGATCGAGATGTTGATGAAGTCGGTGCTGTCTTTCGGGTAAGCCACCTTATAACCCTGCGGCATCGCGCTTTGGTATTCCGCCACCTTGGCCTTCACCAGCTTGGCGGTGTTGAGGGCGTTGGCCCCCGCCGCCAGCTTGACCGCGATCCCCGCCGCCGGGTGGCCGTTGAGGTGCGCGCTGGCGGAGTAATCTTCGTTGCCCAGCTCAACCCGCGCCACGTCGCCCAGCCGTACCAGCGCGCCGCTGCTGTCGCTTTTCAGGATGATATTGCGAAACTGTTCCGGCGTTTGCAGCCGCGACTGCGCCTTCACCGTGGCGGTCAGCTGCTGATCGGCGGCGGCCGGCAGATCGCCTACCTTGCCGGCGGACACCTGGGTGTTTTGCGCCTCGATCGCCGTCTGCACGTCGGAAGGCATCAGCGCATAGCTCGCCAGCCTGGTCGGATCCAGCCAGATGCGCATCGCGTATTCCGAGCCGAACACCTGCACGTCCCCCACGCCCTCGATGCGCGACAGCGGATCCTGCAGGTTGCTGACCAGATAGTCGGAAATATCGGCCATCGTCGCCTTGTCGGTCTCGTCATACAGCCCGACGATCAGCAGAAAGCTGCTCTGGGATTTCTTGACCGTCACGCCTTGGGCGGTGACCGCGCTCGGCAAGCGGCTTTCCGCCTGCTGAACTTTGTTTTGCACCTGCACCTGCGCGATATCCGGATCGGTGCCCTGATCAAAGGTGACGTCGATGCTGACCGAGCCGCTGGAGCTGCTGGTCGAAGAGAAATACAGCAGGCCATCCAGACCGGTGAGCTGCTGTTCAATCACTTGGGTGACGCTGTTTTCCAGCGTTTCCGCGTCCGCGCCCGGATAAGTGGCGGAGATGGAAATCTGCGGCGGTGACACGTCCGGGTACTGCGAGATGGGCAACGAATTGATCGACATCAGGCCGCACAGCATGATGATGATGGCGATCACCCAGGCGAACACCGGGCGGCGGATAAAGAACTGCGCCATATCACTGCTCCCCGCGTTGGGCTTTGTCGAGCGAGACGGCGACCGGCTTCACCGCCGCGCCGATCGTCACCTTGCTGGTGCCTTCGACGATCAGGCGATCGCCCTCGTTCAGCCCGCTGCCGATCAGCCAGTTGCTGCCCACCACCCGTTCGGCGGTGACGGTGCGCTGCGCCACTTTATTTTGCTCGTCCACCACCAACGCGGTGGCTTCCCCTTTGGCATTGCGGGTGATGCCCTGCTGCGGCGCCAGAATGGCTTTAGAATCGACGCCGTTATCCACCGTGGCGTGGACATACATGCCGGGCAACAGTTCATGTTCGGGGTTGGGGAACACCGCGCGCAGCGTGACCGAACCGGTGGCCTCATCCACCGCCACCTCGGTCAACTCCAGCTTGCCGGCGTGGGCATAAGACGTGCCGTCTTCCAGCTTGATGGCGACCGGCGTGACCGCGCCGCGCTGTAACGCCGCCTGCTGGCGTCGCAACTTAAGCATCTGGGCGCTGGACTGGGTCAGATCGACATAGATCGGATCCAACGCGCGGATGGTGGCCAACGCATCGGTCTGGCTGGCGGTGACCAGCGCGCCCGGCGTCACGGATGAGATGCCGATACGCCCGGCGATAGGCGCACGCACCTGGGTATAACCGAGATTGATGCGCGCCGTCTCCAGCGCCGCCTGATACTGCGCCACCGACGCCACGGCCTGCAGATACGCGGCTTTAGCGTCGTCTGCGTCCTGTTTGGAAACGCCGTTTTCTTTCACCAGCGCCGCATAGCGCTGCGATTTGAGCCGGGTGGATTGCACCGTGGCCTGGGCGTTTTTCAACTGGGCGGCGGCCTGATCGTAGCTGGCCTGATAGCTGGCGGGATCAATTTGATACAATACCTGCCCGGCTTTCACCTCGGCCCCTTCGGTAAACAGCCGCTGCTTGATGATGCCATCGACCTGCGGCCGCACGTCGGAGGTCATGGTGGCGTTGACCCGGCCGGTCAGCTCGCTGCTCAGGGTCACCGACTGGCCGCGCAGCGTGACCACGCCGACCTCCCGTTCACCGCCTGCGCCCGTCGGCGCGCCGGCGTTTTGCCCATCGCAGGCGGCCAGCGACAGCGACAGCCCCAGCGCTAAAAGCGTTTTCCTCTGCATTGCAATACGATCCTATTGAGAATAACTATTCTCAATATATCGAATGCCGCGATGCGCTTCTGAAAGGGTTGCGTAAGGATTCGGTAAAAGTCCGTCGGGCTGAGCCAGCCGGTATCGCGATTATTTGTGCCGCAGCGGCACGTCTTTCAAGAGCCAGGTCAGCGCAAAAGCCAGCGCCATCACCCCGGCGGCAATTTGATACACTGAATGGATCGCCCCGCCGAAAGCCTGCAGGTAATCCTGCTGCAGCGCCGTCGGCAAATGGTGCACCGCTTCTGCGCCGAGCGAGCGCGGCAGCTGCGCGCCTTCCGGCAACAGCGCCGCCAAACGGGTGTGCAACACCTGCGTGAAAATCGCCCCGAACACCGCCACGCCTATCGAACCGCCGATAGAGCGGAACAGCGTGGCGCTGGACGTCGCGACCCCGATATGTCGGGGCTCCACGCTGTTTTGCGCCGCCAAAATCATCACTTGCATCACCATGCCCAGCCCCAATCCCAGCAGGCAAAGATACAGATACAGTTGCTGCACCGGCGTGTTATTGGTCAGAGTGCCGAGCAGCGTCATGGCCCCCAGCGCGCACAGGGTACCGACGATCGGGAACAGGCGATATTTACCGCGTTTGCTGATGATCCGCCCGCTGATGATCGAGCTGGCCATAATGCCGCCCATCAACGGCAGCAGCTGCATCCCGGCCTGCGATGGCGTCGAGCCTTTCACCACCTGCAGATACAGCGGCAGGAAAGTCACGGAGCCGAACAGCGACATGCCGACGATAAAGCCGATCAGGCCGCACAGCACGAAGGTGCGGTTGCGAAACAGCCCGAGGGGAATGATCGGTTCAGCGGCCAGCCGTTCCTCATAGATAAAGCCGCCCAGCGACACCAGGCCAAAGGCCAGAATGCACCACAGCTGGCCGTCCGACCAGGCCATTACCGTGCCCCCCTGGCTGGTGAACAGGATGATGCAGGTGAGCGCCATCGCCAGGTAACCAGCGCCCAGGACGTCGATTTCATGCCGCACTCGATTAACCTGCGACTGAAACACTGCGCCAATCACCAGCAGGGCGAACAGGCCCAGCGGCAGATTGATGTAGAAAATCCAGCGCCAGGAAAAATGCTGCACCAACAGGCCGCCGATCAGCGGCCCCACCACCGTGGCCAGGCCGAATACCCCGCCGAACAGCCCCTGATAACGGCCGCGTTCCGCCGGCGGGATCACGTCGCCGACCACCGCCAGGGTGACCACCAACAGCCCGCCGCCGCCCAACCCTTGCAGCGCGCGCATCATAATCAGCTGCGTCATATTTTGCGCCAGCCCACACAGTACCGACCCAAGCAAAAACAGCAAAATAGCGATTTGCAGCACAATCTTGCGGCCGAAAAGATCGCCGAATTTGCCGTACAGCGGCACCACGATAGTGGAAGACAGCAGATAGGCCGTCACCACCCAGGACAGTTTCTCAAGCCCACCAAACTCGCCGACGATGGTCGGCAGCGCGGTGGAGACAATGGTTTGATCCAGCGCCGCCAGCAGCATCACCAGCAGCAACGCGGAAAACAGCAACGGGAGCGAAGGCGCCTTGGCTGGTGCCCCGCCGTGATCGGGCCGGATTGTCGGGTTTTCTATCTCCATCGGAGTCAGTTCACTTGTAATTAATTAATCGCATAATTAATATATGAGTCATCCTTTTCTCCGGTCAATGGATCTCACCGCGATGACAGCACGAAACGTTCAAACTCCCGCCAAGCCTCGCCGCCCCGGCCGGCCGAGCGGCGGTGCCAAAGGGGCTGACAAACGCGAGCATTTGCTTGATACCGCACTGAACCTGTTTGCCCGCCAGGGGATCGTAGACACCTCGTTGAACGCCATTGCGCGCGAGGCAAACGTCACCCCGGCCATGCTGCACTACTACTTTCATAACCGCGATCAGCTGCTGGACGTGCTGATCGAGGAGCGCTTTCTGCCAGTGCGCAAGATGGCCGGCGAAGTATTCGACGCCAACGCGGACGATCCCGTCACCGCCTTCACCCTGCTGGCGCAACGTTTTATCGACATCGCGTTGGAACACCCCTGGTTCGCCCCGCTGTGGCTGCGGGAGGTTATGAGTGAAAGCGGCGTGCTGAAACAGCGCATGGATGAACGCTTCGGTAATGAACGCCATCAGATCGCGCTGCAAGCCATCGCGCGCTGGCAGGCGCAGGGTAAACTTAATCCCGATCTCGAGCCTGCCCTGCTGTTCTTCACCCTGTTCGGCATCACGCTGCTGCCGCTGGCCACCGCGCCCAAATGGCGGCGCGAACGGGATAAAGGCCAGCTAAACGCCGAAGATATCGCCCGCCACGCCGTCGCCCTGCTGCGCTACGGCATCGGCCCGGCGCGTTAACTCACTGGCTCTGGGGATTTAACCAGCCGAAACACCGTTTTGGTGTGCCAATAGTAGTCGATCGCCGCCGCGATATTCGGCATCCAACCGTCCGGCTCATAGGGTACGAAGCCGGAAAAACCCAGCCTGCGGGCAGAAACCTGGAACCCCGCGCCGGAGAAAATGCGCGCATAGTCGTCCAGCGAGCGATCCTGCACCACGGTATGCGTCTGTTCAGCTACCCTTGCGCGCCATTGCGGCCACAGTGGGTTGTCGGTGTGGCAACCGGTCACCGCATAGTAAACGCCGCCCGGCTTCAGCGCCCGCAGCATATCGGCGGCATGCTGCGCGATATCTTCGATCAGGTAGATGACTTCATGGCTGAAGGCGATATCGAAATGGTCATCCCAGCCCGTCAGCCGCGTGTCGGTTTGATAACCGATCGGCAGGTTTCCTTTCAGGCGGTTGGCGTGTTCGACGGACTGGCGGGCGATATCGACGCCGAGCCCTTCACGAAATGGCCGGATTTGGTGCAACAGACGCAGAAAACCGCCCTGATTGCAGCCGAAATCCAACACCCTGACGCCGGACAGTTCGTGTTCCGGCACCAGAGTTAGCAGATGCCGCCAGATAGGCGCATGGCCTTCCGCCATGGCCTGCTCTGCGTGCGGGTCGCGATACCAAGTGGGGATGCTCAAGGGGGAGTCGTTCATTATGGCCTCCTTATGTTTCCACTCAGCCAACCACAGCCTAGGGCGACAAACAACCGCGTGCGCATTTTTTGAACATTCACTGCTCTGGCTTGCCATGCACCGGCAGTTGGCTGGTCACGCAGTGAATGCCGCCGCCGCCGGCGGCGATGGCGTCGATCTCCAACTGTACCACCTTGCGCTGCGGATAGAGCGCCGACAGCAGCGTAAACGCCGCCTTATCCGCCTGCGGGTCGCCAAATTCAGGGGCGATCACCGCGCCGTTGATCACGAAATAGTTGATGTAGCCCGCCGCGAAATCGGGATTGCGGCGGCTGAATCGGCTGTCGCGCGGTGCCAGCGGCGGCGAAAGCGTATGCACCTGCAACGTGCGGCCATCGGCGTCGGTCGCTGTCTTGAGGATCGCCAGATGCGCCTGGGTAACCGCATGATCATAAGAGGCCGGATCGGTATCCAGGTTGGCCACCACCACGCCCGGCCGCACGAAACGGGCGTAAAAATCGACGTGGGCATCGGTGATATCCCGGCCTTTAATGCCCGGCAGCCAGATAATTTTGCGCAGGCCGAGCATCGCTTTCAGCTCCCGCTCAACCCGCTCCCGGCTCCAGCCCCGGTTGCGGTTCGCATTCACCCAGCAGCTCTCGGTCATGATGCCGGTGCCGTGCCCATCCACTTCGATGCCGCCGCCTTCGCCTACCAGCGCGCTGCGGCGCGGTTGAGCGACGCCGTATTTTTTGGCGGCGAACGCCGCCAGACGCGCATCCTTGGCATGTCGCTGTTTATTGCCCCAGCCGTTGAAGTTGAAATCCACCGCGCCCAGCGCACCGGCGTCGTTGACGACGAAATTGGCGCCGATGTCGCGCATCCAGATGTCATCCAACTCGGTGACGACATAGCTGACGTTATGGCTGCCGCAGGTCGCTTCCGCCAGTTGCCGTTCGTGCGCGCGGCAAAATACCGTCAGTGGCTGAAACTCGGCGATGGCGCGGGCGATGCGCCCCTGCGCGGCCTGCACGTCCGCCGTGAACCCGCCCCAAATCGCACGCTGCGCGCCGAACGCGAGAAACGCCCGCTGCTGCGGTTCCCCTTCGTCGGGCAGGCGCCAGACCGGGTTAAGCGCAGCTTTCGCGTGACCGTGTAACGGAATGCCCAATGATGCCGCCAAACCCACGCCGGCCACTGCCGAAAGCTGCTTGATAAAGGTGCGACGCGTTGCCATAAATGGCCTCTTTAAATTAATTTAAATTCAAATGGTTACCCGGTTTCTTTACGCTCCGGAGCTTGAATCCCATGCTAGTCTTCCCCTGCCACCGCGACAAACGATATATTTAGTGGATATCTGATTAGACAGGCTTATCGATAATGTTAAAACACTGGCCTCCTTTGAGCGCCCTGCGCGGTTTCGAAGCGGCGGCGCGCCTGGGCAGTTTTCATCAGGCCGCCGAAGAATTGCACCTGACCCAATCGGCCATCAGCCAGCAGATCCGCAGCCTCGAAGCGTTTCTGGAACAGCCGCTGTTCTTCCGCACCGGCCGCAGCGTAACGCTGACCGACGCCGGCCACGATCTGTTCAGCACCGCACAGGTGATGCTGCAACAGCTGGCCGTCGGCATTCGCCGTTTGGATCAGTACCGCAAACCCAACCAGCTGATCGTCAACACCACCCCGGCCTTTGCCCGCCACTGGCTGACGCCGCGGCTGGGCGATTTCAACCGGCGACATCCGCAGATCGATCTGTGGCTGTTCACCAGCTTTGAACCGCCGGATATGGCGACGGACAGCATCGATCTGGCGATCCGCGACGATCTCAGTGCGCAGGCGGACTGCACCTTCAAGGTTCTCTGTACCGACCGGCTCTACCCCGCCTGCCACCCCAGCCTGCTGGCGTTGACGCCGGAGCAGCGCGTGACCTTGCACGGCGAACGTGAGATGGACTGGAGCCACTGGGCGGTGGCGGGCGGCGCGCACGTCGGCCAACGCGACAGCGGGCTGAACTTCTCCGATCCTGGTCTGCTGCTGGACGCCGCCTGCAATGGCCTCGGCATCGCGTTGGTCAGCCAACTGCTGGCGCAACATGCGCGCGACGTCGGGCTGCTGCAACCGTTAACCGAGCAACGCGTGCGCGGCGCCAACTGGGCGTGGCTGCTGCACCGCGACAGCGAACACAATCCGCTCGCCCGGCACTTCTGCCAATGGCTCCAGTCGGCGCTGTCCGCCGGCGCATAACGCGCCACGTCACGATTTGCTACTCTGGTCAGGCGGCCCCGCCTGACCGCTGCTACCTTCAATAAAGCGTCGCAACAACCCGAAGAAAACGCGCTAACCTGCTGTTTCAAAATAATTAGTTGAATTCACCTGATAACTGAACATCGCTAAAAGGATCTTCTATGTCTGCCGGTTTATTGAAAACGATAGCTCTGAGCGTGGCCCTTGCCTGCACCGTTCCCGCCGCCTTTGCCGCCGATCTGACCGCTGGCGCGGTCGCCGCCCCGGATCAGTATGGCGCCAAGGTCGCCGCACACATTCTGCAGGCCGGCGGCAACGCGGTCGACGCGGCGGTCGCCACCGCCTTTACCCTCGCGGTGACCTACCCTGAAGCCGGCAATATCGGCGGCGGCGGCTTTATGACGTTGTACGTCGACGGCAAACCCTATTTCCTCGACTACCGCGAAGTGGCGCCCAAGGCCGCCGGCAAGACCATGTATCTGAACGAGAAAGGCGAAGTGATCGAAAATCTCAGCCTGGTGGGCAGCCGCGCCGCCGGTGTGCCGGGCACCGTGCTGGGGTTGTGGGAAGCCCATAAGCGTTTCGGCAAGCTGCCGTGGGCCGAACTGCTGACGCCGGCGATAAGTTACGCCCGGCAAGGTTTCACCGTGGCGGACCAGCAGTATCAGTACCGTGAAGACGCCAACAAACTGTTCGCCGGTAAAACCAACTTCGGCGACTATTTCGGCGCCATGAAGCCCGGCACGGTGTTCAAACAGCCGGAGCTGGCCGCCACCCTTGAGCGCATCGCCAAATCGGGCGCCGACGATTTTTATCACGGCGAAACCGCCCGCCTGCTGGTGGCGCAAATGCAGCGCGACAACGGGCTGATCGGCGCGGCGGATTTGGCCGACTATCGGGTGAAATGGCGTGAACCGATGCGCATCAGCTGGCGCGGCAACACCGTGTATACCGCCCCGCTGCCCAGCTCCGGCGGCATTGCGTTGGCGCAGCTGCTGGGGATCAAAGAAGATCGCGCGGCCGACTTCAAGGGCGTGCCGCTCAACTCGGCGCGCTATATCCACCTGTTGGCGGAAATCGAAAAACGCGTGTTCGCCGATCGCGCCGACTACCTTGGCGACCCGGATTTCACTAACGTGCCGGAAGCGCAGCTGATCGCCCCTGATTACCTGCAAAAACGCGCCGCCGAGATCAATCCGCAGGCGATCTCGCCGACCGAACGGGTGCGGCCGGGGCTGGAAAGCCACCAAACCACCCACTTCTCGATCGTCGATGCGGCCGGCAACGCGGTCAGCAACACCTATACGCTCAACTGGGACTTCGGCAGCGGCGTGGTGGTCAAAGGCGCCGGCTTCCTGCTTAACGACGAGATGGACGACTTCAGCGCCAAACCCGGCGTCGCCAACGCCTTTGGCGTGGTGGGCAGCGACGCCAACGCCATCGAGCCGGGCAAACGCATGCTCTCCTCGATGAGCCCGACCATCATCACCCGCGACGGCGACGTCACCCTGGTGATCGGCACCCCGGGCGGTTCACGCATCTTCACCTCGATCTTCCAGGTGATCAACAACCTCTACGATTACCACCTGCCGCTGGCGCAGGCGGTGGCCGCCCAGCGCGTGCACCATCAGCTGTTGCCGAAGGATACCGTCTACTATGACAGCTTTGCGCCGCTGACCGGCAAACCGGCGGACGAGCTGAAGGCCATGGGTTACACCCTCGAAGACCAGGGCTGGAACATGGGGGATATTCAGGTCATCCGCATCGATGGCCGCACGCCGGAAACCGCGTCCGATCCGCGTGGCCGCGGCGTGGGCCTGGTGGTGAAAAAGTAACGCCCCGGCGGCCCGCCTTCGATTAGACGGGCCGCTACTTCCCCGCATTGACTGCCGCTGCACCCTTTCTTACTCATCTATACTGAAGCGACAGGCGCGCGTTTGACGACGGCGGTGTCTGCCTTCCTTCTTAGACGATAACGAAAATATTATCTTTAAATCAATCACCTGCATTTGTCGTAAGCGGTGTCGGAGGCAATCAATAATGGCGAAAAGACGAGCAGTACCCGGTGTCCATCCCTACGATGGGCCCGCCGGCGGTTGGGGCGCGCTGAAAGCGACGGCCATCGCCGTGCGCACGCAGATGGATACCTTAGAAGCGCCGGTGACGCTGATGCGCACCAACCAGCCCGACGGGTTTGACTGCCCGGGATGCGCATGGCCGGATAAAGAGCATCGCTCCACCTTTCAGTTTTGCGAAAACGGCGCCAAAGCGGTGACCTGGGAAGCGACCAGCAAGCGCGTGACGCCCGAATTCCTGGCGCAAAATACCGTGACCTCACTGCTGCAAAAAACCGATTATCAGTTGGAAGACTATGGCCGCCTGACCACGCCCCTGTTTTATGACGCCGGGACGGACACCCTGCGCCCGCTGGCCTGGGACGAGGCGTTCCAACGCATCGCCGCCGTCTTGCAGACGCTGCCGCCGGAACAGGTGGAATTTTATACCTCCGGCCGGGCGTCCAATGAGGCGGCCTACCTGTTCCAGCTGTTTGCGCGTGAATTTGGCAGCAATAACTTTCCCGACTGCTCCAACATGTGCCATGAGCCGACCAGCGTTGGCCTGCCGCAATCGATCGGCATCGGTAAAGGCACCGTCTCGCTGGACGACTTTGACAGCGCGGAGCTGGTTATCTCCATCGGGCACAATCCGGGCACCAACCACCCGCGCATGATGGGCACGCTGCATGAGCTGGCGCGCAAAAAAGTGCCGATCATTGTCTTTAACCCGCTGCGCGAGCGGGCGCTCGAACGTTTCACCGATCCGCAAAACGTCATCGAAATGGCGACCTACAGTTCGACCCCGATCGCTTCAACCTACTATCAGGTCAAAGCCGGCGGTGACGCCGCGGCGCTCAAAGGCATCGCCAAAGCGTTGCTGCAGTTGGATGATGAGCATGGCAATGCGCTGGATCACGCCTTTATTGCCGAGCACACTGAAGGGTTTACGGCTTTCGCCGCCGACCTGAAGGCCACCGGTTGGGATGCGATTGAGGCGGAGAGCGGCCTGGCGCGCCGGGATCTGGAACAGGTCGCCGCCGCTTACGCGAAATCCAATGCCACCATCGTGACCTACGGTATGGGCATTACGCAACACAATAAAGGCACCGCCAACGTGCGCCTGATCGCTGACCTGCTGCTGCTGCGCGGCAACATCGGCAAACCGGGCGCCGGCATTTGCCCGCTGCGCGGCCACTCTAACGTGCAGGGCAATCGCACCGTCGGCATCACCGAAAAACCCTCGGCCGAATTTTTGGCGAAGTTGGAAACGGTGTTTGGCTTCACGCCGCCCAAGGCCCACGGTCACGATGCCGTGAAATGCATGCAGGCGATGATCGACGGCGCTTCGAAGGCGTTGATCTGCCTGGGCGGCAACTTCGCCGTAGCGCTGCCGGACCCCGATCAGAGCTTCCCGGCGATGAAAGCGCTGGAGTTAAGCGTGCATATCGGCACCAAACTCAACCGCAGCCATCTGTTGGTGGCGAAAGAAACCCTCATTCTGCCCTGCCTGGGCCGCACCGAACTGGACATGCAGGCCGGCGGGCGACAATCGGTGACGGTGGAGGATTCGATGTCGATGGTGCATGCCTCGTCCGGCAAATTAAAACCGGCGTCGGAACTGCTGCGTTCGGAACCCGCCATTGTGGCCGGCATGGCCAAAGCGGTGATGCCCGCCAGCAAGGTGCCCTGGGATGAACTGATCGAAGATTACGACGTGATCCGCGATCTGATCGAAAAAACCATTCCGGGCTTCGACGATTACAACGCGCGCATTCGCCAACCCGGCGGTTTCCGCATGCCATTGCCGCCGACCGAACGCCAGTGGCCGACGGCGACGGGCAAGGCGATGTTTTCGGTGTTCAGCGGGTTACACGAAGACCAGATTGCGGCGGAACAAAATACGCTGCGGCTGATCACCCTGCGCAGCCACGATCAGTACAACACCACCATTTATGCCCTGGATGACCGCTATCGCGGGGTTTTCGGCCGGCGCGACGTGCTGTTTATGAATGACAGCGATCTGCAACGTTTGGGGCTGGAGCATGGCGACGTGGTCGACCTGGAAACGGCGTTGCCCGGCAGCACCCAGCGCCTGGAAGGCATCACGGTGATCGCCTACAACATCTCAGCCGGCTCGGTCGGCGCCTACTACCCGGAAGCCAACGTGCTGGTGCCGCTGCATTACATCGATGAGGAGAGCGGCACGCCTTCGTACAAATCGGTGCCAATCCGCGTGAAGTTGAGATCCAAAGAGGTGCGCGCGGTTAAGATCGCTTAGTGGGAACGCTACGGCCCCCACTGGCATCTGAGTGGGGGCCATTTTTATCCGACTACGGGGCAGCGGCTTATTTGCCGTTGGCCAATTCGCCGTACACCACCTGGCCACGGAAACCGCGCCGCACCTGCTGGAACAGCTCGCGGAACGCCGGGTAATCCTGCGCCTGGCACAGCGCTTCCTTGCCGCGAATGGCGTTCACCTGCAGGCGGTGATTGACGGTCACCTGCTGCCCGTCGCGCCGCCACGCCACGCGATAGTCGCCCGCCGCATTGCGGAACTGCCTGTCTTGCGGAATGGCGATAATCGGCACGTTGGCCGGCAGCTGCAGACGGTAGGTTTCGTCGTAGCGCTGCGCGGTGCAGTAGAACGGGGTTTCGTTGCCCGGCGCCGCCGTGGTGGTATACAGCGTGCGGAACGATTTGCCGCCGGGCGGGTTGGGCAACGTCATGCCGCCCACCACGCCGAAATCGACGTAGTCGTCCGCCTTGAAGCGGAAGCGGTAACCGAACTGCTTTTTGAGATCCAGCGGATCGCTGTTCATCGCCACCTCGCCGCTGCCGTCGATGCCGGAGGCGGACATGATCGTCGCTTCGGCCTGCGCCCGGTTCTGGAGATTGATCTGCGAGAAGTAGCCCCGCAGGTCAATCTCTTCCACTTCGCTCAGCCGGCGCTCGGTTTGCCCATGCAGATTGCCCGCCTTGTCGAACACAAAATCGACGCTCAGCGCGCTGTTGACCGGCTGCTCGTCGCTGCCCGGCGTGCGCGCCAGTTTGGCGTCGCGCGTGAGCAGCACCGGCGCCCCCAGATCCCCCTCCGGCAGTTGGCCGAACCGCGCCCAGGGATTGGTGGAGTCCAGGTACAAATTGAATTCAGGCACGTAGGTGATGGCGTGATTAAAGCGGCCGAGCAGCGGCACGTTAGGCAGTATCGGGCCTTCATCCATGCCGATCAGCACCGGCGAGCTTTCAATGCCCTTGGCGGCGAGCAGCGCCTCCAGGATCACCACATGATCCTTACAGTCGCCATAGTGATTATCGAGAATGCTCTGCGCCGAATTCGGCTCCAGCCCGCCGTTGCCCAGGTACACCGCCACGTAGCGAATGTTTTGCGCCACCCAGCGATAGAGCGCCTCCGCCTGCTCGCGCCGATCGCTGATGCCGGCGGTGATGTTGTCCGCCAGCGCCTGAATGCCCGGCGTCACCTTCGCCGCCGCGCCGGCCTTCAGCTGGTAGGCCTTGGCCAACTGCGGCCACTCGCGGTAGGTGCTGGCCATGATGGTCGGGCTGAAGGTCCAGCTGTCCGCCGCCCAGTTTTGCGCCTTCATCGGCGCGCTGCGCGAATAATGCCAGCGCCAGTGCGCTTGGCCGTTGCGGATCAGCGGTTGGTCCCCGCCCTCGACGCCGCGCGTGAAGATATGCATCGGCAGCTTGGCCGGCGCCTGCAGGGTCACTTCGGCGTCGTCGAACTGATCGAAAACGCTGAAGGTCTCCCACAGGCCGAAATAGTCAGGGAAATACGGGGTGTTCTGCGTGCGGCGCAGTTCGTACACCACGCGCGAGCCCGGCGCCAGGTTGGAGAACACGATGACGCGCACTTTGCGGTCGGCATACAGCGGCGCCGTGGCGCTGGAGTAGCTCTCCTGGGTATAGATGCGATCGGGCGCCACATCGTGGCGCTGGCCGTCGGCGGTCAGCGTATAGGCAGCGACCACCTCCAGCGTTTCCATTTTCTCGCTGTAGCTCAGGCGGATCTGGCTGAATTTTTCGACCGCCGCCTTGGTTTTCAGCAGCACTTCGTAGCTTTCCGTCTTCACGTTGGTGGCGTTGGCGTTAACGCGATAATCCGCGCGATAGCGCACGAAGCTGAAATCGTTGTTGGCCGTGTCGTTCTGGCCTTGATCCGCCGCGGCGGGCGGTGCAGCGGCCAACACGGTGGCCGGGTGCGTCGCCGTCAAACCGGCGAGTAACAGTATGGAAGGAATAGCGATTTTCATCTTCGGTCCTTGAAGGGCGTTAAGCAGCGACACCGGGCCATACGCCCGTCCCGGCGTCAAAACAGGCGGGCACACTAATATAATTGAGAATCATTTTCAATAAACGAACCATCAACGCCGCGCTAGCCCTGCTCGATCAACATGACGGCGGTGGTCTCCGGCTCCAGCGCTTCGAAAATATGCTCGCGATCGGCGGAGTAACTGATGTAATCCCCGGCGCTCAGCACCTGCGGCTGATCCGCCGGGCCAAGGCGCGCCCGTCCACTGCTGATGATCACGTGCTCGACGGTGCCCGGCGGATGCGGCCGCGAGCATTTCGTTTCACCGGGTTGCACCCGCAGCCGGTAAATGTCGCGCTGCGCGCCCGGCGGGCAGGTGGCCAGCAGCGTGGCGGCGTAGTTGCCCTGCTCCGACAGCGCCGGCGTTCCTTCATGGGCGCGGATCACTTGCACCGGCCTGCTCGGCTGTGAAATCAGCCGGCTGACCGGCACATCCAGCGCCATCGCCAACGCCCACAGCGTTTCCAGGCTGGGATTGCCGCTGCCGGCCTCGAGCTGCGACAGCGTGGATTTGGCGATGCCTGCGCGCTTCGCCAACTCGGTCACCGACAGATTCAATCGCTCCCGCTCGCGGCGGATTGCCGCCGACAAGAGGCCGATCGGCGTGATGTTCTGCATCAGGTTATCGCTCATTGTTCATTGTACCGTTCAATTGTTCGACTTGACGAACACCGTCAACCATGTTCATCATAATGTCCGATTGTTCATTTTAATGACTAAGCGGCTTCATCACAAGCACGGCCAGGCAACGAGGAAAATGACATGAAAACGACAACGCGCGGCGCAGTGCAAATGATCCTCGCCATGACAATCTCCGGCACCGTCGGTTGGCCGGTACTCGTTTTAGGGCAGCCGCCCGCCACGGTGGTGTTTTGGCGCTGCGCGTTCGGCGCGCTGGCGATGCTGGCGACCTGCGCCGCGCTTGGGCAACTGAAATCAGACGCGATCAACCGGCGGCAGCTGGCGTTCGCCGTCCTGGGTGGCCTCGCGCTGGTGCTCAACTGGACGTTATTGTTTGCTGCCTATCAGCATGCTTCGATCGCTGTCGCCACCGTGACCTACCACGTTCAGCCGTTTATGTTGGTGGCGCTGGGGGCGCTGCTGTTCGGCGAAAAACTGACGGCTAACCGGCTGGGCTGGCTTCTGCTGGCATTCGCGGGGATGGTGTTGATCGTCACCGGCCGGCAGAGCAGTGGCGGCGAGGGCGACTATCTGCTCGGCGTGGCGCTGGCGCTCGGTGCGGCCCTGATGTACGCCCTGGCGGCGGCGATCGTCAAACAGCTGGCCGCGCTGCCGCCGCAGCTGCTCGTGTTGATTCAGCTGACCGTCGGCGCGCTGGCGATGGCGCCGTTCGCCGGTCTGGCCCGCCTTCCCGCAGAACCGTTCGACTGGCTGCTGCTGGCGACCCTCGGCCTGGTGCATACCGGGGTGATGTCCACGTTGCTCTATGGCGCTATCCAGAAAATCCCCACCGCTCTGGTCGGCGCGCTGTCGTTCATCTACCCGGCGGTGGCGATCGTGGTGGACTGGGCAGTGTTCGGGCACCGTCTCAGCCTGCTGCAGTTGCTGGGCACGCTGGCCATTCTCGGCGCGGCGGCGGGCATGAACTTCGGCTGGCGATGGGCGTCCGCCGCGCACCGGGCCGGTAAAATCAGTTAATCCCGCCCGATGGGCAAGCTATGCACAATAAGGCATTCGCCTTGTGTCCGGCGCGGTGCTATTTATTTAAACCGTGTAGGGTAGAAGGAGTTTTCTATGTGGCATCACCGCCTGCAACGGCGCATCCGTTTCAGCTACTGGAACGAACTGTGCGTCACAAAAAAATAAGGGAAGGCGCAAGCCTTCCCTTTTGTCATTCACCGTTCAGCTCAGAAGCGATCGGTTTTCACCACCTCGTCGAACGGCAGTTTGCCGATGCGCGGATAAGGCTGCCCCACCGCCTTGCCGATGGCGACCATCAGCGCGATCTGATAGTGAGCCGGTTTGTTGATAATCTCGCCCACCGCGTCGAAATCAAACCCGTCCATCGGGCAAGAGTCGTAACCCTGCGCCTTGGCCGCCAGCATCAGCGTCTGGGCGAAGATGCCGCTGCTGCGCATCACCTCGTCGCGCTGCACCTGCGGCTTACCGCGATAATACTGATCGACGGCCGGGATCATGAACTGCTGTACCGGCTCCGCCGCCTCGGCCCAAACGGTTTTTACCTGTGACTCCCAGCTCGACAGATCGCCGCACAGCACGACCAGCATCGATGCGTCGGTCACCTGCGCCTGCCCCCACGCCGCTTCGCGAATTTTCTCGCGTTGTGCGCGATCTTCGATCAGCAGCGGACGCCAGTGCTGCAGGTTAAATGCGCTGGGTGCGCCCTGCAGCGCAATGTTCAACAGCGCTTTTTTCTCTTCGAGCGTCATCACGTGCTGCGTATCAAACTGCTTGGTAGCGCGGCGCTGACGGATTGCGTCTAACGTATTCATTTTACTGCCTCTGTCCATGTGAAAAACGCTATTGTCGCCAACACGGCGCGGCTGTCCAGCCCCCGGCGGCTATTTCTGCGCGGTTTCGGCGCGCAAGCGGCCGACCTGCGCCGTCAAATCGGGCCACGGTGCCTGACCGGCGTAATGCTGCCGCAGGTAGTTGAGCAGGATGGCGATCTGCGCGTCATTCAGGTTATGGCGGAAGCTCGGCATATAGCCCAGCTCGGCGTTCGCCGGCCGCTGTATGCCATCGAGCACCACGCGAATGGCGTTGTCCGGCGCCTCGGCGAACAGGTTGGTGTTCAGCGCCAATGACGGCCGCACTCCCGCCATCTGCGCGCCTTTTTCCTGCGCATGGCACGCCATGCAGGCGCCGGAAAACAGCCGCGCCCCTTCCGAACTCAGAGGCTCCACCTGCCGTTCCGCCTGAGCGTTTAACGTTGCCGCCGTAGCACCCGCCGCCGTTTCAGGATGATAGCTGCGCAAGTAGACGGCGATCGCCTGCAGATCGGCCTGCGGCAAGCGCGACAGCCCTTCTTCGATCACCGGCGCCATCGGGCCGGCGGCGACGCCGTGGTTGGCCGAGTAGCCGGTGCGCATGAAATCGACCAGATCCTGCTGCGTCCAATCGAGCGGCGCGGGCGAGTGGCCGGTCAACGCGGGCGCCGTCCAGCCTTCCGCCACGCCGCCGTCCAGATGGTCGTCACCGGTTTTCTCGCCGAACAGCACGTTGCGCGGCGAATGGCAGGCGCTGCAGTGCCCCAGCCCTTCGACCAGGTACGCGCCGCGGTTCCAGTCGGCGCTCTGGGCCGCCTCGTCCTGCATCGCGCCAGGCGTCAGGAACAGCAGGTTCCAGGCAAAGATGCCCTGGCGAATATTGAACGGAAAGTGCAGATCGGTGGCCGGCGGCCGGTATTTGACCGGCGGTTGCGACATCAGGTAGGCGTACAGCGCCTGCAGATCGTCGTCGCGGGTGCGGGTAAAGGCGGTATAGGGAAACGCCGGGTAGAGATAGCGGCCCTGGCGATCGACGCCGTGCCGCATGGCGCGCTCGAACGCCGCGTAACTCCAGCTGCCGATGCCGGTTTCCACATCCGGCGTGATGTTGGTGGTGTAAATGGTGCCGAAGGGGATCTCCATCGCCAGCCCGCCGGTATTGCGCTCACCGCCCGCACGGGTGTGGCACACGGCGCAGTCGCCGAGATCGGCCAGGGTTTTGCCGCGCGCGATCTGCGCCTCGCTGAAACTGTGGGTCGCATCGGCGGCGAGCGGCGCGATTTCCGGCTGCCAACTGGCGACCACGCCGGCGACCACAACGGCGATCACCGTGACGCCGCCCCACCCGACGATTTTTTTCATCTTACTCATCTTTGCTGTCCTTGTTCGTTACGGGGGGTTAATGGCCGGCCTGAGCGCGCAGCGCGGCGAGCACCCGCGCCGGTGTGAACGGCACCTCCCGCAGGCGCACGCCGAGGGCGTCAAACAGCGCGTTGCCGATCGCCGCCGCACTCGGCACCGAGGCGGACTCTCCGGCGCCCATCGGCGCTTCGTCCGGGCGGTCGATCAGCTGGATATCGATCTGCGGCAATTCGTCAAAGCGCAGGATCGGATAGCCGCCCCAGTCCAATGACGTCACCCCCGTCTCGTTGAAGGTCACAAACTCTTTCAGTACCCGGCTGGCGGATTGGATAATGTTGCCGTGCACCTGATGGCGCACCCCGGCCGGGTTGATCATCCGGCCGCAGTCATGCGCCACGAAAATTTTATCGAGCGTGATCTGCCCGGAAAGGCGGTTGACGCTGAGATCGCACACCCAGGCCGCCCAGGCGGCGCCAAAGCCGGGGAATTTGCTGTGGAAATAGCGCGCATAGGCGAAGCCGCGGCCGCTCGCCACTTCGGCGCCGGCGGCGCGCGACCGGTGCGCCGGGCCGTCTTGCCAGTTCGCCTGGCGCTTCAGAGCCTCGATCAAGGCCACCGCGCGCGGATCGTTCAGGTAACGCAGGCGAAACGCGATCGGGTCCTCGCCGGCGCGCCAGGCCAGCTCGTCGATCCAGGACTCATGGGCGAACACGTTGGGCAACGCCGAAACGCCGCGCATCCACGACGCCCGCACGATCGGCGCGGCGTCCTGGCAAATCACCCGCATGTGCGGATACGCGTATTGCGGAATGGCGGTGCGATCGCCCATCTGTTGCACGTCGGCCAGGTTGGCCACCTTGCCGGTCAACACCAGCGGCAAGGTCACCGCATTGTTGGAGGGATAGCTGGTTTTCAACTCGTAAGCCGCCACCCGATTTTGCGCGTCGAGGCCGCCGCGCACCCGGATCAGTTGGCCGGTGCCCTTCGGCTCCCAGCCGGACTCCTGTTCGCGCATCAACTGCACCCGCACCGGGCGGCCGGTGGCCCGCGCCAACAGCGCCGCGTCCGCCGAGACGTCGTCGGCGCAGTTGCGGCCATAGCAGCCGGAGGCTTCCATGCGGGTGATGTGCACCTGCTCAGACGGCAACTCGAGCAGCCTGGCGATATCTTTGCGCAGATCGTGCGGGTTTTGCGTGCCGGACCACACCTGCGCCCGCCCGTCTTTAACCTCCGCCACCGCGCAGGAAGGGCCGATCGAGGCGTGCTGATGGTAGGGCCAGACATAATCCGCCCGCACTTCAGTATGCAGCGCCGCCAGCGCGGCATCCGTGCCCGCATCGTCGCGCAGCACGCGGTCGGTTTTCGGGTTGGCCTCCAGCGCGGCAGGCAGCGCTTCCGGCGACAGATCCGGCAAGCCGGCCCAGGGTTTCCATTCGGTTTTCAGCTGGCGCATGGCGGCGATCGCCTGCTCTTCGCGCTCGGCCACGATGCCGATGAAATCGTTGATCACCACCAGTTTCACGATGCCCGGCAGGTGCGCGATCGAACGTTCATCCACCGACAACAGGCCGCCGCCCAGCGGGGCGCTGCTGTCGGCGCCTACGTAAGGCGGGCGCACCACCCGGCCATGCAGCATGCCGGGCAAACGCAGATCGTGCACGTAGGTCAGCCCACCGCTCACTTTGGCCGGAATATCGACTCGGGCAACGGCGCGGCCGACGTAGCGATTCTGCTGTTCACCGTTCAGCGGCACGTTTTTATCCAGCGCCACGTGCAGATTTTGCCCGCTCGCCAGCTGCGCATAGCTCAAGGAACGCCCCGGATTCTTGGTCACAAACACCTGCCCCGCGGCCGCCGTCAGCTGGTCGGCCGGCAGTTCGAAGGCTTTGGCCGCCAGCGCCGTAAGCATATGTCGCACCTGCGCCGCCGCCTGGCGCAGCGGCACCGACGTGACCTGGATGGTGGCGCTGGCGATGGTCGGCCCCTGATCCGGCGTGCGTTGCGTATCGCCCAGGATCATCGTGACGTGCTCGAACGGCGCGCAAATTTCGTCGGCGACGATCTGCGCCAGCGCGGTGCGAATGCCGGTGCCGAGATCGACGTGGCCATTGAAGGCCGTCACCCGGCCGTCGGCGGTGAGGCTGATAAAGCTGTCCACCCGATCCAGCGGCAGATCGGCAGGCGATGAAACCGCCTCGGCGGCGAAGGCGTTAAACGGCGCGGGCAGCAGACTGCTGACCATCACCACACCCCCGGCCTGCAACAACTGTCGGCGGGTCAGTTCGAGGCGGCTCATGCTTGCCTCCGCGCAGCCAGCAGATCGCGGGCGCGCTCGGCGGCGCGCAAGATCTCAAGGTGGGTGCCGCAGCGGCACAGGTTGTAGGCCAGCTCTTTCTTGATTGTCTGTTCATCTGCATCCGGCTCGCGTTCGAACAACGCGACCAGCGTCATGATCATGCCATTGGCGCAGTAACCGCACTGCGCCGCCTGCTCATCGATAAACCCTTGCTGCACCGGGTGCGGCGTTTCCGCTGTTCCCAGGCCTTCCAGCGTAGTGACGGACTTGCTTCCTACGGCGGCCAGCGGCATTGAGCAAGAACGCGCGGCGACGCCGTCGATCAGCACCGTGCAGGCGCCGCACTCCCCCAGGCCGCAGCCATATTTGGGGCCATTCAAGTGCAGATCGTTGCGTAAAACGTACAGCAGCGGCGTGTCGGGCGCGAGATTGCCGAGTGGAACCACCCGGCCATTAACGTTGATTTCCATGGTGAAACTATCCCTTAAACAAACGGATTTAATCCGTAACATCACTGCGGCGAATAATTGAGCAGCATGCTAATAATTATCATCAAAAGACTTGATGATGTTAAGGGAATGTAGCCGCCATGGCTTTAACGAAAAGTGGGTATTTTCTATAAATTTCCGATAGATAAGCCCGGTTTTATGATTGCTTGCCGTGATTATTGTCGATCATCAATTCGGCCTCGGCGCCGTCAACCAACAGCCGCACACTGGCTTCGAACAGCGCGTCTGCCCCCTTATCCTGCAATGTTTCCCAGCCTTCGCACAGCAGCGGGTAACGCCGGCGATCGGCGTCATTCAGCGCATCGTCCGGCTGCATTTGTTGCTCTTCCAGCACCCAGCCCACCACGAAGCGCCCGACGGCGAACAGCAGATTAACGGCGCGTTCCGGCGTCAACCCCGCCCGACACAGCAGCGCCACCTTGGCCTCGATAATGGCGAATTGCGGCTCCTGCGGCCGGGTGCCGGCGTGCAGACGCGCGCCGTCGCGGTAAGCCAGCAGAGCCCGACGGAAGTTGCCGGCATTGGTGACAACCCAATCCTGCCAGGGCATGTCGGCGGGCACCTCTTCACGGTGATCCAGCATGATGGTTTCCGCCATCGCCTTCAGCAGCTCGGCCTTGTTCTTGAAATGCCAATAGAGCGTGGGAGATTGCACGCCCAAATGTTGCGCCAGGCGGCGGGTGCTCAGCGCATCGATGCCGATCTCATTCAGCAGCGCCAGCGCCCCGCGCAGGACGGTTTCACGCGTTAAACGCATCGCAGTATTTTTTTCGCTCATCTCTCTATCACTGATAGGGTAACTGTGGAATACTCAATACTCTATCACTGTTAGAGTCACAATTTTGAAAAAACCCATGCTGGTTATTTTGTTGACGGTGTTGCTGGATGCGGTGGGCATCGGTCTGATCATGCCGATTCTGCCGGCGTTGTTGCGCTCGCTGGGCGGTCTTGACGCCGGCAGCCTGCACTACGGCGCCCTGCTGGCGGCCTATGCGTTAATGCAATTTCTGTTCTCGCCGATCCTCGGCGCGCTGAGCGATCGTTTCGGCCGGCGGCCGGTGCTGCTCATCTCGCTCGCCGGCGCGGCGGCCGACTATCTGCTGATGGCGTTCGCACCGACGCTGGCCTGGCTCTATCTGGGCCGGTTGCTGGCGGGCATCACCGGCGCCAACATGGCGGTCGCCACCGCTTACGTTACCGATATTACTCCTGCCGGCCAGCGCGCGCGGCGTTTTGGCCTGGTGGGCGCGGTGTTCGGCGTCGGCTTTATCGTCGGCCCGCTGCTCGGTGGCTCGCTGGGCGAATGGCATCTGCATGCGCCCTTCCTGGCGGCGGCGGCGATGAATGCCCTCAACCTGATCATGGCGTTTTTCCTGCTGCCGGAATCGCGCAAACCCCGCGCCCGCGCCGCCGAGAAAATCCGCCTCAATCCCTTTTCGTCATTGCGACGGCTGCACGGCAAACCGGGCCTGTTGCCGCTGGCCGGCATTTACCTGATCATGGCGCTGGTTTCACAGGCGCCGGCCACGCTATGGATTTTATACGGTCAGGATCGTTTCGGCTGGAGCATGATGGTGGCGGGCCTGTCGCTGGCCGGTTACGGCGCCTGCCACGCGCTGTCGCAGGCCTTCGCCATCGGCCCGCTGGTCGCACGGCTCGGCGAACGCAAGGCGCTGCTGATCGGCCTGGCGGCCGACGCGCTGGGTCTGATGCTGTTATCGATCGCCACGCGCGGCTGGGCGCCCTTTGCGCTGCTGCCGTTCTTCGCGGCGGGCGGCATGGCGCTGCCGGCGCTGCAGGCGTTGATGGCGCACAAGGTGGACGACGACCATCAGGGCGAGCTGCAAGGGACGCTGGCCAGCATGGGCAGCCTGATCGGCGTCGCGGGGCCGCTGGTGGCGACGGCGCTGTATGCCGCCACGCGCGATGTCTGGCCCGGCCTGGTCTGGGCGTCGGCCGCCGCCCTGTATCTGCTGGTGCCGCTGTTGCTGGGGCGTTCGCGCGAGCGTGACGCGGCATAGCGTCATGTCCCCCTCTCCCGCTTAAGCTCATTTATGGCTAAACAAGGCATTATTCAGCATAAGCGGGCGCTTTACACGCCACTGCGCCGCTCATTATCATCGCCCTTATCCCGCCGCAGGAAAATTTAAATGCCGTTTCATGGCGTTACGCCCAGCGCGTCATCGCTATCGTTCACTTGCCTATCGGAAAATCAGGATGAGAAAACTCACAACGCCGCTGATCGCCGCCCTGCTGCTCGGCCTGTTTAGCCTGCCGGCCGGCGCGCAGGAGAAACCGCAGCAAATCACCATCGGTTACCAGAAAGCCAACATTTTTGCGCTGCTGAAATACCGCGGCACGCTGGAAAAAGCCCTTGAGCCGCAGGGCGTCAAGGTTCGCTGGATAGAATTCCCCGCCGGCCCGCAGATGCTGGAAGGGTTGAACGTCGGCAGCATCGATCTGGCGGCGACCGGCGACGCCCCGCCGGCCTTCGCGCAAGCCGCCAAGGCCGATCTGGTTTATTTGGCGCATTCGCCGCCCAGCCCGAAAACCGAAGCCATCGTGGTGCCGCAGGATTCGCCGATCCGCTCCGTGGCCGATCTGAAAGGCAAACGCGTGGCGTTGAACAAAGGATCTGACGTCAATTACCTGCTTGTGAGCGCGCTGGAACAGGCCGGCTTGAGCTACAAGGACATCACGCCGGTCTACCTGCCGCCGAGCGATGCCCGCGCCGCCTTCCAGCGCGGCAGCGTCGACGCCTGGGTGATTTGGGATCCCTACTACGCCGAGGTGGAAACCCGTGCCAACGCCCGCCTGCTGAAAGACGCGGAAGGCCTGGTGCCGCACTACACCTTCTATCTCGCCAGCCGCCGCTTTGCCGAAACGTACCCGGACAGCGCCAAACAGGTGATTCAACAGCTCGGCGCGCTGAGCGACTGGGCCAACGGGCATCCACAGGAGGCGGCGGCGATCCTCGCTCAGAGCACCGGCCTGGATCAGGCCATTTGGGCCAGAGCCATCGCTCGCATGCCGTTCGGCAGCCAGCGCATGTCGCCGGAGGTGTTCAGGCAGCAACAACAGTTGGCGGATAAATTCACCGCCATCGGGCTGCTGCCGGTTAAGGTGGATGTCAACGCCGCCCGCTGGTCAGAAGATAAACCCGAGGCGCCATAGCTTTTGCCGCGCGTTGGCTTTAGAAAGCAGAAACCGGCATTTTGCCGCCGGCATCAGTTGGCCTATGCTAACTCTGTGTGATGAAACGCGTTTTCATGGCATGTCTTCCGGAACGTTTTTGCTTTAATTTGTTCGTCGTGAACCCTGGGCCGCCCCTGACTGGTGCGGCTTTTCTTTTTGTTCGGCAGTGCCGGCAGCGGCGAATTTTGCTATGGTAACCCGCAGATAAATGTCCCGTTTTCAGCCGCCGGATCGACTCATGTTTACCCATAAAGCAATCGCCGAGCTCAACGCCCTGGAGCTGATGGTTTATAACTACGTCAGCAAACACAAAAATCAAGTGATGTACATGACCATCCGCGAGCTGGCCGAGGCCGCCGGCGTGTCCACCACCACCGTGCTGCGATTTTGCAAAAAAATGGGTTGTGACGGTTATTCAGAATTTCGCATCCGTTTCAAACTGTATCTGGAGCAAACCGATGCGCCGCCGGTCGATTCCGGCATCGGCGAAATTCTCAGTTTTTTTAAAAGCGTCAGCAACGACGAATTTAATCAGTTACTCGATGAAGCGGCGCACCATATCGCCGCCGCCGAGCGGATTATTTTCGTCGGCATCAGCACCTCTGGCGCCTTGGGGAAATATGGCGCGCGTTTCTTTTCCAACGTCGGGAAATTCAGCACCCATATCGACGATCCTTATTATCCCGTCAACAGCGATATGTATAAAAACGCGGTGGCGATCATGTTGTCAGTCTCCGGCGAGACCGAAGAGATCCTGCGACTGGCGAGCCAGTTCAGCCTGCACCACTGCAAGATCATCAGCATCACCAACAACGAAACCTCTTCACTGGCGCGGCTGGCGGACTTTAATCTCTCCTACCACGTGCCGCAGCATTTGATCGGCGGGCATCACAATATCACCACGCAGATCCCCGTGCTTTACATTATTGAAACCATCGGCAAACGGCTTGGGCATATTAATTCGGAAAAATAAAACAGGCTGTTTTTTTATTGTGACAAATCACTTTGCACGGCGATTTGTTATATCGTGACATTTCTTTCGGTCTTGTTACTCTATTGGCAATGCAAACGTTATTATCCTTCATTAAATAAGATGAGACATTGACGATGAAACAGTTGCCGAAAGATTTTCTGTGGGGAGGCGCGGTCGCCGCGCACCAGGTTGAAGGCGGTTGGGATCGGGGCGGCAAAGGGCCAAGCATCGCCGACGTGCTGTCCGGCGGTTCGCACGGCGTCGATCGCGTGATGACCGACGGCGTGCTCGACGGCTACCGTTACCCCAACCATGAAGCGGTGGATTTCTACGGCCGCTACAAGCAGGACGTGGCGCTGTTCGCCGAGATGGGTTTCAAATGCTTCCGCACTTCGATCGCCTGGACGCGCATCTTCCCGAACGGCGACGAAGCAACGCCAAACGAGGCCGGCCTGCAGTTTTACGACGATCTGTTCGACGAGTTGCTGAAATACGGCATCCAGCCGGTGATCACCCTGTCGCACTTCGAAATGCCTTACCATTTGGTGAAAGCCTACGGCGGCTGGAAAAATCGACGGGTGGTGGAGTTCTTCGTGCGCTTTAGCGAAGTGGTGATGCGCCGCTACCGCGAGAAGGTGAAGTACTGGATGACCTTCAACGAAATCAACAACCAGAGCAACTACCGCTACCCGCTGTTCGGCTACTGCTGTTCCGGCGTGGACTACACCCAGGAAGACAACCCTGAGCAGGCGCTGTACCAGGTGTTGCACCACCAGTTCGTCGCCAGCGCGCAGGTGGTCAAACTCGGTCATCAGATCAACCCGGAATTCAAGATCGGCTGCATGCTGGCCTGCGTGCCGTTCTACCCTTATTCCTGCAAGCCGGACGACGTGATGTACGCCGTGGAAGCAATGCACCAGCGCTATCTGTATACCGACGTGCAAATGCGCGGCTACTACCCCAGCTACCTGCTGCGTGACTGGGAACGCAAAGGGCTGAAGATCGAGATGCAGCCGCAGGACGCGCAGATCCTGCGCGAGGGCTGCACCGATTACATCGGCTTCAGCTATTACATGAGCAATGCGCTGCAGGCCAACGCGGTGGACGGCAGCGACGGCATGTTCGGCTTCCCGGGCAATGTGCCGAACCCGCACGTCAAAGCCTCCGACTGGGGGTGGCAGATCGATCCGGTCGGGCTGCGCTATTCGCTGAACGTGCTGTATGAACGTTACCAGAAGCCGCTGTTTATCGTGGAGAACGGCTTCGGCGCCTTCGATAAGGTGGATGCGGACGGCCAGATCAACGATGACTATCGCATCGACTATCTGCGCGCCCATATCGAAGAGATGAAGAAAGCGGTGATTGAAGACGGCGTAGATCTGATCGGCTACACGCCGTGGGGCTGCATCGACTGCGTGTCGTTCACCACCGGTGAGTATAGCAAACGCTACGGGTTCATCTACGTCGACAAACACGACGACGGCACCGGCACGCTCGAACGTTCGCGCAAGAAAAGCTTCGACTGGTATCGCCGGGTGATCGCCAGCAACGGCGAACAGCTGTAACCGCCGTAGCTCAGGGGCGGTGACGCCCCTTCTCGCCCATGCCGAACGGCATGGGCGTTTTCGCTTATATCGCCGGGAATGGCGCCCCGACATAATTTTCCGCCAGCATCGTCATGGCGCTGCGTGATTTCACCGTGTACTGCAGCTCTGAGAGTTGCAGCCGGTGTTCGAAAGGTGTGTCTTCCCGCCGGGTATGCAGCATGTGGGTCATCCACCAGGAAAAATGCTCGGCGCGCCAGACCCGCTGCAAGGCGGTGTCGCTGTAATCGTCCAGCCGTTGCCAGTCGCCTCGCCGGTAAAACGTCTCCAGCGCCTGGGACAACAGGCAAACATCGGCCATGGCCAGATTCAACCCTTTGGCGCCGGTCGGCGGCACGATATGCGCCGCGTCGCCCGCCAACAGCAGGCGCCGGTAGCGCATCGGTTCGGTAACGAAGCTGCGCATGCCCACCACGTTTTTCTGAAATATGCGGCCCTTTTTCAGCGTCCAGCCTTCATGGTTTTCCAGCCGCTGCTCCAACTCGCGCCAGATACGATCGTCCGACCATTGATCGACCTGTTCCGCAGGATCGCACTGAAAATACATGCGCTGCACGCCGGGCGAACGGGTGCTGATCAACGCAAAACCGCGCGGATGGCAGGCGTAGATCAGCTCTTCGCTGGACGGCGGCGCTTCGACCAGAATGCCGAACCAGCCGAACGGATAGGTGCGGGTGTAATCCTGCCGCAGCCCACCGGGCATCGCCGCGCGGCTGATGCCGTGGAATCCGTCGCATCCGATGACAAAGTCGCAGCGGAGCCGGCGCGGCTGGTCGCCATGACGGTAGTGAACCTCGGGCTGCGCGCTGTTCAGCGCCTTCAATTCAACCTGCTCCACCTCGAAAAATAGATGGCCCTGCGCCGCCAGACGCGCGGCGATCAGGTCTTTCAAAACTTCGTGCTGGGCATAAACGGTGACGGCGCGCTCGGTCAATCCGGCCAGATCGATGCGGTGCTGCCGGCCACCGAACGCCAAGCGGATCCCCTGATGCCGCGTCCCTTCCCGCCGCATCCGCTCCCCCAATCCGGTCTGCTCGAGCAGATCGACGGTCCCCTGTTCGAGCACCCCGGCGCGAATGGTCGATTCCACCGCCTCCCGGCTGCGCGTTTCCAACACCACCGATTCCACACCTTGCAGGTGCAGCAGATGGGACAACATCAAGCCGGCCGGACCGGCGCCGATGATCACAACCTGTGTGCGCATAGCATGACTCCCTCATAGCATTTTGTTGAGCGGCGCCGGCAGCGCCGGGTAGCCGCCGGAAAGGTGTTTGGCGAGCAGCGCCAGCGCCGCGATCAGCGCCGGGATGGCCAACAGCGTGAAAATGGTGCTGAACGACAGCTGCATCTGCATCAGCACGCCACCGCTCATCGCCCCCAGAATGCCGCCAAAACGCCCGAGACCGAGCATCCAGGCCACGCCGGTCGCCCGGCTCTGGGTGGGATAGAACCCGGCCGCCAGGGCCGGCATGGATGACTGGGCGCCGTTCATGCAGGTGCCGGCGATGAACACCGTGAGCGCCATCAGCAGCGGAGAGGTATAGACATAGCCGATGATGCCGACGAACAAACCGGTCAGCAAATAGCCGACGGCCACCACCTTGTGCGGGTTCATGCGATCCATCAACCAACCGATAATCAATACGCCGAGCCCCCCGCCGAGCGGAAACAGCGCGGTGATCAGCGACGCCTGCGTAACGGAGGCGCCGGTTTCACGGATCAGCAGCGGCAGCCAACTGGTCAGCAGATAGAAGATCATCAATCCCATGAAGTAAGTCAGACACAGCATCAACGTGCCCAGCAGATAGCGACGCGAAAAGATCATGCCCAGCGGCGACGCTGCCTTTATCAGCCCCTCTTCCTGCAACATGAAGCGCGGCAGCGGCGTCATTCGGATCGGCGCAATGCGCTTCAGCACCTTGGCGATGCGCTCTGCGGCATAGCCGCGCGCGACCATGAAGCGCACGGATTCAGGCAAGGCGGCGATCAGAACCAGCGCCAGCAACAACGGCATAACGCCGCCCAGCACCAGCACGCTCTGCCAGCCGAAATGCGGGATCAGCCAGGCGGAAGAAAAACCGCCCAGCGACGAACCGAGAGGGAAACCGCAAAACATCAGATTCACCATCAGGGCTCGGCAGCGCTGAGGGGCATATTCCGACATCAGCGTGGCGGCGTTCGGCATGGCCGCCCCCAGTCCCAGCCCGGTCAAAAAACGCAGCAGCGTCAGCGTCGAAAGCGAGCCGGCGAAGGCGGTCAGCAGGCTGAAGCCGCCAAACAGCAGCAGCGAAATCACCAGCACTTTCTTGCGGCCGATGCGATCCGCCAACGGGCCGGCGGCCAACGCGCCTACCGCCAGACCGACCAGCGCGGCGCTCATTACCGGCCCCAGCGCGGTTTTGTCTATTCCCCACTCCTGCACCAGCGACGTGGCGATGAAACCGATAATGGCGGTATCGAAACCATCCAGCGCGACCGCCAAAAAACACAAAGCCAGTATCAACCACTGGTAGCGAGAAAATGGCTGGTTATCGATAAACCCTCGAATTTCTACGTTGTTATCATGCGGCATGGCGTGCTCCTCAGAGAGTGCGGCGAACCTCACCGCACGGAACAGCCGGCTGCGAGCCGGCGAGAGGGTTAATTTGTGCGATTATCGGAATATAGTTCGTTAATCGACAATCAAATCAAACCACCCCACGGCGAATGCTTCAATATTGTTAAAAAAATAAGCGTGCGATAAACGAACATCAGAAAGCGGTAAATAAAATAATTTTATTTACTATTAATTGGATATGGAGATTTAAGCCGTGACTGCGGCGTGGGGAGTTGTGATTTTGTTAACATTTTAAAAACATCATGAGCGCCCGCTCTGACGTTGCCCCTGGGCCGGAGGGAACCGGCGCTTGTCAAACCGCGCTCGCCGCCTAAAAACAGGAAGCGAGCGCAAGCCTCGGCGCTATTGGCTCACGGCGCCGTTTGCGCGGCGGCGAGGTATTTCGCCATTTCCGCCGTCGGCACCATGCCGCCGCCGGTCGCCCATACCAGATGCGTCGCCTGGGCCAGGTGCTCGGCGCTCACGCCCTGCTCGCTGAGCTCCCCCGCATGGGCCGCAACGCGCCACGGCCCGGCCATGCCGGCCAGGGCGGAGGGTTCCAGCTGGATATGCTCGTGCCTGTCCAACAACCCAAGCAACGCGAACATCTCTTCGTCGCTCAGGGTGTAAAACGCGCTCAGCAGGCGCTCCATCGCCCGGCCGACAAAACCGGAGGCGCGCCCCACCGCCAGTCCGTCCGCCGCCGTGCGATTGTCGATGCCGAGATCTTGCACCGCAATGCCGTCATGCAACCCGCTGTAGACGCCGAGCAGCATGCAAGGAGAATGGGTCGGTTCGGCGAAAATGCAGTGAACGTGATCGCCGAACGCCAGCTTGAGGCCAAAGGCGACTCCGCCCGGCCCGCCGCCGACGCCGCACGGCAGATAAACGAACAGCGGATGCTGCGCGTCCACCACGATGCCCTGTTCGGCAAACTGCCGCTTCAGGCGGCCGCCGGCCACCGCGTAGCCGAGGAACAGGGTTTGCGAGTTTTCATCGTCGATAAAGAAGCAACTCGGATCGTCCGCTGCCTGTTTGCGCCCTTGTTCGACCGCCACGCCGTAATCGTCGGCGTACTCCACCACCGTCACGCCATTGTCGCGCAGCTTTTGCTTTTTCCACGCCCGCGCATCCGCCGACATGTGCACGCTGACGTCAAACCCCAGCCGGGCGCTGATGATGCCGATGGATAATCCCAGATTGCCGGTCGAGCCGACGGCGATGCGGTACTGGCTGAAGAACTGACGAAACGCGTCGGAAAATAGCCGGGCGTAGTCGTCGCCGGTGTGCAGCAGCCCCGCCTCCAGCGCCAGCTTTTCCGCGTGCGTCAGCACCTCATAGATGCCGCCACGCGCCTTGATTGAGCCGGAAATCGGTAGATGGCTGTCCTTTTTCAACAGCAGGCGCCCGCCCAACGTCTGCCCATAGCGCCGATCCAACGCGAGCTGCATGGCCGGGATCGCCACCAGCTCGGATTCGATGATCCCCTTTGTCGGTTGGGTTTCCGGGAAGGCCGCGGCAAGATAAGGCGCGAAACGCGCCAGGCGCTGCTCCGCGTCGGCGACGTCGGCGGCGGTCAACCCGACGTGGGGCAACCCTGCGGCCAGCGTTGTCGCGCGTGGATTGAACCAGGTGATCGGCTCTAGCGCGACCATGCGTTGCAACAGCGGATGCTGGGCGACCCACGATAGGATCTGTGATTTCTGCATAAGTGTCCCTGACTGATGTTGGCGTTGCCGTCACCTTGCCGCGAACGCCGACGGCTGACAAATGATAAATTCTGAGCTTGAGGTGCAATAGATTGATGCAAACGCGGCGTTAGCCGGCCGTCACGCCAAACAGCAGGCCGACGCCGGAAGAAACTGCCATCGCCAGTGCGCTCCAGATGAGAATGCGCGCCACGCCCGGCAAGATCGGCGCCCCGCCGGTTTTCGCGGCGATGCCGCCGAGAACGCCGAGGGAAATCAGCGCCGAGGCCACCAGCGCCGGCCGCGTCCAGGCGACCGGTGCCCACAGCGCCACCAGCAGCGGCAGCAGCGCGCCGAGGGAGAAACTCAAAGCCGATGCCAACGCGGCCTGCAGCGGCCGGGCGCGGGTAGCGGAGGAAATGCCCAGCTCGTCGCGCGCGTGCGCCTCCAGCGCATCATGCGCCATCAGCTTTTCCGCCACCTGCCGGGCCAGCGCCGGATCCAGGCCGCGATGCACGTAGATTGACGTCAGTTCGCGAAACTCCCCCGGGTAGTCTTCAAGCAGCTCCGCCTGCTCTTCCGCCAGCGCGGCCTTTTCGGTATCCGCTTGCGACGAGACCGACACATACTCGCCGGTGGCCATCGACATTGCGCCGGCCACCCACCCGGCGACGCCGGCGATCATCAGCGCGGAATGCGAGGCGCTGGCCGCCGCGACGCCCAGCAGCAGGCTGGCCGTTGAAACGATGCCGTCGTTGGCGCCGAGCACCGCCGCCCGCAGCCAACCGATGCGTTCGATACTGTGCCGTTCTCGATGCATCCTTTCTCTCCCTCGTTCTCTTTCCGCTAGCCCCGCGCCGCCGCTTCCAACCCGGCGATGTCGATTTTGCCCATCAGCAGCATCGCTTCCGTGACCCGCCGCACACGAGCGGCGTCCGGATCGTTCATCAACTCCGTCAGGCGCCGCGGCACGATCTGCCAGCACAGCCCCCAGCGATCGCGCAGCCAGCCGCACTGCTCCGCCTCGCCGCCCTCGCTCAAGGCATCCCATAGCCGGTCGACCTCCGCCTGATCGTCACATTCCACCATCACGGAGAAGCTGTGGTTAAACGGATCCAGCGGCCCGGCTTCGATCGCCGCGTAGCGCTGGTCGCCCAGCGTGAAGGAAGCCAGCTTCACGCTGCCGGCCGGGCCGCTCGGCGTATCCGCCGGCAGGTCGGAAAACCAGTTCACGGACGAACCGGGGATCAGCGCGACATAGCAATTCAGCGCCGCTTCCATGTCTTTTTCAAACCACAGATGTTGCGTAATTCTGGCCATCTGCGCCTCCTTTACGCATCGAGGATCGGCGCGAAACCGCCAAAAATCATGCGTTTGCCGTCAAACGGCATCTCGCCCAGCGCTTTCATGCGCGGATCGTTCATCATTTTCTCATTGGCGGCGTCGCGCACCGCTTTGGAGGGGTACTCTATCCAGCTGAACACCACCACTTCGTCGTCCTGGGCTTTCACCGCGCCGCGAAAGTCGGTGAGCTTGCCATCGGGCACGTCATCGCCCCAGCACTCCACGATGCGCGTGGCGCCAAACTCTTTGAACAGCGGCGCTGCTGCCGCCGCCAACCGGTGATAAGCCTCCTTGTTGGCGGCCGGCACCGCCACCACAAACCCGTCTACGTATTTCATTCTGGCATCCTCTTGTCTGATTAAGGACAGTCGGTTCGGCGCAGGCGGAAATGCCCGCGTCCCTTACCAGTTTAGACCGCAGGCACGCAGCGCGGATCGGAAGTTCAGCGGCCGTGACAGGCCGGCGGAGACGATTCCGGTGTGGCGACCCGGTTGCGGCCGGCGTTTTTCGCTTTGTACACCGCCAGATCCGCCAGCTTAAGCAGATCCGCCAGGCTGTGGCCGGAACCGCCCGGGCAGGTCACCATGCCGATGCTGACGGTGATCTGCAGCGGATGCCCGGCCGGCATGAGGATAGACTCCGTTTCGATGCGTTGCCGCAGGCGTTCGGCCAATTGCCATCCCTGCTGCGGCTGGCCGAGCGTCGAAACGATGGCGAACTCTTCGCCCCCCATGCGGCCGAACAGGTCACCGACGCTCAGATCGGCGGCGATCGCGCGGGTAAAGGCCATCAGCGCCTGATCGCCGCCGGCATGGCCGAAACGGTCATTAATCGATTTGAAATAGTCGATATCGAGCATCATGATGCACACCAGCTCGCCCTTTTGGTCTATCAACCGTTCGCCGCGTTGCATAAACGCATTGCGCGTCAGCACGTGCGTCAACGCATCGTGATTCGCCACGTGCTCCAGCGTGCGCAGCAGCGCATTACGCGCATAGTTCATGCTGGCCACGGCGATGGGCCCCAGCGCCAACAGCGCGATGCCCAAACGCATCGATACCGCGTTTTGCAACACTTTCATGTCGAGCGTCGTGCTAAGCAACCCGAAATCGATCGCCAGATGGCACCACAGCACATAAATCAGCACCGCAATCATGGTGCAGAACAGTGAGAAAGACATCGCCAGCCACAGCAGCACCGGCATGGGAAAGATCACCGCCCCGGGGCCGCCGATCAGCACGCTGCACACCGCCGCCAGCAACAGCAGCGCCAATACCGTGAGTTTTCGCCCCGCGCGCGGCCATTGGCTGCGCTGGGTGAACAGGGCTCCGGCCGCCGCAAGGCGACGTCGCCAATCGGCGGGAAACGCCAGAATAAACGGCATCAGCGTGACGTAGTTGGTGAATTCGGACGAGAACCACAGCGCCAGCGAGGTCAGATACGGTCTGCCGAACAGCCACTGCGAAGTTGCGGCGCCCACCGCGCCGGTCGCGGCGGCGGCAGCCAGGCAGATGCCGAACAGGTACATGCTGGAAGCGCCACGCTGCAACGTGCGCGCCGGCGGCGACAGCCGCATGAACAACAGATACCCCACCACGACGCCGGTCAGATTGGCGGCGTTCAGCAGCAGCGCCTTTTGCAGCGAACTGCCGGTCAGCAGGTCCGCCGCCAGATAGCCCAGCACCGCCATGCCCCAGCCGGCCCGCGTAGCCCACTGTGGCCGCCGCACCAGAACCGCCAGCAGTACGGCGTTCACCGGCCAGAATATTGCCAGAAAACTGCCGGGACGACTCACTATGCCCAACAGACACAGAGTGAACACCAGCAAAAAAATGATGAGCGCGGGCCAAATTTTCCGGGTATCGGACAACGAGGTGGTTTGCATCTTGGATCCAGAGACTTCCGCTAGCGTAAGGTGACAATCTGTTCGTGTCACAACCGTCGACGATGAGGAGAAGATAAACGGCCGACCCGCCTATTATTGCCAGTTTTGCCGGCCCGGACATCTGTTTATTCATCTAGGAAAAATATATTTGTGTATCAATATATTGACAGTAATTACCTATCTGGCGAACAAACTGTCGTGACTCTCCCGTCACTACGATCGTTATTACCATCCAGCCGATTTTTTACCGGCAAAATCGCCGTCTTTTACTGTAAAGACAAAATTAAATCGTGCAGTGAAGGGATACAGGCATTGCCCACTATTCAAAATACATAAATGATAATTATAATGATAATCGTTACTATTTATTATTTTTCACGGAATTATATGCACCAGTCAGTTCTTCGCCCCCCCACTCAAAGAAATAAAAATCACGTTCTTCACGCGCTGCCCCTGTTTGCCGGTTTGTTCCCCGCGCTGGCGATCGCCGCCGCGCCCGGCGCAAAAACGGAGGAATCCATTACGGTGACCGCCGCGGCCCAGCCTTCCGGCAGCTATAGCGCCGACACTGCCTCGACCGCCGGCAAGACCGCCGCGCCGATCGCCGAGGTGCCGCAATCGGTCAGCGTCGTCACCTCTCAGGTCATTGACGACTTCCAGGTCAAAAGCGTCAATGACGCGATGAAGTTCGTCAGCGGCGTCACCCAGGGCAACACGCTCGGCGGCACGGAGGATGGCTTCGTCAAACGCGGGTTCGGGGTTAACTCCGACGGCTCGGTCTTCATCGATGGCGTGCGCAGCAACCAAGGGCTGAGCATGGACGCCACCACCGATCGCGTTGAGGTCCTGAAAGGTTCCGCTTCGCTGCTGTATGGCATCCTCAGCCCCGGCGGCGTCATCAACCTGATCAGCAAAAAACCGCAGTATGACTGGAACACCCGCATCAGCGGCGCCACCAACAGTGTTGGCGGCGGCAGCGGCAGCGTCGATGTGACCGGCCCGCTGGGCGGCGGCTTCGCCTTTCGCCTGATCGCCGAACGCCAGCACGCAGATTACTGGCGCAATTTCGGCAGCGACGAACACACGCTGGTCGCCCCCTCGCTCAGTTGGTTCGGCGACCAGGCTTCCTTTAACATCGCCTACAGCGAATACAAGTACGACATTCCTTACGATCGCGGCACCGCATTTATCGACGGCAAGCCGGTCGATGTGCCCTATAACCGCCGCTTGGATGACTACGCTAACCATGCCTGGGGCAAGAACAAACGTCTGAACGCCCATTATGAGTACGCGCTGGATCCGATCTGGACGACCCGCTTCAACTACGCCTGGCTGCAACGCCGTTACGACAGCAACGAAGTGCGCGCCACCGCGGTCGACACCACGACCGGCATCGTCTCGCGCCGCGCCGACGCCAACCGCGGTTTCAATCATCAAACCCACTATTACTCCTGGGATCTGACCGGCTCGCCGCAGCTGTTCGGCATGCAGCACGACCTGCTGCTGGGCGTGGACTACGAGAAGAATCAGACCTACAAAGCCTATTCCTATCGCGGCAAGGTCTCGAAGACCTTCAACATGTACGATCCGGTGTATGGCGAAACGCCGGTCACCGACAGCACCACTTACAGTGACGCGTCAAGCAACCTGCGCGCCACGCTGTTCAGCCGTTCCCTGTACGCCAAGGACAGCATTCATCTCACCGATCAATGGATCGCGGTGCTGGGCGCGCGCTATCAGTCGTATTATCAGAACAACAGCAACGGTTTCCAGAAACCGAAAAATACGCTCAATGACAAAGACGGCCAGTTTTTGCCGCAGGCGGGGTTGGTGTATAAGCTGACGCCGAGTCTGTCGCTGTACGGCAATTACAGCCGTTCGTTCACGCCGTCCACCGCCATCGACGACAATGGCGATGTCGCCACGCCGGAAACCGGCACCACCTATGAGGTAGGCGGAAAATGGCAGATCACCCCGGCGTTTGACGCCACGCTGGCGCTCTATCGCATCGATGAAAGCAACATGTCGATCTTTATCAACGGCGTGACCCGCAGTATCCCCAAAGCGCGTTCCACCGGCGTCGAACTGGAGTTGAACGGCGAAGTGGCGCGCAACTGGGATCTCACCGCCAACTACAGCTACGACAAAACCGAAATTGTCGAAGACAACCTCAACCCGGACAACGTCGGCAATCGGCTGGTCAACGCCCCAACCAACATGGGCGGCCTGTACCTCAGCCACCGCATGACATTGCCGGTGGTGCCCGGCGAGGTGCGCATTGGCGGCGGCGCGCGCTACGTCGGCCGCCGCGCCGGCGATCCGGAGAACAGTTTCACCATGCCGGCCTATACCGTGGCGGATGCCTTTGTCGCCTGGGACAGCAAGCTGCTGGGGAAACATACTCAGCTGAAACTGAATGTGAAAAACCTGTTCAACCGCGAATACTATGCCTCCAGCGCCGGTAACTTACGCGTGATTGAGGGTGAACCGCGCAGCCTGAGCCTGCAGGCGACGGTCGATTTCTAACCTGTCACGCCTTGGGCGCCGTTTGGCGCCCGTTTTCTTTGCGCCGACCCTCAAAACGCCTTGCGACACATCACACCGGCGAGAAAATCCAACAGCGCGCGGTTGAACAATGCCGGCCGCTGCAGCGGCGCGAAGTGGCTGACACCCGGCAGCGTCACCAGACGGGCGCCGGGGATGCTGTCGCTCAGGTAGGCGGCATGTTCGGCGCGGATAAACTCATCGTGTTCGCTGTGAACAACCGTCACCGGCACGCGAATGGCCGCTAATTCCTGTGCACGGTAGTCCGGCTGGCTGCTCATCATCAGGCTCACGGCGGCGACGAACGCATCGAAGTCATCCGGCGTCGGCGACAAGGCGGCATAGTCCTGCGCATGACGCGCAAAACAGCGCTCAACGATGGGGTTGGACGCGGGCGGTTTAACGCCGCTGGCGTCCATATTACAGCCGAAGAAAAAAACGCCGTCCACCCGCTGCGGCGCCCGGTGGGCGGCGATAAGCGCAACACAGGCGCCATCGCTCCAGCCCGCCAGCGCGGCGTGCGGGATCCGCAACGCGTCCATTACCGCCAACAGATCATCGGCCATGCGATCGTAACGGTATGGCCGGGCGTCGCTCGTGCTGCGCCCGTGCCCGCGGCTGTCGATGACCAGTACGCCATACCCGGCGGCCAGCAGCGCCGGCAGTTGATACCCCCAGTTGCCGCTGTGGCCCAGGCCGCCGTGCAGCAGGATCACCGTCGGGTCAGCGCCATAGGCCGCATACCAGATGTGCGCGCCGTCGTGTTCGACAAAACCCTGCCAGGAACCGGGCGGCAACGGCGGCGCGCCCTGCGCGGCAAAGCGGGTCAAATCGTCGTCGGTTTGCATCTTTCTCCCCTCATTCGCCGAGGTTGAGCATCGACACGGCATCAAGGGAGTATAGATCGCAGCGGCGAACGGTGCCGTTCGCTTTCCCTGCATATACTTAAAGGAGGAATCGCAATGGAGGACGGTGAGATGAAGAAGATAATTCTCGTGTTTTTGACGTTGATGCTGAGCGGTTGTATCGGCGGCGGCGGCCCATCGAATGCGCCTTCGGCATCGCCGAATGAACCTTACACCTGCACCAAATCCAGCGCCAATAGCGACTGCTCGCAATCGGTGGAACCATCGATGTACTAGCCGCGCTCGGCGGGCCGTCGCTTAACGGCCCGCCGCCTCAGACCGGCGCTAGGAGGAGTGTTCCTCTTCGTTGGCCTGATATCGCGTCGCCTGCTGCTTCATAAACACCACTTCCTGCGGGCTGGACAGGCTCACTTCCTGCGCGCGCAGCAGCTTGAGGATATTGAACAGCAGTTCGCTCTTGGTGGCGCCAACCATGCGCGGGCTCGGCACGTAGCCGGTCACGCTCAGGATAATGCCGTCCGGCCCCAGTTGGCTGAAGCGCACGTAAGGCGCCGGCGTATCCAGAATGGTTTCGTACTCGTTATAGGCGCTGAGCAAGATATTGCGCACCTGCTCCGGATCGATGGAGGTCGGGAACGTCAACGCGATGGTCACCACGCCTTGCGCGTTGCCCATGGTGGCGTTGCGCACGTTCTGCGAGATCAGCTGCGAGTTCGGTACGATCATGGTGGAACGGTCGCTGAGCTGGATTTCGGTGGCGCGCACGTTGATGCGCCGCACGTCGCCTTCCACGCCGCCGATGCCGATCATATCCCCGACCTTCACCGGGCGCTCGGTCAGCAGGATCAGGCCGGAAATAAAGTTCTTCACGATCTCCTGTAAACCGAAACCGATGCCGACCGACAGAGCGCTGACGATCCACGCCAGGTTGCTCCACTGGATGCCCAGCGCCGCCAGGGTGATCAGAATCACCAGCACATAGCCGATATTGCTGAACAGCGTCACCAGCGAGGCGCGGATGCCGACGTCCGTGATGGTTTTCGGCAACAGCTCAGAGCCCAGCCAGCGCCGTACCGCGCGCAGAATGTAGATGCCGATCGCCAGGCAGATCACGGCGTTGAGCAGGTTGCCTGGCACGATGTTGAAACGCTGCAACCCTTCGCCGGTCAGGATGGAGACGATTTTCTCCATCAGCGAACCCGGCGTGGTGCTGCCAAACGAACCGTTGAACAACGCGACAATCATCAACAGCAACAGCGAACATTTGGCCAGCGCGGTGGTGATGATCGACATCTGTTCCAGGTGGCGGTCCTTGAAGCTGAGCGTTTTCTTCAGCATCTTGCCGCTGACGGTCTGCGGCGAAAACAGCGCGGCGCACAGGTCAGTGGCGAACAGCACCATGAAGTAGAACGCCATCAGCACCAGCACCACCCAGATCAGCTGGTAGGTCAGGAAACGGGCGAAGGCAATGTAGCCGATGAGCAGGGAAAGCAGGATCACCACCGAACAGACCAGGGTGACGATGTGCACCAGCCCGCCGACCAGCGTGCGTTTTTCCAGATGCGCGCCCTGCTGCTCCAGACGGCGACGAATGCGCTGGCCGCGCAGCGGCGCCGCCAGCAGCACCATGCCGATCAGCCCCGCCACCAGGCCATTGCCGAAGATGGTGGTGGCCAATGAGGCGCTGACGACGTTGTTGATCAGCTCCACGGTGCCGAACGCCAGCGCCAGACCGGCCAGCAGCGGCGAGAAGTAACGCAGCCCGGCGGCCACTTCATTGTCCAGCGAAGCCAGACGCCACGACGGACGATTCAGCGACAGCGCCGCACGCCCCAACCCGGCGATCAGCGCGCAGAAAATCCCCAGACGGTTAAAGCCTTCGGCGAAGTCTTCCAGCATCACCGGCAGCGGCTGCACGCGGATAAAGACGTAATACAGCAGGTTCAGCGCGATCGAGGTAGTGAATACCGTCACCGCCACGGTGATGATCGCCATAAAGCTGCGGCGCAGGCGCCCGTCCGGCAGGAAGCGAATGCTGACCCAGGCAAGAAAACGCTCGGACAAATAGCGCCCCCAGGACCAGACGATCACCGCCAGCGCCAGCAGCGCCAGCGTGCCGTAACGCCATTCATCCTGCCAACTGGCGTCCCAGGCCGCTTTCATCTCGGCATTGAACTGGTCCAGCCGCTGCACATCATCCGCTGACGGCTGCACCACCGGCGTCCAGAATTTGACGCCCAAAATGCTGCCGGTGTTCAGCGCCAGCTGGGTTTTGAACGCCACCCGGCGCAGATCGCTGATCTGCTGGCCCAGGTCGAAGGCGCTGGTCTTGATGGCCTGCGCGCGTTTTACCGCATCGTCCAACTGCTTCTTGCTGTTGTTCAGCGCATTGCGCTGCTGGGCGACGGCCGGGGTTTCCGGCAGCGCGCCCGCCGCCGGGGCCGGCCC
The DNA here is from genome assembly GCF_052168435.1 of Serratia sp. CY56464. Lineage (NCBI taxonomy): Bacteria > Pseudomonadati > Pseudomonadota > Gammaproteobacteria > Enterobacterales > Yersiniaceae > Serratia > Serratia sp. CY56464. Next base: position 1,143,971 of record NZ_JBJNMV010000001.1, on the reverse strand, counting down.
CAGCACGTCCAGCTGCGCCTGCAGTTTTTCCTGCAGCGGCTGCAGATCGGTAGCGAGTTTGTCCATGCTGGCGACCAGATCGTCCGTCGCCAACCGCAGCTTGCTGAGCTGGGTGTCGGTCGTCGCTTTGGAAACCAGCTGCTTCATGCTGTCCAACTGCTTTTGCGCGGCTTTCAGCTGCGTAGCGGGATCGGGCGCGCTTTCAGCGGCGGGATCGTCCTGAGTGGCGGCGACGGCGCCGAACGGCGTCAGCTGCAAACCCAACAGCAATAATAACAACAGGAGGAACGGGCGAGGCTTTAACATAAATTCAGTGCTCAGCATCATTATCTGATAGACAGACGAACAGGCGGCGGATGAACCGTCGCTTAACCATAAACGCTAATTATAATAGCTGCTTAATGTCGGCCGAAATACCGTAATTATTCCCATTGTGTGCCACGCGCCCGCGCTCTCCTTAGCTTGCTGATTATTCAGGCGCTTTTACTGGCGGCGCGGCGTAAAGCGCTCTATACTCCTGCCACCGATTAACCTGCAACCAATAAAAGGAGACTTACTATGCTGACGTGTGAATTGGTTTTTCACTCACACTTCTTTGGTAATCGTCGCCGCTCAAGCATTACCGGTATCGTGCTGCGATAACCCAGCTTGAGCGAAGCTTACTAAAATCCAGGATCTTCCCTCCGGCTTACCGGGTTGTCGTCAGCGATGTTTGACGATAGGCATTGCCATGCCTGTAACTCTTGAGTAAGCAATGAGCACATTACTGTCTGCACAATCTGTCGGTTACGACAACGCGTTCGGCGTCCTGCTGAGCGAGATATCCTTCAGCCTGAAAAAAGGCGACCGCATCGGTTTGATCGGCGATAACGGCTGCGGCAAAAGCACCCTGCTGCAAATCCTCAGCGGCGCCCTGCCTGCGCACACCGGAACAGTGACATTGTCACATCAATGTCTGATGGCGCGCATCGAACAGCACCTGCCGCCTGAACTGCACGCCTGCTCCCTGCTGGATGCCGTGCTGGCGCAGTTGCCTGCGGGCCAACACCTCAGCGAGCGCTGGCGCTGCGAAGCCTTACTGGCGGAGCTGGGATTTGAATCAGAGAGCTGGACATTGACTGCCGGCACCCTCAGCGGCGGCCAACATACGCGGCTGTTGTTGGCGCGTGCGCTGATCCGCCAGCCCGACCTGCTGCTGCTCGACGAACCCAGCAACCACTTGGACCTGCCCACACTGCTGTGGCTGGAACAGTTCTTGCGAAGCTGGAACGGCAGTTTCGTGCTGGTGTCACACGACCGCTATCTGCTCGATCAGGTGACCAACTGCACCTGGATCCTGCGCGACAAAACGCTGCAGTTCTTCCGGTTGCCCTGCTCTGCGGCGCGCACCGCGCTGGCGGAACAGGACGCCGCGGACGAACAGCGGCGCCACGCCGAGCAAAAAGAGATCGACCGGGTGGAAAAAAGCGCTAAACGGCTGGCGGTCTGGGGCAAGGTCTACGACAACGAAGATCTGGCGCGCAAGGCCAAGCAAATGGAAAAGCGCGTCGATCGGTTGAAGGAAGAACAGACCACCCTGACCGCCGGCAGCCCGTGGCGGCTGCGGCTGCAGGGAGAAGCGCTGGACGCCGATCGCCTGCTGGCGCTGCCGCACTGGGCGGTGCGCCCGGCGCCGGATGCGCCGGTGCTGTTCAACCTCGAACATCTGCGCGTGAAAAGCGGCGATCGCATCGCCATCGTTGGGCGCAACGGCTGCGGCAAATCGTCGCTGCTGCGTCTGCTGTGGCGCGAGTATCAGCAACAAACGCAGCGTCCGGCGCTGTTCCATCCGCGGGTGCGCATCGGCTATTACGATCAGAGCCTGCAGCAGCTGCGCGATGAAGACACGTTGAGCGAAGCGCTGGCGCAGTTCGCGCCGCTGACCGAGGAACAGCGGAAAATGGCGCTGATCGGCGCCGGGTTCCCTTACCTGCGCCACCATCAGCAGATCCGTTCGCTGAGCGGCGGCGAGCGTTCACGGTTGCTGTTTGTCGGCCTGACGCTGGCCAACCATTCGTTGCTGCTGCTGGACGAGCCCACCAACCACCTGGATATGGCCGGCAAAGAGGAGCTGGCGGAAACGTTGCGTCAGTTCCCCGGCGCCGTCATGCTGGTCACCCACGATCGGATGCTGATCGAACAGAGCTGCAACCGCTTTTGGCTGATCGACCAGCAAAAATTGGAGGAGTGGCACGATCTGGCGCCGGTGTATCAGCGCCTGGCGGGCGAAACGCCGGCTCTGCCGACGGCGGGCAAGGCCGATGCAGATACTCCGACGCCGGACGAGCGATTGAAAGGCGAAGAAGCGCTGTTGACCGCCCTGTTTGCCCTCGAAAGCAAACTGGAGGCCGATCTGGCGCGCAAGCCGAAGCACCAGAAACCGGAGCTTCAGGCGCGCTGGCGCCGCGAGATTGCCGACATCACCGCCCGGTTGAATCTGGGCTAACCTTGACAGGCCGCCATCCGGCGGCCTGTTTTTTGACGGAGTGCGACATGGCATTTTCCCTTGAGCAAGCCTCGCTCGCGCAGCGGCCGCTGTTGGCGGCCATGCTGTCCGATTGCCTTCGCGAGCTGGGCGCCGATGGGGATTACCCCTATTTGCCGCTCTACTGGCGCGAGGCCGGCCGCTACCCCTATTTGATGTTGAGCGATCGGCAAACGGCCGGGTTCGCGTTGGTCAGGCGTCTCGATAGCGCCACCGCCGAAATGGCGGAGTTCTACATCAAGCCCGAATGGCGACGCAACGGGATGGGACAACGGGCTGCCCGCGCCTTGTTCGCGCAGCATCCCGGCGGTTGGTCGCTGTCGGTCAGCCAGGATAATCCGCGCGGGCTGGCGTTTTGGCGGGCGGCGATACCAGCCGAGGCTCTACATATGCAACAAAGCACCAGGCTCACGTTCTCTTTCGTTATTCGGTAATGGCAGACGGCGAATATTGCCAGGCCAAAAGAAACGCGGTGATAGCCGCTTCGGTCATGTGTTGCAATTGTTCCGGCGTCGGCCACTGGTCGGATAGCAAAACCGCGGGCAACGGATACCCCATAACCGCGCCCAGAAATGCCATCGCCTGCGGCTGCGCATGGACAAATTGGATTTGCCCATGCTGCCGCGCCTGTTCCAATATCCTCACTAACGCCTGAAGCACCCGCCCGGCATTGCGTTCGCGCAACGTGGCGTACAACTCAGGTTTCTGCAACAGTAGTTGCACCAGCAACCGCTGAAAATGCACGTTCTCAACGCTGAAAAAATGCGCCTGAACCACCGAGGCGAAACGTGCCAACACCTGCGGTAAATCCACACTCTCCTGTGCCAGAATGCTGGCAATTGGCGGCTGCATCTTTTCGATAAGATGGTTGAACGTCTCCAACACCAAGGCATCCTTGCTCGGGAAATGATTATATAAGGTTTGACGGGTGGTTCCCGCCTCGTTGGCTATCTCGTCCAAAGAGATGTCCAAGCCCTGCTGCAAAAACAGAACGCTGGCGGTTTCCAGTATCCGTGGCCTGGCCTTCATCGGCCTTCCCGGTTGACGGTTGATCATATTATCTCCCCTGCCCAGAGGCTCATTTTCGCGCTTTAAGTCGTGCCAACCCTTGTTTAGTCAGAACAAAAAACAGCGGTACGAACAATAATGTCAGCAGTGTGCCAGAAATCATGCCTCCTATCACAGCAATACCGATTTCGCGCCGGCTGGCGGCCCCGGCACCGACAGAAAGCGCCAGCGGGATTACACCAGCGACAAACGCCAATGAAGTCATCACGATGGGCCGCAGACGCAATCGCGCCCCTTCCAATGTCGCCTGCAACAAAGCGGATCCCGTTTTTAGCTGTGTTTCAACAAACTCGACGATCAGGATCGCGTTTTTCGCCGCCAGACCAATCGTCGTCAACATTCCCACCTGGAAGTAAATATCGTTTTCATACCCCGCAAGGCGTGCGGCAACAACGGCTCCGATAATCCCGAGGGGAATGATCAGCATCACAGACAACGGAATAGACCAACTCTCATACAGCGCGGCAAGACAGAGGAAAATGAACAACACCGAAGCTAGATACACCATCAGTGTTTGCCCGGCGGCCAATTGCTCCTGATATGAGAGCCCACTCCACTCAAGGCGGTAGCCGTCTATATCGCCGATGATACTCTGCATACGCGCCATCGCGGTGCCGGAGCTTTCTCCCTCGGCTGCCGTCCCCTGTAACTGCGTGGCCGACAGCCCGTTAAAGCGCTGAAGCATTTGTGGGCCTGAGAGCCAACGCGTAGTCGCGAAGCTGGCAAAGGACGCCATGCTGCCGCTTTCACCACGTACAAACCAACTATCGATATCATCCGGCGCCGAGCGCCAGGCCGCATCCCCCTGCATGTAGACCCGCTTCACGCGGCCGCGATCGATAAAATCGTTAATATAAGCACCTCCCCATGCGGCAGAAAGCGTGTTAGTGATGTCAGCCTGCTGCAGCCCTTGTGCGCTAGCTTTTTGCTGATCGATATCGACCTGCAATTGCGCTTTATCTTCGAGGCCGTTTATGCGCACCGCCGTTAACAACGGATCTTCGGTGGCGGCGGCGATCACCTGCCTCTGAGCAGCTTGCAGCGCGTCATGCCCGACGCCGTTTTGATCTTGTAACCACAATTCAAATCCACTGGACTGCCCCAACCCGCGCACCGCCGGCGGCGACAACACATTGATCTGCGCGTCACGATAGCTTTTGAAATGGCGATTGGCGCGGCTAATAATCGCCTGCGCGTTATTTTCATCACCGCTGCGTAGCGACCAATGTTTCAGTTCGGCAAACGCCATACCGACATTCTGACCACTGCCGGCGTTATTGCGCCCGACAACCATGAAGATTACATTCAGGTTGTCCCGCTCGGCGGTCATGAAATAGTCGGCGATAGCGTCAGCAGTCTGTTGCGTTCTGGCCATCGGGGCACCTGGCGGCAGAGAAAACTGGACCATTACCGAGCCCTGATCCTCCACCGGAAGAAAACCGGTAGGCATACGCAGATATTGCCAGATCATGAAACTAACCAGCAGCAGCGCCAACAGGCAAAAACGCACCTTGCGCGCCATCACATGGTTCAATCCCAGTCCATAACGCCGCTGCCCGTATTCCACCAGGCGGTTAAAGCCACGAAAAAAACGGCTGCGCGGCCGGTGCACCGGCGGTTTCAGCAAACCGGCACACAGTGCCGGCGTCAAGGTCAACGCAACTAAAACCGACAGCACCATAGCCGCGACCAGCGTGATGGAAAACTGTCGGTAGATCATCCCGGTTGAACCGCCGAAAAATGCCATTGGAATAAATACCGCCGAAAGTACCAGCGCGATGCCGATCAGAGCGCCATTGATCTCCCGCATCGAAAGCAACGTCGCCTCGCGCGGTGGCAATTGCGCCTCCTCCATCACGCGCTCAACGTTTTCAACCACCACAATCGCGTCATCTACCAACAGGCCGATCGCGAGCACCATGGCGAACAGTGTCAAGGTGTTTACGCTGTAATCCAACAGCGCCAAAACACCGAAGGTACCGAGCAACACTACGGGTACCGTAATGGCGGGGATCAACGTGGCGCGCCAATTTTGCAAAAACAGATACATCACCACAATCACTAGCGCGATCGCTTCCAACAGCGTTTGTACGACGCCTTCAATGGAAACCAGTACGAACGGCGTGCTGTCTCGTGGATAAGCCACCTGCAACCCCGGTGGAAACTGCGGGGCCCTGCGATTCACTTCGGCCCGTACCCGCTCTGCCACCTCCAGCGCATTGGCGCCGGAAGCCAACTGAATCGAAATACCCGCCGCCGGGTGACCATTGAGGCGCGTTTGGTTTTGATAGTTTTCCGCCCCGATTTCAACACGAGCAACATCGCGCAAATACACCGCCGAACCGTCGGTATTGGTACGCAGAATAATATCCTCAAACTGTTCCGGCGTTTCCAGCCGCGATTGTGCGGTCACGGTCGCGTTCAACGACTGGCCTTCCATCGTAGGCAAGGCTCCGATCTCACCGCTGGTGACCTGGGCATTTTGCGCTTCGATGGCGACCTGCACGTCAGACGGCATCAAACCATAGCCGCTCAGTTTGATCGGATTGAGCCAAATGCGCATAGCATATTGGGCACCAAACACCGTCGTCTCCCCGACGCCATCCACCCGGCTCAGCGGATCTTGCAGCGAACTGACCAGAAAATCATTGATATCAACGCTGTCCATACGGCCTTGCGTGTCGTACAGGGCAACCACCATTAGGCTATCACCCTGCGATTTAGTCACAGTGATGCCTTGCTGCTGCACTTCTTGCGGCAATCGCGACGTTGCTTGATTGACCGCATTTTGCACTTGAACCTGAGCAATGTCCGGATCGGTTTGTTGTTCGAAGCTAAGGCTGATGCGAGCCTGGCCCGCCGAACTGCTGGTTGATGAGAAATACAACAGGCCATCGATGCCTTTAATTTGTTGTTCGATAATCTGAGTCACGCTGTCCTCTACCGTTTTGGCCGAAGCACCGGGGTAATTGGCTGTCACCGTGACACCAGGTGGCGCGATGTCGGGATATTGCTCAATCGGCAATGTCCAGAGCGCCAGAGCACCCGCAGCCATAATGCAGATGGCCAGCACGGCCGCAAACACCGGTCGAAAGATGAAAAAATGCGCTAGCATGCCTGACCCCTCTGATTATCTTGCTGACGGATGCTTTGATGGTACGTTTAATAATTAAATTTACTTTACAGTAAAGTAAATAAATCAAATCAAGCCTGAAATCAAGCAGGAATAGACACCGTATTGTCATCTGACTATGGCACCCTGCACACTAAACTTTGTTTGGAATACTGCCTGCCATGACTTCACTTTCCCCACGGGACATCGAGGCGCGCTACCGCTTTGCACGCGAGATCGCCCGCGCCGCCGCCGATCTCGCCTTCAGCTTTTATCAACGGCGGCAAAGTCTGGCCGTCGAGTTTAAACAGGGCCTGCAGGACGTGGTCAGCGAAGCCGACCGCCGCGTCGAAGCGCTGATCCGCCGCATGATCAATCGCCGGTTTCCCCAGGACGGTTTTCTCGGCGAGGAAAGCGGCGGCACCGACGATAACGCCTCCTGCGTATGGGTCGTCGATCCGATCGACGGCACCGCCTGCTTCCTGAACGGGCTGCATACCTGGTGTATCGCGATAAGCGTGGTGATCGACGGTGAGCCGACGATCGGCGTGGTCTACGATCCCAACCACCGCGAGATGTTCCGCGCCTGTCGCGGCCAAGGCGCTTTCCTGAACGGGGAACCGATCGCCGTGCATGCCGGGCGCAGCGTCGCGGATGGCGTGATGGGCGTCGGGATTTCACCGCGCGCTTCGGCGGCGGAATTCAGCGGCTTTCTCTGTCGCCTGCTGCAGACGGGAGGGATGTTTGTGCGCAGCGGCTCCGGCGCGTTGATGACCGCCCAGGTGGCCGCCGGACGGCTGCTGGGCTATTACGAACCGCACATGAACGCCTGGGACAGCCTGCCTGGGCTGGTGCTGACGCGCGAAGCCGGCGGCGTGACGAATGACTTTATGCACCACAACGGGCTGCGACGCGGCAACCCGCTGCTGCTGGCCAACGCGGCGCTCTATCCGCAGTTGGCCGAGCTGATTCAAACGCCGGGCTTGATCGGCTCGACGTGCCCTATCGCGCGCGTAATGGCCGGATAAAGCGCGCGCAGCCGCCGTTCAATCAGATCGACCGCATCGTGCGCGGCGGCGATGGTCACCGCCGGCGAGACCCGGCAGTGGAAGTTAACGATGATGCCGCCGTCGGTCTTGCGCGCGCGGATGTTATGGACGTCTTGCACCATCTCTCCCTGCTCCAGCGCCGACTGCAGTATCCGCCGAATATCGGCCAGCTCCGCCGCGTCGACATCCTCGCTGGCCAGCCAATGCGGCGTCTGCGGCTCCAGATGCGTCTCTATTTCAGTGTTTTCGCCGATCGCCTGGCGCAGGATCCCTTCTATTTCCGTGGCGATGTCATGCGCCTGCGCCACGCTGGCATGGGCCGGCACCGCCAAATCCATGCCGATCGCCATACGCGTCGGCAACTGCTGCAGGGTCACATTCTGCACCTGCGCGCCGTGGTTGGCGGCGATCGCCCGAATGCGCGTCGCCATGTCTTCGTCGCTGCGGGTCTGCGGCACCGCGATGACGGTGAATTCCGCCCTGGCGTACTGCTCCCGCAGCCGTTCGACGATCTCTCGCTTCAGCGCATCGATGCGCTCCAGCGGCAAGGTGCGGCACACCGCCACCGTGATCTCGACAAACAGCACCGCGCCGGCGTTGCGAATGCGCACGCTGTCGCAAGCCAGCACCGCCGGGAAGCTGTCCAGCGTGGCGCGAATGTCTTCGGTCGTTCCGGCCGGCGCAGCGTCCATCAGCGAGTCGAAAGAGCGCTTACCCAATTTAATCGCCGCGATGAAGATAAAACCGGCGACGATCAGCGCCGCAATGGCGTCCGCACGGCCAAAACCCAGCAGTACAAACACCATGCCCAGCAGCACCACGCCGGACGAAAGCATGTCGGAGAAGAAATGCAGCGCATCCGCTTCCAGCGCCGCGCTGTCGGTCGCTTTAGCGACGCGGTTGAGCGCCCGCACGCGGAAGAAATCGACGCAGATGGAGATCAGCAGCACCGCGATCACCACCGGCGCCGCGACGATCTTATGCGGTTGCCCGAGCAGGCTGCCGCCCGCCTCATAGACAATCCAACCGGCGGCAGCCAACAACAGCAGCACCTCGAACAGCGCCGCCAGGTTTTCCACCTTGCCGTGGCCGAAGTGGTGATCGTCATCGGCGGGCTTATCGCTGATGCGCACCGCCAGCCAGGTAATGCTGGTGGCGATAAAATCGGTAAAAGAGTGGATCCCTTCGGATATCAGGCCAATACTGCCGGTGAAAATGCCGGCGACGAATTTGCCCGTAGCCAGCAACCCGCTGGCGATCATCGAGTTTCTGGCCACGGCCTGCTTTTCATTTTGCATGATGCTGCTCACATTCGGACGGTGATTTATTTTTTTACTTTAGAGGATAATTGCCAGACAAAGGCGATCAGCAGCATACTGCCAGAGAATGTCAGCATGAGGCTAGTAAGAAAATTGGATTTTCCGGTGGAATAAAAATAAATCTCATTAACGCCCACCGAGATCATTAAAATGGCGTAGAGCAATCCCAGAATAAGAATCGTCATTATTATCAACTCCCGTTTTAGGCTGCGCGTTCAGCGCGCCGCTAAATCCTCCCCATAATAAATAGCGATCGCGGGGAGGATGCATCTAGGCGGATCTTTAGCGTTCATCAATCATCCCATTTGGTGCTCATATAGGCCGCCAACAGGCCCAGCGAGCTGATCATTGCCAGGAATCCCATAAAAATAGTCATGTTTCCCATTATTTTGTCCTCAGGTTAAATGTTATCGATAAAAGCCCCTTGCGTTAAATATCGGGGTTGGTCGGCGTCCATGGTTTTTAACGTCCTCCTCAGGTTTGTCACATTCCCGCCCTTTACGGGCGGAGCGGTTTAAATACCCAAAACGTGCTGGGCGATTTTGAAATAAATAATCAGGCCGGTGCCATCGATAAAGGTGGCGATAAACGGCGCCGACACCACGGCAGGATCGATGCCGAGCCGTTTCAGCAGCATCGGAATGATCGATGAAACAATGGCGCTCCACACGGTGATCGCCACCAGCGACAGGCTGACGACCAGCGTCACCTCCATGCCGACGCCCATGATCCAGGCGCGCACCCAGGCCGCCAGGCCAATGGTGACGGCGATCAGCAGCGAGGTCGTGACCTCCTTGCGGATCACCGCGCCCAGATTGCGCAGGCTGACCTCGCCCAGCGCCATGGCGCGCACCAGCGTCGAGGTGATCTGGGTGCCGCTGTTGCCGCCGGTGCCGATCAGCAGCGGGATGAAGAACGCCAGCGCAATCGCCGCTTCGAGCTGATCTTCAAACGCTTTCAGCACGTTGCCGGTGTAAGCTTCGGCGACGAACAGCATCAGCAGCCACACCGAACGTTTGCGCCACAGCGCCCACGGGCTGGTCTCCAGATAAGGCTTGTCCAGCGGCAGGCTCGCGCCCTGGCGTTGTGCATCCTCGGTGTTTTCATCTTCGACCAGCCGGGCGATCTCACGCTCGCCCAGTACGCCGACCAGCGTGTTGTTGGCCACCACCGGCACCACGTCCAGCCCCCCTTTGCCCAGCAGATGCGCCACGTCGTTGCGGTCATCGTCGGGTGAAACCTGGAAATAGCTGTAATCCATCATCACGCCGACGGCTTTATCCTGTTCTTCGCACTGCAACAGTTTTTTCACCGACAGTGTGCCGCGCAGATGATAATCGTCCGCGGTAATAAAGACCCGGGTAGGAATTTCGTCCGTTTTGAGCTGTGAAAGTAAATATTCCCGGGCATGATTGACCGTCATCGTCGCGGGAACGGTAATAAAATCGGCGTTCATATAACCGGCGACCGAAGTTTCATCGAGAGTTTCAGTCGCGCTCAGCGCCGGAGAAGAAGAGTATTGATGTGACTTGATCATTTTGTCAGTCCCTATTTCTGTTGTGAACTTCAACAGCGAATCGCATAGGGGCGTAACCACAGAGGGAGTGCAGACTGCCTATCTCCGCGTCCAGGTTTTAGCACTATACAACGTATCCGAGCTGTTGCTCGGAAGTTACTTTGGGCTGAACCTTAATCCGATAAAGCCTGTCTTAACCTTGGGCATCTCTCGATGTCGTCAGATCAGTAACCTGTGTTTGTATAGGAGCCTCGCCAAACGAGATACTGCATATAAACTACCGGCGCAGTATAGGCGTTGTTTTATCCGGCGGGAAGAAAAGATTGCCCGTCGTTTATGGAGTATTTAGGATAATGTTATTAAACGGACATTTATAAAAACGGCTGATATAAATCAGCCGTCTTTTATTTTTCAGTGTTCGAGAATGTAGACGTTTTTATCGTATAAGGCGCCCTGACGAGTAAAGTCGATCCCCTTCACGTAAGGTTTGATGAGCGTGGCGTTGGCTTCGTAGTATACCGGCGCTACCGGCGTATCGACGGCCAGCACCGCCTCGGCCTGCTGGAAATATTGCTGCACCTGCTGCGGTGTCGGCGCCGCCGTCGCCTGGTGCAAAATGCGATCGTACGCCGGGTTGCGGTATTTGGGGCTGTTCTCGCTGCTGTCGGAACGGAACACGTTCAGGAAGGTAGAAGGATCGTCGTAATCCGCCAGCCAGCGGGTAAAGGCCACGCTGTACTGCCCGCGGTTGATATTGTCCAGCGTGACTTTGCGCTCCTGGCTTTGCAAGGTGGCCTCTGCGCCAAGGTTCTTTTTCCACATGGCGGCGGCGGCGATGACGATCTTCTTGATGGTGGCGTCATTGCTGTACAACACGGTAAAGCGCAGCGGATGCTCGGCGTTGAAACCGGCCTCCGCCAGCAGTTGCTTCGCCTGGGCGTGGCGTTGTTCCGGCGTCAAACCGGCCGCGGCGCCGGGCTGCAGGCGATAGCCGCCCGCGCCGGTCGGGGTAAAGGTCCAGGCCGGCTGCTGGCCGTATCCCAACACTTTGCCGGCGACGATCTCTTTATCCAGCGCCAGGTTCAGCGCCTGGCGCACCCGCACGTCGTTAAACGGCGCCTGCTGATTATTGAAAGCGAAATAACTGGTGGAGAGCAGCGGATAAGTCACCAGCTGTTGCTCGCCGAGCGTTTTTTTCAGTTGCTGATACAGCTCCGGCGGCGTGGTATACCCCAGCTCAACCTCACCGGCGCGAAAACGCGCCACTTCCGGGAAGCCCTGGATCGGCAAGAAGGTTACCTTGTTGAGCACGGTATTGGCGTTATCCCAATACTGCGGGTTACGTTCCACCACCACCTTTTCGTTCACCACCCACTGGCTGAGGCGAAACGCCCCGTTGCCGACAAAGTGCGCCGGCTGCGTCCAGTTTTTGCCGTACTGCTCCACCACCTTGCGGTTAACCGGCAAAACCGGGAAATGCACCAGTTGCTTGAGCAGATAGGAATTGGGCTCCGACAGCGTCACCTGCAGAGTGTGCGCATCCAGCGCCTTGACGCCCAGCTCGCTTGGCGGTTTGCTGCCGGCGTTGATCGCTGCGGCATTCAGCACGTAGGCCGAAGCCAGATAGCTGCCGTACGGCGAGGCGGTTTTCGGATCGGTGAGGCGCCGCCAGCTGTATACAAAATCGTCGGCGGTCACCGGATCGCCGTTCGACCATTTGGCCTGCGGCCGCAGATGGAAAGTCCAGACGTTGCCCTGATGCTCCCACGTCTGCGCCAGTGCAGGGATCACTTCACCGTCTTTTCCGACGCGCAGCAAGCCTTCGAACAGATCGTTGAAGATGTAGAACTCCACATTGCTTTCGGCCAGGTTTGGATCCAGCGTCGCCGGTTCATACCCGTTGGCGCGCACCAGTTCTTGCACCGCCGCCAGTTTAACGCCTGCCGGCATCTCTGCGGCATGGGCAGCCGTAGCATTAAAAGCCAGGAGGATTAAACCAGCCAGTTTCTTGCCATTAAATGAATATTTCACGTCGATATCCCTGATTAGTGTTTTATCGCGTTTAATATGCAATGAGGCAGTGGAATAAATTAAATCATTAATCGCTATGAGTCATAACCAAAAGCGGTGTTGAATTTCTTTCATTATCAAAGAAGTACTGGCGACGGAACGATGAAGAACACGAGGATAAACGCGGAGACCGGCATTGCCGCCGGGAACGCCGTGAATCGGCGGTGACATAAATTCAGGCAATCAATATAGATTATTCCAGCCGAAGCTTAACATATCCTTAGGGCAATTCATTTTGTGAGCGATCGTCAAAAATAATTTAATACGAATCGTTTTCACTATCATTATTGATGTTCTTGGCTAAAATCGGCCTGCTTGCGCTTGCCAGGCGATATTCGTTTTCTTCATTCGAACGCTAAAAAGGATAACTGCATGAAGCTGCGTATTTCATCTCTCGGCCCCGTCGCCCTGCTCGCCTCCTCGATGATGCTGGCCTTTGGCGCTCAGGCGGCCTCCGCCGACCAGGGCATCGTTATTTACAACGCCCAGCATGAAAATCTGGTGAAATCCTGGGTCGACGGGTTTACCAAAGACACCGGCATCAAAGTCACGCTGCGCAACGGCGGCGACAGCGAGCTGGGCAATCAGCTGGTGCAGGAAGGCAGCGCCTCGCCTGCCGACGTGTTCCTGACGGAAAACTCCCCGGCGATGGTGTTGGTGGATAACGCCAAGCTGTTCGCCCCGCTGGACGCCGCCACGCTGGCCCAGGTGGAACCACAATATCGCCCAAGCCACGGCCGCTGGATCGGCATCGCCGCCCGTTCTACCGTGTTTGTTTATAACCCGGCCAAACTGAGCGACGCGCAGTTGCCGAAGTCACTGCTGGATCTGGCCAAACCGGAATGGAAAGGCCGTTGGGCCGCTTCGCCATCGGGCGCCGATTTCCAGGCGATCGTCAGCGCGCTGCTGGAGCTGAAAGGCGAGAAAGCCACGCTGGCGTGGCTGAAAGCGATGAAAACCAACTTCACCGCCTATAAGGGCAACAGCACGGTAATGAAAGCGGTCAATGCCGGCCAGGTCGACAGCGGTGTGATCTATCACTACTACCCGTTCGTGGATGGCGCGAAAACCGGCGAAAACAGCAATAACATCAAGCTGTATTACTTCAAACATCAGGATCCTGGCGCGTTCGTCAGCATCTCCGGCGGCGGCGTGCTGGCTTCCAGCAAGCATCAGCAGCAGGCGCAGGCGTTCATCAAGTGGATCACCGGTAAACAGGGCCAGGAAATCCTGCGCACCAACAACGCCTTCGAATACGCCGTCGGCGTTGGCGCGGCCTCCAACCCGAAACTGGTGCCGCTGAAAGATCTGGACGCACCGAAAGTAGACGCTGCACAGCTGAACAGTAAAAAAGTTGTCGAACTGATGACCGAGGCCGGCCTGCTGTAAGGCCCGCCGGCAAACCGAGAGTTTTTGATCGTTATGTCAAACCTGAGTACCCACGCCGCGCAGACCGCGCGGCGTTATTCTGTTGTCCCCCGTCACCCGCGGCCAGGGGCGATCGTGGTGGTCAGCGCCGTGTTGCTGTCGCTGCTGGCGCTGTTGCCGCTGGGATTCGTTATCGGCGTGGCGTTTGAAACCGGCTGGCAAACGGTCAAAGCACTGGTTTTCCGCCCACGCGTGGCGGAACTGCTGTTGAATACTCTGTTGTTGGTGTTGTTGACGCTGCCGATCTGCGCCGTGCTGGGCGTGGCCCTGGCCTGGTTGACCGAACGCACCACGCTGCCGGGCCGCCGTCTCTGGGCGGTATTGGCGACCGCGCCGCTGGCGGTGCCGGCCTTCGTGCAAAGCTATGCCTGGATCAGCCTGGTGCCGTCGATGCACGGCCTGGGCGCCGGCGTTTTCATCTCGGTGCTCGCTTATTTCCCGTTTATCTACCTGCCGGCCGCCGCCGTGCTGCGCCGCCTGGATCCCGGTATCGAGGACGTCGCCACCTCACTCGGCTCGCGGCCGCCGGCGGTGTTTTTCCGCGTGGTATTGCCTCAATTGAAACTGGCGGTCTGGGGCGGCTCGCTGCTGATCGCGCTGCACCTGCTGGCGGAGTATGGCCTGTACGCCATGATCCGTTTCGATACCTTCACCACCGCGATCTTCGATCAGTTCCAGTCGACCTTCAACGGCCCGGCGGCCAACATGCTGGCCGGCGTGTTGGTGCTGTGCTGCCTGGGGCTGCTGTTGCTTGAGGCGATAAGCCGCGGCCACGCGCGCTACGCCCGCGTCGGTTCCGGCAGCGCCCGCAGCCAAACGCCGCGCCGCCTTTCGCCGCCGCTCGCCGCGCTGGCGCTGCTGCTGCCGATCGCGCTGACCGCGCTGGCGTTGGGCGTGCCTTTCATCACCCTGGCCCGCTGGCTGTGGCTGGGTGGATTCGAGGTGTGGCGCAACGCCGAGCTGTGGCCCGCGCTGTGGCAAACGCTGTCGCTGTCCGCCGCTGGCGCGCTGCTGATCACGCTGTGCGCCATTCCGATGGCCTGGCTGTCGGTACGCTATCCGGCCCGACTGTATCGGGTGCTGGAAGGCTGCAACTATGTGACCAGTTCGCTGCCCGGCATCGTGGTGGCGCTGGCGCTGGTGACCATCACCATTCACAGCTTCAGGCCGATTTACCAGACCGAAATCACCCTGCTGCTGGCGTATCTGCTGATGTTTATGCCGCGGGCGCTAATCAATCTGCGCGCCGGTATCGCACAGGCGCCGGTGGAATTGGAAAACGTGGCGCGCAGCCTGGGCAAATCGCCGGCGCAGGCGTTGTGGAGCACCACGCTGCGGCTGGCGGCGCCGGGCGCCGCTGCGGGCGCGGCGCTGGTATTCCTGGCGATCGCCAATGAACTGACCGCCACGCTGCTGCTGGCGCCGAACGGCACCCGCACGCTGGCCACCGGCTTCTGGGCGCTGACCAGCGAGATAGACTACGTCGCCGCCGCGCCTTATGCGCTGATTATGGTGGCGCTGTCATTGCCGCTCACCTGGCTTCTTTATTCTCAATCTAAACGCACGGCGGGACTATGAGCACGCTCGAACTGCACGGTATCGGAAAATCTTACAACGCCATCAGAGTGCTGGAACACATCGACCTGCAGGTTGCCGCCGGCAGCCGCACGGCGATCGTCGGCCCTTCCGGTTCCGGCAAAACCACTCTGCTGCGCATCATCGCCGGCTTTGAAATCCCCGACGGCGGCCAGATCCTGCTGCAGGGACAAGCCATGGGCAACGGCGGCGGCTGGGTGCCTGCGCATCTGCGCGGCATCGGTTTCGTTCCGCAGGATGGCGCGCTGTTCCCGCACTTTACCGTCGCCGGCAACATCGGTTTTGGCCTCAAAGGCGGCAAGCGCGAGAAACAGCGGCGCATCGAGGCGCTGATGGAGATGGTGGCGCTGGATCGCCGTCTGGCGGCGCTGTGGCCGCACGAGTTGTCCGGCGGGCAGCAACAGCGGGTCGCGCTGGCGCGCGCCCTGTCGCAACAACCCCGGCTGATGCTGCTGGATGAACCGTTCTCGGCGCTGGATACCGGCCTGCGCGCCGCCACCCGCAAAGCGGTGGCCGAACTGCTGACGGAGGCCAAGGTGGCGTCGATTCTGGTCACCCACGATCAGAGCGAGGCGCTGTCGTTCGCCGATCAGGTGGCGGTGATGCGCAGAGGCCGGCTGGCGCAGGTGGGCGCGCCGCAGGATCTCTATCTGCGGCCGGTTGATGAGCCGACCGCCAGCTTCCTTGGCGAAACGCTGGTGTTGACCGCCGAACTGGCGCACGGCTGGGCCGACTGCGCACTGGGGCGCATCGCCGTCGACGATCGCCAACGCAGCGGCCCGGCGCGCATCATGTTGCGCCCGGAGCAGATTCAAATCGGTTTGTCCGATCCGGCGCAGCGCGGCCAGGCGGTGATCACCAGCATCGATTTCGCCGGCTTCGTCTCCACCCTCAATCTGCAAATGGCCGCCGACGGCGCGCAGCTCGAGATCAAAACCGTCAGCCGCGAAGGCCTGCGGCCCGGGGCGCAGGTCAGTCTCAACGTGATGGGGCAAGCGCATATTTTCACCGGCTGAGAGTGTGGGGAGCGACCCTTGACGTTCCCCTCGCCACCGCGCATTATCAATGGCATGAATCGCATCGCGCACGCCCTCACCACCACCACCGCAACCGCCACGCAATGGCGGGCTGCACGGGTGCGCAACAGCTAACGACGTATCCCCAAGCCCCGCCAGCCATGGCCGGGGTTTTTTATTTCTCCGTGCCCGCCGGCAATTTCATTACGGAGAAGACCTATGCCAACTATCCCCGCACCGCGCAGCGCCCTGCTGGTTATCGACATGCAAGTCGGCCTGTTCGCCTCGCCGGACGATCCGCCGTTCGCCGCCGAAACCCTTCTGGCAAAGACCCATGCGTTGATACGCGCCGCACGCATGGCGAATGCGCTCGTGGTGTTTATTCGCCACACCGGCCCGGCAGGTTCACCTATCGCCGTAAACAGTCCGCTGTGGCAAGTTCACCCCGATCTCGACACCGATGCGCAAGCCGACTGGTTCATCGATAAAACCCATCCCAGCTGTTTTTACCGGACTGGCCTGGCGGAGCGGCTTAAGCAAGCCGGCATCGGTCGGTTGGTGATTTCGGGAATGAAAACGCAATACTGCGTAGACACCGCGTGTCGGCGCGGCGCGGAGTTGGGATTTGACCTGGTGTTGGCCGCCGATGCCCATAGTTGTTCGGACACGGCGGCGCTCGGCGCCGACGCCATTATCCGTCACCATAACCAGACCCTGTCGGGGCCGTTCGTGACGCTGGCGCTGGCGGAAGAGGTGAAATTCTAAAACACGCGCGACTTGGCTGTCAGGCCGGGCCAATGCCCGGCCTTCTCAGCGGCAAATCTTGTCGCGGCGCGGCTTTTTCGGCGCCAGCAGATAATCCACCACGCTTTCGTCAACGCAGCTGTCGATACCGTTCAGCGCCAGCGTATGCCCGTCGCGTTCGCGGGTGATCAGCGGGCTTTTAAAGGCGGCGGCCATCGCTTGGGCATTGCGGTACGGCGTGGTCGGATCGTAGCGCTGCGCGACGAACAGCAGCGGCGGCAGCGCGGCGGACGCCACCGGGGTGTGCGGCCGATCTTTGCCGCGGTACGGCCACAGATCGCACATTTCCAGCGGATACTCGTGCAACGGCAGGTAGTGAGCGTACAAAGCGGCGGTATTGATCTCCTGCCGCTGCCTGCGCAACTGCTGCGGATCGGCCGTTGGGTTGGCGACGTCGGCGCAGGTGATGACGTTCAGGGCATCATCGGCGTCCGGCGAATAGCTTTCGTCGATCAGATCGGAAACCTGTTGCCCGGCGATGCCGGCATCGAGCTGACGCAGTACGGTGGCCAGTTCATGCCAGCGCTCCGGCCACAACAGCAGCGAACGCGTCACCGTCAGCACATCGTCGGCGGAGATCTCATAGCCCGACGCAGTGACGAACGGCTGCTCATGCAGCTTGCGCAGCAAAGCGTGATAACGCTGAAGCGCCAGATTGGCGCCGCCGCCAAGCTGGCAGCTGTCGGTTTTGCCGCAATAGGCGGCGAAACGCAGGAAGCTTTGCTGGAAGCCCCGCTCCTGGTTCATGCGCTGGGTGAAATCGTCCTCCGCCAGATCCACCACCCCGTCCAGCACCAGCGCGCGCGTTTTCTTCGGAAAACGTTCGGCATACAGCGCCGCCACCTTGGTGCCGTAAGAGTATGCCACCGCCGTCAGCCCCGGTTCACCCAGCGCATGGCGGATCGCGTTCAGATCGTTGACCGCCTCGTCGGTGCCGATGTGTTGCAGCACGTCCGCGCCGGTTTGTTTGATGCAGGCGGCAATCAGGGCGCGCGTCTGATTCTCCGCACCGGCCACGTCGTTGTCGTCCGGTTCAGGGAGTTCGTCACCTTCGGCCACCTGACAGGAGATTTTCGGCGTCGATTGGCCGACGCCGCGCGGATCGTAACCGATGATGTCGTAGGATTTACGCAATCTGGCGACGTGGGCGTCGTTGCCTAAATAGGGGTTGATGCCCGGCAGGCCCGGGCCGCCGCTGATCGTCACCACGCTGCCCTTTTTCGGCCCGGTGGCGGGCAGCAGGGTCAGCGCCAGGCGCACGGTCTGTTCACCCGCCGGCACCGTCTGGGCGGGCGGCGTGGCGTACGCCAGCGGCACCTCGAGATAGCCGCAGCGCAGCCCCGGCGGCGGCGCCTCATCGAACCAGCGCTGAAAGCCGCTGTTGAGACAAGATTGCCAACGAATGCCGTTCCCGGCCGCCGCCCCGTGGAGCGCAGGCTTGGCCTGAGCGGGCAACGCGGCGGCGGTCGCGGCGAGCAGCGCCAGAATACGCAGTACTGACATGGGGAGTCCTTTCAACTCAACGAATCGGTCAAAGGGTAACGATACTCGGTTAAACCGCTAGCCAATAGAACATAAAAAAACGCGCGGGTGAAGCCAACGCCGCGCGTATGGAAAGACTTTTCTTTGCTCAGATTGATCTTATAACGCACAGAATGCTGCAAAAAATGCCATTCACCTGCTAGGCTTAGGGTTCGTTAACCCACAAGGAACAGGAGAGCAGCATGTTTGGAAAAGCGGAAGACAAAGCCAATGAAGCCGCAGGCGCGGTACAAGAAGCGTTCGGCAAAGCCGTTGATTCTCCGGAGCATCAGGTGCGCGGCGCGGCGCGCAAGTACGCCTCCCAGGCCAGCTATGCCGCCCGTGACGCAGCGGACAGCGTAAGAACACAGGTAGAAGCCAACCCGCTGGCCGGCGTAGCCGTTGCGGCGGCGGTCGGCATCGTTTTCGGCTTCTTGCTGGGACGCAAATAAGCGGCGAACGCGCCGCTCGCCAACAGGCCCGTTACGGGCCTTTTTTTCGCCCTTTCTTCGCCTGCGTGCAAACTTTCATCTATCACAGCCATCGCTTAAAAAAACCAACGCCTTCAACTACGATTAGTTTGTGACCAGAGCAAGGCTCTGCGATCCGGCGGATAACCCTATGAGGATTATCATCATTATCCATGCTGTTTAAGCCGCTCTCCTTCACGCGGCTAAGAAAGGTTGATTATGGCTCGCACCACCCCTATCGAACGTTACCGCAATATCGGCATCTCCGCGCATATCGATGCCGGCAAGACCACCACCACCGAGCGGATTCTGTTTTACACCGGGGTCAGCCACAAGCTGGGTGAAGTGCATGACGGCGCGGCGACCATGGACTGGATGGCGCAGGAACAGGAACGCGGCATCACCATCACCTCGGCGGCCACCACCTGCTTCTGGAACGGCATGCAGCATAATTATCCGCAGCACCGCATCAATATCATCGACACCCCCGGGCACGTCGATTTCACCATTGAAGTGGAGCGCTCGATGCGCGTGCTGGACGGCGCCGTGATGGTCTATGACTCGGTGGGCGGCGTGCAGCCGCAGTCGGAAACCGTCTGGCGGCAGGCCAACAAGTACAAGGTACCGCGGCTGGCGTTCGTCAACAAGATGGACCGCATCGGCGCGGACTTTTTCCGCGTACGCAAAATGATGATCGAGCGCCTCAAAGCCAATCCGGTGCCGATCGTTATTCCTATCGGCGCCGAAGACCACTTCAGCGGCGTGGTGGATCTGGTGCGGATGAAAGCCATTCTGTGGGACGAAGCCTCGCAGGGCATGAACTTCAGCTTCGAAGAGATCCCGGCAGAGCTGCGCGACTCGGCGCAGGAGTGGCGTGAAAATATGATTGAGGCCGCCGCCGAAGCCTCGGAAGAACTGATGGAGAAATACCTTAACCAGGTGCCGCTGAGCGAAGAGGAGATCGTTCACGGGCTGCGGGTGCGCACCGTCGCCGGCGAAATTCAGCCGATGCTGTGCGGGTCGGCGTTCCGCAACAAGGGGGTGCAGCGCATGCTGGACGCGGTGATCGAGCTGATGCCCTCGCCGCTCGACGTGCCGCCGATGGAAGGCCACGGCGAACACGATGAAGTCATCACCCGCAAAGCCGACGATAATGAAAAATTCTCGGCGCTGGCGTTCAAGCTGATGACCGATCCGTTCGTCGGCCAACTCACCTTCGTGCGCGTCTACTCCGGGGTGCTGGCCAAAGGCAGCAGCGTTTACAACCCGATCAAGGGCAAAAAGGAACGCATCGGCCGCATCGTGCAAATGCATGCCAACGATCGTAAGGACATCGACGAGCTGCACGCCGGCGACATCGCCGCCTGCGTCGGCCTGAAGGACGTCACCACCGGCGATACGCTGTGCGACCCTGGCGCCATCATTACGCTGGAGCGCATGACCTTCCCCGAACCGGTGATCGCCCAGGCGATCGAGCCGAAAACCAAGGGCGATCAGGAGAAAATGGGTATCGCGCTGCAGCGGCTCTCTTCGGAAGATCCGTCGTTCCGCGTGCGTACCGATGAAGAATCCGGCCAGACCCTTATCTACGGCATGGGTGAGCTGCACCTGGAGATCATCGTCGATCGCATGCGCCGCGAGTTCGGGGTGGAAACCACCACCGGCAAGCCGCAGGTGTCGTACCGCGAAACCATCCGCAAACGGGTGGCCGACGTGGAAGGCAAGTTCGTGCGCCAGTCCGGCGGTAAAGGGCAATACGGCCACGTGGTGCTGACCGTCGAGCCGAACGAACCCGGCAAAGGCTTCGAGTTCTTCGATGAAATCAAGGGCGGCGTCATTCCCGGCGAGTTTATTCCGGCGGTGAAAAAAGGCGTGGCCGAGGCGCTGAACAACGGCGTGCTGGCCGGTTATCAGGTGGTGGACGTCAAAGTGCACCTGACCTTCGGTTCTTACCATGATGTCGACTCGTCGGAACAAGCGTTCCGCATGGCGGCGATCTTCGGCTTCAAGGACGCCTGCCGTCTGGCGGATCCGGTGATCCTTGAGCCGATCATGTCGGTGGAAGTGGAAACGCCGGAGGATTACGCCGGCAACGTGATGGGCGACCTCTCCTCACGCCGCGGTCTGGTGCAGGGCATGGAAGAGATCCCGGGCGGCGGCGGCAAGGAGATTCGCGCCAAGGTGCCGCTGTCCGAGATGTTCGGTTACTCGACCACCCTGCGTTCGATGTCGCAGGGCCGCGCCACCTACACCATGGAATTCAGTCACTACGCCGAAGCGCCGCGCAACGTGGCCGAAGAGATCATTCACCACAGCAAGCGTTAACCCTCACGCCCGCCGCCACGGCGGGCGTCATCTCGGTTTGTCTTCCAGCGCCACCACCACCGGCTGCGGCTTGATGCGCATGGCGTACACCACGCCGACGATCAGGCAAACGATGCCGGCCAGCGTCAGCAGCGGCGGCCAGGCCTGGCGCAGCAGAAAGGTATAGGCCAACCCCGCCAGAATTTCGAACACGATGAGCGGCCCCACCAACACCGTCGGCAGCCGCTGGCTGGCTTCGTTCCAGCACAGCGCCCCCAGCCAGGAGCAGAACACGGCAATAACCAGCATCAGCGGGATAAACACCTCAGGGCGCGGGCCGAACGGCAAGGCGAACGCCGGTTCGCTCAGCGCCAATTGGCCGCAGACCGCCAGATAGCCCAGCAGCGCCAGCGGCAGCGTCACCAGCCCTTGTGCCGTGGCCCAGGTGGCCGGCCGCTGCGTCGGATTCTCCCGCAGCCAGCGTGAATTGCGCAGCGGGAACCAGGTCCAGCACGCCACCGCCAACACGGCCAGCCCAAGACCGCTGAGATAGCGCCAGCCGTCGATCGGCACCGCATTGCCGCGCAGCTCGGCGACGTTCACGCACGCTAACCCGCAGACGATCAGCAGCAGCGCCGGCGCCAGCTGGCCCCAGGCCAGGCGCCCGTCATGCCGGCCGTAAAACAGATTGGCGCAAATGGCGATCACCACCGGCAAGGTGCCGATGATCATGGTCGACACCGGTGCGCCAGTGCGCTGAATGGCGCTGGCCAGGCACAGGTAGTACAGCAGATTGCCGATGGCCGTCAGCTTGAGTGCTTCCAGCCAATCCTGACGCCGCAGCTTGCGCAGACGGCGACGATCAAACCACGCCAGCGGCAAGGTAATCAGCCCAAAGGCCAGATAGCGCCCGGTGGACTGCAGCGCGGCGGGATAGTCCGGCACCAGCAGCGGGCCGACGAAAATCAGTCCCCACATCAGCCCGGCGGCCAGGGCAAAAACAACGCCAATGAACATAACGACTCCGACAAACGGCCGGCGCGGCCAACCCGCCCGACAAGACAGCGGCAGAGTAGCGAAAACGCGGGGAGGAATTATTGTAGCAGGTTGCTGTTTTAGCCCAATTTCACCTGTTTCTGGAAACGCACTGGCGTGACACCGTAACGATTGGCGAAGGCGCGCGTCAGGTGCGCCTGATCGGTCAACCCCGCCGCCGCCGCCACCTGTGCGGCGGGCATGCCGCGCTCCAGCATGCGTTTGGCCTGCGACAGCCGGATCGCCATCAGCATCTGCTGCGGCGAGACGTGGTATTCGGCCTTGAACTTGCGCAGGAAATGGTACGGGCTGAGCGACACCAGCTCGGCCAGTTGGTTAAGGGTCACGGCCTCGGCGAAGTTATCGCGCAGATAGCTTTTCACCACCTCGAAACGGTGCGCCGCCTCGGCTTTTTCCCGCTGCCCGGTGCGGATGTGCGGGTGCAACAGCTCGACGGCCTCCAGCAGCAGGCCATCGAGCGTGAGCGGATCGTCGGTTTGCCACAGCGTGGCGAGAATGGCGGACAGGCGCTGCGCCGCCCGCGGATCGTGGCGCACCGCCTCGGTAAACCACTGGCTCCGATCGCCGGACAGCTGCTCCAGCGCCTCGGGCGCCAGATAGAGCATGCGGTAACACCAACCGCCCGGCGTTTCGGCTTCGCCGGTATGCAGCTCATCAGGATTCATCAGCACCAGCGCGCCCGGCGCCGCCAGGTGCTGCGCCCCGCGATAGCGAAAACGCTCCGCCCCGGCATCCACGGTGCCGATGGCGAAGGCGTCATGGGTATGCGGCTCGAAGGCATAGCGTTCGATATGCGCCTGATAGAGTTCGACGCCAGGCAGATGCGACAAATGCCGGAACTGCGCGCAATCCTTTTCGAACGGAAACTGTTGTGGTACCCCTTGCACCCGACCTCCTCATCCGTGCTGACAATCTGCTCAGCATAGCCAAAACATCGCCGATTGAGTAGCCGCCCTGGTCCTTTCGTGCCCCTCGCCTGGACGATCGCCGCCATTCGGCGTAGGGTTAAGATCCCTGTCCCATTCAGGCGCGCCGCATCGCGAAACTCAGCGGCCCCTGACCACTCCGCAAACAAGAGGCAACAATGTATCCGGATACTCAACTGTATATCGATGGACAATGGCGCAATGCGCTGGCCGGGAAAACCCTGCCTGTCACCAACCCCGCCAGCGACGAGGTAATCGGTCAGGTGGCGCACGCCGCCACAGAGGATCTCGATCTGGCGTTGGCCGCCACCGCGCGCGGGTTTAACGTCTGGCGCGACACCGCCGCGCACCAGCGCGCCAACCTGATGCGCAAAGCCGCTGCGCTGCTGCGCGAACGCGCCGACGCCATCGCCGCCATCATGACGCAGGAACAGGGTAAGCCGGTGGCGCAGGCCAAAATCGAGATTCTCAACGCCGCCGACGTTATCGACTGGTTCGCCGGCGAAGCCACCCGGACCTACGGGCAGATTATTCCGTCCCGCGCTCGCGACGTGCAGCAGCAAACCCTGAAACTGCCGGTCGGCCCGGTAGCCGCCTTCACGCCGTGGAACTTCCCGATTAACCAGATCGTGCGCAAGCTGTCCGCCGCGCTGGCGGCGGGCTGCTCCATCATCGTCAAAGGCCCGGAAGAAACGCCGGCCTCACCGGCAGAGCTGATCAAAGCCTTCGCCGACGCCGGTATCCCAGCCGGGGTGATCGCGCTGGTGTACGGCACCCCGGCGGAAATCTCGGAATACCTGATCCCGCATCCGACCATTCGCAAGATCTCCTTCACCGGCTCCACCCGCGTGGGCAAGCATCTGGCGGCGCTGGCCGGCCAGCATATGAAAAAGGCCACCATGGAGCTGGGCGGCCACGCGCCGGTGCTGATCTTCGACGACGCCGATCTTGACGCGGCGGCCAAAGAGCTGGCGCAGTCCAAGTTCCGCAACGCCGGCCAGGTCTGTATCGCCCCGACCCGCTTCCTGATCCAGCAAGGCGTTTACGAGGCCTTCGTGGAGAAATTTACCGCCGCCGTGCGTGAGCTCAAGCTCGGCAACGGGCTGGAAGACGGCGTGACGATGGGGCCGATGGTGCTGAGCCGCAGCGTCGACAATATCGAGGCGCTGGTGCAGGACGCTATCGCCCACGGGGCGAAGGCCAGCACGGGCGGCAAACGCGTGGCGGGCAAAGGCAACTTCTTCGAACCGACTGTGCTGCGTGATGTGCCGCTGAGCGCACGCGCCATGTCGGAAGAGCCGTTTGGCCCGGTCGCCCTGCTGCGCCCGTTCGCCACTTATGACGAGGCGATCGCCGAAGCCAACCGCCTGCCGTACGGCCTGGCCGCCTACGCCTACAGCCGCAACATCGCCACCGTCAATGCGCTGGGGCACGACGTGGAGAGCGGCATGCTGAGCATCAACCACATCGGTTTCGGCCTGCCGGAAACGCCGTTTGGCGGCGTGAAAGACTCCGGTCACGGCACCGAAGGCGGCAGCGAAGCGATCGAGTCCTACCTGGAAACGCGCTTTGTCACCGTCGCCGGCCGATAAGCGCCCGGCGGATGAATAGCCAGAAGCCCCGCAATGCGGGGCTTTTTTTACTCGTGAGCCAGTTCGAACAGCCGCCGCGCCGCCGGGGTCAGCCCCAGCATGTGAATGCAGGCATGCACCATGCCCGGCAACCGTTCGCAGCGCACGGTCACCCCCGCCTCACGCAGCCGCTGTGCATACTGTTCGGCCTCATCGCGCAGCGGATCGTATTCGCAGCTCAGGATGGCGGCCGGCGGCAATCCGCGCAGCGTGGCGGCATGCAACGGTTCCGCGCCGGGATCGCGCCGCTGGCCCAGATACTGCTGCCAACAAAACACCATCGCGTCGCGCGTCAGAAAGTGCCCCTCGGCAAACTCGCGATAGCTCTTCGTCGCCATTTCGCGGCTGAGCGCCGGGTACAACAGCAGTTGACGTTCAATGTACGGGCCGCCGCGATCCCGCGCCAACAGTGCGACCGCCGCCACCAGATTGCCCCCGGCGCTATCACCGCCCACTGCCAGGCGCTTCGCGTCAATCCCCAACTGCGGCGCCCGTTGTGCCACCCAGCAGAGCGCCTGATAGACATCTTCCAGCGGCTGTGGAAACGGGTATTCCGGCGCCAGCCGATAGTCAACCGACAGGATCACCCGGCCGGTGGCATTAGCCAACGCCTGACAAGGCCGATCGTACAACGCCAGTGAGCCGAGGCACCAGCCGCCGCCGTGGGCGAACAGCATCGCCGGCTGCGCGGTCGTGCCGTTTTCCCCCGCCGGTAGATAGGCGCGCAGCGCCATCCGGTGTCCATCGGCGGCGACCACCGTATAGTCCCTGACGCCGCCGCTCGGTTCCGCCTCGCCCTGCAGCTGGCGTAAACCGGTTTCCGTGGCCGCGCGCATTGCCGCCAGCGAAGCGGGCGGTGGCACGGCGGCCGACGCCGTCAAAAAGGCGGCGATGCGTTCATCAAGCGGCACGCTGCTCTCCCGCCAGGAATGGCGTAATCAGTGCAATAAATTCCTCATGACACTCCTCGGTAATGAAATGCCCGCAGCCGGCGACCGTTTCGCCTCGCAGATCGTGCGCATTGCCCCGAAGCGTGGTCAGCGGCGCATCGCCGGTGGCGTGCTCCGCTCCCACCGTCAACACCGGCATCGTCAAGGGCGTAGCGGCGCGCAGCCGGTTCTGGCGAACGGTTTCCGGGATCGCTCGGTAATAGTCGAATCCGGCGCGCAATCCGCCCGGCGCCGAATAGGCGGCGATATACACCTGCGCCGCTACCCGATCGCGCCGATAGGACCAGCGGTTGAAGATATAGCCAAGATACTCCCGCTCGCGCCCCTGGGTCAGTGCCTCCGGCAAATCCGCCAGCTGGTTGAACATGAAATGCCACAGGAAGATATTCTCCTCCGGCGCGACGAAAATCGGCGGCGGCGGCGCCAGACCGGGGATCACCGCCTCCGTCAGCACCAGACGTTCCACCGCCTGCGGGAAGTCGCTCGCCATGGCGTAACCGACCCACATGCCGATGTCGTGGCCGACCAGTTGGTAACGTTCATGGCCCAGCTGCAACATCATCGCGTGCAGCGCCGCGCCGATGCTGCCGGTATCGTAACCGCCGACGGGCTTGTCAGAATCACCGATGCCCGGCGGGTCGACGGCGATCGCCTGAAAACCGGCCGCCGACAGCGCTTGCATCACATGGCGCCAGGTGTACCAGGTTTGCGGCCAGCCGGGGATCAGCAGCACCGGCCGCCCTTCACCGGCCACCACGCAGTGAATGCGCCGGCCGTTGACCTGGAGATAGACGTGTTCCGCCACGAGATCCGCTAACGGGATCTCGTTCTGTCGATATTGCATGGGGTGACTCCCTGAAAGGTTAAGGCTCAGCGAATGCCAAGCAAGGCATTGATCTGTTGTGGGTTGACCGGCGCGCCGGCGAAGTCGTCGAACACTTTGTCGGTGACGCGGATAATGCGATCGCGAATGAAGGCCGCGCCTTCGCGCGCGCCATCCTGCGGATTTTTCAGGCAACATTCCCACTCCAGCGTCGCCCAGCCCGAATAGCCGTACTGCGTCAGGCGCGAAAAGATGCCGCTGAAATCGACCTGGCCGTCGCCCAACGAGCGGAAACGGCCGGCACGATCGACCCAGGATTGATAGCCGCCGTAAATGCCCTGGCGACCGGTCGGATTGAACTCGGCGTCCTTGACGTGGAACATGCCGATAACATCCTTATAGATATCGATAAATTCCAGATAGTTAAGCTGCTGCAGCACCATATGGCTCGGATCGAACAGCACCCGGCAACGCGGGTGGTTGCCCACGCGCTCAAGAAACATTTCGAACGTCACGCCGTCGTGCAGATCCTCACTCGGGTGAATTTCATAACACAGGTTGATGCCCTGCTCCTCGCAGGCGTCGAGCACCGGCAGCCAGCGTTTGGCGAGTTCGTCGAACGCGGTATCGATCAATCCTTCCGGACGCTGTGGGAACGGGAACAGATAGGGCCAGGCCAGCGAACCGGAAAAGGTGCCCAGCTCGCTGAGCCCGAGCCGCGCCGACGCTTTCACCGCCAACAACATTTGCTGCCGCGCCCACTCGCCGCGCGCCTGCGGATTGCCCTGCAGCGCCGGGGGCGCGAAACTGTCAAACAGCGCATCGTAAGCCGGGTGTACCGCCATCAGCTGGCCGAAGATATGGCTGGTCAATTCGCTGACTACCAACCCCTGCTCCGCCAACATGCCGGTCAGATCGTCACAGTAGGTTTGGCTTTCCGCGGCGGTGGCCACGTCGAATAAACGCCGATCCCAGGCCGGGATCTGCAAGGCGGTAAACCCGGTTTGCGCCGCCCACTCGGCGATGGCCGGCAGGCTGTTGAACGGCGCTGTCTCATCGCTGAACTGCGCGAGATGCAGGCTTGGACCTTTGAGGGTTTTCATCGTAAACTCCTATTGGTTGTCGATTGACAAACAATAGGAGCAAAGCGAATTGACCGCAAGCGAAATTTATAAAGACATTGGTATTCCCGTCGATTTAAGCGATCCTATGTCGCTGAATGACAGGTAAATTGGAGCAGCGAATGGCAGGCAGACCGCGCGAGTTCGATCGCGAACAGGCGCTCTTGAAGGCGCGAAACTTATTCTGGCGGCAAGGTTACGAAGGCACCTCGATGTCGGATCTGGTGGCGGAATTGGGCATTGCTTCCGCGCGCATCTACAAGGCGTTCGGCTCCAAAGAGCAGCTGTTCCGCGAGGCGATCGCCAGTTACGAAGCCGAGGAAGGCGGCTTCGCCGATCGCGCCTTCGCACAGGAAAGCGGCATTCGCCCGGCGATCCAACGTATGCTGGAAGATGCCGTGCGCCTCTACAGTCGGCCGGATCTGCCGCAGGGCTGCATGGTGGTCTCCGCCGCCGCCAGCGTCAGTGCGGAAAACGATGGGCTCAAAACCTGGCTGGCAGAGCATCGGTTGCAGCGTACGCAGCAGATCGTCGAACGGCTGCGGCAGGCGGTGCAAACCGGCGAATTGCCCGCCGACACCGACGCTGACAGCCTGGGGGACTACTTCGCCGTCTTCCTGCACGGGCTGTCGATTCAGGCACGTGACGGCGTCACTGAAACGCGACTATTGGATGCGGTAAAGGTGGCGCTGACGGTACTGGGCGACGCTTAATCCTCCGGCAGATCGACAATCACCAGCGTGCCTTCGCTGCCCGGCAACACGCGGTGCGGTACGCCGGCCGCGGCCTGATACAGCTGGCCGGCCCGCACCACCACCTCTTCCCCCGCCACCTGCAGCCGCAGGTGGCCGCTGATCACCAGCAACCCTTCGCTGTAATCATGCACTTCATCCGCAATGCTGCGCGCATCCATACGCAGCACTTTGATGTTGGCCGCACCGACGCGGCCCAGCACGGAGGAACGCCAAGCCTCGGGCAGTTCGGCCGCCTGCTGGTTTAAATCGAACAGCATCGTCATACCTTATCGCTACAGAGGAACCGGCACTCTACTGCAAAGCCGTCCCCTGCTGAAAGACGCGTTGGTTGTAGATTATGCCCCGGCGTTCTGAGCCGCCGCCTCACGGCGCAGCCACTGCCGCAGATTTTCGCCCTCCTGCGACAGCTCACTATCCAGCCGAGCGCACAGGTAATAATCGCGGCCGTCGTCGATCGGCAGATCGAACATTTTGATCAACTCACCGCTTTCAAGGTACTGGGCGATTAACGGTTCACGCATCAACGCGCACCCTAGCCCCGCCTGCACCGCCGCCAACGTCAACAATCCATCCTCGAACATCGGGCCGATACTGCGCAGCGGGCGCTTGACGCCGGCCTGCTGAAACCATTGCATCCAGGTATTGCGTTCCTCGTCGTGCAGCAGCGGCAGCGTCGCCAGTTGATCCGGCGTATCGAGCAAACCGTGCAGTTTACTGAATGCCCGGCTGCACACCGGCACCATTTTGCCGGACATCAGCTTCTCGCTGCGATAGCCGGTCCACTGCCCGACCCCGAAGCGGATCGACAGATCGGCGGCGTCGCTCAGGTAATTGCGGTGGTTGGCGTAGACCACATTGATGTCGATATCCGGATTTTCGCGCAGGAAACCGCGCAGCCGCGGAATGAACCACCCCATGCCGAACAGCGGGATCAGACTGATGGTCACCTGCCGCGACGCGGATTGTTCACGCACGTGTTCGGTCGCCTGGCGCAGCACGTTGAACGCCGAGCGAATCGAACGGTAGTACTCCCGCCCCTCGCTGCGCAACACCAGGTTACGCCCCTGCCGTTCGGTCAACGGCATCTGCAAAAATGCCTCCAGCGTTTTGAGTTGATGACTGACCGCCGAAGGCGAAATCATCAGCTCGTTAGCCGCCGCGCTGATCCCCCCCAGGCGCGCGATGGCCTCGAACGCCCGTACGGCGCGCAGCGGCGGATCGTTCGGCAGCATCGGCAACGGCTCATCATACTGTTCTGTTTTTTTCATATATTGACTGTTTTTGGGAAATGGACACTGAAGGAGTAGATTTAATATACATAAAAATCAATACATTAAAAACACTCGTTTTTTATATAAGAAAGTGTTTTTCCGTATTTTACAATTTTTTTAAATTCTCTACTGTGAGCCTCTGACTCATTATCTCCGGACTCTCCTTATGGATACGCTGGTACAGCAAACCGTCAACGGTTTGATGCTCGGCAGCATTTATGCGCTGATCGCGCTCGGCTACACCATGGTGTACGGCATCCTGCGCATCATCAACTTCGCGCACGGCGACGTGCTGATGGTCGGGGCGCTGAGCGCGCTGTCGGCGATCGGGGTGTTGCAGCACCACTTTCCCGCGTTACCGCCCTACGCCACGCTGCTGCTGGCGGCCCTGTTCGCCATGGCTATCTGCGCCATCACCTCGATGGCGATCGAGCGCCTGGCCTATCGCCGGCTGCGTAATGCGCCGCGCCTGGCCCCGCTGATCAGCGGCATCGGCGTGTCACTGCTGCTGCAAACCCTGGCGATGCTGATCTGGTCACGCAATCCCCTGATGTTTCCGCAGCTGTTGCCGATGGCGCCCATCGCCCTGACCGCAGGCAGCGCCGAACATGCGCCGGCGGTGATCACCGGCACGGCGATCGTCACGCTGGCGGTGGCCGTGGCGGTGATGGCCGGCCTCTGGCTGCTGGTCGAACACAGCCGTTTCGGCCGCGCCATGCGCGCCACGGCGGAAAACCCGCAGGTCGCCGGCCTGATGGGCATCAGTCCTGACCGCATCATCGTTCTGACCTTCGCGCTCGGCGGCGCGTTGGCGGCGGTGGCCGGCATCATGATGGCCAGCAACTACGGCAACGCCGGTTTCTCGATGGGCTTTCTGCCGGGCATCAAGGCGTTTACCGCCGCCGTGCTCGGCGGCATCGGCAACCTGCGCGGCGCGATGCTTGGCGGTTTGCTGCTGGGTCTGTTCGAATCACTGGGCACCGGCTATCTCGGCGAGCTGACCGGCGGCGTGTTCGGCAGCAACTACCAGGACGTGTTCGCGTTTCTGGTGCTGATCGCCGTGCTGGTCTTCCGCCCCTCCGGGCTGTTGGGCGAACGCATCGCCACGCGCGCATAAGGACATCACGATGACCGTTTTGACTCCCCCCGTTCCTCTGGCCACGCCGCGTCGCGCCGGGCTGGGGCTGACGCTGTTCATTCTCGCCCTGCTGCTGGCGCCCTGGGTGGCGGGCGCCGCCGGCGGCAACTACTGGGTGCGGGTCGTCGACTTCGCCCTGCTGTATCTGATGTTGGCGCTCGGGCTGAACATCGTGGTGGGCATGACCGGGTTGCTGGACATGGGCTTTATCGCCTTTTACGCGGTCGGCGCCTATCTCGCCGCGCTGCTGTCGTCACCGCATCTGACGCAGCAGTTCCCGCTGCTGCTGCAGTGGTTCCCCGACGGGCTGCATCTGCCGATGCTGTGGCTGATCCCGCTGGCGGCGCTGTTGGCGGCGGCATGCGGCATCCTGCTCGGCGCGCCGACGCTGCGGCTGCGCGGCGACTATCTGGCGATCGTCACGTTGGGATTCGGCGAAATCGTGCGCATTCTGATGCGCAATCTGGATCGCCCGGTCAATCTCACCAACGGCCCCAAAGGCATTTCCGGCATTGACCCGGTCAGCCTGTTCGGCCTGAGGTTTTCCGGCATGCACGAGTGGTTCGGCGTGCGTTTTTCCGGCCTGTACCTCTATTACTATCTGTTCGCCGCGCTGCTGCTGGCGATCCTGTTCATCAGCCTGCGGCTGCAAAACTCGCGCATCGGTCGTGCGTGGACAGCGATCCGCGAAGATGAGGACGCCGCGCGGGCGATGGGCATCAACACCCGCAACTTCAAGCTGCTGGCCTTCGCCATCGGCGCCACCTTCGGCGGCGTGGCCGGCGCGTTGTTCGCCGCGTTTCAGGGCTTCGTGTCGCCGGAATCGTTCACCCTGCAGGAATCGATCGCCGTACTGGCGATGGTGGTGCTCGGCGGCATGGGGCACATCCCCGGCGTGATCCTGGGCGCGCTGCTGCTGGCCGCCCTGCCGGAGCTGCTGCGCAGCAGCATGGGGCCGCTGCAGCAGGCGCTGTTCGGCCAGGTGCTGATCGATCCGGAAATCATCCGCCAACTGTTTTACGGCCTGGCGCTGATCCTGGTGATGCTGTATCGCCCGGCGGGCCTGTGGCCGGCTCGCCATGCCGGGAGGACCGCCGCATGACGCCGCTGCTTGCTTTAAATCACGTCAGCAAACGTTTCGGCGGCCTGACGGCGGTGGATGACGTCAGCATGAGCATCCGCCAGGGGGAAATCTACGGCCTGATCGGGCCGAACGGCGCCGGCAAAACCACCTGCTTCAACCTGATCACCGGCCTGTATCGCGCCGATGAAGGCGAGTTCCGCCTGTTGGGCCAGCGCTATAAACCCCAGGCGATCGACAAAGTGGCGCAGGCCGGCATTGCCCGCACCTTCCAGAACCTGCGGTTGTTCAACGAAATGAGCGTGCTGGAAAATGTGATGGTCGGCTGCCACGTGCGCACCCGCAACGGCCTGTGGGCGGCGATCGCTCGCCACCGGCGCGCCAAGGCAGAGGAACAGGCGGTGCGCGATAAATCCCATGCGCTGCTGGAGTACGTCGGCATCAGCCAATTCGCCCATTACCGCGCCGGCGATCTCGCCTATGGCCACCAACGCCGCCTGGAGATTGCCCGCGCGCTGGCGACCGAACCCCGGTTGCTGGCGCTGGACGAGCCGGCGGCCGGCATGAACGCCGGTGAAAAAGTAGCGCTGCGCGAGCTGCTGCTGCGCATCCGCGACAGCGGCAAAACGCTGCTGCTGATCGAACACGACGTCAAGCTGGTGATGGGCCTGTGCGATCGCCTGACGGTGCTGGACTACGGCAAAGCGATCGCCGAAGGCGAACCGGCGCAGGTGCGGCGCGAACCGGCGGTCATTCAGGCCTATCTGGGAGGCGGCGCGCATGTCTGAAGCCCTGCTGAGCGTTAAACGTCTCAAAGTGTCTTACGGCGGCATTCATGCGGTCAAAGGCATCGATTTCACGGTGAACGCCGGCGAACAGGTGACGCTGATCGGCGCCAATGGCGCGGGCAAGACCTCCAGCCTGCGAGCGCTGACCGGCCTGCAGCCGTTCGAAGGCGACATCCTGTTCGACGGTTGCTCGATTCGCGGCGCGCCGCCGCACCGGTTGCTGCAACGGGGGCTGGTGATGGTGCCGGAGGGACGCGGCATTTTCACCCGTTTGACGGTGCGGGAAAACCTGCAGCTCGGCGCCTATGCGCGGCGTGACAAATCGGCGGTGCGGCAAGATTTCGAACGGGTGTGCGCCACCTTCCCGCGGCTGAGCGAGCGCCTGCACCAACCGGCCGGGCTGCTTTCGGGCGGTGAACAGCAGATGGTGGCGATGGGCCGCGCGCTGCTCAGCCGCCCGCGGCTGCTGATATTGGACGAACCCTCGATGGGGCTGGCGCCGATTGTGGTGGAAGCCATTTTCACGGTCATCAAGCAGTTAGCCCGTGACGGCGTCACGTTGCTATTGGTCGAGCAGAACGCGCGCCTGGCGCTGGAGTCCACCGATCGCGCCTACGTGTTGGACAGCGGCAGCCTGAGCCACAGCGGCCGTTCCGCCGAGATGCTGGACGATGAAAAAATCAAACAGATCTATTTGGGTGAATAACCGTTGTTTCTTTTAACCGCACCAGGAGTATGACATGCAACAGAGCATTCGCATCAAACCGTTGGCGCTGGCCGCCATGACAATGATTCTTAGCCTCCCGGCGCTGGCGGCCGACACCGTGCTGATCGGCCTGGCCGGGCCGCTGACCGGCCCTTCCGCGCGCATCGGCAAAGATCTCGAAAACGGCGCGCAACTGGCGATCGCCGACGCTAACGCGCAGAAACCGACGCTGAACGGCAAACCGGTCACCTTCAAACTGGTGTCCGAGGACGACCAGTCCGACCCGCGCACCGCCGTGGCCGTGGCGCAGCGTTTGGTCGACGAAGGCGTCGCCGGCGTGGTCGGCCACTGGAACACCGGCACCAGCATCCCGGCGGCGCGCATCTATCACGATGCCGGCATCGCCCAGGTGGCGCCGGTCGCCACCGGTCACGGCTATACGCAACAGGGTTTTGACACCAGCTTTCGCGTGATGGGCCACGACGACGACGGCGGCAACTATGCCGGGCAATATGCGGTGAAAACGCTGAAAGCCCAGCGCATCGCGGTGATCGACGATCGCACCGCTTTCGGCCAGGGGCTGGCGGACGAGTTCATCAAATCGCTGCAGGCCCAGGGCGTGCAGCCGGTCGCCCGCGAGTATGTGGATGACAAGACCGTCGATTTCAGCGCCGTACTGACCACCGTGCGCAGCAAAAACGCCGATCTGATCTTCTTCGGCGGCGTAGATTCCCAGGCGGCGCCGCTGGCGCGCAAACTGAAGCAGCTGGGCATGAACGCGCAGCTGATGGGCGCCGGCGGCTTTGTCAGCCAAACCTTCCTGACGCTGGCGCAGCAAGAAGGCGAAGGCGTCGTCGCGTTGGAGCCGGGACTGCCGCTGGAACAGATGCCGGGCGGCAAGGCGTTTGAGCAAGCCTACCGCGATCGTTACCACACCCACATCGAACTGCATGCGCCCTTCGCCTACGACGCCACCCGGGTGCTGATCGCCGCCATCGAACAGGCCGGCTCGGCCAACCCGGCCGATTATCTGCCGAAACTGCGCGCCATACATTATCAGGGCGTGACCGGCGCCATTGCCTTCGATGCGCAGGGCAACCTGCAACAGCCGAGCTTCACCCTGTACCGGGTAGTCGACGGCAAATGGCAGCCGCAAACCGTGTTGGGCGGCGCCAAACCACAATAAATCAAGAGGAGCAAGGCGATGAGCTGTGCAAATAATGAATTGGGCATTTTGGCCCGCAGAAAGATCGAGGCGGAAATCATCAAACCGATCTACCAGATTCTGGTGCGTGAAATCGGCAAGACGCGCGCTCAGGCAGTGATCGGCGAAGCCATCGAGAATGCCGCCATCGCGGCGGGCAAACAATTCGCCGCTCAGGAACCGAACGGCGCGGATCTGCGCAGCTTCGCCGCCTTGCAGTACCTGTGGGAAAAAGACGATGCGTTGCGCGTCGAGGTGATCAATCAGGACGAACAGCACTTCGACTATAACGTCACCCGCTGCCGCTACGCCGAGATGTATCATGAGATGGGGCTGGGAGACATCGGCCACCTGCTCTCCTGCGCTCGCGACAGCCAGTTTATCGTCGGCTATGCGCCTGACGTTGAACTGCAGCGCACCCAGACCATCATGTCCGGCGCTCCCTGCTGCGATTTCCGTTACGCCGCCAAAACGCCGGGAGAAAAACCATGACGCATCGGGTCAACGGCGAGCGCCTGTGGCAAAGCCTGCAGGCGATGGCGCAGTTCGGCGCCATCGCTGACAACGGCGTCACCCGCCTGGCGCTCAGCGAAGAGGATCGTCAGGCGCGCGACCAGCTGCGTCTGTGGGCGCTGGAGGCCGGTTGCAGCGTGCGCGTCGATCGGATGGGCAACATGTTCCTGCGCCGTGAAGGCGCGCGGCCCGAGCTGGCGCCGGTTGTCACCGGTTCTCACGGCGACTCGCAACCCCGCGGCGGCCGTTTCGACGGCATCTACGGCGTGCTGGCCGGATTGGAGGTTATTCGCAGCCTTAACGATCGGCAGATCGTCACCGAACGCGCGATTGAAGTGATCAACTGGACCAACGAAGAAGGCGCACGCTTTGCGCCGGCGATGATCGCCTCCGGCGTGTTCGCCGGGGTATTCGACCTGGAATACGGTCTGACGCGCCGCGACGAGCACGGCGTCAGCCTCGGCGAGGCGCTGGAGCGCATCGGCTACGCCGGCGAGTATCCGGTGGGCGGCACGCCGATCCATGCCGCCTTCGAGTTGCACATCGAACAGGGGCCGATTCTGGAAGCGGAGCATCTCGACATCGGCGTGGTGACCGCCGCACAAGGGCAGCGCTGGTATGAACTGGAGGTCGTCGGCTTCAGCGCCCATGCCGGCACCACGCCGATGGACCGCCGCCGCGATGCCCTGCTGGGCTTTGCGGCGCTGGTCACGGCGGTCAACCGCATCGGTTGGGATTTCGCGCCCGACGCGCGCGCCACGGTGGGCATGGCGCAAATTACCCCCAATTCACGCAACGTGGTGCCGGGGCGCGTCTTTTTCAGCGTCGAATTCCGCCATCCAGAGGAGTCAATTCTGGAGCAGATGGAGCAGCGCCTGCTGGCGGCGGTGAACGCCGTCAACGGTGGCGGCCTGACCGCTCGCGCCGAGCGCATCTTCCAGTATCCCCCGATCGCTTTTGATCGGGGCTGCATCGACAGCGTACGTCAAGCCGCGCAAGCGTTGGGCTATCGCCATCGCGACATGATTTCCGGCGCCGGCCACGATGCCTGTTACCTTAACCGCGTCGCCCCGACCGCCATGATTTTCATTCCCTGCGTGGACGGCATCAGCCACAACGAGCGGGAAGATATCACCCCCGCCTGGGCCGCCGCCGGCGCTGACGTATTGCTGAACGCGCTGCTGGCGCACGCCGGCGCCTGATCGTCGCCCCGGTTTCTCGCCGGGGCAAAAAAATATTCAACAAAACGGTTGAATATTAGCCCGCCTGTTCTATATTCAACCATATGGTTGAATTATCTTCCTCACAGCTGGACGCCATTTTTCATGCGCTGGCCGACCCGACCCGCCGTTCGATGTTACGCGCGCTGGCCGGCGGTGAGCGCAGCATCGGCGAACTGGCCGCGCCGTTGCAGATGTCGTTCGCCGGCGCCTCCAAGCACGTGAAAGCACTGGAACATGCGGGCCTGGTGCAACGCACCGTGCAAGGAAGAAACCATATCTGCCGGCTCGAACCCGAGCCTATGGCGCAGGCCATGCACTGGCTGCAAACCTATGAACATTTCTGGACTGAACGGCTGGATGCGCTCGAACAGGCGCTGCTGCAGCCCGAACAGCTTCCTCCCAAGGAGTGAACCATGAATGATTACGGCATGATTATCGAACCCGGCACGCTGCGCATCCAGCGGCTGCTGCCCGGCCCCATCGAGCGGGTGTGGGCTTACCTGACCGAATCCGACAAGCGCGCCACCTGGCTGGCGGCTGGCGCCATGAAGTTGGAAAACGGCGCGCCGCTGGAGCTGGAGTTTCGCAACTCCGATCTGGCGGGCGAGCACGAGCAACCGCCGGCCAAGTACAAACAGCACGGCGGCTGCGTCAGCAACCGCGGCCACATCACCTGCCTGTTCCCGCCGCGCCTGCTGAGCTTTACCTGGGCCGAACAGGATCAGGGGCGCCCTTCCGAAGTGACCTTCGAGCTGACGGAACAGGGAAACGCGGTGCTGCTGACGGTCACCCACCGGCGCCTGGCCAACCGCGACGAGATGCTCAGCGTCGCCGGCGGCTGGCACACCCATCTGGATATCCTGCTGGATCGTCTGCACGATCGGGCGCCGCAGCCGTTCTGGAGCACCCATGCCCGGCTGGAAGAAGAGTACCGCGCCCGCCTGTAATTACGACTCGTCCCGGCGCCTGAACGCCAGATAACCGGCGATCAGCGTAAAACTGCCGACCAGCAACACCAGCAGGATAAAACCGTGGTGATTGCTGGCCAGCGGTATCCCCCCGACGTTCATGCCGAAGAAACCGGCGACGATGTTGATCGGCAACGCCAGCACGGTGATCACCGTCAGGGTGTAGAGCGTGCGGTTATTCTGCTCCATCAGCTTGGCGCCCAGCTCTTCCTGCAATAGCCGGATGCGTTCGGTCAGGCTGGCGAGATCGTTCAACACCACGGTGAACTCTTCGGTAAACTGCCGCAGATCTTGCACCACCTCGCGGCTCAGCCAGGCCGGCGGCCGGTTCAACAGCCGAAACAGCGCGGCCGGTTCCGGCGCCAACAGGCGCTGAAAGCGCAATAACATGCGGCGCATGCGCCCCAGCTCGGCGCGGTTGCGTTTGACGCGGCGGGTCAGCAGGCGATCCTCGATGGCATCAACATACTGGTTAGCCTGCCGCACCACCTGTTCCAGCACGTCCTCCTGCTCTTCCAGCAGGTGCGCCAGCAGCTCGGTAGACGACGCCAGCTCCAACGCCGTCAGGCGGCCAAGCAGCCGTTCAATCAATCGCACCGGTTTGTGACGCACGGTGACCACCAGCCCACGGCAGCAATAGAGCCACAGCGTCGCCGTTTCCGGGTTGCTGTCCTCAGGGTGGAAAATCACGTCGTTGAGCACGGCGAACAGATCGTCGCCCTGGCGCTCGATGCGCGTCGTGTGGGAACCATGCCGAATTTCATGGAAGAAAAAATCGGAAATGGCGAAATGGTTTTTCAGCCACTTCTCCGCCGCCGCGTGGTTGAGATTGAGGTGCAGCCAGACAAAGCCGTCGCCGGACGGCAAAGCCTGGTAAGCCTGGCAGACCTGTTGCGAGTTCAGGCGCGCCGGCGGCTCACCGGAACGAAACACATGGCCGTAGATCAGCCCGGTCACTTCATCATCGAAATCAAGCTTGTGCATCTTTTCCGCTAACCGTTGCACCATAACGCCTTATCCTGCCTGTTGCCGTTAACCCAAGACCGTCCCCGCTGTTATAACAATCTTTATTTATCGGCGTTAATGATTTTCGCCGTTCCCGATGATTAATATTTTCGTCATAAAAAGGCCACATTCATTCAGAATACTTTTCAGGCGACAGCTACCGCATTCAATCCTCTCAGGAAGGTCATTATGAGCGATAACAGCGCCGTTCAAACGGGTGTGCCGGCCGCATCCAGCCTGCCCAAGCTGCATCAAAAGAACAGTCGACTCACTGTTCTTTTTTTTGTGTTCTTATTAATTCTGGGGATCGCGTTCGCCGGAGTGAACTTATTTAACGACGTCAGCGACGCCGGCGCCGTCTATACCAGTTACA
Organism: Serratia sp. CY56464; assembly: GCF_052168435.1. Classification (NCBI taxonomy): domain Bacteria; kingdom Pseudomonadati; phylum Pseudomonadota; class Gammaproteobacteria; order Enterobacterales; family Yersiniaceae; genus Serratia; species Serratia sp. CY56464. Next base: position 1,104,642 of record NZ_JBJNMV010000001.1, on the reverse strand, counting down.
TTCCGTTTTTATTATTGGGGCTGGCGCTGCTGATCGCGCTGGGCTTTGAATTCGTCAACGGCTTCCACGACACCGCCAATGCGGTCGCGACGGTGATTTACACCCACTCGCTGTCGCCGATGGTCGCCGTGGTGTGGTCCGGTTTCTTCAACTTTCTCGGCGTATTGCTCTCCAGCGGCGTGGTGGCCTTCGGCATCATTTCGCTGCTGCCGGTTGAGCTGATCCTGCAGGCCGGCACCGGCAACGGTTTCGCCATGGTGTACGCCCTGCTGTTCTCCGCCATCATCTGGAACCTCGGCACCTGGTGGCTCGGGCTGCCCGCCTCGTCGTCGCATACGCTGATCGGCTCGATTATCGGCGTCGGCGTGGCCAACGCTCTGATCCACGGCCGCACCGGCACCAGCGGCGTGGACTGGGGCCAGGCGATCAAGGTGGGCTACGCGCTGCTGCTGTCGCCGGTGATCGGCTTCGTGTTCGCCGGCCTGCTGCTGCTGGCGCTGAAGCTGTTCGTCAAGAACCGCCAGCTGTACAGCGCGCCTAAGGACAATAGCCCGCCGCCGCTGTGGATCCGCGGATTGCTGATCCTCACCTGCACCGGCGTTTCCTTTGCCCACGGCTCCAACGACGGGCAGAAAGGCATGGGCCTTATCATGCTGATCCTGGTGGGCACCATGCCGATCGCCTACGCCCTGAACCGTTCGATGCCGCCGGAGCAGATCCCCCGGGTGGCGGCGCTGGCGGAAGTGACAAAAAACGAGCTGCTGCGCCAGTTCCCGGCCGGCGGCCAAACGCCGCCGCGCGAGGTGCTGACCGGCTATGTGCGCACCAGCGAACTGACGCCGGAGGTGGTGCCGGCGCTGGCGCAGCTGGCCGGCGCGATCGGCGATCAAATCCGTCAGTACGGCTCGGTCGACAAGATCCCGGCACAAGCGGTGTCGAACACCCGCAATGACATGTACCTGGCGTCCGAGACCATCAAGCACCTGAAGGCAGAGCGTCAGTTGCAGATCAATTCCGATGCGCAGCGCAACCTCGACGCGTTGAAAGGCGAACTCGACAACGCCACCCGCTTCATTCCCTTTTGGGTGAAAGTGGTGGTGGCGATTGCGCTGGGGCTCGGCACCATGGTTGGCTGGCGCCGCATCGTGGTGACGGTGGGCGAAAAGATCGGTAAATCGCACCTGACCTACGCCCAGGGCGCCAGCGCCGAACTGGTGGCGATGACCACCATCGGCGCGGCCGACGCCTTCGGTTTGCCGGTTTCGACCACGCACGTACTTTCGTCCGGCATCGCCGGCACCATGGCCGCCAACCGCTCCGGCCTGCAGATGGCCACCCTGCGCAATCTGCTGATGGCCTGGGTGCTGACGCTGCCGGCCTCGGTACTGCTGTCGGCGGTGCTGTACTGGATCTTCAACCATTTCTAACACCGGGCTGACACGGAGAAAATCTGATGACCATGCATGAATTCAACCGCGATGACGGTTTCAACCAGCGCCTGCTGCAAGAATTTTACGACAGCTACGATGAAGAGCTGGAAATGGAGCTGGACGACCTGCGCTTCGACGCGGCAGAAGTCGACAGCGACGCGAAGAAAGCCTGGCGCAAACAATACTTCCGCGAACTGCTGCGCCTGCAGGGCGAACTGGTGAAGCTGCAGGATTGGGTGATGCGCACCGGCCACCGGCTGGTGATCCTCTTCGAAGGCCGCGACGCCGCCGGCAAGGGCGGCGTGATCAAACGCATCACCCAGCGTCTCAACCCGCGCACCTGTCGCGTGGCGGCGCTGCCGGCGCCGAACGACCGCGAACGCACCCAGTGGTATTTTCAGCGCTATATCGCGCATCTGCCCGCCGCCGGCGAAATGGTGCTGTTCGACCGCAGCTGGTATAACCGCGCCGGCGTGGAACGCGTGATGGGCTTTTGCAACGACGAAGAGTACGAGGAGTTTTTCCGCAGCGTGCCGGAATTCGAAAAAATGCTGACGCGCAGCGGCATCCAAATCGTCAAATACTGGTTTTCGATCACCGATGAGGAGCAGGAGCTGCGTTTCCTCAGCCGCATTCACGATCCGCTCAAGCAGTGGAAGCTCAGCCCGATGGATCTGGAAAGCCGCCGCCGCTGGGAAGACTACACCGAGGCCAAAGAAATCATGTTAGCGCGCACTAACATTTCCGAGGCGCCCTGGTGGGTGGTTCAGGGCGTCGACAAGAAAAAGGCCCGCTTGAACTGCATCACCCACCTGCTGCAACAAGTGCCTTATGAGGAAGCCGAAGGCAACGTCATCACGCTGCCGCAGCGCAAACGCAGCCCGGAGTACCACCGTAACCCGGTGCCGGACAACATGGTGGTGCCGGAAATCTACTGACCGTAGCGCAGAGAGGCGGTTGCCGCAGCTCTGCGCAAATGCAACGCTTTGATTTCTCTCACGCTAAGGGGCCAAACCCCATGTTAAAGTGGCTGCTTTCCATTTTGACAGGAGTCTTCCATGCGCCAACGCATCATTGTCTGCCCGCTGATTGAAAACGATAACGCCTTCCTGCTGTGCAAAATGGCGGCGCACAAGGGCGTGTTTCCCGGCCAGTGGGCGCTGTCCGGCGGCGGCGTCGAGCCGGGTGAACAAATAGAACAGGCGCTGCGGCGCGAAGTGCGCGAAGAGTTGGGCGCCGCGCTGATCCTCGACAACATCATGCCCTGGACCTTCCGCGATGACGTGCGCATCAAAACTTACGCCGACGGCAGCCAGGAGCAAATCTACATGATTTACCTGATTTTCGACTGCCATGCCGCCAACCGCGACGTGACGATCAACGACGAGTTCGACGACTACGCCTGGGTGCCGCGCGAGCGTCTCGCGGACTACGATTTGAACGAGGCCACCCGCTTCACCCTGCGACAAAAGGGATTGTTGTAACAGTTTGAGCGATTATCACCCTATTTCCTTCACATTTGCCGGGCAGACTCTTTTGATATTTTTTAATCACTTAGGGTCACTATTGCCGCCGTTATGCTTTTATCTCACGCTTTTCTCCGTCTGCCTGTCCGGCGCTTCGGCGCCGCCCTCCTGTTCAGCCTGCTGTTCGTGTTGGCGCCCGCGCATGCTGCGGCGCCGCCGCTGGTGCTGAATGCAAAATCGGTGCTGGTCGTCAATCAACGCACCGGAAAGACCCTCTATCAGAAGCAGCCGAACCGCGTGCTGCCGATCGCCTCGCTCACCAAGCTGATGACCGCCATGGTCGCCCTGGACAGCAAACGTCCGATGGCCAGCAAGCTCAAAGTCACCGCCGCCGATCGCGATCTGCTGAAGAAAACCCATTCGCGCCTGACCATCGGCTCGGTGCTCAGCCGCCGCGACATGCTGCACATCGCCCTGATGTCTTCGGAGAACCGCGCCGCCGCCGCGCTGAGCCGCAATTATCCCGGCGGACGCAAGGCCTTCGTGTCGAAAATGAATCAGAAAGCGCGCGCCATCGGCATGAAACGCGCCCGCTTCTACGATCCGACCGGGCTGACGCCGCGCAACGTGGCGACCGCCAACGATCTGCTGAAGATGGTCAATCACGCCTATCGCTATCAGTCAATTCGCCGCTTCAGTACCGACAAGCAGCAGATCGTGCGCCCCGGCCGCGGCCAGTTGGTCTACCGCAGCTCCAACGGCCTGATCAACAACCCCGCCTGGAAGATCCAGCTGCAGAAAACCGGCTTTACCGACGAGGCCGGTCACTGCCTGGTGATGCGCACCACCATCAAGGGGCAGCCGGTGGTGATGATCCTGCTCGGCGCACAGCCGCGTTACGGCCACTACCGTGACGCCATTCGTCTGAAGGCCTGGCTCGAGGGGTAACACCGCGGCGCTTTACCGTTCTGCGCATATCCAAATCCGTTTTGGATCAATGGAATATCCTATCGCCAATCAGTATTAAGGCGCACGCCGCCCACATGGTATTTGTCTGGCATATCTGATGAGGAAAGGAGCGGGAAAATGGCTTATGCCTTGAGCATATTGGAAAAGAGTCCGATCGCCGAAGGGGAAAGCGCCGCGCAGGCGCTGGCGCGCACGCTGCATCTGGCGCAACAGGCGGAACGCTGGGGATATCGGCGTTTCTGGTTAGCGGAACACCACAATACGCCGCAGCTCGCCTGCCCGTCGCCGGAGGTGTTGATCGGTTATCTGCTCGGCCAAACGTCGCGCATTCGCATCGGCTCCGGCGGCGTGATGCTGCAGCACTACAGCGCCTACAAGGTGGCCGAAAACTTCAACCTGCTGGCGGCGCTGGCGCCGGGGCGCGTCGATCTCGGGGTGGGCAAAGCGCCCGGCGGGCTGCCGCTCGCCACCCAGGCGCTGCAGGCCGCCCATAACCGGCAAAACAAACCGGCCTTCCCGCAGCAGCTGTCGCAGTTGACCGCGTACCTGAACGACGACGCCGAACCGGGCCTGAGCGCCACGCCGTTGCCGCCGCACGCCGCCCAGCGCTTTTTGCTCGGCGCCAGTAAAGAGAGCGCGACGCTGGCGGCTGAATCCGGCTGGGCCTTCGTGTTCGCCGCGCATCTGAACGGCAATCCGCAAGACATTAGAGAAGCGCTGGAGCACTACACCGCACACAGCGGCGGCCGCAAGGGGCTGCTGGCGGTGGCGGCGATCGTGGCGCAGAGCCCGGAACAGGCCGCGACGCTGGCGGCGGATATTCAGCAATACCGCGTGCACGTCGCTGGTGAGCAGAGCGTGACCGTCGGCAGCCTGGCCCAGGCCGAGAGTTTCGTGCAACAGGCCGGCGCCACCGACTACCGCATCGAGCCGCGAGAAAGCCATGTTCTGCTCGGCACCGCGCCGCAGGTGCATCAGCAACTGGCGCAGCTGCAGCAGCAGTACGGCGTGGACGAGTTCATCATCGACACGCCGATCGCCGAACCGGTCGCCCGGTTAGCTTCGCTGCAGTTACTGGCGGAGGAGAGTTTGACGCCGGCCTAGTTGATCGCCGCCCCGGCCCGCATGGCGTCGGTCAGATCCTGCGCCAGTGGCGCCAACTGCGCCGGCGTGACGTTAGCCAGGCTGACGCGGAGCGCCGGGCCGCCCTTCAGGCGGAAAGGTTCACCGCCCTGCACCAACCACCCCCGCTGCGCCATCAGCTGCGCGGCGGCGGTTTCCGACCGCACCGGCAACCACAGATGCAGCCCTTCACCCACCGCCAGCGCCGTGTGATTCAATGCATTGAGCCGCTGCACCAGTTCATCCCTTCTGGCCTGATATGCCTGTTGCGCCCGCTGCAGTTGCCCTTCCTGCAAGGCCTGTCTCCACAGCCTGGCGGCGATCTGCTGCAAGATATGGCTGACCCAGCGTTCGCTGATGTACTGATCGGCGCGCATCGCCTGCAGCAACGTCGGGTCACCGCAGGCCAGCGCGATGCGCAGATCCGGGCTGAGAAACTTGCTCAGCGACAGCACATACAGGCCGCGATCGCCGTCGAACGGCAGATGCAGCGGCTGCTGCGACAACGGCCCCCAGAAATCGTCGACGATCGCCAGACACTGCGGATTGTCGCGCAGAAAACGCCGCCACTGCTGCGCGCGTTGCGCAGAGAGCGAGACGCCGGTCGGATTGTGGGCGCGCGGCGTCAGGATCACCGCGCCGGCCGCCCCGCTTTCCGGCAACCGACAACCCTGTTCATCTACCGCCAGCGGCAGCGGCCGCAGACGCAGGTGGCGCAACAGCGTCAATAGCGGCGGCCAGCAGGGATCTTCCACCCACACCGCCGCGCCCGGCTGCACATGGCAGCGCAGCGCCTTTTCCATCGCATCCAGCGCGCCGGAGAACACCGCCGGCTCCCCCAGCGCGACGCCCTGGCGGCCGAGCCACTCGCGCCCCAGACCGGTCAATACCGGCAGATCGCCGCTGATGTCATAACCATTTTGCTGCGGGAACGCCTCCGCCGCGCCAAGCGCCAACGCCGGCAACAATGCGGCATCCAGATTGCCGCTGGCCAGATCGCACATCCCCGCCGGCACCTGACGCGGCGTATAGGCCGCACTCATCGCCGCCAGCGGCGGCTCCAGCACCACCGTTCCCGCCCGCCCGCGCGTCGCCACCAGACCGGCATCGCGCAATCGGGCGTAAGCGCTGGCGACGGTATTCGGATTGACCTCCAGCTCCGCCGCCAGTTGGCGTACCGGCGGCAACAGCTCGCCCGGCCGCAGCGCGCCGTCTTTGATGCGTGCGGCGATCTGCTCGGCAATCTGGACAGCGCCGCCGCCTTTTGCATACAATGAAGTCATACATAAATCCTTTTGTACTAGTTCAAATAAGATTACCCGTTTCCGCGGCCAAAAGTAAGGGGTTCCATGGATAAACATTACGTGCTCGACATTCAGTATGCAGGAAAAGCCTTTGCCCGCCTGCAGATGTTCACCCCCTGGGCAGCCGATCAGCTGGAACAGGCGTGCGCGCTGTTCCCGGCCGCGCAGGGTTATCAGGTGCAGCTCAGCCAGGTCAGCGAACGCCGCATCGTCTACCAGAGCGGCGCGCAAGGCATCACGGTGCTGGGCGAGTCGCTGGCGCTGACGCCGTTCACCCACGCTAGCGAGGTTAAACAATGAAAAAAGCCGTCGCCATTCGACACGTCAATTTTGAAAACCTGGGTATCCTCGGTTCCCTGCTCTCGCTGCGTGGCTATCAGATCGATTATTACGATGCCGGCCGCGATGATATTCGTGCTATCAATAATGAAGAGACCGATCTGTTGGTGGTGCTCGGCGGGCCGATCAGCGCCGCCCAGCACTTTTCCGGTGAGCAGCGCTACGATTTTCTCGACCATGAATTGGCGTTGGTCAAACAGCGCCTGGCGCAGCGGCGACCGACCCTCGGGGTGTGTCTCGGCGCGCAGGTGATCGCCCAAGCGCTGGGCGCCGACGTGATCTCGCTCGGCGTCAAAGAGATCGGCTTCGCCCCGCTGACCACGCTCGCGGCACAAGACGACTCGGTGCTGGCGCCGCTGGCCGATACGCCGGTGCTGCATTGGCACGGCGATATGTTCATGATCCCGGACGGCGCCCGCTGCCTGGCCGGCACGGCGATTTGCCCGCATCAGGCTTTCGACTATCAGGGGTTCGCGCTCGGCCTGCAGTTCCATCTGGAGGCGGATCACCGCGATATCGAACGCTGGCTGATTGGCCATGCCTGCGAGCTGGAACTGGCCGACATCGCGCCCCAGAGCCTGCGCGAACAGGCGGCGCGCCACGGCGCGCAGCTGGAACAGCGCGCGCGGCAGGTGTTCGCCCGCTGGCTGGATAATAACGAACCAAGGATGTAACTCATGCAACAGGCTTCACCCTTGCGGTCACCGTCCATCGACGTGATCAGCATTCAATCTCAGGTGGTCTACGGCAGCGTCGGCAACGGCATCGCCTACCGCGCTCTGCTGAAAAAGGGGCTGGAAGCGCTGCAGGTGCCCAGCGTGCTGTTCGGCTGCCCGCCCTATTACGGCAAGCCGCACGGCGGCGTCATCTCCGGCGAGTGGTTCGGCGGTTTTCTCGACGATCTGATCGCCCGCGGCGTGATGAAACGCACCCGGGCGGTGATCGTCGGTTACCTGGGCGACGTGATGCAGTGCCATATTCTGGCCAACTGGCTGCAGCGGGTGCGCGCCCTCAATCCGCAGATAAGGATCTATATCGATCCGGTGATGGGCGATTACGGCGAAGGGATCTACGTGGATGAGCGCATCGTCAACTGCTATCGCTCGCCGTTCCTGCGGCTGGCCAACGGCCTGACGCCGAACGGTTTCGAACTGGAGCAGCTGTGCGGCCGCTCTCTGAGCAGCCGGGAGCAGACGCAACGCGCCGCGCAGGCGCTGTTGAACGACACCACCGAATGGGTGCTGGTCACCAGCGCGCCGGGCGTCGCGCAGCGCGAAGACGAGGTGGGATTGATGCTGGTCACCCGGCAGGAAACGCAGTGCTTTACCCATCCGAAGGTTAAATCGGCGGTCAAAGGCACCGGCGATCTGTTCACCGCACTGCTGGTGAGCCATTTGCTGCGCGGCGCCGCGCTCGACGCGGCCGTGGTCGCCGCCGGGGGCGAAGTGTGCGACGTGCTGGCCGAAGCGGCGCATTTCGGTTGGGAAGAGATCGGCAGCCTACGGGCGTTAAAGCCGTAAGGCCGGTGGAGAGTCAGGGGCAGCGTGCCGCCCCTGATACCTATCAGCGTTTTTTCTTTTTGTTGAAATCCAGCTCGAAGGCGAACACCGCGCTCTGAATTTTGCGTTCCATCGCCAGCCCCAGCTTGAGGAAACGGCACGACAGGCGCGAGAAGTGCACCACCTGATCGTTATCGTCGGTTTCCTGATCGTCGTTGACCACCACCAGCTCCATGTTGACCTTGAAGCTGCCGTAGCTGCCCAGATCCAACTCCGCTTTCTTGAACTGCAGACCTGGCTGGAAGAAATCCGGCAGCGGGCCGTCGAAGCGCAAACCGACGCCGCCGGCGGACAGATCGTGGATCCGCAGCTCGTACGGCGTGCCGTCCGGGTATTCGCCGGTACAGAAGAATTGGCGCCAGTGCGGCGTGGTGATGCGGAACTGACGGCGGCGCTGGATGTAAACCAACTCCTGCGGCAGCCGGGTCGAGCAGGCCTGGACGCCCTGATGTTCGGTCAATTCCGCCTGGCCGACGGAAAACTCGATTTTGGCGTCGTGGCTTTCAATCACGATGGTGCAGGCGCCGTCGATGGCGTTTTCCGCTTCCTCACCGCTAAACACGATATTGTCCGGCCCGACGCTCAATAACAGACTTTGAAACCGGTGCTGCTGATTTTCTACGCGCAGCGGCGTGCGTTGTTTGCAAATTTCACGCAGAATCGCCAGAACTTCAAAACGCTCCCGTTTGATAAACAGTCCGTTATCGCTGTGCTCCACACGTCTCTCCTGACTTTTTTTCTAATGGCGTATTACGTATTCCTTACGGTTATCATCTCTGGGAATATTCCTAAAGTCAAATTTGCCAGCGCTGCCAGGCCTGCGGCAGCAGGCGTGCGAAACGTTTCGCCCACGCCTGCTGCCCGCGTTCATCGGCGATCAGATCCTGGCGGATTTCGATGCCGACATAAGGCAAACCGCGCCGTTCCGCATGCACCGGCAACGTGTAGTCGGTGGCGTCGGTCATTGCATAGGGCTCGTTGATCCCCACCTGCAAATCCCCCTCTTCGCGCAGCAGTTCGGCCAGCAGCAGCGCAAATTCCGGGTAGCGATTAAACAGCAGCCCCACCTGCCAGGGGCGCGATTCCCCTTTGAACACCGGCGTGAAGCTGTGCATGGCGATCACCGCCGTCGGCAGTTCGCGCAGCTGACGTTGCCCCAAATGATCGTCGATGGCGTGGTGATACGGCAAAAACACCTCACGCTCGCGCGCCAGCGCGTGCGCGGCGTCGATACCGATATTGCCGGGTATCGGCGTCAGTTCGGACAAATGCGGGATCGAGCTGGCGATGCCGGGCGCCCGATTGCAGTCGATCACCAGCCGTGAGTAACGCTGGTGGATCAGGGTGGCGTCCAGTTGGCGGCTCAGATGGCGCGACACGCTCAGCGCGCCGATATCCCAGCCGATGTGGCGTTCAATCTCCCCCGGCGGCAAACCGAGATCGCCAAGAGATTGCGGTATCGCCTTGCCGGCGTGATCGCACAGCAGCAAAAAGGGCGCTTTGCCGCGCGGGATTTCAACGGCAGCTGCGGGCGGTTCATCGGCGGACAATAGCGGCGGGATAAACGAATGGGGCATGACAGGCTCCGGCGGTGGAAAGCAAAACGTTTATCGTAGCGCTATCCCGTCGCCGGCCCCAAGGTCGTGCTTAGATCAAAAAGGCATGAGTCAGACTATAGTCATGCCGTCTCGGCCGGCTGCGGCTGGTGCACCGCGATATAACGCTGATACCGCGACGGCTTGAGCCGCGTGGTATCCACCAGCACCAATCCGTCGATACAGTTGTTGAACGCCGGATCGGTGCCGAAATCGATAAACTGTACCCCGCCCGGCTCGCACAGCTCGGTGTACTGCTTGTACAGCGTTGGGATCGAGCAGCCGATATTGCTGAGCAGGCTCTTCAGCCGCACCAGATCTTCCTGATAGTTGTCCCCGGCAAACTGCGCCAGCACCTGCGGCAGCGACGCCGGATAAGGCCGCCGCGACTGCCCGAACGCGTGATCCGGCGAGAAATAGAGCCGATAGAAGGCGATCAGCAAGTCACGTGCTGCCAGCGGCATGCCGCCGGAGATCGACACCGGGCCGAACAGATAGCGGTACTGCGGGTATTTCGACAGATAGGCGCCGATGCCCAGCCACAAATAGTCCAGCCCGCGCTTGCCCCAATAGGCCGGCTGAATAAAGCTGCGCCCCAGCTCAATGCCCTGCGCCAGGATCGGTTCCATATCGCGGTCATAATGGAACAGGCTGTTGCTGTAGATGCTTTCCAGCCCTTTGCGCGCGATTTGTTCGGCGGTAGGGATAAAGCGATAGGCGCCGACGATCTCCAGCTCCTCCTCATCCCACAGCACCAGGTGGTAGTAATCGTCGTCGTAGCTGTCCAGATCGCGGCGGCGGCCGGATCCTTCCCCCACCGCGCGGAAGGCGATCTCGCGCAGGCGCCCCAGCTCGCGCAGGATTGGCGTACGCGCTTCGTCATGGCGACGATAGAGATAGATGGTTTTACCGTCCGGCGTTACCCCCAACCGTTCGCAGTTCGCCAGCGCCTTTTTCAGCTCAAGACGATCTTCCGGCAGCGCGATCGGCGACTCGCTGGCGAACAGCCCCGGCTTGCCCTGGCCCAGGCGATAGACGTGGCGGCGAAAACGCTCCGCCAGATCCTTGGCGCTGGTGTGGCCGTCGTGCCAGTTGGCGAACGGCACGCGGCCGCCCACGCGGATCTTGATGCGCCCGCCCCGCTGCTGGAACATTTCGCGCACCAGCAGCAACGTCGACAGCGGCCGGTAGACCAGTGAGGTAAAGTAGAACAGGTTGCTGTTGCGTGCGCTGATGTGGATTGGCACGATCGGCGCGCGCGCTTTGGCGGCCAGGCGCAGAAAACCGGTATGCCAGTGGCCGTCGCGGATGCCTTTCGGGCTCATGCGCGACACTTCGCCGGCCGGGAACAGGATTAGCGCGCCCTGATTGTCCAGTTGTTGCTGCATGCCTTCAATCTGTTTGCGGCTGGTTTTATAAGCGACGTTATCCACCGGCACGAACAGGCTGCGCAGCGGTTCAATGTAGGTCAGCAGTTGGCTGGCCACCACTTTCACATCCGGGCGCACCGCCGCAACGGCGCGCAGCAGCACCAGGCCGTCGAGCGAACCGATCGGGTGATTGGCCACGAGCACCACCGGCCCCTGGCTCGGGATGTTTTCCAGATCGCCGTCCACCAGTTCGCAGCTGAGGTTAAAGTAGTCCACCACCTGCTCGATCAGATCGAGCCCTTTCAGGTGGGGATAATCGGCGGCGAACTGCTTGAATTCTTTTTCGAAGAGAAGGGTTCTTAGCAGGCTGCGCTGCCAGGCAGGGGTATTGCGGTGTGGAAATGCATCTTGCAACAGAGAATCCAGGCTGAACATCGCGTTATCTCCTGACGTAGTCGCTGCAAACTTAAGCCAGAGCCGTGACTCTGACGTGTCAGTTACATGACAATAAAGTGAATCCATCGACTATCAGGTATAGCAAAGTAATGGCGAATTGGGAGCGAAAGACGCATTTTCGCCCCCACTTGCCTTCACATCGGCGCTAGCAACGCTTCGATGCGGCGGTTTACCGCGTCGCGCAGGCGCAGCAGCGGCCCGGCCTGGTGCGGATAACGCTTGAAGGTGATGCGCATGCCCAGCTCGCGTTCGATCAGCGCCTCAACCGTCGGCCGGTCGGTCAGACTCTCCAGCAGTTGCAGCGCGCGCATGTCCTGCAGCCCCTGATGCAGCACCCGCAGGCGCAGCGACTCCACCGGCTGCAGATCATCGCCCGGATAGACCACGAACGGATCGCCGGAGGGAAACGCATGGCCGCTGTCGGTCACGGCATAAGGATTGATACGTTCGAGCGAATGGGCGCTGTTATAGAAGTTGAATCCCCAATGCAGGAAGCCGGCGATGCGGTACAGATAGAGCTGCACGCCCAATATGCGGTTGCGCGCCGAAGGCTGGGCGAAGAACCGGTTGGCGACCTCGGTCTTCTGCACGCAGCAGTAATAGGCCCACAGGCCAGGCACCCGGTGTTCGATAAAGGGCTCAATATGATCGGTGGCGGCGACCGGGATTTCCACCAGGCCTCGCTGATAGAAAGCGAAATCCGACAGCGCATCGAAAGTGCGAAAGCCATCCAGTAGCGGCAGCAGCGCGGCGCTGGCGCGCCGGTAGGCCGCCAGGTTGTCCAGCGTCGGCTCATCGGAAACATGGAACCACACCTGTCGTTCCAACCCCCGCTCGCGGAACCAGGCGGTCAATTCGGGCAGCAGCGCCTGCAGGAAACGCTGATACGGTTCGCCCTGCGCATCGGTGTGCCAGCCGAACAGCGGTCGCGCCTCGCCCTGCTCCTCCACCACGATCTTCGGCGCATGCGCCGCGCCCCATTGGGTAAACAACGGCGCGATTTCGAAGTGCTCGATGCCCTCTTCCTGCGCCAACGCCACCCACTGCGCCAGGCGGCTGAAATCGAAGCGATACCCCTGCGCGGAACGCGACACCCTCACCAACTGCACCGTGGTGCGTTCACCGCCGACGGCGGTATCCAGCGGCGGCGTAAACAGCGGCGTCAGCAGCATATTGACCCCGCTATGCACCGCGCAGCGCACAAAGTTGCGCACCGCGCGCCAATAATCCGGGCTGAACACCGCCAGACGGTAGTAATCCGCCAGGCAGTCGGTGTGCAGCCACTCGGTGTGCAACAGCGTTTGCGGCGGCAACGCCGCCGGCACCAGATGCAGCGTCAGCGTGGCCTCGGCCAGCGCCTCGCCGCTCTGGGCATCCCGCAGCCGCAGGGTCAACGGAAAGTCGCCGGCCAGTTGCGCGTCGGCCGGCGGCGTCAGGGTCAACCACAGGCTGCCATAATAGCGGCAGGCGGCAAAAAAACGCCGTTGCGGCAGCGGTATCAGCGGATCGGGAAATAAGCCCGGCTCAGTCGTCAGGTAATTCTCATCGGTCTCGCGATAACAGGGAAAACCGCTCGGCACCGATTGCACCTGGCGCACGCTGATATACTCCGCCAGCGGCCCATCGAGTTGATAACACAGCTCATGGCGAGTCTCGTTGCCCGGGGTTTGCAAACAGTACACCGCCTGCCAGGACAGCACCTCGTTATTTAACCCACTCAACCGATTTTCCACGGCAATGGGCGGCATATTTTGGCGATGAAATACTTTCTCCAGGCAATGCGTAAATACCAGAGACAGGCGCATGATATTCCGCCCTCTTTATTATGGATGAATAAGTGTTGTGAGATTCAGGCTAGCGTCTTTTATCGACACAAACAATAGCCGGCAATAAAAAACGTTTGCGCGCCCTCCCTGGACAGCCTCAGCAAGATTTTTTTGTTTATTTGCATCACAAAAATGAAAGAAGCTGAAGCTTGCACAATAAAAATATTTTTAATCCCCATTATGGTGCAAGGGTTATCAGTTATTCCTATGCCTGCGAAGGCCGCTAAATGCCGCGCCACCGGGGAAAAACCCCGCATAAAGGTTAATGAAATGTGAACAAGAGCGCCTTTCGCTTGACCGTGAAAGCCTTTCGATTTTAACAACAACGAAACATTGACGCCCCATTTTTGGGCGTTTGGGGGTGTATTGACACATTGAAAGTTAAGGGATAGAAAGAATTTACGTTGCGAAAAACGCTATTCGTCGCTCACCGAGGGGAAAGCAATGTCACCGATAAAAAATACCGGCCGCTTGCTGGCACATTCTATTCTTGCCAGCGCATTATTATTACCCACGCTGCTCCATGCCGCAGATAAAATAACTTTGCGCTATGCCGTTTGGGACAGAAATCAATTACCCGCCGAACAGGAGATTGCCAAGCGCTTTGAACAGGCCAATCCGGATATAAAAATAGAAATAGAATTAACCCCCTCGGCGCAATATTTCGTTAAATTAGATTCCGCCGCCGCCGGCGGCGTAGCGCCAGATATATTCTGGATCAATATGCCTTATTTTGTGCAGTACGCTAAAAACGGCATTATGGAGCCGTTGGCGCCCTATATTAAGGACAGCGGCCTTAAGCTGGACGACGTGGTCGCCAGCTCGGTGAAAGCCTATCAGTATGACGGTCAGCAGATGGCCATCCCGCGCGACGTCGATTCCATCGCCGTGTGGTACAACAAAAAGCTGTTCGATCAGGCCGGCGTCAGCTATCCCACCAACGACTGGAGCTGGGACGATCTGAAGAGCAAGGCCGCCGCGCTGAAAAACGGGCTGAAAGGCGCCGCCTTCCCGCTGGTGATGGATCTCAGCATCGACGGTCAGGACAGTTACATGAACCTGCTGTTCCAAAACGGCAACCACATCGTGCCGAAAGACGGCCAGCCCACCGACATCGCCAACGACAGATCCCTCTGGGTCTACCAACAGCTGCAGGGCATGATGAAAGACGGCCTGATGCCAAGCGCCCAGCAAATGAGCGAAGTCAAAACCGAGAATATCTTCCAGTCCAACCGCGCCGCGATGGTCTATGCCGGCTCCTGGCTGGCGGCGCCGTTCGCCAATAACCCGCTGATCAACGACCACATCGGCGTGGTGATGATGCCCAAAATTGAACGCCAGTCCGGCGTGGCGCACAGTCTGGCCTTCGCCATGTCGGCGAAAAGCGCCCACAAGCAGGCCGCCTGGAAATATATCGCCTTCATGAGCAGCGAAGCCTCGCAGGCGGAGCTGGCCAAGGTGGTGATCCCGGCCAACAAGACGGCGGCCAAGGTCTGGGCGCAGCAGATCCAAAAGGTTGACGTCACGCCTTATATCCAGACCCTTGAAGTGACCCAGGCTTACCCCACCGCCGGCACCAATACGCCGAAGTGGCAAAACATGTGGATCGCCAGCCTGAAAAAGATCTTTATGGGCGCGGACGCTAAGCAGGAAATGGACAAATCGGTCAAGAAGATCGCGCGCGTCATGGAGCAGTAATCACCCCGCCGCGGCGCGCAGCCCCGAGCGCGCGCCGCGGGGGAACCACGCTGAACGTCATAGGTGAGGAATGGCAACATGTCGCTGGCAGAAACGGCTACGGTCACCCTGAAACACCCCCGGCGCACCACCCGTCCCGCGCTCAATCGGCTCGAACGCGCCGAGCGCTTCTGGGGCTGGGTGATGATCCTGCCGCTGTTGTTGGGGGTGACGGTGTTTTACCTGATCCCCTTCTTGCAAAACATCTTTTACAGCTTTACCGATCTGAACCAATTCATGCGCTGGAGCAGCATCAGCGTCGATAACTATCTCAACCTGTTCGAAGACGACGACTTTTACACCGCCGCCGCCAACACCCTGTTCTACGTGGTGGTCTGCGTGCCGATCAGCCTGAGCCTGTCGCTGCTGCTGGCGATCGGCCTCAACCAGAATATCCGCGGCAAAGGCCTGCTGCGCACCCTGCTGTTCCTGCCGGCGGTCACCATGCCCGCGGCGGTGGCCATGGTGTGGCAATGGCTGTTCAACAAGGACTTCGGCCTGATCAACCAGGCGCTGGGCCTGCTGCACATTGCGCCGGTCGCCTGGCTGTCCGATCCGGACGTGGTGCGCATCAGCGTATCCATCATCATCATCTGGTCGTCGCTGGCGCTGAAGATCATCATTTTGCTGGCCGGACTGCAGAGCATTCCACGCCAGTTGTACGAAGCGGCGGATATCGACGGCATCGGCACCCTGCGGCGCTTCTTCTGCATCACGCTGCCGATGATGGTGCCGACGCTGTTCTTCGTGTCGGTGATGAGCTTTATCGAGATCCTGCAAGTCTTTGACGTGGTGTTCCTGATGTTCGACCGCGCGCTGGTGGAAAACGACGTGATGACCGTCACCAACCTGTTCTACAAGTACGCGTTTTACCTGCAGGAAAAAGGTTACGCCTCCGCCATCACCGTGGTGCTGTTCGCCGTCACGCTGGTGATCTCCCTGATTCAAATGGCGATCGGCAAGCGCCTGAAAGTCAGCTGAGGAGCTGCACATGAACGCAAGCAAGAAAACGCTGGTGTACCTGTTTATGGGGCTGGCGGCGCTGGCCTCGGTGGTGCCCTTTATCTGGATGCTGGTGACCTCGCTGAAAACCCAGGCCGAGAGCATCCAGATCCCGCTGACGCTGCTGCCGGCGCATCCCAGCCTGCAGGCCTACGGCCGGGTGATGCACGAAATCCCGTTCGCCGGTTTTTATCTCAACTCGCTGCTGGCGACCTTCTTCACCGTCAGCCTGCAGATGGCTATCGCCACCCTGGCCGCCTATGGCTTCTCGCGCCTGCATTTTCGCGGCCGCGACGCGGTGTTTCTGGTGTGCGTGTCGATCCTGATGGTGCCCGGCCAGGCGTTTCTGATCCCGCAATTCCTGGTGGTGCAGAAGCTGGGGCTGGTCAACAGCATCACCGGGTTGGTGCTGCCGGGCATTTTCAGCGTTTACGCCACCTTCCTGCTGCGCCAGTTCTTCCTGGCGGTGCCGAAGGAGATGGAGGAAGCGGCGCTGATCGACGGTTACAGCTACTTCGCCATCTTCTGGCGCATCATGCTGCCGCTGATCCGGCCGGGCATTATCGCCTGCGTCATCATCAACGGCCTGTGGAGCTGGAACAACCTGATGTGGCCGCTGATCGTCAATACCACCACCGAGAAGCTGACGCTGCCGGTAGGGCTGGCCTCGCTCTCCAGCCGCGCCGGGGTGGAATACCCGCTGCTGATGGCCGGGGCGCTGATGGCGGTGATCCCGATGCTGATGCTGTTCATTATTTTCCAACGCTATTTCATCCAGGGCATCGCCAGCGCCGGGGTGAAAGGCTAACGCGCAGACAAGGTAAACAACATGGCCGGAATTCAGTTAAACAGCGTTAAAAAAGTGTACCCCAACGGTTTCCACGCGCTGCACGGCGTCGATCTGGACATTGAAGACGGGGAATTTATGGTGTTCGTCGGCCCGTCCGGCTGCGCCAAATCCACCCTGCTGCGGATGATCGCCGGGCTGGAGAGCGTCAGCGAGGGGCAGATCCTGATCCACGATCGCTGCGTCAACGACAGCATGCCGAAGGATCGCGGCGTCGCCATGGTGTTCCAGAACTATGCGCTGTACCCGCACATGACGGTGTACAAGAACATGGCGTTCGGCCTGATCGGCAAAGAGAGCAAGGCGGAGATCGACCGCCGGGTGCGCGACGCGGCGGAAAAGCTGGAGATCACCAATCTGCTGCAGCGCAAGCCGGGCCAGCTCTCCGGCGGCCAGTGCCAGCGGGTGGCTGTCGGCCGCGCCATCGTGCGCAAACCCAAGGTGTTTCTGTTCGATGAGCCGCTGTCCAACCTCGACGCCAAGCTGCGGGTGTCAATGCGCGTGCAGCTGATCGAACTGCACAACCAGCTGAAGCAAGAAGGCGCCGCCGCCACCATGGTGTACGTCACCCACGATCAGGTCGAGGCGATGACCATGGGCGATCGCATTTGCGTGATGAACCGCGGCGCCATCATGCAAGTGGATAAACCAATCAATCTGTACCACCACCCCGCCAACCGTTTCGTCGCCGAGTTTATCGGCAGCCCGTCGATGAATTTGCACGATCTGGCGATCGTGCGCGACGGCCAAACGGTGCGGCTGCGTATCGGCCTGCAGCACCTGCTCGATCTGCCGCCGGCGCTGCAACGGCAATTGGCGGACTACCCGCATGCGCGGGTGTGTCTCGGCATCCGGCCGGAGTCTTTGCGGCTGTGCGCGCCCGGCAGCGCCAACTGTTTCCCGGCGCAGATCGTCACTATCGAGCGCATGGGCAACGAAGAGCTGCTGCACTGCGAACTGGCCGATCTGCGCTTCGTGCTGCGCATGGCGTCGCTGCCGGACTGGGAGCCGCGCCTCGGCGAAAGCATTCATCTGGCATTCGATCTGACGCGCGCGCATTTGTTCGACGAGCTCAGCGGCCAAAACCTCAAATAACAACAGCGGAGTATCCAGCAATGTCGTCAACACAACCCAACAGCTTTGCCCATCGCCCGGTGCGGGTGCTGGTGGTCGGCGCCGGGGCGCGCGGTGAAATCTACTCGCGCTATGCGCTGGCGCATCCCGATTTGATGCAGGTGGTGGCGGTAGCGGAACCGCGCGACGCCTACCGCGAGCCGTTCGTGGCGCAGCATGCCATCGCGCCGGAAAACGTCTTCACCGACTGGCGTCAGGCCGCCGACGCCGGCAAGCTGGCCGACGCGGTGCTGATCTGCACCCAGGATCAGATGCACCTGGAACCGGCGCTGGCCTTCGCCCGCCAGGGCTACGCCATGCTGCTGGAAAAACCGCTGTCGCCGGACGCCGATGAGTGCCGCGCCATCGTCGCCGAAGTGACGCGCCAACGGCTGATCTTCTCGGTCGGCCACGTGCTGCGTTACACCCGCTATACCCAAAAGCTCAAACAGTTGCTGCGCGACGGCGCGATCGGCGACATCGTCAGCCTGCAACATTTGGAACCGGTCGGCTACTGGCATCAGGCGCACTCCTTCGTGCGCGGCAACTGGCGCAACGATCGGCAGGCCGCCTTTATGCTGCTGCAGAAATCCTGCCACGACATCGACTGGATCCGCTACGTGATGGAGCAACCCTGTGAACAGGTCAGCTCCTTCGGCAACCTGCGCCACTTCCGCCAGGAAAACCAACCGGCGGGCGCGGCGGACAACTGCCTGGATTGCGCGGTAGAGGCAAACTGCCCCTATTCCGCCAAACGCATCTATCTGGGCGACGATCACAAGGCCACGCCCGGTTTTCTGCGCGTGCTGACGCCGGAACCCGACCAGACGACCCTGCGGGCGGCGCTGCGCGACGGGCCTTACGGCCGCTGCGTCTACCGCTGCGACAATAACGTGGTCGACCATCAGGTGGTCAACATGCAGTTCGCCGGCGGCCGCACCGCGTCGTTCACCATGACGGCCTTTACCCGCCACGAAGATCGTCACACCCGCATCTTTGGCAGCCGCGGCTGCCTGGAAGGCGACGGCCGCCATATCCGCATCACCTCGTTCCTCGACGACGGCGAAACGCATTACGACACCGACGCCGGCCAGGATCTGCACGCCATGGCCGGCCACGGCGGCGGCGACTACTTCCTGATGCAGCACTTTATCGCGGCCATTCGCGCCAACGATCCGAGCCAGGTGCTGGCCGGCCCGGCGGAAGCGCTGGAGAGCCACCTGATGGTGTTTGCCGCCGAACGCGCCCGCCGCGAGGCGGCGGTGATCGCCCTGAGTGGAGCCTAAAGCATGGCCACGACAGAGATGCGTTACGGCTTCGACATCGGCGGCACCAAAATTGAAATGGCCGCTTACGATCGCCGGCTCAATCAGGTGCTGCTCCAGCGGGTGCGCACCCCAACCGGCGATTACGGCGAGTTCGTGGCCTGCATCGCCGGGCTGGTCGAGCAGGCGGATCGCGAACTGCACACGCGCGGCAGCATCGGCATCGGTTTGCCGGGGATCACCGATCCCGTCAGCCGCCGCCAGTTGGCGGTCAACGTGCCCTGCCTGACCGGCCATTGTCTGGCGGATGATTTGACGCAGGCGCTGGCGCGACCGATCGCTATTGAGAACGACTGCCGCTGCTTCGCGCTGTCGGAAGCCAGCACGCCGCAAACCGCGCACCTGCCGCTGGTGTTCGGCGCCATCATCGGCACCGGCGCCGGCGGCGGCCTGGTGGTGAACCGGCAACTGCACAAGGGGCGCAGCGGCGTGGCGGGCGAATGGGGCCATATGCCAATCTCGGCCCAGCTGGCGCAGCGTTACGATCTGCCGCTGTTCGGCTGCAACTGCGGGCTGACCGGCTGCTTTGAACGCTACGTCTCCGGCAGCGGGCTGCTGGCGCTGAGCCGCCATTTCGCCCATCCGGCCGCTGACGTGCCGGCGCTGGTCGCCTGCTATCGTGCCGGTGATGCGCTCGCGCAGCGGCTGATGACCATCTACGTCGACATCCTGGCCAGCGCGCTGGCCGGCTTACAGCTGCTGCTGGACGTTGATGCCTTCGTGCTGGGCGGTGGATTGTCCAACGTCGGCGAGCTTTACCGGCTGTTGCCGCCGGCGATGCGGCGCTGGCTGCTGCCGGGCATGGAGCCGGCGGCGGTGTTCCCGCCGGTGCACGGTGACAGCAGCGGCGTGCGCGGCGCAGCGCTTTTACGCGCGCCGGCATAAAAAAACAGTGAAAGCCCGGAGATTGTCGAGCGATCGCTGCGGCTTTCGGCATCGACGGACTGAATGAATAAGCGCTGGGAATTGGCGACTGAAAAATAACGAATTTGCCGTTTTCACTTTGCGTTAACACTGCTTTCGGTTGCCGCCCAACCGAAAGCAAAACCAAATATAACCAACTGATAGATATAGATATTTTAAAATTAATCGATTGCATTTCAGTGTTTCGTTTGCTGTAATTCGCCACGAACAACTGAAAGCGCTCCGGTCGGTATCGCTGCGGCTTATTAAGCCGCGGTCGGGCACGGCTACAGGTAAATCAGGAGTCTGCGTTAATGATCAATACCGCAAAACGCCGGGAATTAATTATCGACCAGCTGTGTCGCGAGGGCACGGTGCGCGTGGAGCAGCTCAGCCAGCAGTTTTCGGTGTCCAGCGTCACCATCCGCAGCGATCTGCGCCAGCTGGAAAAACACGGCTGCGCGGTGCGCGCCTACGGCGGCGCCATGTTGAACAAACAGTTCGCCTTCGACCGCCCGTTGCAGGACAAGGGCCGCATCAATCGCGACGTCAAACACGCCATCGCCTGCGCGGCCGCGGCGCTGATTGAAGACGGCGACGCCGTCATCCTCGACTCCGGCTCCACCACCAGCCAAATGGCGCCGCAGCTGGCGGGGAAAAAGGATCTGGTGGTGATGACCAACGCGCTCAACATCGCCTTCGAACTGGCCAACAACGAGGAGATCGACCTGATGGTGGTCGGCGGCAGCGTGCGCCGCAAAGCCTGGTCGCTGTACGGCCCCGCCGCCGAACAGCAGCTGCGCCAGTATCGGTTCGACAAGCTTTTTCTCGGCGTCGACGGCTTCGATCTCGCGAGCGGCATCACCACGCCGGATCCGGGCGAAGCGCAGCTGAACCGGGTGATGTGCGAGGTGGCGCGCGAAGTGATCGCCCTCGCCGACGCCAGCAAATTCGGCCGCACCAGCTTTTGCATGATCCGCGACATCGGCCAGATCCACCGCCTGGTCACCGACAGCCGCATTCCGGAACACTATCTGCAGGCGCTGCACCATTTAGGGATCGACGTGATTATCGCCGACCGTTAACCGAGGCTTTTTAAGGAGCTGTCATCATGAACGCGTATTTCTCTTACGAGGCGAATTGGCTGAAGCAGCGCAACGCCTGGCATACCGCCGCAGAAATTTGGCAACAGCCGGATTTGTGGGCGGCGCTGCACCGCCAACTGCAGGATCAACAGGCGCAGTGGCAACCGTTCCTGGCGCCGTTGCTGGCTAATCCGCGCCTGCAAATCGTCTTGTGCGGCGCAGGCAGCTCGGCATTTGCCGGCCGCGCCCTGGCCCCCTGGCTGCGCGAACGCACCGGCCGCGACGTGGTGGCTTACGGCACCACCGATATCGTCGCCAACCCGCTGCAGTATCTTGACCCTGATCGGCCGACGCTGCTGGTTTCCTTCGCCCGTTCGGGCAACAGCCCGGAAAGCGTGGCGACGGTGGAGCTGGCCGATCAATTGCTGCCGGAAAGCTATCATCTGATGCTGGTGTGCAACCCGGACAGCCGGCTGGCGCAGTACGCGCATCAGCGTGGTAACGTCTGTTCGCTGGTGATGCCGCAAGGCGCCAACGATCAGAGCTTCGCCATGACCTCCAGCTTCAGCTGCATGATGCTGAGCGCCGCGCTGCTGCTCGGCCCGGCTTCGCTCGAGGCCGCCCAGGCGCCGTTGAACGCCATGGTGCAGCGCTGCCGCGCACTGCGCGAAACGCTGCAGCCGCAGGTGAAGGCGCTGGCCGCCAGCGGTTTCTGCCGCTATATCACCCTCGGCGGCAGCTGTTTTACCGGCCTCGCCGAAGAGGCCTCGCTCAAGATGCTGGAGTTGACCGCCGGCCGCATCGTTACGCGCTACGACTCGCCGCTCGGCCTGCGCCATGGCCCGAAATTCATGGTCGACGGCCAGACGTTGGTGGTGCTGATGTTCTCCCACAACGACTATGCCCGCCAGTATGACCGCGATCTGTGGAACGAGCTGCAGCGCGATGGGCAGGCGATGCAGCTGGTCGGGTTGACTGGCGAACGCCAACCTCTGTCCGATGCCCTGCTGCATATGCACGATGCGGCTGACGATATCTGGCTGCTGTTCCCGTATCTGCTGTTCAGCCAGATGCTGGCCTTCGAGAGTTCGCTGGCGCTGGGGCTGACCCCGGATAACCCCTGCCCGACCGGCGAGGTCAACCGGGTGGTGAAAGGCGTGACGATTTACCGTTTTCCTTCCCCCGAGCTGTAAGGAGATCCCATGTATCTGATAGCCAACCGAGACATGCTGCTCAAGGCGCAGCGCCAGGGTTACGCCGTTCCGGCGTTTAACGTCCACAATCTGGAAACCGTGCAGGTGGTGGCGGAGACCGCCGCCGAGCTGCGCTCGCCGGTGATCATGGCCGGCACGCCCGGCACCTTCAGCTATGCCGGCACCGACTACCTGATCGGCATTTGCCAATCGGCCGCGCACCGCTACGATCTGCCGCTGGCGCTGCATCTGGATCATCACGAAGCGCTGGACGACATCGAGTATAAGGTGAAAAGCGGCATCCGTTCGGTGATGATCGACGGCTCCCATTTGCCGTTCGAGCAGAATATCGCCAAGGTGGCCGCCGCAGTAGTCCTGTGCCACCGCTACGGCGCCAGCGTGGAGGCGGAGCTGGGCCGCCTGGGCGGGCAGGAAGACGATCTGATCGTCGATACGGCGGACAGCTTTTATACCGATCCGGCCGCGGCACGCGAGTTTGTCGCCGCCACCGGCATCGATTCACTGGCGGTGGCGATCGGTTCCGCCCACGGCCTGTATCACGGCGAACCGAAGTTGGACTTCGAGCGCCTGGCGCTGATCCGCGAACAGGTGGACGTGCCGTTGGTGCTGCACGGCGCCTCCGGCATTCCGGAAGCGATGGTCAAGCGCGCGATCTCGCTCGGCGTTTGCAAGGTCAACGTCGCCACCGAATTGAAAATCGCCTTCGCCGATGCGGTAAAAAGCTACTTTTCGCAGCACCCGGACGCCAACGATCCGCGCAAGTACATCGTCCCCGGCAAGCTGGCGATGAAAGAAGTGGTGGCGGAAAAGATCCGCATTTGCGGCAGCAGCGGCATGCTGTAACCCCGCTCTCGCCCCCGTTGCTGCGGCCGCGCAACGGGGGCGAAAACGGCCGCCATTGCCCGAATTTCCTGAGAGAACGATCACAGCCTGCTATCCCGCCCGCGCCTCAAATCATTAACCAGTCTTCACTATGATCCAAATCATGGTTTTACTCATCCTACCTCCCTATTATCAAATTCATTGAATGCGGGCAGTAGGATTTTTGCCCATTCGTTTTTATTTCGCCAGGCGAAATGGCTTATTTGATGAAAACAAGCGCGCTTGTTTTTTTAATTGGCAGTGTTTTTACTCTGAAAGGAACAGCATATGAACCATTACTTAGCCGTATTAAGCGCATTGGTCATTCTGCCCTTCGCTCTGCAAGCAAAACCGCTTTCCGGCAGTCAGGTCGCCTCCGGCGTCGTGCGCTTCACCGGCGCCATTACCACGCCGGCCTGCACCGTCAAACATCAGGATGAAAAGCTTATCTCCAGCTGCTTCGGTAAAGTGACGGAATATCAGAACGGGTATATATCCTCTTCGTTAACAGAGATGCCAAAAGAATTAGTTTCTGCCGTCAGCAGTGAGATGGTGAATAACGACCCCCATTTAAAGCGCGTGACTATCAGCTATAAGTAACCGCAAAGCGGCACTGCCTGCTTAAATAATAAACAAGGTACGACTCGTCTTGATGAATTATAAATTTATTTTATAAATTTATCGCACAATAACTCCCCGCCTTACCGTAAGCCGGCTATTCGGGCAACCCTGCGGTTGCCCATCAGCATGTCCGAAATCCGCCATCGTCTCCCTCCGTTTCATGCGATAATCGCCACACTAAACCGAGGAGTGATCCAGATGCAGACTTTTTTGATTGATCGTACCGCTACGCCGGTGGGTGAACTGGTGCTGATTGCCGATGAACAGGGGCGCCTGCGGGCGATCGACTGGACCGATCACGAAGCGCGCCTGATGAAGCTGCTGAACACCCACTACCGCGCCGATCGCTTCACTCTGCGCGAGCAGCGCGATCCCAGCGGGCTGACCGACGCCATGCAACGCTATTTCGCCGGGGAACTGAGCATTATCGATCGGTTGCCGGTGATGACCGCCGGCACCGAGTTCCAGCGCACCGTGTGGCAACAGCTGCGCCAAATCCCCTGCGGCGAGATCCTGACCTACGGCCAGCTGGCGCAACGTATCGGCCGTCCGACCGCCTCGCGCGCGGTCGGCATGGCCAACGGTTCAAATCCGATCAGCATCGTGGTGCCCTGTCACCGAGTGATCGGTTCGCAGGGCGCGCTGACCGGCTATGCCGGCGGCGTACAGCGCAAGCAATGGCTGCTGCAGCATGAAGGCTACCTGCCGAAAAGTTTGCTGTAGCCGCTGCGATCGGCTTAAGCAGCGCCATTGTTTGGCGCTGCTTAATAAAGCACATTGCCCAACGCCGCGCTCGTGCCCGCTGGGCACTATTAATAACCTGTGTGAATAAAACGCATAAGTCACAAATAATACTCATAACTTCAGTCCGATACAGAATAATCGGCGGCATGTGTGCGCAAAATTCGCACACAATACCCCTATTCATGCTAATGCCACCCTTATCAGCTGCAGCAAAAGATGTTAAAATTGACTCATATCAATTATTGAATGAGCGTAATCTATGATCCCGGAAAAACGCGTGATTCGTCGTATCCAGTCTGGTGGTTGTGCGATCCATTGCCAGGACTGCAGCATCAGCCAGCTGTGCATTCCTTTCACCCTCAATGCTCACGAGCTGGACCAGCTCGACAACATTATCGAGAGGAAGAAGCCCATCCAGAAAGGCCAGACCTTGTTCAAGGCCGGCGACGAGCTAAAATCGCTGTACGCGATCCGTTCCGGGACCATTAAAAGCTACACCATCACCGAGCAAGGCGATGAGCAGATCACCGGCTTCCACCTGGCGGGCGACCTGGTGGGCTTCGACGCCATCGGTGGCCTGAAGCACCCGAGCTTCGCTCAGGCTCTGGAAACCTCGATGGTGTGCGAGATCCCGTTCGAGACCCTCGACGATCTGTCCGGCAAAATGCCGAACCTGCGTCAGCAGATCATGCGGTTGATGAGCGGCGAGATCAAAGGCGACCAGGACATGATCCTGCTGCTGTCGAAGAAAAACGCCGAAGAGCGCCTGGCGGCGTTCGTTTACAACCTGTCACGCCGCTTTGCGGAGCGCGGCTTCTCACCGCGCGAGTTTCGTTTGACCATGACCCGCGGCGACATCGGCAACTACCTTGGGCTGACGGTGGAAACCATCAGCCGCCTGCTGGGGCGCTTCCAGAAAAGCGAAATCCTCAGCGTGAAAGGCAAATACATCACCATTGAAAACGCCGACGCGCTGTCGGTGCTGGCCGGTACGCCGCGCATCAACGTGACCGTCAACGCCTGATTCCCCCGCCGGATCACCATTTCACCGAAATTGTTGATCCGGCACGCTTCCGTTGTTGTTCTGTTTTTCAATGTTGGGTTACTCTGTAAATTAACAGACTGTTGATTTCAGCTGTAAGGAGGCCCTATGGCGAAGTATCAGAATCTTCTGGTGGCTATTGACCCCAATCAGGACGATCAGCCGGCATTGCGCCGCGCCGTGTACCTGGTAAAACGGAACGGCGGGCGCATCAAGGCCTTCCTGCCCATCTATGACTTCTCTTACGAAATGACGACCCTGCTCTCCCCGGATGAAAGAACGGCGATGCGGCAAGGTGTGATCAGCCAACGCGCCGCCTGGATCAACGAGCAGTGTCGCTTCTATCTCAACGACGGCGTGCCGATCGAAATCAAAGTGGTTTGGCATAACCGCCCCTTCGAAGCCATCATTCAGGAAGTGCTTTCCGGCCAACATGACCTGCTGCTGAAAATGGCGCACCAACACGATCGGTTAGAGTCGGTGATCTTTACCCCCACCGACTGGCACCTGCTGCGCAAATGCCCTTGCCCGGTGTGGATGGTGAAAGACCAGCCCTGGCCGGAAGGCGGCAAGGCGCTGGTGGCGGTCAACCTGGCCAGCGAGGAACCCTATCACGACCCGCTCAATATCAAACTGGTGCAAGAAACCGTCGAACTGGCGCAAAACGTCAACCAGACCGAGGTTCACCTGGTCGGCGCCTATCCCGTTACCCCGATCAACATCGCCATCGAATTGCCCGACTTCGACCCGAGCGTCTACAACGACGCCATTCGCGGCCAGCATCTGATCGCCATGAAGGCGCTGCGGCAGAAATTCTGCATTAAGGAAGAGTTCACCCACGTGGAAAAAGGCCTGCCGGAAGAGGTAATCCCCGATCTGGCCGAACATCTGCAGGCCGGCGTGGTGGTGCTGGGCACCCTGGGCCGCACCGGCATTTCAGCCGCCTTTATCGGCAACACCGCGGAACATGTGATCGATCATCTGAAATGTGACCTGCTGGTGATTAAACCGGAAAACTTCAACTGCCCGATCGAGGCGGATGAAGATGACGAGCATGACGACGAAGATTAACCTTCGCGCATAAAAAACGGGCCGCTAAGCGGCCCGTTTTTTTGGTTGCCCAATTTTACTTCTGCAGCGCCCGCAGAATCGCCTCCACGCTGTCTTTGGCGTCGCCGAACAGCATCTGGGTGTTCTCCTTGAAGAACAGCGGGTTCTGCACGCCGGCATAGCCGGTGTTCATCGAGCGTTTGAACGCGATTACGTTCTGCGCTTTCCACACTTCCAATACCGGCATGCCGGCGATCGGGCTGCGCGGATCTTCCAGCGCCGCCGGGTTCACCGTGTCGTTGGCGCCGATCACCAGCACGGTGTCGGTATCCGGGAAATCGTCGTTGATTTCATCCATCTCCAGCACCACGTCGTACGGCACCTTCGCCTCCGCCAGCAGCACGTTCATGTGGCCCGGCAAGCGCCCCGCGACCGGGTGAATGCCGAAACGCACCTTTACGCCGCGCGCCCGCAGTTTTTCGGTGATTTCCGCCACCGGATACTGCGCCTGCGCCACCGCCATGCCGTAGCCAGGGGTGATGATCACCGACGTGGAGTTCTTCAGCTGCTCGGCCACCTCTTCCGCCGTGGTTTCACGGTATTCGCCCATCTCTTCGGCGTCGCCGGTGGAAGAACCGTCGCTGCCGAAACCACCGGCGATCACGCTGATAAACGAACGGTTCATCGCCTTGCACATGATGTAAGACAGTATCGCCCCCGAAGAGCCCACCAGCGCGCCGGTGACGATCAGCAGATCGTTGCTCAGCATGAAGCCCGCCGCGGCGGCCGCCCACCCCGAGTAAGAGTTGAGCATCGACACCACCACCGGCATGTCGGCGCCGCCGATCGAGGCGACCAGATGCCAGCCGAACGCCAGCGCGATCGCCGTCATCAGCAACAGCGTTACCACCTGCCAGCCCACGCTGTCGGTGCGCACGAACGCCACCAGCAACAAGAACGAGATCACCAGCGCCGCCAGGTTCAGCTTGTGGCGATTCGGCAGCATCAGCGGTTTGGAAGAAATGATGCCGCGCAGCTTGCCGAAGGCGACGATCGACCCGGTGAAGGTCACCGCACCGATAAAGACGCCGAGGAACACTTCGGTCAGATGGATATTCGCCATCACCGGCTCCATCGGCCCGCCATGATCCAGGTAGCTGTTGAAGCCGACCAGCACCGCCGCCAGACCAACGAAACTGTGCAGCACCGCCACCAGCTCCGGCATTTCGGTCATCTCGACCTTCTTGGCCAAATAGACGCCGATCGAGCCGCCGATGATCATGGCGATGATGATCCAGCCGACGTTGCCGGAATCCGGCCCCAAGATGGTGGCGATCAGCGCGATCGCCATGCCGGCGACGCCGAACAGGTTGCCCTGCTTCGACGTTTCATGACGCGACAGGCCCGCCAGGCTGAAAATAAACAAAATAGCGGCAACAATGTATGCAGCTGTAACCAATCCTCCAGACATTTGTTACCCCTTAGTTCTTGCGGAACATCTTCAGCATGCGCTGAGTGACGGTGAATCCACCAAAAATGTTGATGCTGGCGATCAGCACGGCGATAAAGGAGAGGAAACTCACCCAGCCGCCATGACCGATCTGCAGCAGCGCACCGACCACGATAATCCCTGAGATCGCGTTGGTGACCGACATCAACGGGGTATGCAGCGCATGGCTGACGTTCCAGACCACGTAGTAACCGACCACGCAGGCCAGCGCGAACACGGTAAAGTGCGACAGGAACTCTTTCGGCGCCGCGTCCGCCAGCCAGCCGAACAGCAGGATCGCCAGAGCCATCAGGCCATACTTCAGCCACGGCGAGGTCGGTTTGGCTTCGGGTTTGGCGGCCGGTGCGGCGGCGGGCGCCGCTTTCGGCTGGGCGGAGACCTGGATCGGCGGCGCCGGCCAGGTGATTTCACCGCTGCGCACCACGGTAACGCCGCGGATCACCGTATCGTCGAAATCGATGTCAATCTCGCCGTTTTTCTCTTTCGACAGCAGCTTCAACAGATTGACCAGGTTGGTGCCGTACAGCTGCGAAGATTGGGTCGGCAAGCGGCTCGGCAGATCGGTATAGCCGATGATTTTCACGCCGTTGTCGGTCACGGTAATGGTGTCGGCCACGGTCAGTTCGCAGTTGCCGCCGGTTTGCGCCGCCAGATCGACGATCACGCTGCCCGGCTTCATCGACGCCACCATCTCTTTGGTGATGAGCTTCGGCGCCGGTTTGCCCGGGATCAGCGCGGTGGTGACGATGATATCGACCTCCGCCGCCTGTGCGGCGAACAGCGCCATCTCGGCCTTGATAAAGGCTTCGGACATCACTTTGGCGTAACCGTCGCCGCTGCCCGCTTCCTCTTCAAAATCCAGCTCGAGGAATTCCGCGCCCATGCTCTGCACCTGCTCTTTCACCTCCGGGCGGGTGTCGAAGGCGCGCACGATGGCGCCGAGGCTGCCCGCAGCGCCGATCGCCGCCAGGCCGGCCACGCCGGCGCCGATGATCATCACTTTGGCCGGCGGCACTTTGCCGGCGGCGGTGATCTGGCCGGTGAAGAAGCGGCCGAACTCATGCGCCGCTTCGACGATCGCGCGGTAGCCGGCGATGTTGGCCATCGAGCTCAGCGCGTCCATCGACTGGGCGCGCGAGATGCGCGGCACCGAGTCCATCGCCAGCGCGGTGACGTTGCGCGCCGCCAGCTTGGCCATCAATTCGGGGTTTTGCGCCGGCCAGATAAAGCTGACCAGCGTGCTGCCTTCGCGCATCAAGGCGATCTCGTCGTCTTGCGGCGCGTTGACTTTCAGGATCAGATCCGACTGCCACACTTCGTTTTCGTCGACCAGCGCCGCGCCGGCGGCTTCGTAGGCGACGTCCTCAAAACTGGCCAGTTTGCCCGCCCCGCGTTCAATCGCGACGGTAAAACCCAGCTTCAGCAGTTGTTCCACCGTTTTCGGCGTGGCTGCGACCCGGGCTTCATTGGCCAACCGCTCTCTTGGTACACCAATACGCATAATGTTCCCTTCTCACCTGTCTTGGATGATGTTTATTATTTTCCTGCCCATAGCACGGCGCCGCCGGCGGGCGAAGCGTTAACTTGCCCGCACTGATTTCAGACGCCAACTATAACCTACTGAAAATAAGGTCGATGATCCATAATTGCTTACGCATTCAGCTCTGTTTTTACATAAAAACGCCGCGCGTGATATGACAAATCGCAATTTACTGTGAAAAAATCCATACAGAACAGCGTATTCTGCGTGGCAAGAGGTTTACGCCCGGCGTAACGAATTATGGCCATGCGCGGCGGAAAAGCATAAAAGTTATCATTTTGTGAATAATTAACATTAATGACACCCAAGCCGTTATTATGGAAACTTATGACGGTGGCGCCATCCGTGCGACCCGCGTCACCGTCACCGATTTGTCGCACGGGATAACATAAAATGCTGAGACAGTTTTCAGAATTACATGTAATAATCGACGGCTGAATTACACTTAAACAGTTCAGTACGTTATAAACGTTAATGCGCTAGGCGAAAGGATTTTTTATGAAGCTGAAGACCACGATCATCGCGTCAGCCTTGTTATCACTCACCGCGCTGTCTGCTCATGCGGCGCAAGAGTTAACTCCTGAGAAAGCAGCGGCGCTGAAGCCGTTTGATCGCATCACGATTACCGGCCGCTTCAATGCCATCAATGAAGCCGTCGACGCCGTATCCCGCCGTGCAGACAAACTGGGTGCCGATTCCTTCTATATCCAGGACAGCAACAACAGCAACAACGGCGGCAACTGGCGCGTCACCGCAGACCTTTATCATAAAGATGCGCCAGAAGTGAGCAAAACACCAAAATACCGCGTATTTAACGGCGTGAATGAACTGCCTAAAGAGGAAGCCTACCTGCTGGAGCCTTACGATACCGTGAGCGTCAGCGGCTTCTACCGCAGCCAGCCGGACATCAACGACGCCATCTCCAAAGAAGCGAAGAAAAAAGGCGCTGCATCCTTCTTCATCGTGCGCCAGGTTGACGCCAACTCCGGCGGCAACCAGTTCGTCACCGCCTATATCTATAAGGCCGATGCGCCGAAACGCCGCGTGCAGAGCCCGGACGCCATTCCGGCCGATTCTGACGCCGGCCGCGCCGCGCTGGCCGCCGGCGGCGCCGCAGCCGCGAAAGTCGAAATCCCTGGCGTCGCATCTTCCGGTTCGCCAAGCCGCGAAGTGGGCCGTTTCTTCGAAACCCAGTCCTCTACCGGCCAACGCTATACCGTCACGCTGCCTAACGGCACCAAGATCCAGGAAGTGAACAACGTGACCGCCGCGCAGATGGTGCCGTTCGATTCCGTCACCTTCACCGGCCACTTCAACAGCATGACCGATGTCTCCACCGAAGTGGCGAAACGCGCGGCTGAGAAAGGCGCCAAGTACTACCACGTCACCCGCCAGTGGCAGAACAAGAGCGGCGGCAACCTGACCGTCAGCGCCGATCTGTTCAAATAAAACCCGTTTTTAGGTTTACCATCGGGCAGCCCTTGAGCTGCCCGTTTTTATTGCCGCTTTTTCCATCGCGCGTTGAATAGTTTTTTGTAAATTCCGCATATTCAATCATTGCATCTCTAATCATCCCTCCGTAGAATTTGCGCCAATTTTTAGGGCTATTGTCTATTCGCGCAGTGGTTGTTAATACATTGTTGCAGCCAAGCAGTTCCCTTCCAGTTGTTTATTCTGCGTTCAGGATCCGTCATTGGAAAAAAAACTCGGTCTTACCGCGCTAACCGCTTTGGTGCTCAGCTCGATGCTGGGCGCCGGCGTGTTCAGTCTGCCGCAAAACATGGCGCAGGTCGCCAGCCCCGCCGCGCTGCTGCTGGGTTGGGGGATCACCGGCGTCGGCATTCTGTTCTTAGCATTCGCCATGCTGTTGCTTACGCGTTTGCGTCCGGATCTCGACGGCGGCATCTTCACCTACGCCAAAGAAGGATTCGGCGAACTGGTGGGCTTCTGCTCCGCCTGGGGTTACTGGCTGTGCGCCGTGATCGCCAACGTCTCGTATCTGGTGATCGTGTTCGCGGCGCTGAGCATTTTCACCGATCGCGGCGGCAACGTTATCCTCGGTGACGGCAATACCTGGCAGGCGCTGATCGCCGAATCCGCCCTGCTGTGGATCGTGCACGCGCTGGTGCTGCGCGGCGTGCAAACCGCCGCCAGCATCAATCTGGCGGCCACCCTCGCCAAGCTGTTGCCGCTGGGAATGTTCGCCGTTCTGGCGGCGATCGCCTTTAAAATGGACGTGTTCACACTGGATTTCAACGGCGTCGCCCTCGGCAAACCGGTGTGGGAACAGGTCAAGGACACCATGCTGATCACCCTATGGGTGTTTATCGGCGTGGAGGGCGCGGTGGTTGTTTCCGCTCGCGCCCGCAATAAGAAAGACGTGGGCCGCGCCACTATGCTGGCGGTGCTGTCGGCGCTGGCGGTGTATCTGATGGTCACGCTGCTGTCGCTGGGCGTGGTGCCGCGCAGCGAACTGGCCGAGATGCGCAATCCGTCGATGGCGGTGCTGATGGTAGAACTGATCGGCCCGTGGGGAGACGTGCTCATCGCCGCCGGCCTGATCGTTTCCGTGTGCGGCGCCTACCTGAGCTGGACCATCATGGCGGCGGAAGTGCCGCTGCTGGCCGCGCAGCACGGCGCGTTTCCGCGCGTGTTCGGCAAGCAGAACCGCCATCACGCCCCGTCCTCTTCGCTGTGGCTGACCAACATCGCGGTGCAGCTGGCGCTGGTGCTTATCTGGCTGACCGGCAGCAACTACAACTCGCTGTTGACCATCGCGTCAGAGATGATCCTGGTGCCTTACTTCCTGGTCGGCGCGTTTCTGTTCAAGGTGGCTTACCGCCGCCGCGACAAGCGCCTGATCTTCGCCGCCTCCGGCGCCTGCGTCTATGGCCTGTGGCTGCTGTATGCTTCCGGGCTGATGCACCTGCTGATGTCGGTGCTGCTGTATGCGCCAGGGCTGTTGGTGTTCATGTATGCCCGCCGCGGCCATCGGGATATCAATCTGCTCAATCGCCTGGAAAAAAGCAGCATCTTCTTGCTGCTGGTGGCCACGCTGCCTGCCGGCTGGTTTATGTTGCACTAAAATCGCCTGCCCATGCGGCTGCCCGTCAGCCGCATTTCGTTTCCTCGCCCTTCCTCTTACCCCGCTCCCCGTTATTGATTCGTCAGAGGCTCCGCTTGCGATCTTAAATGCAATTAATTATCATTATCATCCAAGCATTAACGGTAAGACACAAGTGCCCCGCCGAGAGGCGTCAGGAGGCGGGTTTGGACAGGCTGAAAATGGAAGGCATTTCATGGCTGAAAAACTGCTGCACGCATTACCCTTGTTTGCCGCTTGGGAAGCACTGATCGCCAAGGGCAACACGGCATTCAATCAGCGGCGCGATCGCCTGGCGATGATGCACTATCAGCAGGCGCTGGGCGTCGCTCAGGCGATCATCGACGAGAAACCCTGGCTGAATGTGGAATATGCCGCCAGAGTTAACGCACTGAATATTTTCGAGTCTGCCCTGGCCGCGTTGATCGTTACATTCAACAACATTACCCATCTGCGCCTGCGGCAAACGCCCCTCCGCGGCGTTGAGCCGCATGTGCATCAGGCTCGGCTCGCCATCGAACAGGTGATGGACGATACCTCGCTGTGTGAACAAATGCAGCAGGCCGCCGAGCGGCACCTGCTGCGCTTTCGAATAGAAACGCTGCAGGTGCTGCGCGAACATCGGCTGCCGGAAACCGGCAGCTGCGCGCCTGCTGGCAACCATTCCGCCACCGTGCATTAAAACGACACAACGCCCTGAGGAGGGTAATCCGCCAATGAATGAATTGAATGATGGGATGAAGGTTAGACGCCGACCGTGACGCGGCGCGAAATTTCACATTCATGGTTAGGCCATCGCGGTAAGTCAATTGCCTAACCATGAACGGGCGGCCGGGTCGATACACCCGGTCAGCTTTTAGGGGGAATGGTGATGGTCATGCGCTCACCCACCAGGGCGATCGCAATGCCTTCCTCGCACTCTTTTTGAATGGCCGCCAGCTGTTGCGCTTCCAGCGCATAGGGCAACTGAATATCAAACACCGTCAGGCCCTGCTGCTGCGCCAGGTCAATCAGGCGCACGATATTGGTTTCATCGCTGACCTGCGTCGACACCACTTGCAGCGCCAGCTCTTTCAACTGCTCTTTGCGCGTTTGTGACGTGGTCACGCGCGATTTCAACACCATGCCGAAGATCGGCATCACACCATAAATAGCATCAACAAAGCGCCAGTGCTTCCTGCACGATGCGGACAGAAAATCCATATAGTCAAAACAGATTTTCTCACTGCGCGCGATGGATGCAAGGTGATTGCTGTTCATCCCCTCATTCCTCTCATGGCCAGTGTTAACCCGTGGTCTTTCAAGCCGCCGCCGGGCGGCAACCTGAAACGCATTGGGGATCTTACATCCAGAAATGGATAATCATGCGAAGCTTTAACGACTTTCCGCCGTATGATGGCATAATTCCCCTATTGTTTGCCAGTCTGTCCAGGAGCTTTAATCAATGGAACACCCCAACTCTGCCCCGGTGCTGATTACCGGCGGCGCGCGGCGCATCGGGCTGGCGCTCGCCAGAGCGTTTCTCCAGCGCGGCGTTCCCGTCATCATTGCCTATCGCAGCGAATATCCGGCGATGACCGAGTTGAAAGCCTTGGGCGCCAGTTGCATTCAGGGCGATTTTTCCACGCACGAA
Organism: Serratia sp. CY56464; assembly: GCF_052168435.1. Classification (NCBI taxonomy): domain Bacteria; kingdom Pseudomonadati; phylum Pseudomonadota; class Gammaproteobacteria; order Enterobacterales; family Yersiniaceae; genus Serratia; species Serratia sp. CY56464. The sequence continues at coordinate 1,069,876 of NZ_JBJNMV010000001.1, read as the reverse complement.
GGCATCTACCGTTTCGCCGACCAGGTGCGGCAGTTGGCGCCCAAATTGCGCGCAGTGATCCACAACGCCAGCGCCTGGCAGGCCGAGTCGGCGGAAGTGCCGCCGGAGCAAGTGATGGCGGCGATGTTGCAAATTCACGTCTATACGCCCTATTTGCTCAACCAACTGCTCGAATCATGCCTGACCGGCCAGGGCCAGGCAGGCGCGGACATTATCCATCTGACCGACTACGTGGTGGAAAAAGGCAGCGACAAACATATCGCCTACGCCGCCAGCAAGGCCGCGCTGGACAATATGACCCGCTCGTTCGCCCGCAAGCTGGCGCCGGAGGTGAAGGTCAACGCCATCGCGCCGGCGCTGATCATCTTCAATCCGGGCGACGATGAAGCCTACCGCCAACAAGCGCTGGCGAAATCGCTGATGAAGGTCGCGCCGGGCGAGAGCGAAGTGGTCAATCTGGTGAACTACCTGCTGGAGAGCCGTTACGTGACCGGCCGCACCCACGGCGTCGACGGCGGGCGGCCGCTGCGCTGAGGCAAAGATCCGCATGGCGCTTCGCTGTGGGCCGCGCTATGCTGAAATCCGCTTTTCTTATTAAAACACGGGCATATGCATAAAATTGTTTTTGTGGAAGACGATCCTGAAGTCGGCAAACTGATCGCCGCCTATCTAGGCAAACACGACATCGAGGTGCTGATCGAACCGCGCGGCGACAGCGCGCAAGCGCGCATCGAGCGCGAGCAACCCGATTTAGTGCTGCTGGACATCATGCTGCCCGGCAAAGACGGCATGACGCTGTGCCGCGATCTGCGCCCTACCTTCCCCGGCCCGATCGTGCTGCTCACCTCGCTCGACAGCGACATGAACCATATTCTGTCGCTGGAGATGGGCGCCAACGACTATATCCTGAAAACCACGCCGCCGGCGGTGTTGCTGGCCCGCCTGCGTTTGCACCTGCGCCAACACAGCCAGCAGCCGAAAGAAGAGTCGGTTCAGCCGCTCACCCAGCATAACGCGCTGCATTTTGGGCTATTGTGCATCGATCCGGTCAACCGGCAGGTCACGCTGGGCGAAGAAACGATCACCCTGTCCACCTCGGATTTCGATTTGTTGTGGGAACTGGCGACCCACGCCGGGCAGATCATGGATCGCGAGGCGTTGCTGCAAAACCTGCGCGGCGTGAGCTACGACGGTATGGACCGCAGTATCGACGTGGCGATCTCCCGCCTGCGCCGCAAGCTGTACGACAACGCGCTGGAGCCGTTCCGCATCAAGACCGTGCGCAATAAAGGTTATCTGTTCGCCCCTAATGCCTGGGCATCGGTGCAACAATGAGAAAACTTTTCGTCCAGTTCTTCCTGTTGCTGTTCGTCTGTTTTCTGGTGATGGCGATGCTGGTTGGCCTGGTGTACAAGGTGACCGCCGAGCGCGCCGGCCGCCAGTCGATGGACGATCTGATGAAAAGTTCGCTGTACCTGATGCGCAGCGAGCTGCGCGAAATCCCGCTGAAGGACTGGAACAAGACCATCGCCACGCTGGATCTCAACCTGTCGTTCAAGCTGCATATCGAACCGCTCGGCAAACAGGAGCTGAGCGAGGATCTGAAAAAACGGCTGCGGCTGGGGGAAATCATCGCCCTCGACGATCAGTACACCTTTATGCAGCGCATTCCGCGCAGCCACTACGTGTTGGTGGTTGGCCCCATTCCTTATCTGTTCTATCTGCACCAGATGCGCCTGCTGGATCTGGTGTTGCTGGTGTTTATCGGCATGTCGCTGGCACTGCCGGTGTTTCTGTGGATGCGGCCGCACTGGCAAGATCTGCTGAAGCTGGAAAACGCCGCCCAGCGACTCGGCGCCGGGCACCTGGATGAACGCACCCACTTCGATCCCACCTCCAGCCTGAGCCGGCTCGGCGTGGCGTTCAACCAGATGGCCGACAGCGTCAACACCCTGATCGCCAGCAAGAAACAGCTGATCGACGGCATCGCGCACGAGCTGCGCACGCCGCTGGTGCGCCTGCGTTACCGGCTCGAAATGAGCGATAACCTGTCCGAAAGCGAGCAGCAGGCGTTGAACCGCGATATCGGCCAGCTGGAGTCGCTGATCGACGAGCTGCTGACCTATGCCCGTTTGGATCGCCCGCAGGTTGCGCTAAACATTGAACCCATCGATCTGCCAAAGTGGCTGGAGGACAAGGTCGATGATATCCGCCTTATCCATCAGGAACGCGACATCCAGCTCGACATCCCGCACGTCGGCGACTTCGGCGGCGTCGATCTGCGCCTGATGGAGCGCGTGCTCGACAACCTGGTCAACAACGCGCTGCGCTATTCCGAACAGCGTCTGCGCGTCGGCCTGTGGTTTGACGGCGACCTCGCCTGCTTGCAGGTCGAGGATGACGGGCCAGGTATCCCGCCGGAAGAGCGCGAGCGGGTGTTTGAACCTTTCGTCCGTCTCGACCCCAGCCGCGATCGCGCTACCGGCGGCTGCGGGTTGGGCCTGGCCATCGTCCACTCCATCGCCGTCGCCTACCAGGGGCAGGTGTTCGTCGAAGGGAGTTCGCTCGGCGGCGCCAGTTTCCGTTTCTGCTGGCCGGTAAAGCCGACATTCAGTTTAAAAGCCGATCTGGCGTAATGCCGCCAGACCTTCTCATTGGAGCCGAATAATAATGACATCTGCACATTCCAACACGTCTGCTTACGATCACCTACGCGCCCTGTTCAGCCGGTTGTCGCGTTTCGGCCACCTGTCCGCCATCGCCGGTTGGGACATGCAAACCATGATGCCGCCGGGCGGCAGCAAGGCACGTTCCGAGGCGCTGGCTGAGCTGAGCGTGCTGCAGCACCAGATTTTAACGGCGGAAAACACCGGCGCGCTGTTGGATCGCGCGCAGCAAGAGACGCTGGACGAGATCGACCGCGCCAACCTGCGCGAAATGCGCCGCCAGTATGAAGACGCCGTGCTGCTGCCGGCCTCGCTGGTCGAAGCCAAGTCGCTGGCCGGCGCGCGCTGCGAACACGCCTGGCGCGCCCAACGCCCGGCCAACGATTGGGACGGCTTCGCCGAGAATCTGCGCGAGGTGGTCAAGCTCAGTCGGGAAGAGGCGCAGATCCGCGCGCAGGCGGCCGGCACCAGCCGTTACGACGCCCTGCTTAACCTGTATGAACCGGGCATGCGCAGCAGCGATCTCGACCGCATCTTCGGCGATCTGAAAACCTGGCTGCCGGATCTGTTGCAGCGCGTGGTGGCCAAACAGGCTAATGAGCCCTGCCAGGCGCCACAAGGTCCATTCAATGTGGACACCCAGCGTCAGCTGAGCCTGAGCGTGATGAAACTGCTCGGTTTCAACTTCGACAACGGCCGCGTCGACGTCAGCGCCCACCCGTTCTGCGGCGGCGTGCCGGAAGATGTACGCATCACCACGCGTTACAACGAGAAAGAGTTTTTGACCGCGCTGCTCGGCATCGTGCACGAGACCGGCCACGCCCGCTACGAGCAAAACCTGCCGCGCGATCTGCTCGGCCAGCCGGTCGCCCTGGCCCGTTCCACCGCTATCCACGAATCGCAGAGCCTGCTGTTCGAAATGCAGCTGGCGCGCGGCAATGAATTCCTGAAAATACTGCGTCCGTTAGTCACCGCACAGTTTGGCGAACAGCCGGCGCTGGAAGAAGCCAACTTCATTCGCCTCAACCAGCGCGTTAAACCGGGCCTGATCCGCGTCGACGCCGACGAGGTGAGCTATCCTGCTCACGTCATCCTGCGCTACGAAATTGAAAAAGCGCTGATCGAAGGCGATATCGAAGTGGAAGACATTCCGGCGCTGTGGAATGAGAAGATGAGTGCTTACCTCGGCCTCGACACCATCGGCAACTACCGCAATGGCTGCATGCAGGATATTCACTGGACCGACGGTGCCTTCGGCTACTTCCCGACTTACACCCTCGGCGCGATGTACGCCGCGCAGCTGTTCCACAGCGTGCGCCAGGCCCTGCCTTCGCTGAGCGAAGATATCGCCGCCGGCAACCTGCAGCCGCTGTTCCACTGGTTGCAGCACAACATCTGGCGCCACGGCAGCCGCTTCCCGACCGAGACGCTGATCGTCAATGCGACCGGCGAAGCGCTCAACCCACGCTACTTCCGCCAGCATTTGGAAAACCGCTACCTGTAATCTCTCCTGGCGCGGCCCCAGCCGCGCCCTTTTTCCGTCTGTATGACCGGATAATGTTTCATAGCGCACGTTCCCTGCTGACAACGCCTTAGCCGCAGAGTGGCGGGTGGCTACCCATCATTAGTATGTTGTAACTAAAATGGCAAAAAACGCCGGCGTCCCGGCTGCTCATCCCAGAGCATGACGGGCGATCATCGCCGCCAGCTGCGGCCTCAACGGCGCAGGCAGGTCATGCCCCATGCCCGGCATAATATGCAATTTGGCGTTGACGACAGCCCGAGCGATCGCCACCCCGCCGGCCTTGCGCACCAGCCGATCGCGATCGCCGTGAATGACCAGCGTCGGCGCGGCTATGCGCCGGCTGTAGCGACGCAGATCGCCGCTGCCGAGCAACGCGGAAAGTTGCCGCTGCACGCCTTCGGGATCCACGCCCCGCTTCAACAGCCGATTCACCAATGCATCCAGTTCCGCCTCCTCCGGCGGGTAAAACCGGGTACCGAGCGCGCGCAGGAAGGCCTTCATTCCCTCGTGGCGCTGCTGCAGCGTCAAATCGGCCGCCGGCCGGCGCGCCAACAGCCACAGCAGTGAAGGCGCCGGCGGTGGCAACAGCGGCTGATTGGTGCTGGAGAACAAGATGCATAGCGAGGCGACGCGCTGCGGGTATTCGGCGGCCAGCACCTGGGCGATCATCCCCCCCATCGAAGCGCCCAGTACGTGAGCCTGCGGGATGCGTAAATGATCGAGCAGATGCGCCGCGTCCGTCGCCATGTCCGCCAGGGTATAAGGCACCGGCGTTTGCCAGCCGAGCTGGGCGCGCAGCATCAGCAGCCACAACGGCTGCGTGCGTTGCGCCTGCGTTTTGCCGGAAAGGCCGACGTCGCGGTTGTCATAACGGATCACCCGAAATCCCTGGGCCACCAGGGCGCGGCAGAAGTCGTCAGGCCACAACAGAAGCTGCGCGCCGATGCCCATGATGAGCAGCAGCGGCGGGTGCGCCTCATCGCCCCAGTCCTCATAGGCCAGCGGCACCTCGCCCTGTTCGGTCACGCCACAACGAATCACTATCTCGTTCATTTTAAATCTCTTTTATCGCGCCTGGCGGTCATTATAGCAGCAATCCCCTCGCCGCCGCCGCCCTGTACATTAGGTTACATGCCGAAACCAATCACTCACGGAAAGCCGGGCGCCGTTTGCCTACTATCATTTCAACGGCCCCGCAGTGGGGTTGATACCCAAAAGTCATGTTGAGGATTCTACGATGAAAAAAGTATTAGCTCTGGTTGTTGCCGCTGCAATGGGTCTGTCTTCCGTGGCTTTCGCTGCCGAGGCTGCCACCACCGCACCTGCGGCTACCGCAACCACCGCCACCGCTGCGCCGGCTAAAGCTCAGGTGAAACACCACGGCAAGAAAGCACCGGTACAGAAAGCGCAGGCGGCCAAGAAGCATCACAAAAAAGCCGCGAAGAAAGCCCCGGCTCAAAAGGCCCAGGCGGCTAAAAAGCACCACAAGAAAGCCAGCCACAAAAAAGCGTAATGACGTGAGGGTCCCCTCACCGCTTCAGGCTTGACGTGTACGACACCCGGTTCGCCGGGTGTTTTTTCATCGGGGGGTTCTCATTGATGCTGCGCCGCTACCTGTTCGAGATCGTTCTGACCGCCCTGATCCTTTGCGGACTGATCGCCGTCTTTTTTTACCTGTAGCCTGCCGCGTTGCCGGCGGGAAATTATTGAAAAATCAATTATTGCCCATCCACATGGCTGCTAAATCAGTCTATAGTTAGCATTCAGTGTGTTTATGGATGATCCGTATTTGTCAGGCAAGAGATCTATGCGTATATCCGTTTTACTGTTGCTGTGCTCACTCCCGCTTATCGCTGCTCAGGCGGCACGCGCCGACGGCCCGTCCAAGGCCGAGCAAACGCGTCTGTTTTTCGGCAAAGATGAACGAATCAAGGTCACGGATACCGCCGCCCAGCCGTGGCAAGCCATCGGCCAGGTCGAAACCGCCAGCGGCAATCTGTGTACCGCCACGCTGATCTCTCCGCACCTGGCGTTGACCGCCGGCCACTGCGTTCTGGCGCCGCCCGGGCAACTGGATAAAGCCATCGCCCTGCGCTTCGTGGCGGGCGATAAATCCTGGCGGTATCAAACCGGTGATATCGAGACCTTGGTCGACAGCAAGCTGGGCAAAAAGCTGAAGCCGGACGGTGATGGCTGGATCGTCCCGCCCGCTGCGGCCGCTTATGACTTTGCGCTGATCCGTCTGAAAGACAAAAAGCCGCTGCCGATCGCCCCGTTGCCGCTGTGGCAAGGCGACAGCAAGGCGTTGACCCAGGCCCTAAAACAGGCCAAGCGGCTGATAACTCAGGCGGGTTACCCGGAAGACCACCTGGATGACCTCTACAGCCACCAAAACTGCAAGGTCACCGGCTGGGCTCAGCAAGGCGTACTGTCGCACCAATGTGATACCCTGCCCGGCGACAGCGGCTCACCGCTGCTGTTGAAAACCGCCGACGGCTGGCAACTGATCGCCATCCAAAGCTCGGCGCCGGCGGCGAAAGATCGCTATCGCGCCGATAACCGCGCCCTGGCGGTGCCCGGCATCCGCGAAGCGCTGGACGCCCTGGCGGCAGGCAAATAATCCTCTCACAACGGCGCATTATGCGCCGTTGTGCTTTTTCAGCCCCCTTGCATATAGCGCCGCGGCGTGGTGCCGGTGAACTGACGGAAAAACGCGATAAACGCACTGTCGCTGGAAAACCCCAACCGCTGCGCCACCGCGCTGACCGACGGCAACGACGCCAGCAGTTCGATCGCGCGCATCAGCCGCCACTGCTGGCACCACTGCTGATAGCTCAGGCCGGTTTCCCGCTGAAACAGCCGCGTCAGCGTTTTGGCGTGCAGGTGCAAGCGCTGCGCCAACGCCGCCAACGCCGGCAACTCGTCGTTCTCCGGCAGCGTCGCCAACCAGGCGGCAAGACGCTTATCCTGCGGCAGCCGCAACTGGGTATTCTCGCGCTGCGCCTCGCCCAACTCATTGATCAGCACCGCCAGCAAATCGCGCGCGTGGGGCTGTGCCAACGCATAGTCCAGCGGCCAGTGCGCGATGCGCTCGACGATCGCCGCCAACAGCGGGTTTACCGCCAGCACCGTTGCCTGTGGCGGCATGGCGGCCGTCAGCGCCGGATCGAAATACAGCGAGCGATACGCGACGCGGCCGCGCAGCTGCACCCGATGCGCAATGCCGCCCGGTATCCAGACGCTGCGCGTCGGCGGCAGAATCAGCCACTGCTGCGCCAACGTGACCGTCATGCACCCCTGCGGCGCATACAGCAGCTGCGAACGCTGATGCCAATGCAGCCCGGAGTCGTGCTCCGCCAGTGCCGCCGCGATGCCGAGAGCCGGTGCCGGCATCCGATCCGGGTCGAACGGGTGATGCTGTTGAATCAGCGCCATCAGACTGTCCTATACCTGTTGTTTTTTGTCCGGATGATTGTAATCGAACAAAACGCCGCTCCCTATACTGGCCGCCTTAACTTTTAGGGAGAATGTGCATCATGCAACGCTTATCTTTGCCGCTGCTCGTCACCGCCATCATGACGCCGCAGCTCCTGGAAACGCTGTACAGCCCGGCGCTCACCGCCATCCGCAGCGATTTCGGCGTCAGCGCCGCACAGGCCGGGCAGACGTTATCCATCTATTTCTTCGCCTTCGCCCTCGGCGTCGCCTTTTGGGGAGCCTTCTGCGATCGGTTCGGCCGCCGTCCGGCGATGCTGGCCGGCCTGGCGCTCTATCTGGTCGGCGCCGGCCTCGCGCTGCTGAGCGGCAGTTTCACGCTGTTGCTGGCCGCCCGTGCGCTGATCGCCTTCGGCGCCGCGGTCGGCTCAATCGTCACGCAAACCATGCTGCGTGATGTCTATCAAGGCCCGGCGCTGGGGCGCATGTTCGCGCTGGTCGGCATCGCGCTCTCCATCAGCCCGCTGCTGGGGATGTTCGCCGGCGGCGCGCTGGTCGCCTGGGGCGGCAGCGCGGCGATTTTCACCGCGCAGGCGGCCTGGGCGCTGGCGCTGCTGCTGTGGAGCTACGGCACATTGCCGGAAACGCGACGGCGGCAAACCGCAACGGCCGCCGCGCCGGGCATTGCCCTGACGGCAATACTGCGCGATCGGCACATCTGGTGCTCGGCGCTGCTGGTCGCCAGCTTCAATATCATGGTGTTCAGCTACTTCAGCCTGGCGCCGTTCATGTTCGAAAGGCTGGGGTTGAACAGCCAACAATTTGGCTACTCGGGCGTGATGCTGGCTTTGGGCAGCCTGGCGGGGGCGCTGTTGAACCGCCACCTGCTGGCGCGCGGCGTCAGCGCCAAACATCAGATCCTGCTGGGCGGTTTGCTGGCGGTGGCCAGCGGCGTGGCATTGTTCTGGTGGCAACACAGCCTGTGGATGCTGCTCCCCTGTGCGCTGGTGATGCTGGCGTTCGGGTTGGCTATCCCGAATGTGCTGAGCCAGGCGCTGAGCCGCTACCGGCAGCAACTCGGCACCGCCGGCGCGTTATTCGGGCTGCTGTACTATCTGTTGATCGGCCTGGGGCTGACGATCGCGGCGCGCGGGCAGGACTTGGCCGCCACGCTGCTGCTGTGCGGCCTGTTGAGCCTGTGGTGCGCCGGCCGCTTGCCGGCCGGTGCGCCCGAGCTTAACCCGAAAGCTGCTCGATAGTTTGCAAAATGCGCTTGTCGGAAATCGGGTAAGGCGTGCCCAACTGCTGCGCGAACAGGCTGACGCGCAGCTCTTCGATCATCCAGCGCACCGCCTTCACCTCTTCCTCCTGCTGTCGCTTCGGCGGCAGCTTGTTCAACCACTGCTGCCACGCCTGCTGCACCTGCTCCACCCGCAACATCTGCGCGCGGTCGCGGTGCGGATCGATAGCCAATTTTTCCAATCGGCGCTCGATCGCCTGCAGGTAACGCAGCGTATCCGGCAGGCGTTTCCACCCGTTGCCGGTCACGAAGCCGCGGTAGACCAGCCCGCCGAGCTGGGTCTTGATGTCCGACAGCGCCAGCGCCAACGACATGTCCACCCGGCCCTTCAGCCGTTTGTTGATGTTGAAGACCGCCGTCAGGATCTGTTCAACCTGCTTGGCCACCTCGACGACCGTGTCGTTCAGCTCGGCGCGGATCTGCTCCTGCAGGCGCGCAAAGCCTTCTTCTTGCCAGACCGGGCCGCCGTGTTCGGCGATCAGCTTGTCGATGCCGCACGAAATGCAGTCGTCGATCAGCTCCAGCACCTTGCCGTACGGGTTGAAATAGAGCCCCAGCTTGGCCTTGTTCGGCAACTTTTCATGCAGGTATTTGATCGGCGAAGGAATATTCAGCAACAGCAGGCGGCGCGTGCCCTGCCACATCGCCTGTTGCTGCTCGATTTCGCTGTCGAACAGGCGGATCGCCACGCTGTCCTTTTCATCCACCAGCGCCGGGTACGCCTTCATCGAATAGCCGCCGCGCTTCTGCTCGTAAAACGCCGGCAGTTGGCCAAAGCTCCAGACATGCAGATTGCTCTGCTCCAGCCCGTCGTCGGCCACCGCCGACAGCGTCTCCTGCACCTTCTCTTTCAACTGCAGGCGCAACGCGGCCAGGTCTTTGCCTTCGCGCAGCGTCTGGTTTTTCTCTCCCACCACGCGGAAAGTCATCTTCAGGTGATCGGGCACCTGATCCCACTGCCAGTCATCACGTGACACGGTCACACCAGTCATGCGCCGCAGCTCGCGCTCCAGCGCGTCCAGCAGCGGCAATTCCAGCGCCGTTACGCGGCCCAGGAACGCCTCGGCGTAGTTCGGCGCCGGCACGAAGTTGCGACGCACCGGTTTCGGCAGCGACTTGATCAGCGCAATCACCAGCTCACGGCGGATGCCGGGGATTTGCCACTCGAAGCCCTGCTCCTCCACCTGATTGAGGATCGGCAGCGGAATATGCACCGTCACGCCGTCGGCGTCGGTGCCCGGTTCGAACTGATAGCTCAGCCGCAGCTTGAGATTGCCCTGATGCCAGAAGTTCGGGTAGTCGAGCGCGCTGATCTTGTTGGCGCCGTCTTTGATCAGCATCTCTTTTTCGAAGTTCAGCAGATCCGGCTGCTGTTTGGCCGCGTTCTTCCACCAGCTGTCGAAATGACGGCCGGACACCACGTCGTTGGGGATCCGGCGATCGTAGAAGCCGAACAGCGTTTCGTCGTCCACCAGAATATCGCGGCGGCGCGATTTATGTTCCAGCTCTTCCACTTCGGCGCGCAGCTTTTGGTTGTCGCGGAAGAAGGCGTGGCGCGTCTGCCAGTCCCCCTCCACCAGCGCATGGCGGATAAACAGCTCGCGGCACAGCAATGGATCGATGGCGCCGTAATTGACCTGGCGCGCCGCGACGATCGGCAAACCGAACAGCGTGACCTTTTCGCTGGCCATCACCGCCCCCTGCGACTTCGACCAGTGCGGCTCGCTGTAGCTGTGTTTCACCAGATGCTGAGCCAGCGGCTCGATCCATTCCGGTTCGATGCGCGCGGCGATGCGCCCCCACAGGCGGCTGGTTTCCACCAGTTCGGCCACCATGGTCCACTTCGGCGGCTTCTTGAACAGGCCGGAGCCGGGGAAGATCGAGAAGCGGGCGTTGCGCGCGCCGGTGTATTCCTGCTTGTCCGCATCCTTCTGGCCGATGTGCGACAACAGGCCGGTCAGCAGCGCGGTGTGCACGCTGCGGTAGTCGGAAGGCGTGCTGTTGATAGGCAACCCCAGCTCTTTCACCACCTGGCGCAGCTGGGTGTAGATATCCTGCCACTCGCGCACCCGCAGGTAGTTGAGAAAATCGTTGCGGCACAGCCGGCGGAACTGGCTGGAGGAGTTCGCCTTTTGCTGCTCCTGCAGATAATCCCACAGGTTGACGAACGCCAGGAAGTCCGAGTCTTTGTCGGCGAAGCGGCGGTGTTTTTCATCCGAGGCCTGCTGCTTGTCCATCGGGCGCTCACGCGGATCCTGAATCGACAGCGCGGCGGTGATGATCATCACCTCGCGCACGCTGCCGCTCTTCTGCGCTTCCAGCACCATGCGCGCCAGACGCGGGTCGATCGGCAACTGCGCCAGTTGGCGGCCTTGCGGCGTCAGCTGATAGTGGCCGTTGTCGGCGGTGGCGATCGCCCCCAGCTCTTCCAGCAGGCGCACGCCATCCTGAATGTTGCGTTTATCCGGCGCTTCGACGAACGGAAACGCGGCGATGTCGCCCAGCCCCAGCGAGGTCATCTGCAGAATGACCGACGCCAGGTTGGTGCGCAGAATTTCCGGATCGGTAAACACCGGCCGCGACAGGAAATCCTGTTCGGAGTACAGACGAATGCACACCCCTTCCGACACGCGGCCGCAACGCCCTTTACGCTGGTTGGCGGAGGCCTGCGACACCGGCTCGATCGGCAGGCGCTGCACCTTGGTGCGGAAGCTGTAGCGGCTGATGCGCGCGGTGCCCGGATCGATGACGTATTTGATGCCCGGCACCGTCAGCGAGGTTTCCGCCACGTTGGTGGCCAGCACGATACGGCGGCCGTGGTGCGACTGGAACACCCGATTCTGCTCGCTGTTCGACAGGCGCGCATACAGCGGCAGCACTTCGGTGTGCGGCAGATTGAGGCGGTTCAGGGCGTCGGCGGTGTCGCGGATCTCGCGCTCGCCGCTCATGAAGATCAGAATGTCGCCCGGCCCTTCGCGTCCAAGCTCGTCCACCGCATCGAAAATCGCCTGCAGCTGGTCGCGATCGGTATCGTCGCCGTCGTCGACCACCGGACGGTAACGCACCTCCACCGGGTAAGTGCGTCCGGAAACCTCGATGATCGGCGCATTGTTGAAGTGGCGCGAGAAGCGCTGCGGATCGATGGTCGCCGAGGTGATGATCACCTTGAGATCCGGGCGCTTCGGCAACAGTTCGCGCAGGTAGCCGAGAATAAAGTCGATGTTGAGGCTGCGCTCGTGCGCTTCATCGATGATCAGCGTGTCGTACTGCATCAGCAGGCGATCCTGCTGAATCTCCGCCAGCAAGATACCGTCGGTCATCAGCTTGACCAGGGTGTTTTCCCCCACCTGATCGTTGAAGCGCACCTTGTAGCCCACGCTGCCGCCGAGCGGGGTTTCCAGCTCGTCGGCGATGCGGTTGGCGACGGTGCGCGCCGCCAGGCGGCGCGGCTGGGTATGGCCGATCAGCCCTTTCACGCCACGCCCCAGCTCCAGACAGATCTTCGGCAACTGGGTGGTTTTCCCCGAACCGGTCTCCCCGGCAACGATCACCACCTGGTGATCGCGGACAGCGTTTAAAATGTCCTGCTTTTTCTGGCTGACCGGCAGGCTTTCCGGATAGGTAATGCGCGGGCAAGACGCGGCGCGCGCCTGCACTTTCTGCCGCGCCGTCGCGATGTCGCTTTCCACTTCGGCGGCGACCGCCAGCTGGGCATCGGGATTTTTGATTTTTCGTGCGCCATGCAGGCGACGACGCAGGCGTTGTTGATCGCGGAGCATCAGCTCGCCCAGTTGGGCCGGCAGTGCCTCGAGCGGAGATTTCACGTTCGGTGTTCCTTGTTTCATCGTGGCCAAGACCAGGCTTGGCAACGGTTTAATGTTTTTTTAGCGATTTTTTTGCTTTAGCCGCACAGCCTATCACAAACGGCTTTTCCTCCCTACTTTCGCGAGTAAAGCCTCGGCATGTTATTCAATAAAATCGAACGAAGATCTCGAAATATTGCGCTATCACTGTGTGTGGAATGTGAATAGCATGTACTTCATGCAAGGGACGCTGAGTCCTGATGTCACTGTCACAACGTAAGGAATTATCGATGAGCAACGTATTGGTTCTGAAATCAAGCATCCTGGCGACCTACTCTCAGTCTAACCAACTGGCCGATTTCTTCGTAGAGCAATGGAGCAACGCCCATGGCGGCGACACCATCACCGTGCGCGATCTGGCCGCACAGCCAATCCCGGTGCTGGACGGCGAACTGGTCGGCGCGCTGCGTCCTTCCGATGCTCCGTTGACCCCGCGTCAACAAGAAGCGCTGGCGCTGTCGGACGAGCTGATCGCCGAGCTGCAGGCCAATGACGTCATCGTGATTGCCGCACCGATGTACAACTTCAACATCCCGACCCAGCTGAAAAACTATTTCGACCTGGTTGCCCGCGCCGGCGTGACCTTCCGTTACACCGAAAACGGTCCGGAAGGCCTGGTGAAAAACAAACGCGCCGTGATCCTGACCAGCCGCGGCGGCATCCATAAAGGCACCCCGACCGACCTGGTAGAACCTTACCTGCGTCTGTTCCTGGGCTTCATCGGCATCACCGACGTGGAGTTCGTCTTCGCGGAAGGCATCGCCTATGGCCCGGAAGTGGCGACCAAAGCACAGGAAGACGCCAAGGCGGCCCTGTCTCAGGTGGTTGCTGCCTAAGACCCTGCGCAGGGGCGCCGTGCCCCTGCCGGACAAGAGGCAAGTCCTGTCAAACCTGCACTACCCTCATAATAATCATCTATCCGTATCTTTTGGCGCGCCAGACGGCGCGCTTTTTTTTATTTCTTCAGCCACTGCCCGTTGATGCCGCGCACATACTCGCCGCTTTGCGCGCGCGTCACCAGCTTTTGCCCGGCCATGCGCGCCACTTCGTCGACGGCGATATGGTTGCCGTCCGCCACTTCCTGATACTTCTCGGCGCGGCCGGCGTTGATGCGTTTCACCAGCGCCAGGGTTTCCGCGTCCTGCTTCACCGGCGCGATATAACCGCTCAGGGTTTCCCCCACCCGACCTTGCTGCTTCGCCTCATCCAGCGTCAACGCCATCGCCAGGCCGCTGAACAGCCAGGCGGCGCCGGCCAGCCACAAATAACGTTTTTTCATGTCGGCTCCTAGAACAGACCGCTTTGGGTTTTCAGCAGGTTTTCGACGTCCTTATCCACCTTGATATGAATTTCATGCTCGATCTTGACGTTCATATTGATGGTGATCGGATCCTTCGGCGTCGCCACCTCGATGCGCGGCACGCAGCCGCTCAGCAGCGAAACGCACAGCACCGCTGCCAGCGCCGACACACTCATGATTTTCATTGTTGCTCCCCAGGTTGTGAGAGGGCCTGCTCCAGCCACTCCTGTAAATTGTCGCCGAAGCGCAAACTGCGCCACAGCTGAAACACGTTTTCCTGATGGCGATAGTTCAGGATCACCTCGCGCTTGGCGCTTTTCTGCGGGTTGATGCCGTCGATGCGCGCGCTCAGCGTCAGCTCGCCCAGGTTGTCGAGATCGACCCGGGCGTGCGAACGGTTGATTTCCATGTAGCGCAGCCAGTCGATCGCCGCGCCGGTCGCCAGGTTGTTGCTGCCGATGGCGTCGGCCATGTCCTTGTCCAGGCGCAGCGTCAATGTGCCGGCGTTGGCGATCCAGCCGTTTTGCACCAGCCATTTCGGGTGATTCAGGAACAGCGGCAGCTCGCCGTCGACCCGGCCGGACATGGCGAACTGCTTCGGTTTCAGAGCGGTGAACAGCGCGCTGAGATCGACCTTGTCCAGCTTCAGCACCGCGGCGTCATGCTGCGGCAACCGCAGTGCCGACAGGCTGATATGCCCGTTGAGCATGTCCACGCCGACGTTGCTCAACGTCAGCGGATGCCTTTCGCTATAAGGATAGGTGCCCTGCAGATCGGCGGAAATGTTCTGCATCTCGAACAGGTTGCTGAAAGACTTGATGCGCAGCGACACCGGCTGTTTGGCCCCCAATTGCCACTGATGCTGCTTGAACCGGTACGACAGGATAAAATCCAAGCCGCTCATCTCGCCGTCCTTCAGCCACATGCCGCCGTTTTTCACCACCCAGTGGCCACCGGCCTCGAACCCCTGTTCGCGCGCGGCGGAAAACGCCGACTGCGCGTAAAACTCGCCGTCGCGCAGCGTGAGATTGAGATCCGGCGCCAGCAACGGTTGGAACACCTTCAGCGACTGTTTCGGCCACCAGCCTTCGCCGCGCAGACGTTCGCCGTCCCAACGGCCGCGCAGCGCGATCGGCCCAATCTGTTGCGCCTGCAGTTTGCCCTGCAGTTGGAAACTGTCCGGCGAACGGCCGTTTACCTGCAGCGCCAGCACCGGCGCCGGCAGATAGCCGCCGTCGCTGAAGCTGACCTTATCCGCCGCCAGCTGCAACTCGCCGTTGAACTGCGGACTTTGTTCATCACGCCGCCAGCGCAGCGGCTGATTGAGGCTCAGGCGCGGCGCGGCGACCGTCACCAGACCGTACTTCAACTTATCGAAGCCGGTGGAGAGTTTATCGAGCACCAACTCGCTGTCGCGCCAGCTGCCGCTGCCGGCCACGTCCCAGGCGGCCTGCAGCGGCGGCAAGCGGCCATTGCCCCAGTAGCGCCATTGCCAGTGGCCCTTGTCCGGCCAGAAATCCTGCGCCTGGCCGTCCAGATGCAGCTTGAAGCGGCCCCAGTAACTGTCGCTGGCGCTCAAAATCGCCTGCAGGCGGCCGGTGATACCGGCGGCGGTCACCTTCACGCCCGCCAGCGGCAAACGCGCCTCTTCCAGCGTCATTTCCGGCGTCACCTTGCCCCACAGGCGCAGCAGCGAACCCGGCTGCAGCACCAGCGTCGGGTTGAGAATGCTGCCGCCGATCACGCCCGGGATCGACGCGGTAGTGGAAAAGTCGGCCAGATTGGCCTGGCCGGTCAGTTGGAAGCGCAGATCGCTGTCGGTCAACCCCACCTTGCCCGGCCCGAGGGTGAGCACCGCATTGCCCTTGCCGTTGTGACCCGCGGTGATGACGTTCAGCCGCGCGCTGATCTCCGTTTCATCCAGCCCTTTGCTCCAATCGTGCAGCGCGATACTGAGCCCGCCGTTCAACGGCTGCTCGCTGTACGGCCAACGCCACTCGCCCTGCTTGATGCTGACCCGCTGCGGCGCGACTTCCCACGGCAACACCGCCAGCGGGCGATCGTCACCTTTTTCGCTTACCGTCAACACGCCCTGCTGCTGTTGCCAGCGCATGTCCAGCAATACCGGTTTTTCCAGATAGGCGGTCTGCATTTCCCCCTGCAACGCGCCCTGCGTCGGCAGGCTAGCCAGATCCAACGGAATGGTTATCTTGCCGGCGAGGTGCAGCGGTTGTGCGCTGTTGGGCGGAACCACGGTCAGGCTCTGCAACGTCAGCTGCTGTTTTTCATCCAGCTGCGCCTCGGCGCTGAGATTCGGCCCCCGATAATGCAGACGTTGCCCGTCGGGGCCGGAGGAAAGCTGCAGCTTGCCGGCATAGCGCTGCCAGGGAATGAGCGTCAGGTCATTAATGGTGAGATCCAGCGGCGGCAGCTGTTGCTGCAGATGATCGAGCGCCAGCGGCGCGCTGTTGGCGTCGCCGCTCGGCAGTTTTGACAAACAGGCGCTATCGACGCTGACCTTATCGCTCGACAGCTGCCAGCGGCCCTGGCGGTAAGCCAGCCGCGTCGGCCCGACGTTGGCCAACAGGCAATCTTGCGCAGTGAAACGCGCCCCCGCCAATGCCAGGCCGCCCTGGCGCCAGTGCAATTTGCCCTGCAATTCCAGGCGGCTCCCCGCCGGCAACCAATGCGATAACACCCCCGGCAGCCAGCGTGGCAAGGTTTGCCACAACGCCAGCACCAGGATTGCGCAGCCCGCCACCGTCCCTATGAATACTTTCAATCGCCTGGTCATTAAATGATTGCTTCGTTCCTGAGTTAGGCATTGGTTAAGTCTATGCCTGAATTGACAATAATGATGGCACGAATTTGACATAGGGTGAAGCCGAGCGGGCTCGCAGAAGCGATTTGCACCTTTTTGGCGCAAACGTGTGCGGAGTTGTAGATTTTCGTTACAACTACATCACATTAACAGGACAGTTTTCAGACTTTTGTTATTGTTGTTACCGTTGATGATTAATAGTCTTGCAACCATTCTAATAAAAGTTTAGCTGCTAGCTAACTGTGTACTAGAGAAGCCATTCCCCACACCCCCGTGGGGATTTTTTTGCCGTTAATTTCAAATCACGGCCTCAATAAAAGCCTGTACTATGCGGCTGTCGCTCGCTTTACGCCAGATAGCATAAATATCGCTGCGCATTTCATTCCCGCACTCGATATACGCCACCTCCCGCTGTCGCGCGAGGCTTTCAGGGACAAACGCATACCCCAACCCCGCTGTTACGCAGGCGAATATCACGTCGTAGCATTCCACCTCCAGTAGCGCGGCGGGGATGATTTGCTGCTTTTGCAGCCAGGCGTCCACCAGATGGCGATAGTGGCATTGACGCGAATAAACATAGAGATCGCTTTTTGCCAGCAACGCTGGCTGATACGCCCCGCCAATGAAGACCAAACGCTCCTGAAAAGCACGCCGGCTCTGCAGCTGCGGATGTTCTATCGGCCCATCTGAAAACACCACGTCCAGAGTCCCTTTTTGCAATTGAAACTCCAGATCCAGCGAATAGCCTTGCACCACACTCAACTGAACGCGGCGGTTCTGCGCACGGTAATGCGCCAACTTTTGCGGCAGATGATGACTCAAGGCGATATCCAGCGCGCCAAGCTTCAATTCACCCTGTACCGGATCCTGTTCAAGCTGCGCTCGCGCCCGCTCTTCGATAGCCAAAAAGCGCTTGGCCTTATGGTAAAGCGCCCGGCCTTCCGGTGTGAGCGACAGCCGATTGCGCTCACGCTCAAATAGCGTAACGCCACACGCCGTTTCCAACTCTTTTAATTTCTTGGTCACGTTAGAGGGCACGCAAAACAGCCGCTCCGCCGCAGCCGTGAGACTCTCCGACTCAACCACCATGCAAAAGGTGACCAACTGAGCACGTTTCAACACCACAAACCTTCACCAAAAATGAATGATAACCGAACTTTATTTCACTTTTAATCAACCATCAAGCTCATAGAATGCTCGCAGTCAGCACATTGCTGCCTCCTGGAAATTCCAGTTTCATTATCGACAGAGGAAATAAACCATGATCACGCTCAACGTCTTTTTTCAGGTCAACCCGGCCAAACGCCCAGCTTTTCTCAGTCTGCTCAACACTATGGTGCAGGAATCCAATAAAGAAACCGGCTGCTCTTTTTACCAGCTTTGGCAATGCCAGAACGATGAAAACAGCTATGCGCTGATCGAAAACTGGGACGATAAGGCGGCGCTTTCGGCACACCAGAAAACGCCGCATTGGATCGCCTTTAACGATGCCGTCAACGGGTATTTGACCCATGATTACGATGAGCACCATTACTCGGAAATCGCTCGCTAACATCGCGTGAACCGGCCCAATGCGGGCCGGTTTCATCCCCCTGTTTCATCGGACAAACCCCGTGCAGGACAAACCGCTAACCAATTGTCGAATTTACTAAAATCTGTTAAATTGATCACAAAATCACGGTGGAGAAACCACGATGAAATTGGCGATATACAGTACCAAACAGTATGACCGTAAATACCTCGAACTGGTGAACCAGCAGTTTGGCTATGAGCTGGAATTCTTCGACTTTTTACTCAGTAAAAAAACCGCCAAAACGGCCGCCGGTTGCAAGGCGGTGTGTATCTTCGTCAACGACGACGGCAGCCGTGAAGTGCTCGAAGAACTGGCAGCGCTGGGCGTCGAAATTCTCGCCCTGCGCTGCGCCGGTTTTAATAACGTCGATCTGGACGCCGCCAAAGAACTGGGCATCAAGGTGGTGCGCGTGCCGGCCTACTCGCCGGAGGCCGTGGCGGAACACGCGGTAGGCATGATGATGTGCCTGAACCGCCGTATTCACCGCGCTTATCAGCGTACCCGTGACGCCAACTTCTCGCTGGAAGGGCTGATCGGTTTTAACATGCACAATCGCACCGCCGGCGTGATCGGCACCGGTAAAATCGGCGTGGCGACAATGCGCATTCTGAAAGGCTTCGGCATGAAGCTGCTGGCCTACGATCCGTTCCCGAGCGAACAGGCGCTGGAACTGGGCGCGGAGTATGTCGATCTGAAGACGCTGTACGCGCAATCCGACGTGATCACCCTGCACTGCCCGCTGACGCCGGAGAACCACCATTTGCTGAATGCCGACGCCTTCGCGATGATGAAAAACGGCGTAATGGTGATCAACACCAGCCGCGGCGCGCTCATCGACTCCACCGCCGCCATCGATGCGCTGAAGCAGCAAAAAATCGGCGCCCTCGGGATGGACGTCTACGAGAACGAACGCGATCTGTTCTTTGAGGACAAGTCTAACGACGTGATTCAGGATGACGTGTTCCGCCGCCTGTCGGCCTGCCACAACGTGCTGTTCACCGGCCATCAGGCTTTCCTGACCGAAGAGGCGTTGACCAGCATTTCCCAAACCACGCTGCAGAACATCAGCCAGTTGGATCGCGGCGAAGCCTGCCCGAACCAGTTGAACGCCTGAGCGTAACCTCGGGGCGCCCTTGCGGCGCCCTGTTTATTTGAGAGAACGCGATGAGAAAAACCACGGTGGCCGCCCTTGCGGCGCTGGCCTTAGCGGGGTGCAGCATGAAACCACACACGGCCGTCACGCCAGGCGATCTGCTGCATCACAACTTCGTGTTGCAAAGCGTGGATGGCGACACGGCAAAATCACCGGCGGGCGGCGGCCTGCTCAATCTGGAGTTCGGCGAGAACCTGCATGTCTCCGGCACGATGTGCAACCGCTTTTTCGGTCAGGGGCAATTACGCGACGGCGTGCTGACGGTGAAATCGCTGGCCACGACGCGCAAGCTGTGCCCTGATGAGCAGCGCAACCGCTGGGATCGGGTGATCGGCACCGTGCTGGAAAACGGCGCCGAAGTGACGCTAAACGCACAGCAGCTGACGCTCACCGGCAGCGGCCACACGCTTATTTATACCCTGCGCGATTGGGTGTATTGATCCTGCAGGCCAGGCGCCGGGGCTTACCCGGCGCAGCTGCCCAGGGCCAGCGTGCGCTCTTCGCACTGCTTGCCGTTCGGCATCTGGCACATGCGCAGCGCTTCACCGTTCAAATTGTGCGCGATGGTGGTAACGCCACCGACCGCCGCGCAACCGGTGCTGGTCTGCAACGTATTGATTCTGGCACTGTTGCCCTGCTGTACTGGCTCTTCGTTATTGCTGCTGCAGGCGGCTAAAAGCAGCACGGCGCTGGCAAGCAGCCATTTTGATGTCGTCATTATCCCACTCCTGAACCCGGAACTGCGCTGTGTAAAATCGCCATTGCTGATAACGCGCGTCACTTGGCGGACACGTTTCGCTATCTTTGATGCAAACTTGTTTAATCTAGCTCGATATATAAATAATGAAAATATATTCCAGCCATTATTTGTCGTTTTTTTGCGCCGGCCGGACATTTATTTTGTTTGCAGAATATTTCCGTGACGGCGCCACTCGCTGCCAGGCGCTGGCCGCACGCAAAAAGTGATAACGTCACCGCTGCCATCGAGGAAGTTTTTCCCGCGACATTGGTATTAATTATCTTCGCGTGCTTTCATTGCGGCGGCGCATTTTTTGCTACCGGAGAGAACGATATTTGCGTCTATGCTGGCGGCGCTAAGTAATTAGCATTCCACTATTTTCAGTGAATGATAACTGAATTCTTCAACCGGCGCGACTTGCTGTCACGCCGGCCTTTTTTTACATTAAAATAACACTCAGTGCACCGAGGCTTTCGACAGTAAATTAATCACCAGCACGCCGGCAATAATTAATCCCATGCCGACGATCGCCGGCCAATCCAATTTTTGCTGATAAACGAACACTGCGGCGACCGACACCAGCACGATGCCCATGCCCGACCAAATCGCATACACGATGCCCAGCGGCATGCTTTTGACCACCATCGACAGCCCCCAAAACGCCACGCCGTAGCCCAGCACCACCAGCAGCGACGGCCACAGGCGGGTAAAGCCCTCAGAGGCTTTCAACATGGTGGTGGCGATCACTTCCGCGACTATCGCCATCGTCAAATACATAAATGCGCTCATGGTTTTCTTCTGTCAATTTGCCGATGCGCAATTATGACGCGCCGGAAATAAATTGTCTTTAAACGGTGAAAACAATTTATTGCCCCGGCCCCTAATCGGCGAGGAAATACGCCTTTGACGATTTATCACCCGCCACACAAACACGATAAAGCCACGTTCGCCCCCTCTGTTAGACTTTTTTCCATTACTGCGAAAGTGCGCTTTCGCTGCTTTGTGAGCAATGAAAAGGTAACGCCGATGATAACTACAGATGGTAATAATGCAGTCGCTTCCGTGGCCTATCGCACCAACGAAGTGATTGCCATCTACCCTATCACGCCAAGCTCCACCATGGCGGAGCAGGCGGACGCCTGGTCCGGCGATGGCCGGCAAAACATCTGGGGCGATATCCCCCGGGTGGTGGAAATGCAGTCGGAAGGCGGCGCGATCGCCACCGTGCACGGCGCCTTGCAAACCGGCGCGCTGTCGACCTCGTTCACTTCATCGCAGGGTCTGCTGCTGATGATCCCCACGCTGTACAAACTGGCCGGCGAGCTGACGCCGTTCGTGCTGCACGTCGCCGCGCGCACCGTGGCCACGCATGCGCTGTCCATCTTCGGCGACCATTCGGACGTGATGGCGGTGCGCCAAACCGGCTGCGCCATGCTGTGCGCCGGCAGCGTGCAGGAGGCGCAGGACTTCGCGCTGATCTCACAGACCGCCACCCTCAACGCGCGCGTGCCGTTTATCCATTTCTTCGACGGTTTCCGCACCTCGCACGAGATCAACAAGATTGTGCCTCTCAGCGACGATACGCTGCGGCAAATGCTGCCGCAGACAGCGATCGACGCCCACCGCAGCCGGGCGCTGTCGCCGGATCATCCGGTGGTGCGCGGCACTTCCGCCAACCCGGACACCTATTTCCAGTCGCGCGAAGCCACCAACCCGTGGTATGACGCCACCGGCCAACACGTGATCGACGCCATGGAAGCCTTCGCCGCCCTCACCGGCCGCCACTATCGGCCGTTCGACTATTACGGCCACCCGCAGGCCGAACGCGTGGTGGTGGTGATGGGCTCCGCCGCCGGCACCTGCGAAGAAGTGATCGACACCCTGCTGACCCGCGGCGAGAAAGTCGGCGTGCTGAAGGTGCGGCTGTTCCGGCCGTTCTCCGCCCAGCATCTGCTCGGCGCGCTGCCGGACAGCGTGCGCAGCGTCGCGGTGCTCGATCGCACCAAAGAACCGGGCGCGCTGGCCGAGCCGCTGTATCTGGACGTGATGACCGCGCTGGCGGAAGCCTACAGCCGAGGCGAGCGCGTCACGCTGCCGCGGGTGATCGGCGGCCGTTACGGCCTGTCATCGAAAGAGTTCGGCCCGGACTGTGCGCTGGCGGTGTTCCGTGAGCTGGCCCAGCCGCAGCCGCGCCCGCGCTTTACCGTCGGCATCTTCGATGATGTCACCGGGCTTTCACTGCCGCTGAGCGACGAAGTCCTGCCGCAGCGCGCCTCGCTGGAAGCGCTGTTCTACGGTTTGGGCAGCGACGGTTCGGTCTCGGCCACCAAGAACAACATCAAAATCATCGGCAACGCCACGCCGCTGTATGCGCAGGGCTATTTCGTCTACGACTCCAAAAAGGCCGGCGGCCTGACGGTGTCGCATCTGCGCGTCAGCGAGCAGCCGATCAATTCGGCCTATCTGGTCAGCCAGGCGGATTTCGTCGGCTGCCACCAGCTGCAGTTTATCGATAAGTACCAGATGGTTGAACGCCTGAAGCCCGGCGGCACCTTCCTGCTCAATACCCCTTACGGCGCCGATGAGGTCTGGTCGCGCCTGCCGCAGGAGGTTCAGGCGTTGTTGTACCAACGCCAGGCGCGTTTCTATATCATCAACGCCGCCAAGCTGGCGCGCGAATGCCGGCTCGGCGCGCGCATCAACACCGTGATGCAGATGGCGTTCTTCCATCTGACGCAGATCCTGCCGAGCGACGTGGCGCTGCAACAGCTGCAGGACGCCATCGCCCGCAGCTACAGCAGCAAGGGCCAAGAGATCGTCGAGCGCAACTGGCAGGCGCTGGGCGCCACCCGCGGTGCACTGATTGAAATTCCGCTGCAGCCGGTCGACGACAGCAGCCCGATGCGCCCGCCGGTGGTCTCGGACGCCGCGCCGGACTTCGTCAAAACCGTTACCGCCGCGATGCTGGCCGGGCTGGGCGATGCGCTGCCGGTTTCCGCCTTCCCGCCGGACGGCACCTGGCCGGTGGGCACCACCCAGTGGGAAAAGCGCAACATCGCCGAAGCGATCCCGATCTGGCAGCCCGACCTGTGCACCCAGTGCAACCACTGCGTCGCCGCCTGCCCGCACTCCGCCATTCGCGCCAAAGTGGTTCAGCCGGCGGAGATGGAACACGCCCCCGCCTCTCTGCAGTCTCTGGATGTCAAAGCGCGCGATATGCGCGGCCAGAAATACGTACTGCAAGTGGCGCCGGAAGATTGCACCGGCTGTAACCTGTGCGTCGAGGTCTGCCCGGCGAAAGATCGCCAGAACCCGGAGATCAAAGCCATCAACATGGCGTCGCGCCTCGATAATCTGACGGCGGAAAAAGACAACTACGACTTCTTCCTGCAGCTGCCGGAAATCGATCCGGCGCAGCTGGAGCGCATCGACATTCGCACCTCGCAGCTGATCACGCCGCTGTTCGAATACTCCGGCGCCTGCTCCGGCTGCGGCGAAACGCCGTACATCAAGCTGCTGACCCAGCTCTATGGCGACCGTTTGCTGATCGCCAACGCCACCGGCTGTTCCTCGATCTACGGCGGCAATCTGCCGACCACGCCTTACACCACCAATGCCGAAGGGCGCGGGCCGGCGTGGGCCAACTCGCTGTTCGAAGACAACGCCGAATTCGGCCTGGGCTTCCGTCTGACGGTCGATCAACATCGCGCACGGGTGCTGCGCCTGCTGAACTCGCTGGCGCCGCAGCTGCCGGAGCAGTTGGTCAATGCCTTGCAGATGGACGACGTGGCGCCGGAGCCGCGCCGGAAGCAAATCGCCGAACTGCGCACGCTGTTGGCGAGTTTCGAGGGTGAAGACGCACGCCAGCTGGCGGCCGATGCCGATTACCTGGTGGATAAATCCATCTGGCTGATCGGCGGGGACGGTTGGGCCTACGACATCGGCTTCGGCGGTTTGGATCACGTGCTCAGCCTGACGGAGAACGTCAACGTGCTGGTGCTCGACACTCAGTGCTACTCCAACACCGGCGGCCAGCAGTCGAAAGCCACGCCGCTGGGCGCGGTGACCAAGTTCGGCGAGCACGGCAAGCGCAAGGCGCGCAAGGATCTGGGCGTCAGCATGATGATGTACGGCCATGTCTACGTCGCGCAGATCTCGCTGGGGGCGCAGCTTAACCAGACGGTGAAAGCGATTCAGGAAGCCGAGGCCTATCCGGGGCCGTCGCTGATCATCGCCTATAGCCCGTGCGAAGAGCACGGCTACGATCTGGCGCTCAGCCACGATCAGATGAAACAGCTGACCGCCACCGGCTTCTGGCCGCTGTACCGCTTCGATCCGCGCCGCAGCGCCGAGGGCAAGGCCGCATTGGCGCTGGATTCGCGGCCGCCGAACAGCAGCCTGGCTGAAACGTTGCTGAACGAGCAGCGTTTCCGTCGCCTAAACGCGCAGCAGCCGGAGGTGGCCAGCGCGCTGTATCAGGCCGCCGAGAAAGAGCTTAAGGAGAAATACGATTTCCTCAGCCTGCTGGCCGGCAAGGCGGAAAAGTCCGCCGCTGAGTAACCCCTGTCAGGGCGCGAGCGATTCGCGCCCTGTTCTTTTACTACCGCCGGCGTAAATCGCAGCAACAAAACCTGCTGGCATTCCGGCGCGCAATCCGTACCATACAGGCCTCGCGTCGGGCGCATGGAAGCAGGATGATGAATAATGATCAAAATTGGCCGGTTGAATGGTAAACTCGCGGTCTACAACCCCATGCCCCTAGTGCCCCCCATTGAGAATGAGCACGATTTAAATGTCAGAAAAGCAATCCGTTAGCCAAAAAGAGCAGTACAACCTGAACAAATTGCAAAAGCGCCTGCGCCGCAACGTGGGCGAAGCGATCGCCGATTTCAATATGATTGAAGAAGGCGACCGCATCATGGTCTGTCTGTCCGGCGGCAAAGACAGCTACACCATGCTGGAGATCCTGCGCAATCTGCAGCAAAGCGCGCCGGTCAACTTCTCGCTGGTGGCGGTGAACCTCGATCAGAAACAGCCCGGCTTCCCGGAGCATATTCTTCCCGCCTATCTGGAAAGCCTGGGGGTGGAATACAAGATCGTCGAAGAAAACACCTACAGCATCGTTAAAGACAAGATCCCGGAAGGGAAAACCACTTGTTCACTGTGTTCGCGCCTGCGCCGCGGCATTCTGTACCGCACCGCCACCGAACTGGGCGCCACCAAGATCGCATTGGGCCACCACCGCGACGACATTCTGCAGACGCTGTTCCTCAACATGTTCTACGGCGGCAAGATGAAAGGCATGCCGCCCAAGCTGATGAGCGACGACGGCAAACACGTGGTCATCCGCCCGCTGGCCTATTGCCGCGAGAAAGACATCGAGCGTTTCTCGATCGCCAAAGCGTTCCCGATCATTCCATGCAACCTGTGCGGCTCGCAGCCTAATTTGCAGCGCCAGGTGATCGGCGACATGCTGCGCGACTGGGACAAGCGTTACCCAGGCCGGTTGGAAACCATGTTCAGCGCCATGCAGAACGTGGTGCCTTCGCACCTGAGCGATATCAACCTGTTCGATTTCAAAGGCATTCACCACGGCAGCGCCGTGGTGGACGGCGGCGATTTGGCCTTCGATCGCGAAGACATCCCGATGCAGCCGGTCGGCTGGCAGCCGGAAGACTCGGACGACGCGGCGCCTGCGCCAGAGCGTTTGAACGTGCTGGAAATCAAATAAGCCCCCTCGCCGCTTGCCATCCTGCGAGCGGCGACATTTCCCTTTCCCGACGATCTCGATCCTGTTCACAGTTTGCGCAAAATTTGCTGGGCAGTGCCGTTTTTACCCTATACTGTTTATTTATACAGTCATATGGAGATCGCGCAATGAATATCACCCCCTGCCTGTCCCACGTCTCGCTGGGCTCCAACGATTTCGAGGCCGCCGCCGCCTTTTACGATCGTGCGCTGGCCGCTTTGGGTTGCCGACGGGTGCTGGAGCATCCCGGCGCCATTGGTTACGGCCGCGACTACCCGGAGTTTTGGCTACAGGTGCCGATCGACGGCCGGCCGGCCTCACCCGGCAACGGCACGCACGTCGGTTTTTTCGCCACCAGCAAGCAACAGGTGGATGAATTCCATCGCCAGGCGCTGCTGGCCGGCGCCGTCGATGAAGGCGCGCCCGGTTCGCGGCCGCATTACGGCGAGGCTTACTACGGCTGCTTTGTTCGGGATTTGGATGGGCACAAGATTGAAGCCAGCTTCTGGGATGAAAGCGCGGCCTGAAGAAGAAAGGAAGCCGAATAAAAAAATGCCGGTGATTAAACCGGCATTGTACGAATCAAATGTGCTATGCAGTAATTCAAAAATAAGAAAGTAAGACAATTATGGAGCGCAACGCCCATCGCTTGACGTTGCATTCACCTGCGAGAGAGATCATGCCCCATTTCCCCCGGCTAAATGTTGATATTGCTCAATGTTAACCGGGTTTTCGTCATTTTTGCCTACAGCCAGCGGCTGCGCTTCAACCACCAGGCGACGCCAAGCACCAATCCGACCAGCATCAGGCAAAATGCCGCGAAACCGAAAGGATTACCGCCGCCCGGAATACCGCCAAGGTTGACCCCGAACAGCCCGGTCAGGAAAGTGGTGGGCAGAAATACCATCGCCAACAATGACATGGTGTAAGTGCGGCGGTTCATCGCGTCGGCCATCACCGTGGTGATTTCGTCGGACAAGATGGCGGTGCGTGCAATGCTGCCGTCCAGATCGTCCAATCCCCGTCCCAGGCGATCGGCGATATCCTGCATGCGGCGGCGATCGTCGTCGCTCATCCACGGCAGGCGGTCGCTGGCCAGCCGCGCGAAGACGTCGCGCTGCGGCGCCATGTAACGGCGCAGCACGATCAGCTGTTTACGGATCAGCGCCAGCTGGCCGCGCTCCGGCACCTGCTGCTCCAGCAAGGCGTCCTCCAGATCGATAATCTTGTCGTGCAGATCCTCGATAAATTCGCTGGTGTGATCGGTCAACGCATCGGAAATTTCCACCAGCCAGCTGCCGCTGTTGGTCGGCCCAGCGCCGCTTTGCAAATCGTTCACCACCTGATCGATGGAATACACCTTGCGGTGCCGGGTGGAGATAATCAGCTTGTCGGTGATATATACGCGGATGGTGACCAGCTGATCCGGCCGGGAATTAGCGTTAAAGTTGATGCTGCGCAGGGTGATCATGGTGCCTTCGCCCTGGCGGCTGACGCGCGGCCGTGAGCTTTCGCCGGAGAGTGCTTCGCGCACCGAGTCCGGCAGCAGCGGCGTGGTACTCAGCCATTCAGCGCTGGCCGGGTGCGCGTAATCAAGATGCAGCCAGCACGGCGCGTCGCAGGTGATCTTGTCATCCTGTTCGATCGGCGTGACGCCCCCCTTGCCGTCGAGCTGGTAGGCGTAAACCGCATCGGCGACCTGCAGCTCGCTCCCCTCAATCACATCCATTCATTTATCCCCTCAGTCTTGCTTATGTTGCTGAGTCTAGCGTTAACGTCTTGGAGATCAAAGGCCAAGCTGTAACGCCAGTTTTCTCGTTGTCCCATAAACGTGTTCTATACTTCTGCCGCAAGGAACGCCAGACAGCCCGAGAGGAGACTCGCATGTTACAAATCAGCACCGCAGATATCTTGAAAGTCGTCTTACCGACCGTCATTACGCTGTTTATCGCCGTGATCAAAACCCCTTTTCGCATTCGGCGGGAAAAACACGATAAGCTGCTCAAACTGCTCGAGTCTGTCGAGAAACCCCACGCCGCCCCCATTTGCCTGCTGCAGTTTCGAGACTATATGGGAAATAAAACCATCAGGCTGACGGCATTGCGGCTACTGCTGGCGCTGCCGGACAGCGTGACCGCGCTGGAACGTTATCGCTTCACCGGTGGCCGCCAGCAAATCCTGCGCGCCACGTCCGCAGGCTTCGTTTTGCGGCCAAACGCCGATAGCAAGTTCAAACGTTTTTTGCTTTCCGGCCGTTATTTCTTGCTGTACCTGCTGTTCGTCATGCTGCTGGTGCTATTGCTGGCACTGGCGCAATGGGGGCTGCGTGGGGTAGAAATCACCACCACGTCGATCACCTATCTGCCCGGTGCGCGCATCGGCGACGGCTGGCAACTGCTGTTCCTCGGCTTATTGTTTACTATCATTATGCTTAGCCTGGTATTCATGATTTTCAGGCAGTTGATGCTGGCGGGCAATCTCAGCTCGGAAAGCGCCTTTTATCGTTACTATCAACAGGCGCGTGAGGAACAACGATGTCGGGAACTCCTAAGACAAATGCGCGATGTTCTGTGCCGTATCTGATGGGGATGCGCCGCTTGTTTCGCCGCGCGATAGCGACGCTGCTGTTCGCCGGGCAAACGGCCTATGCGCAGCCGACGCTGGAGCGCATCGCCGTTCCGTTTCGCGTAGCGACGGCGGCGGGCGATTTTTCTTACTATGTCGCCCATGAGCACCGCCCCCAGCCGCGTACCGCGCTGGTGGTGATGCACGGGCATCCACGCGACGCCGCCAAGACGTTGCAAGCGGCGATCGATGCCGCGCAGGGAGCGGGAGGCAACAGCTTGCTGGTCGCCCCGCTGTTCCAGGTGCCGGTAAAACTCGCCGTCCACTGCCATTCCGCCGGTCTACCCCAGCCGCAAGACGGTGACGCTCTCTGGCGCTGCGGCTCGTGGATCGCAGGCGATTTGGATAATAGCGGGAAAACCGGCTCGTTCAACGCCATGGATAACCTGCTGGCCGATCTGAAACGGCGTTGGCCGTCGCTGCAGTCGATAACCGTGGCCGGTTTTTCCGCCGGCGCCCAGTTCGTGCAACATTATGTCGGCTTTGCTCAACCGCCAAGCGGAGTGCGTCTGCGCTATGTGGTGGCCGATCCCGGCAGCTGGCTCTATTTTGATCGTCTGCGCCCTCTGCCCACAAGCTGGGGAAGCTGCGGCAGTGAGAAAACCTGCCGCTTCCGCTGGCAAACGCTGGACGCCGGCCGCTGTCCGCAGGCCAATCGCTGGAAATTCGGTCTGGAAGCGCTTCCCGCTCACCTGCAGCGCGCCGCAGACGCGGCTCGCCGGCGCTATGCTGCGGCCGATATCACCTATCTGGCCGCCGCCGATGATACCGGCACCGCGCCGGGCGCCTACTATCGGATACTCGACAAATCCTGCGCCGCCCAGCTACAGGGCCCCTATCGATTGCAGCGCGCCCTGGCCTACGCCGACTACGATCGGCGTTACCTGGCGCCCCAGAAGCCGCATCGGTTAACGATCGTTCCCGGCTGCGGGCACAATGTCGCCTGCGTCTTTCCCGCCCCGACGGCCAGGCAGGCGCTTTTCCCCATTAATGCAGACTAATAATAACGGCAATGAAATAAACCCTTGCCGATAAATCGGACAATATCGCCGATAAAGCGCTGGCAATAGCGTTATTATTATGACTTAACATATTGCTGTCAATTTTAATTCAAAATAATAATAATAAATCAACACAAAGCTGTTTCAGCGCAAATTTTAGGGGCATATACTTTTCTCACTACGAGGAGGTAGTTATGTTACGCGACCATTTAAAAATAAACGCCAGCGATACGCTGGAAAAAATCAGCAATATCCATTTGCAAAACCAGGGCCAGGAAGAGATCAGTGAGTTCGTGGTGAAAAACGCCGCCGGCCTGCAGATTGGCAAGGTCTCCGTCCACGATCGTTTCAGCACTCGTCGCTCTTACCCCACCAGCTACCGCATCACCCAAACCGACATGAGTGGCCGTGTGGTGGTGGATGCCATGCGGGACTGTCTATAAGCGTAACCACTCGCTGAAATAGCGAAACAATAATGTGATGATGGCAACCCTGTTTATTATTAAACGGGGTTTATCGCGTGGAAAAATTAATTACCTTCGTTGTTGCAGCGTCGAGAAAATAAAGCCCCCGCATTAGACGGGGGCGATCAATAAATCGACTCAGTGTTTGATGATATACATCGTTTGACTATAGGCCACGTCTTCCGGATTGGTGATCGGGTAGCCTTTTACCCACGGTTTGATCAGGCGGCCGTTGGTGTATTGGTAAATCGGCGCGATCGGCGCCTGATCGGCAATGATCTGTTCCATTTTGTTGTAATCGGCGGTCACCGCCGCCGGATTGGTTTCCCGCCCCGCCTGCGCCAGCAGCTTGTCGTAGTCCGCGTTCTTGAACTTGGCGATGTTGCCGCTGTGGGTGGAGGTCAGCAGCGACAGGAAGGTCGACGCCTCGTTATAGTCACCCACCCAGGAGGCGCGGATCACATCAAAATTGCCGGTGTTGCGGCTGTCGATATAGGTTTTCCACTCCTGATTCTGCAGCTTGACGTCAATACCGAGCTTTTTCTTCCACATCGAGGCCACGGCGATGGCGATCTTCTGGTGGCTTTCCGAGGTGTTATACAGCAGCGTCAGTTTCAGCGGGTTGTTCGGGCCGTAACCGGCCGCCTGCAGCAACGCCTTGGCCTGTGCATCCAACTCCGCCTGTGATTGCTGTTGCAGCAAGCTCGCTTCCGGTTTGAACCCGGCGGTCACATCCGGCGTGAAGTGATAGGCCGGTTTTTCGCCGGTGCCCAGCACTTTTTCCGCGATAATCTTGCGATCGATGGCGTAGGACAAAGCCTGGCGCACCCGCACGTCGTTGGTTGGCGCGCGCTGGGTGTTGAACGCGTAGTAATAGGTGCCCAGTTGATCCGGCGTGTACACCTGCCCCGGAATGTCTTTCAGCAGCTTCTGATACATGTTTTTCGGGAAGGATTCGGTGATGTCGATGTCACCCGCCAGGTAACGCTTGGTGGCGTTGGATTCCTGGTTGATCGGCACGAAGGTCACTTTAGTCAGCACGGTACGCGCATGATCCCAGTAATGGTCGTTAGGCGTCAGCACCAGCTTCTCGTTCACCACCCGCTCCTGCAGCTTGAACGCGCCGTTGCCCACCAGATTGCCGACCTTGGTCCAATCATTGCCGTATTTTTCCACCACCGTCTTATTGACCGGGAACAGGCTGAAGTTGGCCGTCAGGCTGACGAAGTACGGCACCGGTTTGTCCAGCTGCACTTTAAGCGTGTAGTCGTCCGGCGCCGACACGCCTAAACGATCGGCCGGCAATTTGCCGCTGATGATCTGCTCGGCGTTCTGGATCCCCGCCAGCTGCGCGAACCAGGCGAACGGCGACAGGTTTTTCGGCTCTACCAGCCGCTGCCAGCTGTAAACGAAATCCTTCGCCGTGACAGGGTCACCGTTTGACCACCGCGCGTCTTTGCGCAGATGGAAGATATAAGTCTGGTTGTCGCTGGTCTGCCAACGCGTGGCGACGCCGGGGATCACTTTACCGCTGGCGTCCTGATTGACCAGCCCTTCGAACAAATCGCGCGCCAGCTGAGCCTCCGGCAAGCCTACCGCTTTGATCGGATCGAGCGAGGCCGGTTCGTCTTTAATGTGGCGCACGATTTCCTGTTTGGCCGCCAACGCGGTGCCCGGGGGAACCTGCGCCGCCATAGCGCTGCTCATACAGGCGCCGATCGCCGCCGCGCAAAGCGCCAAACGAAAACCCCGTTGCATTCTTCTTCCCGTCATTATGATTTTCCCCCGTTAACCAACTGAATTTTTTATCATATAGCACAAGATCCATCCGGCCTAGAGCCCGCGGTCGAGAAGTTGCAAAAAGTGCGATTCAGGCGATAAAAAACCCGTGCGGCGCAGGGCGGCACGGGCGGTGTTTGCAGCGGCGACCGTCAGTCGTACAGGTGGATGCTGTTGATGCGGTAGCTGAACTCTTCGCCCTCTTCTTCATCGAACACGGTGAAAAAGCCTTTCTCGGCCAGCGGACGAGCCGAGATATCGGTTTTTTGCAGCTGGCGCGCGTCGGCGTCGTCATAACCGTAGTCGAGGTAGAAGGCATCTTTCTGGTAATCGATATGCAGGGTGAACGGATAGTTCGATTCGTCACCGCGCCCGTCGTCGTTTTTCACCACGCCGAACCATTCCCCCTGGCGGATCTGGTTTTCAGCGTCCACGCCGCACAGCAGCGTGATGGTGTCATTTTCATTTTCGCTATAGCTGGCGATGATTCTGGCTACTGGCATGTTAAATCCTCTTGCGGGTGATTGGCTTAGCACTGCCGTTAGTATAACAATAGCGTCAGGCCAGGTGCGGTTTAATTGGCGTTTTCACCGCAGCGGCCTCACAGATCGCGCAAACGCCGCACAATTGCGATGGGAAAGATGTCTCAAAGCGTAATACACTGAATAAAATGACAATGACTCTCGACCTTTCATCCAGGGACAACACCATGACCGAACATCGACCACGCAGTGAACGTGGCCAGTTGGCCATCGCAGGAGAGAACTACGGCAGCTCGCTGCTGGGCGCGCCGCTGCTCTATTTCCCGGCGGCGAACGGCGGCCCGCAGACCGGGCTGATCATCGCCGGCACCCACGGCGATGAGAGCGCCGCCATCGTGACCCTGTCCTGCGCGCTGCGCAGCATCGCCCCCGAGCAGTTGCGCCATCACGTGGTGCTGGCGGTCAACCCCGACGGCTGCCAGCTGGGGCTGCGCGCCAATGCCAACGGCGTCGATCTGAACCGCAACTTCCCGGCCGCCAACTGGCGCTCCGGCGACACCGTCTACCGTTGGAACAGCGCGGCGCCGGTGCGCGACGTCAAACTCTCCACCGGCGGGCGCCCCGGTTCCGAACCGGAAACCCAGGCGCTGTGTCACCTGATCCATCGCCTGAAGCCGCACTGGGTGGTGTCGTTCCACGAGCCGCTGGCCTGCATCGAAGATCCCGCCAGTTCGCGGCTCGGCGTTTGGCTGTCGCACAAGTTCGAGCTGCCGCTGGTGACCAGCGTCGGTTATGAAACGCCCGGCTCGTTCGGCAGCTGGTGCGCGGATCTGTCGCTGCCGTGCATCACCGCCGAATTCCCGCCGATCTCCGCCGATGCCGCCAGCGAGCGTTACATCGACGCGATGACCGAGCTGTTGACCTACCCGAATTAATCCCTACGGGGCGATATCGACGATCGCCCCGCATTCGAACGCCAGGCCCGGTTCGGCGTCCCGCGCCAGCCAGGTCGGGCCGTCCAGATCGACGAAGCGCGCCGCCGGCGCCAGCGGCAAGGCAGCGGATATCGCCCGCGACGTACACAACATGCAGCCGAGCATGATGGCGAACCCTTGTTCGCGCGCGGCCTGCGCCAGCGCCAACGCCTCGGTCAAGCCGCCGGTTTTGTCCAATTTGATGTTGACCATCTGATAGCGCTGCGCCAACTGCGGCAGATCGGCGCGGGTGTGGCAGCTTTCATCGGCGCAGATCGGCAGCGGATGAATAAAGTGCTCCAACGCGGCGTCGTCACCGGCCGGCAACGGTTGCTCCAGCATCGCCACGCCGAGATCGGCCAGCAGCTGGCAGCGCGCCGCCAGCCCTTCCGCCTGCCATGACTCATTGGCGTCGACGATCAGCGTCGTCTGCGGCACCGCGGCGCGGATCGCCACCAGCCGCTCGCTGATATAGTGATCGTCGAGTTTGATCTTCAGCAGTGTGGCGCCCTGCCGCTCCAGCTCGCGCGCGGCGAAGGCCATCGCTTCCGGCGTGCCAATGCTGACGGTCTGCGCCATGCGGATCTGCGCCGGCGCCGTCACGCCGCTGCGCTGCCACAGGCTCTGCCCGTGCAGCCTGCACTCCAGATCCCACAGCGCCGAATCCAGCGCGTTGCGGGCCGCGCCCGCCGGCATCTGCGTCAGCAGCTGCTCGCGGGTGATGCCCCGAGCGATCGCCGGCGCCATCTCTGCCAGCTGCGCCATCACCGATTCCTCGCTCTCGCCGTAGCGCGGATACGGCGTGCATTCACCGGTGCCGCGCACGCCCTGCTGTTCGATTTCGACCACCACCACCCGGGCTTCGGTGCGGCTGCCGCGCGCAATCACGAAGGCGGTATGCAGCGGCCAGGCTTCCGGGTAAAAACGCATGTCTCTCATAACGGCTCCTGAGCGAAAACTGCGCATTCAGCCAGGCTGATGCGCCGGTGATGTTTTATAGAACAGTCTAATATATACAACTATTTAGCAAACTTTGATATCCAATCCGTCCCGGTTGTCATAAACTGGCGCCAGGGTGTGAACCTGATGTTAACTGCCGTTGTCGGCGCGCCGTTTCATCAGGTTCATACCCTTTGTATAAACACCTGTAAAAGGAATCTAGCAATGACTCAGACAGTACATTTTCAAGGCAATCCGGTCGGCGTAGCGGGCAAGCTGCCACAACAGGGCGAACAGGCCAAGGCCTTCTCGCTGGTTGCCAAAGACCTGTCAGACGTGGCGCTGAGCAGCTTCGCGGGTAAACGCAAAGTCCTGAACATCTTCCCAAGCATCGATACCGGCGTCTGCGCGACGTCGGTGCGTAAATTCAACCAGCTGGCCAGCGGCCTGGATAACACCGTGGTGCTGTGCATCTCCGCCGATCTCCCGTTCGCGCAGTCTCGTTTCTGCGGCGCGGAAGGCCTGAGCAACGTGGTCACCCTGTCCACCCTGCGCGGCGCCGAGTTCAAGCAGGCGTACGGCGTCGAAATCACCGAAGGCCCATTGGCGGGCCTGACCGCGCGCGCGGTCGTGGTGCTGGATGGCCAGGACAACGTACTGTACAGCGAGCTGGTGAACGAAATCACCACCGAGCCGGACTACGACGCGGCGCTGGCTGCGCTGAAATAACAAAGCCGGCGAACGCCGGCTTTGGAAACACGCTAAAGGCGCCGCAAGGCGCCTTTTTTATTCTTCGCCCTCAGCGCCGCCTTTGCGGCTGCTCAGGCCATACTCGCGCAGCTTGTTGGCGATGGCGGTATGGGAAACGCCCAGTCGCTTCGCCAGCTTGCGGGTGCTGGGATAGGTGCGATACAGGCGCGTCAGCACCGAGCGCTCGAAACGTTTGCTGATGTCGTCCAGCGAGCCGTCCAGCACCTCGTCGCCCAACGACATCTCCACCTCGAACTCCGGCAACACGATGTCCTGCGGCCGCAGCTCGTAGCCTTCGGTTTGCGTCAGCGCGCGGTAGATG
Organism: Serratia sp. CY56464; assembly: GCF_052168435.1. NCBI lineage: Bacteria > Pseudomonadati > Pseudomonadota > Gammaproteobacteria > Enterobacterales > Yersiniaceae > Serratia > Serratia sp. CY56464. Next base: position 1,034,416 of record NZ_JBJNMV010000001.1, on the reverse strand, counting down.
GCGTTTTTCAGCTGACGCACGTTGCCCGGCCAGCCGTATTTGCTGAGGAAGCCGCCCAGATCGCTCGCCAGCTTGGGCCGCGCTACGCCCTGTTCATCGGCGAAGCGCGCCACGAACAGTTCGGTCAGCGGCATGATGTCCTGCGGACGTTCGCGCAGCGGCGGGATGGTGATGGTCAGCACGTTGAGGCGATAATAGAGGTCTTCGCGGAATTCGCCGCGCTGCACCAGCTCGGTGAGGTTTTTCTGGGTGGCGCAGATCACGCGCACGTCGACGTGCACCTCATGCTCCTCACCGACGCGACGGAACGTGCCGTCGTTGAGGAAACGCAGCAGTTTGGTCTGCATGCGCGGCGACATTTCGCCGATCTCATCCAGCAGCACCGAACCGCCGTTGGCCTGCTCGAAGAAGCCTTTCTTGCCTTCCAGCGCGTTGGGATAAGCGCCCGGCGCATGGCCGAACAGCTCGCTCTCCACCACGTCATCCGGCAGCGCGGCGCAGTTCAGCGCCAGGAACGGCTGTTTGCCGCGCGGGCTGCGTAAATGGCAGGCGCGGGCCAGAATATCCTTGCCGGTGCCGGTATCGCCGACGATCAGCAGCGGCGCATCGAGCATCGCCAGCTTGCGCGCCTGCTCCAGCACATGACGCATCTTGGCGCTCACCGCGACGATGTGGTCGAATTCGGTATCGTCGTTCACCGACAGATTTTGCAGTTGGCGGCCCATGCGCGCGGTGGACTTCAGCATCACCACCGCGCCAACCGCGGCCGGCTGCTGCTGTTGGTCTTCCAGATAAATCGGCGTGATGTCCATCAGGAAGTCCTGGCTGCGGATCACCACCCGCTCGGCGTGCGGCGCCGTATGCTCGCTCTCCAGCCAACGGCTGAAGTTATAGCCGCCGATCAGCGCCCCGGCGGTCTGGTTGCGGATCTTGTCTTCGCTCAGGCTGAACAGCGCCTGCGCCGCCGGGTTGGCCAGCTCGACCTTGCCTTTCATGTCGATCGAGAACACCGGTTCCGGCATCGACTCCAGCAGCGCACGCAGCGCGCGATGCTCGCGTTCGGAAGGCATAAAGCTGACGGTGCGCACGTCGGTTACGCCGGCGATGCGGCGGATCTCCGCCATCAACGCGCGGAAAGTATCGAAATCCAGCTGGGAGAAATTGAGGTAAATGCGGCCGATGGGATCGATTTCGATGCCACGTAAGTCAATGCTGCGCGATACCAAAAGATCGAGTAATTCTCGAGTGAGACCGAGGCGGTCTTCGCAAAATACTTCCAAACGCATCAGTGTTGGCCTTATCTCTGCAGGTGCGGGGATCGTTGACGATGATGATACTCCCTCGCACCGGGCGGTAGAAGCGATCTGTCAGCAAAAGTTGACAGAACTCTGATTTATTGCCGTGGTTGCTGATTTTAAACGCAAGCGGATAACAGCATCGGCGTCATTTTAGCCTACAAACAGAGAGTTATCACAACCAGAATTAATTTTGCAGAGATTTATCACGTAATCACAGGGGGATCGACTGTCGTCAAGTCTCGATTACGTCCGGCGTCGGCGCCGTTGAGAAAACGGCGCTCCTGAGAGCGCCGTCGCGGGGTTATTTGGCCTTGCCGTCGCTCTTTTTCAGCGTATCTTTCAACTGGCCGATCAGCTGGCTGCGGAAATCGCCAAGCTTCGGTTTTTCCCCTTCCAGCCACGGCAGCGGGCGGCACAGTTCCATCGCCTTGATGCCCAACCGCGCGGTCAACAACCCGGCGCCAATGCCCTGCGCCGCGCGCGCCGACAGCCGCGCCGCCAGATCCTGCGACATCCAGTCCATGCCCACTTCGCGCACCAGTTCGGAGGCGCCGGCGAAGGCGATGTTGAGCAGCACCAGCCGGAACAGACGAATGCGGCTGAAGTAGCCCAACTCGATGCCGTACAGCGCGGCGATGCGGTTAATCAAACGGATGTTGCGCCAGGCAATAAACGCCATATCCACCAGCGCCAACGGGCTGACGGCGATCATCAGCGTCGACTCGGCGGCGGAGCGGCTGATTTCGCGCCGCGCCTGGTTGTCGAGCACCGGCTGCACCAGTTTGGCGTACAGCTCAACCACTTCACGATCGTTTTGCGTTTCATGCAGCGACGCCTGCCAGCGCTGCAGTGCCGGATGCCCCTGATCCAGACCGGCCTGGCGCGCCAGCTTCTCGCAGAATTCGCGCCCTTGCCCCAGCCCGTGGCTGTGCAACAGCTCGCGCGCCACGTCGCGCTCTTCCGCGCGCTGGCGCAGCCGATACAAACGCCGCCACTCGGTGACCACCGAACCGACGCCGGCGAACACGATCAGGCCGCCGGCCACGCCGCCGCCCATGGCGATCCAGTCCTGCTGCACCCAGGCGGTATGCACCCACTGCACGCCCTGCGCCACTACGCTGACGCCGAACAGCGCCAGGCCGGCGGTGACCATTTTGCGCCACAGGCTGCGTTTAGGTTTCAGCGCGGCGTTAATGATGCCTTCGGCGCGCCCTTCTTCCTCTTCCTGCTGCAGCTCCGGCGCCGCCGGAAAGAAGCTTTCCGCCTGTTCGGCATCGAAAGCGACGCCGGCGCGCAACGCCGGCTCCTGCGGCGGCTGCAGCGGCTCGTCAAAATCGATACGCGGTTTGATCGGCTCGCTCATCGCAATTTGTCTCCCAATAAAAACTCCATCACCGCATCCAGACGGATGTGCGGCAACGGGCTGTCCACGCTCATGGCGCGCGGACGAAACTCATCGAAGTGGAACCCCTGGCTCTGCCAGAACGCCGGCCCCGGCAGACGGGCGGGCACCTCGCCGGGGAACACCGTCAGCGGCGCGCCGTCGCTCAGGCGGTTGCCCTTCAGCGCCGGGATACGCTGCCCCTGATGATCGACGATGCCGCTCTCGGTCGCCTGCACCGAGGCCAGGCCGACGCAATCCATGCTGATGCCCTCGAACGCCGCGTTCTGCCACGCCTCTTGCACCAGCTGTTGCAGCAACGACACCAGATTGGCGTGCTGATCGGCGGTGATATGGTCCGCCTTGGTGGCGGCGAACATCAGTTTGTCGATGGTCGGCGAGAACAAGCGGCGAAACAGCGTGCGCTTGCCGTAATGGAAGCTCTGCATCAGCTGGGTCAGCGCCAGACGCATGTCGTTGAACGCCTGCGGGCCGCCGTTGAGCGGCTGCAGGCAGTCAACCAGCACGATTTGCCGATCGAAACGAACGAAGTGTTCTTTGTAGAAGTTTTTGACGATCGACTGGCAGTAATAGTTGAAGCGAGCGCGCAACATGCCGATGTTGGTGTGTTTGTCGGCCTGCGCCAGCTTCGATTCGCCGATAGTGGCCACGTCAGGCCACGGGAAAAACTGCAGCGCCGGCGCGCCGGCCATATCGCCCGGCAGCACGAAACGCCCCGGCTGAATGAAGTGCAGCCCTTCGCTTTTGCAGCGCAACAGATAATCGGTGTAGGCCTGGGCGATCGCCGCCAGGCGGTTTTCGTCGACCGGCGCCAGCGGATCGCAGGCTTTGCACAGCTCAAGCCAGGGCTTGGCCCATTCGGCGCGTTCGCCCTGCAGCAGCCCGGTCATCTGGCGCGACCAGGCCAGGTAATCCTGCTCGAGCATCGGCAGATCAAGCAACCATTCACCGGGATAATCGACGATCTCCAGGTACAGCGTGGAGGTGTCTTTGAAGTGGCGCAGCAGCGAGTCGTTGGAACGGTAGCGCAACGCCAGCCGGATTTCGCTGACGCCGCGCGTCGGCGTCGGCCAGGCCGGCGGCGTGCCGTACAGCTGCGCCAGCCCTTCGTCATAGGTGAAACGCTGGATGCCGAGATCGCGCTGCGGGATGCGTTTAACGCCCAGCAGGCGCTCTTCGCGCACCGGTGAAAACAGCGGCATGCGCGCGCCGCTGTGCACATGCAGCAGTTGGTTAACGAAGGCGGTGATAAAGGCGGTTTTGCCGCTGCGGCTCAGGCCGGTCACCGCCAGGCGCAGATGGCGATCCATTCCGCGGTTGACCAGCGAGGTTAACTCATTTTGCAGTCGTTTCATTGCTCTCCTTGACGTAACGCCCGAATGCCTTGTTCAGACCTTTACGGAACAGCGGTTCCAACACCAGCGCCAGCACGAAGCGCACCGGTTTGCGGCCGACGGTCTTCAACAGCCAGCCGGCGGCGCCCGCCGGGCCATAGTTCAATAACGCTATGATGATGACTTTAGCCAATGTCTTCAACATTGCCGCCGCTCCTCGTTTAAATCCACCCGTTCTGGCGGTGTTCGCGACATCGATTTTATTCATGACAATGCCCTCCGGCACAAGACGATTAAGATGACCCTCAACGGGATAACGGCGGCGAAGATGCCCGGCCTGCGCAGGCCGGGCATCGCAAGAAGGGTTATAGCTTGCGGAAACGGCTCTGTACGCCGAAGGTGTCGGACGTCACGTAACGCTCGACCTGACGCAGTTGCTGTTCGCCGCTGCCCAGCTCATATTCCAGCTGATCGAGCAGCTGGCGCGGCGTTTTCTGATGCTCGCCCTCGAAACGGCTGGCCGGCGCTTCGCCCAACACGAAGACCAGCGCGATATAGGCCACCAGCGTGAAGAAGAACAGCCCAAAGAACAGCGACAGCACTACCATCACGCGGATCAGGCGCACCGGCACGTCGAAATAATGGGCCAAACCGGCGCAGACGCCTTTCACCATGCCTTCTTCGGGTACGCGATAAAGCTTTTTACTGCCCAGCGTATTGCTCATCAGGACTGTCTCCAGTTCGGGTGTTCCGCATCGAGGATCTCTTCCAGCGCCTGAATGCGTTCACGCATGCGTTTGGCGTCTTCCGCCAGCTGCGCCAGGCGCTGCATTTCTTGCTGACTCAGCTGGATGCCGGTCTGTTGCCGATTGCTGTAATGCAGCCAAAGCCAAATCGGCGCGACAAACAGCACGAAAATTGTCAGCGGAATGGCAAGTAATAAAGCACTCATTGTTATTCCTTCTTATCGGGTCCTGGATTGGCGGCCACCTCCGGCGTGTGGCCGCGGTTCGCCTTACTCTGAGCGGTTCATCTTGGCTTTCAGCGCCGCCAGCTGCTCACTGATGGCGTCGTCGGCTTTCAGCTCGGCAAACTCTTGGTCCAGCGACTTCTTTTTACCGATGCTGATGCTTTCAGCTTCGGCTTCCATGTGGTCGATGCGGCGCTCGAACTGTTCGAAACGCGCCATCGCCTCATCCAGCTTGCCGCTGTCGAGCTGACGGCGCACTTCACGGGAAGAAGACGCGGCCTGATGACGCAGCGCCAGCGCCTGCTGCCGCGCGCGGGTTTCGGTCAGCTTGTTTTCCAGCTCGCCGATTTCGCTCTTCATGCGCGCCAGCGTTTCTTCTACGGTCGCCACTTCCTGCGTCAACGTGGCGATCAGATCGGCCACCTTTTGTTTTTCGATCAGCGCCGCGCGGGCCAAGTCTTCTTTATCCTTACGCAGCGCCAGTTCGGCTTTTTCCTGCCAGTCACTTACCTGGCTTTCACCCTGCTCGATGCGGCGCAGCAGCTGTTTCTTTTCCGCCAGCGCGCGCGCCGATGTAGAGCGCACTTCAACCAGCGTGTCTTCCATCTCTTGGATCATTAACCGCACCAGCTTCTGCGGATCTTCCGCCTTGTCCAGCAGGGTGTTGATGTTGGCGTTCACGATGTCGGCAAAACGAGAAAAAATACCCATAATTCACTTCCTCTTGGTTCTGATGGCGTCTGAAGCGCCGCGTTAAGTCGTACAGCTTGCCCAAAGATATAATCAAAACCCGTGCCAACTTTTATATCATTGAAAAACAACAATTCTTTATTTTTGACTCTCCGAGCGCTTGCTGTAGAGTGATTATTTTCACCAAACATTGGCGAATTTCATCATGAACGAACAGCCAGAGAATTTGTTGGGCGAAGCAAACGCCTTCGTCGACGTATTGGAGCAAGTCTCCCAGGTGGCAAAGCTGAACAAACCGGTGCTGGTGATCGGCGAGCGCGGCACCGGCAAGGAGCTGATCGCCCACCGCCTGCACTACCTCTCCAACCGGTGGCAAGGGCCGTTCATCTCGCTCAACTGCGCGGCGCTGAACGAAAATCTGCTGGACTCCGAGCTGTTCGGCCACGAGGCCGGCGCCTTTACCGGCGCGCAGAAACGTCATCTGGGCCGCTTCGAGCGCGCCGACGGCGGCACGCTGTTCCTCGATGAGCTGGCGACCGCGCCGATGCTGGTGCAGGAGAAATTGCTGCGGGTGATCGAATACGGTCAGCTGGAACGCGTGGGCGGCAGCCAGCCGCTGCGGGTGGATGTGCGGTTGGTGTGCGCCACCAACGACGATCTGCCGGCGCTGGCGGCGGCGGGCAAGTTTCGCGCCGATCTGCTGGATCGGCTGGCGTTCGACGTGGTGCAGCTGCCGCCGCTGCGCCAACGCCGGCCCGATATCATGTTGCTGGCCGAGCACTTCGCCATTCAAATGTGCCGCGAGCTGGGGCTGCCGCTGTTTACCGGCTTTACCGAACGCGCCAGGCAGACGTTGCTCGAATATGGCTGGCCGGGCAACGTGCGCGAACTGAAAAACGTGGTGGAACGTTCGGTCTATCGTCACGGCGACAGCGACAGCCCGCTGGATGAGATCGTCATCAACCCGTTTGCGCCGCGCGAGGCCACGCCGGTCGCGCCCATTCCTGAAGACGCCGCCGCGTTGCCGCCGCTGCCGTTGGATTTGAAACACTGGCAGCTCGAGCAGGAGAAGGCGCTTCTCGAAGCGGCGCTGCAGCAAGGCCGGTTCAATCAGCGCAAGGCGGCGCAGCTGCTGGGGCTCACCTACCATCAGCTACGCGGCATGCTGAAAAAACATGCGCTGCTGCAAAACGGCGAAGCGGACGAGGAATAGCGGGCAAAAAAAAAGCCAGCACCCGAGCTGGCTTAAAAAACACTGGAAGCAATGTGAGCAATGTCGTGCCTTCCACATCAGAGCCGCAAACCGCGGCCTTCCGTGAACTGCCAGGCGATGATAATAGTTATCAGTATCGTCTGTAAAGCACTTTGTTGAGAATTTTTCTCATTACCACACGAAGATTGCGCAATTACCACTCAGGGAACGGGTCCGCCATATCCAGCCAATAGTCCACGCCGGCGGCCATTTCATCGTCGCTCAGCAGGCAGTCATCCAGCAAACGCACGATCGCCGCCTGTTGCAAGTGCTGGCCGATAAACACCAACTCCTGCCGCATGTCGCCGAACGGCTCCACCCATTTCTCCTGAATATGTGCCCGCGTTTCCGGATCCTGCGGCCAATTATCTTGCGGGATAGCGCGCCAAAAGGTGCCCGCCAGGCCGTAATGGGCGATGCCGCCGGCCTGGCTCCACTGCCCGGCCTGTCGCGGACGCGTCGCCAGCCAGAAGAAGCCTTTCGAACGCAGCAGCTTGCCGCCGCCCCAGTCGCCGTTGATCACACGGTAGAACTTGTCCGGCGCAAACGGCCGCCGCGCTTGATAGACAAAGCTGCTGATGCCGTAGCTTTCCGTTTCCGGCACGTGTTCGCCGCGCAGCTCTTTCAGCCAGCCGGGCGCCTGCTGCGCCTTTTCAAAGCTGAAGCTGCCGGTATTCAGCACCGCCTCCAGCGGCAGTTTGCCCGGCGCGATCGGCACAATGCGGGCGTCGGGATTCAGGCTGGCCAGCAGCGCCATCACTTCGCCCTGCTGCGTTGGCGTCAACAGATCGGTCTTGCTGACCAGGATCACGTCGCAAAATTCAATTTGCTCGATCAACAGGTCCGCCACGCTGCGCAGATCGTCCTCGCCCAGGCTTTGGCCGGCCTCCTGCAGGCTTTGCGCCTGTTGGTATTGCTGAATGAAATTCACCCCGTCGACCACCGTCACCAGCGTATCCAGCCGGGCGAATTGGGACAGGCTTTCGCCCGCTTCATCCTCAAAGGTAAAGGTTTCCGCCACCGGCAGCGGCTCCGAGATGCCGCTCGATTCGATCAACAGGTAATCGAAACGCCCCTCCTGCGCCAGTTCGCGCACCGACACCAGCAGATCTTCGCGCAGCGTGCAGCAGATGCATCCGTTGCTCATCTCCACCAGCTTCTCTTCCTGGCGATCGAGATGCACTTCATTCTCTACCAGAGCGGCGTCAATGTTCACTTCGCTCATGTCGTTGACAATCACCGCCACGCGCATGCCCTGCCGGTTGTTCAGGATATGGTTCAGCACCGTGGTCTTGCCGGCGCCGAGAAAGCCGGAAAGCACGGTCACGGGAAGTTGTTTCATGGAAACCTCATTAAAATTCATTGCGTAATGCCTGATAACCGCGCACCAGTTCGACGTTGGTGGCGGCCACTTCTTCCGAAAACTGCAGCGCGCCGCGATCGACCTGGCGATAACGCGACAAATCGCTGTCCGGCCCCACGCGCTCGGTCGAGGGGATATAGCGGTTTTCCGGCAGCGTCACGCCGTCCACCACCGCGTTGTAGCGCACCACGCAGCCGGACTGAACGTGGCAGTTGAACAGCACGCTGTTGAAACCGATAAACACCCGATCGTCGATGCGACACGGGCCGTGCACGATGGCGCGGTGGGCGATCGAGCTGTAACGGCCGATGGTGACCGCCGCCCCGCTCTTGGAATGGATCACCACGCCGTCCTGAATATTGGAGTGCGAGCCGATGACGATCGGCTCCATGTCGCCGGTTGCGTTCAACTCGTCGGCGCGGATCACCGCATACGGGCCGACGTAGACGAAATCTTCGACGATCACCCGGCCGCAAATAATGGCGGTGGGATCGATGTAGGCCAGCGGCGAAACCTGCGGCAGATGGCCGCTGGGATTTTTACGCAGCATGGTGTTCTCCCCGCCAGCTCAGCTCCGCCACCGCATTGTGGGCATGCAAACTCTCCTGATGCTCGACGCGCAGCGAGAAGGCGCGGTAGTCGCACTGGCTGCGCAGCATGCGATACAGACGCCGCGCCGCGTCCTCGCAAAACATCAGGTTCTGACCGTTGGCCAGCGCGAAGGCCTGCTCGTCGCGGCGTTTCACCAGCGTTTGCACCGGCGTGCCCAATGCGTGTTCGATGCGGTCAATCAGTTTCACCGGTTCGAACGCCCTTTCATTCTCGGGCGTTACGGTGATCCAGGCCCAACTGCGCTGGCTGTGGGGGGTGGCCGGCATCCCTTGCTCCAACAGCCACTCGCTCACCTGCCGTTGGCTGACGCGCTCCGCCGCCTGTTCAAAATCAAACTGAAACTGTTGCTGCGCCAGCTGGCGGCTGAGCGCCGCCGAACTCGGGCAGGTGGAGGAATAAGGCACGCCGACGGTCAGTGCCAGCGTCAGCGTATCCGTCAGGGTGGCCTCGATGCGCAGCGGATAGGCTTTCCAGCCGCGCTGCGGCGACAGCAGCGCCGGGCGTGACAGCAACAGCTCGCCGCTGAGCGTCAGGCTGGCGCGATCGCTGTGTTCCGGCTGCGAATCCAGAAAAGCCTGCAGCGTCCGACCGATGCGCTGCGGCGTCAGCTCTCCCTGCGTCAATTCGTCCAGCGCCAGATACAGCCGCGACATGTGAATGCCGCGTTCCCCCGCCGCCTCGGCGCGCAGGTTGATACCGGCGTCGACCTTCGCCATCAATGGCTTGCCGGCCAGCTCCAGCGGCAGCGCGATCCCTTGCATCCCGACCCAATCGAGCCCGACATCACTCATTTCGCCGCGACCTGCCTGAGCGTCCGGCAGCGAACGGCGTGGTGGAAGTGCAACTTCGTTCATACATCCCCTTGCGTTGTTGTGACTTTGCCGGGGAACGGTAACATGTTTTTGTTATATTATAACATAACATAAAAAACTTTTTTCTTGCCGCTGAACGGCCTGATTAATCAAGTCGCAGAAAACTCAGCGATTTTGCTCAATGGATTGGGCTGCCGGTCAGAGTGCGATACACTAACGCTATTGCTGATTAACCCATGAGCCTCTATGCGTGGTTTACCCTTTTGGATACTGTCGTTATGCCTGACGGGCTCTGCCCTGGCCGCGACAACACCGCCCGCGCCCGCCGCCGCGGCGCCGCTGCCGGACATTCGCCAGAGCGGCTTTGTCTATTGCGTCAGCGGCATACTGAATACCTTCAACCCGCAAATGGCCAGCAGCGGCCTGACGGTGGATACCCTGGCCGCCCAGCTGTACGATCGCCTGCTGGACGTCGATCCCTACACCTATCGCCTGATCCCCGAGCTGGCGCAAAGCTGGGAAGTGCTGGATAACGGCGCTACCTACCGCTTCCATTTGCGCAAGGACGTGCCGTTCCAGACCACCGCCTGGTTCACGCCCACCCGCAAGATGAATGCCGACGACGTGGTGTTCAGCTTTGCCCGCGTATTCGATCAGAAACATCCGTATCACGACGTGAACGGCGGCGAATACCCCTATTTCGACAGCCTGCAGTTCGGCGATTCGGTGCAGAGCGTGAGAAAGCTCGACGACTACACGGTGGAAATTCGCCTGCAGTCGCCCGATGCCTCGTTCCTGTGGCACCTGGCGACTCATTATGCGCCGGTGTTGTCCGCCGAATACGCCGACACGCTGACGCGGGAAGGCCATCAGGAGCTGATCGATCGCGAGCCGGTCGGCAGCGGCCCATTCCTGCTCAACGAATACCGCTCGGGGCAATATATTCGGCTGGCGCGCAACGCCGCCTACTGGAAAGGCCTGCCGCGCATGCCGCAGGTGGTGATCGATCTGGGCGCCGGCGGCACCGGCCGCCTCTCCAAGCTGCTGACCGGCGAGTGCGACGTGCTGGCCTATCCAGCGGCCAGCCAGCTGTCTATCCTGCGCGACGATCCGCGCCTGCGCCTGACGCTGCGCCCAGGGATGAACATCGCCTACCTGGCGTTCAACACCCGCAAACCGCCGCTCGACAATCTCAACGTGCGCCAGGCGATCTCGCTGGCGATCAACAACCAGCGGTTGATGCAGTCGATCTATTACGGCACGGCGGAAACCGCCGCCTCGATCCTGCCGCGCGCCTCCTGGGCCTACGACAACGATGCGCACGTCACCGAATACGATCCGGCCAAATCGCGCGAGATGCTGCGGCAGGCCGGCGTCAGCCAGCTGAACCTGAAGCTGTGGGTGCCGACCGCCTCGCAGTCTTACAACCCGAGCCCGCTGAAAACCGCCGAACTGATCCAGGCCGATCTCGGCCAGGTGGGCATCAACGTCACCATCGTGCCGGTGGAGGGCCGTTTCCAGGAAGCGCGCCTGATGGAGATGAACCACGATCTGACCCTGACCGGCTGGGCCACCGACAGCAACGATCCGGACAGCTTCTTCCGGCCGCTGCTGAGCTGCGCGGCAATCCGTTCGCAAACCAACTATGCTCACTGGTGTGATCCGGGCTTTGACGAAGTGCTGCAGAACGCGCTGCTGTCGCAGCAGCTGTCTCAGCGCATCGACAACTACCGCAAGGCGCAGAAGATCCTTGAGCAGCAATTGCCGGTGCTGCCGTTGGCGTCTTCCCTGCGCCTGCAGGCCTATCGTTACGACATCAAGGGATTGGTGCTGAGCCCGTTCGGCAACGCCTCGTTCGCCGGGGTGTACCGTGAATCCGCGCCGGAGGTGAAAAAGTGATTATCTTTACCCTGCGCCGCATTCTGCTGCTGCTGATCACACTGTTCTTCCTGACTCTGGTCAGTTTCAGCCTGAGCTATTTCACGCCGCGCGCGCCGCTGAACGGCGCCGCCCTGCTGGACGCCTATCAGTTCTACTTCGTCAGCCTGCTGCACTGGGACTTCGGCGTCTCCAGCATCAACGGCCAAGCGATCAGCGAACAGTTGCGCGAAGTGTTCCCGGCTACCATGGAACTGTGCCTGCTGGCCTTCGCTATGGCGCTGTTCATCGGCATTCCGCTGGGCATCATCGCCGGCGTGCTGCGCGGCAAGTGGCAGGACACCGCCATCAGCACCTTCGCGCTGCTGGGCTTCTCGATGCCGGTGTTTTGGCTGGCGCTGCTGCTGATGCTGTTCTTCTCGCTGCACCTGGGCTGGCTGCCGGTATCCGGCCGTTTCGACCTGCTGTATCAGGTGAAGCCCATCACCGGTTTCGCGCTGATCGACGCCTGGCTGTCGGATTCGCCGTACCGCGCCGAGATGATCGGCAGCGCCCTGCGCCACATGATCCTGCCGATCGCCGCGCTGGCGGTGGCGCCCACCACCGAAGTGGTGCGCCTGATGCGCATCAGCACCGACGACGTGCTGAGCCAAAACTACATCAAGGCCGCCGCCACCCGCGGCCTGTCGCGCTTCACCATCATCCGCCGCCACGTGTTGCACAATGCGCTGCCGCCGATCGTGCCCAAGCTGGGGCTGCAGTTCTCCACCATGCTCACGCTGGCGATGATCACCGAAGTGGTGTTCAGCTGGCCGGGCCTCGGCCGGTGGCTGATCAACGCCATTCGCCAGCAGGACTATGCGGCGATCTCCGCCGGCGTCATGGTGGTCGGCACGCTGGTGATCACCATTAACGTTCTGGCCGACATTCTGGGTGCGGCAACCAACCCGCTGAAACATAAGGAATGGTATGCCCTTCGATAACGTATACCGCGAGAAAAAGATGCCGAGCCCGCTGCGCTACACCTGGCGGATTTTCTACGGCGACGCGCTGGCGATGATCGGTTTTTACGGCGTGATCGCCCTGCTGCTGCTGTCGCTGTTCGGCAGCCTGCTGGCGCCCTACGCGCTGGATCAGCAGTTCCTCGGTTATCAGCTGCTGCCGCCGTCCTGGTCGCGCTACGGCAACGTGTCGTTCTTCCTCGGCACCGACGATCTCGGGCGCGACATCCTCAGCCGCCTGTTGACCGGCACCGCCGCCACCTTCGGTTCCGCGCTGGCGGTGACGCTGGCCGCGGCGTTCTGCGGGGTGATCCTCGGCGTGTTCGCCGGCGTCACCCACGGGCTGCGCTCGGCGGTGCTTAACCACATTCTCGACACTCTGCTGTCGATTCCGTCGCTGCTGCTGGCGATCGTGGTGGTGGCGTTTATTGGGCCCAAACTCGAACACGCCATGCTGGCGGTGTGGCTGGCTCTGCTGCCGCGCATGGTGCGCACCATCTACAGCGCGGTGCACGATGAGTTGGAGAAAGAGTACGTGGTGGCGGCGCGCCTTGACGGCGCTTCCACGCTGCAGATCCTGTGGTATGCAGTCATGCCGAACATCGCGGCGGTGCTGGTGACCGAGTTCACCCGCGCGCTGTCGATGGCTATTTTGGATATCGCCGCGCTTGGCTTCCTCGATCTCGGCGCGCAGTTGCCTTCGCCGGAATGGGGAGCGATGCTCGGCGATTCGCTCGAGCTGGTGTACGTCGCGCCCTGGACGGTGATGCTGCCCGGCGCGGCCATCCTCGTCAGCGTGCTGCTGGTTAACCTGTTGGGCGACGGTATGCGCCGCGCAATCAATGCCGGGGTGGAATAATGCCGTTACTCGATATCCGCAATCTGACGATTGAATTTATGACCGCCGAAGGGCCGGTCAAGGCGGTCGATCGCGTCAGCATGACGCTGACCGAGGGCGAGGTGCGCGGCCTGGTGGGCGAATCGGGCTCCGGCAAGAGCCTGATCGCCAAGGCCATCTGCGGCGTGACCAAAGACAACTGGCGCGTCACCGCCGATCGTTTCCGCTTCGACGACATCGATCTGCTGCAGCTGAGCCCGCGCGAGCGACGCAAGCTGGTGGGCCACAACGTCTCAATGATCTTCCAGGAGCCGCAGTCCTGTCTCGACCCTTCCGAGAGCATCGGCCGTCAGCTGGCGCAGGCCATCCCGGGCTGGACCTACAAGGGCCACTGGTGGCAGCGCTTCAACTGGCGCAAACGCCGCGCCATCGAGTTGCTGCACCGCGTCGGCATCAAGGATCACGACGACATCATGGGCAGCTTCCCCTACGAGCTGACGGAAGGCGAGTGCCAGAAAGTGATGATCGCCATCGCGCTGGCCAACCAACCGCGCCTGCTGATCGCCGATGAACCGACCAACGCCATGGAACCGACCACGCAGGCGCAGATTTTCCGCCTGTTGGCGCGTCTCAACCAGAACAACAACACCACCATTCTGCTGATCAGTCACGACCTGCAGATGATGAGCAAGTGGGCCGACCGGGTGAACGTCTTGTACTGCGGGCAAACGGTGGAAAGCGCCCAGTGCGAAGAACTGCTGGCGGCGCCGCACCACCCTTACACCCAGGCGCTGATCCGCGCCATGCCGGACTTCGGCCGCTCGCTGCCGCACAAGAGCCGTTTAAACACGCTGCCGGGCGCCATTCCTTCGCTGGAACACCTGCCGATCGGCTGCCGCCTGGGGCCGCGCTGCCCTTACGCACAGAAGAAGTGCATCGAAACGCCGCGCCTGCGCCCGGTCAAAAACCACTTCTTCGCCTGCCACTTCCCGCTGAACATGGAGGAGCAATAACATGGAAACGCTGTTGGAAGTGCGCAACCTGAGCAAAACCTACCGCTATCGCACCGGGCTGTTCCGCCGCCAGCACGTCGAGGCGGTGAAATCGGTAAGCTTTACCCTGCGCGAAGGTCAGACGCTGGCGGTGATCGGCGAGAACGGCTCCGGCAAATCCACGCTGGCGAAGATGCTCTCCGGCATGGTGGAGCCGACCGCCGGCGAGCTGTTGATCGACGATCATCCGCTGGCGTTCGGCGATTATCGCTATCGCAGCCAGCGCATTCGCATGATTTTTCAGGATCCGAGCACCTCGCTCAATCCGCGCCAACGCATCGGCCAGTTGCTGGATGCGCCGCTGCGGCTGAACACCGATCTGGAACCCGCCGAGCGCGAGCAGCGCATCAACCAGACGCTGCGCCAGGTCGGCATGCTGCCGGATCACGCCTACTACTATCCGCACATGCTGGCTTCCGGGCAGAAACAGCGCGTCGCGCTGGCGCGTGCGCTGATCCTGCAGCCGAAGGTGATTGTCGCCGATGAGGCGCTGGCCTCGCTGGACATGTCGATGCGCTCGCAAATCATCAACCTGATGCTGGAGCTGCAGGAAAAACACGGTATTTCCTATATTTATGTCACCCAACATCTCGGCATGATGAAGCATATCAGCGACCAGGTGCTGGTGATGCATGAAGGGGAAATCGTCGAACGCGGCAGCACCGCCGAGGTGTTGGCGGCGCCGCTGCACGAATTGACCAAGCGTCTTATCGCCAGCCACTTCGGCGAGGCGCTGACCGCCGACGCCTGGCGGCGCGACGGCGGCCGTTTTTGAGTCGCGCCGTCACCGCCAAACCCGCTGCGGCGGGTTTTTTATTGCGGTACGCGCCTGCCGCTTAGCAAGAAAACGCACATACAAATTACATTCTTGTTATATATCCTTATATTTTATTCCTTTCAGTTATTGATTAGTCCGTAACATTATTTTATCTCGCCAGGGCGATCGGTGAGGATATCCCCTACGTTGAGTCTCTCATACGACAGGATATCGCACTGATGAACAGCCTTCGCCACCGCCGCCTCACGCAGCTTTTGCTCACCCTGGCCGCCGGTTTCTCTGTTTACGGCCACGCGCTGTGCTGCGATGAGCTGCGCTAAATCCGCCTTTCGCCCCGCCTGGGGGCATGTTGCCTCTTTGTCCAGCCGCCGCTGCCGTACGCAGCGTTGGCTGTTGATCATGATTAAGGATTGACCCTATGGAACGACTCCGTCGACAACATAATGCCCAGTGGTATCACGAAACCCAAAGCAGCGTGCGGGGCGATGCGCCGCTGGAGCCTCAGGCGGCCACCCTGCGCGATCGCTTTCTGCTGGGGCTGGGCGCCTTCGCCGATGAAGCCTTAAACAATGCGCTCAGCGCTCGCGCCGGGGTGTTCAACGCCTCATTGGCCGGCTACCACGCGCTGTTTCCCGATCAGGTGCCATTATCACGATACGTGACAATGTCACCATATGATCGCCTCAGCACCGCGTTGACCGTCGCTCAGGTGACGGGCGTGCAGTCGCTTTGTAGCCACTATGCCGCCCGCCTCGCCCCGCTGCACAGCCCGGACGCTTCCCGGGAAAGCAATATCCGCCTCGCCCAGATCACCCAATACGCCCGCCAGCTTGCCAGCCAGCCCACGCTGATTTGCCGCAAGGCGCTGCAACAGCTTGGCGACGTCGGGCTGAGCCCGGCGGATATCGTCACCTTTTCGCAAATCATCGGTTTTGTCAGCTATCAAGCGCGCGTGGTCGCGGGCGTCGCGGCGTTGGCCGGCCGGCCGGCGGCGGTGGTGCCCGGCTTCCCTAGCGTCGAAGACGCCGTAGGCGTCGCTTTCAGTGCCGAAGAGTTAAGCTGGACCGCGCGTCTGCCGCCGATCGACACGGAAGCCGCCGCCGCCGAACAGCTTGACGTGCTGGATCAGAGTCACCCGCAGGCGCGCGCCGAATCTTATTATCTGCTGTTGGCGCACGATGCCGCCGCATTGCGCGAGCGTAACGGGGTGTTCAACGGCATCAATGCCGAAGGATATGGGTTATCGAGCCGCCTGAAGGCGCTGGCGACGCTGGCGGTTTCGCGCATCAACGGCAGCCATTATTGCGCGGCCACGGTGACGCAAGAGCTCCAGGACGACGGACTGACCCAGGCGCTGTTCGCCGGGCTGCCTCAGGGGCTGGCATTTACCGAGGATGCCGTCAAACGCGCGGTGATCCACACCGCCGCCGAGCTGACGCGCGCACCGGAGAAATTTACCCCGCAGAGCGTGCAGCCGTTGTTCAACAGCGGCCTGAATCAGGCGCAGGCGCTGGAAGTGATCCTCACCGCCGCGCTCTACGCTTGGGAAAATCGCCTGCGCCAAACGTTGGGCGATGCGGAACCGGTACAACCGGCGCTGTGATCTGTCATCACTGAGTTGACGGCTAACGTTCTTTGCCGTTAACTCCCCCTCTCTGTTTCGGCGAAAAACTTCACCAAAATATAAATTGATAAAGCAAAAATCTAAACACACTTCATTTATCAGGATTATGATTCGTTTTATTCTGCCACCGACGAAACACACGGTTCGTCAAAATTATGTCTGCAAACAAAGCAATAGGCAGATTGCGCCATCGCTCAATTCTGTAACCGTTCTCATCGCAGAAGCAGTAAAACAAGGTTTTAACCCTGCTAATTAATAGATGAACTCATTAAAACCCCTAACCTTTCAGCAGTGGTCGTCTTGCTATTTAGTTTCTATGATTAAGCCGATAGCGGCGTTGTGATGACCCATTTTTAATATTCAACAAAGATAAAAGCTCGCCGTTATTCTCATTATTTTCAATTTTCTATCACAGCAAAAAATATTGTGAGGTAACCCTATGTCTGAGCAAGAACTTAAATCCAGCAACAGTATCGTTAACGTGATTGTCGTCATCGATACCGATGCCCTGATAGAAGCATTCGAGAATAACAATCCCAGCCAGGACGCCGGCAACCCGACGGGCATTGGCCATCAATACGCCTATATGGTCGTCACCTCCGAACAGGTGATCGGCGGCTCCGGCACGGCGGACCTGAACTTTAAGGCCAATGTCGGCGACGTCATTCGCTGGACCGGCACCTCAGAATCCGCCAATTTCGACGCCAGCGTGCTGATCTACGGGCTGCCGCAGTTCGGCAGCGGCACCCAGGTTTTCTCCAACCCGACCTTCAAAATGTACACCCGCAGCTCGATGATGCCGGCGCAAAATACCGTATTCCCCGTCAGCTTCACCAACCAAACCTATTGGTTTATACAGGCAGACATTACCAATACCGGTACGGAAAACTATTGCATTCAATTTGGCCTTTATTATCGGCCAAACGGCGGCGATCAGAAATTACTGGGTTATTTCTATTGGGATCCGACCATTACCATCAGCAATTAACATAATTTCATCGGCCGTTAGCGCAAACATGATGATGGCCCCACGGGGCCATCATCATGGCTGGAACGTCGGATAAACACAAACGTCTCTATTCCTTTTGCCGACGCAGCCACTCGCTGGCGGCGTCGAAGAATTTTTGCGCCAACGGCGTAGCGCGCTCCGCCATATCGACCACCACCGCCGCATGACGCGGCATGGCGCCGATGGCCACCGGGCGCCGCTGCAACTCGGGCATCAGCGGCGATTGCAGCTGGCCACGCGGGAACAGCCCGCAGCCCAGGCCGACGAAAATCCCCTCCAGCAGTTGGAAGATCGACGCGGTCTCGAGCCGCGTGTGCAGCGTCAACCCGGCGTCGCGGAAGTGCTGATCGAGATAGCGGCGGAAATAACGCGTCGGTTCGGCCAGGCACAGCGGCAAGGCGGCCACCGCCTCCAGCGGCAACGGCGTGTCGCCCACCAGCTTAGGGAAGTGTTGCGGATGAAATACCAGCTCGACGCCGGTTTCCACCAGCGGTTGCGATTGAAAATGCAGTTCCTTCAGCGTCGATAGCTCGAAAAATCCGATGCCGATGTCGACGGTATGCGCCGTCAGCGCCTCCAGCAGTTGATCGGCGCTCAGCACCGCCAGCCGGTAATCAAGATGCGGATAACGCTCGCTGACCGCCTTGAGCATTTCCGCCACCGAGATGCTGCACTGCGGCACCACGCCAAGGCGCAACGTGCCGTGCAAACCGTGCTTGAGCGACTCCACCTCCAGCTTCAGCCCCTGGTAAACCGAGACAATCTCACGCGCCCACGCCAGCACCCGCTCGCCTTCGGCGGTAAAACCACCGAAATGGTTGCCGCGGTTAATCAGCGAAACGCCCAGCTCTTTTTCCAGGTTTTTCAATCGCATGGACAGCGTCGGCTGGCTGACGAAGCTGGCCTCCGCCGCCCGACCGAAGTGGCGTTCCCGTTCTAAATTACACAAATAAATCAGTTGTTTAATATCCATAGCGCGGCTCAATGATCGGCATTCGCGCTCAGTATACCACCGGGCGTCGTCGCTCGCCCGGTGAGTCAGAGCTTCAGCTTCATGTAATCCATCAGGCGCGAGAACACGCCGCCCTGCGGCACCGCCTGCAGCGCCACCAGCGGCAGGGTTTTCACCACCTGGCCATTATCGCTGATGCGGATCTCGCCAACGGTTTGTCCTTTGTTGATCGGCGCTTCCAGCCGCGCGGCATTGATCACGTACTGCGCCTTCAGTTTGTCCGCCTCGCTTTTCGGCAGGCTGAGCGACTGTTCTTGCGCGCTGCCGACCGGCAAGCGGTGGCTTTCGCCGTACCAGACCGGTTCGTCCCCCAGGCTCTGGCCGGCGCTGAACAGGTGCACCGTGGTAAAGTCGCGCAGCCCCCACGTCAACAGCTTACGCGCCTGTTCCTCGCGGCCTTTGGAACTTTTGCCGCCCATCACCACGGCAATCAGGCGGCGATCCCCTTCGGTGGCGGAGGCGATAATGTTGAAGCCGGCCGAGGCGGTGTGCCCGGTTTTCAGGCCGTCGACGTGCAGGGTCTTATCCCACAGCAGGCCGTTGCGGTTCTGCTGCGTGATGCCGTTCCAGGTCAGCGATTTCTCGCTGTACATGTGGTATTCCGCCGGCTCGCTCATAATGATGGCGCGCGCAATCACCGCCAGATCGCCGGCAGTGGTGAACTGCCCAGGCGCATCCAGCCCGTGTACCGTCTCAAAATGGGTGTTCTGCAATCCCAGCTGGGCGCTCTTCTCGTTCATCAGCTTGACGAAGTTGGCCTGGCTACCCGCCACATAATCGGCCAGCGCCACGCAGGCATCGTTACCGGAATCGATGATAATGCCGCGACTGAGATCGCGAACAGTGACCCTGTCACCGGGTTTCAGGAACATCAGCGAGGAGCCTTTGAACACCGGGTTGCCCCGCGCCCAAGCGTCTTTCCCCACGGTGACGACATCGTCGAGGCCAATCTTGTGCTGGTCGAGCGCGTGGTCGATCACCAAGCCGGTCATCAGTTTGGTCAGGCTGGCCGGATTGCGCCGCTCGTCGGCATTGCCGGCGGCCAGCACCTGGCCGGTGGTGTAATCCATCAAAACGTAAGAGGCGGCGTCTATCGCCGGTGGCGTCATGGTGGGAAAATGAGGCGTCGTTTCCGCCGCCTGCGCCGCCAAAGGCAGTAACATACCGCCGATCACTACTGATACTGAACGCTTCACGCTGTGTTCCTCAGGCCCGCAGGCTAAATAAAATGCCAGTATAATCCGCGAGATAGACTGCATGAATTCACTTTCAGACGAAACCTTTACTCTTTTGCAGCGGGTGTCTTTATGCAACCATTTGTTTAGGTCAACATCCATCTGCGATAGATATGCTCTATGCCGCCATTGCACCATTCGATTAGACGCCCGCCTGCCGCGCTCCTAAACTTGTGACATAAATACGCAAAACGCATAAAAAAGCGTTTACTTTTTAGCTACAACCACCTGCGAAGTGTCACCATGAAATTCAAACCGTCAATCAAGCCTTATACCGGCCCGGCGGGCGGCTGGGGTTCGCTTGAAGCCACCACCCGCTTTGTCCTCGACAGTAAACAAACGCTAAAAAACATGCGCAACCTGATGCGCGTCAACAAGGCGCGCGGCTTCGACTGCCCCGGTTGCGCCTGGGGCGACGACAATCACAGCACCTTCAGCTTTTGCGAAAACGGCGCCAAAGCGGTCAGTTGGGAAGCGACGCGCAGCGCCGTGGAGCCTGAGTTCTTCGCCGCCCACAGCGTCAGCACCCTGCAGCAGCAGAGCGACTATTTCCTCGAGTATCAAGGGCGTCTCACCCATCCGATGCGCTACAACGCCGAAACCGACCACTATGAGCCTATCCATTGGCCGGACGCGCTGGCGCTGATCGCCAAACACATCAACGGCATGGACAACCCGAACCAGATCGAGCTGTATACCTCGGGCCGCGCCAGCAACGAAGCGTCGTATCTTTATCAGCTGTTTGGCCGCATGCTCGGCACCAGCAACTTCCCCGACTGTTCCAATATGTGCCACGAAGCGAGCGGCGTTGGGCTGAAGCAGAGCATCGGCGTCGGCAAAGGCACCATTCGCATCGATGACTTCGAAAAGGCCGACGCCATCTTCGTGTTCGGTCAAAATCCCGGCACCAACCACCCGCGCATGCTGCACAGTCTGAAAAACGCCGCCCGACGCGGCGCGCGCATCGTCAGCTTTAACACCCTGCGCGAACGTGGGCTGGAAAGGTTCGCCGATCCGCAGGATCCGGTGCAGATGCTGACGCCAAAATCCTCGCCGATCAGCTCTTCCTATTACCAGCCGAATCTGGGCGGCGATATGGCGGCGGTGCGCGGCATGGTGAAAGCCCTGCTGGAAACCCACCGTCAGCGCCTCGCCGCCGGTGAACCCGCCCTGTTTGACCTGGCGTTTATCGAACGGCACAGCGTCGGCGTAGAGGCTTATCTGGCGCAGGTGGACGCCACCGAATGGCGGACCATTACCGCGCAATCGGGCCTGAGCGAAGCGCAATTGCGCCAGGCCGCGGCCACCTACCAGGGCGCCGAACGGGTGATCTGCACCTGGGCGATGGGCGTGACTCAGCATAAGCACTCTATTGCAACGGTGCGTGAAATCACCAACCTGCAGTTGTTGTTCGGGCAACTGGGCAAACCGGGCGCCGGTCTGTGCCCGGTACGCGGCCACAGCAACGTCCAGGGCAACCGCACCATGGGGATCGATGAGAAGTCGCCGAAGGCACTGCTCGACAGCCTGGAACGCCACTTTAACTTCACCGCCAATCGCGCGCTGGGCCACAACACGGTGGAAGCGATCGAAGCGATGCTGCGCGGCGAAGTGAAAGTGCTGATCGCGCTGGGCGGCAACCTGGCCGCCGCGGCGCCGGACACCGAGCGCACCGCCCGCGCCCTGCGCAACTGCGATTTGACGGTGCATATCAGCACCAAGCTTAACCGCAGCCACCTGGTGACCGGCAAAGACGCGCTGATCCTGCCGACGCTCGGCCGCACCGAACTGGACATGCAGGCCAGCGGCTCACAGTACATCACGGTCGAGGACTCGTTCAGCATGGTGCACGCCTCGGAAGGCATCGGCAAACCGCTGGCGGATACTCAACGTTCGGAGACGGCGATCGTCTGCGGCATCGCCGACGCCGTGCTGGGTACGCAACAGCTGGACTGGCTGGAATTGGCCGACGACTACTCGCTGATCCGCGATCACATCGCCGCCACCATTCCCGGCTTCGAGGATTTCAACCGGCGCTGCGAGCAACCCGGCGGCTTCTACCTGGGCAATGCCGCCGCCGAACTGCGCTTCGCCACGCCAAGCGGCAAGGCGGAATTCAGCGACGCCGCGCTGCCGACCACCCTGTTCCCGCAGCTGGGCGGCGAGCAAGCGCCGTTTACCCTGCAGACGCTGCGCTCGCACGATCAGTACAACACCACCATCTATGGTCTGGATGACCGCTACCGCGGCGTTTACGGTCAGCGCGAAGTGCTGTTCATCCATCCGGAAGATCTGGCGGCGCTGGGCCTGCAGGATGGCGAACGGGTAGAGATAGAAACCCTGTGGAACGACGGCGTGGTGCGTAAGGTGGATGGATTCAAGCTGGTGAGTTACGACATTCCGCGTGGCAACCTGGCGGCCTACTACCCGGAAACCAACCCGCTGGTGCCGCTGGCCAGCTTCGGCGACGGCACCGGCACCCCGACGTCGAAGTCGATCCCGGTGGCGATTCGCCGCAGCGAGCAGCAACCGTCGCTGCGCATCGCCTGAAAACGCGCGCCCGGTTCACGCCGGGCGCGCCAATATTTCCAGGATAGTCTGCAATTCCTCGGACAGCTGATGCCGCCGCCAGACGAAATAGAGATCGCTCACGCCCTCCTCGCCCATTTCCACCACCTTCAGCCCCGGCGCCGGCAAAATCAGCGGCAGCAACGAGCCGGGCACGCAGGCGACGCCGCAACCATCCTTCACGCAGGCTGCCATCGCGGCATAAGATTCCATTTCCAGCGTCATGCGCGGTTTCAGCCCGCGCGAGGCCAGCCAGTGATCGACCTTCAGCCGGAACGAGCACTCGCGGCTGAACGTGTAAAACTCCAGCGGCGCCAGCGTGGCGGCGTCGGGTTGCCCGACATCCGCCGGCATCAGCAGCACCAGCCGTTCGTCAAACGCCTTTTGGCTGGCCAGCAGCGGATGCTCAATCGGGCCGTCGGTGATCGCCAGATCGAGATCGCTGTCGATCAACATGCGTTCCAGCACCAGCGAGTCGCGGCTCAGCACGTTGATGTGCAAATGGGGCTGTAAACGGCGCAGCCGGGCGATGCGCGCCGGCAAGTGACTGACCAGCGAAAAATCCAGCGCCCCGAGGTTCAGCAGCCCATGCTGTTGCTCGCCGGCGAACAGCTGTTTGCTGCGCTCGGCCTGCGCCACGATGTCGCGCGCCTGCTGGTAGAACAGCCGGCCTTTGGGATTCACGTACAGCCGGTTCTTGTCGCGGAAAAACAGCTCGCCGCCCAGCGACTCTTCCAGCTCGCGCAGCCGCAGCGTGACGTTGGAAGGCACGCAGTGCAGCTCACGGGCGGCGGCGGCGATGGTTTTGTGTTCCACCACGGTGCAGAAAAACTTCAGCTGGCTCAGCTTCATCTATCCTTCACTTTTAGTTAGCGTTTTAGTTAAAAACAATCACTTTAGATTAGCATCGATTTCACCTACAGTCTGTCGACACCCTGAGGAGGATCACTGATGCCACTGAATGACTTACTGACGCTGCCCGGCGTGGCGGCCCAACCGGATACGGTAACCGACGGTTACGTGTTCAACCACACCATGATCCGCGTGAAAGACCTGACCAAAGCGTTGGATTTCTATACGCGCGTGCTGGGCTTTACCCCGGTCTATCTGGAAGAGTTCAAAGAAGCCGCCTTCACCATCTGCTACCTGACGCGCAGCCCGCGCGAGCAGATCCCGCAGGATGACGACGAACGCAAACGCTGGGCGCTGAGCCAGCCGGGCATTCTCGAGCTGACCCATAACCACGGCACCGAAAATCAGGCGGATTTCCATTACCACAACGGCAACGGCGAGCCGCGCGGCTTTGGCCACCTGTGCGTCACGGTGCCGGACGTGCGCGCCGCCTGCGAGCGGTTTGAGCGCCTGGGCGTCACCTTCCAGAAACGCCTGCATGAAGGCCGCATGAACTACGTGGCGTTCATTCGCGATCCGGACGATTACTGGATTGAAATCCTGCAGCCGACGCCGCTGCGGGACTGATTGTCCTACGCCTTTCACCCCGGCCTGCGCGCCGGGGTTTTTCATCGTTCGCCCTTCGATTGACCATTCTTGCGCAAAATCGCGCGGCAACGCGGGGTTCCGTGACGTTAGGCTTGCTCGCAGCGGGTGATTCGCGTAAAACTGTCAGCCGCAAATCTTGCCACTCACAACCCATTCACTGGACGATATGTTTCAAGATAACCCGCTGCTGGCGCAGCTTAAACAGCAACTTCACTCTCAGACCCCGCGCGTTGAAGGCGTCGTGAAAGGGACTGAGAAAGGCTTTGGCTTTCTTGAAGTAGACGGTCAAAAAAGCTACTTCATTCCACCGCCGTACATGAAGAAAGTCATGCACGGGGATCGCATTATCGCCACCCTGCACACCGAGAAAGAGCGCGAAATCGCCGAGCCGGAAACCCTGGTCGAACCGTTCCTGTCGCGCTTCGTCGGCCGCGTGCAAAAGCGCGACGATCGCCTGTCCATCGTGCCCGATCATCCGTTGCTGAAAGAGGCGATTCCGTG
This sequence comes from Serratia sp. CY56464, assembly GCF_052168435.1. Taxonomy (NCBI): domain Bacteria; kingdom Pseudomonadati; phylum Pseudomonadota; class Gammaproteobacteria; order Enterobacterales; family Yersiniaceae; genus Serratia; species Serratia sp. CY56464. The sequence continues at coordinate 1,009,687 of NZ_JBJNMV010000001.1, read as the reverse complement.
CCGCCCGGTGCGTGAACTGACCCACAACTTCCAGGCCGGCGACTGGGCGGTGGCGGAAATGCGCCGTCATCCGCTGAAAGGCGATCGCGGCTTCAACGCCGACCTGACCCAGTTTATCACCGACGGTGAAGACCATTTCGCCCCGTGGTGGGTGACGCTGGCGCGTCACAATCTGGAAAAAGAGGCGCCGGAGATGCAGGCTCTCAGCGAGCCGGACGCTGCGCTGGTGCGTGAAGATCTGACCGCGCTCGAATTCGTCACCATCGACAGCGCCAGCACCGAAGACATGGACGATGCGCTGTACGTGACCGACAACGGTGACGGTTCGCTGCAGTTGACCATCGCCATCGCCGATCCGACCGCTTATGTCGAGCAAGGCAGCAAGCTGGACGATATCGCCCGCGTGCGCGCCTTCACCAACTATCTGCCGGGCTTCAACATCCCGATGCTGCCGCGCGATCTGTCGGACAACCTGTGCTCGCTGCGCCCTAACGAGCGCCGTCAGGTGCTGGCTTGCCGCGTGACCATCGCCGCCGACGGCGCGCTGGGCGAAGATATTCAGTTCTTCGCCGCCGAGATCGAATCCAAAGCCAAACTGGTGTACGACGAAGTCTCCGACTGGTTGGACGGCATTGCCGGCTGGCAACCGCCGAGCGACGCCATCGCGCAACAGATCACCCTGCTGAAACGCGTTTGCGACGCGCGTAACGCCTGGCGCCACCAGCATGCGTTGGTATTCAAAGATCGCCCGGACTACCGCTTCGTATTGGGTGAAAAAGGCGACGTACTGGAGATCGTTACCGAGCAGCGCCGCAGCGCCAACCGTATTGTTGAAGAATGCATGATCGCCGCCAACGTCTGCGCCGCCATCGTGCTGCGCGATCGCCTGGGCTTCGGCGTGTACAACGTGCACACCGGTTTCGATCCTGCGCTGGTTGAGCAAGCGGTCACCGTACTGCAGGCCAACGGCGTCGAAGCCGAAGCCGAGAAGCTGCTGACCCTCGACGGTTTCTGCGAATTGCGCCGCCACCTGGACGCGCAGCCGACCCAGTTCCTCGACAGCCGCATCCGCCGCTTCCAGACCTTCGCCGAGATCAGCACTACGCCAGGGCCACACTTCGGTCTGGGTCTGGAGGCTTACGCCACCTGGACATCGCCGATCCGTAAATACGGCGATATGGTCAACCACCGCCTGCTGAAGGCGGTCATCAACCAGCAGTCGGCGGAAAAACCGCAGGATGACGTGACGGTGCAGCTGGCGGAGCGCCGCCGCCTGAACCGCATGGCGGAACGCGACGTCGGCGACTGGCTGTACGCCCGCTTCCTGCAGGACAAGGCCGGCACCGATACCCGCTTCAACGCCGAGATTATCGACGTAACCCGTGGCGGCCTGCGTGTGCGCCTGCTGGACAACGGCGCGGTTGCCTTCATCCCGGCGCCGTTCATTCACGCAGTGCGTGACGAAATGCAGTGCAGCCAGGAAACCGGCACCGTGCAGATCAAAGGTGAAGTGGTTTACCGCCAAAGCGATACCTTGCAGGTCACCATCGCCGAAGTGCGCATGGAAACCCGCAGCGTGATCGCCCGTCCGGTGGCCTGAACGCCAGCCTGAAACGGTCGCAACGCAAAGCGCCGACGGTGAAAACCGCCGGCGCTTTTTTTCGCCCGCGCTCGCTAGCGCAATGGATCGCCGCCGGTTTCACGCAGCAATGGCAGCACCGCCAGCGAAGCCAGCGTCGCCAGCATCAGGTAGACGGCGGGCGCCAGCAGCGAGCCGCTCAACGCGATCGACTGCGAGGCGATATATTGGGCGAAGCCGCCGAAAATCGCCACGCCGAGGCTATAGACCAACGCAAACCCCAATGCGCGAATGCGCTGCGGAAACAGCTCCGAAATCATCAGCATGGTCGGCACCGAGCCGAGCGTGGTCAATCCGACCAATATCGCGACAATCAGCAGCAGCACCGCCGGATGCGGCGCGGCGCTCAGCCACCAAAACGCCGGCAAGGCCACGATCAAGATAGCGATGCGCGAGCCCCGGATCAGCGGCAAACGGCCATAGCGATCGCACCAGTGCCCGACCAACAGGCTGCCGCCGAAGGTCACCAGCCCCGCCAGCAGCATCGCGGCATAGCCGTAGGCTTGCGGCATGCCTAAGTATTTCACCGCGTAAGTGCCGAGATAATACATCGAGATGTAAGTGGCGACGGTAGCGCCAATGGTCAGCATCACGCCAAGCACCACCGCGCGCGAGTGCCGTCGCAGCTGCGCCGGCGGTTCATGGGCCCGCGACACCGGCGGCCGGTCGCTTTCCAATCCGAGACGCAGCCAACAACCGAGCGGCGCCAGCGCCACGCCAATAAAGAACGGAATGCGCCATCCCCACTCGGCCATGGCGTTCGGCTCGCCGGAAAGCACCGGCAAGACCGCGCTGAGCGCCAGCGCGGTGACACCGCCGACCACGGTGGCGATGCCCTGCGTCGCCAGCGACCAGCTGGAATAGAAGCCTCGCCGGTTAGGTGGCGCCGACTCCACCAGCAACGACATCGATGCCCCCACCTCGCCGCCCGCCGCCACGCCCTGGATCAAACGCGCCGCCACCAGTGTGACGGTTCCCCAATAGCCGGCGCTGGCGTAAGTCGGCGCAAAACCGATCATCGCCGTGCCCAGGCTCATCAGTGAAATCGTCAGGATCATCGCCGGCTTGCGGCCATGGCGATCGGCATAGGCGCCGATCAAAATACCGCCCAGCGGCCGCATGAAAAAACTGACGCCAAACGTGGCGAACGCCAACAGCAACGCCAAATTAGGATCGCTCGACGGCGGAAAGAACAGCACACTAATATAAATGACGAAGAAGTTATAAATACCGAAATCGAAAAATTCCAGCGCATTGCCGAAGGAGGCGGCGAAGATGATCTTTTTGCCACCGACCTTCGGGGCCGATATTATTTCCGTTTGGGTTTCAGCCGTATTTTCACTCATCATTATCTTCCCTGTTATTATTTTTCGCGTTTATTTTAAATAGGCTTCAGCCAATGCCCCCCAATACTGGCTGCCGGCCGCCAGGCAGCCGTCGTTGAAGTCATATCCCGGGTTGTGCACCATGCAGCTGCCTTCGACGTCGCCGTTGCCAACGATCAGGTAACAGCCCTGCGGATGCGCATCGAGCATAAAGGCGAAGTCTTCGCTGCCCATCAGCGGCCTGGCGCCGTAGTGCGCGCGGGCGGCGCCGAACTGCTGCTCCGCCACGCGGTGGGCGAAACGGGTCATCGCTTCGTCGTTGACCAACACCGGCGCGCCGTTAACGTGTTCCACCGTCGCGTGGGCGCCGAAGCTTGCCGCCTGCGCCTCGATCAGCGCCGGAATGCGCGCCAGCAGCGTAGCGCGCGCCTGGCGATCCAGCGAGCGCACGCTGAGCTTCATCTCCGCGCTGTCCGGGATCACGTTGGCCGCCTCGCCGGCCTTGATGCTGCCAACGGTGATCACCGCCGCCTCCAGCGGATCGATATTGCGCGAAACGATGCTCTGCAGGGCAACGGTGATATGCGAGGCCACCAGCACCGGATCGACCGCCAGCTGCGGGATGGCGCCGTGGCCGCCGCGCCCCTGCACCCGCACGTTGAATTGATCCATCGAGGCCATAAACGGGCCGTGTTGGAAGAAGAACTCGCCGAGCGCCATCCCCGGCATGTTGTGCATGGCGAAGATGGCGTCGCAGGGGAAGCGTTCGAACAGCCCCTGCTCCACCATGCGCGCGCCGCCGTTCAGCATCTCTTCCGCCGGTTGGAAAATCAGGTGCAGCGTGCCGTTGAAGTTGCGCGTTTGCGCCAGGTAGCGGGCGGCACCGAGCAGCATGGTGGTATGGCCGTCATGGCCGCAGGCATGCATGCGGTTGGCCACGCTGCTGCGCCAGGGTTTGCCGTTGTTTTCCTCTATCGGCAAGGCGTCCATATCGGCGCGCAGCCCAAGGCGTTTAACGCCGTCGCCCACCCGCAGCGTCCCCACCACGCCGGTGCCCGCCAATCCGCGATGCACCTCGTAGCCCCACGAGCTCAGATAATCCGCGACCAGATCGCTGGTGCGGAACTCTTCGAAACCCAATTCAGGGTGCTGATGAATATCGTGCCGAATGGCCGTGAGCTGAGGTAAATACCCTTCGATGATTTTATTTATCATAATTAAATTCCTTTAGTAGCTTTATTATTTATTTGATGAATAATTAAGCCCATGGGTGAAAATAAAGGTATAACACAGCATGAATAATTTTATTTCGGCACACCTCGACAGATAAAATAATAATCCGCCAGACACCGTGCCCAGATAAAAAACGACGATAATTCGCTGTACGCGCCGTGAAAATGCCGAATGAATAACTGCTCAGGATTATGTGGGCGACAGCCTGCGCCAACGCTGTTTCATCACGTTGTTTCTACACTAAAACCCCACCGGCTTCACATTTCTCATCCGACCTGCCGCGGTTCGGCGGCAAAACTTCTACTGTTAAAACGTCATTCCTAATAACAACGTTGATTTTTACCTCTGCACGCCAAGGAGTTGTTTCATGAAAAACATCAGGTCCGGACTTATCTGGCTGCTGGTGGCGTTGGTCGGCGCCTTCGCTTTCGCCATGCTGGCGCTAAGCCGCGGCGAGCACGTCAACGCCGTCTGGCTGGTGGTCGCCGCCGTCGCCTGCTACAGCATCGCCTACCGCTTCTACAGCCGGTTCATCGCCGACAAGGTCTTTGAGCTGGATGACCGTCGTCTGACCCCGGCGGAACGCCATAACGATGGCCTGGACTACGTGCCCACCAACAAATGGGTGCTGTTCGGCCACCACTTCGCCGCGATCGCCGGCGCCGGGCCGCTGGTGGGGCCGATCCTGGCCGCGCAGATGGGCTTCCTGCCGGGGACCATCTGGATCCTGGTCGGCGTCATGCTGGCCGGCGCGGTGCAGGATTTCCTGGTGCTGTTCATCTCCACCCGCCGCGACGGGCGTTCACTGGGGGAAATGGCCAAGCAAGAACTGGGCGCGTTCGCCGGGGTGATCACCATGCTCGGCGCGTTGGGCGTTATGATCATCATCCTGTCGGCGCTGGCGCTGGTGGTGGTAAAAGCGTTGGCCGACAGCCCGTGGGGGCTGTTCACCATCGCCGCCACCATCCCGATCGCGCTGTTCATGGGCATCTACATGCGTTTTATCCGGCCGGGCAAGATCGCCGAAATTTCGGTGATTGGCTTCGTGCTGATGCTGCTGGCGATCGTTTACGGCGGCAACGTGGCGCAAGATCCCTACTGGGGGCCATTCTTCACGCTGCACGGCACCACCCTGACCTGGGTGCTGGTGATCTATGGCTTCGTCGCCTCGGTGCTGCCGGTGTGGCTGCTGCTGGCGCCGCGCGACTACCTTTCCACCTTTATGAAAATCGGCGTCATCATCGGCCTGGCCATCGGCATCGTCTTCGCCATGCCGGAGATGAAAATGCCGGCGGTTTCACGCTTTATCGACGGCAGCGGCCCGGTGTTCGCCGGCGCCCTGTTCCCGTTCCTGTTCATCACCATCGCCTGCGGCGCCATTTCCGGCTTCCACGCGCTGGTTTCCAGCGGCACCACGCCGAAGCTGGTGGAGCGCGAAAGCCACATGCGCTTTATCGGTTACGGCGCCATGCTGATGGAATCTTTCGTCGCCATCATGGCGTTGATCTGCGCCTCGGTGCTGGATCCGGGCGTTTACTTCGCCATGAACTCGCCGGCGGCGCTGATCGGCACCACGGTGGAAAATGCTTCGCAGGTCATCAACAGTTGGGGCTTTATCGTCACGCCGGAAACGCTGGCGCTGATCGCCAAAGAGGTGGGTGAGAACTCCATTCTGTCGCGCGCCGGCGGCGCCCCGACCTTCGCCGTGGGCATGGCGCACATCATCAGTGAGGTGTTCAACAGCCGGGCGATGATGGCGTTCTGGTATCACTTCGCCATTCTGTTCGAAGCGCTGTTCATCCTGACCGCCGTCGACGCCGGCACCCGCGCCTGCCGCTTTATGGTGCAGGATCTGGTGGGCGTGGCGGTGCCGCAGCTGGCCAACAACCGCTCCTGGTTCGGCAACCTGGCGGGCACCACGGTGGCGGTGGCCGGCTGGGGCTTCTTCGTGTATCAGGGGGTGGTCGATCCGCTCGGCGGCATCAATACTCTGTGGCCGCTGTTCGGCATCGGCAACCAGATGCTGGCGTCGATGGCGCTGATCCTCGGCACCGTGGTGCTGTTCAAGATGAAAAAGCAGCGCTACGCCTGGGTGACAATTCTGCCGACCGCCTGGCTGTTCGTGACCTCCATGACCGCCGGCTGGCAGAAGATCTTCCACGAAAAACCGAGCATCGGCTTCCTGGCGCAGGCGAAGAAATTCTCCACCGGCATCGAGCAAGGCACGATTATTGCGCCGGCCAAATCGCTGAAAGACATGGAAACCATCGTATTCAGCAACCAGATCAACGCCGCGCTGTGCGGGTTCTTTATGCTGGTGGCGGTGACCATGCTGATCGCCGCTTTCTTCGCCATCCGCCGGGCGCTGCGTTCCGAACAACCGACGGTGCACGAGGTCAGCGCCGCACTGCGAGAGGAGACTGGCCGCGGCTAAGCGAACCGAGCATCAAGCAAGGGCGCCGCGGCGCCCTTTTTACTGGCTTTAGCCCAAGAGCGTTGAGCCGAACGCCCCCTGCCAATCCTGTTCGAATTTCTCGACCGCGGCCTGCACTGCCGGCGCGCTGAGGAACTGCTCCGCGACGTCCACCGGCAGCGTGATGGCCTGGCAGCCGGCCAACAGGCACTCCAGCGCCTGGCGCGGCGTCTTGAAACTGGCGGCCAGCACCTGCGCCGACGGCGCATGCAGGCTCAACAACTGCTGCAGCTCGTGCACCATTTCGATGCCGTCGCCGCCCTGCGCGTCCACCCGATTGACGTAAGGGGCCACATATTCCGCCCCGGCCAAGGCCGCCAACAGCCCCTGCCCGGCGCCGTACACCGCCGTCCCCAGCGTCGTGATGGACATCGTTTTGAGTTTCTTGATCGCCGCCAGCCCTTCGGCGGTCGCCGGGATCTTGACCACCAGCCCCGGGACGCGCTGACTGAGCAGCGCCGCCTCCGCCACCATGCGCTCCGCATCGGCCGCCATCACTTGCGCGAACAGCTTGCCGGTGCCGCCGAGGGCGTCGCGCAGCGCGGGCAGCACTTCCCAGATCGGCTTGCCTTCCTTCGCCACGATGCTCGGGTTGGTGGTGACGCCGTGCAGCGGCAGAATGCGCGCCAGGCGTTTTACCGCGGTCACATCGGCGGTATCGAGATAAAGCTCCATCACGGACTCCTGTGTCATGTTCTGTGGGCGGACTCAAACTCTGATCATCATAGGGCAAAAACCGCGCTAACTTTTGATCAAAATCAATTCAACTTTCATTCGAAACACCTTTAATGGCGAAAGATTCAGCAACGCCAAACGGGTGACTCATGTTCTTCAATCTGCAGCGCTACTCGACCCATGACGGCCCCGGCATCCGCAGCGTGGTCTTTTTAAAAGGCTGCCCGCTGAGCTGCCGCTGGTGTCAGAACCCGGAAAGCCGCTCGCGCCATGCAGACCTGCTGTTTGACGAACGCCTGTGCCTGAGCGGCTGCACGCTGTGCGCCGAGCGCTGCCCGCAAGGCCTGCAGCGTGACGAAGAGGCGTTGACGCTGCAGCGTGAAGTCATCAGCGCAAACGACTACGCGGCGCTGGCCGCCGCCTGCCCGACCGGCGCGCTGAGCCTGTGCGGCAGCCCGGTCAACCCCGACGATATCATGGCCGAGGTGATGCGGGATAAGCCTTTCTACCTGCGCAGCGGCGGCGGTTTAACGCTGTCCGGCGGCGAACCCTTTATGCAGCCGGAGGTTGCAGCGGAACTGCTGCGGCGCGGCCGCGAAGCCGGCATCCACACCGCCGTCGAATCCTGCCTGCACGTTCCGTGGCGTTACATCGCGCCTTCGCTGCCGTGGCTGGATCTGCTGTTGGCCGATCTCAAACACACCGACGAAGCGCGCTTTAGAGCCTGGACCGGCGGCTCCGCCCGCCGAGTGATGAACAATTTCCGCCGGCTGGCGGCGCACGGCGTGCCAATGACCGTGCGCGTGCCGCTGATCCCCGATTTCAACGCCGATCGTCGCTCTGTCCGTGCGATCGTCGACTTCGCCGCCGACGAGATCGGCGTGTCGGAGATCCACTTTCTGCCGTACCACACGCTGGGCATCAACAAGTACCACCTGCTCGGCGAGCCCTACCGTGCCGCCCGCACGCCGCTGGACGCGCCCGATCTGCTGGCCTTCGCCGAAGACTATGCCGGCGCCAAAGGCCTGACCGCCATTTTGCGAGGATAACGCCATGACCACGTTGGATTTGACCACCCTCAGCGCCCGCATTCAGGCGCATAAGAACGCGCTGATTCACATCGTCAAACCGCCGGTGTGCACCGAACGCGCGCAGCACTATACCGAGACCTATCAACAGCATCAGGATCGGCCGCTGCCGGTGCGCCGCGCGCTGGCGCTGGCTAACCATCTGGCGAAGCGCACCATCTGGATCGCCAACGACGAACTGATCGTCGGCAACCAGGCCAGCGAGCTGCGCGCCGCGCCGATCTTTCCCGAATACACCGTCGGCTGGATAGAAAACGAAATAGACCAATTGGCCGACCGGCCGGGCGCCGGTTTTTCGGTCAGCGAAGAGAACAAGGCGATTTTGCATCGCCTGTGCCCCTGGTGGCGCGGCCAAACGGTGCAGGATCGCTGCTACGGCATGTTCACCGACGAACAAAAGGCGCTGCTGGCCACCGGCATCATCAAGGCCGAGGGCAACATGACCTCCGGCGACGCCCACCTGGCGGTTAACTTCCCGCTGCTGCTGGAGAAAGGTCTCGACGGCCTGCGTGAAAAAGTGAACGCGCGCCGCGGCCGTCTGCACCTGACCGAGTGGGAAGATCTGCACAAAGCGCAGTTTCTCAACGCCATCGACATCGCGCTGGCGGCGCTGAGCGAGCACATCCTGCGCTTCGCCCGCCTGGCGCGCGACATGGCGCAAAACGAACCGCGCGACTGGCGGCGCGCCGAACTGCTGGCCATCGCAGGCAACTGCGACCGGATCGCCCATCGCCCGCCGCACACCTTCTGGCAGGCGCTGCAGCTGTGCTATTTCATCCAACTGACGTTGCAGATCGAATCCAACGGCCATTCGGTTTCCTTCGGCCGCCTCGATCAATACCTCTATCCCTGGTATCGACGTGAGGTGGAGCTGGAGCAAAAGCTGGCGCGGGAAGACGCCATCGAGCTGTTGCACAGCTGCTGGCTGAAGCTGCTGGAGGTCAACAAGATCCGCTCTGGCTCGCATTCCAAAGCTTCCGCCGGCAGCCCGCTGTACCAAAACGTCACCATCGGCGGACAGAAGCTGATCGACGGCCGGCCATGCGATGCGGTCAACCCGCTGTCCTACGCCATTCTCGAGTCCTGCGGCCGCCTGCGCTCCACCCAACCCAACCTCAGCGTGCGTTACCATGCCGGGATGAGCGCCGACTTCCTCGACGCCTGCGTGCAGGTGATCCGCTGCGGTTTCGGCATGCCGGCGTTCAACAACGACGAAATCGTCATTCCCGAATTCATCAAGCTGGGGGTTGAGCCGCAAGACGCCTACGACTACGCCGCCATCGGCTGCATCGAGACCGCCGTCGGCGGCAAATGGGGCTATCGTTGCACCGGCATGAGCTTCATCAACTTCGCCCGCGTGCTGCTGGCAGCGCTGGAACAGGGCCGTGACGCCACCTCCGGGCAAATATTCATGCCGCAGGAACAAGCGCTGTCCAAAGGAAACTTCGTCGATTTCGAGCAGGTCTTAGCCGCCTGGGATCGGCAAATCCGCTACTACACGCGCAAGTCGATCGAGATCGAATGCGTGGTGGACAGCGTGCTGGAAGAGAATGCCCACGATATCCTCTGTTCCGCGCTGGTAGATGACTGCATCGAACGCGGTAAAAGCATCAAGCAAGGCGGCGCCAAATACGATTGGGTTTCCGGCCTGCAGGTCGGCATCGCCAACCTGGGCAACAGCCTGGCGGCGGTGCGCAAACTGGTGTTCGACCAGGGGGCGATCGGCCAGCAGCAGCTGGCGACCGCGCTGGCCGACGACTTCGCCGGGCTGGATGGCGAGCAGCTGCGCCAGCGGCTGCTCAACGCCGCGCCCAAATACGGCAACGATGTGGACGAGGTCGATCGGCTGCTGGTGCGCGCCTACCAAACCTATATCGAAGAACTGAAGCAGTATCGCAACACCCGCTTCGGCCGCGGGCCGATCGGCGGCGGTTACTACGCCGGCACCTCGTCGATTTCGGCCAACGTGCCCTTCGGCGCCGCCACTCTGGCCACGCCCGATGGACGTAAGGCGCACGCGCCACTGGCGGAAGGCGCCAGTCCGGCGTCCGGCACCGACCACCTGGGGCCGACGGCGGTGTTCAATTCGCTCGCCAAGTTGCCGACCGAGGCGATCCTCGGCGGCGTGCTGCTCAACCAAAAGCTGAACCCGGCAACGCTGGACAACCCGCGCGATCGGGAAAAGCTGATGCTGATGTTGCGCACCTTCTTCGAGAGCTATCGCGGCTGGCATGTGCAGTACAACATCGTGTCGCGCGAAACGCTGCTGGCGGCGAAGCAACACCCTGACCAATATCGTGATTTAGTGGTTCGCGTAGCTGGCTATTCCGCCTTCTTTACCGCATTATCCCCTGAGGCGCAGGATGATATTATTGCGCGCACAGAACATACTCTTTAAACCTTTGACTCTTAGCGGCCGCGCCTTGGCGGCCGCATCATCAGGCCGATATGAATTTACGACAACAGACCATATTGCAGTTGGTTAACGATCGCCGGCGGATCAGCGTCAATGAGCTGGCGCGCGCCTCGGGCGTCTCGGAAGTCACCATCCGGCAGGATCTCAACCTGCTGGAAAAGCGCAGTTATCTGAAGCGGGTGCACGGCTCCGCCGTGGCGTTGGAGAGTGATGACGTCGACGCCCGCATGATGTCCAATTTCACCCTCAAGCAGCGGCTGGCGCAATACGCCGCCGCGCAGGTCAACGACGGCGAGACGATCTTTATCGAGAGCGGCAGCGCCAACGCCCTGCTGGCGCGCTACATCGCCGAGCGCAAGCGCATTACGCTGATCACTGTCAGCCACTACATCGCCAACCTGCTGAAAGAAACCGACTGCGACGTGATTGTGCTGGGCGGCATGTACCAGAAGAAAAGCGAGACCGTGGTCGGCCCGCTCACGCGGCTGTGCATTCAGCAGGTGCATTTCAACAAGGCGTTTATCGGCATTGACGGCTTTCAGGCCGAAACCGGCTTTACCGGCCGCGACATGATGCGCGCCGACGTGGTCAGCGCGGTGCTGGCCAAGGGCGTGGAGAATATCGTGCTGACGGATTCCAGCAAATTCGGCCAGATCCAGCCTAACCCGCTGGCGCAGCCGGGGCAAATCAGCCGGGTGATCACCGATTCGCGTTTGGCGCTGGAGTATCAGCATCAGCTGAAACGTCAGGGCGTACAGGTGGAATTGGTCAACGAATAACGCAGATCACCGCCGCACCGCGCGGGCCACGCCGCGCGTCTTTCCCCTTGCACCGCAGGATTTTAAGACTATTTACCTGTTTATCCTTCCCGAGAAACCTATACTCAGTTTCGGCGACTTTTGGGCCGTAACCTACTAATTATTCGGCCGTTAACAAAAAATGCCATTTTTTATATCGATACTGTACGGGAATCAACAGCAGGCCTGATTTATGGTTAACGCCTATACTTATAGGGCACTTCCATATAGCCAATGCTAAGGAGAAGTCATTATGATGATTATCAATAAACGTTTCGCCACCGCCGCTCTGGCACTGACTCTGGCGTTTTCACTCAGTGCCTGTTCCAACATGTCCAAACGCGATCGCAACACCGCTATCGGTGCCGGCGCAGGTGCAGTCGGCGGCGCAGTGCTGACAGACGGCAGCGCGTTGGGTACGCTGGGCGGGGCTGCGGTAGGGGGCATTATCGGTCACCAGGTTGGTAAATAACCTGACCGAGCGCCCTCGGCCGACAGGCTGGCAAAAGCGCTTTGGCGCTTTGACGTATTAACCAATAACGATGATTTCAGGTCTGTTTTACTTTAAGTCTATGGTTCTTTTGCCGTTAACGGGCTAATCCCCGGCAGCAACAACCTCAAGCCATGCCACGGCATTGCACCGCGGCATGGCGATTCACCTCAACCGCCCGCCAGTTTGACCTTCATGCCTTTGGCTTCCAGCAGTTGCTTGAGCAGATCGCGTTTATCGCCCTGGATCTCGATGACCCCATCTTTCACCGAACCGCCGCAGCCGCATTTCTTTTTCAGCTCGGCCGCCAGTTTGTCGAGCGCAGCATCATCCAGATCGACGCCGGCGATCAGGCATACGCCCTTCCCCTTGCGGCCGCTGGTCTGACGCTGGATGCGCACGATGCCGTCGCCCTTGGCGCGTTGCGGTTTAACCTCTTCCTGCTTGATGCGGCCGGTGTCCGTGGAATACACCAGGCGGCTGTTATCGTCATTCATCGGCGGTTCCTCAGGCCAAAGAGGCGCGGATCGCGCGCAGCGTCGCGGCCGGATCGGCAGATTGAGTGATCGGACGTCCAATCACCATGTAGTCCACGCCGGCGGCCTGCGCCTGCACCGGCGTCATAATACGGCGCTGATCGCCCGCCGCGCTGCCTTCTGGGCGGATCCCCGGCGTAACCAGTTGGAAAGCCTGCCCGCAGGTCGCCTTCAGCCGCTGCGCTTCGTGTGCCGAACACACCACGCCGTCCAGCCCGCAGTCGCGGGTCAGGCGCGCCAAGCGCTCGGCGTGTTCCGCCGGGCTGGCTTCAATGCCGATGCCGCGCAGGTCTTCCGCTTCCATGCTGGTCAACACCGTCACGGCAATCAACAGCGGCGCATCCGCCCCGAATGACGCCAGCGCTTCTTTAGCGGCGGTCATCATGCGCGCGCCGCCGCTGGCATGGACGTTGACCATCCAAACGCCCAGTTCGGCCGCCGCCGCGACCGCATGCGCGGTGGTATTGGGAATATCGTGGAATTTCAGGTCAAGAAATACGTCGAAGCCGCGCCCATGCAGATCGCGCACCAATTGCGGCCCAAACAGCGTGAACATTTCTTTGCCCACTTTCAGCCGGCAGTCTTGCGGATCGATACGGTCGGCGAACGCCAGCGCGGCGTTCTTATCGGCGTAATCTAACGCCACAACGATTGGAGATGATTTTAAGTCATTGTTATTAGTGTTATTTTCAGACTTCATTTCTTCTACCTTCTGTAAAATAGACATAATCAGGGACTCACCCGCGAAACTGACCGCCGCATTCTACATGCCGGAGGCCAGAAATCCCAGCCACAGCGCGCACCGGCGCTCTGTCATGTTACCGCTCACCTTTGTCATGGCGCGTCAACGAAAGCGCGTTAGCGATAAACCACGCAGCGTAAAACGCCGTAAAGATGCGTAAATTGTTGATCAAATATTTTGAATGAATTACTCAGCATTATCAGATTTTCAATCGACGTAGATGCTTTACTATTCAACCCATCGGAAGCGAATGGCTTCCTTCCTAAATGAACAGACTGGAGTCACCTATGAAAACCATCAAATATTTTGCAACCGCTGCCGCTATCGCACTGACCTCTTTCGCCACTTTCGCCGCTGAACCGATCAATAGCCAGCAGGCCGATAACCTGACCGCCACCGGCATCGTTTCCGCAGGCCACGCGACCACCCTCAGCAGCCTGGAAAAAAAGCTGGCCGCTAAAGCCGACGCTCAGGGCGCCAGCAGCTACCGCATCATCTCCGCCGGCGGTAACAACATGCTGAGCGGCACCGCGATCATCTACAAATAATGTTTCCGGTACAGGGCCCGCACGCTCGGGCCCTGCCTCTGTTTCTCGCCTAAAAAAACCCGCGTTTGCCCCACCCTCATTTGTTACATAAATATTAAATTTTTATTACACACTAGACACCCGATCGCCAGTGGCTTAGCTTGAAGGCATCTTCCTGCAGAAAGGCTTTCAAAATGAGCGAGATATCGACACTTACCATTAAAATTCCTCTGGAACTCAAGGAAAAAATCCGTGCCGCCGCCGCTGAAAACGAATTTTCGTTGAGCGTGGAAGTGTGCCAGCGCCTGGAAAGCAGTTTCAGCGCGCCCGCCACCAAAGCAGAAAAACCGGCCAAAAAGGCGGATGACCTGCACCACGGCGAGATCGACAATCAAAGCACCGAAGAAGAAATTGAACAGCCGCTGAGCCAGAAAGAGCTGAAGAAACTCCGCCAGCTGTTGAAAACCGGCGCCAAAGGCGGCAAGAAAAAATAAGCGACGAACAGACGAACATAAAAAACGGGGCGATAAATCGCCCCGTTTTGTTTTGTCGCCCCGCCGCATTATTGGCCGTCCAGACCGCGGATCGGTTTAACCGATGACCAGGCGCGGCACGACGGGCAATGCCAATAGAGCGAGTGCGCGGTGAAGCCGCATTTGTGGCAGCGGTAACGCGGCTTGGTGCGAATTTGCTCGCCGACCATATCGCGCAACAGCAGCAGACTCTCTTTCGCCCGGCCGTCTTCGGCGTCCGCCAGGTGATAATCCATCAGCCGGTAAAACACCCGCATGGTCGGATGGCGTTGCAGCTGGCGGTTGATATAGACCTGCACCACGTCGCGCCCTTCGTGCTGCTCGATAATCTCGGCCAGCATCAGATCGGCGGTGGCGCCGGTGTTCTCTTCCACGCAGCGCTTCAGGAATTCAGCCCAGTTGTGCTGTTGTTCCGGCAGATGCGTGTAGCATTCCTGCAGCATCGGCAGCGTCTCGCTGACCAACTCTTTATCCTGGCTCAGAACGCGTTGCAGCGACTCTGCCGCTTTGGCGTAGTCGTTTTGCGCCATGTAGATGCGCCCGAACATGATGGACACGCGCGCACACTGTTTATCGGCGGCGGCCGCCCGTTTGAGCAGGCTCATCGCCCGATCGAGATCGTCGCTGCCCATCGCCTGCAGCGCCAACTCACAGTAAAAGTGCGCGATCTCGACGCGTTGCTTCTCTTTGCCCAGCTTGACCAGCTTTTCCGCCACGTCGATCGCTTTCTGCCAGTCGCTGGTCGCCTGATGGATCACCAGCAGTTGCTGCAGCGCCGAGACGCGAAAATCCGCTTCGTCAGTCAACTGGCTGAACATGTCTTCCGCGCGATCGTACAGCCCGGCCGCCATATAGTCGCGGCCCAGTTGCTGCACCGCCAGCAGGCGCTGTTCGAAGGTCAGAGAGGCGCTTTCCATCAAGGCCTGATGGATGCGGATGGCGCGGTCGACTTCGCCGCGCGAGCGGAACAGGTTACCCAAGGTCAGGTGGGCTTCAACGGTGTTGCTGTCCTCTTTCAACATATCGAGGAACAGATCGACCGCCTTGTCCTGCTGGTTGGAAAGCAGAAAGTTCACCCCTGCCACATATTCGCGCGACAGGCGGTTGGCTTCTTGCTGTTTATCCTGCTGAGCGCTTCTGCGCCCCATGTACCAACCGTACGCGGCAGCCACGGGCAGCAACAGAAACAGCAGTTCTAACATAGAGGATTATTCCTTGCTGACAACAGGCTGAGCCGCCGGTTCAGCGGGCTGCTCAAGCTGCAGCTCCAGCCTTTTGATTTTGCGCTCGGCGCGACCCAGCGCAATACGCGTGCGCAGGTAGAACAGGCCGCAAATAATCCAGCCGAGAACGAAACCGGCGCCAAACAGCGTGGCCAACAGGGTCGATACGCGATAATCCCCCTGCGCAACCAGATAGTTAAAATTGACCACCTGATCGTTATGCGCACCCAAGGTGACGGAAATCACGAAGATCACCAGAACCAACAAAAAAATCAGCAAATATTTCACATTCTTTCCCGCGATGCCGAGTGAATCGGATGAACGATGCCAAAATGTGGCGTCCCTAACCCTTAAGTTAGCATTTCCCGCTGCGGCAGGGAAACCCTGCCGCACGATAAAACCACATATCTGCTGGCATATTCGGCAGTAAACGGTCTTAGCGAACAAATTGATGAGAAAGCTTCTCAAAACGTCGAATTTATAAGGATATGGGGGCAACCGGGCGAATTGCAATGGCGGGAAAATGTAAGCGGTTAATGCGGCACCGGTCCGATGCCGCCTATTTTGTGACGCGGTCACATATCGATCATATCTCCGGCTTGCGCGCCGCGATTTCCTGCTGCTCTTGCGGCGGCGGCGTCAGCGGACCGAACCAGCGCTGCGCCAGCCAGCAGGTGATCACCACCAGCAGCCAACTGATCAGCGTAGCCATCGCCAGATCGCGCGGCCAGTGCATGCCCAGCAGCAGACGGCTGCCCATCACCCCCGTTGCCCACACCATCAGCAGCGCGACGGTTTTATAATGGCGGCGCGGCCACAGCAATCCGACGCCCAGCAGCGCCCAAGTGGCGGCGAACATCGTATGCCCCGACGGGAAAGCGAAGCCGGTTTCAAACTGCCAGTGCTTGCGCAGCCAGTTCGGCACCAGCGTCTGGTCTTGCAGTTGCTCGCGCACCAGCGCGCTGCGCTCTTTACGATGCAGCGAATAGAAATATTTTCCGTCCACGCCGTGGGTTTGCTCGAGCCATACCACAAACGGCCGCGGTTCTTGCACCCGATCCTTGATCAACGACTTGACCCCCTGCCCAATCACCAACGCGGCGGAAAGCAGGATCGCCAGACCGATGGCCGCTTTCAGCCGAAAGCGCAGGCACCACAAAAACCAACCGCAAAGGATAGCGCTGGTCAGAATGCCCCACGGCGAGGTCACGGTTTCGGTCACCCAGAACAGCGCTTTGAGCAGCCGAACATTGCCGCCGGGCTGCCAATGCCAGCCGGATGCCCATACGACCAGCGGCATCAACAGCAGCAGCAGCGCGCCGCCCGCCGTACGTTTTGCTATCTCATACATTCCCGTTTTCCTCTGCGTGAATCAGGCTGCAGTGTAACAAGAGTGCAATATTGATAACACGCGAAAAATTAAACAGATAGGAAACCTATCGCAATAATAGGTGGTCAGAAAACGCCATCTGCTGGTTTGCTGAGCACCGCCCGGCAAGAAGTTGTGGCAAAATAGCCGATAATTAACGAAATAGAGATCGGCGTAGCACGTTTTAGTCTTGGTCAATTTACTGAACCGGACTTAGGATGCGCGACAATGATTGAATCGTAGGTTTTTGTGGAGAGTGACATGCAGCTGAAACGGGTGGCAGAGGCTAAACTGCCGACACCTTGGGGCGATTTCCTGATGGTAGGATTCGAAGAACTGGCGACCGGACATGACCACCTGGCACTGGTATTCGGTGATATTTCCGGCGAAGCGCCGGTGCTCGCACGCGTGCATTCCGAATGCCTGACCGGCGACGCGTTGTTCAGCCTGCGCTGCGACTGCGGTTTTCAACTGGAAGCCGCACTGGAGCAGATTGCGGAAGAAGGCCGCGGCATCCTGCTTTATCATCGCCAGGAGGGCCGCAATATCGGCCTGTTGAACAAGATCCGCGCCTACGCCCTGCAGGATAAGGGCGCAGACACCGTGGAAGCCAATCACCAGCTCGGCTTCGCCGCCGACGAGCGCGACTTCACCCTGTGTGCCGACATGTTCAAACTGCTGGGCGTCGACGCGGTGCGTTTGCTGACCAACAACCCGAAAAAGGTCGAGATCCTGACCGAAGCCGGTATCAACATCAGCGAACGCGTGCCGTTGATCGTCGGTCGCAACCCGAAGAACGAACGCTATCTGGCCACCAAGGCCGCCAAAATGGGCCATTTGCTCGACCAGAAGTGATCGCCACCGCCGCGGAAACAATCAGGGCGCCTTACGGCGCCCTTTTTATTGATTAATTACAGCATTTTCCTGATCACATAGTGCAGGATGCCGTCGTTTTCGTAGTAGGTCAGCTCATTGCCGGTATCGATGCGGCACCGGGTGTCGACCACTTCCTTGCGCCCGTCGGCATAAGTGATGTGCACCGGCACTGTCTGGCCCGGCTGCAGCTGTTGCAGGCCGCCAACGCTGATCTGCTCATCCCCGGTCAGCCCCAGGGTTTTGCGCGTCACCCCCTGCGGAAACTCCAGCGGCAAAATCCCCATGCCGATCAGGTTAGAGCGGTGAATACGCTCGAAGGATTCGGCAATCACCACCCGCACGCCCAGCAGGCGCGGCCCCTTCGCCGCCCAGTCGCGGCTGGAGCCGGAACCGTACTCTTTACCGGCGATCACCGCCAGCGGCACTTTCTCCTGCTGGTACTGCATGGCGGCGTCGTAGATAGACAGCTGCTGTTGTGACGGAATATGGCGGGTATAGCCGCCTTCCACGCCCGGCACCATTTCGTTGCGGATGCGAATGTTGGCGAAGGTGCCGCGCATCATCACTTCGTGGTTGCCGCGGCGTGAACCGTAGGAGTTGAAATCCTGCGGCGCTACGCCATGCTCGCTCAGGTAACGCCCCGCCGGGCTGTCGCGCTTGATGTTACCCGCCGGCGAGATATGGTCGGTGGTCACCGAGTCGGCCAGAATCGCCAGAATACGCGCGTCTTTGATGTCCTGCACCGGATCCGGCTTCACCTGCATGGTGCTGAAGAACGGCGGATGGCGGATATAGGTAGAATCCTCCTGCCACTGATAGGTCGCCGAACCGGTCACCTGGATCGCCTGCCAGTTGGCGTCGCCATCGAACACTTCGCCGTATTCCTTGTGGAACATCTCGGTGCGCACTTCTTCCACCGCCTGAGCGATGTCCTGGCTGCTCGGCCAGATGTCCTTCAAATAGACCGGCTGACCGTCATTACCCTCGCCCAGCGGCTCTTTGGTCAGATCGATCTTCATGCTGCCCGCCAGTGCATAAGCCACCACCAGCGGCGGCGAGGCCAGCCAGTTGGTTTTCACCAGCGGGTGGATGCGCCCTTCGAAATTACGGTTGCCCGACAGCACCGCGCCAACGGTCAGATCGCCCTCTTTGATCGCCTGCTCGATAGGATCCGGCAGCGGCCCGGAGTTGCCGATACAGGTGGTACAGCCATATCCCACCAGGTTGAACCCCAGCTCTTCCAGATAGGCGGTGAGTTTGGCGCTGTCGAAGTAGTCGGTCACCACTTTGGAACCCGGCGCCAGCGAGGTTTTTACCCAGGGTTTGCTGCGCAGCCCTTTCTTGACGGCGTTTTTCGCCAGCAGGCCGGCCGCCATCATCACGCTCGGGTTGGAGGTGTTGGTGCAGGAGGTGATCGCCGCGATCACCACCGCGCCGTCGCGCAATTCGTGCTGCTGCCCGTCCAACGTAAAGGTTTTGCCGTCTGTCTTGGCCTTGTGGCCGCCGATATCCAGCTCGGTAGCGGCCTTGAACGCCTGCGGCACATTCGGCAGCGCGACGCGATCCTGCGGGCGTTTCGGCCCGGCGAGGCTGGCCTCCACCGTCGACATGTCCAGCGCCAGCGAGCTGGTGAAGACCGGCTCATCCCCCGGATTGCGCCACATGCCCTGCGCTTTGGCGTAGGCTTCCACCAGCGCGATTTGTTCGGCGCTGCGGCCGCTGAGCTTCATATAGCCGAGCGTAACGTCATCCACCGGGAAGAAGCCGCAGGTGGCGCCGAACTCCGGCGACATGTTGGCGATGGTCGCCCGGTCCGCCAGCGGCAGATCGGCCAGGCCGTCGCCGTAAAACTCGACGAACTTGCCAACAACGCCGTGTTTGCGCAGCATTTGGGTGACGGTCAGCACCAGATCGGTGGCGGTAATGCCCTCGCGGAGCTTGCCGGTCAGCTTGAAGCCGACCACATCCGGGATCAGCATCGACACCGGCTGGCCCAACATCGCCGCTTCCGCTTCGATGCCGCCCACGCCCCAGCCGAGGATGCCCAGGCCGTTGATCATGGTGGTGTGGGAATCGGTGCCCACCAGCGTATCCGGATAGGCCACGCGGCGACCGCTTTCGTCGCTGTGCCACACCGTTTGGCCGAGGTATTCGAGGTTGACCTGGTGGCAGATGCCGGTGCCCGGCGGCACCACGCGGAAACGGTTGAAGGCTTTCTGCCCCCAGCGCAGGAAGGTGTAGCGCTCGTGGTTGCGCTGCATTTCGATACGCACGTTGTCTTCGAAGGCGTTGTCATCGCCGAATTCATCGACGGTGACCGAGTGGTCAATCACCAGATCCACCGGTGACAGCGGGTTCACCTGGTCGACATTGCCGCCCAGCCGCCGCACCGCTTCACGCATCGCCGCCAGATCCACCACCGCCGGAACGCCGGTAAAATCCTGCATCAGCACGCGCGCCGGACGGTAGGCGATCTCACGGTCAGCATGGCCGGTTTGCAACCAGGCGACGATGGCCTTGAGGTCGTCAACCTGCACGGTATCGCCATCCACATGACGCAGCAGGTTCTCCAACAGCACTTTCATCGATTTCGGCAACCGGTCGATAGCACCCAGCTGCTTCGCCGCCAGCGGCAGACTGTAGTAGTAATATTCGCTATTCAGCGCAACCAGCTTATCCAGACTTGTTTCACGAAGATCGGACGACATAGCTCCTCCATTTCTTATTGTGACTAAAACAGGGTAATCAGTGAGGTCTTGTTTAAAGATACCACAAAGACAAGTTAACGTTTTGATAACAACACGATTTGATCACAACGATAGGCGGGAACAATCACAGAAGTTAATGTGAAGAGTGTCAGCGAGTTACCTTAACCGCCGCTCCTTGCCTAAAACGCCAAAGCCGCATGAAACGGTTTCATCGAACATGCGCGATAATTTCAATCGGCATTTCCCGACACATCAGCGATATTGAACATTCTGACAATAAAGCACGCGCATGGAGCACATTTTGAATATCACCATCGATCCAACCTTCCAAAATCTAATGGTCGTGGCTACATCACTCATACCGTTGATTTTGTTTATCATTATTATCTACCGCACGCGCTCTGGTTATATTCTGCTCAAATTCTTGTGGGATAAAGTTCTGCGCGGTAAGGGCAGCCAGTATGAGAGCATCAAAACATTCGACAGTGAACAGTATGAGGTGCATCGCTTTATTTACCATTACGGCATCAAGGTAAGAAACCTCACGGAAATTGAGGCAACGCTGCGTTGGATGGAGAACAAAGACGTCGCAATGCATGAGTTGCGGCGCATAAAGGACAGATTTACCCCTAAAGATCAGAAAATTAGGCTGGCAAGCGCGATGGAGTTTGCCATCCTTGCTGTATCTATCGTGCTTTTTTACTTCATTACCATTGCCGCAACGAAACTCACAATCACCAATGAAGCCTGGTATGAGTTCAAACAGACCACGCACAGTTTTCTGTTGGGCAAAGACTATGCGAAAAACTCAGATCTGTTTATTCCGTTTATATCAGACAAAAAATGGGAACTGACACGAGAGCAATGCGGCGCCCGTGATGCTTTTCAACGCGCCGCCGAGGTCGGCCTATTGGAAAGTGAGGTACAATCAATCTGTTATAAACTCACCAACGGTGATGACAGTGAACGGCGCGCCGATGTAAAAATACAAAAGAGAATAGGATGGACGCTTTTGGCATCAAGCCTTTATCTCCTTTACCTGGCTGTTATAACGATCGTCGCCGCCAAACGGGCCAAAACGTTGGATAAGCGTATCAATCAAGACGCTAACGCTTTACCTCAGTCTCAACCCCCGACGAATAACCAAGATGTGCCGTAAGCGGCAGCATACAAAACAGGAGGGACACCCCCTCCTGTTTTGGCCGACGCGCCACCAACCTGAACTTATTTAATCGGCAGCTTGATGTCCTTGAACATCGCTTCGATTTCTTCGTTGGAGCGCAGCGCCACCGCGCTGTCGACCACGTCGCGCGTCAAGTGCGGCGCGAAGCGCTGAATGAAGTCATACATGTAGCTGCGCAGGAAGGTACTGCGGCGGAAGCCGATTTTGGTGGTGCTGTAGGTGAAGATGTCGCGCGCATCCACCGTCACCAAATCCGGATCCTGCACCGGATCCACCGCCATGCTGGCGATCACCCCTACCCCCAGTCCCAGACGCACATAGGTTTTGATCACGTCGGCGTCGGTGGCGGTAAAGACGATGCGCGGCGTCAGACCGGCGCGGTTGAAGGCGGTGTCCAGCTCCGAGCGGCCGGTAAAGCCGAAGGTGTAAGTGACGATCGGGTAAGCCGCCAGCTCTTCAATGCTGATGCTGCTTTTGCCCGCCAAAGGATGATCGGGCTTCACCACCACCGCACGGTTCCAGTGGTAGCACGGCAACATGATGAGATCGTCGTACAAGTGCAGCGCCTCGGTGGCGATGGCAAAATCGGCGGTGCCCTTGGAGACCGCTTCGGCGATCTGCGTCGGCGAGCCCTGATGCATGTGCAGCGAGACGCGCGGGTAACGCTCGATGAAGCCTTTGATCACGTTGGGCAATGCGTAACGAGCCTGAGTGTGCGTGGTGGCGACGTACAGCGAGCCTTTGTCCGGGTAGGTGTGTTCACCGGCGACGGCCTTGATGGCGTCTACCTTGGACAGCACTTCACGCGCGATGCGAATGATTTCCTGGCCGGCGGGGGTGACCTGGGTCAGGTGCTTGCCGCTGCGGGCGAAAATCTGGATGCCCAGCTCATCTTCGAGCATGCGCACCTGTTTACTGATGCCGGGTTGAGAGGTATAGAGCCCTTCTGCCGTCGAGGAGACATTCAGGTTGTGGTTAACCACTTCCACAATGTAACGAAGCTGCTGCAATTTCATATCTTATACCATCCTAGGTTAAACACTGCGGCTTACCCGCAGCCAGGTATATCGGTGTCGCCCCAGTATGCTGAAACTCACAAGCCATAAACCCCGTGTTCTACCCTGATGGTGAAGAAAACGCCGTTGTTAATAAGCTTTAATAATAAAAAAACTTTTTATATAACCACTATACCACGATGCAGCTTCAAGTATAGATCCGCGTCACACTATGATAACGATTATTTTGCATTGGTATCAACGTGAAACGGCGGTGTCGGAGGGATAAAAACAGCAAAGGATAGATCCGTTTGCCCCTTTTCACCAATAAAAAAACCAGCCGCCAGGGCTGGTTTTTCATCTTGCAGGCAGGACATCGCCCTTACTTCTTGCCTTCGACCCACTTGCCGTCCACGTAGAACGCGGACCAACCGGTCGCCTTGCCGTCTTTTTCAGAGGAGACGTACTGCTGCTTGGTTTTACGGCTGAAACGCACCAGCGTTTTGTTGCCTTCGGCATCCGCCACCGGCGCATCGGCCAGGTAGCGCAGTTTCTCCGGCAGACGATCCTTGAAGCGAGCCAGCTCCTCCACCAACGGCGCGCGGGTCTCGCGCGATTTAGGGAAGGTGTTGGCCGCCAGGAACACGCCGGCAGCGCCGTCACGCAGCACGAAATAGGCGTCGGACTTCTCGCACGGCAGCTCCGGCAACGGCACCGGATCTTCCTTCGGCGGCGCCACATCGCCGTTACGCAGGATCTTGCGGGTATTTTTGCAGTTCTCGTTGGTGCAGCCCATGTACTTGCCGAAACGCCCCATTTTCAGGTGCATTTCCGAACCGCACTTGTCGCACTCCACCACCGGGCCGTCATAACCTTTCAGGCGGAACTCGC
The DNA here is from genome assembly GCF_052168435.1 of Serratia sp. CY56464. Lineage (NCBI taxonomy): Bacteria > Pseudomonadati > Pseudomonadota > Gammaproteobacteria > Enterobacterales > Yersiniaceae > Serratia > Serratia sp. CY56464. The sequence continues at coordinate 985,968 of NZ_JBJNMV010000001.1, read as the reverse complement.
CCTCTTCGATCTCATAGCCGTCACACGCCGGGTTGTTGCCGCAGACGTGCAGCTTGCGCTGGTTGTCGATCAGATAGCTGTCCATCGCCGTACCGCATTTCTGGCAGCGGCGGCGGGCGCGCAGCGCGTTGGTTTCCGCGTCGTCGCCTTCGAGGATGTTGAGCACTTCCGCTTCAGGCACCAGGTTGATGGTGGTTTTGCAACGCTCCTTCGGCGGCAGCGCGTAGCCGGAACAACCGAGGAACACGCCGGTGCTGGCGGTACGGATGCCCATCTTGCGGCCGCAGGTCGGGCAGTCGATGCTGGTCATCACCATCTGGTTAGGCCGCATGCCGCCTTCTTCCGGATCCTTCTCCGCCGTTTCCAGCTGCTCGCTGAAGTCGACGAAGAACTCGTCCAGCACCGCTTTCCACTCGGCCTGGTTGTTGGCGACCTCATCGAGACCATCTTCCATGCGCGCGGTGAAGTCATAGTTCATCAGCTCGCGGAAGTTTTCTTCCAGACGATCGGTGACGATCTCACCCATTTTCTCGGCATAGAAGCGGCGGCTTTCCACCCGCACATAACCGCGATCCTGAATGGTTGAGATAATGGAGGCGTAGGTGGAGGGGCGGCCAATGCCGCGTTTTTCCAGCTCTTTCACCAGCGAGGCTTCGCTGTAGCGCGCCGGCGGCTTGGTGAAGTGCTGGCTCGGGATCAGTTTCTGCAGATCCAGCTCGCTGCCGATTTCGACGTATGGCAGGGTGCGATCTTCATCGCCCTTGCGCAACGCCGGCATCACCTTGGTCCAACCGTCAAAGCGCAGCGTACGGCCCTTGGCGCGCAGCTGATAATCACCGGCTTTCACCGTCAGCGTGGTGGAATCGTACTGCGCCGGCGTCATCTGGCAGGCGACGAACTGGCGCCAGATCAGCTGATACAGCTTCTGCGCATCCGCTTCCATGTCTTTCAACTGCTCGGCGAGCACGTTCACGTCCGAAGGACGGATCGCTTCGTGCGCTTCCTGCGAATTCTCTTTGCTGCTGTACTGATTCGGCGCCTTCGGCAGGTATTTATCGCCGAAGTTGTCGCCGATGTAGCCACGCACCATGTTGAGCGCATCCTGGCTCAGGTTGGTGGAATCGGTACGCATATAGGTGATGTGGCCGGCTTCATACAGCCGTTGCGCCATCATCATGGTTTTCTTCACGCCGAAGCTCAGGCGGGTGCTGGCGGCCTGTTGCAGCGTGGAGGTAATGAAAGGCGCGCCCGGCTTGCTGCTGGTCGGTTTGTCTTCGCGATCCAGCACCGTGTAGCGGGCTTTTTCCAGCAACTTGACCGCGGCGTGAGTCTGCTCGCGGTTGACCGGCTTGAACGGTTTGTCGTGCGCGTGGGTCACTTCCATCTGCAGCGCGGTTTCACCCTTCGCCAGCAGATCGGCATGCAGTTCCCAGTACTCTTCCGGCACGAACGCCTTGATGTCGCGTTCGCGCTCAACCACCAGACGCACCGCCACCGACTGCACACGGCCGGCGGACAGGCCGCGGGCGATTTTCTTCCACAGCAGCGGCGAGACCATATAGCCCACCACGCGGTCCATAAACCGGCGCGCCTGCTGCGCGTTGACGCGATCAATGTTCAGCTCGCCCGGCTGTTTGAACGCCTGCTGGATCGCGTTTTTGGTGATTTCGTTAAACACCACGCGGCTAAAGCGTTTGTCATCTCCACCGATCACTTCCCGCAGGTGCCAGGCGATGGCTTCCCCTTCGCGGTCAAGGTCGGTTGCGAGATAAATGTGGTCGGCGTTTTCCGCCAACGATTTTAACTCGGCGACCACTTTTTCTTTACCCGGCAGGATTTCATAATGCGCTTTCCAGCCGTGGTAAGGGTCGACGCCCATGCGATTTACCAGCGCCGCCTTCTCATCTTTTTTAACTTTTTTCTTGGCTTTGTCTTCGGTTGAGTCAGCGCTCTTTTTGCTGGCTGAGCCACTGGTCGGCAAATCACGGATGTGACCGACGCTGGACTTCACCACGTAGTCACTTCCTAAATATTTATTAATAGTTTTGGCTTTTGCCGGGGACTCAACTATTACGAGAGCTTTACCCATATTTACCTTTACCTAATTTATTTCTTCTAAAAAGAAGTCTTTTATCTCGCCGTGCCGCGGCAATTCGTGTCTCTTTTTTTATATTGCGGCAGTCTGGCAAGAGATCAACAGATTTTTTTCTTTTGGTTGCCCAACTGCTCAACCTGAACGCAAGTTGTTGATCCTGCCTGCTATTCACCCATGCCCCAGAAGTATGGCTGTGTGAGTTTTATTCATGGCGTAAACAAAACCTTCCACCTGACGCCGCAAAATCCCACACTGTACCTGATAAAAAGCGTCACGCAACCTAATTAGCATGGAAAGTCCGATTTCGCCAACCGGCGGCCGCCCATGGCCATCCAGACGGCAAATAAACCTTAGTCGGTTTGCGGATAAAAGCGAACCGGCGTTAGAATATGCGCAGAGTTTTTAGTTTGGAGTCTAATAAATGCGCACGAATACTGCACCTATCGGCCGCGAGGCCCTGCTGGCGGAAGCAAATAACATCATCCGCCAACACGAAGATTATCTGCACGGCATGATCGCCACCGACGTTGAACAAAAAAGCGGCGTTTTAGTTTTTCGCGGCGAATACTTTTTGGATGCCGATGGATTGCCCACCGCCAAAACCACCGCGGTATTTAATATGTTTAAACATTTGGCTCACCTGCTTTCGGAAAAATACCACCTGGTCGATTAAGACAAGAAAACGGGGGCGCCTGGCCCCCGTTGATTCACGCTCTCGTTGCCGTTACAACAACGGCTTTTCCCCACGCTGCCACCAGCGCAGCAGCAAACGATCGACGCTTTCCGCCGCGCTGCCGGTGAAGCGATCCATCAGGCGTTTGCGGCGCGTATAGCGCACAGCGATCACTTCGTGGTTATCCAGCTCGGCGATCAGCAAATCATCGCTGGTGCCGATGGCGTCGACCAGGCCCTTCTCTTTCGCCTGTGAACCGAACCAGTGCTCACCGGTGGCGACGCTGTCGATATCGAGCGACGGGCGCTGCTCATGCACGAAGCGCTTGAACAGTTCGTGGGTTTCGTTCAAATCTTCGCGGAACTTCTCGCGCCCCTGTTCGGTGTTTTCACCGAACAGCGTCAGCGTGCGTTTAAACTGCCCGGCGGTGTGCAACTCCACGTCGATGTCGTTCTTCTTCAGCAGACGGTGGAAGTTCGGGATCTGCGCCACCACGCCGATGGAGCCGATGATGGCGAACGGCGCCGCCACGATGCGATCCGCGACGCAGGCCATCATGTAGCCGCCGCTGGCCGCCACTTTATCCACCGCTACCGTCAGGCGAATGCCGCCTTTGCGCAGGCGCTCCAACTGCGAAGCCGCCAGGCCGTAGCCGTGCACCACTCCACCAGGGCTTTCCAGGCGCAACAGAACTTCATCCTGCGCCGACGCCACCGCCAACACCGCCGAGATCTCTTCGCGCAGCGAGGTGACCTCGTGCGCGTCCATGCTGCCCTTGAAATCCAGCACATACAGGCACGGCTTGGCCACTTCCACCGCGCCGGACTTGGCACGCTGCTTCTTCAATTTGTCATCAGATTTGGTCTGCTTCTTGAACTGTTTCAGCCAAACCTTCTGCTCGGCGGCATCCATGCGCGCCAGGCGCATATCGCGCTGCATCTCGCGATACTGTTCGCCGAGATCGGTCAGCTGCAGCTCCCCTTTCTGGCGGTTCTTGCGTTGCCCCAAACTGACCGCCAGGATGGCCAACGCGGCGATGGCGAGCACCACCGTGGCGACCTTGGCCAGAAACAGGCCATAAACAGATATAAACTCCACAGATTCCGCCTTTATTTACAGGTTGTTAGTATGCTTATTTCCATTTTAGCCAACCGCAGCGGCTGCTGTCGCGGCTAAATGAAAATTCATTGCGCACAGAGCATCACTATGGGGACGATTTACGGCCGAACCAAGCCGCCACCGCCGCGCTTTTGTTACAAAAGAATGCCATTTCAGCCTGCTACGCATTGAAAATGCCTGCGGATTAAGGCATATAACACCCATTATTCATCAATATGATGAGACGGATTCGCTGCGCGGCCCGCAGACGGTCGAGCCTTCGCTCCCGCCCCGGCCGCGCGTTTCACCCTTGCTCCCCGATATCCGCGGGAGAACAGCCACCCAGGCGAGGATTTATCGTGCATTACCAACCCAAACAAGATCTGCTCGAACAACGTATCATTTTGGTCACCGGCGCCGGCGACGGCATCGGCCGCGAAGCGGCGCTGACCTACGCGCGCTTCGGCGCCCAGTTGGTGCTGCTGGGGCGCACCGAGAGCAAACTGCTGGCGGTACAACAAGAGATCGCAGCCCTGGGCGGCGCCCTGGCCCTGGTGGTCACGCTGGACTTGCTGCACGCCACTCAGGAGCAATGCCGGCAGATAGCCGACGATCTGGCGCGCCAGATCCCCCGCCTTGACGGCGTGTTGCACAACGCCGGCCTGCTCGGCGACATCGCGCCGATGGCCGACCTGTCGATAACCATGTGGCAAGAAGTGATGCAGGTTAACGTCAACGCCACCTTTATGCTGACTCAGGCGCTGCTGCCGCTGCTGCTGAAATCCCACGCCGGTTCACTGGTGTTCACCAGCTCCAGCGTCGGGCGTACCGGCCGCGCAGACTGGGGTGCCTATGCGGTGTCAAAGTTCGCCACCGAGGGCATGATGCAGGTGTTGGCCGACGAGTACAAAAACCGCAATCTGCGGGTGAACTGCATCAATCCGGGCGGCACCCGCACCAAAATGCGCGCATCTGCCTTCCCGCACGAAGACAAGAACAAGCTGAAAACCCCGGCCGATATCATGCCGCTGTATCTGTATTTGATGGGCGAAGACAGCCGCCGCAAAACCGGCATGAGCTTCGACGCGCAGCCGAACCGCAAACCCGGCGCAGCCGAATAATCAGGAGCGTTTCATGGCGGAAGATCGTCATCAACAGCGCCAGCAGCGCCTGAAAGAACAGGTCGATGCGCGCATCGCCGCGGCGCAGGACACCCGCGGCCTGCTGCTGGTGTTTACCGGCAACGGCAAGGGTAAAACCACCGCCGCCTTCGGCACCGTCACCCGCGCGGTCGGCCACGGCATGCGCGCCGGGGTGATCCAGTTCATCAAGGGCGAATGGCCCAATGGCGAAAAGAATCTGCTGCAGCAACACGGCGTTGAGTTTCAGGTGATGGCCACCGGTTTCACCTGGGAAACGCAAAACAAGGCCGGCGACACCGCCGCCTGCCAGGCGGTGTGGCAGCACGGCAAACGCATGCTGGCCAACAGCGGCCTGGATCTGGTTCTGCTGGATGAAGTGACCTACATGCTGACCTACGGCTATCTGGAACTGGAAGTGCTGAAGGAAGCGCTCCTGCAACGCCCTGCGCATCAAACGGTGATCCTGACCGGGCGCGGCTGCCATCGCGATCTGCTGGAACTGGCGGATACGGTCACGGAGATGCGGCCGGTGAAACACGCATTCGACGCGGGCGTGAAGGCGCAACAGGGGATCGATTGGTAACAAAACGTTCTGGCCCCCAACGGGGCCAGAATGGCGGGATTAGCTGCGTTTGCTTGGCTTGCCCGGTTTGCTGCCTGGCGCACTGCGGCGGCCGCTGCCGGCCACCTGCGAGTGGCGCTTGACCGCACGGCGGATCTGGTTGGCCTTCACGCGGCGGCGCTCACGCTCCACCGGCATTTTGCTGACCGTTTCCGGTTTCAACTCCACCAGCTCGCGCAGGTAGTTGATCGCCGGCAGATCCAGTTCAGCCCAGCCGCCGCGCGGCAGGCCTTTCGGCAGATCGATGTCGCCGTAACGCACGCGGATCAGGCGGCTCACCTGCACGCCCACCGCTTCCCACAGGCGACGCACTTCACGGTTGCGGCCTTCGGTCAGGGTCACGTTGTACCACTGGTTGAGGCCTTCACCGCCCTGGAAGCTGATGGTGCGGAAGGCGGCCGGGCCGTCTTCCAATTGCACGCCTTTGCTCAGCTGCTTCACTTTCGCATCGTCAACCTGGCCGAACACGCGCACCGCGTACTCGCGCTCCACTTCACGGCTCGGGTGCATCAGACGGTTGGCCAGTTCGCCATCGGTGGTGAACAGCAGCAGACCGGAGGTGTTGACGTCCAGGCGCCCTACCGCCACCCAGCGCGAACCGCGCAGCTTCGGCAGGCGATCGAACACCGTCGGGCGGCCTTCAGGATCGCTGCGGGTACACAGCTCGCCTTCCGGTTTGTAGTAAGCCAGCACCCGGCAAACCACCTCTTCGGATTCTTTGATCGACAGGACATGGCCATCCAGACGGATTTTCATCGCCGGCGTCACTTCAACGCGATCGCCGAGCTTGGCGACCTTGCCGTCGACGCTGACGCGCCCGGCTTCAATCATGGTTTCGATTTCACGACGCGAGCCATGCCCGGCGCGCGCTAAAACTTTCTGTAACTTTTCGCTCATTGAGCAACCTCTAATGTCGCCTTCACAGGCGTCGGGGGGATACCGCCGCGGCCAAGCGCCACGACGGTCATAATACGCTTATCAGGATCGAACCGCGTATTATACAGGCTTTCTAAGGTGTTGAAACCCACTTTATCGGCGGTGGCCCCCTTCAGACAGCGTTCACGGCGCCAAAAAATCCTCCACCGCCCACAGCACCGCGTCGGGCCGTTCCAAAATGCCGAGGTGAGTGCGAGCCTCGCCTAGACGCACCACGGAGAAAAACGGCTGTTCGGCGGCAAATGCCTGCTGTTGCCGCAGGTAGTCGTCGCGGCGATCCAACGAGTAGATGTGCCGACACGGCGGCGGCGCGCTCATGCCCGCCAGGCGTTGCAGCGGCGAGCCGTATTGCCGATAGGCCTGTTCGATGGCCACGCCGGCGGCACGCCAGAGCCGGTAATCTTCCTGCGCCATCTCGACCTCCAGATGGCGTTTGACCCGATCGTGACGGATGCCGCCCTGCCAGAAGTCGAACAAGGCGTCGCGCGCCGCCAGCCACTGCTGCGGCTGCTGCATGCGGCTCACCGCCGTAAAGAACGCCGGCTCCGGCTGCGTCATGATCCAGTCGAGAAACACCATGCCCCGCACCCGCTGCGGCAACGCTTCGGCCAACGCCACCGCCAGCCAGCTGGCGTGCGCCACCGACAGGGTGACCGCGTTATCCAAACGCAGCGCCGTCAGCAGTTGGCGCACATCCTCCAGCAAGTCGTCCGCCGTCAGCGACATCTCCGTGGCTTTTGACGACAGGCCATGGCCGCGCCAGTCGATGCTGATCACCCGATAGCGTTCGGCCGCCAGAGCGATGAACGGCTCAAACACGGTTTTCGGTTCGCACCAGCCGGGCAGCAACACCAACGTGAGCGGCCCTGAGCCGATATCCTGATAATCGAGCATCATGTTGGCACTGTGAAATGCGGTCATATTACCTCCTGCGCGTCTCTCCCCGACCCGTTCGGGGAATACCGACGGGGATAAGGTGACAGCGCAGCAGGTATTGATCTATTGAAGTTCGTGCGGAAAGTCCCCTGGGCGCACCTTATGAAAAAATGCGCACTAATTGGAATGGGAACTTAATGGCGCACGCAGGGATAGGCGGCGCTTAACGCCAGCATGATCACCGACGGTGCGGAATAATGCAGTTGCTCAGGATGCTCGTTCAAATACTGCATCACCGCGTCGGCGGCTACGCCGATGCTCATCCCGGCTTCCGGGCAGATATTGCGATTGCCCTGCATGGAATAAGTATCGAATACGCCGGCGACGTATCCCATGAACATGCCGCCATTCAGCGCTTCGGCCACGGTGGCTTCACCGCTTTTATTTTTTACGTAACCGCCGGATTCCGCCAGCAAACCGCTGCCTGAATAAAACCCCGCATTTGCCATTGAGGAAAATAATAAGGCCGCTAAAAAAGAAACCTGTTTAATCATTGCTGCGCATCCTGCCCATTATCAATTCTGAAGTAGTCAAGAATAGCGGCTTTCACGCGAAATAGCCTCGCTTCAGCCGATTTTCAGACAATGGGCAAGGTGGCAACCTTTTACATCAGCGGAAAGGCGCCGCGTCGCCCGCCCCTTCGCGCACCACTTCCGGCGTGGATTCGGTCAGATCGATAACCGTGGTCGGTTGTTGGCCGAGGAAGCCGCCGTGGATCACCAGATCGACCACCTTGCCCAAATGATCGCTGATCTCTTCCGGATCCGACTCGGCAAAATCATTGCCCGGCAGCATCAGGGTGGTGGACATCATCGGTTCGTTCAGCGCCTCCAGCAGCGCCAATGCGATCGGGTTCGACGGCACACGCAGGCCGATGGTTTTGCGCTTTTCATTCATCAGGCGGCGCGGCACTTCTTTGGTCGCCTTCAGAATGAACGTGTAGTGGCCCGGCGTATTGTTTTTGATCAGGCGGAAGGCCGTATTATCGACGTGCGCATAGGTCGACAATTCGGACAGATCGCGGCACATCAGGGTAAAGTTGTGGTTGCCGTCCAGTTGACGGATGCGGCAAATGCGCTCCATCGCCGCCTTCTCTTCCAGCATGCAACCCAGCGCGTAGCCGGAATCGGTGGGATAAACGATCACTCCGCCCTTGCGCAGCACCTCGACCGCCTGGTTAATCAAACGCGGCTGTGGGTTGTCCGGATGAATATAAAAAAGCTGACTCATGACTTGCTCCTAAAATAATGCCCGCGCGCGTTGCCACGCGCGTAAAATCAGACCGCCTGGCCCGGTTGCGGCCAATCGCGCCACACTGGCTCGACGCCGCCCGGCAGCCACAGCTTGCGCCCCAGTTCGATCCACGAACAAGGTTGATGGAAATCAGAGCCTTGCGAGGCCAACAGGTGGTAGTCCTGCGCGTACTTCGCCAGCTGCGCGCGCTCATGCGGCGCCTGCTGACACTGCGCCACTTCCATGGCGTCGCCGCCGTGTTCGGCGAAATGCGCCAGCAAACGTTTCAACCACTTCGCGGTCAGATCATAACGGCCGGGGTGCGCTATCACCGCCTGGCCGCCCGATTGATGAATCGCATCAATGGCTTGTTCTATTGTACACCACTGCGGCGGCACGTAGCCGGTTTTGCCTTTGGCCAGATATTTCTTGAACACCTGCGCCATGTTGTCCGCCACGCCAATCTCCACCAGGTAACGGGCGAAATGGCCGCGGGTCACCGCACCGGCCCCCGCCAACCGCTGGGCGCCGGCATAGGCGTCGGGAATGCGCGCTTTACCCAGACGTGCGCCGATCTCCTGCGCGCGCCGATGGCGACGTTCGGTTTGTTCCGCCAATAGCGCCACCAGCGCCGGGTGCGCGACGTCCACGCCCAACCCAACGATATGAATTTCATGATTTTCCCATAGCGTCGAGATTTCCACCCCGTTGACCAGCCGCAGCGGCAACGCCTGCTCCGCAATAGCGGCGGCGGCCTCAGCCAAGCCTGCGGTGGTGTCGTGATCGGTGATCGCCAGCACGCCCACGCGCATCTCTACCGCCCGCAGCACCAGCTGCGTCGGCGTCAGGTAGCCGTCGGAAGCGGTCGTGTGGCTGTGGAGGTCGTACAGAGTAAAAGCGATGGATGGGGGGTTACTGTCTGTCAAAACGGCTATCCGGCAATGGCTTGGTTTTCTATCATACCCGCGATCGGCGGCCGGACGGAAATCTATTCTGCGCCAGGCAGACGATGAATAGAATTCACGCTGACCGCTAAAACATTGTGCAAAAAGAGGGTTGACTTTGCCCTCGCGAACCAGTTAACTAGTACACAAGTTCACGGCAACGGCCGTGTCGGATGAGAGTTAACAAAGAGAGTCTGCAAATGAACACATACATTTCTCTTCACGGTTGGTGGCGTACCTCCCTCTTGCGGGCGGTGTAATCGCGCATAGCTGTCATCTGACAATGCAGATTTCCTGAGCCCGCACCTGATGCGGGCTTTTTTATGGACAGAATTCACTGGAACCACCGATGATGAACACCAAACCACAACTGACATTACTGAAGGCGCAAGCCAGCTACCGGGGCGATCCCACCACCCTTTTCCACCAGCTGTGCGGCGCCCGTCCGGCCACCCTGCTGCTGGAGTCGGCGGAAATCAACAGCAAACAGAATCTGCAGAGCCTGCTGGTCATCGACAGCGCGCTGCGCATTACCGCACTGGGCCACACCGTCAGCGTGCAGGCGCTGACCGCCAACGGCGCGGCGCTGCTGCCGCTGCTGGACGAAGCGCTGCCGCCCGAGGTGCGCAATCAGGCGCGCCCCAACGGCCGCGAACTGACCTTCCCGGCGATCGACGCGGTGCAGGACGAAGACGCCCGCCTGCGTTCACTGTCGGTGTTCGACGCGCTGCGCACGCTGCTGACCCTGGTGGACTCCCCGGCGGACGAGCGCGAAGCCGTGATGCTGGGCGGCCTGTTCGCCTACGATTTGGTCGCCGGGTTCGAGGACCTGCCGGCACTGCGCCAGGATCAACGCTGCCCGGACTTCTGCTTCTATCTGGCGGAAACCCTGCTGGTGCTTGATCATCAACGCGGATCGGCCCGTCTGCAGGCCAGCGTCTTCAGTGAGCAGGCGAGTGAAGCGCAGCGTTTGCAGCAGCGTCTGGAACAGCTGCAGGCTGAGTTGCAACAACCCCCGCAGCCGATCCCGCACCAAACGCTGGAAAACATGCAGCTGAGCTGTAACCAGAGCGACGAAGAGTACGGCGCGGTGGTCAGCGAGCTGCAGGAAGCGATCCGCCAGGGCGAGATTTTCCAGGTGGTGCCGTCGCGCCGCTTTTCCCTGCCATGCCCGGCGCCGCTGGCGGCCTACCAAACCTTAAAAGACAACAACCCCAGCCCGTACATGTTCTTCATGCAGGATGATGACTTCACCCTGTTCGGCGCTTCGCCGGAGAGCGCGCTGAAATACGACGCGGGCAATCGCCAAATCGAAATCTACCCGATCGCCGGCACTCGCCCACGCGGCCGCCGCGCCGATGGTTCGCTGGATCTGGATCTCGACAGCCGCATCGAGCTGGAAATGCGCACCGACCATAAAGAGCTGGCCGAGCACCTGATGCTGGTCGATCTGGCGCGCAACGATCTGGCGCGCATCTGCCAGGCCGGCAGCCGCTACGTGGCCGACCTGACCAAGGTGGACCGCTATTCATTCGTCATGCACCTGGTTTCCCGGGTGGTGGGCACCCTGCGCGCCGATCTCGACGTGCTGCACGCCTACCAGGCCTGCATGAACATGGGCACCCTCAGCGGCGCGCCGAAAGTGCGGGCGATGCAGCTGATCGCCGCCTCCGAAGGCACGCGCCGCGGCAGCTACGGCGGCGCGGTGGGCTACTTCACCGCCACCGGCGATCTGGATACCTGCATCGTCATTCGCTCCGCCTACGTTGAAGACGGCATCGCCACCGTGCAAGCCGGTGCCGGCGTGGTGCTGGATTCCGTCCCGCAGGCGGAAGCCGACGAAACCCGTAATAAAGCCCGTGCCGTGCTGCGCGCCATCGCCACTGCGCACCATGCCAAGGAGGTGTTCTGATGGCCGATATCCTGCTGCTCGACAACGTCGATTCCTTTACCTACAACCTGGTCGATCAGCTGCGCGCCAGCGGCCACCAGGTGGTGATTTACCGTAATCAGATCGCCGCCGAGGTGATCATCGAGCGTCTGCAACAGATGGAACAGCCGGTGCTGATGCTGTCGCCCGGTCCCGGCACGCCGTCCGAAGCGGGCTGTATGCCGGAACTGCTGCAGCGTCTGCGCGGCCAACTGCCGATCATCGGCATCTGCCTCGGCCACCAGGCGATCGTCGAAGCCTATGGCGGCCAGGTCGGCCAGGCGGGCGAGATCCTGCACGGCAAAGCCTCGGCGATCGCTCACGATGGCGAAGGCATGTTCGCCGGTATGGCCAATCCGCTGCCGGTGGCGCGCTACCACTCGCTGGTCGGCAGCAATATCCCGGCCGATCTCACCGTCAACGCCCGTTTCGGCGAAATGGTGATGGCGGTGCGCGACGACCGCCGCCGCGTGTGCGGCTTCCAGTTCCACCCGGAATCGATTCTGACCACCCACGGCGCGCGCCTGCTTGAGCAGACCCTGGCCTGGGCGCTGGCGAAGTAATATAAGGAACACGACGATGCAACCTATTCTTGAGAAACTGTACCGCGCCGAGTCGATGAGCCAGCAGGAAAGCCAACAGCTGTTCAGCGCCATCGTGCGCGGCGAGCTGGAGCCGAGCCAACTGGCGGCGGCGTTGATCAGCATGAAAGTCCGCGGCGAGCGCCCGGAAGAGATCGCCGGCGCCGCCAAAGCGCTGCTGGACGACGCTCAGCCGTTCCCGCGCCCTGACTATCTGTTCGCCGATATCGTCGGCACCGGCGGCGACGGCACCAACAGCATCAATATTTCCACCGCCAGCGCCTTCGTGGCGGCGGCGTGCGGCGCGAAGATCGCCAAACACGGCAACCGCAGCGTCTCCAGCCGTTCCGGCTCTTCGGATCTGCTGGCGGCGTTCGGCATCCGCCTGGATCTGCCGGCGGAAGAAGCGCGCAAGGCGCTGGACGATCTCGGCGTGTGCTTCCTGTTCGCGCCGCAGTACCACACCGGTTTTCGTCACGCTATGCCGGTGCGCCAGCAGTTGAAGACCCGCACGCTGTTCAACGTGCTGGGCCCGCTGATCAACCCGGCGCGCCCGCCGCTGGCGCTGATCGGCGTTTATAGCCCGGAACTGGTGCTGCCGATTGCCGAAACCCTGCGCGTGCTGGGTTATCAGCGTGCGGCGGTGGTTCACGGCGGCGGCATGGACGAGGTGGCGATCCACGCTCCGACGCACGTAGCGGAATTGAACAACGGCGAAATCAGCAGCTACCAGCTCACGCCGCAGTCCTTCGGATTGGAAACCTATCCGCTGGAAGCCTTGCTGGGCGGCACGCCGGAAGAAAACCGTGACATTTTGGCGCGGCTGTTACAAGGTAAAGGCGAGCCGGCGCACGCCGCGGCGGTCGCGGCCAACGTCGCGTTGCTTCTGAAGTTATTCGGACATGAAGACCTGCGCCAAAATGCGCGGCAGGCACTGGATATGATCAACAGCGGGCAGGCCTATGAGCGTGTCATCGCACTGGCGGCAAGAGGATAAATGATGCAGGAAACCGTGCTACACAAGATTGTCCGCGACAAAGCGCAATGGATCGCGGCGCGACAACAGCAACAGCCCCTGGCCGGCTTTCAGAACGACATCGTACCGAGCGAACGCAGCTTTTATCACGCGCTGCAGGGCACCCGGACGGCTTTCATTCTCGAATGCAAGAAGGCCTCGCCTTCCAAAGGGTTGATTCGCGAAAACTTTGATCCGGTAGAGATCGCCACGGTGTATAAAGATTTCGCCTCGGCGATCTCGGTGCTGACCGACGAGAAATACTTCCAGGGCAGCTTCGATTTCCTGCCGCTGGTCAGTAAAACCGTCAGCCAACCGGTGTTGTGCAAAGACTTTATCATCGATCCGTATCAGATTTACCTGGCGCGCTACTATCAGGCCGATGCCATCCTGCTGATGCTGTCGGTGTTGACCGACGACCAGTATCGCCAGCTGGCGGCGGTGGCTCACAGCCTGAATATGGGCGTGCTGACCGAAGTGATCAGTGAAGAAGAGCTGCAGCGCGCGATCGCGCTGGAAGCGCGCGTGGTCGGCATCAATAATCGCGATCTGCGCGATCTGAGCATCGATCTGGACCGCACTCGCCAACTGGCGCCGCGCGTGCCGCATGGCGTGACGGTGATCAGCGAGTCAGGCATCAACAACTATGGGCAGATCCGCGAGCTGAGCCATTACGCCAACGGTTTCCTGATCGGTAGCGCGCTGATGTCTGAACCCGATCTGCGCGCCGCCGTGCGCCGCGTGATCCTGGGCGACAACAAAGTGTGCGGCCTGACCCGTCCGCAGGACGCCGCCGCCGCGTATCAGGCCGGCGCCATCTACGGCGGGCTGATTTTCGTCGGCCGTTCACCGCGCTATGTGGATATCACCCGCGCCCGCGAAGTGATCTCCGGCGCGCCGCTGAAGTATGTCGGCGTGTTCTGCGACGCCCAGGTCGATACCGTGGCGTTGACCGTTGAGCGCCTCGGCCTGCATGCGGTGCAATTGCACGGCGCGGAAGACCAGGCTTATATCAACGCCCTGCGCGCCCGCTTGCCGGCTGATTGCCGCATCTGGAAAGCGCTGAGCGTGAAAGATCGGGTGCCGGCGCGCGATCTGCAGCATGTCGATCGCTACCTGCTCGACAACGGCGCCGGCGGCACCGGCCAACGCTTCGACTGGTCGGTATTGCAAGGCGAAGATCTGACTAACGTGATGCTGGCGGGCGGCCTGCGCGCCGACAACTGCGTCGAAGCGGCCAAGCTCGGCTGCGCCGGGCTGGACTTCAACTCCGGCGTGGAAAGCGAACCGGGCATCAAAGATCCCGCGCGCCTGGCCTCGGTCTTCCAGACCCTGCGCGCCTACTGAATACGGCTCTATATTAATAACGGATAATAACGGGAACTCTCATGACGCTGCTTAACCCCTACTTCGGCGAATTTGGTGGCCAATACGTGCCGCAAATTCTGATGCCGGCCCTGAAACAACTGGAAGAAGCCTTTGTCAGCGCCCAGCGCGATCCGGCGTTTCAGGCGGAATTTATCGATCTGTTGAAGAACTACGCGGGCCGCCCGACGGCGCTGACGCTGTGCAAAAACCTCACCGCCGGCAGCAACACCAAGCTTTATCTGAAGCGTGAAGATCTGCTGCACGGCGGCGCACACAAGACCAACCAGGTGCTGGGCCAGGCGTTGCTGGCCAAGCGCATGGGCAAAACCGAGATCATCGCGGAAACCGGCGCCGGCCAACACGGCGTCGCGTCGGCGCTGGCCTGCGCGCTGCTCGGCCTCAAATGCCGCATCTATATGGGCGCCAAAGACGTCGAGCGCCAGTCGCCGAACGTGTTCCGCATGCGGCTGATGGGCGCGGAAGTGATCCCGGTGCACAGCGGCTCCGCCACCCTGAAAGACGCCTGCAACGAAGCGTTGCGCGACTGGTCCGGCAGCTATGAAACCGCGCACTACATGCTCGGCACCGCCGCCGGCCCGCATCCGTACCCGACTATCGTGCGTGAATTCCAGCGCATGATCGGCGAAGAAACCAAAGCGCAGGTGCTGGAGCGCGAAGGCCGTCTGCCGGATGCGGTCATCGCCTGCGTCGGCGGCGGCTCCAACGCCATCGGTATGTTCGCCGACTTTATCGATGATGCCGATGTCGGGCTGATCGGCGTGGAACCCGCCGGTCTGGGCATCGAGACCGGCCAGCACGGCGCGCCGCTGAAGCACGGCCACGTCGGCATCTACTTCGGTATGAAAGCGCCGATGATGCAGACCGCCGAAGGCCAGATTGAAGAATCCTATTCAATCTCCGCCGGGTTGGACTTCCCGTCCGTCGGGCCGCAACACGCCTTCCTGAACAGCATCGGCCGCGCCGAATACGTGTCGATCACCGACGACGAAGCGCTGGAAGCGTTCAAGGCGCTGTCGCGCCATGAAGGCATCATCCCGGCGCTGGAATCCTCGCACGCCCTGGCGCACGCGCTGAAAATGATCCGTGAAACGCCGCAGAAAGAACAGATCCTGGTGGTCAACCTGTCCGGCCGCGGCGACAAAGACATATTTACCGTTCACGACATTTTGAAAGCACGGGGAGAAATCTGATGGAACGTTATCAGCAACTGTTCAAACGCCTGGAAAGCAACAAGGAAGGCGCCTTCGTCCCGTTCGTGACGCTGGGCGATCCTAATCCGACGCTGTCGCTGCAGATTATCGATACCCTGATCGAAGCCGGCGCGGACGCGCTGGAGCTGGGCATCCCCTTCTCCGATCCGCTGGCGGATGGCCCAACCATCCAGAGCGCGACGCTGCGCGCTTTCGCCGCCGGCGTCACGCCGACCCAGTGCTTCGAGATGCTGGCGGCCATCCGCCAGAAGCACCCGACCATTCCCATCGGCCTGCTGATGTACGCCAATCTGGTGTTCCATAAAGGCATCGATGCGTTTTACCAACGCTGCGCCGAAGTGGGCGTGGATTCGGTGCTGGTCGCCGACGTGCCGTTTGAAGAGTCTGCGCCGTTCCGCGCCGCCGCCGCTCGCCACGGTATCGCACCGATCTTCATCTGCCCGCCGAACGCTGATGACGATCTGCTGCGTGAAATCGCGTCGCACGGCCGCGGTTACACCTACCTGCTGTCGCGCGCCGGGGTGACCGGCACCGAAAGCCGGGCGCAGTTGCCGTTGCATCACCTGGTGAACACGCTGCGCGAGTATCACGCCGCGCCGCCGCTGCAGGGCTTCGGCATCTCCGAACCCGAGCAGGTGAAGGCGGCGCTGCAGGCCGGCGCCGCCGGCGCGATCTCCGGCTCGGCAATCGTCAAAATCATCGAACAGCACCATGCCGACCCGGCGGAGATGCTGACCAGGCTGGCGGCCTTCGTCAGCAATATGAAGCGCGCCACCCGGGCGTGATCCTCTTTAGCGAGCGCCCTGCCGGCGCTCGCTTTAACAGCTTGTTTCCCCTCAAAGTTTGTTCCATTTATTTACATCAAAAATTTGAACAAACCCAGGTCTTGTCTCACAATGAACGTTGTTCGCTATGCATTTCTTCGTTTGATTTGGGGAATGCGCTCGCTGCGGCGAAAAACCGTAGCGAATTTCAACCATAACATTGCATGGAGAGTAATTTATGAAGCTGTTTAAAACCCTTTCAGCCTTGTGCATGGCAGCCGTTGTGGCGGTCGCGGTGAGCGCTTGCGCGCCGACGGCAAAATCAGAGGGAACAGGCGGTTATATCGATGACACCGTGGTCACCACCAAAGTGAAATCGGCGTTGCTGGCGGATAAAAACATCAAGTCACGCGAGATCAGCGTAGAAACCTTTAAAGGGCGCGTACAGCTGAGCGGCTTCGTGACCTCCAGCGATGACGCCAACCGTGCAGTGCAGGTCACACGCGGCGTGGCCGGCGTGAAATCGGTTGAAAACGTGATGCAGGTTAAATAATACCGACACAGGGAGGCGCAACGCCTCCCTGATTGCGGCCTTCATCAGAAGCGGTAACCCGCCCCGAACATGAACACCCACGGATCCAGACGCGTATCGAAGCTGTGGTGCCCACCGTTCGCATCGTTGAAGCGAGTTTTGGTTTCGATGTTCATCCACCACACCGACATGTTCAGCATCCAGTGCTCATCCAGGTTGTAATCCAGGCCGGCCTGCGCCGCCACGCCCCAGGAATCTTTCAGATCGAGGTCGCTCAACCCGGCGCTTTTGCCGTAGTCGTTGAACTTCTCGTCGAAGAAGGTGGTGTAGTTAACGCCGACGCCCAGGTAAGGACGCAGTTTGTCCTGCTTGTCGCCGAAATAGTATTGCGCCATCAGCGTAGGCGGCAGTTGGTGAACGGTCGCCAAATCAGTGCCGCCCAGCGTCACCTTGTGGCGGAATGGCGTTGCGGCCAACAACTCAACGCCGATGTTGTCCGTCACCATGTAACCGAAGGTCAGACCGAGCTGAGTGTTGTTTTTCGCATCCAGCGAACCCAACCCCAGTACGTTGTCCGAACCTGCATTTGGACGCACCGTCGCGGTGCCCGCGCGGAACAGGAAATCACCGGCCTGATGCGCACTTGCCAACATAGGCGCCATCATCGTCGCCAATACCATCAGAGTTGTCTTTTTCATTATCCATTCCATTTGTGTGGTTAATCGCTCGAGGGGGAATATACCTACTTTCGGGTATTTGTGATCCCATCGAGATCACATCTTATGTGTAAAAATTTAAAATCCCACCAAAAACAAGGTTACCTAACCGTCTAATAAATCAAGGATTGATCTGCATCAAAAAAACGATTTTGTTGCAAATTATCTACATGTTCAAATTTCTGTTGCGGAGAAAAATGCGGCTGAGGTAATTTCATTTTCCGTGTTGGTTTTGGTTGGTGCCGTGAGGAGTCGGTGGGCAATCAAGATGAGCGAAATCCTTAATCCCTGTGTCAGCTGCGGCGCATGCTGCGGTTATTTTCGAGTGTCATTCTATTGGGCCGAAGCCGAAGACGGCGGCGGCACCGTTCCCCTTTCCTTAACAGAGCCTTTGACCCCATTCCTGCGCTGCATGCAGGGGACCAACAGCAAGTCCCCCCGCTGTACCGCGCTGGACGGTGAAATAGGTAAAGCCGTTTCCTGCTCGATCTACCTTAATCGGCCCAGCCCGTGCAGGGAGTTCGATCAGTCCGGTGAAAACGGCCTGCGCAACGAAGCCTGCGATCGCGCCCGGGAACGCTACGGCCTGCCGCCCTTGCCGGTGCCCTTGCCGCTATCGCTGTCTGACGCGACGATCGTTGAAGAAATAGGCGTAGTGCAATTCGCGGGGTGCCACAGCGGCGTGGAACAGGGTACAATCACCCACTGATTTATCTCTGTTTTCCCGACGCCAAGGAGTCTGCATGCCTATCACGGCCAACGCTTTGTACCGTGACAGTTTTAACTTTTTACGCAACCAACTGGCCAGCATCCTGATGCTGGCTTTGTTGACGGCGTTTATCTCCGTGCTGCTGAATCAGGCCTTCAGCCCTGATGCCGAACAGTTGGCGACGCTCGCTGCCACCACCAGCGATTTTGCTTCGTCTACCGGCATGGGCATTCAGGAAGTGATCCAGCAGATGACGCCGGAACAGCAGATGGTGTTGCTGAAAGTGTCGGCGGCCGCCACCTTCTCTGCGCTGGTCGGCAACGTGCTGCTGGTCGGCGGGATGCTGACGCTGATCCGTCTGGTGTCGCAAGGGCAACGCACCAGCGCCCTGCGCGCGCTCGGCGCCTCGGCGCCCGACTTGCCGCGCCTGCTGCTGCTGCTGTTTATCTGCACCCTGCTGATCCAGCTCGGCCTGACGCTGTTTGTGGTGCCGGGCGTGCTGATGGCGATCGCCTTCGCGCTGGCGCCGGTGATCGCCTCCGTCGATAAAAAAGGCGTGTTCGCTTCGCTCAAGCTGAGCAGCAAATTGGCCTTCGCCAATGCGCGCGTGCTGGTGCCGGCGATGATGCTGTGGCTGGCGGCCAAGCTGCTGGTGCTGTTCCTGGTGAGCCATCTGTCGGTGCTGACGCCGAACGTCGCCAGCGTGGTGCTGACCGCGTTGAGCAATCTGGTCTCCGCTCTGCTGCTGATCTACCTGTTCCGGCTGTATATGCTGCTGCGCGGCTAACGCCGGCATCAGCAAAAACCAAGGGGCGCGCTTCGGCGTGCCCCTTTTTTTGTTTACCCCACCACGGCGGCTTCCGCCTGCTCCTTACTCTGAATCAGCTTCAGCGCCAGATACAGATCCGGCACCAAAATCAACTCTTTATCGCGCCCTAAGCGGTTGATGCGGAACCAACGCGTCAGCTCGGTGCGGCGCCCCGCCAGCACCAGCTTTACGTTACGCTGTAACAGGTCGCGTTTCAGTTCGTCGATGGCCGCCAGCACGCTGATATCGGCATGGGTGAAACTGGCCACCGCATCCACCACCACCCAACGTGGCTGGAACGGTGTGCCGTCGACCAAATTGAGGATACGGCGTTTGAAATACGCCACGTTGAAATAGGTCAGCGGCGAATTGAAGCGATACATCATGACGCCAGGTACCGCCTTCACCCCATTGTTATTGCCCATGGAATGGATCATGCCTTCATCGTTGACGCCCAGCAGCTGTTCCGTCGGCCGGAAGACGGTGCGCAGAAACTGCATCAGCCCCAGCAACACCGCCAGCCCGATGCCGCTGATCACTCCCACCAGCAGCACGCTGAGGAAGGTAAACAGCGCCAGGCGGAACGCCTGCGCGTTGCGACGGCGCAAGATCCAGATGCCACGGATGTCCAGCAGCGACCAGGCCGCATACATCAGCACCACACCCAATCCCGCCACCGGAATAAACTGCAGCGGCGCCATCAGGAACAGCAAGACAAAGGCGATGACCGCGGCGGCGATGATCGACACCAGTTGGCTCTTGCCGCCGTTGGCATCATTCACCGCGGTGCGCGAATCCGCGCCGCTGATGGCGAAACCTTGCGACAGCGCAGAGACGATATTCACCAGCCCCAGCGCGCGAAACTCGGCGTCAGCGTTTACCTCATAACCGTTTTTGGCGGCGAAGCTGCGGGCGGTGAGCATCATGCTGACAAAGCTCACCACCGCCAGGTTAAGCGCCGGGATCACCATGTCGCGCAGCAAACCGGGCTGGAAGTCCGGCCACTGGACGATCGGCAGCACGCCGCTGAAACCGCCCACCGTCACCACGCCATGCTGCTGCAGGCCGCCCGCCCAGGTCACGAACGCCGCCAGCACGATAGCGAACAGCGGCGCCGGCCAGTTAGGCCGCCATTTTTTAAATCCAAGCAGCGTCACCAGCGTCAGCAACGACACCGCCATCGTCAGCCAGTCGCTGTGCAGCAAGTTACCGGGCAGCGCATAGATGCGCTCGATCAGCTGTGCCGGGCGCACCGTGAACCCCAACACCTTGCCGATCTGATCGACAATAATGGTGATCGCCACCCCGTTCAGCAGCCCGCTGAGGATCGGCCGCGACAGCAAATCCGCCAGCGCCCCCAGCTTGAACCGGCTGGCCAGCAGGCACCAGCCGCCCATCATGGCGGTCATCATAATGGTCAGTTGCCAATGGCGTTCCATATTGCCCGCTGCCAGCGGCGTCACCACTGCGGCGATCACCGCGCAGGTGGCGGCGTCGGGCCCGACGATCAGCTGGCGCGACGAGCCGAACAGCGCGTAGGCCATCATCGGCAAGATACAGGAGTAGAGCCCCACTACCGGGCTGACCCCGGCCAGTTCGGCGTAGGCGATAGCCACCGGGAGGGCGACGGCGGCGACGGAAAGGCCGGCGCGAATATCCGGCTTGAGCCAGCTGCGTTGATAGCCCAATAAATGCGTCAAACCAGGCGTCAGGGCCTGGAGAGATTTCCACTGCATGTTGTTTTCCGCGGTAAATTATCTGGTTATTATGACGCTTACTATGCGGCCTGCGGCCCGCGCTGGCAATCTGCCGGCGCTTTCTTGCGTAAGTTTATGCAAATTCCTGCTTTCGCGGCAGAAATCCGCCGGCCAAACGCCGATAATCGGCAACGCCCGGCGGTACACAGAGCTCGCCGAATCCGGTATAGTCGGCCGATGAACAGATGATGGATTGATTTATGAAGCAGTTTCTTGATTTCCTCCCGCTAATTGTCTTTTTCGCTTTTTACAAGCTGTACGACATTTACGTCGCTTCCGGCGCGTTAATTGTCGCCACCGCGCTGGCGCTGGTGTTCACCTGGGTGAAATACCGCAAGGTCGAGAAGATGACGCTGATCACCTTCCTGATGGTGCTGGTGTTCGGCACCCTGACGCTGGTGTTCCACAACGATTTGTTCATCAAATGGAAGGTCACGGTGATTTACGCGCTGTTCGCGCTGGCGCTGCTGATCAGCCAATGGGTGCTCAAAAAACCGCTGGTTCAGCGCATGCTGGGCAAAGAGCTGACGCTGCCGGACAAAGTGTGGAGCAACCTTAACCTGGCCTGGGCGATCTTCTTCCTGGCCTGCGGCCTGGCGAACATCTATGTCGCCTTCTGGCTGCCGCAAAGCGTCTGGGTCAATTTCAAAGTCTTTGGCCTGACGGTACTGACGCTGGTCTTCACCCTCCTCAGCGGTATCTATATTTACCGGCACATGCCGGAAGAACAGAAAAAATAGTTACAAAATTGTTAATGCCTGCGGCGCTTGCCGCGGGCAGTATGATGTTATTCCCTCCTTTTAAAAGCAGACTGCTATGACACAACAACGACCTTTACCCAGCGGCGAGCTGGTGCTGCGCACGCTGGCGATGCCGGCCGATACCAATGCCAACGGTGATATCTTCGGCGGTTGGCTGATGTCGCAAATGGATATCGGCGGCGCCATCCAGGCCAAAGAGATCGCCGAAGGGCGCGTGGTGACGGTGCGCGTAGACGGCATGACCTTCCTGAAACCGGTGGCGGTAGGCGACGTGGTTTGCTGCTATGCGCACTGTATCCGCACCGGGCGCAGCTCGATCACTATCAATATCGAAGTGTGGGTAAAGAAAGTTTCTTCCGCCCCGATCGGCCAGCGTTACCGGGCGACCGAAGCGGTGTTCACCTATGTGGCGGTCGATGCGGAAGGCAATTCGCGCGCGCTGCCCGAGGGCAAAATGAACTTCCGCGTCGGCTTCGAAGAGTAAGCCTGCGGCTGCGCCGCAAATGCAAAAAGGGTCGCCGAGGCGACCCTTTCTTTTTGGTGTGACCGAACTCAGTTCAATTCGGTGGTGCCGTTCAGCTTGAAGCGGATAGTGACGGTGCGATCTTTCGCTTCTTTGGCTTCATAGCGCCATTTACGCATCGCCTGCTTCACTTCACGCTCGAACATATTGCGCGGTTCGGCCGACAAGATACGCACGTTGCTGACGCGCCCGTCGCTGTCGATATCGAACTGTACCCGCACGTTGCCTTCGATCTGCAAAGCCTGAGCCCGCGGTGGATAGAGCGGATTGGCGCGGCTGATCGGCCTCGGCCCGACCTCACGCGAGTTGCCCTGCACCGGCGCGGCAGGCGCCTGTTTCACCGGCGCTTTGTCGATCGGCTTGGCCGGCGAATCGTTGTTGAACGGCGACGGTTCGCGCGGCTCGACTTTTTTCGGCTCCGGTTTGACCTGTTTTTCGACTTTCGGCTTCGGCTTAGGTTTTGGTTTCGGCTTGACCGGCTCCGGCTTCACGATCGCCTTTGGCGGCGGCTCCACGATAGGTTCCGGTTCTGGCTCCGGCTCAGGTTCGACCTGCGGCGGCTCCGGCTCGGCCGGCGCCGGCGGTGGCGGTTCGGCCATCGCGGCGGTGTTGACCATCATGACGCTGATCGGCGCGTCCTCTGGCTTCGGCAGCTCCACCACTTCTTTTACCGAAGCGTAAAGCAATCCCGCCACCAGGGCGCTGTGCAAGCCTACGGATAAGACGAAAGGCACGGATATACGGCGATTAAGGAACATCTTTTTTAGCGGCATAATGATTCTGTTTCCTCTGGTTCGCCAAGTTTAAATGCAAATAGCAATCATATTCAATAACGAAAGGCAAACTATCGCTTTAATCGTCAGTATGCGCGGCTAAAACCAGCAAACTCATAAGGATATTAACCTGGCCGTTGCTTTTTTACCGCCTGGGCGACACGCTTCATTAACGTTTGGCCAGGCGTCAAAAAGTAAAAAACCCGCCGGAGCGGGTTAATTGCGGTGAGTCAGCGTTATTCTTCATCGCCATAGTAAAGCACGCCCAGCTTGATCAGCGGCCGCCCTTGCGCCTTACGGTGCAGGTTGGTGTCACGCAGCGAATAGACGCAGCCGCAGTATTCCTGCTGATAGAAGCGTTCGCGCTTGCTGATCTCTATCATGCGCGACGAACCGCCCTTCTTGCGCCAGTTGTAATCCCAGTACACCAGATCGGGATACTTTTCCGCCGCGCGGATGCCGCAGTCGGTGATCTGCTGCATGTTCTTCCAACGCGAGATGCCCAGCGAGCTGGAGATAGTGTCGTAACCATGTTCATGCGCATACAGCGCCGTGCGCTCGAAACGCATGTCAAAACACATGGTGCAACGAATGCCGCGCTCCGGCTCATTCTCCATCCCCTTGGCGCGGGCGAACCAGTTGTCGGTGTCGTAATCGGCATCGATAATCGGCACCCCGTGCTGCTCGGCGAAACGGATGTTCTCTTCTTTACGCAGCAGATACTCTTTTTGCGGGTGAATGTTGGGGTTATAGAAGAAAATGGCGTACTCGATCCCGGAGGCCTGAATCGCTTCCATCACCTCGCCGGAACAGGGCGCGCAGCATGAATGCAGCAGCAGTTTTTTTTTGCCCGCCGGCAAATCGAGTTTTTCCCTTACCAGTTCCGTCATGTCCTCACCTCAATGGCATATCAGTTTAAGCGCGCCGCACTATACGAATAAAAAGTAGCGGCTTCAAGGCATAAGCGCCAATCCGCCGGGAAATTCGCCCGATGCCGTTCCCCTGCCGCGCCTTTTGCGCTACCTTGGTAGCACCGTTTTATAGCCATGATTTTAAAGGTGAAACATGCTTTATCTGATCTACGCGCAAGACGTCCCCAACTCGCTGGAAAACCGTCTGGCGGTGCGCCCGGCGCACCTGGCGCGCCTGCAGGCGCTGCGCGACGCCGGCCGCCTGGTGGTCGCCGGCCCTAACCCGGCCATCGACAGCAACGATCCCGGCGCCGCCGGCTTTACCGGTTCGACGGTGATCGCCGAATTCGCCTCGCTGGCGGAAGCCCAGGCCTGGGCGCAGCAGGATCCGTACGTCGCCGCCGGCGTCTATGCCGACGTGACGGTGAAACCGTTCAAACAGGTGTTCTGATCTCCAGCCCTCCGAATACCGGGAACGCCCCGCGATACAGCGTTCCCGGCGCTAGCCACATCTCTGCGTCACCGTCGTGCTCGATTCGTCTTCCCCACGCGGCCGATATTCATGTTCCCCCCCGTAAATACTCACCGATGACGCTTTCCAGCATCGCCACCGCCGGTTGGCTGGCGGCCGTGGCAGAACGGAGCAGTTGCACTTCATGTGGTGCGACCGACGGCAATTCGTCGAGTATCCGCATCGCCGCCGAAACCCGTGCGCGGTCAAGCAGCGTGACGGCCAATCCCGCCTCGATGGCAGCCGCCACCACGCTGGCCGAAGGGCTGCTCACAACCACCCGCCAGTGCCTTCCCGCCCTGGTCAATGCATCGATCATAGCCTCACGATAAGGGCAATCGGCGGCATGCAACGCCAGCGGCAGTGGCCGGTTAGCCTGCAGCGCCAGCGAACGGCCTCCGGCCCACACTGGCGCAGTCACCGCGAGCGGTGTCTGGCACTGTTTCCCCGAAGGTTGAACCACCAGCGCGAGATGCAGCCGATTACGGCCAACTTGTTCCGCCAGCGCCTGACTGGCAGCGGTAGAGACCTCCAGCTCCACCGCGGGGAAACTGTCGGTAAACCGCGGCAAAATATGGCGTATCACATGAGAAGCGTACTCATCAGGCAAGCCCAATTTGATATGGCCACTTAGCGGCGCGCCCTGCAGTTCCCGCAGAATATCGTCATGGGCGCTCAGCAGCCCGAGCGTCGAGGCCAGCAGCTTGTTTCCCAACGGCGTCAACGCCACGGACTGATTGTCACGCTCCAGCAGGCGGCCGCCCGCCACCTGTTCCAGACGCCGGATATGCACGCTCACGGCGGCGGGGCTGCGATTGACAAATGCCGCCGCCGCGCGAAATTGCCCCAAACGCGCAATAGCGTGAAAAGTGCGTAAGAGATCGATATCCAATGTCGGCCGCATGATTTAACCTCATTAAACAACTGGGCGAAAATTATTCGATTTATTAAATTATAGCCACTCACTACCATCGGGCGGAAAGGAGGTGACCATCATGTCCCTGGCACCATTTCGCCCCTCTTCCCGCTGCGGCAAACATCGCGGCAGAGCCGCCCTCTGGCTGGCTGCGGCCGAGATCCTGCTGATCGTGGCCTGGAGCTCCGGCTTCGTCGGCATCCGCTTCGCCGCCGATTACGCGCCGGTGTTGCTGGTGGCGTTCTGGCGCTGCGTGGTGGTCGCGTTCGTGTTGCTGCCGCTTAGTCTGCGCGCCATCAGGCGCGCATCTCCGCTGACGATAGCTGTTCACGCCGGGATTGGGTTGCTCGCCATGACCGGTTACCTGACCGGCGTCAGCAAAGGCATCGAATATGGCGTGCCGGCCGGGTTGGCCGCGCTCATCGCCGATTTGCTCCCGCTCGGCACCGCGCTGCTGAGCATGCTGTTACAACGCCGCTTGCCCGATGGCCGCGTTTGGTCCGGGTTAGCCTTGGGAGTTAGCGGGGTAGCGCTGGCGACCGGCAGCGCCATCTCATGGGGAGACGCCCCATTGTGGAGCTACCTGTTGCCGCTGGCGGGGATGCTGTCGCTGGCGCTGGCAACGCTGTGGCAGGAACGGCTGCCGCGAACGCAAGCAATGAGTTTGCCAGCCGCGCTGGGGATACAAAGCGCGGTTTCCGCGCTGGCTTTCGCCGCCATGGCCGGCGCGGAAGGCCCGCTGCTGCCAACGGTAACGACGGGGTTTGTGATCGGCGTGCTTTGGACCGCGCTACTGGCGACCCTGGCCGGCTACGGTCTGTACTGGTTTTGTCTAAGGCGCACTTCTGCGCTGCGCGTGACGAGCCTGCTGTTTCTCAGCCCCTTCGTCACCTTCTGCTGGGCAGGGTTAATGTTCAATGAACCTCTTTCCTGGCCCATGTTGCTAGGCGCGGCGGCGGCAGGAAGCGGTTTGTGGCTGCTCATCCGTCCCGCCGGGCGTGATGAGCCCAAAACAGCGCAACACGCTGAAAAATGACGGATAAGCGAATGGTGGCGCCGTTACGCGACGAGTTTCCCCCGTACCACCACCTTGCCCGGCTTGATCTCGGGGTCGGCAATACGACGGATCGCCAGATTCAACGCTTGCCAGGCGATCTCTTGCAAGTCGTGTGACACGCACGGGAAATGAAAACCGTAGATCTCAGCATGTGAAACCTCATCGATGCTGAACAACGACACGTCCTGCATCAACGGCAGCCGATGTTCGATGCAGGCTTTGATAATGCCCAGGGAGATCTGGTTATTGCAGCCAACGAAAAAGTCCGGGGCGCGGTTATTGGCCAGCCAACGGCTCGTCTCTTGCCAGGCGATATCCATAAAGAAATCGGCATACAGCACTTCAAACGACGCCACTTTCCCTTGCAGCGCCGCCTGCAGCCCTGTAACCCTGTCCCGTGCAACGTTGGAGTTCTCCGGCCCGGACACCACCACCACCCGCTGCGCTTTCTGTTCCAGAAGCCAGCGCCCCGCCTGAAGGCCGCAGTCCAGGTTATCGATATACACTCCGCTGCAGTGGCGATTGTCCAGCTCACGGTCGATCAATACCACCGGGATATTCAATGTTTCCAACCGCTTTAGATAGGAAGGCTGGTACAGATGATCGTTGGAAATGACCGAGAGAATGATCGCATCGACGTTGTAGCCAATCAGTTTGTCGATGATTCTGTCTTCGCTTTCCTGTGACTCATAGGAATCGAACACCAGAGTGTCATATCCCATTTTTTGCGCTTCAAGCGTCATCAACCGCGTCAGGCCGCCAAAGAACGGGTTGGCCATATCAGGGTTGACGATGCCGATGGTTCTGCTGCTTTTCGCCCGCAGATTGCGCGCCGCAGCATTGACCACATAACCGAGTTCGGCAGCGGTCTCCCGAATGCGGCGCAGCGTTTCCGGATGAACCTTGTCCGGCTGTGAAAATGCCCGCGACGCGGTGATTTTACTGACGTTTGCCTGTGCGGCCACGCTAGCCAGCGTCGCTTTCCGTCCTCGCCCCACCGCCAAATGCAGCTCCTTAGCTTAAGGTTATCATTTTATACCATTAACAACATCATGACAGAACTTTCATCGTCGCGCTAATGGTTTACGCCTGCCAGGCGGTTAATCCGGGGATCGGTAAAGATATCCAGCTCGTCACGGCTCTCGGAAGAAAACTCGGATACCACCGCGCCCCGCTTCCCCGCCTGAAACCAGTGCCGGGTATTGGGCGCGATGGTGTATTGTTCGCCAGGCCGCAAGAGGATATAGCGATTGCAGGTATACCAAGGCTCCGCGCCCTCCGGCACCCGGCATACCGGTTCACCGCCGGCATCATTAAGCGTCAGGTTTTCATCGTCGACAAACAGAAACACCTCGCCCCAACGGCAGCGAAACGTCTCTTGCTTGCCGGGCGTGCCGGCGAAAGGAGGATGCAAATGCTCTGGGCAAGTCTGCTCAGGAAACAGCACCAACTCTTTCGCACAATACCGAGGTGAGTTGACATAGGTCAGCAGTTGCAGCCCTGAGACGGGATAGTCAGCCAAGCCAAACGTCGCAATTTCAATACGTTGCTGCTCTTCTTCGGTCAGAACAATGTCCGCCTCGCGCAAGTATTCCAGCGTAGCGGCTATGGCACGTTGTTGTTTGCTCATCATTTCCCCTGCAAAGTAACGGTATCGATATCAGCATGCTGATATTAAAACCGTCATTGCATCGCCGATTTTGTGATCTTCATCCCCATATTGAATAACAACCCACCAGCAAAATTAACTCCCGTCGAGTAATTCCAACATCGATCACAGTTTAACCCCTCGCTTTAGCCCACTATCGCCGCATTGAAATGATATCGTTACCATAAA
The DNA here is from genome assembly GCF_052168435.1 of Serratia sp. CY56464. Classification (NCBI taxonomy): domain Bacteria; kingdom Pseudomonadati; phylum Pseudomonadota; class Gammaproteobacteria; order Enterobacterales; family Yersiniaceae; genus Serratia; species Serratia sp. CY56464. Next base: position 957,588 of record NZ_JBJNMV010000001.1, on the reverse strand, counting down.
AATGATTCACCAGGAGGCAATATGAAAGCATTAGTGTTGGCCAAAGCGGGGGAAATCGCTATTGAGGACGTCCAGCTTGCCGAAACGCTGGGGCCCGATGATGTGCAGATAAAAATTCATTCCGTGGGCATCTGCGGCAGTGATGTGCACTATTACCAACATGGCCGCATTGGCCCGTTCGTGGTTAACGCCCCGATGGTACTCGGCCATGAGGCCTCCGGCGTAGTGCTCGCGACAGGTAAAAACGTCACTCATCTCAGCATCGGCGATCGCGTTTGCATGGAGCCCGGTATTCCGGATCTCAACTCGGCCCAGACGCGCGCCGGCATTTACAACCTTGATCCGGCCGTGCGCTTCTGGGCGACGCCGCCGGTGCACGGCTGCCTGCGCGAAACCGTCATCCACCCCGCCGCCTTCACGTTCAAATTGCCGGACAACGTCAGTTTCGCTGAGGGCGCCATGGTGGAACCCTTAGCCATCGGCATGCAAGCGGCCACCAAAGCCGGGATCAAACCCGGCGATATCGCGCTGGTGATCGGCGCCGGGCCGATCGGCGTGGTCACCGCTCTCGCGGCGCTGGCGGGCGGCTGCTCGGACGTCATTATTTGCGACCTGTTTGACGAAAAACTCGCCGTGGCGGCCAGTTATGAGGGGCTGCACGCCGTCAATATCAAAACCGGCGACCTTGCGGGGAAAGTGGCCGCGCTCACCAGCGGCAATGGCGCCGATGTCGTGTTTGAATGCAGCGGCGCCAAACCGGCTATCGCTACGCTGGCCGAACATGCGGCGCCAGGAGCGACCGCCGTGCTGGTCGGCATGCCGATCGATGCCGCGCCGATGGATATCGTCGCCGCGCAGGCCAAGGAAATCACCTTCAAGACCATTTTCCGCTACGCCAACATGTACCCGCGCACGCTGCGGCTGTTGAGCAGCGGCAAATTGCGCGTCCAGCCGTTGATAAGCCAAACCTACAAGTTCTCCGACAGCGTGGCCGCCTTCGAGCGCGCGGCGGCGGGACATGCCTCGGACATCAAAATCATGCTGGAAATGGAGTGATCCTATGGCGCTCTATGCTGGCATAGACTGCGGTACGCAAGGCACGAAAGTCGTGATTGTCGACAGCACACAGGGCGTGATCCTCGGTGAGGGCAACGCCCCTCACCGTCTCATCAGCCAAGCCAATGGCCGGCGCGAACAGGAGGCCGACTGGTGGATTGAGGCGCTGGTCATCGCTTTTCGCCAAGCCGTGACTAACGCCGGCGTTGATGCACGGGAGATTCATGCTCTGGGGGTCTCTGGCCAACAACATGGGTTTGTGCCGCTGGACGCAGACGGCAACGTGCTGCACAGCGTCAAGCTGTGGTGCGATACCGAAACCGCAGAGGAAAACGAACGGCTCCTGCAGCAGCTCGGCGGGGCCAACGGCTCGCTGGAAACGCTCGGCCTGCGGATCGCCACCGGTTATACCGCGTCAAAAATCCTTTGGTTCAAGACACACCATCCGGCGCTCTGGGCAAAACTGCACACCGTGTTGTTGCCCCATGACTACTTGAATTTCTGGCTGACCGGGGAGCGCGTAGCGGAATATGGCGACGCTTCCGGCACCGGATTGTTCGATGTGCGCACCCGTCGTTGGAGCAAATCCGCGGTCGATCTCATCGACGACAGCGGCCGCCTGTGGCAGGCCCTGCCGCCGCTCAAAAGCGCGGAATGCTGCATCGGCACGGTGCGCTCCGCCGCCGCGGAAAAACTCGGCCTCGGCCCAACGGTGCGGGTATCGACCGGCGGCGGCGACAACATGATGGCGGCCATCGGTTCCGGCAACATCGAGGCCGGCACCCTCACCCTGAGCCTGGGCACCTCCGGCACGCTATTCGCCTGGTCTGCCGCCCCCGTCACGGCGGAATCGGACATGATTGCCGGCTTCTGCTCCAGCACCAATGGGTGGCTGCCATTGATTTGCACAATGAATGTCACCTCGGCCACCACTGCAGTACAAACGCTGCTGGACGAAGACCTTGCCGGCTTTAACGGTTTATTGGCGCAGGCCTCGCCCGGCGCAGGCGGTGTCGAGATGCTGCCGTTCTTCAATGGCGAACGCGTTCCGCCGTTGCCCCACGCGCGCGCCAGTCTGCATAACCTCGATAGCGACAATTTTACCCGCGCCAATCTCTGCCTGGCGGTGGTCGAAAGCGCCACCTATGGCCTGCGCTATGGCATCGAGCTGTTTCGCCGTCAGGGCATTGAAGCGCGCGAGATCCGCCTCACCGGCGGCGGCGCCCGCAGCGCCGCCTGGCGACAAATCGTCGCGGACGTGATGGGGTGCCCGGTAGTCTGTCTGAAAGCCAAAGAGACCGCCGCGCTGGGCGGCGCCATTCAGGCGATGTGGGCGACGACGTTGGCCGACGATCCGCAGCGGAACGCCGGCGCGTTGCTGGCCGAACTGTGCCGGCGTTTCGTTGCGCTGGATGAAACCACGCGCACACGGCCACATGCCGGCAGACAGGCGCAATACGAGACGCTTTATCAACGGTACCTGCAACGCTTGCAGCAGACCTATCCGGAGGTGCAACTGTGACGCGAGATCCCCAGACGCAAGCGCCCGCCTACCTGCTGGAGGTCAGCGGCGTCAGGAAAGCTTTTGGCCCGGTCGTGGCGCTCAAGAATGCGGAGTTTTGCCTGCGGCGTGGATCCATCCATGCCCTGTGCGGCGGCAACGGCGCGGGTAAATCCACCTTTCTCAGCATTCTGATGGGCTTTATTCAACCCGATGGCGGCGACATTTTTATCAATGGCCAACGCTGTGAATTTCATCATCCCCGGGAAGCCCTCAACGCCGGCATCGCCATCGTGCAGCAGGAGCTGAGCGCGATCCCGGATCTGACGGTGGCCGAAAACATTTGGCTGGGCCGTGAGCCGAGACGCCTGGGGTTCGTCGACTTCGCGACGCTCAACCAGCGCACAACCAGCCTGCTCAAGGAACTCGATTTCAAGATCGACGCCCGAGAAAAAATGCGCAACCTGAGCGTCGCCGAGCAGCAACTGGTCGAGATCGCCAAAGCGCTGTCGCATGCCAATGCCGACATCATCATCATGGATGAACCCACCTCGGCGATTGGCGAGGAGGATGCGCAAAAAATCTTTCAGACGCTTCAGCAACTGGCGGCGAAAGGTAAAGGCATTATTTACGTCTCTCACCGTTTGTCAGAGATATTCCAAATCGCGGACAGCTACACCATTTTCCGCGACGGCGCCTATATCCATGAAGGCTATATCGCTGACATTACCCGTGAGCAGCTGATCGAACACATTATCGGCGGCGAGTACGACAGCGAGTTCGCCAAATTCAACCAGCCCGGCGAAGAGGTCTTGCTGGAGGTCAACGGCCTGTGTTGGCGCAGCAAGATAAAGGATATCAGCCTGCAACTGAAGCACGGTGAGATCCTGGGCATCTACGGCCTGGTGGGATCGGGCCGCAGCGAGTTTCTCGATCTTATCTTCGGCATTCAGCATGCCGACAGCGGCACGATCCGCTTGGGCGACAAGACGCTTAACCGCCATTCCCCGCGAGAGGCCATCGACAGCGGCATTGCCTACGTGACGGAAGATCGCAAGGAAACCGGCCTGGTGCTGTGCCGTTCCGTCAGTGAAAACATCAATATCGCCTCTTTTGCCGGCATCAGCCGAATGGGGTTCGTCAGCGAAAAACGGGAGCAAGCGCGAACCCGCGACATGATCCAGCGCTTCAACGTTAAAACCCACGATGGCGAACAGCCCGTGGGCAACCTGAGCGGCGGCAACCAGCAAAAAGTGGTGCTGGGCCGCTGGGCGCTGCTGGATCCGGAGGTGTTGTTGCTCGACGAGCCGACGCGCGGCATCGACGTCGGCGCCAAGAAAGAGATCTACCGATTTATGTCGGAGTTCGCCTTGCAAAACAAGGGGATCATCATGGTTTCCTCCGAGCTTTCGGAAATTATCGGCATGAGCGATCGCATATTGGTGTTTCGTGACGGGCAGTTGGCCGGCGAGCTTTCGGCGGCCGATGCGAGCCAGGCAGCACTGATGAAACTTGCGGTTTAACAGAGAGAGAAAAAAAATGAGCAGCGCCCACTCCTTATCACCAGGAATTTCATTTTTCACCCGCAATAAACGCCGTATGCACAAATACGGCATTATCATCGCCTTCTTCGCGCTGTGCCTGATCGTGGCGCTGATTGGCGAATATCAGGTCGCCCAGGGGGCCTGGAGCAGCAATTATTTTCTCAGCAATGAAAACACCCTGATCGTCCTGCGCCAGGTCTCGATCAACGGTATTCTGGCGATCGGCATGACCTTCGTCATCATTACGGCCGGCGTCGATCTCTCCGTCGGCTCGGTGCTGGCGTTAAGCGGGATCGTCGCCGCCCGTTTCGCCACCAACAACAGCGGATTGGCTATCGGCGACACCGCGACCGCCGTCATGGCGCCGCTGATCGTGGCGCTGGGCATCGGCATCGTCTGCGGCCTGGTGAACGGCACCGTGTTGGCTCGTTACCGGTTGCAACCGTTTATCGTCACCATGGGCATGCTCTCCGCGGCGCGCGGGTTAACCATGTTGACCACCAACGGCAATCCGGTATCGCAATTGAACAGCGATTTCCGCTGGTTAGGCAATGGCTATGTCGGCGGCGTTCCGGTGCCCGTCATCATCTTCATCGTGCTGTTCGCCCTCGCCTGGCTGGTGCTGAATAAAACCCTCTTCGGGCGTTACATCTACGCCGTCGGCGGCAACCCGAAAAGCGCGCGCACCTCGGGGATTAACGTCACCCGCATCAAAATATTGGTGTATACGCTGTGCGGCGCGCTGGCCGGCATCGCCGGCCTGATCCTTACGGCGCGCACCGGTTCGGCGCAGACCAACGCCGGCGCAGGGTATGAGCTGGACGCCATCGCGGCGGTGGTGATCGGCGGCACCAGCATGGCCGGCGGTGTCGGTACGCTGGTCGGCACTTTCTTCGGCGTGCTGATTATCGGGGTGATGAATAACGGCCTCGATCTGCTCGGCGTGCAATCGTATTACCAACAAATTATCAAAGGCGCATTGATCGTTCTTGCCGTATTGCTCGACCCATCGCGTAAGCAACAGCGCGATTAATAACATCAGACCCAACTCTACCAGGAGAAAACCATGAATAAGACCAAGATAGCGTTGTTTGCCTCTGCCATGATGCTCGGTAGCCTGTCGGCGGCTCAGGCCGCCCCGGTAAAAATCGCGGTATTGATGTACGGCAACAAAGCCGAGTTCGTGCAATTGATGGAAAGGTTCGGCAAGGAACACCCGGCGGTGAAAAGCGGCGAAGCCGTACTGACTTTCTACGATGGGCGTTATGATGCATCGGTGCAAAACGATCAGGCCGCCACCGCTATCCAGACGCGCGCCGATGCCATTATCGTCAACCCGATGGATTTTGAGGCCAATATCGATATCGTCACCAATGCCAACGAAGCCAAAATCCCGGTGGTGGTCACCAACGCGCGCCTGAACACGGACGCGATGACGTCTGAAGTGGTGTCTAATGACGAGTTGGGGGGATACCTGGAAGCCAAAGCCGTCCTGGACAAACTCGACTGCAAGAGCCGGAAGGTGAACGTGGTGATTATCGAAGGCCCGAAAGGCGGCAGCGGCGAGATCCAGCGCGGCAAAGGCAATGATAAAGCGATTGCCGAGTGCGGCGCCGGCCAGGTCACGGTACTTGAGCGCAAAACGGCCAACTGGTCACGCGCGGAAGCGCAGCCGCTGATGGAAAACTGGCTGCAGAAACACCGGGGTAAAATCAACGGCGTGATTGGCCAGAACGACGAGATGGCGCTGGGCGCTATCGAAGCGATCAAAGGCGCCGGCCTGAATGTGAAGGACTTCGCGATTGCCGGCGTTGACGGCGTCTCTGACGCGATTCATGCGGTGCAGGCCGGTGAAATGGTCTCTATTCTGCAAGATGCCAAAGGCCAGATGCAGGGTTCCATCGACGTCGCGCTGCGCGCCGTGAAAGGTGAAAGCTATCAACCGCAGTCGGACATCTGGAAGCAGTACGCCAAGGATCTGAAATGGGAGGGCGGCACGCAGAAGCATTACTACATTCCGTGGACCGTCGTTACCGCAGAGAACGCCCAAGCGCTGTTGGACGCCCGTAAATAATTTCCCCCGCCCCCTGCCTTCAGGGGGCCCCGCTGGGGCGCTTGCCTGCGAACAAAAAAAAGCCAGCACGGAGTGGCTGGCTAAAAAGTTCTTCGAGGGAATATCTTGTGCGATAAACATACGCCTTTCACTGCGGGCTTTACTAGCTATCAGTGCGATAGGCACCCTCAGTTAAAATCAACGCCTGCATATCGGTGAACATCGTTTCCCATTCCGCCTGGTCGATATCCATCAAACCAAAGTAACGCAGCATAAAGGCGCCTTCGGTGGCGAGAAACGCCAGGCGCGCGCGCTTGCCTCCTTCCGTCGTCAAATCCAAACCGGCGATGCGGCTGCGATACCATTCGCGCGTGCTCGCCAGATGCTCCGGCGTTTGAATCAGCGTCGCCATCAGCCCGGCGGCCTTGGCGCTGGCGGTCTGATCCGAGCTTTGCGTCGCCAGCATATGCGCGCGCACGCCGGTCTGCGGCGAAGGATCGTCACCGGCGATAGCGGCGAACAGCGTCTCGTAGGCACTGCCCCAGCGATCGAACATGGCGTCAATCAGGGCGTCTTTGCTGCCGAAACAGTACTGCACCCCGCCCTTGGAGATCCCCATCGCTTTGGCGACGGCGTCGATGGTCAGGCCGGCGGCGCCCTGGGTGGCGACGATCTCTTCGGCGGTGTCCAAAACCTTGTCGCGATCGATGCTGCGTTGACGTCCCATTAAGAAACCCTTCTTTTCAATACGAACGTATGGATATATATTATCGCCAGTATACCACCCGGCATCGCCGGAGGGTTACCACAATGGCGGCGCCTTCGCGCCGCCCACGTTAACTGGATTATGACTTATGTACGCCAAGAACCGCTGGTTAATCCTGACAATGGTCGCCAGCGCCCTGTTCCTGATCGTCATCGATATGACGGTGTTATATACCGCCCTGCCGCGTTTAACCCAGGCGCTGGATGCCAGCGCCTCGCAAAAGCTCTGGATCGTCAACGCCTACCCATTGGTGGTGGCCGGTCTGTTGCCTGGCGCCGGCATGCTGAGCGATCGCATCGGCCATAAACGGCTGTTTCTCGCCGGGCTGCCGGTGTTTGCCGTCGCGTCGCTGTGCGCCGCTTTCTCGCCTACCGCCGAGTGGCTGATCGCCGCGCGGGTATTCCTCGCCGTTGGCGCGGCAATGATGATGCCCGCCACGCTGTCCATCGTACGCCACGTCTTTACCGACGAACGCGAACGCGCGCTGGCGATCGGCATCTGGGCGTCGGTGGCCTCCGGCGGCGCGGCCATCGGCCCGGTGGTCGGCGGCCTGCTGTTGGAGTATTTCTGGTGGGGCTCGGTGTTCCTGATCAATGTGCCGGTGGTGTTGCTGGTCTGGCCGCTGGCATGGAAACTGATCCCGCGCTGCGGCGGCGATAACCCGCGCCCCGCCGATATCATCGGCTCGGTGCAGATCATGATAGGCCTGGTCGGCGCTATCTATGCGCTGAAGGAATTGAGCAAGCCGGCGCCTGACGTCAGCGCCTTGCTCGCAGCGGCCCTGATCGGCACCCTGTTCCTAGCGCTGTTCGTGCGTCGTCAGCAGCGCAGCGCCCACCCGATGATCGATTTCTCCCTGTTCCGCAACCGGCTGTTCGCCGGCGGCATCGGCGTGGCATTGCTGTCGATGGTGGCGCTGATCGGCGTCGAGCTGGTGCTCAGCCAACGCTTGCAACTGGTGCTCGGCCTCAGTCCGCTGCAGGCGGCGCTGTTCATCTTGCCGATCCCGCTGGCCTCGGCGCTGGCGGGGCCAATGGCCGGTTTGCTGCTGCCGCACTACGGTGAGCGCAGCATCATTCTCGGCGGTTTCGCCCTGACCGCCTTCGGCATCGCCGGCCTCGCCCTGTTCTATCAGAGCGGCATAGCGCCGCAGCTGGCGAGCCTGGCGTTGGTGGGCTTCGGCCTCGGCGGCGTGATCACCGCCGCTTCCACCGCCATCATGCTGAACGCGCCGGAGGAGAAATCCGGCATGGCGGCATCTATCGAAGACGTCTCCTACGAGCTGGGCGGCGTGCTGGGCGTGACGTTGCTCGGCGGGCTGATGACGGCGGTCTACAGTCACAGCCTGGCGCTGCCGGCGGCGCTGCCGGTCAGCGATTTAGCCTATGACAGCATCGACGAAGCGTTGCGCCTGGCGGCCGGAATGGCGGCCGATCGCGCGCAGCAGTTGACGCAGCTGGCGCGTCTGGCCTTTGATCGCGCCTTTATTTCGGTACTGATCGCCGCCGCGCTGTTAATGGCGCTGGGCGCAGGTGTGGTAAAACTGGCGCTGCGCAAGTAACCGAGAAAAGCGACTTTTTTCGCCTGCGGAACCTGCGTAAACTGATTCGGCAATTTGCTCGACGGATTTACCGTCATCGGTTTGAGCGATGGCAATAATGCCTGTTATCGTATTTAACCCTGCGATAAATCCGGTTACTGTAACAGCTATGGAAATTGATTCTGTCTACTATCGGAACAAATAATCAGGAGAAGATTATTATGGCAACGGCAAAGAAAGCAGCGAAAACCCATATCGGCCTTGACAGTAAACAATCGGCAAAACTCGCCGAAGCGTTGAATGCGCTGTTGGCAAACTATCAGGTGCTGTATATGAACGTACGCGGCTATCATTGGAACATTACCGGCCCGCAGTTCTTTGAACTGCACGCGAAATTCGAAGAGACATATAACGATCTGCTGACCAAGGTGGATGAGCTGGCGGAACGTATTCTGACGTTGGGCTCGCAGCCGCGTCACGCTTTCAGCGATTATCTGAAAACCGCCGACATCAAGGAACACACCAACGTGACCGATGATAAGGGTACGCTGCGCGGCCTGTTGGAAGGGTATTCAATCTTGCTGCAACAGCAGCGTGAGCTGCTGACGGTGGCGGCAGACGCTGGCGACGAAGGCACCGCGTCGTTGATGAGCGATTACATCAAAGAGCAGGAAAAACAGGTCTGGATGCTCAACGCCTATTTGGGCAAATAACTCAGACGCCATAACAAAACAGTCCCTCACGGGACTGTTTTCGTTTTACCACTCGCAGGATACCGCAAACAGCAGCGCGCGCCGATGCTGATCGTCCAGGCGCCGCCGCACCCGGATAATATGGCGATTGCTGCACGACTGGCGTTCCAGCCAGCGATGCCGCCGACGTTGGCTCTGCCGCAACATGCGCCAGCGGCCCACTTCATTTCTACTGCGTCTCATAATTCCGTCACTCGTTCGTCTAATGCCAACCGCGGGCATTATAGCCCTTTCCGCCCGCGATCCAAGCCGCCGTTATCGGCGGCACAGCGAACGCCACGCGGGCAAAAGCCGCCCTTTCAATTTCGGCAAGTGCCTTAACTTCATCATATTTATGTAACATAAGCGCCGATAAAAGGTTTCGCCTTGCCCGATCTGTGCGTACACTCATCATTGGTGGTTTGCGAACGGGATTTTTCGCCTTTATGACAACATTTTATACCGTAATCAGTTGGCTCATGGTGTTCGGCTACTGGCTGCTGATCGCCGGCGTGACGATGCGCATTTTGATGAAACGCCGTGCGGTTCCCTCTGCCATGGCCTGGCTGCTGGTTATCTATATTCTGCCGCTGTTCGGCATCGTCGCCTATTTATCGTTCGGCGAACTGCACCTGGGCAAGCGCCGGGCCGAGCGCGCCAAGGCCATGTGGCCGTCGACCGCGCGCTGGCTGAAGGAATTGAAAGAAAGCCGCCGCATCTTCGCCACCGAATACAGCGAAGTCGCCGAACCGTTGTTCCAGCTGTGCAACCGCCGCCAGGGCATCGACGGCGTCAAGGGCAACCAGCTGCAGTTGCTCACCACTACCGACGACACGTTGAAAGCGCTGATCCGCGACATCGAGCTGGCGCGCCACAACATCGAAATGGTGTTCTATATCTGGCAGCCCGGCGGCCTGGTCGATCAGGTGGCCGAATCGCTGATGGCCGCCGCGCGGCGCGGCGTACACTGCCGCCTGATGCTGGACTCCGCCGGCAGCCTGCCATTTTTCCGCAGCCCCTACCCGGCGATGATGCGCAACGCAGGCATCGAAGTGGTCGAAGCGCTGAAGGTCAACCTGCTGCGCGTATTCCTGCGCCGCATGGATCTGCGCCAGCACCGCAAGGTGGTGCTGATCGACAACTACATCGCCTATACCGGCAGCATGAACATGGTCGACCCGCGCTATTTCAAGCAGGATGCGGGCGTCGGCCAATGGATCGATCTGATGGCGCGCATGGAAGGCCCGGTGGCCACTACGATGGGCATCGTCTATGCCTGCGACTGGGAGATTGAAACCGGCAAGCGCATTCTGCCGCCGCCGCCGGACGTCAACATCATGCCGTTCGAGCAGGAAAGCGGCCATACCATTCAGGTGATCGCCTCCGGACCCGGCTTCCCCGAGGAGATGATCCACCAGGCGCTGTTGACCGCGGTCTATTCCGCGCGCGAGCAGCTGATCATGACCACGCCGTACTTCGTGCCGAGCGACGATCTGCTGCACGCCATCTGCACCGCCGCTCTGCGCGGCGTCGAGGTCAGCATCATCGTGCCGCGCGACAACGATTCGATGATGGTGCGCTGGGCCAGCCGGGCGTTCTTCTCCGAGCTGCTGGAAGCCGGCGTGAAAATCTATCAGTTCGAAGGCGGCCTGCTGCACACCAAAAGCGTGCTGGTCGACGGCCAGCTCAGCCTGGTCGGCACCGTCAATCTGGATATGCGCAGCCTGTGGCTCAACTTCGAGATCACCCTGGTGATCGACGACGACGGCTTCGGCAGCGATCTGGCCTGCGTGCAGGAAGACTATATCGCCCGTTCCAAACTGTTAAACGCCAAAGAGTGGCTGAAGCGGCCGTTCTGGCATCGCCTGGTCGAACGCCTGTTCTACTTTTTCAGCCCGTTGCTGTAAAAGCCGCGGCGAGCGTGCTTTAATAGCGCCAAATCATTTGTTATCAGGATTTTTTTATGGATTTGAATAACCGCCTTACCGAAGACGAAACGCTGGAACAGGCCTACGACATCTTCCTCGAATTGGCCGGCGACAATCTGGATCCGGCGGATATTCTGCTGTTCAATCTGCAGTTTGAAGAGCGCGGCGGCGCAGAACTGTACGACCCCTCCGAAGACTGGAGCGAGCACGTGGATTACGACCTGAACCCGGACTTCTTCGCCGAAGTGGTGATCGGTCTGGCGGACAGCGACGGCGAGCCGATCAACGACGTGTTCGCCCGCGTGCTGATCTGCCGCGAGAAAGACCACAAGCTGTGCCACATTCTGTGGAAAGAGTGATTCGCCGCTCATATTTCGGATAAAAAAAGCCCCGCTTATTCAGCGGGGCTTTTTGTTGCCGGCTAGCGGCGCATTACAGCGGATCGACCTTCAGGCACGAAACCGCATGACGGAAACTGCCCTCCAGCAGCGGACGCGTCTTGGCGCACTCCGGCCCGGCGATCGGGCAGCGAGTGCGGAACACGCAGCCGGACGGCGGGTTGATCGGCGAAGGCAGCTCCCCTTCCAACAGCTGGATCTGCTTTTCCTTCTCCTTGTCCGGATCCGGGATCGGCACCGCCGACATCAACGCCTTGGTGTAAGGGTGCTGCGGATTGTGGTACACCTCGTCATAGGTGCCCAGCTCCACCGCATGGCCCAGGTACATCACCAGCACGCGATCGGAAATGTGTTTCACCACCGCCAAATCGTGGGCGATAAAGATCAATGACAGCCCCATTTCGCGCTGCAGCTGCTGCAACAGGTTTACCACCTGCGCCTGAATCGACACGTCCAACGCGGAAACCGGCTCGTCGCAGATCACCAGCTTCGGTTCGAGGATCAGCGCGCGCGCGATGCCGATGCGCTGGCATTGGCCGCCGGAGAACTCGTGCGGATAACGGTTGATCAGGTTAGGCAGCAGGCCGACCTTCAGCATCATCGCCTTAACCTTGTCCTTCACTTCCTGACGCGGCATTTTCGGGTAGTAGGTGCGCAGCGGCTCGGCGATGATTTCGCCGATGGTCATGCGCGGGTTGAGCGAGGCCAGCGGATCCTGGAAGATCATCTGGATATCGCTGCGGGTTTTGCGCCAGTCGGCGTCGTTCATGCCCAGCAGATCTTTACCCAGCCAAGCGACGCGCCCGCTGGTGGCCTTCACCAGGCCGATGATGGCGCGCGCGAAGGTGGATTTGCCGCAGCCGGATTCGCCGACCACGCCCAGGGTTTCCCCCTCGAACAGCCGCAGCGTAACGCCATCGACCGCCTTCAGGGTTTTCGGCGGCTGCCAGAACCACTGCTTGTCGTCATGAATGTCGAAGTGCACTTTCAGATCGGCCACTTCGAGCAGCACTTTCTTGTCGGTTACCGCTGTCATACCAACGCCTCCACCGGTTTAAAGCAGGCGCGCAGGCGCCCTTCCCCAAATTGCTCCAATGGCGGAGCGCTCGCGCACTGTTCCATGGCGTACGGGCAGCGCGGCTGGAACGGGCAGCCTTTCGGCAGCCGCAGCAGGTTCGGCGGGTTGCCGGGAATGGTCAGCAACGCTTCGCCTTCGGCGTCGAGGCGCGGCACCGCGTTCAACAGACCGATGGAATACGGGTGGCTCGGCTGGTAGAACACCTCGCGCGCGCTGCCGTATTCCATGGTGCGGCCGGCGTACATCACCAGCACCTTGTTGCAGATGCCGGCCACCACGCCCAGATCGTGGGTGATCATGATGATGGCGGTGTTGAACTCACGCTTGAGCTCGTTGAGCAGCGTCATGATCTGCGCCTGAACGGTCACGTCCAGCGCAGTAGTCGGCTCGTCGGCGATCAGCAACTTCGGCCGGCACAGCAGCGCCATGGCGATCATCACGCGCTGGCGCATACCGCCGGAAAACTCGTGCGGATACATGCGCATGCGCTTGCGCGCTTCCGGCATTTTCACCGCGTCAAGCATGCGTACCGACTCTTCAAAGGCTTCGCTTTTGCTCATTTTCTTATGCAGCATCAGCACTTCCATCAGCTGTTCGCCAACGCGCATATACGGGTTGAGCGAGGTCATCGGGTCCTGGAAGATCATCGAGATTTCTTCGGCCCGCAGCTTGTTGAGCTGGTTTTCCGGCAGGTTGAGGATTTCGCGGCCGTTGAATTTGGCCGAACCGCCGATGCGGCCATTGCTGGCCAGCAACCCCATCAGGGCGAACGCGGTCTGCGATTTGCCGGAGCCGGATTCGCCGACGATGCCCAGGGTTTCACCGGCGCGCAGATCGAAGTTCAGATCGTTCACCGCCGTCACGTCGCCGTCCGGGGTGGAGAACGTGACGCGCAGATCTTTCACGTCCAGCAGCGGCGACGCTTTAACGCCGACGGCGGTTTGCAGTTGTGGATGTTCAATGGTGCTCATGGTGGCACTCCTTAACGATCTTTCGGGTCGAGGGCGTCACGCAGGCCATCGCCGATAAAGTTGAAACAGAACAGAGTGACTACCAGGAAACCCGCCGGGAACAGCAGCAACCACGGTGAAACTTCCATTGAGTTGGCGCCGTCGCTGAGCAATGCGCCCCAACTGCTCAGCGGCTCCTGCGTGCCCAGCCCCAGGAAGCTGAGGAAGGATTCGAACAGGATCATGCTCGGCACCAGCAACGAGGCATACACCACCACCACGCCGAGCACGTTCGGCACGATATGCCGCAGCACGATGTTGCGCGTGGAGACGCCGCACACCAGCGCCGCTTCGATGAACTCCTTGCGCTTCAGACCGAGGGTTTGGCCGCGCACGATACGCGCCATGTCCAGCCACGACACCATGCCGATCGCCACGAAGATAAGCAGGATATTCTGGCCGAAGAAGGTCACCAGCAGGATCACGAAGAACATGAACGGGAAGGAGTTGAGGATCTCCAGCAGGCGCATCATCACCGAGTCGATCTTGCCGCCCAGATAGCCGGACATCGCGCCGTACAGGGTGCCGACGATCACCGCCACCAGCGCCGCCGCCACGCCGACCATCAGCGAGATGCGCCCGCCGATCGCCACGCGCACCAGCAGATCGCGCCCGGAGGAATCGGTGCCGAAATAGTGCCCCGATTCAACGCTGGGTGCGGCGGACATCATCGCCCAATCGGTATCGTCGTAGGCGAATTGCGACAGCATCGGCGCCAGCACCACAAACAGTGTGATCAGCGCCAGTATGAACAGGCTGCTGACCGCCGCGCGGTTGTGCATAAAACGCCGACGCGCGTCTTGCCACAGGCTGCGCCCTTCCACTTCCAGCTTCTCGCTGAAGTGTTCCAGAGCTTCGCTGTTCTTTTTAGTCAACATCATTCGCGTGCTCCAGATTAATAACGGATTTTCGGATCGATGACCGCATACAGCACATCGACGATCGCGTTGAACAGAATGGTCAGAGCGCCCACCAGAATGGTCAGGCTCAACACCAGGGAGTAGTCGCGGTTCAGCGCGCCGTTAACGAACAGCTGGCCGATCCCCGGCAGACCGTAGATGGTTTCGATCACCATCGAACCGGTGATGATCCCGACGAACGCCGGGCCCATGTAGGACAGCACCGGCAACAGCGCCGGCTTCAGCGCGTGGCGGAAAATGATGCGACGCATCGGCAAGCCTTTGGCGCGCGCGGTGCGGATGAAGTTGGAGTGCAGCACTTCAATCATCGAGCCGCGCGTGATACGGGCGATGCTGGCGATATAGGCCAGCGACAACGCCACCATCGGCAAGATGATGAACTTAGGCGCGCCGCCGTTCCAGCCGCCGCCCGGCAGCCATTTCAACGTGATGGCGAAGATCAGCACCAACAGCGGCGCCACCACGAAACTGGGTATCACCACCCCGGTCATGGCGAACCCCATCACCGTGTAGTCCCATTTGGTGTTCTGGTTCAGCGCGGCGATCACGCCGGCGCTCACGCCCAGCACCACCGCCAGCAAAAACGCGGCCAGACCGAGTTTGGCGGAGACCGGGAAAGAGCTGGCCACCAAATCGTTGACCGAATAATCCTTATATTTAAAGGACGGGCCGAAGTCTCCCTGCGCAAGCTGCGCCAGATAATGACCGTACTGTTTCCAGATCGGGTCGTTCAAATGATATTTGGCTTCGATATTCGCCATGACTTCCGGCGGCAATGCGCGTTCCCCGGTAAATGGACTGCCGGGCGCCAGGCGCATCATGAAGAATGAGATGGTAATAAGGATAAATAGTGTCGGGATCGCTTCCAATAAGCGACGAAGTATAAATTTAAGCATTGCCCTAACCCTGTGCGACAGCCTGATGACGGCTTATTATTCTCAACATGGGCCGGCGGCCTGCGCCGCCGGCTCTTACCGTATCAATGCTTGATGATGTACAGGTTTTTGTCGTACACGTTATCAAGCGGGTCTTTGCCGGTGTAGCCACCAACGTAAGGTTTCACCAAACGGGCGTTCACGTAGTAATACAGCGGAACGATGGCGGAATCTTTATCCAGCTGAACTTCCGCTTTCTGATACAGTTCGGCGCGCTCGTCTTTGCTCTTCGCGGTCAACACGTTGGCCATCAGCTTGTCGAACTCGGCGCTCTTGTAGTGCGGGGTGTTACTGCTGCTGTCGGACAGCATCATGTTCAGGAACGAACTCGGTTCGTTGTAGTCGGCGCACCAGCCGGCGCGCGCCACGTCATAGGTGCCCTGATGGCGGGTATCCAGGAAGGTTTTCCACTCCTGGTTCACCAGCTTCACGTCCACGCCCAGATTTTTCTTCCAGATGGAGGCGGCGGCGATCGCCAGCTTCTTGTGCAGGTCTGACGTGTTGTACAACAGGGAGAAGGTCAGCGGTTTACCCGGGCCGTAGCCGGCGTCGGCCAGCAGTTTCTTCGCCACTTCGTTGCGTTTTTCCTGCGTCCAGCCGAACCACTCCGGCGCGGTCAGCTTGGCGCCGTCGGTGTATGGCGGCGTAAAGCTGTAGGCCGGCAGATCGCCCTGATTTTTCACCTTGTTGACGATGATGTCGCGATCCATGCCCAGCTTCAGCGCTTCACGCACGCGCGCATCGGTGAACGGCGCCTTCTGGTTGTTGATTTCGTAGTAATAGGTGCACAGATAAGGATCGACGTGCACCTCTTTCGGGATCTCTTTCTTCAGCTTCTGGAACAGTTCGATCGGCATGTTGTTGTAGGTCATGTCGATTTCACCGGTGCGGTAGCGGTTAACGTCGGTCACTTCCGACGAAATAGGCAGGAACGTCACTTTATTGATGATGGTTTTGGCGTTATCCCAATATTCCGGGTTGCGTTCCAGTACGATGCGTTCGTTGACAATCCAGTCTTTCAGTTTGTAAGCGCCGTTGCTGACGTAGTTGGCCGGCAGCGTCCACTTCTCGCCGAATTTCTCCACCGCGTCTTTGTAAACCGGCTTCATGGCGTAGTGCGGGGTCATTTCAACCAGATAAGGCACCGGCTCGCTCAGGGTCACCTGGAAGGTGTGGTCGTCGATGGCCTTCACGCCCAGCGTCGACTTGTCTTTTTTGCCGGCGATGATGTCATCAACGTTTTCCACATGGGCGTACTGCAGGTAGCTGGCGTAAGGCGACGCGGTTTTCGGATCCACTACGCGCTGCCAGCTGTAGACGAAATCTTGCGCCGTCACCGGCTTGCCGTTAGACCATTTGGCGTCTTTGCGCAGGTGGAAGGTCCAGACTTTGAAATCCTTGTTATCCCAGCTTTCCGCGACGCCCGGCACGATGGAACCGTCCGGGCTGTTGTTCGCCAGGCCTTCCATCAGATCGCGGGTCACGTTGTTTTCCGGCACGCCCTCGATTTTATGCGGGTCAAGCGACTGCACTTCGGAACCGTTGTTTTTGACGATTTCTTGCTTGTCGGCCAGTTGCACGCCTGCAGGAACGTCGGCGGCAAAGGCGGAGGTGGTTGCTGTGATGCCCAGCGCGGCGATGACGCCGGCGGCAATGAGCGTTTTCTTCGTGATGTTGGTCATACTTATCGACTCCAGTTTTTATTATCACAGGCTCTTCGTGGAACCTGCGTTGCCCGTAAGCGGACTCTGTTTCCCGCCGCCGCGGAACGAATGCGGCGGCCGGCCTTCCCTATATTCCTCCGCGAGCTAGCGAGAGGAATACCCCTTTTACTGCTTGATAATGTAAAGATTTTTAACGTCGGTATAGTCCAGCGGATCTTTGCCGGTGAACCCGCCTACCGTCGGCTTAATCAACCGCGCGCTGACGCGGTAATACACCGGGATCAACGCGGAGTCTTTGTCCAGCTGCGCTTCTGCCTGCTGATAGAGCGCGGCGCGCGCGGCCTCATCCGGCGCCTTCAGCGTGGCGGCCATGATGGCGTCGAACGCCGGGCTCTTATAAAACACGGTATTGATGCTGCTGTTGGACAGCACCAGGTTCAGGAACGCGCTGGGCTCGTTGTAATCCCCGCACCAGGTGGCGCGCGCCACGTCGTATTGCCCCTGATGGCGGCTTTCCAGCGAGGTCTTCCACTCCTGATTGCGCAGCGTGACGTCGGCGCCGAGGTTCTTTTTCCACATCGACGCGGCGGCGATCGCCTGCTGTTTGTTTTGATCGGAGGTGTTGTACAGCAGCGAGAACTTCAGCGGCTTGGCGTCGCTGTAACCCGCTTCCGCCAGCAGTTTCTTGGCTTCGGCGTTGCGCTGTTCCTGGCTCCAGCCGGCCCACGCGGGCGGCGTAAAGTTGGCGCCTTCCGTAAAGGTCGGCGTGAAACTGTAGGCCGGGATCTGCCCCTGGCCCATGATCTTGTTGGCGATGATGTCGCGATCCAGCGTCATCTTCACCGCCGCACGCACCCGCGGATCGGTAAACGGCGCCCGCTGGTTATTGAGTTCGTAATAGAAAGTGCACAGATAAGGGTTAACGTGCAGTTGCTCGGGCACTTCGCGCTTCATTTTGACGTACAGGTACGGCGGGATCGCGCTGTTGGTGATGTCGATCTCGCCGCTGCGGAAGCGGTTGACGTCGCTGACTTCGGAAGCGATCGGCAAGAAGGTCGCCTGATTGATCACCGTCTGCTTGTTGTTCCAGTAGCTCGGGCTGCGCTCCAGTACGATGCGCTCGTTCACCACCCACTCTTTCAGGCGGTAAGCGCCGTTGCCGACGTAGTTGGCGGGCAGCGTCCATTTATCGCCGAATTTCTCCACTACCGCGCGTTTCACCGGTTTGAGCGACGTGTGGCTCAGCATGCTGATGAAATACGGCACCGGCTCGCTCAGCGTCACCTGCAGCGTCTGGTCGTCCAGCGCCTTGACGCCGAGGGTCTGCGGAGGCTTCTTGCCGGTCAGGATGTCGTCGATATTGTCGACTTTGGTGTATTGCAGGTAGCTGGCATAGGGAGAGGCGATTTTCGGATCGGCCAGACGCTGCCAGCTGTAGACGAAGTCTTGCGCGGTCACCGGACTGCCGTCGCTCCACACCGCGCCGGGGCGCAAGTGGAAGGTCCATTGCTGATAATTCTGGTTTTCCCAGCTCGCCGCCGCCGCCGGCACCACATGCCCGTTGGCGTCGGTGCTCACCAGCCCTTCCAGCAGGTTAAGAATGATATTGCTTTCCGGTACGCCCTCGACCTTATGCGGATCCAATGAAGCCACTTCGCTGCCGTTGTTGATCACAATATTCTGCTGCTGCGCCAACTGAACGCCGGCCGGCACTTCCGCCGCCAAACTGCTATTTATGGCGCCGACGCTCAGCGCGCCGCTAATCAACAAGGTCAAAGAAGTGCGCTTCAGGGTTTGCTGCATAATCGAGGCTCCTTTTCACCGACAAGCATCGCTTATCGAAGTTTGTGAAGTGTTTATAAGAATTCTAAATAAACGGATACCAGCAAAAATCATTCCCGTTTTTATGGCGCATTTCAGTTAATTGACCACGGGAAAGTTGCTCGGAAATTAGCAGAAGCCAAATTCCATAGCCAATAAATTTTACGAAAATGTTAAGCAATTCTCTTTTATCGCACGAAGCCCGATCCGGCCCCCAAGCTAGGGGACGCGGAGAAACAAAATCATCGCTATGATTTTAAAGAAAAAAAAGACGAAATCATTTCATTTGAAACCATCAACGCAATCTCATTACCGCACAAAGAAACATTCAGTTAACAATCCAGGCATTCAAAGAACAAACACCTGCCTATGGTCGGTTAATCACTAATAACACCTGGATGAAAGTGAGACAAGCCCCACAGAATGATGTGATTAATTTAACAACAGCTTTACCGTTGAGTGGGGGCAAAACGCGCGGAAATGGGGGAGGAAAAGTGTCTGAAATAACGCTTAGCGTTTTTTTTGCACAGCAACATGAGATTTATGCAACATAAGAGTGCAACCGCATAAATTTTATTCATCCTGTGCACTATAATAATGCGAACCAATAAATAATTTAAACTTTAAAATTAATTTTAGCCGCGCCAAGGCGAAAGGTGCGCGGCTAAACAAAGGGTATTACAACAGGCCGGGGAATATCGCCTTAATGCCGGTAACGATAAACTCGATCCCGAGCGCCATCAGCAACAGACCCATGATACGGGTGATCACGTTGATGCCGGTCTGCCCAAGCAAACGCACCAACAGCGGCGCGGCGCGGAACAACAACCAGCAGCAAAAGGCGAACAAGGCGATCGCGACCGTAAAGCCGAGCAGGCTTTGCCAGTTGTGATAACGGGAACTCCACACGATGGTGGAACTGATCGCCCCCGGCCCCGCCATCAGCGGCAGCGCTAATGGCACCACGCCGATGCTCTCGCGGATCGCGCTCTCCGATTTTTCCTGTTTGTTCTGTTTGTCTTCTCCCAGCTTGCCGCTGATCATCGACATGGCGATGGTCACCACCAGAATACCGCCGGCGATGCGGAACGAATCGATGGAGATGCCGAACATCCGCAAGATCCCTTCGCCCAGGAACAGCGATGTCCACAGAATAATGGCGACCGACAGGTTGGCGGTCAGGTTGGTTTTATTGCGCCCTGCTTCCGCCTGGTAGCTCGTCATGCTGATAAACACCGGCAAGATGCCCACCGGGTTGACCAGCGCAAACAGACCGACAAAGAACTTGATAAAGCCGGAAAGATCCAACAGAGATTGGCCCACAGATGGCTCCGCGTTAAGTGCTATAAAAGGTGTGCTGCCTATGCGCGCTAATGTAATGGAATTGCCGCGGGTAATCCATCCGGCGAAAGCAGCATTTTTGACTGCCAGCAAGTTAGGCAACAAAACAAATACCCTTTGTTAAAGTGATGTATGGCCTTTTGATTTTTTATGTTGAAAAAAGAGTCATCGATCACAGTTATTGATAATCACTCTCAACACCGCCAAGCTGAAAGGTGTCAGCTTGCACTTTTCATGATTTAGATCACAAATCAACTACCCAACAGTGGGTAAGCTCTTAGTCGTAGTCAGGGAGTAGAACAAAGTCGGTGGCAATCCAGCCGGTTCCGTTCTCTTCACTGCCTGCCCCTCCGGTTGGCGTAGGGTAAAGCTCTTTAAGCAAATCAGCAGCATGCGAAGAAATAACGCGGGAAAGCCCCGGTATTCGAATCACCGTTTATTCCCGTTATGACTATACTAGTGGCTCGCACGGCTTATTTACTGAAAGAGTTTAACATTATCAGGAGAGCATTATGGCTGTAACGAATGTCGCTGAACTGAACGAGCTTGTCGCACGTGTCAAAAAAGCCCAGCGCGAATATGCCAACTTCACTCAAGAGCAAGTGGATAAAATCTTCCGCGCTGCCGCCCTCGCCGCTGCTGATGCCCGTATCCCGTTGGCCAAAATGGCCGTGGAAGAATCCGGAATGGGTATCGTCGAAGACAAAGTGATCAAAAACCACTTCGCTTCCGAGTACATCTACAACGCCTATAAAGATGAAAAAACCTGTGGCATCCTGTCTGAAGATGACACTTTCGGTACCATCACTATCGCCGAACCTATCGGCCTGATTTGCGGTATCGTTCCTACCACCAACCCAACTTCTACCGCGATCTTCAAAGCGCTGATCAGCCTGAAAACCCGTAACGGCATCATCTTCTCGCCGCACCCGCGTGCGAAGAATGCCACCAACAAAGCCGCCGATATCGTGCTGCAAGCCGCTATCGCCGCCGGCGCGCCAAAAGACATCATCGGTTGGATCGACCAGCCTACCGTCGAGCTGTCCAACCAGCTGATGCACCACCCTGACATCAACCTGATCCTCGCCACCGGTGGCCCGGGCATGGTGAAAGCCGCCTACAGCTCCGGCAAACCGGCTATCGGCGTCGGCGCCGGCAATACGCCGGTCGTGGTAGACGAAACCGCAGATATCAAACGCGTGGTCGCCTCTATCCTGATGTCCAAAACCTTCGACAGCGGCGTTATCTGCGCTTCCGAACAGTCGGTCATCGTCGTTGACGCTATCTATGATGCGGTACGCGAACGTTTCGCTTCCCACGGCGGCTATCTGCTGCAGGGCAAAGAACTGAAAGCGGTGCAGGACATCATCCTGAAAAACGGCGGCCTGAACGCGGCCATCGTCGGGCAATCCGCACCGAAAATCGCCGAAATGGCAGGCATCAAAGTGCCGGCCAACACCAAAGTGCTGATCGGTGAAGTGAAGCTGGTCGACGAGTCCGAACCTTTCGCGCATGAAAAACTGTCGCCTACCCTGGCGATGTACCGCGCCAAAGACTTCGAAGACGCCGTCGCCAAAGCCGAAAAACTGGTCGCCATGGGCGGTATCGGCCACACGTCCTGCCTGTACACCGACCAGGATAACCAAACGGCTCGCATCGCCTACTTCGGCGATAAAATGAAAACGGCTCGCATTCTGATCAACACCCCGGCTTCTCAGGGCGGTATCGGCGACCTGTACAACTTCAAACTCGCGCCTTCGCTGACGCTGGGTTGCGGTTCCTGGGGTGGTAACTCCATCTCTGAAAACGTCGGACCTAAACACCTGATCAACAAGAAAACTGTAGCGAAGCGAGCAGAAAACATGTTGTGGCATAAACTTCCGAAATCGATCTACTTCCGCCGTGGCTCGCTGCCTATCGCGCTGGAAGAAGTGGCGACCGACGGGGCGAAACGCGCCTTCATCGTGACCGACCGTTTCCTGTTCAACAACGGCTATGCCGACCAGATCACCAAGGTTCTGAAGTCTCACGGCATCGAAACCGAAGTGTTCTTTGAAGTGGAAGCCGATCCGACGCTGAGCATCGTGCGCAAAGGCGCCGAGCAGATGAATTCCTTCAAACCGGACGTCATCATCGCGCTGGGCGGCGGTTCGCCGATGGACGCCGCGAAAATCATGTGGGTGCTGTACGAACATCCTGAAACCCACTTCGAGGATCTGGCGCTGCGCTTCATGGACATCCGCAAGCGTATCTACAAGTTCCCGAAAATGGGCGTGAAAGCGAAAATGGTCGCCATCACCACCACCTCAGGCACCGGTTCGGAAGTCACGCCGTTCGCCGTCGTCACCGACGACACTACCGGGCAGAAATACCCGCTGGCCGACTATGCGCTGACTCCGGACATGGCGATTGTCGACGCCAACCTGGTGATGAACATGCCGAAATCCCTGTGCGCCTTCGGCGGTCTGGATGCGGTCACCCACGCGCTGGAAGCCTACGTCTCGGTGCTGGCGAACGAATACTCCGACGGCCAGGCGCTGCAGGCGTTGAAACTGTTGAAAGAGTATCTGCCGGCCAGCTATAAAGAAGGCGCGAAAAACCCGGTTGCCCGTGAACGCGTGCACAACGCCGCCACCATCGCCGGTATCGCTTTCGCCAACGCCTTCCTCGGGGTTTGCCACTCCATGGCGCACAAGCTGGGTTCGGAGTTCCACATTCCGCACGGCCTGGCCAACGCGATGCTGATTTCCAACGTCATTCGCTACAATGCGAACGACAACCCGACCAAGCAGACGGCCTTCAGCCAGTACGATCGCCCTCAGGCGCGCCGCCGCTACGCTGAAATCGCCGACCATCTCGGCCTGAGCGCGCCGGGCGACCGCACCGCGCAGAAGATTGAGAAACTGCTGGCCTGGCTGGACGAGTTGAAAACCGAGTTGGGCATCCCGACTTCCATCCGCGAGGCGGGTGTGCAGGAGGCGGACTTCCTGGCGAAAGTTGACAAGCTGTCGGAAGACGCGTTCGACGACCAATGCACCGGCGCCAACCCGCGCTATCCGCTGATTGCCGAACTGAAGCAAATCATGCTGGATACCTTCTACGGCCGCGAATTCAGCGAAGCGGTCGACGAGGAAGCGGCAGCTCCGGCTGCAGCCAAAGCCGCGGTAAAGAAGCCCAAGAAATAACGGTTTCGTAAACCGATAAAAAAACCCGCCAAACGGCGGGTTTTTTATTGCGCCAGAGGCGCTGCATTTCGACTCACGCCGCCAAAACGCCTCAGCGGGCTTTGGCGGCGTTTTCTCCCCTATTCCAGGGAGTGAATCGCCTCTTTATAATGCTTGCGGCAGACGGAGACATAGCTCTCGTTACCGCCAATCACCACCTGCTCACCGGCGTGCATCGCCTGGCCGTTTTCATCCAAACGCAACACCATATTGGCTTTGCGCCCACAGTGACAGATGGTTTTCAATTCCACCAGCTTATCGGCCCAGGCCAGCAAATATTGGCTGCCGGTAAACAGCTCACCGAGAAAATCGGTACGCAGGCCGTAGCACAATACGGGAATGTCCAGTTGGTCCACCACATCGCACAATTGCTCAACCTGCGCCTTGGTCAGGAACTGGCTTTCATCCAGCAGCACACAATGCACCGGCTGCTGTTGATGCTCTTGCTGAATCATGGCGTACAGCATCGAGTCGTTGTTATAGAGCTGGGCTTGCGAGGATAAACCGATGCGCGAGCTGACCTTACCTACGCCAAAGCGGTGATCGATCTCCGCAGTGAACACCAGCGTGCGCATACCACGTTCTTGATAGTTATATGAAGACTGTAGCAGCGCGGTGGACTTGCCGGCATTCATCGCAGAGTAATAAAAATAAAGTTGAGCCATGGCCCCGCAACTCCGATGGTATAAGAAATATTCAAATGTCGATTAGGACGGTAAGTGTACCATAAGCCGCCCCCCAGGCTCAGCCCAAAGCGAACGAATATTGCGTTCGCCGTAATAATGCGCTTTCAAGCGAAACATATCGTTCTGTCGGCCCGTTCTTTTTACAGCTATTTACAGGATAATGTATGCCTGTCATCACTATTAATTCTTGCTAATGGTTAACCGCGATCATTTGCCCATTAATGCATAATCACGGTTTCACCGCGGCGGGTGCCGCAACCGCAACGGCGCGCCAGTCTATTATACTCGGGGCCAATACAGGGCATTTAATCACCTTCGCTGTCCCCGACGTTTCCTGACGCAATCTTTACCTATATACCCCTATTGTTTACAATGTCTGCCTAGCCATGACGTGATTAAGCCCACAGAACCCATTGTAATATTGATATAAATTACGGCGATAACTTATCGATGAAAGCCTTGCGACACGCGCCTTTTAAAGCATGCCTGTTGAAATTTTGACTTAAGTGCGACAAGGGTAATAGTTAACAGCCCTTCCTATATTAGTCGGACAGATCCGATTAACGGTTTTTTAAAAGGTAAATTTGAGTATTCAAGTCAATTTGGCTATTGCAGAAAAGAAAATAGCGCTCTATTATTATCGAGACGCCCCCCACCAATATAATTTGAGACTAGGACAATGAGCGAAGCATTAAAGATTTTGAACAACATCCGCACTCTGCGCGCCCAGGCAAGAGAATGCACACTGGAAACGCTGGAAGAAATGCTCGAGAAACTGGAAGTTGTTGTGAACGAACGTCGCGAAGAAGACAGCCAGGCTCAAGCAGAAATCGAAGAACGCACCCGTAAACTGCAGCAATACCGCGAAATGCTGATTGCTGACGGTATCGATCCGAATGAACTGCTGCAAACCATGGCTGCCAACAAGGCTGCCGGTAAAGCAAAACGCGCAGCACGTCCTGCTAAATACCAATATAAAGACGAAAACGGCGAATTGAAAACCTGGACCGGCCAAGGCCGTACTCCTGCGGTGATTAAGAAAGCTATCGAAGAGCAAGGTAAATCTCTGGATGATTTCCTGCTGTAATAGCGATTCGGCCCGTATCTGAAAGGCTCCCTGCGGGGGGCCTTTTCATTTTAAAGCTTATCGACGTGATCCTGCCTCATCCCTTTCCTTTTAGTAAATATCCTAATTCGCATTTTGTTCCTTGCATGGGGTTCCAGCGAAAAAAAAGGGCCCTAAGGCCCCTTTGTCGCATATACCCTCGTTCAATTATTGAACCTGGTAGAATGCCTTATACCAATCAACAAAGCGCTTCACACCCTCTTCAACGCTGGTTTCCGGCTTAAAACCAATGTCACGATAAAGCTCTGCGGTATCCGCGCTGGTATCCATCACGTCGCCAGGTTGCATAGGCAGCATATTCTTGCGGGCAGTTACCCCCAAAGCCTGCTCCAACGCCGTGATATATTCCATCAGTTTAACGGGGGTGTTATTGCCGATATTATAAACATGATACGGCGCGGAACTGGTCGCCGGCGATCCCTGTTCAACGGTCCATGACGGATCTGCCTGCGGAATAACCGCCTGCAGCCGCACAATCGCCTCGGTGATATCATCAATGTAAGTAAAGTCACGGTGCATTTCACCGTGGTTATATACATCGATGCTCTCCCCCGCCAATATGGCCTTGGTAAACTTGAACAGCGCCATATCCGGACGCCCCCAGGGACCATATACGGTAAAGAAGCGTAGCCCCGTCGTCGGGAGACCGTATAAATGAGCGTAACTGTGTGACATCAGCTCATTGGCTTTTTTGGTTGCCGCATACAGTGACACAGGGTGGTCGACAGAATCTTCGGTAGCAAACGGCAACTTGCGATTGAGGCCATAAACAGAGCTGGAGGAAGCGTAAAGTAAATGCTCGACCTTATTATGACGGCAGCCTTCCAGAACGTTCAAATGACCGATCAGGTTAGCGTCCGCATAAGCCAACGGGTTGACCAGCGAATAACGCACGCCGGCTTGGGCACCCAAATGAATGACTCGTTGGAACTGATGCTCGGCGAACAATGCCGCCATGCCCTCACGATCGGCCAAATCCAGCTTGATGAAGCGGAATCCCGGCTTATCCGCCAGCCTGTCCAGACGGGCCATTTTCAGGCCCACGTCATAATAGTCATTCAGGTTATCGATGCCGATAACCTGATGCCCGGCGGTCAACAAACGCTCTGCAACGTGATAACCAATAAACCCTGCGGCGCCTGTAACCAGGAATTTCATGCCCACTCCTTAAATAACCGGTTTAATCGAGGCACCGCGGCCAATCGCATAGTAGGTAAAGCCGCGATTCGCCAAACGCTCAGGATCGTACAGGTTACGTCCATCGAAGATCACCGGCTGTTTCAACGCACTCTTGATCACATCGAAGTCCGGTGCGCGGAAATTCTGCCATTCGGTGCAGATCACCAGAGCATCGGCGCCATGCAACGCAGCCTCTTTGGTACCCATCAGCTTCAAGTCGTCGCGCTGGCCATAGATGCGCTGAACTTCGTTCATCGCTTCCGGATCGTAGGCCTGGACGGTGGCGCCGGCAGCCCACAGTTGCTCCATCAGCACACGGCTGGACGCTTCACGCATGTCATCGGTATTCGGCTTGAACGCCAGGCCCCACAGTGCGAAGGTTTTGCCCTTCAAATCGCTGCCGAAATAGTCTTTGATAAAGCTGTTCAGCTTGTCTTTTTGTTGGTAGTTGACCTGCTCTACCGCCTGCAACAGCTTCGGTTGGTAACCGATCTGCTCCGCCGTGCGGATCAGCGCCTGGACATCTTTCGGGAAGCAAGAGCCGCCGTAGCCGCAACCCGGGTAGATGAAGTGATAGCCGATGCGTGAGTCGGAACCGATGCCCTGACGCACTTTCTCGATATCCGCGCCCAACATTTCCGCCAGGTTGGACATTTCGTTCATAAAGCTGATTTTGGTCGCCAGCATGCAGTTGGCGGCATATTTGGTCAGCTCCGCGCTGCGGATATCCATCATGATCATACGATCGTGATTGCGGTTAAACGGCTCGTACAGCTCGCGAATAGGCTCGATCACCTCTTTATTATCGGTACCGATCACGATGCGCTCAGGGCGCATGCAGTCAGCCACCGCAGCGCCTTCCTTCAGGAATTCAGGGTTGGACACCACGTCGAACGGCACGTTGCTGCCGCGTTTTGCCAGCGTTTCCGCCATCACCTGACGCACTTTGTCCGCCGTGCCGA
Organism: Serratia sp. CY56464; assembly: GCF_052168435.1. Taxonomy (NCBI): domain Bacteria; kingdom Pseudomonadati; phylum Pseudomonadota; class Gammaproteobacteria; order Enterobacterales; family Yersiniaceae; genus Serratia; species Serratia sp. CY56464. Next base: position 930,125 of record NZ_JBJNMV010000001.1, on the reverse strand, counting down.
CCGGCACGGTAGATTTGTCGATCACCACTTTGCGATCGGTCATGTGCTCGGCGATGGTGCGCGCCACCGCGGTGACATATTTCAGATCGGCGGAACCGTCCTCATCCGGCGGCGTACCGACGGCGATAAACTGGATATTCCCGTGCGCCACGCCCGCTTTGGCATCGGTGGTGAAATGCAGGCGCCCGGCCTCATAGTTTTGCTGCACCAGCGGCGTCAGGCCCGGTTCAAAAATCGGGATATTCCCTTTTTTCAGGTTCTCGACTTTTCGCTCGTCAACATCGATGCACATAACGTCATGGCCAACTTCAGCCAGCACGGCGGCCTGTACCAGCCCCACATAACCAATACCAAAAACTGTTACTTTCATGTGAAAATCCTAGTTTTTCAAATTAAGACGAAAGATCAAATCACTTCTTGTCAGCGGCAACAACCTGCTGCAGCCACTGAGAAAACTCTTTGCCCAGGCTGGCATGACGCATGCCGTACTCCACGAAGGCCTGCATGTAACCCAGTTTGTTACCGCAGTCATGGCTCACGCCTTTCAGGTGATACGCTTCCACCGTTTCCTGCTGCATCAGCATTTCGATGCTGTCAGTCAGCTGAATTTCATCGCCGGCGCCTGGAGGCGTTTTCGCCAACAGCGGCCAAATATCGGCAGACAACACGTAACGACCGACAATCGCCAGGTTGGAAGGGGCTTTATCCGGCGACGGTTTCTCAACCACGCTGACCATCGGCGCGCTTTCGCCCGGTTGCAAATCAACGCCCTTACAGTCGGCTACGCCGTAGTTTCCGACATCCTTATGCGGCACGGGTTCAACCATGATCTGGCTGACGCCGGTGGCTTCGAAGCGCTGCAGCATTTCGTGCAGATTGTCTTTTTTCGGATCGGCGCTGTATTCGTCGAGGATCACATCCGGAAGCACCACCGCGACCGGTTCATCACCCACCATCGGGTAGGCACACATAATCGCGTGCCCCAGGCCTTTGGCATTACCCTGACGAACCTGCATCACGGTAACGCCTTTCGGGCAGATCGACTGCACTTCGTCCAGCAATTGGCGCTTGACGCGTTTTTCCAGCATCGCTTCGAGTTCGAAACTGGTATCAAAATGGTTTTCGATCGAGTTCTTGGAGGAGTGGGTGACCAGCACAATCTCGTTAATCCCCGCCGCAATGCACTCATTGACGACGTATTGGATCAGAGGTTTATCAACCAGCGGCAGCATTTCTTTCGGAATGGCTTTGGTGGCCGGCAACATCCGCGTACCCAAGCCTGCAACCGGGATCACGGCTTTTCTGACTTTGCGATTTACAGCAGGCATTATTTCCTCTCTTAAAGCTAAAGCGCTCATTTTATGAGCTTGGGCTCGATATAAAAAAACCTTCGGAGTATACCAGCTTATGCGCGCCGAGCATTAACCAGAACACAAATAGAAAACATTTAGGACTATTACCCGTTCGGATAATCCGGAGAATAAATAAACGGTTTAATTACAGATAAGTAAATAGCTTAAGATCGCGCCGATCGCTGCCTGCTATTCAGCGCTGAGCATCAGTCGCAATCGGCCACCGCTGCCCCATACCTGACATTGCCAGGCGGTACAACGCTGGCTGATCTGATTCATGTAGGTAGCCCCCAGCGTCCCCAGCGGCACGCCGTTGCTCAACTGGATTTGATTGTCACCGGTATTGACGTTGGCATGCAGCCCGGCGGAAACCAGAATCAGGTTTTTATTTTCGGCGTGATAATATCCCAACAACAGAGGGAATTGACCGTCTAATTTCCCCTGCCGCAATAATTGATTAACCTGCTTTAACAATGCCGACATTTGCGGCAAACGATGCTGTTGATTAGCCAGATGATCCTGCAGCAGCCCATTAAATAATGCGCGCAACAGCAATGCCGCCAATACACCATTATCGCCGGCGCGCGTGACGTCCAGACAATAGAATGCCAGATCCTTTTCTGACAAGGCGGCGATATCCAGCACCAAGCCGGGATTTTCGCCGGTGGTTAACTGCCGATAGTTGATCCGGCAATGCGCAATGGTCTGCTGTACCGGCGGCTGCAGTTGCTTAAGCAGTTTGACGGCTTCGGAAGGATTTTTGCTCAACGCATCCCAGTCCTGAAACAGTTCAACCTCTTCAATCGCCTGGGAGGTGAACATATTGGGGTATAAACACGCCAGCACCGCTTCACGCAGGCGATTGAGATCGGTCAGCGGCTTGAGCAGTACATCCTGCACGCCCAACCGCAGCACCTTGGCGATGTCGGCCATCTTGTCGGTGGCCGAGATCACCAGCACCGGGATCTGCAGCCCCTGCAAACGCAGATGTTCAACAAATTCGATACCGCCCATTTCCGGCATCGCGAGATCGCACAGAATCAGATCCGGCTTGAAGTCATCGACGGCACTCAGCGCCTGTAAACCGTTGGTCGCCTCGCCGGTTTCAGCGCCCAGCGAGGTCAGATAACCGACCAGCACGGAACGAAAAACCTGTTCGTCCTCAACGATCAAGATGCGCTTGTGAGTGAGTGGTAATGCCATCAGCCGAGCCTCGTCCCTTTCCATAGTGTAATAGTGGCTCAAAAAGGTCACTTATGCTCGTCTGAAACAGACCAACTGCGCATTGCCAACCAAGAACCGAGAATTATCTATTTTTTATCAACGGCAACAACCGATCCAGTTGTTTTTCAACCGCCAGCAACCCCGCCTCGATCGCTTCATCGGCGCGGTGGAAATCCAGCGTTGAGATTTGCGGGCAAAAAGGCTGGATCAAGACATCCGGCGGATCGCTCGCCATCCGGTTGCGCTTGAGGCGATTTTCCAGCATTTGAATCGATGTGCTCATAATCTCCATCGCCGTCGGCGCCGTCGCCGGTTTGCGCTTACGCATTCTGCCGACGCGTTCCCGCAGACGCCCGCGCCAGGTAGCCGCAGGCGCATCGTTGGGGCTTTCTTCCTCGATACGTATCGAGAACAGGTCCTGCTGCATCAGGTGCGCGTCATGCTGCAGATCGACCGCGATGACGATATCGGCGCCCATGGCGCGGCAAAGCGACACCGGCACCGGATTGACCACCGCGCCATCCACCAGCCAATAGCCGTCGGCCCATACCGGCGCCAACAGGCCTGGCATGCTGCAGGAAGCGCGTATCGCCTGATGAATATCGCCTTCGGTCAGCCACAGCTCACGCCCGGTGCTGAGATTGGTCGTCACGGCACCGAACTTCAACGCACAATCGGCGATATCATTGATCTTCAGCAGCTGTCCGACGGCGTTAAACACCCGCTCGCCGCGCAACAGGCCGCCGCGCTGCCAGGAAAAATCCATCAGGCGAATCACGTCCCAATAGCTGAACGATCGCACCCACTGCTCCATCGCCGGCAGGCGATGGCTGGCGAACGCGGCGCCCACCAACGCGCCGACAGAGCAGCCGGCAACGATATCGACCTCAATCCCCAGCTTCTTTAACGCATTAATCACGCCGATGTGCGCCCAGCCTTTAGCCGAGCCCGCTCCCAGCGCCAGTCCGATCTTGATTTGCCGCATAGCGCCATCCTCTCGGTAAACGGTGTTCCCTGCTTTCAGGGTAGATTGTCACTGACGAATATTGTTAGGTAACATATGCGCTAAATTCATTTTCAGCCTCGTTTTATCAGGAGTCATTTTGCCCGAATCATGCCCATGCGGCAGCGGACTGGCGTATAACGCGTGCTGCGCCCCTTTTATCAGCGGCAGTCAGCCGGCGCCGACGCCCGGCCAACTGATGCGTTCACGCTTCACCGCCTACGTGAATCATAACGTCGACTATTTGATCGCCACCTGGCACCCCGACTGTGGCGCCGAAGCGTGGCGCAATGCAATCGTCGACAGCTTTAAGAATACCGAGTGGCTGGGCCTGACGATCGTGGAAGAGAAAGCCGGTCATGAGCCGGATGAAGGCTTCGTCGAATTCATCGCCCGTTTCACCGATGGCGAAAGCGGCGAACCGCAGGCGATGCATGAGCGCTCGCGCTTCCTTCGTCGCGATCAACGTTGGTATTATATCGACGGCACCAAACCCCAGCCCGGCCGAAATGCGATGTGTCCCTGTGGCTCAGGGAAAAAATACAAGAAGTGCTGCGGGCGCTAGCCGGCCGGCGCTTCACGTTTACGCCTGCGCAGACAGGCCGTTCAGTATCAGACAGGATCCTCAAACCCATGCCGCACCAAAATGTACAACGGAAAGTGTTACGCACCATCTGCCCGGACGCCAAAGGGCTGATCGCCAAGATCACCAACATCTGTTACAAGCACGAACTCAATATCGTCCAGAACAATGAGTTCGTCGATCACCGCACCGGGCGTTTCTTCATGCGCACCGAGCTGGAAGGCATTTTCAACGACAACACGCTGCTGGCCGATCTGGACAGCGCCCTGCCGGAAGGTTCGCTGCGAGAACTGCACAGCACCGGGCGCCGGCGCATCGTGGTGCTGGTCACCAAAGAGGCGCACTGCCTGGGCGATCTGTTGATGAAAAGCGCCTATGGCGGCCTCGACGTTGAGATCGCCGCCGTAATCGGCAACCACGACACGCTGCAATCGCTGGTGGAGCGTTTCGATATTCCTTTCCATCTGGTGAGCCACGAAGGCTTGACGCGCGAACAGCACGACCGCGAAATGACGGCCAAGATCGATCAATATCAGCCGGATTACGTGGTGCTGGCCAAATATATGCGCGTGCTGACTCCGGCCTTCGTGCAACATTATCCGAATCAGGTAATCAACATTCACCATTCGTTCCTGCCGGCGTTTATCGGCGCGCGGCCTTATCACCAGGCCTACGAGCGCGGGGTAAAAATCATCGGCGCCACCGCCCACTACGTTAACGACAATCTCGACGAAGGCCCGATCATCATGCAGGACGTGATCCACGTCGATCACACCTATTCCGCCGAGGATATGATGCGCGCCGGCCGCGACGTGGAGAAAAATGTGCTCAGCCGCGCCCTGTATCAGGTGCTGGCGCAGCGCGTCTTCGTCTACGGCAACCGCACCGTTATTCTGTAATCGTTCAATAAATCGGTGCATTTCGTTCAGGGATGCACCGCCAAGAATAAAAAAACGGCAAACGATTCATTTTCTGCATTTCAATACTTTACACATCCGCTTCATTTGATATGATGCGCCCCGCTTACCGAGACAGCGCTCTCGCAAGCAAGGCCAGTTAAATAGCCATGTATATGGTGGGGTTCCCGAGCGGCCAAAGGGAGCAGACTGTAAATCTGCCGTCACTGACTTCGAAGGTTCGAATCCTTCCCCCACCACCATCTTTTCTCCGCCAGGAGCGAAGAGGCAGTAAAGAAACCGGCCAGGTTTCTTCCGGATGAAACCGGAACAACAATTTGTAAATCCATGAATACCATGGTGGGGTTCCCGAGCGGCCAAAGGGAGCAGACTGTAAATCTGCCGTCACAGACTTCGAAGGTTCGAATCCTTCCCCCACCACCATCTCTTGCAGAAAATCCCCCAACCGAATTACAAGCACATCGCCTCATAATGCTCCGCATTGGGGGAGGATGAGAAGCTTCGACCAAGGTTCGAGTCTCACGCAGTGAGACAACGCGCTTCAGCACGGCCCGCAGGGTGAGTCGCACAGCGACGAATCATCCTTCCCCCACCACCATCCCTTGAAGAAAATCCCAAACCCTACTTAAAACACGTTGCATCTAATGTTCTCATATCAATAAATCAAGTTATCTCCCCTTATTAACCGCTTTCATCCAGCCGTTTTGTTCCTCTCTCCCAGCCGTAACTTGAACTCCGGCCGACAATTCGCTATACCACTGGCTTCTTTAGTGCAGTAAGGAACAGGTGGATGCGAAACAATATTTGCGTTTTTTGTGGCGCCAGCGAAGGCGTCAATCCCGCTTATGCCGAGCAGGCTCGTCAACTGGGGCAACTGCTGGCCGCACAGGGGCGCCGTTTAATCTACGGCGGCGGCAAAAAAGGATTGATGGGGATCGTGGCGGACGCGGTGTTGGCCGCAGGCGGTGAAGCGGTCGGCATTATCCCCGAGCGCCTGGTTGAAGCGGAAACGGCGCATCGTGGCCTGACTGAATTGGAAGTGGTGCCAGACATGCATACGCGCAAAGCCCGTATGGCGGCGCTGGCGGACAGTTTTATCGCCCTGCCCGGCGGCATCGGCACGCTGGAAGAGCTGTTTGAAATCTGGACCTGGGGGCAAATCGGCTATCACAACAAGCCGGTCGGCCTGCTGAACGTCAACGGATTCTACCGCCCGCTGAGCCAGTTCCTCGAGCACGTCGCCGATCAGGGCTTTATGCGTCACGACTATCTCGGCACCCTGCACATCAGCGAATCGGCACAGACGCTGCTGCAACAGTTTGACGACTATCAACCTAAAAATTACGACCGCTGGGCGAAATAAACCCGCTGCGCAGTCAGCGGTCCCGCCGCTGTCTGCGTTACATTTCCCGCCAAACTCTGCTACTATCACAGCACATTTTTCTCGTGAAAACGGCACCGCTCATGAAGTTTGTCTCTTTTAATATCAATGGACTGCGCGCGCGTCCGCATCAGCTGGCGGCAATTATCGAACAGCACCAGCCCGACGTGATCGGTCTGCAGGAAACCAAAGTTCACGATGACATGTTCCCATTGGAAGAAGTCAGCCAGCACGGCTATCACGTGTTCTATCACGGGCAAAAAGGCCATTACGGCGTGGCGCTGCTGACCAAAGCGGAGCCCCTGGCCGTGCGCCGCGGTTTCCCAACCGATGAAGAAGACGCGCAGCGTCGCATCATCATGGCCGATCTGGCTACGCCGCAGGGCACGCTGACGGTGATCAACGGCTACTTCCCGCAAGGGGAAAGCCGCGACCACCCGATCAAATTCCCGGCTAAAACACGCTTTTATCAGGATCTGCAAAACTACCTGGAGCAGCAGCTATCGGCGGAATCCCCGGTGCTGATCATGGGCGACATGAATATCAGCCCCAGCGATTACGATATCGGCATCGGCGAAGACAACCGCAAACGCTGGCTGCGCACCGGTAAATGCTCCTTCCTGCCGGAAGAGCGCGAATGGATGGATCGCCTGCTGAACTGGGGCCTGGTCGATACCTACCGCCACGCCAACCCGGGGCGCAACGACGAGTTCTCATGGTTCGACTACCGCTCCAAAGGGTTCGATGACAACCGCGGCCTGCGTATCGATCTGCTGCTGGCCAGCACCCCGCTGGCTTCGCGCTGCATCGCCACCGGCATCGATTACCAAACCCGCAGCATGGAGAAACCTTCCGACCATGCGCCGGTCTGGGCGGAATTTACGCTGTAACCCCATCACCCCGGCGCTCGCCGGGGTTTTACTCTGTGAAGCCAATGAAAATTATCGACGTGGTAGCCGCCATTCTGGAACAAAATGGCCGCATTTTGCTGGCCCAGCGCGGCGCAGGCAGCGATCAGGCCGGTCTGTGGGAGTTTCCCGGCGGCAAGGTTGAAGCCGGCGAAAGCCAGCCAGAGGCGCTGGCGCGCGAGCTGGATGAAGAATTGGGGATTTGCGCCCGTATCGGCAACTATGTGGGCAGCAATCAGTGGCAGCAAGGCGAACGCCTCATCCGGCTGCACGCCTGGCAAGTCGCGGAGTTCTCCGGTGAACTGCAACAGCGCTGCCACTCGGCGCTGGTCTGGGTCACGCCGCAACAGGCGCAGGAATACGCTCTGGCACCCGCTGACGTTCCACTGCTGGCGGAGTATATCGCCGCGCAAGGCGATTCACGCTGAACGCGGCGATAGGTTACATCGTCACTTCTTCAATCGCACCCAAATCAAGGGGTTGGTGCCGATGGTGTTAGGCTCACGCACGCACTGTAGCACTTCCCCTTCCACTTTAAGCACCGCACCTTCGGAATAGTTCTGATTCTGGTAGACGCAACAGCGGTTGCAGGGCTGCGCCGGCGGCGGGTTGACGCCGCTTTTTGCCGTGCCCCAAATCTCCGGCGAAACCGGCAACACCACGTCCACATCGCCGCGATTGGCGGCGGCCAAGCCGGAAAACATCAGGGCAGCGGCAGCCAATACCCCAGTGAGCCCACGCTTCATTCACTCTTCTCCTGCGCCTTGCCGGCGCTTTTCCTGCGTTTTTTGCCCCCGCTGGAGGGCGGCGGCGGCAATCCACGAAACGCCATGCTCGCCCGGCTCTGCTTGGCCTGATAAATCAGCTCTTGCAGCGTGCCGACCAACGGCTGCATAAAGTCCTGATAGCGGCAGGATTTCTCGCTGATTTGCGTCAGCGTAGCTTCCCAGTTGGCCGTCATATCAGGACGCGCAGCAAGATCCGGCAGCGAGTGAATCAGCGCGCGCCCGGTTTCGCTGGAGTGAATATAGCGTCCCTTCTTGTACAGAAACGCCCGCTTGAACAGCAATTCGATGATCCCCGCTCGCGTCGCTTCCGTTCCTAAACCATCGGTCGCCCGCAGGATTTTCTTTAGCGCTTTATCTTGTACGAACCGCGCGATGCCGGTCATGGCCGACAACAGGCTGGCGTCAGTAAACGGCCGCGGCGGCTGCGTCTGGCGCTCCACCACTTCACCGCGCTCGCACAACAACTCATCATCTTTAGCCACCACCGGCAGCGGAGCACCTTCGTTTTCCTCGTCGCGCTCCTTACTGCCCAGCAGCGTACGCCAGCCGGCTTCCGCCAGGAATCGCGCCTTGGCGATAAATTTGCCGCCGGCGATATCCAGCTCGATCACGCATTTGCGGAATACCGCATCCGGACAGAACTGCATCAGATACTGGCGCGCCACCAGCCCATACACGTTCCGTTCATCCTGAGTCAGATTAATCTTGCCGGCGCGGGCGGTGGGAATGATGGCGTGGTGCGCATCGACCTTTTTATCGTCCCAGCAACGGTTGCGGCGATCGCTGTCGATCACCGGCTGCGGATACAGCTCAGGCTGGTGCACGCTGATGGCGTTCAGCACCGCGTGGCGGCCGGCGAAATGCTCTTCCGGCAGGTAGCGACAGTCGGAACGCGGATAGGTAATCAACTTGTGGGTTTCGTACAGCCGCTGGCAAACGTCCAGCACCTGTTGCGCGCTGAGGTTATAACGCCGGGCCGCTTCGATTTGCAGCGTGGAGAGCGAAAACGGCAGCGGCGCAGTATCGGATTCCCGTTTATCGTTATAAGACGTGACCAGCGCCGGCTGGCCTTCGATGCGCTTGACCACATGCTCCGCCAACGGCCGGTGCAGCAAACGCCCCTCTTCGTCCTGATAAGGCTCACAGGACTCACTGGGCTGCCACAGCGCCACGAAGCGTTCTTCTTTCGGCGTGACGATGTGCGCCTTGACCTCAAAGAAGTCTTTTGGCACAAAGTTTTCGATCTCTTCATCACGCCGTACCACCAATCCGAGCACCGGCGTCTGCACCCTGCCTACCGACAGCACGCCGTCGTAACCGGCGTTGCGGCCCAGCAGCGTGTAGGCACGGGTCATATTGATGCCGTACAGCCAGTCGGCGCGCGAACGCGCCAGCGCAGACACGCACAACGGAATGAAATCACGGTTGTCGCGCAGGCGTTCAACCGCGCGCTCCACCGCCTGCGGGTTGAGATCGTTGATCAGACAGCGGCGTACCTTCTGGCGCTTTTCCGCCGTCAAATCCAGGTAGTCCAGCACCTCATCCACCAGCAGTTGCCCTTCGCGATCCGGGTCGCCGGCGTGAACCACTTCATCGGCTTCAAGCAGCAACTTTTTGATGGCGTTGAGCTGTTTGCTGACCGACGGCCGCGGCTGCAACCGCCATTTTTCGGGGATGATCGGCAGATCCGCCAACGACCAGCGCGCATAGCGGCTGTCATAAGCGTCAGGCTGAGCCTGTTCCAACAGGTGGCCGACGCACCAGGTCACCACGTCGTTGTTGCCGCAGGCGATATACCCGTCGCCGCGGCGATGCGGCTTGGGCAAGATGTCGGCAATGGCGCGCGCCAAACTCGGTTTCTCGGCTATGAACAGTCGCATTAATCACCGTTTTTCTGGCTGAACGTCATCAAGAATTCTCTTACTTCTGCATAGTTCCCGCGGAAGACAATCCGCTGGGCTTTCTTTTCCAACTGATAGCAATACATCGGATCGTAGTACTGCTGCAACAGGGGCGCCAACCACTCACGGTGCGCCTCGCCCTGGCCGCTGAGTCGCTGAGCCCGCAGCGCCGCTTCCAGCCGCTGCGTCAGTTGCTGGAAGCGTTCCAGCCCCAGGCGGCGGCGTATGGCGAACAGGCCGTGGTGCAGATAGTCGTCATACTGTCGCCAGCCCTCTTCCATGCCATAGGCCTGTTCGAACTGTTCGCGCATCCCGTCGATATATTCGGCCTGCAGGCGCGCCAGACGAATATCGAACGGATCGTCGATCACCGCCACCGGCGCCTGCTGCATGCCGTTGAACAACGGCAACGGCAGATTGTTGCTGCCGATGATCCGCCCTTCGTCTTCCAGCACCCAACGGCGGCTGCCACCATGCTGTTTTTTCAGCAATAACACAGCCAGACGATTCTCAAAATCGATCTGTGAGCTTTGCCCCGCCAGCGTTCGGCCAAAAGATGAACCGCGATGGCGCGCCGCGCCTTCCAGATCGACGCCGTCGGCAAGTTCGTTGACCAGCAACGTCTTGCCGCTGCCGGTATTGCCGCCCACCAGGGCCATCGGCAATGCCGCGCTTTGCGCCAACACGCCCAGCAGATAATTGCGCAGCGCCTTATAACCGCCAGTGATACGCGGGTACTCGACGCCGGCCTCATGCAGCCATTGCTGCACCAGCTGCGAGCGCAACCCGCCACGGAAGCAGTAAATATAGCCTTCGGGTCGCTGCGCACAGGCCGCCAGCCAGGCGGCGGTGCGCTGTTCGCGCAGTTTGCCGTTCACCAAGCTGTGGCCGAGCGCGATCGCCGCTTGCTGACCATGCTGCTTATAGCAGGTGCCCACCGCCTGCCGCTCGCTGTCGACCATCAGTGGCAGGTTCACCGCCTGAGCGAAGGCGCCTTGCTGAAACTCGATCGGCGCGCGCACGTCAATCAGCGGCACGTCCTGCAGAAAAATGCGTTGATAATCGGCGCTGTCCGGCCTGCCTTGCATCTTGGACACTACACAACCTCGATCAGCGGTTTACCTGCCTGTGCGGCATGCAGCTCACCGATAGGATTGAGCGTGATGCCGTGCTGCTCGGCAATCGCCAGCACCTGCGCCTGCGCCTCCGGCAATACCGCCAACAGCAAACCACCGGAGGTTTGCGGATCGCACAGCAGTTGGCGCTGCAAATCGCTCATCTCGCCCACCAGATGGCCATAGCTGTCGAAGTTGCGCCCGGTGCCGCCCGGCACGCAGCCCTCAGCGATATACGCCTCGACGTGCGGCAGCTTCGGCACCCGATCGAACCAGACCGTCGCCTGCAGACCGGAACCCTGGCATACCTCGCTCAAGTGACCCAGCAAGCCAAAGCCGGTGATATCGGTCATCGCCGTGACGCCCGCCACCTCGGCAAAGTCGGCGCCCGGCTTGTTAAGGCGGCACATCACGTCCGTCGCCAGCCCTTGATGCTCAGGGCGCAGCTTGCTTTGCTTCTCGGCTGTCGTCAGCACGCCAATACCCAGCGGCTTGGTCAGATAGAGTTGCGCGCCGGCCTGTGCGGCGCTGTTTTTTTTCACTCGCTCGGTATTGACCACGCCGGTGACCGCCAGGCCGAAGATAGGTTCCGGCGCGTCGATGGAATGGCCGCCGGCCAGCGCGATCCCTGCCTGTTGGCAGGCGAAACGCCCGCCGTCGATCACCTGCTGCGCCACCTCAGGCGGCAGTTTGGCGATTGGCCAGCCGAGAATGGCGATCGCCATGATCGGTTTACCGCCCATGGCGTAGACGTCGCTGATGGCGTTAGCGGCAGCGATGCGGCCGAAATCGAACGGATCGTCGACGATCGGCATGAAGAAGTCGGTAGTGCTGATGATGCCGACGCCGTTGCCGATGTCATACACCGCCGCGTCGTCGCGGGTTTCATTGCCGACCAACAGACGCGGGTCGACAAATTTTTCCCGCTCGCTGTGCAAGATGGTTTCGAGAACTTTCGGTGAGATTTTGCAGCCGCAGCCAGCGCCATGGCTGTACTGGGTTAAACGGATCGCTGGCGATGTCATAGTCCACTCCCTTCGGTAACGGCACTCAAGATAACATAGGGTAGCGCTTGCCGAGGGGATTGATAAGAGCGCGCCGCGGATAAGCGAGCGGCCTGCTCAGAAACCATGCAATTTTGCGGGGTTTGGCGCATTTTCGCCGCGCCCCGTTGGAAAAAACTTAGAAATAGCTGACGAAAGGCGTGCTGTCTGGCGGCGTCACTTTGGTGGCGGCCTTCAACTGCGGCGTGCCCAGGTAGAGGAAACCGACGATCTCATCCTGCTCGCGGCAGCCGAAGGCTTCGCGCACCAGCGCATGCTCGGTCCAGGCGCCGGTGCGCCAGATGCCGTTAAAACCCTGCGCCAACGCCGCCATCTGCATCGCCTGCACGGCGCAACCGGCGGAAACCACCTGCTCCCAGCGCGGCACCTTGGTTTCTTCAGTGCAATGCGCGATGACGGTGATGATCAGCGGCGCGCGGAACGGCGCCTTGGTGGCTTTTTCAATCGCCGCTTCGTCCAGTTGATCCTGCTTCGCCGCCGCCTGCAGCAGCTGGCTGAAACGCTCCAGGCCCTGATTTTCGATCATCACGAAACGCCATGGCTGCAGCGCGCCGTGATCGGGCGCACGCAGTCCCGCGTTGATGATATTTTGGCGCACTTCCCCCGCCGGCGCCGGTTCCGCCAGGCGCGAAGCCGAGCGGCGATTCAATAAAAGATCCAGAGCATCCATCGTAAACTCCTGATAACAATTTTCATTCCGGCCACGTTAACATAGCTAAACGACGAGTTACAGCCTTGGCGATAGCGTCTGTGTGCCACGATTTAAAGCTGACATTTACCCGGCCGCTCATTAGGATAGCGGAACATTCTCGACTCTTGTTGGAGAGCACATGCGCACATTGTGGCAAATTATTGCCGGCATTTTCCGGTGGACATGGCGTCTGCTGAATTTTATCAGGGAACTGATCCTTAACCTGTTCCTGGTCCTGCTGATCCTGGTTGGGGTTGGCATCTATCTGTCCTTCCAAAGTTCCTCCACCTCGACGGCCCCGGCGCGCGGCGCGCTGCTGGTCGATTTAAGCGGCGTGGTGGTCGATCAGCCTTCGGTAAACAACCGGGTGCGGCAATGGGGCCGTGAACTGTTGGGCGCCTCCAGCAGCCGCCTGCAGGAGAACTCGCTGTTCGACGTAGTCGACAGCATCCGCAAGGCCAAAGACGACAAAAACATTACCGGCATGGTGTTGCAGCTGAATGATTTCGTCGGCGCCGATCAGCCGTCGCTGCGCTATATCGGCAAAGCGCTGCGCGAGTTCCGCGACAGCGGCAAACCGATCTTCGCCATCGGTGACAGCTACAACCAAACGCAATACTACCTGGCCAGCTACGCCAACAAGGTCTTCCTGTCACCGCAGGGCGCGGTCGATCTGCACGGTTTCGCCACCAACAACCTGTACTACAAGTCGTTGCTGGACATGCTCAAGGTCACCACCAATATCTTCCGCGTCGGCACCTATAAATCGGCGGTCGAACCGCTGATCCGCGACGATATGTCCCCGGCGGCGCGCGAAGCGGACAGCCGTTGGATCGGCGGCCTGTGGCAGAACTACCTGGAGACCGTGGCCGCCAACCGCCAACTGACGCCGCAGCAGCTGTTCCCGGGCGCCGCCGGCGTGCTGAGCGGCCTGCAGGCGGCCGGTGGCGACACCGCCCGCTATGCGCTGGACAATAAGCTGGTGGATGAACTGGCGTCGCGCACCGCGATCGAAAATCAGCTGGTCAAGACCTTCGGCTGGGACAAACAGGTGAACGATTTCAACGCCATCAGCATCTATGACTATCAGCCGAAGCCGGACGCCAACCAGGGCGGCAAGATCGCCGTGGTGTTCGCCAACGGCGCCATCATGGACGGCCCGCAGACGCCGGGCAACGTCGGGGGTGACACCACCGCCGCCGAGCTGCGCCAGGCGCGTCTGGATCCGGCCGTCAAGGCCGTGGTGTTCCGTGTCAACAGCCCAGGCGGCAGCGTCAGCGCGTCCGAAGTGATCCGCTCCGAGCTGGCCGCCGTGCGCGCCGCCGGCAAACCGGTGGTGGTGTCGATGGGCGGCATGGCCGCGTCGGGCGGCTACTGGGTCTCGACGCCGGCCGACTATATCATCGCCAGCCCGAGCACCCTGACCGGTTCGATCGGCATTTTCGGCATCATCAATACCTACGAGAAAACCCTGGATACGCTGGGTGTGCACACCGACGGCGTGGCGACCTCGCCGCTGGCCGATATCGCGGTCACCAAGGCGCTGCCGCAGGAGTTCTCGCAGATGATGCAACTGAACATCGAAAACGGGTATAAGAACTTCCTCGATCTGGTCGCCAAATCACGCAAGATGACCCCGCAGCAGGTTGACCAAATCGCGCAGGGCCACGTGTGGCTCGGCAGCGACGCCAAGGCCAACGGCCTGGTCGATCAACTGGGCGATTTCGACGACGCGGTGAAGAAAGCCGCCGAGCTGGCAAAGCTGCAGCAGTGGCAGCTCGACTGGTTCGTCGATACCCCAAGCCTGAGCGATATGGTGCTCAGCCAGTTCGGCGTTTCCATTCACGCCATGCTGCCGGCCGCGATTCAGGCCATGCTGCCCGCCCCGCTGGCCTCGGTCGCCAACGCGGTGAAAGAACAACCGGGCTTGTTCAATAACCTCAACGATCCGCAAAACCGTTATGCGATCTGTCTCACCTGCGGAGATGTCCGCTAACAAATAATTCTGCAGCCCGGCCACCGCCGGGCTTTTTTTCTGCCGCCATGTCCCTATAATTCAGCCCATCTTATCTTTGTTAAAATCATAACCATGCAAAAGAAATCCATTTACGTCGCCTACACCGGCGGCACCATCGGCATGCAGCGCTCAGATCATGGCTACATCCCGGTTTCCGGCCACCTACAGCGCCAGCTGGCGCTGATGCCCGAATTCCATCGGCCGGAGATGCCGGATTTCACCATTCATGAATACGCGCCATTGATTGACTCTTCAGACATGACGCCGGAAGACTGGCAGCACATTGCCGACGACATCAAGCAGAACTACGATCGCTACGACGGCTTCGTGATCCTGCATGGCACCGACACCATGGCGTTCACCGCCTCTGCGCTTTCCTTCATGCTGGAAAACCTGGCCAAACCGGTGATCGTTACCGGCTCGCAGATTCCGCTGGCGGAGCTGCGCTCCGATGGCCAAACCAACCTGCTCAACGCGCTGTATCTGGCGGCCAACCATCCGGTGAACGAAGTCAGCCTGTTCTTCAACAACAAGCTGTTCCGCGGCAACCGCACCACCAAAGCGCACGCCGACGGCTTCGACGCCTTCGCCTCCCCGAATTTGCCGCCGCTGCTGGAAGCCGGCATCCACATTCGCCGCCAGCAAGGCATCGACAGCCCGGCCTGCAATGGCGCGTTGCAGGTGCATGACATCACGCCGCAGCCGATCGGCGTGGTCACCATCTATCCGGGCATTTCCGGCGCGGTGGTGCGCAATTTCCTGCTGCAGCCGGTCAAGGCGCTGATCCTGCGCTCCTACGGCGTCGGCAACGCGCCGCAAAAGGCCGAACTGATCGACGAGTTGCGTGCGGCCTCTGAACGCGGCATCGTGGTGGTCAACCTGACGCAGTGCATCTCCGGGCGCGTCAATATGGAAGGCTACGCCACCGGCAACGCGCTGGCGCACGCCGGGGTGATCAGCGGTTTCGACATGACGGTGGAAGCCGCCCTGACCAAGCTGCACTATCTGTTGAGCCAGCCGCTGACGCCGGAACAAATCCGCGCCCTGATGCAGCAAGATCTGCGCGGCGAGCTGAGCATCAACGGTTAACCTACTGAACTCTGGAGCGGCGATGAAAACGGCCCTGTTGTTGATCGATCTGCAAAACGACTTCTGCCCCGGCGGCGCGCTGGCGGTCACGGAGGGTGACGCCGTCATCCCGGTCGCCAATCAGGCGATCGCCGCCTGCCTGGCGCGGGGCGAGCCGGTGGTGGCCAGCCAGGACTGGCATCCCGCCAATCACCGCAGCTTTGCGGTGAACTCCGATGCGCAGGTCGGCACCCTCGGTGAGCTGGAAGGCCTGCCGCAGGTGTGGTGGCCGGTGCACTGCGTGCAAGGGAGCCACGGCGCCGATTTTCATCCCCAGTTACAGCGGCAACACATCAATGCCGTCTTTCGCAAAGGGCAAGATACGAACATCGACAGCTACAGCGCGTTCTTCGATAACGGCCACCGTGCGCAAACCGAACTCCACGGCTGGCTGCAATCGCAGGGCGTCCAGCGGCTGGCGATCATGGGCCTGGCGACCGACTACTGCGTGAAGTTCAGCGTGCTGGATGCACTGGCTGCCGGCTACCCGACGCAGGTGATCGTCGACGGCTGCCGCGGCGTGAATCTGCAACCGGACGACAGTGAGCGAGCGATGCAGGACATGGCGCGCGCCGGCGCGCAGCTAGTTACCCTGTCACAGTTTCTCGCCAACTAAATCCGCTCGGGCGCCACCGGCGCCCTCTCTGCGCGGCGGCGAAATTATCGACGCTGCTCACAATACCGCCTTTCTTCTTCCCCAACGGCTTGTGACCGGCAGGCGCTTTTGCTGTTATGACTGCGACGCTTTTGGCGTCAATCGGTTATACGCATCCGGGGCCCGCTGAGCCCGGCTTTATTGTGCCCGCCCCTGGCGGTACGGTCGGCCTTGCCGACCACAAGGAGACTGACATGAAAATAACCCGAAAACTGCTGCCTTTGCTGGCGGCGGTGCAATTGGCTATGGCCGGCGCAAGCACGGCCCAGGCGGCCTATCTCTCCGTCGGCTACTTCAACGGCGGCGGCGACATCACCGCCGGCCCCGGTGGCGACATCGACAAGCTGGACGTGACGCAAATCACCCACCTCAACTATTCGTTCGGCCTGATTTACAACGACGAGAAAGACGAAACCAATGCGGCGCTGAAAGACCCCGCTCGCCGCCACCAGATCTACCTGTCGCCGAAAGTCACGGCCGATTTGCAACGGCTGCCGGTGCTGCGCAAACAGAACCCCGAGCTGAAAGTGCTGTTGTCGGTCGGCGGCTGGGGTGCACGCGGTTTCTCCGGCGCCGCCGCCACCGCGGAAAACCGCGCGATATTCATTCGCTCCGCGCTGCAGGCGATCGCACAGTACCGGCTGGATGGGATCGATCTGGACTGGGAATACCCGGTAAACGGCGCCTGGGGTTTGGTGGAAAGCCAACCGGCAGACCGCGACAACTTCACCCTGCTGCTGAGAGAGCTTCATCAGGCGCTGGGTAAAGGCAAGCTGTTAACCATCGCCGTCGGGGCCAACGTCAAAAGCCCGCAGGAATGGGTCGATGTGAAAAGTATTGCCCCTTACCTCAACTACATCAATCTGATGACCTACGATATGGCTTACGGCACGCAGTACTTCAATGCCAACCTGTACGATTCAACGCGTTGGCCAACCGTGGCGGCCGCCGACCGCTACAGCGCCGATTCCGTGGTAAAACATTATCTTGCCGCAGGATTAAAACCGGCGCAGATGAACCTGGGTATCGGTTTCTACGGCCGGGTGCCGAAACGAGCGACCGAGCCGGGCATCGACTGGGACAAGCCGGACGCCGCCAAACATCCGGTGACGCAGCCTTATTTCAGTGCGCGAGAAACCGCTCTGTTCAACGCACTGGGGCTGGATCTCAGCAAAGACACTTATTTTAAATACCACGATATCGTCAACAAATTGCTCAACGATCCGCAGCGGCGTTTCCGCGAGCACTGGGATGACGATGCCAAAGTGCCATACCTGACGCTGCAATCCGCCGAAGGCAAACCGCTGTTCGCTATCTCCTACGAGAACCCGCGTTCGGTGGCCATCAAGGCCGAGTACATCAAAAGCCAGGGATTGGGCGGTGCGATGTTCTGGGAATACGGCGCGGACGATAACAACCGGCTGGCGCAGCAGTTGGCGGAATCGCTGAACATAAAGGGCGAGAAACGGTAAATCGACGGGGCGATGGCGACATCGCCCCGCTTTAGGGGAGGAGCTTTACTGCGGTTTGAGTTTGACCAGCGGCTCGGCAACGAACTGCTGTTTCAGCTCTTGCTTGCTCTTCATCACGATCTGCCCGTCGGTGCCAATGCTCATGTGCTGCGGATCGACGTTGTTCATCGACTGCCACAGCATCACCGCCTGCAGGCTATTTTCTTTCTGCTCCGGCGTCAGCGCCACGCCGTCCGGCCATTTGCCCAGCTCAACCGCCTGTACCAGGCGCTGGTATATCTCGGGCGTCATCGCCGCAATCAGATCTTTCACGTCCATCAGAGCCTTTCTCGCTTACGGATGAATAATTAGCTGAATCGATTTTGTTGGTTGAATTACCACTTAACCGGCCGTTTGGTCGCCATTTTCGCCATCGGTGAAACTCAGCGAGGCGGAGTTGACGCAGTAGCGGTCGCCAGTCGGCTGCGGGCCATCGGGGAAAACGTGCCCCAGGTGCGCGTCGCAGTGGCCGCAGCGGATTTCAACACGATGCATATTATGTGAATTATCATCAAGATAACGGATTGCATCGGCGGAAACCGGCTCATAAAAGCTCGGCCAGCCGCAGCCTGAATCGTATTTGGTTTCGGAATAGAACAGCGGCTGGTTACAGCACAGGCAATGGTACACGCCCTCGCGCTTGTTGTGCAGCAATTTGCCGCTGAACGGCGCTTCGGTGCCACGCTGTTGCGTCACATAACGTTGGATTTCATTCAGTTCCGTGACCGGATGACCGGGGGTTGTCTCTTTAGCCATTTGTGCTTATCTCTGAATGTGGATAATGTCAACGAAAACAATGATTAATAATAACAAAAAATTAACACCGCTGCAGGGGTTTTTGGCCTAAACTGTAGCCCATAAAGGCCACGTCACGATGATATGTGATAACGATCACACATCTTGCGTATGCTGACTTTATACTTGGCGGCTTGTCCCCATATAACGGATGAGGCCGAGCGCAAATGGACTGTGCAATAAGCGTGCAAAACCACCCCTCCGGTTTGACTTGCCGCAAGTATTGACACGATTCCGCTTGACGCTGGGTAAGGTTTTTGTAATTTTACAACCAACCTTTTATTCACTAACAAATAGCTGGTGGAATATATGACTATCAAAGTAGGTATCAACGGTTTTGGCCGTATCGGTCGCATTGTTTTCCGTGCTGCTCAAGAGCGTTCTGACATCGAGATCGTTGCAATCAACGACCTGTTGGACGCAGAGTACATGGCTTACATGCTGAAGTATGACTCTACTCACGGCCGTTTCAACGGTACGGTAGAAGTTAAAGACGGCCACCTGGTTGTTAACGGCAAAACCATCCGTGTTACCGCAGAGAAAGACCCGGCTAACCTGAAGTGGAACGAAGTGGGCGTTGATGTGGTTGCTGAAGCGACCGGTATCTTCCTGACCGACGAAACCGCACGTAAACACATCACCGCCGGCGCTAAAAAAGTGGTTCTGACTGGCCCATCCAAAGATGCGACCCCAATGTTCGTTCGCGGCGCCAACTTTGACAAATATGCCGGCCAGGACATCGTGTCCAACGCCTCTTGCACCACCAACTGCCTGGCGCCACTGGCTAAAGTCATCAACGACAACTTCGGTATCGTTGAAGGCCTGATGACCACCGTTCACGCCACCACCGCGACTCAGAAAACCGTTGATGGCCCGTCTCACAAAGACTGGCGCGGCGGCCGCGGCGCATCCCAGAACATCATCCCTTCTTCTACCGGCGCAGCGAAAGCGGTTGGCGTGGTTCTGCCAGAGCTGAAAGGCAAACTGACCGGCATGGCGTTCCGCGTACCGACGCCTAACGTGTCCGTTGTTGACCTGACCGTGCGTCTGGAAAAACCGGCTACCTACGAAGAAATCAAGAAAGCCATCAAAGACGCCGCTGAAGGCTCTATGAAAGGCGTTCTGGGCTATGTTGAAGACGACGTGGTTTCCACCGATTTCAACGGCGAAGTGCTGACTTCCGTGTTCGATGCCAAAGCCGGTATCGCACTGAACGACAACTTCGTGAAACTGGTTTCCTGGTACGACAACGAAACCGGCTATTCCAACAAGGTTCTGGATCTGATCGCTCACATCTCCAAGTAATGGCATGATGTTAAGCTGATAATGAGGGCGACATTTTTGTCGCCCTTTTTTTACCCGTCATCTTTCGAGTCACCGCGTTGTTGGCTGCACACGCTCACCCCAGCCACTTACTTCGGTAAGCTCTTGAGGGTTCCTGTGCTTGCCGCCTGGCCGTGACCCGAAAGCTATAGGTTTCTTTGTATCTCCGGCAAACAATAGGTCATGAAATGAACGAGAAAATTTTCACCCTGCCCGTTTCCGAACAGATTTCTCCTTATATCAGCCAGCGGCAACTCGATGAGTTGGGCGTGGTTGTGGTGTCGCACCCGAAAGTGCGCGCGGCGGTCGCGCTGCAAGGCGCGCATTTGCTGGCCTGGCAACCTAGCGGGGAGCAGCCGGTGATTTGGCTCAGCAACAATACGCCTTTCGCCAAAGGCAAGGCCATCCGCGGCGGCGTGCCGATCTGCTGGCCGTGGTTCGGCCCGGTGGCGCAACCCTCCCACGGCTTTGCCCGCAACCAGCCCTGGAGTCTGACGGCGCACGATGAAGATGACAACGGCGTCATCCTGACCTTCACGCTGAAAGACAATGAGCAGACCCGCAAACTGTGGCCGCACGCCTTCACGCTGATTGCTCGCTTCAAGCTGGGTGAAGAGTGCGAAATCGAGCTGGAATCGCACGGCGATTATCAAGCCACGGCGGCGCTGCACAGTTACTTCCAGGTCGGCGACATCGATCGGATCAGCGTGGCGGGTCTGGGCGAGCCTTATATCGACAAGGTGGCAGGCGGCGCAGAGGCGCACCAGACGGGCGAAGTGACCTTCGTCGGCCAAACCGACCGCGTCTATACCCGCCCGGAAGCTTTCAGCCAGATCCGCGATCCGGCGCTCGCTCGCACCATCGAGGTTCACCACCATCATATGAGCGACGTCATCGCCTGGAACCCCGGCGTGGAACTCTCCTGCAGCATGGGGGATATGCCGAACGACGGTTACAAGACCATGGTCTGCATCGAGACAGGGCGCGTCAGCAAACCGCTGGTCGCTGCCGGTGAGCAACCCGCCCGTTTGGGAGTCACCTTCCGCAGCCGTAAGAAGGCCTGAGGAACCGTGCGCGGAAGCGCACCACTGATGTGCAAAAGGGGCGCCATCGCCCCTTTTTGATGCACGCCATGCACGATAACCGTGCAATGCGTGATTAGAAGGTGTAGCTCACACCCGTCATCAACAAACCGGTGTAAGATTTATCCACCATCGGGCTGTCTTTTACTTCATCCGACAACTTCACATAGCGGCCGACGAAGAAGGCGTTCCAGCTTTTGTTGATCTGATAATTGGCGCTCAATTCGAGATACGGGGCCCAGCTATCGCCAGGAGTGTAGCTGTCCAGGCCGCTGCGGCGTGATTCATTGGCGCTGACGCCGTAGTAATATTTGTTCTGGTTCTTGCTGTTCCACATCACGCCCACGCCCGGGACCAGCGTCAGCGCGTCCAGATCAAACTTGTACAGATAAGCGACATCGCCCACCAGCCCGTTGCTGTTGTTCAGCGTGTCGCCGGTGAAAGTGGTACGAAGGGTGCCCCATTCCGCGTTGTGCGAATAGGCCAGGCCGGCCATCAGCGTGCCGCGACGCTTGTCGAGGCGCTTCATGCGATCGTCGTCGCTGTCGCCCGGACGGTAGCCCCATGGCGTGTAGTAACCCATGATGCTCAGCTGGTTTTCTTGATCTTTCCACAGGTAGTAACCGGCGGTCAGAGTACGGAAGTAGAAGTCGTCACCTTCATAGTCGATGACGGGCACCGGATAAACGCGGTCCTGATAACCGCGATACGCGTCCGGACTAACCAGCGCGGCAGCACCGAGTGACCAGGTCCCCGCCTGAGCACTTTGCGCACAAACCATTGCGGAAGCGATAATTGCTAGCGTTTTGAGTTTTGAAATCTTCACTGGTTCTTTTTCCATAAATTACAGGGTTAATAGCCGCGATAGTTTATGTGAAAATTTAGTTGCGTGCCTAATCTTTACAAAGGAAAACGACCAAGATCGAATAACTTATAGCGGAATTATGAATTAATCATGGCGGAACGATGACGTTTTATCCCGCAGGCCGCGCCAGACAAGGCATTTGGCTTCCACGGTAATAACTGAGTCATTGATATGACTTAAAAAAAGCTTTTTCTGCGGCAGGAAATTTTCCGGCAAGCAAACTAAGCTTAAATCAGAAGGTGAATTTATCCTGGGCCCAGTGGCATACAGCGCAACTCGCGATAATAAGCGCACCAAGTTGGCATACGGGTTGCTGTACTCAGGCGTATTCTCATCTTTCGGGAGCCAGAACACTATCACACGCTCTCTTTAACCTGTGCTAATAACGAAAGGACGGGCATCATGAACATATTTGACCACTATCGCCAGCGCTACGAAGCTGCCAAGGACGAAGAGTTCACACTGCAGGAATTTCTTACCATTTGCCGGCAAGATCGCAGTGCCTATGCCAACGCGGCCGAACGTCTGCTGATGGCTATCGGTGAACCTGTGATGGTCGACACTGCGCTAGAATCACGCCTGTCGCGCCTGTTCTCCAACCGCGTGATCGCACGCTATCCGGCCTTCGAAGAATTCTACGGCATGGAAGAGGCCATCGAACAGATCGTCTCTTACCTGAAACACGCCGCGCAGGGCCTGGAAGAGAAGAAACAGATCCTTTACCTGCTGGGCCCGGTGGGCGGCGGCAAGTCCTCGCTGGCAGAACGTCTTAAAGCGTTGATGCAGCGCGTGCCCATCTACACCCTCAGCGCCAACGGCGAACGCAGCCCGGTCAACGACCATCCGCTGTGCCTGTTTAATCCGCAGGAAGATGCCACGATCCTGGAAAAAGAGTTCAACATCCCAAGTCGCTATCTCGGCACCATCATGTCGCCGTGGGCGGCGAAGCGCCTGCATGAGTTCGGCGGCGACATCACCAAGTTTAAAGTCGTGAAAGTGCGCCCTTCCATTCTGGAACAGATCGCCATCGCCAAAACCGAGCCGGGCGATGAGAACAACCAGGACATCTCCGCGCTGGTCGGTAAAGTGGACATCCGTAAATTGGAGAACCACGCGCAGAACGACCCGGACGCCTACGGCTATTCCGGCGCCCTGTGCCGCGCCAACCAGGGGATTATGGAATTCGTCGAGATGTTCAAAGCGCCGATCAAGGTGCTGCATCCGCTGCTGACCGCAACCCAGGAAGGCAACTACAACGGCACCGAAGGCATCTCCGCCCTGCCGTTCAGCGGCATTATTCTGGCGCACTCCAACGAATCCGAGTGGGTGACCTTCCGCAACAACAAGAACAACGAAGCATTCCTCGACCGCGTGTACATCGTCAAGGTGCCTTACTGCCTGCGCGTGTCGGAAGAGATCAAGATTTACGACAAGCTGCTGGACCACAGCGAGCTGACTCACGCGCCCTGCGCGCCGGGCACCCTCGAAACGCTGGCGCGCTTTAGCGTGCTGTCGCGGCTGAAAGAGCCGGAAAACTCGAGCATTTACTCGAAAATGCGCGTGTATGACGGCGAAAGCCTCAAGGATACCGATCCGAAAGCCAAGTCCTATCAAGAGTACCGCGACTACGCCGGGGTTGACGAAGGCATGAACGGCCTCTCCACCCGTTTCGCCTTTAAAATCCTCTCGCGGGTATTCAACTTCGATCACGCCGAGGTGGCGGCCAACCCGGTACACCTGTTCTATGTGCTGGAGCAACAGATCGAGCGCGAACAGTTCCCGCAGGATTTGGCCGAGAAATACCTCGAACATCTGAAAGGCTATCTGATTCCGAAATACGCCGAGTTTATCGGCAAAGAGATCCAGACCGCCTATCTGGAATCCTACTCGGAATACGGACAGAACATTTTTGACCGTTACGTGACCTACGCGGACTTCTGGATCCAGGATCAGGAGTATCGAGACCCCGACACCGGTCAGCTGTTCGACCGCGAGTCTTTGAACGCCGAACTGGAGAAAATTGAAAAACCGGCCGGTATCAGCAACCCGAAAGATTTCCGTAACGAAATCGTGAACTTCGTGCTGCGCGCCCGCGCCAACAACAACGGCCGCAATCCGAACTGGACCAGCTACGAGAAGCTGCGCACCGTGATCGAGAAGAAAATGTTCTCCAATACCGAAGAGCTGTTGCCGGTGATTTCGTTTAACGCCAAAACGTCGACGGACGAGCAGAAAAAACACGACGACTTCGTCGACCGCATGATGGAGAAAGGCTATACCCGCAAGCAGGTGCGCCTGTTGTGTGAATGGTATCTGCGGGTCAGAAAATCCTCATAACGCCTCAGGTAAGCGGCATTATCAGGGCCATGTCCACAGTCATGGACGTTGCAGCGCAGCCCAAGGAGGGGCTAACACATTGCGCTGTCGCGACCGGGACATGAAGAGTTGGCAACGTCGTTTGGGGGAAGTATGGCCTATTTCATTGACCGGCGGCTGAACGGCAAAAACAAGAGCATGGTGAACCGCCAGCGCTTCTTGCGCCGTTACAAGTCGCAAATCAAACAGTCGATTGCCGAAGCCATCAACAAGCGTTCGGTCACCGACGTAGACAGCGGGGAGTCGGTTTCCATCCCCACTGACGATATCAACGAACCGATGTTTCATCAGGGGCGCGGCGGCACACGCCATCGCGTTCACCCTGGCAATGACCACTTCGTGCAGAACGATCGCGTTGAGCGGCCTCAGGGCGGCGCAGGCGGTGGCGGCGGCCAGGGCAACGCCAGCCAGGATGGTGAAGGCCAGGATGAATTCGTCTTCCAAATCTCCAAAGACGAGTACCTCGATCTTTTGTTCGAGGATCTCGCCCTGCCCAATCTGAAAAAGAATCAGTACAAGCAGTTGACCGAGTTCAAAACCCATCGTGCCGGCTATACCGCCAATGGCGTGCCGGCCAACATCAGCGTCGTGCGTTCGCTGCAGAACTCGCTGGCGCGACGTACCGCCATGACCGCCGGTAAAAGACGCGCGTTGCACGAGCTGGAAGATGCGCTGAACCAGTTGGAAAATACCGAGCCGGTGCAATTGCTGGAAGAGGAGCGGCTGCGCAAGGAAATTGCCGAACTGCGCAAGAAAATCGAAAGCGTGCCGTTTATCGATACCTTCGACCTGCGCTACAAAAACTATGAGCGCCGGCCGGAGCCCTCCAGCCAGGCGGTGATGTTCTGCCTGATGGACGTGTCCGGCTCGATGGACCAGGCGACCAAAGACATGGCCAAGCGTTTTTACATTCTGCTCTATTTGTTCCTGAGCCGAACCTACAAAAACGTCGAGGTGGTCTACATTCGCCATCACACCCAGGCGAAAGAGGTGGACGAACAGGAGTTCTTCTATTCGCAGGAAACCGGTGGCACCATCGTTTCCAGCGCGCTGAAGTTAATGAATGACGTAGTCGAAGAGCGTTATGACCCGGCGCAATGGAATATCTATGCCGCGCAAGCGTCGGACGGCGACAACTGGGCCGACGATTCACCGCTGTGTCATGAGCTGTTGGCGAAAAAGATCCTGCCGATGGTGCGTTATTACAGCTACATAGAAATCACTCGCCGCGCTCACCAAACGCTGTGGCGCGAATACGAGGATCTGCAGGCGAAATTCGACAACTTCGCCATGCAGCATATCCGCGAACCGGACGATATCTATCCGGTATTCCGCGAACTGTTCCGTAAGCAGACCGTGTGAATAACGCCGCGTGAATGTCACCACAGCCGGAAAGCGCCGTTTTCCGGCTGTTTCTTTTTCGCATTATATATTTGCAAAACCCATGTTTATTTTTTAAACAATGACAACAACAATAATAAGTCAGATTCCCCAGAACGGTCCTCTCTATTATTTGTTCTTCTGAGGTTATTCCTAAACATCCGCCTCTGCCCCCGCACGGCTTGATAGGAATATTCCCATTCAGTTATCGTTACCCCATCGCTTAAGTCTCTTCCTAAGCGAAATTTGCCTCATTTTATTTTTCTATGGCTTCTCAGCCCGCTGCGGCGGGCATTTACCTGTCAGCAGGTTAGACATCATGATCGACTACACCCTCTATGGCCTCAACAAGCACGATGTTGATGAATACCATAAGCAAATATGTTGCCTGCTCGGCAAAAACGTGCTGCTGGTGTTGACCGCCAACAAGCCGATAACCAAACAGAACCTGCTCGCCAGCCTTATCCAGGAGATAGAAAAGCAGCCCGATGATTATTTTCAGCGGCTGCATCGCGCGGCGATAGAAATGATCGGCGTTAACGGGCGCTAAGGCGATATGCGTAAGGCAGACCTCTACGCCATTATTGCCGCCGCCGTCGTGTTGATGATGCTGTTATAGCGACATCAGCGCCTATCCCTAATTAGCGCCTATTACGCCGGCGCTTTCGTCCGGCGTAATAGGCAGCGAAGGGATAATCTGCCGCAGGATGTCACCTTTTAGTCCGGAGAACCTTCCTGCCCCTGCTTTATTTCAAACCGGCCGCTTCGTCAATCAAACTCGCCACCTCATCGGCATGGGAAACCAGCGAGGCATGGCTGGCATTCAGCACCATCACTTTCTTAGCCTGCAGCCGCTGCGCCATGCGCCGCTGATTCTCCGGCGCTATCATGCGATCGTCGCTGGAAAGTTGATACCATGACGGCTTATGTTTCCAGGCGGGTTCGCCGATGGTGTTGCCAAAGGTATCAGCCAGCGGAGCCTTCTGCGCCACCGCCATCACCAACGCCTCGTCGCCGGTCAGATCCTGGCAAAAGCTTTCGTGAAACTTGTCGGTTTTAATCCACAGATAACCGTCGCTGTCCGGGGCCAGATTCTCGACTGCCGCAGGAGGATGCGCTTGCGTAATACCGCCGGCACTTTCACCGGCATCCGGCGCAAATGCGGCGATGTAGACCAGGCCAACCACGTTAGGCTGGTTGCCCATTTCCGTGATCACGGCACCGCCGTAAGAGTGCCCGACCAACAATACCGGCCCCGCTTGCTGCGCGACCATCTTGCGCGTACGTTCCGCATCCTCAGCCAGCGACGTCAACGGCATTTCCACCGCATGAATCGCCGTATATCCCCTGCGCGACAACTCGATGATGACCTTACTCCAGTGCGCGGCGCCGCCCCAGAATCCGTGTACCAGCACGATAGTTGGTTTTGTGCTCATTGCCGACTCCTTCATCTCATAGGAAAACGCCGCAGGCAGATGAACGGCCCCTTAAGGGGCGGGTCTGGCTGCCTTCGACGCCACGCGGTCCCTATTTTATATAGTCAGACTCATGGCGTTCAGCAATATCGACGGCGAGTTAACGCCCCCGATTTTCCACCGCCGCCACGGCTTATCGAAGCGGCTTACGCCGCAAGGCCGGGAAAAAAAAGGATTAAAACTAGGATTTTTACCCATACCGATCTAAAATTTCGCGCAAAAACAAAGAGAAGTAAATTTGGTCCACCGGGAAAAGGAATGAAGTTGTGAAGGAAATGATCTCCATCGTCTTTATGGCATGTCTGCTGGCGCTGCTGTTTTCGTGGCTGTTCGTCTACGGTCTTAACATTCATTAACCCCGTAACGACAACCATCCCCCTCCCAGGCGGGCAAGCGGCGCATCGCGACTGATGCGCTAAAACCGGCACCTGAAGGGTTCACGTACCGTCAAAACCCGACGCCACCTCACCTTAGACTTGCTGTCCGCAAATACATCATTAGTTTTTATGAGTCATAACCCCACCGCGTTTCCCCCCTTCACCGACTCTTTTACTGCTCAGCGGAGTTCACCCCAGAAGGAAGACTTGCCTGACGCAAAATGTTACCGGTAACTATGCTGTTGATTTCTTTTGGCAATAAACGCAAAGCCGTTAATAACCCTACGTTCTTTATAGAAATAAATTATGCATACTTATGGATAAAGGTTTGAATAAAGGGCCTTTGGTCATTGATTATCCCCGGCCAAGCTCCTAGAATTCGCGCGTAAAAATACAACTGGGATCGGGTTTCATGTCGCCGCTGTGGGTTGCAACGCAATACTGTTATTTTATTGGTCTGTTAGTTTCTATGGTTTTCACCTACCTGGTTAGCCGGGACACCGTCAAAATTCGCTGCATCAGCGCACTGACCATCGGGTTAACCTGGCCGTTGAGCCTGCCGGTGGTGTTGCTGTTTTCGCTGTTCTAACGCCCCAATGTCGCGCGGTGGCTTTTAAACAGTCATGTTAATGAAAAGAGGCTGACCACCGGCGTCATGGTTTTTGGCGTGGGATAAAAAAGTGCCAGCGCAAGGCTGGCATGAAAATTGGAAGCAATGTGAGCAATGTCGTGCCGGATCGGGGGGCACAGAAGGAGACAACCCTTTTCCCCTCACCGGCGAATCAAATGATAATACGTCTCATTATTGAATGTAAAGTCATTTCCCTACGCAACTTTTCCCCTTTGGGAAACTATCCGCCGCGCGGCGATCGCCAGCGCTGATACAATCGCCCCGCCCCCCACACCAGCAGCCAGAGCAAAGCATTCAACCCCAACCACAGCATCAGCAAGTAGAAGAAAGTCTGATAACCGGGTATGCCCCGATCGGCCAAAAACGGGTTGAAGTGAAAAAATTTGACGATCGCGAACGGATTAAGATTGAAACGGTTGAACACGGCCGCTGTCAGCAACGGTGGCAACAGCGTATAAAACGCCAGGCTGAACAGCAGCAGGATTTTTGTGCCCGAAGTGTTTTTATAATCTTTCATATCAATAAATTATATCTATCATCATAGTGCAAAAACCGCCAGGCATTCGTACGCCAATCGACCCCGCGGGCGCTAAAGAGTTCCAGGCCAACGCGGAAATAAAGCCGATCCCGCGTTTAATTGTCATTTAGCGCTCGGGTGATATATACCCTGTGGATTTTAAATTACGATGTCGCCGCGCCGTCTTCAACCACAGCGTTTACATGGCATCATCAGGAGGCATTAATGAAACCGGACGCACTCTCCCTGCCGCCGAACCCGAAAAAGCTCAAGGTCATCTACGGCTGGTACATTTATGTGATCTATATCCTGCTGGTTTTCAATATTTATATGGCGGTCTACAACGTCTGCGTTCGGCACCCGATCGAGGCTCCGCTGTTGTCGCTGTTTCACAGCCTGTTTCTCGCGTTGATGCTGCAGCAGGTGCTCAAGAAGAACGTCGTTTTCGCCTGGATCTTGCTGAGCTATTTTATTCTGATGCGCCTGTATTACGCCAATGTGCTGCATGTTGAGTTCACGCTGGTGAGCCGTTGCCTGGTGCTGCTGATTCTGACGCTGCTGCTGACCGGCGCCGTGGCCGTCGGGCAACTGGCCACGCCGCCGCAGCGGCATGACTGGCTGGCGCGGCTGGGCTGGCGGCAATGGGGGGCGCTCACCGCGCTGGCGGCCATCCTGACGCCGCTGATTACCACCGACTATCTGGGATAAACTGGGGCTATTTGGGAATATGAGGTTCGGAAATGTCTACGACACGGCATATTTTGGTGTAGTTACCCGCCTTCTCACAGATCTTGTCCGTGACGAACATGCTAAGGTAGCCCAGCAACAGCAAGTAGCCGGCCATGCACAGAATAAAGATAAGCGTTCTCACCGATAGCGACCAACCTGACAAGAGTATCACGAGCATCATAACCTGAACGAGGCGCTTTAAAAGGATTTCATGTGCGCACCGGCCGCATCGGCACACGTTCTGTAGTAACATTAAGCCACCACGCCCACCACCGGAAACGCCGATGCACCATCTGATGTTAGACATTGAAACCCTGGATATAAAACCCAGCGCCGTCATTCTGGTGGTTGCGGCGGTGTTTTTCGATCCCCGAACCGGGGAACTGGGCGCCGAATTCGAAGCCGCCGTCAGCAGCCAGAAAGACCAACCGGGCCGAACCATCAGCCTTGACACGGTCGCCTGGTGGGCGAAACAGTCCGATGAAGCGCGCAAGCAGGCCTTCGGCGGCACCGAGAGCCTGAAGCGCGTGCTGAGCAGCCTTAGCCGCTTCATCCATATGAACAGCACCGACACGGTGAAAGTCTGGGGCAACGGCAAAGAATTCGACTGCGCGATCCTCGAACACGCCTTCCAGCAGCTGGAAATGCCCTGCCCGTGGAAATTCTGGGATACCCAGGACGTGCGCACGGTGATCACGTTGGCGGAACTGCACGGCTTTAACCCGAAAAAGGCCCGCCCGTTCGAAGGTATGCCGCATCGGGCGCTGGATGATGCTCGCCACCAGGCCCGTTATGTGGCCGATACCGTCTCGGCGCTCTATTACCGCCAGGGGGCGCAGCGCTGACCCGCTTTGCCCCTTTTCATTTGCCGCCAGAGTCTCTACTCTAGCCCTCTTTGTCACTCGGACGTGCCTTTCCTGTTATGCAAAAGTTTCTGTTTATGCTTCTCAGCCTGGTGCTGCTCGGCCCATTAGGCATCGATCTTTATCTGCCGACTATTCCCGCTATTGCCGTCGGTCTGGGCAGCAGCGAAGCGCTGATCCAATCCACCATATCGCTATTTATTCTGGTGCTTGGCCTCGGCCAGGTCATTGCCGGCCCGCTGGTGGACAACTATGGCCGCAAACCGGTGGCGCTGGCCGGCATTATCCTCTACATGATCGGCGCCGCGATGGCGGCGCTGGCCACCAGCCCGACGATTTTCATCGCTTCGCGTCTGCTGCAAGGGGTGGCGGTTTGCTGCACCGCCGTCGTCGCCTTCAGCGGCGTGCGCGATCGCCTGAATGGCGACGACGCCGCCCGCGCTTTCGGCTTTCTTAACGGCACGCTGAACATCATCCCGGCGCTGGCGCCGCTGCTCGGCGGCCTGCTCGCCGAAGCCTTCGGCTGGCGCGCTCCCTTCTGGTTCCTGGTCGGCTACGCGCTGCTGGTGTTGGCGCTCATCGCGCTGCGCCTGCCGGAAACTCGCCCTGCCGACACCGTGCCGGTCAAGGGGTTGCCGGTGCGTCAATACGCGCGCATCCTCAGCGAACGGCGTTTTCTCTCCTTTGCGGTGGTGAACTCCGGGGCGATGGGCATGGCGCTGACCTACGTTTCTCTGGCACCGAACGTGCTGATGGGCACCGCTGGCCTGACACCGCTGCAATTCTCGCTGGTGTTCGGCGCCAACGGTTTCTGGATCATGCTGGTCAGCTTCTTCGCCAACCGCATCATCCACAAGGTCGGCCGCCCGGTTTGTCTGGCGACCGGCGGCATTTTGATGGGGCTGGGCTGTCTGGGTCTGCTGCTGGGCGTCATGCTGCTGCCCGCGACGGCGCAAGCGCACTGGCTGGCGTATATGCTGCCAGTCGCCAGCGCCTGCGCCGGATTGGCATTCGTGATGGGCCCGGCCACCAGCTACGCGTTGGAACCCTACTCCAATGAGGCCGGCGTCGCGTCCGCGCTGGTCGGTTTCGTGCAGATGGCGGGCGGCGCCGCGCTGGGTCTGGTGGCGATGGCGTTGCCGCTGCAACCCAAGCTGTCGCTGGCGCTGGTGATGCTGGCGGGCTGCCTGCTGGCGCTGCACGCGCGGCGGCTCAGCAAGCAGATTAAAGGGCAGATCAGAAAAGTCGCCTGAGCCCCGGCTCAGGCTTCGGTGGCGACCGGCACTCGCGCCGCTAACGCCGACAGCAGCTCATAGCCTAACGTCCCTGCCGCCGTGGCCACCTCATCCACCGGCAGACGTTTCCCCCACAGCTCCACTTCGGCGCCCAGTTCGACTTGCGGACAGGGCGTCAGATCCACCGCCAGCATATCCATCGATACCGTTCCCAGGGTGCGCGTCAGCACGCCGTCAACCCATACCGGCGTACCGGTCGGCGCATGACGCGGATAGCCGTCGGCGTAACCGCAGGCCACCACACCGATACGCTGTGCGCCTGCGGCGCTGTAACGGCCACCGTAACCCACACGATCGCCAGACTTCAGCTGCTGAATGCCGATGATTTCACTGCTCAGCGTCATCGCCGGCTGCAGCCCCGTCGCCGCAACGTCATTCCAGCAACCGCTCGGCGAAGCGCCATAGAGAACGATCCCAGGACGGACCCAACTGCCGTGGGTCGAAGGGTGCCACAGCGTGGCGGCCGAGTTGGCCAGGCAGCGCGGCAGCGGTATATCGGTAGCCGCCGCCTCGATGGTAGCCATTTGCCGGGTCACACCTTCAGGGCCGTCGGCGGTGGCGAAGTGGCTCATCAGCGTAAGCTCGGCAATGTTGGCTACCGCCTGCGCCCTGCGCCACACCTCATGCAGCCGCTCGGGTGCGAACCCCAGCCGATTCATGCCACTGTTCACTTTCAGATAGACATTGAGCGGCGCGTTCAGCGTGGCGTCGGCGATCGCCGCCAGCTGCCAGTCGCTGTGCACCGCCGTCGTCAGGCGATAACGGTCGAGCAACGCCAGATCCTGCGGCTGGAAGAAGCCTTCCAACAACAGGATAGGCCCTTGCCAACCCGACTCGCGCAGCAGCACCGCTTCGGCCAGATCCAGCATGGCGAAGCCGTCGGTTTGCGCCATGCTGCGCCAAACGTGTTTGATGCCGTGGCCATAGGCGTTAGCCTTGACCACCGCCCAGACTTTGGCGCCGGGGGCGAAACGGCGCACCACCTGCAAGTTATTTTCAATCGCGCCGAGATGCATCGTGGCGGTTATGGGACGGGGCATCGCTTCTCCTTGGGGCAACGTACGGCGGCCACGCGCGCCTGCACGTGGCCAGGAAAGTCTATGACAGCGTCGACGATTAACGTGCGGGATGCACGTCGTTCAGCGGAACCGCGTGTTGCTGGCGAAACCCGGCGCTGTAACGCGCCACCGCCAGGTCATCGGAAGGGATCGCCGGCGTAATGCCGGACATCAGATCGGACAACAACTGCCCGGAGCCACAGGCCATCGTCCAGCCCAACGTGCCATGTCCGGTATTGAGATACAGGTTCTTCAGCGAGGTGCGGCCGACAATTGGCGTGCCGTCCGGCGTCATCGGCCGCAGGCCGGTCCAGAACGTCGCCTCTTCCACTCGGCCGCCGTTCGGGTAGAGATCGCGCACCACCATTTCCAGCGTTTCGCGCCGTTTTTGCTCCAGCTGCGTATTGAAACCGACGATCTCCGCCATGCCGCCAACGCGAATGCGCTGGTCGAAGCGTGTGATGGCGATTTTATACGTCTCATCCAATACCGTAGAGAACGGCGCCGCCGCTTCGTCGGTGATAGGAATGGTCAACGAATAGCCCTTCAGCGG
Organism: Serratia sp. CY56464; assembly: GCF_052168435.1. Taxonomy (NCBI): domain Bacteria; kingdom Pseudomonadati; phylum Pseudomonadota; class Gammaproteobacteria; order Enterobacterales; family Yersiniaceae; genus Serratia; species Serratia sp. CY56464. The sequence goes on along the minus strand of NZ_JBJNMV010000001.1, from coordinate 896,568 downwards.
GTAAACCGGAATGGACACCAGGCCGCGCAGCAGCGCCGTGGAGTACGAGCCGAACGCCACCACATAGCTGTCGGCCTTGAACACTTCCTCGCCGCACTGCACGCCGGCGATCTTGTCGCCCTCCACCAGCAGACGATCGACGCTGCGGTTGAACAGGAAAGTGACGCCCGCCTGCTCTGCCATCTTCGCCAACTGTTGCGTAAACAGCTGGCAATCGCCGGTTTCGTCGTTCGGCAACTGCAGGCCGCCGGTCAGCTTGTGCGCCACCTGCGCCAGCGCCGGCTCGACGCTGCCGAGTTGGCCGGCTTCCAGCAATCTGTAAGGCACGCCGGCATCTTCCAATACCGCAATGTCTTTCGCGGCGTTTTCGAACTGTTGTTGAGTGCGGAACAGCTGCAGCGTGCCGCCCTGGCGACCTTCGTACTGGATGCCGGTTTCCTGACGCAGCGCCTTGATACAATCGCGGCTGTATTCCGCCAGACGCACCATGCGGCCTTTGTTGGTCATGTAGTGTTCGGTGTTGCAGTTCTTCAACATCTGCCACATCCAGCTCAGTTGGAAGCTGCTGCCGTCGAGGCGGATGGCCAACGGCGCATGGCGCTGGAACATCCACTTGATGGCCTTCAGCGGCACGCCCGGTGCCGCCCAAGGTGCGGCATAACCCGGTGAAATCTGCCCGGCGTTCGCCGCGCTGGTTTCCAGTGCGGGGCCTGGCTGACGATCGATCACCGTCACCTCATGCCCCGCCTTCGCCAAATACCAGGCACTGGCTACGCCCACCACTCCACTACCTAAAATTACCACTCGCATCGCTGACTCCAGCTCAAGGCTTCACAAAGCATAATCTTCTGCTCACAGGAAATTAACTCAGTGAAAAAATCCGTCCAACAACTTCGTCATCAAACGTGACAATATTCACAATTAATTTATCGTCGATGAGCCATGCATTTGCAATAGCCGTCTGAAAATAGCGATAAGATGCGGTTTAGAGGGGATTATGGCGTCATACCGCCACTGAATTGATATCAACGCTATCAATGATAGCACTCAAAAAAGGCGTGATAAGTAACATTGATTTAACAGAATATAAAAATACCAGCCAACAATTAAACAGAACAAAAACCCAATAAAATAAAAAATACCAACATAACAAACAAAGAGAGCCGCCTCCCTCCGCAGCAGAAAAATCGCGCAAAATTTCAGCTGCCGTTAACCTTGCTTTCACTACTGGAATAAAACACCCGAGCCCTTAGCCCGCCCGCTTATGTTGAACGCTGCAGCACGATATGAACGTTAAAGCCAGAAGCAGCGCCTAAAGTTCACACTGTCGCTATTGTGGAGAACGCCTTATGTTCATCGCCATTTACCAGTTTTCAGTCAAACCCGGACACGAACACGCCTTTCGCCAGGCTTGGCTAGCGTTGACCCAAGGCATCTATCTGCAGCGCGGCAGCCTCGGCTCGCGCCTGCATCGGGATATGGGCGGGCAGTTTATCGGCTATGCGCAATGGCCAAGCCGAGTCGCATGGGAAAGCGCCGGTGATATTCAATTGGATGAACGCTACCGGCAAGCCCGGGAACGAATGCGTGCGACCTTGTTGGCAGATAAAACGCTATTTGAAATGGAAGTGACGGACGATTACCTGCAAATCAGACCGTTTGACTGAGCACAAGCCCACACAGGCGGGCTTGTGGTTGCGGGAGCGAGCAGCATCAATGATGCAGCATCTCATCCACGACTTCTTTAGTTTGCAGTTGGAATGGGTAGTAAGTCGGCCAGTTATCCATCTCTTTCAGCAACGCTTCCTGCGACGTGTTGCCCATAAAGATATGGAAATGCGCCGATTTGCGCGGGCCGATAATGTGATCGCTGAACTGCACGAATTTCGGCGCCAGGCTGCCGGCATCCTGGCATTCAAACAGATAACGCACGCCCTTTTTACCGGAAACATACGTCAGGATCTTATGCCCGGCGTACTTATACTGACAGGCGCTGGATTGGTCACCGCGGTGAAATTCCATGACGCCGTTTTCAATGCCGATGGTATCTACATCGGTGGCGTACCCTTTGCGGTAATACGCCTTCACTTCGGCGAAGGTCTTGCGCTTGTCCTGTGCCGCTTTCTTCTTGAACACCGGGTCAAGATCCCCATTGAGCAGATAGGGATACACGGATTGCCACACCCCCTCCCAATCCGCCAGGTTGCGATCTTTGACGTCCTTATCGTCGAATACACCCGCCTCCGCCTTTTTTTCCACCTCCGTCAGCGGCTTGCCGTGTGAATGATGCCCGTGGGCGCACGCCTGCCCGCTGATAAACAGCGCGGCCAGCGCCACCGCCAGTTTGCCAAAATGCCTCGCCAAAATGCGCTCCTTGTCCGTTACCATGAAAACTAAAAGTTACAATATAACATAACAATTTTCAATCCTTGTCGTGCAACAGGCATTGTGTTGCGCCCCCCTGCCGCAGGGTTATACTCGAAGAGGGAGTGCGGTGCCGCGCCGCCTTCTGCCGGGACGGGCGCCGGATCGACCGCCGTTCGCTCCTTTGCGTACCGGCATTTTTATTTCACTGATTTGCAATGGTTAATTATGACTTGAACTATGCTTGTTACAGGGTCTGCCGTTTGAGCAAGACCCGTGAATAATGAGGGTGCGCTGATGACTACTTCAACACATGAAGAAAAGGTTAAGGATGATAAACGTCTGAGCGATGGACCGGACTGGACGTTCGAACTGCTGCAGGTGTATTTGGAGCAGATTGACCGCGTCGCCAAGCATTACCGACTCGACACTTACCCCCATCAGATCGAGGTGATCACCTCCGAGCAGATGATGGACGCCTATTCGAGCGTCGGCATGCCGATCAACTATACCCATTGGTCCTTCGGCAAGAAGTTCATCGAAACCGAACAGCGCTACAAACAGGGCCAGCAAGGGCTGGCGTATGAAATCGTCATCAACTCCAATCCCTGCATCGCCTACCTGATGGAGGAAAACACCATCACCATGCAGGCGCTGGTGATGGCGCACGCCTGCTATGGCCACAACTCGTTCTTCAAGAATAACTATCTGTTCCGCAGCTGGACCGACGCCAGCTCCATCGTCGATTATCTGCTGTTCGCCCGCCACTACATCAGCCAATGCGAAGAACGCTACGGCGTCGATGAAGTGGAGCGACTGCTGGACTCCTGCCACGCGCTGATGAACTATGGGGTCGACAGGTACAAGCGCCCGCAGAAAATCTCCCTGGTGGAAGAGAAAGCGCGCCAGAAAAGCCGCGAAGAGTATCTGCAAAGCCAGGTGAATACGTTATGGAAGACCTTGCCACGCGTCGAACGTGAAGAGTCGCCGGAGCAGGCGCGCCGGTATCCGAGCGAACCGCAGGAAAATATCCTCTATTTTATCGAAAAGAATGCACCGCTGCTGGAACCCTGGCAGCGTGAGGTGTTGCGCATCGTGCGCAAAGTCAGCCAGTATTTCTACCCGCAAAAGCAGACTCAGGTGATGAACGAGGGTTGGGCCACCTTCTGGCATTACACCATCCTCAACCATCTGTACGACGAGGGCCGAGTGACCGAGCGGTTTATGCTGGAGTTTTTGCACAGCCACACCAACGTGGTGTATCAGCCGCCGTACAACAGCCCGTACTATAACGGCATCAACCCTTATGCGCTGGGCTTCGCCATGTTCCAGGACATCAAGCGCATCTGCCAATCGCCGACCGAAGAAGACCGCTACTGGTTCCCGGACATCGCCGGAAAAGACTGGCTGGAGACATTGCACTTCGCCATGCGCGACTTCAAGGACGAGAGCTTTATCAGCCAGTTCCTGTCACCCAAAGTGATGCGTGATTTCCGGTTGTTCACCGTGCTGGACGACGATCGCAACAACTATCTGGAGATTGCCGCGATCCATAACGAAGCCGGTTACCGGGCGATCCGCCAGGAGCTGTCGGCGCAATACAACCTGAGCAACCATGAGCCGAACATTCAGATCTGGAACGTGGATCTGCGCGGTGACCGCTCGCTGACATTGCGTTACATCCCGCAGGAACGCGCGCCACTGGATAAGAGCCGCCGCGACGTGTTGAAGCACCTGCATCGCCTGTGGGGCTTCGACGTGATCCTCGAGCAACAAAATGAAGACGGCAGTGTAGAGTTGCTCGATCGCTGCCCGCCGCGGCCTACGCCGCTGTAACCGCCGCAACGACAAAGGGCGCCAAAATGGCGCCCTTTCTTTTTCATTGACTCGCGATTAACGGCGCGCTTCGGTCAGATCGCTCGGCATGGTGCCCTGCATGCTCTGCCAAATCGCCCCGCTGTCCTTACCGTAGTTGCGCACGGTGTCCATCACCTGGTCGTACAGCTTCTCATGGCACAGCGTGGACAGCTTGCTGTAGAAGGTCAGCGCCAGCTTGCGCGCTTCCGGGTTGGAGAAGTAGTAACGGCCCACGCGGGTGTACAGCCCTTTCAGACCGTTGAAGATCAGGCCGTAGATCGGATTGCCGGAAGCGAACGCCAGACCGCGGAAGATCTCGTAATCGAGCAGATTGAAAGCGTCCGCCTGATCTTCAACCTCGGCGGCCTTCGCCAACACTTCCTGGGCCTGCTCCGGATGATTGCGCACCGCGGCGCGAATAAAGATCGACGCGATATTGGTGCGCACGGACAGCAGGTTATCAATCAGCTGAGGGACGCTTTTGTGATCGAGACGAGCCACCGTCTCAAGGATATTGAGGCCGGACGTTTCCCAAAAATTGTTCACTTTGGTCGGTTTGCCATGCTGAATGGTCAACCAGCCATCGCGGGCCAGACGTTGCAACACTTCACGTAACGTGGTGCGCGTGACGCCAATCAACTCCGAAAGCTCACGCTCCGCGGGCAAAATAGAGCCAGGGGGGAAGCGATTATTCCAAATACTCTCAATAATGTACTCTTCCGCGAAACCGGCAGGACTCTGCGCCTTTATGACCATGTGTTTGACGTTCCGTTGCGACGATAAAATCAGTAAAAGTAATCAGCTCATCATACCAGATCGTGCTGACATGACATAGCGTGAGCGAAAAACAATAAACGAAAGTGTGCATAACGTGGCAAAAAACGAGCAAAAATACCGGTCGGAGGAATTTTCTCATGGTAAAACAAGCTCAGGTTGCGCACGCCCCCACCGCATTGTTAGGGTACGTGCTACGACTGATTGAAGGATGCATAGAGCACAATGGAAACAACCCTGCGTAGCGCCCTGCTCAAAAATTTTCTGGGGCAATCTCCCGACTGGTACAAACTGACCATTCTCATTTTTCTGGCGATCAACCCCCTGGTGTTCTTTTTCGCCAGCCCGTTTATCGCGGGTTGGCTGCTGGTGGCCGAGTTCATCTTTACCCTCGCGATGGCGCTGAAATGCTACCCGCTGCTGCCGGGCGGCCTGCTGGCGCTCGAGGCCGTGGCCATCGGCATGACCAGCCCGGCGCAGGTTTCGCAGGAAATCGAACATAATCTGGACGTGTTGCTGCTGCTGATCTTTATGGTGGCCGGCATCTACTTTATGAAGCAGCTGCTGCTGTTCGTGTTCACCAAGCTGCTGCTCAACATCCGTTCGAAAACCCTGCTGTCGCTGGCGTTCTGCCTGGCCGCCGCCTTCCTTTCCGCCTTCCTCGACGCGCTGACGGTCGTGGCGGTAGTGATCAGCGTGGCCACCGGCTTCTATTCCATCTATCACAACGTGACGTCAAACCGCCCTGACGGCGACATTGGCGATGACAGCGATTTTACCGGCGAAGAGCGCAAACAGACGCTGGAGCAATTCCGCGCCTTTCTGCGCAGCCTGCTGATGCACGCCGGCGTCGGCACCGCGCTCGGCGGGGTCATGACCATGGTGGGCGAGCCGCAAAACCTGATCATCGCCAAAAACGCGGGCTGGGGTTTTATCGATTTCTTCCTGCGTATGGCGCCGGTCACGCTGCCGGTGTTGGTGTGCGGCCTGCTGGTGTGTTGGCTGGTAGAACGTTTTCACCTGTTTGGCTACGGCGCGCAGCTACCGGAAGCGGTGCGCGACGTGCTGAAAGAGTATGACCGCAAGGCCACTGCGGGCCGTAGCAAACAAGAACGGCTCAAACTGGTGATGCAGGCGCTGATCGGCGTTTGGCTGGTGCTGGCGCTGGCCTTCCACCTGGCTGAAGTGGGGCTGATTGGCCTGTCGGTGATCGTCCTCGCCACCTCCCTGTGCGGCGTGAACGACGAGCACGCCATCGGCAAAGCGTTCCAGGAAGCGCTGCCGTTCACCGCGCTGCTGACGGTGTTTTTCACCGTGGTCGCGGTCATCATCGAGCAGCACCTGTTCAGCCCGGTGATCCAGTTTGTGCTGCGCGCCGAGCCCGCCTCTCAGCTTTCGCTGTTCTACCTGTTCAACGGCCTGCTGTCGTCGGTTTCCGACAACGTGTTCGTCGGCACGGTTTACATCAACGAGGCGCGCACCGCGCTGGAAACCGGCGCGATCGGGCTGAAGCAGTTCGAGCTGCTGGCGGTCGCCATCAATACCGGTACCAACCTGCCATCGGTCGCCACCCCTAACGGACAGGCGGCGTTTCTGTTCCTCCTGACGTCGGCATTGGCGCCGCTGGTGCGTTTGTCGTATGGCCGCATGGTATGGATGGCCCTGCCTTATACGGTGGTGCTGACGGTGGTTGGCCTGCTGTGCGTCCAGTTCACCTTGGAACCGGCGACCGAGCTGTTGACGCAGTGGCATTGGCTGACGCTGCCGTCCATCGACGCCGTCGGCCACTGAGACGGCGCCGGCAGGGTGAACCGACTATTTTTACGCTGAATCCGGCCCAGGTGGCTGGCAGCGAAGAGGAATTGGTTTACACTGCCGGTTCAATTGCTTACTGCATGGAAGAATCTAGATATGTTGCAATTCTTTAACCGCTGTTCACAAGGACGCGGCGCCTGGCTGCTGATGGCCCTGACAGCGTTGGTGTTGGAACTGGTCGCGCTCTATTTCCAGCACGTTATGCTGCTGCAGCCGTGCGTGATGTGCATTTACGAGCGTTGCGCGCTGTTCGGCATCCTCGGCGCCTCGCTGGTGGGCGCCATCGCGCCGAAAACTCCGCTGCGCTACGCGGCGATCTTGCTGTGGATCTACAGCGCCTGGGAAGGCGTACAGCTGGCGTGGAAGCACACCATGATCCAGTTGCATCCTTCGCCATTCAATACCTGCGATTTCTTCGTCAGCTTCCCGTCCTGGCTGCCGCTGGACAAATGGCTGCCGGCGGTGTTTCACGCTTCCGGTGACTGCTCCGTGCGTCAATGGCAATTCCTGACGTTGGAAATGCCGCAATGGTTGGTCGGCATCTTCGGTGCCTATCTGTTGGTGGCGCTGATTGTGCTGGTCGCGCAGTTTGTTCGCCCACGCCGCCGCGACCTGTTCGGCCGCTGATCGGCAGACAAACAAAAAACGGCGCCGGAAGGCGCCGTTTTTTTAGTTATTGCTGTCACATTCCGAGATAAAGCCACCTCAGGTATGTGTAAGGAAGTAAACGAGCACGATCAGCGCTCCAGCTACGGCAAACAGGCGGATCATTTTCATTGTTATACTCTCGAACTTGCGGGAGAGCGGCCAAATTACCCAACTTATCGTTTAAAAAGAAGCATCCCGGCACGGCTAAGGGCGTAATTTACATAACATTAAACTTCTGCCATATCGGCGACTAAAAACAGGCCGCTCTGGCACATACCTTTCAGCCTTCGAGCATCAATAAATTACCGTTACTTATGAACGACTGCACCTTTGTCACATTCAGAGCACAATATTTTGGTGAAGTTTACCCATAAAATCCTTATAGTATCGGCAAAGTGAGTACTACCGATTTCCCTGGTGTTGTTGTGTGTCTTGCCCCTCATCTTTGCAGGGGCTTTTTTCCCCTCTTCCCCCCTCACGCAAGCCCTTACCATCGTTAAATAAATTGTTGGAATTTCTCTCTATCCGGCACCAAGCATCAACGCCATTCGCGCACTAAAGATTAAAATCGTTCGCGATGCTTTCCCTATGCTGAATGACGTGTTGACTTTCGCCCTTTCTTCCTGTGAGCCAGGTTTTGGCTGACTACAGCACATCATATGACATCAAGGACACGATACTATGCCGGATACCACATTGCCGCCTTCGTCTCAGCGCCCCTTCCTGCGGCGCATGCTGCTCAAAGCCGGGAAAAAATTCCTGCGCTGGAACGGCGAATTTCAGACTCGCCATTCGCTCATCTCCACCACGCCGCGGATCGGCAATCATGAATTTAATTGGGTGACGGCGCTGGAAGCCCGTTGGCCGGCCATTCGCGAGGAGTTGGATCGGTTGCTGGAACACCCGGAGGATATCCCAGCGTTCCACCAAATATCACCGGATCAGAAACGCATCTCTAAAGGCGATAACTGGAAAACCTTCGGGCTGTTTGTCTACGGGCAACGGGTTGATGAAAACTGCGCCATCTGCCCGCGCACAGCAGAGGCGGTCAGCGAGATCCCCGGCATGCGCACCGCCATGTTTTCGATTCTTAAACCGCACTATCACATCGTGCCTCACAAAGGCCCGACTCGAGCCGTCGTGCGTGCGCATCTGGGATTGATCGTGCCAAAGGATCGGGACAAGCTCTGGATCCGCGTTGACGACCAAATTCTGCACTGGGATGAAGGCAAGGTGATTTTGTTTGATGATTCCTACGAACACGAAGTTCGCAATGATACCGACGAGCTGCGCGCTGTGCTGTTTCTCGATGTCGACCGGCCAATGGACAAAGTGGGTACGGTGGTGAATAAACTGCTGTTCAGCCTGATCAAGGCCAGCCCGTATGTGAAGCAGCCGCTGAAAAATCTGGCTAACTGGCATCGCCGCGACAAAAAAGCGTGAAGCAAGAGTCTCATGCGCGTGAGCTCAATAGCCAAGAGGGCGGGATGTCTTAACACGCCGCCCTCTGGCATTAAAACTCGTGTTGCCGAGCAACATCTGTCAAGGCATCCGCGTTACCTGGCCCAGTCCGGCTTGTTGAGGATATGATCCTGCCAGTCCACCACTTCGCTCTCGCGCACCGCAATATGCCGCACCGTGATGCGCTCGCCGTGCATCGCCGCTTTGGAGCCGCTGATCAGCGGGTGCCAGGGAAACAGCGGCTTGCCTTCGCCGATCAGGCGATAGGCGCAGGTCGGCGGCAGCCAATCGAAGGTAGTGAGGTTCTCGCGCGTCAGTTTGATGCAGTCTTCTTCCAGCTCGAAGCGCCGCTCATAGTTACGGCATTGGCAGGATTTGATGTTGAGCTGGTTGCAGGCTACGTTGGTAAAATAAATCTCGTCGGTATCTTCGTCGATCAGCTTATTCAAACAGCATTGCCCGCACCCGTCGCACAGCGATTCCCACTCTTGTTCTGACATTTCCGCCAGCGTTTTCTGTTGCCAAAAAGCGAGTTGTGACATGTTAGCGTCCGGTTTCGGTAAATGGATAAGTCACCTGCGCACAGGTTCGAGGGGGGACTATATAGACATATTAGCGGCAAGATGCAAGCTTTGCCGCCGACGATGCCGGCGGCGAAGAGAGGTCAGATCACCCGGGTGCTGAGCGTTTTGCCGTTCAGGCTGATTTTCAACATGTCGCCGGAGGCCATCGGGCCCACGCCCTGCGGCGTGCCGGTCAGGATGATGTCGCCGGCGCGCAGCGTGAAGAAGCGGCTCATGTAGCTGATAAGCGGCAGAATTGGCGTGATCATGTCGCGCGTATTGCCCTGCTGGCGCAATTGATCGTTGACGGTCAACGACAGCTCGGCGTTTTGCGGATCGCCGAATTCCGCCACCGGGATAAATCCCGACATCGGGCAGGAACCGTCGAAGGCCTTGGCCTTTTCCCACGGCTGGCCAGCCTTTTTAAAGCCTGCTTGCAGATCGCGCAGCGTCAGATCGAGCGCCACGCCATAACCGGCGATCGCCCGCGCAACGCGATCTTCGTTGGCCTGTTTCAACGGTGTGCCGATCAATACCGCCAGCTCCACCTCATGATGCACCGCACCGAACTCTTTGGGGATGGCCACCGGCTGGCGAATATCGCACAACGCCGTTTCCGGTTTGATAAACACCACCGGTTCGACGGACGCCGCGCTGCCCATTTCCTTGATATGATCGGCGTAGTTGCTGCCGACGCAGACCACCTTGTTCACCGGGAAATCGAGCAGCGAACCCTGCCAGTCTCTATGTTGATACATACCGCTTCTCCCAAACTGTAGAGGCTTGGCGCGCCAAGCCGATTATTGGTGTGCCGGATCAATGCCCGATCGCGTCTGCCATCATACCCACGGCGAGGGCGAAATAGTAAGAGCGATTCCAGTGCATGAGGGTGCGGAAATTATCATAGACCAGGAACGTCCGCCCCTGCAGATCATCCGGCGCGATAATCCAACCGCGCTGCACGGCATGCGGCAACGCACTGCCATCCGCACGGCGCACGCCGCGTTTCTGCCAGTCGTTGACGCTGCGCGCCTGCGCGTCTTTCAAACCCAGTTCGGTCGGATTGAAGCCGGCGGGCAGTTTGACCTCGCGCCCCCAGCCGATGCCGGGCTGCCAGCCCTCTTTGGACAGATAGCTGGCTGTAGACGCGAAAACGTCGTCAATGTTGTTCCAGATATCGATGCGCCCGTCGCCGTCGCCATCCGCCGCGTAGCGCAAGAAGGAGCTCGGCATAAACTGGCATTGCCCCATCGCGCCGGCCCAGGAGCCTTTCAGCGGCGTATCGCCGACGTGCCCCTGCTCGACTATCTGCAGCGCCGCCATCAGTTCCTGGCTGAAAAAAGCTTCACGGCGCCCTTCAAACGCCAAGGTCGCCAGCGCAGACACCACGTCTTCCCGCCCCTGAATCTTGCCGTAGGCGCTCTCCATCCCCCACAACGCGATGATATAACGCCCTGGCACCCGATAGCGCTCGCTGGCCCGCAACCATTGCGCATGGCGCTGCCGATACCGTTCTCGCCCCTGGCGCACCTTGGCGGGTGACATCACCCGCCGCAGGTAATCGTCCAGGGTGATCTTCTGCTCCGGCTGATTGCGATCGGCCTTGATCACTCGATCGACGAAGTGGATTTGCGCAAACGCGCGATCAAGAGTCGCCTGACTGATGCCCTGTTCCCGCGCCCGGCGCTTAAGTTGATCGACATACGCCGGGAACTGCGCCGGATCGCGGCCGCTCGCCGCCAGCGTCGTCTCCTGCGCCGCCTGCGATGCGCCGGGCATCAGCACTCCGCCCAGCGCCAACCAGGCGGCCAATACGGTCTTTCTCGCCGAACGTGTCATCGCGCCTCCCCTGGCCGTGGCGACTGTCTCAGGCCTTATCGCCCGCCAGATGCTGATTAAGCAGGTTTTCAACCGGCGGCGGGAACTGCAGATAATAGCCTTCGTCTTTCAACGCCTGCTTCACCTTTTCGATATCCGCCGAGGCCAATTTCTTGCGCTCATCGAGCGACAGCATCATGGCGAATTGCGGCACGCCGAAACTTTTCATCAGCTCTTCCGGCACACGAGAGAAATCGTCTTTTTTTTCGACATAAAGATAAGTTTGATCGCGTTTCGGGCTTCTATAGATCACACAAAGCATTTTTTTAACTCTATTTAATTGAGGGAGCGTCTTGCCTGGATATAACTCTGACTATAACATGCTTATAGTACATCGGAATATCGCACCCCGAGTGGTATTCCGGGGATTTAAAGTTGCTGAGACTGAGTCAGGATAGATGTCACAATCGCCAATTGAGCTAAAAGGCAGCAGTTTTACCCTATCGGTTGTTCATTTGCATAATTCGCAGCCCGAGGTAATACGCCAGGCGTTACAGGAAAAAGTTGAGCAAGCGCCCGCTTTTCTGAAAAACGCTCCTGTTGTTATCAACGTCGCAACGCTGGAAGGCGATGCGAACTGGAAAGAACTTCAACAGGCTGTCGCGGCGGCAGGTCTGCGCGTTGTGGGTATCAGCGGTTGCAGAGATGAGCGTCAAAAGCGCGCGATAGCCCGCGCAGGGCTGCCGCTGCTGAGCGAAGGCAAAGGCCAGAAAATGGCGGCGCCGGAGCCTGCGCCAGCGCCTGTGGTGGCGGATAACGCCCCCGCCAAAACGCGCATCATCAGTACGCCTGTCCGTTCCGGCCAACAGATTTACGCCCGCAACAGCGATCTTATCGTGACCAGCAGCGTCAGCGCCGGCGCCGAACTGATTGCCGACGGCAATATTCATGTCTACGGCATGATGCGCGGTCGCGCACTGGCAGGCGCGTCAGGCGACACGCAATGTCAGATTTTTTGCACCCACCTGGCGGCTGAGCTAGTCTCTATCGCAGGGCAGTACTGGTTGAGCGACCAAATCCCGTCCGATTACGTCGGGCAGGCCGTACGACTCAGCCTGTTGGATAACGCTTTAACCATACAACCTTTAAATTAAGCCCTTTTGACAAGGAATCCATTTCATGGCACGCATTATTGTTGTTACATCGGGTAAAGGGGGCGTTGGCAAGACCACTTCGAGCGCGGCCATCGCTACCGGCCTGGCCCAGAAAGGCAAGAAAACCGTCGTGATCGATTTCGATATCGGTCTGCGTAATCTTGACCTGATCATGGGCTGCGAACGTCGGGTAGTTTATGATTTCGTGAACGTGATTCAGGGCGATGCCACGCTGAATCAGGCGTTGATCAAAGACAAACGCACTGAAAACCTCTATATCCTGCCAGCTTCGCAGACACGCGACAAAGACGCGTTGACCCGCGAAGGCGTTGAAAAAATCCTCAACGATCTCGGCGAGATGGATTTTGACTTCGTGGTCTGCGACTCACCGGCCGGTATCGAAACCGGTGCGCTGATGGCGCTGTATTTCGCCGACGAAGCTATCATCACCACCAACCCGGAAGTGTCTTCGGTACGCGACTCCGACCGTATCCTGGGCATTCTCTCTTCCAAATCACGCCGCGCCGAGAAAGGCGAATCGCCTATCAAGGAACACCTGCTGCTGACCCGTTATAACCCGGGCCGCGTCAGCCGTGGCGACATGCTGAGCATGGAAGACGTGCTGGAAATCCTGCGCATTCCGCTGGTGGGCGTGATCCCGGAAGACCAGTCCGTGCTGCGCGCTTCCAACCAGGGTGAGCCTGTCATTCTGGATGCCGAGTCAGACGCCGGTAAGGCGTATGACGATACCGTTTGCCGCTTGTTGGGGGAAGAACGCCCATTCCGCTTCATTGAAGAAGAGAAGAAGGGTTTCCTGAAACGCCTTTTTGGGGGATAAACCATGGCCTTATTAGACTTCTTTCTGTCCCGCAAAAAACAGACAGCCAATATAGCCAAGGAACGGCTGCAGATTATCGTCGCAGAGCGTCGCCGCGGGGACAGTGAGCCCCCGTATCTGCCTGATCTGAAACGCGATATTCTGGCGGTTATTTGCAAATACATTCAGATCGATCCTGAAATGCTGCACGTGCAGTTCGAGCAGAAAGGGGACGATATTTCGGTACTTGAACTTAACGTGACATTGCCGGAATCGGAAGAAGCAGCTAAATGATTGCGACGCATTAATTACCCCCTGTATATTTTATGCAGGGGGTAACTGTATGTGCATCCAGTTATTAAGCTTTATCGGTAGCAAAAAAGCGATTTTTCCCTTTGGGACTATTCCCAATTAACTTTGCCGCCGCCTCGTTTAAAGTAAATTCTGGCCAGATTTACCTTCAACGCATTATTTCCTGCCTATATTCACCCGAGCAGAGTTTCCCTACCCTGCCCAGGTGATAATCAGCGATTAATAATCTTTCAGGATGTCCTGCAACGGCGCCATTAATAAATCGCCGCGCCAGCCGCTGATTAATTCAGGGCGACTTTCGCCGTCCTTCAGTTTCCAATGCCAGTTCAGCAATTGGTTAATTTGGCGACGGGATGCCAGCAGCTCGCTGCTCAACCCGCTTTGCTCGCTGACGGTAGCGATCGCCGCCTTGATGTCTTTGAACACCTTCTTGTAGCCCGGCTGATCGATAAGGTTGGCCAACGGCGCCGGTAACTCGGACTCCTCCAGCGCTTCGGCCTCCGCCACCAGCGCCAGCAGCGTTTTGCCGTGATAACGGATCTCCGGCCCGCTCAGCCCCAGAGAATCCAGTTCTCCCAGCGAAGACGGCATATAGCGCGCTACCTGCCACAGGTTCTCCTCACGCACCACGAAGTTCACCGCCAGATCGCGCTCACGCGCCTGGCGCAGCCGCCATTCCGCCAACTTCTGCAAACAACCGAGCTGACGCGGGCGCAGCTGCCAGGCATTGCTGATTTCGCGGTAGGCGACTTCCGGCGCCAGCGCCTCGCTACGGCGTTGACACAGCAGCAGGCACTCATTATTGGCCGCCGCGGTCCAACCGGCCTCTTCGGTCTCCTGCACCAGCTGTTTAGCCATCGGCAGCAGATAGAACACGTCGGCGGCCGCGTACACGCATTGCCTTTCGGTCAGCGGGCGCGCCAGCCAGTCGGTGCGCGACTCGCTCTTGTCCAGCTCAACCTTCATGTACTCCGCCACCAGCGTCGCGAAGCCGCAGGAGAGCGGCCGGCCGGTAAAGGCCGCCAGGATCTGGGTATCGACCATCGGCGTCGGCAGCGTTTTAAAGGCGTTGAGAAACACTTCGAGATCTTCACTGCCGGCATGCAGGAACTTCACCACGGCGGTGTCGGCCAGCAGGTCGACAAACGGCTGCCATTGCTTGATCGGGAGAGGATCGATAAGGGAGAGTTGTTCACCGTCGTAGAGCTGGATCAGGCCCAACTGCGGATAGTAGGTGCGCGTTCTGACAAACTCGGTGTCCAGCGCAATCTGGGCATGCTTTCTCGCCTGCTCGCAGACCTGCTGCAATCCGGCATCGGTAGTGATCAACTGATAATTCAAAACATCATTCTCTTGTAGGATTCAAACACAACAACGCCGGCATTCACCGGCGTTGTTGATAGTCAGGCGCGAGAGCGACGCCTAGGCGGCATCGGCCGGCTTCGGCGTTTTTAACTCATCGCGCAGTTCTCGCCGCAAAATCTTGCCGACGTTAGACTTCGGCAGTTCATCGCGGAACTCAACAATTTTAGGCACTTTATACCCGGTCAGGTGCCGACGGCAATGGGTCAACAGCTCTTCCTTGGTCAGCGAGGCGTCTTTCTTCACCACGCAGATCTTCACCGTTTCGCCAGAGGCCTCGCTGGGCACGCCGATCGCCGCACATTCCAGCACTTTCGGATGCTGGCTGACCACATCCTCGATCTCGTTCGGGTAAACGTTGAAACCGGAGACCAGGATCATGTCTTTCTTGCGATCAACGATGCGCACAAACCCCTGCTCGTCCACGGTCACCACATCACCGGTCGCCAACCAGCCGTCTTTCAGCACTTCGTCGGTGGCTTCCGGGCGCTGCCAATAGCCTAACATAACTTGCGGCCCTTTGACCCACAGTTCGCCCGGTTCGCCCGGCGGCACATCGTGGCCATTGTCGTCCACCAACCGAATGTCCGTCGACGGCACCGGCAGGCCGATGCTGCCGCTGTAGTGTTTCAGATCGTAAGGGTTACCGGCCACCAGCGGCGCGCACTCCGTCAGGCCATAGCCTTCCAGCAGGTGTTTACCGGTAGTTTTTTCCCACTTCTCGGCCACCGCTTTTTGCACCGACATGCCGCCGCCGACCGAGAAACGCAGCGTAGAGAAATCGAGCTTGTGGAACTCTTCATTGTTCAGCAACGCATTGAACAAGGTATTCACCCCGCTCATGGCGGTGAACGGGTATTTACCCAACTCCTTCACCAGCCCCGGAATATCGCGCGGGTTGGTGATCAGCAAATTGCGCCCGCCCAGATCGATAAACAGCAGGCAGTTCACCGTCAGCGCGAAAATGTGATAAAGCGGCAACGCCGTCACCACCAGTTCCTGCCCTTCGCGGAACAGCGGCGAATAGGCGGCTTTGGCCTGCTCGAGGTTGGCCTGCATATTGCGGTGCGTCAGCATCGCGCCCTTCGCCACACCGGTGGTGCCGCCCGTGTATTGCAGGAAGGCCAGATCGGCATTAATGATGTCCGGTTTTACATATTGCAGACGGCGGCCGCGCTGCAGCGCGCTGCGGAATGAAATGGCATCCGGCAGGTTGTATTTGGGCACCAGGCGCTTGACGTATTTAACCACGAAGTTGACCAGCGTGCCTTTGGCAGCCGACAGCTGATCGCCCATGCGCGTCAGGATCACGTGCTTGACCTGAGTGTTGAACACCACTTTTTCCAGCGTATGGGCAAAGTTGGAGACGATGACGATGGCGCTGGCGCCGCTGTCGTTCAACTGGTGTTCCAGCTCTCGCGGGGTATACAACGGGTTGACGTTGACCACCACCATGCCGGCGCGCAGAATGCCGAACAGGGCGATGGGGTATTGCAACAGGTTAGGCATCATCAGCGCGACGCGGTCGCCCTTCTTCAGGCCCAGTTCATTTTGCAGGTAAGCCGCGAAAGCCCGGCTGCGTTCTTCCAGTTTGCGGAAGGTCATCACCTCGCCCATATTGATAAAGGCGGGCTGATCGGCATAGCGCTGCACGGCATGCTCAAACATTTCGATCAACGACGAATAGCGATCGGCATCAATCTCTGCGGGCACATCTGCCGGATACCGTTTTAACCAGACCTTATCCAAGGTATTACTCCTGAAATCATTACTAATTATCATCGCAGCCCTCAAACTCGCAGCCTAACCATAACAATATTTTAACTCAGCAGACCAGTTCGGGTTTTAAACATTATTCAGGTTGCGATGTACGTCACTAATTGTCGGATATTCCTTATCCCAAAAAACAAAAGGGCGGCCTGAGCCGCCCTGTCAAATGTGTTCACATCAAGCGTATGCTACTCGGTTACGATGGTTTGCACCTGTGCCGGGCCAGGGTTATACCAGCCATAGCCTGCGCCCCAACCGGGTCCCCACGGACCTCCGCGCCAGCCCCAGGGGCCCATTGGCGCAGGCGGCATCACCACCTGCTGCACCAGATGCCAGCGTTTGAAACCGGTCACGTTCATCGTCACGAAGCGATACGGCGTCATGCCGATTCGCCCCTCTTTCAGGCCGGTAATGGCGCCGACGACGGTCACCAGCTGGCCTTTGAAATCGACCGGTTCGAGGAAGCCGTTTACCGTGGCCAGCAAGCGGCCGCGCGACGGTTCGCCCAGTATCGGCCGCGCACCGCTGTCGAGCGGCACCGCCGCAATCTCCAGCACCGTGCGCCCTTGTTCGTTGGCGACGTTTACCACGGTGCCGCCGAAACGGGCTTCCGCGCCGGTAAACAGGTTGGGTGCATTTTGTACCGAGGAAAGCTGAGTCACCGGCGAAGGGCTGGAGCCTTTGATCGCATCCGGTACGGTGACGCACCCGGATAAAACCAGCGCGCCGCAGGCGACGGCCAGCAGCGACAGCTTTTTACTTGCAGTGCGGATTAACATGGTCGCAATCTCCTGAAATGGCTGTAACTTTGACCGCGTTTCATCGTTCAAGTTGCAGCCCCTCATCGCCCGGCATCAACATCAGCACAATACGCCGCGATCAGTCGCGGCCCGGCAGTTTTTTCCAGGTGACTTCATTGCGCAGATAGGTCGGCTCGGCGTTTTCCACCGCTACCGCCAGCCCTTCTTGCCAGGCTTGCAGCGCCAGCGGCAGCATGTCTTGCGCCTGCGGCAACAGCATTTGGCCGTCACGTAGGCTCAACGCGGAACCCTTGACCAAGTCGGGGTAGGTTTGCCACCCGGTGCCAACATGGGCCCATTCGCCCTGCAGGCGCTGCGCACGCTCCAGCGCCTGCGCCGGCGACAGCACGGCCTCGCCTTCGCTTTCCAACCAGCTGCCGTCCGCCTGGCGCTCGAACTGCCCCCAGTAAACTTCACCCATGCGCGCATCGATCGCCGCCAGCACGCGCTCCGCGCCGCTGACGCGCCAGGCGCCCTGCGCCATGGTTTGCAGCGTGGAAACGCCTATCATCGGCAGATCGGCGCCCAGCGCCAGGCCTTGAGCGATGCCGATACCGATGCGCACCCCGGTAAAGCTGCCGGGGCCGCGACCGAAGGCCAGCGCATCGAGCTGGTTGAGCGCCAGACCGGTTTCCGCCAGCACCTGCTGCACCATAGGTAAAATTCGTTGCGTATGCTCACGTGGGCACAGCTCAAACAGGGCGTGGGTTTCGCCTTGATTCCAGACGGCGACGGAACAGGCTTCCGTCGCGGTATCGATCGCTAAAATTCGCGTGGACATGCCAACCTCTGGCGGGAATAAAACTGGGTTTTTCATACAGGGCGCGCATTGTAGCACAGCCCCGTAAGCCCTTCATCTTTCACGTGGCCGACGCATCGGCGGCCTGCAGGAAGGCGATGGCCTGCTTCAGATCGCGGGTACGCGGCGTGGGCGGCAAGCTATTGAGGAACACCTCGCCGTAAGGGCGCATCACCAGACGGTTATCGCAAATCACCAGCACGCCGCGATCGTCGGTGTCGCGGATCAAACGGCCGACGCCCTGTTTCAGGGTGATGACCGCATCCGGCAACTGCACGTCATTGAACGGGTCGCCGCCGCGCAGGCGGCAATCTTCAATGCGCGCCTTCAGCAGCGGATCGTCCGGTGAAGTGAACGGCAGCTTATCGATGATGACGCAGGACAGCGCATCGCCGCGCACGTCCACCCCTTCCCAGAAGCTGCTGGTCGCCACCAGCAGCGCGTTACCGGCGGCGACGAACTGCGCGAGCAGTTGCCCTTTGCTGGTTTCCCCTTGCAACAGCACCGGCAGCGTCATCGTGGCGCGGAACTCTTCCGCCAACTCGCGCATCATCTGGTGCGAGGTGCATAAGAAGAAGCAGCGGCCGTTGTTGGCTTCGATTAATGGCCGCAGCATGCGCGCCAGCTGGCGCGCCCCGCCGGGCTGATTCGGCGAAGGCAAAAAGCGCGGCACGCACAGCAACGCCTGTTTGGCATAGTCGAACGGGCTCGGCAGCAGCAGCGTTTTGGCCTTGGTCAGCCCCAGCCGTTCGGTGAAGTGGCCCAGCTGATCGTTGACCGACAGCGTGGCCGAGGTAAAGATCCAGCTGCCCGGCTTCTCGTCCAGCATTTCACGGAACCGGTCGGCCACCGTCAACGGCGTCAGCGCCAGCACGAAGTGGCGCGAATTGCACTCATACCAATAGCTGTAGCCCGGTTCCGTCACCGCCTTGAGGCGTTTGAGGCGCGCGCGGTACAGCGTGGCGCGCTCAAAGGCGGCGTCCAACAGCGCCGAACGCCCCAGCGACAGCTTCATCACGTCATAACACAGCTCCAGCGCATCATCGAGCAGCAACAGAGCGCGCTGCACGTTGGGTTCGCCGAGCACGTCACGCAGATTGCCGCGGAACCCCGGCTCTCCCAGATTCAGGCGAAAATCTTGCGTACTCAGGCTGAGACGGTCGGCGCTTTTTTGCAGTTGAGCGGCATCGCGCACCTCGGTGCGGTAGGCGATGGTGATATCCTTCGCCAGATCCAGCAGCTGGCGGCTGGTGAGCTGCTGGCCGAAATACTGGCTGGCGATGTCGGGGATTTGGTGCGCCTCGTCGAAAATCATCACCTCGGCTTCCGGGATCAGCTCGGCGAAACCACCCTCTTTCACCACCATATCCGCCAGGAACAGGTGATGGTTCACCACCACCACATCCGCATCCATCGCACGGCGGCGCGCCTTGACCACGAAGCAATCCTGATACAGCGGGCAATCGCTGCCCAGGCAGTTGTCATTGGTGCTGGTCACCAATGGCCAAACGAAACTGTCTTCCGCCACTTCGCTGCAGGTGCTGATGTCGCCTTCTTTGGTCTGTGACGACCACTTGCGCAGCTGCACCAAATCGATCAGCGTCTGCCCCGCCAGTTCGCCGCCGGCCATCGACTGCTGCTCCAGCCGCTCCAGGCACAGGTAGTTGGAGCGCCCCTTCAGCAGCGCCAGCTTGCCTTTGTACTTCAACGCCTTGGCGACGGTGGGCAGATCGCGCGCATACAGCTGATCCTGCAACGCTTTCGAACCGGTCGAGATGATCACTTTGCGATCGGCGCGCAGCGCCGGCGCCAGATAAGCGAAGGTTTTGCCGGTGCCGGTGCCGGCTTCCACCACCAGCTCCTGCTTGAAATTGATCGCCTCGATGACGGCTTGCGCCATCTGCCGCTGCGGCTCACGCGGTTTGAATCCCTTGATAGCCTGCGCCAATGCGCCGTCTGTTGCAAAATCGTCTGTCACGCTGTCTCTCTGCCGGTGTCATTCAGCGGTGATTATGCCAAGCCTGCCGCCCGGCTACCACCCACTTTATCGCCGCGCTTTTTCATCACCGGCTGTGCTACCCTTAGCGGGACTATGATATGGAGATAAGCAAATGAATATCGAAAGAATTGATCCCGATCAGCGCTGGTCCGAAGCCGTGGTGCACAACGAAACCGTTTACTACACCAGCGTGCCGGAGAACCTGGATGATGACGCGACCGCGCAGACCGCCAACGCCCTCGCCGCCATCGACGTGCTGCTGGCGCGCGTAGGCTCGGACAAAAGCCGTATTCTGGATGCCACCATTTTCCTGGCCAATACCGCCGACTTCGCCGCGATGAACGCCGCCTGGGACGCCTGGGTCGTTGCCGGCAGCGCGCCGGTGCGCTGCACCGTGCAGGCTCAGCTGATGAATCCGAAGTACAAGGTGGAAATCAAAATCATCGCCGCGCTGTAAGCCACGCGCAGACGAAAAAAAACCGCAGACGGCAACGCCTGCGGTTTTTTATTGTCCGCTATCAGGACAGTTTAAGGATCACCATCCCCGCCAGTAACAACGCCAGGCCAATCCAACCTTTGGCGTTCAACCGCTGGCCGAACATGATCCAGCCTGCGGCGATGGTGGCGGCGATGCCGAAACCGCCCCACAACGCGTAAGCGATTGACAGATCGATGCCCTTCACCGCCTGCGCCAGGGCGCTGAACGCACCGAGCACCGACAGCAGCGACAGCAATCCCAGCCAAATTTTACGGAAACCGTCCGACATCTTCAGGAAGATGTTGGCGATGATTTCCAGCACGATGGCCAATCCCAGGAACCCAATGTGGTACAACTCAAACTGTTGCATGGTTGTCACCTCGCGGGCTGACCTGTTTTCGCTCTTTGCGGGTACCGGATTTCACCAGCATGATACCGGCGATCAGCGTAGCCAGACCCAGTACCTTCAGCGCCGAAATGGGCTCGTCGAACCACAGCACGCTGAACAGGGTAATGAACAGAATGCCGATGCCTTCCCACAGCGCATAAGCCACGCCCAACGCCACGCGTTTTACCGCTACTGACAGCAACACATAAGACGCGGTGATCATCACGTACATCACGATATGCCCGATCATGCCGCCATTGACACTGGCGTATTTCATCGACAAGGTGCCGATGATTTCGGTCATGATGGCCAAACCTAAAAATATCCAATAAATCATAATTTTTCTCCCAAACGGCGAATAACGCGCGCCAAGGCATATTTATCCCGATTTATCTCGTCGAACGGCCGCAGTACGGCGCGCAAGACGCAGAGATCCCTGGGGATAAACTGACCCAAACGCAAAAAGGATGTTTGCCCGGCTGAACGGTAGAGCGAAGGCGTAAGCCCGCTACCAGCACCGGTTAAGGGAGAAAGACGCTATAGTTCGCTGCACCAGTGATGCTCACTGGCAAGGATCGCAGACAGGAAGAGTTGGCACGTAGAGGTTCTGAGGGTAGTTCCGTTAATAGTCATCATAATAGTTCTCTATTATCAGCCGCACACCGTGCGATTTGCCCAATATCCTCATAAAAGTAAAATTTTCAACTGAGATATTTTTACCACAGCCAAAATAAGAAAGCAAACTGCCGTTTTCATAAAAAAGCAGAAAAAAACGGGTTAAAAATAAGAAAGTTAATCACGATAAAAATTAAAAAAGGCCCAACGGAGCGTTGAGCCTTGCGGTATTCGCGGGTGCGCAAATAAGCGCCAACCCCAGGCCTGGTGCGGGTTACAACGCGGCGCCGCTGACGGCGCTGCGCGCCAGTTCAGTGATGCGCGCATAGTCGCCTTTTTCGAGCGCGTCCGCCGGCACCAGCCAGGAACCGCCGATGCAAAGCACGCTTTTCAGCGCCAGATAATCGCGGTAATTGTTCGGCGTAATGCCGCCGGTCGGGCAAAAGCGCACCTGCGGGAACGGGCCGCCGATCGCCTGCAGCGCCTTCACGCCGCCGTTGGCTTCCGCCGGGAAGAATTTGAATTCGCGCAGGCCGTAATCCATGCCCAGCATCAGTTCAGATACGGTGCTGATGCCCGGGATCAACGGGATTGACCCCGCCGTCGCCGCCTGCAGCAAGGCTTCGGTCAGCCCCGGGCTGATGGCGAACTGCGCCCCCGCTTCGGTCACCTGCCGCAGTTGCTGCGGGTTGATCACCGTACCGGCGCCAATGATCGCCTCCGGCACCTCTTTGGCGATAGCGCGGATAGACTCCAGTCCGCAGGCGGTGCGCAACGTCACCTCCAATACCCGCACGCCGCCGGCAACCAGCGCTTTCGCCAGCGGCACCGCCTGCTCCAGCTTGTTGATCACGATAACAGGCACCACCGGCCCCGCAGTCAGGATCTGCTCGGCGCTGGTTTTCCAGTTTTTCATCGTTATTTCTCCATTACTCGCGGTTAACAATGGCACGCCCCTGCCACAGGGCTCCGCATGCGCGGACGTCCGGCCGTACCGTAAGTGATGTGGCCCACGCGCAGATCGCAGGCAAAAAAAAGCCGGCAGACAGGCCGCCGGCATTACGCATTATTCGAACTCGTTCCAGGAGCGGCCGTCACGGGTGATCATCGCCACCGAGGCCACCGGCCCCCAGGTGCCCGCCTGGTAAGGCTTAGGCGCCTCGTTGTCGGCTTTCCATGCGTCCATGATGGAGTCGACCCACTTCCAGGCTTCTTCCACTTCATCGCGGCGCACGAACAGCGCCTGAATGCCGCGCATGGTCTCCAGCAGCAGGCGCTCGTAGGCGTCCGCCACGTGCTCCTGGTTGAAGGTTTCCGAGAAGCTCAGGTCCAGCTTGGTGGTCTGCAGACGGTGCTTGTGATCCAGCCCCGGCACCTTGTTCAGCACCTGAATTTCGATGCCTTCGTCCGGCTGCAGACGGATGGTCAGCTTGTTCTGCGGCAACTGCTGGTAAGAATCGCTGAACAGGTTCAGCGGCGGGTTTTTGAAGTACACCACCACTTCCGAACATTTGGTCGGCAGACGTTTACCGGTACGCAGGTAGAACGGCACTCCGGCCCACTGCCAGTTGTCGATATCCACGCGGATAGAGACGAAGGTTTCGGTGCTGCTGCTCTTGTTCGCCCCTTCCTCTTCCAGATAACCCGGCACTTTCTTGCCCTGGACGAAGCCGGCGGTGTACTGACCGCGCACGGTGGTTTCCCGGACATTGGTCTGATCGATGCGGCGCAGTGAGCGCAGCACCTTGACCTTCTCGTCGCGGATGCGGTCGGTCGTCAGATCCGCCGGCGGCGACATGGCGATCATGGTCAGGATCTGCAGCAGGTGGTTCTGGATCATGTCGCGCATCTGGCCGGCCTGGTCGAAATAGCCCCAGCGCCCTTCAATGCCCACCTCTTCCGCCACGGTGATCTGCACCGAATCGATGGTGCGGTTATCCCAGTTGGATGCGAACAGCGAGTTGGCAAAACGCAGCGCCAACAGGTTCAGCACCGTCTCTTTGCCGAGGTAGTGGTCGATGCGATAGACCTGGGACTCATTGAAGAACTCCGCCACCTGATCGTTGATCACGCGGGAGGACGCCAGATCGGTGCCCAACGGTTTCTCCATCACCACGCGCGCCGGCTCATGGTTCAGCTTGGCTTCGCCCAGCCCTTTGCAGATGGCGCCAAAGGTGCTTGGCGGCATGGCGAAGTAGTTGATGGTGGTGCGGTGCTTCTGATCCAGCATTTTACCCAATTTGGTAAAGTTCTTGCTGTCGTTGACGTCCAGGTTGCAGAAGTCCAGGCGCGCGCTTAGCGTGGCCCAGAGTTCATCATCCAGTTTTTCCTTCATGAAGGTGCCAAGCGCTTCCTTGACCACTTCGGTATAGGCTTGTTTATCCCACTCCGCGCGGCCGACGCCGATGATCCGCGTATCCGGGTGGATGTGTCCGGCTTTCTCTAACTGGTACAGGGAAGGCAGCAGCTTACGGCGCGCCAAATCACCTTTCGCGCCGAAAATAACCAGGTCACACGCCTGGGCTGTAGAGGTTACCGCCATGTTCATCTCCTCGTTGCAGGATATTTGTAATTTTCTTACATTACTAATGTACTCTGTTTGACTACGGCCAGCAAACCCGGAGCAAAGCAGAAAAAAAGGCCTCAAGATTCCAGTGGAAAGCGCCAATCTACGCCAACGCCCTCACCACGGGCAAAACTGTAATTTTTCGTCTTTTTTGACGCTCTGTTACCATTATGAAAGTTAGACACAGGTCATATTCTGGTGAAAAAACCCTGCATACGCCGTGTCGAGACTGCCAACGGTTACCAGCACGTAGTATATTTTCACTAAACCGGCATTGATTTCTCCTTTGTTTGAAATCGACATACCCTATCGATTCCAGGTTACAGCCGCTCGTTTGGCGTCTGCTTGCACGGCGAACACGGGCGAAATTCGACGCTGTTGCTTGAAAGCCACAGGGATAAAACCATGAGTGACTCTCGTTATATGAATACGCTGGACAAAATCCAGAGCCATCTGGAACGCCTGAGCAAATCTGAAAGGAAAGTCGCCGAGGTGATCCTGGCCTCCCCGCAGACCGCCATTCACTCCAGCATCGCCACGCTGGCGCGCATGGCCGACGTCAGCGAACCTACCGTCAACCGCTTTTGCCGCCGCCTTGATACCAAAGGCTTTCCCGATTTCAAACTGCATCTCGCCCAAAGCCTGGCTAACGGCACGCCCTACGTAAACCGTAACGTTGAGGAAGATGACAGCGTCGATTCCTATACCAGCAAGATCTTCGAATCGGTAATGGCCAGCCTGGATACAGTAAAGGCAAATTTGGATATTGCCGCAATCAATCGTGCGGTTGACCTGCTCACCCAGGCAAAAAAGATCTCTTTCTTCGGGCTGGGCGCCTCCGCGGCGGTGGCGCACGATGCGATGAACAAATTTTTCCGCTTCAACATTCCGGTGGTCTACTTCGATGACATCGTCATGCAGCGCATGAGCTGCATGAACTCCGGCGAAGGCGACGTGGTGGTGCTGATCTCACACACCGGCCGCACCAAGAATCTGGTGGAGATGGCCCACCTGGCGCGGGAGAACGACGCCACGGTGCTGGCTATCACCTCGCGCGACACCCCGCTCGCCCAGGCGGCGACCCTGGCCCTGCTGCTCGACGTGCCCGAAGACACCGACGTTTACATGCCGATGGTGTCGCGGATCGCGCAATTAACGCTCATTGACGTGCTCGCCACCGGATTTACCTTGCGCCGAGGGGCTAAATTCAGAGATAACTTGAAGCGGGTCAAAGAAGCGCTCAAAGAATCGCGCTTTGATAAAGGCGTGGTCATTCCCAACAGTTTTGATTCGTGACCCGACGAAGAAAAAATCGCCGTTCAACAGACATTTGAATGACGGCATCAGAGGCGGTACCCTGTTAACATGCTCATGCGGGTAACCCGGGTGAAATATCAGTGTTGTAAAATTACATTTCACGCCTGGTTTCGTTATCCGACGTTATCGCAACACCAATATTTGCTTCACCAGTCAACGGAGTAATACATGTCCAGACGGCTCAGAAGAACCAAAATCGTTACCACCCTGGGTCCGGCTACAGACCGCGACAATAATCTGGAAAAGATCATTGCCGCCGGCGCCAACGTAGTTCGGCTTAACTTCTCCCACGGCAGCCCGGAAGATCACCAGGCTCGCGCTGACAAAGTGCGCGAAATCGCTGCCAAACTGGGGCGTCACGTCGCTATCCTCGGCGATCTGCAAGGGCCGAAAATTCGCGTTTCCACCTTCAAGGAAGGCAAAATCTTCCTCAACGTGGGCGATAAATTCCTGCTGGACGCCAACCTGTCAAAAGGCGAAGGCGATAAAGAAAAAGTCGGTATCGACTATAAAGGCCTGCCAGCCGACGTGGTGCCGGGCGACGTCCTGCTGCTCGATGACGGCCGCGTTCAGCTGAAAGTGCTCGAAGTTCAGGGCATGAAAGTGTTTACCGAAGTGACCGTCGGCGGCCCGCTGTCCAACAACAAGGGCATCAACAAACTCGGCGGTGGCCTGTCGGCCGAAGCCCTGACCGAAAAAGACAAGGCGGACATCGTGACCGCCGCCAAGATTGGCGTCGACTACCTGGCGGTCTCCTTCCCGCGTACCGGTGAAGATCTGAACTATGCCCGCCGCCTGGCGCGCGATGCGGGCTGCAACGCCAAGATCGTGTCCAAGGTTGAGCGCGCCGAAGCGGTTTGCACCGACGAAGCGATGGACGACATTATTCTGGCCTCCGACGTGGTGATGGTTGCCCGTGGCGACCTGGGCGTCGAAATCGGCGATCCGGAACTGGTCGGCATTCAGAAGAAACTGATCCGCCGCGCCCGCACTCTGAACCGCGCGGTGATCACCGCGACCCAGATGATGGAGTCGATGATCACCAACCCGATGCCGACCCGCGCCGAAGTCATGGACGTGGCGAATGCCGTGCTGGACGGCACCGACGCCGTCATGCTGTCGGCGGAAACCGCCGCTGGCCAATACCCGGCGGAAACCGTGGCGGCGATGGCGCGCGTTTGTCTGGGCGCCGAGAAGATCCCGAGCATCAACGTTTCCAAACACCGCCTGGACGTACAGTTCGACAACATCGAAGAGGCGATAGCCATGTCTTCGATGTATGCCGCCAACCACCTGAAAGGCGTCACCGCGCTGATCGCCATGACCGAATCCGGCCGCACTGCGCTGATGATGTCGCGCATCAGCTCCGGCCTGCCGATCTTCGCCATGTCGCGCCATGAGCACACGCTGAACCTGACTGCGCTGTATCGCGGCGTGACACCGGTGTATTTCGACAGCCACAAAGACGGCGTGATCGCCGCCAATGAAGCGGTCAATCGCCTGCGCGACAAAGGCTTCCTGGTCTCCGGCGATCTGGTGATCGTCACCCAGGGCGACGTGATGGAAACCGTCGGCACCACCAATACCAGCCGTATTCTGCGCGTCGAGTAATCCACACCGCAGACGACATGCCGGCCGGCTCACGTTGGCCGGCATTTTTTTTGCCCCGGTACCGCCATAAACGACGGAGAACACCATGCTCCACCAACGCAATCCCGCAGCGAGCGGTGATGAGCTCGATCTCGATGGCCACGGCCTGACGCAGCTCGACGCGTCACAGTTAGCCGGCCACGCGCTGCGCAAGGTTAGCCTGTACGACAATCAGTTGGCGGCCATCCCCGCCCCCCTCTTCCGGCACCGCAATCTACAGGTGCTGAACATCTCCTGCAATCAGCTCGACCGCCTGCCGCCGGAAATTGGCCAGTTGCAACAGCTTGAGATGTTCGACTTTGGCCACAATCGCGCAAGCGAACTCCCCGAGGAACTGGGGCAGTTGCACCGGTTGAAATACCTCTATCTGAGCGACAACGGCTTTAGCGATCTGCCGCACTCGCTGGCGCAGCTACAGCAGCTGGTTTACCTCAATGCGACCGACAACCGCCTGGCCGTTTTGCCTCTGGCGATACCGAGGCTTGCGGCATTGCAGGAGCTGCGTTTATACAACAACCGCATCGGCAATCTACCCGGCGAAATCGGGCAACTGCGCGCGCTGCGCGAACTGCATATCATGAAAAATGCCCTGACCGCGCTGCCGGCGGAAATGGCACAGCTCGGTGAGCTGGAGATACTCGACGCGGCCAACAACGCCATCGCCGAACTGCCGGAAGCCTTCTGCCGGCTGCCGCGGTTGAGCGAGCTGAACCTGCGTTTCAATCAGCTGACGCGCCTGCCGAAAAATATCGGTGAGCTGACGGCGCTGAGAAGCCTGGATCTGCGCGCCAACCGCCTGAGCGACCTGCCGGAAAGCCTCGGCGAACTGAGCCGGCTGCGCAAGCTGGATCTGCGCTGGAATGATTTCACCCACACGCCTAAAATCGTCGACATCCTGCGGGCTCGCGGCTGTATGGTGCACATCTGAAGTGACGCCGGCCGGGGTGTAGCCCGACCGGCGTTAGCGGTAGAAAGGATTAACGATACAGATCGTCGCGCGAGTAGGGTTCAATCTCCCCTTCCTTGCGCGTCTTCAGCAGTTTGAGGATCCAGGTGTACTGCTCCGGATTCGGGCCCACCAGGTTTTCCACTTCTTCATTCATACGGCGGGCAATCCGTGGGTCATCAGCGTCGGCCAGATCGTCCATCGGCTCGCGAATATAGATATCCAGCATGCTGGTTTTGCCGTCGTACACCGGGAACAACGGCACGATCGCCGCACGGCATACCTTCATCAGCCGTCCGACCGCCGGCAAGGTCGCCTTATAGGTGGCAAAGAAGTCGACAAACTCGCTGTGCTCAGCGCCGTGATCCTGATCGGGCAGATAATAACCCCAATACCCCTGGCGAACTGAACTGATAAACGGTTTGATGCCGTCATTGCGCGCGTGCATGCGGCCGCCGAATTTACGACGCACGGCATTCCACAGGTAGTCGATCAGCTGATTGCGCTGGTTGTGGAACATCGCCGCCATCGGTTGGCCGCGCGCGGCCATCAACATCGCCGGCACATCTACCGCCCAGCCATGAGGCACCAGAAAAATCACGTTGCGCCCTTCCGCCCGGATCTTGTCCAACACCTCTTCACCGTGCCAACGCACGCGCTTGAGCACTTTCTCGGGCTTGGTACAGGCCAATTCCGCCATCAGCACCATCGACTGCGGCGCGCAGGCAAACATCTGGTCGATGATGTGCTCACGGTCGCTTTCCGGCAATTCCGGCAAGCAATACAGCAGGTTGATGCGGGCACGACGGCGCGCGCCTTTCGCCAGCTTGCCGGCCAGTTTGCCGACCGCCCCCAGCACCGGATCGCGCAGACGCGCAGGCACCAGCGAAACGCCGGCCATCAGGCCGGTTCCCAACCACACGCCCCAGTAGCGCGGGTATAAAAAGGCTTTTTGAAACTGCGGGATGAACTCTACGTTCGATTTCTTCTCGTTTTGCATGCACGTGCTCTTCGCTTAGCGATTCGGCTAATCATAATTGCCATCACCGATTTTGCAATTAACAACCGCGAACCGCCCAGATAAAACAGCATCGGCCCGCAATCAGGCCGATGAAATTAACGGCGCCGGAGCGCCGGAAAAAAGGGGGACGTTAATCCAACTGCAGCTGAGGAACCACTTCCTTCACCTGCGCCAGATAATCGCTGCGGTCTTTGCCGCCCAGCCCTTCGGAACGCGGCAGTTTGGCCGTCAGCGGGTTCACCGCCTGTTGGCCGGTCCACAGTTCAAAGTGCAGGTGCGGCCCGGTGGAGCGGCCGGTGTTGCCGGAGAGCGCAATGCGATCGCCGCGTTTCACCTTCTGCCCTGGTTTCACCAGCAGTTTTTTCAGGTGCATATAACGCGTGGTGTACTGGCGGCCGTGGCGGATCGCCACATAGTTGCCCGCTGCGCCGCTGCGCTTGGCGATCACCACTTCACCGTCGCCGACCGCCAGCACCGGCGTGCCGACCGGCATGGCGAAATCGACGCCCTTGTGCGGCGCCACGCGGCCGGTCACCGGGTTCACGCGGCGCGGGTTGAAGTTGGAGGAGATGCGGAACTGCTTCATGGTCGGGAAACGCATGAAGCCGCGCGCCAGGCCAGAGCCCTGGCGATCGTAGAATTTGCCGTCTTCGGCGCGGATCGCATAGTAATCCTTGCCGCCGGTGCGCAGACGCACGCCCAACAGCTGGCTTTGCGATTTCTTACCGTCGAAATGCTCACGCGACATCAGCACGGAGAACTGGTCGCCTTTGCGCAGCTTGCGGAAATCGAGCTGCCACTGCAACGCCTTGATCACCGCATTGATTTCGTTACGGCTCAGCCCGGCGTCGCCGGCGCTGCTGACGAAGCTGCCGTTGACCCGGCCGCTGATCACGTTGTTGCGCCATTCGCCCTGCTGCGCCTCTTTAGACTCTTTGAAGCTATTGCCGACGCGGTCATAGGTGCGGGTTTCGCGGCGCGAAACTTCCCAGGTCAACTGCTGCAGATCGCCCGCATCGTTCACGGTCCACGACAGCTGTTGGCCGATCTTCAGATTACGCAGATCGCGGTTTTGCGAAGCCAGCAAGGTGACATCCGACATATCGATGCCGTACTGCGTCAGAATGCTGCCAAGGGTGTCACCGGTGGAAACCACATATTCATGCACGCCGTCGTCGCCGGCATCTTTCTGATCCAGCTCATCCTGCGGGATTTCGTCATCGGGGGTGGGTTGGTCGGCATCTATCGGTTCACTGGCTTCGGGGAGCAATGACCGCATCTGGCTGGATTCTAACTCGACGCTCTTGGCGATGGGGTTGTGTTCTGGGTGGTAAACAAAAGGCCGCCAAACAGCGACGGCCAATGTGACGACTGTCAGCGACCCCAGCATGACGCGGTGGGGCCGTGGCAGGTTGTTATACGCCAGAGCGATAGTTCGGACTATCTGCTGCACTCGATATTATCCTCATAAGCTTTACTTCAGGCAGCTCACGTACTGGTTTGACAGCTGAGCCAGGAATTTCCCGTAGCTGTCCTTCCCCAGCGCGATGCCGGTGCCCAGCGGGTCCAGCGTTCCGGAACGCACTTTGGTACCCTTGGCGACGGCATTGATTACGGCCGGCCTGAATTGTGGCTCAGCAAAAACGCATACCGCTTTTTGCTCAACCAACTGTGTTCGAATTTGGTGTAGGCGCTGTGCTCCAGGCTGAATTTCGGGATTGACGGTGAAATGGCCCAGTGGACTCAAACCGTAGTGTTTCTCAAAGTAGCCGTAAGCATCATGAAAAACAAAATAACCCTTACCTTGCACAGGCGTAAGCATGTTACCAACATTTTTGTCAGTTTGCGTCAGCAGATTCTCGAACTGGCGCAGGTTTGCGTCTAATTTGTCCTTATTTTGCGGCATAAGTTCCAACAATCTGTCGTGAATCGCGATCGCGGTCACTTTTGCTATCTCCGGCGACAGCCAAACGTGCATATTGTACTCGCCGTGATGATGCCCATGATCGTCATCGGCATGGTTATGCGCTTCGCCTGCATGATCATGATCGTCATCCTCTTCGCCTTTCATCAGCAACGGCTTCACCGCCGGCAGTTCGCTGACAGCCAGCTTTCGGGTCGCCGAGATAGGCACCAGCGCCTTGTTCAGGAACGCTTCCATGTCCGGACCGACCCACAACACCAGATCAGCGGAACGCAAGCGTTGGATATCCGAAGGACGCAACGCAAAATCGTGCGGCGAAGCGCCGTCCGGCAGCAACACTTCGGTCGGCGTCACGCCGTCGGCGATGGCCGAAGCGATAAAGCCTAATGGGCGAATCGAGGTCACCACCGCAGCGGAAGCGCTGCTCAGCGGGCCGGCCATCAACAGTGCGCTGGCCAACAGCGTACGCTGCAGCCATTTATTTTTCTTTGCCATCATCAGTAATCCCATCGTTTTCATCAACAAGGCGTGATATTATAACATTCGCTTCGTTCTGCAACCTGTAATCTCGAGATGTCTACACTGATAACGCTAAAAAATATCTCCGTCGCCTTCGGCAGCCGCAAGGTGCTGTCGAACATTTCCCTCAGCCTGCAACCCGGCCGTATTCTCACGCTGCTTGGCCCGAACGGCGCGGGCAAA
The DNA here is from genome assembly GCF_052168435.1 of Serratia sp. CY56464. NCBI lineage: Bacteria > Pseudomonadati > Pseudomonadota > Gammaproteobacteria > Enterobacterales > Yersiniaceae > Serratia > Serratia sp. CY56464. The sequence continues at coordinate 864,648 of NZ_JBJNMV010000001.1, read as the reverse complement.
TCCACGCTGGTGCGCGTGGTGCTGGGATTGGTCAAACCGACCGCCGGCACGCTGGAGCGTGAGCCCGATCTGCGCATCGGCTATGTGCCGCAAAAGCTGCACCTCGACGCCACCCTGCCGCTGACCGTCAGCCGTTTTATGCGTCTTAAACCTGGCGTAAAGAAAGCCGACATTCTGCCGGCGCTCAAGCGCGTGCACGCCGCCCACCTGCTCGACCAGCCAATGCAAAAGCTCTCCGGCGGTGAAAACCAGCGCGTGCTGCTGGCGCGAGCGCTGCTGAACAAACCGCAGCTGCTGGTGCTGGACGAACCCACGCAAGGGGTGGACGTCAACGGCCAGCTGGCGCTGTACGATCTGATCGATCAGCTGCGTAAAGAGCTGGGCTGCGCCGTGCTGATGGTGTCGCACGATCTGCATCTGGTGATGGCGAAAACCGACGAGGTACTGTGCCTCAATCAGCACATCTGCTGCTCCGGCGCGCCGGAGGTGGTGTCGATGCATCCTGAATTCATCGCCATGTTCGGCAACCGCGGCGCAGAGCAACTGGCGGTGTATCGCCACCATCACAATCACCGCCACGATCTGCAGGGAAGAATTGTCTTGAAGAAAACCGGGAGCCGCGAAGCATGATTGAACTTTTACTTCCCGGCTGGCTGGCCGGCGTGTTGTTGGCTAGCGCCGCCGGGCCGCTGGGTTCCTTCGTGGTCTGGCGCCGCATGTCCTACTTCGGCGACACCCTGGCGCACGCCTCGCTGCTCGGCGTCGCCTTTGGTCTGCTGCTGGACATCAATCCCTTCTATGCGGTGATCGCCATTACGCTGCTGTTGGCTTTGGCCCTGGTGTGGCTGGAACGTCGCCCGCAGCTCTCGGTGGATACGCTGCTCGGCATTCTGGCCCACAGCGCCCTGTCGCTGGGGCTGGTGGTGGTGGCGTTGATGTCCAACGTGCGGGTCGATCTGATGGCCTACCTGTTCGGCGATCTGCTGTCGGTCACGCTGAGCGACATCGTGATGATCGCCGGCGGCGTCGCCGTGGTGCTGTTGGTGCTGTGGTGGCAATGGCGCGATCTGCTGTCGATGACCATCAGCCCGGAGCTGGCGCACGTCGATGGCGTCAATTTGGCGCGGGCGCGCACCGTGTTGATGCTGGTCACCGCGTTGACCATCGGCCTGGCGATGAAATTCGTCGGCGCGCTGATCATCACCTCGCTGCTGATCATCCCTGCAGCCACCGCCCGCCGCTTCGCGCGCACGCCGGAACAGATGGCCGGCGTCGCGGTGCTGCTCGGGATGGTGGCCGTCACCGGCGGCCTGACCTTCTCGGCGTTTTACGATACGCCGGCCGGCCCTTCGGTAGTGCTGAGCGCCGCCGTGCTGTTCACGCTGAGCCTGTTCAAAAAACAGCAGGCTTGATTAAAGCCGGGATATGACAAGGGCCGCATCTGCGGCCCTTTCTTATTGGCGGATTAAAAATTTACTCTTCGCGTTCGAGACCAAAGTGCCGGTAGGCATGCTGCGTCGCCAGGCGGCCGCGCGGCGTGCGCTGGATAAAGCCCTGCTGGATCAGGAACGGTTCAATCACGTCTTCGATGGTTTCGCGCTCTTCACCGATCGCCGCCGCCAAGTTGTCCAACCCGACCGGGCCGCCGGTAAACTTGTCGATAATCGCCAGCAGCAGTTTGCGATCCATATAGTCGAAGCCTTCGGCATCGACGTTGAGCATATCAAGCGCCTGCGCCGCCACCGAACCGCTGATCACGCCGTTGGCGCGCACTTCAGCGAAATCACGCACCCGGCGCAATAGGCGGTTGGCGATACGCGGCGTGCCGCGCGCGCGGCGGGCCACTTCATGGGCGCCCTCGTCGGACAGCTCCAGCCCCAGGCACCCGGCGCTGCGCGAGACGATGTGCTGCAGATCCGCCACCTGATAAAACTCCAGCCGCTGGACAATGCCGAAGCGATCGCGTAACGGCGAGGTCAGCGAACCGGCACGGGTGGTGGCTCCCACCAACGTGAACGGCGGCAGATCGAGCTTAATCGAACGCGCCGCCGGCCCTTCACCGATCATGATATCCAGCTGATAGTCTTCCATCGCCGGATACAATACTTCTTCCACCACCGGTGACAAACGGTGAATTTCGTCGATGAACAACACGTCGTGCGGTTCGAGGTTGGTCAGCATCGCCGCCAGATCGCCCGCCTTCTCCAGCACCGGGCCGGAAGTGGTGCGCAGATTCACGCCCATTTCGTTGGCCACGATGTTGGCCAGGGTGGTTTTCCCCAGCCCCGGCGGGCCGAAGATCAGCAGGTGGTCGAGCGCGTCGCCGCGCTGCTTGGCCGCCTGGATGAAGATCTCCATCTGCTCGCGTACGTGCGGCTGACCCACGTATTCGGTCAGCAGCTTGGGACGAATGGCGCGATCGAGGACTTCTTCCTCATTGATCGGTTCGGCGGAGATCAGGCGATCGGCTTCAATCATTATCTACCTCTTAGCGGCCTTACAAAGCAGCGCGCAACGCGTCACGGATCAGGGTCTCGCAGTCGGCACCCGGCTTGGCAATTTTGCTGACCATGCGGCTGGCTTCCTGCGGCTTATAGCCCAGCGCTACCAGCGCCGAGACCGCTTCGGCCTCCGCGTCAGCCTCAGGCGCTTTCTCCGCGGCGGACGGCAGGCTGATCTCGCTGCTGCTGTTGAACAGATCGCCGTTCAGCCCTTTGAAGCGGTCTTTCATCTCGACCACCAGGCGCTCGGCGGTTTTCTTGCCTACGCCCGGCAGCTTGACCAGCGCGGTGATCTCTTCGCGCTCCACCGCGCTGACGAACTGCTGCGCGGACATGCCTGACAGGATGGCGAGCGCCAGTTTCGGCCCGACGCCGTTGACCTTGATCAGCTCGCGGAACAGCGCGCGCTCCTGCTTATCGTTGAAACCGTACAGCAGCTGCGCATCTTCACGCACCACGAAGTGGGTAAACACGATGGCCTCTTGCCCCAGTTCCGGCAGCTCGTAAAAGCAGGTCATCGGCATGTGCACTTCATAACCCACACCGTTCGCCTCCAGTAACACCAGCGGCGGCTGCTTTTCCAGAATATTTCCTCTGAGACGACCTATCATTTACCCTCCTGCAGAATGACCGGGCATGGCGCCCTGCCATGCCGTTGCTGGTAAAGCTTATAACATAAAAAAGGCTGGATGAATATCCAGCCTGAGCAATCATCGCTTCGCGTCAGCGCAAACGCCCGCGCGCCAGGTTCAACCGCCCTTCGCTCATCCGCAGCACGTTCTGGCTGAGATGGCAATGGGTGATGGCGATGGCCAGGGCATCCGCGGCATCCGCCTGCGGGTTGGCCGAGAGTTTGAGCAGCGAACGCACCATGTGCTGCACCTGCGCCTTTTCGGCTGCGCCGGTGCCGACCACGGTTTGTTTGACTTGCCGCGCCGCATATTCGAACACTTCCAGATTCTGATTCACCGCCGCGACAATCGCAACGCCGCGCGCCTGACCGAGCTTGAGCGCCGAATCCGGGTTCTTGGCCATAAATACCTGTTCGATGGCGAAGAAATCGGGCTGAAACTGGGTGATGATCTCGCTGACGCCGGCGTAAATCAGCTTCAGCCGCGTCGGCATGTCGTCCACCACCGTACGGATGCAGCCGCTGGCGATATAGCTCAACTGACGCCCCTGCTGGCGAATAAGGCCATAGCCGGTGACGCGCGAGCCGGGATCGATACCGAGTATGATCGCCATATCTACATCCACCTTGCATGCACGGCGCCGCCGAACGGCGGCGCCCGTTTTACCGGATTACAGCGTCGCCGCCACTTCGTCGGAGATTTCACCGTTATGGTAAACTTCCTGCACGTCGTCGCAGTCTTCCAGCATATCGATCAGGCGCAGCAGCTTAGGCGCGGTTTCCGCGTCCATGTCGGCCTTGGTCGATGGGATCATCGACACTTCCGCCGCTTCAGCTTCGAAGCCCGCCGCGGTCAGCGCGTCTTTCACCGCGCCCAGGCTTTCCCAGGCGGTGAACACGTCGATGGCGCCATCGTCATAGGTCACGATGTCTTCCGCACCGGCTTCCAGCGCCGCTTCCATTACGCTGTCTTCATCCAGGCCCGGTGCGTAGGTGATCACGCCCTTCTTGGTGAACAGATAAGCCACGGAACCGTCGGTACCCAGGTTACCGCCGCATTTGGTAAAGGCGTGACGCACTTCCGCCACGGTGCGGTTGCGGTTGTCGCTCAGGCATTCGATCATGACGGCGGTGCCGCCAGGGCCGTAACCTTCATAGATGATGGTTTCCATATTGGTATCATCATCGCCGCCCACGCCGCGCGCGATCGCGCGGTTCATGGTGTCGCGCGTCATGTTGTTCGACAGCGCCTTGTCCATCGCCGCGCGCAGACGCGGGTTGGAATCCGGATCGCCGCCGCCCAGCTTCGCGGCGGTGACCAGCTCACGAATAATCTTGGTGAAAATTTTACCGCGCTTGGCGTCCTGCGCCGCTTTACGGTGCTTTGTGTTGGCCCACTTACTATGACCTGCCATAAAAAATCTCCGAAAAAAACTACTGGACTGAATTGATCACGAACTCTTCAATCGCCTGCTGATTGCTCCACGACTTGGTCAACTTCACGGCCTCGGCCGCCTCAAGCCATTGGTAAGCGTGATGCTCGGTAATTACCGGATCGCGCTCCTCGGGCAACGCCAGACAGAACCAGTGCTCTTTATTGCGCGTGGTTCCCGGCGCATAGCGATGTCGCAAATGGACAAAGAGTTCAAACTCCACGCAGCGCTGGCAATCGAACAACGGCAGGTGCTCTGCTTCGATATCGATGCCCACTTCTTCCATGACCTCACGCCGTGCGGCATGCGGCGGCGACTCATCCTGTTCCAGGCTGCCGGTGACCGACTGCCAGAACTCGGTATCGTCGCGCCGCTGTAACATCAGCACCCGACCACTGGATTTCGCGTAAATCACTACCAGGATAGATTCAGGGCGCTTGTAACTCATCACTCGCTCTCTTGTTCCGCACCGACTTTCTTTACCACACTGATCGCCAGCTCCTGCAGCGACGCCGGGTTGGCGAAGCTCGGTGCGTCGGTCATCAGACAGGCCGCCGCGGTGGTTTTCGGGAAAGCGATGACGTCGCGGATGTTGTCGGTGCCGGTCAGCAGCATCACCAGACGATCCAGGCCGAAGGCCAGGCCGGCGTGCGGCGGCGTGCCGTACTTCAGCGCGTCCAGCAGGAAGCCGAACTTCTCGCGCTGTTCATGTTCGTCGATGCCCAGAATGCTGAATACCGTCTGCTGCATTTCGCTGCGGTGAATACGCACCGAACCGCCGCCCACTTCGTAACCGTTGATCACCATGTCATAAGCGTTGGCGATAGCGTTGACCGGCGCGGCGGCCAGCTCTTCCGGGCTCATGTCGCGCGGCGAGGTGAACGGGTGGTGCATCGCCGCCAGGCCGCCCTCTTCGTCTTCTTCGAACATCGGGAAGTCGACCACCCACAGCGGCGCCCAGCTGTCGAGTTGGGTCAGCCCCAGATCGCGTCCCAGCTTCAGGCGCAGCGCGCCCATCGCATCGGTGACAATCTTGAAACTGTCTGCGCCGAAGAACAGGATGTCGCCGGTCTGCGCGTCGGTGCGCGCCAGGACAGCTTCCAGCACTTCCGCGCTGAGGAATTTGGCGATCGGGCTCTGCACGCCTTCCATGCCGGCGGCGCGGTCGTTGACCTTCAGCCAGGCCAGGCCTTTGGCGCCGTAGATGTTGACGAAAGCGCCGTACTCATCGATCTGCTTGCGGGTCAGCTGTGCGCCGCCCGGTACGCGGATCGCCGCCACGCGGCCTTTGGCGTCGTTGGCCGGGCCGGAGAACACTTTGAACTCGACGTCCTTGACCAGGTCGGCCACGTCCACCAGCTCCAGCGGGTTACGCAGGTCCGGCTTGTCGGAACCAAAGCGACGCATCGCTTCGGCGAAGGTCATGACCGGGAAATCGCCCAGATCCACGCCCTTCACGTCCAGCCACAGTTCACGCGCCAGTTTCTCCATCACTTCACGCACCTGCTCGGCGGTCATGAAGGAGGTTTCGACGTCGATCTGGGTGAATTCAGGCTGACGATCCGCACGCAGATCTTCATCGCGGAAGCATTTGACGATCTGGTAGTAACGATCGAAGCCGGACATCATCAGCAGCTGTTTAAACAGCTGCGGAGACTGCGGCAGCGCGTAGAATTTGCCCTTGTGCACGCGGCTCGGCACCAGGTAATCGCGGGCGCCTTCCGGCGTCGCCTTGGTCAGCATCGGCGTTTCGATGTCGAGGAAGCCGTGGCTGTCCATGAAACGACGCACGAAGCTGGTGATTTTGGCGCGAGTCTTCAGACGCTCGGCCATTTCCGGGCGACGCAGATCGAGGTAACGGTATTTCAGGCGCGCTTCTTCGCTGTTGACCTGGTTGGAGTCCAGCGGCAGCGGCTCGGAGCGGTTGATGATCTCAAGCGCGTGGGCAAACACTTCCACTTCGCCGGTGGCCATATCTTTATTGATCTGGCTGTCCGGACGCGCACGCACGGTGCCGACGATCTGGATGCAGAACTCATTGCGCAGGTCGTAGGCCTTGTCGAACGCCACTTTCTGGTCCGGATCGAAGAACACCTGCACGATGCCTTCGCGGTCGCGCATATCAATAAAGATCAGGCCGCCCAGATCGCGACGACGATTGACCCAACCACACAGAGTGACTTCCTGGCCCACGTGGGACAGATTCAACTGCCCGCAATATTCAGTACGCATACGCTATCCTTTTACACAGCCGATGCCGCGCCGGGCTACTGCGCCCCTGTCGCGCGGCTGTTATCTGATAAATTCTACTTGTTACCCGGTTTAAAATCCGTCGCATACCAGCCGGTGCCCTTAAGCTGGAAGCCGGAGGATGAGATCAACTTGGTCAACGCGGGCTGCCCACACGCCGGGCAGTCTGCCAGCGGCGCATCGGAAAATTTTTGCAATTTCTCTAACCGATGGTTGCAAGCACCACATGCATATTCATAAATCGGCATAGGTCGTTGGATTAAAGAGTGTTGAAAAAAGGGAGTCATTATAAAGGAAATTCATCCGCCCGATAAGTGCGAACACAGCATTGTTACTGCACTAAATGGCGCGTTTTTGTCCGAATCAACACATCGGTTAACAAATTTCCCATTAACCTGCGACAGTTTTTTCACGTAGCCTGATTCTCCCCCGGTTTTGCGCCGAACGCAGCTCGTCCGACGCGCCGAACAGTTTTTATCCACTTCGCAACGAGATGAAATCCATGCTGAAACTTGACGCCCAAACCACCGCTCTGGTGCTGATCGATTTGCAAAACGGTATTCTGCCCTACGCCGGCGGCCCGCACGGCGCCGACCAGGTGGTGGCGAACGCCGCCCTGCTGGCCGCGCGTTTTCGCATGCTGGGCGCGCCGGTGCTGTTGGTGCGCGTCGGTTGGTCAGACTCCTTCGCCGAGGCGCTGAAACAACCGGTGGATAAACCGGCTCCCGCGCCCGCCAGCGGTTTGCCGGCCACCTGGTGGGAGTTCCCCGCGCCGCTGGCGGTCTGCGACAACGATATTTTGATCACCAAGCGCCAATGGGGCGCCTTCTACGGCACCGATCTGGACTTGCAGCTGCGCCGTCGCGGCATCAAATCCGTAGTCTTGGGCGGCATATCCACCAATATCGGCGTGGAGTCCACCGCCCGCGCCGCCTGGGAACACGGCTATGAGCTGGTGATCGCCGAAGACGTCTGCAGCGCGCAGAACGCGGAAATGCACCGTTTCGCGTTCGAACACATCTTCCCGCGTTTGGCGCGGGTGCGCGACACCGGCGAAATTCTTGCCGCGCTCGACCGGTAACGTTAAGTTGTAGCCTGATAATCCAAGCACAAGTAAAGGAAGACGACGCCGTGATCTACATCGGACTGCCGCAGTGGCAACATGCAGCCTGGAACCGTATCGGGCTGCGTGATTTGGCGGATTACAGCCGCTACTTCAACTGCGTGGAAGGCAACACCACCTTCTACGCGCTGCCGAAACTGGACATCGTGCAGCGCTGGCGCGACATGACCGGCGACGATTTTCGCTTCTGCTTCAAATTCCCGTCGGACATCAGCCACAAGGCCGCCCTGCGCAACTGCGCCGCCGAGCTGCAGGCGTTTTACCACTGTCTGAGCCCGGTGCATCAGCGCATCGGCCAGTTGTGGCTGCAGCTGCCCGCCGCCTTCGGCCCCGATGAGCTGCCGCGCATGTGGCAGTTCTTCGAAAGCCTGCCGCAGGAATTCACCTACGGCGTAGAAGTGCGTCATCCGGCGTTTTTCGCCAAGGGCGAGGAAGAGCGCGCGTTGAATCAGGGGTTGCACCAGCGCGGCATCAATCGGGTGATCCTCGACAGCCGCCCGGTGCATCACGCCGCCCCCAACACCGCTGCCGTACGCGATGCCCAGCAGAAAAAACCGAAGCTGCCGGTACACGCGCTGGTCACCGCCGACCAACCGTTGGTGCGCTTTATCGGCGGTGACCAGTTGGCCGATAACCTGCGCTGGTTCGAAGCCTGGCAGCAAAAACTGCCGCAGTGGCAGCAACAGCATCAGCCCTATCTGTTTATTCATACGCCGGACAACGGCGATTCGCCCCAGCAGGCGCAAAAAATTTGGCAGCAGTTGCGCCTGGCGATCCCTGATTTGCCTGCGCCGCCAGACTGGCCAGAACAAGATGCACTGTTTTGACCTATTAATCTGACCAATAACATCAAATATTTCCCCGCGACAGTGAATACAATGACGGCTATGATGCTGACTGCCAGTTTTGGTTAGGGAACGGAGTTAAAAATGGTAAGCGCGCTTTATGTGGTGCTCGGCGCATTGTTGTTGATCAAACTCTCTTATGACGTAGTCAGATTAAGGATGCAGTACCGCGTAGCCTACGGCGACGGCGGTTTCTACGAATTGCAGACCGCCATACGCGTGCATGGCAACGCCGTTGAATACATTCCTATCGCTGCCGTATTGCTGGTGATCATGGAAATGAACGGTGCGGAAATCTGGATGATTCACCTCTGCGGCCTGATGCTGATGGCCGGGCGGCTGGTGCATTACTACGGTTTACGCAACCGTGAGGTTCGCTGGCGCCGTTCCGGCATGGCCGCGACCTATATCTCTTTGTTGTTGATGGTTCTGGCAAATATCTTCTATCTGCCTTGGGATCTGATTTTCAGCCTGCACTGATCCCGTTTTATCATCAGGCGGCCGTGCCGCCTGCTTCCGCTCCGCTTTTTTGCGCTTTTCTGTTAGACTACGCAGCTTCGAATTCTGAACTGATTTGCCGCTATGCCAAACCGCGATACCCTTTTCTCCGCTCCCATCGCCAAATTGGGCGACTGGACCTTCGACGAACGCGTCGCCGAAGTGTTCCCCGACATGATCCAACGCTCGGTTCCCGGCTATTCCAACATCATCTCGATGATCGGCATGCTGGCCGAACGCTTTGTGCACCCCGACAGCCGAGTGTATGACCTGGGCTGCTCGCTGGGCGCAGCGACGCTGTCAATGCGGCGAAATATCAAGGTGCCCGGCTGCACTATCATCGCCGTCGACAATTCGCCGGCGATGGTGGAACGTTGCCGCCGCCATATTGACGCCTTCCGCGCCGACACGCCGGTTGACGTCATCGAAGCCGACATTCGCGACATCGACATCGAAGACGCCTCGATGGTGGTACTGAACTTTACGCTGCAGTTCCTCGAGCCGGCCGATCGCCTGCGCCTGCTGGAGAAAATCTATCGTGGCCTGCGCCCGGGCGGTGCGCTGGTGTTGTCGGAAAAATTCAGCTTTGAAGACGCCGAAGTCGGCGAGCTGCTGTTCAACATGCACCACGATTTCAAACGCGCCAACGGATACAGCGAGCTGGAGATCAGCCAAAAACGCAGCATGCTGGAAAACGTGATGCTGACCGATTCAGTGGAAGCGCACAAAGCGCGTCTGCAACAGGCCGGATTCGAGCATGCTGAGGTGTGGTTCCAGTGCTTCAACTTCGGTTCACTGATCGCCCTGAAAGCGGGGGATGCGCAATGATCGAATTCGGTGATTTCTATCAGCGCATTGCCAAGAGCCCTCTCAGCCACTGGCTGGATACGCTGCCCGCACAGCTGAGCGCCTGGCAACGCGAATCGCTGCACGGCAAATTCAAGCAGTGGTTCAACTCGGTGGAACATTTGCCGACGCTGACCCCCACCCGTCTCGATCTGCTGCACGGCGTGCGCGCTGAGATGGAGCCCGGCCTGTCGCCGGGCCAGCTTGAAGGCGTCGAGAAAATGCTGCGCACCCTGATGCCGTGGCGTAAAGGGCCGTTCTCGCTGTATGGCATCGATATCGATACCGAATGGCATTCCGACTGGAAATGGGATCGCGTGCTGCCGCACATTTCTCCGCTGGCCGGACGCACCATTCTCGATGTCGGCTGCGGTAGCGGTTATCACCTGTGGCGCATGATCGGCGCCGGCGCACATCTCGCCGTAGGCATCGATCCGATGCAACTGTTCCTGTGCCAGTTCGAAGCGGTGCGCAAGCTGTTGGGCGGCGATCAGCGCGCCCACCTGCTGCCGCTCGGCATCGAGCAATTGCCGGATTTGGCGGCGTTCGACACCGTGTTCTCAATGGGGGTGCTGTATCACCGCCGCTCGCCGCTCGATCATCTGTATCAACTGAAAAATCAGCTGGTAGCTGAAGGCGAACTGGTGCTGGAAACGCTGGTGGTGGAAGGCGATCGCCACCAGGTGCTGGTGCCGGGCGATCGTTATGCGCAGATGCGCAACGTGTATTTCATTCCTTCCGCCGAGGCGCTGAAATGCTGGCTGGAGAAGTGCGGTTTCGTCGACGTGAAGATTGCCGATATGTGCGTCACCAGTCTCGAAGAGCAGCGCCGCACCGACTGGATGACCAGCGAATCACTGGCCGAATTCCTCGATCCGAACGATCGCAGCAAAACGGTGGAAGGCTATCCGGCGCCCCTGCGCGCCGTGCTGACTGCAAAAAAACCCTAGCGCTCGCTTAATCGGGCCGGCCTGCGCCGGCCCCCAGTTACCCGTTGCTGGCATCGACAATCCGCAGCTCATAGACCATCGTCGCGTTCGGAGGGATCTGCGGCGCATAGCCCGTTTCACCGTACGCCAACGCCGGCGGCACCACCATCGTCAGCGAACCGTGATTTTTCAGATGACCGATCGCCTCGCGGAACAACGGTGGATAGGCGGAGAGCGGCTGAGACATCACCTTTCCACTGCGATCCATATCCTGAATCACGCTGCCGTCGGTTAAGCTCTCTTTCACCACGATGTCTACCCGCGCGTTTTCCGCAATGGTTTCATCACCCGTATAATCGATGCGATACCAGAAGCCGGAAGGCGATTTCTGCGTGCCCTTCTTCTTTTTGAACTCGGCAACGAACGCCTCACCCTTGCTGGTCTGCGTCTTCGCCGCCTGGTTTCTGGCGTCACTCACCGCTTTTTCCGACTCCGCCAGCGCGCGGGTCAGCTGCGCATCGCTCAACTGGTAATGGCCGTTGAAGGTATCGATCACGCCGGCCAGCAACATGGTTTTATCGGGTGTGATGCCCCAATTTTTACGCTCAGCCAGCATCGTTTGGATATCGCGCCCCAAGGCGACGCCGGCAGCATAGCTCTGTTGCTCCGGTTTTTTCTTCAGCGTTTTCACTTCCGGCAACCATTTGGCCCGCGATCTCAGCCCGCTCAGTTCGTCTTGCAAAGCTTGCTGAGCCTGATGGGCGGCAGCCAGCTCCGCTGCCGTTTTATCCGCCCGTTGCGTCGCTTCATCCCTCTTCTGCGCTGCCTGCGTGCTTTCCGCCGTCACCGCCGCCAGACGTTGTTCCAGCATTTTGGCCTGCTCGGTTTGCGCTTTGTTTTTTTCCTGCAGTTGCGCCAACTGCCGCTGCAGTTCCTCCGTCGCTTTGGCGGCTTCTATCGCCTGCTTTGCCAACGACGCCTGCAGGCTTTTCTCTTGTTGCTCAGCCTGCCGACGTTGGTCATCACGCTCTTTCTGCAGCTGCGCCAGCCGCTGTTGAAGCTCGCCCACCGCCTTGGCGGCTTCGGCTTTTTGTTGTTCCAGCGCCCTCTTCAGGCTTTTCTCTTGTTGCCCCTCCTGCTGTCGTTGGACGCCCTGTTCTTTCTGCAGCTGCGCCAGCTGCCGCTGCAGTTCATCCGTCAACTTGGCGGCCTCGACCTTTTGTCGTTCCAGCTCAGCGGCGGCCGCTTTTTTGTCCTGCTCATAACGCTGACGCGCTTTATCATTGGCGGTTTGCGCCGCCGCCAGCTTCTCCTCCCAAACCTGCTGCCGAACGTTTTCCGCCTGTTTGGGTAAGGCCGCCAGCCGTTGTTCCAGCAAGGCAATGCGCCGATCTCGCTCCGCGGTTTGTTGCTTTTGCCGCACCAACGCGGCTTGCGCCTCGGCGATCTGCGCCTGAGCCTTGCGCTCCTGCGGCGTCAGGTTCAGCGCCTGTCGCACGCCGCTGGCGAAGTCGCTCAACGCGCTCAGATCGGGAGCCGGTGCCGGTTTATCGGCAACCGTCAGGGATGACGCAACGCGCAGCGCGGTCAGCTCCTGCTGCAGTGATTGAATAGCGGCTTGCTGTTGTTCCAGTCGAGTCTCTTTCTCACGCAGCGCCTTTTGCAACTGCGTCAGTTGCTTTCTCTGCGCAGCCGTTTCACGAAGTTGAACCGGCCGGGACGCCGGCTTTTGGATTTCCCGGGGCGGGGTAACCGCGGCGTCAGCCGCCGGTGCATCCTGTTGCTGGTAGCGCTCGGCAAACTGCAATAATGCAGGCACATCGTCATCCGCCACGGCCAGCGTTGGCGCAAGCGCCAGCGATATCATCAGGCTCAGCAGTGCCTTTCTCGCACGAGGGATCATTGGGCGCGTTCTCCGCGCTCAGCCAGACCGGTCATCATGGCAGAACTGATGTCTGCGCACAGACGGCTGGTGCGATAACGATACAGTGCATCGACGGTTTCCTGCGTGCCCGTATTGATCCGTTGGCGCACGCCGGCATACTGCGCCGCACCGCTCATCAAGGTATCGAACTCGCGTTTGAATTTCTGATATTTCTCGTTATCCATGCCGCGCATGGCATCCAGTTCGCGTTGGCACTGCTGCATGCGCTCGGCCTCACGCTGCCGCTTATCCTGCTCCGCAACTTCTTCTGCGCTGGGCGGCTTACTCAATGTAGAAACGGGCCGCTTGGCGGTCTGGCAGCCGGTCAGGGCCAACGTCAGTAAAAGCGCAGCGGTCCAACAGTGTGCCGTTCGGGTCATTATCATTATCTCCTTGTTAAGTCCGCCGCCAACGCGCTCTGCAGTCGAGCTGACGGCTCTCCTCATTGATGCTGTGATGTTCCGGCCATCAGCCAAGCCGTGTTCGGACATGAAAATGCAGACGCAGCATTGAGAGGCATGGCGCCAATAATTCACTGCATCAATGCATATCAAAAAATCATTTAATATTATGATATTTAAAGGATTTTAATTCACAAACTTATCAGCAGGGCATGACAATCGCAAGAAGAGATGGGGGGTTGGTCGACCGAGATACCGCGTTGAAACGGCTAATGGTCTTTACAAAACATAAAAAAAGCCCCGGCAAAACGCCGGGGCCTGGTACTTGCGTGATCGCCGAGGACTCAGTGACACGCAAAGGGGTCTTACGGCCCGGAAACCGGTTGTCAAACGCGGCTAACTGCGTGTTTATGCGCTTTGCGCCAGAGGATCAACCAAGGCCAGCGCGTTTTTCATCGCCTCCACCATTTCGCCATCCACGCAATAATGGCTAAATTCGTCAAACTCGTTATCGGAGCACATGGTGACGCCCGCCTTGCGATAACGCATGGTCGACGGCACCAGATGGCCGGAAGAGCTGTGCAGTTCATGCAGGCCGATATCGACAAACTTATGCAGATTGCTGAGGCGCACACCGGCCCCCGCCATGATCACCGGGCCTTGGCTGGCCTGGCGCAAATCGCGCAGCAACGGCAGGCCAAGTTCGGCGCTCTGCTGCTGGCCGGAGGTCAGAATGCGCGCCACACCCAGCTCGGTCAGTTGCTCCAGCGCCACCATCGGATTCTGGCACATATCGAACGCGCGATGGAACGTCACCGCCATGCCTTCGCACAGCCTCATCACTTCGCGCATGCGCGGCAGATCGATGTGCCCTTCGTCGTCCAGCATGCCAACCACCACACCGGGGAACCCCATCTCGCGAATTTGGCGGATGTCTTGTTTGATCACTTCGAAATCCACCGCGCCGTAACAGAAATCGCCACCGCGCGGGCGAACGATCGGATGCACCGGGATCGAAACCCGCTCACGCGCCAGACGCAGCGTGCCATAACTCGGCGTCAATCCCCCTTCGCTCTGGCTGGCGCACAACTCGATGCGATCGGCGCCCGCCCGTTCGGCCGTCAGCGCACAGTCGACGCTAAAGCAACAAACTTCCAGTTTTATCATTGTCACCCCCAGATAACGGCCAACATACGGCGGCAATTGTTCATTTCTTCATTTCTCACGTAGGCTCATGCATAGGCATAAACCGGCTCAGGGTTATCACTATGGCATTCAATTTTGATCAATGGGTAGACCGCAGTCACAGTGACAGCGTTAAGTGGGATAAATATCGCGGCAGCGACATCATCCCGCTTTGGGTCGCCGACAGCGATTTCACCTCACCGCCGGCGGTGATCGAAGCCTTGCAGCGCCGCGTAGCACACGGCGTATTCGGCTACACCCACCCATCCCCTGATCTTATTGAGGTTTTTACCCGCCGCATGGTAGAGCGCTACGATTGGCACATCAAGCCTGAATGGATCATTTTCCTGCCTGGCCTGGTGTGCGGCCTGAACCTGTGCGTGCGAGCCTGCACCGAAGAACATCAGAGCACGCTGGCCCCCTCGCTCATTTATCCGCCGTTTCGCAAAGCGGCCAAATTCGCCGGGCGTAAACACCTTTCGGTATCGCTAACAGCGGTCAACCAGCGTTGGGGGCTGGATTTTTCCTCGATGCATGATCGGCTCAACGGCAACGAAAAACTCCTGTTGCTGTGCAACCCGCAGAACCCCGGTGGCACCGTGTATCGCCGAGAGGAGCTGTTGCAGCACCACCGGTTCGCTCGCGAACACGATTTAATCGTCTGTTCGGATGAGATTCACTGCGAACTGCTGCTTGAGCCCGGCGCGCGCCATATCCCCTTCGCCACCCTGAATGAAGACGCGGCCCAACGCAGCGTGACGCTGATGTCGCCGTCAAAGACGTTTAATCTCGCCGGGCTCGGCGCCTCGATGGCGATCGTCCCTAATGAGGCGCTGCGACAAAAGCTGAAACGCGCGCGCAGCGGCATCGTGCCGGAGGTCAATCTGCTGGCGCTGGTCGCCGCCCAGGCGGCCTATCAATACGGGCAACCCTGGCTGGACGAGCAGTTGATTTATCTGCGCGCCAATCGCGATCGGGTGACAGAACGCATCAACGCCATGCCGGGATTGAAGTTGTTGCCGATTGAAGCCACCTATTTGGCCTGGATCGACTGCGGCGCGTTGCCGGTGGACAATCCGCATCAGTTCTTCGAGCGCGCGGGCGTTGGATTAAGCGCCGGTTTGGATTTCGGCGATCGGCGCTTTGTGCGGCTTAACTTTGGTTGCCGATGGGCCCTGCTCGATGAAGCGCTCGATCGCATGGCGCGAGCCTGTGCGGCGCTGCCTGGCTAACCTTGTTCGCTGGCGACGATGTCTCGAATGGAATACGGATGAAACTTGATCGTGACCGTTCCGTCGGTGATGGCCAGCGTCGGGTTCGGTAGCCGCTCGCCCTCGCCTTTTGGCGAGCTTTGCTTCAGCTTGATCCCCGGCGCCAACAATGCCTCATCGGCAAGGTGGCTCAACGCCCGAGCGTACAGCGTCTGAGGATCGCCACTGAGCACTAATTCGACGTGTTCCCAGCCTTCGTGCGGATAGCGCTTCTCCCCAGGATACGGCAGCTCGATGCAGTCTATCCGCCACGGCCCTACGGCCAGCGGCTGAGACAAATCGAACAGACAGATAGGCCGCCCGTTGATCATCGATTCGGATAGCAGTGTCCCGCACTGCATCAGCCCCTGGCGCCAACGTTCAGCGGTGGCATTCTGGTGACAGCGCAGGGAGATGTGATCGGCGGTGAACGCGGCCAGATCAAGCCGCAATTTGGCGGCAAATTGATGCAACGCCTGCTCGAAACGCGGCAAATCGAGCGCCAGATCGTCAAGCTCGGCAACGGTCTGCAAGGGAGTGGTCATAGAAACCTCAAAACAACGGAGCGCAAAGTTAAACGCCGTAATTTACACGGTGGCGGCAGCGCTCGCCACCGTGGCGACGTTTTTCGGCGGCGGTTCAGAATGATTTTTGGTTGCGGACGGGGAGAATAAAAACCAGTTTCTTATTAAGATGACAGCTTATTAAAGCAACAGAAAAATAAAAAATAAGATTTTTCGCAAGCCATTATACCTTCTCTTCATGACGTTATGATTTAAGTTATTTTGCACAAAACTCTCTGCACTCCATTGGTCAAGTCGATTGAATAGTCTGGTTTAATCAAACCTGATTCACTTATCGAAGTCACATAAAACCATAAGCACAACCTATTGTAAAAAAAGAAAATAAACCCCATTAATTGATGGGAAGCTAAGGATTATCTTAATTTACCCCCAGACAATTGATTCACCAAGACAACTCCGCTACTTTGGAGGAAATTTAAATTCGAGATGATCATTATGTTATTGCTGACGATATCCTTGGTGTTGATAATTATCGCCGTATACGCCATCTACCGTCATTTCAAATCACGCAGCGTCAACACGCTGGATGCCGGTCGCCGCAATAAAAAACGCTAGCTTCGCAACTCTCCCCTTCGTACATTCTGTTCAGGTCATTCTGCTTTCACCTTCCGGCAATCAACGCGCCGCACCCGACAACTGTTTCATCGCAGCGGCCGCGCCAACTGCTGACGGGCTTCGTCAGATCGGTTACAATTACAGGCTGTTTTGTGGCGGTCGCCCATCGCGCCCGCCACCGTTGAATCCCGCAGGGGCTGGCTTCAGCCCCTCGTTCGTCATTAAGGTAACCCGGTGAATATTCAGGTTCTTCTTTCAGATAAAGTCAGCCAGGCGCTGATCGCCGCTGGCGCGCCAGCCGATTGCGAAGCGCAGGTCCGCCCTTCCGCCAAGGCGCAGTTTGGCGATTACCAGGCCAACGGCGTGATGTCAGTCGCCAAAAAGCTGGGCATGCCGCCCCGTCAGCTGGCGGAAAAAGTGGTGCAACTGCTGGATCTCGGCGACGTCGCCGGTAAAGTGGAAATCGCCGGTCCCGGCTTTATCAACATTTTCCTGAACAGCGATTGGGTCGCCCGCCAGGCCGATCAGGTGCTGAACGCACCGAAGCTGGGCATTGCGCCGGTTGAACCGCAAACCATCGTTATCGACTATTCCGCGCCGAACGTGGCGAAAGAGATGCACGTCGGCCACCTGCGCTCCACCATCATCGGCGACGCCGCGGCGCGTACCCAGGAGTTTTTGGGCCATAAAGTGATTCGCGCCAACCATGTCGGCGACTGGGGCACTCAGTTCGGCATGTTGATTGCCTACCTGGAAAAAATGCAGAACGAAAACGCCAGCGATATGGGCCTGTCCGATTTGGAACAGTTCTATCGCGAAGCCAAGAAACACTACGACGAAGACGCCGAGTTCGCCGAGCGCGCGCGCGCTTACGTCGTGAAGCTGCAGGGCGGCGATCAGTACTGCCTGAAAATGTGGCGCAAGCTGGTCGACATCACCATGGCGCAAAACCAGCTGACCTATAACCGCCTGAACGTCACGCTGACCGAAGACGACGTGATGGGCGAAAGCCTGTATAACGCGATGCTGCCGGGCATCGTCGCCGATCTGAAAGCCAAAGGGCTGGCGGTGGAAAGCGAAGGCGCCACCGTGGTGTTCCTCGACGAATACCAGAACAAGGACGGCGACCCGATGGGCGTCATCATCCAGAAAAAGGATGGCGGCTACCTCTACACCACCACCGATATCGCCTGCGCCAAGTATCGCTACGAAACTCTGGGCGCCAACCGCGTTCTGTATTACATCGACTCCCGCCAGCATCAGCACCTGATGCAGGCCTGGACCATCGTGCGCAAGGCCGGTTACGTGCCGGAGTCCGTCTCGCTGGAGCACCACATGTTCGGCATGATGCTGGGCAAAGACGGCAAGCCGTTCAAAACCCGCTCGGGCGGCACGGTGAAGCTCTCCGATCTGCTGGATGAAGCCATCGAACGCGCCGAACAGCTGATCGCCGGCAAAAACCCGGACATGCCGCAAGATGAAATGAAGACCGTGGCCCGCGTGGTCGGCATCGGCGCGGTGAAATACGCCGATCTGTCGAAAAGCCGCACCACCGACTATGTCTTCGACTGGGACAACATGCTGGCCTTCGAGGGCAATACCGCGCCTTATATGCAATACGCCTATACCCGTGTGGCATCGGTATTCAAGCGCGCCGGGATCGACGAAAGCAGCCTGACACTGCCGCTGACGCTGACCGAAGAGCGTGAAATTGCGCTGGCTACCCGCTTGCTGCAGTTCGAAGAGGTGCTCACCACCGTTGCACGTGAAGGCACGCCTCACGTCATGTGCAGCTACCTGTATGATCTGGCCGGCTTGTTCTCCAGCTTCTACGAGCACTGCCAGATCCTGAACGCCGACAGCGAAGAAACCCGTCAGAGCCGCCTGAAGCTGGCGCTGCTGACCTCTAAAACGCTGAAAACCGGGCTGGATACGCTGGGCATCGAAACCGTCGAACGCATGTAAGCCGCACCGCGCGGAAAGTAAAAAGGTCGCCAAGGCGACCTTTTTTTGTTCTTGCATTCGGCTCAGGCGACGCGGCGTGCAAAATCACGCGGGCGGAAGCCCAACCCGGCCAACACGCCAAAGTAGGCCACCACACCGGCCACCACCACCGCAGCCAAACGCAGCAAACGTTCCAGCATATTGCCCTGATCCCAAGCCGGCATCAGCCACATCACGCCAATCAGCACCGCCGACATCGCCAGCACGGCGATCACCAGCTTAGTGAGGAACAGCGCCCAACCCGGCTGTGGCTGGAAAATCTTCTGCTTGCGCAGCTGCCAATACAGCAGCGAGGCGTTCAGGCAAGCCGCCAAGCCGATCGACAGCGCCAGGCCGGCATGCTTCAGCGGACCAATAAACGCCAGGTTCATCACCTGCGTCATGATCAGCGTGATGATAGCGATCTTGACCGGCGTTTTGATGTCCTGCCGCGAATAGAAGCCCGGCGCCAGCACTTTAACCACGATCAGCCCCATCAGCCCCACCGAATAAGCCACCAGCGCGCGCTGCGTCATCGCCGCGTCAAAGGCGCTGAACTTGCCGTACTGGAACAGCGAGACGGTCAACGGTTTGGCCAATATGCCCAGCGCGATGGCGCTCGGCAGCGCCAGCAGGAAACACAGGCGCAGCCCCCAATCCATCAGGCGCGAATACTCGTCGTGGTTGCCGCTTGAGAAACTTTTGGCCAGCGACGGCAGCAGGATGGTGCCTAATGCCACACCCAAC
Organism: Serratia sp. CY56464; assembly: GCF_052168435.1. Classification (NCBI taxonomy): domain Bacteria; kingdom Pseudomonadati; phylum Pseudomonadota; class Gammaproteobacteria; order Enterobacterales; family Yersiniaceae; genus Serratia; species Serratia sp. CY56464. The sequence goes on along the minus strand of NZ_JBJNMV010000001.1, from coordinate 844,963 downwards.
ACGCCGGAAGGAAATTCCATCAGGCGGTCGGCATAGTACATCCAGGACACCGAGCCGGATACCAGGAACGATGCGAAGATAGTGTTGATGATCAGCGAGATTTGGCTGACCGACACCCCAAGGATCGCCGGCCCCATCTGACGCATTACCCGCCAGACTCCGGCATCGCCCAATTTGAGGCGCGGCAGCACCAGCATGCCGATCTTGCGCAGGTGCGGCAGCTGGTAGCCCAGTTGCAGCACGCCGCCCACTACCACCGCCCAGGCCAGCGCCAGCACCGGCGGGTGGAAATACGGCGCGGCGAACAGCGCGAAGCCAATCATGCTGACGTTAAGCAGCGTTGGCGCAAAGGCCGGGATCGAGAAGCGGTTCCAGGTATTGAGGATCGCCCCCACCAGCGACGCCAGCGAGATCAACAGAATATAGGGGAACGTGATGCGCAGCAGCGCCGACGTCAGGGCAAACTTGTCGGGCGTATCGGTAAAGCCCGGCGCGGTGAGATAGATAACCCAGGGCGCGGCCAACATCCCCAGTACCGTCACCACCGCCAGTACCAGCGTCAGCAGCCCGGAGACATAGGCGATAAAGGTGCGCGTCGCTTCTTCACCCTGCTGGCTCTTGTATTCGGCCAAGATCGGCACGAAGGCCTGCGAAAACGCGCCTTCGGCAAAGATACGGCGTAACAGATTCGGGAGTTTGAACGCCACGAAGAAGGCGTCCGTTGCCATGCCGGCCCCGAACACCCGCGCGACGATCGCATCGCGGGCAAAGCCCAACACCCGCGAAAACATCGTCATCGAGCTGACGGCAGCCAAGGATTTGAGTAGGTTCATGTGGTTGTCTGATAGGTACCGTAAATATCAACGCCTGCAACAGCAGGCGTCAGTGAAACAATCGGCTCAGTTTACGCATCCGGAAAAGAATAGCTACCGCCATATGTTACATAGAGTTATCCCGTAGCAAACGCTCGACCACCCGCTGGGCAAGCAGCGCCTGTTCGCCGCCGGTTTCCGGCGCGCTCTGATTGGCGACGGCATCAAGGAAATGCCGCACCGCACCGTCGAAGCCGCGTTGCACCAGCGTACTTTGCCAGCCCGGCACCGGTTGTTCCAACTCGCCCTGCGCATCTTCACGCAGCCAGTGGCGCATATCGGTCAACTGATACAGCGCGCCGTCGGTCACCGCCTGCACGCTTTCGCGCTGGCTGCCGCCGCGGCGATGCATACTGGTCGTCACCTGCGTGTCGCCGCAGGCGAAGTGGTGCTCGGCGTACAGCATTTCGCCTGCGGCGTTGGCGCGCACGCTGCCGCTCAGCAGTTGCTCGCCTCCGCCCGCCAGCCACAGCGCCGTGTCCACCACGTGCAGGTAATCATCCAATAGGGTAAAACGCAGATCGTGCGGGCCGACGCTGTCCGCCCGATGTTTATCCATGCGAATGGAGGCCGGCTGATTCATTTGCTGCTTGAGCTGCCGGTAAAGCGGTGCGAAACGGCGGTTGAACCCCACCATCAGCGTTTTGCCCCGCCGCTCGGCCAACTCAAGCAACTGCTCGCCCTGCTCCAGCGTCTCCGCCAGCGGTTTATCGACGTAAACGTGCACGCCGCGGTTCAGCAGCTCGCCAATGACCGAAAAATGGCTGGCGGTGCTGCTGTGAACAAAGACCGCGTCGCACTGTTCGGCCAGGCTGTCCAACCGAGAGAAACAGGCCATGCGGTAGCTGTCGCACAGCGGCTTCGCTTTTTGCTGATTGGGCGAAAAACCGCCCACCAGAGTCCAATCCGCCGCCTGACCGAGGATTGGCAGGTAAGCCTTCTGCGCGATACTGCCCAATCCCACCACGCCTACACGCAATTTAGTCATTCGCATCCCTCACCAACAGGTGTTGCAACTGCCGTTTCAGTTCCGCCACTTCGCTTTCCAATGCGCTAACCCTGGCGCTCAGTTCGCCGTCGTCCTCGGATTCGAACGCCGCGGGCGGCGCTTCATCAATCTGGCCGCTACAGATGCATGAATCGGCTTTCGCGCTTGCCCGGCTCACGCGCCAGGCGCACCACGAACGGGCCATCTTCTCGCGTGGCCAGCTGTTGCAACACCTGTTCGACCTCGCTGACATCGCTGAACTCGTGCATCCGATTGGTACGGGTGCGCAGCTCTCCGGGCGTTTGCGCGCCGCGCAGCAGTAAGGTGGCGATCACCGCCAGTTCGGCGGGCGAAAGTTTCAGTTGGCCGAACTCGGAGTTGCAAAACCGCTGTTCGTACTTCACTACCCGGTTGCCGAACCCGCTGAGGGTGCGCAGGAAATGTTTGCGCAGCAACAGATCGAGGAGCTGCTGCACTTCGCTTTCGCTCAGATCCATCACCGGTTCACGGTTGGTTTTTTGGTTACATGCCAGCGTAATGGCATTCAGCGAAAGCGGGTATTGATCCGGGGTCGTGACCTGTTTTTCCAACAGGCAGCCGATAACCCGAGCCTCTCTGGCGTTCAATTCATATTTCATCGTTTGGCCTCAACGTGGGGGGAGCCACTCTTTATTGGTGTATGCCGTCAAAACGTGGTCTTGCCACTGGCCGTCGATCAGCAGGTAATCCTTGGCGTAACCTTCGCGTTCGAATCCCAGACGCGTCAGCAATGCGCCGCTGCGCTGGTTGTGCGGCATATAGTTGGCCATGATGCGGTGCATGCGCTGTTGGCGCAGCATATAGCGGATGGCGGACTGCAAGGCTTCGAACATCAGCCCCTGTCCCTGCCATTTCTCCCCCAGCGAATAACCGAGGAAACAGGCGTGAAACGAACCGCGCAGCACGTTGCTGAAGTTCGCCACGCCGCGAACTTCCTGCTCTTGCGGATCGAGCAGGATAAAATAGTAGGCGCTGCCCTGCTTTTGCATTTCAGCGATCATGCCCAGACGCGCCTGCCAGCCGGAAGGATAACAGTGGCTTTCGTCGCGCACCGGCTCCCAGGGTTTGAGAAAGGCTCGGTTCTCGGCATAATAATCCGCCAGACGATAGGCGTCCCGTTCATGCACTAAACGGACCACCATCCGGTCGGTAGTAAGACGTACTTTTGGCGATGCAGAGCGGTAGCCGAACATCATTTCCCCCGCAGTCAAAACGGTTCGATAAGAAGTATTTATTGGGAAGTCGCATGGTTAATTATCCGGCGCCGATCTAATGCCATGACTTTATTTAGCCAATAGCGCCTCAGAACCGCACTTCCCTGCATTCAATATAACCGTAGCCCGCCCTCGAGGTAAAATCCCGGTCGCTCAGTAAATCACCGAATACGCGTTTTACGGTGTTTTTCCGCCTATTTTGCAGCGCAGGTAACACCTTGACGATAAAAAAATATTATCTACTCCGCCCCTGTCGCCGTCCGGCAATTGGGTAGAGAATGGTGGGGTTGCCTTCCCCCTCTCTCTTAATTGCTCATGGTGATGCATGTCTCTGGTGTCGCAAGCGCGCAGCTTGGGTAAATATTTTCTGTTGCTCGACAACCTGCTGGTGGTTTTAGGCTTCTTTGTCGTGTTCCCGCTTATTTCGATCCGCTTTGTCGATCAATTAGGATGGGCGGCGCTGATCGTCGGCATCGCGCTGGGTTTGCGCCAACTGCTGCAACAAGGGCTCGGCATCTTTGGCGGCGCCATCGCCGATCGCTTCGGCGCCAAGCCGATGATCGTCACCGGCATGCTGCTGCGCGCCGCCGGTTTCGCTACCATGGCGATGGCGGATGAGCCTTGGATCCTGTGGTTCTCCTGCGCGCTGTCCGCCCTGGGCGGCACGTTATTCGATCCGCCGCGCACCGCTTTGGTAATCAAGTTGACCCGCCCGCATGAACGCGGCCGTTTTTTCTCGCTGCTGATGATGCAGGACAGCGCGGGTGCGGTGGTCGGCGCGCTGCTCGGCAGTTGGCTGCTGCAGTACGATTTCCACTTTGTCTGCTGGGTGGGGGCGGCGATCTTCGTGCTCGCCGCTGGCTGGAACGCTTGGCTACTGCCGGCTTACCGCATCTCTACCGTGCGTATACCGATGAAGGAAGGCATGCTGCGGGTCGTGCGCGATCGCCGCTTCCTCACCTATGTCCTGACGCTGACCGGTTATTACATGTTGGCGGTACAGGTGATGCTGATGATGCCGATCGTGGTTAACGAAATCGCCGGCTCACCGGCGGCGGTGAAATGGATGTATGCGATTGAAGCGGCGCTGTCGTTGTCGCTGCTCTATCCGCTGGCGCGTTGGGGAGAAAAACACTTCCGGCTTGAGCAGCGCCTGATGGCGGGCCTGTTGCTGATGACGCTCAGCCTGTTGCCGATCGGTCTCGCCACCAGCTTGCAGGGCGTGTTCACGCTGATCTGCTGCTTCTATCTGGGATCGATCATCGCCGAACCGGCGCGCGAGACGCTGAGCGCTTCACTGGCCGATCCACGTGCGCGTGGCAGCTATATGGGCTTCAGCCGCCTTGGTCTGGCGCTGGGTGGCGCGTTAGGTTACACCGGCGGCGGCTGGATGTACGATACCGGACGGACGATGAACATGCCGGAGTTACCCTGGTTGCTGCTTGGAGCCGTGGGCTTCGCTACGTTGCTGGCGCTGTACTGGCAGTTCAGCCCGCGGCGCAGTGCATCGATGATGCTGCGTGGCGGTTAACGCCATAGAAATCCGGCCGAATCGGCAACAGCTGCTATCCTGTTAGTAAAAACACCCACAGGAGCCCGTCGGCATGAACGAAGAAGCAAAATTACCGCAACTACTCGAACATATGATACTGAACTTGCGCATGATTTATGCGCGTTCCACCCTGGTGGAAAAAGCCCTGGCCCATATCCTCGCCAGCGACGCCGGCCTGAAAAACGATATTATCAAACAGCTGCAGGTCGTCACCGCCACCAACGAACGTGACAAAATCGACTTGGAAGAAGCTCGCATTCACCTGATCGATGTGCTCAACTCGGTACCGGCCAAGAAATAACGCCCCCTAGCCCGCGCCGGTGCGCGGGCAATATCGCAATAACGCACCATCCAAAACACGCACGTCAAGACAGCCTCGATAAGCTGTGGTAACTATTGCTGTTAAAACCTGACAACCCGGAGCAAGCATGAAACTGTTCATTTACGATCATTGCCCATTCTGCGTTAAAGCCCGCATGATTTTCGGCCTGAAACGTCTGCCGATTCGCCTGGTCACGTTGCTCAACGACGATGAGACGACCCCGCTCAACCTGATCGGCCAAAAAATGGTGCCTATCCTGGTCAAAGACAACGGCGAAGCGATGCCGGAAAGCCTGGATATCGTACGCTATGTCGATAACCTGGACGGCAAGCCGGTGCTGACCGGCTGCACCAACCCCGCCATTGCCGAGTGGCTGCAGCGGGTCGGCGAGTACAGCGCAAAATTGCTGTTGCCGCGTATTGCGCATGCCGATTTCGAAGAGTTCGCCACCGACAGCGCCCGCCGTTATTTTATCGATAAAAAGCAGGCGTCAATCGGTGATTTCGCCGAGCATCTCGCCAACAGCGCCGATCTGATCGCCCAGCTGGAGGCCGATCTGCAAACCCTGTCACCGCTGATCGTCTCCGCCGAAGCGGTAAACGGCGAGCTGTCCGAGGACGATATCCACCTGTTCCCGCTGCTGCGCTCGTTGTCGATCGTCGCCGGGGTTGCGCTGCCGGACAACGTGGAAACCTACCGCAACCGCATGGCGCAACGCAGCGAAGTGCCGTTGCTGCTGGACATGGAACAATAACGTTTGAATAACCCAAAGGATATGGCGTACTGATGCTGAAAATGGTGCTCGCCACCGCTCGCGATCGGGCGCGGCTGAAGGAAATTACCTCCGTTCTGATTCGTTACGGCCTGCAAGACGTTCTGCGTCTGCTGGGCCTGGGGGCTTTGCTGCGCGGCGCCCGCGCTGAACCCGCCCAATTGGACGCCCAAACCCTGCCCGAGCGGCTGCGCGAAGCGCTCGAGGCGCTAGGCCCAACCTTCGTCAAATTCGGCCAGATCCTGGCCACGCGTTCTGACCTGTTGGATCCGGCCTGGACCGACGAACTGGATCGCCTGCACAGCCAGGCGGCGGTGCTGCCATGGGAAACGCTGGCGCCGCAGATCGTTGCCGATCTCGGCGATGATCCCGAGCAACTGTTTGCCGAATTCGATCGCACACCGCTGGCGGCGGCGTCGATGGCGCAAATCTACCGCGCGCGCCTGCACAGCGGCGAACAAGTGGTGGTGAAAGTGCTGCGGCCCGGCCTGGCGAAAACCATTCACGCCGATTTGCGGCTGCTGGCCTCGCTGGCGGAAACCGTAGAGCAGCAGAGTCAGGCGCTGGCGCGCTATCGACCACGGCAGATGGTCAGAGCGCTAGCGACGGCGCTCAATCATGAACTGGATTTGACCCATGAAGGGCATAACTGCGATCGCGTCGCCGGCATGTTCGCGCGTGAACCCGACGTGGTCGTGCCAAAAATCTATTGGCAATGGTCTTCCCCGCGTCTGTTAGTGCAGGAGTACTTGCCCGGCACCGCGCCGGAGAACCCCCGGCAGTTGGCGGAAGCGGGCTTTGACGGCCCGCTGCTGGCGCAGCGCGGCGCCCGCGCCTTTATGAGCATGGTGCTGGAGCACCGGCTGTATCACGCCGATCCGCACCCCGGCAACGTGATGGCGCTGAGCGGCGACCGCGTCGGCTTCATCGACTTCGGCATGGTGGGCCAGCTGTCCGAACGGCGGCGCAACCAGCTGCTCCTGCTGCTGCAGGCCATTGCCGATCGTCAGTCCGAAGGCATCGTCAACACGCTGATCGCCTGGTCGGACAGCGAGCCGCTGGATCTGATGGATCTGGAGCTGGCGGCGCAAAACTTTCTCGACAAACAGGCCGCCACCACCCTGACGTTGGGCAAGGCTCTGACCGACCTGCTGGTGATGGCGCGTGAACACCAGTTGGCGCTGCCGCCCGATCTGGTGCTGCTGTTCAAGGCGTTAATCACCGCCGACGGCGTGCTGCACCGATTGGATCCGGCCTTCGACATCGTCGCCACCCTCAAACCGATGCTGCAACAAACGGTGCTGCAACGCTATGCCCCTGACGCCGTGCGCCAGCGGTTGTTGGCCCTGGGCGGGGAAGCGCTCGACGCCGGGGAAGAACTGCCGCAAACCCTGCGGCTGTTGGTGCGCCGCCTAAAACGCGGGCAGCTCAATGCCGATATCAACGTCAGTAATCTCGGCCAGTTGAGCAAGGCGTTGGAACGCGCCGCCGTCACCCTGGCTATCGCCATTGTCACCGCCGCTTTTGCCCTGGGCCTGGCGCCTTATCTGATGCACTCCTCACTGCAGCTGTGGGGCATTCCGCTGTTCCCGCTGTTGGGGGGAGCGGCCTGCCTGGCCGGCGTGATCCTCTTGGCGCTGCGATTGCGGCGCTGACGCTTTCGGCGTTATCCGATAGGTGTCGCCCGCTTTTGCGCGCACTATCCTCTGCACATCGCCGCCTGCCGTTTTCACGCGCAGGCGGAACGTTTATAATGATTAATCAATTATCTGCAGCACTTTTCGCCAGCAGTCGCAATGAGGCATTAATGAAGAAGATCCTGATGGGCGCAGCCGCCCTGCTGTTCGCCGGCGTATTGGCCGGTTGCAATCAACTGACCCAGTACACCCTGAGCGAGCAGGAAGTGAATGATTACCTGCAGAAACATAATGACTACCAGAAGCAGATCGGCGTGCCCGGCCTGCTGGACGCCAACATCGTGCTGACTCAGTTGCAAAGCCAAATCGGCCGCAGCGAACCGGGTAAAGTCACCCTTTCCGGCGACGCCAAGGTCAACATCACGTCGATTCTCGGCCCGCAGACCGCGGATCTGAAGCTGACGCTGAAGGCGCAGCCGGTCTACGACCGGGCGCAGGGCGCCATTTTCCTGAAGGACATGGAGCTGACCGATTACAGCGTGCAGCCGGAAAAAATGCAGACGGTAATGAAAGCGCTGACGCCGTATCTGAACCAGTCGCTGAAATCCTACTTCGACCAAAAGCCGGCTTATGTGCTGAATCCTGACAACAGCAAAACCGAAGCGCTGGCGAAAAAACTGGCGAAAGGGTTGGAAGTGAAACCGGGTGAATTGGTGATCCCATTCAGCGACTGACGCCGTCCGAGGACATCAAGCCCGCCGCTCGGCGGGCTTTTTATTGCCGGGAAAGCGTTACTGCGGGGCGCTGTAGGCGATTTCACCGGTGTTGCAGTTGAGCGTCACGTTGTAGGTTTTATCTGCCTTGGTGCCACGCACCGTCAACGGCACCTGCCATATCTGATCCTTGCCGCTGATGGCATCCGGGCTAACCCAGGCGATCGGCGTTGCGGTGCCCAGCAGCTTTTTGTCCGACTCCCAGCGCGTAATGCGGTTCTGCAAGAAGTCGCGCTTAACCTGGGCGGCGATATCCGCCGGTTGCAGACCCGCACACTGGCCTACCTTGGCGGCGCGCTGTTCGTGATCCTGCGCCCACACCGCCGTCGATGCTCCCATCATGGCCAACAAGGCGATAGCCAAACCCGTTTTTTTCATATGTCCTCCCGTTGTGATTAGCGCTATCCGGGCGCCCATCCCTGGCTCACAACAGGGCGTCGGCAAAGGGTTACCGTTTGACGAACTCAATGACAAACAGCGCATCCAGGCCCGGATAGATTTCCTTGATCACCTGCTTCAGTTCGCCGAGCGACATGTTCTCCTGCTGCGCGTGGCGTTCGGTCAGCGCATCCAGGCGCACCGGCGTTACCGACAGCACTTCGATAAAGCAGAAAAATACGCCGTCCTCATTGCGACTGACGCGCAATACCTCGCCCGGTTCGAAGTGCGACTCACTGGCATCCCGAATGGTGATGGTTTTGCGCCCGGCCAGAATGTCTTGCTCAAAGCGGCTGAAGAAAGTTATTTCACGGCTCATTTTAGATCCTTTTTCATCACAACACCGCAACATAAGTCATTATGCCGCCTGCTTTTCTGACGCAGATCCCTCTTTTGGGTTAGAGGCCGCTTTTTTCGCTTTGCTTTCCGCCGGTTTCTTGAGGGTTTCCGCCGGCGATGCGCCGCGCAGAATCAGACCCAGCGCATCTTTATTTTCCGCCAGGAAGAAGCTCAGCCCTTCGCGCTGTTCGTCATCCAGGTTCAGCGGCGCCTGCAGCAGCCACTCCCCAAGGTTGTCCGCCAGATCCAGCATTTTGTCGTAGGCGTCGGCTTCCTTCTTGCTCGCGAAAGTCATTTTTTCCTCACCGTTTCTCACCACCACATATTTAACTTCAACCGCCATGCGTGCGTCCTCAAATACTCAAATCACTGTAATTATGTACAGCATAAATAGATCGTGGCGGGAAGGCAAACCGCCGCCCGCCTTCGGCTTATTTCAGCAGCCGCACCTTGCAGCTTTTGCCTTTGATTTTGCCCTGCTGCAACTGTTGCAGCGCCTTGCGCGCGCTGGCTTTGCGGATCGCGACGTAGGCATGCACCGGGAACATGTCTATCTTGCCCACTTCCGCCGCCGTCAGCCCGGCGTCGCCGGTCAGCGCGCCAAGGATATCGCCGGGACGAATCTTCGCCTTGCGGCCGCCGTCGATGCACAGCGTCACCATTTCCGCCTCCAGCGAGCCGTTGGCCGCCCCGCTCAGCTCGGACACCGGCGACCAGTCGACGCTCATCTGCAGATAGTCTTCAATCGCGTGCGCACGCGCCATTTCCTGCGGCGTGCACAGGCTGATCGCCAGCCCGCTCATGCCGGCGCGGCCGGTGCGGCCGATACGGTGCACATGCACTTCGGGATCGAACGCCAGTTCGTAGTTGACCACCAGCTCCAGCTCTTTAATATCCAGCCCGCGTGCGGCGACGTCGGTCGCCACCAATACCCGGCAACTGCGGTTGGCGAAACGCACCAACACCTGGTCGCGGTCGCGCTGTTCCAGATCGCCATGCAGCGCCAGCGCGCTGATGCCGCGGGCCTCCAGGGCCTCAAGCACCGTCTGACAGTCGCGTTTGGTATTGCAGAACACCACGCAAGACGCAGGTTGATGATAGCGAATGGCCGACACCAGCAGCGCTGGGCGCTGATCGCGCGTAGTCTCATAAAAGCGTTGTTCAATGGAGGTCTGCGCTTCGCCATCGTCCACCTCGACGCTTAGCGGCTGGCGTTGAACGCGCGCGCTGATGCGCTCGATGCCTGCCGGGTACGTGGCGGAAAACAGCAACGTCTGACGTTGCGGCGGCGTATAGCTGATCACATCGTCGATGTCGTCGGCGAACCCCATGTCCAGCATGCGATCGGCCTCATCCAGCACCAGCACCTTCAGCTCGTCCAGCTGCAGCGTTTTCTTGCGCAGGTGTTCCTGGATACGGCCCGGCGTCCCCACCACGATGTGCGGCGCATGCACCAGCGAATCGAGCTGCGGCCCCATCGGTTGGCCGCCGCACAGCGTCAGAATTTTGATGTTTTGCGTGAAACGCGCCAAGCGACGCAGCTCTTTGCTCACCTGATCGGCCAACTCGCGGGTGGGACAGAGCACCAGCGCCTGTGTGGCAACCTGAGTAACGACGATGTTATTCAGCAAGCCAATGCCAAATGCCGCCGTTTTGCCGCTGCCGGTTTTCGCCTTGGCGCGCACGTCTCGCCCTTGCAGGATAGCGGGCAACGCGGCGGCCTGCACCGGCGTCATTTCGGCGTACCCCAGTTCGTTGAGGTTGGCCAACTGTTCGGCTGGCAGCGGCAGGGAAGAAAAAGAAACTGTGCTCACGGCGATAACTCTTATATGACGAATGGAATGGCGGCGCGCCCGCAGGTTGGCGCCGAATCAGCGGTAAATGATAACAGAGATGGGCGGCGTTACGGGCTGCGGGCATAAAAAAACCCGCCGGCGGCGGGTTTCTTGGCAACGCAGTCGTTAAATCGCAACGACGTTGGCTGCGGCAGGGCCACGTTGGCTGTCCTGGATGGAGAATTCAACCTGCTGGCCTTCAGCCAGGGTCTTGAAACCATCGCTAACGATAGCGGAAAAATGAACGAAAACGTCTTTAGAACCGTCGGCAGGCGTAATGAAGCCGAAGCCTTTGCTTTCGTTGAACCATTTAACGTGACCAGTGATCTTGCTCATTTGTGTTTCCTTTACTTGATAAACCTGCCTTGACGGCACGAGACGCGAAAACCTTGCTATATATAGGCCTTCTTTCGCCGTCGCTTATTAACGCACAATCGCCCAGGCAGGGCAAATATTTCTGCTTGTTATAAAAACAGTAAGTTAGCAACAAACCTGGCGTGGCGGCTGTGAACGCAATCGTTTTCGTATATACTGCCCGCCGATCATCAATCCGCTTACTTTCACCGATCCAGGTACGAAACTATGTTAACGATTGGAACCGCCCTGCGTCCTTCCGCCACCCGCGTCATGTTGCTCGGCTCCGGGGAGCTGGGTAAAGAAGTCGCCATTGAATGCCAGCGCCTCGGTCTGGAAGTGATCGCCGTCGATCGCTATGCCGACGCCCCCGCCATGCATGTGGCGCACCGCAGTCACGTCATCAATATGCTGGACGGTGACGCGCTGAAAGCCGTTATCGAACAAGAGCGGCCGGACTATATCGTTCCCGAAATCGAAGCGATCGCCACCGCCATGCTGGTCGAACTTGAACGTCAGGGCCACCGCGTGGTGCCCTGCGCCGAAGCCACGCGCCTGACCATGAACCGCGAAGGCATCCGCCGTCTGGCGGCGGAAGAACTTGGCCTGCCCACCTCCAGCTACCGCTTTGCCGACAGCGAAGCGACTTTCCGGCAAGCGGTCGAGCACATCGGCTACCCGTGCATCGTCAAACCGGTGATGAGTTCTTCCGGCAAAGGACAAAGCCTGATCCGCACGCCTGAGCAGCTGCAAAGCGCCTGGGATTACGCGCAACAGGGCGGACGCGCCGGCGGCGGCCGGGTGATCGTCGAAGGGTTGGTAAGATTTGATTTTGAAATTACGTTGCTGACCATCAGCGCCGTGGACGGCGTACATTTCTGCGAGCCGATCGGCCATCGTCAGGAAGACGGAGATTATCGCGAATCCTGGCAACCGCAGCGCATGTCAGCTACGGCGTTGAGCCGTGCTCAGGCTATCGCGGAGAAGGTGGTGAAAGCCCTGGGCGGGTTCGGACTGTTCGGCGTGGAGCTGTTCGTCTGCGGCGACGACGTGATCTTCAGCGAAGTGTCTCCGCGGCCGCACGATACCGGCATGGTTACGTTGATCTCACAGGATCTGTCCGAGTTCGCCCTGCACGTTCGCGCGTTTCTCGGGTTGCCGATTGGCGCCATCCGCCAGTTCGGCCCTTCCGCTTCAGCGGTGATCCTGCCGCAGCTCACCAGCAGCGATGTGCGTTTCAGCAGCCTGGAAAATGCGCTGCGCGGGCACAACCAGCTGCGTCTGTTCGGCAAACCGGAGATCGCCGGGCAGCGTCGCCTGGGCGTGGCGCTGGCGACGGCGAGCACGACGGAACTGGCGGTGGAGCAAGCGAAACAAGCCGCCGCCGCCGTGGCGGTCAACGGCTGATACTCACGGGGCCGCATGCGCGGCCCCGATAACGTCAATAGTCTTCGTCTTCTTCAGCATCGTCATCCCGCGACGCCTCCGGTGCGGCCTCATGCTGCTCGTCTTCATCATCGAACAGTACCGCAACCTGAGCGCCCTGATGCTTCTCGCGAATTTCCTGCGCAACGCGAGCAATGGCCTCACCGCTGCTCATGCCCTGCTCCATCAGTTGATGGATGCGATCCGCCGCTTCCTGCTGCTCCGCGTGATTCAGTAATGGCATACCTGCATGCATGTGTCGTTCTCTCCGGCAAAAGGGAGAAGGAGTATACGCGCTAACGCGGCGGATCCCAACGTCTGGTGCCTCAGGCCGGTTGCGAACAGCCGTTATCGTTGCGCCACTGCTTCAGGCGATGCCGCCACAGCATGACATGCCACCCCTGCTTCAGGCCGCGCGCATTGGCGAACATCGCACTGTCGATGCCGCGCTGATAGAACTCTTCGGTGATCTGACTCTGAGCGGCCGGTTCCGGCTCACGACGAATGCTGTGGCAAATGCCCAGCGCTTCGCGGGTGATTTGCCAATGGAAAGCCGGACGAATGGCGACAGTGCCCGCATAGCGCTGGTTGAGCCGCTCCAGCATTTCGACGATTTTCATATAGTGGCGTTGATACTCCACGTTCGCCTTACCGATGCGGCGACGGTTACTGATCGACTTGTCGTGCACCCGTTGACGGTACAGCGGCGTACTTAAATATTTGACCCGTTTGGCATTAAACATGACTTCCGTCGTCCAGGGAATATCCTGGTGATGTAATCCCGGCTCGAAATAAAGCCGATGCTGGCGAATAAAGTCGAGGCGATATATTGCCAGCCATACAACGTGAATAAACTTTCTCGATTTCAGCGCACGTTCAAACCACTGCACGCCGGTGATAACGTCGGTGGTGCGCAAACGCGCCTCAGGAAAAATCAGCTGCAATTCATCTTGGCTGGTAAAATAGCGTTCGCCATTACATTGCATCACGTCTAATTGATGTTGTTCCGCCTGTTCCAGCAGCGTGGAATACATCTCCGGCGCCAGCAAGTCGTCGGCATCGGGAAACGCCACATATTTGCCTTGGGCAACGGCAAGCCCGGCATTACGCGCGTTAGAAACACCGGCATTGGCCTGATCGATCACACGAATATGCGGATGTACCGCCGCGTAACGGTGTGCGATCTCTCCCGAACCGTCAGTGGAACCATCATTGACGATGATCACCTCCAACCGTTGCTCACGCTGGGCCAGCAGCGAGGCCAGGAAAGGCTCCAATAACTCCCCCGCATTGTGCATCGGGACGATCACGCTCAGCATTAACGACATAGTCAGCTCTTCAATGATAATGTAACAAAATAATAATTTTATTTTTCTAAAAGACTCATTCGGTCAGCGTACGCTTGGGATAGGCGTGAAACCTGCAAATTCCCGCGGTGACTAATGGGACCGAACCGGCCTTTCTTTCTCAAACCAGCGCCAGAAAAGCGCTGAGTAATTAAGCCATTAATTCCAAAGGGCGGCGACGTTGGCTAAAATCGGGCATAACAACATCCCTCCCGCTTCTAATAACAAGCAGAAATAATAAATTTATGAAATTAACAAATCTTTTTTTATATTTCTCGGGTATTGCGCCCTCGATAAATAGGCTTCCAGTGCATTTGATGTTAAATTTTTAACATATCGAAGTATAATCAATGGCGCAAAAAATGCCTTATTTCAGGTTTATTGAACTGCCGTTTATGTGAACTGTGCTGCATGTCGCGCATGGCAAAACATGCATGACGTGACCGTCTATGGCACACTAGCCGCCAGATATCGCCGTCCTCACAGCCAGGTTTATTGACGTTCATGAGCGTAACCGCCCCAAACATAAAATCTTTGCCCTACAGCCGCCGTGCCCTGATGACGCTTTTCGCCCCGCTTTCATCGCAACCTTGGGCGATGCTGCTGCATTCGGGCTTCGCCGACCATTCGCATAACCGTTTCGATATCCTGGTCGCACAGCCGCGCGTTACACTCACCACCCACGGTGCCGGCACGACAATTGAAAGTGACAGTGTCACCATTCAGTCGCAGGAAGATCCGTTCTCCCTGCTGCAGCAGCAACTGGCGGCGCAAGGCTGGCAGCCGGCGTTTAATCCGGACCTGCCGTTTCAGGGCGGAGCTCTGGGGCTGTTCGGCTACGATCTCGGGCGCCGGGTGGAAACCCTGCCGCAGTTGGCCGAAGCCGACCTCGCCTTGCCGGATATGGCAGTGGGCATTTATGACTGGGCAGTGATCGCCGACCACCAATTGCAAACCCTGACGCTGCTCAGCTATGGCGATGTCGAGCAGCGCTGGCGCTGGCTCAATAGCCAAACTGCGCCTACAGAACGCCCTTTCACGCTGCTGAGCGACTGGCGCGCCAATATGAGCCGGCGGCAATACGGCGAGAAGTTCCAACGTATTCAGCACTACCTGCGCAGCGGCGACTGTTACCAAATCAATCTGGCACAACGGTTCTCCGCCGACTATCTGGGGGATGAATGGCAGGCGTTCTGCCGCCTGAGCGCCTGCAACCGCGCGCCATTCTCGGCCTTCCTGCGCTTGCCGCACAACAGCGTACTGAGCGTCTCTCCCGAGCGCTTCCTGTGGCTGGAGCAGCAACGCATCCAAACCCGCCCGATCAAGGGCACGCTGCCGCGGTTGGCGGACGCGGAACAGGACGCCGCGCAGGCTCGCCGTTTGGCCGATTCCCCCAAGGATCGCGCTGAAAATCTGATGATCGTCGATCTGCTGCGCAACGATATCGGCCGCGTCGCCCAACCAGGCAGCGTACGGGTGCCGGAACTGTTCGCCGTGGAGCCATTCCCCGCTGTGCATCACCTGGTGAGCACCATCACCGCGACCCTGCCAAACCATACCTCGGCGGCCGAACTGCTGCGCGCCTGCTTCCCCGGGGGTTCGATCACCGGCGCGCCCAAGGTGCGAGCGATGGAAATCATCGAAGAGCTGGAGCCGCAGCGCCGCAACGCCTATTGCGGCAGCATCGGTTACCTGAGCGCCTGCGGCACCATGGACACCAATATCACCATTCGCACGCTCGTCACCGAAAACGGTCGCATCCACTGCTCCGCCGGCGGCGGCATCGTGGCGGACAGCCAGGAGCAGGCGGAATACCAGGAGACCTTCGACAAGGTTGGCCGCATTTTGCCGCAGCTAGGGGAGTATGCCCTGTCGTGATCCCATCGAACTCACTGCGCGCCTTTATCAGCCGCTTTCAACTGCAGCTGCCGCAGGCGACGCAGATTTCGCACAATGTGCGCCCGGCGGCGGTGCTGATCCCGATCGTCTGCCGCGCCGAGCCGACGCTGCTGTTGACCCGCCGTGCCGACTCGCTGCGCAAACATGCCGGTCAAGTGGCCTTCCCCGGCGGAAAAACCGACGCCGAAGACGGATCGGCGATCGTCACGGCGCTGCGAGAAGCGCAGGAAGAAGTGGCGATACCGCCGCAAGCGGTGACTGTCCTCGGCCAAATGGCGCCGCTCGACAGCAGCACCGGATTTCAGGTTACCCCTATCGTCGGCCTCATCCCGCCGGACGTGCAGTTCCACGCCAATGAAGGCGAAGTGGCGGACGTGTTCGAGATGCCCCTGCGGGAAGCGCTGACCCTGTCGCGTTACTATCCGCTGGATATTCATCGCGCCGGCCATACCCACCGCATCTACCTCTCCTGGTATCACAGCCAGTTTATCTGGGGGCTGACCGCCGCCATCATTCGGCGCCTGGCGCAACAGGTCAGTATTTAGCCCGCATTACGTGATCTGACTCGCAATCTGGCACGGTTGCCGGCCTCCGCGGCGGGTAAAGCGATCGATATCACTTCATTTGATCGCTTTTTCAACTACCGTTCCGTTTGAATGGTTTTAAAAAAACTGTAAACCCTCTCTTAAACCTTACGAAATACCTGTAAAATACCACCGTCCGAGATAAACCACTGTAGAAACAGGGATTAAGCCGGCGGCGTTCAGCACGGAAAGCTGGCGCGATTACCGTTAATGGAGCTTGGGCGAAAGCGGATACCCCGCACAAGGGTTCGCCCCGGGTAATCAGTAAAAAAAGCGACACCAAGGATTATTTAATTTCATGCGAAAAAGGCAGCTGAACCCGCACGGCCCTTTTACAATATCGCTGTTCCCTGCGCGGTTTTTGACCGCCGCAGCCATAACAATACGTCTCTTTAAGGAGTTTTAGCGTGATTAGCGTTTTCGACATGTTTAAGATCGGCATCGGCCCGTCCAGCTCTCATACGGTTGGACCGATGAAAGCCGGCAAACAGTTTGTCGACGATCTGGTAAATAAAGGCCTGATGCCTTCTATCACGCGTGTTGCCGTAGACGTTTACGGCTCACTCTCATTGACCGGCAAAGGTCACCATACCGATATCGCCATCATTCTCGGCCTGGCCGGCAACATGCCGGACACCGTCGATATCGATAGCATTCCGGGTTTTATTCGCGATGTAGAACAACGTCAACGCCTGATGCTGGCCAACGGCCTGCATGAAGTCGATTTCCCTCGCGACGGCGGCATGGTCTTCCGCAGCGACAACCTGCCGCTGCACGAAAACGGCATGCAGATCCACGCCTTCGCCGGCGATAAAGAAGTGTACAGCAAGACCTATTACTCTATCGGCGGCGGTTTCATCGTCGACGAGGAGAATTTCGGCAAGGCCGCCGAGCAAGAACTGCAAATGCCATATCCGTTCAACTCCGCGCGCGAAATGCTCGACCACTGCCGCGAGACCGGCCTGTCGCTGTCCGGCATGGTGATGCAGAACGAACTGGCGCTGCACAGCAAGCAAGAGATCGAGACCTACTTCGGCAACGTGTGGCAAACCATGCGCGCCTGTATCGATCGCGGTCTGAACACCGAAGGCGTACTGCCGGGGCCGCTGCGCGTACCGCGCCGTGCCTCCGCGCTGCGCCGCATGCTGGTGGCGTCGGACAAACTGTCCAGCGATCCGATGAACGTGATCGACTGGGTCAATATGTTCGCGCTGGCGGTTAACGAAGAAAACGCCGCCGGCGGCCGCGTGGTCACTGCGCCGACCAACGGCGCCTGCGGCATCGTGCCTGCGGTGCTGGCTTACTACGATCACTTCATCGAGTCCGTCAGCCCGGATATCTACATCCGCTACTTTATGGCGGCGGGCGCCATCGGCGCGTTGTACAAGATGAACGCCTCCATTTCCGGCGCCGAAGTCGGTTGCCAGGGTGAAGTCGGCGTTGCCTGCTCCATGGCGGCGGCCGGTCTGGCCGAACTGCTGGGCGGCAGCCCTGAGCAGGTCTGTGTGGCGGCGGAGATCGGCATGGAACACAACCTGGGTCTGACCTGTGACCCGGTCGCCGGCCAGGTGCAGGTGCCGTGCATCGAGCGCAACGCCATCGCCTCGGTCAAGGCGATCAACGCCGCCCGCATGGCCCTGCGCCGCACCAGCGAGCCGCGCGTTTCGCTGGATAAGGTGATCGAGACCATGTACGAAACCGGCAAAGACATGAACGCCAAGTACCGCGAAACGTCACGCGGCGGCCTGGCAATCAAGGTGCAATGCGACTGACAGACAACCCCGCCATCCGGCGGGGTTTTTTATGGGTAATCAATTCATTGGCCGCTTTTTGTGACAATGTCACCAGAAAAAATCCTGCATTTCTCTCATCGATCCGGCGGTTAGCCTGCAAATTGACCTTCTGTTTTGCCAAATCGAAATAATTTACTGAGTTACCATCAATCTTGTATAACCTCAGGCTAGAATTAGCCGAGCGCAACTTAAGGATCTATGACCTGACCGTGACTCGGGGCTGGATTACCGAACAAGGATTTACCGGATGTTGATGACCCACCTCGCCGCGTCCCGATATCGTTATTACCGTTGGCTGCTGGCCGGAGCGGTGGGCGCGGCTATTCTGTTGGTATCGCTGTATACCCGTTATTATCAAGAGGTCAAAAGTATCGAGCTGAGCCAACAGACATTGGCCACCCGCACCGTCGGCAAGCTCAACCAGTTGCTGACACCGGCTCAGCTGCAGGCGGAGCGCAGCATGGACATGCTGGACCAGCCCTGCGAGAACGTTTCGTCGACCCTGCGCTTTCGCGCCGCGCAGAATCAGGCGCTACGCGCCATGTTGCTGGTAAAAAACGGCATTATTTACTGCTCCAGCCTGTTTGGTTCCCGTCATTATCAGCTGGCCGCGGTCATGCCTACCTTCGTCAACAGCAACGCCAGGCTGGCGCTGCGCCCCTCGCTGGCGGTGAGCAAAGGCCTGCCCACGCTGGTGATGTGGACGCCATCCCCACGCGATAAAACCAGTGGCGTGCTGCACGTGTTTAATATCGAGCTGTTGTCCAACTTTTTACTCGAGCCGCAGGAGCCTTACGTTCAGCGCGTGGTGCTGAACGTGGCTGACAGCAGCCTGGAATACGGCCGACGCGAAATCCTGAGCCGCGACACCCTGACCAACGATCTGCGCTACACCGCCGGCTCTGCGCTATACCCGTTCTCGATTTCGCTGTTCGGCCCGCAGATCGGCATGCTGGCGCTTTCCGCACTGCCGCGCCATATCCCGCTGGCGCTGCTGATCAGCCTGTTGGCCGCCTATGTGGTCTATCTGCTCACCGCTAACCGTATGAGCCTGTCTTATCACATCGGCCATGCCATCACCCATCGCGAGTTCCGCGTCTATTGCCAGCCCATCATTCATAGCGACACCGGGCGCTGCGCCGGCGTCGAAATGCTGCTGCGCTGGAAAAAGAAGCGTCAAGGGTGGATCTCCCCCGACGTGTTTATTCCGCTGGCCGAGCAGCATGAGCTGATCATTCCGCTGACCCGTTATCTGATGAACACCGTGACGGAAAATCTGCAGCTGTTCCCGCCGCGACCGTCGTTCTACATCAGCATCAACGTCGCCGCCGAACACTTTAAAACGCTCAACATCATCGACGATATCCGCCGGATTTGGCTGCCGGCGCATCCGATGCCGTCACTGATGCTGGAGCTGACCGAGCGCACCGCGCTGTCGGCGATCCAGCATGACCAGATCCGGACGCTGAAAGACATGGGGATCATGCTGGCCATCGACGATTTCGGCACCGGCCACAGCTCGCTGAGCTACCTGAAGAACCTTAGCCCGGACGTGTTAAAGATCGACCGCGGGTTTACCGCGGCCATCGGCACCGACGCGGTCAACGCCACGGTGACCGATACCATCATTACGCTGGCGCAGCGGCTGAAACTGAAGCTGGTGGCTGAGGGGGTAGAAACGGCGGAACAGGCCGACTATCTGCGCTCACGCGAGGTCAATGCCCTGCAGGGGTATTATTTCGCCAAGCCGATGCCGATCCACGTTTTCCCGCTGTGGTTGCAGCAGTACGAATCGCGCGTGAGGAAAACGGAAGAGCATCCGCCGGAGGCCTGAGCCTCCGACGGGTGGGTTACGAATGCGCCGGTTCGTCGAAGACGGCGCGGGTGACACGCACCAACTCGATGCGATAGTCGGAGACCTCGACAATATCGAAACGCAGGTGGTTCAGTTCAATGGTGTCCCCCACCACTGGCATCTGGCCGTAGTGGGCTAACAGCAGCCCCGCCAGAGTGGCGTAGTCTGCGGTTGGGCTGACCAGGTCGTCACAGGCCAGCGCCTGTTCCAGCGAGTGCAGGTCGGTCCCGCCCTTGACCAGCCAGCCGTCGCCTTCCGCCACGATGTCCGGCGTTTCATCTTCGTCCGGAAACTCGCCGGCGATCGCTTCCAGCACGTCCAGCGGCGTCACCAGCCCCTGCACCACGCCGAACTCGTTGGTGACCACCACCAGGCGCCCTTTGGCGCGGCGCAGCACCGCCAGCAGCTTGATGACATCCATGGTTTCCGGCACCACGATCGGCGGCGTGCGCGCGGCAAACTCGGCGATATCTTCCCCTTGCTCCAGCGCCACCAGCAGATCCTTGGCGCGTACCACGCCGACGATCTCATCCACCGAGTCGCGACACACCGGGAACAGGCTGTGCGGCGTATCCAGCAACTGTGCGCGCACCTCCTCACGGGAGCGCTCGCAGTCGACCCAGGAGATATCCGTGCGCGGCGTCATCACGCTGCGCAATGAGCGCGAGGCCAGCGTCAGCACGCCGCTGATCATATAACGCTCTTCCGCCGCAAAGGTTTCATCCCGCGGCAAGGCGACCTCATCGTCCGCCTGCTGCGCGCGCTGCTGCCCCATCAGGCGCATGATCGCTTCCGCGGTGCGCTCGCGCATCGGGCGACGCGCCTGATGCTTGATGAAGTTGCGACGCGCGATCTGATTGAACAATTCAATCAGGATCGAGAAGCCGATCGCGGCGTACAGATAGCCTTTAGGAATATGCAAGCCGAAGCCTTCGGCGATCAGGCTCAGACCGATCATCAACAGGAAGCTCAGGCACAGCACCACAATGGTCGGGTGCGCGTTGACGAAGTTGGTCAACGGTTTGGACGCCAGCAGCATCACCGCCATCGCGATCACCACCGCCGCCATCATCACCGGCAGATCGTTCACCATGCCTACGGCGGTAATCACCGCATCGAGCGAAAACACCGCGTCCAGGATCACGATTTGCACCACCACCGCCCAGAACTTGGCGTAACCGCGGTTGGCGCCATCCTGGTGCGTCTGCCCTTCCAGCCGTTCATGCAGCTCCATGGTGGCCTTGAACAGCAGGAATACCCCGCCGAACAGCAGGATAAGATCGCGGCCGGAGAAGCTGAAATCGCCGACGCTGAACAGCGGCGTGGTCAGGGTTACCATCCAGGAGATCACCGACAGCAGGCCCAAACGCATCAGCAACGCCAGCGACAGACCGATGACGCGCGCCTTATCGCGCTGCTTAGGCGGCAGTTTGTCGGCCAAAATGGCGATGAATACCAGGTTGTCGATGCCCAACACGATTTCCAGCACCACCAGCGTAAGCAACCCCGCCCAAATAGAGGGGTCCATTAAAAATTCCATATCAGACTCCAGAGAAAAGTGGGAATGAGCGCACGCCGCTCAAACGTGACGATGCCGCCGCTGCATGGGCGCAGTCGACAATAGCAAAGTGACGGGATGGGATTACCGGGAGATGGCCGAAGGGCCGAACAGCATATGCAACGCCAGCAGGTGGCGGGTGAAACCTGGAAAAACAGTTACTTCGGTGACAGTCCATAGGGAGGGCTGAGGCCCTTCACTCCTTAGTGATGAAAGAGGAAATTACTGTATCAGGATTTTTCTGGGGGACAAAGCGGCTTTTTCAACGGCGGTTTAGGGTGACGCCACGCCATATCGTCTGCGACAGCTAAGATTTCTCCGAGCATTCAATAGCGGAGCAGCGTCACAAAAAATATTTTTTCACTCACTAAAATAAATCTCGCGTTCGTGAAGTATCACGCACAGGCATTTGAAACTGCGTGAGAAATGTTAGGCGTGCGTTTCTTTTTTTCTACCATAATGTATCTGAACCGCGGAAGTGACTGCCAAGACGGCGCGGAGAAACGACACAAACCGCGTCTGGAGTTCAACGAGGAGGTAGCGAGTGGCAATAGCTATTATCATCGGCACACACGGGGCTGCAGCGGAACAACTGCTGAAAACGGCGGAGATGCTATTGGGCGAGCAGGACAACGTCGCCTTTATAGACTTCGTTCCCGGTGAGAATGCCGAAACGTTAATCGTCAAGTACAACGAGAAAATCAGTGGATTGGATACCAGCGGCGGCGTGCTGTTCCTGGTGGATACCTGGGGCGGCAGCCCGTTCAACGCCGCCAGCCGCATTGCGGTCGACAAAGAAAACTATGAGGTCGTCACCGGGGTCAACATCCCGATGCTGGTGGAAACCTTCATGGCGCGGGACGACAACCCCGCTTTCGATGAACTGGTGGCGCTGGCGTTGGAAACCGGCCGAGAAGGCGTGAAAGCGCTGAAAAAACCGCAGGAAGAACCCGCAAAACCCGCAGCGCCCGTCGCCAAAGCCGCTGCCCCTCAGGCGCCGTTGGGGCCGAACGACCACATGAAAATCGGCCTGGCGCGCATCGATGATCGCTTAATCCACGGCCAGGTCGCTACCCGCTGGACCAAAGAGACCAACGTCAGCCGTATTATCGTCGTCAGCGATGAAGTCGCCGCCGACCATGTGCGCAAAACCCTGCTGACTCAGGTTGCCCCGCCGGGCGTCACCGCCCACGTGGTGGACGTGGCGAAGGCTATCCGCGTCTGGAACAACCCCAAATACGCCAACGACCGCGTGATGCTGTTGTTTACCAATCCGACCGACGTCTGGCGTCTGGTGGAGGGCGGCGTGGATATTCAATCCGTCAATATCGGCGGCATGGCGTTCCGCCAGGGGAAAACCCAGGTGAACAACGCCGTTTCCGTCGATGAAAAAGATATCGAAGCGTTTAAGAAACTGAACGATCGCGGTATCGAGCTGGAGGTGCGTAAGGTCTCGTCCGACAGCCGGCTAAAAATGATGGACCTGATTAACAAACTCAATTAGTGGCGCCAGCCGCTGATTATTTTACTCAGAGCTTTTTTGGTCATAGGAGAAGTGCAATGGAGATCACCACTCTTCAGATTGTGCTGATATTTATCGTTGCCTGTATCGCCGGGATGGGTTCCGTCCTCGACGAGTTCCAGTTCCACCGTCCGCTGGTCGCCTGTACCCTGATCGGCTTCATTCTCGGCGATATGAAAACCGGCATCATCATCGGCGGTACGCTGGAAATGATCGCGCTCGGCTGGATGAACATCGGCGCGGCGGTCGCGCCGGATGCCGCCCTGGCGTCCATCATCTCGACCATCCTGGTCATTGCCGGTGGGCAAAGCGTCGGCGCCGGTATCGCCCTGGCCATTCCGCTGGCGGCGGCCGGCCAGGTATTAACCATCATCGTGCGAACCCTCACCGTGGCCTTCCAGCACGCAGCGGACAGCGCGGCGGAGCGCGGCAGCCTGCGCGCCATTAGCTGGATCCATGTCGGTGCCCTGCTGCTGCAGGCGATGCGTATCGCCATCCCGGCGGTCATCGTCGCCATCTCGGTGGGCACCGCTGGGGTGCACGCCCTGCTCAACTCGATCCCGGAAGTGGTCACCAGCGGCCTGAACATCGCCGGTGGCATGATCGTGGTGGTCGGTTACGCAATGGTGATTAACATGATGCGCGCCGGCTACCTGATGCCGTTCTTCTATCTCGGTTTCGTTACCGCCGCCTTCACCAACTTCAACCTGGTGGCGCTCGGCGTCATCGGCGTGGTGATGGCCGTGCTGTATATCCAGCTCAGCCCGAAATACAACAAGTCTCAGGTTGTCCAGGCCGGCCCGGCTAACGCGAACGATCTCGATAACGAACTCGACTAGGAATAGGTGAGAGAAATGGTTGATACGACTGCTCAAAAGAAACTCACGCCGGCCGATATTCGCGGCGTATTCCTGCGTTCGAACCTGTTCCAGGGTTCATGGAACTTCGAACGCATGCAGGCGCTGGGTTTTTGTTTCTCGATGGTGCCGGTGATCCGTCGCCTGTATCCGGAAAACAATGACGATCGCAAACAGGCGATCAAGCGTCACCTGGAGTTCTTCAACACCCACCCTTACGTGGCGGCGCCGGTGCTCGGCGTGACCATGGCGATGGAAGAGCAACGCGCCAACGGCGCGCCGATCGACGACGCCGCAATCAACGGCATCAAGGTCGGTTTGATGGGGCCTCTAGCGGGCGTCGGTGACCCGATCTTCTGGGGCACCGTGCGGCCGGTATTCGCCGCGCTTGGGGCGGGCATCGCCATGAGCGGCAGCCTGCTTGGACCGATCCTGTTCTTCGTGCTGTTCAACCTGGTGCGCCTGCTGACCCGCTACTACGGCGTGGCCTACGGTTACCGCAAAGGGGTCGATATCGTCAACGACATGGGCGGCGGCTTCCTGCAGAAACTGACGGAAGGAGCGTCCATTCTCGGCCTGTTTGTCATGGGGGCGCTGGTCAACAAGTGGACGCACGTGAATATCCCGCTGGTGGTGTCCAAGATAACCGACCAGACCGGGCATACCAACGTCACCACGGTGCAGACCATCCTCGATCAGTTGATGCCGGGCCTGGTGCCGTTGCTGCTGACCTTCGCCTGTATGTGGCTGCTGCGCAAGAAAGTCAACGCGCTGTGGATCATTATCGGCTTCTTCGTCATTGGCATCTTTGGCTATTGGATTGGCCTGCTGGGCCTGTAATCGTTCGAAACGGCCGGGGGGCAACCCCCGGCTTTTTTATGTGTGGAGCAAGAGATGTCACTGACCGACGCCGTACTGATGCTGTTTATCGCCCTGCTGTTGCTGTATTCGCTGTATGACGAATTCGGCATGGATCTGCTGAAAGGCAAAACGCGGCTCAAAGTGCCGCTCAAACGCCGTAACCGCCTCGACAGCCTGATTTTCGTCGGCCTGATCGCCATTCTGATTTACCGCAATGTCACCGACAACGGCGCGGTATTAACCACCTATCTGCTTATTTCTTTGGCGCTGCTCGCTATCTATGTTTCTTATATTCGCGCGCCCAAGATGGTGTTTAAAGCGCACGGATTTTTCTTCGCCAATGTGTTTGTCGAATATAACCGCATTAAAGCCATGAATTTATCGGAGGACGGCATTCTGGCCGTCGACCTGGAACAGCGCCGGCTGTTGGTTCAGGTGACGCACTTGGACGACCTGGAGAAGATTTACCACTTTTTCATTGATAATCAATAAATAAAGAAAAACTCATTTTACTTTCGCTCAAACCTTGCGCTGCTTGTGGATAATTAATCGGCAGCGCCATTTCCTTTCTGACTATTATTTCCGCAACATTGTTACCCGCGCCTACATTATATTCCCCCATGAACTCAGATTAATGAAAACGAGTCTCAATTAAGAACAAAAACCACGCCAGAATAAAGTTGTCGGCACAGGAAATAATATGGTATGGTTGCGCCGTCATTGGGGAGTAGCCGGTTTCTGGAGAATAAAAACCAGAAACGCCCGTATCAACATACTCGTTTCGCCGTATGAAACGTGGTGCGGGCAGCCAGGTAAGGTTGGCGAGACCATAGACACGTAACTCCGTCGTTTGGTTGGGGGTGGGTTACGTGTATATGGAGCCACCCGGCCGAGGCTATTTCACATGAACCTTTCAGCAACGCTTATTCTCGCTTTCGGCATGTCCATGGATGCTTTCGCCGCTTCGATCGGCAAAGGTGCCAGTCTGCATCAACCGCGCTTTCGCGAAGCGATCCGCACCGGCCTGATCTTCGGCGTGGTCGAAGCGATCACCCCGCTCATCGGTTGGGCCATCGGCCTGTTCGCCAGCCAATACATCATGGAATGGGATCACTGGGTCGCCTTCTCGCTGCTGTTTATTCTCGGCATGCGCATGATCGTCGAAGGGGTGCGCAACAGGCCCGACGAAGAAGAGAAGGTCAAACGTCATGGTTTCTGGTTGCTGGTGGCCACCGCCATCGCCACCAGCCTCGACGCCATGGCGATCGGCGTCGGTCTGGCCTTCCTGCAGGTGAACATCGTGCACACCGCGATGGCCATCGGCTGCGCCACCATGATCATGGCGACCCTGGGCATGATGATCGGCCGCTTTATCGGCCCGCTGCTGGGCAAACGCGCCGAAATCCTCGGCGGCGTGGTGTTGATCGGTATCGGCGTCAACATCCTGCTGGAGCACCTCGGCTACCTGGCCTGAGGTGACTGAACTGCAAAAAAACCTGCCGCGGCAGGTTTTTTTGTTTCTGAGTTCAAGGCCCCTTAAGCGCGACGTCGGTACAACGCCAGCACGAAATCCGTCTCGCACACAAACTCGCCGCCCTCGGCCAACCGCTGTTGCACCTCCGGCGTAGCGCGCCAGGCGAACGGCGTCATCTGCAGCAGATTGGCGGCCTGCGCGCCCGGTAGGGTCATCGTATAGGCCAGCGCCTCTTTGCGCTCGCAGTCGAATCCGTCGAACTGTTCATCCTGTTCGGCATGCAGCTGCACCTGCTGGTACACCTGCTCTTTCAGCTGGTACAGATGACGCGGGCCCGGCGACACCGTCAGCACCACGCCGCCCGGCTTCACTACTCGCGCCAGCTCCTCCGCCTTGCAGGGTGCATAAATGCGCAAGACCGCATCCAGCGCCCCGTCGGCGAACGGCAAACGGTGACTGGAGGCAACGCAGAACGAGACCGCCGGATAACGTTTAGCGGCATAGCGGATCGCCACCTTGGCGACATCCAGCCCATAGACCGCCATAGTGCGCTCCTGCGCCAGTCTGGCGGCCACGGCGGCGGTGTAATACCCTTCCCCACAGCCGATGTCCAATAACGTGCCTGCATCGGCCGCCAGCGCCAAATCCAGCCACTCGGCCACCTGCGCTTGCAACGGCTGATAATATCCACCGTCGAGAAACGCGCGCCGCGCCTGCATCATTTCCGCGCTGTCTCCCGGCTGCTTCGATCGTTTGTGCTGCACCGGCAGCAGATTCACGTAGCCTTCTTTGGCTTGATCGAACTGATGATTGCCGTCACAACGCCAGTGTTGTGATGAAAAATACAGCGGTTGATGACACAGAGGGCATTGATAAGACATGAATGGGCTTCCAGAAAGACAGGGCGCGGCTAGTCTAAAGAAGGCGTCGGCTTGATGCAAGGCGCATCCCCGCTCGCTTTCGCCGCCAACAACACCTGGCCAAGCGGGGAAAAAGCTGGCTACACTGAGAGTCTGTTTTCTCACGCAGGTGAACATAACTTATGAGCGATCGTTCCGCGCTGCTCGATGCGGTGCCCCATATTCAGCACGGCTTCGGCAGCAAACTCGCGCTGCTGCCCGGGTACCTGCTGCCCTACAGCGCCACGCTGCCGGAAAAAAAACAGGTGCACGGCACCCGCATCGTCGACGTGCTGCAGCCGGCGCAGGCGTGCGGCGAGGCCGATGGTTTCTACACTCGCCAGCCCGGCATTCTGCTCAGCGTACTGACGGCGGATTGCCTGCCGGTGCTGTTCAGCCGCCGTGACGGCGGCGCCATCGCAGCGGTTCACGCCGGCTGGCGCGGACTGCTTGACGGCATTCTGGAACAGATGGCAGCGCGCATTCGCCAGGACGGCGACACCGCCGATTGGGTCGTCTCCATCGGCCCTGCCGCCGGCCCGTGCTGCTACGAAGTCGATGAAGCGCTGGTGGAGAGTTTTAAACAGCGCCTGCCGCTGCCCGCCACGCTGATCAGCCCGCATTACCGGCATCTGGATCTGGCCGCAATTGCCGAATACAAGCTGGCGGCGCTCGGCTTCGCCGCCGTTGACCGCGCCGGCAGTTGCACCATCTGCACGCCGGACGTCGACCCGCAGCGGCCGCAGCGCTTCAAATACACCAGCTATCGCCGCAACAGCCACCGGCGCGCGCAGGATCCGACGCATCCGGGGATCAAAGGCCGCAACCAGTACGCCGGCATCATCATCGCCGCCGGATGACGGAAACGAAAAAGCCCGCGCGAAGGCGGGCTTTTTGTACAGCTGACGCTGATTAGATAGCAGTAACGTTTACTGCAGATGGGCCTTTCTGGCCATCTTGGATTTCGAACTCAACGTTCTGGCCTTCAGCCAGGGTTTTGAAGCCGTTACCCTGGATTGCAGAGAAGTGTACGAACACGTCTTTGCTGCCGTCAGCCGGGGTGATGAAACCGAAACCTTTAGACTCGTTGAACCACTTAACTTGACCTTTGATCTTTGCCATCTTGAGTATTTCCTTTGGATTGTTTAAACCGCCCGAGGGCGTTACATAGACAAACTAGAGTCGTTACTGCTTGAGGCACTAAGATAAGGATCGGCAGAGAAGCGGTATTCAACGCTAACGTCTTTACTCAGAACTTCTTTACTGAAAATGCCACACATATACAGAACTGTACCTCGTTTTACCCAGATGCGTTATCACATACTCTGTATGCGATGGCAAGCCATTTTTAATCACTGAACGACATGTCGCACATATTTGAAACGGTCGAGCGCCACATTTGCTTAAATAGGCCAAAAGATGTTGAAGCATCGGCTATTTTCTGCTTGCCAAAATCACTGCGCCAGACCCCGCATTCTGCTGGAGTTTTAACAAAACTTTCATCGTATTGACGCCTTTCCGTCTCATCATTTCCGCTTTTTGGCCGCTTATAGCGTTAAAAAATTTGAATCTTTATGGAATTTGATATGCAACATCTGAATATCGATGAACGGGGGCCAATTTATTCATCGCTCCTCCGACCATTTACCGCCGGAAAGCCCATTCATCATCGGCTTTCAGCCCTGCCGCCAAACGGCGCGGGCGACAACGGCGCGCGGGTCGGCGGCGACGTCTCCGCCCTGCGCAACGGATGCATAAGCATGCAAAGCGCCGGCACATATCCCGCTTGCCTGCGGTTCCATCATAAATAATCCGAAGGTCATTATCCCCAATAGCCGGAATAATCTTATGAATAGCAAAAGTGTGGCGTTGAATTAAATCCTGAAGATCGGGTGGTTATTTGAATCACCACCCGATCTTATCAATTTTGCTAATTACTGCCGCGCTTTCAAACCGTTGCTCTTATTCTTTCCTCTGTACCGCAGGGCGAAGAGACAACGCTTGCTGAGCATCCTGCAACGCGATGCGCTCGCCAATCTTCAGCGGGAGGAATTGATGCTGCTCCAACCCCGCCTCGCTCAGGGCCAGGTTCAACTGCTGCGGCGGTTCGTCCAGCGATTCATCCGCCAGTTCGAATACCCCCCAATGGATGGGAATGGCGCGCGGCTGATTCAGCTCGCGATACAGCGCCACCGACTGCTGCGGATCCATATGCTGCTCCTGCATAAACCAGCGCGGCGCATAGGCGCCAATCGGCAGCGCAGCCACGTCGAACGGCCCCAGCCGTTGACCGATCTCCGCCAGCCGTTCCGAATAACCGCTGTCGCCGGAAAAATAAAACCGCAGCGCCGGATGGTGGATCACCCACCCGCACCACAGCGAGCGATTGCGATCCCACAGCGTGCGCATGCTCCAGTGCCGCGCCGGCGTGGCGTAGACCGTCAGCTCGCCCAACGGCAGACTCTGCCACCAGTCCAGCTCATGCGCCTTCAGCCGATAACGGCGGAACCAGCGCTTCAAGCCAAGCGGCACGATGAACTCGGCCTGAGGGAAACGCCGCGCCAATTGCCGCACCGTGCGCCTGTCAAGGTGGTCATAATGGTTATGGGAGATCAGCACCGCATCCACCGCCGGCAGCTGCTCCACCGTCAGCGGCGGCGGCGTTCTGCGCTTCGGGCCGTAAAAGCTCAGTGGCGATGCGCGTTCGGACAACACCGGATCGATCAGGATATAACGCCCGCTCAACCGCAGCAGCATCGAGGCATGCCCCAACCACCAAACGCAGTCGTCGCTGCCGCTGAGATCGGCAGGTTGCCACCAGCGTTCGGTAAATTGTGCATAGCCCTGCTGCGGCGGTCTGGGCAGCCCCTGCCGCTTGCGTTCATCCTGCCAACGCTGAAGATCGCCCTCCTGACGCCGCGAAGGTTCCAGGTTGCGAAATCCCTCCGGCGTATGATGCGCCTTGGCCGCGTCGTAATAACGGTTGATTCTTTTCATCCTGCCTTTTCTCCCGACCACTGCGCCCTGCGCGGGCATGACTTTCAGTGTAACAAACCCGATGAAGCTCGCACTTTGTCAGCCGTGCGCTGCATCTCGGGACCTTTTGCCGTATGCTGTTGTCTCACTCCGGTGGAAAGCCAGGGCCGCCAAGAGCCCGTTAAGACTCTCTTAAGATCTTTGTGATTGACTTGTAGGGCATACAGAAAAGGAGAAGTTATGAGTCGTTCTACATCCCGCAAATCAGGCTCAAGCCTGGGGCGCCGTATTCGCAGCGCGCTGCTGGCGCAGAAGCAATACTGGAAAATGTATTTCGCCATGAAGTTCCGCCGGCTGCGCGTGCCTGCACCGTTGGTGCTGCTGGGCGGTTCGCTGCTTGGATTCTTCATGTTGACTCTGCTGATGCTCAGCGTAGTCGCCATCGACGTGATCAGCACTCTGCTGCTGCTGTGCCGGAAACTGCTGGGGCGGGGTCACGGTGAGGGCCGCGCCTTTATGCCGCGCGGCTAACGAGAAAAGGAGCGGAGGCGTGCCATACGCCTCCGCAGCACACGGATTAACGCTTGCCGCCTTTGCGGCGCGTCAGCATAAACCCGCACCACAGCACCGCAACCCACACCGGCATCAGCAACACCGAAATGCGGATCCCTTCGCTGAAATACATGATCACCAGAATCAGGCCGAGGAACGCCAGACACAGGTAGTTGCCGAACGGATACCACAGCGCCTTAAAGCTGGGAATGACGCCCTGGCGGTTCTTGGCGGCGCGGAATTTCAAGTGCGCCAGGCAGATCATCACCCAGTTGATCACCAACGTTGAAACCACCAGCGCCATCAGCAGCTCAAACGCCTTGCCGGGCATCAGGTAGTTGATCAGCACGCCGATCGAAGTAATCAACGCCGACAGCGCGATGGACAGCACCGGCACGCCGCGTTTATTCACGCGCGTCAGCGCCTTCGGCGCATTGCCCTGGCTGGCCAGCCCGAACAGCATGCGGCTGTTGGCATAAACGCCGCTGTTGTAGACCGACAGCGCGGCGGTCAATACCACTACGTTGAGCACCGTTGCCACCAGATTGCTGTTCAGCGCATGGAAGATCAGCACGAACGGGCTGCCGCCCTCCACCACTTGCCCCCACGGATAGAGCGACAGCAGCACAGTCAGCGAGCCGATATAGAAGATCAGGATGCGGTACACCACCTGATTGGTGGCTTTGGGAATGCTGCGACGCGGATCGGCGGCTTCCGCCGCGGTGATGCCGACCATTTCCAGGCCGCCAAACGAGAACATGATCACCGCCATCGCCATCACCAGCCCCGAGAAGCCGTGCGGCATAAAGCCGCCCTGCTGCCACAGGTTGGTGATGCTGGCCTGCGGCCCGCCGTTACCGCTGGCCAACAGCCAGGCGCCGAAGACGATCATGCCGACAATCGCCACCACCTTGATGATGGCGAACCAGAACTCGGTTTCGCCGTACAGGCGCACGTTCACCAGATTAATCAGATTGATCAGCACGAAAAACAGCGCGGCGGAGGCCCAGGTGGGGATCTCCGGCCACCAGTACTGAATGTAGATGCCGACGGCGGTCAATTCCGCCATGCCGACCAGAATGAACATTGCCCAGTAGTTCCAGCCGGAAAGGAAGCCGGCGAAATCGCCCCAGTATTTATAGGCAAAGTGACTGAAAGAGCCGGCGACCGGCTCCTCCACCACCATTTCGCCCAGCTGGCGCATGATCAAAAATGCGATAAAACCGCCGATGGCGTAGCCCAGCAGCACGGCGGGGCCGGCCATTTTAATGGTTTGCGCAATGCCGAGAAATAAACCGGTACCAATGGCGCCCCCGAGGGCAATAAGCTGTATGTGTCTGTTTTTTAAACCGCGTTTTAGCGGAGTATCCTGATGCTGACCGCCCATCTTATCCTCATATGGCGTATACCCTTGCCGCTATCGGCCAAGATTTCACCAATCAATAAATGTATCTGCGGGCGGCTTTTTAACACTTAACCCCGTGAGCATCAAGGAGAAGCGCCCCGAGACGGCAGGCCGGAGCGCGATTTTTTTACCGCGAGAAAGCGGATAACGGCAGCGTTCAGCCAGGCATACCGCACAGTTTGGTCAGATTGCGCGCGCCGATCATCAGCGTGGCGACATAAGATTGGCTACGCGTGACCACTTCCACCGCCACGCGATCGTTTTGATATTTTATCAGGTAGGTCGAGGGCCAGCCCTGACGGCGCTGGCCGAAGCTTTCGGCATGACGATCGATCGCCGCATGGGCAATCACCAGATGAGACAAGTTTTTATCACCTTTGATAATGCGCTTCATAAACAGCCTCCGCCAACGACAGCTCTGTTATTAGAAAAAGGAGAAACTCTTACCAATCACCGGTATTGTTCGACTCAGTTAACCTGTCGGCTCATCAGGAAGCAGATCATCGCCGCGCGCAGCGGGCTGGCGCTGTCCGCCTGCCATTCACCGCCCTGAGTGCTCATGCGCGCCTGCCACTGCGGGCTGTCGCTTTGGTTGTCGGGGTTCAGACTGATTTTGTTGGCGCAAATGATCGGCCAGGCATCGGAGGGATTCTTGCAGTAATCTTTACCTTTCACACCACCGTAGGGATACCACTTGTCCGGGTTCTCTCCGGTCAGCAGCGCAATGCTGCGGTTCACTTCGGCATCGCTTTCTTCGTACCATTTAATCATCGGCTTCATCCATCTTTCGTAAGGTTCGCGCTACATTACGATGTCTGTACGACAGTTTTATGACAGCGCCGCCGGTTTTCACATTATCTCTACTAATGCTTTGTCCCCTTTATCTTTCCTTAGCGCCTACGTAAACTTTTCTCCCTGTTCAGCGCCCAGAGAACGCATGCATGTTGACCGGCCTTAACCATCTGACGCTCGCCGTCAGCAATCTCGATCGCAGCTTCGATTTTTATCGTCATCTGTTGGGATTTATCCCGCACGCCCGCTGGCAAGGCGGCGCCTATCTTTCGTTAGGGCCGTTGTGGCTATGCCTGTCGCTGGATGAAACGCGCATGCAACAACGCGAGCGCGATTACACCCATTACGCCTTCAGCGTCGCGCCGGAACACATTGAGCAGGTCAGCGAGCGGTTGCGCCAGGCCGGCGTCGAAGAGTGGAAAAGCAATCGCAGCGAAGGCGAATCACTCTATTTTCTCGATCCCGATGGGCATCAATTGGAGATCCATGCCGGCGATTTGGCCAGCCGCCTGGCGGCATGCCGGGAAAAGCCGTATCAGGGCATGGTGTTTTACTGAGGCGCCCCGGCGACGCAGCCGTCGGCCGGGGCATCATGCTCAACGTTCGGGGATGAAACCTTTGAAATCCAGCGCGGGGTTGAGATCGTCGTCAGCAGCGGCGCCGTCTGCGCCGGCGCGGTGCGCCATACGCTTCAACAGCGCCGTTTGCTGACGTTGTTGCTCGGCAATCTCCTGCAGCAGGCGAATCTGCTCGTTGGCGCGCACGCTGGCGCGGT
Source organism: Serratia sp. CY56464 (assembly GCF_052168435.1). Taxonomy (NCBI): domain Bacteria; kingdom Pseudomonadati; phylum Pseudomonadota; class Gammaproteobacteria; order Enterobacterales; family Yersiniaceae; genus Serratia; species Serratia sp. CY56464. The sequence continues at coordinate 811,255 of NZ_JBJNMV010000001.1, read as the reverse complement.
TCACCAGGAACCAGACCCACAGCCCGGCCAGCAACGCCACGGCGGCGAGGGCCAGCGACAACAGGCCGTTCTGGCCAAAACCTAAATCGTACATGGACAACCCTATCTACTGCGAAATTCAGGCCGCCATCTTAACACTCGCGGCGGCCGTGCGAACATCCCTGCCAAAAATTGCTTACCAGGGCACGAAGCGGGTCACCGAACAGATGCCCAACGCAAAATTTCCACCATCGTCGCAATAGCTGTCCAGCGCCAGCAGGTAGAAAAACAGGCAGGCAGCGACGGCCGTCATTATCACGAGGATTTTTTTTCGCAACAAATTTAGCAGCCTCATTGTTATCTTGGTAATCTATCGCGCATGTTATCACAGCGAAGTTAAACGAAGTTTAACTTTCCGTTTAGATTTCTGGCTATCGCCCGGTTTTCAGACTGTTACCCTTGCCCTCGCATAGGCGCCGTGGCTAGATGAACCCTCAGGGATAACGAGGAAATACGATGAGCAAATTGATTAAGTGGGTATTGGTGTTGGCGGTCATTTACGGCGGCTTTTTGATCTCGGGCTACGGCGTGCTGATCGGCAGCAACAAAAACGTTGGCGGGTTGGGATTGCAATGCAAATACCTGACGGCGCGCAACGTGGCGATCGCCCAGTACGTGAATGGCGACAACGGTTTCATCGGCGTATCCGACTGCCCGCTGTTCAAGAAAATCGAAACGGTGGTGGATTAACCGCCACCGCCCGACGCCGCCGCTCTGCGGCGGCCCCGCCTCAGTTGCGGGTAAACTTCATCTCGATCAGCGCAATCGCCTTGTCAATCGCTCGGCGGGTCACCGGATCGGCGCCGGCAGGATGCGTGGAGAAATCGATGCTTTTGAGCTGACCCGCCATCTTGTCGCGCACTTCGGTCGGCGCAATCACGTCGATAACGTCCAGAATCTGTTTGATGACCAGTTGGCAAGCGACCAGATCGGAAGCCAGTTCCTGCTCGTTGCTCAGCATGTCAGACATAATAAATTTCCTTCTTGATTCAAACGCCGCACAGAATAGCATGGCGTCCGCGCCATTGCCCGCTCTCCCCGTCTTTTTCCCCATTCTGCGCACCGGCGGGCAAAAGCCCGCGGCGGATTGGCCTATACTTGCTGCATGGCGGTGGTAAAAACCACCCGCAAGCCACAACCAACAGGAGAAAGTTATGGCGAATCACAATGTGAAATCCTGGGCGACAGTGCGTGAAACTTCGGTGGAAATCGCCGAAGCCATTTTTGAGCTGGCAGGGAACGATGAAGTGTTGGCGCAGAAAATCTGGGAAGAAGGCAGTGATGAGGCGCTGGAGAAGGCCTTTGCCAAAACCACCGCCGACCAGCTTTATTGGGGAGAGGAAACCGTCGAGCGGAAAAACGTTTGAGCGGTTACGCAACAAAAAGCCCGGGTTTCTGACCCAGGCTTTCCCGATTAGCGCTCGCCCCGCTCAGCGGCGTGCATGTCTCTTGCTCTCACGGTTCTTCACCTCCCACACCTTCCGCATTTTTCATGCTCATCACCGGCGTCGCCATAAAAGCGCCGACGCCCACGATTACAACCAGAGTAATAATCACTGTCATTAACATGCGATCACCCCATCAACGTTGAGTTGTTACGGCTGACTCTGTTTTGGCGGTTCTTGCTGCGGCTTTCTTTGCGTCCCCCACCGCGGCGGCGACAGTCCCAGATTAGCCGTTTTTCCTTTCGGCTGACAAGCGGCGGTCAAACGGTTTTTCCGAATAATTGCCCCCCGTCACGGGCGGCATTTTTGTCCACGGCGGCAAGTTGTGTATACTTCACCGCTATGTAGGTCTCACACTGACGCACTGATGATACAAGAACACCACCTCTCGTTGGTCTGCGCCCTCAGCAAATGGGTCGAAACTCACCTCGGACGAGTGATCCATCTCGAAGAGCTGGCCGAGTACTCCGGCTACTCGCTGTGGCACATGCAGAAGCTGTTCAAAGAAGCGACAGGGATTTCGCTCGGTAAATACATTCGCGAACGCCGTCTGGCCGGCGCGGTCTATCAACTGCGCAGCAGTGAAGCGTCGATCTTCGACATCGCCCTGGACTTTGGCTTCGGTTCTCAGTCCCACTTCACCTACATGTTCAGAAAGCGTTTTAATATCACACCCTATGATTTCCGCCAGGATTTGAGCGTTGATCTGCACATCGATCCGCCGCTGCACGTCATTCACCAAAAATCCGCCTGAAGCCCGCCGCAAATCGGCGGGTTAACGCGCCCCCCAGACCGCCAGCATCGCGATCGCGGCCGGCAGCGCCTGCACCCACAGAATTTTGCGGCTGGCGCTCAACCCGCCGAACACCCCGGCCGCCAGCACACACCCGAGAAAGAACAGCTGCAGTGCCATATCCTCACGCCAGTAGCTCCATGCCAACCCCAAGGCCAGAAAGCCGTTGTACAGCCCCTGATTGGCGGCTAACACCCGCGTGGCTGCGGCGAAATCCGCCGTTGTGCCGAATGCGCGCCTGCCGAGTGGCGTACGCCACAGGAACATTTCCAGCACCAGGATATAAAGATGGAGCGCTGCGATGAGCAGCAGCAAAATATCGGCAAAGAACTTCATGGTGGTTCCAGTCGTTTATTGAAGATGTCATCAATTATAAACTCCTTCGCTCACCATCCCATCGGCGGAGATAAAAAAACCCGCCGAAGCGGGTTTATGCAGGAGTCATTTTTTGAGGTTAGTTTAATACGGCGACCAACAATGCCGCGACAGAGACCCAAAACAGCGCCGTGGCAACCACGACATGGGACAATCTTGCACGATAAAGTACTTGGCTCATAATGACCTCACTGACATCTGACTAACGGGAGACAACCTGACTTCCTGAGGATTATCCTAAACTTCTTCCCACTGTCGTTATATGCGCCAGATCACTTTTCCGCCGAGAACCCTTATATTGTCGTAAAGCTGGAGCCGCGATCACATTAATTACGCCTTATTAGAGCGAAATAAGCCGAATAATCGCGGCGATTATATCCTAACGCTATCAAACATCGTTCCAAGGCAGGCGTGGTGCGGTCATGCGCTCACCAGAATAACCGCTAACCGTCGGGAAACGCGGCGCGCCTTGTTCCCAATCATGCTGAGCCCGAGTAATTTCAGCCTTGGTATGGCCAACGAAATTCCACCAGATAAGGATCTCTTCGTTTAATGGCGCCCCACCGATGAGTAATCCCCGGCTCCCCTTCTGTGCATTTAACCCAATAGAGTTATTCTTCATGCCCAAATAGGCGAATTCATCAGGTGAAAAGATTTCACCATTAAGTTCAAATGCACCAATAAGGGGCAAAAAGCCGATTTCATAATCATCGCGCAACGGCAATTCGATTCTTGCCGCTTCTTCCCATTCCAGATCAATGGCGATTAATGGCGAAAGAGTAAACACCGGTGAACGATAAGCGCCAAATTCCCCGACCAACAAACGATGATTCACGCCGTTATTCTGCCATTGCGGCAAGTCAGGATAATGATCGAAGCGTGGCGCCATATCGGCATGTTCGGCCGGCAGCGCGATCCATAATTGCGCAGCATGCAACCGCCGCTGCTCGCCCACCGACTGTTCCGTATGCGCAATGCCGTGCCCCGCGGTCATCAGGTTAACCTGCCCCGGGCGAATCACCTGCTCACTGCCGAGGCTGTCTCGGTGCAGCACCTCCCCCTCTATCATCCAGGTGAACGTTTGCAGCCCGGTGTGCGGATGCGGCCCCACATCCATGCCCGGCGAAGTGCCGTTGAATACCGTCGGCCCGGCGTGATCGAGAAAACACCAGGCGCCGACGGTGCGCCGCTCCCGGGTTGGCAACGCGCGGTTGATCGGAATGCCCCCCACTTCGGCGTTACGCACGGCAATACGTTGTATCTGGCGCACGCCGTCAACGACGGGGCACTCGCGTGAAGGTGAAGAGAGCGTAGGACGTGGCTGACTCATCGCAAAGACCTCCTGAATGGCGCCGATTCGCCAAGGGTAACCGCCCAAGCTTAACACAGGACAGCTCCCCCGCAGAGCGACGACGTGCAGGCACGTCCGCGCGGTTCAGGGTGCTTTGATATAGCAGCTCTTGATGTCTATATCGTCATGCGCGTGCCTGAGATCGGAGAAATAGGTCACGCCAAAGAGAATTGATACCACCAGCAGCACGGACACCAACAGGCCGATGATCGCCAGCAGTTTGGTTTCATCATGGAGATTAGGCTCCATTTTATCTCCCCTAGTTAATCGCGTCAGGTCACCCACAGCGTGACCGCCAGCGTAAAGATAATCAGTGAGCAGGACGCCACCGCCAACACGACGATCGCAAATTGCGCATCACCCAAGGTTTCTCGATAATTTTTATCCGTTGAGGCGTTACGCTGTTGTTTCACTAAATCGGTTTTCACTCGTTCAACTGCTGCATTGCTGTTTGACGGGGCAAAACATCCCCTCAGAATAAGGCGCCAACGTCGCTGACTTGGTCGCTCCGGCCTCAACCGGGGGATGACGCTATCAATTTTCCCCATCAGGGTCAACACCGCGCCTGCCGGCGAGCGAGCAGGTACACAGGGGAGATGTAACTGGAATGGAGATCGCAGGGAAATAAGAGACGCCTATTGCAGAGGACAAAAAAAAGCCCGGTACGTAACCGGGCCTGGGTAGACCGATGCGTTATTGCGGGATACGCAACACCTGCCCCGGATAAATCTTGTCCGGGCTCGACAGCATCGGCTTGTTGGCTTCGAAAATCTTGTTGTACAGATTGGCGTTGCCGTACATCTCTTTAGAGATCGCGCTCAGCGTATCGCCCTTCTTCACGGTATAGAAGCGGCTCTCGGCGTCGGATTGCGCTACCGCCACCTTGTCTTCCACGCCGCTGATCCCCGCCACGTTGCCGATAGCCACCAGGATCTTCTCTTTTAACTCCTGGCTGACGGCGTCGCCGGTCACTACGGCTTTACCATCGACCACCTGCACATCAACTTTGTCGGTGCCCGGCAGGCCGCTCTTATCGAGATGTTCCTTGAGTTTGGCGCTTTGATCTTCGGCGGAGGCATTGCCGGTGACTGTATCCCACAGTTTTTCGCCCGCTTCTTTGACGAAGTTAAACAAGCCCATATTCACTCCTTTTGATGGTTGCAGTAATGCGTTTAAGTAAGGCTTGTTAAGCTTAGCATCGACAAAAGGATATGCCATCCGCTTACGGTGTCAGAAATGGGTAGAGTATTCCGAAAGTGTCGTCAGCGGCGTTTCCATGGCGATTAATCGCGCAATGATGCTGAAAAATCGCGCTTTTCTACCTACACTGTTGCAGACAAGGTAACTCGACGAAGGAGGCGTGCAACGATGTACGCATTGGTGATGTTTGTCTGTTATCTGGATGGCGGCTGCAGTGAAATGGTGGTCGATATATTGCGCGACGAGCCGCAATGCCTGGTCGCGATGAAGGAACAGAACTTGCGACACGCCGGCTGTTATCCCATGGAAGAGTTTATCGACGGCTTCTGGTTGCCAGCCAGCGAATATTCCGATTTTTAACCTCCTCCCCGCGCGATGCTGAGGAATTTCTGATTTCATCGGAAACTTCGTCTTCCTCCGAGGCATAAGGCCGCTGTTTTGCTAAATTGCGGCTCCCGAAGAAGAGAGAGACAGAGAAAGGTCATGCCAGCATCGGCTCATTCCAACGAGCAATATGAAACTCTGCTGCGCGACGTCAGCCTGGCGTTAGGCGACGCAGTGTTGCAGTTAATCAAAAACCATAAAAAGGTATCCGGCGGCAATATTCTTTCACAGCTGGTGACCGAAATAGAGCGGGAGCAGGATCAGCAACGTTTCGCCGCGCTGCGTTCCGCCATTGAGCTGGTCGGGTTGGCGCCTAAAGGCTGAGCTCCCGATAAAACAAAGGCAGGGCTTGCGCCCTGCCTGATTACCAATCCCGACACAGGATGAAGGTAATGAAATTGCAGAATTAGAAACGATACGTCAGGCTGACGGCAACGATATCATCGTTGGCCAGTTTCAGTTTGTTATCGTCGCTCAGCTGGTTGATTTGATAATCGACGTAGGTGTACATATTTTTGTTGAAGTAGTAAGTCGCCCCCACTTCCACGTATTTCACCAGGTCGGCATCACCGATCCCTTCGATATCCTTGCCTTTGGACTGCACGTAAGCCACGGAAGGACGCAGGCCGTTCTCAAATTGATACTGAGCCACCACTTCGAAGTTTTGCGTTTTATTGGCGAAGCCGGAAGTGCCGTTGACGCTGATCGGCGTCATGTTACGGGTTTCGGCATACATCGCGGCCAGGTAAACCTGGTTGGCGTCGTATTTCACCGCGGTGGTCCAGGCGGTAGCGCTGTCACCCTTGCCATACTGCAGCTCTTTTTGCTTGCTGGTGCGGTTGGAATCAGAGAACGCCGCCGCTACGCCGATGCCGCTGCCGCCGATGTCCTGATAGTCCAGAGACAGGCCGTAACCGTCGCCGTTTTGCTTGGTCACGCTGCGGCCGTCACCGTCGTTTTTACCCTGATACTGCACCGCCAGGTTCAGGCCTTCCACCAAACCGAAGAAATCACGGTTGCGGTAGGTGGCCAAACCGTTGGAACGGGCGGTCATAAAGTTATCGGTATAGCTGTAGGAGTCGCCGCCGAATTCCGGCAGCATGTCGGTGTAAGCCTCGGCGTCATACACCACGCCGTAGTTACGGCCGTAGTCGAAAGAACCGTAGTTGCCGAATTTCAGCCCCGCGAAGCCCAGACGCGTTTTGGTGCCGGCGGTGCCCTGCGCTTCGTCGTGATTGGCCTGGACGTTGTATTCCCACTGGCCGTAGCCGGTCAACTGTTCATTGATTTGCGTTTCGCCTTTGAAGCCCAGGCGAACATAGGTCATATCACCGTCGTTGGACTTACTGTCGCTGAAATAATGCTTGGCGTTAACGCGGCCGTACAGGTCGAGTTTATTGCCATCCTTATTGTAGATTTCAGCCGCGTTGGCAAAGGAGGTGATCGCCCCGAGGGCGACAGCTAAGGCTAATACACTGCGTTTCATCATTTATTTTCCTAGATATTATAATTAGAACCCTGCCCGTCACGCCCAATTTATAATTTGGGCTGTGATTTTATCTTTTGGTATTTTATGAGCACCCCTAATGCCGGGGTGATGTGACATTAGCATCATGAATCAAAACTTAAAATCAAAAAGTTCATGAAACAACGAGGAGAAAGCATGTTTATGTGTAACCAAATATTACAAAAAAGAAATCACTCAACCCATTGAATATAAGAATTTTTTATCACATAAGTTATAACCAAAACGGTGCAATGCACCATCATAGTGCAATTCAGTTTCGTTTTGCGTGCTTTCTGCGCGATTCAAAAGTAACAACAAAATTAGCATGGTTATTAAAAACGTTACTTATTTCACATTTTTATCTTAACAAATTCATCAGGCAATTAAGGCTTTCAGATAACGACCTGACACTGCCTTCTATTCATTCGCATAAAGACACGGATTCGTGACGAATAAAACTCGCCTTACGGGAATAAAAATAGCGGGAAATAGCAGATTAAAATAATGAAAGGAATAACGGCGGCGCGCTGACGGCGCCACCGTGGATAAATCAATACAGCGTAGAGCGGGAAACTTCGCTCAACAACATGCCGGCACGCAGGCCCAACGCCACGCTGGGGTTAGGGAACAGTATCCACGCCCCCTCCTGGCCGACGCGATAGTCCTCCTGCGGCTGCTCGCACAGCAACATGCCCGGTTCCAGCTCGGTGAAGTTGGCCGTGTCATCGTCCAGATGCAGTTTGAAATCTTCGCTGTGCTTGATCAACGAGTGCATCACACGGAAAACCCGAATCTCGGCGCCCGCACGCGCCGGCAGCGCCCCTTCGCTGACCGCCGCCCGCAGAGCGCGATCGATGGCGGCGAACTGCTGCAGATCGTTGCTGCCGAACGGCCGCGCCTTGCCCAGCTCGAGCGTACAGCTCGCCGCATTGAGATGTTCGCTGGAGTAATGGCTAAACGTCCCGCCCGGCGCACTGTGTACCACCAACGCATCCAGATCGGCGGCATCCAGCAGCTTCAACATCGGCTCACTGTACGGGCGTTTCTGAAAGGGCAGAATGCCGAAACGCGGCAAACGCGATTCGCGGATGGCGGTGTGCAAATCGTAATGGAAACGCGCCGCCTGCTCCCCATCGAAAAAGGCGGCGAGCGCACGCTCCAACTGCTGCGCGCGCACGGTTTCGCCGCTGGCGGCGAAGTTGCGGTAGCGGCCGCCGAACATGCGGTTCATATCGCTGTGCAGATAACGCTTGCCGGCCCGCATCGCCGCCGGGTTGCCCAGCACCACCAACAGTCGCACCGTCAGCGGCAACCGGCCGGCAAGGAGATCGCCGACCAGTTGATTGAGCAGTTCAATCGGCGCGGTTTCATTGCCGTGCACGCCCGCCGACATCACCATCGCCTGGCGGTAAGGCTGTCGCGGCGTAAGCTCCAGCACCCCTTCCCCCTGCCAGCGCCACCGCAGCTGCGGTGTTTCACCTTGCCATTCGACGGGTTCGTTCCCTTCCAGCGTCAGGGGCAGTAGATCGATCATGCGGCCTCCCTTAGCGTTGGAACGGATAAATGGCGCCGAGACCGAGGATCGACGTCAACGCATCCAGCGCCTCGCGCCCTTCGCGCAGCAGCAGCGGATCGGCCAGGTCATCCTGCGTCAGGCGGTCGCGGTAATGACGATCGACCCACTCGTTCAATGTTGCGAACAGCCGATCGTTCATCATCACGCGCGGATTGACCGCTCTCAGCTCTTGTTCGTTGAGCGCCACCCGCAACCGCAGGCAGGCAGGGCCGCCGCCGTTGCGCATGCTTTCACGCAGGTCGAACACGCGGATTTCATCGATCGGGCCGCCGCTGCCGACCATGTCGTTGAGATAACGCCACACGCCGGCGTGCTGACGCGACTCCTCCGGCACGACGATCATCATCTTGCCGTTCGGTTTGGTAAGAATTTGGCTGTTGAACAGATAGGTCGCCACCGCGTCCGCTACCGAGACGCGCTCTGTCGGCACTTCGATCGCCACCAGCTCGCTGTCCAGCGTCGCCATCTTGCGGCGCACTTCATCCAGCGCCTGTTGCTGGCGGTAAAACGCCTGCTGATGATGGAACAGCACGTTCTGGTTGCTGACCGCAATCACGTCGTTATGGAACACGCCCTGATCGATCACCGCCGGGTTTTGCTGCACGAAGACCGTATGCTGTTCATCCAATTGGTGCAGGCGAGCGATCGCCTCGCCGGCTTCGCGCGTCTGGCGCGCCGGATAACGCGCCGGCGCCGTTTCGCCGCCGAATTCCTGACGACCATAGACGAACACCTGCACGCTGCGCTTGGCGTAATCACCGCCCAAACGGTTATGGTTGGCCGCCCCTTCGTCGCCGAACAACGCCACCTGCGGCAGCGCCTCGTGGTGGGCGAAATGCCGATCGTCGCTGAACATCGCCCGCAATACGGCGGTGGTGGTCTCCGCTTCGATGGCGCGGTGGAATTTGTTGTTCAGGTTGGCGGCGGTGAAGTGCACCTTGCCGTCGGCGCTGTCCGCCGAAGGCGACACGGTGGCCGCATTGGCGGTCCACATGCACGACGCCGAGCTGAGCGCCGACAGCAGGCGCGGCGACTGACGCATCGCCTGCGCCAGCACCGCCTCATCGCTGCCGCTGAAACCCAGGCGACGCAGCATCGGCAAATGCGGCCGCTCCTGCGGCGGCAAGACCCCTTGCTGGAAACCGAGATCGGCCAGCGCCTTCATTTTCAGCAAACCTTGTTTCGCCGCCAGCTTCGGGTTCGATACGCTGTTTTGATGCAGCGTTGACGCCTCGTTGCCGAACGACAGCCCGGCATAGTGGTGCGTCGGCCCCACCAAACCGTCGAAATTGACTTCATATCCTGACATGTTTATCCCCTGGGGATAGCGTGCGGCAGCACCATCGCGCCGCCGCAGACGATTAACGGAACGACAAGCCCGGCGAGAGCGTGGCCGGCAGCGACAGGCTTTCGCTTTCCAGCGAAGCCATCGGCCAGGCGCAATAGTCCGCCGCATAGAAGGCGCTTGGGCGATGGTTGCCGGAGGCCCCCACGCCACCGAACGGCGCCGCGCTGGACGCCCCGGTCAGCGGCTTGTTCCAGTTGACGATGCCGGCGCGCGCTTCCAGCAACAGCCGCTCGAACAGCTCGCGCTGCGGCGATACCAGCCCCACCGACAGGCCGTAGCGCGTCCGGTTGGCGAGCTGCAGCGCCTCGTCAAAATCGCGATAACGCACGATGGTGGTCAACGGCCCGAAATACTCTTCGTCCGGTACGCCGGCCACGCCGGTCAGATCGACGATGCCCGGGCTGAGCAGCGAACTGCCCGGCTCCAGCAGACGCATGCTCAGCAGCGATTTGCCGCCCAGCGCCAGCAAGCGTTGCTGCGCTTTCAGCATGTTTTCCGCCGCGGCCGCCGACACCACCCCGCCCATGAACGGCTGCGGTTCTGCATCCCAACGGCCGACGCGCAGTTCGCCCGCCACCTGAACCAAACGCGCGATAAAAGCGTCGCCTTCCGCCCCTTGCTTCACCAGAATGCGACGCGAACAGGTGCAGCGTTGGCCGGCGGAGATAAACGCCGACTGGATAGCCAGGTTGACCGCCGCGTCGCGATCCTCGAAGCCGTCGACGATCAGCGCATTGTTGCCGCCCATCTCCAGCGCCAGGATCTTCTCCGGCTGCCCCGCCAATTGGCGATGCAGGTGATAGCCGGTGCCGGCGCTGCCGGTGAACAGCAGACCGTCGATATCCGCACTGGCCGCCAACGCTTCGCCGGTTTCGCGGCCGCCTTGCACCAGATTGATCACCCCGTCCGGCAGACCGGCCCGCAGCCACAGTTTCAGGGTCTCCTCGGCGGTCAACGGCGTCAGCTCGCTCGGTTTGAATACCACGCAGTTACCGGCCAACAGCGCCGGCACGATATGGCCGTTCGGCAGATGGCCGGGGAAATTGTAAGGCCCAAACACCGCCAGCACGCCGTGCGGACGGTGGCGCAGCACCGAAGCGCCGTCGGCCATCGCCGTCTGGCTAAAACCGGTGCGCGTCTGATAGGCCTGCAGCGAAATGCCCACTTTGCCGATCATCGCCTGAATTTCGGTCAGCGTTTCCCAACGCGGCTTGCCTGTCTCGCGGCTGATGGTTTCCGCCAGCGACTGCTTGTGTTCTTCCAGCAAGGCGGCGAAGCGTTTCACCAGCTGTTCGCGCTGCTCGAACGGCGTGCGCGCCCAAGCGGGGAACGCGGCGCGCGCGGCTTCGCAGGCGGCGGCGACGTCGTCGGCGTCGGCGGCGTTAGCGCGCCACAGCGGCTGGTTGCCGACCGGATCGGCCTTGCCGAACTCGGCGCCGCGGCCCTGCCGCCAGACGCCGTTAATCAACAGAGCAGGATGGGACATCATGCTTTCTCCTGTGCAATAAGGGGGAGCACCCGCACCGGGCTGCCCTGTTCGACGCCCAGCGCCGCAGCGGTGGCGGCATTGATATGCAGGCGGTCGTCATACAGATCGGCATTGACCAACAGTGCGCGGTAATTCTGATAGTTGTCGTTGGCCACCAGATGCACCGGCGCATCGGCGCGCATCGGCGTGTCATCCAGCACCACTTTCACCAGGCGGCTCTGCTTGACCGCGCGGATATGGTCGATCTCCGCTTCCAGCGTCGGACCGCCGTCGAAGATATCGACGTAGCCCTGATAGCTCAGGCCTTCCGCCTCCAGCAACCGGCGCGCCGGCAGGGTTTGCGGGTGCACTTCGCCAATCACTTTCTGCGCATCTTCGGCCAGAAAATCGACATACAACGGGTGTTTCGGCATCAGCTCGGCGATAAACGCCTTTTGCCCGGTGCCGCTCAGGTAGTCCGCCTTGGCGAACTCGATGGAGAAGAAACGGTGGCCGACGCTCTCCCAGAACGGCGAACGGCCGTTTTCATCGGAGAAACCGCGCATCTCGGCGATCAGACGGCGGGAGAAGCGTTCACGGAACGCGGCGATAAACAGGAAACGCACCTTCGACAGCAGTTTGCCGTTCTCGCCGTGGCGATAATCCGGATCGAGGAACAGCGTGCACAGTTCCGAATGTCCGGTATGGTCGTTGCTGAGGAACAGCGTCGGCACCGATTTATAGACGTTCAGCTGTTTGGAAGCGTGCACCTGCGTGCCGACGCGGAAGCTGTACCAGGGTTCCGCCAGGCCGACGGCCACTTCGATCGCGCAGACCCCCACCGCCTGCCGGCGCTCGCTGTCTTCCAACACGAACAAATAACACTGGTCACTTTGCGGAAGTTCGCCTTGCCAGGTTTTTAACGCCCGCTCAATGCGTGCCGACAAGGTATCTTCATTCTGCGGCAGTGAAGTGAGACCGATGCCGGATTTACCGGCAAGCGTCAGTAAATCCGCCAGATCGCGACGCTCTATAGGGCGAATAATCATCATAATGCGAACCTCTTCTGAATCAGGCTGCGCCGGTGAAGGCGCAGCCCGCTGATTAGCTGCAAATGCGCGCCACGGCGCGCGCGAATCGCGCCAGCCCCTCTTTCACATCCTGCTCAGGGATGATCAGCGACGGAGTGAAACGCACCACGTCCGGGCCGGCGATCAGCGCGATAACGCCTTCTTCGTTGGCCAGTTGGGTGATCTGCTTCGCTTTGCCGGCATAATCTTTCTTCAATTGGCAGCCGATCAGCAAACCGCCCCCGCGGATCTCGGCGAAGATCGGGTACTGGCGGTTGATGTCGTTCAACCCGTCGATGAACCACTGGTGACGTTGCTTGACGCCTTCCAGCACTTCCGGCGTGTTGATGATGGAGAACACTTCCCCCGCCACCGCCGTCGCCAGCGGGTTGCCGCCGTAGGTGGTGCCGTGGGTGCCGACGCCCAGCGTTTTCGCCAGCGCATCGGTGGTCAGCATCGCGCCGATCGGGAAGCCGCCGCCCAGCGCTTTGGCGGTCGTCAGCACGTCCGGCACCACGCCGTACTGCATGTAGGCATACAGGTGGCCGGTGCGGCCGACGCCGGTCTGCACTTCGTCGAAGATCAGCAGCGCGTTATGACGATCGCACAGTTCACGCAGCCCCTGCAGGAAACTGGCCTCCGCCGGCAGCACGCCGCCCTCGCCCTGGATCGGCTCGACGATCACCGCGCAGGTGCGATCGTTGATAAGCTCGGCCGCTGCGGCCAGATCGTTATACGGCGTATGGGTGATGCCGCCCGGCAGCGGCGCAAAATCCTGCGAATATTTCGGCTGGCCGCCGGCGGAAACGGTGAACAGCGTACGGCCGTGGAACGCGTTGTTGAACGCCACAATCTGATCTTTACCGGCGCCGTGCTGGTCGTGCGCATGCTTGCGCGCCAGTTTCAGCGCCGCTTCGTTGGCTTCTGCACCCGAATTACAGAAAAACACCTTGTCGGCGAACGTGGCGTCGATCAGTTTTTTGGCCAGACGCAGTACCGGTTCGTTGGTATAACCATTGCCCAGATGCCACAGTTTGCCCGCCTGCTCCACCAGCGCCGCCTTGACCGCCGGGTGCGCATGGCCCAACGCGTTAACCGCGATGCCGCCGGCGAAATCGATGTAAGACTTACCCTGCTGATCCCACACCTGCGATCCTTCGCCACGCACCAGAATAAAATCGGCAGGGGCATAAACCGGGACCATCCAGTCATCGAAAGACTGGCGGGTAACTGCGATTGGCTGTTCCATAGTGACCTCATAATCTCAGCAAAGGCTGAATTTTGACTGTAAGGGCCGCTCAAGCCCGGTTAGACCGCCACAATGCAAAAAAACCGTTGTTCAAAACCGACTTTCGCGGCGGAGAAAATGCTGTCCCTCACCGCTGATTTAGAAACAAATCTGTTACATAAAATCGGTTTTTCACTATTTATGGCGTATATCCGGTCCCTGAGCGGGGAGTAAATGTTAACGAGCAGTTAAAATACATGTCGTTTGATAAAGAGTGTAGAGCAGCTATCGTGCCAAAACGGGATTTTTGCCGGATTTTGCTATTTTTTACGTTAAAACAACGGCTTATAGTGAATATTTATTCATTTTCTATGCATTGGTAATGCATAAATTAAAAAATAAGGCCTAAAATCATCATTGCGTGCGAAATCCTATTCAATTACGAAAAACTTCAGGATTTCTGATCGGGCTCGCAAAAATAATTTCACCCAATTTGCTCGCTATCACACTTTTTGCCCCCATCGGGTGCGGCGGCGCGCCAGCATGGTGCAACGCGGCAGCGACGCCACCCGCTATGCTCGCGCAAAAGGAGCCGCGTTGACCGCGGTTCCTGCTTTGTACGCCAGCGACTACACTGTGATCCTGACCGCCCCTTCTCTTCTGCGCACAAGGAGCCACCATGCCCAAGAAAACCGTCGATCTCAGCCAGCCGCACGCCCAACACGACATCCGCGCGTTTCTCGACGCGCTGAATGCCGCCGGCGGTAAACCCATGGAGCAGATGAAGCCCAAAGAGGCGCGCAGGGTTTTGGAGGACGCGCAACGCAGCGTCGAGGTGCCGCTGCGCGAGGTGGAAATCAGCGAGAAAACCATCCACGTTGAGGGCCAGGATATTCTGCTGCATCTGGTGCGACCGGCCAGGGTCAAGGAGGCGTTGCCGGTATTCATGTTCTTTCACGGCGGCGGCTGGGTGCTGGGCGATTTTCCCACCCATGAACGGCTGGTGCGCGATCTGGTTTACAGCTCCGGCGCGGCGGCGGTGTTCGTCAACTACCCCCGTTCCCCGGAAGCGCATTACCCACAGGCGATCAATCTGGCCTATGCCGCCACGGAATGGGTGGCCGAGTACGGCGAAAAAATCAACGTCGATGGGTCACGGCTGGCGGTGGTCGGCAACAGCGTCGGCGGCAATATGGCGGCGGTGGTCAGCCTGATGGCCAAAGAGAAAGGCATACCGGCGCTGCGTTGCCAGATCCTGCTGTGGCCCGTCACGCACGCCCATTTTGATACCGATTCCTATCATCAGTTCGCCGAAGGCCATTTCCTGACCCGCAACATGATGAAGTGGTTTTGGGACAGCTATGCGCCCGATAAGGCGCAGCGCAAAAACATCTACGCCTCGCCGCTCAACGCCACGTCGGAACAGCTGCGGGGCTTGCCGCCGGCGCTGGTGCAAACCGCCGAGCTGGACGTGTTGCGCGATGAAGGGGAAGCTTACGCGCGTCTGCTTGACGCCGCCGGCGTCGAGGTTACCGCCACCCGCTACAACGGCCTGATCCACGATTACGGCCTGTTGAATCCGCTCGCCCACGTCCCGGCGGTGCATTCGGCGATCCACCAGGCCGGGCGCGCGTTGAAGCACTATCTGTCCTGACGCTAGCCAACCACGTGGCAAGCCACCTGATGGCCGGGAGCCACGCTACGCAGATGCGGCGCCTGTTCACGGCATTGCGCCGTGGCCAGCGGGCAGCGGGGATGGAAACGGCAACCGCGCGGCGGGTTGGCGGGGTTCGGCGGCTCGCCGCCGGCCGCCCACGCCGGCGAACGTTGCGCATCCAACGTCGGCACCGCCGCCAACAAGGCCTGCGTGTAGGGATGCAGCGGCTGGCGAAACAGCGAATCGCGGTCGGCGCTCTCGACGATCTGCCCCAGATACATCACCGCCACGTCCTGGCACAGATGCTCCACCACGCCGAGATCGTGCGAAATAAACAGCAGCGTCACCCCCTGCCGTTCCTGCAAATCGGAAAACAGATTGATGATCTGCGCCTGGATCGACACGTCGAGCGCCGATATCGGTTCATCGGCGACGATAAATTCCGGTTGCAGGATCAGCGCGCGCGCGATGCCGATGCGCTGCCGCTGGCCGCCGGAAAACTCATGTGGAAACCGCCCGTAATGCTGCGGCGACAGCCCGCAGATCGCCAGGGTATCGAGCACCCGTTCGCGCAGTTCCGCCTTGCTTGCCAGGCCGTGCTGCAACAGCGCTTCGCCGATGGCGTCGCCCACGCGCAGACGCGGGTTCAGCGAGCTGTACGGATCCTGAAACACCAGCTGCATTTTCGGCCGCAGGGCGCGCAGCGCGTCTTTGTTGAGGCTATCCAGCGCCTGCCCTTTGAACAGCACCTCGCCGGCGGTTTTATCGTGCAGGCCGAGCAGCGTGCGGCCGACGGTGGTTTTGCCGCTGCCGGACTCGCCCACCAGTCCGAAAACGCGGCCCTTGCGGATGCTGAAGCTGACGTCGTCCACCGCCTTCAGTTGGCCGGTGGTGCGCCCGAACAGCCCGTCGCGCAGCGGGAAATATTTCTTTAACCCTTTCACTTCCACCAAGGGTTCAGTCGACATGCGGGCGCCCTCCGGCGTTGAGGAAGCAGGCGGATTGGCGCTGCTGAGTCCCGTACAGCGGCGGAATGCCATCGCGGCAGCGCGCGGTGGCCTGCGCGCAGCGCTCGGCAAACGCGCAGTGTTCAGGCAGCCGCGCCAGATCCGGCACCTGGCCGGGAATGGAGTACAAACGGCGACGCCGCTGTCCCGGCACCGGCCGCGAGGCGATCAGCCCTTGAGTATAAGGGTGCCGCGGTTCGGCCAGTACTTCCCGCGTCGTGCCCTGCTCGACGACGCGCCCGGCGTACATCACCGCCAGCCGATCCGCCATTTGTGCGATCACCCCCAGATCGTGGGTGATCAAGATCATCGCCATATTGTGTCGCCGGCTCTGCTCGCGCAGTAACGCCAGAATTTGCGCCTGTACCGTGACGTCGAGCGCCGTGGTCGGTTCATCGGCGATCAGCAGCGCCGGCCGGCACCCTATCGCCATGGCGATCATCACGCGCTGCAGCATGCCGCCGGAAAGCTGGTGCGGGTAGCAGCGCATCAGCGCCTCCGCGCGCGCCAACCCCACCTCCTCCAACCGTTGCACCGCCTGACGCCAGGCCGCTTTCGGCGACAGAAGCAAGTGCCTGATCAGCGGCTCCACCAGTTGTTCGCCGAGGGTCAACACCGGATTAAGCGCGCTCATCGGCTCTTGAAAAATCATCGCCAGCCGCTTGCCGCGCAGATCCGCCATCTTGGATGCCCGTAGCGACAGCAGGTTTTGCCCTTCAAAGCGAATCTCACCGCCGTCTACCTGCGCCAGCGGCTGCGGCAACAGCCCCATCAGCGCCATGGCGGTCACGCTTTTGCCGCAGCCCGATTCGCCGACGATCCCCAGCGTTTGCCCGGCCTGCAGTTCCAGGCTGACCTGCTGCACCGCCCGCACCGGCCCCTGCTCGCCCTGAAACGACACCGACAGTCGGTCGAACGCCACCAGCGGTTGACTCATCGTTTTACCCCGCTCATTTTCGGATCGAGCGCGTCCCGCAGGCCGTCGCCCAAGATATTGATCGCCACCACGGTGACGAAGATCGCCAGCCCCGGCGGCATCCACAGCCAAGGGCGGCGCTGAAAGTCGATCAGGCTGTTGGCGGCGTCCATCATGTTGCCCCACGACGGCGTCGGCGGCACCACGCCCAGCCCAAGGTAGCTCAACGCCGACTCGCTGAGGATGGCGTTGGCCACCGCCATGGTGGCGACCACCACCAAAATCGGCACGGTATTGGGCAACAGATGGCCGAAGAGGCGCCGCCGGGTGGAGAGCCCCAGCACTTCGGTGGCCAACATGAAATCCCGCTCGCGCAGCGACAGGATCTGGCCGCGCACCAGCCGCGCCAGTGACGGCCAGCCCAGCAGGCTCAGCATGATCATCACCATGTAGATGCGGTAGTCCGGCGGCACATCGAGTTCGGTCAGCATCGCGCCCATGATGATCAACAGCGGCAGGCCGGGAATGGTCATCAGCAGATCGGCGAAGCGCATGATCAGCCGATCCGCCACGCCGCCCAGATAACCGGAAAGCGCCCCCAGCACGTAGCCCAGCGTCACCGACAGCAGCATCGACACCAGGCCGATGGTCAGCGATATCCGCCCCGCCAGCAGCAGCCGGGTGCAGATATCGCGGCCGAGAAAGTCGGTGCCCAACCAGTGCGCGCCGCTGGGCGCCTGATTGATATTCAGCACATCGCCGGCATCGTCGCGCCACGGCGACAACGACGGCCCAATCAGGCACAGCAACGCCAACAGCACCAGCAACGCCAGCGAAATCATCGCCGGCCGGTGGCGGCGCAGCCGTCGCCAGGCCTGCGCCGCGGGCGGTGGCGACAGTTGCGCCAGCGCCGGCAGTTGCGCCTGGCGCCAGCGGCGACGGCGGCCGAAAAACAACGTAGCCAACATCGTGTTACCTCAAGCGAATGCGTGGATCGGCGTAGGCGTACAGAATGTCCGCCAGCAGATTGCCGAGAATGGTCAAGGCAGCCAGAAACAGCGTGAACCCCATCAATACCGGGTAATCACGCGCCGCCAGCGAATCGATATGGATATGTCCGGCGCCCGGCCAGTTGAAGATTTTTTCGGTGATCAGCGCGCCGGAGAACAATCCCGGCAGCTCGAACCCCAGCAGGGTGATGATCGGCAACAGCGCATTGCGCAGCGCGTGTTTGAGGATCACCGTTTTCTCCCTGAGCCCTTTGGCGCGCGCGGTGCGAATATAGTCCATGCGGATCACCTCCAGCATGCTGGCGCGGAAATAGCGCGTCAGGCTGCCGGCCTGCAGCATCACCAGCGCCAGCACCGGCAACAGCAGGTGCGCCGCCACCTCCAGCGCCCAGGCCAGCCCGCTCGCCTCGCTGCCGGTGCGCAGCATGCCGCCCGCCGGCAGCCAGTGCAGATCGACGGCGAACCATTTGATCAGCAACAGGCACAGGAAGAACGTCGGAAACGACATGGCGGCGAACACCGCCACGGTGATCAGATGATCGAACAGTGAATAGGGTTTCATCGCCGAGATCACCCCCACCGCCAGCGCGATGCCCCAATACAACACCATCGCCACCGCCGCCAGCAGGAACGAGTTCCAGATGTATTGGTTCAGCAGCGTGCTGACCGGGATCTGGTACTGCAGTGAAAAGCCGAGGTCGCCCTGCAGCAGCCGGCCAAGCCAGTGCAGATAGCGGCTGAACAACGGCTGATCCAGCCCGTACAGCGCCCGCAGCTCGGCGGCGCGTTGCGCGGTCAGGTTGATGTTGCCGTCGATAAAGTCGCCGGGCGCCAGGGCGAAAATGCAAAAAATCAGCAAGGAAGCCAACAACAGCATCGGGATAGTCTGCAACAGACGGCGCAAGATAAAGTTTCTCATCGCGGGTTCCATCGCCGCCGCCCGGAATGGCGCGGCGGCGTCAGGGCGTTACGGCGCCGGTTTGACGTTCGGCAGGCTGCCGACCAATCCGTTATAGATATCCGGTTTAAAGCCGGTGACGCGCGCGCTGCTGGCGCTCAAAATCTCGCGGTTGCCGAGCAGGATCACCGGCGGATCGTCCGACAGCGCCTGATACAACTGGTGGTACAGCGGCTTGCGCTGGGCGATATCCAGCGTGGCGTTGGCCCTGGCGATCAGCGCATCCACCTGTGGGTTATGGTAGCCGGTCTCGCTCTCGCGGCTGATGAAATCGCGCACGCCGTCGTGCGGATCGTTCAGCGTACTGGTGCTGAGGGACGCCAGGTCGTAATTGCCCGCCTTGCGCTGCGCCAGCAGCGCGTTGAAATCCAATACCTGCGGTTTCAGCACCACACCGAGCCGGCGGTAGTTATCCTTGGCGATCGGCACCAGCGCGTCGTTGATCAGCTTTTTGGTCACCAGCAGCGTCAGCTCCAGCTTTTTACCGTCTTTCTGCCGGATGCCGTCAGCGCCCACCTGCCAGCCAGCCTCGTCCAACAGCTTTTTGGCCTTATCGAGATCGTAAGCGTAAGGATTGATGCCGTTGGCGTCGTAAGCCCAGGAAATCGGCGAAATCGGCTGGTTGGCGACCTTGCCATACCCTTGGTACACCACGGCGATCAATTTTTGCCGATCCAGGCCGTAAATCAGCGCCTGACGCACCCGCTTGTCCTGCAGCGCCGGGCGTCTGAGGTTGAAATCAACGCGGCTGTAATCGCTTGAGCTGTAAAGGTTGATATTGGCGAAGCCGAGCAGCTTGAGCTGTTCGATATCGTCCGGCTTGGCGGTAAAGGCGTCGTAGTCGGTCTCACCGGTCTGGAACAGCTGGAAGTTGGTGGCCGGGTTGGTGACGCGGTAGATAAAGCGCGCCATCGGCGGCGGGCCGAGGTAGAAGTTCGGGTTGGCGTGGAAGCGGATCTCCTGCCCCGGCACGTACTTGTCGTAAATATAGGGGCCGTTGCCGAGCGGCTTGCCGTTGAAAGCGCGCACGCTGTCGAGCTTGCCGCGCTGATAGTCTTTGCCGTAGTAAGCCCGCGACAATACCGGCCCGCCAATCAGTTGCAACGTGGTCGCGCCCGGTTGGGTGGTGACGATCTGAATGGTGCGATCGTCGATCACCTTCAGCCCGCTGATGCCGGCGGCGGTACCGTTTTTATACTCGGCGCCGCCCTGGATGTGCGCCGGCGTGATATCGGTGTCGCCGTCATAGGCCGGATCGTGCAGCAGCGTCAGGGTAAAGGCGATATCGTCGGCTTTCAGCGGCGAGCCGTCGCTGTAGACCAGATTCGGCCGCAGCTTGATGGTATAGGTCAGATTATCGGGGCTGACCTGCCAGGATTCCGCCAGGCGCCCTTCCGGCTTGCCCTGGCTGTCCAGGCCGATCAGGCGGCTGAAGATCACGTCGGTCACGTTCTCGTCCCAGCCGTTGGTGAACAGATACGGGTTGAAAATCCCCTGCGGTTCCGAGATGCCCGCCACCACGGTGTCTTTGCGCAGCTTGGCGGCGGCCGGCACCCGGCTGACGTCGCTGGCCGGCGTGATGCCTTCGGCCAGCGTTTCCGCCTGCGCGCCGGCGCTCAATCCCAGCGCGCAGATCAACGCCAGCGGCGTCAACCGATAACGCAACAGTTTGTTTAGCTTGTTTTTTATTCTACTCACCCACTGCCCCTCGTCTACCCGTTGATAAAAATGTGACAAAATTTATCGCAGAGTAATGGGCGGCTGGAGGGCTGTCTAACAACGAAACCGGCATTCCATTGCCGAAAAAAGCATTATGAATTTTTCTGGGGCGAAGCGGCGGGAAAAATGCGGTTCAGCCGGCCGCCGCCAGCCCCCGGATAAGTTTGGCTAAGGTTTTTATCGCCTCTTCAAAGCGGTCATTCCATTCAAAAGAGGCGTTGAGACGGAAGCAGTGGTTGAAATGGTCGCCGGTGGTGAACATGCGCCCCGGCGCGATGCTGATGCCCCGGGAAAGGGCCCGCCGGTACAGCTCCATCGACGACAGCGCCGGATCGAGCTCCAGCCACAGGAAGTAACCGCCGTCGGGTTGGCTGACCTTCACCGTCGGCGGGAAATGGTGGGCGATCGCCTGACGCATCGCGCTTTGGCGCTGGGCCAGCAAGCGGCGCAACCGCCGCAGGTGGGTGTCGTAGCCGCCGTGCAGCAGATAATCCGCCAGCGCCATCTGGGTCGGCACGCTGGTGGAAACGGTGCTCATCAGCTGCAAACGCTGGATCTGCTGCGCATAACGCCCCGCCGCCACCCAGCCGACGCGAAAGCCCGGCGCCAGGCATTTGGAAAACGACGAACAGTGCAGAATTTGGCCGCCGCTGTCGAGCGCCTTGGCCGGCAACGGCCGTTCGGCGCTGAAGTACAGCTCGCCGTAGACATCGTCTTCGATCAGCGAGATCTGCCGTTCGCGCAGCAGCGCCACCAGACGCTGTTTGTTAGCTTCCGGCAGGGTGGCGCCCTGCGGGTTCTGGAAGTGGGTCATCAACCAGCAGGCTTTGATCGGATACTGTTCCACCGCCTGCTGCAGCGCGTCCAGATCGATGCCGTCCTGCGGATGGGTGGCGATCGCCACCGCCTTCAACCGCAGCCGTTCCAGCGCCTGCAACGCGCCGTAAAACGCCGGCGACTCGATCGCCACATAGTCGCCCGGTTGGGTCACCGCCTGCAGGCTGAGGCTGAGCGACTCCATCGCCCCGGCGGTGATGACAATTTCGTCCGGCGCAACCTGCATGCCGCTCAGCGCATAACGTTGGGCAATGTGCCGCCGCAGCGCGTCGTTGCCCGGCGGCAGGTTGGCCAGCGAACTGTGCGGCGTGAACTTGCGCGCTACGCTGCTCAGCGCCCGCGCCAGCTTCGGCTGGGCGAACAGCGTGGCGTCGGGAAACGCCGAACCGAAAGGCACGATGTCCGGATCCTTGCAGGCCTGCAGCACGTCGAAAATAAAGGCGTTGATGTCCACCTGCTCGCTCAGCAGCAGTTTCTCGCCGCGCGAAGGCTGAGGCAGCGGCTGCGGACGCGCCGCCACATAGTAGCCCGACTGCGGCCGGGCGACGATCCACCCCTGGCTCTCCAGCAGTTGATAAGACTGCACCACCGTCATCAGGCTCAATCCGGCGCGTTTGCCGCTCTCGCGCAGCGAAGGCAGCTTGTCGCCCGCCCGCCACACCCGGTTCTGGATCTGTTCTCTAATCTGCTGCGCAAGCTGCTCGTATCGGGTCATAACCATTAACTGTTATATGAAAAAGTAAAATAACTGTCACTATTATAGTCACTGTACTTCGTGATTAACTTAACGCCAAGCTTTTCACATAAAAATGACAGCTATACTCAAGAGGTTAATTTATGTTCAACCCTAGGAGGCGCCATGCTGGGTCTTGATGCACTGGAACTCGCCAGAATACAGTTCGCCTTCACCGTGTCTTTCCATATCATTTTCCCCGCCATCACCATCGGTTTAGCCAGCTATCTGGCGGTGCTGGAAGGATTATGGTTGAAAACGCACAATGAAGCCTACCGTGAGCTTTACCATTTCTGGTCAAAGATTTTCGCCGTTAACTTCGGCATGGGCGTGGTGTCCGGGCTGGTGATGGCCTATCAGTTCGGCACCAACTGGAGCTTCTTCTCCGAGTTTGCCGGCAGCATTACTGGGCCGCTGCTGACTTATGAAGTGCTGACCGCCTTCTTCCTCGAAGCCGGTTTCCTCGGCGTGATGTTGTTCGGCTGGAACCGCGTCGGCCCAGGGCTGCACTTCTTCGCCACCTGCATGGTCGCGCTCGGCACACTGATCTCCACCTTCTGGATCCTGGCCTCCAACAGCTGGATGCAGACGCCGCAGGGGCATGAAATCATCAATGGCCAGGTGGTGCCGGTCGACTGGCTGAAGGTGATCTTCAACCCGTCCTTCCCGTACCGCCTGTTGCACATGTCCACCGCCGCCTTCCTCTCCTCGGCGTTCTTCGTCGGCGCCTCTGCCGCCTGGCATCTGCTGCGCGGCCGCGATACCCCGGCGATGCGCAAAATGCTGTCGATGGCGATGTGGATGGCGCTGATCGTCGCGCCGGTGCAGGCGATGATCGGCGATGCGCACGGCCTGAATACGCTGAAACATCAGCCGGCGAAGATCGCCGCCATCGAAGGCCACTGGGAAAACCCGCCGGGCGAAGCCACGCCGCTGATCCTGGTCGGTTGGCCGGACATGCAGCGTGAAGAGACCCGCTTCAAGCTGGAGGTGCCCTACCTCGGCAGCCTGATCCTGACGCACAGCCTGACCGAGCAGGTGCCGGCGCTCAAATCCTTCCCGCCGGAGGACCGCCCCAACTCCACCGTGGTGTTCTGGTCGTTCCGCATCATGGTCGGGCTGGGCATGCTGATGATTCTGGCCGGGGTGTGGAGCCTGTGGCTGCGCTGGCGCGGCGGGCTGTATCAGTCGCGCCCGTTCCTGTACTTCATTTTGTGGATGGGTCCATCCGGACTGCTGGCGCTGCTGGCGGGCTGGTTCACCACCGAGATAGGCCGCCAGCCGTGGGTGGTGTATGGCCTGCTGCGCACCAAGGATGCGGTCTCCGCGCACGGCGATCTGCACATGAGCATCAGCCTGCTGGCGTTCATTATCGTCTACTGCTCGGTGTTCGGCGTGGGGTATTCCTACATGATGCGCCTGATCCGCAAAGGGCCGCAGCCGCATGAACACCAAGAAGACAATACCGAGGGCCGCCCGGCGCGTCCGCTGTCCGCGGTCAACGACACTCTGGACGACAGGAGCTGAACATGGGTATCGATCTTCCGCTGATTTGGTTTGTCATCATCGTGTTCAGCACCATGATGTATGTGGTGATGGACGGTTTCGACCTGGGCATCGGCATCCTGTTTCCGTGGGTGAAAGAGAGCGGCGACCGCGATCTGATGATGAACACCGTCGCCCCGGTGTGGGACGGCAATGAGACCTGGCTGGTGCTGGGCGGCGCGGCGCTGTTCGGCGCCTTCCCGCTGGCCTATTCGGTGATCCTCGACGCGCTGGCGATCCCGCTGACGCTGATGCTGATTGGGCTGATTTTCCGCGGCGTGGCCTTCGAGTTTCGCTTCAAGGCGACGCCGGAGAAGCGCCATATCTGGGACAAGGCGTTTATCTGGGGCTCACTGTTCGCCACCTTCAGCCAGGGTGTGGTGGTGGGCGCCGTGATCAACGGCTTCCCGGTCGAAGGCCGCACCTACGCCGGCGGCGCGCTGGACTGGCTGACGCCGTTCGCGCTGTTCTGCGGGCTGGGGCTGGTGGTGACCTACGCCCTGCTCGGTTGCACCTGGCTGGTGATGAAAACCGCCGGTGATCTGCAGGCGCGCATGTATCACCTGGCGACGCCGCTGCTGGCGATCCTGTTGCTGGTGCTGGCTGCGGTCAGTGTCTGGACGCCGATCGCCCATCCGGAAATCGCCGCCCGCTGGTTTACGCTGCCGAACCTGTTCTGGCTGCTGCCGGTGCCGCTGCTGGTGCTGCTCAGCGCCTGGGGCATTCACCGCGGGGTGAAACGCGGCGCGCACTACTCGCCGTTCATGCTGACGCTGCTGCTGGTGTTCCTCGGCCTGAGCGGGCTTGGCATCAGCATCTGGCCGCACCTGATCCCGCCGGCCATCAGCCTGTGGGACGCCGCCGCGCCGCCGCAGAGCCTCGGCTTTATGCTGGTGGGCGCGCTGTTCATCATCCCGATCATTCTGGTCTACACCTTCTGGAGCTACTACGTGTTCCGCGGCAAGATCAGCCATGAGCATGGCTATCACTGAGGAGGGAGGACGCTATGCAAGATAAAACGGCGGCAGCCGCTCCGGCGCCCTGGTGGAAACGCATCGGTTGGCTGGTGATCATCTGGAGCGCCAGCGTGCTGGGGCTGTTCGTGGTCGCCTCGCTGTTCCGCCTGCTGATGACCGCGGCGGGCATGAAGTCGCATTGACGCGGCGCCTTATCTGGACGCGCTGTTGGGAAAGTAAAAAGAGACCACCAGCGTGACCAGCGGCAAGGCGCCGATCTTGACCAGTTCGAACACTTGACCGAGCGCTTCGTTTTTGTCCCAATAGGCGTGGGCGGCGAATACGCCCACGCTGACGGCGAATATCCCGCACAGTACCTGGCGCGCCAGGCGCAGCCGCTCCATTTCGTCGAAGACCAAGACCTGCTCCAGATAAACCTGGCTGGCCTCATCGCGCAGATTACGGCTTTCGATGTTCATGGGAAGATCTCCACGACCCGCCCCACCGCTTCAAGCTGTTCACCATTCTCCCGTACAATGCCAAGAGAAGTGCCATCCTGTTTCATCCAGTACTTATCGGCAATGGCGATCAGTGCAAACGCCATTTTAATTACCTCGGTTTTTTCCATCCCGTGACGCCGGGCAATATCGTTCAGATCATCATCAATTTTATTCGATAACCGAATCGGCAAGCTGCGCATACTCCACCTCCTGTGGTCGTTGATTCACCGAGGGAAAGTCTACTGGAACGCCAAATATCGTTCAATTAGTGAACTGCGTAACGCCTCGCACAATCCGCATGCAACGCTATTGCGGCTTGCGCCCCATCGCGCTGAGGAAACGTTGCTGCAGGCGCAGCAGCTCCTCCAGTTCCAGCAGGCGGTAGTCGATGCCGAAACGCGGCGCCACCTCGCCGATGATGCGGCTCAGCGCCGGGTAATGGCGGTGGCTCCAGTGCGGAAACAGATGATGCGTCAAATGCAGGTTCGCTCCGCCGAGCCAGTATCCCAGCCAGCGCGGCCGGGTCAGCCAGTCGAAGGTGGTGGCGAACACGTGGTGATACCAGCCGTGCGGCATCGCGCCCTGCGCCGGCGCCTGATAAAAGTTGGCCTTGGCCCAGTGGGTGCCGATGATCAACATCACGAACAGCAAGGAAGAAAGCATCTGGCTCAGCAAGTAGACCAGCAGAATTTGCCCGATGCCGATAGCCGGCGGCAGCAGCCAGCACGGGATCGCCAGCGCCAGCAGCAGGTGCGCCGCCTTACCCGCCAGAAACGCGCACCAGCCGCGCGCGCCCTGCTGCGCCATGCGCGCCGCCACGCGGGTGCGGCCCGCCCTGTCCAGCCAATCGAACAGCCAGATGTAGTACGGGAACGTCAGCGCCGCCACCAGCGGCCAATAGTAACGCTGCGCGCGCATAAAGGGCCGCCAGCGCTGGAACGGCGTTTGCCGCAGCACGCCATTGGCGTCGATGTCGGGATCGTAATGTTCGATGTTGTTATGGGCATGATGGAACAGCACGTGCCGCACGCGCCAGCAGTCGGGATCCAGCCCCAGCGGCACGCTCACCAGGGCGTTCAGCCCGCGGTTGGCCCAGGGCCGACGGAAAAACGCGTTGTGCGAGGCGTCGTGCACCACGTTCACCGTCAGGAACATGCCGATAAAGATAAAACCGAAATAGCAGGCGAAAAATGCCCAGCCGTTCTGCTGCTGCAGGCCCAGCCCGTAACACAGGCCACACAGCGCCAGCAGCAGCGCCACCTTCGCCAACATGCCGCCGTCGGCGAAACGGTGATCGCCGTTGGCCGCCAGATAGTGCTGGGCGGCCTGCATCAGCGCGCGGTGCAACCCGCTGTCGTCGCGCCGATAGGCTAACGGACGCAGCGGTTTCACGGCTGCCCCATCCGGCGCAAAAAGCGCTGTTGTTGCGCCAGCAATTCACGATAGCCGATGCAGCGATACGCCATGCCGTGCCGCTGCGCCACCTCTGCCAGCGCCGCGGCCAACGCCGGGTAGTGGCGGTGATTCCAGCCGGGGAACAGGTGATGCGTCAGGTGATAGTTCAGCCCGCCGGTCAGGTGCTCCAGCCAGTGCGGCTCGGGTTGCCAGTCGCAGGCGGTGGCGAAATTGTGCCGGTACCAGCCTTGCGGCATGCTGTCACCCGTCGGCACCGGGTAAAACTCGGCCTGCGCCCAGTGGGTGCCCAGCAGCAGGAACACCACCAGCAGCGAGGCGCACATCTGGCCGACCGCATAGGCCAGCAACACCCAGCCCCAACCGATGCCGTGCTGGTGGCCCACGATCAGCGGCACCACCAGCACCAGCGCCACATGAAGCAACTTGCTCAGCACGAACAACGCCCAACCGCCGCGTCCCGCCAGCACGCGTTTTTCCCGCAGCGGCGTTTTATCGAGCCGATCGGACCAATCGAAAATCCACGCGATGTAAGGCAAGGAGAGCGCGGCGATCAGCGGCCAGTACAGATGCTGATAGCGCATATGCGGTCGCCAGCGCTGGAACGGCGTCTGGCGGAAAAAGCCATTCTCTTCGGTGTCCAGATCGTAGTGTTCGACGTTGGCGTAGACGTGGTGGTAATCCACGTGCCGCGTGCGCCAATAGTCCGGATCGACGCCCAGCGGCAGCGTCACCAGTCGCCCCACCAGGCGATTCGCCCAGGGCGCGCGCAAGAAGGCGTTATGCGAAGCATCGTGGTTGACGTTGACGTTGAGCAGCATGCCCATGGCCACGAACAGGAAATAGCAGAGGAAAAACGCCCAGGGCTGATGCTGCAGCAGGCTCAGCGCGTAAAACCCGGCACACAGCGCCAGCAACAGCACAGCCTTGGCCAATCGCGCGGCATCGGCATAGCGATGATCGCCCGCCAGGCAGGCGTGCGCCGCGCGCTTGAGATCGCGGTGGAATGCCTGTTCGCCATCGGCGGGAAAACGCAGCGGCGGCAATGTTTCAGCCATGCGGTTCCTCCACGGCGGCCGGTGCGGCCCCCCGTCCCCAGCCCAGCGCGACGCACAGGGCATGCAACGCCACGGCGGCCATGGCGATATGCCAATAACGCTGCGGCCAGCCGAGGTAGCCGATAAACAGCAGCGGCATGCCCAACGCGACCAGCAACCAGACGGCGCTCGCCCAAGATCGCCCTTCCGTCATGCCGCCCAGCGCCACCGAGCCCAACGCCAGCAGCACCAGCAGCGCCATTTGCGGCCAGCTGATGTCGCCGTAGCCGTAACCGTATTGGTAGACGTAACCGACCACCAGCGAGAACAGCAGCATGGCGCCGCTGAATACGCTGAGCGCCGAACGGCGGTCGCGTAGCCGGCCCGGCGCCGGGCGCCATGCCATACGGAAATAGCGCAGGAACGGCAGATTGCTCGCCCAGAACGGGTTGGCGGATGGCCTGTCGCCGCTGACGCCGTAGCTGAACGGCGTGGTCGGCAATGCCGGGCAGAAGGTGCCGAACAGCTTGTCCCAGAAGATAAAGCTGCCGCCGAAATTCTTATTGGAATAGGCCATGTCCTTGACGTGATGCACTCGGTGATGCGCCGGCGTGACCAGGACTTTCTCCAGCACGCCAAGCTTCGGCGTCAGCGCGTTGTGGTTGAACAGCTGAATGCTGTAGTGAAAAATCGAGACCGCGACGAACACCGGCAATGGCACGCCCGCCAGCGCCAGCAGCAAAAAGAACGGGATCGACGTCAGTGACGAATACCAGGAGTTGCGCACCCCCAGCGACAGATTGAAATGCTCGCCCTGATGGTGCACCACATGCACCGCCCACAGCAGGCGGAAACGATGATGCAGACGGTGCAGCCAGTAGAAACCGAAGTCCCACGCCAGCAAAGCAAACAGCCACATCAACAGCGGCGGCCAGGCGTCCAGCAGCCCCAGGCTGAAATGCGCGGCCACGTAGCCGTAGCAGGTGATCTCCAGCCCGCGGAACAGCCACAGCATGATATGGCCGGAGTTCAGGTTGAACACCAGATCGTGCCAGTTGACCGGCTCGCGACGCCCCCACTGCAGCGCCACCGCCTCGGCCACCACGATGAACAGCATGAACACTATCGGCAATGCCAGATCGCTCATCCCACTTCTCCTTTAACCGCGCGCCGGCGCAGGGTGTTCATGCGCAGGGCCAGCCAGCCGGCGAACAGCGCCAGCAGCGCGCCGCCGGCCAAATCGACAAACAAATGCCGGCGCAGTTGCAGAATCGAGAACGCGATCGCCACGCCCCACAGCATCCACAGCGCCGTGCGCACTTTGCGCTCGCCGTCGCTCAGCGCCCACACCGCCAGCACCGTCAGCGCCATATGCAGCGAAGGCAGGCAGTTCTGCGGCGAGTCCACCTGGGTTAACGCCGCCAGCAGTTGCGCGCTGATCCCGACGCCATCGTTCTGCGGATAAGCCATGGTGGTCGGCCACAGCAGATAAACCGCCCCGGCGCCCAGCGCGGTGAGCTGCATCGCCCGCGTCAGCCATGTGACCCGCTGCAGCGGCGCCAGCAGATAACCCGCCGGAACGATGAGGAAGAAAGAGAGATAGAGCCAGATGGCCGTGGGGCTGAACGGGATCGCCCGGTCAAGCGCCGACGGCGGCAGCAAGGTTCCCGCTCCCTGCAAGCGATCGGTCAGGCTATACACCACCCCGACCGTGCCCCAGCCGAGCAACATGTGTCCTAGTCTGAACAGCGTATTTTTCATGTTTCCTCCGCCTGGCGAACGATGCGCCGCCGCTTGCGATCGAACTGCGGCAGTACCGTCTGCGCCGTCAGCCGCCATTCGAGGCGCTCAGTGGCGATGCCCTGGCGAGCGAACAGCGCGATCAGCTGCGCCTGACAATGCGCCAACGCCGCCGGGCTGCAATCGGCAATCAATTCCAACCGCCGTTCGCCGCGCTGGATCAGGCGGTAATCGCTGGTCAGCGGCAGCGCATTGGCGATCGTTCGGCTGCAGGCATCGGCGAACACCGCCTGCGGTTGCCGCTGCGCATCGGGCAGCATCAGTTGATCGTCGCGCCGCCCCTCGATACGGGCGATCGCCCGCGTCGGTTGCCCGCACGGGCAGGGTTCCTTGCGCAGCACCAGTACATCGTCCAGCCGATAACGCACGATCGGCTGCGTGCTGCGGGTAAAGTCGGTGATCAACGGCGTAAAACGCCGTTCGTCGATCCACTGCGGTTCGATATGCAAAAACTCTTCGTTCAGATGCAGCGTACCGTGCGCGCAGGTTGCGGCAAGAAATCCTTCGGTGGCCTGATACACTTCGCCGACCGCCGGAAATACCTGCAGCAGCAGGCGGCGGTCCTGCTCTTCCAACACCTCGGCCACCGAGATCGCTTTTTTGACCGGCAATTTCACCTGCCCGGCCAGCACCGCCAGCGCCAAGGCGCGCAGCACCTGCGCCGGGGCCACGATGATGCTGGGCGCCTGCCGTTCCAATGCGGGCAAATGCTCGCTGAACGGCGCAAGCAGATCGTAAAACGCCAGGCTCAGCCAACGGTTGTTCACGCTGTGATAGAGATTATTGTCCGCCCGCAGAAACAGCGCAACGCGCTCGCCGGCCAACAGCCCGTCCGGCAGCATCTTCGCCAGCATGCCGCCGGCCCACACCTGCTGCTCGCGCGGGCTGACGACAAACACGCCGCGCTGCCCGGAGGTACCGGACGACAATCCGACGCTGTAGCGCCCGATCTTCGGCGTGAAATCGCGATCCGCCTCGCTGCGCTGCGCGCAGGCCAGCACCGCATCGCGCTGCAGCCCGGCGGTGTTCATCCGGTCGAACTGCGCCATCATCAGCGCCTTGTCCATCTGCGGCCATTCGGCGAACGGCCGGCGGCTGAAACGCTGAAAATAGGGGCTCTTGCTCAGCACCCGGCGGGCAAAGCTCTCAAGCTGCCGGGCCTGATGCGCCTCCAGCGCCGCACGATCGCCAAAGCGCAGGCGCCGGGCGCGGAAATAGTGCCAAAGGGTCATGAAAGGGATCACAGATCCCCCTCGTGGCACAGCAAAATGTTGACCTGCCCGCCCGCCCACAGCTGGTTGAGCCGCTCCAGCGTGCGGGTGTACGCCGCCGCATCGTCCATCACCAGATTGGCCAGGCGCGAAGGCCCGCGCAGCGTCTGGTAACTCTGCGGCGACCAAGCCGCGTCGCTGGCCAGCAGCGTCCAGCCGGCGTCGGTGAGAATAAAGGCGCCGATATGGCCGGCCGCATGCCCCGGCAGCGGCACCAACACGATCTGCCCTTCGCTGCCCGGCAGCGCGTAACCGCGATCGAACGGCGCCAGCAGCGCGGGCAACGCCACCGAGGGAAAAGCCTCCATAAACTGCAGGCGGCTCTCGAAATCCGCCGGGATCAGGCCGGGAATAAAGGCGCGCTTCAGCGCCGCGAAACCGCGCAATCCACGGGTTTGCCGCCAGCCTTCGCCGGAGCAAATAAAGTCGAGTTGGCTGAAATCCTGCAGCCCGGCGATGTGGTCCGCGTGAAAATGCGAGACGATCAGCGCCTGAATATCGCCCTCGGCGTAACCGGCTTCGCGCAGTTGGTGCGCCAGCGACTCGGCGGGATCGAAATAGACCGGCGTCATGCGGCGATAAAGGCTGAACACCCCCGACTGCGTGTGCTGCTGAAAATAACGCGCGTAGCCGGTATCCCACAGCCAGCGGCGCTCCCCCACCTCCAGCAGATAGGCGCGCGCCGGGAATTTGCATACCCGGAACCCGGCGCCGCGCAGCGCCATGCAGCCGATATGCGTGCAATAGCCCACTTCAAAAACGGTGACCTTAGCCATGCTGTCCGCCTCCTTGCCGCCGCAGCCACTCGCCGGTCAGACGAATGCCCTCTTCCATCGAATAACGCGGCCGATAGCCCAACTCTTCGATCGCACGAGTCTGGTTCAGCGTCATGTCAAAATGCACCGCCGCCACGCTGTAGCGCGTCAGCAGCGGTTCCTTGCCGCTCAGCGTCGCCCACAGCTCCATGCCGCCGGCCAGCGTATGCAGCAGCGGATAGGGCACGGCCTGCAGCCGGTAACTCAGCCCCAGCTCCTGACGCAGCAGCGCATCCAGCATCTCCGCCAGCCGCTGCGGTTGGTGGTTGGTGATGTTGTACACGGCGCCGGACGGCAATCCGCGCTGCCGACTGGCCAGATCCATCGCGTGCACCACGTTGGGGGCAAAGGTCAGATCCAGCAGCGCTTGTCCGCCGCCGGGCAATCGCAATACGCCGCGATCGCGTTCAAGCTGCTGCAACAGCCGCGGCACGATCACCCGATCGTGCGGGCCAAACAGGCCGCGTGGCCGCAGCATAATGTAGGTGGTTTGCGGATAGATCTTCGCCTGCGCCAACAGGCGTTGTTCGGCGGCGTGCTTGCTGGCGGCATAGTGATTGGCGAAGCGCCGGGCGCGGTAACCCTCGTCAAGATCGTAATGCGGCTGAAAATCGAAGTAGATTGCCGGCGTGGAGATATGCACGAAGCGCCGCACGCCGCAGCGCCCCGCCGCCTCCGCCAGCTTCTCCGTCGCCGCGGCGTTGATGCGGTGAAACTCCGCTTTGCCGCCCCAGGGGGAAGACTTGGCCGCGCAGTGCCACACCCACTCGCAGTCGGTCACCAGCTGCCGGCACTGCTGCGGCGTCGCCTGCGCCAGATCGAGCGCACAAAACTCGGCGCCCAGCTGACGCAACGCTTCGCCGGCCCGTTCATCGCGGCCGGTGGCGCGCACCTGATGTCCGGCTTCCAGCAGCCACTGCGCCGCGTTGCGCCCCAGCCCGCTGGTCGCCCCGGTGACCAGCACCCTCATGGCAGCAACACCATGCCGGCCAACGCCAGCCCCGCGGCGGTGCCGATCAGCATCACCGGCTGGCCGGGGTTGAAGCGCCCGGTGGTCACGGCGGCATGCAGCGCCGTCGGGATGGACGCCGCCACCTGGTTGCCGTGGTGGCGGTAGATATCTACCAGCGCCTCGCTCGAAACGTGCAGCCGCTTGCGCATGTGTTCGAGCGACAAATGGCTGGCCTGGTGTGGCACCACGGTGGCGATCTGCGCCAGGGTCAAGCCGCTGGCGCTCAGCAGCCGATCGAGGTAGCCCTCAATCAGCGCCGACGCCTGACGGAACAGCGGCTTGCCCTGCATATGAAACAGGAAGTCTTGCTCGCACATGCCGGCGCGCGGGTTGCGGCGCGTGCCGCCGGCGCGGATCTCGCAAAGTTCGCTGCCGCCGGGGTAGGTTTCCACCAGGCTGGCGAGGATGCCGCTGGCGCCGTCGCCGCGCTCTACGATAGCGCAGGCGGCGCCGTCGCCGAAGATCAGCGACGACTCTTCATGCTGCCAGTCGATGCCGCGTGAAGCGAGATCCGCTGAGACGATGGCAATACGCCGATACGTTCCGGCGTTCAGCAGCCCCGCCGCCACCTGCAGCGCAGAGATAAAGCTGACGCAGCTGCTGTTGATGTCGAAGCCTGGCGTGCCCGCCGCCAGCCCCGCCACCTTGAGAATATGCGCGGCGGTGCACGGCAATGCCTGCACCGAAATCGCCGAGGCGGAGATCAGCAGATCGATCGAGTCTGCCGGAATGGCGCGGCGAGCCAGCGCATCTTGCAGCGCAGCGGCGGCGAGCTCGGCCTGGCTGGCGTCGTCGGCGGCGTGATAGCGGTAAACGATGCCCGAGCGTTTTTCAACGTAACCGGCCGGTTTCCCCAAGCGAGCGTCGAGCGTAGAGGAGGCCACGCGGTTGGGCGGCAATGCGGCCCCGGTGGCGATGATTTTCAGAGGCAACAGCTCGGGTGAGCGACATTGTGTGGTCATTATTGTTATTGATTAACCTGACTATCCATAAAGCGATTCTCCCGCACGGCACGAAGGCCACGCGGATCATCCCCGGTTTTTATGTCCCAAAATGCCTTTCATCAAGGCGGTATCTCTTGTTATCGACTACCACGGGCCGACGTCCGTCGGCGGAAGCATAAGCGTAACATAACTGAGATAGTGAGTTTACGACAAGGCGGCGAGAATGGGCAGACGGCGGGGGAATTATCGGAATAGCGCCGCCGCTGGCGATCGGCGGCGGCGGGGTCAGGCTCAGCGGCGGTTGCGCACCAGCTGATAACGGCGGGTCAGGTACTCTACCGGCGCGCTCCAGATATGCACCAGGCGGCAGAACGGGAACAGCACGAACAGCGTCATCCCCAGCACCATGTGCAGTTTGAAGATCAGCGCCACCCCTGCCAGGTGCGCAGAGGCGCCGGCGTGGAAGGTCACTACCGCCTGCGCCCAGGCCACCAGCTTCATCATTTCGCTGCCGTCCATATGCTGGGCGGAGAACGGAATGGTCAGCAGCCCCAGACACACCTGCACCACCAACAACGTCAGGATCATGATGTCGGCGAAGCTGCTGGTGGCGCGTACCCGCGGGTTGGTCAACCGGCGCTTCAGCAACAGCGCGCCGCCGATCAGCGTCATCAGGCCACAGGCGCCGCCGGCGATCATCGCCAGCTTCTGCTTCACGTCGATCGGCAGGAAGGCCTCATACATCCAGTGCGGCGTCAGCATGCCGAGGAAGTGGCCCGCGAAGATGCCGATAATGCCAATGTGGAACAGGTTGGACGCCAGCCGCATGCCCTTTTTATCCAGCATCTGGCTGGAGCCGGCGCGCCAGCTGTACTGCCCGTAGTCGTAACGCAGCCAGCTGCCGATCAGGAACACCGCGCCGGCCAGATAAGGGTAGATATCGAAGAAGAACTGATTCAAAAATTGCATGATTAGCGTCCTTTGGTTCCGGTTAACGCATCCGTCAGGTCCAGATACTGTGGCGCCACCGCGCCGGCGAAGCGCCGCTGGTGCGCCGTCTGCTGGGCGGAGGCGCAGCCTTGTTCGCCGAGAAACTTGATCTGCTCCTCTTCCCACACCGCATCCAGCGCCTGCGGCGTATCGTCGCGCGCCTCTTGCGCCACCTGCATCTCCAGCGCCTGGGCCTGCACCTCGCTGCCGGACAGCGCCAGCAGCAGATCAAACAGCACCGCGTACGGGCTTTCGCGCTGCTGCAGACGCGCGCCCAGCAGCGCCAGGATCGGCGCGATGTCCCGCAGCCCTTCCCGCGCCTGCGCCGCGCTGCGGCTGGCCAAATACTCCAGGTACAGCGGCAGGAAGTCCGGCAGCTCACGGCTGTCGATCTCCAGCCCGGCGGCGCGGTACTGCGCCATCAGGTCAACCATCGCCTGGCCGCGATCGCGCGACTCGCCGTGCACATGCTCAAACAGCAGCAGCGAGGTGGCGCGGCCGCGATCGAACAGTTCGCAATAGTCAGCCTGCGCGTCCAGCAACGGGCGCGCGCACAGGCGGCGGATAAACAGAATCAGCTGCGCGCTGTGGTGCAGATCCAGCTCGCTGGCCGGCTCCAGCGCTTCGATCAGCGCCTGCTGATGGTCAAACAGCGCCTGCTCCGGGTAATCCAGCAGGCGGGCGATCACTTTCAGGCTGATCATGAGGCATCCTCCGGCCGCGCGGTTTTCGCGGTCACGTCGATGGCATCGATACGGCGGCTGTTGAACAGATTGAACTTGCCATCGCTGCCGTGGCAGCCGTCGCCGAAGCTGAAGCCGCACCCCTTGCTTTCCGGGAAGGCTTCGCGCGCCAGCTCGCGGTGGCTCGACGGCACCACGAAGCGATCTTCATAGTTGGCGATCGCCAGGTAGCGATACATCTCCTGCGCCTGCGCTTCACTCAGACCGACCTGCTCCAGCGCGCTGGTGTCCACCACGCCGTCGACGGTTTCCGCCCGCTTGTAGTGGCGCATCGCCAGCATGCGTTTCAGCGCCAGCAGCACCGGCTCGGTATCGCCGGCGGTCAACAGGTTCGCCAGATACTGCACCGGGATGCGCAGGCTCTCGACGTCCGGCAATACGCCGCTGTGCGCCAGCTCGCCGGCGTCGGCGGCCGATTGAATCGGTGACAACGGCGGCACGTACCACACCATCGGCAACGTGCGGTATTCCGGGTGCAGCGGCAGCGCCAGCTTCCAGTCCATCGCCATTTTGTACACCGGCGACTGCTGAGCGGCTTCAATGACGCCCTGCGGCACGCCGTCCGCCAGCGCCTGAGCAATCACCTTCGGATCATGCGGATCGAGGAAAATATCGAGCTGACTCTGGTACAGATCCTTGTCGTTCTCCACCGCCGCCGCCTGCTCGATGCGATCGGCGTCGTACAGCAGCACGCCGAGATAGCGGATGCGGCCCACGCAGGTCTCCGAACAAACCGTCGGCTGGCCGGCTTCGATACGCGGATAACAGAAGATGCACTTCTCGGACTTGCCGCTTTTCCAGTTGAAATAGATTTTCTTGTACGGGCAGCCAGTCAGGCACATGCGCCAGCCGCGGCACTTGTCCTGGTCGATCAGCACGATGCCGTCTTCGCCGCGCTTGTAGATCGCCCCGCTCGGGCAGGTGGCGACGCAGGCCGGGTTGAGGCAGTGTTCGCACAGGCGCGGCAGATACATCATGAAGGTGTTTTCGAACTGGCCGTACATCGCCTTCTGCAGGTTGTCGAAGTTCTTGTCCTGCGAACGTTTTTCGAACTCCCCGCCGAGGATCTCTTCCCAGTTCGGGCCGCTTTCGATCTTGTTCATGCGCTGCCCGGTGATCAGCGAGCGCGGGCGCGCCACCGGCTGGTGCTTGCCCTGTTTGGCGGTGTGCAGATGCTGGTAGTCGTAATCGAACGGCTCGTAGTAGTCGTCCAGCGCCGGCACGTCCGGGTTGGCGAAGATTTTCGACAATACGCCGACGCGGCTGCCCATGCGCGGCTCCAGCTTGCCGTTGATTTTACGGATCCAGCCGCCCTTCCATTTTTCCTGATCTTCCCAGGCGTGCGGATACCCGACGCCGGGCTTGCTTTCCACGTTATTGAACCAGGCGTACTCCATACCCTCGCGGCTGGTCCAGACGTTTTTGCAGGTGACCGAACAGGTGTGGCAACCGATGCACTTGTCCAGATTCAGCACCATGCCGACTTGCGAACGAATTTTCATTTGCTGTTCTCCTGCTGACTGCCCTGCGCGTAGTCGTTGCCTTCGTCGTCCAACCAATCAATGCGGTTCATCTTGCGCACCACCACGAACTCGTCGCGGTTGGAACCGACGGTGCCGTAGTAGTTGAAGCCGTAGGCCAACTGCGCATAGCCGCCGATCATGTGGGTCGGCTTCGGACAGGCGCGAGTCACCGAGTTGTGGATGCCGCCGCGTTGGCGAGTGATCTCCGAGCCCGGCAGATTCACAATGCGCTCCTGTGCGTGGTACATCATGGTCATGCCGGCCGGGATACGCTGGCTCACCACCGCGCGCGCCGTCAGCGCGCCGTTGGCGTTGAAGGCCTCGATCCAGTCGTTGTCCGCAATGCCCAGATCTTTGGCGTCGTCTTCGCTCAGCCAGACGATCGGGCCGCCGCGCGACAGCGTCAGCATCAGCAGGTTGTCGCTGTAGGTGGAGTGAATGCCCCACTTCTGGTGCGGCGTCAGGAAGTTCAGCGCCTTCTCCTTGTTGCCGTTCGGCTTGCTGTTCAGCAGCGGCTGCGCGGCGCGGGTGTCGATCGGCGGCCGGTATACCAGCAGGCTTTCACCGAAGGCGCGCATCCACTCATGGTCCTGATACAGCTGTTGACGGCCGCTGAGGGTGCGCCACGGGATCAGCTCGTGCACGTTGGTGTAGCAGGCGTTATAGGAAACGTGTTCG
Source organism: Serratia sp. CY56464 (assembly GCF_052168435.1). NCBI lineage: Bacteria > Pseudomonadati > Pseudomonadota > Gammaproteobacteria > Enterobacterales > Yersiniaceae > Serratia > Serratia sp. CY56464. The sequence continues at coordinate 773,407 of NZ_JBJNMV010000001.1, read as the reverse complement.
TCCTCCAGACCGGACCAGGTCGGGCTGGAGATGATTTTGCGCGGCTGCGCCTGAATGTCGCGGAAGCGAATTTTCTCGTCTTCCTTGTTCAGCGCCAGATGCCGGTGATCGCGGCCGGTGACGTTGCTCAGGGCTTCCCAGGCTTTCACCGCCACCTGGCCGTTGGTTTCCGGCGCCAGCGACAGGATCACTTCCGCCGCGTCTATCGCGCTCTCGATCTTCGGCCGCCCCGCCGCCGGGCCGTCGGCCTTGACGTAGTTAAGCTGCTTGAGGAAGTCGACCTCGGTTTGGGTGTTCCAACTGATGCCCTTGCCGCCGTTGCCCAGTTTGTCCAGCAGCGGCCCCAGTGAGGTAAAGCGCTCGTAGGTGGCCGGGTAATCACGCTCCACCGCGATGATGTGCGGCGCGGTTTTACCGGGGATCAGATCGCACTCGCCCTTCTTCCAGTCCTGTACGCCGTAAGGCTGCGCCAGCTCGGCGGCGGAGTCGTGCTGGATAGGCAGGGTCACCACGTCGGTTTCCTGGCCCAGATGGCCGACGCACACCTCGGAGAAGGCCTTGGCGATGCCCTTGTAGATTTCCCAGTCGCTCTTCGAGTCCCAGGCCGGATCGACCGCCGCCGACAGCGGATGAATGAACGGGTGCATATCGGAGGTGTTCATGTCGTCTTTTTCGTACCAGGTGGCGGTCGGCAGCACCACGTCGGAGTACAGGCAGGTGCTCGACATGCGGAAATCGAGCGTCACCACCAGATCCAGCTTGCCTTCGCCGCCCTGCTCGCGCCATTCCACTTCCTGCGGCATCACGCCGCCCTGCTGGCCGAGATCTTTCCCCTGGATGCCATTTTCGGTGCCCAACAGGTATTTGAGCATGTACTCATGACCCTTGCCGGAGGAGCCCAGCAGGTTGGATCGCCAGACGAACAGGTTACGCGGGAAGTTCTGCGGATTGTCCGGCTGCTCGGCGGCGAAGCCCAGCGAGCCGTTCTTCAGGCTGTCGACGGTAAATTCGACCGGCGATTGGCCGGCCGCGCGTGCCTGCTCCGCCAGGCGCAGCGGGTTAGCGCCCAGCTGCGGCGCAGACGGCAGCCAGCCCATGCGTTCGGCGCGCACGTTAAAGTCGATCAGGCTGCCGCCGAAGCGCGACTTGTCCGCCAGCGGCGACAGCAGCTCGTCGGTGCCGACGGTTTCATAGCGCCATTGACTGGAATGGTTGTAGAAGAACGAGGTGCTGTTCATGTGGCGCGGCGGGCGCTGCCAGTCGAGGCCGAACGCCAGCGGCAGCCAGCCGGTTTGCGGCCGCAGTTTTTCCTGGCCGACGTAGTGCGCCCAGCCGCCGCCGCTCTGGCCGACGCAACCGCAGAAGATCAGCATATTGATCAGGCCGCGGTAGGTCATGTCCATGTGATACCAGTGGTTGACGCCGGCGCCGACGATGATCATCGAACGGCCGTGGGTCTTCTCGGCGTTTTCCGCGAACTCGCGGGCAATGCGGATGATGTTGTGGCGCGATACGCCGGTGATCTGCTCGGCCCAGGCCGGGCTGTAAGCCTTGACCTCGTCATAGTCGGCTGCGCAGTTGGCGTCGCCCAACCCGCGTTCCAGGCCGTAATTGGCCAGCGTCAGATCGTACACGCTGGTCACCAGCGCTTCGCTGCCGTCCGCCAGCCGCAGGCGTTTCACCGGCAGCTTGTGCAGCAGGATCTCGTCCAGCGCCACGCTGTTGAAATGCTCGCTGTCGGCGCCGCCGAAGTACGGGAAACCCACCTCGGCGACGTCGTCATGCATGCCCAACAGGCTGAGCTGCAGCTCGACTTCCTGTTGCGCCTTGCCTTCACGCTGTTCCAGGTTCCACTTGCCCTTCTCGCCCCAGCGGAAACCGATGGAGCCCTGCGGCGCCACCAGATCGCCGCTGCGGCTGTCGATAGCGACGGTTTTCCACTCGGGGTTGTTTTCCTGGCCCAATCCGTCCACCAGATCGGCGGCGCGCAGCAGGCGGCCGGCGGCGTAGTGGCCGCCTTCACGCGGCTCCAGCAGCACCAGCATCGGCATGTCGGTATAACGGCGCACATAGTCGCGGAAGTAGCCGACTTCGCGATCGAGATGGAACTCTTTCAGCATCACGTGCCCCATCGCCAGCGCCATCGCGCTGTCGGTGCCCTGCTTCGGATTCAACCAGTGGTCGCACAGCTTGGCGACTTCGGCATAGTCCGGCGTCACCGCCACGGTTTTGGTGCCCTTGTAACGCACTTCGGTAAAGAAGTGGGCGTCCGGGGTGCGCGTCTGCGGTACGTTGGAGCCCCAGGCGATAATGTAGGAGGAGTTGTACCAGTCGGCGGATTCCGGCACGTCGGTCTGCTCGCCCCAGGTCATCGGCGAGGCCGGCGGCAGATCGCAATACCAGTCGTAGAAGCTCAGGCAGGCGCCGCCGATCAGCGACAGGTAGCGGGCGCCGGCGGCGTAGGACACCATCGACATCGCCGGGATCGGCGAGAAGCCGATAATGCGGTCAGGGCCGAAGGTTTTAGCGGTATAGACGTTGGCGGCGGCGATCAGTTCATTGACCTCTTGCCAGCTGGAGCGGACGAAACCGCCGCGGCCGCGCGCCACCTTGTAACTTTTGGCTTTTTCCGCATCGCCGACGATAGAGCCCCAGGCCGTGACCGGATCGCTGTGCTGCGCTTTCGCTTCGCGCCACAGTTTGAGCAGACGCTTGCGCATCAGCGGGTATTTCAGCCGGTTGGCGCTGTACAGGTACCAGGAGTAACTGGCGCCGCGCGGGCAGCCGCGCGGTTCATGGTTGGGCAGATCGGGACGGGTGCGCGGATAGTCGGTTTGCTGGGTTTCCCAGGTCACCAGACCATTCTTCACGTAGATTTTCCAACTGCAGGAACCGGTGCAGTTCACGCCGTGGGTGGAACGCACCACTTTGTCGTGCTGCCAACGGCTGCGGTAGCCGTCTTCCCAGTCGCGGTTAGTGTTCAAGGTCTGGCCGTGCTCGCCAGAAAAAGGCTCCGCCAACTGCTTAAAATAGCGGAAACGGTCTAAAAATTTGCTCATCCGGAATGCTCCTGAAGGCTCTTGTCGTTATAAGAAGACATGCTCAATCTGCCGCCAGCCTACTGACGGCCAACCGGCGGCAAATTGATTGCGATCAAGAGAAAGCGGGAGGCGACGCGCGCGTCGGGGGTGAAATACCACCAAAGTATAGGTGCGATAAATTAGGTTAATTAATTGAATTAAAATGAATAAAGGAGAATATCAAGATGAAGGCGGACAGCTGGGAGGCAAGGCGGGGTATTTGGGGGTAGGACGCGGGAGAAACCTCCCGCGTGATGCTGACTCGTCGCTTTCAGCGTTGAAGCCACAGCGTCGCGGTACCCACGGCGGGCAACGTCAGCTTGACCTCCGTGCCCTCTCCCTGCTGCCGCCAACCCGCCGGAAGGCGCAAGCGGGTGCTTCCCTCTCGATAGTAAGGATTGGCTACCAGCAGCAAGGCGCGATCGCCCAGAATAAACATCCGCGCCGGCATTTGCGGGTCGCTTCCCGCCAGCGGCGTCGATTTTCCCGTCAGCAGATAAGGGGTGAAGGCGGCGATTTGCTGCGACACGGCAGCCACGCCACGCCAGGTGGCGTCAAACTCCCGTTGGTCGAAGCGGCCGGTTTTACGCTTATAAAACAGATCGGTATAAGAATAAAACAACAGCCCCTTGGCGCCGCCGATCAGCGCCTGCCAGGCCTGATTGCGAATTTCCGCCTCTGACGGCGGATGTGGCTTGCGGCGGGCGTCATAAGCGGCGTGATCCATGATTTGCATCACCACCCAGGCCCCGCGTGCCTGGCGGGCGGCCTGCACCGTCAGTTCGGTATAACGCGTCGTGCGCGTCAGATCGCGATCGTTCCCCACAGGGTAAGGGTCGGTCGCCAAAATGTCGCTGCTGTTAAAGTAGGCGTCCAACTCCCCGGTTTTGTTCAACACCTGGAAGGTGGGATGATCGCCGTCAAGCCGCTTTATTTGCAGGTTTTTTTCCTCGATCTTATCGAGATATTCCGGCCCCAGTTCATCGTTGATGTACCAGGCGAGCAGGTTGGGCTGAGAGCGCAAGCGCTGCACGTACCAGGCCGTCATCGCCGCGTAGTCGCCACCGCGCGCGGCCGGCGCGAAGCGGCTGCCGCGGTACTGATCTTTGACGGAGTAAATAACCAGCAGCCCGCGCTTGCCTGCGTTGCGGAAAAAGGCGTAAGGATCTTTCTTTTCCCCATAATCATAATTCAGCACCGTGTTGAATCCCGCCGAGGCGATGCGCGCCAAATGCTCATCGGTAGCCACGTTGGCGTAAATGCCCAACGGGAAAAGCCGTTGACCATCGCGCAGGGTAAAGCCTTCGCTGTCGATCGCGACTTTGGCCGCAGGCTGCCCGACGCGAAAAGACAGCTCGCTGCCCTGTGCCGGCTGGGATTGCTGACCGGTGACCTGCTGACGCAGGCGGTATTCCCCCTGTGCCAGGCCGGCCGGCGGTTGGTATTCGATACGGCGCTGCCCTTCAACCTGATAACGGTCGCGGCTACGGTGAACAACCTGCCCCTCGGCATTGAGCAATTCGCTGTCGACCTGCAAATGCTGCGGCTGCGCAGTGACGACCAACGTGTCGACCTTTCCCTGCGCCGACGCGCCGAGCTGATACAACGCCGGCATAGACGCGCGAGCACACGCATAGGCGTCGTCAAACCAGGCGGTACCGGTGCTCCCCTTACGCAGATAAACGCCAAAAGTGATTCGCGCCGCCTGCGGCGGCACGGTATAGCTGGCGTTCACCTGCCGCCAGCCGCTGTCGCCGGTCACCCCAGCCGGATAACTGCCTTCCAGAAAGCGCCCCTGCGCATCAAAGCTCTGCAGATAAACCCCAGCCCCGCCGTCGCGGCTTTGCCCGCGCACGCCGCGGGTCTTGAGCCAGACGCCGAAATCTATCGTCTGTCCGGGCTCAACCTGCAGCGCCTGGTTGAAGGTACGGTATCGCGCTATATCTGCATTGTCATAACGCAGACTCCCCCTGCCACTGTGCGTATCGCCGTCGGCCTGCGCGCCCTGCGCTCGCCAGCCGCTGAGCCCCTGCTCAAAGCCGGGGTTGGTCAACAGATTGGGTTGGCAGTTCTGCGCCAGAGCCGCTGCGCCCCACAAGGCGCAACAGCCCAGAGCCGCCCGCTGATACATCCCCCTCATGGTCATTTCCTTTTCACCACGGCATTGAACAGATAGGTGGCGAACAAATAGCAGGATTTCTGGTAAGACAGCCCCAAATGCTGACGGTAAATCCGCCATTGCCAGTCCGCAGCGCGGATTTTGTTGCCCGACAGCGAATGGGTAGACAACCGGTAACAGGCCAGCGGTTCGGGAATGCAGTAGGCCAGGCCGTTACGCGCCTTCTGCAGCACCGCCAGCCACATCAAGTAGTCCTCATGCCCCACTTTTTGCTGATATACCTTACCGATGCGCTTCTGGTTATAGATGCCGGTGAGATTGCCGATCCAGTTGCTTTTCAACATGTCCTGATAGCCGATAAGCTCATCCGCACCACGGGTGTTTTTGATCAATTTCAGGTCGTCTTCGAAGGTGTAATAATGGGAACACACCACGTCATAGCGGCGGGTTTGCAAAATGCTCGCCTGGCGTGACAGCTTGTTGGGGAGCCATACGTCATCACTGTCGCAGAAGGCGATATAGTCCCCGCTCGCCGCCTCAATGCCGATGTTGCGCGTTTCCGCCACGCCCTGGTTATGCTCATTGCGTATATAGGTGAGGCGATCGTGGATAAACGGCCGCACCACCTCGGCGGTGTTGTCGGTGGACGCATCATCGATCACATACAGGTGATAGTCGGTAAATTGCTGATTCAGCACGCCAAGGATCGATTCTTTGATGGAGTTTGCCGCGTTGTAGGCGGGCATTATCACGGATATCTTTTCCATTCTGTCCTCACTCAATGAGCTGTTGCCACTGGGGATAAATACGTTCGGGAGAAAAACGGCGAGACTTATCTAGCGCGGCGACAGAAAAGCGATCGCGCAGGTCCGGGTCGCGCATCAGTTCGAGCACGCCTTCGCTGAAGGCGGCGGCATCGTCATCGGGCACCAGATAGCCGTTGACGCCGTTGTCTATCAGCTCGGCCGGGCCGGTCTTGCAATCGTAGGCCACCAACGGCAGGCCGAAACTCATGGCTTCGATCAGCACCATCGGCAACCCCTCATAGCGCGACGTCATCAAATACAGACTGGCCTGGCGATAATAGGCCGCCACGTCGGCGGTGGCCGGCAGCAGGCTCACCTGCCGCTCCAGCCCGGCGCCTTTAATCTGCCGCCGCAGTGCGTCACGCTCAGGGCCGTCGCCAATAATCAACAGCCGCCAATCCGGCATTTGCGCCGCCACCCCGCGCCACAGCGCGATCAGACGATCGAAGCCTTTCTGATTGCTCAACCGCCCCACCGCCAGCGCCACCTTTTCCTGCAGCGCCGGCGTCGGCGCCTGTGCGCCGAACGGCGAAACGTTCTCGATCACCCGGCATTTCCCGGCGCCCACCCAGCGAGCGATGGCGTCGCGATCTTGCCGCGTCAGGAAAATCACGCGATCGCCCAACCGGTAAACCAACAACTTCAGCCATTTAAATACGCGCGGATACTGGTGAAAGCTGACGTGCTCGCTCAATAACAGCCGGCTGCGGGCACAGAACAAACGTAGAAAAGGCGTCATCACCACCGACAGTTTTCCCATGGAAACGGTAATGATCGCGTCCGCGCGTTCACGCCGCAGTGCGAACGCCAGCCGCCATGGCCAGAACAGCGAATCGCCGCCGCCACAGCGTAGCCGGACGTCGCTCGCCAGCGGAAAGAAGCTCCGCTCGCCACACAGCGAAAACACCGCCACCTCGTAATTCGGCAGACGCGCCAGCGCATTGGCCAAACCGCTGGCGACCCGTTCAGTGCCGCCCTTGCCCGCCATATTTTCGATGACGATGATTACCTTGCGTGCTTGCATATCATCTCCTGAATCCCTGGCGCACATTGCGCAACAGCCGGCCGCCAACCGAGAACAACCCCAGCCGCGTCAGACAATCGCCATACCATTTGATCATCTTGAACTTGCCGCTCAGGCTGTGCCGCACGATGCGCGACGAGTAATAATTGAACGCCTGGGCGTTTTCCGAATACAGCGAGGCCAGCAGGTGCTTGCAGGCGAATCCGCTGATATGGCGATCGCTGGGGCTGAGGAAGGTATTGATAAAGCGGTCGCTGGCCTCCAGATTAAGCTTCGCCGTCATGCGTCCGTAACGCCCCACGTCGAGAAACACCCCGCCACCGGCGTCATACGCCACTTGCGCGCCCAAATTGGTGGCGTTGACCAGAAAGCCCCAATCCTGATGCTTGTTGAGAAACTCGGGAAATAAAAAGCGGCGATCGCTTTTTTTACGCATGCTGATGGTGGATGACCGAATATCGCCCATTTCCAGAAAAAGAAAATCCTCGCCGGAAGAACCGGATTTGTAGTGAAAGTTGAAGTCGCGTACCGAATCGCCGCTCACCTCTGCATAATTACCGAAGATAATATCAATATGGCGATCTTCATGCTTCTTCATGCGGCGAATAATATAGTTGGTAGTAAAGTAATCATCCGAATCGAGAAAAAACACGATCTCCGATTGCGCTAAATTGGCGCCCAGGTTGCGCGATACCGCCGCATTGCTCTTCTGTTTTTTCTCATGTAGCATCACGTTGCTATTAGTCGCCGCTATCTGGCGAATATATTTGATATCATCCTCGTCAGAGCAATCATCAACCAAAATCACCTGATAGTCGAACCCTTGGCAAGCGCTGAAAATCCGCTTCAGAGTTTTAGGCAGGTAACGCGCACTATTATAAATAGGGATCACGATCGAGAAATCCATTTCTTAACCCTCCAACTTAGAATTTATCATTTCTTTTCCACGGCAAAGCAGCAATAACGACACGTTAAATACCGGGACCAAAAAATAGGTTTCCGTAAAAGTTGTCAGCAGGAAAACAACCACCACCCAGCGCATGAATCGACTCAGCCTGCGCATATTACCCAACAGGTGAAAATAACAAAAAAGCATGACAACAGAGGCGATCCCACCAGCCGAATAAAACATGGCGATGAAGAAGAAATCGACCGGCTTATAGGGTTCGATATTCATGCCGAACAGCGGATTGGGTAGCCCCACCGCCTGAAACATCTGCCAGGAGAACCAGATGCGCCCGGTCAACGCCTGGTTCAACAGCGCATCCAATGCCGGATTGCTCCCCCAGCGTATAACGCTGGCGAACTGGAAGCCTACGATGGCCAACGTCAGCGCAATGCAGACTTTTCTATTGGGGGTAAAACGCAACAGCGGCGCCAGCCAAAACAGCAACAACATCAACAGTGCCAACATAAAACAGGTGCGGGAATAGGAATACATCAGCACCGGGATAATTAACGCCGACACCGCCAGTGAGGCGATATTTTTCATTCCACGCGTTAATTTCGCATGGTCGATCAGGCACAGCAGCATGGCGAACAAGGCAAAAGAATAATACGCCAAGGTATTCGGGTTATCGAAACCCAGCGTTAATCTGTTGCCATAGCGCTCATCAAGGTAAACAAATCCATTGGTGTAAAAGGTATAAGGGATAACCATCAACAGCCCGGCAACCACAAAAGCGATAGCGAACATTTCAGCGCCGCGCACCATCTCGATGCGGCGGAATAAAATTATCACCGCAGAGCTGAATACCGCGCCAAAAAGGTAATCGCCATGTCCGGTGGCGATATTAACCAGAAACAGCAGAACCAAAAAACCCGCAACCGCTTTTTCCGCCATCGTAGCGATGAAAAATGCATAGCCGACATAGAGCAACATCAGGGCATTGAGCCCCATCACGGTTTTATTAATCAGCTCGCTGTTGAACGATCCCGAGGTCAGGAAAGTTTTCACGAAAAAGATCAACAGGAAGGTCAATATGATTGATTGATTGACCAAATCCCGCGACTGATTATAACCAACATTGGCATGCATGTGAAAATTGGAGGCGACTCTCTGCATAAGCGTTTACTCAGTAAAATAACTGCCCCATTCCTGCTCGATGTTTTCCGGCTTAAGCTTGCTTAATCCCGCACCAGGCGTAAACGTCAATTCACCGAAATAGACCTTCTCACCGACCTGGTAGAAATCCACGCGGACATAAGAGAACTGCTGCGCAACCTGGCGAGCCAAACGCGTCATTTCTTCCAGCCGCGTAGGTCGCGGCATCGGTTCGTCGGCATTCGGCAAGTTGATGCGGATTTCGGTACGGTTCCAGTCGAGATCAAAAATATCGCGCCGATGGGTGCCGAAACGCTGGTAATCCACCTGGATAAACATGCGAATTTCATGGTTGTCGTTGAAACAATGAAACTTGATATCGTTCGGCACCTGCTCACCATCCAGCAACATGCGTTCCACCATGATGCAGGGTTCGATGTCCAGATAATGCTTTTCGCGACTCTGCTCGTAAAAGTTGCTGCGCATCCACGAACTGCTGAGATCGTACAATTCCGCGTAGCTAACCTGTTGCTTGTCGAACACCAACCGGTTATAGCCGCTGCCATGGTTGGCCTTCAGCACGAAGGCGTCTGGCAACTGCCTGAACGTGTCGTAGCTGAGTTCAGTGCCATGCGCATACAGCTCCACCAGATACTCTTCGCCCCACAGGCCGGCAATAAATTCGCGGACCTTGTATTTGTCCGACAAGGTGGTGTAGATGCTGCGCGGATAAATTTTGCGGCGCATGATCTTTTCGCTGAAGCCGGTCGGTTTTGACAGGTGCGGCAATTTTTTGAAATAGAGCGCGTATTTAACCTGATGGTGCCAGGCATCGGGCAGGCGCTTGGAAATGCTTTTAACCAGGGTGTTTAACATGCTCTCTCCTTAATTTGCTGACAAGACGCGGCAGGCAGTAAAAACAGGTCAGCTGCAGTCGGGTAATTTTCCCGCCACGGAATAAACTGTTCAGAACGAAGAACGAAATGAATTCCGCCAGTAGCGTAGACACCGCAGCGCCGGTCAGGCCGTAACGCGGGATCAGCAGCAGATTCATCGCCACGTTCAGCAGAGCCACCAACGGCATCTTGATGGCGATAAAGCGATAACCGGCGAACAGCACGATGCTGCGATACGAAACCGTCCCCATCACTGAGAACAGCGAGGTCAGCGTACAAATAGCCAGGATGTCGGCAGCCGGTTGAAAAGCGGCGCCATACAGCAGCGCAATAGCCGGGTGGGCGAACCACCACAGACCCAGCAGCACCGGCAACGACAGGCCCAATACCACCAGATAAAGCACCCGGATGCGGTACTCCTGCTCCAACGGGTCGCGACAGTTGGCAATACCCGGCATCAACGAGGTGATCAGCGCCATCGGCACAAAAACCCACCCCTGGCTGAGGGTGGTCGCGGCGCTGAACCAGCCCACCGCCTGCTCGCCGACCAGATTGCCCAGCATGATTTGATCGATGCGGGTATAAATCACTATCGCCAGACTGGAGATGGCCAACGGCAGGCCCACTTTCAGCAAATAACGGCCATAGCGCCCGGCCTGGCGCGGCGTAACCCGCGGCGAGGCCGCAGCTTCCCCACGAAATAGCCAGAGGCGCACCAGATAAGGTACGGCGCTGCTGAGGATGTAGGGTACCGCGAACCACACCAGCGGCAGAGCGGCGCTCACCAGCGCCAGCCGCAGTCCGATCGACAACAGCAGCGCCAGGTTGTTGATCAGCGTATTGCGTTTCGACTGCAGGCGGGCATCGTAATAAATTTTGTACACGTCCTGAATCGAGAAATAGGCGCTGATAAGCAGCAACAGCGTCATCAGTTGACCGGCTGGCGGCTGGCTGAAATAGCTCCATATCAGCATCGGCAGCGCCACCACCAGGAACAGCCGGCGGCGCAAACGCATCGAAGCCAACATCAGGCGAATGCCGCTCGGCGGGCGGCGGGCGACGCGGTTGAAAATGATGCTGTCGGCGCCCAGCTGCACCAGCGGCACCACGATGGCGATCGTCGCCAACAGATAGTTGAGAGCGCCAAACTGGGCGGGCCCCAGATAGCGCGCAACGTAAATGGAGACGAAGATGCCGGACAGGCTAAGCGAAACGCGTTCCAGCATCAGCCACAGGGCATTGGTGATAATGGCCTTCACCCGCTTATTCCTCTGCCTGCCGCTGATCTTCCCGATGGCTTGGATAGGCGAAGTTGTAATAGCTCATGTCGGTCGCCGCCCTTTTCACGATGCCGTTGAGGATTACGCCTCTGATCGCCACGCCATTTTGTTCGAAACGGCGCATGCTGGTTTCGATCTGCTTGACGGTGTTCACCTCAAAACGCACCACCAACAGTGACGTACCGGCGTGGTTGCCGACGATGGCCGCGTCCGTCACCGCCAGAATCGGCGGCGTATCGATCAGCACCAGATCGTAGTTTTGCCCGGCCCAGCGCAGGAAATCGGCGAAACGGCGATGCATCAGCAGCTCGGACGGGTTCGGCGGCACCTGACCACGTGGCACGAAGTCCAGATTGGCGATGGCGGTTTTCCGCACCGCCTGTTCCGTCATCACTTTGCCCACCAGCATGTCGGACAGCCCTTGATGAGCGTCGTCCGATAACCAACGATGCAAAAATCCTTTACGCATATCCGCGTCGATCAACAGCACCCGCTGCCCGGCCTGCGCCACCACCACCGCCAGGTTGGTGCTGGTAAAACTCTTGCCGCTTTCCGGACTGGCGCCGGAGACCATCAAAATGTTGTTTTTGGCCTCCAGCATGGCGAAATGCAGGCTGGTGCGCAGGCTGCGAATGGCCTCCACCGACAGATCCGCCGGCTCGACCACCGCCAAGATCGGCAGGCGACGACCGCCGGATTTGGGCAACAGCAGGCGTTGTTCGCGATTGCGTTTCGCCTGCCATGGCGACAGCGGCACGGTGGCGTAGACGTTGATGCCTCGCTTCTCCAGCGTATCGATATCATTGATGCCGCGATGGAAGGCCGTGCGCAGCAGCACCACGGCCGCGGTGCCCGCAGCGCCCAGTATCAACGCCAACAACACGATTAGCATCTTTTGCGGCTGAATCGGTCGGATAGCGGTTTCCGCCTCGTCGACGATGCGAATATTGCCCACCGTGCCGGCCTTGCTGATGCTCAGCTCCTGCTGTTTGTTCATCAGTTGCATGTAAACCTGCTGATCCACCTGCACGTCGCGGGTGAGACGCAGGATCTCCTGCTGCATTTTCGGCAGCGTCTGTACCTGTTTGCCGAGCCGCGCCTTTTCCGCCTCCAGCGTGGCGCGCTTTTCCATCAGCGCCCGGTAAGCCGGGTGCACGCGGGTATAAAGCTTGGAAATCTCCGCCTCCTTGAAGGTCAGCTCGTTGAGCTGGGCTTCGAGCTGCACCTGAGTGTCCAGCACCGACTTGGCTTCCAGCGACAGATCCACCGAATCGTTTTGCTGGCGGAACTGGTTGAGCTGGTTTTCGGCGTTGTTCAACGAGGTTTGCGTTTGCGGCAGCTGCTCCTGCAGGAAGGCCAGCATTCTCTGCGCCTCTTCCGTTTTGCGATCCACGTTCTGCTGCAGGTAGTTATCGGTGATGTTCTTCAGCACCGCCTCGGCACGCTGCGGATCTTCACTCGGCAGCGTAAACGTCATGATGCCGCTGTCCTTACCGCTCGGCACTACGCCCAGGTATTTACGCAGATCGTCCACCGCTTCTTGACGCGCGACTTTAACCACGGTGAAACTGGTGCCCGGCGCCGCATCCAGCGCCGAAACGGTCATGCTCCACTCGCCCTGCGCCACCGGTTGCCCAACCACGCCGCTGAACAATTTGGCGCCGTCATGGCTCAGCTCGTAATGTTGCCCATCGCGCACCGTCAGCGTCAGCGCTTCGCCCTGCATGTCCGCCGGCGTTGTCAGCGTACCGATGTCCAATACCGGCGTCTTTTCACCGCTCAGTCGGGCGAAACCTTTACCGAATACCGGGAAATAGTCCGGTTCGACGCGCACCGTCAGGCCGAGGGCATCCACCGTTTTGCCGAGCACGTAGCGCGACTTGACCAGCGTCACCTCATCCTGCGTCGTCGAATTTTGCCCCAGCGAACTGTCCAGCGTTTCACGCAGCAGCGAATCGCCGGACAGCTGATTCTCCACCTGCACCACCGCCGTGGCCTGATACACCGGGGTAGCCAACAGGGCGTAGGCGACGCCCAGCGCACCGGCCACACCGGTCACGACGGCGATCCGCCAGCGGTTATCCCACAGCGGCCCTACCAGACGCTCCCACTCCAGCTTTTCATCTTGTTCGGCCACCATCACGGACAGCGCATTGTTTTTCATCTTCTGTTCCTTATTCACCCTGCGGAGTTACCAGTTGCGCACGCGCAAGGTAGCCTCGCTGAGATCGTTAAAACTGCTGATGGTCGGCACCAGCTGGCTGATCAAACGGTTCCAGCGCGCGATAGGCGCCGCGGTGACGTACACGACGTCGTAAGGGTGCAGCTGAAATTCAGCGCCCATCGCCAGCGCGCTGGCGTCGGAGAGATCGAACTGATACAGCGTCGCCAGCCGCTGCGGGGGGTTGCCGCCGCTCGGCCGGATCACGAACACCCCGGTCGCATCCGCCACCGTCTGGCTGATCCCTTCGGAAGATCCGAGGGCTTCGGTCAGGGTCATGCCGCTGCGATCCATCTTCAGCGTCGCTTGCTTGCCCACCTCGCCCATCACGAACACTTTCAAGTTGTCATTGCGCGGAATGTAGAGGATGTCGCCCGGCTGCAGCAGCGCGTTCTGGCTGATGTCGCCACGCTGCATCAGCGCCTGCAGCGAGATGGCCCGCTCTTTGCCCTGATGCGTCAGCACCACGTTGCGCCAGTCGGCATTGTCCGTCAGGCCGCCGGCGGCGTTGATCGCATCCAGAATGGTCAGCGGCACGTTGGTGATCGCCTGCTGACCGGAGGTTTTCACCTCACCGGTCACATAAGCCTTCTGCGAGCGGAACGCGGCGATGCTGACATCCACCTGCGGGCTTTCCACATACTGCGCCAGACGGCCGGCGATCAGGCTGCGCACTTCGGTGACGGTTTTACCCACCACCGCCACGCGCCCGATATAGGGGTAAAAGATCGTGCCATCCGCATGCACCCAGTTACCGGTGTCGCTGGCGCTGCGATATTGCCCGGCCGGCGTGGTCAACTCGGGGTGATCCCAGACGGTGACGTTCAACACGTCGCCGACGCCGATACGGTATTGGTAGCTCTGCAACCGCTGGTCCAGCGCCGGATTCGGCTGGGCGACCGGTTCAACGCGCCGCATTTTCTGCAGCAGCATCGGTGACATGCGGTAGACCTGTACCTGGCTGTTCAAATCGAAATCGTCGTCTTGTTGCACGACGATGGCTTTTCCGCTGGTCGGTAAATGTGAGCCGGGAACCACCGTACAACCGCTCAATAACGCGGAGGTGAAGGCCAACGGCATCAAAAGAGGCAAATGAAAATTCATGGAAGTACCGTGATAAACGGGCTGCTGCCGCAGCCCGTGAGAGGATTAACGCCCGACGGTTGGATTATCGCTGAGCATCGTCGCCTGACGCGGTTCGCGCAACATGGCGAAATAACCGCAAAAACAGAACAGAAACGCCACCAGCATCAGGCTTTCCTGCAGTTGCAACACTTCACTGCAAATGCCGATGCAGGCCAGCGTCACCGCCAGCATGGTGCTCATCGCCAGTGCCTGGCGCGCATTGAGTCCGCGACGCATCAGAATATGGTGCAAATGATCGCGGCCCGCTTTGAAGGGGCTTTGGCGGCGCAACAGGCGGCGCACCATCACGGTCACCATGTCCATCAGCGGAATGGCGATCAGCCACAGCGCGGTGACCGGGCGCATTACCGCCTGCTGCCCCTGCGTCGCCAGCAACACCAGCCACAGCACGCTGAAGCCGATCACCATGCTGCCGGCGTCCCCCATAAAGATTTTGTTACGCGCGCCGAACAGGCTCAGGTTGAACAGCAGATAAGCCGCCAGCGCGACGATCAGGCCCAGGCACCACAGCGCCAGATCTCCCCGGCCACCCAGTCCGAACACGATGGCCAGCGCAACGAAGGTCACGCAGGACAAGGCGCCCAGTTGCCCGTCGATGCCATCCACCATGTTGTAGGCGTTGATCGCCCCCCATACCGCCAGCGGCGTGAGCAGCAACGCGCCATAACCGAGCATCACTTCCTGATGGCCCCAGGCATGGCCCAATGAGGAAAGCTCCATCCCTGCCGCCAGCATCATCGCCAGCGCGATCCCTCCCTGCACCATGACGCGTGGCGCCACGGGCAGATCAAAGCGGTCATCCAGCACGCCCAACACCACCAGCGCCGTAATGCACAGCAGATAGACGGTGCTGTCGGGCAGCCAGGCGGGTTGCCACAGCGCCATCAGCATCAGCGTCAGGTACACGGCGATGCCGCCGACCAACGGAATATGTCCCAGATGTTGCTTGCGCGCATTGGGCTTATCCACTAATCCCACCGTCAAGGCGACCCGGCGGGCAATAAGGATCCACGCGACCGCCAGCACAAATATCACGCTCAGTTGATATAACATCGTTCCTCCAGCGAATAAGCACGCTACCGCCCTTGAGTTACAGCTCCCAATGCGCTATTAACAAAAACAAAATTGATCCTGCCAGGATATAAGTCAGCATGAATTAATCCTGAAAAATACAGATTTATCCGCTTGTCGGCGGAAATAAGTAAATAACGTCAGCGTGCGGTTAAGTTATCTATCAGAAAACTCATGTTTAATGGTTCTTTCGATTGCCGAATCAAGTTCAACAGGCGCCACGAAATTATTTTGCACATTACTTTTAAACTGCGTTCTGGCGCAGAATTTCTGTACTCTGACGCGGCTTATTGGGAATTTCTTTCGACTTATTTTACTCACAACATCCAATGCGGTTGCGCCGCATATGCCTACGGCATAAGGAATGCGAATTGTCTTATTTTTTCTCCCCAATGAAGAGGAAATGACGTCGACCAATTGATTCATCGTAAAGTCCGGTTTATCGACGTAGTTGCTGACCTGATAACTTGACTGTTGATCCAGCGCATGTTCCAGCCGCGCGGCAATATTTTCAACGTAGGCCATCGACTTCATATTATTGCCGCTGCCAATCATCACGAAACGTCCGCTGGCGATCTGACGGAACAGGTTATACACGTTGCCGCGGTTGCCTTCGCCGAATACCACCGTTGGACGGATGATAGTCAACCGATTTTCCACATCGGCCTTGCGCCAGGCTTCATAAACGTATTCCGCCTCGAGCTTGGACTTGCCGTAATGGTTGAAAGGCTCGAAACTTCCTTCTTCGCCGGTTTCCTGTTTGACGAAGCCGTAAACAGCGACGGAGGAGGTGAAAATGATTTGGCGGATATTCAGGGCGGAGGCTGTCATGCAGACATGCCGCGCGCCTTCGACATTGACCTGATAATAGAGCGAAATGGGATCGACGTTGTCCTGATGTTCCGCCGCCAGATTAATGATGGCGTCGCAGCCCGTCAGCGGTTCTTGCAAAGTCTGAGGTTGCGTCACATCGCCATACTGATAGAGCGCGGGAAAATGTGCGCTGGGTTGCTTATCCACGATGACCAACGTCAGATCATCGCGCGCACTGAGACGTTTCGCCAGGCGTGTTCCGATAAAACCGGAACCCCCGATAATAGCTACTTTACGCTTATCCATAATTTGTCACTCAGCAGGTTCTCATTATTCCTGTCGCCCCATTGGGACAGGACGCTAATACGCGTTAGGTAATGAGTTCCAGACTGGACAAATCGAACCTGGCTTTCAAATAACAAATAATGAAATAAAAGATTTCATCAAATGTAAAATTATCGCTAAAGATAAAACCTCATTCAGCGCTAATTTTTAACATCGTAAGCAACTTGATATTGCAAGGTTTTATTCGGCAATATGAGATTAATCCGACCTTTGCCGGGCGTCGAAGAGGTCTCATATTTTACCGGCAATTTAAGCTGCCCTTGCTTAGGATCGACACATTCGATGGTGGCTTGATCCATGTTCTCTCCCTGGTAAAGGCAGAGCAGAGTTTGCGGGCTGTTGGTATGGGGGTTATTCAGCGTCAGCGTCAACACCACGCGCGTGTTGTTCTGAATATCATTGATCACCGGGGGGCGGGTTTGGTTGCCGAGCACATATGAAAAATGTGAAATAACCAGCAAAGAGGCGAATACCGTCAGGTATTTCACTACACGGCTGGCGGGTATGCTGAAAAAGCGACGCACCGCCGCCGACTTTTTTTCACGCACCGGTTCTTTGGATGACTCCACCGTTGCAACAGGCGCAGCAACCAGCGTCGATTTATGCGGCTTATCTATTTTTTCATCGTTTGTTTCAGACGACTCACTTTCACTTTCAGAAAGTTCCGCTTGAATATCAACACCAATATCTTCACCGCCATTTAATATATCATCATCAGCGTAGTCTTCATCCTCGGATATAAAGTGAAAAGCCGCTTGATTTTCCACCTTGTAACCCAAACGAGGAATGGTTCTGATAAGCGTGTGTTCCGTGTCGCTAATCTTTTGGCGAATAGATTTAATTGTTTGATTTATCGTTGAATCTGAGCAATAGGTTCCTTTCCAGATATTTTCTATAATTTCCGTTCGGGTAACCAGTTCTGGTGATCTGGCGACAAGCAGCGAAAGAATTTGATACTCCTTCCAACGCAGACGAAATTTCTCCCCGGCAGGAGTCAGAACATCGAGATTCCTAATCTTTATTCTTTTATCAAGATTCACTTTTAATTTCCTTAGCGTGCCTGTCCTGCACACTTTGTATAGAAATATCAAAAAATGTTCAAGAAATTAAATGTAAACTCAACAGGTTGCATTCATCGGATATTGGCCTTTATAAAAATTTTCTGATTTCATTTTTTACATTAGGCCATATTAAGGATGTTCCGTTTATCCAAATGACTCTTTTTCCCTGCTGGCAACATGGATTTCTTTCATGGTCACCGTAAAATTCAAATGAACACCTCATTGATTTAAAAAGGAAAAACTAACCATGTTGTTCGATTGTTAATCGAATGAAATTGTGAAATTTCATTCCTATCCGTGAATTCATTGTGTTTTCCCACCTAATCTGATTGTCAGATAGACTACAAAAAGCCGAAAAAAACAGAATGAGAGTTATCTGATTTAACCCCGTCACACATTCCACTCGGCGTGTGCAGCATCTAAGACAAAACCCTATTACTGATTTTATAACAATCGCACTAATTATGCCTTCCCCTCCCGGAAATTTCATTTAATCTGCGAAAAGACATTAACGTCTTAATGTAAGAATACTCTCAATAAAACGAAAAAAACGTGCAAATAATATAATCCGTTTTGGCGAAAATATTCCCACATTGAGAGATAGTGCTATAAAAAAAGAAAAAAACGGCAAGCGAAGATGAGAATTTTACCTAAAGGCAGAAAATTTCACTGAGGAGGCGAGGAGAGATGACTCGGAATGAGAGAAATATCCCTCCCCTGTCGGGAGGGATTGAGAAAGCGGTTTGATACTCAGGCCTTTTTCTTGCGGCCATACACCGCCCAGGTGATGACCACACACAAGATATAGAACACCAGGAATACTTTCATTGCCCCCGCCGGCGAACCGGTCAGCGCCAGCGAGGTGCCGAATGCCTGGGGAATAAAGAAACCGCCTGCGGCGCCGATCGCCGAGATAAAGCCCAATGCGGCGGCGGAGTCCGTCACCGCTTCACGCTGTGCGCTCTCGTCACTGCCGCCGGCCGCTTTCACGCGATCGACAGTGATTTTACGGAAAATGACGGCGATCATTTGGAAAGTCGATCCGCTGCCCAGCCCCGCCGTGAGGAACAACACCATAAAGATGCCGTAGAAGGCGATAAACGAACCGCCCTCGCCCGCTGCCGGCAAGGTCAGGAACAACAGCGCGGCGAACACGGCCATCACCACAAAGTTGATCAACGTCACCCGCACGCCGCCGAAACGGTCAGACAGCGCGCCGCCGACCGGCCGTGCCAGCGCACCGAGGAACGGCCCGAAGAAAGCGTAATGCAGGATCACGACCTCCGGAAATTGCGTCTTCGACAGCATGGCGAAACCGGCGGAGAAACCGATGAAAGAACCGAAGGTCGCGAGGTACAGCAAACTCAGCATCCACAAATGCCCACGTTTGAGCACTGGCAGTTGCTGGCGCAGCGATGCCTTGGCCGCCGCCAGATCGTTCATGCCGAACCAGGCCGCCAAGGTGGCGACCAGCAGGAACGGTACCCAGATCCAGGCGGCATTTTCCAGCCACAGCTGTCCCCCTTCTGCCTGATCTTGCGCCGTGCCGCCAAACAGACCAAACAGGCTGAAAGAGATCGCCAACGGCGCGACCAGTTGCATGACGCTGACGCCCAGATTCCCCAACCCGCCGTTGAGACCCAACGCGCCACCCTGACGCGCTTTCGGGAAGAAGAAGCTGATATTGGCCATGCTGGAGGCAAAGTTGGCGCCCGCAAAACCGCATAGCAGGGAAATGATGACGAATACACTGTACGGCGTGCTGCTGTCCTGCACCGCGAATCCCAGCCACAGGCACGGCACCAGCAGGAAGCAGGTGCTGATAGCGGTCCAGCGACGGCCGCCAAACAGCGGGATCACGAAGGAATACGGCACGCGTAAAATAGCGCCCGAGACCGACGGCAGCGCTGTCAACAGGAACAATTGGTCAGTGGAAAAGTTGAAGCCAACCTTGTTCAGGTTGACCGCCACGGCGCTGAACAGCATCCAGACGCAGAAGGCCAGCAGCAGACAGGGAATGGAAATCCACAGGTTGCGGGTGGCGATGCGATGGCCACGCTGCAGCCAAAAGGCGCTGTCTTCAGGATGCCAATCCTGAATCAGCGCACCGGTTTTCTTTGATGAAGGCGTTGCAAGTTGCGACATAAAAACCTCAGACACGGGGGATTATTCCGACACCCTAGGGGGCGGTCCCGGCGGCAAAGTTGATGTATATCAACCCGAATGCAAGTAGTTGGCGGCACAAATAGCGCCTTCATCCCCTTAGGGGTACGTTCTGCATAAAAATTAAATCTTTTACAATCAATAAATTAGAATGAAGCGCTTCGTCATCCTCACCGCTTCTCCGCCCCCCTGGAAACTAATGGGTACTTCATTCGAGGTATGGGGTTATGCTCAGGGATAATCAAAAATACGGCTGAATCGTTACTTGTTTACCCCGTCGCCGCCTTCGCCCCTGAGCTTCAGCGGCGCCAAATGCCAGGAACCCGCGCTTATGAAACGCCTGTTGGCCCCGCTTTCGATCGTGAATCAGGTCGCCCTGCTGATGTTGCTGTCGGGCATTCTGGGCGTGGCCGGCATGGGGATTTCCGCCTGGATGTCGCAAAGCATTCAGGGCAACGCGCATGCCATCAACAAGGCCGGCTCGCTGCGTATGCAAAGCTACCGTCTGCTGGCGCAGGTGCCGCTGGATGAACGGCATGAAGCGTTGATCCGCGAACTGGAGCGCGACGAAAACAGCCCCGACCTGCAGCGTTCGGTGGAACAGGAAGGGTTGACGCAACCTTTCGACGCCTTGCGCGACTACTGGCAACAGACCCTGCAACCTCGCCTGCGCAGCGCGCAGCGCCCGGCCGACGCCGCGCCGCAGGTGGCGCACTTCGTGCAGCTGTTGGATAAGCTGGTGTCGGATATCGACAGGCAAACCGAGCGCCGCCTGCTGATGGTGACGCTGGTGCAGGCCGGCTTTATCGCGCTGACCCTGCTGCTGCTGATCGGCACCACCTGCTACCTGCGCCGCCGGTTGCTGCATCCGTGGCGACAGCTGGTGGAAATGGCGTTGGCGGTGGGCCGCGGCGACTTTAGCCGCCGCTTCGCGCAGCGCGGCCATCAGGATGAAATGGCGTCGCTCGGCGGCGCGTTGAACACCATGTCCGACGAACTGTCGGCCACCTACAGCGGGCTGGAGCAGCGCGTGGCCGAGAAGACCGCGGACCTGCAGCAAAAAAATCAGATGCTGAGTTTTCTCTATCGCGCCAGCCGCCTGCTGCACGCCAGCGAGCCGCTGTGCAGCCGCCTGACGCCGCTGCTCAACCAACTGCAAATCCTGACGCCGCTGCGCGCCATTCAGGTGCGGCTGTATGAAAACGACAGCCGGGAGCCGCTGCTGCAGCTGAGCGGCAACCTGCCGTTGCGGCCGGAGCATTGCCATAATCCGGTGTGCAGCGCCTGCCTGCACGACAGCGACCGCCAGCATCCCGACAGCCCGTCGCTGAGCTGGAGCCTGAGCGACAAGCTTGGCGACTACGGCGTGATCGTGGCGCAACATGCGCCGCAACAGCCGCTGAACGATGAGCACCGCCAGCTGGTCAACACTCTGGTGGAGCAACTGACCAGCGTGCTGGCCATCGAACGTCAGGTAGACCACCAGCAGCAGCTGATGTTGATGGAAGAACGGGCGGCGATCGCCCGCGAGCTGCACGACTCCATCGCCCAATCGCTCTCCTGCCTGAAAATGCAGATCGCCTGCCTGCAGATGCAGGGCGAAACGCTCTCGCCCGCCAGCCAGGCGCTGGTGCAGCAGATGCGCGAAGAGCTGAACGGCGCCTATCGCCAGCTGCGCGAGCTGCTGACCACCTTCCGCCTGCAGCTGACCGAACCGGGCCTGCTGGCGGCGCTGCAATCGACGGTAGAGGAGTTCAATCCCAAACTGGGCCTGAACATCAGCCTCGATTACCAACTGGGGCCGCGCACGGTGCCCGCCTATCAGGCCATTCATCTGCTGCAGATCGCCCGCGAGGCGCTCAGTAACATCCTTAAGCATGCCGCAGCCAGCGAGGTGAGCATTCAGGTCATCAACAAACGGGGCGAAGTGACCCTGAGCGTATGCGACAACGGACGCGGCCTGCCGGCCGAAACATCCCGCCCCGACCATTACGGCTTGATCATCATGCGCGATCGCGCCAAGAGCCTGCACGGCCGTTGCGACATTTTACCGCGCAGCGGCGGCGGCACCGAGGTGCGGGTCAGCTTCACGCCGGATAACCACGCCATCGACTAACGGAGACACCATGACGACAGAAACCGCCGCCACAATCTTACTGATCGACGACCACCCGATGCTGCGCAACGGCGTAAAACAGCTGATTGGCATGGACGCTCGCCTGCAGGTCATCGCCGAAGCCAGCAACGGAGAACAAGGGGTCACGCTGGCGGAGCAGCACGATCCGGATCTGATCCTGCTCGACCTCAACATGCCCGGCATCAACGGGCTGGAAACGCTGGATCGCCTGCGCCAGACCGACCTGTCGGGGCGCGTTGTGGTGTTCAGCGTATCCAACCATGAAGACGACGTCGTCAGCGCGCTCAAACGCGGCGCCGACGGCTATCTGTTGAAAGACATGGAGCCGGAGGATCTGCTGAAGGCGCTGCATCAGGCGGCGGCCGGGCAGATGGTGCTCAGCGAAACGCTGACGCCGATCCTCGCCGCCAGCCTGCGGGAAAACCGCCCCAGCGCCGATCGCGATATTCAGCAATTGACGCCGCGCGAACGGGATATCCTGAAGCTGATCGCCCAAGGGCTGCCGAACAAGCTGATCGCCCGCCGCCTGACCATCACCGAAAGCACCGTCAAGGTGCACGTCAAACACCTGCTGAAAAAGATGAAGCTCAAATCCCGCGTCGAGGCCGCCGTGTGGGTGCTGCAGGGTAAAAACGGTTAATCGCCGCCGTACAGCGGCCCGGTTTGCGCCGGGATCGGCGGCGGCGTCAGGGTTTTGATCGGCGGCAGGCCCGCGTCATCACCGGCGGTCGCCGTCAGCGGCGGCGCCACTTTCAGCTCTATCCAGTTGGACGTCACGCGCTGCTGTTTATCGTCCTCCAGCGTGACCGATAGCCGGTAGCTGTTGGCGGCGCCCGGCGCGTCGTCCCACGGCGGCACGATCGCCGTCCAGCCCTGCGGATCGTTGGCGTTGTGCGGCGGCGTCAGGCTCAGCGCCTGCGTATCCCCCTGCCAACTGACGTGAGCGATGCCGTTCAGCGCCTTGATTTCCAACACCAGCGGCACGGTTTCCCCCGCCTGCAGGCTCCACGGCGGCGTGGCCAGGAACACCTGCAGCGTTTTGCGCTGGCGGAACTCCAGCACCGGCACGTTCTTGCGTTCGATAGGATCGTAGCGGCTGCCGCGCAGCGACTTGGCCTGCGCCACATACTCCGGCGAAATCTGCTTCACCAACGGCACCCCGAGCCGATAGCTCAGCGCCAGCTCGATCTGATCCTGGCTCTGCCCGCCCGCGCCAATCTTATGCAGCGCCTTCATCGTCACCAGCGGCACCGGGGTGTAATTGAGCCCCAGCTGCATCGCGCGCGGATCGTTTTGTTTTTTGCCGCTGCCGAACAGATCGACATTATCGCCGAGATACTGTTCATAGCTGAGCGAACCGCCGATCTGGCGATAAAACGGCAGATAGCCTTGCGTCGTGATGTCGTAACCGCGCGCCGGGCGGCTGAAAAACACGCCATCGCCAGGCTGTTGCGCCAGCGCCGACAGCGGGTAGTAATAGTTGGTGGAGAAACGCAGGTAGTCTCCCCAGGCCTCCGCGCCGACGCTGCCGCGATTGCGCTGCCGGGCGAAATCGCTGTCGAGCGCCGTGTTGTACCCCAGCAGCCAGTCACCGGCGATCCAGCGTTGCCCCAGCGCGAAATTACCGAGCGCCCCGGCGCTTTGCTGCAACCAGCCGATCTGGCTATAGGTCAGCAATCCGTCGACGTCGTACAGCGGGCTGAATAACTGCCCGTTGCTGCCGGTAAAGTCCCCCTCACCGGTCATCTTCAGCGATAACCGGGCGGTGCCCAGCGGCGACAACAGCGCCTGCGCCTGCTGTTGCAGCGCGCCGGTCGCCTGGCCCAGCAGATAATCCTCGGCGCGGCTGCGCATCTGCTGACGGGAAACGTTATTCAGATCTTTTTCGCCGAACTGCTTGGCCATCTCGGCCCACTGCTTCTCGCGCGCGGCGTCATCGGGCGCGCCGCCCAGTTCGGGCAAATTCGCGGCCGGATCTGCGGCGGCCGGTTCGGAAGAGACAACGCTCGCCGGCGCCGGCGGGGATTCGGCGCATGCGGGCGCCGCGCCGGCCAGCCACACCAGCGTCCCGGTCAGCCACACCGTCTGGCGGCTGTGCCAGAGTCGTTTTTTGGTTTTGATGAGTCCCGCCTGAATTTCGTCTTTCATGGCACCGTTGGCCACCCTCCCTCCTGGAGCATGCCAACCCACTGCTTTGCTGTCGCCTTTCCCGCGGCAGATCTGGATACCCTACGCCCCATCAAGGCCGGGGCGCCTCTCCCTTAAAGCCTAACGGCTTGACGAACAGAAACAATAGGATAAACCCCAATCACTCCCCAGTGACGCCGTCACTTACGCCATTTACCGATCCATTCCGGCCGCCAGGTGAATTCACACTATTTCAGCGCCGATTTTGCCGATAAACAACGCAACACCCCACTGTTGCGCGCCTCCGCGCATGACATTGCATCACTCTGCAATACGTGAAGTGGCGATGCGTACGACTGCGCATTTCTCACCACTCACCGCATTTCACCCCGATGAAATACGCATTTTGCCGTTATTTTAAACATCTATTTCACGACTGATGGAGTCTCGATGTTTCTTTCCTTACTGTGGCCCGCGCTGTTTTTCACCGCGCTGCTGTCGGCAGGTATGGTCGCCTTCGCGCTCATCACCCGGTTGGAGCGAACGGCGGCCGTGCGCGCCAGCCCACCGAGATTGCGCCGCCGCAGCCTGCTGCTGACGGCCTTCGGTTTGGCGTTGACGGCGCTGCCCTTCGACCTGCCGGCAGCGCACCGGCTGTGGTTGCCGCCGGCCGCGGCGCTGCTGATCGCCCTGGCCTGGCTAGACGGGCGCCACCGGTGGCTGCCGGACCGGTTGACCCAGCCGCTGCTGTGGGGCGGGATGCTGTGCAATCTTGACGCTCGCTGGGCGACGCTGAGCGACGCGGTTATCGGCGCCGCCGCCGGCTACGGGGGTTTGTGGCTGCTCAACGCGCTTTATCGGAAAGTGCGGCGGCGTGACGGCATCGGCCAGGGTGATTTCAAACTGCTGGCGGCGCTGGGCGCCTGGCTCGGTTGGACGATGCTGCCGCTGTTGGTCTGTCTGGCGGCCATGTTCGGATTAGGCATGGCATTGACCCGCGGCCGACGCAACCGCCGCGCCTGGCGAACGCGGCAACCTTTCGGCATCGCCTTGGCGGCAGCCGGCTGGCTGTTGCTCTTGATGGACGCCGGCCAGAACGCGCCGGCGTTATTCGGTTAGTTCTTCAGTGTCTCGATCAGCCGATTGAGCAATCCGGCCACTTCCGCCGTGCTGGCTGTTGTCGGATTGGCCAGTGGCTGGATCACCGCGAGCCTGGTCGTGGATAACACCTCATCGCTGCGGATTTCCAACGCATCGGAGGGGGGCGTGCTCAATGAAACGCCGTCCGGCCGCCAGTAACTGCCGCGCGTAGTCTGCACCTGATAACTGCCAAAGCCGAAATCTTTCTCGACGCGGTAATATATTTCGCAGCTCAACGGCCCGGTGCGCCGCAACATAAAGGCGCCTTTCGCGCTATAGCTGCCTTTATTGACGACAAAGGCGGTCGCCTGCGAAGACAGATCGAACGTGATATATAAATCGCACGCCAGCACCTTGGTGCTTACGCCCTGTTGAAGAGTAATGCGCGTTGTAGGTTGCCGATCCGGCGCGGTCAGGGTGCCTAAAAAAGTCCACGATTGCTGTTTCGAGATATTGCGCGGCAAATGGTTGCTGGTGGCGGAAGGGGCAATTCCCCGCTCGCCCAGACTGTACATCGCTTCGACCCCGCTTAAAAACGACGTCACATCGACGGTGCTTTTGCCGGCTACCGGGACGCCGCCGTTGTATACGTTACTGAAGGTTACCTCGGTATTGTTGCTGCAGGCGGCGATCGCCGCCGGGAAAGGCGTCTTAGAACCGCTGTAAAGAGTCAACTGACCGATATCCCAACGAGATTCGTTGATGAATCGGCACAACACGCCCCCGCTCTCCACATTCTGCGCGTCCTGGATATTGATATTGCCTATCGTGCCCTGAGCAAAGTTGGTGGACAACACGCTGACATTGGCGGCGCGCTGCGTATTGCGGTTCTCGCAACCCAACGAATTGATCGTGCCGTTAAAATCTTTGAAAGAGTAGATATCGCCGATGCAGTCATCCGCAGCCAACGAGCCGATAGTAGAGTAAAACCCTGAAATTCTGAACGCAGTCCCCTTGGCGCGAGCGGCGTAGAGGCCGTCTATAAAATTGGTGGTGCCGGACTTGTCCATCCACAGCACCCCATCGCCCGGGCGATTGGCGTTTGCCTCCATCTGCACGTTCACCAGCCAGTTAATGAACATGTCGCCCGAGACAAACAGCGAATAACCGCCGACCTTGGTGTAGATGTCGCGAATATCAAACTTCGTCATGTTGCGATCGCTGAACCACACGCCGTGGGTGTCATCTACGCCGGTATCATCCCGCAGCGTCAAGCCGTGCAGCGTCAGATTGGCGAAGCCTTTCACCACGATCACCGCTTTCTTCGTTTCGCCCTGTTCGTTGGTGTAACTGCTGTCCGCAGTCTTGACAATTTTGGTCGCCCGCCCCAATCCGACCACCCGCAAACCGATGCCGCCGTAGATGTCCGTTGTCGTCTGAATGAGTACGTGTCCGGCGACCGTATACACCCGCTTCCCCAGGGACAGCGTACCGCCGGCTTGCAGCGCCGCCGCCGCCGCTTTGTTGATCGCCGGCCCCCAGTTGCTTCCGTCGCTGTCCTGATAAAACTGTTCCGGCGTAACAACCTCACCGGTGGCGAGCAAGCTTGCTGCGCGCGCTCCTGAAACGTTTTCGTTATTGTCCATAATATCTCCTGACGTGATGTGTCCGCATCATTGCGGACGACCGCGGTGAAAGGCGTAAACAACGCCGCCTTTCAGTGCCAATCTATCACCGTCATATGAGCGCGTTATGAAATTTCATTTTATTTCACCCTGACACAACATCTCGCGATTCGAGGTGGCAACAGCAAGCGATTTCACTCGCTGTTGGCCTTTGGTGCGACAGAAAGCTCGGCCAGGCGCGCGGCGTTGCCGCTACTTGCTGACCCGATCCAGATACAGCATGCTGTTGGCGATATCCAGCCGGGCACCTTCGACGTTGTCCCGCAATGCCACCAGCGTTTGCCCCTGCAGCGCCACCACATAGGGCGAGCTGGCCTGCAATTCCCGTTGCAACGTGACGTAACGTGCGCTGCGCGCGGCGCTGTTCCCCTCCGCAGCCGCGGCGCGCGTTTCCGCGCTGATGGCGGGAATGCCCCACTGGGTGCGCCAGGCCAGGGTTTTCGGCCCACCGGGCACGTTATAGGCAAAGGCGCTGGCGTTGGTGTTCGGATCCAGGTAGTCGGCGCCCCAGTAGGTGAAGATCGCCTGAAAATCGCGGCCGCGCATCTTGCCCCACAGATCGCTTTCTACCACCGGATGGATATCCAACCGCAGCCCGGCCTGCGCAAAACTGGCCTGCAGCGCCTGCGCGATGTCGGTATACGGCGGTTGGTTGATGACGATAAGATCGATGCGCGTACCTTCAGCGATGCCGGCATCGCGCAGGATCTGTTTGGCTTTGTCCACGTCGAGCTTAAACGGCCGATCGTCGAGTGCCCCGTCCAATCCCTGTGGCAAGAAGGCCTGATGCACGCGATATTGCCCTTTCAGCAGTTGCTCGGCGATGCTCTGATAATCGACCAGCCAGCGCGCCGCCTGCCACAACGCCGGATTGCCCAGCGCCGGATTGTCTTTGCTGCCGGTGTTGAAACCGAGGTAATAGATCCGGGGCGCATCGGCCTGCTCGATGCGCACGCCAGACGCGTTGCGCAGTGAGTCGAACTGGTCGGCGCCCAGATCGTAGGCCACGTCGGCATCCCCTTTCAGCAACAGCAAACGGCGGGTGCCGGCGTCGCTGACGTTCTTGAACAACACCGTTTTCAACCTTGCCGGCGACGGGGCGTACTCATTGCGGCCAAACAGCAGCGCTTCATGCGGCACATAGTTATTCACCCGATACGGGCCGCCGCCGGCGGAATGGCTGCGCAGCCAAGCGTTACCGTAGTCCCCCTGCTGCGCGTGCTCGTTCAACAGCTTTTCATCCACGATCGAAGCCACATTCGCCGTCAGCAGCCGCAGCGCCAATTCGCTGCCGATGTTGGCGGGCCAACTGAGTTGCACCTGGTTATCTCCCACCTTCTTCAACTGCTGCTCAACGTTATCCGGCGTCCAGCCAAACTCGCCGAGAATAAACGACGGCGCCTTGTTCAGCTTCACCGCGCGAACCAGCGAAAAAATCACATCTTCTGGCCGCAGCGGATTGCCGGAAGCGAAACGCTGCTGCGGTTTCAGGGTAAAGGTCAGGCTGCGGCCATCGGCGCCCGCTTGCCAACTGCCTGCGGCGTCCGGCGCCAGCTTTTGCGGCGCGGCGCGATCCGGCGCCACCAGGCGCTGATAGAGGTTGACCAGATTGGCCGAGCTGACGGTTTCAAAGCTCTCCGCCGGATCGAGGCTGATAATGCCCTCCAACGAACTGACCACCACCAAGGTATCCTGCGGGGTGGCAGCCTGCGCACCGAAAGCGGCCGCCAGCGCGCCATACAATAAGGTTGGGATTAACCGTTTCATCGATACACTCTCCATAATCACGCGGTTGCGTTGTTTTTCGAGTGTAGGGGGTAAGAATTAACAGAAGAACGACGATAAATTGCTTTATTTATTACCAAGATGGATATGCCCGCCGCATTGACGGGCATTGGGTCAAACGATGATGCGGCCGTGCGCCATTGCCACCGAACGATCGCACATGTGGTCAATCACATCCGCATCGTGGCTGACCAGCACCATAGTCAGATCGCCCGCCTGTTTCAGCTCGTTGAGCAGATTGAGGATCTCCGCCTGCACCGACATGTCCAATGCCGAGGTCGGCTCATCCAGCAGCAGCAGCTTCGGCCGCAACAGCAAGGCGCGCACGATCGCCACGCGCTGCCGCTGGCCGCCCGACAGCTGATGCGGGTAGCGATCCAGCAGGCGCGGATCCAACCCCACCTGGCGAAAGCCCGCGCTGATCTTGCGTTCGATGTCGCTTTCCTGCATCAATTTGAGCGGTTCCGACAGCGTACGCAACAGCCGGTGCTTGGGGTGTAGCGAAGCATAGGGATCCTGAAACACCATCTGCACCTCGCGCCGCAGCTCGCCGGTAAATGCCTGCCCCGGTTGCAGCCGCCGCCCCAGCAGCTCAAAACCGCCCTGCCAGCTGCCATTCAGCCCGGCCAGCACCCACAGCAACGAGGACTTGCCGCAGCCGGAAGGCCCCACCAGCCCGAAACACTCACCCGGTTCGATGTGCAGGTTAACCTCATGCACCACGGTGCGCAGCTCGTAGCCCTGGCGGTGACTGACGCTCAGGTTCTCCAGTGCAATTACGCTCATTTCAACGTCTCCAACAGCGCGCGGTCCAGCACCGGCAGCGGTTTGCCGCGCGTCTCGCGGCTCGGCCGGCACGCCCACAGCGTGCGAGTATAAGGATGCGTGGCCTGCGCCAGCTCTGCTGCCGGCAGTTGATCCAACAGCTCGCCTTTGTACATCACCAGCACCCGCTCGCAGTGGTGCGCCACCTGCTGCAAATCGTGGCTGATCAGGATCAGCCCCATGTTGCGTTGCGCCACCAGATTGTCTATCAGTTGCAGCACCTGATCGCGCATTTGGTGATCCAGCGCCGAAGTCGGTTCATCGGCAATCAACAGCTGCGGATCGTTGATCAACGCAATGGCCAGCATCACCCGCTGCCCCATGCCGCCGGAGAGCTGATGCGGATAACGGCCGCACAGCGCCGCCGGATCGGGCAATCCCACCGCCGCCAGCATCTCCAGCACTTTTTCACGCCGCTCGGCGCGGCTCAGCTTGGCATGCAACACCAGCGGTTCCTCCACCTGACGGCCGATCGGCTGATTGGGATTCAACGCATGCTTGGGATCTTGCATCACCATCGCCACCCGGTCGCCGCGCAGGCGGCTCCACTGGCGCTCGCTCAGGCGCGTCAAGTCGTCGTCGCCCAGCGTCAGGCGCTGCGCCTGCAGCTGCAACGGCGGCGGCAATAGCCCCATCAGCGCGCGCGCGGTCAACGATTTGCCGGAGCCGGACTCGCCGACCAGCGCCAGCCGCTCCCGCCCCATGCTGAACGAGATATTCTTCACCAGCGCCGCCGGCTGCGGCCCCGGCACGCCGATCGCCAGCCGTTCAACGGTCAATAACGTGTTATCAGTGCCCATGACGAGGATCCATTTTGTCGCGCAGGCCATCGCCCAGCAGGTTAAACGCCAGGCTGGCGAACAGGATCGCCCCGCCTGGTGCGGCGGCGACCCACCATTGGTCGAAAATCACTTTACTGCCTTCGGCCACCATCGACCCCCATTCGGCGGTCGGCGGCGCGACGCCCATGCCGAGGAACCCCAGACCGGCGGCGGACAGGATGATGCCGCCCAGGCTCAGCGCCGCACGCACCACCGCGCTCGGCAAGCATAAAGGCAAAATGTGGCCGACCATCAGCCGCAACCCGTTGATGCCCTGCATGCGCGCCGCCGCCAGGTAGTCACTGCGGCGCAGCGCCAGGGTTTCGGCCCGCGCCTGGCGGGCAAAGGCCGGCCAGCTGGTCAATGCCAGCGCCAGCGCGCCGTTCATTAGCCCCGGTCCCATGACCGCCACGAATGCCAGCGCGATCACCAGACTCGGCAGCGACAGGAAAATGTCGGTCAGACGCATCAAAATGCGCTCGACCCAGCCGCCGAGGTAACCGGCGCAAATGCCGACCAGCAGGCCGATGGGAATGGTCAACACCAGAATCAGCGACACCAGGATCAGCGTCGGCCGCGCGCCGTAAATCACGCGGGAGAGCAAATCGCGGCCAAAGCCGTCGGTGCCCAGCCAATGTGCAGCCGAAGGCGGCAGTAACCGCAGCTCGATATGCTGCAGATTGGGATCGAAAGGCGCCAGCCACGGAGCCAGCAGCGCGGTGACGATCAGGATCGCCACCAGCGCCGCGCCCAGCGTCAGCGTGGTCAGACGTCGACCGCGGCGGTAACCGACGGCCGGCTCGCTTTGCGGTTCGTGTTCAGAGAGATATTGGCTCATCGGGTTCGCGGATCCACTAAATAGGTCAAGGCGTCGGCCAGCGCATTCAACAGCACGAAACAGGTGCCGATCAGCAGCGTGGCGCCGAGGATCGCCGGCGTGTCGGCGGCAAACAGCGCCGAGGTCAGGTAACGCCCGACGCCGGGCCAGGCGAACACCGTTTCGGTCAATACCGCGCCCTCCAGCAGGCTGGCGTAGGAGAGAGACAGTACGGTGATCAGCGTGCCCAACACGTTGGGGAACACATGGCGCAGCAGAATGCGCAGGCGGCCGGCGCCCTTGGAACGCGCCAGCGTCACGTATTCCTTGTTGCACTCTTCCAGCATCGCCGCCCGCAGCAGCCGGGTGATGCCCGCCATCGACAGCAGCGCCAACGCCACCACCGGCAGCCACAGGTGGCCGATGGCGTTGTAGAACATTTCACGATCGCCGGACAGCCAGCTGTCGATCAACACGAAACCGCTGCGCGGCTCCATGCTGTACAAGTAAATGTCGTCCAGCCGCCCCGGCCCCGCCGACCAATGCAGCGTGGCGTAGAACAGCAACAGCCCGAGCAGGCTCAGCCAGAAAATCGGCACCGAATAACCGATCAGCGACAGCAGACGCGCCGCGTTATCCAGCCAGCTGCCCGGTTTGAGCACCGCCAGAAACGCCAGCGTAATGCCGCCGAGGGCGCCGAGGATAATGGCGCAGGTGGCCAGCTCCACCGTCGCCGGGAAGGTGCGCAACAGATCGCTCAACACCGGCTGCGCGGTAATACGCGAAATGCCCAAATCGCCGTGCGCCAGGTGCACCAGGTAACGCCAAAATTGCACCGGCAGCGGCTGATCCAACCCCAGCTCGTGCCGCACCTGCGCATAGGTGGCTTCGCTGGCGTGATCGCCCGCCACCTGCAGCGCCGGATCGATCGGCGCCAGGTGCGACAGCATGAAGGTGAACAGCAGCAGGCCAAGCAACGTCAGCGCCAGAGACAGCGCGCCGCCGAGCAGCCGCCCGCCCCAGCGCCAATACCGCCGGGCCGCCCCGGCGGACAGGTCAGCGGCCATTACTTGCTGACCTTGCTGTAGAACACCATGTCAGGGTTGATGCCCTGCACATAGCCCTTGAGGTTGTCACGCACCGCAATCAGGCTGCGCGCCTGCAGGCCGATGACAAACGGCGAGCTTTGCTGCACCTGTTTTTGCAGTTGCTGGTAGTCTGCCACCCGTTTGGCGGTGTCATTTTCCGCGGTGGCGGCCAGCGTCAGCTTGCTCAGCGCCGGGATCTGCCAGTTGGCGCGCCAGGCCAGCGTCTTGCTGCCGTCTTCCGGGTTGTAGGCGAAGGCGGCGGCGTTGGTGTTAGGGTCGAAGTAATCCGGCCCCCAGGAGGTCAGCGTCGCATCGTAGTTAAGCGCTTTCACCTTGGTGGAGACCTGCGAACTGATGCCCGGCACCAGTTCGACCTTCACGCCGCCCTGGGCAAAACTGGCCTGCAGCGCCTGGGCGATATCCAGATACGGCGGCTGGTTGTTGACGTCCAGGCGGAAACTGACGTTGCTCAGCCCCGCTTTGGCCAGTATTTCTTTGGCTTTCTGCGGATTGAAGCTGTACGGCTGATCCTTGAGCGCGCCCAGATAACCGTCCGGCAGGAATGCCTGATGGCTCTGGAATTGCCCTTTCAGCAGATCGTCAGCGATGCCTTGGTAATCGAACAGCCAGCGCGCCGCCTCCCAGAACGCCGGATTGCCGAGCGCCGGTGACGCCTTGGCGTTGAACTGCAGGAAATAAAGCGAGGCGTAAGGAATGGCCAACGGTTTGACGCCCGGCTTGCCCTTCAGGGCCGCCATCTGGTCCGCCCCCAGGTTGCGGGCGATATCGGCATCGCCCTGCTCGATCAGCAAACGCCGCGCCGCCGGATCGGGCACGTTTTTGATCAGGATGGTTTTCAGCGTCGGCGCCCCTTCCGGCGAGCCGGGATTGGCGTCCAGCACCACCACTTCATGCGGCACATAGGTGCGGATTTTGTAAGGGCCGCTGCCGGCGGAGTGGCTGTTCAACCATTGGTGCCCCAGATCGTCGCCCTGCTGGTGCGCCAGCGCCTCTTTAGCGTCGACGATCGAGGATACCGGCGCCGACAGCAGGCTGAGCACGAAAGCCGGGCTGACGTTCTCACTCCAGCTGATTTTTACCGTGTGCTCGTCCACCTTGCTCAGGTGTTGCTCCACGTTCTTCGCGTTCCAGCCCAGCTGCGTCAGGATAAACGACGGTTCGAGATTGAGTTTAACCACCCGTGAAAGCGAGAAGATCACGTCTTCCGGCCGCAGCGGATTGCCGCTGGCGAACGTGGCGTCCGGGCGCAGGCTGAAAGTCAGGCTGCGGTCGTCGGCGCCGGCCTGCCAGCTGCTGGCCAGGGTTGGTTTAAGATCGATGGGATTGTGCGGATCTGACTGGATCAGACGTTGATACAGGCTGTTGAACGACTGCACCGTGGTTAACTCAAATCCCTGGGCCGGGTCAAAGCTGACCACGTCATCGATAGATTGCGCGATCACCAGCGTGTTGGCCGGCGTCGCCGCCTGTGCGTTTACGCTGGCCGCCACGGCCAAAAACAGCAAAGAAGGAACGAGCGCTTTCATCTGAAACTCTCCAAGCGGATGGAATTTATAATAATTTTGCGAGTGTATGCGAGCACGATCGGCAGCTGAAGGTACTTAAATCACTATAGATATTCTTTTTATGTATATAGATGGGATTTTGATTATTAGGCAGGCGATGCAGCATGTGCGGCAGGCATTGCCTGCCGCTATCGATTAAATCTGGTAGTCAATCACCGCATCCAGCTGCGACGAGAAGACCTTGTCTTTGATTTCGGTCAGCGACAACGTCGGGTTGCACAGCTGAATAAAGCGCCAGGCATAGTTGCGCTGCAGCTGGCTGCGTTTCAGGCCCAGCCAGACCGTATTGGGTTCAAACAAATGCTCGGCGTTGAGGCTGACCAAGCCGCGATCGCGCTCTTTTTCATACGACATGTCCGCCAGCACGCCCACGCCCAACCCCAGCTCGACATAGGTTTTAATCACGTCGGAATCTTGCGCGCTGAGCGCGATGTCCGGCGTCAGGCCCGCCGATTTGAACGCCGCATCCAGCTTCGCGCGGCCGGTAATGCCCTGGCGGTAAGTGATCAGCGGCAAGGTGCTGAGCATCTCCAGCGTCACCTGCGGCTGCCGCGTCAACTCGTGCCCTTCCGGCACCAGAATGGTGTGATGCCAGCGGTAGTAAGGGAACGCCGCCAGCGACTCGTCGCTCATCAGCCGTTCGCTGGCAATGCCGATATCGGCTTCACCGGCGGCCAGCATCGAGACGATCTCCTCCGGGCTGCCCTGATTGAGCACCACCCGCACCCGTGGGTAAAGCGCGCGAAACTCTTTGATCACCCCCGGCAGGCTATAGCGCGCCTGGGTGTGCGTCGTCGCGATATGCAGCTGCCCCGAATCGTTGCTGCTGAAGACATCCGCCAGGCGACGGATGTTGTTCGCGTCGTTAAGAATGCGCTCCGCCACCACCAGCAGCTCTTTGCCGGGCTCGGTCATGCCCAGCAGCCGTTTGCCGCGGCGAATGAATATTTCGATGCCCAGCTCTTCTTCCAGCTCGCGAATATGCCGGCTAACGCCGGACTGCGAAGTAAATAAGGTATTGGCGACCTCGGTCAGGTTGTAGTTGCAGCGCGCCGATTCGCGAATAATTTTTAATTGTTGAAAGTTCATCCCCGTCTCCCTGTTTCTTGCAGTAGCGTCTGCCATATTGATACGGAGTCCTGCGGGGCTGAACAAATAAGAAATAACCTTTACTTATGCAATTTAATACTAAGTGAATTATTTATCGTGGCTCTCGGGGGATGAGGACGGGGGAAAATGATGAATGGCTTTAAAAATAAAGAGATAAATAACCACACAAATAAAGCAACTTAAGTCATCATGCAGAATAAAGTTATTAAATAGAGGCATTAGATATAAAAAAGGGCCCAGCATGCTGAGCCCCTCACCGTTCGCATTCCCGCAGCAGCCTCAGGCGGTGGCCTCGCTGCCGATGCCGCCGGTGCGGTTCTGCTGCAACCATTGCTGTACATAGCGCACCAGATCGCCGATGCAATCATCCTGCATGCCGTGGTGCTTCAGCTCGTTATCCAACGCAAACAGGTATTGCGCGTTGGTGCCCAGCGGGCCGCTGGCGCTGGCGATCAATGGCGCGATCACCTGGTGGCTGGTGTCTGCTTCAAACAGCGGGTGCTGCGCGTTCATCACGAACACCAGCGCCGTGACGGTCTCTCCGCCATCCAACTGCAGTTCACACCAGGTCGGCACGTAGCAATCGGTCACCATTTCGCGCTTCCAAAGCAGCTCCAGCTCTTCTCGCAGCTTGCCTTCCGGCAGACGAAACGCCAATCCGGTGGTCTGGCCGCCCTCTTTCAGCGCCAGCATGCGCCCCGGCTGATGCAGCGTGCCGCGCCCGGCGGTCAAACGCATGCAGAACGCCCGATGCCAGCCCTGCAGCATGGCGGGCCGCACTTCTTCAGATTCGAAAACCGGATTCCACATCAGCGAACCGTAACCGAATACCCATACCGGGCTGTGATCCGGCCGGCGCGATAGCGTGCATTCCAACGAGGCTGCGCGCTGTTCAGGCGTCAGCAACAGCGACTCCTCAATAGCGCCAAAGGCGGTTTTGCAATCCGCTTTTTGCAGAAAATCTCGCGTTAACACTGTTACAACCTCCCGGGAATACGATTTCTCGTCCTCCCTCGCCACTACTGAACCTTTGCAATTTTATTTTTTGGTGCGGAATTTTATTAATTCAATAACCGCGCCGATTAATAATGACCATATTCTTTTCCCGCCGCGCAATCAAGTTGCAAAGCGGCGTTAACGTGGAAAAGTATTTGTACTGAGCAGCAACAATATTAATTGCCGAGGTCAGCATAACATCTGCGCGATTCTTACCGGGGCATAGAGGCGTTACTTTTTATGCCAGCGTTCGTCGTCGCCCTTGCGATAGCTTTGCTTGACCGCCGCCCAGGCCACTTTATGCGCCGTCTCCTCCCGGCTGTCGTCACCGCGCCGATCGTCGGGATCCCGGTATTGTTGCCAGGCGCTGTTAAACGCTTCTTTATAGATCGCCTGCGCATGTTCCGGCAGCACATGCTTCACATTGTCCGGCAAGTCGTTCGTGTCTTGGTATGGCATCACATCCTCCCGTGCGTATTGCGTGAACCTTAAGCCTAGCCCACACGCGGTTACGCCTCAATGAGCAAACAATTCTCATTATCAAACGGCATGGTATACTCACCGCCAAACGACCTATAAGGAGATCCCCGTGACTACCGAATCCCCTCGCTCACGCGCCCCCTACCTGATCGCCGTCAGCGCCGTACAGGACATTACGCCGCACCTGCGCCGCATCACCTTTACCGCGCCCGATCTGCGCTACTATCCGGCCAACGCCGCCGCCGCGCACATCAAGGTCTTTTTGCCGCTCGCCGGCCAAACGCAGCCGGATCTGCCGACGCTGACCGAAAACGGCCCGCGCTGGGCTGCCGATGCCGTGCGCCCGATCGTGCGCACCTATTCCATTCGCGCCGTGCGCCCGGAACAGGCGGAAGTGGACATCGAATTCGCCATTCACGATCACCAGGGACCGGCGGTCGACTTCGCGCGCCAGGCGAAAATCGGCGATAAAATCGGCATCAGCAATCCAGGCGGCCCCAAACCGATGCTGCCGGCCGCCGACTTCTACTGCCTGGCGGGCGATCCTTCTTCGCTGCCGGCGTTGGCCGCGCTGCTGGAAAACCTGCCGCCGCACGGCGCCGGGCGCGCTTTCGTCCGCGTCGATAGCACTGCCGACGTGATTGACCTGAAAAAGCCTGCCGGCGTTGAGGTGAATTGGGTCGTCGGCGGCACAGAGAAAACCGACGAATTGGTCGCTCGGTTCCGCGCGCAGTCCGTGCCGCAGGGTGAAGCGCATTTCTGGCTCGCCGGTGAAGATCGCCTGGTAGTAGAGTTGCGCCGTTACCTGCGGCGCGAACGTCAATGCGATCGTAATCGTCTTTATGCCGTGCCTTACTGGCGTGAGGGGCTAAATGAAGAGGGTTACCACAATAAACGGCATGAAATCATGGATAATATTGACGACTGACCGTCTCATTCTCCTTGATTAACCGAGCAGTAAACAAGTAAACACGACTTTTCTCAAATCTAACGTTAAAAATTAGCGTTATTGCGTAAAAGTAAGTAAATAAAACCGCACCCCGTGCGGTTTTTTTGTTACCCTGATCACATAAAGCAAGCAATTGCTTTCTCAGATAAAAACAACATCACACCGGCGCCGCGGGTGTATCCTAATATAAAATACCTACTGGAAACGCAGAGTTGCCGCATCACGGCGACCGGCGCTGACGGGCTACGCTGTTTGAGAAGGAGTGCCACCCTCATGAAGTCGCAACACGATCCTGGCCGATCCACCAAGTCTCGCCACACCGAATACTCGCTGATCTTCCCCATCGCCGCGCTGGTGGTGTTGAATTTATGGGGCAGCACCGCTAACTTTCCGCTGATTGTCGGCATCAATATTCTCGCGCTGGTGGGGATCCTCAGCAGCGCCTTCAGCGTGGTGCGCCACGCCGACGTGCTGGCCCACCGATTGGGCGAACCCTACGGCTCGCTGATCCTCAGCCTGTCGGTGGTGATCCTCGAAGTCAGCCTGATCTCGGCGTTGATGGCCACCGGCGACGCCGCGCCGGCGCTGATGCGCGACACGCTGTACTCCATCATCATGATCGTTTCCGCCGGCCTGGTCGGCTTCGCGCTGCTGCTCGGCGGGCGCAAGTTCGCCACCCAGTACGTCAACCTGGGCGGCATAAAGCAGTATCTGATGGCGATTTTCCCGCTGGCGGTGATCGTGCTGGTGTTCCCGAGCGCGCTGCCGGGCGGCAACTTCAGCACCGGGCAAGCGCTGCTGGTGGCGCTGATTTCCGCCGCCATGTATGGCGTGTTCCTGGTGATCCAGACCAAAACCCACCAGAGCCTGTTCGTGTACGAGCATGAAGACGACGATGGCGACCCGCACCACGGCAAGCCTTCTTCGCACAGCAGCGCCTGGCACGCCGCCTGGCTCATCGTGCACCTGATCGCGGTTATCGCCGTCACCAAGTTCAATGCCAATCCGCTGGAAGGCCTGCTGACCAAGATGAATGCGCCGGCGCAGTTCACCGGCTTCCTAGTGGCGCTGCTGATCCTGTCGCCGGAAGGCCTGGGCGCGCTGCGCGCCGTGTTGAACAACCAGGTGCAACGCGCCATGAACCTGTTCTTCGGTTCGGTGCTGGCGACCATCTCCCTGACGGTGCCGGCGGTCACCATCATCGCTACCCTGACCGGGCAGACGCTGATCTTCGGCCTGCAAACGCCGCATATCGTGGTGATGCTGACGGTGTTGCTGCTGTGCCAGCTGTCGTTCTCGACCGGCCGCACCAACGTGCTGAACGGCACCGCTCACCTGGCGCTGTTCGCCGCCTACATGATGACGATCTTCGCCTGATCAAAAAGGGGCGCACTCTGTGCGCCCCTGCCTGCGTTATACCGAGAAGAATATCGCCGCGGCGATCCCCCCGAACAAAATCCACTTGATGATGTAATAGCCGGTGCGATTCCAGGCCTTCAGGCGTTTCCCCACCCGGCGTATCGCATAGATGTATTTGAACATCTTGTTGACGCCGCCGGTGCGATCGCCCTCTTCATTCGGCGCGGTGGCGGCGCTCATCAGGTTGCGCCCCAGCCAGTGGTTAACCGCCTGCGCCCAGCGGTAGCGCATCGGCCGTTCGATGTCGCAGAACAGGATCAGACGATTCTGCCCGCTCTGATTTTCCGCGTAGTGCAGATAGGTTTCATCGAACATCACGCCTTCACCGTCGCGCCAGCTGTAGCGCTCACCGTCCACCTCAATGAAGCAGCGGTCATCATTGGGGGTAATCAACCCCAGGTGATAACGCAGCGAACCGGCGTAAGGGTCACGGTGACGCGGCAACCGGCTGCCGTCCGGCAGTTCGGCGAACATCGCCGCCTTGACCGAAGGCAGGCTGCGCAGCAGTTCCGTGGTCTGCGGGCACAGGGTCATGGCGGAGGGATGGCTGTCTTCATACCATTTCAGATAAAAGCGTTTCCAACCGGTCTTGAAAAACGAGTTGAAGCCGGCGTCGTTGAATTGATCGGACGCTTTGATCTGCTGGATCTCCATCAGCTTCTGTCCTTCGTCGCGGATGGTCTCCCAGTTCTCCCGCAGTACCGCCAGCTCAGGGAACTGCTCCGGCTTCAGGTACGGCGTAGTCGGCACACGGGAAAACAGATACATGAAGACGTTCAGCGGTGCGGTAAAGGTGGAATGGTCAGACAGCTGACGCCACACGTTGTAGCGCACCCGCCCGCGGTAATGCACATAGACGACGCATAAAATAAGCAAAAGCAGAATGATGTATTTCATGTTTGAATCGCATCAAGGAACCCACACGCTATGCGCCGCGCGGCGCACACCCCAGATAATGTCCTTTTGGCGGCACAGGCAAATTGCGCGCCAATCTGGAACCCATTAATCATTAACGCTAACTCAACGAAAATCTATACAGAAAACCACAATAATTTACACAAAGGTTAAACGAGAGGGGAAATTGCGGAGATAAAAAAGGCCGCCGAAGCGGCCTTTCCATTAGCGGATAGGTTAACTGTAAGCGTTGAGCGTGCGCTGGCACAGAGCGGAACGCACGCAGTCCTGTTTTTCAAAGCGGATAACGCCGATCATCTCGTCCTCTTCGAAGCGTTCCAGGGCATCGCTGAGGCCGGATTTCACGCCGCGCGGCAGGTCACACTGGGTCACGTCGCCGTTAACGATAACCGTCACGTTTTCCCCCAGGCGGGTCAGGAACATTTTCATCTGGCTGGCGGTCACGTTCTGGGCTTCATCCAGGATAACGACCGCATTTTCGAAGGTGCGCCCGCGCATGTAAGCGAACGGCGCAATCTCTACCTTGCCGATTTCCGGGCGCAGGCAGTACTGCATAAAGGAAGATCCTAAACGGCGCACCAGAATGTCATACACCGGGCGGAAATAAGGCGCGAACTTCTCGGAGATATCCCCCGGCAAGAAACCGAGGTCTTCATCCGCCTGCAAAACAGGACGGGTAACGATAATCCGATCCACCTCTTTATGGATCAGCGCCTCCGCCGCCTTGGCGGCGCTGATAAATGTTTTGCCGCAGCCGGCTTCGCCAGTGGCGAAGATCAGCTGCTTATTCTCTATGGCTGATAAGTAATGACCCTGAGCTTCGGTTCTAGCCTCGATGGGTGAGCTATCGCGCTTGTCTCGCGCCATGCCGATAGACTCGACTCCCCCCATTTGCACCAGCGAGGTCACAGACTCTTCTTCCAGCTGGCGATGACTACGAGCGTCACGACGAATAACGCGTTTCGCTTCACGACGTGCTTTGATCACTGCTTTCTGTCTACCCATAGTGGCACCTTACAGTTTGTTTCACCTACCGCAACGGCCAGGCCGCGCGATTATGTTTCACACACGTATTAGGTTTTGGCCTCCTCCGAGCCAATAAGAGCCAAGGGACAAAGTGAATCGACGGCAACGCTTAAGCGCCGTGTCTTCACGGGACAACGCGGACTGCATCAATAAACGTGGAGTAAAAAGCGATGAGATTCGGTAGCGATAAGAGTGCGGAGTTGCCGGTAAAAGAGAGTCGGAGAGAGAACCCTCGTTACAACGAGAAATCAGGGGAGATGTGTTATTTTTTCTTTCCAGCCCAACCAAGGACTTTACCATTAGCGATCCCCGCAGTGATATTTACAGCTTCAAGCTGTGCACCGTGTGAAAACTACCGCCAGATGATTACAGTATAATGACATTCAATCCCACGGCGTTACTAAAATGTAAAAAAATTTAATATTTTTTGTTTTCAGTTAACGCTAAAACACTATATCACGCCCAAGACGTCATTCCATAGAAAATTATAATCAATAAATATCAATGCATTACAATTAAAACCCGCGAATGACACTTTAGTTTCCCGATTAAATTTTGCGCAATCAAAAACAGCATGACTGCGTGTTTTTTAATCTGCCGGCAAAGCATTGAATTGCGTTTCATCGTTCACTGCCCCCTGCAGCGGGTAAGACAAACGTAAAACGAGGCGGAAGATCCCGCCTCGTCATTCCTGCTTCAGGCCTTGAGCAGGCCGCTGGCCAGATAATCGCCGCCCTCTTTCACGCCCGGCAACACGAAGAAATACCCGCCGCCAATCGGCTTGATGTATTCCTCCAGCGCTTCGCCGTTCAGCCTTTTTTGCACCGTCAGGAAGCCTTTCTCCAGATCGGCCTGATAGCAGACGAACAGAAGCCCCATTTCCAGCTGCCCGGCATTGGAGACGCCAAGGGAATAACTGTAGCCGCGCCGCAGCATCAGGTTGCTTTGGCTTTCCGGCGTGCGAGGGTTAGCCAGCCGGATGTGCGCATCCATCGGGATCACCTTGCCGTCGGGATCGTTCGCGTAGTCCGGCTCGTCATGTTCATGCTGCATGCCCAGCGGCGCCCCGCTGTGCTTCTCGCGGCCGAAGATGGTTTCCTGCTCCTGCAGCGGCGTGCGATCCCAAAACTCGACGCGAAAACGAATAATGCGCGCCGCCTGATAGCTGCCGCCGGCCGTCCACGCCGGCTCGCCGACGTTGTCGCCGACCCACACCACCTTATCCATCAGCGGTTTGTCGTCGGTTTTCGGGTTGGCGGTGCCGTCTTTGAAACCCAACAGGTTGATCGGCGTCTCTTTGCCTTTGCTGCGCGCCGCGTGCGCGGAGATGAACCCCTCCCGCTTCCAGCGCACGCTGAGCAGATCCGGCGAATGCTTAATGATGTCGCGCAGCGCGTGAATCACCGTTTCGTTGGTGTTGGCGCAGATCTGCAGCAGCAGGTCGCCGTGGCAAAGCGCGGCGTCCAACGCATCGTTGGGGAAGCGGGTCATTTTCTGCAACCGCAGCGGTTTTTGCGCCTGCAGAC
The DNA here is from genome assembly GCF_052168435.1 of Serratia sp. CY56464. NCBI lineage: Bacteria > Pseudomonadati > Pseudomonadota > Gammaproteobacteria > Enterobacterales > Yersiniaceae > Serratia > Serratia sp. CY56464. Next base: position 730,966 of record NZ_JBJNMV010000001.1, on the reverse strand, counting down.
CAAAGCGTTCATCAAACAGCGATGCGCCGACCGACACGGTGATGGTCAGGTTGTCCGGGTAAATCTCCGGCCCCATGATGCCGGAATCGAGCGGCGGCAGCTTGGCGTCCACCTCCGGCGCCTTGCCACCGTGAGTCAGGAAGGCGATGCGATCGGTCAGCAGCCGGAACAGGCGCTCCAGCCCCGCTTTGTCGGTCGCCAGCACATCGAACGCCACCAGCATCATCGCCGCCTGTTGCGGCGTCAGCACCCCAGCCTGATGGCGGCCATAAAACGGCTGTTTCTGCCAGCGCTCATCCTGCGGCGTCGCCAACGGCTCCGCCGCGTTGCCCGCCGCCTGCGCCAGGCGGCTGCCGCCCAGCGCCAGCGCGCCCAGCCCCAGCCCTTGCAGCAAACGGCGTCGCGAAGGCGATGCCGCCCCCTGCGATTGCGGATGCGGCCCGTTATGCGGGCCTGCCTTGTTGCTCATAACCGTATGCCTCAGTCCAGACCCAATACGCCGCGCAGCTGGGAAAGATCTTCCGCCAGCGTGGTGATCGGCCCTTTCAACGCATTGCGATCGGCATCGGTCAGCTTCTCATAGGACTCATAACCCTCTTTGGTTTGGTACTTCGCCAAAATGGTGTCCACGGTTTTGAAGTTGGCGTCGATCTTGTCCAGCAGCGGCTTATTGGCCTTAACCAGCAGCGGGCGCAGCAGATTGACTATCTTTTGCGCGCCGTCGACGTTGGCCTGGAAGTCCCACAAATCGGTGCGGCTGTAACGGTCTTCTTCACCGCTGATCTTGCTGGCCGCCACTTCTTCGATCAGCCCGGCTGCGCCGCCCACCACCTTGCTCGGCGGGAAGGTCAGTTCACTCACGCGTTTTTGCAGCTCAACGGTGTCGTGATACAGACGATCGGCATATTTGCCCATGTCTTTGGTCGAGTTGTCGGCAAACAGCGCCTTCTCCAGACGGTGGAAGCCGGTGAAGTTCGGGTCCGCCGCTTTCTTCTCGTAGTCGTCTTCGCGGGCGTCGATGCTGCCGTCCAGATCGGAGAACAGCTCGGCGATCGGCTCGATGCGCTCATAGTGCTGGCGGGTCGGCGCATACAGCTTGCGCGCCTGCTCCACGTTGCCGGCCTTCACCGCGTCGGTAAACAGCTTGGTCTGTTTCACCAACCCATCGACTTCTTTGGTGACGTAAACCTTGTATTCGGCGATCGGGCCAACCAAGTCCAGCGCGTTCGGCTTGCCGTCGGTGGCGCCGTTGGCCGCTGCGGTGACGATCAGTTTGCCTTTCGGATTGCTCAGCAGCCCGCAGGTCATGTCATATTCGCCCGCTTCCAGCGTGGCGGTCATTTTCTGGGTAAAGCCCGGCGCGATGTTCTCGCGCTCTTCCACCACCATCACCCCTTTCAGGATTTCCCATTCGACGTTTTTCTGGCTGGTGTTGTGCACCACAAACTGCGTCTTGCCGGCCGGGACCGTCAGCTGCATCGGTTCGCACTGCTTGTCGTTAACCGTAACCTTGACCTGCGGCACGTCCGCGGCCAAGGCGTCGAGGCTCAGCGCAAACGCCGGGATAGCCAGTAATGCTGCGTGCAACGCCTTGCGGCGAAATAACGGAGTAGACATACGAGATTCCCTATTAAACATTAATGATTGATTTTACGTTGCGCCGGAGCCGCTGCCGGCTCCGCGCGCTGCGGCAGGAAAAAGAAAATCAGCGCCGGGATCAGATACAGGAAGTAGACCGCCACTTCGCTGACCGTCGGCGCTTCCTGGTAACCGAGAATGCCTTCCAGCAGGGTGCCGAACAGCGAATGGGTCGACAGGGTGCTGCTGAAATCGAAGGCGATGTCCTGGAAGTGGTTCCATAGACCGGCTTCGTGGAAGGCGCGGATCGCCCCGGCGGCCAAGCCGGCGGCGACGAACAGAATGAACAGGCTGGTCCATTTGAAGAATTTGGCCAGGTGCAGCTTCACCCCGCCCCAGTAAATCATCATGCCCAGCACGATGGCGGCCACCAGGCCGAGCACCGCGCCGATCGGCGCCGCGGCGCCCACGTCTTGCTGAAACGCCGCCAGCAGGAAGAACACCGACTCCAGCCCTTCGCGCGCCACGGCGAAGAACACCATCGCCACCAGCGCCCATCCCTGCCCTTTACCGGCGCTGAGCGCCTGATCGATAGCCCCTTCCAGATGCACCTTGACCGATTTGGACACCTTACGCATCCAGAACACCATATAGGTGAGGATCAGCACCGCCACCACCGCCACGATGCCTTCGAACAGCTCCTGCTGCTTCTGCGGGAACTCGCCGGTGGTTTCATTGATGAAGATGCCGAGCGCCAGACACAGCGCCGCAGCGACAATTACGCCGATCCACACCGCGCCCAGCCATTGGCTGCGCTGCGTGCGCTTCAGGTAGCTGGCGATCAGGCTGACGATCAGCGCGGCCTCCAGCCCCTCACGGAACATGATAAGAAAGGGAACGAACATAACTAATCACCCCTGAAAAGACCGCGGCGGCAGAGCAAACCGGCTCGAAATGAGCCGCGGCGAGTATGTAAAGAAACGTAAAATACAACGAGAGTGATTATCATTCTGGCAAAAAGAAATACAAGAGGCGCAAGCGTGATTTTTTCTAATCAAATGTCGCCAGGTGTTACAGCTGAATGACGGGCAAACAGGCAAAAAGAAGGGGCGCTCTGCGCGCCCCTTGCCGACTGACATCGAACGGCGTTATACCGTTTTGTATTCGGCTTCCGCCTGATCGAAACGTTCGGTCATGGTTGAGGATGGCTGGCGGCCCATCAGGCTCACCACCACGATGGCCAGGCAACCCAGGATGAAGCCAGGGATGATTTCGTACAGGCCCAACCATTCGTACTGTTTCCAGACGATCACCGTCACCGCACCGACCAGCATACCGGCCAACGCGCCGTTGCGGGTCATGCGCGACCACATTACCGAGATCAGCACAACCGGGCCGAAGGCGGCGCCGAAACCGGCCCAGGCATAGCTCACCAGGCCCAGTACGCGGTTCTCCGGGTTGGCCGCCAAGGCGATGGCGATCAACGCCACCACCAGCACCATCACGCGGCCGACCCACACCAGCTCACGCTGGCTGGCGCCCTTGCGCAGGAACGCCTTGTACAGGTCTTCGGTGATCGCGCTGGAGCACACCAGCAGTTGGCAGCTCAGGGTGCTCATGACCGCCGCCAGAATCGCCGACAGCAGCACGCCCGCCACCCATGGGTTGAACAGCAACATCGCCAGTTCGATGAACACGCGTTCGCCGTTCTGCGACACGTTGCCGGCCTGATCCGGGTTATTGGCGAAGTAAGCGATGCCGAAGAAACCGACGGCGATGGTCCCGGCCAGACACAGGATCATCCAGGTCATGCTGATGCGGCGCGCGCTGCGGATGGTGCGGTGAGAATCCGCCGCCATGAAGCGCGCCAGGATGTGCGGCTGGCCGAAGTAGCCCAGGCCCCAACCCAGCAGCGACAGGATGGCGACGAAGTTCAGCCCCTTCAGCATATCGAGGTTGGCCGGGTTCTTCGCCTGGATCACCAGCATCGACGTATCGATGCCGCCGACGGCGAAGATCACGATCACCGGCGTCAGGATCAGCGCGAAAATCATCAGGCTGGCCTGTACGGTGTCGGTCCAGCTCACCGCCAGGAAACCGCCGATAAAGGTATACAGGATGGTCGCCGCGGCGCCGGCCCACAGGGCGGTTTCGTAGCTCATGCCGAAGGTGCTTTCGAACAGGCGCGCGCCGGCCACGATGCCGGAGGCGCAGTAAATGGTGAAGAACACCAGAATGACGATGGCCGAGATCACCCGCAGCAGCTTGCTGTTGTCTTCAAAACGGCTGGTGAAATAGTCCGGCAGCGTCAGGGCGTTATTGTTGGCTTCGGTATGCACGCGCAGCCTTCCTGCCACCAGCTTCCAGTTCAGGTAAGCGCCGATGGTCAGGCCGATGGCGATCCAGCTTTCAGAGATGCCGGAGAGGAAGATGGCGCCCGGAAGGCCCATCAGCAACCAGCCGCTCATGTCGGAAGCGCCGGCGGACAGCGCGGTCACCACGCTGCCCAAACTGCGGCCGCCGAGAATATAGTCATCAAAGTTATTGGTTGCCCGGTAGGCAAGCAGGCCGATCAGCACCATCCCGAAAATGTACACCAGGAAGGTCACCAGCATAGGTGTGCTCATTGTCATTTAATTCTCCACTTTCATTATTATTCGCGTTTCGCTCCGGCCATGCCGGCGCCGGTAAACCCACGCGCAATGCATTTCACTGGCCGCCGCGCCGGAACGTGGCGCAGCCTGCGAGCAAGTGCAGGTAAAATAGTTTCTGCCCGTAATTGTTGACCGTCGGTTATCCTAGATGAGCCTTTCATCAACCAACAAGATATTTAACAACAAAGTTACACAAAGTTTACCCTGCGTCACATTTACCGGGCTCAAAGGTTGCACTCACGACAAGCAAAATGAGTTGCACCTTGCCATTACCCTTATATACCGCAAGGTAAAGCGCCTGCGGCATCATAAACCCCGCCGCATTCGCTCAATAACGCAACATTCATGCCAACTGCCCGTGTTAAAAAATCGATGAAACTCACACTTCGCTCATCAGCCTGATTTAACAAGGTTGCACAAAGTTGCAACATGCAGGATATTGTCTGCATTCTTAACCCACACATCTCACGAACCTATCCCAACAGGCTTTCCGGCCTGCTGTTTGTCTAGCCTGATGGGATAGGTTCTAAACACAGGAGTTGGACAGGCATGGGCACTACCACAATGGGCGTGAAACTCGACGAGGCAACACGCGACCGGATCAAGAGCGCCGCGCAGCGCATCGATCGCACGCCGCACTGGCTCATCAAGCAGGCCATCTTTAATTACCTCGAGCGTCTCGAGAGCGGTACCGATATTCCTGAAATTCCAGCGCTGGCCGCAGCGGGCCAGCCTGAAGCGGACGACATTATGCCGCAAGCGCAGGAAGAGTCACACCAGCCATTCCTCGATTTCGCCGAACAAATTCTGCCTCAGTCGGTGACCCGCGCCGCCATCACCGCCGCCTATCGCCGCCCAGAGACCGAAGCGGTGCCGATGTTGCTCGAACAGGCGCGATTACCCGCCGATCTTGCGCAGGCCACTCACAAAATGGCCTATGGCATCGCCGAGAAATTGCGTAACCAAAAAAGTGCAAACGGCCGCGCCGGCATGGTGCAAGGCCTGCTGCAAGAGTTCTCCCTCTCCTCGCAGGAAGGCGTGGCGCTGATGTGCCTGGCGGAAGCGCTGCTGCGCATTCCGGACAAACCGACCCGCGATGCCCTGATCCGCGACAAGATCAGCAACGGCAACTGGCATTCGCACCTGGGGCGCAGCCCGTCGCTGTTCGTCAACGCCGCGACCTGGGGTCTGCTGTTTACCGGCAAGCTGGTGTCCACGCATAACGAAGCCAATCTGTCCCGTTCGCTGAACCGCATTATCAGCAAGAGCGGCGAACCGCTGATCCGCAAAGGCGTGGACATGGCGATGCGCCTGATGGGCGAGCAGTTCGTGACCGGCGAAACCATCGCCGAAGCGCTGGCCAACGCGCGCAAGCTGGAAGAAAAAGGTTTCCGCTATTCCTACGACATGCTGGGCGAAGCCGCCCTGACCGAAGCCGACGCGCAGGCCTACCTGGTTTCCTACCAGCAGGCGATCCACGCCATCGGCAAAGCCTCCAACGGCCGCGGCATCTATGAAGGCCCCGGCATCTCCATCAAGCTGTCCGCCCTGCACCCGCGCTACAGCCGCGCGCAGTACGAACGCGTGATGGAAGAGCTTTATCCGCGCCTGCTGTCGCTGACCCTGCAAGCACGTCAGTATGATATCGGCATCAACATCGACGCCGAAGAGGCCGACCGCCTGGAAATCTCGCTCGATCTGCTGGAGAAGCTGTGCTTCGAGCCGCAGTTGGCCGGCTGGAACGGCATCGGCTTCGTGATCCAGGCCTATCAGAAACGTTGCCCGTTCGCCATCGACGCGGTGATCGACATGGCGCAACGCAGCCGCCGCCGCCTGATGATCCGTCTGGTGAAAGGCGCCTACTGGGACAGCGAAATCAAACGCGCCCAGATGGACGGCCTGGAAGGTTATCCGGTTTACACCCGCAAGGTGTACACCGACGTTTCCTACCTGGCCTGCGCCCGCAAACTGCTGTCGGTGCCGAACCTGATCTATCCGCAGTTCGCGACCCACAACGCCCATACCCTGAGCGCCATCTATCACCTGGCCGGCAACAACTACTACCCTGGCCAGTATGAATTCCAGTGCCTGCACGGCATGGGTGAGCCGTTGTACGAACAGGTGGTGGGTAAAGTGGCCGACGGCAAACTGAACCGCCCTTGCCGCATCTACGCACCGGTCGGCACCCATGAAACGCTGCTGGCTTACCTGGTGCGCCGCCTGCTGGAAAACGGCGCCAACACCTCGTTCGTCAACCGCATCGCCGACGCCACCCTGCCGCTCGACGAACTGGTGGCCGATCCTGTCAGCGCCGTGGAAGCGCTGGCGGCCAACGAAGGCCAGATTGGCCTGCCGCATCCGCGCATCCCGCTGCCGCGCGAGCTGTACGGCGAGAAACGCGTTAACTCCAGCGGTCTGGATCTGTCCAACGAACAGCGTCTGGCCTCGCTCTCCAGCGCCCTGCTCACCAGCGCCAGCCATCCGTGGCGCGCGGAACCGATTATCGACGCCGAATTGGATCAGGGCGTGGAGCAGCCGGTGATCAACCCGGCCGAGCCGGGCGATGTGGTCGGCTACGTGCGTGAAGCCACCGAAAGCGAAGTCAGCCGCGCGCTCGACGCCGCCGCGGCCGCCGGCCCAATTTGGTTCGCTACGCCGCCGACGGAACGCGCCGCGATCCTCGAACGCGCCGCCGAACTGATGGAAAGCCAGCTGCAAAGCCTGCTGGGCATTCTGGTGCGTGAAGCGGGTAAAACCTTCAACAACGCCATCGCCGAAGTGCGTGAAGCGGTCGACTTCCTGCACTACTACGCCGGCCAGGTGCGCGACGACTTCGCCAACGACAGCCACCGCCCGCTGGGCCCGGTGGTCTGCATCAGCCCGTGGAACTTCCCGCTGGCGATCTTCACCGGCCAAATCGCCGCCGCGCTGGCGGCGGGCAACAGCGTGCTGGCCAAACCGGCCGAGCAAACGCCGCTGGTGGCCGCGCAGGCGGTGCGCATCCTGCTGGAGTCCGGCATTCCGCAAGGCGTGCTGCAGCTGCTGCCGGGCCAGGGTGAAACCGTCGGCTCGACGCTGGTCAACGACGCCCGCGTCCGCGGCGTGATGTTCACCGGCTCCACCGACGTCGCCGGCATTCTGCAGCGCAGCATCGCCGGTCGTCTCGATCCGCAAGGCCGGCCGACGCCGCTGATCGCCGAAACCGGCGGCCTGAACGCCATGATCGTCGACTCTTCCGCCCTGACCGAACAGGTGGTGACCGATGTGGTGGCTTCCGCCTTCGACAGCGCCGGGCAGCGTTGCTCCGCGCTGCGTATCCTGTGCATTCAGGAAGACGTGGCCGAGCACACGCTGCAAATGCTGCGCGGCGCGATGGCCGAATGCCGCATGGGCAACCCGGAGCGCCTTTCCACCGACGTGGGCCCGGTGATCGACGCCGAAGCCAAAACCGGCATCGAACGCCACATCCAGGCGATGCGCGCCAAAGGCCGCAAGGTGTACCAGGCCGCCAAAGGCAGCGCGCAGGATGAGAAAGAGTGGGCGCGCGGCACCTTCATCAAGCCGACGCTGATCGAACTCGACAGCTTCGACGAGCTGCAGAAAGAGATCTTCGGCCCGGTGCTGCACGTGGTGCGCTTCCAGCGCAACAATCTGGACGCGCTGGTCGATCAGATCAACGCCGCCGGTTATGGCCTGACGCTGGGCATTCACACCCGTATCGATGAAACCATCGCCCGGGTGACCGAACGCGCCAAGGTCGGCAACCTGTACGTCAACCGCAACATGGTCGGCGCAGTGGTCGGCGTGCAGCCGTTCGGCGGCGAAGGCCTGTCGGGCACCGGCCCGAAAGCCGGCGGCCCGCTGTACCTGTACCGTCTGCTGGCCAACCGTCCGGACGACGCGCTGCAACGTACGCTGCACCGTCAGGACGAAGAGCGTCCGATGGAAGCCACCGCGCGGCCGCAACTGTTGGGGGCGCTGCAATCGCTGGAGAAATGGGCGGTCACCAGCCAGCACGGCGAACTGGCGGCATTGGCGCAGCGCTATGCGGAACTGGGCCAGGGCGGCACCGTACGCCCGCTGCCGGGCCCGACCGGCGAGCGCAATACCTATGCCCTGCTGCCGCGTGAACGCGTGCTGTGCCTGGCGGATAACGAAGCCGACGCGCTGATCCAGCTGGCCGCCGTGCTGGCGGTTGGCAGCTGCGCGCTGTGGCCGGAAGCGGAACTGCAACGCGACCTGTTCCGCCGCTTGCCGAACGATGTGCAGGCGCGCATCGCCTTCAGCAAAGACTGGCAGCAGGACAAGATCGAGTTCGATGCCGCCATCTACCACGGCGATGCCGACCAGTTGCGCACCCTGTGCGAGCAGATCGCGCAGCGCGGCGGCGCCATCGTCTCGGTGCAGGGCTTCGCCCACGGTGAAACCAACATTCTGTTGGAACGCCTGCTGATCGAACGTTCGCTGAGCGTCAACACCGCCGCCGCCGGCGGTAACGCCAGCCTGATGACCATCGGTTAACGCATCCTCAAGGCTGCACGCGTTGCAGCCTGATGGGCTTACCGCTACGCAAACCCTGCACGAGTGCAGGGTTTTTTATTGTCCGCAGGCCGACCTGCCGTTAGCGCCTTATTCTCCTTACAGGGTGGGGCGTCGCTCATGGACGATAACATCATAGACGGATTACTCTGCTTGAAAGCCGCGTCAGAGCGCTACGAGACGCATTGACTTTCGGGTTCGGTAATATCCGGGATACGGCAGCCGCAGCGGATTTCTCGCCGCCGCCGCGCGCAATGAATTGTTGAAAGCACAGTGAATGCGGTCGGGGGAAACGCCCCCGACGCCTTATTGATTCCGGAACTTATCGAGGAATTGCTGGGTACGCTGATGCTGCGGATTGGCGAACAGCGCTTTGGCCGGGCCCTGTTCGACGATGCGGCCGTGATCCATAAAGATAACCCGATCGGCCACGTCGCGAGCGAAGCTCATCTCATGGGTGACGATCACCATGGTGCGTTTCTCTTCCGCCAGTGAACGCATGGTATTGAGCACTTCCCCCACCAGCTCGGGATCGAGCGCCGACGTCGGCTCATCGAACAAAATCACCTCCGGCTGCATCGCCAGCGCGCGCGCGATCGCCACCCGCTGCTGCTGCCCGCCGGACAGCCGACGCGGATAAGCCGCCTCTTTGCCGCTCAGCCCCACCTTGGCCAGCAACGCACGAGCGCGCTGTTCGGCGCTGGCTTTCGCCTCGCCTTTAACGATAACCGGCCCTTCGATGATGTTTTCCAGCACCGAACGGTGCGGAAACAGGTTGAAGTTCTGGAACACGAAACCGACCTGCTGGCGCAGCGCGCGCACCTGATTTTTCTGTTTGCTCAGCGGCTTGCTGCCGTCGATCAGGATATCGCCGACGCGAATGGTGCCGGAATCCGGCTCCTCCAGCAGGTTGATGCAGCGCAACAAGGTGGTTTTCCCTGAGCCGCTCGGGCCGATGATCGCCACCACTTCACCGGCGTCCACCGCCAGATCGATCCCATGCAGCACCGTCTGACCTTTGAACTGCTTGGTCAATTGCTTAACTTCAATGGCACTCATGCGTTACTCCTGATCCTGGCGATTAACGTGGGCTTCCAGACGGTTTTGCAGTGCGGAAAGCAGGGTCGCCATCACCCAGTAAATCAGCGATGCCGCCAGGTACATGGTGAACACTTCCAGCGTGCGCGAGGTGATGAGCTGCGCCTGGCGGAACAGTTCCGGCACCTGAATGGTGGCGGCCAGCGAGGTGTCCTTCACCAGGCCGATAAAACTGTTGCCCAGCGGCGGCAAGGCGGTGCGCGCCGCCTGCGGCAGGATCACCCGGCGCAGGGTTTGCCAACGGGTCATGCCGATGCTGGCGGCGGCTTCCCACTGCCCTTTGTCGATCGACGAAATCGCCGCGCGCAGCGTTTCTGAGGTGTAGGCGGCGGTATTGAGCGACAGGCCAATCAGCGCCGCCGGGAAGGGATCGAATTCAACGCCGAACTGCGGCAGACCGTAGTAGATCATAAACAGCTGGGCGATCAACGGCGTGCCGCGGAACAGCGACACGTAAATGCGCGACAGCCACGACAGCGGCCACAGCGGCGAAAGGCGCATCAGCGCCAACAGAAAACCGAGCAACAAGCCTAGCGCCATACCGCCCAGGCTAAGCTGCAGCGTCAGTATGGCGCCCTTCAATAAAAATGGCGCTGAATCCAGCGCCAGTTGAATACTTTCGTGCATTATTTAGTTACGTCCGCGCCAAACCATTTTTCGGAAATCTTCGCCAGCGTGCCGTCTTTTTGCATCTCGGCGATCGCCTGGTCAATCGCGGCCAGCAGTTCTGGGTTATTTTTGCGCAGCGCCACACCGGACTCCTGGCGGGAGAATGCCGGGCCGGCCACCGCCAGCGTATCGCCGGTTTTCTTCACCAGATCCAACGCCGCCAGGCGATCCACCAGGATGGCGTTGATGCGGCCGACGCGCAGATCCTGATACTTTGTCGGGTCGTCGTCGTAGGTACGCACGTCCACGCCCTGCACATTCTCGCGCAGCCATTGCTCATAGTTGGTGCCCAGGCCAACGCCGACCTTTTTGCCCTTCAGGTCTTCCGGCTTGGTAATGGTGCCTTCGTTGCCTTTTTTCACCAGCGCCTGAATACCGGAAACGGTGTAAGGGGTGGAGAAGTCATATTTCTTCTTGCGCTCATCGGAGAGCGTCACCTGATTGATGACCACGTCGATGCGCTTCGAATCCAGCGAAGCCAGCATACCGTCCCACTTGGTCGGGTTCAGCTTGGCTTTCACGCCCAGATGTTCCGCCAGCGCGTTGGCGAAATCCACTTCGAAACCGGTCAATTTGCCGTCTTCCCCCTGGAAACTGAACGGCGGATAGGTGCCTTCCAGCCCGACGATCAGCGTGCCGCGCTGCTTCACCTGCTGCAGCAGATTGTCGGCGGCGTAGGTTTGAGTCGTCAAACCGGCGGCCAACGCAACGCCCACCACGCCCAACAACCATTGGCGACGAACTTTTGCAAACATCATAAACACCCCTGTATGTTGTTTATCTTTTTTGATATCAGCACTTTAACAGTGCAACCGCCCGCATAAAGGAATATAACCTTATAAATATAGTTCAAAATGGAATAACAAGCGGTATTTACACCTGCGGATGGTAGGCGAACAGCGCCGGCGCACCGCCGGTGTGAACGAACAGGATGGGCCCTTCGTCGCGGAAACGCCGCTGGGCAATGCCGTCGATCAAACCGGCCATCGCTTTGCCGGTGTATACCGGATCCAGCAACACGCCCTCCTGCTGCGCCAGCAGCTGCACCGCCGCCATGCCCTCTTCGTTCGGCATGCCGTACTGCGGCGCGAAATAATCGTCCCACAGCGCGATCGGCGCCAGTTCGTCGATATTCAGCGAACAGGCCAGGGCTTTCTGGATCTGCTCCACCTTCGGCAGTTGATCGATCACGGTGCGCGAGACCGTCACGCCAATCAGCTCGGTTTCCGGCAGCAGCTGTTGCAGCCCCACCGCCAGCCCAGCGTGAGTGCCGGCGCTGCCGGACGCCACCACCACCGAACTGAACGCCACGTTGCTGCGCCGGCTCTGTTCGGCGATTTCCAATGCGCACTGCACGTATCCCAGCGCGCCCAGGGCATTGGAGCCGCCCACCGGCACCACGTAAGGCCGGAAGCCCTGCGCCTCGAGGCGCGTCGCCAGTTCCGCCAGTTGCTGCTGCGGATCGTGCAGCGCTTCGCACATCACCACCTCGGCGTTGAACAGGCCGAGCAACAGGCGGTTGCCGTTGGTCAGGTAGTTTTCCGCACGGGTATCGATGGGGTTTTCCAGCAGCGCGACGCAGTGCAGGCCCAGTTTCGCCGCCACCGCCGCCGTCTGGCGCACGTGGTTGGATTGAATGGCGCCGGCGGTGACCAGCGTATCGGCGCCTTGTCGCAGCGCATCGGCGGCCAAAAACTCAAGCTTTCTCAGCTTGTTGCCGCCCATCGCCATAGGCGTGACATCGTCACGTTTAAGGTAAATTTCACGGCCGAGGTAATCGGAGAGACGGGACAGTTTTTCCAGCGGTGTGGCGACGCCAACCAGATCCAGACGCGGAAATTGCGCCAGTTGTTGTTGCAGGTTCACTACTTCCCCCCAGGGAATCGAATATCAACATCTGATAACCGATAGATTTAGCAGATGTGAACTGAATAATCATCCTTTATCACGGGGGGATACGGCAGACCCCGGCCCAGCGGCCGGGGAAAATCTCAGTAGCTGCGCTGCCAGGCGAGATACTGATCGTACTTGCGCAGCGCAATCCGGTAGTTGTTGTGCGCCGCGGTAGGCAGATCGTCGATGATGCGCTGATGACTGGCGCTGTTGGCGAATTTGTCCGCCGGGTAATTCCGCGCCACCAGCATTTCGTCCAGACGGCGCAACCGCACCACATACTCGCGAATGGTGCTGTGGCTCATCTCGGTCTGTTCGAACAGATACTGCTTGAACGCCATAATGTCGAAATAACTCGGGTGGCTGTTGCAGGAAATCTCGCTGCAAAAGCGGCACAGCGCGGTCAGCTCGTGCTGCACGTTTTGCCAGACCGCATCGTCGATCGGCTGATCCATGCGCGCGATGGCTTCTTTATTGATTATCTTGCCGCGAAACACCAGCGCCATGCGGTCCAACAGTTTGCCGCACTGGGAGCAATGGGTCTGGCTGTGCTTGTAATCTTTCAGGTAACGGCTAAGCGGCCGTTTCTTCAACAGTATTCCTGGCATAAGGGGCAGTCCGATTGTCGCATGAGTCATCGAGTTGGGGGCGGCGCTCCGCCGTCAGGTATCGTTCGCCAGCCGCGCACGCAGCCGTTTGATCGCCTGACTGTGCAGTTGGCTGACGCGGGATTCCCCGACGTCCAGCACGGCGCCGATCTCTTTGAGATTCAACTCTTCCTGGTAATACAGCGTCAGCACCATTTTTTCGCGCTCCGGCAACGCCTCGATGGCGTCGATCACCCGCTGGCGCAGGCTGCCTTCCAACAGGTGATGCAGCGGGTTGGCCTCCTCATGCCCTTCCAGCATCGGTTCCGCGCTCTCGCCATGCTCCTCGCGCCATTCGTCGTAGGAGAAAAGCTGGCTGTTATTGGTGTCCAACAGAATTTGACGGTACTCATCCAGCGAGATGTTCAGCGTCTGCGCCACTTCCGTTTCGCTCGCCGGGCGGCCGTAACGCTGTTCCAGTTGCCGCATCACCTGCGCGACCTCGCGCGCGTGGCGCCGCACGCTGCGCGGCACCCAGTCGCGGCTGCGCAACTCGTCGAGCATCGCGCCGCGAATGCGCTGCACCGCATAGGTGGTAAAGGCGGTTCCCTGTAGGGCGTCATAACGCTCAACGGCGTTTAATAGCCCGATTCCCCCGGCCTGCAGCAGGTCGTCAAGCTCCACGCTGGCGGGCAGCCTGACCTGCAGGCGCAACGCCTCGTGGCGCACTAACGGCACGTAGCGCAACCAGAGAGAATTTTTGTCCATCACGCCTTCGGCGGTATACAGATCGCTCACTATGTCTTAAACCTGCGGATAAGAGAGTCAGCGCTATTATGCGTAGGGGGCGAAATGCCAATCGGCAGAACAGTCGCACAAAACGGGCTTTATTTGCGCCATGTAATAACCGCGCGGTGCGCGAGCATAAAAAAAACCCCGCCGAAGCGGGGTTTCTTTGCGACAGTTAATCGGGAGAGACGATTAACGCAGCAGGGACAGAACGTTCTGAGTAGACTGGTTAGCCTGTGCCAGAACAGAGGTGCCAGCCTGTTGCAGGATGTTGGCACGGCTCATGTTGGACACTTCGGTCGCGTAGTCAGCATCCTGGATACGGGACTGAGAAGCGGACAGGTTGTTCACGGTGCTGTTCAGGTTGTTGATAACAGAATCGAAACGGTTCTGTACCGCACCCAGGGAAGAACGCAGGCCGTCAACCTGTGCCAGCGCTTTGTCCAGGGTATCCAGTGGGTTTTTGATGGTAACATCGGCGCCTGCAGTTACTTTGCCGTCATCAGCAATAGTAGCGGCTTTGTAAGTTTTGGTGCCGTCAGCAGCGGTAGTCTGCACATAGTTAACTGCGTTGCCGTCTTTGTCTTTACCAGAAACCAGCGCTTCGCCTTTGGTTGCATCCAAGCCAGATGCTGCTGCGTTATAAGCCACATCTTTAGTAGCGCCCTTCACCATAGTGCCGTCGGTAACAGCAGCACCCACTGAAGGACCTTTGTCAGTCACGTTGAAAGTGTCCAGACCCAGTTGCTTGGAGTCGATTTTTTTCAGGTCGATATCGATGGTTTCGCCGTCGTTAGCACCAACCTGGATAGTCAGTTTCTGATCGCTGCTCAGCACTTTCACGCCGTTGAAGTCAGTCTGCTCGGAGATACGGTTGATTTCAGACAGACGCTGAGTGATTTCGTCCTGGATGGATTTCAGGTCGCTGGTGGAGTTGGAACCGTTCTGCGCCTGTACGGTCAGACGACGGATGTTCTGCAGGTTGTCGTTAACTTCGTTCAGTGCGCCTTCAGTGGTCTGCGCCAGAGAGATACCGTCGTTGGCGTTGCGGGAAGCCTGAGTCAGGCCTTTGATGTTAGCGGTGAAACGGTTGGAGATCGCCTGACCCGCAGCATCGTCTTTCGCGCTGTTGATACGCAGACCGGAAGACAGACGCTCAATCGCAGTGCCCAGAGAAGACTGAGATTTGTTCAGGTTGTTCTGCGCCATCAGAGACAGGCTGTTAGTGTTGATTACTTGTGCCATTGTTTGCTTTCCTTACGAGTCAGTTGCGTTCTTCGCAACACGGTTAAAAGGTTCGGGCTTGTTTGCCCACGGCGTCAACCACCGTCCCCTCAGGTATCGGCCCTCCCCTAACAACCTTTAGCAATTTTTTAAAATTTTTTGCGCCCGCTGCAATGGCGGAAATAACGCGGTTTTTCCCTCCTCTATTGCGCCATCGTTTTTTTGTTTTTTTCGGTAAACTTTTTCACCACTGGGCCGATAACGCGTAAAGCGAATAAAGTCATCATCAAGGAGAATTACTCATGGCAACGATCAGTTCATTAGGTCTCGGCTCAGGGCTCGACCTCAATGGCTTGCTGGATAAGCTGACCAAAGCGGAACAACAGCGTCTGACCCCTTACACCACCAAGCAATCCAGCTACAACGCCCAGCTGACCGGTTACGGCACGTTGAAAGGCGCGCTGGAAAAATTCGACAATCTCAGCAAAGAGATGGCGAAAGAAGATTTCTTCAAGGCCACCACCGCCACCGAACACGACGCCTTCAAGATCACCACCAACGCCAAGGCGGTACCGGGCAACTACGTGGTGGAAGTGAAAAACCTGGCGCAGGCGCAAACGCTGACCACGCAGGCGAAAGTCAGCGATCAAGGCGCTAAATTAGGCGCTGAAGGCGTCACCGACCGTTCCCTGACCATCACCGCCGGCAACCCGCCGAAAGAAACCAAAATCCCGCTCAGCGACGATCAAACCTCGCTGGTTGAGCTGCGTGACGCCATCAACGGCGCCAAAGCCGGCGTCACCGCCAGCATCATGCGCGTTGGCGACAACGATTATCAATTGGCGGTCAGTTCCTCCACCACCGGCGAAAACAACAAGATTTCCCTCCAAGTCGACAATGACGACAAACTGGGCGATATCCTGAACTACAACGCCACGCGCGGCACCTCCACCGCCATGAAGCAGACGGTCGCGCCGCAGGATGCGGAGCTGATGGTGAACGGCACGGCCATCAAACGCAGCACCAACTCGATCAGCGATGCCCTGCAGGGCGTCACCATCGATCTGAAAACCAAAACCAAAACCGATGAACCGCAACACCTGGTGATCAGCACCAACACCGCCGGCACCACCGACAAGATCAAAGAGTGGGTCGACAGCTATAACTCGCTGCTGGACACCTTCAACTCGCTGTCCAAGTTCACCCCGGTGAAAACCGGCGAAGCGCCAAACCCAACCAACGGCCCGCTGCTGGGCGACAACACCCTGCGCGGCGTTCAGTCGTCGATCAAAAGCGCGCTGAGCGCCGCCCAAGACAACCCGGAGTTGAAAGGCCTGGGCAACCTCGGCATTTCCACCAACACCAAAACCGGCAAGTTGGAAATCGACAGCGCCAAGCTGAAGAAAGCGATGGATGAGAAGCCGGATCAAGTCAGCAACTTCTTCGTCGGTAACGGCAAAGACACCGGCATGGCCACCGAGATCCACAACGAGATCCAGAGCTACATCAAATCCGGCGGCATCATCGAAAACTCGACCAAAAGCATCAACACCAACCTCGATCGCCTGAACAGCCAGATCACGACGGTCACCGCCAGCATTCAGAACACCATCGATCGTTATAAACAACAGTTCGTTCAGCTGGATACCATGATGTCGAAAATGAACGGCACCAGTAACTATTTGGCTCAACAGTTCAAGTAACCCTTTAACAAGGTAAAGAAAACAGCATGTATAACCGTAGCGGCACTCAGGCCTATGCACAGGTCAGTCTGGAAAGCGGCGCCATGAGCGCCAGCCCGCACCAGTTAATCGTGATGTTGTTCGACGGGGCGCTCAGCGCCCTGCTTCGCGCACGCATCCTGATGAACCAGGGCGATATCGCCGGCAAAGGCATGGCGCTGTCCAAAGCCATCAATATCATCGACAACGGCCTGAAAAGCGGCCTCGACCTTCAACAGGGCGGCGAGATCGCCGAAAATCTGGCGGCATTGTACGACTACATGAAGCGTCGGCTGATGCAGGCCAACTTGCACAACGACGAAGCGGCGATCGCCGAAGTGGTTAAACTGCTGGAAAACATCGCCGACGCCTGGCGCCAGATTGGCCCCAACTACCAACCTTCGCAGGACGCCGTGTAATGGAACGTCAACAGCAGCTGTTAGCCGCTTATCAACAAATTTACAGCCTGAGCAGCCAGATGATCGCGCTGGCGCAAACCGGGCGCTGGGAGGAGCTCGTCGAGCTCGAATTCGCTTACGTGACGGCGGTGGAAAAAACCGCCGCCTTTACCGGGCAAGCCGGCCCGTCCATGGCGCTGCAGGAGATGTTGCGCAATAAGCTGCAACAGATCCTCGACAACGAAACCGAACTCAAACGTCTGTTACAGCAGCGTATGGATGAGCTGAAAATGTTGATCGAACAGTCCACGCGCCAGAACGTGGTCAACAATGCCTACGGCCAGTTTCATGATCGTGCGCTGTTGCTGGGGGAACCACAGGTCCGATAAGATCGACAATACTGACGAAAATGGATTAAATAGCACTATGCGCTATTACTCTCGGGTTACGTTAGGATATTAATCTATGGCATTTGAATTATTCAGCTTATGGGTAATTGGTAAAATGCGCGCTTCGAGCCTGGCTCTCACTTTAATGGATAAACATCATCCCGACACGGACGTTTTCTGTTCAGCAGGAAATTGATTTTTGATAGATAAAACTCGCCGCTGTGTTTCACGGCCCATGGAAAAATGTTGCTCCAGCGCGGATCAAAGCGTAAAGATATTCCCAGATAATGGCTGCGAAATGAATATCGATGGAACGTACAATTAATCTCTGTCCTGGAATTGGCGCCTCAGCGCACATCATTCAGTATACTGAATTATTATTCCCTTCAGTCTATTTTGAGCAACCACATCTGTATCTGATACAACAAGGCCATAAGCGCGTACGCTGGCAACAACACGAAGTGGTCGCTCATCCCGGCGAGCTGTTGATTATCGATGGCGGGCAAACGGTGGACATTATTAACGGCCCGTCCGAAGACGGCGTATTCAGTTGCCAACTGCTGACCTGCGATCCCCTGTTGCTCACCGTCCAACCTCCGGCCGAGGAAACGCCGGCGCCGATGCCGTTCGATGCCGTCCTGGCGCTGCGCAACCTGCCCTGCGCCCTAAAGCACAGCTTTGAAACCACCGGCCTGGCGCTGACGCTGCGGCAACGCTTTCCTACCATCATCGTGCGGCACAAAATGCTGGAAATTCTGTTGTGGCTGGCCCAATTCGGCATTCGCTTTATTCACAACGAAGCCAAGGATCTGACGCAGCGCGTGCGCCGCTGCCTGGCGACCGATCCGCACAGCATTTGGACGGCGGCCAAAGTCGCGGAGAGCCTGTCGATGAGTGAAGTGATGTTGCGCCGCAAACTGTCGATGGAAAACACCGCGTTGCGCAACCTGATGATTGACGTGCGCATGAGTAGCGCGCTGGCCCTGCTGCAGTCGACCGACTGGCCGATCTCCGCCATCGCGCAACATGTGGGTTATGAAAGCGCCTCGCGTTTCGCCGAACGTTTTCGCAAACGCTTCGGTTTCGCCCCTACCGCCATTCGCGGTCATCAGAGAATAATGGAACCTGCCTTTGAACAGCATTACGGTTCCGGCTAATCAATGGCGGCAAACACGGCAATTTAGCCCGGATAAACGATGGCATCGCCATGATGTGGGCGTGCCGAGCAACCTATCTTGACGTATCCGCCAGCGACCGCTGGCACCTTTTCCTGGTTGTTCTCTTCTTGCCGCTGGCTATTTATCCCGCACAACCCACTGCTCGGTTCTCCACCAAAGCATTAAGTATTTTCCTATTTTGACCGACGCCTAAAATTTGCTTGCTATACTGCTTTTCTATCTGACTGTCTAAAGCGAGAACGTAAAAATGCGACAAAGGAACAACGTTAAAGCCAAGCTTAAGCAAGCTGGTGAAAAGCTGGTGCTTGCCAGCTGTCTCTTGTTGCTGCTTTATTACGCATTGCAATGGTCGTTGCTCCTCGGTGATTTTTAATTAATTTTATTTATTTATTTTATTACTGAATTAATTGCACCGGTGGCCTGTTTCCTGCTGCCACGGCAAATTCCGAGGGCCAATCGTCACTATCCCAAGCGCAAAACCCGCGCGACTTGATTAGCTCGTTAATTATAAGAATGGCATATACTTGCAGTCTAATTCTATAACCCCCTGAATATACTACCCTTGCAGCTAGACCGTCCCACCTTCTTATTGTATGATAGCGCGCGGAAATACGCTGGTTTTTATAACTACTTTAATCTGAAGCCAGACGATGCCATATAGGATAAGTAACTTAGGGAATATAATGTGAATATATTAAGTTTTGTTTGGCTGGCTCTTGCTTTCGCCACTTTTTTCCTACACCACAGAACCATTTTCGCCCTGTTGATTCTCGCATCCATCTTTCAATCAAGCGCTATTATTAACACAGGGAGTAATAGCCTACCTATATTTTACTTTATCGAACTGGTTTTAATAACCCGGTTTTTTTTCACTTCAAAAAACAGCACATCCGTCTGGAACTTAAAACACCGGGTATTACTGCAATCGCTGGTAATAATTGTTCTTTTTTGGTTCTTCACCTATGCGTTAACCCACCTATTTGAAGGAGTAAGAGTTTATTCACCGGCTTATAGCTTTGAAAATAATTACGCCAAAAAAGGTATCTCGCTTGTGTGGGGCAATAACAACATCAAGCAACTGATTCTAATCACGCTGAACCTGATAACGCTGTATGTCATTTACGTCAAGCGGCGTGAAATCACGCCTGAATACGCACTGAAAACCATCATTTTCACGACGCTGGTTTTCTCCGCTTACTGTCTGATTTGGCTCCTTGCCAGGCCGCTGGCGAATGCGATTCAGATTTTGATGTATAACAGCATGCATAACGCCAATGCCATTTTTGAATCCAGACTGAGCGGTACCTTCGGTGAACCGTCATTCGCCGGTATCTTTATCGGCGCAACCATCGTGCCTCTTTTGGTTGCCAAGGGGTTGCGACTGAAGCTAGTGGCTCTATTGATGGTGCTGCTCTTGGTTAAAAACGGCTCTACATCGGGCTATTTTACCCTGCTTACGTCGCTGTGCGGCACATTCATTTTCAGTACGCGTTTTAGCCTGATACAAAAAGCTCTATTTTCTCTGGCTTTGGTCATCGTATCAAAGCTCACATTCATCTTTTTCCTGGAGAAAATAACCGATTACGCGGATAAAAAAGCGCAAACGATCTCTCACCTCGTGCGCTCCGCCTCCAACTACAATGCCCTTGAAATTATGTATAATACCTTTGGCTTGGGCGTCGGTATCGGTAGCGCAAGAATATCTTCTCTGCCTCTGTCCCTACTTGCTAACTTCGGAATATTGGGGACGATACTGTTAGTCGGTTTTATCGTATCCAAGCTTATTCGTTCGCAATATAACGTCGCCGGCAACGAAGCCCATTCCATGCTTAAATTTATGCTTTTCTCCGCATTTTTGGGCTCCTGCGCCGCCAACCCCGATTACTCTTACGGGTTCATTTGGGTTCTTATTTTCAGTTGCCTGTTGACAGGGAAAACACAGCCGTCAATGCCACGATCAACGCAACAGCGCGCGCTCTGACATCGGCAAGCGTCCCTTGGACCGCTTGCCACCACATACACGCTCAGGCCGACGCGAACCGCGTCAGCCTGCCAGGCAACTCCGCCACCAGTTTGTCTACCGCCAGCCGCACCTTGAGCGGCTGGTAAGGCATATAGGGCCACACGACGTTCACCGGGAAACTGAGGCTGGACTCACCGCGCATGATCTCCACCAACGTCCCCGCCATCAAGCGCTCGCGCACCAGCCACTCCGGCAGCCAGGCAATACCGGCGCCGGCGGACACCGCATCGACGATCCCCTGCATGTCATCCATCATCATCTTGGCCGGTGGCCTGAAAGGCCGCAGCTCGCCGTTTTCGCCGCGAAGCTGCCAGGGCAGCACGGCGCCGGCGTGCAGATACCCCACCGCCTGATGTCGGCTTAACGCCTCTACCGTTCTCGGCTCGCCGCAGCGCTGCAGATAATCGGGCGAGGCGCACAGCAGCATGCCGTGTTCGCCCAAGCGCCGGGCAACCAGGCTGCCGCTGTCCGCCAGCTCGCCAATGCGAACCGCCAGATCGAACCCCTCGTCGATCAGATCGATCCTGCGGTCGCTGAATGAAATTTCCAGCGTCAGCAAGGGATGTTCATTCGCCAGCGCCGTCAACACGGGCGCAATGCACAAATGGCCGAACAGCACCGGCACCGAGACTCTGAGCCGGCCGCTGACCTGCATCTTGCCGCTGTCGAGCTGGTTTTCCGCCGCCTGAACGTTTGCCAACGCCTGCCGGCAGTGCTCATAGTACAGCGCCCCTTCATCCGTCAGGCTCAGGCTGCGCGTGGTGCGCATAAACAACATCACGCCAAGCCGAGCCTCGAGACGCGATACGATTTTGCTGACCGCAGAGCGCGTCAAATGCAGTTTCTCTGCGGCGGCGGCGAAACTGCCGCCTTCCGCCACGGCGACAAACGCCGGCAGTGCGCTGAGATCGCTTTTCATCTTAATGCATCCAAATTGGAATCAATTTAGTGAAAACCTATCACCACTGGTGAACATCAAGCAATGATAACCTGCAGTCATTCCGAATCCCCGGTGAAAACCACAGATGACCGTCAGAGGACAACAGCATGAAAAAAATACTGGTACTCAAATCCAGCATTATGGGAAATGACTCGCAGACCAATAACCTGATTGACCGCTATCTGGCGGCGCGTAAGGCGAAAGGACACGAAGATCGGATCGTCGAACACGATCTGACGGCGTTGGCTCTGCCGGTATTGGACGGCGAGCTGTTCGGTGCGCTGCGCGGCGCGGAAAACATCAGCCCACGCGCCAAAGCGGCGGTGGCGCTCTCCGACCGGCTGATTGCCGAACTGAAAGAGAGCGATCTGCTGCTGCTCGGCGCGCCAATGTACAACCTCAACGTCCCGACCCAGCTGAAAAACTGGTTCGATCTGGTGGCCCGCGCCCGGATGACCTTCAACTATACCGCCACCTACCCGGTGGGGCTGGTGGAAGGCGTCAATGCGCTGGTATTCAGTTCACGCGGCGGCATGCACGCCGGGCATCCGACCGATGCCGTAACGCCCTACCTGCGTTCGGTGCTGGGGTTGATGGGGATCGGCGACGTGCAATTTATCTATGCCGAAGGGCTGGATATGAGACCGCACGGCCTCGCGCAGGGGCTGGCGAATGCCCACCAGCGGATCGTGGAGTTAGTGGGCTGACGCAAAAATATCAATAGGATGAAGGCAGTCCATTGCCTAATTTATTTTCCTAAGCGCCATCAATGCGTATTTGTATATTCCCACCGGCGCTGCTTGAAAGTGTTAAGCGGCCGCCAGTGGGCCACGTAAGATTTAAAACATCATCACCACCTTGATAGTAAACATCTTTAACGACAGTGACAGGTTCACTATCTTTCAATTTATATAATGTAAATATCGCAACCGTGGTGTCAGTTTTTAAATAAACTCTGGCTACTCCACTTGTTTTCCCCCACACTGAACGTTGAAGCATCGTAGGCGTGTTCACTTGAAGCAACATCGTTGTTGCCATACTACCCACCTGTGACTTTAATAAAGGCGGCTCTCTCAATTCAGACGAGTAGTTAAATACCGGTGAAGGTATCAACGACACACTATGCATCCGCAATGCGCCGCCCGATATCGATGGCGCTGCACAGCAGATATCCCAAATAGAATAAAGAGGGGTGCTTTCAATGGTAATACGCGCCACATAATAGCCACCTTCAATCGTCCACGGGATTTTCTTCTCTATTTTTGTCGCCTCAGTATAGTTATCATCGGTTGCCGTCACCCGGATACCCGGAGAATCGCCGATAGCAGTTGCATAAGCCATAACGGTCATCGTACCGGTCTGGTTGACATCAAAGGTCCTATTTAATAATCCGGAATAATAGGACGTCGCAGTATTACTGCTTGTCACCTCTTGCGCAACAACCTTAACACCGTTACCGGAAATATTAAAACCCACAGGCATCCCGTTATTCTGGTCAACAGTCAGCAAGCGGGAATTGGGAATATAATTACCATAGGTTCTTTCAAGATTAATCCGCCGACTTCCGATGGTAATGTCACCATTCATCATATTGCTTTTTAATGGGTTATTTAATTCTAATGTTCCCTTTGATGGCAAAATCGCTGAGTTCAGAATCAAGCTGCAACCCGCAGGGTCAGCAAAGTAAAAGAAGGTGTCAGTGCTTTCCCCCAGTAAGGGAGAACCCAGTTGGAATTTCCATCCATTGAGATAATATTGCGCTATCTGTGTTTGGGTCGAGTTACTTAGCGTCATCATGCCCTTTAAGCGTGCATAGTCATGAATGAATGTTCCGCCAAAGAAGTCCACAATTCTTGCACCAGAAGCATTCGAATTCACGAGAGTGCCACATTTATCAAAAAGAAAATTGCTACCTGACAGGGTCATTAGCCGCGTGGTCCCTTTTTGATCATTATTGAACACAACTCCTTTACCAAAACCATGAATATTGCTCAGCATCATGCCGTCATGCTCTGAAAAATCAAACATAATGCTTGTTTCCAGCTTAGCCGCTGCGGTGATAGTACTAAAATTAGGCCGAACAACATTCGGATTGCAATGAATATTATCAAAAACCCCTACATCGGCGCACTTCTCCACATGAAAATCGATGCCATAAGCAAAACCATAAATGTTTTGGCAGAACGGCGCCTCACCTTGCTGCGAGAAAAAATTCCAGGCACCAGCATATAGAATGTTAGTAACTGAACATGAACGCCCTACGGTGTGAAAAGTATAACCATACTGAATAAACATTGCCGGATCGGTGATATTCTTTGGCTGTTCATCGTAATAGATCACGAAGCCATCAAATGAAGGACTGATTGTACATTCGAATAGATTGGTTCCTGGTTCCCCCTGTGTTGCTGGCTTTGTACGCACTAACAACACCGAAGGTTCAGCTTTAGGATTAAAACCAGCTGTCATTATGCTTTGATTTCGCCCAGTTCGATAACCTCTGACGGTGACCCCAACAGGCACTTTTAACGAAACATCGCCGGTAATAAGAAAGGTTCCATCGATCCAGACGGTTTTATGCTGCGTTGTCGCCGCATAATCCAATGCCTGCTGAAATATTTCACGACAATCGGTATTGCCCGTAGGATCGGCTCCGAATCGCGATAGCGTCACGCCAAGTTGCGCATGCACATTGGTATAGCCATTATTAATGCTGCCTAATTGCGAAGTTACATCAGTATCATTAATTACGGTGGCAGCGGCACTTAAATTATTCATAAACACCTCGGTGTAGATTCAGAAGAATGGAAATAACGAGCGCAGACTACGGCAGCGTGCCGTATTATGAACGTATCAAGAATTCTCAGAGTCACAGAGTTATGACCGCTGTTTCAGGTACTACAGGACCGCTGCCAAACGGGGAAATCCGCTATTGACCGAATAATGGGTGTTTACGATAAAAATGGGGAGCGCTATATCGCTATATACAGAGAGGTGTAAGCACAGATAAGAAAGGGTTAAAGCCATAAAGCGGCCTACCACCTCCCAGTCAGGCCGCTTTCAGCAGGTGAAACCACGCTGATGTCGCGTAGTATCACACCGGCATATTCATAATATGAGGAGATAGAAACAGGCAGCTAGTTGATGTAAGTAGTTTCTAGGCTTTTAGCAATGCATTACCGCAAACTGATTCGCAGCATTAGGGTGCTCTGAGTTGCTTTGCGGTAATTTTTTGCCCCATGCATGCCCCATGACGAAGAAGTTATGAAACCCGTATCAATAGATGTAAAACATCCATGTCTAAATTCTGTCCAAGATAACTTCCGCCGGCAGCTTCCAAGCCGCTAACGGAAGTTAATCTGAACATCAATACAAAATGGTTCCGTCGCTGTCAGATGTCGGCGGAGTTCCTTTCTTGTACATCTTATTTCCTGTCCCAGATACCCACTCGTATGTCTGTTGAGAGCCGCCATCTATCTTGATCGGATGCTGCCAGTTAGCGCTGAACGTTATCGTGCCATTCGCCTCCAGAGCCACGCCATTTACGTTGTTAGGGTTGGTTATGGTGATTCGTTTTGTTGCAACATCCATCTTAATAGATGCATTGGCTAAAGCAGTCCCTGCCCGTATTTCTGTTACACCTGAGCTCCCCCATAACAATACATCAGAGCTACTCGCCCCAACTGTTAGATACGCAGGCATAGGACCATTGTTAAACGCATGTGTCTTGCTTGCAGCCCCACTTACTGAACCCCAGCGCACCGCTGTATCCTGATCCTGAATAACTACTTGGCCGTTCATGCGCAGAGTGCCAGCGACGCTGCCAACGGTGATAATGTTTACATTCCCATAAAGGTAGTTGGCAGAAAAATCGGTGGCTCTGTTTGAGTTTGTAAAGGACTCTTCAGAAAGGAAGAAGTTGCTTTTCCTGCGATCACTCATGTCGAATGTGACTGAGAAAATCTCAGCCTGATCAACGTTTGCACCCATGTTTGCCGATAAGCAAACTACAATCTTAGATCCGCGCACGCATACATCCTGCACGCCAGTGCCTGATGGGCCAGCATCGTTGTACATAGCCGGAACTGCAGCGACGGGAATCTCAACAAAGTTTTCCCATGCCATGTTCACAGCGTCGTTGTCAGTACCTACGCGCATCGTGAGCAACGGACTATCTGTCAATGCACTGTTGCTATTGCCATTGCGATAGCGCCCGCAGTAGAAGATGTATGTATTACCTTGGTAGCTAATCAGTGATACCGGGGATTGGTTTGGAACCCCATCTACTTCTCGTGTCGTGAACGTCTGGCAGTTGTCATCGCTGTACCACATCACGGCTTTGCGAACTGAGTTATTCTGGGTGCGCAAGAACCCCACTGTACGAGTGCCATATACACGGATCGTCGGTTCTACCAGCATCGGAGTTCCGCCGATATTCTCCTTGGAGAAAATAGCGTTTTTTACTACCTCCAGGGTAACCGGGTCGATCGTAGCAATACCGACTTCCGAGTCATACATGTGGTATCCGAAAGCTAGCTTGCCATTAGGTAAAACGGCAAAGGAGTGAATCAAAACCGGTGCCCAGCCGTTAGAATCGTATAAAGGTATTGGGTCTAAAACAGGTGTATATACCGATCCATTGTTGACGCTCTTATAAAGCACACACTTGGATTGCGACTCATCTGATACACGGCGGAATCGTGCCGCACACCATATATTAGTGCCATCTGAACCAGCACCCCACGCAGATACGCCTTGCGGCCACGTAGCCAGATCTGTATTTGATGCTGAGATTCTAGGAGCTAAGCGCGTCCATGTAACTCCGTCCTGTGAAATCTGCTGATAAACACTTAGCGGCGAACTACTGTGAGAGGCGCCAACGTTGAAAAGGCAGTATGCCTGGTTGTTGTGGCTGAACACCTTCCCTTGCGGCCATGCCGAATACATGCCATTACTGGTCGTCTGCGAGATCTTCACGCTTGAAATTGTATCGAGAACAGCCGCTACCGTAGTCTTTTTATATCCGACCATAGCCGCGCCCTTGAATGGGTCGCTTTTGTTTGCCAGGTCGATGGCCAGTTCCGTGCCACTGCCAGTTTGAGGAAGGACGCCAATGGGATTGCCAAGGCTATCAAACCCCATAACCTTGTTGGCTCTCGACGCGGCCGGTGGCAATACAGGAATGAATGGCTCTGGAACTCGCAGCGTTCTGCCGAAAATAGAGGTATCCCCGCCGCTGCCTTCGGTGTATCTCGTCGCATCTGGAATGTAAAATTGTTGCACGCCGAAAGTGTCATATACGGCGATCGCATGGCGCTCTGTTACAACAAACTTGGCGATCTGATCATTGTTTACCAGGAATCCGCCAGCATTCAGCTTTAACGGCTGAGCAGCTGGGACAAACGAGCCGTCTTCGTTTTCCAGGAACACGGGGATCTGGTTTTCTGGGATGGTCGGGTCGGTATCCACCTTCCCCAGATACACTTTACCGTTTGCAACCGCAGCAAACTTTCGAGCTGCAGTAAATGGGGTATACGGCAGCGCGACTACTGCAGTTGGGATAACGGGATTAGCCATTTATTTTCTCCAGGCGTGAGTAATCCCCACAAGGCAAGGCTTGCGGTAGTTTGGTTGTGTGAGTCTCAGCACCAAAGTGGTACTATTGATGGTCTTGGGCTATACCAATACGATCCCGATCCGCCCATCGGAAAGGGGTTCGCATGGAGAAGTTAGAAAGGCAATTTCATCTGAGGCTGCCAAAAGAAATACACAGCAAGATAAAGCAGAGAGCAAAATCTAATTGCCGATCGCTAAATGCAGAAATCGTGCTGATAATCGAGAGAGAACTAGCGAAACCAGCCAAGATAAAGGGATTTCGCGATGATGCAGAACGCTTGGCGCATGAACACGCCGAGCAGTTCAAAAGGGTTGTGGTCGAAACGTTAACCACGATTTATCGAAAAGACGAATAACCCCCATGCTATGCTTAGTGAAAAACAGGAGGATTACGTGAGCGATCAGCAACAAAATTTAATCTACAAAGATATAAAAAGAGTTTTGAAATGGATTGCTTTTTCAATAATAGCTATTTTTATTCTTTCGTTGGGTTGGCTCACCATTGATGTTGTGAAAAATAATTTCGACAAGCAGTCAAGAGAGGCGGAAATATTTGACAAGGCGATCCCATTTGCATCATCACACACCCCATGGATTTACACTAGAGATGACTTTGGGAAAGAGAGCAAGTTAAGCCTATGGTTTATCGGGGATACTGACCAGCATGCGATCATAAAAGTTGGCGAAGATTACTCAGTATACTCCACAACTACTGACATGCACGGAAGTATAAATTTCCATCATGTGGCTGGAGAAATATGTAGCTATGCATCTGCTTACTTGAATGATGGGATGGTTGCCGGAGTTCAATGTGAAAACAAATCATATTCCGGGGGGCCGTGGAACAAGTTCAGATAAACCATTCATGGCTCCTTAGTACTACTGTTGAGTCGCTTGGTTAGATAACAATGGCCTAACAGCCACTGCCGCCTGGTTTAAAGCTTTTTCATATGCAGGAGTTCCTGCCTTAGTGGCAGCCAGGCGCAATAACATATTGCGCACTGGCTTGCTCTCATAAACCCTGGTCATTAGGCCATAACCCGCTTCTGCGGCCAGCGATGTTCCCATCGATGGAAGTGCAGCACCTATCCTGATTGGATTTGCCAGTGACTGCCCTGTTTGCGTAACTACATTAGCCGCGTCTGCGCGAGATGTAGCCCGCAAAACATCGTGAAGGGCATCAAGCTCTTTCATATGCCTTCCGCTGAAAATTGTGCCGTATATTTCGCCGCCAGACTGAGACTTCAGCTTATTAACCTCCGTGATAAATTTCGCCGGAGAATCACCTACCTTCTCAGAAATCTTGCTGATATATGCAGCACGCATAGCGTCTTTGCCCTTCTGGTCAAGAGCTCCCCATATACGCTGAATATCTGACGGCTTGCGACTATAGACAACAGAGTTTATCAGCTCAGGTGTGGCATCTCTGCTGGCCTGGTTCAGGGTGTTAGCAATCCGTTTATTAAGCACCTTATTAAATACATTGGCATAGTCGGAGTTGGCTTTCACGTATGAAACCGCATCCTGCGCACCGAGTGAATTACCAACGGCTTTGCGCAGATCGCGACTCATTGCATTTTCTACCATATTGGTAGCTGCTTTAGCTTGGTTTGGGAAGACCATTGCATCGCCTTGGACGTTTGATCTAAATGCTGTCCGATGCTGCCTTAGTAAGTCAAAATCAACGTTACCGCCTTCTACTTCCCCTCTTAGGTTTTTCAGGGAGTTAAGTAGCCCTTGATTTGCAGAAGTCCCCAGCCTCTCCTGACGAGCAATGGCCGTGTTCAGCGCATTGATGGTATTGGTGGTATCAACTGGGGCGCTACCCATCTTCTGCGTGATGTTATTAATCGCCGAACCTGCAGCATCCTTCCTACTGCGTAGGGTTGAAGTAAGCGAGTTAACAACATCATCAGGGTTATACTCGCCGAATCGGTCAAGGTAGTTCCTGACGAGATTGCTACGGCTGGCATACTGCTGAGCCCTTTGTGACCCAGTTCCGAGCAAAGCGCCCTCTCCGCCCTGGACAAGCCCTTTACCTAACGCCCCCATCTCACCAACAGGCCTTGCCACATCGGAAGTCATAGGGGTTACCCCCATACTCTCGGCGCTATCGATGATCTGCCTTGCCTCCGGAGCAATATCGCCTCTAACGGCGGTAATTCCTCGGCCAATGCCCTTCGCTGCCGCAGACAATAAGCCTTGCGCGCCAAGGTTAACTGCTGCATTGGTAGCAGCATTTTGAGCAAAATCGCCATCTTGATTGCCAGCTTCTGCTAGCGAACCAAGTGCCATGTTGCCTGCCATCCCCAGACCTGGGGTTAAATAGCCGCCAATGGCCTCACCGGCTTGCGCATATGGATCGGTTGGGCGATCTACAGGCCGGTAAACATCATCAAGAACCTTAGGCCCTCCTAGCCCTTGGCTGATAGCGTTAATTAGGCTTGCGCCACCCTGCAGAACGTCGAATGGGATATTTACCAAGCCACGCGCCGCTTGCTCTGCGTTATCCAGCATTGAAGGGGCATTATTTACTGGATTAGTCGGTTGAGCGGCAGGCGTTTCTAGTGTCGAGCTCTGTTGCGCAGGAGTTGTTTGGCCAGCAAAGTACTCATCAATAGCGGATCCGATATCTTCAGTGCTGGTGCCGTCAGGAAAGGTAAACGTCTTCCCATTTGCCGTAACTTTCATCATTCCACCTTGAACTGAATGCCTGATTTAGTGGTGTGAGTTCCTGCAGGAGTTGTTGCTGCCTGTTGACTTGATGGCTGACGTTTACCGCCAACATTTACTTGGTATTGCTGATTGTAGTTGTCTGTATATTCTTGGATATCTCGCAGAGACTGTTGCATAGATGCAGGGCTTGAGTAGTCAACCTGTGGCATTCCCTGGAAGTACATTTTCGCCTCTGCGACGGTATTAATCCCACTCGCCCCCATGTCCCTTGCCGCCGCTACGCCTTGGTTCTGCATGCGACCCTGAATCCGTCTTGATGCATTATAAAGTTGTCGCTGATCTTTATTTCCTGGAAGCCTGCTCCTTAATTCTGCATCAACCGATGGGGTTCCTGCTCCGCCAGTAACGCCAGTCATGAAGTCAAGCTGACTAGAATCTGCATTGGCGATCGCATCAATATCCTTACGCATCGCGTAGTTTTGCGCGCTTGCTGCAGATGTCGGCGGGGCTGAGATGGCGCTGGCAGGTACTCGAACCATATTCCCGTTATCATCCTTGCCTTCATAGAATGCATTGGCACCTTGGCCGTGTAACTTCCCTGACACGGTTACGGTTCTGCCATCCGATAACTGGACTGTGTTGTCAGCACCACCACCCGGCCGTCCCCTGACTCGCAGATATGTTTGCTGCTGCTCAGGGGAAAGGCTGTTGAAGTACTGATATTCTCTAACGCTGGCTGGAACTGCGCCGCCGGCGCTGCGCATTGAGTTCTGCGCGCTAATATCCTGACCACGCATCGTGATGTTCTGCCCACGAATCGTATTGGCTTCGCTAGCCTGATTGCTGCGCACGCTTTCATCCAGTCGGCCCTGCTCAAGCCTGCGACCTTCTTGCTTATCCATCACATCAAAAGCCTTCTCCGGACCCAATGCTCCCATACTCATGGTTGTAAGCATGTGTGATAGTTGGTCTGGGTTTTGCACTCCGGTCTGGATCATCCAGTCAGGATTAGCACCCACCGCCTGAAGACTGCTTTTGTTATCTGAGACGAATTTACTGTAGACCTCTGGCCCTTGTGACAAGGCTACGTTTGCCCGCATGGCCAAATCACCTAGTTCATTACGTTGCTGATCCTTAATTCCGGAGAAAGCTTGCTGAGCCTGCGCAACAAATGCCGGGTTTGCTGCTGCGAAATCACGAAGCAAAGATATGTCGCCAGTTTTCCATGCCTCTGCATGCGCTTGATTAAAGGAATTCTGGGCTTCTTGTTGCTTCTGTTGGCTGTAGATGTCAGCTACGCCCGCTAGCCCGCGCAGGCCTGTAAGAGCAACGTTATTCGCGCCTGATCTGGCGATGTCATTGTTGTCTCGGATCAGACCAAGCGCAGTGTTTACATCGCTAGCTTGCGGTGCGTTGGTGTTTTCCCTGCCAATTCCGCCGAGAAACCCTCCAGCGTTTATACCCTGTTGCCAGGTAGCCATGATGCCTCCTTAGAATAATGACCCGATCAGCCCAAGCCCGGCACCAATGCCAGCTCCCCACGGTGTTGAAGTTCCTAATGCGCTGGCGATTCCTCCACCAAGAATGCCGCCTCCAGCCAGACCGCCAATGGCCTGCTGAGCGCCAGATGGTCTGTTTGCTTGTGCTGCAGCCAGGGCTGCCTGTTGCTGATATAGACCGCCCATGTTATTCGCATAGGTTTGCCCTGCATTAGCCTGCCCCTGCAGCGCACCGAGGCCAATGTTTGCCAGGTTCTGATAGTTATTCATCTGGCCTGAAAGCCAGTTCTGCCCCAGCGTAGGGGCGATCGTTGCTAATCCGTTGCTGGTAGCCGTGCTGCCAAGTCCGCCTGTTGCTTCCGCTGACGCCAGTTGCTGGTATCGAGCCTGATTGGCGAGGTCTTTGTATTGGCCAGAGTTGTAGTAATCGTTCAGCGCGGATTGCTGACCTTCAAGAGATGATAGATTTTGAAGTCCTGTTACATACTTCATCGCCATCGGCGTAAATGGCGCAAGGTTGTTCATTACCGTTTGCCATTGTTCTCGCTGAAGTTCAGTTTGCTTATTGATTGCATCGGCTTGTGCGCCAGCGCCGCCATCGCCGCCGCCGCCACCTTTGCCGCCTTTGCGCATACGGCTTTCTTTCATCCGCTTGGAGTTTCCGCAGCGGCTGTTTTCAAAAACATCAAACATAGCGTTATTCCTATTTGGAGTGCTGTTCCAGGAACTCCGTCAGCTCGTCGCGAGTAGCGGAATAGAAAGTGACGTCATCAACGCCTTTGAAGTATTTCTTGATAGTGCCAACGCGCTTGAGGCCGAGCATCGTGCAGTAAATCTGACCATGCCGGAATTTGCGCGCGGCGAATGAGGTAACGCATTGCACGTTGAAGTTCGCCAGGATGAAACGCCAGAATGCCAACCCTATTTTCTGGCTGAATCCTCGCGCCTCTTTCAGATACATCGCGTGGCAGTCGAAGGTCATCGGCTGAATTTCGTGAAAGTAGATGATGCCGCCGAACTGGCCATGCACATGCACCTCGAAATAACGATGTCCGGGCTGATAATCGAATCCGTCACCGTTGTTACTGCCAGCGATGATGTCGGAATGGTTTCCTACGGCCTCAATCAGGTCGATGTTTCTCGTTGGTTTGAACTCAATCATTAGTTAATCAACCCGTGTGCTCTCAGATCATCCTCGAGCGCCTTAATGCGCTGACGTGCCTGCGTAAGTGAGTTGGCGATCTGCTGAATCTGAACGACGTCGAGAATTCCAATCGTCCATGCCTGGTTGGCGTCGAAGGCTCCGCGATAAGCCGTGCCGGTTGCAGCCGTCCATCCTGTTCGCTGAGCTCCGACAACCTGAATGCCTGCTACCTTGTACGAAACTGCGTTCACACTGCCGCCCACTTGCAACTTGTCGGTGGTTGGTGTTGCGACATTGCCTACGAGGAACGAACCGCCGGACGCTTGCACTGACTGGCTGGTTGAGACGGCTTTGGAAACATAGTTGGTTTCAATGGTCGAAACCTTGCCCTGCAGAGTAGTTATATTCCCCTCTGCAGTCGTAACGCGGGTAGTAAGTGATGCAACATTGGTCTGCAGTGATGTGATGTTGTTCTCTGCTGTCACCATGCGAACGGTTAGGCCGGAGATGTTTGTCGTGTTCTGCGTTATTCGCGTTTCATGATCGGCAAGCTCAGCTTCGTTGGCCGTTATCCTTGATTCATGGTTAACAAGAGTTTCCTCGGCTGCCGTAATGCGAATTTCATGGTTGACGAGTTTCGCTTCTGCTGCAGTGATTCGCTGTTCATGGTCAACCAGTTTCTCTTCTGCAGCAGTAATGCGAACTTCGTGATCTTCCAGCATCGCATCCTGCTCATCATTCTTTTTCTGGGCATCATAAGCTCCCTGCCCAGCCTCATTGGCCTTATTGGCAACAAGGCCGAAGTCCATGCCCTGCTGAATTACATACAGCAGGTAGGGTTGAGAGAATATGTTGCGCGGAAGTAGAGTTGCGTCGATGCGTGTAGCCTGGATGACTACCGGGTTTTTTAGGTTATCGTCAGCCATTATTCCAGCCTTATCGAGCATCCGCTCAGAGTCACAGGTGATTTGGTAACAACCCTAACCTTGAAGCCGATATTCTTTCTGATGCGGCCAATTCTTCGCCAGATGACTCGCTTGTCGTAGATGAATGGAGCATTGCTGCCTACCATTTGCTCTCTGCCGTAATTAATTCCGTCGGCAGTTGCGGAGATGAATAGCCTCTCTGCTACTTGAGAAACGCCGGTTGACGCTTCCAGCTCAAAATCAAAAACTCTCGCGCCATCAGCCTTAAACATGGGGGTGTAAAGCAGGTGCTCTGCTTGTGAGCCATATTGCGATGAGGCATCAAAAATAAGCCTCCCGGTGATTGCGGATATCTTGTCACCAACAGTTATCTCGTTACCTTCGAACATATAATCGATGGAACGATGAACCATGTCTGACAGCCCTGTCTTGAGGATGCACCACTGAGCCCCATTCTGTGCGGCCGCTGCGTCATAGCACATAACGTGCCTTGGAAGATGGACGATTAGAATCTCATGACCATCGAATCTGGTTGCCTCTAGCACACCCGTTGAAAGCTCGTCGGCCGTGTATCCGCGCAATACCTTCTCAACGGTAGCCGAGGCTATTGGAGATGCCTGGCCGTTGCTAACCATGTAAATCGATGGCGCTCCGGTAGCCTGGCTACTGATGAATGCAAATGAATCGCCAAATTCAGTCTTGCAATATGTACCGGCGATCCCCTTATTAACCATGAGTGAAGGCTGGGCAATGTAGATTGCTGCTGTTGTCTCGGCGGAGCCGGTAAGAGAGAAGAACTCGATGGTTGATGAGCCGAACATAACGACAAAGTCACGCCAGATTCCGCACCCTATGATTCCATCAGGCTGGCTTTCAGCGGTGTAAAATGGCCGAAATCTGTCTGGGTGTGATTCGTCTTCGAGATCGGTAACTCCGAATGTCTGAGTCCCATCCTTAACCCAGATATATCGACCTCGCGCCCGGCATGCATCACGAACGCTGCCGATATCGTATTGTGGGTATTTTGTGACTACCTCACCAATTTCCTGAGTTGCAACAAATTCACTTGCGTTTGTCCCTGCCACCCCAACAGGAATATTGAGCGTGTACTCGATAGTGACATCCGTCCCTGCATTCGGTACGCCAGTAACCTTTAGATTGGTGATATATGGCGCGGTAGTTGATACAGGCTGAGACTGGTCAGCTGACCACATATCCTCGGTGATTTGCATCAGAGCCCCCGAGACGCCGGTCGAGGTTTTTGGAGTGACCTTTATCAGGAATGTCCCAACTGCGTTTTCTGCAGTGACACTAAATTTGTTATTTGCCGCTGTTCCGCTTGTTGATACCCAGTCTTTAACGGGGTTGCTTTTAGGTGGCGTGATAACCTCTTCAGGCCAGTTCTGAAGCGTTTTAACTGTTCCGTCATAGCGATACATGGTCAGTACGCCATTAGCCGCTACAGCCTGGCTTGTAGAGCTATGAGCCATGCTCACCCGTGAGCTACCAGTAACACTCCCTACTTCTACGCCAGCTTTGTAAATGCGCTCACCGGCAACTCGATAAACGCTGCTGTTGACCGTATTGAATTCGGCCCCGCGAGACACTCCAGCAACGTCTGAGCGCTTTTCTAAGCCGGGGAAAGATCGAAGGTATCCAGATGCATTCAAGACTTCTTTCGGCGTCGCCAGCATATTTACAGGCAGCAAATCGACGTAATCAGAATTGCGGTAGTCTTTGCCAAGGCCTTTGGCTAATGGAAGCTGTTGGATTGGCATGAGTCACCTACTGATTGGGAATGTCGCCGTCAATCGGCGGAAGATCGCCAGGGTAATATCTGTCGATGGTAAACACGTCGTATTTGTTGCCCTGCCCAAGCGGGAAATCCCCACGACGATGCATTGATGGAACAACAAGCGTGTCGGTCAGCAACGCATCATATGAGCGCTGAGCATTAGTCAGAACTTGAGGAGATGGCTCTACACCATAATCAGACAGCATGCGAAGTATTAGCTGATAGCCAACTGCATGCTTGTATTTGCGCGGCAGTCCAGAGTCATCGTCTGGTAACGGCTCCTCGCCATCCGCCGCGAACAAGTAACCGACGTTGCCGGGATTGATCATCCACTCGGCCATCATGTCTTCGAGATCATGAATGGCATCCTCGACAGATTGAGGCTCTACATCAGTCAGAGTTGCGTTTGAAGCTACTGCGGGTTTTCTGAGAGCGAATAAGACGATCTCACCCTTTGTCAGAGTCGTTGCCATTGTCAGCCGCCTTACGCCCACGTTTAACAACCGGCTTGATGTCGTCAACGGAAGCCACAAAGCCGAGCTTTTCGTAAATTGGGAAGTCTTTCTCTGCGATTACAGCCTGAACATGGCCAGCGTCGTTATCGGCAGCCATAAAGATGCTCATGCGATCCATTTCGCCTCCAAAAAATAAAGGGGCCGAAGCCCCTCTTGATTACGGATTGCCGAAGAACTGGCCACCCATGTGTGGGTTGAAGCACACGTAGGCTGGCAGTAGGTCGAAACGCATTTTCTGCACGTTGGCGTCGCCGTCCGAGTATTTGTGTACACGGATAGAGAAGCCTTCGTAAGTTGCTACTGCAGAGTCGATGCTGTTCAGTTTTGGCAGAGGAATGGTGCCCAGGCCGCAGAAGAACTTGTTGTAGAACAGGTTCGGCTTCATGGTCTGGCTTGCAGTACCGATTACAGTCACCGCATCACCCGCGGCAACCTGGCGGTTAACTGCGTTGTATTGTGGATTGGTGGTGTCGTAAATCGGCACGCCGGACAGCGTAACCGTAACCGCGCCACCGGCGGTGGAGTTTGCATCGGCCAGAACGGTTGCAGTGAAGCTGATAGGTGCAGAGCCGTTATAAAGCACTTGCTTGCTCTGCTGCTGCAGCCAGTAGGTGTTGGTGAACTTAATCTGGTCGCCAGCTTTCAGGAAGCCGGTTACAGATGCGGTAGCGCCGGTCAATGTCACCTGGAACTGGTAGGTGTCTTTCACCGCGTTATAGGTCACGGTCGGAGCGGTTTGCACTGTCAGCGTGCCACCGAATGCACCTTGCGTACGGGATGCCAGGCCGTTAGACATCAGCGCGCGGATGCCGCCGAAGTTAGTGGAGATCTGCGCATTTTCCCAGGCGGTGCGAACCAGTTGGTCGGCTGCGTGCAGACCAGATTGCGCGTCTGCCAGTCGTTGGGCAGACCACGGATCCATTACCGCATAGTTCTCACCCTCAACCACACCCAAATCCTTCAGGAAGGATGCGGTTTGAGCCACATCAGACCATTTGTTGATCGGGGTGTTGGGGCT
The DNA here is from genome assembly GCF_052168435.1 of Serratia sp. CY56464. Classification (NCBI taxonomy): domain Bacteria; kingdom Pseudomonadati; phylum Pseudomonadota; class Gammaproteobacteria; order Enterobacterales; family Yersiniaceae; genus Serratia; species Serratia sp. CY56464. The sequence goes on along the minus strand of NZ_JBJNMV010000001.1, from coordinate 694,100 downwards.
GCCCAGAGCCAGTGCGCCGTTGTTCATCATGAACTTGGCCAGCTCAGTCTCCAGGTCAGTTACGATGCGCTGTCTAACCGGAGCCAGGATTTCTTCCAGCTGGTTCAGCTTGATAGCTTCTTCCAGTTGCTGATACTCGACGGCAACAGTGATGTAGTTGCCAACGCGGCCAGTTGCTTTGCCGGAGATCAGGTTGTTCTTCGATTGACCGGAGATGTCGCCGGTAGGAGTGCGCAGCGATGAGAACTGATGCGGGCGTTTGAAGCTTACGCTATCGCCGGTGTTGGAGTTGATTTCTCCAGCCAGCAATTGGCGATCTACGGTTTTTGCCAATACCAGGTCGGACATGAAACTAGGCAGGAATTTTTTCAGGACGATTTGACTGACGTTACTGTTTAAATCATTGGTAGCCATTTAGCTGTTCCTTATTCGATTTTAGCGCCGGGGCAGAGTTTGTTGAAATCATCTTGTTTCGCATCAGCGCCGCCACCACGAACCTCCGGCTCTGGCTTGATGGCTTTCTTAGGCTTCGGTGCCAACTTCACTTGCTGGCTAATCTGGCCTAAGAGGAATGCTGCGCGAATTGGGTCTGTCTCAGCGGCTACACGCTGGCGTAGTTGTTGGTTCTTGCCCAATGCATAAGCAACGAGCTCAGAACCTTCGTCGGCGGCATGAATCAGGATTTCCTGTTGGATAACCGGAATCTCCTGGCGAACGATATCTTCCATCTCGCGATAGTCTTTCACCGGAAGCTTTGCTGCTCGCTCCTGATGCTTCGTAAGGCGCTCTGTTAGTCGTTGCTGCAATTCCTGCTGCTGACGTTGCTGCTGTTGTTTAACCTGCTCAGCACGGCCTTTCTTCTCATGCCAATCAGTCATCGCCTGCTCAAACGCTGCTTCGTCGTACTCGCACGACTCAAGGGTCGGCTTTGGAGGGATAACGTCTGAATGTGGTTGCTGCGCTTCTGCTGGCTTGGATTGAATCTGCTCAAGCTGGCGGCGTAGCTCCCGGTTTTCTTTCTGTGTTTCTTTGAAGCCCTTGCGAAGCTCTTTCACCCATTGAGGAGCTGGCTGCCCATCGATGTGATCGTCTTCTTCAGGGTTGAGGCTAATTTCCTCATCACCGATTTGCAGTGAGTAATCCTCTGGCTGCTCTTCGGGCTGTTCACTTTCGGCCTTTTTCTCTTTCTGCTCAGGTTCTTCCTGTGATTTCTCCTCAGGGTTTTCCTTTGCTTCAGTGACTACTTCTTCGGCTTCTTCCTGTTTTTCAGACAGGTCAATAACCTGACCGTCGATGATCAGTTCGCTTTCCATTGATTACTCCTGGTTAACTCGGCATTGAGTCTGCCGGTGACTGTGGTGATGTGGGGATTTGTTCTTGCTGGGATTTAAGAAGGTCGTTCAGGAGCTGAATTGCATCCATAACCCCTTTCTTGTTGATGTTCTGTGCCTGGGAAAGCTTGTAGACAACGTTAGCCTGACTTTCCTGGGCATCCTGCTGAGCTGTGAACGCTTTAATAAAGGTTTCACGAGTTGCGTTATCAGCCTTCTTGTTCTCGGCCTCAGCTGCAACCATTTGAGCCTGTGCCAGGACCATTTCAGGATTAGGCTGGCTCTGAGCTGCCATCTGCGCTTGCTGGACAATCTGCTGCTCTTCCTGGTTTCGCGGCTTGGCGATACCAGAGGTCAGAAGCTGTTTGCGGTTGAACTCTTTGAAGTCTTCCAGCCCTTCACCGTCCAGGTTATCCATGATGATTCCTTGGATAGCTGGTCTCATCGGGTCGGTTGGCAACATGGAGTTGAGGACGTTGGTCAGCACAGACACCGTAGCATCACGTCTTGCCGTATAGCTTGGACCGACATCAACAGTAACGTCATAGCGGCCAGTCGATAGGTCATTCAGTGCAACCACCCGACCAGTTTGACGATCAACAACCTGGGCATTCATCAGCGCGATGTCATCGGTGCCGTCTTCGTTAACCACGCGAACTTCACGCTCTGAGCCGTAAACCTCTCGAGCCATAGACAGCCATACTTCACCGGCGCGCTTCAGGCTCTTGGCCATGTTGTCCAGGTAGATGAACGACGCCATGTCGGCGCGGTTCATCAGGTTGTTAACAGTTTCCTGGGCTACGTTGCTCGGCATCTGCTGCATTGCCTGGCTTCCGCCGGTCACTTCCTGAATGTCAGCGCTGGTCTGCTGCAGTAGCGCTGCCAATGCCTGGTTCATCACTGCTGGTTGCGTGTACCCTGCTGGCGTAGCACCGGCGATGATATTGCCTGCCTTATCCTTTATCTCGCGCAGAGGAAGGAACGCTGGCCGCTTCTTGTTGCGCGCTTCCCAGTACTTTTCGAGCCCTCTGATTTGCTCCATGCCGACGATTGGAATCTGGCCTGGGTCTTGAGCTGCAGTGTCGGCCAGCATCGATACCTGCAGGTTGTAGAGTCGTTGTGGGTCCATAGCCTTGGCAATGTGTCCCTCGACACGCTCAATATCGTCAATAAACCAGCGCTTGCCATATACCGGGATTAACGGGATATGCTCACCAGGAATGCGGCGCGGCTTCTCAAGGAAGTTTTGACCGTCGACCACTGACACATAGACGCGACGACGCTTCACGGAACGGCGCGCAACCTCTACGAATCCAGCCTCAGCAAGCTCATCCTCGATGTCTTCGATTTGATCGCTGTCGTAAGTAGCGATTTCCCCAGTCAGCGGCTGCTGGTAGCTGATAACATCAACCGATTCCTTGCGCACTTCGTAATACTTGGCGATATAAACGACTTCTGGCTCGAACCAGTCAAACTCCCAAGAGGAGATCGTCGTTACATCTAGTGACGCCGGCGGAGTCTTGCCGTATTCAGCCTCGTACTTCTCTGGCGAGAGCGAATACATGCAGAACGCCCACAGCGCATCAGACTTGTCGTACTTCTTCGCGTCAGGGTCAAACCACACTGAGCGCGATGGGTCGTATATCGGCTCAATAGCAATGCGCTGGCGATCGTCCATCGGGTCGTATTCATTGACCAGCATCGACGTCAGGCGGAAGCAGCCAAACCCACCGGTAGCAGCATCATCAAATGCGTTATCGCAAGCCTCGCCGCCGTCGGTTTCCTCGTAGTCAGCGCGGAACAGGCCATTCAGCTTGTTTGCCAGCTCTTCGCTTGCTTCGCGATCGCCAGGGCGAAACTTCACAGTGATGCGGTTGTTCCGATATTCGGCAATGATGCGGTTAAGCTCAGTGGCCACTTTGTTGATTTCGAACTTCGGGTATTTCTCGAACTGGTCGTCAAGCTTGGTTCCCGCTGCTGTCGCTCCTTCCCATTGACCGCCAGGGACACGAGCGAATCGCGTAGCTTCGATGCACTTTTCGCGCACGTCTTGCTGCGGCGTATAGGCGCGGTCAAACCTGAGCATGACGCGCTCATGTTTTTTCTCTAATGTCTCTGCCATGTTTACCAACCGGAGGATGAGGGAACGTAGATTTCCGTTTCTTCTGGCACCATCGCCGGACAATGCATGCACATCATCAGGGAGTCGGCCAGGTTAGGTGACGGGATGCCGAGCTTCTGCTTCATCTCGACCTTGGTCATGAGCTCAAGCTTTCCGTTACCGTTAAATTTGCGCTGGATCTGCGTGAGTTCAGCGAATGCCTTCTCCAGCATCTTCTCGCCGATAGCTTCCTTGTCGAAGCTCAGCATGCTGTCAGGGTCTGCATAATCACCGTGAACAACGGCGCGGTACGTCAGATAGAGCCTGTCAGCCAGGGTGTAGTAGAACTGAGCACGCTTGTTGCGGAACACGTCACCGATTGTGCGGATATTGTCGCCCTGAACCACTTCATCAGCCCACGCCCCGGACTGATACGGCGCATCCTCATCGAAAGGGGATTCGCTCCCCTTGAACATGGTCGCGGTGATCTTCTTCCCGGCGAATGAGTCAGTAACCTGGCGACGCAATCCAGCGCCTAGGCCGTCACCATCCCAGAGGAAGTGATCTGCGTTGTCACTAATAGCCAAATCAGCAGCCCAGTCCGCACCTTCGTTGATATCCATATGGATACCTTCCTGAATGCGCTTAACGACTGAACCATGTCGCATCGCATAGCCCTTAGCGTCTGGACCCGTATCTGATGGGTCATGCGCAACAATCACCGCGCCTTTTGCTTTCCATCCGAGTTTGATATGCGCGTCAGTTGCAGCCTCTAACCATTCAAACTTGATAATTGCCATCTCTGACGCTCCCACGGGCTCACCGAGGTACACATGCCGGTAAAGCTCATGATTAGCCTTCTTCATAATCTCCATATCCCTGCGGAGAGTTTCCGGGAACCATGGATTGGCTGTGTAGTTGATCTGCTTAACGATGCAGTAGCGATTCCCGTTTTCGTCATAGTCTGGATAGATACGATTGGTAACAAATCGCTGATGAGTATCACTGAGCCTGTTTTTCGGGTTGTATGCCACCCATATCTCTGACTCAACTATCCGCCCATACTCAACGCTGTAATACTCTTTACGTACCGTTGGGATAAGCGTTTCCCATGAGTCCTTGGATACGTTCTCAGCTTCCTCTACAAGCGCGGCATCGAAGTTTGCGTAACCCTTGATGTTTTCCACGTTAAGCCGAAGGAAGTCGAAGCTGATACGCCCACCGCTATTGGCGAATATTTCAGTCTTATTAACCGTCACCAGTGAGTGCAGGTTTCGGCGATTGATCTCTTCAACGATTTCCGCATAGCATGATTCCTTAATGGACTTCATGTACTCGCGAAAACAGATAAGCTTCCATCCGTGATAGATGACGTTATTGAGGAGGATTGTTATGAACGTTCGCGTCTTGGCGGAACCTCGGCCGCCATGAGCAACTTTAAATCTGGCTGGCTGCAGGTATTCCTCAAACGCTTCAGGAATGCTGCATTGATCTGTCATTGCGTCTCGCTTTTCACCACGTTATACACCGGCGCTTTTGGTGTCATGGAGCCGTCATCGGATGTATGGTTAACATCCTGCTTCTCTCTCCACTTGTCTTTCTGTCTGTTCTTAAGCCAGAAGATCATCGCCGTGACATCGCCAGGTACATGCTTCTCTGCATCCACCTCTTTGAACCCGTCCGCGGTTTTCTCTTCTCGCTTTTCTTTTGCCGTGTAGCCAATTGCCCTATTAAACAGGGTGCTTGCCACTTCCCCATCAGCTACAGCCTTTCCCTTTTTTATGGACTCTAAAAACTCAGGGTGTTCGAGCTTCCAGTTGTTGATCGTTGCCTCGCTAACCTCGAAGAAGCTAGCAAGTTCGGCGTCGGTATAGCCCAGCAAGCACAATTTGCGAGCCTGCTCGGCATACGCCTCTTGATACTTTGTTGGGCGAGCCATAATTACGCCTTAGTGAATGCCTGAGCGTATTCAACCATACGGCCAGGGGTTAACTGGATAACGCTCATGTCGCCCAGCGGCAGGAAGCCAGCGGCGATCTTAGCGTTGCACTTAATGGTGAAGTCAGCGCGGTCAGAGCTAACCACGATGTCGTAGTCAGTTGCTGTAGTGCCGCCAGCTGCGACAACCTGGAAATATTCAGTCTTGGTAGGAGTGGCATGAACGCCAACCAAACCGCCTTGAGGAAAGCGTGATGCTGCGATATGCGACTTAACCACTGGAATTAGGTTTGCTACCGAACCGGCGGTTGCCGTCTGCATGGATGTGATTGCCATTACTTAGCCCCTTTCTTTGATTTCTTCTTGCCTTTACCGGCTTTGCTCATAGCAATGGCGATAGCCTGGTCTTGTGGCTTGCCTGCTTTAATTTCGGTAGCGATGTTCTCGCTGATGACCTTTTTCGACTTACCTTTCTTCAGTGGCATCTCAAACTCCTGTCGGGAATAAATCTAAAGCCTCTGTGGCTTTTCTGATTGCTATCTCAGTACGAGATACAACGCCTGAATCGCTCGTCGCGTTCGAATATCCATCACGGAATAGCTCGTACTTCAGTCTTTCCCCGCCGACAAAGGAGATTGCTTTTCCTGCTGCGGTGGTGTCACCCATAACAAGCCGAAGAAGCTCAAGGTTCATGGCTTGCACGTCAGTCATTCCTACAATATCCGCCATGATTGGCTCCAGTTGTTTGGTAAAAGCCATTATCGAAGCCACTCGGGAATGGCTTCTGTAATGATTAACATTGCATCGGTTGTAGCGATGATCCACATTGGCCAGCAACTCCATGAGGCGCTTTGAATCTCCAAGTGGCTAATGTAGAACCGGTGTCGCTCATAAGATAAGCTACGTCCCCGCCCGCGCTTGTTAGTCCGTCGCCAAGCGTTACTGAATTACTTAGTTTGTCGTAGCCCTGAAACGTGATCGTGTTACTGGCTTGGTGGAAGATTGGGTCCTGAACAGCGTGAATGATTTCATTCCCGTTGGCAGTGATGATTTTCAGTGCGAACATTTTCTTTCTCCTAGTTCTTCTATTGGGTTAGTCGCAGCATCAGCCACACCTCTCGGAGTTGCCTCGCCACTTCCGTCTTTCCGGCTGCCAAGACGTGATCACCTCCTGCTAGGTAACACAGTCTTATTCCTTGTCGGGGGAATTCATTTCAAACACTGCGTGTTGATATATTCCTGCAGCGCTTTTAGTGCTGTTTGGTCGCTGACGATCCCGGATCTGATACCGAGAACGTTTCGTCCAGCAGTTGAAGAGAGTTCGACGGCGCCATCATTGCCCATGCCGGAGGAGCTGGCGGTTTCGGTTGTGGCGGGCACAGAACACTTGCCTTTGACGAGCACCCGACCACCATTATCAAGCTTGCGCTGCAGAGCATCATTTTTAGCTTTTGCATCTGCTAACTCCTGGGTGTATTTGGCATCCAGCGCAGCAACATCGCGCCGCCTGGTTTCCATATCAGTGATGGTGGCGGAGGCCTGATTCAGCGCATTAGTTTTCTCATCGCGCTGACGCTTGTATTTGGTGGCATTATCTCGGTAATGGTTAACCGCCCATCCCAGCGAAACTATCAGGCAAGTGATAAGGCCAATAGCGATTGCTGTTAGCCTGTTCATGACAGAAACAGCGAACGTTCCCGCTGCCTGCGAGGAAGAAGAATATCCGGATCGTTACCTGCTCGTTTCCATGGCAGGAACTGATCTGCAGCACCGGCATAATCTCCAACCTTAAGCTTGCGTAGCAGTGTTGAACCGTTGAATGCTGATGCGCCGATGTTGAACACCAGACTGCATAACGCGTCGTATTGATTCTGGTTCAGCGCGACATTCGCCGAATTGATAGCTCGCTCAGTCCACTGCAGGTCAAAGCGAAGCAGGTCGGATGATTTCTCTTTCGAGATAGTCATACCCATTGCAACAGGCTTTCCATCAACCAAGCCAGTATGACCGACGCCAATCGTGGGGATCCCGCGCGTATCTTTGTATGCGGAGAGCTTTTCACCCTCTTGGCGCTTCAGGAAGTCGATACCGTTATTGCTGATTTTCATCACTAGCACCTACTCGCTTGCTGATGGCGCTGATTGCGATACTCCGGATCTTATCTACCCCCATGCACCCAACCATCCCGCCAATGAAAGGTGATAGGCTTATCGGGAGGCCAACAACATCGAGAGCACTGGAAATGCAAAGAGTAAGGGCGCCACATAGGACGCCCTCAATCCAGCGATTCTTTCGCTCTACACCATCGTAAATTAATCGGCCATAGCAAATTAACCCGGCCATCATTGAACCAAGAATTTGCGGCCATGAGTTTTTAAGGCCGTTCAGAACGTCGACCCAGAATCCTGCATCGCGTTCATTCATTTGACGATCCTGCATACTCTAGCCCCTACACTCTCCCCGCCGAGCGAGTCAACGAATGCACGGTCGTTATCACAGAGAACACGGAGAGCGCCGATTTGAGCGCCCCATGCATCCTTCTTCCACAGTTCAACAGTGGAGATAACTTCATCATCGGTCTTTGCGCTTGCGAGGCCATATGAAACGACAGATCGCGGGTACGCGTAGGCCGCCGAGTTAATCCTCGAATTAACCTCTGCAGCGAGATAAGAAAGGAGAATTAAGCCCAGCAACCAAGGAGACGAACTCACGAAACCAGCCCGGACGAGCTCAGGTAATTTGAGCATGGTGGGTTCCTTACATTGCTATGCTGTAGTCAAAGGTTCAGCCCGCAGCCGTAGACGATCAGCTACTAAGAGGATGCCACGGAGTGTGTCGCTGTTGGCTGGGGATGAAATGCAAAAACCCCGCACGGTGGCGAGGCTAAAATGTTGTGTGGTGTCCGGCGCTGATCCCCGGCTAGCAGTCGTCGCCATGGTAGGCTTTTACCCCACCATCTAGCTCATTCACCACATCGGAAAGAGCACTAACCCCATTGACCAGCCGGAACTATCCTGGATTGCCAAGTCAATGCTCTTACCTGTTGTGATCAAAAAAGGCCGCGTTAGCGACCTATTCTTAATCTGGATATACCAGTGGCATCCAGTGAGTTATCTTGGTTGAGCCTGATTCTATAAACGCCTTGGTTCTTTGCCAGTACCCACCCATGCAGGCCAGCCTGAATACATCTCCTGAATCACTTAGTGCAATAACGTCTTTCGACCATTTATCTTTCTGGTTTTCCGGAAGACGAATATCAACATTAATCCAATCATCAGGCCTCATAGTGATACTCCCAGCGCCATTTAGCTGGAGAATCGCAAAGGCGACCATCAATCCATTCTTTCACATTAACCCTGACTAATCGGTAGCGCAAAAACTTTTCTGGTGCCATTGGAGCGTTAGCTAGAAGTTCAATGTGCCCTTCTTCAAGGGTCTGCTTGCGCGGCATGTTTAGTACCTCAAGCTCGGGCGCTCCATTTATGTCTACATTGATTTCGTAAACATTGGCATCATAAGGTCCACCGACCAATGGTATTTTCATAACAACCTCGTCTAGTTGCTCGTCAATATTCGCTATGGCAGGCGGTGACGATACCGCTTTTCGATTGGCCAATCTAGCCATAGCAAAACTGCCGCAGCAACTTAAGAGTCACTAACGGCAGCTTATGTCACTATTATGGGTAAATAGGTAAAACAAAGTCAAGCATTATCTATGCAACATGCTTAATTTTCTCTACACGTTTGCGACTGTTGAACGCATTTACCATCGGAGCGTAGAGCATATATAAGCTCGCCTTGAGGATTTCAGCCACTTCTTTCCGGCATGTTTCCTCTGACGGCTTGCGCCACCCCTCCCCTAATCGACCGCGGTGAATCTTGCGGGGTTTTGCAGTCGCGTGATAGTAAGATGCAATGGCTCGCTTGGATGAACCATGAGCGTAGTAGCTGAGCAGGATGCCAAAGGCCTTCTTGTCGATAAACATGACGGAATCTACGACCTGAGAAATCAACATTCCATCATCGTCATTGCACATCGTCCTACTTGGATTCTTGCTTGGCTCTACGCTTTCCATGAACTTGGCGATCATGTTGCTCATGCGTCGCTCGAGTCGGCCGGAGTAAACCCATGCACCCCACAACTCAAGCCAGCCGTTTACCCACTGGTGCTGATCATCATCCAGCTCAAATTTGCTGATGTTCACGATATGCCCTCCGTCTTAACCGTTCCGTGCCGGTCTTGTTTTGTGGTGAACAACGTATGCATTCCTCGCCGGTCGATAACCTTAACGACCATGTTCCCGCCGGGACGCTGAACTACTCCGTGACATCTGCCGGTTAGCGCGCGGAGGAATCTCGCCTCTTCGATTGCTGCAGGTATGCTTGTGAACATCAGGCTGCCTCCTGGAGTTTTTTCAGTTCCCGCAATTTCGCTCTGTAATGCGCTCTAATCGCGTCAAGCTCTTCTCGGGTGTATCGGTGTGGGTTGTTGTTGTTTTCAAGCGCCATGACTCGACCAGCGCCGATTTTCGTGATGAGACTGATTCGGTATTGAGTGATTGCGCCGGAGTGATGGACATTGCAGGATGCGCACTGCAGATGGCAGTTATCTTCGTTGAACCGGAGCTGACCGGCCGCAGCTGTCGTTCTGAAGTGACCCGCGTGATATTCCGTTGCCGTTGTACTGCCGCAGCTAATGCAGCCACTTCCCTCATCCCTGGCTCGTATGTAGTCGTTGAAGGCTCGCTGGGTCATGGATATCCAATGACTCAAGGGCTTCGCGTCAGCCTTGCGCTTGTTCCACTCACGGCGTGCAGATGCCTCAGATTGCTTTTGCTTGCGCTCTGATTGCTGCTTTGCGTGTTGGATTGCACATGGAGTGCTACAGACGATTTGAAGGGAGTTTCGAGGAGTGAACTTTGTGGGGCATATTCTGCATTTCTTCGGCTTCGGCGGCTTGATGCCTTTAGCCATCTTCATCCTCCGCGTTTCCGATAACCTCATCCGCCTGACGGTCTATCTCGTCGTTGCAATGCTGGCAGATATAGCACTCGTCCTCTGACAATTTTGAAAGGCAGCTGCAGCAGATATCTATGCCGTACTTCTTCGGCACTTTCATAATTTCCGTAATGGTTATGGCGTTCATCGTACGCACCTCATCAGCAGAAACAGAACGGCATTACCCGGCCATGCGAGGCTGAGTAACAGCATCTTTGTGGTTGATAGGGTTGGCTCGTATTTGCAGAAGAACTCGAAGCTGCGGCCAGCGATGAAGCAGTAAGCGCAGGCGGCTATTACTCCGATAAGAATTAATATCGCTATCATGGCTTTCTCCTGGCGCGACGACGCAGCCACATGCTGTCGGCTAATGTCGCGGTGTAATTTAGGGTTTTAACTTCTGCAGGATCTGGTTTTTTCTTGCGGGGTGTTTTGGTTGATGTCTTGAATATCAGATTTTCTTCCAGCCTATCCCAGGCTGATTTTCGCCTTCGTGTCATGATGCCATCCCCAATTTTATGGATGACGCACCATAGATAATTAACTCATCGCGATCGACAAAACTTGTCAGCCCGGCGCCGAGACGCATGTGATTGAAGATGATTAACATCGACCCTTTGTTATTTCCGTTCACCGCTAAGCCGGTATCCGCCCTTACAAACGATATGCGTCCGCCAGTAATGAACCTGATTTCTGTCGCGTGCTCTCTGGCAAGTTTGAACCAGCCCACAGATGGGTCAGCTGGCACCAGCATGACCACTCCATTACCATTAAAAGCGGCTTCAACGGCCTTGTTAACCCATGGAGTGATATCGCTATATGGCGGATTACACCACAGATAGCCAGCGCCGAAAGAATCAAACCAGTCTGCTGACAATGCGTCATCCTCCTTGGCCAGGAACGCCGGATGAAGATGATTGAGATGGCTTGCAGCCACATCTCCCACAAAATTGAACTCAGCATCCAGTGCCGCATACAGCTCTAGCGGGGTTCGCCATAGATCGCGTATCTCAACCGGTGTATTGCTTCCTGTATAGTCGCTCATCACGCCACCTTTCTCTTATCGCCATATCGATTAGCCCACTCGATAGCGAGCCGGGATTCATCGCTGAACTTGACGCCATGCTCAGCACCAAACGCGTTTATAAGCTCGATGAGGTCGCGCATTTCTCCGACGGTCATCTTGCTTGTTGATTGCCCCAGAACGACGAAGCCGCCGTCTATGCCAGGAACCGTTTCTTGCTTCTTCAGCGCAGCAGTGAAAACACACTTCCAGCTCTCAGAGCCCATCTTTCTCCCATACCAAACGACCTGCTCGCTGATGTCGCGCAGGGTTGCCCAGAGCTTGGCGTTCTGGTCTAGGCTTCTGGTTGGCTCTTGGATGGTTACTGCGAGTGGTTTGTCCGGATTTAGTGGTAGGCTGTCGATGAAGTTTTTCAGGTTCTGGCGTATCTGTGGGCTTCTTAGGTAGAAGACCTGTTTAGTCATTTCTCCCCCGATTCTCTTTGTAGAGCGAGTCGCAAATCAACTTGTACTCGCGATCGAAGAAGTTACATCTCTCATTGTAATTGCTACCAATAGCTCTAATTTTTTCCGTCGCCATCGCGGTTGCAGCAGTTACCAACGCAACCTGAAGCTCGACTGGAAGTTCAGGAAATTTTGGTTCGTTATTCATCTTCACTTCCCTTTGATTGATAGGCCGATAGAGCGGATGTAATCCTTATATGCCAGCCTCGTTCCTTCAGCCGTCATATAGGAATCCAGCTCATCAAAATCAACCACGATGCTTGCTCGGCTGGCCTGCCATGCTGCAAACATCCCTCGTTTGATGCGGTTAAACATCACGCCTTGGATGTTGCTTAGCTGATTATCGTAGTCTTCTTGTTGCCACCACTGTTCAAACTCTTCTCGTAGCTTATCCATGCTTCACCTCGAATTTGAGATTTCCGATTTTTGCAATCTGCTTTTTCAGGCTGATGATTTTCTTCTGTCGCATTTCTTCGGCCTTCTGAAGTGCGTCACTTTCTGTGAAATGAAAATCCCCTTTATGCATATACGCGTCAAAATAACCTTTGGCTCTATCGCCAGGAATCACGGCCATATCGCTTCCGCAATTGCATTCAGCCATTGCCGAGTAAACGCCGACTGTCAGCGCGTATTTGGTAACGAAAATCTTTGTTAATTGCTTATCCATGGATATCTCCTTTGCTTGGCAGGTTAGCGCCAGCCAGATGCTTCTTTGGTTTGTTGTTCGTTCTGCGCATAACGCATCGCGGCTTCTTCCTGGTCGATGTTGACGAAGTGACCATTCTTCCAGCCCATATAAAACGTCTTTGGTTGGCCGGAGCGATATTTCCCGATGATGATTTCAGCAATTCCTTTCATGTTGCTGTGCTCATCGTAAACCTCGTCGCGGTACGGGAAGATAATCACGTCTGCGTCCTGCTCAATTGAGCTTGAGTCCTTCAGGTCTGCCATGCTTGGTCGTTTGTCTGCCCGGTTTTCTGGGCCGCGGTTAAGCTGCGCCAAGAGAATTACGGGAACCTTACTGCGCAAACAGAACTGCTTCAGCTTGCGTGTCATTTCCCCGATGGCAATGTCGTTACGCTCTGCTTTTGGCTTTGTGATAAGTCCGAGATAATCGATTGCTAGGAAGCTTAAGCCGCCGTCCATGTTCATCCGCTCTGCATGAGCGATAGCTGCATCAGCAGTGAACGCTCCATCAATGACGTAGTTGTTTTCGTCCATTAGCGTGCCGGTAGCGCCGGTGAGCTTCGTGTATTGCTCTTGAATCATGTTCAGCGGGTTGCGTAGCGTGCTGATAGATAATCCTGCGCGATCCGCGACATGGCGCTCTACCACCTGCATGTCCGACATTTCCATCGACACCAGCAAGCCCTTACCCTTCTGCCGACCAATCGAGTTAGCAATGTTGATTGCCAGCTCCGTCTTGCCCATGCCAGGGCGGCCAGCGATGATAATTAAGTCTGTGCGGTCGAATCCGCCATATTCATCATCCAGCGGGTCGATTCCCGTTTTCAGGTACATCCCGGAATCAGCGCCCTGCATTCGCTTTTCAAGCACGTCCATGTAGTCAGGAAGCAAATCACCGATGCGGCGAGGAAGCTTGTCGTTGGTCTCGAATTGCACCTTTGACAGGACGCTAGCCACTTCTGCGGTTCGCTCGTTGATATCATGAGCTCCGACGCTTTGCAGAATTGAGATTGCTTGCTGCAGATCGCTAATGCCTTTACGGATCATCCAGCATTGACGGACGCGTTTTGCCCATGCTCGGATGTTGGCTGCAGACTTACAGCGCGCCGCCACGCTCAACACTAAGTCCTTGCTTGAATCGGAAAGACTATCTTGAACGGTAAACTGGTCGATTGGTTCGGCCTGATTCAGGAGGGTGACGATTACTTGATACATCTGGCGGAGGTGGAAATTTTCAAAGGCTTCTGCAGGTAACTTTCCGGCGACTTCACGGCAGTCAATGTGGTCGCCCTTGATCATCATTGAGCCGACCAACTGCTCTTCAAACTCGTAACTTTCCATCAGTCCTCCCGGGAAAGAATTTCGTCAATCTTCTCTTGGCGAAGTGCGGTCTCAATGCCGTATCGCTTGCCTTCAGGATTGTCGCCACAAGCCCACTTCGTTGGCGTGTAGCCATGGGCGAGATAGCCATTCAGGAACGTGTTGATCTCTGTTGGCTGGCTGCCAATCTCCTTGCACTGCTTCAGGTAGGACTGCCAGAGACGCTTCAATCCACTCTCGACTGTGGTCGATACATTGCGAATTTTTGGTAGCCCATGTTTATCGGCTTTGCAGTTCCAGGTGTCGCGCAGTCTTTCGCGATCGAAAGCTGGCATTGCAGAGCGAGGATTTGTTCCTCTGGCTCGCGGATTGGTGCCATTCTGCCGTGGGGTTAATTTTTCTTCCAACGGCAATCCCACTGCGTGGGTTTGGGTAATGTTTATTTCTTTCTTTTGAATATTGTCTTTTGTGTGTCCCTCATGGTGTAAATCATGATTTACCGACGGTGTGACAATATCTGTTACATACGGTGTAAAACTTTCAATCACGGCATTAATCTCATTTACGGCCTGAGTGACTGTTGCTTCAAACATCTCTCCGCGGATCATCTGTCCTTTCATGGCTTGGTGAACCAATGGCTCTACGGCACCTGCATGGAGGTTAAATGGAGAAACATAAAAGACTTTAGGGTTGCCACCTTCGAAGTAGTACTTGACCTCTTTAAGCCTTTCCTCTGCATCTCGCGAGGTAAATCCCACTTTAACCGGGCCATTTTCATCTTCAGCAAACACGTAAATGTAGCCAGCCTTATGCTTCGTAGAACCATACTCTCTGCGTCGCTCTGGGCGCTCGACGCACCAGTCAGAAATAACCTTGTTGATACCGACTTTCCTTCCATCGGTAATCAATACCTTCATGTTCAATAACTCGGTTTTCGTCGAACTACACCTTGTTCTTGGCATCCCCGTCATTTCTGAGAATTGCTCTCCGCTAATCCAATCAAACTTCTTGTTAAATCCGTATGTTTTACGGATTACAGCCAGCAGGAGCTTCATCTGCCGAGCGGTAAAGTTGTTAGACATAATGGAATCGAGCAGCTCGTTAGCTATGCGGGTATACCCATCATCGGTATCAGCCACGCGTTGCTCCATGACCTCTTGATGAGGTTTACGGTAGTCGGATAATTTTCTAACGACGCCCATTCTTCTTCACCCCTGCCAGTGCAATCCGATATTCACCAATGAACCGAGCAGCAAAGCTCCGGTTATTGGCGGCTGCAACAACGATTCCTTCCGGTGAATCAGGATGCCGTCGTTCCTCTTCTGTCTTGTAAATTCGGCGATTTTTTGCCATAATTTCCTCCAGTGGTTTTCTCCAAACATCACTATCACGCCTCGAAAGCTGCAACTTCCGGGGCGTTTTCTTTTGGTGACAGATATCCAGCCAGGCGCTTAGCCAACTCCGCCATTTCTTCGTCTGCTATCCCATAGTTCAGGACAGCAAGCGCCATGCTCATAGTCTCCAGCAAGCCTGATTTCCACCGGCTAACCTGGGACTCATGAACACCCATAGCATCAGCAAACTTGCGCTGACCCATTACTGCGATTTTGTTCAGAAGCGACGAATGAATCTTCATCGCCGTCTTGCGTGTGCTTGCAGTTTCCATGCGTAATACTTCCTTTGTGGTTTAAATAGTTACGTGCGGCATCCGTGGGGATTGCCACTTTGGTTTGTGCGACCGAAACAGTCGCGGTTAAGTTGTTTAAAGAGCGTTGATACTTATGCGGCGTTATTGCCGTTCTCTTTGCCGTATTGCAACCAATGCGGATCGCACTGGAGAGCACTGGCAAGCTCAAACAAAAAACGAGGGCGTTTGGTTGTACCAGCTTCAATTTGCTGCAAGGACTGCTGTTTCATGCCTGCCTTTGCCGCCAATTGCGCCTGGGTCATTTTCAGTTCCTCGCGCTTCTGTTTGAGGCGTTGAGATATAGTTTCCATTTCTCACCTCCACAGTTTTATCTGTATTTTGCGACAGATACTTCTGTTTGTCAATGACAGGATTAACTGTGAGGATCGGTGCAAAGGGAGGGCATATATGAGCCTTGCAGACAGAGTAAAAACCAGGCGCGAAGAATTGGGTCTGACACAAACGGGAGCGGCAGAAAAGGCCGGGATAAAACAACAATCGTGGCAAGCTATAGAAGATGGTAAAACACAAAAACCACGAAACATTATAGGTATTGCTAAGGCGTTAGATTGCGACCCTGCTTGGCTTTTGCAAGGGGGCGCATTCAAGCCTGTTTCTGAATTAAATGCCAGGAGAGTCCCGCTGATCAGCTACGTGCAGGCTGGGGCGCTAGCGGAGAATAGACCTATAGAGGATATCGAAGGCGAATTTGAGTATGTAATGACCGACATGGATCTATCAGCGCATAGCTTTGCATTGCGTATTGTTGGCGACTCAATGGAACCTGATTTCAAAGAGGGTGATGTAATTATCATTGACCCTGAAGTTGAGCCTTCACCAGGCGAGTTTGTGGTAGCAAAGAATGGAAACCATGAGGCCACATTTAAAAAATACAGGCCATTAGGTATTGGAAGGTTTGGGTATGATTGTTTTGAACTGATCCCACTCAATAGCGACTATGCCAAGATGGACAGCACAGCGCAGGATATAGCAATCATCGGAACGATGGTTGAACATCGCATCTACCGCAGAAAAAGGTAGCAACTCCCTGCCCTACAAACCGCCTAATGGCGGTTTTTTTTCGCCTTATGAAAATTAAATTCACACCAAATACAGGTACATATGTATTTACCACCAAATAATACAGTTTTATCTGTTGACTGCATTACAGTTTTATCTGTATCTTTAACTCACAGCAGGACGCTGACCAGCCAAACGGAAGCTTGGCACCGCTCTTTAACAATCCAGATTGAGACTGATTCGGTCTCACCAAAGAGAAGTTGGCTTTGGGTCGCTGTTTCCGACAAGCGTTAGTTCGGACACGGAAGCTAGGCAGCAGGCGTCTTATGTCGCCCACGCAAGGCGACGGCGACACCAAAGCTAACTAACGGAGAAATCCATATGAACAGCAAAGAACGTAAAAAGCTGGCTCGGGCAATCGCACATCGGGCAGAGCGCAACAAAGACATCATCCTGGCTCGCAATGTGGCCTCAGCACTGGTTGGAAATGCGCGAGTTGCCAAGGCGCTTTCACTCACTGAATACAAAGCATGCCCTCGGCCAGTTCGTGAGTCAGCTGAAGGCGGAGCGATGTGCTTGCCCGAGGTAGCGATGTTCGCAGCCGGGCATCGCAAATCAAACAAAATCACCGCACGTTAACAGCAGAGGGTTACACGATGGATCTAATCCATAAAATACTTGGGACATACTTCTGCATTTCACTGCTTTTTGGATTATGTGCTTTTTATACGCCATGGGCTTGGAGGTCAAAGTATGCGGTAGCGATCGTATATGGGCCATTTTGGTCCTCATTCATGATTTGTGCCTTTTGGACTGCGATAGAACTGATTTGGTTTTAAGTAAAAAAAATCCATTTATGCATGCAATTTATACCGCCGCCTAGCGGCTTTTTTTACGCCTAAAAGTCGAGGTAAGCATGAGCTTCAGAGGAAAGGTTTGGTTTTGGATGTTGGTTTCATGCGCCCTCTTCTGGTGTGGCGTGGTTATTGGATTGATGGAGAGAACGTGATGAGCAAAGAAACAGGTGGGCCAGCATTCCCGCGACCAGCGGACAGGGTAGATGATGGAGCAGAAGGGCTTTCATTGCGCGATTACTTCGCTTCTATGGTCATGTCTGGAGTTCAATCTGGGCCAAACTTAAATGAATGGGATCCAACTGAATATGCTGAGTACGCCTATGAAGTAGCTGATGCCATGCTGAAAGCTCGTAATGACTGACCATCACAAAGCTCATTTCACAGTGGGCTTGATGATGTATCAGTAAGAAGACATAACCCCTCTTATCGTCACTTAGGCCGCCATTGTGCGGCCATTTTTTTACCCGGAGATTAGAATGGAAAAGCCAAGCATTGCCCAGTTCATGTATTTCTGTGCAAGCAATAAAGATCTTCAGCTAGATTTTAGGCCTCACGACTGCGGAAGCTGGAGAGGGGTTTACGCAGAGCCTTGTATATTTGTTGAAAATGGAACTTCAACCTTATCTGAATTCATTCCTTATCTTGAGAGATTAGTGAATGACGGACCTTTTTACGGATATAAAGGCGGAGAATACTCATACAACAAAGATAGCGATTTAAATATGGAAATGACTTATGGGTCATATAGTGGTGACGAATCGATGATATACGAAGTTTTATCAACAATAAGACTGATTAACGCCACCTTCCTAAAGGTAACGATCGAAGCCGCCTAAGTGCGGCTTTCTTATTACCATCGCTAAGCCAATTTACGAGTTGGTTCAGCAATGAATACCTATCAATCAGGAGTTACCCATGCAGCAACTTGCTTACGCTGGGTGCCCGCTCATGGGCGCTCAATCTGAAACATTACTCGAAATCATCACCCGCCGGATGCGCTGCATTGGCCGATGGTTGAAAGACACTCTTAATCAAAGAGGTGAGCCCTAATGGACATGACAAGAACACTGCAGCTTCTCGCCTTGCTCGCCAAAGAGAAGAACGACGACACCCTATTCCAGCTTGCTAACTCTCTTTTCTATCGGGGGATGAAATGAAAATGACATTCGTATGCACCGAATATCACGCCAAGGCTGGACAGCGACAAGGTGAGGTTCGCATTGAGGCGGACGGTGTCGCTTTGTTCGGTCATGTTGATGAGAAACAGATCATGCCTCAGCTCGATATCAAAGCCGTGTTTGAGTGGCTTGCAGAGAATGGATATACGGTCACAGAAAATAAGGCGGTTGCATGAGCCAGGAATTACTAGCAGACGATGGATTGTTTGTTTCTCACATGCTTGCGGAGATTGTCGAGGAAATGACTGATGAGCAGGCGGCAATTGAAGCCATTGCCGACTTTATGTCAGAGCGTCAGGCTCAACAGATGGGGATAGGCTATGAGTAAAGAATTTATTCAAAAGCTGGCTGTAATCCAGCGAGAACTTAATGCTCCAAAAAACCAACGTAACTCGTTCGGCAACTATAACTATCGAAGCTGCGAGGACATCCTTGAGGGTGTTAAGCCACTGCTTGGCGATCTTTTTCTCTCCATTAGCGATGAGATAGTTCAGATTGGCGACCGATTCTATGTGAAAGCGACGGCAACAATCACGGATGGTGCGCATAGCCATTCTGCTTCCGCAATGGCTCGTGAAGCCCTTACAAAGAAAGGCATGGATGATGCGCAGGTAACTGGAGCAACAAGCTCCTATGCCCGCAAATACTGCTTAAATGGCCTGTTCGGCATTGACGATGCTAAGGACGCTGACACTGATGAGCATCGAAAGCAAGAGAATGCCGCAAAGCCTGAACCGCAAAAACAAAAACCCACACCTCAGCAAGTGCTCAATAAGTTTACCGCAGCTGCCTCGACACTTGATATTGCCGGTCTAGAAAAGGCATTTGCATGGACAAAGGCAAATCTAGCTGGAAACAATGATCTTCTTAGCAAAGCCACTGAGGTCTACAACATCCAAAAAACTGACTTGGAGTTACCAATTTAATGCACAGCATCACTGTACGACTCAACAAATCCGCTCGGGAGTTTCAAGCAGGAGATAGCATTGGCTTTAACATCCGCGCGGGTGTTCAGTACTACGACCGGCAGAAAAAGCAGAAGGAATGGACGAATTACAGCGCTGCTGTATTTGCCAAGCCGGGCCCGCAAGCTGATTACTATCGTAGTGTTCTGGTTGAGGGATCTGTAGTTGAAATCAGCGGTGAAACTATCCGCGTTGATGTGTATGACGGGCAAAACGGGCAAGCCATCACGCTTGAGCTTCAAAATGCCAGGATTGGCTTTGTGCAGTCAGTATCAAATCAGGGTAAGCCGCAAAAAAACTCCGATCAGCATTCGAATCAGCAAAGCAATCAATCTGGCTGGGATGACGAACCGCCATTCTGAGCAGCCTACAAAGCCGCAGGTAACCACTCATGAAAGAACAATACGCGGAAATAGTCGCGGGATGCCTTGCGGCTTTTGACGCCCTAAAGCGCGGTGAAACCCACGAACGCGCCAACAAAATGATGACCAATACATCCGCGAAAAACGCGGCTTTTTTATTGCCTGAACTTCGGCCTTCCAGTGAGAAAACGAAGATGGATAAAAACACCAAAACCATATCGGTAGTTCGCATCGTCGGAAGCTGCTGGGAGTTTCCCGACGGCCAGAGAATTCCTGATTTTCTTAAGGCTGACAAAAAGGCCAAGCAACTCGGAATGGTGCTTGATCGTCGGCAGAAATGGCGCTTTAGCGAAACTGAATAGGATGCATCATGTTCGGACTATTTCTTCTCATCTGCACTAGCGGCGCGGATATCTGCAGCTATCAATCTGCTGGCTATATCTACCCGGATTACCAGAACTGTACTGCTGACATCGCCGCGCAAAACCTCCCCTCTTATTACGAATGCCTGCCAGTTGATGCTGTGGTGCGGGCTGAGGATGAGCAATGAACAATCAGCAAGAGTCAAAAAATATAAAGCTTAATAACTCAGATTTCTCTTTTCTCACCAATCAAAAGCCATGGTTAAAAATCCCAGCAGATGGAAGCCCGTTAACGTTCACAGGAAACGCAGATGAGGCGGCAAAGGAGTTTTTCAACGCCCTGATTCGAGTGCGTGACGGATATATCTCAGCACTGAAGGCTGAGCGCGATGCGCTGGCTGTGGAGAATCAGGCGCTGAAGGATTCGAACAGAAAATTGATAAACGAGCAACAGGCGTCATGGCCTATTGGTTTGCTTGATTCATTTATTGCTGAACATGACCCGAAAACCCCGGCCACCTCCGCAGCACTTGCAGCTATCCGGAATGAGGCTACCGCGCGAGCCCTCAAGCATCTGTGTGACTGCCAGCTTATCAGCGCTACGGTCGCGGAACTTAAAGCCACCGAGCTGCGGGAGGGGAAATAACATGGCCTGTAATTGCTTTGAAAAAACAGCTGCGCTGTTCAAGGAACGCATTTCTGAAAAGGTCGGCGATGCCCTTGGCGAGATTGATGAGGCTGGGTTCGAGCACTCACTCTACAACTTCAGCGGCGGCGATCATTCCCCGGTAGCGATGAATTTTAAATTCCGCTACTACCGCAAGCGCAAAGGCGGCGGGCTGGCTGCCAACCAGACCAAAGTAGACCACCTCTGCATGATGAGCTACTGCCCTCTCTGCGGGACTAAATTCGAAGGCGACGAAAAGCAGCAGGAGGCCAAATGAAAGAGCGCCCAGTGATTTTCAACGGAGAAATGGTTCGCGCAATTCTCGACGGACGCAAGACCCAGACGCGGCGGGTTATGAAGGTTCAGCCATCTGAGCATTTCCACCCTATGAATATGTCCCTTGAATTGGATTATTCCGCTCGCTGGTATACCCCCGGCGTCGTCGATAAAGACGGCTATCTGCAACCGGCTACGGGTCAGGTTTTCGGCGTTGCAGGTGAAGATGAGGGTTATGCGTGTCCGTTCGGAGCGGTAGGCGATCGGCTGTGGGTGCGGGAGACGTTCGGCGATTGCGGTAATCGACTCGTATATCGCGCCGCCACTGAAGATGGAGCGGCAAGCCAGGTTAAGCGCTGGGTGCCATCAATTCACATGCCACGTGACGCCTGCCGCATCCTGCTGGAAATCACCGCAGTACGTGTTGAGCGCCTGAACGATATCAGCGAAGAGGACGCCAAGGCTGAGGGCGTGGCGCCATCGCAACACATCATCACGCCGCCAGAAGCGCTATATCGCGTTGGGTTCCTGAAATTGTGGCAGTCCATCTACGGCGAAGAAAGCTGGGGCGCCAACCCCTGGGTGTGGGCGATATCGTTCCGGAGGGTTAAATGATTAAACCATGCCCCTCTTACCCGGGTTACTCGGCGACAGATGATTGCAGGATTGTTTCTCACCGCCGACGCGGAACAGGCAAAAATCGTGGATCTGTTTCGAGCATTGACCCTGCGTTCAGTTATTACCTGAAGCAATGCAAGAAAAATAAGGGCTATTTGAATGTCAGCATCTCTTTTGAATCAGGTAAATCTCGCTCAGTTGGAGTTCATCAACTTGTCGCAGATGCTTTCCATGGGCCATGCCCAGCCGGACTGCAAGTAAGGCACCTGAATGGAGATCCAAAAGACAATCGTCCGTCAAATCTGAAATATGGCACAGCCAAGGAGAATGCGGATGACAGAAAGAAACATGGAACATATCAAATAGGCGGAAATCACCCAGGCTCAAAGCTTACTGATGAGCAGGCGCAGAAGATAAGAAGCCTAAGGAGTGGAGGCAAGAAGGTGAAGGACTTGGCGGCTCAATTCCTGGTAAGCACATCAACTATTGAATCCATTATTTATGGCCACTCATACAAACAGCAAGAACCAGTCCAGCGGGCCGAGGCCCAGGAGAAAGCATTATGAATCTGACAATCCAACAAATTTGCGATATCTGCGACCTGATGGGAATCAACTACGAACAGCCTGATGCCGGTCAACTGGAAACTGAAGTGTGGATCGGTGAGGGAACTATCGCGGGCGAACATGGCGAACCTGACTATCACGGCCTGATCGCTCACGATGCTGAGTATCCGGAAGAAGGCGCTGTGGCACTGGAGAAAGCATTATGAGCACGTTAATCGGCGTAATTCGCATTCTGATTTTGGTGGTGGCAATCCTGCAGATCAAGGTAGTTACAGTAACCGCAACTGGGTTCGGTTCGTACTTCCTTGCAGGATTACTGTTCAGCCTCTACTGCTGGGCAATCCTGAAGCTTCTGGACTACCTGAAGGACTACAGTCATGGAAAATAAGCTGAGCGAACTGAAAGCGGCCGCAATGGCCGCAACCCCGGGTCCGTGGTTCCGTTCCAGCGTGCAGTTCAACGGCATCACCACAGAGGAAACATTCATCACTCAAGGAAATAAGCCTCACGTGGCAGGCGCCAGCGAAAAACGCGATGCCATATTCATTGCAGTTGCTAACCCTGTTGCCGTTCTCGCCCTGCTGGCAGAGCTAGAAGCGAAGGATAAGCGCATCGCCGAGCTTGAGCAGCGACTGGCTACGCCGGTGCGGTTGAAAAAGGTCGATTCCAGCAACGTGCCTTTTGCCGGTGATGGATTTAATGCTGCCGTTGATTATTGCGCCGATGCCGTTCGCGCCGCTGGCTTCACCGTAGAGGGGGATGACCAGTGAGCAAATACGAAAATCTGGACGCGGCAATTTTGCGGCGGATTGATGCGGAGCCAACTAAGTTTGTCGAGCTGTATAGCGGGTGTGTTCGCGGTTACTGCACGTCAATCGCCGGGGCCGAGGGAAAAGATAGCGATGAGGCATTCCGTGTTCTTGATCGCAGGCTTCAAGCGCTGCGCAAGAAAGGCCTTATTCGCAGTACAGGGCGTGGATGGGTAGAGGGGGATGAGTAGGATGACTGAGCTAACAGCAGCAGAACGTAAATGGCTAAATGATGTCCAGAGGGTACTTAACCGCTGCCCGTCAAAGCGCCTGGGATTTGCCACGATGGGTGACAGAAATATCGCTGTTTACGATACCGCATTCTCGCAGGCTATTGAAGACCACATTTTTAGCGTCGGAACGGGCGACTTCATTCCTACCGCAGAGCAGTTTGGTGCGGTGCTAGGCGAAATAACTTTTCCGGCCAACGTCGAATCTACAGCAGGTTAAGGGGGATGCATGAAAGAAGAACTGTATGGCTTAGCTAATCACATCGCCGGTGCGAAAGGCGGTTTGCCGCAGGAGTGGCAGGAATGGGCTGATGAAATTGAAATGGATATCCGCAAGTTGGCTAACCGGGAGGCGCAGCCGGTGGCAATTGGTGAAGTAAGATTAGGGCAACAGGATGATGTTGGTTGCTTCCCGTCGGCTCGCGTCATATGCCTACATGAGCAAGCGGATTGGGACAATTTCCCGGACGGCACCAAGCTCTACACCACTCCGCCAGCGCCAGCAGTGCCGGATGACGTGCGACGGGACGCTGAGCGTTGGCGAGCCATGTTGGGTAGCGCCCGCATACGAATTCTTGGAATAGCTGGCTTCGATGCACCAGTACCCCCTGGCGGTGATCCAGACTACCGGCATTTCGGCATGGAAATCTGGACGCATTACCCAGGATGGATGGCTGAGAAAAACGAGTACGGAATTGACACCCTGACACAATATGCCGACGCCTGCCGCGCCGCAATGCTGGCTCAACCTGTAAGCCAGGATTACACGTTGCCGGAGGGCTGGAAGCTGGTTCCTATTGAGCCGACAGCGGAAATGATAAATGCAGCGTTAGCATCTGGAGCTTTCTCCATACGCTCAGCGTACCGTCTAATGCTGGCAGCAGCGCCGGAGGGTGGGAATTGACTCACAGACCACTATAATTATACTGTATGCATGAACAGTATTTTTATGGTGTGAGTTATGACTACGAAAAACGACAGCGGCTATCAGGTAGTTTACCGCGGCGAGATGCTGGAGTATCCCAAAGAAGGTGGCTGGGTGTTCTTCCAGCGTTTGAAGGAATACGGCGGAGGTTACTGGCTAGGACGCACCTATCACGATCGCTTCGTTCTGGAGTATGATCGGCCCACTTCACTACATGACGGTATCAAATTTATCCTCGAGATGCGCGCTGCAGAGCTAAACTTTGCAACGTTCGATGATGACTTTGAGCTGATATAGGATTGGGCAATGTCATACAACATAGCGGATAAATCACCGGAAGAGCGCGAGAAGGTTAACGTTGACTTAGCTGCTTCAGGCGTAGCTTACAAAGAGCGCATGAATATGCCGATTGTGCCTGCGCAAGTTGAAGAAGAGCAGCCTTCACATCTGCGCGAATACTTCCGTGAACGACTTCAGCATTACCGTGGCCAGAGCCACAAATTCCCAGGACCGAATGACCACCGCTATCAGCAGATGGCAGAGGCAAACGGCAAGAAGTAAATCCAACTAACTGACATGAACCCGCTTCGGCGGGTTTTTTGTTGCCCTATCTCCAATCGGAGTAACAACCATGGACACTATCAGCGTCAGGATTCCCCGCGCCTACTTCACGGACGGGCGCGTTAGCACGGATGCATTGCAGCAGAAACTTCATCAAGCACTGTGGGAGCGCACCGGCGTTATGCCTGCTCCTGTTCGAGTCTTCTTGCATGAAGGTCAAGCAATCATGGCATCCGGCTGTGGCGCTGATGATGTCGAGAACATTTTAGGATTAGGAGTTAAACATGGCTGACATCATCGACAACGCACAAGAGCAAGAAGAGCTGATTATCCTCTCCGCATTATCCAACCGGCCTAAGCCGTCAATGGTGTTTACTGGCCGCTGTTATTGGTGTGGAGAAACTATCAGCAAAGGTAATTTCTGCTTTGGCGATAGCTGCGCTGAAGACTACGAACGCCGGAAAAAAGCAGACAGGCAGAGAGGTGTCGCATGTGAACAAAACAAAGCGCCCTTCTCATCTTTGGTGGACGCATGATAACCATCTATCTCGGTGCAGCTGATGATGAAGAGTATGCCGGTAAGATGGCGATTCTCGAGCAGATCGTTAAGCCAGGTGTGAAGCTGATCGCCGAACAGTCATCTCACGAATATAACACCCCTGCCAATATCACCATCCAATAATATTTCAGGAATAACCATGAGCGAAGTAATCAACCTGATGCCAAACAAATGGGTGTCTGAATCGGTGCTGATGGCTGTAACTGGCCTGAAAAAGAACACAATAAAAACTGCGCGAGAAAACTCCTGGATGGAAGGTAGGGAGTATCGACATGTAGCGCCAGACAGCCAGCCACGCGACAACAGCCCATGCTTCTATAACCGAGAAGAAGTAGATCGCTGGATAGAGAGGCAGCCTCCGGCGACCAAGAGACGCAAATCTGCTTAAATATCCATCCGACAACAGAAAGGAGAATTCTATGGCTGCATATCCAACTGGCGTAGAGAACCACGGAGGGTTCTTGCGCATTTGGTTCATGTATAAAGGCAAGCGAGTTAGGGAGGCGCTTGGCGCTCCTGATACTGCAAAAAACAGGAGGATAGCGGGTGATCTAAGAGCGTCGATTTGTTACGACATAAAGACGGGACGATTTGACTATGCAGAAAGGTTCCCTAACTCACATAACCTGGCGAAGTTTGGGATAGAAAGGAATGAAATAACCTTAAATCAGCTTGCTGAAAAGTGGCTATCTATTAAGGAAATGGAATTAGCTACAAGCACAAAGGGTAAGTATGAGTCAAAGATAGCCAATACCCTGCCATTCATCGGTGTAAACAGGCTAGCATCATCAGTCAGGCAAGAAGACATCTTGGTCGCCAGGAAAGAGATGCTTACCGGATTTCAAGCTATTGGGCATGGGCATAAGAGCGCCAAGAGAGGCCGGTCAGTATCGACAGTTAACGGCTATATCGGCTGCCTTGTATCAATGTTTCGCTTTGCCCTTGCAAATGGATATGTTGCTTCTGATCCAACCGCTAACATTTCCCCGCTAACAAAGTCTAAGTCGCTACCTGATCCTCTTTCACGCGAAGAGTTTATACGCATGATGGATGCGATAAAGATTCGCCAGACTCGCAACCTTTGGTCAGTAGCTATATACACTGGGCTTCGCCATGGCGAACTATGCGCGCTCAGCTGGGAGGATATAGATCTTCATGCAGGAAGTATCACCGTTCGCAGAAACCTCATAAAGAATGGTCAGTTCAAGTTGCCAAAGACGGCAGCAGGAACAGATCGCATTGTCCAACTTGTTCAACCAGCAATCGACGCTCTGCGAGATCAGGCTGAACTAACTCGGCTTGGCAGAGCACATGACATCACCGTATCCCTTCGCGAATACGGTAAAACGGCAAGCCACAAATGTACGTTTGTTTTTAATCCAAGCATGACAGCCACAAATGGCAGGAGCGGACATCATTATTCAGAAGGAACAATCGGGCAAAGCTGGGACTCTGCATTACGACGAGCTGGGATAAGGCATAGAAAGGCCTACCAATCACGGCACACTTACGCTTGCTGGTCACTGGCTGCTGGCGCAAACCCAAACTTCATTGCTCAGCAAATGGGGCATGCATCCGCCCAGATGGTTTACCAGGTTTATGGCTCATGGATGGCTGAAAACAACCATGACCAGATCAACCTGTTGAACCAGAAATTAACGGAGTTTGCCCCATCAGTGCCCCACGCCGCCATTAACGAGTGACATTCTCCTTTTAAATCAACGAATTTAATCAATCACACCGGCATATTCATAATATCCTGGTAGGCCGCCACCAGCTTGTTGCGCACCTGCACGCCCAGCTGCAAAGACACCGACGATTTCTGCAGATCGACCATCACATCGTTCAGGCTGATGCCTGGCGCGCCCAGCTCGAAATCCTGCGCCTGCTTGCGCGCCGTTTGCTGGGTCTCGCTGATCTTGCCGAGCGCCGCAGTCAGTTCGCTGGCGAAGCTGACGCCCTGTGGCGCCGCATTCTGCCCCATCTTGCCGGCCTGAACCGCCATGGTCTGCATCTGCTGCAGCACCCCTTCAATGCCCTGAATCGCCATCTGGTCCTCAATCATCTCGTCTCGCCGGGTGACGTTTTCACCCTGCACTTCTCCAATGATGCACACCCTAGCACAGCGTTTTCGGACCTAAAGCGGTTAATTAACTGCAAAAAACCCGGCTTATCGGGCAATCGGAATTGTCTGATAAGGCGAATAATGGCCTGCCCAGAAATGGGAGCGCCGCTATTTAGAAGATATGTGTATCAGGGAGTCTGTTTTGTCACACAACGCTAACCATACCGTTCATCAGCCTGGCAGGGAGCTGCTCAGCGGCCCGTACGGGATCGTGAGCGCCATTGAAGGACGAGACCTAAAATGAGTGCTTCGATAACCGCCGGCGAAAGCCGCGACAACGGCCTGCAAGCCATCTGGAACCGTCTGCGCGCCAACCCGAAAATTCCGTTGCTGGTCGCCGCTTCCGCCGCGATCGCGATCGTCGTCGCGCTGCTGTTGTGGGTGAAAAGCCCCGACTACCGCGTGCTGTACAGCAATCTGAACGACCGCGACGGCGGCGCCATCGTCACCCAACTGACGCAGATGAACATCCCTTACCGCTTTGCCGAGAATGGCGCGGCGCTGCTGATCCCGGCGGAAAAGGTGCATGAAACCCGTCTGCGTCTGGCGCAGCAAGGGCTGCCGAAAGGCGGCGCCGTCGGCTTCGAACTGCTGGACCAGGAAAAATTCGGCATCAGCCAGTTCAGCGAGCAGATTAACTATCAGCGCGCCCTCGAGGGCGAGCTGTCGCGCACCATCGAATCGCTGGGGCCGGTGCAAAACGCCCGCGTTCACCTGGCGCTGCCTAAACCTTCGCTGTTCGTGCGCGAACAGAAATCCCCTTCCGCCTCGGTAACGCTCACCCTGCAACCCGGCCGTGCGCTGGACGACGGCCAGATCAACGCCATCGTTTATATGGTGTCGAGCAGTGTCGCCGGCCTGCCGCCGGGCAACGTGACCGTGGTCGATCAGGCCGGCCGCCTGCTGACCCAGTCCGACGGCACCGGGCGCGATCTCAACGCTTCGCAGCTGAAATACGCCAACGAAGTGGAAAACGGCTTCCAGCGCCGCATCGAAGCGATCCTCGCTCCGGTGGTCGGCAGCGCCAACGTGCGTGCGCAGGTCACAGCGCAGATCGACTTCGCCACGCGCGAGCAAACCGATGAACAATACCAGCCGAACCAGCAGCCGGACAAAGCCGCTATCCGCTCCCAGCAAACCAGCCTGAGCGAACAGATCGGCGGGCCGCAGGTGGGTGGCGTGCCAGGCGCGCTGTCCAACCAACCGAGCGCGCCGGCCACCGCGCCGATTGAAACCGCCAAGCCCGCGGCAGGCAACAATGCCAACGCCACCGCGCAAAACGCCGCAACCACCCGCAGCGCGGCGGCCAGCGGCGTGCCGCAAAATACCCGACGCGACGCGACCACCAACTACGAGCTCGATCGCACCATCCGCCATACCCAGCACAAAGCCGGCACCGTGCAGCGTCTGTCGGTCGCCGTGGTGGTCAACTACCTGGGCACCGGTAAAGACGGCAAACCGCAGCCGATGGGCAAAGAGCAGTTGGCGCAGATCGAAGCGCTGGTGCGTGAAGCGATGGGCTACTCCAGCAGCCGTGGCGATACCCTGAACGTGGTCAATACGCCGTTTACCGACACTCAGGTGACCGGTGGCGAACTGCCGTTCTGGCAAAGCCAGTCGTTTATCGATCGCCTGATCGACGCGGGCCGCTATCTGCTGGTGCTGCTGGTGGCCTGGCTGCTGTGGCGCAAACTGGTGCGGCCGCAGCTGCAACAGCGCCAGGCTGCGCAACAGGCCGCCATCGCCGCCGCCAACGCCCCTGCCGCCAAAGCGGTCGACAGCAACAAACCGAGCAACGAGGAGCTGGCGCAGCGTCGCAAATCGCAGCAGCGCGTCAGCGCAGAAGTCCAGAGCCAGCGGATCCGCGATCTGGCTGACAAAGACCCGCGCGTGGTCGCTCTGGTAATCCGCCAATGGATGAGTAACGAGATATGAGCCTGACCGGAACCGACAAAAGCGCCATCTTGCTGATGACGCTGGGTGAAGATCGCGCGGCGGAGGTGTTCAAACACCTCTCCTCGCGCGAAGTACAGCTGCTGAGCGGCACCATGGCCGGCATGAGCCAGGTTTCACACAAACAGCTCGGCGAAATACTGACCGAGTTTGAAGACGACGCCGAGCAATACGCGGCGCTGAGCGTCAACGCCAGCGACTACCTGCGCTCGGTGCTGGTCAAGGCGCTGGGCGAAGAGCGCGCCGCCAGCCTGCTGGAAGACATTCTCGAATCGCGCGAGACCACCACCGGCATGGAAACGCTCAACTTTATGGAGCCGCAGAGCGCCGCCGATCTGATCCGCGACGAACACCCGCAGATCATCGCCACTATTTTGGTGCACCTCAAACGCGGCCAGGCGGCGGACATCCTGGCCCTGTTCGACGAGCGCCTGCGCAACGACGTGATGCTGCGTATCGCCACCTTCGGCGGCGTGCAGCCGGCGGCGTTGGCAGAGCTGACCGAAGTGCTGAACAACCTGCTCGACGGCCAGAACCTCAAGCGCAGCAAAATGGGCGGGGTGCGCACCGCCGCCGAGATCATCAACCTGATGAAAACCCAGCAGGAAGAAGCGGTCATCGACGCGATGCGCGAATACGACGGCGAGCTGGCGCAGAAGATCATCGACGAGATGTTCCTGTTCGAAAACCTGGTGGAAGTCGACGATCGCAGCATCCAGCGCCTGCTGCAGGAAGTGGAAGGCGAGTCGCTGCTGATCGCGTTGAAAGGCGCCGAACAGCCGCTGCGCGAGAAGTTCCTCAAGAACATGTCGCAACGCGCCGCCGACATCCTGCGCGACGATCTGGCCAACCGTGGGCCGGTGCGCATGTCGCAGGTGGAGAACGAGCAGAAAGCCATCCTGTTGGTGGTAAGACGCCTGGCGGAAACCGGCGAAATGATCATCGGCGGCGGCGAGGACACCTATGTCTGATCGCATTAACACCCTGCCCTGGCAGCCCTGGTCGCTCAACGATTTGGGCGAACAGAAACCGGCGTTCGAACTGCCGCCGCTGCCGGATCTCGAACAAAGCGATCCGTCGCCGGACGCGCAGGCCGAATTGCAGCAGCAGTTGGCGACGCTGCGGCTGCAGGCCGAGCAACAGGGCCAGCAGTTGGGCTATGCCGACGGCCAGCAAAAAGGCTATGAAGCCGGTTTTCAGTCCGGTCTGGAAGAAGGCCGTCAGCAAGGGCTGTTGGAAGCGCAACAGCAGCAACAGCCGCTGACCGCCCACTGGCAGCAGTTGGTTACTGAATTCCAGCACACGCTGGACGCGCTCGACAGCGTGATCGCTTCGCGGCTGATGCAACTGGCATTGACCGCCGCCAAACAGGTGCTGGGCCAGCCGCCGGTGTGCGACGGCACCGCCCTGCTCGCGCAGATCCAACAGCTGATTCAACAGGAGCCGATGTTCAACGGCAAGCCGCAGCTGCGGGTCCACCCGGACGACTATCCACGCGTCGAGCAGCAGTTGGGGGTTACCCTCAGCCTGCACGGCTGGCGCCTGTTGGCGGACGGCGAACTGCATCCGGGCGGCTGCAAGGTCAGCGCCGAGGAAGGCGATCTTGACGCCAGCCTGGCGACGCGCTGGCATGAACTGTGCCGCCTGGCGGCACCGGGAGAAGTCTGATGACCGCGCGTCTCGGCCGCTGGCTGAGTTCTCTGGATACGCTGGAAAAACGCATCGCCCGCGCGCCGACGGTGCGCCGCTACGGTCGCCTGACCCGCGCCACCGGGTTGGTGCTGGAGGCTACCGGCCTGCAGCTGCCGCTCGGGGCGACCTGCCTCATCGAACGGCACGACGCCGGTGAGGTGCAGGAAGTGGAAAGCGAAGTGGTCGGCTTCAACGGCCAACGGCTGTTCCTGATGCCGCTGGAAGAAGTCGAAGGTATCGTGCCGGGCGCGCGGGTTTACGCCCGCATCGCGCCGGAAGGCCAAAGCGCCGGCAAACAGCTGCCGCTCGGCCCGGCGCTGCTGGGGCGCGTGCTGGACGGCAGCGCCAAACCGCTCGACGGCCTGCCTTCGCCGGAAACCGGTTACCGCGCGCCGCTGATCACCGCGCCGTTCAACCCCTTGCAGCGCACGCCGATCGAGCAGGTGCTGGACGTGGGGGTGCGCACCATCAACGGTCTGCTGACCGTCGGTCGCGGCCAGCGCATGGGCCTGTTCGCCGGCTCCGGCGTCGGCAAGAGCGTGTTGCTCGGCATGATGGCCCGTTATACCCAGGCGGATGTGATCGTCGTTGGCCTGATCGGCGAGCGCGGCCGCGAGGTCAAAGACTTTATCGAGAACATTCTCGGCGCCGAAGGCCGGGCGCGCTCGGTGGTGATCGCTGCGCCGGCGGACGTGTCGCCGCTGCTGCGCATGCAGGGGGCGGCCTACGCCACCCGCATCGCCGAAGATTTCCGCGATCGCGGGCAGCACGTGTTGCTGATCATGGACTCCCTTACCCGCTACGCCATGGCGCAGCGTGAGATCGCCCTGGCCATCGGCGAACCGCCGGCGACCAAAGGCTATCCGCCTTCAGTCTTCGCCAAGCTGCCTGCGCTGGTGGAACGCGCGGGCAACGGCATCAGCGGCGGCGGCTCCATCACCGCCTTCTACACCGTGTTGACCGAAGGGGACGATCAGCAAGATCCGATCGCCGACTCGGCGCGCGCCATCCTCGACGGCCACGTGGTGCTGTCGCGGCGGCTGGCGGAGGCCGGCCACTACCCGGCGATCGACATCGAAGCGTCAATCAGCCGCGCCATGACATCGCTGATCGACGAAGAGCATTACCGCCGGGTACGCACCTTCAAGCAGATGCTGGCCAGCTATCAGCGCAACCGCGATCTGATCAGCGTCGGCGCCTACGCGGCGGGCAGCGATCCGTTGCTGGACAAAGCGATGACGCTGTACCCGCAGATGGAAGCTTACCTGCAACAGGGCATCTTTGAACGCAGCGGCTACGATGAAGCCTGTCAACAGCTGCAGCAGTTGATTGTTTAACGTCACCAGAGGCGCACAGCGATGAAATCACAATCCCCCCTGATTACCCTGCGCGATCTGGCGCAGGATGCGGTGGAACAGGCCGCGCAACAGCTTGGCCAGGTGCGGCAGGCGCAGCAGGCGGCGGAGCAACAGCTGTCGATGCTGCTCAACTATCAGGACGAATATCGCCAGAAGCTGAATCATACGCTTTGCGACGGCATGGACAGCTCTCGCTGGCAAAACTACCAGCAGTTTATCGGCACGCTGGAACAGGCCATCGACCAGCACCGCCAGCAGCTGCTGCAGTGGGGGCAGAAAGTGGATCATGCGGTGAAGCAATGGCAAGACAAACAACAGCGGCTGAACGCTTTCGAGACTCTGCATACCCGCGCCATAAATGCGGAGCAGCAGCAGGAGAATAAACGGGATCAAAAACTGATGGATGAGTTCGCTCAACGCAGTGCACAAAGGAATATCAACCCATGAATCTGAACGCCCTGCCCGGCCTGGCCTTACCCGGCGATGCCGGCGGTCTGGCCGAACTGACGTCGGCGCTGGATGAGAGCCAGCTGTCATCCGCTTTCGCCCAACTGCTCGGCGCACGTTTTGCGCCCGCCGCCGACGGCAAACAGCCGCCGGTCGCGCTGAGCGCGGACGATGAACGCGCCCCGGCCCTGAGCCGCAATCAGCTCAATCAACTGCTGGCCACCTTCGGCGAGCGCGGCGGCCTGCTGCCGGGTCTGGCAACCCCAGCCGACGCGCTTTCACCTGAAGGCGCCGAGAGCGAGACGCTCGTGGCCGGCGATAAACCGGCGCAGCCGCCGATCGCCGCCGCCAAAGAGCTGGATGCCGCGACGCTGCAGGCGCTGTATGCCATGCTGCCGGCCGCGATCGTCGCCCAGCCTCAGCCAGCCGATGGCCAACGGCCGCTGCCGGTGGAAAACGCTGACGATGCGGCCGCGCTGCAGACCGGCAATGGCCTGCTGAACATTGCGGCGGCCGGTGATAACACCGCCGCGCGTTCATCGGCATCCCCTGCTCCGACAGGAACAGGCACGAAAACGCCTGCAGCCGATGACGATAACGCCACGGCGGCGCTCCCGCAATCGACCAGCGGCGAGCGCGCAAGTGCCGCACAGCCGCTGCCGGCGGGCGATACCCAGCAGCAGCCGACGCTCAATCACGCCGTCGCCCTGGCCGCCGCCAGCCCAACGCAAACGGCCGCCCCGGCCGGCTCACTGGTGACGGCGCCGCCTACGCCGCAGTTAAACGCGCAGTTGGGTAGCCCGGAATGGCAGCAGGCGTTGAACCAACAGGTGCTGATGTTCCATCGCAACGGCCAGCAAAGCGCCGAGCTGCGTCTGCATCCGCAGGAGCTGGGCGCCTTGCAGATCACGTTGAAACTGGACGATCAGCAGGCGCAACTGCACATCGCCTCCGCTCACGGCCAGGTGCGCGCGGCGGTGGAAGCGGCGATGCCGCAGCTGCGCCACGCGCTGGCGGAGAGCGGCATCAACCTGGGGCAGAGCAGCGTGGGCGGCGAGTCCACGCCACAATGGCAACAGGCGCAGCAGCAGGCCTCCAACAGCCAGGGGCGTTCCAGCTATGCTGAACACCCTGGCGATGAGGCTGCGGCCGCCGATGGCGTCAGCGCGCCGATGGCGCTGCAGCGCATGGCCAGCGCGGTCAACGGCGTCGATATTTTCGCCTGAGCCGCCGCAAACGCCCAAGCTGGCACCCATTTGCGCGTCTATTCAGGCTATTGCACGCCGCGATAGACGCGATAATACCTTTACATGTCATGCGTGCGGCTTTGCCGCGCGCCATGCCCGCCGCCTCGCCGGCCGCGGGTGGAACAACAGGAATTAGATTTGGCTATGTCTCAGAACACCCTTCCGGCAGCACCGAAACGCTCCCTTCTGGTCATCCTGCTGGTGTTGATCAGCGTCGTCGCCTGTGGCGCCGCGGGCTACAGCTGGTGGCTGCTGCAACAGCATAAAAACGGCGCCGAACCGGCCGCCGCCAAACAGCAACCGCCGGCCGCGCCGGTGTTCATGCCGCTCGACACCTTTACCGTCAACCTGGTGACGCCGGACAACAACCCGGATCGCGTGCTGTACATCGGCCTCACGCTGCGTCTGCCGGACGAAAGTACCCGCCGTCAGCTGAACGATTTTCTGCCGGAAGTGCGCAGCCGCTTGCTGATGCTGCTCTCCCGCCAGGAAGCGAGCCAGTTGGCCAATGAACAAGGGAAGCAACAGCTGGTGGCGCAGATTAAGGACGTGCTCAGCCCGCCGCTGGTTAAGGGACAACCGAAGCAGGTGGTCAGCGACGTGCTGTTCACCGCCTTCATACTGCGGTAATCACTATGGGCGATAGCATTCTTTCACAGGCAGAGATCGACGCCTTGCTCAACGGCGACAGCGCGGGTGATGAACCCGAGGCGGTGGTCGGCAAAGAGAGCGAGGTCAAGCCTTACGATCCGAACACCCAGCGCCGCGTGGTGCGCGAGCGTCTGCACGCGCTGGAAATCATCAACGAACGTTTTGCCCGGCAGTTCCGCATGGGGTTGTTCAACCTGCTGCGCCGCAGCCCGGACATTACCGTCGGCCCGATCAAAATCCAGCCGTATCACGAGTTCGCCCGCAACCTGCCGGTGCCGACCAACCTGAACCTGGTGCATCTGAATCCGCTGCGCGGCACTGCTCTGTTCGTGTTCGCGCCGAGTCTGGTGTTCATCGCCGTCGACAACCTGTTCGGCGGCGACGGCCGCTTCCCGACCAAGGTCGAAGGCCGCGAATTCACTCCGACCGAACAGCGGGTGATCAAACGCATGCTGCGCCTGGCGCTGGACGCCTATGGCGACGCCTGGAGCGCCATCTACAAAATCGATGTGGAATACGTGCGCGCCGAAATGCAGGTGAAGTTCACCAACATCACCACCTCGCCGAACGACATCGTGGTCACCACGCCGTTCCAGGTGGAGATCGGCGCGCTGACCGGCGAGTTCAACATCTGCATTCCGTTCGCGATGATCGAACCGCTGCGCGAGCTGTTGACCAACCCGCCGCTGGAAAACTCGCGGCAGGAAGACAGCCACTGGCGCGAAACCCTGGTGAAGCAGGTGCAGCATTCCGAACTGGAACTGATCGCCAACTTCGTCGATATCCCGATGCGGCTGTCGAAAGTCCTGAAGCTGCAACCGGGCGATGTATTACCGATAGACAAGCCGGAACGCCTGATCGCCCATGTGGACGGCGTACCGGTTCTGACCAGCCAATACGGCACGTTGAACGGGCAATACGCCCTGCGTGTTGAACATTTGATTAACCCTATTTTGAATGCTCTGAGTGAGGAACAGCCCAATGAGTGATCCTAAGCAACCGTCTGGCGAAGGAAAGGAATCCGTAGACGATCTGTGGGCTGATGCGTTTAACGAGCAGCAGTCTTCAGAGAAATCCGGCGCGAGCACCGAAGGGGTGTTCAAGTCGCTGGAAGCTCAGGATGCGCTCGGCAGCCTGCAGGATATCGACCTGATCCTGGATATTCCGGTCAAGCTGACCGTGGAACTGGGGCGCACCAAGATGACCATCAAAGAGCTGCTGCGCCTGTCGCAAGGCTCGGTGGTGGCGCTGGACGGCCTGGCCGGCGAACCGCTGGATATCCTGATCAACGGTTACCTGATCGCGCAAGGTGAAGTGGTGGTGGTGGCCGACAAGTTCGGCGTGCGCATCACCGACATCATCACCCCCTCCGAACGCATGCGTCGACTGAGCCGCTGATGACCGCCGCGGCGCCCGTTACCGTCCAAAGCACCCAACCCCCCGCCGCGCCGGCCTTGCCGGCCGGTTCGGTGTTGATGCAGGTCAGCAGCGCGCTCGGCGGCATTCTGCTGCTGATCCTGCTGGCCGGTTGGCTGTTCCGTCGGCTGGGTTTCGCCCCGCAGGCGCGCAACAACAAACTGCTCAACCTGCGCGCCAGTTGCCAGGTCGGGCAGCGTGAACGCGTGGTGGTGGTGGAAGTCGACGACACCTTGCTGGTATTGGGCGTCACCGCCCAGCAGATCACCCCGCTGCACACCCTGCCCGCCCCGCCGAAAGACGAGGGCGCGGCCGACGCGGCGACACCGGCGGACTTCCGTCAACTGATGCAAAAAGTTATGAAACGCCCGGAAAAATCGGCATGACCTCGACTCTTCATACCCTCGTCCGCCGCCCGGCGGTTTGGCTCCCCGCCGCCCTGCTGCTGATCAGCCCGGCGGCTTTTGCACAACTGCCGGGGCTGATCAGCCAACCGCTGGCCAATGGCGGCCAAAGCTGGTCGCTGCCGGTGCAGACGCTGGTGCTGTTGACTTCACTGACCTTCCTGCCGGCCATGCTGCTGATGATGACCAGCTTCACCCGCATCATCATCGTGCTCGGCCTGCTGCGCAACGCGCTGGGCACGCCTTCGGCGCCGCCGAACCAGGTGATGCTGGGGCTGGCGCTGTTCCTGACCTTCTTCATCATGTCGCCGGTGTTCGACAAGGTTTATCAGGACGCCTATCTGCCGTTCAGCCAGGACAAGATCGGGCTGGAGGTCGCACTGGATAAAGGCGCGCAGCCGCTGCGCG
Organism: Serratia sp. CY56464; assembly: GCF_052168435.1. Lineage (NCBI taxonomy): Bacteria > Pseudomonadati > Pseudomonadota > Gammaproteobacteria > Enterobacterales > Yersiniaceae > Serratia > Serratia sp. CY56464. Next base: position 656,855 of record NZ_JBJNMV010000001.1, on the reverse strand, counting down.
AATTCATGCTGCGGCAAACGCGCGAAACCGATCTCGCGCTGTACGCCAGACTGGCCAATCAGCCGCCGCTGGCCGGCCCGGAAGCGGTGCCGATGCGCATCCTGCTGCCCGCCTACGTCACCAGTGAACTGAAAACCGCCTTCCAGATCGGCTTTACGGTGTTTATTCCGTTCCTGATCATCGACCTGGTGGTCGCCAGCGTGCTGATGGCGCTGGGGATGATGATGGTGCCGCCGGCCACTATCTCGCTGCCGTTCAAGCTGATGCTGTTCGTGCTGGTCGATGGCTGGCAACTGCTGCTCGGCTCGCTGGCGCAGAGTTTCTATTCGTAACCCCTGACCGGAGAACGCGAGATGACACCTGAATCGGTTATGGCGCTCGGCACCGAGGCGATGAAAGTCGCGCTGGCGCTGGCCGCCCCGCTGCTGCTGGCGGCGCTGATCAGCGGCCTGGTCGTCAGCCTGCTGCAGGCCGCCACCCAGATCAACGAAATGACGCTGTCGTTCATCCCTAAAATTCTGGCGGTGGTGGCCACCATCATCATCGCCGGCCCCTGGATGTTGAACCTGCTGCTGGACTACATGCGCACCCTGTTCAGCAACCTGCCAACCCTGATCGGCTGACCGTGCTCGCCTTCGACAGCGCCCAACTCACCGTTTGGCTCAGCCACTATTTTTGGCCGCTGCTGCGCATTCTGGCGCTGATCGGCACCGCGCCGATATTCAGCGAAAAGCAGATCAGCAAAAAGGTCAAAATCGGCCTTGGCGGGCTGATCGTCATCCTGATCGCGCCGACGCTGCCCGCCAGCAACATCCCGATCTTCTCCGCCGCCGGCCTGTGGCTGGCGATCCAACAGATTCTGATCGGCGTGGCGCTGGGATTGACCATGCAGTTCGCCTTCGCGGCGGTGCGCCTGGCGGGCGAAGTGATCGGCATGCAGATGGGCCTGTCGTTCGCCACTTTCTTCGATCCCAGCGGCGGCCCGAACATGCCGGTGCTGGCGCGCCTGCTCAACCTGCTGGCGATGCTGCTGTTCCTCAGCTTTGACGGCCATCTGTGGCTGATTTCGCTGCTGGCGGACAGCTTCCATACCCTGCCGATCCAAACGCAGCCGCTAAACGGCAACGGCTTCCTGGTGTTGACTCAGGTCGGCTCGCTGATCTTCATCAACGGCATGATGCTGGCGTTGCCGCTGATCTGCCTGCTGCTGACGCTCAACATGGCGCTCGGCCTGCTCAACCGCATGACGCCGCAGCTGTCGGTCTTCGTGATCGGCTTCCCGGTCACCATGACCTTCGGCATCATGACGCTGGGCATGATGATGCCGATGCTGGCGCCGTTCTGCGAACACCTGTTCGGCGAAGTGTTCGATCGATTGGCGGCGGTGATCGGCGGCATGACCTTCTGAATCCGGCGGCCCCTTCCTTCCCCCTCTTCCGCCTAAGACAAAATGGCAATAAAAACGCTTTCTTGGGACAAAAGCCTGAGAAACGGCTTTTATCCGGATTAAGGTTCAAATGTCTCCGGCGGCTTGAATAAATAAAACCCCGACCTAGAATAGACCCGGCAACAGAAATATCGCTTGTACCACGCTAGCCATCAGCGGCGATAAAAACGTTGACTCCCAAGTGAAAATAAAAAATAACGCAGTCACGCAGGGTTAAATGCGCGACAGATAACTTACACCCTGAATAAATGCGTCCGGCGCCCGCCGGCTGCAGGGCGCAGCATCGACCTTTGCTAACCACAGGAGCGAGTTCATGATTAAAGCGAAAAGCAACCGAAAAGCACGCCGGTTATTTGGTTTGACCCACTGGAAAAGCAACAAGTTTAGAGTTTCGTTTACCGAGACGGACGACGGCGGAAAATGGAAAGTGGAGAAGAAAAAGAAATAGCAGCGCTATTTATCGTCAGGGAAATAATATCTATCGCGATTTTTCCGCCACTGATTTCAATAATGCCGTTACGCATTAAACAGGGGTGACAATCTTATTATTACTTTCCTGATGAAAAAAAGGCGCGTCACTCAGTCAGTAGTGGGAGAACGAGTGACGCGCCAAACGAGTGCGCCCGGTTTCAAGAAGCCTCCCTCCCCGCGGGGCGGAGAAGGCGTTTTCTAAGCGCACTAAAGGGAAACCCGTCGCGGTCAGGCAACGGGGTATTGCTCTTAACGATTCATCTGGAACAGCGACATGCCCTGCATATCGCTGAAGGTTTTATACGACGCCTGCAGCGCCGCCTGCTGCATGAAATAAGACGAGATAGACTCGGCCAGGTCGGCATCCGTCAACGCGCTCATCTGGATCTGGTTGGTCATGTCACGCTCTTTACCGATGCTGTCCAGCTGATCCATCTCCTGCAGCTGGCTGCCCAGCTCGGCGCGCACGCTCAGCACGTTGTTGTAGGAGTTGTCCAGGCCGCGGTTGGCTTTCGCCAGCGCATCGTTCACCTGCTGCTTGGTGGCCTCGTCGGCGCCCTGCAGCGGAGTTTTCAGCGCGTTCAGCGCGATATCGATGCTCTCGAATACGTTGCTGACCGGCGCGCTGCCGTCCGGCTCGGGCTTAGGGTTGCTGGTCAACGACATGAACACCGCGTTGCCGGTATGGCCGATGGTCATGGTGCGGTTGGCGTCCACTTTCTGCTGAACCGTCTTGTCGCCGCCCTGATAGCTGACGGTGCCGCCGTTATCGACGAACGGCGCCTTGTCGTTCACATACCCGCCGAACATATAGCGGCCGTTGCCGTCGGTGCTGTTGGCCTGATTCAGCAGCTGATCTTTCAGCCCCTGCAGCTGGGTGGCCAGCGACTGGCGATCGTTATCGCTTTCGGTGCCGCCAGCGTTGACGATCAGCGCCTTCATGTCCGCGATGGTGGAGGTCGCGCCGGCCAATACCGTTTCTTCCATCGACACGTTCTGACGAGCGAAGGTGCGCGCCAGCGTGTACTGGCTGTTTTCCGCCTGCGATTGCGACAACATCACCGCGCGCGACGCCGCCAGCGGATCGTCGGACGGGTTGATCACCCGCTTGCCCGAAGAAAGCTGCTCGGCCGCCTTCATGAACAGCGACTGGTTGCCCGTGATGCCGTTCATGTTCTGTTGGTACATCATGCTGGTGCTCATGCGCATGCTGTGGGTTCCTTACTCTGAGCGACCGGCGCCGTTATCGGCGCCGATTAACAATGAAATCAACGAATATTCAGCAGCGCGTCGAACAGCGAGCTGGCGGTCTGAATCACCTGCGCGTTGGCCATGTAGTACTGCTGGAAACGCAGCAGCTCGCCATACTCTTCGTCAAGGTTGACGCCGGACATCGACTGCTGTTGCGCGCCCAGTTGCGTGACGATCTTGGCCTGCGACGTGGCGATGGCCTTGGCGGCAGCGGTCTGGTTGCCGACGCCGCTGACGATGCCGGCGTAAGCGCCGCTCAGGGTCGCCTTGCCGTCCACCAGGTTTTTGGTCTGCAGATCCAGCAGCTTCTTGGCGTTTTCGTTATCGCCGCGCCCGCTGTCGTCTTTACCGGCGGCGGCGATCTTGGACGAATCGGTGATGGCCACTTTCAGGTTGCCCGCCACGTCGCTGACCGGCTTCACGGTGAAGCTGTCTTTGGCTTGCGCATTGCCGTCGATGCTCACTTCCAACCCGTCGAAGTTCAGCGTCGGTTTGCCGTCAGCGCTGGTGCCCGGCGTCGCGTTGACTTTCACGTTGTCCGGCAGGCGGCTGACCTGCCAGTTGCTGCCGTCGAACTCGACGCGATAATCGTTGGCTTTCACCTTGCCGGTATCGGTGTAAGCGACCGACAGCGACGCGTCGCCGGTGTTGCGGGTGTTATCCACCACCCGGCCGCCGCTGAAGCTGAAGAAGTCGCCGCCCGCATCGCCGTTCAGATCGAAGCCGGCGCGATGCTGTTGGTTAAAGCTGTCCGCCATCGCCAGCGCCAACTGGCCCAGTTGATTGCGCACGCCGTCCAGCGTTTCGCTGCGGAATTTCAGCACGCCGCTCAGCGTGCCGCTGGTGATCTGGCCTTCCGGCACTTCGCTGGCGCCGTTGCCGCGGTTATAGCCGATGGTCAGACGGGAAGGATCGCTGCTGGAAGGCACGGCTTCCACCTGATAGGTGTTGCTGCCCTGCACCAGCGTCAAGCCGTTGGCGAAGGAGACGGTATAGGCGTCGCCGTCCTGCTGCGTGACCTGTACGCCCACCAGCTGGTTCAATTCTGTGACCAGCTGATCGCGCTGATCCAGCAACGCATTCGGCTCGCCGGCGGCGCTGCCGCGCAAACGGGTGATCTCGTCGTTCAGCTTGGCGATCTGTTGGCCGTAGCTGTTGATCTGCTGCGCCGTATCGCTGATCTGCTGATTAACGCCGTTATCCATGTCACGCAGGAATTTATCGGTGTTGTTGAACTGGTTCACCAGGCCGTTAGCCTTGCCCAGCACCGTCTGGCGCGCGGCGTCGTCACCGGCGTTGCTCACCAGGTTCTGCAGGTTGGTGAAGAAGTCCTGCATGTTGGTCGACAGCGGGTTGGTCTTGCTCGCCAACAGGTTGTCGATCTGTGAAATCTTCTCGTAATAGGCGTTTTGCGCCCCGAACGCGCTTTGTGCGCCGCGCAGCTGGTTGGTGATGAACTGGTTGTATTCGCGGTTGACGCTGGTGACGGTCACGCCGTTGCCGATAAAGCCGCTCATGGTGGCCATGCCGCCATTCTGCGCCAGGATCGCGGTCTGGCGGTTGTAGCCCGCCACGTTGTAGTTGGAGATGTTGTTGCTGACGGTACTGAGCGCCACCTGAGCCGCATTCAGCCCGCTCATCGCGGTATTGATTAAGCTATTGGACATCGGAATTCCTTATGCTGCGGCGCCGGTGGCCCACAGGGTTCTTAATTGAGCTGCTGAGCCTGTTCGCTCAGCCTGTTTCGGTTATCGGCAAAAATGAGAAGAACTTGAGGAAAAAAAGCGGCAATGCGGTCAGCATCCAGCGAGCCTCCATTACCGCCTATCCCCTAAATAATTGGCGCTGCAGCAAGACGACAAGCAAGGGAGACCCCGGGAGCTTGGTTAAGCCAAGTGACCGGGGCGAGCTTGTGCAATCAACGCCGCTGCGGCGTCAAGAATGACGGGGATTTAGAACAAATCGTTCAGATCGTGGGTATAGGCTTTCACCGCCTGCTCCCCCGCGTTCTTCATCTGCTGAATCACGCTGACCAGTTTGCTGGCGTACTGCGGGTCGGTGGCGTACCCGGCGCGTTGCAGCGCATGCGCCGCCTGCTCCGGGCTGCGCGCAGCGGCCACATCGGCGTAGCGCGGGTTGTTGGTCAACAGCTTGACGTAATCGGCGATCGCTTCCACATAGGAACCGTAGACGCGGAACTTCGCCTTCACCTTCTTCGCCGCACCCTGTTCGAACTCGGTGGTGGTGATCTCCGTCACCGGCCCGCTCCAGCTGCCGCCGGCCTTGATGCCGAACAGGTTGTAGCTCGGCGTGCCGTCTGATGTCGGGATCTCGCGCTGCCCCCAACCGGACTCCAGCGCCGCCTGCGCGACGATCAGCTGATGCGGAATGCCGCTCTGCTGGCTGGCGACCTTCGCCGGTATCGACAGGCGAGCGACGAAGTTGCCGTTGTTGAGCGACAGCGGCGCGGCGGCCGGCGGGGCCTTCGGCATCGCCCGGCGCACCATTTGCTCCAGCGCCTGGTTCGGCAGCGTTTGCAGCACCTCGTTGTCCAGCGCCATCGGCGACAGGCCCGCCGTTTCGCTCGGCACCGCGTTGGCGTTGCTCATCTGCTTGACCATCATGTCGGCCAGCCCCAGCCCTTTTTGCGACATCTGCTGGGCGATTTGCTGGTCGTACATCGAGGTATACAGCCGCGTTTGGTCGCTGCTCAACACCCCGTCCTGCGGCAAGGCGGAACGCATGCTTTTCAGCATCATCTGCACGAACATGCCTTCTACCTGCTGCGCCACCTGCTTGAGGTTGCCCTGCGGGTCGGCCGCCGCGTCGCGCTTCAGGCCGTTCAGCGCCTGGGCGTCATAGGCCGCGCCCGACATCGCCATCAGATCGCCGGCCATCAGATGATTTCCAGCTTGGCGCGCAGGCAGCCGGCGCTCTGCATCGCCTGCAAGATCGACATCAGATCGATCGGCGTGGCGCCCAGCGCGTTCAGCGCCCGGATCACGTTGTTCAGGTTGGCGCTGGCGTTCACTTTCTGCAGCGATCCGCCCTGCTGTTGCACCGAGATCTGGGTGTTAGGCGTCACCACCGTCTGGCCGCCGCCGAACGGCGTCGTCGGTTGGCTGACGGTGTTCTGCCGATCGACCACCACCGACAGATTGCCCTGGGCGACGGCGCAAGAATCGAGGATCACATCGCGGTTCATCACCACCGACCCGGTGCGCGAGTTGATGATCACTTTGGCGTCCATCGCCCCGACGTTGACGGTGATGTTTTGAATCTCCGCCAGGAAGCGCACCTGAGAGCTGTTGCCCTGCGGCACCAGCACCTGGATCGTGCGGGCGTCGAGCGGCGTCGCGGTGCCGCCGCCGCGTTGGCGGTTGATGGCGTCGCTGATCTGCTGCGCCAGCGTGAAATCCTCGTCGTTCAGCTGCAGGTTGAGTACGCCGCCGCTGCCGAAGGTGGTCGGCAGCTCGCGCTCGATGGTGGCGCCGTTGCTGATGCGCCCGCCCGCCAGCTGGTTGACCTGCACGCTGCTGCCGCCGGCCGCCGCGCCCGCGCCGCCGACCAGCACGTTGCCCTGCGCCAGCGCATAGACCTGGTTATCCACGCCTTTCAGCGGCGTCATCAGCAAGGTGCCGCCGCGCAGGCTCTTGGCGTTGCCCATTGATGAGACCACCACGTCGATGTTCTGCCCGGCGCGCGAGAACGGCGGCAGTTTGGCGGTCACCATCACCGCCGCCACGTTTTTCAGCTGCATGTTGGTGCCCGGCGGCACGGTGATGCCCAGCTGCGACAGCATGTTGCTCAGGCTTTGGGTGGTGAACGGCGTCTGCATGGTCTGGTCGCCGGAGCCGTCCAGCCCCACCACCAGGCCGTAGCCGATCAGGGCGTTGTCTCGCACGCCCTGCACCGTCACCAGATCGCGGATGCGCTCCGCCGCCGCCGGCAAGCACACCAGCCCGACGCACAGCGCGATAAACCATTTTTTCAGCATCAGTCAATCCTTAGAACGGTGAAACATTTAAGAAGAAGCGCTGCAGCCAGCCCATGGTCTGCGCTTCGTTGATATAGCCATTGCCGACGTATTCGATCCGCGCGTCCGCCACCTGCGTCGAGGTGACCGAGTTGTTGCCGCTGATGGTGCGCGGGTTGACGACGCCGGAGAAACGAATGAATTCGGTGCCCTGGTTGATGGCGATCTGCTTTTCCCCCACCACGTGCAGGTTGCCGTTGGCCAGCACCTGGTTGACCGTCACCGTAATGGTGCCGTTGAAGGTGTTGTTGGCGTTGGCGCCGCCCTTGCCGCCGAAGGTGCTGTCGCCGGAAATGTCCATATCGGCGCGCGCATTGCCCAACAGGCCGTCAAGGTAACGCGGCGAGGTGGCGACGCCGAACTTGCTGGCGCCGTTGCGGCTGGCATTGGCGGAGGAGCTCTTGCTGGCGCTGACGTTTTCCTGCAGCACGATGGTCAGGGTGTCGCCGACGTTGCGCGGACGGCGGTCTTCGAACAGCGGCTGATAGCCGTAGTTCATCGGCTGCACCGTCTGGAAGATCGAGCCGTTCGGCATCGGCGCGCTGGCCGGCGCGGGCTGCGCCGTGGTCGCACCGTCCACCAGCGGTTTATGCGGAATATAAGCGCAGCCGCTCAGCGTCAGCATCACCATTCCCGCCAGCCAGCGTTGTCCCTGCCGCGGCAGGATTGCCATCGAATATGTGGTTACCACGGGTATCGCCTTTGTTTCACGAAAGAGAATGACGGGCGCGGCATGCCGGGCCCGTCAAGGACAGATTACAGTTGCGTCAGCTTTTGCAGCATCTGATCGGAGGTCGATACCGCTTTGCTGTTGATCTCATAAGCGCGCTGAGTCTGGATCATGTTGACCAGCTCTTCCGCCACGTTGACGTTGGAGGTTTCCACGTAGCCCTGATACAGCAGACCGGCGCCGTTCAGCCCCGGCGTGCTCTCGTTCGGCGCGCCCGAGCTTTCGGTTTCCTGATACAGATTCTCGCCCACGCTCTCCAGACCGCTGTCGTTGACAAAGGTCGTCAGCGTCAGTTGGCCCACCTGCTGGGCGGTGGTTTGCCCCTGCTGGGTGACGCTGACGATGCCGTCGCGGCCGACGGTGATGGACAGCGCGTTCGCCGGAATGGTGATCGCCGGCTGCACCTGGAAACCGCTGGAGGTGACCAGCTGGCCGTTCTGATCGATCTGGAACGACCCGTCGCGGGTGTAGGCCTGGGTGCCATCCGGCAGCATCACCTGGAAGAAACCCTGCCCCTTGATGGCGACGTCTTTGCTGTTGTTGGTCTGCGACAGGTTGCCCTGGCTGTGCAGCCGCTCGGTCGCCACCGGACGCACGCCGGTGCCGATCTGCAGACCGGAAGGCAGCGTAGTCTGCTCGGAGGACTGCGCGCCCGGCTGACGCATGGTCTGGTACAGCAGATCTTCAAATACCGCACGCTGGCGCTTGAAGCCGTTGGTGCTGACGTTCGCCAGGTTGTTGGCGATCACGTCCATGTTGGTCTGCTGCGCGTCCAGACCGGTTTTGGCAATCCATAAGGATGGAATCATCGGTTATTTCCTTGCTGCTTAGCTCACTGAGAGCAGTGAGTTGGCACGCTGTTCGTTTTCATCCACGCTGTGGATGACCTTCATTTGCATTTCAAAACGGCGGGCGTTGGCGATCATGTCGACCATGGTCTCCATCGGCTTGACGTTGCTGCCTTCCAGCACCCCGGGCATCACCCGCACCTGCGGATCGTTTTGCAACTGATTGCCGCGCTGCTGTTGGGTTTCCGGCGTCAGGCGGAACAGTCCGTCGTCACCGCGCATCACTTCGCGCGCATCGGCCTTCACCAGCTTCAGGCGGCCGATCTGCGCGATGGTGTTCGGCGGATCGCCGGCGTTCAGCGCCGAAATGGTGCCGTCGGCCGCGATGGTGATCTCCGCCGACGGCGGCACCTCGATTGGGCCGCCGTCGCCCATCACCGGCATCCCCTGCACCGTCAACTGCCCGGTGGAGGAAATCTGAATGTTGCCGTTGCGGGTATAGGCCTCACCGCCGCCCGGCAGGCTCACCGCCAGGAAACCGTCCTGCTGCAGCGCCACGTCCAGCGGGCGCGCCGTGTAGTTCAGCGCCCCCTGGCTCATGTCGGCGCCCGGCGTCGACGCGGTTACCAATGTGCGTGTCGCCAGGCTCGGCCCGTCGACCGGCACCGCGCGCAATGCGGCGAGCTGGGCGCGAAAGCCCGGCGTCGACGCATTGGCCAGGTTGTTGGCGGTAATGGACTGCTGTTCCAGCGTTTGGCGCGCCGCGCCCATCGCGGTATAAATCGCGTGATCCATAACTCGGCCCTATCAGCGCAGGCTAACCAGCGTCTGCAGGATGGAGTCCTGCGTCTTGATGGTCTGGGCGTTGGACTGGTAGTTACGCTGTGCGACGATCATGTTCACCAGCTCCTGGCTCAGATCGACGTTGGAAGACTCCAGCGCGCCGCTGGTCAGCTTACCGAAGCCGCCGCCGCCCGACAGACCGACGCGCGGCTGACCGGACGCGCCGGTTTCCTGCCACACGTTATCGCCCTGCGACGCCAGCCCTTCCGGGTTGGAGAAGTTGGCCATGACGATCTGGCCCAGCACTTGAGTCTGCTGGTTGGAATAGATGCCCACCACTGTGCCGTCGTTGTTGATCTGGAAGTTGGTGTATTCACCGGCGGCATAGCCGTCCTGCGCCACTTTGCTCACCGAGTCGCTGCCCACGTTCTGCTGCATGCTGCCGGCGAAGCTCAGGGTGAAGTTTTGCGCCGGCGCGCCGTCTTTGGCGGCCATCGGGATCACCATGCTGAACTCGCCCGGCGCGCCGTTGGTGCTGGTGGTTTTGACCAGGTTGCCGCTGGTGCTGAACTCCATGGTGCCAGCATCCACCGGAGCCGCGCTGCCGTCCTGGGTGTAGACCTGCCACTTGTTGTCTTCGGTCTTCACGAAGTAGGCGTTGATGTTGTGCGCGTTGCCCAGCGAGTCGTAGGCGGTGATGGTGTTGACGTAGTTGTAGCTGTCCTGTTTGGTCGGATCGAAGGTCTTGTTCTCCGGCACTTTATGGGTGGACTTCAGGTTGGCCACCATCTCGCCGGAGGTGGACGCCTTGGCGTTCATCATGCCTTCAGGAATGCTCAGCGGCACCGGGTTGGCGCCCTGCTGGATGGTCGGCGGAGAGCCGGCCGCCGGGTAGCCGGTCAGCTGCAGACCCTGCATGTTGGTCAGGTTGCGGTTCTCGTCCAGCTTGAACTGGCCGTTGCGGGTATAGAAGATGCCGCCATCTTTATCCTGCATGCGGAAAAAGCCGTTGCCGTTGATGGCCACATCCAGCGCGCGGCTGGTGCCGGTGGTGGTGCCGCCCTTGAAGTTCTGGGTGATGCCGGACACTTTGACGCCCAGCCCGACCTGCGAACCGGCGAACATGTCGGCGAAGGAGACGCTGCCGGATTTGAAGCCCGCAGTCGCGGAGTTGGCGATGTTGTTACCGATCACGTCCAGGTTGGTTGCTGCCGCGTTCAAGCCGCTGACTGCCTGAGAAAAGGCCATGTTATTCTCCGAATAGTGGTCAGGCTATCGTCCGATTGAGCCTGATGCTTGGGGTTATAAGATCTGTCGCACGTCTTCCAGGGTGGCGTTGCCCGCCAGGCCGAGATCCAGCTTGGCGCCGTTGCCGTCGCGGATCACGCCGTTCACCAGCCCGAAGTGCAGGCTGCGCGCCACCAGTTGCTCGCCGTTGCCTTTGGCGTTAATCGCCACTTTGTAGGCGCCGTCGGGCGCGGTGGAGCCGTCATCCAGCGAGCCGTCCCAGGTGAAGGCGTGCACGCCGGCGGTCAGGCCGCCGATTTCAATGGTGCGCACCACCTGCCCGCTGGCGTTGGTGATGGTGGCGGTCACCTGATCGGCGGCGCGCTCCAGTTCCACGCCGAACGGCGTGGTGCTGACCTTGCCATCCTTGCTGCCGACCAGAATGTTGTTGCCTGGCACCATCACGCCATGACCGATCAGCGCGGTGGCTTGCAACGACTGGTTGCTGTTGATCTGGCCGGAGATCGACCCCAGCGTGGTGTTAAGCTTTTCGATACCCTGAACGGTGTTGATCTGCGCCAGCTGCGACGTCAGCTCGTTGTTCTGCATCGGATTGGTCGGATCCTGGTTTTTCAACTGCGCCACCAGCAGCGTCAGGAAGCTGTTGTGCAGATCCTGGCTGTTGGTATTTTTGCTGTTGTTACCGATGACGGTGTTATCCAACGACTCGTTGGTGGTTGCGGCAATAGCCATGGGAAGCTCCGGTTACTGACCCAGCGTCAGGGTCTTCATCATCATCGACTTGGTGGTGTTGAGCACCTCGACGTTGGCCTGGTAGCTGCGGGAAGCGGAGATGGTGTTGACCATTTCCCCTACCACGTCGACATTCGGCATGCGCACATACCCCTTGGCGTCCGCCAGCGGGTTGCCCGGCTGATACACCAGACGCTCGGGCGCCGGATCGTCCACCACCTGGGCGACGCGCACGCCGCCGGTCGGTTGCCCCGGCGCCGCCGCGACCTGGAACACCACCTGCTTGGCGCGGTAAGGTTCGCCGTCCGGGCCGGTCACGCTGTCGGCGTTGGCCATGTTGCTGGCGCTGACGTTCATGCGCTGGGATTGCGCCGATAACGCCGAGCCGGAGATATCAAAAATATTCAGTAAAGACATGCGCCTTATCCTTGTTGCAGCACGGACATCATCCCTTTGATCTGCCCATTGAGCAGCGTCAGGTCGGTCTGATATTTCAGGCTGTTATCGGCAAAGTTGGTGCGTTCGCGATCCATGTCCACCGTGTTGCCGTCCATCGACGGCTGGTCCGGCACTCGGAACAGCAGATCGAGCTGTGGCGGCTGCAGGGTCTGCGCCGGGATGTGGCGCGCCGCCGTCAGGTTGAGCGCCATGCCGTTGCCGCTGACGCGCCCCTGCTCCAGCACCTTGTTCAATTGGCTGGCGAAATCGATATCCCGCGCCTGATAACCCGGCGTGTCTGCGTTGGCGATGTTGGCGGCCAGAATTTCCTGCCGCTGGGCGCGCAAGTTCAGCGCCTCTTGGCCAAAGCGCAGAGCCGCGTCCAGTTTGTCGAGCATGCTCCCTCCGCGAGGTTAGAATTTGGAGTCGACAGCATAAACGCCCCCTGCGCCACCCTATCGCGGGAATAAACGCAAAATGGGGCGCTATTTATCTGCTTAGCCTGCGCGCGCTGCGGGTACACTTACGCGTATCCCGATGAAGCTTGAGAAGATGACGATGAAAGGTAAAATGCTGCTGCTTATCGGCCTGCTGTGCAGTCTGAACGCGCGCGCCGACGATCTGGCGACGCAAATCGAAAGCTTCATCCAGGGCAAGTTCAGCGGTGAACCGGTACAGGTAAAAGTGCGGGTGCGCACGCCGCCGAACCAATGGCCCGCTTGCGAACTGCCGCAGCTGTCGCTGCCACCCAACGCGCGGATCGGCGGCAACGTCAGCATTTCGGCGCGCTGTGGGCAGGAGCGGCGTTTTATCCAGACGCAGGTGCAGGTGTTCGGCCGCTATCTCGTTTCGGCGCGCGGCATCAGCGCCGGCAGCCGGTTGACGGCGGCGGATCTGGCGTTGAAAGCAGGCCGGCTCGATACCCTGCCGCCGCGCGCGCTGACCGAAGCGGGCAAAGCGGTGGGCGCCGTCAGCCTGCGCAACATCAGCCCCGGTCAGCCGTTGACCCTCGCCATGCTGCGCCGCGCCTGGATTATCAAGGCAGGGCAACCGGTGCAGGTCAACGCACAGGGCGAAGGATTCAGCATCAGCGGTGCGGGCAAGGCGATGAACAACGCCGCCGCCGAAGACAGCGTGCGGGTGCGCATGGCCTCCGGGCAGATCGTCAGCGGCGTGGTCGGGGACGACGGCGCGATCCGCATTACGTTATAAAAAAGTAAAGGTTCCGCAAACCTTGCCGATAAGACAAATCAAGCAGCATTTTATTGGCCACCAGGGCCGCAAAACTTTCATTGCAGCGTCGTCGCCCGCGAGCGGTCACGGCGTAAACGGAGATGGACCATGAGTATCGATCGCACCCAGCGGTTACAGCCGGTTTCCACTGTGCAACCGCGAGAAACCCCGGCCGACAACCCGCTCCAATCGCGCAAGGCCGCCGTGGCGGAAACCGCCGTCAGCGGCACGCAGGTCAAACTGAGCGAGGCGCAGGCGCGCCTGATGCAGCCGGGCACCCAGGATATCGATATGGGTCGGGTCGAGGCCATCAAGCAGGCGATCCGCAACGGCGAACTGAAGATGGACGCCGGCAAAATCGCCGATGCGCTGCTGCAAGACGCGCAGAGCGATGTTCAATGGATCGCCGGACGCGACTGACAGCGCGCGGCGAGTAGCGGTAAAGGATAAGTCATTACTATGGAAAACCTGGCACAACTGCTGGACAAACTGTTGGAAACGCTGCAGGCTCTCAACGGCGTGCTGGAGGAAGAGCACGACTTGCTGTGTTCCGGCCAGTTGCCGGGCGTGGCCTTGCAACGCGTCACCGATGCCAAAAGCCAACTGCTGGCGACGGTCGCTTACCTCGAGCAACAGCGCCTGGGGCAGGAAAAAACCTGCGGGCAACGCGCCCCCTATGCCAGCCACGCCCCCCTGGCCGATCGTTGGCAGCGCGTTCAGTTGCTGAGCCAAACGCTGCGCGAAAAGAACCAGCACAACGGTCTGCTGCTCAATCAGCAGATCGACCATAACGCGCAGGCGCTGGCCATCCTCAGCAAAAACAACAAATCGCTGTATGGCCCAGATGGCCAGTCGCACGCCGGCAGCCTGCTCGGCAGAAAAATCGGCGTCTGACCTGACTCATTTCGCCCGGTGAGCCTATCACCGGGCATGCGTTAACCGGCTTCTGCGCATCCCGTCGCATTTTCTCCCTATCACTCTTTGAATTCACTTAAGACTTTGCGCCAGGCTGCGCATGGCGTGAATTTGGCTGTTTCTTTCCCTTTGGCCGCTTGTCACCCTGTGGTTATTTTTAAACCACTTGAAATATACCCTTAACGGGTATAGATTCGCAGGGAGAGCGAATGGTCGACATTTATCTCATATCTCACCAAAACCTTTCAGGGTTTTGCCGCACGCGAGCGCATTAGCGACGCCAGGATAGTGAAAGCGGCGCGAAAGATGCAACATCAGCTGTACGACGCCAATCTTGGCGGTTGCGTATACAAAAAGCGCATCGCTCGGGCTGGTGCGGGCAAACGTGGCGGCTATCGGGTACTGATCGTTTTTCGCGATGAAGAACGCCTGTTTTTTATGCGCGGCTTTGCCAAAAGTGAGAGAGAAAACATCAGTACGGATGAGTTACAGGGATTGAAACATCTGGCTGCGCTGTATCTGGATTATTCGCCATTCAGACTCTACCAGCTGAACAACAGGGAGTTACGGAGGCTAAGCGATGAGTAAAATTCTTGCCGAGATCCACCAGGAAGTTCAGGGGCTGCACCGTGCCGGTTTCGTCGACGACGTGACCATGCGCACCTTCGACATGCTGTGCCTGCGGCCGGTGAAGCAGTTCGGGCCGGCCGAGATCCGCGCGCTGCGCGAACGGGAAAACGTCAGTCAGCCGGTGTTTGCGCTGTATCTCAACGTCAGCAAAAAGGCGGTGCAGAAATGGGAGCGCGGCGAAGCGCAACCGAACTCCGCCGCGATGAAACTGCTGACGCTGGTGGAACGCAACGGCCTGCAAATTCTGGCCTGATGTTACTGATAATTGACGATCACCTGATTGCCAATCACCCGCAGCGGCGGGTTCAACCCGCCTTGCGACTGCACGTAATAGATAAAGCGCAATTCCGCATTGGCCGGCTCGCCCTGCAGACCGTCACTGCTGCCGCTGCCGCCGCCCAGTGGAATGCAGCGGTTCACCGTGCAGAGCTGCGCCTGCAGCCCCACGGGCTCTGGCCCCAGCAAACGGTAGCGCCAGCTGACGCTGGTGATGCGCGCATGGGCATCCGGCAGCGCGTTCGGCGGCCGCAAAGCGGCGGATTCATCACGCATGCCGCCCTGTTCCAGCGTCACGCCCGCCCCTTCGGCCACCCAGGAGCCGGACACCGCATAGGCGGCGAGCGGCGCCAGCAAACAAAATACGAACAGACAGCGTTTCATCAGGCGGCTCCAATGGTCGAGGTCATGCGAATCTGGCGATCGTCGTTAATCTCCAGGTTGGACAGCACCACGAGCTGCGGCAGGCTGCGACGCAGGAAGCGCGCCAGTAAAGGACGCAGCGCATGGTTAACCAGCAGCACCGGCGGCGCGCTGAGCATCTCTTGCCGCTGCAGCGCCTGGCGCGCCTGATCCAGCAAGCGATCGGCCAGCCCCGGCTCCAGGCCGCCGCCGCCCTGCAACGCCTGCAGCAACAGGCGCTCCAACTGGGTATCCAGCCCGATAACCTGAATCTCGCCGTTGCCCGGGAACCACTGCTGCGTGATCGCCCGGCCCAGCGCCACCCGCACCACGGTCGTCAGCTCATAAGGATCGCTCTGCGCCGGGGCATGTTCCGCCAGCGTTTCGACGATAGTGCGCATATCGCGGATAGAGACGCGTTCGGCCAGCAGGTTTTGCAGCACCTTGTGCAGCGTCGTCAGTGACACCACGCCCGGCACGAAGTCTTCGGTCAGCTTCGGCATCTCCTGCGACACGCGATCCAACAGCTGTTGGGTCTCCTGGCGGCCGAACAGCTCGCTGGCGAACTGGCCAATCAGGTGATTGAGGTGCGTCGCCACCACGGTGCTGGCTTCCACCACGGTAAAGCCCAGGATTTGCGCCTGCTCCCGCAAGGCGCTGTCTATCCACACCGCTTCCAGCCCGAAGGCGGGATCGACGGTTTTGTCTCCCGCCAGCTCGCCCACGGCATTGCCGGGGTTGATCGCCAGCCAGCGGCCCGGCTGCGCTTCACCACTGCCGATCTCGACGCCTTTCATCAGGATGCGATAGCTGGCTGGCGGCAGTTCCAGGTTGTCGCGAATGTGCACCACCGGCGGCAGATAACCCATGTCCTGGGCAAATTTCTTGCGGATCCCACGGATACGCCCCAGCAGCTCGCCGTTCTGTTGAAAGTCGACCATCGGAATCAACCGGTAGCCCACTTCCATCCCCAGCGGATCTTCCAACTGCACGTCGGCCCAGCTGGCCTCGGCGGCCTGCGGATTCTCAGGCATCACCGGATCCTCCACCGTTTTCGGCGCCTGTTGCTCACGGCCGCGCAGCCACCAGGCCAGGCCCAGCAGAGCCGCGGTAAACAGCAGGAACACCAGATTCGGCATGCCCGGCACCAGGCCCAGCAGCCCCAGCACCCCAGCGCTCAGCAGCATCACGCGCGGATTATTGAACAGCTGGCCCACCATCTGCTCGCCGACATCCTGATCGGTCGCGACGCGGGTGACGATGACACCGGCGGCGGTGGAGATCACCAATGCCGGGATCTGCGCCACCAGGCCGTCACCAATGGTCAGCAGCGTATAGCTTTCCGCCGCCGCCCCCAGTTCCATGCCGTGTTGCACGACGCCGACCAACAGGCCGCCAACCACGTTCAGCACCATGATCATCAGGCCGGCGATGGCGTCGCCGCGCACGAATTTACTGGCGCCGTCCATCGAGCCGTAAAAGTCGGCCTCCTGGGTCACTTCGGCACGGCGTTTCTTCGCTTCGTCTTCACCGATCAGGCCGGCGTTCAGATCGGCGTCGATCGCCATCTGTTTACCCGGCATGCCGTCCAGGACGAAACGCGCGCCCACTTCGGCGATACGCCCCGCCCCCTTGGTGATCACCATGAAGTTGATTAACACCAGGATGATGAACACCACGATGCCGATGGCGAAGTTGCCGCCCACCAGGAAGTGGCCGAAGGCTTCCACCACGCGGCCGGCGGCGGCGGAACCGGTATGCCCCTCCAGCAAGATGATGCGCGTCGACGCGACGTTGAGCGACAAACGCAGCAACGTGGAGAACAGCAGGATGGTCGGGAAAGCGGCGAATTCGAGCGTGCGCTGGGTGAACATCGCCACCAGCAGCACCATGATCGACAGCGCAATGTTGAAGGTAAACAGCAGGTCGAGGATAAACGCCGGCAACGGCAACACCATCATCGACAGAATCAGCAGGATCAGCACCGGGCCGGCCAGCACCTGCCACTGCGTATCTTTAAAATTGCCCGGCAAACGAAGCAGGGAGGCCAAATTAGCCATCAGAGTCACTCTCTCTTGCAAAATCCAGTGCTTCCGGCACCGGTAAACGTTCAGGTTTTTTCGGGATCAGGCCGCCCTCGCGCCGCCAGCGGCGCAGCTGGTATACCCAGGCCAACACTTCGGCGACCGCGGCATACAGGGTGGCCGGAATATGCTGGCCGATCTCGCTGTGCCGATACAGCGCACGCGCCAGCGGCGGCGCTTCCAGCATCGGGATGCGGTGCTCCGCACCGAGCTCGCGAATGCGCAGCGCGATTTCACCGGCCCCTTTGGCCAGCACCTTCGGCGCACTCATTTTTTTGTCGTTGTACTGCAACGCGACGGCGTAGTGAGTCGGGTTGGTGACGATCACGTCCGCCTTGGGCACGTCGGCCATCATGCGGCGCCGGGCGATCGCCCGCTGCTGCTGGCGAATGCGTCCCTTGACGTGCGGGTCCCCTTCCTGATCCTTGAATTCGTCGCGGATATCCTGCTTGGTCATCTTCAGCTTTTTGAAGTGGCTCCACAGCTGATAGAACACGTCGAACGCCACCATCGGCGTCAGCCCCAGCACCACCAGAAAACCGCAGAACAGGATCATCTGCAGCGCATTGCCCAACGCATCGAGCGGCTGCTGGGTCATCAGATGCAGCATCGCCGCCCAGTTGTGCCACAGATAGAGGCCGGTCACCCAGCCGACCAACGTCGCTTTCAGGATCCCTTTCAGCAGCTCGGCCAACACCTGGCTGGAAAAGATGCGCTTCAACCCGGACAGCGGGTTCAGCCGCTTCACGTCGAATTTAATCGACTTGCCGCTGAACAGAATGCCCCCCAACAGCATTGGCGCGGCGAGCGCTACCAGCACCAGCCCCGCCATGATCGGCAGCAGCGCCAGCACCGCCTGACGCAGCAACATGCCCAGTTGGCGAAGCATCTGCTTGTCGTTACTGACCATGCCGTGGTCAAAGTTCAGACCTTGCGTGAGCATCGCCGCCAGCTGTTGCGCCATGTTGCTGCCGGACATCAGGATAATCGCCAGGCCGGAGAGCAGCATCAGTACCGAGGTCAGCTCGCGGGAGCGCGGGATCTGGCCGTCTTCACGCGCCTTCTCCAGCCTGTGGGGCGTGGGGGCCTCGCTTTTTTCCAGATCGCTGTCTTCAGCCACGAAACGCCGTTCCTGTATCGGGAGGGTAAAGAATGGCGGTCAGCATGCCAAAAAATTGGCGATGTCATTGGCGGAACAACGGGGAAAAAGGCGGGTTATTTAGGGGATGAGACGAAAACTGCGTGGCTTGTTGTCGGGGCGCGCCGTCGCGCGCCCCGAAAGGCCTCAGAAACCGAGGCTGTCGAGCAGATCGTCGACCTGCGCCTGGTTGGCGATCACGCCGACGCCGTTCTGGTCGAGCTGCGGGCCGTTCAGCAGGCTGTCGTTCGGCCGTTTTTCCTTCACCGGCTGCTCCGGCATGTTTTCCATCAGCACCATCAGCAGCTGCTTTTCGATCTCCTGCACCACGTCCATCATGCGCTTGATCACCTGACCGGTCAGATCTTGGAAGTCCTGCGCCATCATGATTTCCAGCAGCTGGGCGTTGGTGAAGGCCGTATGGCCCGGCACCTGATCCAGATACTGACGCGTGTCGTTGACCAGAGAACGCGCGTCGTCCAGTTCGATGGGATTGGCGAACCACTCGTCCCAGCGCCTTTTCAACGCGTTGGCGCCGGATTCCAGCTCCGCCTGGCGCGGTTGCGCCGCCTCCACGCAGTTCAACGCCCGTTCCGCCGCCTGCGCCGTCATGGTTACGACATAGTCAAGACGGTCGCGCGCATCCGGGATCGCCTCTGCCGCCTGGGCGATCGCCTGATCGAGCCCCAGTTCGCGCATGCTGTCGCGCAGCATTCGGGTCAGTTGGCCGATGCGGGAGATGATCTCTCCCGCGGTCGCTGCATCGCTGGCAGGCATTGGAATGTCTCTCATCGCCCTCTCCTTACATGCCCAATTTTTCAAAAATCTTGTTGAGCTTTTCTTCCAGCGTCGCCGCCGTAAATGGTTTCACTACATAACCGCTGGCGCCGGCCTGCGCCGCCGCGATGATATTTTCTTTCTTGGCTTCCGCCGTCACCATCAGTACCGGCATCGCGGCCAGCGCGCTGTCGGCGCGGATGGTTTGCAACAGCTCAAGTCCGTCCATGTTCGGCATGTTCCAATCGGACACCACGAAGTCGAAACCGCCGGCGCGCAGCTTGTTCAGCGCATCCGCGCCGTCTTCGGCCTCTTCGACGTTGTTGAAGCCCAACTCTTTGAGCAGATTTCTGACGATGCGGCGCATGGTGGAGAAGTCGTCCACAACCAGAAATCTGAGGTTTTTGTCTGCCATTATTACTCCTGAAATAGTTAACCGTTTAATGATGCAACACCGCAGGCCACCGCGCGGAGAACCTGGGTCATATCGCCGCCGGGTAGACCCTGCGGACTAAAATCAAATGCGCAATGCCTGGCCGCCGGCGATCTGCGCCAGCATGCGCTGGCTCATTCTGTCCAGCTCGACCACTTCGCTGACGCCGCCGCTGGCGATCGCCTCGCGCGGCATGCCGAACACCACGCAGCTCGCCTCGTTCTGCGCCAGGGTATAGGCCCCGGCGCGGTGCATCTCCAGCATCCCCGCCGCCCCGTCGTTGCCCATGCCGGTGAGGATCACCCCCACCGCATTGCGGCCGGCGTATTGCGCCACCGAGCGGAACAGCACGTCGACCGACGGACGATGGCGGTTAACCGCCGGGCCGTCATGCAGCTTCACCTGATAGTTGGCGCCGCTGCGCGCCAGCTCCAGGTGGCGATCCCCCGGGGCGATGTAAGCGTGGCCCGGCAGCACGCGCTCGCCGTCCTCCGCTTCTTTCACCGTGATCTGGCACAGCTTGTTCAGCCGCTCGGCGAACGAACGGGTGAATCCCGGCGGCATGTGTTGAGTGATCAACAGCGCCGGGCTGGTGGCCGGCAGCGGCTGCAGCACTTGGCGAATCGCTTCGGTGCCGCCGGTGGAAGCGCCGATGGCGATCAGTTTTTCACTGCTCAGCAGCGGCGCATGGCTGAGGATCGCCGGCGCCGGGCTGCTGGAGCGCTGCGGCAGGCGCGCTCTGGCAGCGGTGCGGATCTTCTCGGCAATCAGCTCGCTGTAGGCCAACATGCCCTCGCGAATGCCGAGCTGCGGTTTGGTGACGAAGTCCACCGCGCCCAGCTCCAGCGCGCGCAGCGTGATTTCCGAGCCTTTGCCGGTCAGCGAAGAGACCATCACCACCGGCATCGGCCGCAGGCGCATCAGCTTCTCGAGGAAATCCAGCCCATCCATGCGCGGCATCTCGACGTCCAGCGTCAGCACCTGAGGATTAAATTTTTTGATCAGATCGCGCGCCACCAGCGGATCCGGCGCGGTCGCCACCATTTCCATGTCGGCATGGCCGTTCACGATTTCCGTCATCAGCTGGCGCATCAGTGCCGAATCGTCTACGCATAACACTCTGATTTTACTCATTACCTCTCCTTGGTCAGCCCATACACGGTCTGCCCACGCAAGTAGAAATCCCGGCTGATCTGGCTGAAATTCTCGGAGTGGCCGGCGAACATCAGCCCCCCCGGCTTAAGCAAGGGAACGAAGCGGCGCAGGATGCGCTCCTGCGTCGCCTTATCGAAATAGATCATGACGTTGCGGCAAAAAATGGCGTCGAATTGCCCCGGCAGTGCCCACTCCGGCGCCAGCAGATTCAGCGGCTGAAAGTTCACTCGCGCCGCCAACTCCGGCCGCACGCGCACCAACCCCTGATGCGGCCCGGTGCCGCGCAGAAAATAGCGCTGCATTTGGGTCGGCGTCAGGGTGCGCAGATCTTCCTGGCGGTAAACGCCCGCCTCCGCTTTTTCCAGCACCTGCGTATCGATGTCGCTGGCCCAGACCTGGCAACTGCCGGCCCGCTGACCCAATGCATCGCTCAGCGTGATGGCGATCGAATACGGCTCTTCGCCGGTCGAGGCTGCGGTGCTCCAGACGCTGTAGCCGTTCGGCCGCGAGCGCGCATGTTCCGCCAGGATCGGGAAGTGATGCGCCTCGCGGAAAAATGCCGTCAGGTTGGTGGTCAGCGCGTTGATGAACGCCTGCCATTCCGCGCTGTTCGGATCGCTTTCCAGCAGCGCCAGGTAGTCGCCGAAATCGTGCAATCCCAACAGCCGCAGCCGGCGCACCAGGCGGTTGTAAACCATCTCGCGCTTATGCTCCGCCAGCACGATGCCGGCGCGTTGATAAATCAACTGGCTGATACGGCGAAAATGCACGTCCGACAGCGGCAGACGCTGCACCATTTGCGTCAACATCGACGCTGTATCCCGGTTAGAAGTTGACGGCGCCTGTTTCATGCCGCCTCACCGGAGAAAAACGTGCTGCTTATGCGGTTTAACAATCTTGGGCTTCCTTTACCACGGGTGAAACTGCGTTGCTGCTGTTACCTGACGCGACGACGTTATCGTCCGCCAGACGGAATACCGCGACCGCGTCGGCCAGGGTAATGGCCTGCTCTTCCAGCGCGGTGGCGGCAGAAGCGGATTCTTCCACCAGCGCGGCGTTCTGCTGGGTGACCTGATCCATCTGGGTCACCGCCTGCGTCACCTGCTCGATGCCGCGGCTCTGTTCATCCGATGCCGAGGCGATCTCGCCCATGATGTCGGTTACGCGCGTCACCGAACGCACGATGTCCTGCATGGTGGCGCCGGAATTTTCCACCAGCACCGAGCCGTGTTTGACGCGGCTGACCGATTCGTCGATCAGCACCTTGATCTCTTTCGCCGCCTGCGCGCTGCGGCTCGCCAGGTTGCGCACCTCGCCGGCGACCACGGCGAAACCCCGCCCCTGTTCGCCGGCGCGCGCCGCTTCCACCGCCGCATTGAGCGCCAGAATGTTGGTCTGGAAGGCGATGCCGTCGATCACGCTGGTGATGGCGCCGATTTTCTGCGAACTGTTGGCGATATCGTGCATGGTGGTGACCACGTCCCCGGCCAGTTCGCCGCCCTTGGCCGCGGTGGCCGAAGCGTCGCGCGCCAGCTGAGAGGCCTGCCGCGCATTGTCGGCGTTCTGCTTCACCGTCGCGGTCAGCTGTTCCATGCTGGCGGCGGTTTCTTCCAGCGAAGCGGCCTGCTGCTCGGTACGGGAAGAGAGATCGTTATTGCCTTCGGCGATCTCCTGCAGGCCGATCAGAATCGACTCCGCACCGTCGCGCACCGCGCCGACGGTACCGATCAGCGACTGCTGCGTGCGTTGCAGGCTGGCGAACAACATGCTGATTTCATTGCGGCCATACACTTGAATCGGCGTCGCCAAATCGCCGGCGGCGATGCGTTCAAAGTGGCTGCGGATTTGGTTCAGCGGCTGTACCAACATGGTGCGCAACCACCACATGGCGCTGCCGGTCACCACGATCAGCATCAAGACCGCCCCCGCCAGCATCAGGCCCGCCAGCGTGAAGGAGAATTGGTTGGCGTCTCGAGCCTCGCTGATGTCGCCATTGACCAACTGCAAATACTGCACGAAGTCAGCCTCAAACAGGTCCTGGGTTTTCTGCGTCGGCTGATCCATAAACGCCTGCAGCTCGCCCTTTTCCAGGAAACCGATCAGTTCACGCAGCGCGCCGCGCAGCCGCTCGTAGCTGGCCTTGGTGGTGGCCGTCTGCTGGTTCTGCTGTTCACTGCTGCGTTCAACCGCCATGAACTGATTGAAATAGAGGTCGGCCTTCTGCAGCGAACTGCGGGCGCTGCTCATCAATTCGTTCACCTGCTCCTGCGGCAGTTTCAGCGCCGCGCGGGTGCCGGCGCGGTTCAGCGTATTGCGGGCCTGCAACAGCGACACCCAGCTCAGGCTGAGCGAATCGCGCTGCTGGCTGCCGAGGGTGATGATGTCGAGGTTGTGGTTATCGGAGCGAAACGCGGAATACGACAGGCCGCTGCTGGCCAACTGCAGAACGCAGAAGGTCATCAACAACAGGAACAAGCTGGTAGAGATACGGATTCGGTTAAACACTGTGAACCTCCTTGCAGCCGGCCGGCGACCGGCCTACGTAGGGAAAAGGGCCTCTGCGAGAGAGGCCCGATACCGGTCAGAACGTTTCCCAGTTATCCTGCAGATCGCTGGCGTTCATTTTCTTATGATTGATTACCGGTGTTACCGGCGCCTTGCTGGTGACAGGCGCCTTAAACTCTTCCTGGCCTTCCGACCTCAAGCGGAATACCGCTACCGACTGGGTCAGCATGCTGGCCTGTTCTTCCAGCGCCGCCGCCGCCGAGGCGGATTCTTCCACCAACGAGGCGTTCTGCTGGGTGACGCGGTCCATTTCCGCTACCGCCTGGCCAACCTGATCGATGCCGCGGCTCTGCTCGTCCGAAGCCGAGGCGATTTCGCCCATGATGTCGGTCACGCGGGTGACGGCGTTGACGATGTCGCCCATGGTTTCCCCGGCGCTTTCCACCAGCACGGAGCCCATATCGACGCGGCTGACCGAGTCTTCGATCAGGCCTTTGATCTCTTTCGCCGCCTGTGCGCTGCGCTGCGCCAGGTTGCGCACTTCACCGGCCACCACCGCGAAGCCGCGGCCCTGTTCGCCGGCGCGCGCCGCTTCCACTGCGGCGTTCAACGCCAGGATGTTGGTCTGGAAGGCGATGCCGTCGATCACGCCGGTAATATCGGCGATCTTCTGCGAACTGCCGGCGATGTCGTGCATGGTCTGCACCACGTTGGCCACCACCTTGCCGCCTTTCTGCGCGGTTTCGGAGGCGCTCAGCGCCAGCTGTGAAGCCTGACGGGCGTTTTCGGCGTTCTGTTTCACCGTCGCGGTCAGCTGTTCCATGCTGGCGGCGGTCTCTTCCAGCGACGCGGCCTGCTGCTCGGTGCGGGAGGAGAGATCGTTGTTGCCCGCGGCGATTTCTGACGCGCCGCTGTAGATGGCGTCCGCGCCCTGACGCACGCCGCTGACGGTTTCGATCAGTTCGCTTTGCATGTGTTTCAGGCTGGCCGCCAGCACGCCCATTTCGTTGCGGCTGTTGACGACGATCTGCTGAGTCAGGTCGCCGGCGGCGATCTGTTTGATGTGGTCGATCATGCGGTTCAGCGGGCGCACCAGGATGTGATGGATACCGGTCCAGACCAGTACGATCACCGCCAGCACCACCACCAGCACCACGATCAGCGTCCAAATGGCCGAGTTGTAGGAGCTGTTGCTGCCGTCGACCGCGATTTGGTACAGCTTGCCGTTTTGCTCCAGATAAACGTTGTAGCTCTGCTCAAAGTTGTCCTGGTAACTCTGCGTAGGCTGATCGAAGAAAGCGTTGATTTTGCCTTCGCCCAGCAGTTGGATCAGCTCGGAGAGCGCGCCGTACAGCACATCGTACTGCTGCTTGAGGCGTTCCGCCGACTGAGGATCCTGGCGCGGGTCCTGAGGAATTTTCTCGTACGCGGCGTAGTGTCTTTCCGCTTCACCCAGCTCTTCCTTCGCTTTGGCCAGCAGTTCATCAATGGTGGCGCCGCTGCCGATCTTGTTGGTATCCATCATGTAGCGAATACCGGCGCGGTTCAGGGAGTTACGCGCCTGCAGCAGGTCAACGCGGCTTTCACTCAGCTGCAGCTGCTGCTGGCGGATCGTTTGCAGGACGGTAAAGTTTTCCTTATCGCTTTTCAGCGAGGAGAAAAACAGTCCGCCCGAAATCAACTGCAAGGCGCCAAACAGCACCAACACCAGCAACAGGCTGGTGACCACCTTCATACGATTTAACATGATTTCCCTTGTTGAAGCCCGCGCTGACAGGCTCTGATGACGTTGAATGTGAGAGTTATCGGCGCCGTGCGGCAAAACTTTATGCGGGAAAGTAACTATTTTTAGTGGGGGTTCCGGGCGCGGCTGAAGCCATCGCGACAGATCAGGGAAAGTGAAGGTTAAAGGGGGCGGCGCCCCGCCCCTTGAGTCTGAAATCAGACGCTTTTCGCCACGCTGTCGACCAGCGACATCTCTTCGCTGCTCAGCAGCTTTTCGATATCCACCAGGATCAGCATGCGCTCGCCCAGCGAACCGAGGCCGGTGAGATATTCGGTCGCCAGCGTCACCGCGAACTCCGGCGCCGGACGGATCTGATCGGCGGTGAGCGACAGCACGTCGGAGACGCCGTCAACCACGATGCCCACCACGCGCTGGCCAAAGTTCAACACGATCACCACGGTGTTCTCATCGTAGGAAACACTCTGCTGCGAAAACTTCACCCGCAGATCGATGATGGGAACAATCACGCCGCGCAGGTTGGTGACGCCCTTGATGAACGCCGGGGTGTTGGCGATGCGGGTCACCTGATCGTAGCCGCGAATTTCCTGCACCTTGAGGATATCGATGCCATACTCCTCGTTGCCCAGGGTAAAAATCAGAAACTCTTGCCCTACCGTTTCGCCAGCCAATTTGCTGACGGCTGCCAATCCTGCCATATCATTCACCTTTTAAATCAATAAACTCATTATTATGCGGCGGCGTCCGTCAGACGCTTTTCACGGTTCAAGGTTTGCAACGCCGAGACATCGACGATCAAGGCCACGCTGCCGTCGCCCAGAATGGTCGCGGCGGAGATGCCCGGCACTTTGCGGTAGTTGCTTTCCAGGTTCTTCACCACCACCTGATGCTGGCCAATCAGTTGATCTACCAGCAACGCATAGCGGCGGCCGGCGCTTTGCAGGATCACCACGATGCCCTGCGTGGCGTCGGTTTTGGCGCCGTCCACTTCGAATACCCGATACAGCTCCACCAGCGGCAGGTATTCGCCGCGCACCTGCAGCACGCGTTCGCCCCCGGCCAACGGATGCAGATCTTCCGCCTGCGGCTGCAGCGATTCCATCACCGCGTTCAGCGGCAGGATAAAGACTTCGTCGTTCACCTTGACCGACATGCCGTCGAGGATCGCCAGCGTCAGCGGCAACAGGATGCGGATGGTGGTGCCTTTACCGGCCTGCGAACGGATCTCGACGTGGCCCCCCATCTCCTGAATATTCCTTTTCACCACGTCCATGCCGACGCCGCGGCCGGAAACGTCGGTCACCTGTTCGGCGGTAGAGAAGCCCGGCGCAAAGATCAGCATGCCGACCTCTTCGTCGCTCATGCTGTCGCTGACCGCCAGCCCTTGCGAAGCCGCCTTGGCGAGAATTTTTTCGCGGTTCAGGCCGGCGCCGTCGTCGATGACTTCAATACAAATGTTGCCGCCCTGGTGTTCGGCCGACAGCACCAGATTGCCCACCGCCGACTTGCCGGCGGCGATGCGGGTGGCCGGCTCTTCGATGCCGTGATCGAGGCTGTTGCGCACCAGGTGGGTCAACGGATCGATAATGCGTTCGATCAGGCTCTTGTCCAGTTCGGTGGAACTGCCTTGCAGCGTCAACTCCACCTGCTTGTTCAGCTTGCCGGCCAGATCGCGCACCAGGCGCGGATAGCGGCTGAAGACGTATTCCATCGGCATCATGCGGATCGACATCACCGACTCCTGCAGATCGCGCGCGTTACGCTCCAGCTGGCTCATGCTGTTCAGCAGATCGCCGTGGTTCACCGGATCGAGCGTGCCGGAGCGTTGCGCCAGCATCGACTGGGTGATCACCAGCTCGCCCACCAGGTTGATCAGCTGATCCACCTTTTCCACCGCCACGCGAATGCTGGTGGACTCGCTCGCCTTGGCGCGCGCTTTTGGCGCTTCGGCCGCTGCGGCGGCCGGTTTGGCGGCAGGCGGCGCGGCGTTCGCGACCGCCGCAGGCGCAGGCTCCGGCACGTCGACCGCTTCCGGTAAGCTCGCTTCTGCGATGGCCGGTTCGCTCTGGGGCGGCGTCGAGAAGCTGATTTGTTCCGGTTCCAGCACGAAGCACAACACGGCGCTGATGTCGTCTTCGCTGGCGGAGGTGAGCAACGTCACGTCCAGACTGTGTTCCGTTTGATGCGGATCTTTAACCTCGCCGAGGTTGCCCAGCTCTTCCAACATCAAGGGGATTTCACTGGCTTTCAGCCCGTTCAGGCTGATGCGCATGCCGCCCTCGATCGCCGCCGGCGCGGCCGATGGCTTAACGACAGGCTGCTGAACGGCCGGTTGAGCCGCAGGCGCCTCCTGCTGCTGTTGCGCTTCCAACGCCAGCTGGCGCAGCGCCTGACAAATGTATTCAAAGCTTTCAGCGTCAGGCTGTTGCGAGGTTTTATAGGCGTCCAGTTGCTCCTGCATAATGTCTTTGGTTTCCAGAAACAGGTTGATAATCTCGGTGCTCAGGCTCATTTCCTGGCGTCTTGCACCGTCCAGCAGGTTCTCCAGCAGGTGGGTGGTTTCCTGCAGCACCGAAAAACCAAAGGTCGCCGCGCCGCCCTTGATCGAATGCGCCGCGCGGAAGATGGCGTTCAACGGCTCGATATCGGGGGCCAGCGGATCCAGCTCCAGCAGGTGTTGCTCCATGTCGGCCAGCAACTCGTCTGCCTCATCAAAGAAGGTCTGATAAAAATCGCTAATGTCCATGCTCACGGGGTCACCTCTGGCTGTGAGTCGCGGTTAGTCGGTGCGGGTGCGGAAGCCGGTTGTTCCGGCGCCTGATCGGCCGGTGCTATCGCCGGGGATGCCTGCGGTGGAGCGCTTGGCGTTGGCGCCACCGGTTCCGGGGCTGTCGCCGAGGGTTCCGGCGTTTGGCTGGCCGGTGCGGTCGCCGACGGCGCCAGCTGCTTCAGACTGTCCGGTTGGGCGATATCCAGCGCGTTGCTTTCGGCATTTTCGTGCTCGATGCCCTCTTGCGTTTGCTTGTTCAGCACCAACACGGTGATGCGTCGGTTAATCGCGTCATCGGCGCCATGCTGTTTCAGGCTCATGGTGGCCGCCATGCCCACCACCCGCAGCACCTTGCCTTCCGCCAGGCCGCCGGCGATCAGCTCGCGTCGGGAGGCGTTGGCGCGATCGGCCGACAGTTCCCAGTTGCTGTAGCCGCGCTCGCCGGTAGCGTAAGGGATATCATCGGTGTGACCGGACAGGCTGATCTTGTTCGGCAAGTCGTTGAGGATCGGCGCTATCGCCCGCAGAATATCGCGCATATAGCTCTCGACCTGCGCGCTGCCGGTTTTGAACATCGGCCGGTTTTGGCTATCGATAATCTGAATGCGCAACCCCTCGTCCATCATGTTGATCAGCAGATGCGGGCGCAGCGCCTTCAGGCGCGGATCGGACTCAATCAACTCATCCAGCTTTTCGCGCAGCTTGTTCAGGCGCAGCTCTTCGGCGCGCGCGTCCGGCGAATCGACCTGTTTTCTCACCAGGCCGTGCTGCTGCGTGGGATCGTCGCCGCCGCCCGGGATTGGGCTGCTCTCGGAGCTGCTCTTGTCGCCGCTGGTCAGGGCGACCTTGAGCGGCGTACGGAAATATTCGGCGATTTGCGTCAGCTCCTGCGGGCTGGCGATCGCCAGCAGCCACATCACCAGGAAGAACGCCATCATCGCCGTCATAAAGTCGGCATAAGCGATCTTCCAGGAGCCGCCGTGATGAGCGGCATGATGCGATTTGCGCTTTCTGACCAGAACGACCGGATGATTCTGTTTCATGCTTCTTCTTCTTCCGTCGCCTGCTGCGCCGGCGCTTTCACGCGGCGCACGTGTTCTTCCAGCTCAACGAAAGAAGGACGTTCGGTGGTATACAGCGTTTTGCGGCCAAACTCGACTGCGATCTGCGGCGCGTAACCGTTCAGACTCGACAACAGCGTGACCTTGATGCATTGCATCATCTTGACGTTTTCGGCGCTCTTCTGGCGCAGCAACGTCGCCAGCGGCGAGATGAAGCCGTAGGCCAACAAAATGCCGAGGAAAGTACCGACCATGGCGTTAGCGATCAGCGCGCCCAGTTCAGCGGCCGGACGGTCAGCCGAAGCCAGGGCGTGCACCACCCCCATCACCGCCGCGACGATGCCGAACGCCGGCAAGGAGTCGCCCACCATCGCCAGACTGCCGGCGGGCACTTCGCTTTCCTGCTCGTAGGTTTCGATCTCTTCGTCCATCAGCGCTTCGATCTCGAACGCATTCATATTGCCGCTCACCATCAGCCGTAAATAGTCGGTAATGAACTCCACCAGGGTGTTATCGGCAAGGATGCGCGGATAATTAGAGAAAATTTCACTTTCTTGCGGATTATCGATATCGAACTCGAGCGACAGCATGCCCTGCTGACGCGATTTGGCCAGCAGACGGAACAGCAACGCCATCAGATCCATATACAGATCTTTGTTGTATTTGGAACGGCGCATCAGGCGCGGCAGGGCGCGCAGCGTGGCTTTGATCGCTTTGCCGTTGTTGCCGACGATGAAAGCGCCGACCCCCGCCCCGCCGATAATCAGAAACTCCGCCGGCTGATATAGCGCACCGAGATGACCGCCCACGATCAGGTAGCCGCCAAACACCGCGCCCAATACCACGAGATAACCCAAAATAACTAGCACACGCATTCCTTAAATTAACAATGTGGATGGAAGGTGGGGCAAACGCGCCCTGGCGCGACAGACCAGGCTGCATGTCTGGGGGCGGCATGCCGCCCCTGCGTATCACACGTCGGTATTCATTGCCGAGAGCCGGCAATGTGGCGGCTCAAATGGCGCGTTTGACCTGCTCGTCCAGCAGTTGAGGAATAATATCGGCCAGTTGCGGCGAAAGTTTACGTCTTTTTACGGCGCGGGATGGGGGTTGGCATAAACTGCAGATGAAACCATTCAGCGGCTGGTGCGCGTGGGTGATAAATGCGCCGCCGCAGCAGCTGCAGGCGGAAAGCTGCAACATGCCGCTATCGACGAAGCGCACCAGCGTCCAGGCACGGGTCAGCGCCAGCAACGGCGCCTCGCCGGCCTGCTGCGGACACTGCTCGAGATAGAGGCGATAGGCTTTGATCACCGCCTCCACTCCGCTGCACTGCCCGCTTTTCATCAAAAACAGGTAAGCGTTGTAAAACATCGACGAGTGAATATTTTGTTCCCAGGTCATAAACCAGTCGGTTGAGAACGGTAACATTCCTTTTGGCGGCGGGCTGCCGCGTAACTCCTTGTAAAGTTTAATCAAGCGCCCGCGGCTAAGCTGGGTTTCACTCTCCAGCATCTGCAATCGGGCTCCCAGCGAAATCAGCTCCATGGCGAGCTGAATGTCCTTGGCTTCTTGAACGATACTTTTCTCAACCATCATCAGGCTCTTTTCTTCGTCGGGCTAGCGTCTTTACTCGATAGCTCTTGCAGTAAATGGCTTGATAGCAAAATGCCGGTATGGATTTGTTGCAGATCGTCGACGCGCGACTCTTTGGTCAGGCGCTCGATGGTCTGGCTTTCGTTAAAGCGGAAGTGGCAAACCAGCTGGTTGGTCTCGGCCAGTTTAACCATTTGCGGCAAAGTCAGCTGCGCCAGCGCATCGGCCATGGTTTCATCAATACCCAGGCGAAACATTGCGGACGCTTTTTCATCGTTGATCAAACGCTGTGCTAAAAGTAAATATGACAGATTGATGTCATAAATATGCTTAAGTAATTCAGACGTACCCATATTCCCCATCCCGACAGACTATGTTTAAAAACATACGCTGGGTGATAAATTTTATCGCCCGTGACTTGGGTTGTTTCCCAAAGTTGGCAAATTAATCTCTCAAAAACGACTGCTATAATTTTCGACAATCGCTAAATTCGACCACTGTTCAGTATTTGCTACGAGCGTAAACCAACGTGTATGGATGTACAGCATTCTGCTTCGATAGTGTTTAGTCACCATGAAACTATTTTTACAAATTTAATAAGATTATTCCTAAAGCAGCGCAACTCTACCCCTGAACCATTAGCACACACAATGTAAGTGAGAGGCAATTTTAAATACAATGTGACATGGATCACAAAAATAAAAAATAATTAAGCCAAATACACCCAAATACGTTCATTTATTGACCGCCAATTTGCTCATAAAACAGCCATAGGTAAAAAAACGTCTTAAAAACAATGTTTATCCGCCAAAAAATTATCTTTTTTAGATCAATTCGAACAAAAGCATCACCAAACCAAAATAACAGAACAAAAATCTGCATATAGGCAACAAACTCAGTATAAATAACCATTTGAGTTACTAAAAAATATCCAAGCTGAAAAATAACCAATGTAAACTATAAGGTTATTAGCTATCGGATTTGACTTAAGCCCTCCGCCTGAGGCTGTTCTAATTTTCAACATCAGGTGATTATGGCTTATCAATGATTCGCAGGCGTAGTGAACAAGCTAACAGACGTAACGATATGTTTCCGTATTAGCACGATGCAAGAATGCTTTTTTTGAGTTAAATTTCCCCAAAACGTTATATCGGCGGCAATTCATAAAACTTTAATGCTTTTTATTTCTTTTTCTGACGCCGAGATAATTCCCCCTCACCCCACAGATTATTTACATGGCTTTGGCTTTCATCACTTCATTGTCATAAAATAAAACGCAGTTTTGTTTTACTGTTGATATTTCGTCATCGAAAAAACGGTTTTTCAACGCAGGCAGCGGCGACAAACACCGCCCAATGGCGCGACGGCGCCACGGCCGGGTGAAAAAATCACCGCAAAAGAGGCCCGGCACGGCACCGCGCGCTGGTGCACAGCGCGAATGACGACGCGTCGGCCGTCAACCGCCCTGAGACTTTCCCTATTTCTCCATTAATCAGCAGGCTGAGATTGCTGACGGCGCACTGGCATATTATGATTTATCAAAGCGCCGCTACGGGCGGCGTGACATCATTACCCAGTGCAATTTATCTAATTGAAATGATTTTTGTCAGGTCGTACATCGCTGCCTCGACGGCGTCGCCGTGAGTCGCCATGTGTTATTCACCCGGCTTTAACTATTAACAGGCTATATTTTAATCATGACCGATACGCTCGAATATCTGCTGACATTTCGTAAATGCTCCTCTTTGGACAGCCTGGAGAAGGTGTACGACAAACTGAACTACTCCATTGAAAACGATACGGAAATGAGCAATATGTACCGTGCCGCCGACCACCGTCGCGCCGAGCTGGTTGCCGGTAAATTGTTCGATCTGGGCAAGGTGCCGAAAACGCTGTGGGCACAGGTGCTTTAATTCAGTGAAATTACGTGCGGCAACGGTTTTATCTTTTATTGCTATATAACCGGGGCAAATTCAGCTTTTATTGCCGCGCGTGATATGAAACACATTTATTAGGCTCACCAGGTTCTACCCTTTATCCGACGCAGTGCTTCCACCAAGGCCGCCGATGCGGCAGCCTGAAACACGATGGATACAACAAGGAGTCGGATATGGGGTATCAAAACGTTCTGGTCACCGTCGCCGTTGCCCCTGACAGCCACCGCCTGGTGGAAAAGGCCGTCTCCATCGTTCGCCCTTACGGCGGCAGCATCACCCTGTTAAGCACCCTCGCCAATCCGGAAATGTACAATAATTTCGCCGGGCCGATGCTGGGCGATTTGCGCTCGCTGATGGAAGAGGAAACCCGGCTGTTTATGGAAGAACTGCGCCAACGCGCCGGCTACCCTATCGCCGATACGCTGATCGTGCATGGCGAGCTGGGTGACAGCCTGGCATTCGCCAGCCGCCGTCAGCCGTTCGACCTGCTGCTCTGCGGCAATCACCGCGACAGCATGATGAACAAAGTCTCCTGTTCCGCCGCCCGCTTTATCAATATCAGTCATATCGACGTGCTGATCGTTCCGCTCTGAGCTAAGCACATTCGGTCACGTCCCCTTAGCGCCCCTGGACTAGGCTTAACGGACCTTGTTTGCCGCAACACAAAGGAGCTTTCGATGTCCCCTTCTCAACAGAACCGCCGCTTCCTGCTGGCCTCGCGTCCGCACGGCGAACCGACGGCGGCGAACTTCCGTCTCGATACCGTCCCCGCACCGCAACCCGGTGCCGGCCAACTGCTGCTGCGCACCGTCTATCTGTCGTTGGATCCTTATATGCGCGGACGCATGAGCGATGCCCCCTCCTATGCGCCGCCGGTGGAGATCGGTCAGGTGATGGTGGGCGGTACGGTATCGCGCGTGGCGGCCTCACAGCATCCCGATTTCAACGTCGGCGATTGGGTGTTGGGATATGACGGCTGGCAGGAATATGCGCTGTCCGACGGCAGCGGCCTGCGCAACCTCGGTCCGCATTTGCCGCACCCTTCCCGCCTGCTGGGCGTGCTCGGCATGCCGGGATTTACCGCATACATGGGGCTGCTCGACATCGGCCAACCGCAGGCGGGTGAAACGCTGGTGGTGGCCGCCGCCAGCGGTGCGGTTGGTTCGGTGGTCGGCCAAATCGGCAAACTGAAAGGCTGCCGCGTCGTCGGCGTCGCCGGCGGTGCGGAAAAATGCCGCTATGTGGTGGAAGAGTTGGGTTTCGACGCCTGTATCGATCACCGCGCCCCAGACTTTGCCGAACGGTTGGCCGCTGTCTGCCCACAGGGTATCGACATCTATTACGAGAATGTCGGCGGGGCGGTGTTCGACGCCGTACTGCCGCTGTTGAACACCAAAGCGCGCATTCCGGTATGCGGCATCATCGCCCATTACAATGCCACCGGATTACCCGCGGGGCCGGACCGCTTGCCGCTGCTGGAGGGGCTGATCCTGCGCAAACGCATCCGCATGCAGGGCTTTATCATCTTTGACGACTACGGCGCTCGCTTTGACGAGTTCTTGCAACAAATGAGCAGTTGGGTCGAACAGGGGAAAATCAAGTTCCGCGAAGACATCGTCGACGGGCTGGAGCAGGCGCCGCAGGCGTTTATCGGCCTGCTGCAGGGCAAAAATTTCGGCAAACTGGTGATCCGCGTCGCCGACGAATAACCCGCAGCAGGGCGTGGTACGCCACGCCCTGCTTTTAATGTACGGCTAATGTACGGCACCATCGCCGAATCGCACATCTTCCTCTACCGTCAGCGTCACCTGCACGACAGTGCGCACCGCTGCCACCATCGTCACCAGCGCCATGCTCGGCTTGCCCGGGTGCGCTGCCGCCAGTTCATGGCTGTACGGAATATGCACGAACCCGCCCTTGACCCGCGAATGATGCGTCTCC
The DNA here is from genome assembly GCF_052168435.1 of Serratia sp. CY56464. Taxonomy (NCBI): domain Bacteria; kingdom Pseudomonadati; phylum Pseudomonadota; class Gammaproteobacteria; order Enterobacterales; family Yersiniaceae; genus Serratia; species Serratia sp. CY56464. The sequence continues at coordinate 622,334 of NZ_JBJNMV010000001.1, read as the reverse complement.
AGATAGTGACGCAGACCATAAAAAATATGGTTGCAGTTGTAGGTGCCTGCCGTATAAGAGACCGCCGCGGGGATCCCCTGCCGGCGCAGTTGCTGCACCGCGGCCTTGACGGGCAGCGTACTGAAATAGCCCACCGGCCCGCCGGCCACCACCGGCACGTCAATCGGCTGTTTACCGGCATTGTCGGGAATGCGGGCATCGATCAGATTGATGGCCACCCGTTCCAGGGATATCTCGGCTCGGCCGCCGGCCAGCCCCAGACAAATCACCGCCAGCGGCTGCAATGCCTCAATCGCCGCGATCAACTGCTGATTGGCCACGCCCAATACGCAGGGCAGCTCGAGCACCACAATCTCCGCGCCGGCAATATGTTCACCGGCCAACGCCTGCGCAATCTGCCAGGAAGGATTCACCGCATCACCATCGAACGGCTCAATGCCGGTGATCAAGACTTTGTTCATCATTTCCCCTGATTGAAGGCTAAATTCGTGTACTTCCAGCCTAAAGAACGCAGTATGATTCTGGAAATGGATTATCTTTATATAGGGTATTCATAAAATGAATTTATCCAGCGTCGATCTCAACTTGCTGGTGGTGTTTGAGGCGTTGTATCAGACGCGCAACGTCACCGCCGCAGGCCGGCGTCTTAACCGCGCGCAACCTTCCGTCAGCAATGCATTGGCACGGCTGCGCATTCTTCTGAACGATCCGCTGTTTATTCGCAGCGGCGGCGCCATGGCGCCCACGCCGCGCGCCCACCAGCTGATGCCGCAAATACAGCGGGTGCTTGAACAGATCCATCTGGCGTTGGCGCCCCCTGCCCGTTTCGACCCGGCCACCGCCGGGCAGCGGCGTTTTACGCTGGCGGCCGGCGACTATGCCGATATCTTGCTGCTGCCCGCCATCATCAGTCGATTGCGTCAGACTGCACCCGGCATCGATATTCGCGTTTCGCGCCTGGATCGCCACAATATTTACCGGCAGCTGGATCGCGGCGAGGTGGATATCGCGCTGGGAGGGCACCTTTCCGGTGCGGAAAGCCACTATGTGCGCACGTTGTTTGAAGAACATCTGGTGTGTATCGCCAGCCGTTCACACCCACAGCTGGCGGACGGCCGCTGGGATCTGGCGCGCTACCTCAGCCTGCCGCATGGGCTGTACGCACCGGCAGACGACGGCTCTGCCAGAGGGTTGGTCGACCGCCGCCTGGCGGAAATCGGCGGCCAACGGCGCGTTGCCGTGACCTTTTCACACATTGCCGCTCTGCCGACCGTGGTCGCCGACAGCGATCTGATCGCCACGCTGGCCGCCAGCGCGGCCCGGCATTTTTCCGATCCGCAACGCGTACGCATTCTCCCGCTGCCTGACGAGTTGGCCATCGCGCCTTTCCCCATTGAGCTGATCGCCGGCCGGCAGGCGCAACGCGACCCGGCTTTAATCTGGCTCTGCGAGCTGATCGGTCAACTCTCCTTCGCCTCCTCTCCACGCTAACGGCGGCATTCGCTGCATTTTCAACCGTTCAAACGCATGTTCCCAGGCCCGTCGGCGGGCCCTGGGACGCCCACCAAATAGGAATCATCCGAATTAACATTCGCCAAATTTATATATTTGATCATCTTTAACTGGCAAATGGTAAGGATAAAAAACAGTCAGTGACTTTTTTTACGTAAAAAAAGAGTTGTTTTATAAGCACGTTGACTTATGTGTTACACATTTATTTTTTGGTATGACCAATTACCCAATAATTTGAGATAAAAAATGATCTACCCGCATCCATATGTTTTAAATGATAAAAAACAAGATCGTGAGCAAGTTAACGAATTGAGCATTGATCCACAAGGCTATTTTGCAAATGCAGTGCTCTATTGTAGACTGCACAAATCGTGCCTTTGTGTAAACTTTGTTAAATCTTTCGTCAGTTCCTGTCTCCATTCGTGACAGATACGCCATCGGGATCGCGCGTCAATTCTCGTGCGGTAGCTATGCCTAAACCGGGGAATAGTATGGATCGTCTTATCATTGCGCACACGCCTTTGCCCGCCCATCAGCTGTTGTTCAGAAGCCTTTCCGGTGAGGAAAAACTGGCCGGCCTGTTCGAATTCGACGTCGAGCTGCTCAGCCCCGACAATCGGCTCGATCTGAAAGCGCTGCTGGGACAAAAAATCACGCTGGAGCTGCGGGGCAATCCGTTGGCGCCGCGTTATCTCAACGGCAATATCACGCGCATGACCCTCTCCGGACGAGAAGCCGGCGGCAACCGTTACTATATCTACCGCGCCGTGCTGCGCCCCACGCTGTGGTATCTGACGCAAAACCGCGATTTTCGCATCTACCAGGAAAAGACCGTTCCCGACATCCTGACTCAGGTGCTGGGGCAGTATCAGGTGAAAATCGATAACCGCCTGAGTTACGACTACCGCATCTGGGGGTACTGCGTGCAGTACCAGGAGAGCGATTTCGATTTCATTAGCCGTCTGATGGAACACGAAGGCATCTATTACTATTTCACGCACCAGCAAGACGGCCATACGCTGGTGCTGGCTGACGCGCCGGCGGCGCATCAGGAACTCGCCGGCTACGCCAGCATTCCCTACCAGCTCGCGGAAGGCGGCCTGGTGGAAAACAAAGACAGCATCAATAGCTGGAGCGTTTCTGACGCCATCACGCCCAGCCTGTATAGCCTGGATGACTACGATTTTCGCAAGCCGCGCGCGCGGTTGCTGGAAGCCCGGCAAAATCCCGCCTCGTTCGCGCAGGACAAAGCCGAGGTGTTCGACTGGCCCGGCCGTTATACCGATCACGCCCATGGCCAGTTTTACGTCAAGGTTCGCCAACAAGAGTTCGAAGCGCAGCATGAGCAGATGAGCGGCGAAGGCAATTCGCAGGGCATTGCGCCCGGCTACCGTTTTCAACTGACCCAGGCGCCGCGTATGGAAGACAACCGCGCCTACCTGGTGGTCAGCGCGCATTACTTCATGCAGGAAAACAGCTACGCCAGCAACGATAACGACGTCGGCGAGCAGCGAACCGAATTTCAGGTCGTTCCGGCGGACATCAATTGGCGCCCGGCGCGCACCACGCCCTGGCCGAAAACCCATGGCCCGCAAACTGCCGAAGTGGTGGGCCCGGAAGGCGAAAGCATCTGGACCGATAAATATGGCCGGGTGAAACTCAAGTTCCGTTGGGATCGCCACGGCAGCGGCAACGAAACCAGCTCCTGCTGGGTGCGCGTCTCCAGCGCCTGGGCCGGCTGGAAATACGGCGGGATCCAGATCCCGCGCGTCGGTGAGGAAGTGGTGGTCGACTTTATCAACGGCGATCCGGATCGCCCTATCATCACCGGCCGCGTTTACAACGAAGACAGCATGCCACCGTGGGATCTGCCCGGCGACGCCACCAAAATGGGCTTTATGAGCCGCAGTAAAGGCGGCGGCGCCGACAATGCCAGCTTCCTGTTCCTGGAAGATGCGCCCGGCAACGAATCTTTCGACATGCACGCCGAACGCAACATGAACATGACGGTGGAAAACGACAAGAACGTCAATATTGACGGCAGTCGCACCACCATCATCGGTCGCCAGCAGGACGACACCGTCACCGGCGACGCCACGTTCCTGTACAAAGCGAAACGCACCACGACGGTCAATGGGCTGGAAACCGCCAACCTGAACGCTCATCAGACGGTGAACATCAAAGGCGGCCGCGACCTGACGATTATCGACGGCGGCGATAAAATCGACATCACCGGCAATCAGTCCTTCAAGCTCGACGGCGCGCAGACGCAAAACATTACGCAAACCCAGCATGTCACGGTCAAAGGCAACCAGACCCTCGACATTACCGAGGGGCAACAAACCAGCACCATCAAACAAGGGCAAACGGTCAACATCACTTCCGGCGGGCAGCACACCACCATCTCCGCCGGCGGGCAGGAATTGACGATTAAAGGCGGCGGCCAAATCGCCACCGTAACCGGGAATGTCACCGAGACCTACAAAAACGATCAGAGCACAACGATCACCGGCACGCTGACCATCAAAGCGAAAACGATCAATATCACCAGCAGCGACGGCGTATCGGTGCAAACACCGAGCTGGAAAGACAACTGCCACGGCTTGAAATGGGTGGCGACCGGGGCCAACTTCGCCTTTTACGGTTCAAATCTTGCGTTGACAGGGGCCAGCCTGAAACACACGATGCTCGATATTTCGCACAACCCGCTGTCGATCAGCAAAACCAATTTCAAGCTCAGTAATGATCCCATGACGTTCACACAGCTTGGCGCGCTGGTGACCAACGGTGCCTTACGATTGAGCACCAAGGCGCTGGCGATCTTCTTGTAAAGGGACACCCATGTCGAAGGCCAAAAATGTTTTCACCGTTATCGGTTTGATTTTATTGGCTCCCATTCTCAGCCTGGTGGGCTTTTTCAAATTCATCACGGTCGATATCTGGGGTTATTTCAAACATATCGGTTCTTCCCTCAGCGTGATGGAGAACGGTATTTCCGCCTCAGGGCAAATCGTCAGCATTCGCCAGACCAACCTGTGGGACGGGAATCGGCCGGTCTGCGAAGTCGAAGTCAAGTACATCGCCCAAGACGGGAAAAACCGTACGGCCGTGGCGAAAGGCCCGATCAGCGTCGTGGATCTGCCGCGTTATCAGCCGGGCCATTTCATCGCGATAAAGTACGATCCGAAGAATCCCAAAAAAGCGGTGATCGAAGAGCTTTCCCGGCTTTGAGCGAAAAGCATCCCTTCAATCACGCGATCCGAAACGGCTTATCGTTCATCAGTTCGCGAAATAACCTTGCATAAGGAAGTGTCACGATGGGCACGTTCATTGCCTTTTCGACGCAGGACAGCCTCTGGGGACAAATCCTGTTTACCTTCTTTGGCATCCTGGTTGGCTGCGTATTGCTCGCTGCGATCGGCAAAACCTTCTTGTCGGCCAACCGAGCGGCCACGTTGCCTTTGCGGCTGCTGATCTTTGTCGCGCTGATGCTGGCGCTCCTGAAATACAACCAGCAGGTGATGTCTGCGGTGAATGCCCCCGCAGAACTGATCGGATTGCTGATTTTTCCCGGCTTTTTGATGAGTTACCTGGGTGCGGCGCCCACCGGCCGCCTGGCGCTGGCGATAGAGCTGCCCTGTTTTGCGGCGCTCGCCGCGCTGCTGATCCTGGGCACCGCCGACGTCGGCTTCTTTGCGCCCTATCACCTGGAGAGCGCCGGCCAATTGATCGCCAAGGCGATCGCCGCGGCGTTGTCCGTGGCGGCCGTGCTGCTGGCTCGTGGAATAAGCGGAAAGGACAACGCACTGTCCTCTTGATCATCCATTTCGAAGCGGGGCGCTCCCCGCATTGGCGATCGGCTCTGAACGCCGCATCGTTTTCTTCATCTGTTGTGACATAGCCTGATATCTATTAAACCGAAAAACGGATTGTTTTTGAGCAAGCAGCCTGGCTGCCGGCTGATATCCACAGGAAGCTTTACACACACAATGAAAGTCGTAAAACCTCTGCGCCTCAGCGCGCTTCATCGACCCTTCTCTTGGCAAGGGCAAAACCATCTGGGCGTTTCCGTTTTGGCCTTGGCCGACATGGGGGCAGCCCCGCGCCTGCGTCCCGAACCGGAGTTGTGGCAGTTGGCCGCCGACGAACTCACGTTGAGCGGCGGCGTGCTCGATTTGGCTATCCCAAAAGCCTGCGCGGAGTTTCTCGCCACCGGCAACGCCTACACCCATCATCAACAAGACAAAACCGCTTGCGCCGTGAAGATCCAGCTTGATTCGCTGGAAAAAACGCTGGTGGTTTTCGGCGATCGCCATTGGATCAACGATCGCCCCTCTACTCCCCTCCCTTTTGCAGAGATGCGTCTGGACTGGCGCCGGGCTTACGGCGGCGCACAGTTCGCCGATAATCCGCACGGCATCGGCGCCACCCCAGAAACATTTCCGCAAGGCCGCATCCATCGCCTACCCAATGTTGAACCCCTGCAGGGGCGCCTTGCGTCTTCTCGGCAAAGCGCGCAACCGGCAAGCTTTGACGCGTTGGATATCACCTGGCCGCGCCGCTTCTCCCGCATCGGCAAAAACTACGACGCCGACTGGTTGAAAAACGGCTTTCCCGGCTTCGCCAACGATATCGACTGGCGCCTGTTCAACATGGCGGAAAGCGATCAGCAGTTTCCTCAACGCGACAGCTTGCCGCCCCGGGCCGCCTATCGGATTTGGAACATGCACCCTTCAGAACCGGTGCAGCAAGGGCATTTGCCGCCGTGGCGCGCGCGCTGCTTCATCAACCGGCTGCGCGGCGGCGAAACGCATTTCGAAGAGATCGCGATGCGCCACACCACCGTCTGGTTCTTCCCACATCGGGAACAGATGCTGCTGATTTATCAGGGCAGCACACGCATCAATGAAGACGATGCCGCCGACGTGATGCAGCTGATGCCGGCCCTGGAAACCGAAGGCGAGCCCCGCTCCGCCGCGCATTATCGGCAGGTGTTGGCCCTGCGGCTGGATAAAGAACGGGGTGCTCTGCACGCTTTTCGTGAACAAGAGTTGCTGCCGGAGGCGTGCATCGGCGCCTGGCTGGATACGGAAACGCCGACGCAGCAAAGCCCGATGGCGGAAAATATCGCCGCCTACGAGCACCAGCAACGCGAAGAGCATCGCCAGCGTCTGCTGCGCGAGGGGCAAGACATCGATGAACTTTTCCCGCGCCCGTCGCAAGAGGCGCCGCCGAAGCTTGACCAGCTCGCCGAATTCGTCGAGCGTCTGGAAAACCAGGCCGAGGCGCAGTATCAGGACATGCTCAAGCTGACGCAAGCCGAGGGCATCGACCCGCTCAACCCCGGTGGGGATCACGTGCCGCCATCCGGTGCGGAAAGCTACCAGCAGCAACGCGATCTGCTGTTCCAGGAGGCGCGCCGCCATCCCGACGCGTTTAGCGCTAAACAGCGTGGGGAAAGCGAGCGCGCGCTGCATCAAATGTATTTAATGTCGGCGCAGGCGCAAAGCCCTGCACTGCGTTTGCGTGGCGATCTGGCGCAAATCATTCGCCAACGCGTCGCCGCCGCCATGCTGCGCGATAAGGATCTCAGCGGTCTTGATCTCACCGGCGCCGATCTGTCTGGCATGGATCTCTGCCAGGCTAACTTGCGCGGCGCTTTGCTGGAAAACGCCGATCTGCGCCAAACCCAATTGGTGGGTTGCGATCTTCGCGAGGCGATGTTGGCGCGCGCCGATCTCAGCGGCGCCGTCTTACAGCAGGCCGATTTGAGCCACGCCTCCTTGGCCCTGGCGAAATGCGAAGCGACGGATTTCGGCGGCGCGCGGTTGCACGAAACCAACATTCAGCAAACGTTGTTTCAACGCTGCGATTTCACGATGGCGTCGTTACGCGACTTGCTGGGATACGAAACCCTGCTCGGGCAGTGTGACTTCAACCGCGCCATGCTGGCCAACATTACGCTGATGGAGCTGCAACTGGAGCAGCTGACATTCAGCCACGCCCGGCTCGACAAAGTCAGCTTCGTCAAATGCCGGCTGCTGGCGGTGAACTTCGATCGGGCGCGGCTAGAGAGCTGCGCCTGGGTTGATACCGAGACGCAAAGCCTCAGCTTCCGCGCCGCACGCCTCACCGCCTGCGCCTTCGCGGCCAAGACGCTGTTGCCGCAGGCGGATTTCAGCGACGCGACGCTGAACCAGTGCAATTTGCGCCAGATGCCGTTGCAGCGGGCGAATTTCAACCGCGCGCGCCTCGACAACTGCGACCTGTCGGAAGCCCGGCTGAACGAGGCCGATTTCCGTCAGGCCAACGGCAGCGACAGCCTGTTCATTCGCTGCGATCTGTCCCAGGCCAACCTGCGCGACGCCAATTTCATCGCGGCGATCCTGCAAAAATGCGTGCTGTCAGGCGCCGACCTGCAGGGCGCCAATCTGTTCCGGGCCGATTTGTCGCAGTCGCAAGTGGATCAGGCGACACGGCTCGACGGTGCCTATACCGCCAGGGTGAAAACATTGCCTCGCCATAACGGGAAGGAAGTATGACGTCAAAACCTGAGCAGATACGCCAGCGCGTGAAACGCGGCGAGCTGATTGCCGGTGAGGATTTGCACGGCCTGTCATTCGCCGGTATGGATTTGGCCGGCGGCATGTTCAACGAACTGAACCTGAACGGCGTGAACTTCTCCGATTGCGATCTGCGCGACAGCGTCTTCAGCGATTGCCGGCTCGAACACGCTCAATTTGCGCGGGCGAACCTGAAGCAAACGGCCTTCAATCAGTGCGTCATGGCGGGCGGCCGCTTCAGCGAGAGCCATATCGAACTGACGATGTTCAACGACTGCCGGCTTGAACAGAGTGACTTCAGCCGGCTGTCGCTCAACCAAAGCCACTGGATGTCATGCCAATTGGCCGGCGCGAATTTTTCCGCCACTCAGCACGATCGCACCACCTTTTACGAAAGCCCGCTCGACGGCGCAGATTTAAGCCATACGAGGCTGTCACTTGTCACATTCTTTCGATTAAATCTCTGTGAAACAAGGTTTGAAGGGGTTGATTTCGACCGCGTCACGTTTTTCGAATGTGACCACCGCGGCAAAAGTTACGCCGGGCAGCGCCTCATCGCCTGCCAGTTTACCGATAACCAACTGGACGACGTCGATTTCAGCCAGGCGACGTTGCGCCAGAGCAATTTCAAGGGCGCTTCGCTGCGGCGCGCCAACCTGACGGGTGTGCAAGCGCAGCAGTCACTGTGGCTGGAGGCCAATCTGACCCACGCACAGTGCCGCAGCGGGCAGTTCGATCAGGCGATCTTCAGCGAAGCGACGCTGGACGCCGCCAACTTTAGCCAGGCGCGCCTGTATCAATGCGTGTTCCAGCGCAGCCGCGCGGCGCGCTGTGATTTCAGCGACAGCGACCTGACCTACGCCGACTTCTGTTACGCCGACATCGGCGGCGCCGATTTCCGGCGCGCGCGTTTTATGCGCACCCGCATGCACCGCGCCCACCAGCAGCAAACACGCTGGGGCGATCGCAGCGGGATCCTCGAGAGCGACGAAGAGCTGTACGCCGCTGAAACCTGGAGCGCACAGCGCCAGAGCCGAATCTGAATGCATTGACCACTTCACGAGGGGATCACCATGAGCGTTGCCAACACAACTCGCGCCGTCAACATCGCACCGCCCCAGCAGGCCGCCGGCCAGATCGTCAATCTGTTGCCGGACGGCAGCCTGGTGGTGGAGTGCGAAGGCCGCGGCTGGCATTGCCGCCGGGCGGCGAGCTGCCTGCTGACGCCGGCCCTCGGCGATAACGTGCTGGTCGCCGGCTGCGGCCACCAGCTGTGGGCGATCGCCGTCCTCGAACGTGCGGAACCGCAAAACGCGGCGCGGCTCTGCGTCGCAGGCGATCTGCAGATTGAAACGCCGAACGGTTCGCTGTCGCTGCACGGCGCGCAGGCGCTGAACCTGAGCGGCGACGCCATGACGCTGCAGGCGAACAGCGGCGACTGCCACGTCGACAAGATGAAATACAGCGGCGAAGAGCTGTCGGCCTTCGTCAGCCTCAGCCGCCTGGTCGGCAAACGCTGCGAGTCGCTGTGGCATTCAGTCAGCCAGATCAGCCATTCGCTGTTCCGCAAAGTGCGCCAAACCGAGCACGTTCGCGCCGGGCAGCTGGATTACCAGGCGGAAGATTACGCCCGCATTCATGCCCGCAACACGCTGATTACCTCGAAAGACATCACCAAGCTGGATTCGGAACAAATCCACGTCGGATAACCTGCGGAGGCCTTTTATGTTTGCCAACAGCCAAATGATCGGCGTGGACCTGGCGTTTCCCGACGTCTGTCTGACGCCAAGCCCGGCGCCGGTGCCCGTGCCCTACCCGGATATCGCCCTCGCGCCGACCGCCATCCCGAACGCATTCAATATTCTGTTCGTCGGCACCCCGGCGCACAACATGGCGACGGTGACGCCGCTGACCAACGGCGACAACCCCGGCGTGGCCACCGGGGTCGCTTCCGGGACGGTGATGGGGCCGTCCCGCCACCTGACCGGCGCCTTTACCGTGCTGCTCAAAGGCACCCCGGCCACCCGGCTGACCAGCCTCAGCCTGCAGAATTCCACCAACGCGCTCGGCATGCGCATCGTGCCGAGCCAATTAAAAGTGTTGCTGCTTGCGCCCTGATGACGGCGCCTTATTACACAGCCATTCAATCAAGAAGAAGAGGACATTGTGAAAACACGGATTACCCTGACGCTGCTGACCGCCCTGACGCTTGCCGGTTGCTCTACCCCGCCGCCACCGCCGCCGGCGCTCAATAACGACGCCATCGTCAGCAGTGAAGTCAATGGCGTCACGCTAAAGCACCGCGCCGCGGTGAGCGCGCCGAAACAGTTCAAACCGATCGGTGAGGAATACCGCAGTCTGTACGCCGCCAGCATCATGAGCAGCCCCGATTATACCGGCACCGCCGTCGGCAGCCTGGACAACGCCGCCGCGTTCTACGCGCTGGGCGAAGTGGAAAACAATTGGCTGGCGATCTCCGCCATCCGCGGCGGCGATCTGGTGGGTTATATCCAGGCCAACGCCGGCGTGCCGGAAGCGCGCTACAAATCGACGCTGCGCAAAGATCTGCCGCGCCGCGCGCGCGCCGCCAAACAGGACTGCGTCAAAGTCGGCGGCGACAGCAAGGCGTGTAAAAACGCCGGCTCAGCCACCTGGATCCTCCAGTAGTCAGTACGCCTGCGGGCGACGAGATTCCCATGATGACGACCCCTATCGCTTCCCGCTGGTGCGGGATGCTGTTTCTGCTGCTGGGCGCGTTGGCGCTCGGCGGCTGCATGTCTTCCGCCAAAAGCGTGCCGTCGCGCTACAGCCTGGTGTTCGATGCCGATCGCCAGGTCAACGCCGCCGCCGGCGCGCAACCGGCGCCGATAAAAATTCGCGTGCTGCTGCTGCGTTCGGATGCGGAATTCATGGATGCCGACTTCTTCAGTCTGCAAAACGACGCCAAAAGCGTGCTCGGCAATAGCCTGCTGGACAGCGATCAGTTCTTCCTGACGCCGGGCCAGACCGGCAAGACGCTCGGCGGGCAAAGCGCGTTGGACGCACGTTACATCGGCGTAATCGCCGAGTATCAAAACCTGGACGGCAAGACCTGGCGCATTTCGCTGCCGCTGCCGGAGCCCACCGAAACCAATTTCTACAAGGTATGGCAATTCTCGCCGGATGAGCTGGAAGCGCATATCGTCGCGGGCGTGAATGGCCTGCGTCCCGTAAAAAAGGTCGACTGACCTACCGCTGCGCTGAAGCGAAGTAACTATAGGTGTGATGATGAAAGATGCTCATAAGGTTGTCTGGACTGAGGGGATGTTTTTGCGCCCTCACCATTTCCAGCAGGCGGAAAACTATCTCGAAGGCTATATGCGCAACTGGGGTCAGGCCCACAGCGGCTGTTTCTGGGGGTTCCTCACCCTGGATCTGGACCAAACGCTGCTGCGCCAGGGCAAGATTGCGCTCAACGCCGCCAGCGGCATCATGCCGGACGGCACGCCGTTTCGCTTTGCCGGCGCCCAGCAGGCGCCCGCGCCGCTGAGCATCGCCGAAAACAAGACCGGTGAAAACGTGGTGCTGGCCCTGCCGACTTACCGCGCAGGGCGTGAAGACGTGATCTTTCAGGAAAGCCCGGAGGCGCTGGCGCGCTATCTGGCTTACGAGAACGAAGTCGACGATCTTAATGCCGTCTCGGTGGGCAGCGCGGCGCTGCAATTTGGCCGCCTGCGCCTGCGGCTGATGCTGGAGAGTGAACTCAACGCCGAATGGACGGCGCTCGGCGTTACCCGCGTGCTGGAAAAGCGCGGCGACAACAGCCTGCGTCTCGATACCGCACAGATCCCGCCGATGCTGAACTGCCAGGGCAACCCGGTACTGAAGACCTTCATCAACGATCTGCAGGGCCTGCTGCAACAGCGCAGCCAGCAGATGAGCCAGCGCCTGCTGCAGCCGGGGCGCGGCGGCAGTTCCGAAATGGTCGATTTCATGCTGCTGCAGCTGATCAACCGCCATCTTGGCCAGGTGAGCCATGCCTATCACCTCGACCATCTGCACCCGGAGCGCCTGTTCGCCGATTGGCTGCAGTTCGCCACCGAGCTCGCCAGCTTCTCGGCGCAGCGCACCCCGGAAGGCCGCCTGCCGGTGTACGACCACGACAACCTGGCGCTGTGCTTCGGCAAGCTGATGCTGTTGCTGCGTCAAGGATTGTCGGTGGTGCTGGAAGACAACGCCATTCAGCTGACCCTGGTCGAACGATCCCACGGGCTGAACGTCGCCACCGTGCAGGACGCCAAAATGATGCGCGACTTCGGCTTCGTGTTGGCGGTGCGCGCCGACGTGGCCGCCGAGGTGTTGCTGACCCACTTCCCGGCGCAGATGAAGATCGCCCCGGTCACGCGCATCCGCGATCTGGTGCAGCTGCAGCTGCCGGGCATCGGCCTGCGCACCATGCCCGCCGCGCCGCGTCAGATCCCCTATCACGCCGGCTACACCTATTTCGAGCTGGAAAAAGGCGGCGACCTGTGGAAACAGATGGAAAAATCCAGCGCCTTCGCCCTGCACCTGGCCGGCGAGTTCCCGGGGCTGGACATGGAATTTTGGGCGATTCGCAGCCATACGGACCGGTAACCTATGACTCAGGAAAATAGCATGGCGCCGGCGGCCAATCCGCTGGTGGACGCCGCCAACCCGCTGCTGAACGCCATTTCGCAGATCCGCCAGTCGGCTACGCACGCCAACCCGGCGCAGCTGCGCCAACAGCTGATCGACGAAATGCGCCGCTTCGAGATCCGCGGCCAACGCGCCAATCTGCCGTACGAAGTGATCATCGGCGCGCGTTATTGCCTGTGCACCGCGCTGGATGAAGCGGCGGCGCTGACCCCGTGGGGCAGCAACAGCGTGTGGTCCGGCAGCGGGCTGCTGGTGACCTTCCATAACGAAACCTGGGGCGGCGAAAAGTTTTTCCAGCTGCTGGCCAAGCTGTCGCAGAGCCCGCGTGAGCACATCAACCTGCTGGAGCTGATCAATTATTGCCTGCTGCTGGGCTTTGAAGGCCGCTATCGGGTCATGGAAAACGGCCGTTCTCAGCTGGAAACCATGAAACAGCGTCTGCTGCAGCTGATCCGGACGGTGCGCGGCGGCTACGCCCCTCCCCTGTCGCCTCATGCGCTGGATCTGCCGGTACAGCAAAAACTGTGGCGCCCGCTGGTGCCGCTGTGGGCCTGCGTGGCGCTGACCGGCTTCCTGGCTTCGCTGCTGTTTATCGCCCTCAACTGGCGGCTGGGCGACAACACCAGCCCGGTGCTGGCGGCGATTTACCAAACCAATCTGCCGCAGGTGGCGATCGGTAACCCGGCGCCGGCCGCGCCGCCGACGCTGAGCCTGAAAAGCTTCCTGCGCAAGGAGATCGCCGAAGGATTGGTGGTGGTGCGCGACGAAGCGCAGCAAAGCGTGGTGATCCTCAAAGGCGACGGGCTGTTCGACTCCGCCGCCACCACGGTGCGCGCCAACTATATCCCGGTCATCGACCGCATCGCCGCCGCCATGAACGGCGTCAGCGGCAAAATCCTGGTCACCGGCTACAGCGACAACGTGCCGATCCGCAGCGCCCGTTTCGCCTCCAACTGGGAGCTGTCGCTGGCGCGCGCCGAAGCGGTCAGCGCCCGCTTGCAAAAACACCTCGCCAACCCGCAGCGGGTCAAGGCCGAGGGCCGCGGCGAGAGCAACCCCGTCGCGCCGAACGATAACAAAGTGAACCGCGCGTTGAACCGCCGGGTAGAAATTACGCTGTTGGTCGCCCCGGAAAACACCCAGGCGGAAATCAACGGCTTGCCGCAAGGAACCGGAAAGTAATGCTCAGTACGTTATTCTCCATCATCACCAGCCGCCTGCTGTGGGGCTTTGTCGGCATTACCGCGCTGGCGTTCATCATCTGGATGATCGGCCCGCTGGTGGCCATCGGCGACTATCGCCCGCTGGAGCCGGAACTCAACCGCCAGATCGCCATTGGCGTCATCTACCTGATCTGGTTCCTGTGCCGCCTGATCCCGCGCCTCTACAGCGCCTGGTTCAACAGCCGCCTGCTGAGCAACCTGCGCACCGCCGAAACGGTGCCGGCGGAAGACGGCAAGCCCGAGGTTAAACAAGACGATCAGCTGGCGCAGCGCTTCGATGAAGCGGCGCAGCTGCTGAAAAAGGCGCGCTTCGCACCGGGCCAGGGCGACGGCAAACACCGCTGGATGACCCGCTTTAGCCGCCAATACCTCTACCAGCTGCCGTGGTATGTGATCATCGGCGCGCCCGGCGCCGGCAAAACCACCGCGCTGGTCAATTCCGGCCTGCACTTCCCGCTGGCGGATCGCTTCGGCAAATCCGCGCTGCGCGGCGTGGGCGGCACCCGCAACTGCGACTGGTGGTTTACCAACGACGCCGTGCTGCTCGACACCGCCGGCCGCTACACCACCCAGGAAAGCCAGCGCGAAGAAGACGCCGGCGAATGGCAAAGCTTTGTCGCGCTGCTGAAAAAATATCGCACCCGCCAGCCAATCAACGGCGTGATGGTCACCATCAGCGTCGCCGATCTGCTGAGCGACAGCGCCGAAGCGCGCGCCGCCCAGGCCAGCGCGCTGCGCAAACGCCTGATCGAACTGCATGAACAGCTGGGCATTCACTTCCCGGTCTATGTGCTGGTGACCAAAACCGACCTGCTCAACGGCTTTATGGCCTATTTCGGCAGCTTCGACAAAGCGCAGCGCGACCAGATCTGGGGGTTCACCTTCCCTTACGAGCGCTCGCGGCAGCCGGACTTCAACCTGAACGCCGCCTTCGAACAGCACTACGCCCTGTTGCAACAGCGGTTGGACGCGGCGCTGCCGGATACGCTGCTGATGGAACACGACGCGCGCCAGCGCGCCGAAAGCTACCTGTTCCCGCAAGAATTCGCCGCGCTGCGCCCGCTGCTGAGCCACTATCTGGATCAGGTGTTCGCTACCTCCAGTTTTGAAACCCGCTTTACCCCGCGCGGCATCTATTTCACCAGCGGCACCCAGGAAGGCCTACCGTTCGACCGAGTGATGGGCGAGCTGAACCGCTACCTGCAGCTGCCAACGGCAAACTCAGGGGCGCAGACCAACACCGCCTGGGACAGCGTGGGCCAAGAAACGCCAATCCCGGCGGCCAAGGGCCAGAGCTTCTTCCTGAAAGAGACGCTGGAATCGGTGGTCTTCCAGGAGTCCGGGCTGGCGGGCAGCAACCGCTGGTGGGAATATCGCAACCGCGCCCTGCACTGGGCGGGTTACATCGCGCTGGCGGTGGTCCTGGCGGTGCTGGCGATGCTCTGGTTCACCAGCTATGGCAACAACAAGGCCTATCTGACGGAAGTGGCCGCCAAGGTGCCCGGCGTCGAGCGCCAGGGGCAAAGCCTGACGCAGGTGGGCAACGGCGACATGTTCTCGCTGCTGCCGTTCCTCAACAGCCTGCTGCACCTGCCGGACAGCCAGAACTTTTCGCTGGACGATCCGCCGTTCACCTACCGCATGGGGCTGTTCCGCGGCGATCAGGTCGGTGACGCCGGCAATGCCCTGTACCAAAAAGCGCTGAAAGAGCTGCTGCTGCCGCAGGTGGCGCAACAGATCGCCACCACGCTGCGCAACGATAACCACGGCGACGCGGACTTCAGCTATGAAGCATTGAAGGCCTACCAGATGCTGTATCTGCCGAAGCAGTACGACGGCAAATTCCTGCGCGCCTGGGTGATGCTCAACCTGCAGCGCAACCTGCCGCAGGGCAGCACCCAAAAACAGCTGCAACAGATCGAATGGCACCTGAGCCAACTGCTGGATGCGCAGATCCAGGCCTCGCCCTACGCCAAAGACGAACAGCTGGTGGCGCAGGCGCAGGCCGCCATCAACCGGGCGCCGCTGTCGCAGCGCGTCTATGGCCGCCTCAAGCGCCTGCTGCTGAAACAGACCGACATCAAGCCGGTCAGCCTGGTCGATTTGGCCGGCCCGCAAACCGAGCTGGCGTTCAGCCGCAAAAGCGGCAAACCGGTCACCGACGGCGTGCCGGGCCTGTTCACCTCACAAGGGTACTGGAAAGCGTTCAACGACAACATCGACCCGGTGACCGACACCCTGCGTAAGGAAGACGTCTGGGTGTTGAACAGCCAGACGCCGGAGCAGAAGAGCGCCGATTTGACCAAGACCATCCGCCAGCTGTACATGCAGGACTTCATCAGCGCCTGGGATGAGCTGCTGGGGGATATCCAACTGGCCAACATCGGCAACCTGACCCAGCGCATCAGCAGCGCGCGCCTGTTGTCCGGCAATCCGTCGCCGATGCGCAACCTGCTGGTCAACGTCAGCAAAAACGTCACCCTGCGCGACGAGAAAAGCGACGCCGACTCCCGCTCGCTGCTGGCCAAAACCGAAGACAGGCTGAACCAAAACGCCAACCGCACGCTGGAGGCGCTGTTCACCAACCGGCCGGCCAACGCCGACGGCGACGTGTCGGCCCAGCCGGAACAGCTGGTGATGGCGCACTTCGCGCCGCTGCTGGAGCTGGCGCAAAGCCAGGGCGAAGGCAATAAGGCGATCCCTTTCGACAGCGTGCTGAAGCAGGTCGATGAGCTGTACAGCTATCTGACGGCGGTTCAGGGCGCGGCCAACAGCGGCATGTCGGCGCCGCCGAGCGACATCATCCCGCGCCTGCAGGCCGAGTCCGGCCGCTTGCCGGTGCCGTTCAAACAGATGCTGCTGTCGCTGGCGATCGGCGCCAGCAGCGACACCCAGCGCAAAGAGATGGAGAACGTGAAAAAACGCATCAGCTTCGAGGTCGGCAGCTTCTGCCGCCAGGCGATCGCCGGGCGTTATCCGCTGGTGGCCCGGGCGCGCCAGGAAGTGACGCCGGACGATCTGGCGCGCATGTTCGCACCGAACAGCGGGCTGATGGACAGCTTCTTCCGCGACAACCTGCAGGGCAAGGTCGACACCACCCGCGCCAACTGGCGTTTCACCCCCGGCGTGGACGGCAAGACGCTGCCCGGTGGCGAAGGTATCCTGCGCTCGTTCCAGCAGGCGCAGCGCATCCGCGACGCCTTTTTCGCCAACGGCACCGCGACGCCCTCTTACCGCGTGACCGTGCGGCCGGTGCGGATGGATAACGACATCCTCAACCTGACGCTGGATATCGACGGGCAGCTGTTCAAATACAGCCACGGCCCACAGGTGCCGCTGGTGGTCAGTTGGCCGGGCACCCGCAATACCAACCAGGTGCATCTGCAGCTGGCGCTGGCCAACGGCACCACGGCCAGTCTGGTGACCAGCGGGCCGTGGGCGCTGAACCGTCTGGTGGACATGGCGCAATCGTCGGGCACCGCCGGCCTCGGCCGTCAGGCGACCTTCAATCTCGACGGCCACCGCGTCACGCTGGAGTTTACGCCCAACAGCATCCGCAATCCGTTCCAACTGCCGGCCTTCTCGTGCCCGTAGCCCCGAAAGGACATGACCATGAGCACTGATTCAAGCGCCCCGACGAGCATTGGCTGGTACGGCAAACTCCCCTCCGCCGGCGATTTCCTGCAACGCCGCTTGCCCGATCCGGTGGTCAACAACTGGGCCCACTGGTTCCATAACGGGCTGGTGAATTTGCAGCGCGATGCGCAAGGGCCTAACGATCACCCATTCAGCAACGCGCCGGTGTGGAACTTCGTGATCCCCGCCACGCTCGGCAGCCAGTACGTGCAGATGGGCTGCCTGTTGCCGGCGCGCGACCGTGTCGGGCGGCGCTACCCGATCTGCGCGCTGCGCCTGTTCAGCCAGCAGGATTGGCGATCGCAACAGTTGAACATGGCGGCGAGTTGGTACCAACAGCTCGGTCATACCCTGCTGAACGGCGTGCGCAACGGTTTCTCCGCCGAGCAGATCGACCGCGCGTTGCAGGCGATCCCGGCGCTGCCCAGCCCGCCGGCGGAAGCGGATTCCGAAATATTGTCGATTATCGGTTTCCAGCATCCGGACGTGCCGGGCCTCGGCTGGCAACAGGCCGCCGACTGCTTCGATCCGGCGCAGTACACCAGCTTCTGGTGGACCAATCAGGCAGACGGACACCCGCTCTACACCCACGTGCACAGCGGCAACCTCACCGTGCAGCTGTTTTCACTGCTGTTCGAGCCCAACGGCTGGGCGCGCCCCGGCCGCGGCGGCCAGTACCCGCAAATGTTTGATTAACATCGTTCGTTGAAGGAAATTTTATGGCTATCGATACCGATACCCTGCTGGCCCCGGTTGACGCGGACAATCCCTGCGGCGACAACCTGGAATACGACGCCGACTTTCTGGCGATGGAACAAGCCGCCACCGGCAAGGCCGAACAACAGTTCGGCAGCACCATCATTCCGGAAGAAGCGCCGGACTGGGTGCAGGTCGAACGCCTCGCGACCTCGCTGCTGACGCGCACCAAAGACCTGCGCGTCATGCTGTATCTCACCCGCGCCTGGACCCAGCTGCGCGGGTTGCCGGGCTACGCCGACGGGCTGACGCTGGTCCACCAGTCGATGACCCGTTACTGGGACACCCTGCAGCCGCCGCTGGAGTTCGATGGGGAAGCCGACCCGCTGTTTCGCATCAACGCGCTGGCCGACCTTGGCGACAAGGCCGCGCTGGCCGCCAGCGTGCGCGCCGCCCCGCTGCTGAAAAGCGCCGCCGGAGAAATCTCGCTGCGCGATGCCGGCGCCTTGCTCGACGGCAGCAAGCAGGAGTGCCCCAACTTTCCCGGCGGCCGCGCGCGGCTGCAGGATGAACTGGCGCAGCAGGATCGCCCCGAGGGCGCCTTGGTGACGCGCATCGCCAACACCCTGAGCGCCATCCGCAGCGAAGTGACCCGCCATCTGGGGGAAAGCGCGCTGCCGGAAATGAGCGCGCTGACCAAGGTGTTTTCTCTGGTGGCGCTCGCCGGCCAGAGCGAGGCGCCCGCCGCCGCCGAAGCGGACGCGACGCCTGAAACGGCGGCCATGCAGCAACCGGCCGCCGTACAGAGCGCCACTGCCCCGCTCAACTGGCGCAGCGCGCAGATCCAGTCGCGCGACGATGCCCAGTTGATGCTGGATAAGGTGAAAAATTATTTTCGTCTTCATGAGCCGAGCCACCCGGCGCCGCTGATGATCGATCGGGTTCAGCGGTTGATTACGCTGGACTTTATGCAAATCGTCCGCGATTTGGCGCCCGATGGGCTTAACCAACTGGAGACCATTCTCGGTCGCCCCGACAACGAGGAGAACAGCTAGCCGCCGACCTTTGTTCTCTTGACGCATCCGATACCGTCTGCCCCTGCGCAGACCCGAATCAGAACCTGACTCTCCCAGCCGGACGAGGCGCGTTCCCAATCGCCATTAGATGGAGTAAATCATGTCAAACTCGAAATCCCGCAGCGGGCAAAAATTCATCGCCCGCAACCGCGCGCCGCGCGTACAGATTGAATACGATGTCGAAATTTATGGCGCAGAGCGCAAAATCCAGCTGCCGTTCGTGATGGGCGTGATGGCGGATCTGGTGGGGAAAGCGGTCGATCCGCAAGCCAGCGTGGAAGAACGCAAGTTCATGGAAATCGACGTCGACAACTTCGACGAGCGTATGAAGTCGCTGAAACCGCGCGTCGCTTACCAGGTTGACAACACCCTGACCGGCGAAGGCAAGCTGAACATCGATCTGACCTTCGAAAGCATGGAAGACTTCTCCCCCGCCGCTATCGCCCGCAAGGTCGACGCGCTGGACAATCTGCTGGATGCGCGCACCCAGCTTTCCAACCTGCTGTCCTACATGGACGGCAAGAACGGCGCCGAAGAGCTGATCTCCAAGATCCTGCAAAACCCGGCGCTGCTGCAATCCCTGACCGACGCGCCGAAGCCGGCGGTTAACGATGACAACAACGAGCGTGAGGATTAATCGATGAGCAACTCGCCTCAGCAACAGAATGCGTTGCAAACCACCGAGACTTTTTCCAGCGATGAATTCAGCGCGCTGTTGAACAAAGAGTTCCGGCCAAAGACCGACCAGGCCAAAGAAGCAGTCGAGAACGCGGTGAAAACCCTGGCGCAGCAGGCGCTGGAAAATACCGTCACCGTTTCTTCCGACGCCTACCGCACCATCCAGGCGCTGATCGCGGAAATCGACGAAAAGCTGTCGCAGCAGATCAACCAGATCATTCACCACGACGATTTCCAGAAGCTGGAAGGCGCGTGGCACGGCCTGCACTACCTGGTCAACAACTCTGAAACCGACGAGATGCTGAAGATCCGCTTCATGAGCATTTCCAAGCAGGAGCTGGGCCGCACGCTGAAGCGCTATAAAGGTGTGGGCTGGGATCAGAGCCCGATCTTCAAGAAAGTCTACGAAGAAGAGTATGGCCAGTTCGGCGGCGAACCGTTCGGCTGCCTGGTGGGCGACTACTACTTCGATCACAGCCCGCAGGACGTGGAGCTGCTGGGCGAAATGGCCAAGATCGGCGCCGCCTCGCACTGCCCGTTCATCGCCGGCACCGCGCCGAGCGTGATGCAGATGGAGTCCTGGCAGGAGCTCTCCAACCCGCGCGATCTGACCAAGATTTTCCAGAACACCGAGTACGCCGCCTGGCGCAGCCTGCGTGAGTCGGAAGACGCGCGCTACCTGGGGCTGGTGATGCCGCGCTTCCTGGCGCGCCTGCCGTACGGCATCCGCACCAACCCGGTGGACGAGTTTGACTTCGAAGAAGACACCGACGGCGCGACCCACGGCAACTACACCTGGACCAACGCCGCCTACGCCATGGCCGCCAACATCAACCGTTCGTTCAAAGAGTTCGGCTGGTGCACCGCCATTCGCGGGGTGGAGTCCGGCGGCGCGGTGGAAAACCTGCCGTGCCACACCTTCCCGAGCGACGACGGCGGCGTGGACATGAAGTGCCCGACCGAGATCGCCATCAGCGACCGCCGCGAAGCCGAGCTGGCCAAAAACGGCTTTATGCCGCTGGTGCACCGCAAAAACTCCGACTTCGCCGCCTTTATCGGCGCGCAGTCGCTGCAGAAACCGGCGGAATACTACGACGCCGACGCCTCCGCCAACGCCCAGCTTTCCGCGCGCCTGCCGTATCTGTTCGCCTGCTGCCGCTTCGCGCATTACCTGAAGTGCATCGTGCGCGATAAAATTGGTTCCTTCCGCGAGCGCGACGACATGGAGCGCTGGCTGAACGACTGGATCATGAACTACGTGGACGGCGATCCGGCCAACTCCTCGCAGGAAACCAAGTCGCGCAAACCGCTGGCCGCGGCGGAAGTGCAGGTGGAAGAGATCGAAGACAACCCGGGCTATTACAGCGCCAAGTTCTTCCTGCGCCCGCACTACCAGCTGGAAGGCCTGACCGTCTCCCTGCGCCTGGTGTCGAAGCTGCCTTCGCTGAAACAAAACGACGCGTCCTGATGGGCTGAAGTCAGGCCGCGGTAGTGCGGCCTGGCTGATGTATCAACCTCGTCGTCAGCCTATCGCAGAAAACCCGGATCGCACGTGGAATCAAGATAACGCGAAATAATTAAGCATTGAGCCATTAGCACTTAATAGTGGCTCGGTAACCCATACCGATAGTTTTCGGTATTTAAGAAGGTGCATGGCACAAGGATATAAATTGGTAATGCATTACCACACTTGCAATTCCTGCTGCTATTACCTGAGTTTTTCAACGTAACGTTAATACTACTGTTAACCCTTAATAAAGAGTGAAGAAACTATGGCTATTGATATGTTCCTGAAAGTTGAAGGTGCCAGCGGCGAATCTAAAGATTCGAATCACAAAGGCTGGACCGACATTACTTCTTTCTCCTGGGGCGCTTCTCAACCGGGCAATATGGGCGTTGGCGGCGGCGGTGGCGCCGGTAAAGTGTGCTTCAACGATCTGCACGTCAACGCGCTGGTCGACAAGTCAACCCCGGCGCTGCTGAAGCACTGCTCCAGCGGTAAGCACCTGACCAAGGTTGAGTTGTCTGTCTGCAAGGCGGGCGGTACTCAGGTTGAGTACGTTAAAATCACCCTGGACGACGTACTGGTCACCGCCGTGCAGTACACTGGTGCAGGCGGCGAAGACACCGTGGGCGTCACCTACTCCTTCCAGGCGGCGAAAGTGAAACAGCAGTACTGGGAGCAGAGCGATAAAGGCGGCAAAGGCGCCGAAAGCAGCGCAGGTTGGAACATCAAGGAAAACCGCGAAGCTTAATTGTTATACAACCTCCCCGTTATGGGGAGGTTGGTTTGGCAAGCGATGTATTTTAGATAAGGAAATCATGATGAAAGCGATTAGAAAAGGTGACAGAGGAAATCACGTAAAATCATTGCAAGAATTGCTTAATAAACAGGGGGCTATTCTTAACTCTGATGGCATATTCGGTCTAAAGACTGAATTAGCAGTAAAAAAAGTGCAACGTAAAAAAGGTCTGCATGTTGACGGCATCGCTGGTCGAAAAACATTCTTAGCCCTGGGTTCACACGTCGAAACTCGAGCACCACAACCTCCTATCGGTGGTAGTGCAGGTCGTCAAGGTCCCGGAGCTATGGGCATTTCACAAAGCGGTTTAAGGTTTATCTTTAATATTGAAGCATGGCGCGGAGTAAGTAACCACCTACATTGGCCTGGCGGTGCAAGCGGGGTCACTCTGGGGCCGGGTTATGATATGAAAGCTCGCTCTATAGAATCAATAAAAAATACCATGATCGCGATTGGATTAGACAGCGCAACTGCAGATAAAATCAGTGCAGCCGCCGGGTTACATCATCAGCAAGCTAAAGACTTCGCGAAAGAAAATCACAATTTAGTGGTTTTAACCGACACACAGGAAACGGAACTACTTAAATTTATAGTACCTGCCTATGAAAGAGCTGTTAGGAATAAAATTCTTGTTCCACTCACACAACAAGAGTTTGATGCGTTAGTCTCCTTTGCTTATAATCCAGGTGGTCGACTCAACAACGTCGCAGCATTCATTAATCAGAGCAAAATATCTGATGCAATGACAGAAATAAAACGTGCCATTACCTCAGGTGGAAAAGTGATGAAAGGGCTGATAAACAGAAGAAATTACGAAGTCGAGCTCTATTTAAATGGAAACTATCGCTAAGGAATTCGCCACAATGAAATTATCTGCATTTTTAATTAGTAGCGTATTTTTCTCACTTACTGCATGTGCAGCAGAAAAAAACGTTAATACCCCAACATCATCAACTATTGATGGCTTATGGCAAGTGACTCAGGTCAACATAGACAATGAGACTACCCGCACGCTTAGCTATCAACTTAACGACCCTCGATTACTAGGAAGGGTAATCAATATTTCCACTAAATCAATAGAAAACAATCTGCCGGAAAAAGACGTCTGCACAGCGCCAACCTTAAGTATTGAGAGAAGCACGCTAAATCAATTCATCGGTAAGTCGATGGGCGGAGATAAAAGCATCTCGGCTAAAAACTATGCATTGAATGAAAACGGCCAAGCAGAAGTCTCTCTTTTCAAGATCGCTTGTCACTCCGGATCATTCGGCCCATCCGATAATGGTGCAGGCTCCAGCTTTGCCGCTCTCAATCCAAAAAAAATGCTGGTTAATTGGTACGATGGTTCGCTACTGCAATTAGAACGGTTACCGAAAGATCCTAAACCTGCAGCGTCTTTCGACTGTGCCAAATCTACAAGCGTTGTTGAAAAAACTATCTGCTCAGACTTCAATTTATCCGCCTATGACAAAAGCGTTTCCCAAGCTTGGCTGTTGGCAAAAAAGCAGGCGACCGATGTAGGGGATAAAAAACTGGCGGCTTCTTTAAACAGCACGCAAAGATCTTGGTTACTGCAAAGGGATAAATGCCGAGATGACAAAGATTGCCTGGCCGATACGATGCAAAAACGAATCGATGCACTTACGTCACACGATTAAAACTGCGTTCCTACTCATGTTGGCGGTATTGAATACTGAAGCTTCCGCCAACGGAAAGTATTCCCCTGCTGAGTACCTCAAAAACTACGCGCTTAGCGTTTGCATCGCCGAGGGGTACTCAGCAAAAGAAGTCAAAAACGATGCCGCCGCCGCCGCTCGGGGTTACATGGAGTTCGGCGATTATTCTCTGGAAGCGCATACCGCTGTCAAGGCGCTGGCAAAAGAATTTCTGGCAAAGCCCTATGACAGCATGTCTGGAGAGCCGATGACGATGGCCAAGTGCATCGATCTTGTACATAGCCAAGCGTTGCAAGCTATCATCAAGAAATACCAAGGGAAAGACGACAACTGATATCAGAGTTGCTCAAACGACGGCTCATATCAAAGGTTATCTCGGATGAGAAGATACACGTACTTTTTAATGTCTCTGCTGCTCGGAAGCCATGTAGTCCTTGCTGAAAACTCGCTCAATGCTTTATCGCAAGAGGCACTATATAAAAATTGGTTAGTCAGCCGTTGCATTGGGAAGTCCACTGACTTAGAAAAAACCAAACAAGACGCCTTCCGTTCCGCTTCCGCCTATTTAGAATTGAGTAAACTGCCGATGGATGCATTTGAACAAGGTGAAAAACTGGCTGAACAGTACGCAAATAAAAACAGCCAAGGCTCAGTTCAAGGGACTTACCATACTTTAGATTGTCTTTCACTGCAGAACGCCAGTGAAGCTGAAACCATTTTTGAACGTTACTCAAAGTAATAGCCGCAGTGATAGAATTCATTTTTTTGCAGCCATCATCCTCAAATTAATTACATTTTATCACTTATAATTTATTACTTGAAAATATACCAGCACCATTAATCATCAGTCATTGGAAAAATATTCCTTGGCTTTCTATTACTCAGTACAAACCATATGGAATTTTAGAGCATTGGGATAAGGAAAAAACAGTGAGCGATGACGTCACGCTTTCCACCTACTCTTACTCATTTGTGTTTTTATACTTTTTCCTGTCAGTTGTAGTTTTTGTCGGGCTGTATCACCTAAAACAGAAAGTTAACAATAAAAAATATTACTCTCTTTTTGTGATAGTTACCATAGTAAATCTATTTGCAAGCATCACCCAAGGTTTAATATTTAACTATGGTTCTGAGATACTGGATTCAATGCTCAATATAAAATTCCAAGATTATGACGAGGTATGGTACGCCAGTATTATATTCGCCCTGATTTATTTGTCTCAACTACCGACTAATCTCTATTACAAGAAAAAGGGTAAGAATAATGATAGCAATAGCAAAGGCATCACCTGACACATACAGCCTCACGTTATTACATTGAAGTTTTCGACCATATAATGCGTTAACCAAAAAAAATTTAGTCACTCACTTTCAAAGATCTCTCTTAGGAAAGAAATAAAGTCGAATTCATCCCGTTATTGAGTTCCACTGTCTAGCCATAAGATCTTATCAGCAGGAATGCCTTATGCGATTTTCCATTGTAAAAAACAAAAGCGGCCAGGTTCCGCCGCAGAGCAGTTGCGATTTTCTGCCGCCGGGCGGCACCATCGGCCGCAGCGTGGACAACAACCTGGTGCTGCCGGACGAAGAGCGCGCCATTTCCCGCCTGCAGGCGATCGTGCATATTTCCGCTGACGGCGAATGCCGCATCACCAACCGCGGCAACGTTACCCGCGTGCTGCTGAATGACATTCCGCTGGAACGTGGCCGCCAGGTTGAACTGCAGGACGGCGACGTGCTCGGCATCGACGATTACCAGATTGAAGTCAGCGCGCTGCACCAGCACGCCGCGCCACAGGCTCAACCGGTGGCCAAGGCTGTTGCCTCTGCTGTGCCCCCTGCCGCCGCCAAAGAAAAATCCGCCGCGCCAATCCCCAACGAAATCTGGGACAGCCTGGTGGAAGAATTTACGCCGAATGCGCCGGCCGCCGTCACGCCGCCGCCGGCCGCCAATCCAGACAGCCATCCGCTGTTGGACACCCCCGCTCGCGAGCTGAACCCGGCCGATCCGCTAGCGCAGCTGGCGGGCGAGGTCGATCTGCGCCAGCTGCAACAGCAACAAACCGATCCGGCGGCGCTGTTCAACACCGACACCACTTTTGAACGCGAACACATTCTGGCCGATACCACCCCCAGCGCGCTGCTGGCGGAGCAGGCTGCGCCGCCGCGTCCGGCAACTCCGGCCCGGAATGCGCAGCAACCGGAGCAGGAGTTGGATCCGCTGGCGCTGTTCGGCGGTTCATCCGCGCCCGCTTCGCCAGAGACGTTAAACAGCAACGATCCGCTGGGTCTGCTGATGGGCGGCGCCGTGCCACTGGCACAGCCTGAGGAGCCGGTACAGCCGCCCGCGCCGCCGTCTCCGCCACCGATGGCCGCACAACCACAAGCGCCGCGCCCGCAGCCGACGCCGCCACCCGTGCAGACGCCTGAGCCACAGCCCCAACCTGCACCGCAGTTCAGCCAGCAGGAACCGCCTGCGCAGCCGCCGCGTCCGCGCCAGGGCAACCGCCTGGGCATCGATCCGGTCGCCTACCAGTCCGCTCAGCGGCAGCACGCCGCCGCGCCGAGTGGCGACGCATTGGAGGGGCCGTTGCTGGCGGCGCTGCTGCAAGGCATCGGTCTCGACGATCTGCAACCGCAGCCGCACTTTGACGAACAGCAGATCCGCCTGGCCGGTCGCCTGCTGAGCCTGTTCTCGCAAGGCACCGTCGCCCTGCTCTCATCCCGCTCGATCCTCAAGCGCGGCGTGAAGGCCGAGATGACCATGATCCTCGACGAAGCCAACAACCCGTTCAAGCTGCTGCCTTCGGGAAAAACGGTGCTGATGCAGATGTTCGGCAGCCAGATGCCGGGCTTTATGCCGCCGGAGCAAGCGGTGCGCGACGCGCTGATCGACCTGCAGGCGCACCAGCTGGGGATGATCGCCGGTATTCGCGCCATCATCGCCGCCATGCTGCAGTCGTTCAACCCGGAGCGCCTCGAAGAGGAAGCGCGCAAGGAAGGCGTGGCGCCGCGCCTGTCGCTGCCCGCCAACCGCAAGGCTGCGCTGTGGGACTACTTCGTGAAGAACTATCAGCAAACCTCCGGCGAGATCGAGGACGATTTCCACACCCTGTTTGGCGAAGCCTTCCTGCACGCCTATGACGTTGAAGTGAATCAATACAAAGACTCACAGACCAAACCGGACGCGTAATGAATATCACCATAGCCTCTACTTCCAACCAGGGCGGCCGCGCCTCCAACCAGGATCAGACCGGCGAGGTGCTCGGCAACCGCGCCGCCTGCTTCGTGGTGTGCGACGGCATCGCCGGTTTTCCGGGCGGCGATATCGCCGCCAAACTGGCGCGCGACACCATTTTGCAAAACTTTGACGGCGAAAAGCACCTGAACGCCCAGAGCATTCGTCAGCACATCACGCGCGCCAACGCCGCCATCCACCAGCAGCAGCGGCAGTCGGACGAATACAGCAAGATGGGCACCACGCTGGTCAGTCTGTTTATCGATCGCGATTACCAGCTGGCCTACTGGGCGCACGCCGGCGACAGCCGCCTGTACCTGTTCCGCCGCGGCTACCTGCATGCCGTCACCACCGACCACAGCCTGATCCAACAGATGCAGGACGCCGGCTATCAGACCAACGGCATCAACAGCAACCTGCTGTATTTCGCGCTGGGGCTCAACGAAGAGCGCGACGCCACCTACAGCGACGTGCTGCAGCTGGAAGACGGCGACGTTTTCCTGCTGTGCACCGACGGCTTCTGGCACAGCTTCAGCCAGACCGAACTGGAACAGTCGCTGCACATGGTCAACTCCCCCAGCGAGTGGATCGCCCTGATGCAGCAGGCATGGAAGAAAAACAATAACAGCGATAACTACAGCGCTATCGCCGTCTGGATTGGCTCACCGCAGGAAACCACCCTGCTGCATTCGCTGGCGGATGCGGAGCGGTTTCTGAGCCGCGACTGAGCAGCGCACATTCACAGCAAGGTTCACTATGAAATATTGGATGCCGGGGCTCGTCGCCCTGATGGCGGTGCCGACCGCGCAGGCGATGAACTATCGCCTGGTTTACTCCCCCAGCCAGAAGCTGGAAGTGTTTATCGATGACGTCAAAAACAGCAATCCGGCAAGCTGGTGCGGCAAAAGTATCCCGCTGCGTATCGTCTCGGCGCAAAGCCAGGATCCGGCGGTGCTGAACGACTTTCTGCCGCGCGTCGGCAATCTGTTGGAAAAGCAGTGCCCGAAAGCCGGCCACCTGCCCTGGACGCTGACCGACAAGCGCGGAGAGAAACTGGCCAGCGGCGAAGCCGCCAAAGCGCGCGGCTGGAAACCGGTGGTCAAACAAGAGGCCTCCGAGCCGCCGGAAACCCCACCGCAACCGGCGATCCCTGCGGCGGTGGCCGTGACGTCTCCGCAGGCGGACAGCGCGCCGGCTCAGCGTTTCAGCCTGCCGCAGGGCTGCCACTTCCGCACCTACTGGAGTGACGAGGCCAACGGCGGCGCGCTGTTCATTCCCGCCGGCGCTGCGCTGCGCTGCGGCGAGGACGGCTGGCTGCAGGGCCGTGGCGCGGTCACGTTGCAACAAGGCGGCCAAACCCTCTCGCCGACGCTGTGGTTCCTGCAAGGTTACCCGCTGGCGCAGGTTAACGGCGGCGATCGCGCGCTGACCGTCGTCAGCGCCAACGCCCAACGGCTGGTTCTGGGCGGCAACCCGCAGGCGCCGGGCAGCTTCCTGCTGCTGAGCTTCGAACCGAAGCTGCACGCCTGGGCGTTCAACGGTGAAGCGATCGTTGAAATGCCGCGCGTCGACGCCGCCGATGAGAACAAGATCAAACAGCGCGTGCAGCAGGCGCAAACCGCCTGGCAGCCGCTGCTGAGCGCCCCCGCCCCGCTGACTTTCAAGCTGGTGGAAAAGCTGGCCACAGACCGCGTTGATCCTGCCAGCGGCAGCTACCTGTCGGTTAACGGCGCCCCTCACTGATTATAAGGAAAGCCTGTGAAATCATTAGCAAGCATGCTGCAAGGCCAGTCGATCGGCGCGGCCATCACCACCGTCGAAAACGATATCAAGGCGAAACCGGCGGATGCCGACCTGCGCGCCGCGCTGGTGCAACTGCTGTGCCTGAGCGGCAACTGGACGCGCGCCAACGCGCAGCTGAAATCCTGGCAGGCGCTGAAACCGATCGCCCAACCGACCACGCTGCTGCTGATGCAGTCGGTCGACGCCGAGCTGCAACGCCAGGCGGTGTTTGCCGGCACGGCCGCACCGGCGCTGCTGCGGCAGGATCAGCCTTGGCTGAAACTGATGGTGCAGGCGCTGCATCTGGATGCGCAAGGGGCGGCCGAACAGGCCCAGGCGCTGCGCGATGAAGCGCTGGAGGCCGCCCCGGCCGGCGCCGGGCAGTTAACGCTGGCCGAAGGCGACCAAGAACGGCAGCTGCGTTTCGACTGGCTGACCGACGGTGACGGCCGCCTCGGGCCGGTATGCGAACTGGCGCTGAACGGCGTTTACTACTGGCTGCCGTTTGCCGACATCGCCGCGATCCAGTTCCAGGCGCCGCAGAGCGCCATCGACCTGGTGTGGAGCCATGCGCTGGTGCGCCTGACCGATGGCCGCGAACAGGTGTGCCAACTGCCCGCCCGTTACCCGCTGCCCGAAGGCAGCGACGACGCGCTGCTGCTCGGCAAGCGCACCGAATGGCAACCGCTGGGCGACGGCACCCACTATGCGGGGCTGGGCCTGAAAACCTGGCTCAGCGAAAGCGATGAATTCCCACTGCACAGCCTGCGGCAGCTGAGCTTCGACGCGAGCGCCTGACCATGAACGATAAGCGCCCACCCCACTACGACGGCGGCGATCTGCGCCACCAGGGCTATCGCTATCGTCAGGACAGCGAACGCCTGACCTCGCGCGACAAAATGCAGCCGGTGCTGCTCGATATGCTGACCGACGACGAACCGCAGAAAAAGCAGGAGGCGCAGGCGCGCAACCTGGTGTCGCACAGCGAGCTGCGCCGCCGGGTATTGCGCGATCTGCAGTGGCTGTTCAACTGCGTCAACAGCGAATCCAATCTGGATCTCGGCGATTTTCCGCAGGTGCGGCGCTCCACCCTGAATTACGGCATCGCCTCGCTGGCGGGTAAGCGCATGTCGGACATCGAATGGCTCGACATTCAGCGCGCGCTGACCGAATCCATTCTCCATTTCGAGCCGCGCATTTTGCCCGAGGGGCTCCAGGTGCGCTGCATCTCGGATACCGGCTCGCTGGAGCTGCACAACGTGCTGTCGATCGAAATCAAGGGCCGCCTGTGGTGCGTGCCCTATCCGCTGGAGTTTCTGTTCCGTACCGACGTGGATCTGGAAAATGGCCACTTCGATCTGAAAGACATAGGGTAAGGCGATGGACAGTAAACTGTTAGATTATTACAACCGCGAGCTGGCCTATCTGCGTGAGATGGGCGCCGAGTTCGCCGAACAGTACCCGAAGGTTGCGGGCCGCCTCGGCATGCGCGGCATCGACGTGGCGGACCCTTATATCGAGCGCCTGATGGAAGGCTTTGCCTTCCTCACCTCGCGCGTGCAGCTGAAAATGGACGCCGAGTTCCCGCGCTTTTCTCAGCGCTTGCTGGAGATCATCTACCCCAACTACCTGTCACCGACGCCGTCGATGGCGATCGCCGAGCTGCAGCCGGACAGCAGCAAAGGCGACATCAGCAACGGCTTCGTGGTGCCGCGCGGTACCATGATGGACAGCCAGACGCTGAAGAAAAGCGGCATCACCTGCAGTTACACCACGGCGCATGACGTCACGCTGCAGCCGGTGCGCATCGCCGGCGTCGAGCTGGGCGGCATTCCGGCCGATATCCCGCTGGCCTCGCTGGGGCTGCAGCACAGCGGCTGCGTCAGCGCGCTGCGCATTCGTCTTGAGTGCTACGAAAGCGTGACGCTCAACAATCTGCAGCTGGATCAATTGATGTTTTACCTGGCCGGGCCGGACATGCAGGCGCAGCAGCTGCTGGAGTTGCTGATGCAGCACAGCGTCGGGCTTGTCTGCCAAACGGTGGAGGCTCAGCCGCAGCGGCGGGCGCTGGCGTTGGACGGGCTGCGACAGGAGGGCTTCGCTGCCGATCAGGCGCTGCTGCCCAACGATCTGCGCAACTTCGAAGGCTACCGGCTGCTGCAGGAGTATTTCGCCTTCCCGGCGCGCTTCCAGTTCTTCAGCGTCAACGGCCTGCGTCCGCTGCTGCAGAGCGTGCGCGAAGGGAAAAAGGGGCTGCGCCAGTTCGAGATCGTGGTGCTGCTGGATCGACACGACGCCGCGCTGGAACGGGTGGTCGACGCCGCCCATTTGGCGCTGCACTGCACGCCGGTGATCAACCTGTTTCCGAAGGTCGCCGAACGCATCGCGATCAACGAAAAAAACCACGAATACCATCTGGTGGTCGACAATATCCGGCCGCTGGATTACGAAGTGTTTTCAGTGCAGCGGCTCGGCGGCAGCGCCAGCGAAAAACGCTACGAGCAAGAGTTTCGGCCGTTTTACAGCACCCTGAGCGCGGACGACGGCAACTATGGCGCCTACTTCTCGCTGCGGCGCGAACAGCGCACGCTGTCGGAGCACGCCCGCCGCTACGGCACCCGCACCGGCTACGCCGGTTCGGAAGTGTTCGTATCGCTGGTGGACGAGCGGCAATCGCCGTGGCACAGCGATCTGAAATACCTCACCGCCGACGTGCTGTGCACCAGCCGCGACCTGCCATTGATGTTGCTGCAGCAGGATCAGGGCAACTTCGTGATGCCCGATTCGATCCCGATCAAGCAGGTCTCGCTGCGCAAAGGCCCCACCCCGCCACGCCCGGCGCTGGCCGAAGGGATGATGACCTGGCGGTTGATCAGTCAGCTGCAGCTGAATTACCTCAGCATGATGGACGGCGATCCGGAACAGGGCGCCGCCAGCCTGCGCCAGCTGCTGGGGCTGTACGGCAACCTGAGCGAGCCGGCGATCGCCAAACAGATCCAGGGCGTGCGCCACTGCAACCTGCGGCCGGTCTATCGGCGAGTGCCTGAACCCGGCCCCATCGTATTCGCGCGCGGCATCGCCATCGATCTGACGGTCGATGAGCAGGCGTTCTCCGGCAACAGCCCTTACCTGCTCGGCAGCGTGCTGGAGCGCCTGTTCTCGCGCCTGGTGGCGATGAACACCTTCACCGAGATGACGCTCTCCAGCCAGCAGCGCGGCGAGATCGCCCACTGGCAGGCGCGCATGGGCAAAAGGACGCTGATATGAGCGCGGAGATGATCGCCACCGAACTGGCGCCGCCGCAGATCAACGCGCTGTATCGCCTGCCGGACGACTTCTGGCCGCGGCTGCGCAGCGCGCCTTACAAGCACGATCTGTTTCAGCTGCTGCGCCGCATCGACGCCCAGGGCGGCCAGCCCTACCTGCTGGGGCGCGCGCCGCTGCCGCGCCACGAGATGCTGCGCCTGGGCCAGGAGCCGTCGCTGTCGTTCGCGCCCTCCACGCTGGCGCAGGTGACGCCACGCGCCAACGGCCCGCTGCACGACGTTTCGATCTTCAGTTTCGGCCTGTTCGGCCCCAACGGGCCGCTGCCGCTGCACCTGACCGAATACGTGCGCGAACGGGTATACCACCATCAGGACACCACCCTGCTGGCGTTCACCAACCTGTTCCATCACCGCCTGACGCTGCTGTTTTATCGCGCCTGGGCCGACGCACAGCCGACGGTATCGCTGGATCGCCCGGACAACCGGCGCTTCGACGAGTACCTGTCGAGCCTGATCGGCATCGGCCAGCCGGCGCAGCAGGAGCGCGACAGCATCAACGCCCACGCCAAGCATTTTATGGCCGGTCATCTGATTCGCCACAGCCGCGATCCGGAAGGCCTGAGCAAAATTTTGCAGCAGTATTTCAAGGTGCCGGTGCGCATCGTCGAAAACGTGCCGCACTGGCTGCGGGTGGAGCCGCGCGAGCAGGCGCGGCTCAAGGCCGGGCGCGGTGCGCCGCGGCTCGGCGAGTCGGCCTTTCTCGGCATCGCGGTGCGCGATATTCAGCACAAATTCCGCATCGAGCTGGGGCCGATGCCGCAGCAGGACTATGACCGTTTCTTGCCGGGCGCAGACCTGTGCCGGCAACTGCGCGACTGGGTGCGCCAATATCTGGGCATCGAGTTCGTCTGGGAAGTGCGCCTGATCCTGGCGAAGGAACAGGCGCACGGCACCCAGCTCGGCGGCGCGCAGCGATTGGGCCTGAGCAGTTGGCTGGCCAACCATCGGCGACAGCGCGATCTCGACGATCTGATCTTCAGCCCTGAACCGCTGGAAAATCCGTTCTGACCCTATTTCGGCCGACGCCCCGTGGCGTCAGGCCACCCTGAGACCTGAGGAAAACCATGTCTGAAATCAGCCGCTCGGTATTATTTGGCAAACTGGATAGCCTGTTATTCACCTCTCTGGAAAGTGCGACGGCGTTTTGCAAGCTGCGCGGTAACCCCTACGTCGAATTGGCGCACTGGCTGCATCAGCTGATGCAATCGCCGGACGGCGATCTGCAGCAGATCGTTCGCCACTTCGCGTTGGACGAGGCGCAGCTGGCGCGCGACATCGTCGAGGCGCTCGATCGCCTGCCGCGCGGCGCCAGCGCCATCTCCGATCTGTCCGAGCACATCGACAGCGCGGTAGAGCGCGCCTGGGTCTATGGCTCATTGAAATTCGGCGCGTCGCGCATCCGCGGCGGCCACCTGCTGCTCGGCATTCTGAAAACCTACAGCCTGCGCCATCTGCTGAAGGCCATTTCCCCGCAGTTCGAGCGCATCAACGCCGATCTGTTGATGGAGCAGTTCGCCGCCATTACCGCTCACTCGGCGGAAAACGCCCAGGATGCGCCGGCGGAAAGCCGCGCCGAGAACGCCTCCGGCGCGGCGCGCAGCGGTGAAAGCGTGCTGGCGCAGTATGCCCAGGATCTGACCGCCAGAGCGCGCGACGGCGAGATCGACCCGGTGGCCGGCCGCGATGAGGAGATCCGGCAAATCATCGATATCCTGATGCGCCGCCGCCAGAACAACCCGCTGCTGACCGGCGAGGCCGGCGTCGGCAAAACCGCGGTGGTGGAAGGCCTGGCGCTGCGCATCGTGGCCGGCGACGTGCCGCCGCAGCTGCGCGACGTGAAGCTGTGCCTGCTGGACATCGGCATGCTGCAGGCCGGCGCCGGCGTTAAGGGCGAGTTTGAAAAACGGCTGCAGGCGGTGATCGACGAAGTGCAGTCCAGCCCGACGCCAATCATCCTATTTATCGACGAAATTCACACCCTGATCGGCGCCGGCGGCGCCCAGGGCACCGGCGACGCGGCCAACCTGCTGAAACCGGCGCTGGCGCGTGGCCAACTGCGCACCATTGGCGCCACCACCTGGTCGGAATACAAGAAATACATCGAGAAAGACCCGGCGCTCACCCGCCGTTTCCAGGTGGTGCAGGTACACGAACCGAGCGAAGACAAAGCGCTGTTGATGCTGCGCAGCACCGTCAGCCCGCTGGAGCAACACCACCGCGTGCTGCTGCTGGATGAAGCGGTGGACGCCGCGGTGCGGCTGTCCCATCGCTATATTCCAGCCCGCCAGTTGCCGGACAAGGCGGTAGCGCTGCTGGATACCGCCTGTGCGCGCGTGGCGGTCAGCCAACACGCCGAGCCCGCCCAGGTCGAAGACTGCCGCCACCGCATCGATGCGCTGCAGATCGAATTGGATATCGCCCGCCGCGAGGCCAAGGTCGGCATTGGCGATCCCCTGCGCCCGCAGGAGATTGAAACCCAGCTGACCGCGCTGCGCCAGGAGTTGGAACAGCTGACCGACCGCTGGCAGCAGGAGCTGGCGCTGATCCAAGAGATCATCACGCTGCGCGCGCAGTTGCACCGGCAGGAAGCGGAGCCTGCCGGCGAAGAAACGCAGGCAGCCCCTGACGCCGACGCGCTGCGCACCCAGCTGGGCGAACTGCAGCAGCAGCTGAGCGCGCTGCAGGGCGAAGCGCCGCTGATCTTCGCCGCCGTCGACGCCAACATCGTGGCGGCGGTGGTGGCCGACTGGACCGGCATCCCGCTGGGCCGCATGGTGAAAAACGAGATTGAAGCGGTGCTGCAGCTCTCCGACACCCTGAATCAGCGCGTGATCGGCCAACGCCATGCGCTGGATCTGATCGCCCGTCGGGTGCGCACTTCGCGGGCGCGGCTGGACGATCCGAACAAGCCGGTCGGGGTGTTCCTGCTGGCCGGGCCATCCGGCGTCGGCAAGACCGAAACCGCGCTGGCGCTGGCGGAAACCCTGTACGGCGGCGAGCAGAACGTCATCACCATCAACATGAGCGAATTCCAGGAGTCGCACACCGTTTCGACGCTGAAAGGCGCGCCCCCCGGCTATGTCGGCTACGGCGAAGGCGGCGTGCTGACCGAGGCGGTGCGCCGCCGTCCATACAGCGTGGTGCTGTTGGACGAGATCGAGAAGGCGCACCCGGACGTGCATGAAATCTTCTTCCAGGTGTTCGACAAGGGCTGGATGGAGGACGGCGAAGGCCGCCATATCGATTTCCGCAACACCATCATCATCCTGACCTCCAACGTCGGCACCGATCTGATCGCCGGGCTGTGCAGCGATCCGGAGCTGCTGCCGGAGCCGGAGGCGCTGAGCGGCGCGCTGCGCCAGCCGCTGCTGTCGGTGTTTCCGGCCGCCTTGCTCGGCCGTCTGCTGGTGGTGCCGTATTACCCGCTGACCGACGCCACGCTGGGCAACATCGTGCGCCTGCAGCTGGGCCGCATCCAGCGTCGCCTGGCGGAGAATCACGACATCGTCTGCACCTTCGACGACGCGGTCATCGAGCAGATCGTCAGCCGCTGCACCGAAGTGGAGTCCGGCGGCCGCATGGTCGACGCCATCCTGACCAACACCCTGCTGCCGCAGATCAGCCACACCCTGCTGACCGGCAGCGCCAACGACCAGCGCTATCGCCAGCTGCACATCGCGCTGCAGAACCACGAATTCATTTGTCAATTTCAGGCATAACGCCGCGGCCGCCGAGACGGCGGCCCTTTGAATACAGAGAGTCATCACTATGTCGGGAACCGGGATAACCAAACCGAATTCGAACAGCCTGCCGAGCGGCTATCGATTCAACGAATTCGAGATCCAGGAAGCGATCGGCGAAGGCGGCTTCGGCATCGTCTACCGCGCCTACGATCACCAACTGGAACGCACCATCGCCATCAAGGAGTACATGCCGACCTCGCTGGCGAAACGCAACGACGATCTCAGCATCGGGCTGCGCGGCGAGCGCTTCGGCAAAACCTTCCAGGCCGGGCTGAACAGCTTTATTCAGGAGGCGCGTCTGCTGGCGCGCTTCTCGCATCCCGGCCTGCTGCACGTGTTGCGCTTCTGGGAAGAGAACGGCACCGCCTACATGGGCACCCAGTTTTACAGCGGCACCACGCTGAAAAACCTGCAGGCGCAGCAGCCGGAGAAAATCGACGAGGCGTGGATCCGGCGGCTGCTGCCGCCGCTGTTCAGCGCCATCAACACCATCCATCAGGAAGGCTATCTGCACCGCGACATTTCGCTGGATAACATCCAGATCCAGGAGAGCCAGCTGCCGGTGCTGCTGGACTTTGGATCGGCGCGCAAAGAGATCGGCAACCTGTCGGACGAAACGGAAATCATGCTCAAACCGGGCTTCGCGCCGATCGAGCAGTACACCGAGAACAGCGACGGCGAACAGGGGCCGTGGACCGATATCTATGCGCTGGGCGCCGTGCTGCACACGCTGATCGTCGGTTCGCCGCCGCCGGTCAGCGTGGTGCGCAGCATCGAAGACAGCTACCAGCCGCTGGCCGAGCGCCGCCCCGCCGGCTACTCGCCGGAGCTGTTGCGCACCGTCGATCGCGCGCTGGCGCTGAAGCCGGAAGACCGCCCGCAGACCATCGATGAAATGGCCGAGCTGTTGCATCTGCCGATCGCCGATGAAAACGAAATCATCAGCACCCCGGCCGCCGCGCCGGAGAACTTGTTGGTCGCCGCCAACCCGGCCGCCGCTGCGGCCGCCGCCGGCGCCGTTACCGCGCGCGGCACCCAATTCTCGCGCCCGA
The DNA here is from genome assembly GCF_052168435.1 of Serratia sp. CY56464. Lineage (NCBI taxonomy): Bacteria > Pseudomonadati > Pseudomonadota > Gammaproteobacteria > Enterobacterales > Yersiniaceae > Serratia > Serratia sp. CY56464. The sequence continues at coordinate 585,174 of NZ_JBJNMV010000001.1, read as the reverse complement.
TGATGGCCGGCGCAGGCGTCGCGGCGCTGCTGGTGATCGGCGCCGTCGCCTGGCTGAGCGGCGGCAAGGACGACGCCCAGGCCGTCGCCCAAAACACCGTGGCGTCACCGGCGCAGAAAACCCTGACGGAGCAGCCGAGCGCGCCGCAAGCCGCGCAGCCTGCCGCGGCGGAACCTGAAAAAGCGGCGCCGCCACCGCAGCCGGTGGCGCTGGTGTACTTCAAACTGCAACCGGGTGAGCAGGTCAGCCTCGACGGCAAGCCGCAGCAGGTCACTGCGGGCGAAAATGGCTTTGCCAGCCTGAACCTGGCGCCGGGCCGTTATCAGTTGGAGATCCGCCACAACGATCGGCTGCGCCGCCAACAGCTCAGCATCGACACCGCCGGAACCTGGCTGGTCAACCCGGCCACCGCCGGTTAATCCCGTTCTGAAACGCCGCCGCGGCGGGGTTTTCCCTATTTCATGAGACTGGCGCACCACTGCCCATCCTCATTGGCCGCACGGCAAAGCCGCTGCAACGCCGGAGTATGCAGGGCATGACGTCAATCACAGAGGACGTTCTCATGTTGGATCGCATTATTGCGCACACGCCGCTGGGCCAGGAGCAACTGCTGTTCCGCTCGCTGGACGGCATCGAAGCGCTTTCCACTCCTTTCGACTTCTCTATTGAATTGCTGAGCACCGACGCGCGGCTCGATCGCAAAGCGCTGCTCGGCCAACCGCTGACGCTGGAGATCCCGACCCAGGGCTTTCTCAGCGCCCCGCGCTACCTGAACGGCAAGATCACCGCCATCGCCGTCAGCAGCGAAGAGATCGGCGGCACGCGCTACGCGGTGTATAACCTGCACGTGCAGCCGGATCTGTGGCCGATGACCAAAGACCGCAACTTCCGCATCTTCCAGGAACAGACGGTGCCGCAGATCGTCAAGACCCTGCTGGCGGAGCACAACGTGCAGCTGGAAGATCAGCTGACCGGCGACTATCGCCTGTGGGGCTACTGCGTGCAGTACAACGAAAGCAGCTTCAACTTCATCAGCCGCCTGATGGAGCAGGAGGGCATCTATTACTATTTCAAACACGAGATGGGCAAACACACGCTGGTGCTCGGGGATGCGCCCCACCACCACCAGCCCTATCCCGGCTACGAGATGATCCCCTACCACCTGACGCCGTCCGGCGGCAGCACCAGCGAGGAAGGCATCAGCCAGTGGACGTTGTCCGATCGCGTCACGCCGGGCATCTACAGCCTGGACGACTACGATTTTCGCAAACCGAACGCCTGGCTGTTCCAGGCGCGGCAAAACCCGGTCTCCCCCACGCCGGGGCAGATCGACGTTTACGACTGGCCAGGCCGCTACACCGAGCATCAGCAGGGGGAGTTCTACGCCCGCGTGCGCCAGGAGGCCTGGCAGGCCGAGCATCAGCAGATCCGGGGCACCGCCACCGCGCTGGGCATCGCTCCCGGCAGCACCTTTACGTTGTATAACGCCCCGCACGCCGACGACAACCGCGAGTACCTGACGCTGCAGGCCAACTACCATCTGAAAGAGAACCGCTACGCCAGCGGCGACGATCAGAGCAGTGAACACCGCATTGACTTCACCGTGCTGCCGGCGGACGTGCCCTGGCACCCGCCGCAGCAGGCCAGCTGGCCGAAAACCCACGGGCCGCAGACCGCCCGGGTGGTCGGTCCGGCCGGCGAATCGATCTGGACCGATAAATACGGCCGCATCAAGGTGAAATTCCACTGGGATCGCTTCGGGCCGAAAGACGACGGCAGCTCCTGCTGGGTGCGTGTCTCCAGCGCCTGGGCCGGCCAGGGCTACGGCGGCGTGCAGATCCCGCGCGTCAACGACGAAGTGGTGGTGGACTTTATCAACGGCGATCCGGATCGGCCGATCGTCACCGGGCGCGTCTATAACGAAGCCAGCATGCCGCCGTGGGCGCTGCCGGCCGCCGCCACCCAGATGGGCTTTATGAGCCGCACCAAGGACGGCACCGCCGACAACGCCAACGCCCTGCGTTTCGAAGACAAGGCCGGCGCCGAACAGGTGTGGATCCAGGCGGAACGCAACATGGACACCCAGGTGAAAAACGATGAAAGCCACACCATCGCTAACGACCACACGCATCTGGTGGGCGGTAACCAGATCAAACGGGTGGTGCTCAATCAGGCGACCGGCGTCAAAGGCGAATCCTCCGCGCTGACCGGCAAAACGCGCAGCGACGCCGTAGTCAACGCCTTTACCCTCGGCTCCGGCGAATCGCTGCGGCTGGAGTGCGGCGAAAGCGTGATCGAGCTACTGGCGAACGGCCAAATCAACATCACCGGCACCAGCTTCAATATCACGGTGAAAGAGGACGGGGAGATCAACACCGGCGGCCAGCTGGATCTCAACCAGCCTGGCGGCGCCGCGCGCACCGCCGCACCGGGTGGCGGCCATCAGGCGGCAATCCAGAGCGCCGTCGATCAGCTGTTCCCGAAATCCTGATGCCGACGCGGCCCTGCGCCGCGTCCTTTCCCCCTGATTACTTGCAAGGACATCCATGGATTACCTTTTCCAGGAAGGCTATTTCACCCTACCCGCCATCGCCTGGCAGGACTGCACGGTCAATATTCTCAAAAACCCGCAAACCGGCGCCTCGCTGGTCATCACCCGCGGCATCATTCCACAAGGTGCCACGCTGGAGGACGAATTCGAGAAGCAGTGGCAAGCACTGCTGCCACAGATCAGCGATTTGCAACAGTCGCCGCGCCGGCGCATCAGCGCCGGGCCGCAGGGCCATCTCAAGGCGATTGAAGTCACCAGTCGCTTTATCCGCGCCGGACACCACCATCATCAGCATCAGTTGACGGTGCAGCCGGACGAGAGCCAGACGTTACTGATCGTCACCTATGCCGCCATGCGCCCCTTCACCCCCGAGGATGACGCTCACTGGCAGCAGGTGAAAGCGTCGCTGGTCTTGACCGAACACAGTGAACGATAGCCATGGCTGAGATCTGGGCAGCAAGAAAGGATGACGAACTGATCCACACCAGCGCGTTGGCGGACATCGCCAGCGCCGTCGCGGAAGTCGCGGTATATGCGGTAGCGACCGCCGCCGTGTCCGCAGCAGCAGCCGCCGCAGCGCCGGCATTGGCAGGGGTGGCGGTGCTCGGCGCAGCGGCGACGGCGGCCTCCGGCTGCGTCGGCGCCGGGCTAATCGTCGGTTTTGCCACCAGCCTGACCGGCGTCGGAGAACATATCAGCAACGGCTGCGACGCCGTGGCCAACTGGCTCTTCCCGCCTTCCGTCTCCGGCGTCATTCTCACGGGCTCCCCCAACGTCTTCACCAACGCCAAACCGGCGGCACGCGCCGCCGGTCGCTTACTCACGCCCGCAGAGATCAAAGCGTTACCGGCGCCACAGCCGCCGCAAAGCTTCTGGGATTATGGCGCCGAGCTGCTGGCCGCCGGCGGTAATATCCTCTCGCAGCTATGGCAGCCCGGTGTCGCCGGCCCCAGCCAGCCCAGCCAACCGCTGGAAGAAGATAAAATCAGCTGCGACAAACACCCGCTTCCGCAATACCTGGCGGAAGGCTCCCGTAAAGTATTTATCAACGGCCAACCGGCCGTACGCAGCAATGACCGTTCAACCTGCGAGGCGAAAGTCTCGACCGACGTCTCCAAAAATGTGCAGATCGGCGGCGGCACGGCGGTGGTACGCGACATCAAGAGCGGCAAGCTGCCGGGTATCGGTTTGGCGCTGACCGTGCTGCCGCTGCTGCTCGGTAATCCGGCCAAGCTGGTTAAGAACCTGCCTTGCATGATCGGCGGCGGTCTGGCGGCGGCGGGCGTTAACGCCCTCGGCGAAGCGATCCACGCCGCCTTTAACCCGGTGCATGCCGCCACCGGCGCCAAGGTATTGAACGGCGAAGAAGATCTGGACCTGTTGCTGCCGGCGCGCTTTCCGCTGGTCTGGCAGCGCAATTACAACAGCCGCAATGGCTATCAGGGACTGTTTGGCCACGGCTGGCGCACGCCTTTTGAAATTTGGGTCGATCTTAACGACCGGGACGGCGTCGTTGAGTGTTGCCTGCATGATGAAACCGGTCGTGAGCTACGCTTCCCGCTGCCTGAGGTGAACCAGCCGAGCTTCAGCGCCGGTGAAGGGCTGATGTTCCGCCGCGGTGAAGCGGGACAGCTGCTGATCGCCGACACCGACGGCAGCGTCTGGCGCCTGTTCGTGCCGCTGCCGCAGAACCCTTCCCGCCTGCGGCTAGTGTCGTTGAGCGATGAGTACGATAACGCGCTGCTGCTGAACTACGACGAACGACAGCGCCTGAGCAGTATCACCGATAGCGCCGGCGCCATGACATTGCGGCTGGAATACGGCGATCCGCGCTTCGACGATCGCGTCACCGCCTTGCGGCATAACGACGAAGCACGCGTACGCTACCGTTATGACGACGGCGGCGATCTGCATCAGGTGATCGACGCCGGCGGCTTGGTCACGCGTGAATTTCACTATAACGCCCAACATCTGTTGACCCGCCACCAACAGGCCGGTGGGCCCAGCTTCGAGTATCGCTGGGCGATGTTCGACGACTGGCGCGTGGTGGAACACCGCGACAGCGCCGGCGGCGGCTGCACAATCGACTACGATTTGGCCACCGGGTTAACGACGGTCACCGAGTATGACGGCTTGCGGCACCAGCACCGCTGGAACGCCCAACGGCTGATCGTCGAATATACCGACGAGCGTGGTGAGGTCTGGCATTATCAATGGAATGACGAAGACATGCTGATCGCCACGCGCGATCCGCTCGGCCACGGCTGGCATTTCCGCTACGATGAAGCCGGCAATCTGGTCGAGGAAGAGGATCCGCTCGGCCATATTCGCCTCACCGGTTGGCTACCGCAGCGCGCGCTGCCGATCAGCGTCAAGGAGCCCAACGGCGCCACACAGCATTTCTACTACGACGAGCGCCATGCCTTGATTGCCGAGATCGATGCGCTCGGCCATACCCAGCGCTACCTGCGCGATGGCTATGGCCAGGTGGTGCAAGCCGTCGACGCCAACGGCGGCATCAGCCATTTCGCTTATGATGAGCACGGGCAATTATTGCGCGCCCGCGATTGCTCCGGCAAACAAACCCTCTACAAATATACGGCTCAAGGCTGGCTCAGCGAGGTAACCGACGCCGCCGGCGAACGCGTTCATTACCGCTACGATGCCGCCGGTCGCCTGACACAGCTGCAGCGCGCCGAGGGCTGGCAAGAGACGCTGAGCTGGAACGCGCAGGGCCAGTTGGATCGCTATCAGGGGGCCAATGGGCGCCTGACGCATTATCGCTATGACGCAGCCGGCCGCCTGCTGGCCACGCGCAATCCGCTCGATGGCGAGGTGGTGCGCCACTACGACGCCCGCGGCAGATTAACGGCGCTGCGCAACGAGAATGCCGAAAGCTACCTGTTCCATTGGACGGCCTGCAACTTGTTGCAGGAAGAAATCGGATTGGACGGCGTCAGCACCCGTTATCGTTACGACGAATGCCGCCGGGTCGTCGAGCGCCGCTTCGCCGCCAATACCTCCGCCTCCTTCTCGCACTATTTCAGCCATGACGCCGCCGGCCAACTGGTGAGCAAACAAACGCCCGATGGAGAAACCCGCTACCGCTACAGCCCGATCGGCCAACTGCTGCATGCCGCCAGTGACCGCGGCAACGCATGGCATGACGAGCCGACAACGGCTCAGAGCGAGGTCAGTTTTGACTATGACTTGCTGGGGCGGGTAACCCGTGAACAAGGTGCCAACGGTACGCTGCGCTATGATTACGATCCGATGGGTAACCGCACGCAAACCACATTGCCCGACGGACGCGCGCTGCGCGCGCTGTACTATGGCAGCGGCCACCTGCTGCAGCTGGCGCTGGACGATATCACCCTCAGCGAGTTCGAACGCGACAATCTGCACCGCGAGCTGAGCCGTACGCAGGGTCGCCTGACCAGCCGAGTGCATTATGACCGGCTGGGGCGCAAAGACCGGCGGGAGATCTTCAATGACAACCGCCAGCGCCCGGCGCCGGCCAGCAGCTCGCGCCAATGGACCTACGACTATCAAAACAACCTGACGCGCGAAGAACACAACGCCAACCCGTTCTCCTACCAGCGTTATCAGTACGATGCCTCCGGTCGATTGCTGAACCGGGACGGCACGCTGCCGGATACCGAGCGCTACCGGTACGATCCGGCATCCAACCTGCTGGATGAGGGGCAATTCCGCCAGCGGCACAACCGCGTACTGCATTATCAGGGCGTTGATTATCGGTACGATGTCTTTGGCCGCACGGTGGAAAAACGCAAAGGCCACTACCGTTGGCAATATCTCTACGACGCCGATCATCGCCTCTGCGAGGTGGTGCGCTACAGCCAGCATCGCAGCGAAGCACAGCAGCATGTGCAGTTCCACTATGATCCGCTCGGGCGGCGCACGCAAAAGCGGGTGTGGCAGCAAAGTCAGGATCTGCGCCAACCGGCCGGCAAATGCCAAACCACCACGTTTTTGTGGGAAGGTTTCCGGCTGCTGCAGGAAACTCGCGACGGCATGCCCCTCACCTATGTCTATGCCGATCAGGGCAGCTATGAACCTTTGGCGCGCATCGACGGCCACGCGCCGGCCCAAGTATTTTACTTCCACACGGCGCCGAACGGCGAACCGGAAAGCCTGACCGACAGCGACGGAACGCTGCGCTGGCAGAGCCACAGCAGCGCCTGGGGCCGCATAAAGTATGAGGAAAATCAGCAAGATCTGGATTACTCCCAAAACCTGCGCCTGCAGGGTCAATACCTGGATCGGGAAACGGGATTGCACTACAATTTGTTCCGCTATTACGATCCGGATATCGGCAGATTTACCCAGCACGATCCGATAGGTTTGGCCGGCGGGATCAACCTGTACCAATACGCGCCGAACTCGCTGGGTTGGGTGGATCCGTTGGGGTTGAGTTGCGGCAATTCCTGGAATAATTTTCAATCGAAGTCGAAAGGTGTTTTTGCATCCAGAAGCCAGGCATCTAAAGCTTATAATCTGTGGAAAAAACAAGATTGGGCGGCCTTAGAAAAATTCATGGGGCATGGCTCATGGCCTCCCAATAGAGGTTTTGTACAAGCAACGCCTACTACTCTTATGCCTGGAGCAAAAATTGATAGATACGGTGGCTGGACAAATAATGGCGTATTCAACGACCGAGGTACCTTTGTCTCTCCTGCTGGAGCCTCTTTTGGCAGCCGGGCATTACCGTTAGATACACTGGAAAAACCGTATCGAGTATATGAGGTGGTTAAACCAATCCAAGCAGATATGGGGCCTGCTATACCGTGGTTTAACCAAGCTGGTGGAGGAACACAATTTGAACTGTCCAAATCCATCAGTCAACTTCTTGCAGAAGGCCGAATCCGGCCAATTTGAGGAATTATGAGCGAAAAATACGTTAGCGTGAAGAAAGATAAGCAACTGTTTGATGGTAACGAAGAGCAGTTTCACTTATTTAAAAAAGAAGTATCCATCCCTAACTCTAACGAAAAAGTACTTTATGATAACAGCTCTGCGATACCCATATGGGATATAGATGAAAACATCAGGAAGGCGATCGCAGAAAAAATAAGCGGAATAAAAGTCATAGAGTACCCATATGACCCAATACCTTCATATAAAAATGAAAATCTGGATATCTATGTTCAACCAGTAGAGTCGGACATGCACAAAAAAAGAATAACAATAATCACGGCGACGGGTGAATCACAACCAGCAAGATATAAGATAAAGTTGCTGGGTTTCATTTTTCACTAGCACTCTATTAAGTTCGCTTACTGCAAACAATAGATTTTATAAAAAACCTTAAACATACATTCTATGATATAGACATGGAATAATTATTCTTATGACCTTTCCACTTTTAAATGAGTCTTTAAATACCCCATCAAAAGGCTCCCAAAGAGCCTTTTGATACGCTACCGCGCCGTTAGCCCCTTCACCACTTCTTCACCGTCTGGTAAATATCGAGGTCGAAATAGCCGTCGGCTTCGCAGTCGTTGAGATAGTGTTCGTAGCTCACCCCCTCAACCGGCTGGTAGCCGCTGGCCGGCAGCAGCTTCTGATAGAACTCGCCCCACACCCGCTCGAAATCGCCATCGCTGATGCGCACGTGGTAGACCGCGTACTGCCCGGCGGGCAGCGTCTGCACGGTAACGCCCTCGCTGCCCGCCGGCAGCGCGAAATCGTCCGCCACGCTCATCACCACGTCGGCGCGCAGCTTTTCCGGCGCCACTTCCGCCGGATCGTCCCAATACAGCACTAGCCATTTGCCAAACGGCACGCCGTGGCGCTGCCGCCATGCCAGCAGTTGCTGCGAGCCCTGCGGGATCGTCTGCGGATACGGCCCCACGACTCTGACACCCACCACCCTCTCCGCCACCTTATCGATAATCCTCACGCTCATCGCCCTTATCCTCTTTCGTTATCTCAGGCGCCGATTTCGGTGCGCACATCCAGCAGCTCGGGGAAAAAGGTCAGATCCAACGCCTTTTTCAGGAAGCTGACGCCGCTGGAACCGCCGGTGCCCGACTTAAAGCCGATGATCCGCTCCACCGTTTTCATATGGCGGAAACGCCACAGGTGAAAACTCTCTTCGATATCCACCAGCTTCTCCGCCATTTCATAGGCTTCCCAGTAGGTCTGCGGGTTGTCGTAGATCACTTTAAACGCCGGCAGCAGATCCGGGTTGCGCTGGTAGGGCTGCGTCCAGTCGCGCTTGAGGCACTCCTGCGGGATCGGCAGGCCGTGGCGCGCCAGGTACAGCAAGTATTCGTCGTACAGGCTCGGCGCTTCGAGGATTGCCTTCAGCGCGGCGTGCTTTTCCGCGTCGTTGCTGAACACCGCCAGCATCGCCGCATTCTTGTTGCCGAGCAGGAACTCGATCGACCGGTATTGGTGCGACTGGAAGCCCGATGAGCTGCCCAGCACGTCGCGAAACTCGACGTACTCCGACGGCGTCAGCGTTTCCAGCACCGCCCACTGCTCGAACAGCAGCCGCTGGATCTGTTTGACGCGCGCGAGGATTTTGAAACAGTGGCTGAGTTTGTCCTGCTGCACCAGCCGCAACGCCGCCTGCAGCTCGTGCAGCATCAGCTTCATCCACAGTTCGGAGGTTTGGTGCTGTATCACGAACAGCATTTCGTCATGATGCGGCGGGTTGGAGAGCGGGTGCTGGCAGTCCAGCAGCGAGTCCAGGCACAGGTAGTCGCCATAGCTCATGCGTTTGGAAAAATCGGTGACAATCGCGCTTTCTAAGTCCCGTTTGTTCATCTGTGATCTCCGTTGCGCCCAGCGCCCCATCGGCCTGGAACGTGCCGCAAAGAGAAAACAATAGTACAGAACCCGCCGCCCCGAAGGACGATAAACGAGAGGTGCTTCGCAGATCTCACTCATCTGCGTTAACACATGCCCCCTGCCCCTTTGTTGTTTAGTAAACAACACGGCTGCCGCCTGACGACTCTCACAAATGCGCAATCCCATGCGCGCGGCGCCCCGGTTGCGGCTTGCCTGCGGCCGGCTTCCCTTATAGATTGCAGGCTAACGGCAGGCAGCAAGGTATCGGCAAATGGCAAATATTCGTGATGTGGCGCGGTTGGCCGGCGTGTCCATCAGCAGCGTGTCGAACCTGCTGAACAATCGCAGCCACCAGATGAGCGCGCAGACCCGTGAGCGCATCGAACGGGCGATGGAAACCCTGGGATACCGGCCGGCCCGAGCGGCGGCGCCCGCGCCGCAGGCGAAGATCATCGGCCTGCTGCTGCCGTCGATCGTCAACCCGAGCTTTTCGGCGCTGGCGCATGCGGTCGACGGCGCGGCGCGGGCTCACCGTTACCGCGTCTTGCTCGGCAACGCCTACCGCCAGGAACAGGAAGAAGCCGCGTTTATCGACGATATGTTCCTGCACGGCGTGCGCGGCATCATCGTGGCGGCGAGCGACATTCGCCAGACTCATTTTGTTCGGGCCGCCGAGCGAGGCATGAAGATTGTCAGCTACGACAGCCCGTTCGCCGAGCCGATGGCCACCGATACCCGGTTGTTCGACAGCGTGTCGATGGACAATATCGCCGCCGGGCGCCTGGCCGCGCAGCACCTGCTCGAGCGCGGCTGCCGACACATCGTGTTCGCCACCGAAGCGACGCTGACCGTCGGGCGCAGCCACAAGATCGACGGTTTTCTGAGCGCGCTGGGGCACAGCCTAAGCGAACGCCAACGGGTGATCGAAGGCAAAGCCACCAGCGCCTACGGCGACACGGAAATGTTCGAATTGGGGCTGACGCTGGCGCCGCGCGTTCTCGCGTTGGCACCGCGCCCGGACGGCATCGTGGCGATTAACGATGCGTTGGGCATCGGCCTGATGGTGGGCCTGCGCGCCGCCGGCGTCCAGGTGCCCGCAGACATCTCGGTGATCGGCATCGACAATATCGCGCTGGCCGGCCTGGCCGAACCGGGGTTGACGTCGATTGGCCCGCCGCTGGCGGAGATGGCGCAGCTGATGGTCGAACGCCTGATCGGCCGCATCAACAATGATTCGAAACCGCCCGGCGAGTTTCTCTTTCCGCCGACGGTCATCAGCCGGCGCTCGGTCAAAGCCGCCGGTTAATACGGTAAAAACGACTTTCCCAGACGATGCGCAGTCGGCATCGTCCGGATCGCCACAGCTAAAAGCAGAAAAAATAGAATCGTCGCAATAAATAAACGGCGCGACGCTTTTATGCACGCAACGTTGTTATTCAGCTCTCCGCCTCATGGCTTTGGGCCGGGCCGCTATTATTCCGATTAACCACATGGGAAAAACCATGATGAAAAAAACAATGCCAAAGGATATTGAACGCAGCGCCATCAGGAAATTGACGCTGCATATTGTCCCCCTCATGATCTTGTTGTATTTCCTGGCCTTTCTCGACCGCAATAATATGGCCTACGCCGCCAAAGCGTTGGAAGATAATCTGGGATTGACCGCCTCGGCTTTCGGCTTCGCCTCCGGAATTTTCTTTATCGGCTATTTCCTGTTTGAAATACCCAGCAACGCCGGCACCATTAAATTTGGCCCGCGCATCTGGTTCGCCAGAATATTAATTTCCTGGGGCATCTTCGCGACCCTGCTCGGTTTTGTGCGCACGCCGCTGGAGCTGTATATTTGCCGTTTTATGCTGGGCGTGTGCGAAGCCGGTTTCTTTCCCTCGGTGGTGTATTACTTCACGGTCTTCTTCCCGGAAAAGTACCGCACTAAAATTCTCGGCATGTTTATCATCGTCCAGCCGCTGTCCAACGCCGTCGGCTCGCCGATTTCCGGCTTTATTCTCAATATTCAGCATGACTGGTTCGGCTTCGCCCCCTGGCAGTTGCTGTTCATCCTCGAAGGGTTGCCGCCGATCGTCATCGGCCTGCTGATCCCGTTCCTGATCAAGAACTCGCCCAAAGATGTCGGCTATCTGAACGTGGAGGAAAAGGCCTGGCTGATGAGCAACGCCGGCCGCTCCAAATCCGGCTCTAAAATCACGCTGGCCGACTTCCTGAAAGGGATTAAAAACAAGAAATACCTGCTCTACGCGCTGCTCAACTTCGGCATGGTGTGCGGCATTTACGGCTTCGGCACCTGGCTGCCGTCGATCATCAGCGCCCTCTCCGGCGGCGATATCTTCCGCGTCAGCCTGCTGGCGCTCATTCCCTACGGCCTGGCTGCGCTGTTGGTGTATCCGTGGAGCCTGTGGGCCAGCAAAACCAAAAAACTCGGCGTGTTTGCCGGCCTCAGCATGGTGGTCGCCGCCATCGGCCTGATGGGGGCGGTGACGTTTTTTAAATACGACCCGCTCGTCGCGCTGTCGTTCCTGTGCATCGCCGCCATCGGCATCTACACCGCCGTGCCGCCGTTTTTATCCATGCCCGCCAATATCTCCACCGGCGCGGCCGCGGCCGCCGGGCTGGCGGTGGTCAGCTGCATCGGCAATATCGGCGGTTTCGTCGCCCCCTATGCGGTGGGCGTGCTGAACGATCTGACCGGCAGCAGCGCGCCGGGGCTGTTTTTCCTGGCCTCGTGCCTGCTGGCCACCGGGCTGATCTGCATTTTCTACTGCGCCAAACAGCGTGAAGGCGTCATCAATTCTTAACGAACCAATAAGGAGTCAATCATGGGCGATCTTGCGGGCAAAAAGGTCTTTATCACCGGGGCGGAACAGGGCATCGGCCGCGCCACCGCAGAGCGGCTGATCAAGGCCGGTTGCGACATCTATTTTCACTACCACAGCGACGAAAGCGGCCCCAAAGCGCTGGTGGCGCTGGCCCATTCATTGAGGCAAAAGGCCGCCTACGGCTACGCCGATCTCATCGATACCGACGAGACGCAGCGCTGCGTCTCGGCCGGCGCCGAGTTTCTCGGCGGCATCGATATCCTGATCAATAACGTCGGCGGCATCGTCGGGCGCAAATGGCTGGGCGAGATCGACCGCGCCTTCTGGCAAACCGTGATCGACGTGAACATGACCACCATGCTGAACGTCACCCAGAGCGCGCTGCCGCATCTGAAAGCGGCGCCGGACGGCGCCAGCATCGTTAACCTGGCCTCACAGGCGGGCCGCGCCGGCGGGCACTCCGGCTCGCTGGTCTATTCCGCCACCAAGGGCGCGGTACTCACCTGGACGCGCTCGCTGGCGGCGGAGCTGGGCGAGCACGGCATCCGGGTGAATGCGGTCGCGCCCGGCCTGATCCTCGGCACCCGTTTCCACAATCGCCACACTACCCAGGCATCGGCGGAGGAAACCGTTCGCGCCATCCCGCTGGGCCGCGCAGGCGCACCGGACGACGTGGCGCGCGCCATCGCCTTCCTGGCGGCGGAATACGACGGCTTCATCTCCGGCGCGACTCTCGACATCAACGGCGGCATCTACCGCATGTAATTCAGCTGCGGGCGGCGCGCTTGCCGCCCGCCCATTCAGGAATCGCTTTATGATCAAATCCGCCATCACTCACCCGCCGCTGCTTGCCGCGCTGGCGCAATGCGGGCATAAAACCCAGGTATTGATCGCCGACGGCAACTACGCCTGCGTGACCCACGCGCCGAAAGACGCCACCGTGGTCTATCTGAACCTGGCGCCCGGCACGCTCGCCGCCCCGCCGATCCTGGAAAAACTGCTGGCCTGCATCAACGTGGAAAGCGCGGCGCTGATGGCCTGCCCGCCGGACTTCACCAACACCATCGAAGCCGAATACCGGCAGCTGCTGCCAGAGCATTGCCCGATAGAATACCTGCCGCGCGAGGCATTTTACGCCGCGGTCAAATCGGATCGGACGCTGCTGGTGATCGCCTCCGGCGAACAACGCCGTTTCGCCAACCTGCTGCTGACGGTGGCGCCGGTGGTGTGAAAGAGGTAGAGGGTGTGAGGGGTAAAATGAGGGGGCCAGCCCCCTCATGCCGTTACAGGTCAGCGACCCACTTCTCCAGCTCCCCCGCACGTTCCGCATCGATATAGCTGGTGGCCCAGCCAAACAGGTAAGCGAAGGCGAAAATGCCCACCGTCGACGACACCAGCGTCGGCGCGAAAAACGCGGCGATAGCGGAAAGCGTATACCCTGCGCCGATCGACAACCCGAGCGCTTCGAGCTGGTTGCGGAACGCTTTCCAGTTGCCGGTAGAGAAACCTTCAATCGCGGCGTTTACCAGATCCGCGCCCTTGATCGCCCAGTCCACCCCGGTGAAGACCTTGCCCAATACCCGCGCATTGCGGGCATACTGTTCCGCATCGATCATTTTCAGCCAGGCGACAATCGCCGCTTTGTCCTGCGCCTTGAGCTTTTTGTTCAGGCCCTTCGTCAATTGCTCGTAGGTTTTCTCCGCATCTTGCACGTTGCGGATATATTTTCCTTGAATTCCCGCCTCCAAATCCTTGGCGAGTTTGGCGTATTTCGCGCCGATCTTTTCCGCGATATCTTTATTGATACCTGCGGCCAGGCTGACGCCATCCTTGATGGCTTTTAATTCCGCATTTTGATATTCGACGAACTCCTTAACGATCGTTTTTACCGAGCCGGGCGATTTTACCGGCTTGCCGTTGGCATATTTCACCTCCATGGCATTCAGGTTATCCCCTCTCACCACGGCGATAAACGCGGGCCGGTTCTTATTGGCCTTATAGTAGAGGTTGTAGGTCGCCACTCCGTCTTGCTTTTCCACCTTCAAATGATGAAAACCGTAGTAACTCCCGGTCGTGCGGGTCGTCGAGAATTCGCCGGTTTTGCCGTTGCCATGCCAGCCGCTGACGGGCCGATCGCGATGCGAGTCTGTCACGAAACTGCCTAAGGAAGAGGCGCCGATCTGCCCGGCATTCAGGCCATTGTTGCCGCCTTTGCCAGGGGGTGAGGGCTTGCGCGCATGGCCGGTTTCGATATCCCCGATCGCCACTGTCACCCCCTTGGCGTTGACCCCCATCACCAGCCCCCCCAGGCCAATGTGCTTCGCCTGATCGGCCGTCAAACCGGTGGCGGAAAGGCTCAACGTGCCGGATGGGCTGACGCTTTCAATATGCAATTTCGCATCCGGGTTAATTCTGCGCGCCGCCTTGATCACCGCCTCCAGTTTCATGCGCAGCGCCGGATCGTTTTGGATCGCCGCTATCTGTTGCTGTTCCGGGCTGTTGCCAACGCCGGCGCCGCCGCGATCGCGATCGCCGGAATGGCCTTTATCGCCGCCCCCCGGCTCGGGGCCCGTACCGCGTTCAGAACTCCAGTTAGTTCCATCTCCTTTACCACCATAATTAAATCCAGGCATATGCTTTCATCCTTATTTCGTTTTATTTTTAAGATGCCGATATTCTCGTTTAACGCGGATTGACACGCGCATTATCCCTATCGGCAAACCGTTTTTAGCTGCCCGTCATTTATAAAAAACCGCAGAAATAAGGACAACGGATGGCGGCTGTCTGGTCGGTGAAACAAATAGGATCGCGTCTGCATAACCTGAATATATCGCCGCGGGTCACGCCTGGATGGCTGCGACCTGTTCAGAAGTCATTGGCACACGCCGTGAATTGCAATTACAATCATCGCACTTGCAACTTAAAGGGAATGCTCCGCATGTCGCCTCAACGTATAACAATGCCTGCCGCCTCCGCCAGGACCAGAACTCTAGCCGAAGCCTGTATCCGCAAGATGGCCTCCGTCAGCCAGAACGCCGGCGCGTCGCTTCCCTCTTCCACCGCCTGGACGGCGGAAGCCTTGAGCGAACTCAACGCCAGCGGCGACATCTGGCTTATCGACGGCAGAAGGCGCGCCGAGCCGCCGAGTTCCCGCTATGCCACCGCCTGGCCGCTCTGGTTTGGCCATCAATCAGAGCGTTATGAGAAGCCGTTGTTTTACTGCGTCAACACGCCCTCGGTGGACATGCTCCGCGGGCTTGAGCCGGAAACCAATCGCAAGGGGATTTTCATCAGCGATGCAGATACCGGCAGTGCCGATTTGCCGAAAGGCGTTCAGGCCTGGTTCCCGCTTCAGCTCACGGCCATGCCGGGCTGGTTGCCTTTCGATCCGGCCAATGCAAGAGAAACCGGCGCGATACTCCATCACGCCCTGCGCGCGCTCTATCTGGAGGGAACGAGGAAGATGGTGTATCTCGCGACCAACGTAGACAATGGCCCCCTCTCTTCAGGGGAGCCGTTTGTCGCAGAACAGGCGTTCAAGGGGATGTATCGTGTCGCGGCGGCGGCGGACTCGCCGTTGCAGGTTCGCCTGTGCGGCGCCGGCCGTGCGCTCGCCCGCGTTCAGCAGGCGGCTGAGGTGTTGAAAAATTGGGGTATCGCGGCCGAAATCTGGAGCTGCCCCAGCTACACGCGGTTGGCGCAGGACGCCGAACTCGCCGACATGCAGCGCCAGGACAGCGGCGGCGAATGCCATCTGAAAACGTGTCTGGGCGCCGGGAATGCCCCCGTCGTCGCCGTCACCGACTATTCGCATCTGCTCGCCAACCAGCTCAAGCGGTTCATTCCCGCACGCTTTGCCGCGGTGGGTTCGGATTCTCGCACCCGGGGCGAAATTCACTATCCGCAGGCGGAATGGATTGCGCTCTGCGCCCTCAAACTGCTGGCCGACGAGCAGAAAATCCCTTCGGCGCTGATCGCCGATGCGCTGCGCGTTCTGCACATCACGCCCGATGCCTGATCATTCTCTGGCCAGCTGCATCGCATTGTTCAACGCGTCGGAGAAGCGTGCGATCTCTTCTTCGCTGAACTGGTTGAGAAAGTGGGTGTTGACCACCGAACGGTAGATCTCCCACATCTTTTTCCGCAGGGCCTTGCCTTCCTCGGTGATAGTCGCGAAGGAGGCCCGGCGATCGTCATCCGATCGAAAACGCGTGACCAGCCGCTCTTTTTCCAGGCGATCCATCAGGCGGGTCAGGTTGTAACGCTCAATCACCAACACGTCCGCCAGCTCATGCATGCGGCGTGTGCCGTTTTCCCCGCTTTCCAATCCCCATAACACGTCATACCAGGCGTAAACCGGCAGCCCCGCTTCCGACAACTTCGCCTCTATCTTTCTGATCATCGCCCGATGCGCACGCACAAAGGAGAACCACAGGTCGGGTTGTTTATCTGTCATGTCATTTTTCTCGTCAAAACCGGTGAGTTGCAATTGCAATTTTAAAGGGATAGAGTGGCTTTCGCCATTGTTGCATTTGCAATTCTTGCACTTGCAACTCACTAAATCCCTGTATCGCTCAGCGCCTTATCAGGTAAGTACATTTGGAGCCTTTATGAACCAACCCGCGGTAAAAGCAGATCTTGACCCACAGGAGACGGCTGAATGGCTTGAGGCATTTGAAGGTGTCACTGACATCGACGGCCGTGAACGCGCGCATTTTTTGTTGGAAAGAATGGCCGAAGCCGATCAGCGAAAACACGGTGATTTCTTCAGCCTGGTCACCACGCCCTACGTGAATACGATCCCGGCCTATAAGCAACCGACGTATCCCGGCGATCTGGCCGCTGAAGCGCGCATCAATGCGTTTATTCGCTGGAACGCCATGGCGATGGTGCTGCGCGCCGGCAAACATTCCAACGTCGGCGGGCATATCGCCACCTACCAGTCGGCCGCGGTGCTTTACGATGTGGGATTCACGCACTTTTTCCGCGGGCGCACCGATGAGTTTGCCGGCGACATGGTGTATATCCAGGGCCACTCCGCCCCCGGCATTTATGGCCGCGCCTATCTCGAAGGCCGCATCGACGAGGAACTGCTCGACAACTTTCGCCGCGAATCCACACGCCGCGGCCTCTCCTCCTACCCGCACCCGCGGCTGATGCCGGATTTCTGGCAATATCCCACCGTTTCGATGGGTCTGGGGCCGCTGACCGCCGCCTACCAGGCGCGCTACATGCGCTATCTGGAATACCGCGAACTGAAACCGCACCAGGGGAGAAAGGTGTGGGCGTTTCTCGGCGACGGCGAGATGGATCAGCCGGAATCACTGGCGGCGATTGCGCTGGGCGGGCGAGAAAAACTCGATAACCTGATCTTCGTCGTGAACTGCAACCTGCAACGGCTGGATGGCCCCGTGCGCGGCAACGGCAAGATTATTCAGGAGCTGGAAGGCACCTTTAAAGCCGCCGGCTGGCAGGTGATCAAGGTAATTTGGGGCAGCGGCTGGGACAAACTGCTGCAAAAAGACCGCTCCGGATTGCTGATGCAGCGCATGATGGAGTGCGTCGACGGTGATTACCAAACCTTCAAGTCGCAAAGCGGCGCCTATGTGCGGGAGCATTTCTTCGGCAAGTACCCGGAATTGCTCGAGCTGGTCGCCGACCTGAGCGACGATGAGATCTGGGCGCTGCACCGCGGCGGCCACGATCCGCAAAAGGTGTACGCCGCCTACCATCAGGCGGTACATACCACGGGCAGGCCGACGGTGGTGCTGGCCAAAACCGTCAAAGGGTTTGGCATGGGGGAAGCCGGTGAAGGGCAGAACATCAACCACCAGCTGAAAAAAATGAGCCAGGATGCGGTGAAAGCCTTCCGCGACCGTTTAGGGCTGACCATCTCCGACGCCCAACTGGCAGAGATCCCTTACCTGAAGCCCGAACCCGACAGCGCGGCGGCGAAGTACATCACCGCGACGCGCACCGCGCTGGGCGGCTACATCCCTGCCCGCTTCGGCCAATCCGCTCCGCTGGCGATACCGGAACTATCGCGCTTCGACGGCCTCCTGAAAGGCAGCGGCGAACGCAACATGTCGACCACCATGGCTTTCGTCAATATCCTCGGCGTGCTGCTCAAAGACGCCAACATCGGCAAACTGATCGTGCCCATCGTGCCGGACGAGTCGCGCACGTTCGGCATGGAAGGCCTGTTCCGCCAGATTGGCATCCATTCCTGGCTCGGCCAGCTGTATACCCCGCAAGACGCCGGGCAGCTCAGCTACTACAAAGAGGCCAAAGACGGCCAGATTTTGCAGGAAGGCATCAACGAATCCGGCGCAATATCGACCTGGATCGCCGCCGGCACCGCCTACAGCAACCACGATGTCGCGACGATCCCGTTCTATATCTTCTACTCCATGTTCGGGCTGCAGCGGGTGGGCGATCTCGCCTGGGCGGCGGCCGACGCGCGCACCAAGGGTTTCCTGCTCGGCGCCACCTCCGGCAGAACCACCCTGATGGGCGAAGGCTTGCAGCATGACGACGGCCACAGCCACGTGCTGTCTTCGGTGATCCCCAGCTGCGTCTCCTACGATCCGACCTATGCCTATGAACTCGCGGTGATCGTCCAGAGCGGCATGCGCAGAATGTTCGTTGAACAAGAGGATATTTACTACTACATCACCTTGCTCAACGAGGGCTACCCGCAGCCGTCGATGCCGGCGGGCGTGGAGGACGGGATTATCCAGGGCGCCTATTTGCTCAAACGGAACGAAGCGGCAAACCAAGAGAGCCCGCGCGCTCAACTGGTCGCCAGCGGCGCCATCATGCGCGAGGCGCTGGCGGCGGCGGAGCTGTTGGCGGCGGACTTTGGCGTCGCCAGCGATATCTGGAGCGCCACCAGCCTGAGCGAGCTGCGCCGCAACGGCATGGCGGCCGAACGCTGGAACCTGCTGCATCCGGAAGATCCGCCGAAAGTTCCTTATATTCAGAGCCTGCTGGCGGCGCATCCCGGCCCGGTGGTGGTGGTAACGGACTATATGAAGATCGTCGGCGATCAGATCAAACCGTTCTTGCCCGACCGCGCCTTTATCGCCTTGGGCACCGACGGCTTTGGCCGCTCGGACACCCGCGAGGCGCTGCGTGAGTTCTTCGAGGTCAACCGCCATTTCATCGCGCTCGCCGCGTTGAAGCTGCTGGCTGACGAAGGCCGTATCGCCCGCAGCGAGGTCAATCGCGCCATGGTACTGTATGGCATCGCCCCCGATAAGCCGGATCCGGCGACGGTGAAGTAACACTCTGCCTACCCACGCCGCCGGTTGTCACCCGCGGCGTTTTTCTTCCTTCGATTCAGCGGTGCGCGGCGCCCGCTCCCCCAGCCGCGCCACCGGAATATCCGCCAGCCGGGTGGTGTAGGCCGGCGACAGCATGTCGCGCTTCATTTGCCACGGCTTGACGATCCCCTGCCCGGCGAACCATACGCGCCCGCGCCCTTCCTGATTCAGGCGATCGAGAGTCGCCATCAGCCGTTCGCTGTTGCGGCGCGGCGGGCAGTCGTCGAACAGGTCGATCTGCGCCATGGCGGCGGCGCTGAAATCCCCCAGCACCACGCCGCCCTTCAGGTAACGCCGCCCTTCCTGCCAGATGCTCTCCAGCGCGCGCACCGCCATGGCGATGATGTCACGGCTGTCGTTGCTCGGCGTTTGCAGCCGGGCGGTGCCCATATTGCTGTAATACCCTTCGCCCGCCGAATGCGGGCTGGTTTTGATAAACACCGAGACGTTGCGGCAGTAGCGCTTTTCCTGCCGCAGCTTTTCGGCGGCGCGTTCGGCGTAGCTGCAGATCGCCTCGCGCATGTGCGGATAATGCGTCAACCGCTGGCCGAACGAACGGGAACAGATGATCTGCTCTTTCGCCGCCGCCTCATCTTCCCACTGCAGGCACGATTCGCCGCGCAGCTCGCGTATCGTGCGCTCCAGCACTACGCTGAAGGTTTTACGTGCCAGCCGGGTATCGCAGTCCGCCAGCTGTAGCGCGGTGTGAATACCCATCGCCTGCAGCTGGCGAGTCAGGCGGCGCCCCACGCCCCACACCTCTTCCACCGGAAGCAGCGCCAGCAGTTTACGCTGGCGCACCGGATCGGATAAATCCACCACGCCGCCGGTGCCGCGCCATTTCTTGGCAGCGAAGTTGGCCAGCTTGGCCAGCGTTTTGCTCGGCGCAATGCCGACCCCGACCGTCAAATGCAGCTCGCGCCGGATGCGATCGCGCACCCGCTGGCCGAACGGCTCCAGCGCTTCGCAATGCGCCACGCCGTCCAGCCGCAGAAAGGCTTCGTCCAGCGAGTAGATCTCCACCGCCGGCGCCATCTCCTCCAGCGTGTCCATCACCCGGCGGGACATATCGGCGTACAGCGCGTAGTTGGAGGAGAACACCGCAACGTTGCGACGGCGCATCTCCTCTTTGATTTTGAAATAAGGCGCGCCCATCGGCACGCCCAACGCCTTCGCCTCGGCGCTGCGGGCGATCACGCAGCCGTCGTTGTTGGACAGCACGATCACCGGTCGCCCCCGCAGGTCGGGCCGAAAGATGGTCTCGCAGGAAGCATAGAAACTGTTGACGTCTACCAGGGCGTACATGGCTACCGCGCCGCGTAGACGATAAAGGTCACCACGCCGAAGATCTCCAGCTGTGCTTCGTCGTCGAACACGATCGGCGCGTAGGCGGGGTTCATCGGCAACAGCCGCACGTCGGGGTGACGCTGCAGTTTTTTGACGGTGAATTCGCCATCCACCGCGGCGATCACGATATTGCCATGCTCCGGCGTCAGGGCGCTGTCGACAATCAGCAGATCGCCATCCTGAATATTGCCGTCGATCATCGACTCGCCGCTGGCGCGCACGAAATAGGTGGCGTTGGGGTGCCGCACCAACAGCTTGCCGATGTCCAGCCGGCCTTCGACATAGTCCTGCGCCGGGGAAGGAAAGCCGCAGGCCACGCGATCGGCAAACAGCGGTAACGTTAGGGGTTCACCTGGTGAAAAAGCATACAACCTTGAATTGCTCAGCATAATCATAACCAAACTGTATATTTATACAGTTAAGCATAAACAAAACGCGAACGCGTGCAACCCCCAATCCCCCTGCGGATCGCGCTTTCCCGCGTAATATAATAATTTTCTGAGCGATTTTTCCTGCAGCTTTTGGCGTTCTTCACGTGTGTTTGCACACATGATATCCACCAAAACTGTGGATAATGCGGCACTCAGACCGTTGGCGTATCGATGGGCAGGATGAGTGAGGGATTGTCATTGCGAACGGCGCCGACGGCGGGCGATACCGGTTGCCAGACGAAATCCTCTGCCTGCAGGCTGTACACGTCAGCCTGCATTTGACCAGAGGGCGGGACTAAGCGGGTGTCGAGCCAGTCGCGCGCGGCCGTCGGTCTCTGCTGCGTACAGCGCCGCAAAGAACAGCGGCAGGCCTTGCCTCAGCAAGAGCCCACGGGAGGAACGGCGGACGGCCTTACAAAATGACGCCAATAAAATTGCGACTGGCAATGGCATCAATGGGACGGCCAGAGACGAAAGTCAGTACGTTATGCCAGGAGCTTGGGATAACCCGACAAACGCTGTACCGCCACATTTCCCCTGATGGTCCACTGCGAGCTGACGGTATAAAGCTGCTCAACCGGGGATAATTTTAGCGGACGGAAAAATCTGGGGTTCCGGCGTAGAACCCCGAATAAGGAATAATCCTTAATTCATTTCCGGATTATTAATTCCATCTAAAACCTCTCGGCAATATTCTTTTTTATAGGCTTCATCATTACTTAATGACTTAACCAAAAAATCAGCATTTTTCCAACCATTATCCCAATGCGTATCGAATCCTGACTGTTCATACTTTAATGTTCTAGTTAATGAGTCTTTTATTTGTTTTTTATATTTATCAATTTTCTCATTGGTTGCCCCACAAACATCATGTGCAACACGAGCATTTGAGCCAGAAAAACCTATTGCTGAAATTGCCATCGCTTCATTTGATTTGTCGAAATCATTCGCATATGCCACAGCATTAGATAAAGCGAATATGACAAGAGCAGGTATGATTTTTTTGTATGAAATCATCTTTCACCTCTAACTCATTGATTGTTCATGGGGTCAGTTTGGATATCGAAAATTATTGTACATTAAGGCTGCTTTTTAATCAGTCTCAACTTCTTTATAGAAGGCCTGAATGCGACAAACTTGGGAAGTACTGTAGCCTGTCGCGTCTGCTGTTTCTCGGATGCTCAGTTTCTTAATCTGTCGGTAGTACAGGACTTTCTGATGTCGTTCCTGATCTGCCTGCTTTCCCCGGTATCTACCCAACGTATGCGCCCGTTCAATTCCCTGCTTTTGCCGTTGGCGGCGACTCAACCAGTCCTTATGTGACATCGCGGCCATCAGGTCGATTAGCATGTTATTGATAGCGGTTATTACTGCACGGGTGATCGGGTCCGCCTGTGAAGGATCTTTCTCTGACAGCGCCTGCCATGAGGTAGGGACATCCAGGCTGACAATCCGTAACTCATGCTGCTCAATCTGCTTTTTCAACGTCATCCAGTCACTGTTGCTGAGACGGGTCAGGCGGTCTATCTGCTCAACCAGCAAAATATCAGTTACCGTTTGGGGGCGGCATACTTCCGCATCAGTCTCCAGCATAGCGCCGATGAGGACAGGCTCCAACCCCAGCGTCTATTCCTTTGCCCGGATACGGCCGTCATTCACCTGGATCTGCACCGGCAGTCCGGCATCATACGCGGCCTGATACCCGCCGGCGACCTGCAGCGCGTCACCTTCCAGCTTTATGAACGTTCCGTCCGCGCGCCACAGCAGCAGGCAGGGGGCGCGCAGGTTCGGCCAGCACAATCAGCATCCGTCTCTACAGCGGCGACGGCCGGCGGACGTTAACCGTTGCCACGATGTCACTCCTCTCTCTTATAGATGAGGACATGCAGGCGCAGCCGGTCGGCATCAACACGTTCATCCATTATTGTGCCCGGATAGCCCTGCAGCGCCAGACCGTACCAGAAACTCAGAATGACAGAAGCCTTACCCAACTCTAGGGTGTAACCCATCCCGCCCTGGTTCAGATTGCATTTTTTAATCGCATCTTCTGCTTCCCGGATCAGCTGCGCATAGCTGAGTGAAAAATTCAGTGCCTGATCCATCCTGCTCGCTCCATCTCACCGCTGGCGCGCACGAATAAGTGGCATTAGGATGCCGCACCAGCAGTTTGCCGATATCCAGCCGGCTCTCGACATAGTCCTGCGCCGGGGAGGGAAAACCGCAGGCCACGCGATCGGCAAACAGCGGTAACGTCAGGGGCTCACCTGGTGAAAAAGCATACAACCTTGAATTGCTCAGCATAATCATAACCAAACTGTATATTTATACAGTAAAGCATAAACAAAACGCGAACGCGTGCAACCCCCTATCCCCCTGCGGATCGCGCTTTGTCGCGTAATATAATAATTTTCTGAGCGATTTTTTTTTACGCCTGCTAAGTGTTTCACTGCCCCTTGCACACACGTTATCCACCAAAACTGTGGATAACCTGCAGGGCGTGATTCCCTACGCGAGCGGGATCAGAATCCTGTATAATCCCCACACCTGCTAATAAGAATTCATCCTCGTCGGCGCCTCGTCACCGACGGTCACGAGAACGTTATGAACAAGCACCTACTCTTCGCAGAAACCGACGATATCAAACAGGAATGCCTGTCGCGCCACGCGGTCTGGCAGCGCAACGATCTGGCACAGGCGCAGCAGGATTGGCTGGCGGAAGAAGTGCCGGTCGCCCTGGTGTACAACGGTATTTCCCACGTGGTGATGATGGCGACGCCAAAAGATCTGGCGGCCTTCGCCATCGGTTTTTCGCTGTCCGAAGGCATCATCGCCTCCCCCGACGACATCTACGACATCCGCCAGCAACCGGCCTGCAACGGCATTGAAGTGCATGTGGAACTCTCGAGCCGCCGCTTTATGCAGCTGAAAGAGAAGCGCCGCAGCCTGGCCGGCCGCACCGGCTGCGGCGTCTGCGGGGTGGAACAGCTGCAGGAGGTTGCTCAGCCCATCGCGCCGCTGCCTTTCACGCAACGTTTCGATTTGGCGCTGCTCGACCGGGCATTGGCGCAGCTGCAGGACGTGCAAACGGTGGGTAAACTGACCGGCTGCACCCACGCGGCGGCCTGGATCCAGCCGGACGGCGCGCTCAGCGGCGGATGTGAAGACGTCGGCCGCCACGTGGCGCTCGATAAGCTGCTGGGCTACCGCAGCCAACAGGCGTGGCTGCAGGGTGCGGCGCTCGTGTCGAGCCGCGCCAGCTATGAAATGGTGCAAAAATCCGCCATGTGCGGCGTCGAGATCCTGTTCGCCGTTTCCGCCGCCACCCGCCTGGCGGTGGAGGTGGCCGAGCGCAGCAACCTGACGCTGGTGGGCTTCAGCAAGCCGGGGCGCGCCACCGTCTATACGCACCCGCAGCGGCTCTGGCAATCGACAACGGCGGCCTAACGCCGCCGGATAAGAATCGACTATTCTCAATAGCAGGACACCAGGAAGCATCCACGTCATGATAATTCGCCCGCACCAGAACTGGTTTTTTCGCCTGTTCGCCTGGCACGGTTCCGTGCTGTCAAAGATCACCTTTCGTCTGTCGCTGAACGTGCTGATGTCGATAGTGGCGGTGATCAGCTACCAATGGTACGAACAGCTCGGCGTGCATTTAACCATCGCGCCGTTCAGCCTGCTGGGCATCGCCATCGCGATTTTTCTCGGCTTTCGCAATAATGCCGGCTACAGCCGCTTTGTCGAAGCGCGCAACCTGTGGGGCTCGTTGCTGATTACCGAGCGATCCCTGCTGCGACAGATCAAAAGCCTGCTGCCGGACGAACCGGCGGTGCAGCAAAAGGTCGCCAAGCTGCTGATCGCCTTCAGCTGGAGCCTGAAGCATCAACTGCGCGCCACCGATCCCACCGCCGATCTGTACCACAATCTCAGCAGCAAAGAGCTGGCCGAGGTGATCGCCAGCCCGATGCCGACCAACCGCATCCTGCTGATGCTGGGCCAGGAGATCGGCAAGCTGCGCCGACAGGGGCTGCTGAGCGACATCACTTTCGAGCTGCTCGACAACAAGCTGAGCGAACTGTCCCACGCCCTCGGCGGCTGCGAACGGCTCGCCAGCACGCCGGTGCCGTTCGCCTATACCCTGATCCTGCAGCGCACCGTTTACCTGTTCTGCAGCCTGTTGCCTTTTGCCCTGGTGACCGACCTGCATTACATGACACCGTTTGTTTCGGTGTTCATTTCCTATACCTTCTTATCCTGGGACTCACTGGCCGAAGAGCTGGAGGATCCGTTTGGCGTGTCGGCCAACCATCTGCCGTTAAACGCCATCTGCAACACCATCGAGCGCAACCTGCTGGAAATGAATGACCAAAGCCCGCTGCCGCCGCCGATGAAACCCGACGAGCACTTTAATTTGATCTGAGCTATTTCACCCGAACACACTGGAGCCGAATGCAATGAATGCAAATCCCCCCCTGCCGCAAGCCGTATTCACGCCGGTGACGCGCCATGCCATCTTTATCGTCGCCACCCTGTCGCCCGTTCCCGCCCATCTGGCGGCGGTGCGCGCCTGGTGCGGCGACATCGCCGCCGTGGTGCGTTCGGTCGGCAAACGCGCGCCGGCGGGCAACCTCACCTGCGTCTGCGGCTTCGGCTCCGAGGCCTGGGATACGCTGTTCGGCGCACCGCGCCCTCGCCAGCTGCATCCGTTCAGCCCGATCGGCAGCGGGGAACGCGTCGCCGTCGCCACGCCTGGCGACATCCTGCTGCATATCCGCGCCGATGAAATGGATCTGTGTTTTGAACTGGCCTCTCAGTTGACCGCCAAGCTCGGCGACGCCGTGACGGTGATCGAGGAGGTGCACGGCTTCCGTTACTTCGATCAGCGCGCCATGATCGGCTTCGTCGACGGCACGGAGAACCCGGAAGGGCACGAAGCCTTCGACTACACGGTGATCGGCGACGAAGACGCGGCGTTCAGCGGCGGCAGCTATGTGCTGGTGCAGAAATACCTGCACGACATGCAGGGCTGGAATTCGCTCAGCGTGGAAACGCAGGAGAAGATCATCGGCCGCCATAAGCAGTCCAACATCGAGCTGGATGAAGCGGTCAAACCGTCGTCGTCGCACAGTTCGCTGACCACCATCACCGACGAGCAAGGCAACGAGGTGAAAATTCTGCGCGACAACATGCCGTTCGGCCGCCCCGGCCTGCGCGAGTTCGGCACCTACTTTATCGGCTATGCGCGCTCCCCGCAGCCGATCGAGCAGATGCTGGAAAACATGTTTATCGGCCGCCCGGCCGGCAACTACGATCGGCTGCTCGATTTTAGCCGCGCGGTGACCGGCACCCTGTTCTTCGTGCCTTCCGCCCCGCTGCTGGAAGCGCTGGCCGATCGCAGCGGCGCCGAATTGCACTGATTGGCCGAAATGCGGGGCCGCAGCGATCAGCCTTAGGTTATCCTGCGGCCCTGCGCGTCGATCACCGGCTCGCCGTCTTCTTTGCTGAAGGCGCCGCGCTGCGGATCCGGCAGAATCTCCAACACCGCCTCCGACGGACGGCATAGGCGCGTGCCAAGCGGCGTCACCACGATGGGGCGATTGATCAGGATCGGCTGTTGCACCATGAAGTCGATCAGTTGTTCGTCGCTCCAGGCGCTGTCGTCCAGCTGCAGCTCGGCGTAAGGCTCGACGTTTTTTCGCAACAACGCGCGCGGCGGCATGTTCATGTCGGCCAGCAACGCAATCAACCGTTCGCGGCTGGGAGGCGTTTCCAGATACAGAATCACCTCCGGCTCAACGCCGCTGTTGCGGATCAGCGCCAACGTATTGCGCGACGTGCCGCAGGCCGGGTTGTGATAAATCTTGATACTGCTCATGACGGTTTCTCCGGTTAGGATAAAACGGACAGCCGCAGCGCCAGCGCTGCCAGGGTGACGAACAGAATTGGCAGCGTCATCACCAGTCCTGCGCGGAAATAATAGCCCCAGGTAATGACGATGTCTTTCCTTGCCAACACATGCAGCCACAGCAACGTGGCCAGGCTGCCGATCGGGGTGATTTTAGGGCCGAGATCGCTGCCGATGACGTTAGCGTAAATCATCGCCTGCCTGATGACGCCTTCCGCGCCGCTGCCGTCGATCGACAGCGCCCCCACCAGCACCGTCGGCATGTTATTCATGACGGAAGAGAGAAACGCACTCAGGAAGCCGGTGCCGAGCGTCGCCGCCCACAGCCCCTGCCGCGCCAGCGCATCCAGCACGCCGGACAGCAGATCGGTCAAGCCGGCATTGCGCAGCCCATAGACCACCAGATACATGCCCAGCGAGAAAATCACGATCTGCCAGGGCGCCCCGCGCAGTACTTTACCGGTATCGATCGCCCGCCCGCGTTTCGCAACCGCCAGCAGCACCAGCGCGCCGCTGGCGGCGACCAAACTCACCGACACGCCGAGCGGTTCCAGGGCGAAAAAGCCAATCAGCAACAGCGCCAATACCGCCCAACCGGCTCGAAACGTCGCGCGATCGCGAATCGCTTCCCGCGGTGCCGGTAAACGCGTCAGCGCATAGCTCGGCGGAATATCCTTGCGGAAGAACAGATGCAACATCACCAGCGTCGCCGCCACGGCGACGAGGTTGACCGGCACCATCACCGCCGCATACTCCGTAAAGCCCAAGTGAAAGAAATCCGCCGAAACGATATTCACCAGGTTGGACACCACCAGCGGCAGGCTGGCGGTATCGGCGATAAAGCCCGCCGCCATGACGAAAGCCAGCACCGCAGCAGGACGAAAACCGAGCGCCGACAGCATGGCGATCACGATCGGCGTGAGGATTAACGCGGCGCCATCATTGGCGAACAGCGCCGCCACAGCCGCGCCCAACAGGAGCATATAGGTAAACAGCCAGCGGCCCCTGCCGTTGCCCCAGCGCGCGACGTGCAAGGCGGCCCAGGCGAAAAAGCCGCTTTCATCCAGCAACAGGCTGATGATGATGACGGAGATAAAGGTCGCAGTCGCATTCCAGACTATCTGCCATACCACGGGGATGTCGCCGACGTGCACCACGCCGCTCAATAATGCCAATCCCGCCCCGATCGACGCACTCCAGCCAATACCCAGCCCTTTCGGTTGCCAGATGACCAAGATCAACGTCAGAATAAAGATCGCCCCTGCCACTATCATCGCTGCCCTTCCGCCCTTTTAAGTTTACATATTCGATTTTTCATATGTGTTTGCGTAAATTTTTTACCGTTACGGACAACCTTTCGCCACGCGTTGCGCTAACTCCGACATCTGTTCTGGCCGGCACTGATAAGCCTGCTCAATAATCGCCGCCGCCCAGGCCGGCATATGCGGCGACAGGCGATAATGTATCCATTTACCATCGCGCCGATCGAGCAGCAGCCCGCTTTCACGCAGCATCGCCAGATGCCTTGAAATCTTGGGTTGCGGCAGCGCCAGTGCGCCCGACAACTCGCACACGCACAGTTCACCGGCGTGGCGCAACAGCAGCACCAAGGTCAGGCGCGTCTCGTCAGACAGGTTTTTAAACAGCTTCAGCGGCGTCAATGACGGCATGTCACACTCCCGTTAACCTTTCTCTTCATCACAGCTCGCCCGTGAAGATACCAGCTTCACATTCGAAAAAACAAATATAAAATGCAAAACGTTGCCCTCCTCACCGAGACATATACTTATCTTTATGCCGTTCTTGCAGGAAGGAGGTACCATGCCGCTCACATTCAAACGTTCGGAAAGGCTCTCCATCGGCACCGAAATAGAGTTACAGCTGGTCGATGCCGAGCACTACGATCTTACGGATCGAGCCGATCGGGTGGTCAGCGCGGTCGGCGACCGCCGGCGCGTCAAGCATGAGCTCACCAAATCGATGGTGGAGCTGAACAGCTCGGTGCACCGCGATCTCGATGAGCTGCACACCGAGCTGCGCGCCCTGACCCATACCGTCCGGCGCTGCGCGCAGCGCCTGGGCTGTGACGTCTGCGGCGGTGGCCGCCACCTGAGCAACGACTGGCGCAAGCAGGTCATCAGCGACAACGCGCGCTACAGGCAGCTGGCCAGCCGTTTTGGCTATCTCTCCAAGCTGGCCTGCGTGTTCGGCCAACACATTCACCTCGGCGTCAACGACGGGGACGAGGCGATGTACCTGTGCCATGCGCTGACGCCCTACTTTCCGCAGCTGATCGCGCTCAGCGCCTCGTCGCCGCTGTATCAGGGCGTCGACACGCGCTTTGCCAGTTCCCGCTTCAGCGCTCAGAACTCCTTCCCCAACTACGGATGCCTGGAACACATCTACAGCTGGCATGAATTCAACGCCTACTACGAACGGTTGAATGCCGCCGGCGTGATTGAAAGCGTCAAGGATATTTACTGGGATGCGCGGCCAAAACCGGAGCTGGGCACGGTGGAGATCCGCATCTGCGATACGCCGCTGCGGATCTCCCACGCCGTGCTGCTGGTCGGTTACTGCCGCCTGCTGGCCGATTTTCTGTTGCAGCGCCGTTCGCCGATCGCGCCGGAATACGATGCCTTCACCAATTACAACAAGATCAACGCCTATCGCAGCGGCTTTGCCGCCGAATACGTCGATCCCGCGACGCTGCGCCGCAGCAGCCTGACCGCCCACATCCTGCACACTCTCGAAGCGCTGAGCGGTTTTGCCGAGCGACGGGAGGATCGTGCCCTGCTGCAGGCCGTCGAGCGCCATGTCCGCCAGGGCATCAGCGATTCGGAGCATATCCGCCAGATGTTGCACAACGGCCTGCCGCAAGCTCAGGTGATCAAGCGCCTGTGCGATGAGCTGTTGCAGCCTGCAAGTTAAGTTTCGGCTATCGATTCCATACGCCAAAGCCGCTGTTCATTATGTGCTCTTTCGCTACAATCGTGAGCACTGACATTCACCGTATCGAGGACACCATGTACAACTTCTCCCGCTATCAGGCAAAAGAACTGGCGCTGGCTTACATGAGCGGCAAAAAACACGATCTGTCGCCGCAGGAATTTTTGCAGCAGCTGAAAAGCAGCGAGCGATCGTTTGAGCATCTGCTGAAACACGGCAGCGAAATGCCGCGTGACGTGCTGGTTAAAAGCTTCTGAACAGCCGGTTGCCGGCCATTTTCCCTCTACGCCGCCGGTGGCGATCCTGACAGGCCCGCGCATTCCCGGCCGTTCATTCCCCGTTCCTCATCCTGCCTCGTTTCGTCCCCACAGGCGAAAACCCCGTAAATTCGTACCCAGAGGCGAATTATTGACATATTCGTATCCAGGTGCGAATTTATAGTTATCTCTCCACAAACAATGGAACGCGCCATGCCGACGCCAATCAGCGTAATCAGCGGCGATCTGGTCGATTCCCGCCGATCAGACACCGTCAACTACCTCAATGGGCTGCATAACCTGCTCGATCGACTGCGGCGTGACGGGCGGCTGCATCAGGTGGAAATCTTTCGCGGCGATGCCTTCCAGGCGCAGGCCGCCCCGGAGGACGGGCTGTTGCTGGCGGTGTACATTCGCCTCGCGCTGCGAGCGATGGGCGCCGCGCACTGGGATGCGCGCATCGCCGTCGGGCTGGGCAGCCAACGGCCCGACGCCGCCGGTTACGGCAGCGCCTTTATCAACTCCGGCAGCGCGCTGGACGCCATGGCAAAAAATTGCCGGCTGGCTCTGAAAACCGACAACGATCGGACAAACGCCATTGTCAGCGATCTGCTGCCGATGTTAGATCATGTGATTGG
This sequence comes from Serratia sp. CY56464, assembly GCF_052168435.1. Lineage (NCBI taxonomy): Bacteria > Pseudomonadati > Pseudomonadota > Gammaproteobacteria > Enterobacterales > Yersiniaceae > Serratia > Serratia sp. CY56464. Next base: position 554,118 of record NZ_JBJNMV010000001.1, on the reverse strand, counting down.
CCGCCTGTCACAGGCCGAAGCGCGCATCGTTCAGGCGAGAATGTTCGCCGACAGCGGCGCCGCCGTGGCGGACCAGCTGCAAAAAGCCGCCTCCACGGTCTCCGCCGCGCTGAAACGCGCGGCCTACGAGGAAATCATGCGGTTTATTCACGCCATTAACAGGATCGTCTGACCATGGATCTGACCTATGCGCCTTTGCTGGCCTGGCTGTTGCTCGTCCATCTGCTGGCGGATTTTCCGCTGCAGCCGCTGAGTTGGGTGGAAGATAAAATTCGGCATCGCGCGCGTTCGCGTTTTCTGGTGTTGCACGCGTTGCTGCACGGGGTGCTGGCCGCCTGGGCGGTGGCCGGTTTCGGCCTGCTGCATGGCGGGCTTTCTTCACTGCAGGTGCTGGCCAGCCTGCTGGTCATCGCCGTCAGCCACTACCTGATCGATTTGCTGAAAGTCACCGCGATGAACCGCCTGAGCCCGGCCCGCAGTTTCCTGCTCGATCAGGGATTGCATCTGGCGGTGATCGCCTTGCTGTGGCTGGGGCTAACGCCGAACGCCGGTGAACTGCTCGCCGCGCTGGGGCGGCAGCTGGGGCGTTGGCAAACCGGGCTGGTGCTGGTGGCCTACAGCCTGATTTATCTGCCGATGAGCCTGCTGATCGGGCAACTGCTGGCGCACTGGACGCCGCAAATGCCGCCTTCGGCCAAGGCCGACAACGACTCGCTGCTGCGCGCGGGCAAACAGATTGGCTATCTGGAGAGAACGCTGATCCTGACCTTTGTGCTGCTGGGGCAAATCCCGGCGATCGGCTTTTTGCTGGCGGCCAAATCTATCTTCCGTTTCGGCGATCTGCGCCAGAGCGACGATAAGATGCGTACCGAGTATGTGCTGCTCGGCACGTTGTTTTCCTTCACGCTGACCATCATGCTCGGCCTGCTGGTCAACAAACTGCTGTAGCGGTGCAGGGGCGAAGAATTTCGCCCCTGGAGCGAACGCCGAGGCGGCTTACAGCCACTCGCCGAAGCGGCGGATATAGAAACGCTTCATCAACTGGGCGACCACGCAGTAGCTGACCAGCGTAGCGGCCAACCACGGGAAGTATTCCCACGGCAGCGGCTGCAGGCCAACCAGGGCGCCGAGCGGCGAGAACGGAATGTAGATGCCGAGCGCCATCACCAACCCGGTGGTCAGCAACACCGGCAGCGCCGCGGTGCTCTGAATGAACGGGATCTTCTGGGTGCGCAGCATATGCACCACCAGCGTTTGCGACAGCAGCCCCTCAATGAACCAGCCGGACTGGAACAGCGCCTGGTGTTCTACGCTGTTGGCGGCGAAGACGTACCACATCAGCGCATAGGTCGTAATATCGAAGATCGACGAGGTCGGCCCAATCCACAGCATAAAGCGCCCGATGTTTTTGGAATCCCACTTGCGCGGCTTGCGCAGGAACTCTTTGTCCATCTTGTCCCACGGCAGCGACAGCTGGGAAATGTCGTACATCAGGTTTTGAATCAACAGGTGGATCGCCAGCATCGGCAGGAACGGGATGAAAGCGCTCGCCACCAGCACCGAGAACACGTTGCCGAAGTTGGAGCTGGCGGTCATGTTCAGGTACTTGATGATATTGCCGAAGGTTTCGCGCCCTTTGATCACCCCCTCTTCCAGCACCATCAGGTTCTTTTCCAACAGGATGATGTCCGCCGATTCCTTGGCGATGTCGGTGCCGGTGTCGACCGAGATGCCGACGTCAGCGTCGCGCAGCGCCGGCGCATCGTTGATGCCGTCGCCGAGGAAGCCGACGGTATGGCCGTTGCTCTGCAACATTTTCAGCACCCGCGATTTCTGCAGCGGCGTTAGCTTGGTGAAGACCGTACGCTGTTCCACTTCGCGCGCCAGCTCTTCGTCATCCATCTGTTCAATTTGCAGCCCGGAGAGCGGCTCGCCCGGCTCCAGGCCGACATCGCGGCAAATCTTACAGGTGATCACCGGGTTGTCGCCGGTCAGCACCTTCACCGTCACACCGTTTTCCTGCAGCGCGGCGATCGCCTGCTGCGCGCTCTCCTTCGGCGGGTCAAGGAAAGTCAGCAGCCCTTGCACCACCATGTCGCGCTCGTCGGCCACGCTCAACGGTTCGGCCGGGCGCTTCGCATCCAGTTCGCGCGTCGCCAGCACCAGCACGCGGAAACCGTCTTCGTTATAATCGCGAGCCAACGCCTGCAGCGCCGCACGGCGCGCGTCGTCCAGTTCCAGCGTTTTGTCGCCTTCGCGCACGTGGGTGGCGATCTCAAGCATCTCCTCTACCGCGCCCTTACAGATCAGCTGCTGCTTGCCATTTTCGTCCGCCACCACGATCGACAAACGGCGGCGCACGAAATCGAACGGCAGCTCATCCACCTTGCTGAAACGCCCCAGGGCTTCAATCCCCGGTTTGCCGCGGCCAAAGCGGATCACCGCCTGATCCATCAGGTTCTTCATGCCGCTCTGATGGAAGCTGTTCAGCCAGGCCAGGTGCAGCACCTCGTTATCTCTGGCGCCAGTGACGTCGATGTGGTGATCGAGAATGATGCGATCCTGGGTCAGCGTGCCGGTCTTGTCGGTGCAGAGCACGTCCATGGCGCCGAAGTTCTGAATGGCGTTCAGGCGCTTCACCACCACCTTGCGGCGCGACATGGCGATCGCCCCTTTCGCCAGGTTGGAGCTGACGATCATCGGCAACATTTCCGGCGTCAGACCGACCGCCACCGCCAGTGCGAACAGCGCCGCCTCGCTCCAGTCGCCTTTGGTGAAACCGTTGATCAGCAACACCACCGGCACCATCACCAGCATGAAGCGAATCAGCAGCCAGCTGACGCTGTTCACCCCGCGATCGAACGCGGTTTGCGCCCGCGAACCGACGATCGACTTGGCCAGCGAGCCGAAGTAAGTGCGCCCGCCGGTCGCCACCACCACCGCCGTGGCGGTGCCGCTGGCGACGTTGGTGCCCATCAGGCAGATATTGGACAGCTCAAGCAGCGCATTCTCGCTGGATACTTCCCCTTCGCTCGACTTCTGCGCCACGTTGCCCATGGCATCGTATTTCTCGATCGGGATCGCTTCGCCGGTCAAAATCGCCTGGCTGATGAACAGATCGCGCGAGGCGATAAGACGCACGTCGGCCGGCACCATGTCACCGGCGGAGAGCTGAATGATATCCCCCGGCACCAGTTCACGGATCGGCACTTCCAGCGTCAGCGGATGCGCGCTGTAGCTGCTGCGGCGCAGCACCGTGGCGGTGGTGCGCACCATCGACTTCAACGCTTCCGCCGCTTTGTTGGTGCGGTATTCCTGCCAAAAACGCAGCAGCCCGCTCAGCGTGACCATGGTCAGAATGATAATGACGCCGGTGAGTTCAGTTTCTTCACCGTTCTGGCGCGGCAGCCAATAATCGGTAAAGAAACTGATCGCAGCCAGCACCATCAGTACGAAGATAAACGGGTTGTTGAAGGCCTTGATCAGCTGAATCAAGGCATGCGGCGCCTTGTCGTGGGCGACCTGGTTGGCGCCGAACTGCTCCAGCCGCTCATCGGCGTCGTCCTGGGTCAAGCCGTTGCGGTTGCACTTCAGGTTCGCCAGCGTTTGGGCGATGCTGTTGGTCGCCTCTTGCGCAATGGCGTAGGCCGCCGCATCTTTATCACGGCGACGCATTCTTTCATTAATCTGAGTCATAACGCTATTCTCTTATTTTCTTTCTACGCACAGGGATATCCCGCCCGATAAACAGGTGACTCTGCGCAGAATGGAATTTTTAATTAGCGTGACTAAATGGCGGAATTACCCTGTCAGCCACGCAAGAATCATTTCCCTTCCGGGGTCATCGTCCATAACGCCTCCTTAATGCCTCACGTTATTCAAGGTGCTCATGAATAAAACCGAACATATAACCAAGTTAATCAATATTTATATTATTATTCAGACCGGTAATTCGGACGCGACGCGCCAGCGAACGGCACTCACGCTTTTTTCCAGACTGACGCGGCAAACAATACCTTCGATTTCTTTTTGCGCGGCCGGAGTGGCGGTAATTTCCGCGCACACTTCCAATTGCCCCGGACTGGAAATATCGGCGCTGCGCAAGGATTGCAGCCGCAAGGCGACGCCGTTCAGCGCCTGCAAGATCAGGGTGCGCACCAAAATTTCGTCCTGCTCGCCGCAGGTCACCTGAATGCGGTAGCACAATTCCAGATCGGTCGCCTGCTGATGCGGCTGCAGATTGATGCGCTGCGCGGCTTCGCGCAGCAGGATATTGGCGCACAGGATCACCAGCGTAGCGACCACCGCATCCCAATGCTGGCCCAGGCCGCACAGGACGCCAATCCCCGCCGAACACCACAGCGTGGCGGCGGTGTTGAGGCCGCGAATGTTCAGCCCTTCACGCATGATAACGCCGGCGCCGAGGAAACCGATACCGGATACGATCTGCGCGGCCACCCGGCCGGCGCTGGCCGGATCGGTGGACATGGCGCTGAGAATAAAGACCGCCGCACCGGTCGCCACCAGCGCATTGGTGCGCAGGCCGGCCATGCGCTGGCGCCACTGGCGCTCAGCGCCAATGACCGCGCCCAGGCACATCGCCAGCAATAAATTTAAAACGAAAGGAGTCATCGCCATGACTGTCCCCTTAATAACCGCAGGAGATAAAATCATGTGCTGTTTAGCACACGCGAAAGCGCGCTGAAAATAAATCAGCGAATCAGCGTGTCGTGCCTGGAGGGAAAAGGCTGTGGCTGCAAAATACCATAATAACGTCCAACTCGATTCACCTGAAACCGTCAGGCATCAGGAAACGTTTATTACTCGGGTATGCACAGCTCAGAAATAACTGGAGAGGGGTGCTGCCCGCCGATAACGGCAAGCAACAAATCAGAAGAGAATTGGTCAGCTTGCCTTATTTGTTTTATTACAACTACAACTGTCCAATTGGGTTTCTCCACCGAAATTTTGGCTGAGTATAGTGACGTCGGATAATGAAGTAAAGGCTAATTTATTAAACGAAAAATAAACTGGAATACGGCGATGATATTTCGATGTCACAAATAGAAGATGGCGACATTGGGCGCCGACGCCGCCTTCCGGCCGCTGCATCAGGCCCTATGGGACAAAGCGCTGACCGCCAATTTCAGCGCGCAGCCTTTCGCCGGCATCGCGGCCCACAGCCTGCGCGCCACACTGGCCGACGGCCGCACGTTCGACGTTGCGCCTTAGCAAGGTCGCCGGCAGTGGGCTACGCTAGGCTATATTTCCGACGACCCGCAAGGAGTGGCCGATGACGCCTCTGATCCACACTCTGCTCGACGAAATTTGGCAAAGCCTGGGGCAGCGCCCCGCCCCCGCCGACCGGCTAACCGTAAGCGGCACCGGCGCATTGCCTTCGGCGTTTCCCGTGACCGAATTGGCTACCGCCGCCTGGGGCGCCGCCGGTTTGGCCTGCGCCGAGTTGCTTCGCCGCGAGGCGGCCGACGCGCCGCAGGTCTGGATCGATCAACGCCTGGCCTCGCTCTGGTTCGGCTGGACGCTGCGTCCGCTGGGGTGGACGCTGCCTGCGGCCTGGGATGCACTGGCCGGCGACTATGCGACGGCGGATGGCTGGATACGCCTGCATACCAATGCGCCGCACCATCGGCGAGCGGTGGAGCAGGTGCTGGGTTCGGCATCGGATAAAGGCACGCTGGCGGAACGCGTGCTGGGCTGGAAAAAAAGCGAGCTGGAGGAAGCGGTGATCGAGGCCGGCGGCTGCGCGGCCCAAATGCGCTCGGCGGCCGCGTGGCGACAACATATTCAGGGCAAAAGCGTGGCGCTCGAACCGCTGATCCACGCCTCGCTGCAGCCGGAAGCGCCACCGCCGTGCTGGGCGCTACCCGTCGCCCGGCCGCTGCACGGCGTGCGGGTGCTGGACCTGACGCGCATTCTCGCCGGGCCGATCGCCACGCGTTTTCTTGCCGGTTTGGGCGCCGACGTGCTGCGCATCGATCCCTACGGTTGGGATGAGCCCGGCGTTGAACATGAAGTCATGCTGGGCAAACGCAGCGCGCGCCTCAACCTGACCAATGCGCACGATCGCCATACGTTTGAACATCTGCTGAGAAACACCGACGTGATCGTGCACGGCTACCGTGCCGGTGCGCTGGAGAAGTTGGGCTACGGCGCGGAGGAAAGACGCGCGCTGGCGCCGGGCCTGATAGACGTCTGCCTAAATGCCTACGGCTGGAGCGGGCCGTGGCGCACCCGGCGCGGTTTCGACAGCCTGGTACAGATGAGCTGCGGGTTGGCGGAGGCGGGCATGGTTTGGCGCAGCGCCAGTTTGCCGGTGCCGTTGCCGGTACAGGCGCTGGATCACGCCACCGGCTATTTGATGGCGGCGGCGGTGCTGACCGGTATGGCGCAGCGCCTGAGCCGCGGCACCGGCTACCACGCGCGGCTGTCGCTGGCGCGCACGGCGCAGTTGCTGCTGGCGCATCCCTGTTCGGCAGACTACCGGCCGGAACCGCTGGCACCGGCCGGAACCGCCGACGAGAACCCGGAAACGGAATTGACTTACTGGGGGGCCGCGCAACGCCTGCGCGCCCCGTTAAGCCTGCAGGGCACGGCGCTGCAATGGGCGCTGCCGGCGACTACGCTCGGCACCTCGCAACCGGAATGGCTACGCCGCTAAATCGCCGCCAACTGTTGCTGCAGCCACTGCAGCAAGCGGGTGACCGCCGGCGTCAACCCGGCGGTCTGCGGCCACACCAGATAAACGTCGTCATCGCTCAGACGACGGGGCGCGGCCAACGCCACCAGTCTCCCCGCGTCGAGAGCATCCTGGACCAGCAGCTTTTTCGCCAACGCGATGCCAAACCCTTGCTCCGCCGCGCGAATCAACAATCCGGCATCGTTGAACAACGCCTGTTGCCGCCCGCATAACGGCCGCCCCTGCGCGTTGAACCAGTCGCGCCAGGGACTGACGTCGTGCTCGAGCAACGGAATATCGCCACCGTTCTCGAACGCCGCCCCCCATTCTCGCGCCATATCCGGCGAAGCGACAGGCAGCACGTCACCCGACGCGATACGCTGCGCCTGCAGCCCCGCCCATTGACCGCTGCCGATGCGGATCGCCGCATCGAACCCTCGCTGCGACAGATCCTGCAGCGCCAGCGACGCATCGATATCCAGCGCAATATCGGCGCAGGCCTCATGAAAAGCAGGCAGACGCGGCAACAGCCAATAATGGGCAAAAGACGGCAACACGCTGATGCGCAGCGTCTGGCTTGTCGCCGCACGCCGGGCGCGGGCGACGCCCTGCTGCAGCGCCTGCAGCGCCGGTTCCACCGCCGCCAGCATCTCTTTCCCGGCCGCATTCAGGCGCACGCCGCGCCCGCGCCGTTCAAACAGCGGATAGCCGACCGCCTGCTCCAGCAGCTGAATTTGCTGGCTGACCGCACCGTGCGTCAAATGCACCTGTTCCGCCGTAGCGCGCAAATTTTCCAACCTGGCGGCGATCGCAAAGGTCGGCAAGACATGCAGGGGAATGCGTTCATTCATCATTGGTTAACCAGGCTATCCAAAAAGGTTATTTTTCATCGATTTTGACCGGCAGGCAAATGTTCTATGTTTACCCCATCATCCCTGACGCTTTCGGAGCCACCATGCACCCACGTTTACAACAGGATCTCGCGCAGTTTCCGCAGATCCTCGACCACACCCGCCAGTTGGCGGAAGATTTCCTGACCGGGCTGCAGCAACGCTCGGTCTGCCCGCCGCTCGAGCATCAGCAGCTGCAACCGGGCGACGATCGACTAGATGAAAACGGCGAAGGCGCCCTGGCGGCGCTGGAGCGTTTTTGGCAACGTTATCAGGCCGGCATTTCCGCCAGCGCCGGCCCGCGTTATTTCGGCTTCGTCACCGGCGGCGGCACCCCGGCGGCGGTCGCAGCGGACTGGCTGGTTAGCGTGACAGACCAAAATAGCTTGCTCAGCCATGATACCATCGCAGCCACGATCGAGCTGGCGGCCGTGACGCAGTTGAAATCCCTGCTGGACCTGCCGGAAACGTTCAGCGGCAGCCTGGTCAGCGGCGCGACCATGGCCAATTTCACCGGGCTGGCCATTGGCCGGCAGTGGCTGGGACAACAGCACGGCGTGGATATCGCCCAACAGGGCCTGGCGGCGCTGGGTTCCATCCGGGTATTGTCGGCCAATCCACATTCCAGCAGCGTGAAGGCGCTCAGCATGCTCGGTATCGGCCGCGAGGCGCTGACGACCGTCGCCAGCCTGCCGGAGTCTGAAGCCATGGATATGGAAGCACTGGAACGGCAGCTCGCCGCCGGCGCCGGCCAGCCAACGTTGGTACTGGCCAGCGCCGGTACGGTCAACACCGTCGCTTTCGACGACCTGCCGCGTCTGCTGGCGCTGCGGGAGCGTTATCCGTTTTGGCTGCATGTCGATGCGGCATTTGGCGGCGTGGCGGCCTGCTCGCCGCTCTACGCTCCAAGACTTGAGGGCTGGCAGCATGCCGATTCCATCACTGTCGACGCGCACAAATGGCTGAACGTGCCTTATGACAGCGCGATCCAATTTACCCGCCATTTGGATCTGCAAATGCAGGTATTTCAGAACCATTCGGCCTACCTGGAAGCACCGACATTGCGGCCAGACAACTATCTGCATCTGACGCCGGAAAATTCGCGCCGCTTCCGCGCCCTGCCGCTTTGGCTGACGCTGAAAGCCTATGGCCGCAGCGGCATACGGGATATCGTCGAGCGCAACGTCCGATTGGCGCAGGCGCTGGGGGCGGCGCTGGCAGCCGATGACAGTTTCCAGCTGCTGGCGCCGGTGAATTTGAACGTGGTGTGCTTCGCACTCAGCCATCCACTGGGCGACAGCGAGGCGGCGCGCGATCGCTTTCTCGAGCGCCTGAGCCGGCACGGCGTGGTGCGCTGCACCCCTACGCGCTATAACGGTCAGCCGGGGATCCGCGCCGCGCTGGTCAACTGGATGACGGAGGAACAGGACATCCGGCTGGCGTTGGACTCGCTGCGCCATTGCCTGGCGGAAACGGCCTAGCGCGCGCGGCGTATTACCCGAGTTGGAAGGCCTGCAAACGCCGTTCTTGCCGCCCGTCATCGCCGATGTTATCCGGCGACAGCCAGGCGGCAAACGCCGCGCGCCGCGCCGGCCATTCCCCGTCGACGATCGACAGCCAGTCGGTGTCGCGCGTGCGTCCTTTGACGACGACGGCCTGGCGGAACGTGCCTTCATAGCGGAAACCCAAGCGCTCGGCGGCCTGGCGTGAAGGCAGATTGAGGCTATCGCATTTCCATTCGCAGCGCCGGTAGCCAAGATCGTCGAACAGATGCCGCAGCATCAGGAAAATCGCCTCGCTGCCCAGCGCGCTGCGCTTCATCAGCGGCGACCAGTTGATGGTGCCCAGTTCGGCCACGCCGTTGGCAGGATCGATGCGCAAAAAAGCGCAGCTTCCCACCGCGCACCCGTTTGACTGATCGATCACTACCATCGTGTTTCTGTCAGCGCTGGACGCCTGAGCCTGAAGATAACGCTGGAAATCTGCGCGCGACTGCGGCCGTTCCCAAAACAGATAAGTCCAGTCGCGATCGTCCTCGGCGGATTGATAAGCCTGATAAAGCGCCTCCCCCCAGCGCGCGAGGTTAAGCGGTTCGAGGCGGCAAAACCGCCCTTGTAGCGGCGAGTGCCCGGGCATGCCTGCCGGCTGCCAATGAGGGAGGGCTTCGCCTATCGGCTGCCCATACTGATTCCGTCTCACCGCGACATCCTGTTTTTGAAAGGTGGAGAGGCAAGTTAAAACCAACGCGAGCCAGAGACAACTCCGACCTGCCATTCCTCCCCTGCGGATCGGGCCGCAGGATGATAGTTTAGAGAAATCACTGAATCACCGTTAAACATTCACGAAAACTATTTCATGTAAAATAAATATCCAGATAACTCATTGTAAAACGGTGATTTATAGCAACAAATAAGCTACACATTCCGGCCATAATGTTAACTTTCGTTTGCCGTTATGATAAAAAAAGAAGTGCTAATCATTAGCATGGAAAGCAGAAAAACACCATAACTTAATGATTTTTAAATAAAAAAAACCAAAAACACCAGGGAGAGCGTTTTTTGTCCACTCAAAAAATGCGCTGAAAGACGTCAAAAAAACGACACATGAATTTTTTTTAAGACTTTTCCTAGCAAACTAAAATTTTGTTTCGTGACATGATGAACAGATTCGCGGCAAGCAATGCAGACAGGCACGGGCGCCAAGCGCAGATCAGGCTCAACATGCCGAAGCTGGACGAGCAGCAGATCGCTCTGACTTAAGCCAAACTTATAGATTCATGCAATTAATAAGTTTAGTATGAAAATATCATTGAGTGACGCCGTGTTTATTGATAGAACACTCGCTACACTGAATTATTGCTCCATTTTGCCTTTCGGCTTTTTAGGCTTTTTCTCATATTACCGCAGTAAAACGGATTTAAGTGGGGGTGCGATATGCCAACGATTATCATGGATTCATGTAGCTATACCAGATTGGGGTTAACCGACTATCTGACTTCGCATGGCGTGAAGAAGCGCCATATTAATGCCATCGAGGACATTGACAGCCTGCATGAAAAATGCAGCAAGTTGAATCCGAGCCTGGTGTTTATTAACGAGGACTGCTTCATCCACGAAGCAAACGCCACCGAGCGAATAAAACGGGTCATTTCACTGCACCCGGATACGTTATTCTTCATCTTCATGGCCATTACCAACGTACATTTCGACGATTATTTATATGTTCGCAAGAACGTCATCATATCGTCAAAATCCATCAAGCCAGAGACTATGAATCAGCTACTTAGTCACTATCTCGAGAGAACGTCTCTGCGTACGGAGAAATCCTCTCTGGATCAAACGCCGGTAACGCTGAGCCAGACTGAATCAAACATGTTACGCATGTGGATGTCCGGTCAAGGCACCATCCAGATATCAGACCAGATGCAAATAAAGGCCAAAACGGTCTCTTCCCACAAGGGAAACATCAAGCGGAAAATAAAAACGCACAACAAGCAGATCATTTATCACGTTGTTCGTTTGACCGATACATTGACCAGTGGAATATTCGTCAATAGCCGCTGAACCACAGAGAACGCCCCCGCTCTGTTTTACCAGCCGTTAAATACCCGGTGATAATGTCATCTGGATAGCCGCCGCTGGAACCACAAAAAAATACCTGCTGCGTTATCCCCCGCTAGCGCAACGGGTATTTTTTTGCCGTCGATAAAAAAAATCTTACCGCAATGAAATAATCTCAAAATGGACAATTTCATTAGCAAATTAATGAGATTAGCCTAAGTTACTGCCCGTGATCGCGACAGGGCTCCACAAACGTGCCGTCACGGCTGTCGATTTCATTAAAAAACCAGACGCCCGCCGGGTAGTCGTCAAGAGAAACCAGATACATGGTGCCTTCGTTGAACACCTCTACGGCCAGAATGACGCCTTCACGCCGCGGGCCGCCGTCTGTTTTTACCGTCACTCGATCGTTAACCTGCATACCCTTCTCCATTATTTGCGATTGCCGTCAGTGTATTACAAAACCGGCGGCGATGGACACCGCTCCAGCCCTGCCGGCCTCTGCTATCAGCGTAGCAGCCGCCTGGATTTTCACTTTCTTAACGGTTTAGCCGCAGAATCTTAAGTCGGTCTCGCGTAGCCTGTCTTCAGGCGTTTCCCCCCCAGAGAAGCGCTCGCAAATGAAGAAGTAACAAGGAACTTTTGCCCGCAGACTTGCGGGCTTTTTTTTGCGCACCGCTGAATTGCAGGCATAAAAAAACCCGCCGCAGCGGGTTTTTCTCAATCAGCGCCAGGCGCCAATTAGATAGCGGTAACGTTAGCCGCAGATGGACCTTTCGCACCGTTCTCGATAGAGAACTGTACGTTCTGGCCTTCAGCCAGGGTCTTGAAGCCTTGATCCTGGATAGCAGAGAAGTGTACGAATACGTCTTTGCTGCCGTCTGCTGGGGTGATGAAACCAAAACCTTTAGCTTCGTTGAACCACTTCACTTGACCTTTGATCATGTTAGACATGTCTAATTTCCTTCAATAATAAATGTAAGCCGCCATGGGCGAGGTAGCCGGTCATCAGTTACTTATGGAGGCACTGGAAAGGAAATTCGTCAGAGAAGGGCTATCCGGGATAACGCTTTAAATTTGAACTACTTTACTCAAAATGTCGTGCATAAATAGGTCTGTACCACAGGCCGACATCATTAACTCATGAGCGAGCGGCAATAGCAACCTTTTTCGCCGCAATGGGGCGCTAATCTCGGCTAAACGCACAGGAATTGACCCTGTCTGCCGATAGGGCCGCCGCCTGACTCGCCCGTAACGCCCAAGGCAAATGATAGTAATTCTCGTTCTGCTGTTTTATAGTTGCCTGACGAAATCATTCAGGGAGATTCACCATGCCGAGATGGCTTACATTACCGGCTGTCAGTACCGCCGCCCTGCTGGCCTTTGCCGCTTACAGCGCTCCGCAGAGTGCACTGGAGCTCAATTATCAAGCCCCCGACCCCAGCATGGCTCCCGCGCCCAAGCCGCCTGCCCCCTCTGAGCCGGCCCCCAAAACGGGAAAACCGCCGATCGCCTGGACAGAGGCGAGAGATAAAAGCGGTTTTCGCGTCGATATTGAGTGCGATCATCCTGGCTGCAGCAAACCGCGCGCCAAACCTTATCCCGCGTATGAAGGCCCGGTGAAGAAAACCGATCGCCGCCGCCAGTCTGATCCTTATTCCACCAATCAGGATCCCGATTACAACATTCAGTTGGGCTATGAGTGGTAGTGGCGCTTTCGGAGTAATGCCTATATCAGCCTCCTTTGCCGCTGCATAGAATATGCCTCAGTTCACCACTCCTCCTGGTGTTGAACACAACAAGCTGTGTTGCAAATCTTTATGCGCCTCCCTATAGGCGCTTTTTTTTGGGGCCTATCCCTCAAAGCGTCTTCCGATTACAGATTGCTCTCATTGCCCCACAAAGTGATGAATGTCACAAATACACCTCCTTGCCATTCTTATTCGGAGGTAACGTTCATGGCCACAGGATCCCTTGCCCTCCTGGCCGTCTTGGCCGGCATTGCGGGCTTCGCCCTCTACAAGCATTTAAAATCTCAGAAAAAAAGCACACTCGTCCGCCCGCACGATCGGTAACCGACAACGCGCTTTCACCGCGAAGGCCCGGTACATCGCACGCCGCGCCTTCGCGGGCTGTCATGCTTTCATCACAAAATTGTCACATTATGGCCATATGATGATTCGCGTTTATCCGCTCTGGCTTAACACCAAGGATTTCGCCCATGACCATAATTAAAGCTGCAAACCATCAGGAAGCAGAAAAACTCATCCGCGCCGGCACCGCCAAGAAAATCGAACTGGCCTACGATATCGGCAGCGACGACTTCTTCCAGCTTGCCAGCCTGTGGTGCGATAAAGGCGCCAAAATCTCCAAAGGAAAAGAACACTTCATCGTCTCGTTGAAAGGGTTCCGCATCCCGCCTAACGATTAATGCCCTGCCGCCCATCGCGGCGGCTTCGCCCCTTCCTCGCAAAACCGCTCTATTCAACCACGCGCGCCTCATTCGATTTCGCTAAGCTAACAGCAGACTTTATTGCGGACGTTTCGCCTGATAATCACGTCCGCCACGATGAGGAGAGTAACCATGTCAACAAATGCAGCGCTGCCCGACACGATGAAAGCGATTGAAATCAGCCAACCGGGCGCTCCCGACGTTCTGGTCGTTACCGAACGCCCGGTGCCCGTTCCGCAAGCGGGCGAACTGCTGGTGAAAATCGCCGCCGCCGGCGTTAACCGCCCCGACGTACTGCAGCGCCAGGGGAACTATGCCCCGCCGCCCGGCGCCTCGGATATCCCCGGCCTGGAAATTGCCGGCGAAGTGGTGGCCATCGGTGAAGGCGTGACCCACTTCGCGCTCGGCGATCGGGTTTGCGCCCTTATCGCCGGCGGTGGCTATGCGGAATACTGCACCGTGCATGAAAGCAATGCGTTGCCGGTGCCGACGGGGCTGAGCCTGACCGAGGCCGCCGCGCTGCCAGAAACCTTCTTCACCGTCTGGGTCAACGTGTTCCAGCGCGGTCATCTCAAAGCCGGCGAAACCGTGTTGATCCATGGCGGCACCTCCGGCATCGGCACGGTCGCCACCATGCTGGCGAAGGCCTTCTGCGCCCAGGTGATCACCACCGTCGGCTCCGAAGAGAAACGTCAGGCCAGCCTGGCGCTGGGCGCCGACGTGGCGATTAATTACCGCAGCGAAGACTTTGTCGCACGCACCAAAGACGCCACCAACGGTAAAGGCGCCGACGTCATCGTCGATCTGATCGCTGGCGATTATGTCGCCAAAAACTATCAGGCCGCAGCGATGGAAGGCCGCATCGTGCAAATCGGCACGCAAAACGGCGTGGTGAAAGAGCTCAATCTGATGCCGCTGCTGCTGAAACGCCTGACCCATACCGGGTCGACGTTACGTTCGCGCAGCGTGGCGGACAAAGCGCAGATTGCCGCCGATCTGCGCGAAAAGGTTTGGCCGCTGCTGGAGCGCGGCGTGCTGAAACCGCAAATTTTTAAAACCTTCCCGCTTGAGCAGGCCGCGGCCGCGCATACGCTGATGGAGTCCAGCGAGCACATCGGCAAGATCATGCTGACGTTCTGAGCCTATTCCCCGCGGCCGGTGCTGCGGGGAAACCAATGCCACGTTCAGGGAATGATGCCGCGGCGGCGGAACTCATCGAACAGCGAGAAAAACATGGCTTCGGTTTCGACAAACTGGTGGAAACCGAAGCGCCGCGCCTTGCTGCCATCCGCGAACATGTCATAGTCCCAGGAAAAGACGAAATCGGCGAAACGCCAGCCGGCCACCGCGCGATAGTCCGGTTCGGCCAATTGGTGCCGCTGCGCCAACTCCCGCCACAGCGACGCTTTGTCCGCCATCATGCTCTCCAGCGGCATCGGCAGCGGCGGCGCACATTCCAGCCCAAAGTAAGCGGCGATTTTCGGCCACATCTCGCTCCAGCGAAACAGATCGCCGTTGTTGATATTAAACGCCTGATTGGCCGCCGCCGGCTCGGTCGCCGCCCACAGCGTGGCGCGCGCCAACAGCCCGGCGTCGGTCATTTCCAGCAGGCTGTGGTAAGCGCCCGGTTTACCCGGGAAGCGCAACGGCAGCCCGAGCGCTTTGCTGATCGAGGCGTAAACCGCGATGCTTAACGCCAGATTCATCGGATTGCCGAGGGAGAAGCCCCCCACCACGCTTGGACGGATGGCGCTCCAACGCCAGCGCTTGCCGGCCTGCCGCTGCGCCAGATACTGCTGCTGCGCCACGTTAAACTCCGGCGGCATATGCCCGGCGTCGCTTTCGCGCGCCGGCGTTTTAAACGGCCCCAAATGCGCGCCATACACCTTATAGCCCTGCATCAGGCTGATATGTTCCAACGCCGGCGCGACCGGCTCCAGTTCCTCGACGACGTGTTGCAGCATCTGCAGGTTCGGCGCCACCAGCCCCGCCCAGTCCGGCGCATCCTGATAGGCGGCATAGAAAACGTGGCTAATCGCGCTCAGCGGCCGCAGCGCGTCGCGCGTCGCCGCCGCATCCAGCAGATCAACCTGAAGGTGGCGCACTCCCGGCGCCGGTTGCCCACCCCGCCGCGAGACCCCCACCACTTGCCAGCCCTGTCCGGCCAGTTCCTCAATCAATCGGCGCCCAATCACGCCATTGGCGCCGATCACCAATGCCTGCCGCTTTGCATTCATCTTGTCACTCCTCGGGTTATCGATGCCCTGAGTGTCATTGATTAGTAATGCTTGCGGTAGAAGAGACTTTCCACTAACACTTATAAGAAAAATCTAGAGGCAAGATCGACATGGATAAGCTGAACGCCATGAAAACCTTTATGCGGGTGGCGGAGCTGGGCAGCCTGTCGGCCGCCGCTCGCGATCTGCGTTTGACGCAGCCGGCGGTCAGTCAGCAAATCGCCGGCCTGGAGCAGCAACTCGGGGCCCAACTGCTGTTTCGCAGCACCCGGGCGGTCACCCTGACCGATGCCGGCAGCAGTTATTATCAGCGCCTCAAACCGATTCTGGCGGCGGTCGACGAAGCGGAAGAAGCGCTGCGCGGCCAGCGCCACCAGTTACAGGGCAATCTGCGCATTCATGCCCCGACCGGGTTCGGGCAGTTGCACGTCACGCCGCTGGCCATCGCTTTCCAGCAACGTCATCCGAGCCTCGCCATCGAGCTGCTGCTGGACGATCGTCGCGCCGACGTGATCGGCGAAGGCATCGACGTAGCGCTGCGTTTCGGTGAACTGCATGCGCCCGGCATGGTGGCGAAACGTTTGGGCGAGCTGCAACGCCTGCTGGTGGCGTCACCGGCCTATCTGGACAAACATGGCACGCCCCGTTCGCCGGCGGAGCTGGCTAAACATGCGCACATTCGTTACAGCGGTTTGAACGACGGCGATACGCTCACTCTGTTCGGGCCGCACGGCCCCGAGATGGTTGCAGTGCGGCCCACGTTCCGCGCCAACAATACGCTATCGCTGCAGGCCGCCATTGAGGCTGGAGCCGGTATCGGCGGCGCCCAACGGCCGTTAATCGCCGAGCAGCTGGCGACGGGGGCGCTGGTGCCCGTTTTGCCGGAATACCGCTACCCGCCCATGGCGCTGCACGCGGTCTATCCCGCCTTACGTTTTATTCCGGAGAAAGTGCGCGCCTGGGTGGCGCATCTGCAGCAGGCGTTGACGGCGATCGAGGGAATTAGCGGAGTGAAGGCTCCCGGCCAGGCGCCGGGAGCCTAATCATTATTTGAACAGTTTACCGACCATATCGCCCAGCTCGTTGCTGTCTTGCTGAACTTCACCGTTTGGTGAGGCGGCATCCGCGACCGTTGGCAAGAACTGCGCAATGGTGCTGGACGCCTGTGCCGGATCGATGCCCAGCTTTTCAGCCAGTTGGTTGATGGCGTCGCTACCTAACGCCTGCTGCACATGGTCGCCGGTAATCGACTGATTTTCGCCATTGCCGAGCCAGGAACCGACGATATCGCCGAACTGCCCCTGACGGAACTTGTCCAAAATGGCCTGCAGGCCGCCTTGTTGCTCGACCCACTGCATAATGGCGATGTAGTCGATACCTTTACCACCGTTGGCGCCGCCGCCCAGAATGTTACCCAATACGCTATCGAACAGACCCATGATATTCCCCTTTCAGCGGGTACGGCCCGCGCCGCACCGCCGGATTGATTTCACGAAAAAGGGCCGCCGCGGCGACCCTGTTGAGCAACGGCTGCTTAGCCTTTGATCTTCCTGTAGACAAAAAGCACCACCAGAGCACCGATTACCGCCACCACAAAGCTGCCCAGGTTAAAACCGTCAACGCGGCCCATACCGAAGAAAGTGCTGATATAGCCGCCGACGACGGCGCCCACGATCCCCAATATAACGGTCACAATAAAGCCGCCGCCGTCTTTGCCCGGCATAATCCACTTGGCCAGGATACCGGCGATTAAACCAAAAATGATCCAGGAAATGATGCCCATCTTTACTCTCCCTATTACCTTTTGCCTAACAGAAATCCTATTACCAGGCCCACGACGGCGCCGGCGCCTATCCCCGCCCAAGGGTTATCCTTAAGGCAGGCACATGATTGCTCGAGCGCTGCTTTTACACCGCTGCTCACTTCGCAGGCGGTGGTTTTCACGTAGTCGCTCGGTTGCTCAACACCGTTTAGATCGTCATTTTCATATGACATGTCAAACCCTTACAGACCAACTCTCTGAGAATTTCGTCACATGTTTCGCGCCAGGCGCCGTCCGCTCCGCGATCTTGCTCTGGGCAATCTGCCCGCTGCCGCTCAATGCGGAGGCGTCCGGCGGCAAACGCACAACTTCACACTATGACTATAGTAAAAAATCAGCGGTTTACCCATTTCCGTCCGTCTGAATTTCACCATACAAAAAACGATCTGATTTCATCCCGCTGTCATCTTGCAAGGCTAAACTTTAAACACATCCTCCTGGAGGAAACGCCAATGTTCAATGCCCCCGTTGTCCTGATCCTCGCGCTACTGTACGCACTGGCCGCCGCTTGGGACGGTTCCGCGGCGTTACTGTTTCATTGAGGTTACATAGCCGTTGTCACTTTTGCGATGCGCTTAATTGTGTCTTTATTTTTCAATTTCGCCAGCCAGTTGAAATAGCGGAAAATATCCCCTCCTCCCTCGGTAAAAATCCTATTTCGCTTCGTTTTTCGCCTGCGTTTAAATAAAGCGTAAAAAAAGCATTAATGGAAAATCCTGTTTAGCACAAAATATTCTATCATCTTCCTTATGGAAATTTGGGTTAAGGTCCCATTGGGAAAGAAAAGGAATAACAGGAAAAATGCTTTCTAACCAACGCTTTGAGCGCGAATTCTTGCGCCCTCGTTATTGGTTGTTGTGGATAGGACTGGGAATACTCTATCTCTTGGTATTACTGCCCTACCCGCTCATTTATCGGCTCGGACACGGCCTTGGCAGAATAGCCATGCGCCTAATGAAACGCCGGGTAAAAATAGCGCGCCGCAATTTAGAACTCTGCTTCCCCGCGATGCCCGCCGCCGAGCGCGAGGCGCTGATCGTCAAAAATTTTGAGTCCGTCGGCATGGGGCTGTTCGAAGTCGGCATGGCCTGGTTCTGGCCCGACTGGCGCATCGCCCGCTGGTTCAAGGTGAGCGGCATGGAAAACATGCGGTTGGCGCGTCAGGACGGCAAAGGCGTTCTGCTGATCGGTCTGCATTTCCTGACGCTGGAACTGGGCGCGCGCATTTTCGGCATGCAAAACCCCGGCATCGGCGTGCACCGCCCGCACAACAACAAGCTGATGGAATGGGTACAGACCCGCGGCCGGCTGCGCTCGAATAAATTCATGATCGATCGTAAAGATATCAAAGGCATGATCCGCAACCTGAAACAGGGCGAAATCCTGTGGTACGCGCCGGATCACGATTATGGGCCGCAAAGTAGCGTATTCACACCGTTCTTCGCCGTGGAAAATGCCGCCACGACCACCGGCACCTTTATCCTGGCGCGCATGGGGCGGCCGTCGATCGTGCCTTTCGTGCCGCGCCGCCTGCCAAACGCTCAGGGCTATGAGCTGATCGTGCAGCCGCCGTTGACGGACTTCCCGCTGGATGATGAAACGCGCGCGGCGGCCATGATGAACCGCGTGGTGGAAGAACAGGTGCTGCTGGCGCCCGATCAATACATGTGGTTGCACCGCCGCTTTAAAACCCGCCCACCCGGCGAGCCGTCGCTGTATTAACCGCGTTCACGCCTTTGCCCGTCCTACCGGCGGCGAAGGCGCTCACCTCGCACGAGCATTCTACGTCAGGGGGACTACACTAATAAGTCACCGACGGCAATTATTGCCGCCAGCAATCATTTCTTCCCGCCCGAGGGCCGGTCGTTGCCTGTCGGGCCACAACCGAGGTCAATGTCATGCTGGTACAACCCTATTTGTTCTTCAGCGGCAACTGTGAGCAAGCGATTAACTTCTATGTACAGCAGTTGAATGCCAAAATTGAAATGGTCATGCGCTTCAAAGACATGCCCGAAGAAGCCCGCCAAGGCGGGCCGGAGGACGTCAATCCTGAAGCGATCATGCATGCGCGCCTGCTGATCGGCGACGGCGTACTGATGGCCTCCGACGGCTGTCCGCAAGATGACAGCGGCGGTGCTTCCCACAAAGGTTTCTCGCTGTCGCTGAATCCCAGCGATGCGGAACAAGGACGCAAACTGTTCGACAATCTGGCGCAGGGCGGCCAGGTGACGATGCCTTACCAAGCCACCTTCTGGGCCAAAGGTTTTGGCATGCTGACCGACAAATTCGGCGTCAACTGGATGATCAACGTCGAATAACCCCGCATGGCGCCGCTAGCTGTAGCGGTGCCAGTCATACGCCGCTTTGGCGAACAGCACGAACAGCAGCGCCAACAGCGCCAATCCCAACCGCCAATAGGGCGACCGGCGGCGGCGCCAGGCGAAGTACATCATCACCGCCAGCGTTCCCAGCGTAAGGGGGTAATACACCGCCAGCGTCAGTAAAGCGATAATGATGTAATCAGACATTGCTCTTTCACTCCGAGGTGCTCACACCGCCGCTGATGCGGGCTGCGATCGACCTTTCGCCTTATCGCCTCGTTAAAGGCTAGAGGTCTGGCGCATTTATGCATAAAATATAAGATTGCTCTTAACTCAAACTGAATAGTAATCACACAACAAGGGTGACATGACTCAGCAGCAACCCATACAGGATGCCGTGCCGGCGCGCAGCGTTAAAAGCTCCCCATTATTATTTCAGGCCGGCGTGTTTGTCATCATCGTTGCCGCCACGCTGATCCTCTTTAACAGCTGGCAAATCTGGAACGCACACCAGCGCGATCTGCGCAGCGCCGAGCATGAATCCGCCAACCTCGCCCGCTCGCTGGCGCAGCATGCCGACGATACTTTCATGCAGGTGGACGGCAATCTGCTCGATCTGACCGAACGTCTCCAGAACGACGGATTGGGGCCCTCGCAATTGACCCGGCTGCAGCGGGTGATGCAAACGCAGGTCGGCAACCTGCCGCAGCTGCATGGGCTGTTTCTCTACGATGCGCGCGGCCGCTGGCTGGCGACCTCCTCGGGCAAATTCATCAAGAACGCCAACAATGCCGATCGCGATTACTTCATATACCATCAAAACCGCGACGACGGCGGCCTGTACATCGGCAAGGTGATCCGCAGCCGCACCACCGGCGATCTGATCATTCCCGTTTCGCGGCGTTTCAACAACCCGGACGGCAGCTTTGGCGGCGTGGTGCTGGCGACGTTGTACATCGATTATTTCCGCCAGTTTTACGACAGTTTCGCCCTCAACACCGACGCCTCACTGAACCTGCTGCTGGCGGATGGCACCATCCTTTACCGCCGCCCTTACTCGGCGGCGTCGATCGGTAAAAACATCGCCAAGGGCGTGCTGTTCAGCGAAATTTTGCCGCATTCGGAATTCGGTAACGCCACCATCACCTCGCTGTACGATAAAGTAGAGCGCATCTACGGCTATTCGCGGGTCAACCGCTTTCCGCTGGTGATCGCCGCCGGGCTGTCGAAACGCGACGCGCTGGCGGACTGGCGCACCGACGCCGGGCTATTCGCCGCCGGCGGCCTCTCGCTGCTGGTGATCCTGTTGGCGATGGGCATGGTGCTGCTGCGGCAAATCAAGCACAGCATGCAAACCGAAGCTGAGCTGATGCGTACCCGCGATCAGTTGACCAGCATCAACCAGATGCTCGAAGAGCTGGCGCTGCTGGACGGCCTGACCGGGCTGGCCAACCGCCGCCAGTTTGATATCGCGCTGAAGAACGAGCTGGCGCGGGCTTCGCGCAACTACCGCAGCGTGGCGCTGCTGATGCTGGATATCGACTATTTCAAACAGTACAACGACAGCTATGGCCACGTCGCCGGTGACCAATGCCTGCAGCAGATCGGCCAAACGCTCAAAGGGTTGGCGTGCCGCAGCAACGACGTTCTGGCGCGTTACGGCGGCGAAGAGATGGGGATTATCCTGCCGGATACCGACGTCCAGGGAGCACTGATTTTCGCCGAACGCGTCATCAACGCGGTGCGCGATCTGAAAATTCCGCATCAGGGTAATCCGCACGGCATCGTCACCATCAGCATCGGTATCTGCGCCAAAGTGCCGCATATGTATAACGATACGCCGATCAGCTTTATCAATGAGGCGGACAGTGCGTTGTATCAGGCCAAGAAAAAAGGCAAAAACTGCATTTACGGCGCTTAATCATTAATCGGGCCACCAAAATTTGGCGGCCCGATTTATTACTAACCCAAATGAAATAATTCCCCTCCGCAACATTATTTCCCCGGTTTACCCTGCGCTCTGGATAAAATAACGCCAATAATAAGCGCAATATTTATTTCTATTAAAATTCAATGAGATAAGAAACTCACCATTCCGCAGACAATTCGTGCCATTTTTGATTATTCGTGCCTACACGTAGCTCCGTTTAGCCCTCGTTTACTTTTCATTGGTATTGCCGGTGATACTCTTATCAGGACTATTCTCTATATCAGGAAGCCATCGCACGCTTCGGCGCACTGCGCCCTGCTGATACATCCATAATAGAACCCACAAATTTCACGTTGCAATTGGGCGGCCTGTTGACGCCGCTCCAGCCAGCCACGGCGCAAGCCAGTGCAGCCAACCACGCGGCAACCTGAAAGCGGGAATAAAGCGATATAGATTTGCGAGGAGATCTCATGCCTACTGGCGATATTATGCGTGAACAGGCCGTCCTGACGCTGCCGTTGCGACAATGGGCGGCAGCGGAAGCATCCAGCGCGGTCAGCGAACTGGAACAGGGCAAGGTGCTGTTTCTGCCCGAGCTGGCCTTCACTCTATCTGAGCAGGAAATGCCGCTGCTGGATCCGACGTTGGTCGATCCGAAGCGCAAAAACATCAGCTATCAACCGCTGTCCGGCAAGCTGAGCGGCGTCGCCGTCGCGGAACGCCGGCAACAGGTTCAGCAACTGCTGGAGCGCTATTATCAATCTTGCCGCCAGCTGATCGCCGGGCTGTTGCCCGAGTATCAGGAGGCGCTGCACCACCCCACCGGCAGCCTGCGTTTGCACCCGGTTTCCGCCTGGCGGGCGACCAGTTCCTGGCGCAAAGACGACAGCCGCCTGCACGTTGACGCTTTCCCGTCGCGCCCGAACTACGGCGAACGCATTCTGCGCATTTTCACCAACATCAACCCGCACGGCGAGCGTCGCCAATGGCGCGTCGGCGAGCCGTTTCCTGAACTTGCGCAACGCTTTATGCCGCGCCTCGCGCGCTATTCCGCCTTCAGCAGCTGGCTGCAGCACCAGGTGCGCATCACCAAAACCCGGCGCAGCCATTATGACCACCTGATGCTGCAGTTGCATGACGCCATGAAGGCCGACGGTGATTATCAGCAACGGGGTCCGCAGCTGGCGCTGGAATTCCCGCCAGGCAGCAGCTGGATTTGCTTCTCGGATCAAACGCCGCACGCCGCGATGGGCGGCCAGTTTATGTTGGAACAGACCTTCCTGTTGCCGGTGAACAAGATGCAGGATCCGCAGCGTTCGCCGCTGAAAGTGTTGGAACAGCTGCGCGGGCAGCCGCTGATCTGAATGACTCGCCGCCGCCGGGATGCCGGCGGCGGCGAAACGCGCATTATGCCTCGAAGTCCCCTTGCTGGCGCGCCACCAGCGTCAGGATGCTGTACAGCGCCACCGGTTGCTGTTCCTGATTCAACACCTGAACATCCCACACCACCACGCCGTGCGGCCGATCTTCGGCGGTTTTTTGCGGCTTGCGGATTTTCTTTTTGCAGGTCAGCCGCACCTGAATGGTGTCGCCGATCTTCACCGGTTCGATAAAGCGCAGATTCTCCATGCCATAGTTGGCGATCACCGGCCCGACGGCGGCGTCGACAAACAGCCCAGCCGCGGCGGACACCACAAAGTAACCGTGCGCCACCCGCTCGCCGAACAGCGAATCGGCAGCGCCGATCTTGTCCATGTGCGCGTAAAAGTGGTCGCCGCTCAGGCAGGCGAAGTTGACGATATCCGCTTCGGTCACGGTGCGGCGCGCGGTCAACAGGCTGTCGCCCAGCTGCAGCTGCTCGAAGTATTTCCGGAACGGGTGCACCGGGTGTTCGGCGACCGGCGCGCCGCGCACCCATTCGCCGCCGATGGCCGCCAGCATCGCCGGGCTGCCCTGGATCGCCGTACGCTGCATATAGTGCTTCACCGCGCGCAGTCCACCCAGCTCTTCACCGCCGCCGGCGCGCCCCGGGCCGCCGTGCACCAGCATCGGCAGCGGCGAACCGTGGCCGGTGGACTCCGCCGCCGCCTGTTCATCCAAAATCAACATGCGGCCATGGGCGCACGCCGCCGCGCGAATGAATCGCTTGGCCAATGCCGGATCGGCGGTCACCAGCGATCCCGCCAGGCTGCCCTGCCCCAGCAACGCCAACGCGATCGCCTGCTCGGTATCCGCATACGGCATCAGCGTCGCCACCGGGCCGAAGGCCTCAGTGCCGTGCACCGCCTGATGGGTGAACGGATCGGCGCAATACAGCAGGGTCGGCGGATAAAACGCCCCGCCGCGCGCGCCGTCGCCCATGACTTCCAGCTTATCCAGCGACGCGCCGCACAGCGGTTCGCAGCCGTTGCGCAGCAGGAACTCCACCTTGCTTTGCACATCATCACGCTGCTCGTGGCTGACCAGCGCCCCCATGCGCACCTGCTCCAACTGCGGGTCGCCCACCGTCACTCCCGCCAGACGCTGCAACAAGGCCTGACGTACCGCCGCCACCTGCGCCGCCGGCACGATGATGCGGCGGATCGCGGTGCATTTCTGCCCCGCCTTGGCAGTCATTTCACGGCACACTTCTTTGATAAACAGCGCAAATTCCGGCATCTCCGGCGTCACGTCTTCCGCCAGCACGCAGCAGTTGAGCGAATCCGCCTCCATGGTGAACGCGATCGATTTTTCCAACAGGCGCGGATGCGCCCGCAGCCGCTGCCCGGTCTGCGCCGAGCCGGTAAAGGTCACCGCATCCTGGTAATCCAGGTGCGCAAACATGTCGCCGACGCCGCCGCATACCAACTGCAGCGCCCCTTCCGGCACCAGCCCGCTGTCGACGATCAGCCTGACCATCGCCTGCGTCAGTTGCGCGGTGGCGGTGGCCGGCTTGATGATGGCCGGCATGCCCGCCAGCCAGGTCGGCGCCAGTTTTTCCAGCATGCCCCAGCAAGGGAAGTTGAAGGCGTTGATATGCAGCGCCACGCCGGGGCGCGAGGTCAATACGTGGCGGGCGGCGAACTGCGCCTGCTTCGACAGCGGGATCAGCTCATCTTCCGGCCACAGCGTATCATCCGGCAGATCGCGGCCGGCCATGCCGGCATAGGCGAACAGCGTGGCGATGCCGCCTTCGATATCGACCCAGCCGTCGCCGCGCGTCGCGCCGGTTTGATAGGAAATCTGATACAGCGCCTCTTTATGCGCCAGCAGGTGTTTCGCCACCGCTTTCAGCATCTGGGCGCGCTGCTGGAATGTCATGTGCGCCAGCGCCGGGCCGCCGTGGCTGCGCGCATAGCTCAGGCTCGCCGCTAACGGCAGGCCGTCGGAGCAGACCTGGTACAACGCTTCGCCGGTCACGGCGTGACGGATCTCGCGCGCCTCTCCCTGCCCGTACACCCAGGCGCCAGAAAGATAACTGTGTAACTGCTGCATGTGCCCTCCGGAATTCATAAATTTTCACCATACAGCTTAATTACGTATCACATAAATGCTAGTCGACGCCAAACTCAATTTTAACAAAAAGAGAACAAGAAGCGCTTTCAAGCCGATTTTCCGGCGTTAATACGGAGTCATTGCTTTTATTTATTAAATAAAATCAAAAAATTAACACAAACACTTGTGAGTGAGCTCGCAAAACCACATAAATCTCGTTTGATCTTTTTGTTATCAATTTGTAGCCTTATGGTTAGTTAAAGTGATTCACATTTTTATATTTAATGTGAAAAATACGAATCACCAAGAGGCAAGCATGACAACTGACGCACAGTATCAGCAGCATTTCGACGACAAGATCGCGGCGGATATCGCCATTGAGGCCAAAGACTGGATGCCGGACGCCTATCGTCAGAACCTGATTCGGCAAATCGGCCAACACGCCCACTCGGAAGTCATCGGCATGCTGCCGGAAGCCAACTGGCTGACGCGCGCCCCCACGCTGCGCCGCAAGGCGGTGCTGCTGGCCAAAGTGCAGGATGAGGCCGGCCACGGTCTGTACCTCTACAGCGCCGCCGAGACCCTCGGCTGTTCGCGCCAGGACATCTACCAAAAGATGCTCGACGGCAAGATGAAGTACTCCTCTATCTTCAATTACCCCACGCTCAACTGGGCGGATATCGGCGTGATCGGCTGGCTGGTCGACGGCGCCGCCATCGTCAACCAGGTGGCGCTGTGCCGCGCGTCCTACGGCCCCTATGCGCGGGCGATGGTGAAGATCTGCAAAGAGGAAAGCTTCCACCAGCGCCAGGGCTATGAGGCGGTAATGGCGATGGCCAACGGCAGCGACACGCAGCGCGCCATGCTGCAGGACGCCATCGATCGCTTCTGGTGGCCGGTGCTGATGATGTTCGGCCCGAGCGACGCCGACTCCCCCCACAGCGCCCAGAGCATGGCGTGGAAGATCAAACGCCACAGCAACGATGAGCTGCGGCAGAAGTTCGTCGACAACACCGTACCGCAGCTGGAAGCGCTGGGCATGACGGCGCCGGATCCGGATCTGCACTGGGATGCCGCCGCCGGCCACTATCGCTTCGGCGAGATCGACTGGAGCGAGCTGCATGAGGTGATCAAAGGGCGTGGCCAATGCAACCACGAACGCCTGCAGGCCAAACGCCGCGCCTGGGAAGACGGTGCCTGGGTGCGTGACGGCGCCATGGCCCACGCCGCGAAAAACGCCGCTTCCGCCGCATAGCCAACATAAGGAACCGAAATCATGAGCCACGTTGAATGGCCGCTGTATGAAGTGTTTATCCGCAGCAAACAAGGGCTGGCGCATCGCCACGTCGGCAGCCTGCACGCCGCCGACGACCAAATGGCGCTGGAAAACGCCCGCGACGCCTACACGCGCCGTAATGAAGGCTGCTCGATTTGGGTGGTGCAATCCCGCCATCTGATCGCCTCGCAGCCGGAAGACCGCGGCGCCTTCTTCGATCCGTCCGAAGACAAGATCTACCGTCATCCGACGTTTTACACCATTCCCGACGGCATCAAGAACATGTAGAGGCGACCATGACGGTTAACGATCCGCGCATCAGCTATTTGCTCCGCCAGGGCGACACGCCTTTGATCCTCGCCCAGCGTCTGTGCGCCTGGTGCGGCCACGCGCCCGAGCTGGAAATCGATCTGGCGTTGGCCAACATCGGGCTCGATCTGCTCGGCCAGGCGCGCAACTTCCTGAGCTACGCCGCCGAACTGGCCGGGCCGCCCTGCAGCGAAGACAGCCTGGCCTTCGGCCGCGACGAACGCCAGTTTCATAACCTGTTGCTGGCGGAACAGCCGAACGGCGGTTTCAACGACACGTTGGTGCGCCAGTTCCTGCTCGACGTCTACCACGTGCAGCTGCATCAGGCGTTGAGCCGCAGCGGCGATGCGCAGATCGCCGCCATCGCCGCCAAGTCATTGAAGGAGGCCGATTACCACCTGCGCTTCAGCCGCGGCTGGATGATCCGCCTCGGCGACGGCAACGACATCAGCCACCGCAAGATCCAGCAGTCGCTGGATAACCTGTGGCGCTTCACCGCCGAGCTGTTCCACGCCGACGCGCTGGAGCTTGAGCTGGCGGAACAGGGCATCGCCGTCGATCCGCGCCAGCTGCAGGCTCCCTGGCAAGCGCAGGTGGAGGAGACGCTGCGCCAGGCGACGTTGACGCTGCCCGCCGAGCAGGCGTTCCGGCACGGCGGCAAACAAGGCCGACACAGTGAACACCTCGGCCCGCTGCTGGCGGAGATGCAGTTCCTGCAACGCGCCTATCCAAACGGCCAATGGTAGGAGGCTGCGATGAACGTCACTCGTTTGCAACCCGCTGAAATCCCGCAGATTTGGCACTGTCTGCAACAGATCAGCGATCCCGAGCTGCCGGTGCTGTCGATCACCGATTTGGGCATGGTGCGCAACGTGGCCCGCGACGGCAGCGGCTGGCGCGTGACCTTCACCCCAACCTATTCCGGCTGCCCGGCCACCGAATTTCTGCTCAACGCCATTGAGCAGCGGCTGACGGCCGCCGGCTTCAGCCCGGTGCAGGTGGACATCCGTCTCAGCCCGGCCTGGACCACTGATTGGATGAACGCCGACGCCCGCGAGCGGCTGCGGCAATACGGCGTAGCGCCGCCGCAGGGCCACACCTGCGATCGGCCGCATGCCCACGGCCCGGTAGCCTGCCCGCGCTGCGGCAGCACCCACAGCGAGAAGATCAGCGAGTTCGGCTCCACCGCCTGTAAAGCGCTGTACCGCTGTTGCGACTGCCGGGAACCGTTCGACTATTTCAAATGCATATAGGAGCGCTGACACCATGACGGTCTTTCATCGCCTGAGCGTCGCCGCCATCGAGCGCGAAACGCCGGACGCCGTAGCCATCACCCTGCGGGTGCCCGAAGAGCTGCAAAACCAATACCGCTATACCCCCGGCCAGCACCTGACGCTCAAGGCGCTAGTCAACGGCGAAGAACTGCGGCGTTGCTATTCCATCTGCAGTTCGCCGCAGGAAGGCCTGCTGCAGATCGGCGTAAAAGCGATTGATCAGGGCCGTTTCTCCGGCTTCGTCAACCGCATGCTGAAAGTCGGCGATGCGCTGGAAGTGATGGTGCCGCAGGGGCGCTTCGGCTATCAGCCGCAGGCGGAGCGCCGCGGCAACTACCTGGCGATCGCCGCCGGCTCCGGCATCACACCGATGCTGTCGATCATCAAGGCAACGCTGCAGTTCGAACCGGGCAGCAGGTTCACCCTGATCTACGGCAACCGCAACAGCCGTTCGATGATGTTCAAAGAGGCGCTGTCGGATCTGAAAAACCGCTACCCGCAGCGTTTTCAGCCGCTGTACCTGTTCAGCCAAGAGAGCCTCGACAGCCCGCTGCTCAGCGGCCGCATAGACCGTGAACGCCTGGCGGCGATCGGCGGCGCGCTGCTGGATTTCCGCGACTATGACCACGCCTTTATCTGCGGGCCGGAATCGATGATGGACGACGCGCAGACCGTGCTGGAGCAGGCCGGCGTACCGGCCAATCACATCCACAGCGAACGCTTCAACACCAGCGGCCTGGTCACCCGCCCGCGCCACAGCGGCGATCGCAACGCCACCCGGGTGGCGATCCTGCTCGACGGCCGCCGGTTGGATATCGAGGTCGGCGAACAGGACGACAGCATTCTCGATGCCGCGCTGCGCCAGGGTGCCGATCTGCCCTACGCCTGCAAAGGCGGCGTGTGCGCCACCTGCAAATGCCGTCTCAAGGCCGGCCAGGTGGAGATGGGCGTCAACTACAGCCTGGAGCCGGATCAGTTGGCGGCGGGCTATGTATTGAGCTGCCAGTCGTGGCCGAAAGGCGACGGCGTGGTGTTGGACTTCGACGTCTAGGAGCCGCGATGGACACCCCCTTTATTTTGCATCAGCAGCAACACCGCGTGGTCACGCTGACGCTGCATCGCCCGGAGGCGCGTAATGCCCTGAGCACGCCGTGTCTGGAACAGCTGGTTGCCCGGCTGGAGCAGGCCGACGCCGACAGCGGCGTGGGCGCCGTGGTGATCGCCGGCGCGGCGCGCTTCTTCGCCGCCGGCGCCGATCTGCGCGAACTGCAACAGCAGGATCTGCCGGCCACGCTGGCGGATCGCCGTCCGCAGCTGTGGCAACGGCTGACGCAGTTCAGCAAACCGCTGCTGGCGGCGGTGAACGGTTATGCCCTGGGCGCCGGCTGCGAGCTGGCGCTGGCCTGCGACATCGTCATCGGCGGCGAAAGCGCCCGCTTCGGCCTGCCGGAGATCACCCTCGGCCTGATGCCGGGCGCCGGGGGCACCCAGCGTCTGATCCGCTGCGTCGGCAAGGCGCGCGCCAGCCAGATGGTACTGACCGGCGAAGCCATCGACGCCCGCACCGCGCTGCAGGCCGGCCTGATCAGCGAAGTATGTGTCGATGCCCTGACGCTGGAGCGCACGCAGCAGATTGCCGATCGCATCAGCCGCCAGGCGCCGCTGGCGCTGCGCGCCGCCAAACAGGCGCTGAAACAGGCCGAGGAAATCGGCCTTAGCCAGGGGCTGGCGATGGAGCGTCAGCAATTTGTCACCCTGGCCGCCACCGACGATCGCCGCGAAGGCATCGCCGCCTTTTTCGAAAAACGTACGCCAAACTATCAGGGGCGCTGATTTATGGATAACGCATTGATTCTCAGCCATCTCGACGCCGGCGTGTTGACGCTGACCCTCAACCGGCCGGATCGGCTCAACAGCTTTAACGACGAGATGCATCGCCAGCTGAGCGAAGCGCTGACGCAAGCCGAGCGCGACGACAGCGTGCGCTGCCTGCTGATCGCCGGTGCCGGGCGCGGTTTCTGCGCCGGGCAGGATCTCAACGATCGCAACGTCAGCGCCGATCAACAGGCGCCGGATCTCGGCCTGTCGGTCGAACGTTTCTACAACCCCCTGATCCGCCGCCTGACCGCCCTGCCGAAACCGGTGGTATGCGCAGTCAACGGCGTGGCGGCCGGCGCCGGCGCCGCGCTGGCCCTGGCGTGCGATATCGTCATCGCCGCCGACAACGCCGGCTTTATTCAGTCGTTCTGCCGTCTGGGGTTGGTGCCTGATTCCGGCGGCAGTTGGTTCCTGCCGCGGCTGGCCGGCCACGCCCGCGCGATGGGCATGGCCTTGCTGGGTGACAAAATCAGCGCTCAACAGGCGCTGGAGTGGGGCATGATCTGGCAGGTGGTGCCGGCGGATGAATTGGCCGACCGCACGCAAACGCTGGCGCGCCATCTGGCCACCCAGCCGACCTACGGTTTGGGGCTAATCAAGAAAGCCATCTACAGCTCGGCCACCAACAGCCTCGATCAACAGCTCGATCTGGAACGCGATCTGCAGCGATTGGGGGGCCGCAGCGACGACTATCGCGAAGGCGTCAGCGCATTCTTCGCCAAACGCACGCCAAATTTCAGCGGGAAATAGCCATGAACGCGCCCCTTCTTAATGGCCAGGTGGCGGTGATCGGCGCCGGCACCATGGGCATCGGCATCGCCCAGGTGGCCGCCGCCGCCGGCCACCCGGTACGGCTGTTCGATATCGCGCCCGCCGCCGCCCAGCGCGCGATCGACGAACTCGCTCGCCGCCTGCGGCAGCGGGTCGACGGCGGCAAGGCCGACGTAAACGCCACCGAGGCGCTGCTGGCGCGCCTCGAACGCGCCGACTCGCTCGAGCAACTGGCCGACTGCGCGCTGGTGATTGAAGCGGTGGCGGAAAATCTGGCGATCAAGCAGAGCCTGTTCCGCGATCTGGAAGCGGTCTGCTCGCCCACGGCGCTGTTCGCCAGCAATACCTCCTCGCTGTCAATCACCGCCATCGCCGGCGCCTTGCAACACCCGGCGCGCATGGCCGGGCTGCACTTCTTCAACCCGGCGCCGCTGATGAAGCTGGTGGAGATCGTCAGCGGTCTGGAAACCGGGGCCGAGACCCTCGCCGCGCTGCAGGCCCTGGCGCAGCGCTGGGGTAAGCAGAGCGTCGTGTGCCGCTCGACGCCGGGATTCATCGTCAACCGCGTGGCGCGGCCATTCTACGCCGAAACCCTGCGCGCGCTGGAGGAACGGGTGGCCGACGCCGCCACCCTGGATGCAGTCATGCGCGACGCCGGCGGCTTCGCCATGGGCCCGCTGCAGTTGACCGATCTGATCGGCCAGGACGTCAATTACGCCGTGACCGACTCGGTGTATCAGGCCTTCTACCAGGATCCGCGCTTCACCCCCTCACTGGTGCAGCAGGAGCTGGTGGCCGCCGGACATCTCGGCCGCAAATCCGGCCGCGGCTTCTACCGCTACGACGCGCAACGCCCCGCCGCAGAGATGATCGCCTTTGCGCCGCCGGCGCAGGCCGCGCCGCCGCAACGCGTCACGCTGCACGGCGACTGGTCTTCGCTGGCCGATTTGGCGGAACTGTTGATCGAAAATGCGGGGGCGATCAAACAACCTGGCCAGACCAGCCCGTACCTCACGATCGACGACGTTACACTGATGTTAACCAATGGTAAAACCGCCGGCCAACTGGCCGACGAACGTGGAACGCCCGTGGTGCTGTTCGATCTCTGTGCCGACTATGCGCATGCCTCCGCCATCGCCATCAGCTGCGCGGCGCAAAACGGCGCGCAACACAATGCCAACGCGATTCGCCTGCTGCAGTCCCTCGGCAAGCAGGTCATTCAACTGCCGGATTATCCCGGCCTGCTGACGATGCGCACTCTGGCCATGCTGGCCAACGAAGCGCTCGACGTGGTGAACAAA
The DNA here is from genome assembly GCF_052168435.1 of Serratia sp. CY56464. NCBI lineage: Bacteria > Pseudomonadati > Pseudomonadota > Gammaproteobacteria > Enterobacterales > Yersiniaceae > Serratia > Serratia sp. CY56464. The sequence continues at coordinate 521,926 of NZ_JBJNMV010000001.1, read as the reverse complement.
GGCGTCGCCGGCGCCGAAGATACCGATCTGGCGATGCTGCGCGGTGTCAACTATCCGCGCGGCCCGCTGGCCTGGGGCGCCGCACTCGGCTGGTGCCACATTCTGACAACGCTGGAAAACCTGCAACGCTATTACGGCGAAGCGCGCTATCGCCCGATGCCGCTGCTGCGCCGCTACGCTTCCCCCGCCTCTTTCTCAGGAGCCGAACGATGAACGCCAATACGCCGCGCGCGCTGGCTCAGCGCTGCGCCGAACAGATGTTCCAGCAAGATACCTGCGCTCAGGCGATGGGGATGCATATCGACGCCGTCGACGCCGGGTACGCTCAGGTCAGCATGACCGTCGGCCCGCAGATGCTCAATGGCCACCAGACCTGCCACGGCGGCCAGCTGTTCAGCCTGGCGGACACCGCCTTCGCCTACGCCTGCAACAGCCAGGGGTTGGCGGCGGTGGCCTCCGGCTGCAGCATCGACTTCGTCCGCCCGGCGCTGGCCGGCGATCGCCTCACCGCCAGCGCGGCGGTGCGCCACCAGGGCAAAGCCACCGGGCTGTACGACGTCGAGATCGTTAACCAACTGGGCAAAACCGTCGCCTGGTTCCGTGGCCGCGCGCACCGCCTCGGTCACAGCATTTTAGGAGATCGGGCATGAATCAGGCATTTATCTGCGACGGCGTGCGCACCCCGATCGGCCGCTATGGCGGCGCGCTGGCCCAGGTGCGCGCCGACGACCTCGCCGCCCTGCCGCTGCGCGTGCTGCTGGAGCGCTATCCACAGGTGGATTGGGCGCAGCTGGACGATGTGATCCTCGGCTGCGCCAACCAGGCCGGGGAAGACAACCGCAATCTGGCGCGCATGGCGCTGCTGCTGGCCGGATTGCCGGTCGGCGTTTCCGGCACTACGGTGAACCGCCTGTGCGGTTCGGGCCTGGATGCGCTGGCGATGGCGGCGCGCAGCATCAGGGCCGGCGACGCCGGGCTGCTGCTGGCCGGCGGCGCGGAATCGATGACCCGCGCGCCGCTGGTGATGGGCAAGGCCGACAGCGCCTTCAGCCGCCAGGCGCAGCTGTACGACACCACCCTCGGCTGGCGCTTCGTCAATCCGCGGATGCAGGCCGAGTTCGGCACCGATTCGATGCCGGAGACCGCCGAAAACGTCGCGGCGCAGTTCAATATCAGCCGCGCCGATCAGGACGCCTTTGCGCTGCGCAGCCAGCAGCGCGCCGCCCGGGCGCAGGCGCTGGGCCACCTGGCGCAGGAGATAGCCCCGGTCAGCCTCACCGGTAAAAAAGGCGCGGTCACCCTGTTCAGCCAGGATGAACACCCGCGCGCCGACACCACCTTCGAGCAACTGCAGGCGCTGAAAACCCCGTTCCGTCAGCCCGGCAGCGTCACCGCCGGCAACGCCTCGGGCCTGAACGACGGCGCGGCGGCGCTGATCGTCGCCTCCGAAGCGATGGCGGCGCGCCAGGGGCTGACACCGCGCGCGCGCATCCTTGCCACCGCCACCTGCGGCGTGGAGCCGCGCCTGATGGGCATCGGCCCGCTGCCGGCCACCCGCAAGGTGCTGGAGATCGCCGGGCTGAGCCTGGCGCAGATGGACGTCATCGAACTGAACGAAGCGTTCGCCGCCCAGGCGTTGGCGGTGATGCGCCAGCTTGGCCTGCCGGACGATGCCCCGCAGGTTAACCCCAACGGCGGCGCGATCGCTCTGGGGCACCCGCTGGGCATGAGCGGCGCGCGCCTGGCGCTGGCCGCCCTGTTTGAACTGGAACGGCGAGCCGGCCGCTATGCGCTTTGCACCATGTGCATCGGCGTCGGCCAAGGCATCGCCATGATCATTGAGCGTGTCTGACCCCTGAGGCTAACCATGACAATAAATCCACAGCCCCTCGAAACGATCGAATTCGCCTCGCGCGATGAGATTGAAGCGTTGCAGTTGGCGCGTCTGAAGTGGACGCTGCACCACGCCTACGACAATGTGCCGATGTACAAACGCAAATTCGACCAGGCCGGCGTACACCCCGACGATCTCAAACAGCTGAGCGATCTGGCGCGCTTCCCCTACACCACCAAGCAGGATCTGCGCGACAACTACCCGTTCGACACCTTCGCAGTGCCGATGGAGCAGGTGGTGCGCATCCACGCCTCCTCGGGTACCACCGGCCGCCCGACGGTGGTCGGTTACACCCAGCGCGACATCGATAATTGGGCCGATATCGTCGCCCGCTGCCTGCGCGCCGGCGGCGCCACCGCCAAAGACAAGGTGCACGTCGCCTACGGCTACGGCCTGTTCACCGGCGGCCTGGGCGCGCACTACGGCGCGGAGCGGCTCGGCGCGACGGTGATCCCGATGTCCGGCGGCCAGACGGAACGCCAGGCGCAGCTGATCCTCGACTTCAAACCCGACATCATCATGGTGACGCCGTCCTATTGCCTGACGCTGATCGACGAACTGGAACGCAAAATGGGCGGCGACGCACGCGGCTGCTCGCTGCGGCTCGGCGTGTTCGGCGCCGAACCCTGGACCGAAGCCCTGCGCCACGAAATCGAAACCCGCATGGGCATCAAGGCGCTGGATATTTACGGCCTGTCGGAAGTGATGGGGCCGGGCGTGGCGATGGAGTGTCTGGAAAGCGGCGGCGGCCCCACCATCTGGGAAGACCACTTCCTGCCGGAGATCATCTGTCCGGAGACCGGCATCGCCCTGCCGGACGGCGAACACGGCGAACTGGTGTTCACCACCCTGACCAAAGAGGCGCTGCCGGTGATCCGCTACCGCACCCGCGATCTCACCCGGCTGCTGCCGGGCGACGCGCGCCAGATGCGCCGCATGGGCAAGATCACCGGCCGCTCCGACGACATGCTGATCATCCGCGGCGTCAACGTCTTCCCGTCGCAGGTGGAAGAACAGATCATGCAGTTCGAGCAGCTGTCGCCGCACTATCAACTGCAGGTCAGCCGCAGCGGGCATCTGGACACGCTGGCGGTGCGCGTCGAGCTGAAAGAATCGGCGCTCAGCCTCAGCCATCAGCAGCGTTGCGATATCTGCCACCAGCTGCGCCATCACATTAAATCGATCGTGGGCGTCAGCACCGACGTCAGCATCGCCAACTGCGGCGATATTCCGCGCTCGGAAGGCAAGGCGCAGCGCGTGGTCGATCTGCGGCCGCGCTGAGGCGCACGGCGTCACGGATGACGCCGCCCCAAATTATGTTAATGTTGTGGCTCATCGAAGGCTAACCCATGGAAAAATATGGAACATAAACTGGATGAGTTCATTCGCCATGCCGTCGACGCCCAGCCGATCAGCGGCACGTCGCTGATCATTTCGCTGTACGGCGACGCGCTCAGCCACCGCGGCGGCGAAGTGTGGCTCGGCAGCCTGAGCGCGCTGCTGGAGGCCTTCGGTTTCGGCGATCGTTTCGTGCGCACCTCGGTGTTCCGCCTGCAAAAAGAAGGTTGGCTGGCGGTGGAGAAAATCGGCCGCCGCAGCTTCTACCGCGTGACCGAGCAGGGAATGCGCCAGTTCCGCCACGCCGAATCGAAGATCTATCTGCGCGAGCAGCCCGCTTGGGACGGCAAGTGGGAGCTGTTGCTGCTGGAATGCGCCGAAAAAAACGCGCGTGCGCGGCTGAAAAAAGAGCTGGGCTGGCTCGGGTTCGGGCAAATCGCCAACAATCTGATGGCCGCCCCCACCCATGCGCAAACCGACGTGACGGCGCTGCTCGGCGAACTGAACGCCAGCGAGCAGGTGATCTACTTTCGCGCCGATTACCCCTATAACCGCTCCGAGCAAACCCTGCAGAAACTGGTGGCCGACTGTTGGTCGCTCAGCGACGTGGCGGCCGGCTATCACGAGTTTATCGTCTCCTTCCGGCCGCTGATGGCGCTGCTGCGCGAAGTCGACCCGGCGGCGCTGACGCCGCTGCGCTGCTTCCAGATTAAGCTATTATTGATTCACTTCTTCCGTCGCGTGGTGTTGAAAGATCCGTTGCTGCCGGACGCGCTGCTGCCCGCGCAGTGGGAGGGCCAGATCGCCCGCAACCTGTGCATCAATCTCTATCAGCAGGTCGATCGCGCCGCGACGGAATACGTCAGCGCGCTGGCGGAGACCACCATCGGCGCCCTGCCCGCGCCGGCCGCCGGCTACTATCGGCGCTTCGGCGGCCTGCCGCGCGACCCTGCATATTAAGGAACTCACGCTATGCCTGTGTATCAGATTGACGGCCTGACGCCGGTCGTTGACCCCAGCAGTTACGTGCACCCGACCGCGGTGCTGATCGGCGACGTGATCGTCGGCAAGCACGTGTATATCGGCCCGAACGCCAGCCTGCGCGGCGATTTTGGCCGCCTGGTGATCTGCGACGGCGCCAACATTCAGGACAACTGCGTGATGCACGGCTTCCCGCAGCAGGACACGGTGGTGGAAGAAGACGGCCATATCGGCCACGGCGCCATCCTGCACGGCTGCCGCATTCGCCGCAACGCGATGGTGGGCATGAACGCGGTGGTGATGGACGGTGCGGAGATCGGCGAGAACACCATCGTCGGCGCGATGGCGTTCGTCAAAGCCGCGGCGGTGATCGAAGCCAACAAGCTGGTGGTCGGCAGCCCGGCGCGCGTGCTGCGCGATCTGACCGAACAGGAGCTGGCCTGGAAGATCGCCGGCACCCGCGAGTATCAGGATCTGGTGCAGCGCTGCAAATCCTCGCTGCACGAAGTGGCGCCGCTGGCCGAAATCGAACCGGGCCGTCAACGCCTGAGTTTCGGCGACCACCTGATCCCGAAAAGCCAGCTGTAGTCACAAGGGCTGAAGGCGCGCCTCAGCCCCTCCCCCGCATTACTTCACTTCCGGCGCCTTGAGCGGCGACGGCTCAGCCGCGCGGCGGCTCTGGAAGTGATAAGCCACCACCAGCAACAGGGTGAACGGAATACCGAACCACAACGTCATGCGGAAAAATTCGGTAAACGCGGTCGAGATCATCAACGCCGCCATCAGCCCGGCGCCCAGCAAGGTGGTATAGGGAAAGCCCCACATGCGAAATTTCAGGTGGGTCTGCCGATGCCGGCGGCGGAAGAACAGGTGGGTGACGAAAATCATCAGCCAGGTAAAGCAGGCGCCATACACCGAGATAGACATCATGGCGGCGAACGAGGTTTCCGGCGCCACCAGGCTCAGCACGATAGACACCACGATACCGATGCACGACATCGCCAGTGCATTGACCGGAATACCGCGCCGGCTGATGCGCCCCAACGCCGCCGGCGCCTGCCCGGCGCGCGACAGCGAGAACATCATGCGAGTGGTGATATACAGCTGGCTATTCATTGCCGACAGCGCCGCCACCAGCACGATAAAGTTGAAAATACCGGCGGCGGCGGGCAGATGGATCACGTTCATCGCCATCAGGAACGGGCTTTCGCCGGTGCCGGACTGGCGCCAGGGCACGATGGCCAGCATCAGGGCGATCGACAGCATGTAGAAGATGAACAGCCGCACGATGGTGCCCTTGAACGCCGCCTTCACCGCAATCACCGGATTCTTGGCCTCGCCGGCGGCCACCGCGATCATTTCAATGCTCAGGTAGCTGAAGATGGACACGATCACGGCGAACCACATGCCCTTGACGCCAAACGGCATAAAGCCGCCGGCGGTCAGGTTGCGCAGGCCGTAGGCCGGGTTGCCCGAGAACGCCAAAATGCCGATGCCGATCAGAATAAACGCCACGATCGCCGTCACTTTGACGGTGGACAGCGCGTATTCCACCTGGCCGAACGATTTCACGCCGATCACGTTAACAACGATCACCGCCGCCGAGAACAGCAGCACCCACGGCCAGGTCGGCGTCGCCGGGAACCAGAACTGCATGTACATGCCGATGGCGGTGACTTCGGTGCCCACCGCCAGCACCACGCAAGACCAGTAAGAATAACGCACCAGAAAACCGAACAGCGGGCCGAGATAAAATTCGGCATAGTCGCCGAACGAGCCGGGCGTCGGGTGTTCGGAGGTCATTTCCGCCAGGCTGCCCATCAGCAGCAGCGCAATGACGCCGCCGATCAGGTAGCTCAACAATACCGACGGCCCCGCCATCTGAATGGCGTAGGCGCTGCCAAGAAACAGCCCGGTGCCGATGGCGCCGCCGATCGCCAGCATCGACATCTGTCCGGCGGTAAGATGCTTGTTCAACCCGCCCTGGCGGCGGGCGATATGCTCAAAATCATTCATCTGTGGCATGGCTGTGCTCCCGGGCGGAGTTAGGCGGTACGGGTGACGTCGAGAATGGCGGCGGTCACGTAGTCAATGTTGCCGGGATTGAGCCCCGGCAAGCACATGCGGCCGGGTGAGACCAGATAGATGGCGTAGCGCTGTCGCAGAGTCTGCAGCTGCGCTTCATTCAGGCCGGTATAGCTGAACATGCCGCGCTGATCGCGTATGCGCCGATGATCCAGCGAAGAACCGCCCTGCGCCAGGCCGGCGGCCAGCTGTTCACGCATTTGCTTGATGCGCACGCGCATTTCCGCCAGCTCATCGCGCCAAAGCTCGCCGAGTTCGGCATCGCCAAGCAGGGTTTCCACGATCTGGCTGCCGTGCGTCGGCGGGCAGGAATAGCTGCGGCGGATCAGCGTTTTTAACGCCCCTTTGACGTTGACGGCGTTTTCCGCATCGGCGCAGCGCACCGACAGCGCGCCCAGACGCTGGCCGTACAGCGCGACGTTTTTGGAAAACGAGTTGCAGACCAAAAATGGCAGATCGGTTTTCAGCGCTTCGCGCAACGCAAAGCAGTCCTCCTCCAGCCCGTCGCCGAAGCCCTGATAGGCGATGTCGAACAGCGGCAGCAGGTTGCGTCGCTGCAGCACGGCGAGCGTGGCGCGCCACTGCTCCGCCGTCAGATCGGTGCCGGTCGGGTTATGGCAACAAGGATGCAACAGGACCACGCTGCCGGGCGGCAGGCTGTCCAACGCGTCGAGCATGGCGGCGAAACGCAGGCCGCCCGCCGCTTCATCAAAGTAGGGATAGGTATTCACCCGCAGCCCGGCGCCTTCGAAAATCGCCCAGTGATTGGCCCAGGTGGGATCGGACACCCAAATTTCACCGCGCGCCAGAAAGTGGCGCAAAAAATCCGCCGCCAGCTTCAACGCGCCGGAGCCGCCGACGGTCTGCACCGTGGCGATCTCGGCCGCCTGTTGCTCACCAAACAGCAGCGTCTGCACCTGGCGAGCGAACTGCGGCGAACCTTCGATCGGCGGATAACCGTGCGGGCGACGCAGCGCCAGCAACCGCTGCTCGGCGGCCTCAACCGCCTGCATCAGCGGAATATTCCCCTGTCGGTCGTAATACAGCCCAATGCCTAAATTCACTTTTTTCGGATTGGGATCCTGCAAATAGGCTTCCATGAGCGACATAATAGGATCGGCGGCGGAAGGTGTAATCTGTTTAAACATGACTCATCCTTAACTCGTTATTGAATTAATATTAAGACTGACTTAAGAAGAAATTAAATCAGGCGATGGCGCTGACGGTAATTTCTATTTTCATTCCCGGCACCACCAATTTTTCGACAATGACCGTGGAGCGATTGGGATAAGGATAATTAAAGTATTTCCGGTAAATATCATCGAGTAATTTAACGTCATTGACGTCGGTGAGATACACGATCACCTGCAGAACCTTATCGCTGTGGCTGCCCGCCGCCTTCAGCGTCTGCGCCAGATTATCGAAGGTCAGCGTAATCTGTCGCTCCGGCGCGCCGGTGTCGATGCTGCCGTCCGCCCGCACCGGGCCGTGAGCGGTAAACAGCATGCCGCCGCCCCGGGTGGCCCAGGAAAAAGGCTGGCCGATCTCCGGCAGCCCGGTTTCTACGATCTCGCGCATGTCAGTGGTTCCCGTGGTGGTTAAGTTGGCGAAGCAGCGCGCCGTCGGCGGCGAACAACGCATCCAGAATGGTAAAATGATTGGCGCCGGGTACCGCGACCAGGTCGGCCGGCAGCCCGCGTTGACGCAGCGCCGCATGATAGTGTTGCGACTGACCTCTCAGTTCCGGCAGCTCCAATGCGCCGTAATACAGCGTAAGCGGCTTGCCGCGCGTCGGCAGGCGGCGCGCCGGGCTGAGCGTTTCAATTTGCCGCGCGCTCAGCTGCAGCGCCCGATTGACATAGCTTTGTTGCAGCGGCGCCAGCTCGAACAGGCCGCTGATGGGAAAGACAGCATCCACCAACGCATGCTGCTGCCAGAACGCCGCCAGATGCCCGCCGGCGGAATGGCCGCACAGATAAACCGGATGGGCATAGTGCGGCGGCAGGCGGCGCTGAATGGCATTCAACGCCACCCCGATCTGTCGGCATATTTCGTCAAGATCCACCGCCGGCGCGAGCGCATATTCCACCAGCACCACGTCAAAACCCAACGCCAACGGTTCGGCGGCGATAAAGGCAAAATCCGCCTTATCGCAGAATTGCCAATAGCCGCCGTGAATAAAAATTAACGTCCCCTGGTGCTGCTTTGCAGAATAGAGCCAATCAAATGTTTCGCGTTCGCCGTTGCCATAAGCAATATTATTTTCATGGCGCGTCTGTTTATAAACAGCCGCGCTGCGAGTTTGAAATGAAGTCAAAATAGCCGCTTCATTATCCACCGTGGCGCCGTTGTCATAACTCCCCGCAAGTGGTTTCATATATTAAACTTCGTTTATTATTTAAGATGTAAATTAACTATTAGCACCGCCAAAATTATTGTCAAGACGGGCGCACCAGCAATGCGCGCCCGGTAAAATAAAACCTGCAGAATAATGAAAAAGTTTAACCCATGAAACTTTTTGCGTTTATTTCCCCCGCCCGTCCGGCTGAATTTGCGGCAAGGCGCTGAGCCGTTCAAATGCATAATCCCAAAAGGCGCGCACCTTCAGCGGCATGCGTTGCGCCTGCTGCGCCACCAGCTGTACCGGCATTGGCAACGGCTCATGATCCGTCAACAGCCGCACCAGCGTACCGGCGGCCAAATCGTCCGCCACCTGATAAGAGAGCAACCGGGCGATGCCCTTGCCGGCGCGCACCGCCAGCAGCTGCGCTTCCACATCATTCAGCAACAGCCGGGGAGCCAATCGCACCCGTTCGCCGTTTTCCTGCGGGCCGAAGCGCCATTCGCGCAGCGACGGCCGCTGGGTGCCGACGATGGTGGCGTGCTCCGCCAGCTGCGCCGGCGATCGCGGTTCACCGCAGCGCGCCAGGTAATCCGGGCTGGCGACCGTCACCCGGCTGACCTGCCCCAGCCGCCGCGCCACGCGGGAAGAGTCCTGCAGATGACCGATGCGCACCGCGATATCCAACCCTTCGTCAATCAGATCGAGATTGCGATCGTTCAACACCATTTCGATCTGCATCTGCGGGTAGTCATCGAGAAACGCCATCACCACCGGCGCCACGTAGCGGCGGCCGAACTGCACCGGCGAAGTAACGCGCAGCAAACCGCTCAGCTGCGCTTCGGCGGTATCCTGCACCACCGCCTGATAATCCTGCAGCAGCTGTTGCGCGCGTTCCAACAGCCGCATACCCGCTTCGGTGGGGGCCAGCCGTCGGGTGGTGCGCTCCACCAGCCGGGTGCCAAAACGCTGTTCCAGCGCGGCGATGGCCCGGGTGATCGCCGGCGCCGAACGCCGCAGTTTGCGCCCGGCCGCCGCTAGGCTGCCTTGCTGCACCACCGCCACGAAGATGGCCAACTCGTCTAGCCGATCCATAGATTCTTCCGAAAAGTGAAATTATCAATTTCCACATTGCCGTATTCCGCTCACTCAGCGCAAGAGTATGCTGACAAAAAGCACTGAGGAGAAACGCCATGTCCGCCATCACTCTCTACGGCACCCCGCTTTCCGGCCACGTTCACCGCGTAGCGTTGCTGCTGCGCATGCTGGCGCTGCCCTATGAATGGGTCGAAGCCTCGGCGGAGGTGCGGCAGAGCGCAGCCTTTCGCCGGCTCAACCCGTTAGGCCAGATCCCGGTCTTGCAGGACGGCGATCTGACGCTGGCCGACAGCAACGCCATTCTGGTCTATCTGGTGAAACGCTATGCGCCGGACAGCCACTGGCTGCCGGAACAGCCGGCCGCGGCAGCGCGAGTGCAAGCCTGGCTTTCCAAAGCCGCCGGTGAAGTTCGCTACGGCCCGGCCTCTTGCCGACTGATCGCCCAATTCGCCGTGCCGGAGGATTATCAGGCGGCGCGGGCGATCAGCGATCGTTTCCTGCCGCAGATGGAACAGCACCTGAGCGAGCGCGACTACCTGGCCACCGAACACCCGACCATCGCCGATCTGGCCTGCCACAGCTACGTGGCGGTCGCGGCCGAAGGCGGCATTTCGCTGGCGCCTTACCCTGCGATACGCCGCTGGACGGCGCGCATCGCGGCGCTTCCCGGTTTCTTCGCCATGCCGGCCCTGCCGGCGCCGGCGGGGAGCTGACGCCATGATCCCGCAACTGTTCCATCCCGACGAGCTGCGCGCGCAGACGCTGGCCGGGTTTGGCGGCGTAGGCGGCGGCATCTATCCCGCGATGCCGGATCAGCACCGCGCGTTTTTCGCCGCGCTGCCCTACCTGTTCGTCGCCACGCTGGATGAACAAGGCTGGCCGATCGCCACCCTGTTCACCGGCCCGCCCGGATTTTTACGCGCGCCGGACGACACGCATTTACGCATCAGCGCGCCGCGTCGCAGCGACGATCCCGCCCAGGCGCTGTTGCTGCCCGGCAAACCGATCGGCGCGCTCGGGCTCGACTTCAGCAACCGGCGACGCAACCGCGCCAACGGCACCGTCGGCCGCACCGACAAAAACCGGGTGGAGATCGTCGTTCAACAAAGCTTCGGTAACTGCCCGCAGTACATTCAGCGCCGCGAACTCTACCCGGTGGACAGCCGGCCACAGCCGGTTGAGCATTTAGCCTCGCTGGATGCGGCGGCACAGGCGCTGATCCGCGCCGCGGATACCAGCTTCGTTGCCAGCTGCGCGCACCTGGCACTGACGCAGGGCGGCGTCGATATTTCTCATCGCGGCGGCCGCCCCGGCTTTATCCACCTGGAAGGTGACACGCTGTGGATGCCGGACTTTCGCGGCAACCGCTATATGAACACGCTGGGCAATCTGCTGGCCGAACCGCGGGCGGCGCTGCTGTTCATCGATTTTGAACGCGGCGACGTGCTGCATCTGCAGGGGGAAACACAAATCCTCTGGCAAGCGGAGGGGCATCCCGCCGTTGAAGGCGCAGAACGCTATTGGCGGTTTGACGTTCGTCGCGCCTGGCGTTTTACGGCAGCGTTGCCGTGGCGGGGGCGCAATCTGGAGTATTCGCCGGCGACGCTGGCGACCGGGGTGTGGCAGCGCTGAAATGAAAAGCCCCGCTGCGGCGGGGCTGGATCGGAAATTACAGGCTGTGTTCGGCCGCCGATGCGGCCTGATAAAGCTGACGAAAATAATTCAACCGCGCAAAGAACAGGCGGCTTTGCTGCTCCGACATATTGCCGGCCACCTGCCCGGCGTCAATCTGCCGCCCTTGCCATTCCATCAGAGCGATGCTCGACGCCAAAAAATCCATTTCGCTGCCGTAGGCCGCGAGATGTCTGTCCACTGATTTCATCATTCGCACACTCCTTTTAATTACATCGAAAAGGGTCATATGCCTGCTCTTTCAGTATCGGCCCGGCGGAGGATATTTTTTGTACAGAAGGTGCGCATAAAGAAAACGATCATCTTGTTGCCGCGCGGGCAAACGGCGGCGGCAAAATTTGCTAGGGTAAAGAGTAGCCGTATGGGATAGACCACTCTGTTGAACTCAGCAAAGAAGGAAGAGACTCATGAGCACCAGCATCTGCGCTACCCTCAAGGACCCCACGCTGTTCCGCGAGGCCAATTACATCGACGGGCAATGGTTGCCGGCCAAAGCAGGCCACGCGATCGCCATCCATAACCCCGCCAACGGCGAGCTGGTTGGCCATGTGCCGGCCTTCGGCGCCGAAGAAACCGCGCGCGCCATCGCCGCCGCCAAGAAGGCGCTGCCCGCCTGGCGTGCGCTGACCGCCAAAGAGCGCGCCGGCAAACTGCGGCGGCTGTTTGAGCTGATGATGGAAAATCAGGAGGATCTGGCGCGCATCATGACGGCGGAACAGGGTAAACCGCTGGCTGAAAGCCGCGGTGAGATCGCCTATGCCGCCTCCTTTATCGAATGGTTCGCCGAGGAAGGCAAGCGGGTCTACGGCGACACCATTCCACAACCGCAGGCCGGTCGTCGCATCATCGTGCAAAAAGAGCCGATCGGCGTGTTCGCCGCCATCACCCCGTGGAACTTCCCGGCGGCGATGATCACCCGCAAAGCCGGCCCCGGCTGGGCGGCGGGCTGTACCGGGGTGATCCGCCCCGCCAGCCAGACCCCGTTCTCGGCGCTGGCGATCGCCGTGCTGGCGGAGCGCGCCGGGCTGCCCGCCGGGGTGTGCAACGTGATCACCGGCCCCAGCAAAGGCATCGGCGGCGAGCTCACCGCCAACCCGGACGTGCGTAAACTCTCCTTCACCGGCAGCACCGAAGTCGGCGCGCAGCTGCTGGCCCAGTGTGCGCCCACCATCAAGAAAACCAGCATGGAGCTGGGTGGCAACGCGCCGTTTATCGTGTTCGACGACGCCGATCTGGACGCCGCCGTGGCCGGCGCGGTCGCCTCGAAATACCGCAATGCCGGCCAGACCTGCGTCTGCACCAACCGTTTTCTGGTGCAGGACGGCGTGTACGACGCCTTCGCCGCCAAACTGAAAGCCGCCGTCGCCAAGCTGAAAGTCGGCAACGGCCTGGATGACGGCGTCACCATCGGCCCGTTGATTAACCCGGACGCGGTGGAGAAAGTGCGCGAGCATATCGCCGACGCCGTCGAGCACGGCGCCTCGGTGCTGCTGGGCGGCAAGCCTGACGCGCTGGGCGGCAATTTCTTCACCCCGACCATCCTGACCGACGTGCCGCGCACGGCAAAAATCTTCCGCGAGGAAACCTTCGGCCCGGTGGCGCCCCTGATCCGCTTCAGCCAGGAGGCCGACGCCGTCGAGATGGCCAACGACACGCCGTTCGGCCTGGCCGCTTACTTCTACAGCCGCGACATCGGCCGGGTGATGCGCGTGGCCGAAGCGCTGGAGTACGGTATCGTCGGCATCAACGAAGGGTTGATCTCCACCGAGGTGGCGCCGTTCGGCGGCATGAAACACTCCGGTTTGGGCCGCGAAGGCTCAAAATACGGCATCGAGGACTATCTCGAAATCAAATACCTGTGCCTTGGCGGCGTGGATGCCTGATGTGAGGGGCCCCCGCGCCTGCGGGGGCCCTGCCTGGCGTTTGCTACCTTTAGGCATCTTTCTGCGGTTAAAAGGGATTGTCTCTATGCGGCCCATCTCGGTACATCTGCCCGGCTTTTACGTCGCCGGCCAAACAGTCAGAACCACCAACCAGAACGAAACCCAAGCCGAAACGGCAAAGATTCCCGCGCTGTGGTCGGATTTTTTCGCTACCTCACCCGCCCTGCCGGTATACGGGGTCTATTCCAATTACGCTTCCGACGCCAGCGGGCCGTTTGACGTCACCGCCGGCAGTGAGGCACAGAGCGGTTTACACATCCAACCCGGCCGCTATCTGGTCTTCCCCGCCCGTGGCGCGATGCCGGCGGCGGTCATCGCAAGCTGGCAGCGCATCTGGGCCTACTTCGAACAACACCCTGAGATCGAACGCCGCTTCCTGACCGACTTCGAAGCCTATACCGGCCCCGACGCGGTCGATATCCACATCGGCTGCCGCTAACGCGACAATGAGGTCAACGATGATCGCCTTCTCGCCCGCCATTCCGATCCTGCGTATCTTTTCGGTCGACAAGGCCAAAGAGTTTTACCTGGATTTTCTCGGTTTCACGCTGGAATGGGAGCACCGTTTCAGCGAAGACCTGCCGCTGTACATGCAGATTGCCCGCGCCGGGCTGACGCTGCACCTGAGCGAACACTACGGCGACAGCACGCCCGGCGCCGCCATTTTCATTCCGATGCAGGACATCGATGCGCTGCACCGGGAGCTCACGGCCAAAAACTACCGCTATGCACGGCCGGGCCTGGAGATTGTCGATTGGGGCAAGGAACTGAACCTCACCGATCCGTTCGGCAACCGCCTGCGGTTCTGCGAACAGAACCGCAGGTCCTGAGCGCCGTTATTGCCGGTACTCCGCCTCGCTGACCGGCTCCAGCCAGGTCACCGGAGTGCCGTCCAGCGCTTCGGCGATGGCGATATGAGTCATGGCGGTGTCCGGCGTCGCACCGTGCCAGTGTTTGACGCCAGCCGGGATCCAGACGATATCGCCGGGGTGCATTTCCTGCGTGGCCTCGCCCCACATCTGGATCCAACCGCGTCCCTGAGTGACGATCAGCGTCTGGCCGAGCGGATGCGTATGCCAGGCCGTGCGGGCGCCGGGCTCAAAGGTGACGGTTGCGCCGCCCACTCTGGCCGGCGCTTCGCCAGCGAACGGCGCGTCGATGCGCACCTGCCCGGTAAAATAATCCGCCGAACCGCGCTGTGATGTGATCGAACCGCTGCGTTGTATTTTCATCTGTTTTATCCTCCGCGCCGGCTCTCACAACCGGCGCTGATAGTCATAAGTGAGTGATGCCAAGATAGCGCCATGCTTTTCCGCCGACTAGCGGGTAAAATGCGCAAGGAGCTATGAGCTAAATTCATAAATCTACGCGCGGCCGCGCCCTAACCTTGCTCTTCGGTGCCGATATGTTGAAAGAAAACGTTAACGACCTGATCGCTTTCCTGATGGTGGCCAGAGAACGCAGCTTCACCAAAGCGGCGGCGCAGCTTGGCGTTTCCCAATCGGCGCTCAGCCACGCTATACGCGGGCTGGAAGAGCGCCTGGCGCTGCGCTTGCTCACGCGCACCACCCGCAGTGTCGCCCCTACCGAGGCCGGTGAGCGGCTGCTCAACAGCATCGGTCCGCGCTTTGCGGAGATAGAAAACGCGCTGAACGCGCTGGGTGAAATGCGCGATCGCCCGGCCGGCAACATCCGCATTACCGCCGGCGAACATGCGGTGGATGCGGTGCTGTGGCCGGTGCTGCGCACTTTCCTCATCGATTACCCGGACATCAACGTGGAAATCACCGTCGACAATAGTCTGGCCGACATCGTCGTCGGGCGTTTCGACGCCGGCATCCGGCTGGGGGAACAGGTGGCGAAGGACATGATCGCGGTGCGCATCGGGCCGGACATGCGCATGGTGGCCGTCGCCTCACCCGCCTATTTCGCCCGTCACGGCCTCCCCGCCACGCCGCAGGCATTGCAAAACCACCGTTGCATCAACATGCGTTTGCCCACCCTCGGCGGGCTGTACGCCTGGGAATTTGCCCGCGATGGCCGGGAGATCAAAGTACGTGTGGAGGGGCAACTGACCTTCAACAGCCTGCGCCAGCGGATCGACGCTGCGCAGCTCGGCCTCGGTATCGCCTTTGTGCCGGAAGACAGCGTCGCCGAGCCGTTGGCCGACGGGCGGTTGCAGATGGCGCTGGACGACTGGTGCCCGCCGTTTCCCGGTTATTACCTCTATTATCCAAGCCGCAGGCAACACACCACCGCCTTTGCGCTGCTGATTGAGGCGTTGCGGCGCGGGGCTTAACGCCCGACGTTTTTCTGCAGATGCGCCGGGTAACGATCGCCGATCACGTCGATAGCGGAGAGCGCGCGCTCAATCTCGCCCAGTTCGTCCGCCGCCAACACCACCGACGCCGCCGCGAGGTTCTCTTGCAGCCGATGACGCTTGGTGGTTCCCGGGATTGGCACGATCCACGGCTGTTGCGCCAACAGCCAGGCCAAGGCGATCTGCGCCGACGTCACGCCCTTGCGCTGCGCTATCTGCCCCAGCACGCTCACCAGCGCCTGATTGGCCCGGCGCGCTTCGGCGCTGAAGCGCGGCACCAGGTTGCGAAAATCGCCGCTGTCAAAGGCGGTGTCTTCGGTAATGGCGCCGGTGAGAAAGCCCTTGCCGAGCGGGCTGAACGGCACCAGACCGATGCCCAGTTCCGCCAGCGTCGGCAAGATTTCACGCTCCGGCTCGCGCCACCATAGCGAATATTCGCTTTGCAGCGCCGTAATCGGCTGCACCGCATGGGCTCGCCGGATGGTTTGCGCTCCGGCTTCCGACAAGCCGAAGTACTTCACTTTCCCTTCGCGAATCAGTTGCTGCACCGTACCGGCCACCTCCTCGATAGGCACTTCGGGATCGACGCGATGTTGATACAGCAAATCGATCGTCTCTACCCGCAGGCGCTTCAACGAACCTTCCACCGCCCGGCGAATATGCTCCGGACGGCTGTTCAACACCTGTTGCCCCGCCGGCTGCGGCAGATCGAAACCGAACTTGGTGGCGATGACGACCCGATCGCGCACCGGCGCCAGCGCTTCGCCCAACAATTCCTCGTTGGTGAACGGACCATAAATCTCGGCGGTATCGAAGAACGTCACGCCCTCGTCAACCGCGGCGCGGATCAGATCGATCGCCTGCCGTTTGTCGGTGGCCGGGCCGTAGCCAAAACTCAGCCCCATACAGCCCAGACCCAACGCCGATACTTCCAGCCCTTCTCGCCCTAACTTGCGTGTTTGCATCTTCACTCTCCCACTGAATGATACCGGCTCCGCCTGACGCGGCGCCGCTCCGGTGTGGTGACTGTAAAAGGCGGCTGCCGCCATGACTATGGGGCAAAATACGCTTGAGCTTATGAACCAGGCTCATGAATCCGTTAACCGTTGCTGGGACCAGCGTTTTTGCGGGAACGTTCCTGCCCGAGATACTCTATACTGATGTCAGGATGCCTTACCCTTTTCGTTTAGCGTCATGTAGATGGAGCGACAGATGGCTAACTCTGAATCGACCTGCGATTCCCTTTCAATACCAGTGGCAGATTTATCCCATGACCAATAAGAAAAGCGCCGTGCTGACCCCGGCTGCAATGCTATTGCTACATCCCATGTTTGCCAGCCAGGCGCTGGCGGCAGAAAATAATAAAGAGAAAAGCGACACCCTGGTGGTGATGGCGCAACCCACCGGATTGACCGAGCTGGGATCGCCGGTGTCCGTCAGCGTGATCGACGGCCAGGACCTGCGCAACGCCGCCCCGCAGATTAACCTGTCGGAAAACCTCGGCAGCGTGCCGGGCCTGCAGCTTCAAAACCGGCAAAACTATGCGCAGGATCTGCAGCTGTCGATACGCGGGTTCGGCAGCCGTTCGATGTTCGGCGTGCGCGGCGTGCGCATGTACGTCGACGGCATTCCCGCCACCATGCCCGACGGCCAGGGACAAACCTCCAACATCGACATCAATTCCGTCGAACGCATCGAGGTGCTGCGCGGCCCCTATTCCGCGCTGTACGGCAACGCCTCGGGCGGGGTGATCAATGTTGATACGATTACCGGCACCCAGCCGCCTACGCTGGAGGCCGGCGGCTATTTTGGCAGCGACAACACCTGGCGCTACGGGGTGAAAGCGACCGGCGCCACCGGCGACGGCACCCAGGCCGGCGACGTCAACTACGCCATTTCGGGTACCCGCTTCACCACTCAGGGCTACCGCGATCACAGCGCCGCGCGGAAAAACCTCGGCAACGGCAAGCTCGGCGTGCGGCTAGACGACGTCAGCACCCTGACGCTGATGTTCAACAGCGTCTCGATTGACGCCGGCGATCCGGGCGGCCTGACCGAAGCGGAATGGAAGGAAAACCCGCGCCAGGCGCCGCGCGCGGATCAATACAACACCCGCAAATCGCTCGATCAAACCCAGGCCGGCCTGCGCTATCAGCGCCAGATGAGCGAGCGCGACGAACTGACGCTGACCGCTTACCACGGCGAACGCCACACCACGCAGTACCAATCGATCCCGATGGGGCCGCAGCTCAACCCCACCCACGCCGGCGGGGTGATCGTGCTGGAAAGAAAATATCAGGGCATTGACACTCGCTGGAAGCATGAGGATACTCTCGCATCGTTACCGGTAACACTGATCGGCGGTCTGGATTATGAAACCATGACCGAACGCCGCCAGGGGTTCGAAAACTTTATTCTGCGAGACGGCACAGTGGACTACGGCGAGAAAGGCGACCAGCGGCGCAACGAGAAGAACCGCATCTGGAACCTGGATCCTTACCTGCAAACCTCCTGGCAACTGACGCCACACTGGACGCTGGACGCCGGCCTGCGCTACAGCACGGTCAGCTTCGACTCGACCGATTACTACATCACGCCGCGCAACGGCGACGACAGCGGCAGCAAACGCTACCACCAGTGGCTGCCGATGGGCTCGCTCAACTACAAGATCAACCCGGCGTGGAACGTTTATCTCTCCGCCGGCCGCGGCTTTGAAACCCCGACCATCAACGAACTCTCCTACCGCCCCGACGGCCAGGCGGGCCTTAATATCGGCCTGCAGCCATCCACCAGCGACACCGTCGAACTGGGCAGCAAACTGCGCCTCGGCAACGGCCTGGTGAGCGCTGCGCTGTTCCAGACCGATACCGACAACGAGCTGGTGGTGGCGGAAAGCAGCGGCGGACGCACCAGCTACGCCAACGCCGGCAAAACCCGGCGGCGCGGCCTGGAGCTGGCGCTGGATCAGGAGTTTGCGCTGGACTGGCGGCTGCATATGGCCTGGACGCTGCTGGACGCCACCTACCGCAGCGAAATGTGCGGCAAAGCCGGCTGCACCCCCGCCGGCAATCGCCTGCCGGGCATCGCCCGCAACATGGGCTACGCCTCGCTGGCGTTTGCGCCGCCGGAAGGCTGGCACGCCGGCGCGGAACTGCGCTACATGAGCGACATTCAGGCCAATGACGCCAACAGCGCGCAGGCCCCCGCTTACACCGTGGCCGGCGTAAACGCCGGCTATCGCTTTACCTGGGACCGCTGGGCGCTGGACGTGTTCAGCCGGGTGGACAATGTTTTCGATCGCCGATACGTCGGTTCGGTGATCGTCAACGAAGGCAACGGCCGCTATTTCGAGCCGGCGCCGGGGCGCAACTGGGGTGGCGGCGCCACCTTGTCTTATCGCTTTGAATAAGGCAAAGCACCTTAAGGTTAAAAAACGGGATGGGTTTTACGTCACCCTAGCGGCTTCTCGCTGAAATAGTAGGGAGAAACCGCGTGTTTTTTCCGATTTGGCTTAATCTCTAAATCGGGGACTTTCATTTTTGGTAAGGGTATTGCTATGCAAAATAAAGCGTCACTATCGCCGCTTATCGTCATAACGGCGCTGTTTGCCGCGCTGAGCGGGCTTTATCTGCTCGGCGGCGGCATCTGGCTGGCCAAGTTGGGCGGTTCGCTGTATTACATCATCGCCGGGCTGGTGCTGCTGGCGACCTCCTGGCTGCTGTTCCGCCGCCGCGCCACCGCGCTGCTGCTGTACGCGGTATTCCTGCTGGGCACCACCATTTGGGCCCTGTGGGAAGTGGGCCCGGACTTCTGGGCGCTGACGCCGCGCCTGGACATCACCTTCTTCTTCGGTCTGTGGCTGGTGCTGCCGTTTATCTACCGTAAGCTGGTGGCCAACGGCAAGTTCGCCTACGGCGCGCTGAGCGCGGCGCTGGCGATCACCGTCATCGCGCTGGCCTATGCCGTATTCAACGATCCGCAAGAGATCAACGGCACGCTCGACGCCGCTCAGGTACAGCCGAAAGACGCCACCGGGTCCGACTGGCCGGCCTATGGCCGCACCCAGGAAGGCACCCGTTACTCGCCGCTGAGCCAGATCAACGACAAAAACGTTGGCCAGTTGCAAGAAGCCTGGCGCTTCCAGACCGGCGATCTGAAGACCGCCAACGATCCGGGTGAGATCACCAACGAAGTCACGCCGATCAAAATCCGCGATACCCTTTACATGTGTACGCCGCACCAGAAGCTGTTTGCGCTGGATGCCGCCACCGGTAAAGAAAAGTGGAAATTTGATCCGCAGCTGAAGTACAACCCGACCTTCCAGCACATCACCTGCCGCGGCGTGTCTTACCACGAAACCGCCGCAGCCGCAGGCGCCGCCGGCGATGCCGCACCGGCGATGTGCGCACGCCGCATCATTCTGCCGGTCAACGACGGCCGCCTGTTTGCGCTGGACGCCGAAACCGGTAAACCCTGCCCGGACTTCGCCAACAACGGTGAGCTGAACCTGCAGAGCAATATGCCGTATGCGACGCCGGGCCACTACGAGCCGACCTCGCCGCCGGTGATCACCGATAAAGTGATCGTCGTCGCCGGTGCCGTGACCGACAACTACTCCAACCGCGAGCCTTCCGGCGTGATCCGCGGCTTCGACGTCAACAGCGGCAAGCTGCTGTGGGCCTTCGATCCGGGCGCGAAAGATCCGAACGCCATCCCGGCGGACGAGCACCACTTCGTGCCGAACTCGCCGAACTCCTGGGCGCCTGCCGCCTATGACGCCAAGCTGGATATCGTTTACCTGCCGATGGGCGTTTCCACTCCGGACATCTGGGGCGGCGATCGCACCCCGGAAATGGAACGCTACGCCAGCGGCCTGTTGGCGCTGAACGCCTCCACCGGCAAACTGGCCTGGTTCTATCAGACCGTCCACCACGACCTGTGGGATATGGACGTGCCGGCGCAGCCGACCCTGGCGGACATTACCGACAAGAGCGGTAAAAAAGTGCCGGTCATCTACGTGCCGACCAAAACCGGCAACATCTTCGTGCTGAACCGCACCAACGGCGAACTGGTGGTGCCGGCGCCGGAGAAACCGGTACCGCAGGGCCCGGCCAAAGGCGATCGCCTGTCACCGACCCAGCCGTTCTCCGAGCTGACCTTCCGTCCTGAGAAGAAACTGACGGGCGCCGACATGTGGGGCGCGACCATCTATGATCAGCTGGTCTGCCGCGTGATGTTCCACAGCCTGCGCTACGAAGGCACCTTCACCCCGCCATCCGAGCAGGGCACGCTGGTGTTCCCGGGCAACCTGGGCATGTTCGAGTGGGGCGGCCTGGCCGTCGATACCGATCGCGAAATCGCCATCGCCAACCCGATCGCGCTGCCGTTCGTCTCCAAACTGATCCCGCGCGGCCCAGGCAACCCGATTGAGCCGCCGGAAGGCGACAAAGGCGGCAGCGGCACCGAATCCGGCGTACAGCCGCAGTATGGCGTGCCGTTCGGCGTCACCCTGAACCCGTTCCTGTCACCGTTTGGTCTGCCATGCAAACAGCCGGCCTGGGGTTACATTTCCGCCGTGGATCTGAAAACCAACGACATCGTGTGGAAAAAACGCATCGGCACCGTGCGCGACAGCTCACCGTTGCCGCTGCCGTTCAAAATGGGCATGCCAATGCTGGGCGGCCCGGTGACCACCGCCGGTAACGTGTTCTTCATCGGCGCCACCGCAGACAACTACCTGCGCGCCTTCAGCGTGACCAACGGTGAAAAACTGTGGGAAGCGCGCTTGCCGGCCGGCGGCCAGGCGACGCCGATGACCTATGAGGTCAACGGCAAGCAGTACGTGCTGATCTACGCCGGCGGCCACGGTTCCTTCGGCACCAAGCTGGGCGACTACGTGGTCGCTTACGCTCTGCCCGATCAGAAGTAACTACCACCGTTAGTACCCCGCAAAGCACGCCGCAAGGCGTGCTTTTTCTTTTTACGCCACCGCCCGATGCCCCCTTGCAATACCCTTAATTTTTTCACCCCCACTATTGATAATGGTTATCATTCGCAATATTATGAATGCATGGCCCCGGCAGCGGCCTGTAATCCTTGCAATACAGCGATCGGCCGCCTGCCGGCGGCCTTATTCGGAGGCGCATGGTCGACCATACTCGGAAGCATCGAAAGAAAATTCTGCAAGCGGCGGTGAGGACGCGGCGCGCCGGTCTGCCGTTCGCGGCGGACTCCCCAGCCACCCCGCCCTTTATTGCGTTGCCCCATCCGCCGAAGGCCGTGCTGGTGCACCTGGTCGGCCATGATGGCGCACAGGAGGGGCGAGAATGAACCTGCAACCCTTTACCGCCATGCTGATGTTCGCCTACGTGCTGCTGATGGTGCCGCTGCTCTACATCATCGACAGCCACCTGAGCGCCAGTAAACTGGTGCGCAAAGCCACGCAAAACCTCATCATCATCGCCTTGACGCTGTTGTTCTTCAGCGCGATGACGCTTTTATACTGAGGCCACCTCGCCGGCGCCCCGCGGCCGGTTACCCGGCCTCCCGGCGTTTGGCCCGCGGATATTTCCACAGCCAGCGTCCGCTGACCATGCGCCAGTAGAACAAGGCGCCGCGCACCGCCCAATCGAGGAACATCCCCAACCAGACCCCCACCACGCCCATGCCCAGTTCGATACCCAGCGCGTAGCCCGCCACCACGCGGCAGCCCCACATGCCGAGCATCGTCACCCACATGGCAAAGCGGGCGTCGCGCGCGCCTTTCAGCCCGGCGGGCAACACCCAGGAAGCGGCCCAGATCGGCATAAAGGCGGCGTTGAGCCAAATCAGGGTTTTCACCACCGTTTTCACGTCATCCTGCGAGGTATAAAACGCGGCGAATACCCCGGCCAACGGCGCCGTGCCCCAGGCGATAGCGGTCAACCCAAGGGTAGACAGCCAGAAAATATGGCGCAGCTGCCGTTCCGCCTGACCGATCTCGCCTTTGCCGAGCCGCCGGCCGACGATGATGGTCGAAGCCGACCCCAGCGCGTTGCCCGGCAAGTTGATCAAGGAAGCGATGGAGAAGGCGATGAAGTTACCGGCGATCACGTTGGTGCCCATGCCGGCGACGAACATCTGCGTCAACAGTTTGCCGCCGTTGAACAGCACCGATTCGACGCTGGCGGGAATGCCGATCCCCAGCACTTCCCACAGGATGCTCATCTTCAGCGGCGTGAAATAGCTTTTCAGCGTGATGTGCAGCGCCGGATTAAAACCGATCGCCAACACATAGAGGATGGCAATGGCGCCGATATAGCGGGAAATCGTCAGCCCCAGCCCGGCGCCGACGAAGCCCAGCCCGTGCCAGCCCAGCATGCCGTAAATCAGGATGCTGCTGATGATGATATTGAGGATATTCATGCCGCCGTTGATCAGCAGCGGGATCTTGGTGTTGCCCGCGCCGCGCAACGCGCCGCTGCCAATCAGCGCAATCGCCGCCGCCGGGTAGCTCCACACCGTGGTTTGCAGGTAAGAGAGCGCCAGCGCTTTCACTTCCGGCGAGGCCGCACCGGCGATCACATCAATGATAGGCTCACCCGCCAGATGAATGCCCGCCGCCAACAGCAACGCCACACCGGTCATCAGGACCAGCGACTGACGCGCCGCCGCCCGCGCGCGCCGGCGATCCCGCTTGCCGAGGCTGAAGGCCACCACCACGGTGGTGCCGAGATCCACCGCGGCGAAAAAGGCGATGATCACCATGTTGAAGCTGTCCGCCAGCCCCACCCCGGCCATCGCCTCTTTGCCGAGCCAACTCACCAGAAAGGTGCTCAGCACCCCCATCAACAGAACGCAGGCGTTCTCCAGAAAGATCGGCACCGCCAGCGGCGTGATTTCGCGCCAGAACAGCACGCGGTAGCTTTTCCGTTTGGCGTACCAAGGCGTATTTTCCACGCGCTGACGCAGTGCGGCATACAGGTTCAAGGTGGGCTCGATGGATAAAAGTGAAACATCATTTCAAATGATGAGCGATAAATCGTTATCCTGCAAAGAATTTTTGGGCGCCCGTGGCGAGCGCCCGACAGGCACACCGTAGCGCTACTCCATGTAGTCTTCCTGATCGGCCTGCGCCGCCGCAATAAAGCGCGCGGTGCTGCGGCTGAGCGTGGCGCATTTGTCCGTCAGCAGCTGATCACCCTGTTGCAGAGTCAGGTAACGCGCCTGGGTGAGCGCCGGCAACTGCCGATACCCTGCCGCATGCGTATCCCAGCCGCGGTGCTGCGCTGCACGCATCGCAGTGCGTTGCAATTTCACGTCGTCCGGCACGTCGCTGCGCCCGCAGTCCACGCGCAGGAAATGCCCGCCGGCCAGCATCAGAGCGATGTGATCCAATTGCGCCTGCAGCGGCGGCGCCGGTTGATGCGCCGTCTGCTGACAACCCGCAAGCAGCAGCAACGCCGCCGCGCCGCAAAGAGACGTGCGAAACAGAGTAGACATGGACGCTCCCGGAAACCTGTGGGTGATGCAATGATCTTAGGTGAGCGGATGCCGGGCGGCAAGGCGGGCAGCACGCTTAGCGCCGGCCGCTGCTGACCTTGGTGGCGCGGGCGGGGTTGCCGGCGACAAATTCCAGCGTGGGGGAATAGTAAAATGGCAGCCAGGCGTTATAGCCGCTCTCCCACTCCCATTTGACCGGGCAGGGCCACAGCATGTCTTCATGCAGGATGTAATAGATCCACCGCCCGGGCGGACGGCGCGGTTTGCGCATTTTCATAGCGAGTACGACGGCCTGATGACGTGCGATAAGGTGAACTGCTGCATTTTACCGCGATTTGGGTTGCGGGGACAGCCTGCGTTGCCGTGCGAAGCGTCCGCTAAACCTCACCCGGTGATTCGGCGTAAAGCCCGCCGTTTTACTGATCCAGGACATCTTTTGTATTTATCTTGCAGATATATTGATTAAAAATCATTCCTATTCAGGAGGAAGGGCCATGGTTAAGTCATTGAATGCGGCATTCACGCGCCTTTTTGATCGCCCGGACGCCGGCAAGTTGGCGCTCAGGCTGACCTTCGGCGGGCTGATGCTGTTTCACGGCGTGGCGAAGATTCAGCACGGCGTCGGTTGGATCGCCGGTGCGTTGCAGGATCACGGGCTGCCCGCCTTCATCGCCTACGGCGTGTATGTGGGGGAGATCCTGGCGCCGATACTGATCATTTTGGGGCTGTTCACCCGCCCCGCAGCGCTGGTTTACGCCTTTACGCTGGTGGTGGCGTTTTTGATGGTGGGCACCGGCAAGGTGTTCAGCGTCACCGACGTCGGCGCCTGGGGCATTGAAAACGAGCTGGTGTTCTTTATGGGCGGGCTCGCCATCCTGCTGCTGGGCAGCGGCAAATACGCGATCGCGCGCAATGAAGCCTATCGGTAAGCCGTGCAATCCATAAGGAGGTTCCTGATGGCGAACCTCCTTTTTGCACGCTTAAGGTTGGGTGAGCAGCGTGTTCGCCATGAAAGACAATAAGGCGGTCGATTCGGGGAAGGCCGCGCGATTCTCGGTGACCGCGCGATCAAACCGCCAGTTCATGATGTAAACCACGGGCGCAGTCGGATATTGATTAATAAAATCCCAATACAGTTGAATTTGCGCATGCAGTTGCTGGTCGTTCATTCCTAACGATGCCGTA
The DNA here is from genome assembly GCF_052168435.1 of Serratia sp. CY56464. NCBI lineage: Bacteria > Pseudomonadati > Pseudomonadota > Gammaproteobacteria > Enterobacterales > Yersiniaceae > Serratia > Serratia sp. CY56464. The sequence goes on along the minus strand of NZ_JBJNMV010000001.1, from coordinate 496,568 downwards.
GAAGGCGGTACCAACACCCACTTTTGTCCGGCTGCGCTTATCGGCGCCAGGCGATTGTAGGTACTCCACATATCCGCCACCGACCAGTTGTAGTTATCCACTCCAACCCAATCTGGCGTGCTTTTTACATTGGTCGGACACGCGGTCGCGGGCGCGCCCTGCTGTATTTCACGGATCCATTCGGCGTTGTTGGCATGTCGGTAGGACAAGATGGTGTAGACGGGGATCGCGACCCCGAACTCCTGCATGGCCTGTCGCAGGGTGCAAACATAGCTGGAGTATTGGTAAGCGTCATATTTTCCCCCGGTCTGCAAGGCAGGAACGTCGAACGGCTCATCGATAAAATAAATGGCGCCGGGCTTATATTTGGCTTCGGCGATCTTCTTGACCACCGTCCAGATGGCGTTCCAGGAACCTGCGGCCTGGCAGTTGCTGTTCGAGACCGCCCCAGGGCAGATATCGATAAACGGCGAGCCCGATACCGCCCCCGAACCAGCCTGAATGTTCACGGCGCAAGTCCCCCCGGCGCAAACGGGCAGATTGAGACTTGCCAACGTGTGCACCACATTCAGATTGGTCATACTGAAGCCGGTGCCGGTAATCGCCTTAAGCGCCTCTGTGGCGCTGAAAGACGACGTGGCGGTTTCATAAAAGTCCAGCCAGTCATAGCCGTAATACTTGATATTGGCGTTGGGGCCCGCCGCCAGCGCATTGGCGCCGATCAGGCACCAGCACAACAGTGCGAAACGTTTCAACATACTCTTCTCCTTCAAACCCTCGTCGATGTTAGCCAAAGGTGGGCGGCAAACGGCGCCGCCAACCGGAAACACCATCGTGGCACCGGCTATCGGCGGTGGCCCGTCGTTTGCGTTGTGCTACGGCAGAACGAACACAGGTCAGATTTTAGGAATATGTCACGTCGGTTTTCTTGCTGAGCGGCAAGGAGATGCGGGTAAAAAAGAACCGTAGAGGAGCCCGGCGGGAATCGCGCTTCATAAGCTGAACCGCCGACTATCGGTCATCAACTCTCGGCCAGGCGGTATACCGGAACCTTGCGCGTGGTGCCGGTCAGGGTGTCGAAGATCTCCGTTTCCGCCGTCACGATCGCCATGCCGGTTTTTCTTAGCCTGCGCACCTCGGCGGCAATGCGCTGTATGCCGAACCAGAACAGTCCGTCCAACGCCGTGACCCGCAGCCCCTGCTCCAGCGCCAGCTTAAGTCGCTCACGCGGCGCCTTGAGCGCTTTGGCGATTTCCCGGTAAGGCAGCGCGTCTACGCCCGACGCCGAAGTGCGGTGAATACGGGTCGACAGGCCGTATTGGAAGGCCTCAGGCACGTCGCTTAAATCGCTTTTCAGGCTGTAAACGCAGCCAAAGCGCTTGCCGTTGAACACCACATTTTTTTGACTGATCGACAACTCATCGCGCAGGCCGGCAATCAGCTGCGGCGCCCGCACCAGCAATAAACGAAACGGCAATTCAAAACTGGTCACATAGTCCACGTTGAGCAGCGCAATGCGCAGACGCTGCTCCGCCCCGGCCTGCGTCTGGCGACACTCGTTCAACACCTCGCTCCACTGGCGCGCGAGCCGCGGGGCTTCATCCAGCGGCGCGAAGTGGTATTTCTCGATGTGGTAGTCGATCCTTTCATTCATGTCCGTTGCCCCCTGCGTCAGTCATCATGCCCTCAGCAAATTACCTTACCCGCGGGCAACAGTACAACACCGCATTGCGCTGCAGGATACGGAAAAATCGGGCCGTATACGCACCCCGGCGCGATCACCCACGGTTAGTCGTGCAACAGCAGCGATATCTCGTCGGCGGCCGAGCGCAACAAAGGCAGGTGGTGCTGATGCAAACGCTCTGCGGAAACCTGGCCGGCATGCACGCCGACGTTCAACGCCGCGGCGATGCGGCCGTCCGGCGTGGTGAGCGGCACCGCCAGTGAACGCAGGCCAATCTCCAGTTCCTGATCGTTGATGGCATATCCCTGCTGACGCACGCGCGCCAGCTCTTCCCGCAATGCGCTGACGCTCACCAGGGTATGGCTGGTGTAACGCAGTTGAGTCAATCGCGCCAAATAGTCATTCAACGTCTCACTGGCGAGCCCGCTGAGCAGCACCCGCCCCATCGACGTCGTGCTGGCGGGTAAGCGACTGCCGACGTGCAAATCGATGGTCATGATCCGCGAAGTTGATGCGCGGGCGATATAAAGAATGTCATCGCCGTCCAATATGGCCATGGAACAGGACTCATTGAGCGTCTGGCTGAGTTGCCTCAACACCGGCTGCGCGGCGTTGGCCAACGGCGAAGCCCCCAGCCAGTTGTGACCCAGCGACAAGACGCGCGGGCGCAGCTCATAATTCTTACCGTCTTCCGCGTACACAAAGCCCAGCTTACTCAGGGTGTAAAGGCAGCGGCGCACCGCCGCGCGCGGAATGCCGGTACGCTGGCTAATCTGCGACACCGACATCAGCCGCCGCTGCGGCGTAAAAGCCTGCAGGACCTCCAATCCTCGCGCCAAAGAGGCCATAAAGTCGGGATCCCCCTTCCAGGGATCGGTGCTGCTGCGCGTAATTTCCTGTTCTTTTTCCATTCTCGTTACCCCGCTGTCTGCCTGAAATATCGGTGTGCCGACGATCACAACCTGCGAATGCCTCTCAAAGAATAGCCGATAATCGCACACTTTTTCGATAATCGGTATTGTTTGCCCGAAAGGGACGATCTACTTTTCCCATTGACGATAAACACTCCCCCGGCGGGCGCCGAATGAAAGGAACAACAGATGATCGATAAAAGTGTGGCCACTCTGGAAGACGCCGTGTCCATCATTCCGGACGGTGCGAGCATCATGATTGGCGGCTTTGGCCCCGCGGGACAGCCGCTGGAACTGATCGATGCGCTGATTGAACGCGGTGCCCGTGAGCTAACGGTAATCAGCAATAACGCCGGCAACGGCGACAGCGGCCTCGCGGCGCTGCTCAAGACCGGCTGTGTGCGAAAGATGATTTGTTCCTTCCCGCGCCAGGCCGATTCGTGGGTCTTTGACGACCTTTATCGCCGCGGCGCGATCGAACTGGAACTGGTGCCTCAGGGCAACCTTGCCGCCCGCATGCAGGCCGCCGGCAGCGGATTGGGCGGCATTTTCACCCCAACCGCCTTTGGCACGCCGCTGGCGCAAGGCAAAGAAACGCGTGAAATCGACGGACGGCATTACGTGTTTGAAACGCCCTTAAAGGCGGATTTCGCCTTGATAAAGGCCCATCGGGGTGACCGCTGGGGCAATCTGGTTTACCGCAAAGCGGCGCGTAATTTTGGCCCGGTGATGGCGATGGCCGCCGCCACGACGATAGCGCAGGTCGCTGAATTGGTGCCGCTGGGCGCACTGGATCCGGAAAACGTGATAACGCCGGGCATCTTCGTCCAGCGCCTGGTGGCGGTGGCGCACCCCGCGACCTTTTCCCTCTCTGCCTGAGGAGTCATAACATGCAAAAATTAACCCGCGACCAATTAGCCCAACGGGTAGCGCGCGATATTCCGGAAGGCGCCTACGTCAACCTCGGGATTGGGCTTCCGACCCGCATCGCTAACTACCTGCCCGCCGACAAAGAGGTGATTCTGCACAGCGAAAACGGCCTGCTCGGCATGGGGCCGTCACCCGCGCCGGGCGAAGAAGATCCGGAACTCATCAACGCCGGTAAAGAACTGGTGACCTTGCTGCCCGGCGGCAGTTATTTCCATCACGCCGACTCTTTTACCATGATGCGCGGCGGCCACCTCGATATCTGCGTGATGGGGGCGTATCAGGTCTCGGCTGCCGGCGATCTGGCCAACTGGAGCACCGGCGCCGAAGACGCGATCCCGGCGGTGGGCGGCGCCATGGATCTGGCCATCGGCGCGCGCAAAGTCTATGTGATGATGGACTACCTGACCAAGACCGGCGAATGCAAGCTGGTGGAACAGTGCAGCTATCCGTTGACCGGATTGGCCTGCGTCAGCCGCATTTATTCGGATATGGCAATCATTGATATCACCCCGGACGGCCCGCAGGTGCGGGAGCTGTGTCCGGGGCTCACCTTTGACGCGCTGCAAGCGTTAACCCCGATACGTTTACTGCAATCTGACTTGATCCCCGCTTGAGGAAATCGCCATGCAACAGGCTTTTATCTGCGATGCCGTTCGTACGCCATTCGGCCGTTACGGCGGCGCATTATCCGCGCTGCGCGCCGACGATTTGGCCGCTCTGCCCCTGAAGGCGCTGCTTGCCCGACTGCCGCAGTTGGATCCCCACGCCATTGATGACGTTATTCTGGGGTGCGCCAACCAGGCCGGTGAAGACAACCGCAACGTGGCGCGAATGGCGCTGCTGTTGGCCGGGTTGCCCCACACCGTGCCGGGCACCACCCTCAATCGCCTGTGCGGTTCGGGATTGGACGCGGTAGGCATGGCGGCGCGCGCCATTAAATGCGGCGAAGCGGAGGTCATCATCGCGGGCGGCGTGGAAAGCATGTCGCGCGCGCCCTTTGTCACCGGCAAAGCGGACAGCGCCTTCAGCCGATCGCTGAAAATGGAAGATACGACGATGGGATGGCGCTTTATCAACCCGCAAATGCGCGCGCAGTTCGGTGTCGAAACCATGCCTGAAACCGCCGAAAATGTGGCTCGCGATTTCGCCGTCAGCCGCGCCGATCAAGACGCCTTTGCATTGCGCAGCCAACAGCGCACCGCCCGCGCTCAGGAGCTGGGTCTGTTTGATGAGGAACTGATCGCCGTCAGCATTCCGCAACGCAAAGGCGAGCCGCTCAGCCTGGTTCGCGACGAACATCCCCGCAGCACCTCTTTGGCCGCGCTGTCCGCCCTGAAAGGCGTCGTGCGCCCCGAGGGGAGCGTCACCGCCGGCAACGCCTCGGGCATCAACGACGGGGCCAGCGCCCTGCTCATTGCCAGCGAACGCGCGGCGGTGCAGTATGGACTCGCCCCGCTGGCGCGTGTGGTCGGCATGTCCGCCTGCGGCGTAGAGCCGCGCATCATGGGTTACGGGCCGGTTCCCGCGGTCCGCAAAGTGCTGGCGCAAACCGGTTTGAGCCTGGCGCAAATGGACGTCATTGAGTTGAATGAAGCCTTTGCCGCCCAGGCGCTGGCCGTGACGCGCGCCCTGGGACTGCCGGATGACGCGGAACAGGTCAACCCTAACGGCGGCGCTATCGCGCTGGGGCATCCCCTGGGGGCATCCGGCGGCAGGTTGGCCATGACCGCCGCTTATCAACTGCGGCGCACCGGCGGGCGTTTTGCCCTGTGCACCATGTGCGTCGGTGTCGGGCAAGGCGTCGCCTTGATTCTGGAACGGATATAACGAATGTCTCTCTATAGCGCAATGTTTATGGCTTCCCCATTAACGCCCTGCTTCAGCGACACGGCGCTGCTGCAGGGCATGCTTGATTTCGAAGCCGGTCTGGCGCAGGCCCTGGCGTCTGCAGGGATTACCGATGACGCGTCCGCGCGGATCATACGCAGCCACTGCCAGGCGGAAAAGCTCGACGCCGCCGCGCTGACGCAGTCCGCCGGATTGGCGGGCAATTTAGCCATTCCCCTCGTCAAACAATTGACGGCGTTGGTGGCGCAAACCTCACCGGAAGCGGCGCGTTTCGTTCACTGGGGGGCGACCAGTCAGGATGCGATTGACAGCGGGCTGGTGCTGCAACTGCGCAGCGCGCTCGATAAAACCAACGCGCTGCTCAATCAGCTGATTGCGGCGCTGACGGCGCAATGCCGGCGCCATAGCGCAACGTTAATGGTGGGCCGCACCTGGCTGCAACACGCTTTGCCAACGACGCTGGGGCTGAAGCTGGCCGGCACGCTGGACGCCTTGCTGCGCTATCGGGCTCGTCTGGCTGAAATGCGGCCACGCGTGCTCGCGTTGCAATTCGGCGGCGCGGCCGGCACGCTCGCCTCGCTCGGCGAACAGGGCGAGCGCGTTGAGCGGGCGCTGGCGCAAGCGCTGGCCCTGCCGCGCAGCGCCACGCCGTGGCATACCCAACGCGATCGGTTGTTGGAGCTGGCGAGTTGGTATGCCGGCCTGACGGGCTCGCTCGGCAAGCTGGCGCGCGACATGTCTTTGTTGATGCAGACCGAAGTCGCTGAAATCAGCGAACCGTCGGCCCCCGGACGCGGCGGCTCTTCCACGATGCCGCATAAGCGCAATCCGGTGCTCTGCGCCGCCATCCTCAGCGCGGCCAACCGTCTGCCTGCGTTGATGTCCGGATTGTATGCCGGCCTGGTGCAGGAGCACGAACGCGCGCTGGGCGGCTGGCAGGCCGAGTGGCAAAGCCTGCCGCAGCTCCTGGTGCTGAGCGGGGCAGCATTGGCGCAAAGCCTGGATCTCATTAACGGTCTGGAGGTGCATGAAGCGGCGATGCGGCGCAATCTGGCGCTGACGCAAGGGCTGATCATGGCTGAATCGGTTACCCTGGCCTTGGCCCCCACCCTCGGACGTCAACAGGCGCACCATCATATAGAACGGTGCTGCCGGCAAGCCCTGGCCACCCAGCAACCCCTGTTAACCCTCCTGTGCGCCGATGCGGAAGTCTCTTCCCGACTCAGCCGGGAAACCCTGGAAACCTTGCTCGATCCGGCCAATGCCACCGGCAGCACGCAGCGTTTCATTCAACAAGTCCTGGCGATGGCCGAGAGGGAGCAATCATGTTGAATTATGTCCTTGAGGGGCCTGAAAACGCCCCGGTTATTCTGTTTGGCAACTCGCTGGGCACCTCATTGGCAATGTGGCAGCCGCAGCGCGACGCGTTCATCGCCCACTATCGCATTCTGCGCTACGACGTTGCCGGCCACGGCGACTCTGCGCCCGATGAACAGCCCGGCTCGCTGGCGCGACTGGGCGAACAGGTGCTGTCCCTGCTGGACACTCTGGCGATTGATCGGGTGCATTTCTGCGGCATCTCCATGGGGGGGCTGACGGGGTTATGGCTGGCGCGCTTTCATGCCGATCGCTTGCTGACGCTGACGATCGCCAATAGCGCCGCGAAAATCGGGGTGACGGAGCATTGGCGAGAACGCGCCGCGCAGGTGCGCCAGTGCGGCATGTCCGCCGTCAGCGATGGCGCGGCAGCGCGCTGGTTCACCCCGGCATTTTGCCAATCCGCCCCCGTCAAGGTGCAAACCGTCGTGCAACAGCTCACCGCCTGCGATCCCGAGGGCTATGCCGCTTGCTGCGACGCGCTGGCGACCGCCGATTTACGCGCCGAGCTGGCAGGCATCCGCGTTCCGACGCTGGTTATCGCCGGACATGAGGATGCGGTAACGACCGTCGACGATGCAAAAGCCTTGGCGGCAGGCATTCCCGACGCGCAATGCGTCATCCTGCCCGCCGCCCACCTGTCCAGCATCGAAGCCTGGCGGGCATTTAACCGCGCGTTCCGGGCCTTTTTGGATGAGCAGCTCACGCAGCGGCAACGTTATCAGCAAGGCCTGACGGTGCGCAGAGCGGTGTTGGGCGATGAGCATGTCGATAATACCCTCGCGGCGCTGTCGCCGCTCAACGAGGAGTTTCAGCATTTCATCACTCGCTACGCCTGGGGAGAAATATGGACGCGTCCGGGCTTGTCGCGCCATACCCGCAGCCTGATCACCATCGCGATGCTGATCGCCTTGAATCGCGAAGCTGAGCTGAAAATGCATATCCGGGCCGCCTTCAATAACGGCGTCACGCGTGAAGAGATCAAAGAAGTTCTGATGCATGCGGCGCTTTACTGCGGCTTACCCGCCTCGAACGCCGCTTTTCATCTGGCGCAGTCCGTCTTTGCCGAACACGACGCCGGGCGGCGATCGGACGACTAGAAGACGCGGTTATACCGGTACATCCAGCACCCTTTGGCGCAGCGCAGCAATCAGGCGCTGCTGCTCAGGGGACGAGAGCGCCTCTTGCCGGGTAATGATGCCCAGCGGCTCGGCCATGCCCTGGGTAGGCAACGGCAGCGCACGCAGGTGATTGCTGAACAAGTCGTCACGCACCGCGCCGTAAGGCACCAGCCACACATAGCCATACTGTAGCGTCAGGCAGCGCGCCAGCGTAACCGACAACGTCTCGACGCACCCTTCCGGCACCGCCAGCCCGTGGCTGACAATGAGCGCCTCCGCATTCTGACGCGGCACCGTACCCCGCGGGGAGAGCACCAATGGCCAGCTCAACGCCTCCGCCAGCGAGACATCCGAATGCAACAGCGGATGATGAGGAGCAACCACCAGCCGCAGCGTTTCATGATACAGCAGCTCGAAGTTGAGCCCTTCCATGCGGGAGGGGTCTGACATGCGCCCGATGCCTAACGTTAATTGCCCCGATCTCACCGCCATCATCAGCGCATCGTTGGCCAGCGTCGTAACCTGCATGCGCCAGCCGGGGGATTGCTGCTGCAACCCCACCACGACCGGCGCGACCAGGCTCACCAGCGTGGTGGGCAGCGCGCCGATATGCAGCGGCGCCGGCAGCGCCTCGCTGTCCGAGGCAAGCGTGCGCCCCAACACATTCAGCGCATCCAAAACGCGGCTGGCATCCTGCAGGAAACGCGTTCCGGCGGCGGTCAGTTCCGCCCCCTGCCGATTGCGCGAAAAAAGGCGCTCGCCGGCCAGGCTTTCCAGTTCGTTGAGCGTTTTAGAGAGCGCGGGCTGCGTGATGCCCAATTGCTGTGCGGCGCGCACCAACGTCCCCTGTTGCGCGGTAGCGACAAAGGCGTGCAGATGACGAAGGCGGATGCGTTGGCTAAAGCGAGAAGTCATGTTCATGATTTATAGTATTAACTTGCCGCCGGCGCGGCAAGCTCATTGTCAGGGCGAGCGGAGGATCAAATATCAAAAAAAACGGTTTCGTTCTCGCCCTGTAACCAGATGTCGAAATGGTACACCGTCTGATCCCCGCGCTGCCGCCTTTGCGCCAATAACGTGCTGCGCCGTTTTTCCCACTCGATGAGATTCAACACCGGATCTTCGGCATTGGCCGCCTGTTCGTCGGCAAAGTAGAGACGCGTGTTCAACCCGATGTTGATGCCGCGGGCCACTATCCACAGATTGAGATGGGGCGCCATCAACCGGCCGTCGCGCCCCGTCACGCGCCCCGGTTTAATCGTCTCGAATTGCCACAGGCCGCTGGTGAAATCCGAACAGGTTCGCCCCCAGCCGCGAAACGCCGGATCGTCGGGCTTATCCAACTGGCCGTCGGCGGGGTGCTGATATCGCCCGGCGGCATTGGCCTGCCAGACTTCGACCAGCGCGTCTCGAACCTGCGTGCCGGAACCGTCATAGACATGCCCTTCCACCACGATGCGCTCCCCACGCGTCTCCGGTTGCGTCAACACATGGGTAAAATTACGCTCGAAAATATCAAAGCCGGCGGCATGCGGTGCCAAACCGATGTGCACATAAGGCCCGGCGGTTTGCGAGGCCGTTTCAGACAAATACTTTTTCATCACGCGGCTCCCTGTGTACGGTTCTCAAACCACGTGGCTCGATGGCCTCGCAGCACCAGATCGAAGCGGTAAGCCAGACTGTCCAGCGGCACGGCGGCGTGCATATCCAGCTCGGCAATCAGCGTGCGCATCGCATCGTCACTGCCTACCGACTGCAAGATGGGGCAGCGAACGAGCAACGGATCGCCTTCGAAATACATCTGCGTGATCAAGCGCTGCGCGAACGCCTCGCCGGAGAGCGAGAAGTGAATATGCGCCGGACGCCAGTCGCTGACCTGATTGCGCCAGGGATACGGGCCCGGCTTGATCGTACGAAAACAGTAATACCCGTTGTCGTCGGTCAGCATCCTGCCGCAGCCGCCAAAGTTGGGATCGATAGGCGCCAGATACTGATCTTTCTTGTGACGATAGCGCCCTCCCGCATTGGCCTGCCATACCTCGACCAGGGCGTTGCGCACCGGCGCCCCGAAGGCATCCCGCACAAATCCATGCACGATGATCCGCTCGCCGATCGGTAAGCCGTCTTTGGCGTAATTCAGAATCAGATCGTGATCCAGCGGGCCGATATCCGTTGGCGTGAAGACGGGGGCGGTCAGTTCAGACAGCGAGTTTTGCAATGAAATTAATGCATTGCGCGGCGACCGCAGCACGCTGGTTTTATACAGCGGCGCCAGCGCCGGCGGGTGATGACTGTAATCGCGATGCACCAGTTCTCGCGCCATCCAATCACTTTTCATCCCGGTATCCTTATTATTTGAGGGTACATGTCGACAGAGTGTAGGAAGCGCAATATGTAAAAGTAAAGTGAGAAAACCGATCGCTTTATATAACCAAAGGTAATGGAATGTTCTGAATTGACGAAACATTTCATTTGGTCCATAACATGATTCAATTCCCGTCGGTGGTCCGCCTCGCTGCTGAATGGTCGCTTTCAGGTCATCCATGACCGCTTAACTGGAGGCAATGATGAAACGTTCTATCGCGACGGTCTCGGTATCGGGTTCGCTGCCGGAAAAACTGCGGGCTATCGCCGCCGCAGGCTTTGATGGCGTCGAAATTTTCGATAACGATCTGGTCTACTACCCCGGCTCACCGGCGGAAATCCGTGAGTTGTGCGCCGAACTGGGCCTGGAAATTTTACTGTTCCAACCGTTTCGGGACTTCGAAGGAGGCTCGCGCGAAACGCTGGCGCAGAACCTTTCCCGCGCGGCGCGCAAGTTCGAAGTCATGCAGCAACTGGGCTGTTCTCGCATGCTGCTCTGCAGCAATGTCTCGCCCGACAGCAGCGAAGACATGGCCACGCAAGTGAGCGATTTGCGCGCGTTGGCGGAGTTGGCCGCCGAGTATGATATTACTGTCGGTTATGAAGCGCTGGCCTGGGGACGTCACGTGAATATGTGGCGCGACGCCTGGGCGCGCGTGAAGGCCGTAGATCATCCGGCGTTGGGGATCATTCTCGATAGTTTTCATATCCTGTCGCGCGGCGATAACCTCGATGGCCTCGAGGACGTGCCGCCCGAAAAAATCGTGTTTGTCCAACTGGCGGACGCCCCGCTGTTGAAGATGGATGTGCTCGCCTGGAGTCGCCATTTCCGCTGCTTCCCCGGCCAAGGGGAGCTGAATCTGACCCAGTTCATGACCCAACTTTCCGCGCATGGCTATCGCGGCGCCTGGTCGCTGGAGATATTTAACGATGGTTTCCGCGCCTCGCCGGTGCTCCCCACGGCCCAGGACGGTTTCCGATCGTTGTTGTGGCTGGAGGAGCAAACCTATGACTGGTTGGCCAAACAGCCTCTGCTGCCCAACGCCATGGCCTCGCTCATGGAACGTTCCTTATTCCATTCGCAGCCGCATCCGCCCTTGCTGGCGCTGGAGTTTATCGAATTTGCCGTCTCGCACAACGACGGGCTGGCGATGGGCCAATGGCTGACGCAGCTGGGATTGGTTCACGCCGGCGAGCACCGCTCCAAAAGCGTCGCCCTCTATCGCAACGGCAAAGTGAATGTCATTCTGAATGCCCAGCCGGAAAGTCAGGCCAGCGGCTATTATCACCTGCACGGCATTTCCCTGTGCGCCGTGGCGTGGCGGGTGCGCGGCGTAGCGCGTTTACTGCAACGGGCGCAAGACTACGGGTACGCCATCTGGCAAGGAGAAACCGGCCCCAACGAGCGGCAAATCCCCGCGCTGTGCGCACCGGACGGCAGCCTGATTTATCTGGTGGAAGCGGACGAAGATCCCAAGAACGATATTTATCACGCTGATTTTCATCTGACTCATCGCAGCGCGGCCGCCGCCCGCGCTGCAAAGCATCGATCACCTGGCGATTGCGCTGGCGGATGAATCGAGCGGCAACTGGATCATGTTCCTGCGCAGCGTGCCGGGTTTTGTGCAGGACAACGAGTGGGAATTGCCCGATCCGCTGGGTTTGGTTCGCAGCCGCGTCTTGCGCAGCCCCAACGACGCCATCCGGCTGCCGCTGAATATGTCGGTGAGCAGGGAAACGCAAATCGCCCAGGCGCTAACCGCCTATCAGGGCGCAGGCTTGCAGCACGTCGCCTTTGGCTGCGAGGATCTGTTCAGCATGGTGAAAGCGGCGCAGGCGCGCGGATTAAAAACGCTGCGTATTCCCGATAACTACTATCACGATCTCAGAGCGCGTTTCGATCTCGACCCCGCTTTCCTCTCACAGCTGCAAGCGGGCAATGTGCTCTACGATCGAGACGATCAGGGCGGTGAATTGCTGCATGTCTACACCGTGCCCTATGAAAAAGGCCGCTTCTTCTTCGAACTTCTGGAACGCCGAGGCGGCTACCGCGGCTTTGGGGCCGCCAACGCCCCGGTTCGGCTCACCGCCATGCATTAATCGCGCGGGCCATCAAGGCCCGCCTGTTCTTCCATCTTACTGAAAAGGTTAATGATCGCGCTCACACTCTCAGTGGCCTCCGGCACTGCCATTCTCACGGCAATCCCTTTTCATAACATAAAGTTAACACTGCCTCGTCACTCACCGCCGGCTCAATTGTCCGATAAACGCACATTTTTTCGATTATCGCCGTTTAACGTCCGCCCAGGGGCTGCTTATAGTGATGACACTCAACTACTGCACCGGGAGCCCCCCATGTCGGGAAACAACGCAATCAATGTTCGGGCGCTGATCGACGACCGCCCGTTAGGCAAATGGCAAAAGATGATCGTGCTGCTCGGCTTTTGCATCATTGCTCTGGATGGATTCGATATCGTTATCATGGGATTTATTGCGCCAGAGCTTAAGGCGGATTGGCAAATCACTAACCGCGAACTGGGGCTGGTGATCAGCGCGGCGCTGATTGGCCTGTCGCTGGGCGCGATGCTATCCGGACCATTGTCAGACAGATTCGGCCGCAAAGTCGTCATCATCAACAGCGTATTCTTTTTTGGCGTTTGGACGCTGGTGACGGCGTTTTCTCAAAATATGGAGCAGATGATGTTATTTCGCCTGCTCACCGGATTGGGGCTCGGCGCCGCCATGCCGAATGTCGGCACCCTGGTGGCGGAGTTCGCGCCCGCCCGACGCCGCGCTTTCTTGATTACCGTGGTTTTCTGCGGCTTCACCTTTGGCGCCGCCTTGGGCGGATTCGCCGCGTCCTGGCTGATGCCGCGCTTCGGCTGGCATGCCGTGCTGCTGCTTGGCGGGATCTTGCCCCTGCTGTTCGCGCCCGTGCTGATGGCGGCGTTACCCGAATCGGTGTGTTTCCTGGTGGCGAAACGGGCAGATCAGGGCGGCATTCAGCGCATTCTGGCGAAACTGGCGCCCGATCGCGATTTTCGACATTCTACCGTTGTTCTGCCCCCGCCGGGCCAGGTCTGCACTCATCCGGTTAAACTGGTAGTGAGCGCACGGTACCGCTTCGGCAGTTTAATGCTGTGGGGCGCGTATTTTAGCGCGCTGTTTCTGTACTACACCTTAGGCAGTTGGCTGCCACTGCTGATTAAAGACAGCGGTTTCAACATCGCGCAAGCGGCGGTCATCACCGCGCTATTTCAGGCGGGCGGGACATTAGGATCGCTATTTTCCGGGTGGGTGATGGACAGATCCGAACCACATCGCGCGTTGGCGTCGATTTATGGGTTGGGGGCGCTGTTCACTCTGCTGATGGGGATGGCAATGGGTTACCCCCTCCTGATGGGCGGCTGCGCGATGGCCATCGGGTTCTGCATCGGGGGCGCCAACACCGGCATGAACGCGTTGTCGGCCAGCTTTTACCCCACCGAAGCGCGAGCCACCGGCTCCAGCTGGATGCACGGCATCGGCCGTTTGGGCGCTATCTTAAGCGCGCTGGCCGGGGCTGAAATGCTGGCGCTCGGTTGGAGCTTCAGCACCATTTTCGCCGTCCTGGCGCTTCCCGCCCTGCTGACGGTGGCGATGATCGTCGCTAAACGGCGTCATCAGGCGCGTCAAGCGACAGAGCATCAATATACCGCCTGCTTTGACGCGCGTTCAAATGACATTCGCTGAACGCACGGATTAGCGCCGCGTTTGAAGAACGAGAGATAGGAGAGCAAGGATGACATTCCCTCACGTCCTTTCTTCGAAACACACGCATTCCGGCTGCAAGCGCGCGACGCCTGAGCCGGAAGACACCCTACCATCTGACTAAAAACGCCACCTCATTCCCCCAATTTGACAACCTCAGAGAAAAGTCACTAAGGAGTTCATATGCAAAAAGCGCATAGGACACGGGACGGGAAAAAATACCTCCTGTGGTTTCTTGCCGGGCTGATGTTCATCATCGGTCTGGCTATCTGCCTTCTCGGCGCCAGATTGGCCTTCGTCGGCGGAACGTTTTATTTCTTGGCGATGGGTCTGGCGATGATTATAGCCGCCAGCCTGATTGCTCGCCGTCGTCGCAGCGGCATAATCCTGTACGCGCTCGCCTTCACCGTCTCCCTGTTTTGGGCCATTGCCGATGCCGGCTGGCATTACTGGCCGCTGTTCTCGCGCCTTTTCACCCTCGGTGTTTTAGCGTTTCTTTGCGCTATCGCCTGGCCATTAATGCCCGGTCATTCGATCAACAAAGGCCCAGCTTTCAGTTTAGCGGCGTTCCTCGCCATCGGACTGGGAGTCAGCTTCGGATGGATGTTCAGTTTCCAACCTCTGGTCAGCGCGACGAAAACCATCCCCGTGTTTCCGGTAACCGCCGGCAAGCAACAGAAGAATTGGGAACACTGGGGAAATACCCCTTACGGCGATCGCTTCGCCGCACTTGACCAAATAAACAAGCAGAACGTTTCCCGATTGCAGGTGGCCTGGACAGCCCATACCGGCGATATCCCCGCGAGCAAAGGTTCTGGTGCGGAAGATCAGAATACACCCTTGCAGATCGGCGACACGCTGTATGTCTGTACTCCATACAGTAAAGTGTTGGCTTTAGATGTGGATAACGGAAAAGAAAAATGGCGTTTCGATCCGCAAGCCGCCTCGCCGAACTGGCAGCGCTGCCGGGGCCTGGGTTACTACGAGAATCACGCCACACCAGCGGTAACAACCCCGAGTCGCCCACCCGCGCTCTGTTCGCGCCGTTTGTTCCTGCCCACGATTGATGCCCGACTCATCGCCCTTGATGCCGACACGGGGAAATTGTGCGACGCCTTTGGCGATCGCGGTACCGTCGATCTCGGTAGTGGCATGGGCGAAATCAAACCGGGCTATTATCAACAAACCTCCACGCCGCTGGTAGCCGGAGACGTCGTCGTCGTGGGGGGACGCGTAGCGGATAACTTTTCCACTGACGAACCTCCCGGCGTTGTTCGAGCTTATGATGTCCACTCCGGCAACCTCGTGTGGGCCTGGGATCCTGGCAATCCTGAACTGCGCGGCCTGCCGCCGGAGGGGCAAACCTATACTCGCGGTACACCGAATGTCTGGTCAGCCATGTCCTATGACAAACAATTGAACTTAATCTATTTACCCACAGGCAACGCGACACCTGACTTTTTCGGTGGCACTCGTAGCGCACTGGACGATAAATACAGCTCCGCCGTTGTCGCCATAGACGCCGCTACCGGTAAAGTGCGCTGGCACTACCAGACCACACACCACGATTTGTGGGACTTCGATCTGCCATCACAGCCACTCTTGTTCGATTTGCCGAACGGCAAAGGTGGCATTACGCCGGTTCTGGTGCAAACCAGCAAGCAGGGCATGATTTTCATGCTCAACCGTGTAAACGGCGAACCCGTCGCGCAAGTTGAGGAACGCCCTGTACCGGCGGGGATCATCAAGGGTGAACGCTATTCCCCCACCCAGCCGTACTCAGTGGGAATGCCAATGATGGGCAATGAACAATTGAAAGAGTCGGATATGTGGGGCGCAACGCTGATTGACCTGCTGCTATGCCGTATTCAGTTTAAAGAAATGCGCTATCAGGGCATTTTCACCCCACCGGGTGAAGACCGCGCCCTTCAATACCCAGGATCTCTGGGGGGGATGAACTGGGGCAGCGTCTCCGTGGATCCACACAATAACCTGATGTTCGTCAATGATATGCGCCTGGGATTGGCACATTATCTGGTGCCGAGGAATAAGGTTCCAACCAACGCCAGCGGCATAGAAATGGGAATAGTCCCGATGGAAGGCACCCCGTTCGGGGCCATGCGAGAACGGTTCCTCTCCCCGTTGGGGATCCCCTGCCAGAAACCGCCGTTCGGCACGATGTCCGCCGTAGACCTGACTAGCGGCAAATTGGTGTGGCAGGTCCCTGTAGGGACAGTCGAAGATACTGGGCCGCTTGGCATCAGCATGCGGATGCCTATCCCTATCGGCATGCCAACGCTGGGCGCGTCGCTGTCGACACAGTCAGGTCTCCTGTTTTTCGCCGGCACGCAGGATTTCTATTTACGCGCCTTTGATACCGCCAACGGTAAAGAGATTTGGAAGTCGCGCTTGCCGGTAGGTAGCCAATCCGGCCCGATGACTTACCTCTCGCCGAAAACCGGCAAACAGTACATTGTCATCAATGCGGGGGGCGCACGCCAATCACCGATGCGCGGTGACTACATTATCGCTTATGCGCTACCGGACAAGTAATTCGGTATGAGAAATATCAGGCAAACACGGGGTTTACAGTGTGAGTAAATCCCATAACCAACGGGCGGCGTCAAACCCGCCCTCTCGCTCGCAACATGACAACAGTAAGACGAAAAGACGTTTTGATAAGCGTCGGCAAAGAGTCAGGACAGAGGAAAACAGACGGCAAACGGCCAGAGCTGAGATTTTACTGTGATGGGGATCGTTGAAAGATTCATTCGTAAGTGATTGAATAGTGGCGGAGAGAGGGGGATTTGAACCCCCGGTAGAGTTGCCCCTACTCCAGTTTTCGAGACTGGTCCGTTCAGCCGCTCCGGCATCTCTCCTGACAACGCTTGCTATCATGCCCGCTTTTGCGGCATTTTTACAGCATTAGCATACCGCTGAACGTTCAAGTGACGACTTTACGAGCAACCTGATGATTAAATGGCCGTGGAAAGCGACTCAACCCTCTCAACCCCAGGCAGACATCGAGGCCCAGTGGCAGGACGCGCTGGCGATCCCGCTGCTCTCGCCGCTGAATGAGCAGGAGCGGCAGCGGCTGGTGGCCGTCGCCGGGCAGATCTTGCAGCAAAAGCGCATCGTGCCGCTGCAGGGGCTGCAGCTCACCTCGCAAATGCAGGCGCGCATCGCCCTGCTGTTCGCCTTGCCGGTGCTGGAACTCGGCGCGGAGTGTCTCGACGGCTTCAACGAAATTCTGCTCTACCCCACCCCGTTCGTGGTGGAAGACGAATGGCAGGACGAGATCGGTCTGGTGCACTCGGGGCCGGTGGTGCAGTCGGGCCAAAGCTGGGAACAGGGGCCGATCGTGCTCAACTGGCAAGACGTGCAGGACTCTTTCGACCTTTCCGGTTTCAATCTGGTGATCCACGAAGCGGTGCACAAGCTGGATATGCGCAACGGCGGCGTCGCCACCGGCGTGCCGCCGATCCCGCTGCGCGAGGTGGCCGCCTGGGAACATGATCTGCACGCCGCGATGGAAAGCCTGCAGGACGAGATCGACATGGTCGGCGAAGAGGCCGCCAGCATGGATGCCTACGCCGCCACCGATGCGGCCGAGTGCTTCGCCGTGCTGTCGGAGTATTTCTTCAGCGCTCCCGAACTGCTGGCCGAACGCTTCCCGGCGCTGTATCAGCACTTTTGCCGCTTCTACCGCCAGGATCCGCTGGCGCGCCTGCTGCGCGGCCAGGCGGAAAACGACGCGCAATGGGCTGATTGACGAGCTTATTGCTCAGATACCGAGCAGTCGCACCGCCCGGGGCAATTTAGCGTTGACACACCCGGGGCCGCTGGATATCATGCGCCCCGTTCACACGATTCCTCTGTAGTTCAGTCGGTAGAACGGCGGACTGTTAATCCGTATGTCACTGGTTCGAGTCCAGTCAGAGGAGCCATATTTAGAGAAGCCCGCTTAAGGAAACTTAAGCGGGCTTTTTGCTGTTGGGCGTTTACAGCCCGCGTTGTTCCATCAGCAGCGCCAGATCGACCAAGCGGTTGGAGAAGCCCCACTCGTTGTCATACCAGGCGAGCACTTTCACCAGGTTGCCGCCGATCACCAGCGTGGACAGGCCGTCGATGATCGACGAACGCGCATCGCCCCGATAGTCGCTCGACACCAGCGGTTCATCGCTGTACCCCAGGATCCCTTTCAGCGGGCCGGACGCCGCCGCCGCGCGGAAAGCGGCGTTGATCTCCTCCACCGTAGCCGGGCGTTTCAGCGTCACCGTCAGATCGACGATGGAAACCACCGGCACCGGCACCCGCAGCGAATAACCGGTCAGGCGGCCGTCCAGTTCGGGGATCACCTTGCCGAGCGCCTTGGCCGCGCCGCTGGAGTAAGGCACGATCGATTCCGCCGCCGCCCGCGCGCCGCGCAGATCTTTTTCCGGCTGATCGTGCAACGCCTGGCTGTTGGTATAGGCATGCGTGGTATTCATCAACCCGTATTCGATGCCGAACGCCTGATGCAATACCTGCGCGGCGGGCGCCAGCCCGTTGGTGGTGCAGCTGCCGTTGCTGACCACCTTATGCAGAGCCGGATCGTAGAGGTGATCGTTAACCCCCATCACCAGCGTAATGTCGTCATTCTTGGCCGGCGCCGAGATAATCACCCGCTTGGCGCCGCCGTGCGTGATGTGCACTTCCGCCTTGGCCTTGTCGGTAAAGAAGCCCGTCGCTTCGATCACCACGTCAACGCCCGCGCTGCGCCAGGGGATCTCGGCGGGATCGCGCTGCGAAAACACCTGAATCGGCCGGCCGTCCAGCAGCAGCTGGTTGTCGCCGGCTTCCACCCTGGCCGCCAGCGTGCCGGAAAGCGTGTCGTATTTCAGCAGGTGCGCCAGCGTCTTGCTGTCCGTCAGATCGTTGATCGCCACCACTTCAAAATCGCTGCGCCCCAGCGCCGCGCGCAGCACGTTGCGCCCGATCCTGCCGAAGCCGTTAATGCCTACTCTCACCATGATGCACTCCTCGTTTTTGGGCTTTGCCTAAAATCTAGCGCCGACCAGAAACGGCGTAAATGACGTTTACCAATCAATTTACGCCAAATTGCGCGCATGAAAGCGCTCGCGGTATTCGCTCGGGGTCAATTGCAGTTTGCGTTCAAACACCCGCCGCAGGTTAAGGCCGTTGCCGAAGCCGGTGGCTAAGGCAATCTGCTCGATGCCTTCCGCGCTCTGTTCGAGGCGCTGCCTGGCGGTATGCAACCGCCCCTCTTCGACGAATTTGGCGGGAGAAATGCCCGTCTCGCGGGTGAACACCCGGGTAAAGTTGCGCGGGCTCATCGCCACGCGCTCGGCCAACCGATCGACGCTGAGATCGTCGGCGAGGTTTTCCAGGATCCAGGATTGCAGGTCACGGATCGGCCCCGGCGATTTGGCCTGGTTGAGCGGATAGCGGCTGAACTGCGCCTGCCCGCCGGGGCGACGCAGAAACATCACCAGATCCTGCGCCACTTCGCGCGCCTGCACGAAGCCGTAATCATCCTCCACCAGCGCCAGCGTCAGATCGAAGCCGGAGCTGACGCCGCCGGAGGTCCAGATCGGCCCGTCCTGCACGTAGATTGGGCCGTTTTCGACCTGCACTCGCGGGAAGCGCGCCCGCAGCGTCTCCGCCAGCCGCCAGTGGGTGGTCGCCCGCCGCCCGTCCAGCAACCCAGCTTCGGCCAGCAGCAGAGCCCCGCCGCAAACCGAAGCGATACGGCGCGCCTGCGGCGCCGCGCGACGCAGCCAATCGGCGACCAGGGCGCCCTCTTCTTCGGTCGCCCCCTTGCCGGCGACGATCACGGTATCGCGCGGCTGGGCCGGATCGAGATCCGCCAGGCGATGATCGGCCAACAGGCTCAGCCCGGACAGGCCGTGCACCACCCGGTGAGATTGCGTGGTGGCGACCGCGATCTGATACAGCGGCGTCTCGGCAGGGCTCAGGCGATTAGCCTGCATCAGGATATCGGCGATGCCCGCCGCTTCGAACAGCATGCCCCCTTCAGGGACGATAATCAGGAATGAGTGCATGGCGATAATATAAATAACAATCAAAACAGGCCAGGCGACCACTGTATAAGAAAAGCCCCGTCGGTTCACCCTGCAGGCATAAAAAAGCCCGCCGATAATCACCGGCGGGCCAGGAAGGAACGGCCATCAAGCCTGCGGCAGGTGCGCCCCGCCGGCGCGCGCCAATTGCGCCAACAGCGCCGTTTGAAACGCCTCATCGTGCACCGCCGCGTGAGGTTCAAGCCGCTGCTGGTGGTGCCAATAGCCGCCGGACGCCAGGGCCTGCGGTTCATCGCTGGTCACCAACCACGCCTGCGTCACATGCCCCAGCGCCAGATCGTCGGGCGCGTCCGCGCCGCCCATTTTGGTCGGCACCCAACCGGGATCGACCGCGCTGCTGATCACGTCAGGCCACAGGCGCGCCACGGCGGCGGCCAGCGCGGTGACGAACAGCTTGCTGTCCGAATAAGAACCGCCAGCGCCGCCAAGCCAATCCACGCCGTTCAGTTCCGCCACGCCGTCAAAATGCATGCTGCTGCTCAGGTAGACGACACGCTTGGGGCGTTCGATCAGGGCCGTCAGCAGGTAGGGCGCCATGACGTTCACCGGCATCACCTGCGGCCCGGTAAACATGCCGGCATTGTGGATCACCGCGTCCGGGCGGCCGAGGCGATTGACCTGCTCGGCAAGCTGCCGGATCTGCTGCACATCGGACAGATCGCCGATCGCCGCCTGCGCGCCCCGATCCAGCAAATCGCGCACCGCGGCCAAACGGCCAGGCTCACGCGCATGCAGGATCACCTGATGCCCTTCGTCCAACAGCGTTTGCGCGGCGGCGCGGCCCAGCCCGTCAACCGAGCCGGTAATGAAAATGCGTGACATGCCACTCCTCCGTTTAGCGCCAGCCGAGCGCCGGCGCGACATGGGTTAAAATCGATTCGATGACGTGCGCGTTGTAATCCACGCCCAGTTGGTTAGGCACGGTCAGCAGCAAGGTATCCGCTTCGGCGATGGCCTCGTCCTGCGCCAGCTGCTCGATCAGCACATCCGGCTCAGCGGCATAGCTGCGGCCGAAGATCGCCCGGGTCTGCGCGTCGATATACCCCAGCTGATCGCCCTCCTTGCCGCCGCCGCCGAAGTAGTTGCGATCCCGCTGATCCACCAGCGCGAAGATGCTGCGGCTCACGGAAACCCGCGGCTCGCGCGCATGGCCCGCCTCTTGCCAGGCCGCGCGATAGGCGCGGATCTGCTTGGCCTGCTGGATGTGGAAGGGCTCGCCGGTCTCGTCGTTCTTGAGCGTCGAGCTTTGCAGATGCATGCCCAGCTTCGCCGCCCAGACAGCGGTGGCGTTCGAACCGGCGCCCCACCAGATGCGATCGCGCAGCCCGGCGGAAAACGGCTCCGGCCGCAGCAGCCCAGGCGGATTCGGGAACATCGGCTGCGGATTGGGTTCGGCGAACCCTTCACCGCGCAGCGCTTCCAGGAACACTTCGGTATGGCGGCGGGCCATGTCCGCGTCGGTCTCGCCGTCGGCCGGGGCATAGCCGAAATAACGCCAGCCGTCGATCACCTGCTCCGGCGAACCGCGGCTGATGCCGAGCTGCAGCCGCCCGCCGGCGATCAGATCCGCCGCGCCGGCGTCCTCCACCATGTACAGCGGGTTTTCATAACGCATGTCGATCACACCGGTGCCGATCTCGATGCGTTGGGTTTTGGCGCCGATGGCGGCCAACAGCGGGAACGGCGATCCCAGCTGGCGCGCGAAGTGGTGCACGCGAAAATAGGCGCCGTCCGCCCCCAGATCTTCGGCGGCGACCGCCAGATCGATGGACTGCAGCAGCGCATCCGCTGCGGAACGGGTGCCGGACTGGGCGGAAGGCGACCAGTGGCCAAACGAGAGAAAACCAATTTTTTTCATCGGGCATCATCCTCAGAGGCAAAACATGGGCCTACAGTGACAAAAACCGCGCGCTCTGCGCCAGCAAAATCGCCCCCGATCGCACTAAACGAACCGATTGCCGCCGCGCCGCCCGGCGATTGTAATCAAAAAACAAATGTCGTATAACAAGCAGCTCCGAGGGGTGTCCTGTTACGGGCTGAGATGGCGCAAGCCGAACCCTTTGAACCTGATCTGGGTCATGCCAGCGAAGGGACGGTTAGGCAACAACGCGATCACCCGTTGCCTGTTCATACCCCAGCGTGCCCGGATCTCCACTGACTCAAGGAGGTCCCATGTCCATCACTACCCTGTTCGAAAGCGGTCTTTACGGCCGGCTGCGCCACCATGCCGGCAGCCACTGGCAAGATTACGTCGATCATCCGTTTCTGCAGCAGCTGGCCGCCGGCACCTTGCCTGAACGCGCTTTTCGCCGCTACCTGACCCAGGACTATCTGTTTCTGCTGCACTTCGCCCGCGCCTACGCGCTGCTGGTCAGCAAGCTGCGCACCCTGCCGGAGATGCGCGCCGCCACCGCCTCGCTCAACGGCATCGTCGCCGAACTGCCGCTGCACGTGGCCTACTGCGCCGAATGGGGGCTGAACGAAGCGCAGATCGCCGCCCAGCCGGAAGCGGCGGAAACCATGAACTACACCCGTTACGTGCTGGATATCGGCCATGCCGGCGACGCCCTCGATCTGCTGGCCGGCCTGCTGCCCTGCGTGGCCGGCTATGCCGAAATCGGCCTGCGGCTGCTGCACGATCCCGCCACTCAGATGGAGGGCAATCCTTACGCCTCCTGGATCCGCAACTACGGCGACGAGGGCTATCTGGCCGGCGTGCGCGCCGCCATCGAACTGCTGGAAACCGTTGGTCAGCAGCGCGGCGCACAGGGCCGCTTCACCGAGCTGGCGCAGATTTTCACCACCGCCACCCAGCTGGAGTCGGCATTTTGGCAAATGGGGCTGAACGCCTCATGACCTCCCCGCGTCTCCCGCCTGGCATCCAGGTGCGGGATCTCAGCCTGCATTTCGGTCAGCAAATCGTCTTCGACCGGCTGAGCTTCGACATCGCCGGCGGCAGCTTCGTCGCCCTGCTCGGCGCCAGCGGCGCCGGCAAAACCAGCCTGCTGAAGATCATCGCCGGCCTGGCGCAGGCCAGTTCGGGTACGGTGATCGGCAGCGACGGTTTGCCGATCGCCGGGCGCATCGCCTACATGGGGCAAAAAGACCTGCTCTACCCGTGGCTGACCGTCGAAGAGAACGTCGCCCTCGGCTCGCGGCTGCGCGGCGAGACGCCGGACCGGGCGTGGGTGGCGCATCTGCTGGAGCGCGTAGGCCTGGCCGCGCATGGCCACAGCCTGCCCGCCGCGCTGTCCGGCGGCATGCGCCAGCGCGCCGCCATCGCCCGCACGCTCTACGAACGCCAGCCAATCGTACTGATGGACGAACCCTTTTCCGCGCTGGACGCCATCACCCGCGCCGAGATCCAGAGCCTGGCCGCCGAGCTGCTGGCGCAAAACACCGTGCTGCTGATCACCCACGACCCGATGGAAGCCTGCCGCCTGAGCCACCGGCTGCTGGTGCTGTCGCCCTGGCCGCTGGGCCTCGACGATACTCACCGCATCAGCGGGCAACCGCCGCGCGCGCCGGATGACGCCGACCTGCTGAAAAGCCAGGCCGAGCTGCTGCAACAGCTGGTGAGGGCCGCGCAATGAAGATTGCCAAAGAGCGTGGCCTCACCCGCCTGCGGCGTGGGCTGACGGTGTTTGCCGGCCTGCTGCTGCTGTGGTGGCTGGCGGCGCAAAGCGGCATTCCGGCCTTTCTGCTGCCCACGCCGGGCGCGGTGGCGCAGGCGCTGTGGGACGGGCGCGGCTATCTCGCCTGGCACACGCTGGTCACGGCTTCGGAGATCGTCAGCGGGCTGGTGCTGGGCGTGCTGCTCGGCGCGGCGCTGGCGCTGTGCATGATCTTCTCGCCGCGACTGCAGCGCTGGCTGATGCCGCTGGTGCTCACCAGCCAGGCGATACCGGTGTTCGCCCTGGCGCCACTGCTGGTGCTGTGGTTCGGCTTCGGCATGAGCGCCAAGGTGGCGATGGCGGTGCTGGTGATTTTCTTCCCGGTGGTGTCGGCCTTTTTCGACGGGCTGCGCCGGGTCAACAACGACTATCTCGATCTGGCGCGCACGATGCGCGCTTCGCGCTGGGCGCAGCTGCGGCACGTGCGGCTGATGGCGGCGCTGCCGGCCTTCGGCTCCGGCCTGCGCATGGCCGCCGCGGTCGCGCCGATCGGCGCCATCATCGGCGAATGGGTCGGCTCGGCCGAAGGGCTGGGCTACGTGATGCTGAACGCCAACGCGCGCATGCAGACCGACGTCTGCTTCGCCGCGCTGTTTATTTTGGTGCTGATGACCGTGCTGCTGTGGGCCGCGGTGGATGCGCTGCTGCGGCGCCTGATCGCCTGGGCGCCGGAAAACGACTGATGATTGCAACCATAACCAGGGATAAAGGAACGACCATGATCAAACAAACCGTTTGCGGGCTGCTGCTGGGCGCCGCCATCACCGGCCAGGCAGGCGCGGCCGAAAAGCTGACGCTGGTGCTCGACTGGTACATCAACCCGGATCACGCGCCGATTATGGTGGCCGAGCAGATCGGCGCCTTCAAGGCCGCAGGGCTGGACATCAAGATCGTGCCGCCGTCCGATCCGGCGCTGCCGCCGCGGCTGGTGGCCGCCAAACAGGCCGACCTTGCCATCACCTATCAACCGCAGCTGCATTTCTTCGTCGATCAGGGCCTGCCGCTGATGCGCGTCGGCACGCTGATCAACACGCCGTTGAATACGGTGATCGCGCTGGATAAAAACATCACCTCGCCGGCGGATCTCAAGGGCAAAACGGTAGGTTACTCGGTCAGCGGCATCGAACAGGCGACGCTGGCCACCATGGTCGAACACGAGCGCCTCAAGCCGCAGGACATCAAGCTTATCAACGTCAACTTCCAGCTGACCAGCGCCCTGCTGGCGGGCCAGGTCGATGCGGTGATCGGCGGCTACCGCAACATCGAAGCGCTGGAGCTGAAGCTGCAGGGCAAGACGCCGGTGGTGTTCAACGTCGAAGATTACGGCGTGCCGGCCTATGACGAGCTGATCATCGTCGCCAACCGCGATGCGGTGAACGAGCCGAAAATCCGCAAGTTCCTCGCCGCGTTGAAGCAAGGCAGCGACTACCTGCATGCGCACCCGCAGGACACCTGGCTGGCGTTCGCCAAGGCGCACCCGGAGCTGAATACCGAGCTGAACAAACAGGCGTGGCAAGCCAGCCTGCCGCTGTTCGCGCGCGATCCGGCCAAGTTGGATCGCGCCCGCTACCAGGCTTACGAACAGTTCCTGTTCGACAACAAGCTGATCAAGAAAATCACCCCGGTGGAACAGTACGCGGTGGAGCTCGACTGATCATGCCGAGGCGGCCGGCGGCGCCACCGTCACCTCGCCCTGGCCACTGCGCTGCAAGGCCGCCTTCACCAACCCGTTGGCCTTGCAGCGTTCGATAAACGCGTTCACGTAGGCGGCGCCCTGCGTTTTTTGCCGCGGCACCGCCATCGCCTGGCGGATAGCGGTAAAATGCCCGTCCAGCACCCGGTAGCCGGGATGGGCGGCCGCGGCGGCCAACAGCGGTTGACGCACGCCGGCCGCCGCCTCCAGCCCCCGTTCGAAAAACAGCGCGATCGCCTCGGCGGAGGTTGCCGCCCGCACCAGCTGCGCCTGCTGCAGCGTGCGCGATAAAAACAGATCGTACGCCGCCCCCTGGCCGACCGCGATGCGCACCTCCGGCCGGTCGAGCTGCGCCGCCTCAAAGTAAGGCGCGTCGTTCGCCACCAGGTAAGTCCCCTCGATGATCACGTAGGGTTCGCTGAAAGCGATTTGCGCCGCGCGCACCGGCTCGATAGCCATAAACGCCAGGTTCCAGGCGCCGCTGTCCAGGTCGGCGAACACCTTGCCCGCCGCGTCATAGGTGACCAGTTCGAGCGCCACGCCCAGTTCGCGAGCCAGCGCGGCGGCCAGCTCCACCGAAGCGCCTTGCGGTTTACCGCCGGCCCCGGCCTGCGCCAGCACCGGATTGCCGTAGTTGATCGCCGCGCGCAACACGCCTTGCGGGGCCAGATCGTCGAGTACCGCTGCGGGGATTGTCTGCATACTTCCTCCTGAATGGCTGATGGGCGCACCGTCCGGCGCTCATTAAGCGTAGAGCGAAACCTCCGACCAGCAAGCTTTCGCCGCCGCGGCCGCCGTCGGCGTGATTAACGTCACACTATTGTCATAAAAATGTACAATAGCCGCCGTTCGTCGGCCGTAGCGGGAGATCGCGCGTTGTTCCGCCGCCGGCAATAGGCTATACCCTTCACTTTTCGCGCCGCGGCACGGTCGGCGGCGCAGACCAGGGCAGCAACGTTTTTTCCAATCAGACAAGGTTTGGCGGATGGTTTTAGCAGTCGTTTCTTTTGTTCTCTTTTTGGCGTCGATTTTGATTTATCGCACCCGGGCCGCCGCCAACCGCTGGTGGTTCGCCATTCTGCTGACGCTGCTCGGCAGCTATCTGGTGCTGAACGTCATCCTGATCGCCAGCAACTACTTTACCGGCGACGGCATCACCGATGCGGTGATCTACACCGTCACCAGCAGCCTCAAAGGCGCGGGCATCAGCAAATACGTGCTGCCTTTCATCGGCCTGCTGGCGGCGTTGGGGCTTATCTTCGCGGTGCTCGCCCGCAGCCTGCTGCGCCGCAAAGCCAAAGGCAGCAGCGTGGCCTACAGCCTCGTCGCCGTGCTGCTGGCGCTGTTTTCGGTCGGCACCACCCCGGCATTTCAGGACATCTCGCTGCTGGTCAAGAGCCAGATCGTCGGCGATACCGCCGATTTCACCACTTACTACAAAGCGCCGAAAAAAACCGTACAGGGCAAGCGGCCGAACCTGGTGTACATCTATGCCGAGAGCCTGGAACGCACCTACTTCGATACCGAGCTGTTTCCCGGCCTGACCGACGAGCTGAACGCCCTGCGCGCGGACAGCATCGATTTCAGCAATACCCAGCAATTGCCGGGCACCGGCTACACCATCGCCGGCATGGTCGCCTCACAGTGCGGCATTCCGCTGTTCGCGCCCTTCGACGGCAACGCCTCCAGCGCGGTCTCCACCTTCTACCCGGAGAACGTCTGCCTGGGCGACGTGCTGAAGGCCGCCGGCTACAGCAACTATTTCTATCAGGGCGCCGAGCTGGCGTTCGCCGGTAAAGACACCTTCCTGAAATCCCACGGCTTCGACCACGTTTACGGCTTCAAAGAGCTGCGCGAACAGGTCGCCGATCCGAGCTACAAAAACGACTGGGGCTGGTACGACGACAGCGTGCTGGACGTGGTGTACGGCAAGTTCGTCGAGCTGTCCAAACAGCGCCAGCCGTTCTCGCTGTTCACCCTGACCGTCGATACCCATCACCCGGACGGTTTTATCTCCGCCGGCTGCAGCAAGAAAAGCTACGCCTGGCAGAACAAGGAAAACCGCTCGCTGAGCGCGGTAGCCTGCAGCCAGCAACACATCGCCGCGCTGATCGACAAAATCAAACGCTCGCCCTATTTCAGCAACACCGTGATCGTGGTGTCCTCCGATCATCTGGCGATGAACAACACCGCCTACGACATCCTGACCAAACAGAAGCGCCGCAATCTGTTCTTCATCATCGACGGCACCCGGCCGCTGGCGGAACAGCGCAACGAGAAACGCAGCACGCTGGACAACGGCGCCACGGTGCTGGACGTGATGGGCGGCGACAATTACATCGGCCTTGGCCGCAGCAGCCTGTCGGCGCCGTCGCTGTCTACGGTGTTCCTGAATATCGAAGAGAAGATCAACGGTTGGAAACCGGCGGTGATCAACCAGTGGGGCCTGCCGAACCGCATCAGCGACTACAGCGTGGACACGCGCCAGCGCAGCTTCAGCTTCTCCGGCGTCACCTACAAGGTGCCGTTCATCCTGCGGGTGGGCGATAACCGCATCGAACCGATGTTCAACGTCTACCTCTCCACCCCGCTGCGCAAACAGCTGGCCGGACTGGGGGCGGGGGAGAAATTCGTCTGGGTCGATAAATGCTACGAGATCGGCCGGGTCTGGGCGCCGCAGCTGGCGCTGAGCACCGACATCTGCGTGGCCTCCGGCACCCTCGCCTCGCCGCCGCAGATCGCGCAGGCCAGCGGCGAACGCTTCAACGGCAAGGTGAACTTCACCGGCCCGGCGGCGGACAGCGTCGCCGATTACCAAAACGCCGTCGCCCGCCTGCAGGTGGACGACGCGGCGGTGAAATACCGGGCGGACGCCATCGAGTTCATGCTGCCCGGCATGCCGGAACAGGTGAAGGCCATCACCGGCGTCTCCGCCGTCGAGGAATGGGGCCGCTGGTCCGACGCCAATCTGGCGCCGGCGGTCGACATCGATTACGTCGACCCGCTGCCGAAAAGCTTCGATCTGGTGCTGCGCGCCCGCGCCTACGGCAACAACGTCGGCGAACCGATTTCGGTGCGCGTCGGCGACGAAGAGCGCTTCGTGTCGCTCGGCGAACAGGACAGCACCGTCACCCTGCGCTTCGATAACCCGCGCGGCGCGCAGAAGATCAGCATTACCCCGCCGGCGCCGACCGAGCCGAAAGAGAACGCCAGCGGCGGCTTCACGCCGAAGAAGCTGGGCATCGGCCTGGTGTCGCTGAAGGTCGAAGCGGCCGCTCCCGCCTCCTGATCCCCCCGCCTTCACGGGCGCGGTAATTTCTTTGCCGCGCCCGTCATTTCGACCAAGCTTTTACGCCCTTCTTCGGCTAACCTGTGACGGTGAAACGCCGCCAATCCCGCCAGAGCCGGGACATCGAAGGAGAAAGTATGAGCTATGCCCCACCTCGCAGCGGCCTCAGCGCCGATCAGGCACTCGATCAACTGGAAGCCCTGTATGACGCCGCGGTAGACGCGCTGCGGCAGGCGGTCAGTGACTTTATCAGCCACGGCACCCTGCCGGATGCGCAAGCGCGCGCCACCGGACTGTTCGTGTATCCCGAACTGCGCGTCAGCTGGGACGGGCAGCAATCCGGCCCGAGCAAAACCCGCGCCTTCGGCCGCTTTACCCATCCCGGCAGCTACAGCACCACCGTGACCCGGCCGCAGCTGTTCCGCCACTATCTGGCCGAACAGCTGGCGATGCTGGAATACGACTACGCCGCCCATATCGAAGTGGCGCCGTCGCAGCAGGAGATCCCGTTCCCTTATGTCATCGACGGCTCCAGCCTGGCGCTCGATCGTTCAATGAGCGCCGGCATCGCGCAGCATTTCCCCACCACCGAGCTGGCGCAGATCGGTGACGAGACCGCCGACGGCCTGTACCACGCCACCGACAACCATTTCCCGCTGTCGCATTTCGATGCGCTGCGCGCGGATTTCTCGCTGGCGCGTCTGCGACACTACACCGGCACGCCGGTGGAGCATTTCCAGCCGTTCGTGCTGTTCACCAACTACACCCGCTATGTGGATGAGTTCGTGCGCTGGGCCTGCGCCCAGATCGCCGATCCGGCCAGCCCGTACATCGCGCTCTCCAGCGCCGGCGGCACCTACATCACGCCGGAAACCAGCGCGCCCGAGCAAGCGGTGTCCGATCTGGCGTGGAAAAACCACCAGATGCCGGCCTATCACCTGATCTCGCGCACCGGCCAGGGCATCACGCTGATCAACATCGGCGTCGGCCCGTCCAACGCCAAAACCATCTGCGATCACCTGGCGGTGCTGCGCCCGAGCGCCTGGCTGATGATCGGCCACTGCGGCGGCCTGCGCGAAAGCCAGAAGATCGGCGATTACGTGCTGGCCCATGCCTATCTGCGCGACGATCACGTGCTGGATGCGGTGCTGCCGCCGGATATCCCGATCCCGAGCATCGCCGAGGTGCAGCGCGCCCTGTACGACGCCACCAAGATGGTCAGCGGCATGCCCGGCGAAGAGGTTAAACAGCGTTTGCGCACCGGCACCGTGGTCACCACCGACGACCGCAACTGGGAGCTGCGCTACTCCGCTTCGGCGCGCCGCTTCAATCTCAGCCGCGCGGTGGCGGTCGACATGGAGAGCGCCACCATCGCCGCTCAGGGTTATCGCTTCCGGGTGCCGTACGGCACGCTGCTGTGCGTCTCCGACAAACCGCTGCACGGCGAGATCAAACTGCCGGGCCAGGCCAACCGCTTCTACGAAGGGGCGATCTCCGAACACCTGCAGATCGGCATCTGCGCCATCGATTTGTTGCGCGCCGAGGGCGATCGTCTGCACTCGCGCAAGCTGCGCACCTTCAACGAACCGCCGTTCCGGTAACGGTGCTCAGGCCCGCTGCGGCGGGCCGTTTTTTCCTCAACGCACCAGCGCCAACGCGCGCTTCTCCTGGCTGCGGCCGCCGGCGATCGACAGCAACAGGTCTTTCACCAGCAGCGCCGGGGCGGACAGCGCCTGTTGGCTCGACATGCACAGTGACAGCGGCACCGACATCGTCGGCGCATTGATGCGCGCCATCCAGGCCTTGGCCGGGCCGATCATCGCGCGCGCCACCGATTCCGGCAGCACGGTCGCCCCTAACCCGCTGGCGATCGCGGCGCTCAGCGCGCCCGAGGATTCGATCTCCCCCACCACGTTGGCAGCCAGCTTGCGCAGCGCCATCGCCTCCTCCAGCTGGTTGCGCACCGCATCGCCCTCGCGCGGCAGGAACAGGTTCAGCCGCGCCACGTCCAGCAGCTCGACGCTGTTGCCGGGATGCGGCACCGCGCGCGTCGCCACCAGATAAAGATCTTCCCGCATCAATGCGATGGCGTGCAGCCCGGCGGGCATTTTGGCGCCGTAGACCATCGCCATGTCCAGCGTCTGGTTAGCCACCTGCCCGGCCAACGCCGCGCCGCCGTTTTCATGCAGGCTGAGCAAGATGCCCGGCTGCTGATCGCGCAGGGTCTGCAACAGCGGCAGCGCCAGCTGCGCCGCGGTGCTGCCCGACGCCAGCCCGAGCGACACCTGACCGCTCATCGCCTGTCCGGCGCTGTTGACCGCGCTCTGCGCCTGCTCGCACTGGCGCAGAATGGTCTGCGCGTGGGCATACAGAATGTTGCCGGCCTCGGTCGGCTGCACCCCGCGCTTGGTGCGGATCAGCAGCTGTTGCTTCAGCTCTCCTTCCAGCGTCGCCAACTGCTGGCTGAGCGCCGGTTGGGCGATGTGCAACACCTCCGCCGCCTGGGTCAGGCTGCCGATATCGACGATTTTCACGAAGTACTTCAGACGTCTGAAATTCATAGTGCCTCCAGCGAGCCGCTAAATTGAGAATGCCGAAATCCGGTCATGCAATCACAGCAAGATCCAGGCCAGAGTCGGTAAACGGCCGTGGAAGCGGGGTACAAGGCGGTAAATGGCCGTTCGCCGGGCGGCGCGCGCCACCGCACAGGGCAACCGTTGCACCATCGGCAGGCAACGGCGCCGATCAACGGGCAATTCGGCGACGCTGCGCGCGGGATAAGCGACAAAAGCGAGAAAAAGCAGCAGGTTGGGCAATCTTGCAGCAAACGAACGCATCGGACGTCTTCACGCTTTACAAGCCGCAACCGCCCCGCTATTATTCGCCCCGTTCACACGATTCCTCTGTAGTTCAGTCGGTAGAACGGCGGACTGTTAATCCGTATGTCACTGGTTCGAGTCCAGTCAGAGGAGCCATATTTAGAGAAGCCCGCTCAGGGAAACCCGAGCGGGCTTTTTGCCTTTCAGTTGCCGTCAAAAGCTGCGTTTCGCCACCAGATAGGCGCCCGCCACCAGCAGCAGAGCGCCGACCAGCGCCGGCAGATTCTCGCGCAGCCCCGCCGGGCCGGCGCGGTAGACGTCCGCCAACAGCCCCATGCACAGCTGGCTGGCGACCAGGATCGAGATGGTGGCCGCCGCGCCCAGTTTTTGGTAGCCCAGGATGCCGGCGAACACGAACAGCGATCCCAGCAGCCCCGGCAACAGCATCCACCACCTGGCGGCGCCGGTCACTTCCGCCATCGCGCCGAGGCCGTTTTTGGCCAGCAGCAACCCCACCAGCAACAACAAACCGACGCTGGAGTTGATCACCAGCGTAATGAGGATGGTCGAAACGCTTTCGGTAATGCGCACCATCAGCAGATTCTGCACCACCAGCCCCATCCCGGCCGCGATCAGCAGTAACAGCATATTCATCGCCCTGTCTCCCGGGATCAGCGCGCGGGCGGCGTCGCCCGTTCGTCGAGCGTCAGCTGCAGGAACGTCAGATCCAGCCATTGGCCGAATTTGGCGCCCACCTGTTCCATGCGCCCCACCTCGCGGAACCCCAGCGCCAGATGCAGCTCAATCGAGGCCTGATTGCCGGATTCGATGCCGGCCACCATCACGTGCTTGCCGATTTCCCGCGCCCGTGCGATCAGCGCCAGCAGCAACGTCTTGCCAATCCCTGCGCCGCGATGCGCCTGATGAACATACACCGAATGTTCCACGGTATGGCGATAGCCATCCCAGGCGCGCCAGTCGCCGAACGACGCATAGCCGATCGCCTCGTCCGCGGCGTTCACCGCCACCAGCACCGGGTAGCCCGCCGCCTGGCGTTCGCCGATCCACGCCGCACGGTTGGCCGCATCCACGGTTTGTTCATTCCAGATGGCGGTGCTGTTCAACACCGCGTCGTTATAGATAGCGGCAATCGCCGCGCTATCGTTGAGCGTCGCATTTCGTATAATCATGGTTTACCCCGGCCAATTGTCCACTATAATACTACGATATGAATATTAAATTAGACAATCTAAATCAGCTGATCGGCGCGCGCATTCGCATCGAACGCGAGGCGCGCCACTGGTCGCTGTCCGATCTGGCCGAACGGGCGGGCGTCTCACGGGCGATGGTGCATAAGATCGAGCGCGGCGAGAGCAGCCCGACGGCGATGCTGTTGGGCAGACTGGCGGGGGCGTTCGGCCTCAGCATGTCCAAACTGATCGCCCGGGCGGAAACGCAAGAAGGCCGGCTGCTGCGCCGGGAAGATCAACCGGTGTGGGTCGATCCTGAGAGCGGCTACGTGCGGCGCCACGTGTCGCCGCGCACCGATCTGCCGCTCGATCTGGTGCGCATCGAACTGCCGGCCGGCGCGGCGATCCCGATGCCGGCGTCGGTGTACGCCTTCAAGCGTCAGCTGATCTGGGTTTTATCCGGCGAGCTGGTCTTTCTTGAGGGCGACGCGCGCCATGAAATGGCCGAGGGCGACTGCCTGGAGCTCGGCCCACCGGCGGACTGCCACTTTGAAAACCAAAGCGATGAGGCATGCGTGTATTTGGTGGCGGTGCTGAGCGCCGCCTGACGGCTCGCCGGCGCTACCCCTGCGTCGGCTGGTTATAGCCGGCGTGGAAAAACTTCTCCGCCAACCGGCTGTCGCCGCCGGAGAAGAACTCGCTCATCGGCTCGCTGCCGAGGCCATAGGCGCGGCTGAGCTGCCCGGCCTCGAACGCCGCCCGGTTCTCGTCGCCGCAGCGCTGCGCCAAATGGTGGGCATAGCCGAGCACGAAGCCGCGCTTGTAGTCGGAGCAAAAGCGCGACAGCTCCGCCTCCGGCTTCAGGTTCTCCGCCTTTAACCCCGCCAACAGCCCTTTGCCAAAATGATCTCCCACGGGTTCCTCCTCACCACGCAATCGCTATATAACAAAATATATATCGAATGAGCGAACGAGAACATACTCCCTAAGTTTTACTCGCCGCATAAAAAAGGCCCGCCAAGCGGGCCTGCGAGAAAGCGGGCAATCACAGCGTGAAATTCAGCCCTTCGCTGACGGTCTTGCCGAGCGGCAGACGGCCCGACGGCGCTTCTTTCTCCTGCAGGAAATCCGGCAGGCGGGCTTTGTCGCCCGGTTTGCCGATCGCCACCATAGCGTGCACCGCATAGTCGTCCGGCAGCTGCAACGCCGCTTTGATCTTGTCGTGGTGAATGCCGCTCATGCAGTGGGTCAGCCAGCCTTTCAGATGCGCCTGATGCGCCAGGTTGGCCCAGGCCGCGCCGGTGTCGAACGCATGGGTCGGGTTGTCCACCAGCCGCTCGCCGTTCAGGCTGGTGGTTTTGGAGACGATCACCACCAGCGCCGAGGCGTGTTGCGCCCAGCCGCGGTTGAAGTCGATCAGGAACTCCAGGTAGTTCTCCCAGCTGTCGGAGCCGTGCTTGCTGTAGGCAAAGCGCCACGGCTGAATGTTGTAGGCCGAAGGCGACCAGCGCGCCGCTTCAAAGAAGCTCAGCAGCGTTTGATCGTCGATGGCGTCGTTGGTCATCGCGCGCGGCGACCAACGCTCGATAAATTGCGCGTCAATCGGGTAATCGGAGATTCTTGGCTGTCTCATGATAGGTTCTCGCAGTGAAGTAAAAACAAAAGTTCGCTGATATTCCCACAGCTTAGGACGGTAAAACTTTTATTTCGTGCCATTGCCTTGCGGCAGTTCCCGCTGCAGCCAGGCGAGAAACGCCCTGACCGGCGGGTGCCGCTCGCGCCCCGGCGCGCACAGCACGCTGTATGCGGCGCCCGGTACGCGCACCTCCGGCCGGTACGCCACCAGCAGACCGTTGTCCACCATCTCGGACACCATCACCGAGCTGGCGAGCACCCATCCCTGCCCGGCCACCGCCGCCTGCAGGGCGTAATGCTCCTCGTGATAGCTGCGCATCGCCGCATGGCGCTGCCACCAGTCCACGCCGGCGGCCCGGCACCAGTCATGCCAGCCGCTGTCGTACAGCGCCGAATCCCCCCACTTGACGGTGATCAGCACCGGGTTTTCCGGTTCGGCGGCGGCCAGCCCCGGCGCGGCGTAAACGCCAAAGCTTTCCTCCAGCCGCGCCGCCTGATGCAGCGCGGGATAATGCGCGCGGCTGTAACGCACCGCCACATCCACGCTGGCGTCCTGCTGCAGATCGATCACCTCGGCGCAGGCCTCCAGGCGCACCAGATAGTGCGGGTACGCCTGGTAGAAACGCCCCAGGCGCGGCACCAACCACAGCGCCGCGAACGAGTGCGTCACCGAGACGCACAGCGAGCCGCTGCTGGGCTGCGGCCGCAGACCCTCAAGCGTGGCGGCGACGTCCAGCAGCGCGCCATGCACTCCGGCAAACAGCGTTTCGCCCTTCGCCGTCAGCCGCACGCCGCGCGGCACCCGCTCGAACAGCGCAAAGCCCAGTTGCTGTTCCAGCGCCTTGATTTGGTGCGAAATCGCCGTCGGCGTCACCGCCAGCTCGACCGCCGCCAGCTTGAAGCTGCGCAGGCGAGCGGCGGATTCAAAGGTGCGTAACGCGTTGACGGGCAGCGTGGCGAACATGGCGAAGCCTCTTGGGATGAGTTGAATTCATCCTGGCAGAAAAACCGTCATTTGTCGCCTGCGGACGTTTGCCTCTAGATTAAGGCTGAGTTCACTTCACACCAAGGAACATGACATGAATACAACTCATCAATCCAAACGCCTGGTGGTGCTGGTCGGCAGCCCGCGCCGCGACGGCAACAGCGCCACGCTGGCGCAGGCGATCATGGCGGGCGCCGCCGAAGTCGGCACTTCCGCCAGCCTGCATTTTCTCGACGATTACCTGAGCGGTTTCCTGAGCGATGAACGCCATACGCCGCCGCCGACCGATCGCTACGCCGAGCTGTTCCTGGAGCACTTCCTGCCGGCCGACGGCGCGGTATTTTGCACGCCGATTTACTGGTACGGCATGTCGGCGCAAACCAAGGCCTTTTTCGATCGCTCGTTCAGTTTTTATTCCAACGCCTACCCTCAGGCGGAACAGGTGCACCAACGCATGAGCGGCAAACGCATCGGGCTGGCGGTGGCGTCGGAAGAAACTTATCCCGGCGCGGCGCTGGGCATCGTGCATCAGATCCAGGAGTTCAGCCGCTACACCCATTCCGCCTTCGTCGGGCTGGTGCACGGCGCCGGCAACCAGCGCGGCGAGATCGCCCGCGATCCGCGCAACCCGCTGCGGGCCGCCCGCGAGTTGGGGCGCGAGTTCTTCACCCGCCCCTACTCGGATTATCAGATGGACAGCCCGCGCAGCACGCAGGTTTGGACGGAATAGCCTCGGCCTCAACCGCCACTGCCGATTTGCCAGATAAAGGTCGGCGTATGGCGGTTAATTTCCCAGTCACCGATATTGCGCGCCTTGTAGATCACCGGATTATGTGAAGAGAGCGTGCGCGCATTGCGCCAGTGGCGATCCAACGCCTTGCCGGTACGGGTATCTGAAGCGCCGAGCGCATTGAACAATTCACCGGCGGCGCGCTGCACCCACTCCCCGGCGATGACCTGCGCCCTGGCGGCGTCCAGCTCCGCCGTCACGTTAAGCGCCTGCAGCAGCGCTTCATCGCCGGATCGATGCGCCTCGTAAGCCTGCTGCAGCGAGGACGTCGCTTTTAGCACCGTCGCCTCAACCGCATAGGCCCAGGCGCTGATTTGCCCCACCACCTGCTGGATCTGCACGTCGTCCTTCACCCAACCGGCGTTGCCGTGGCTATAGATCCTT
Organism: Serratia sp. CY56464; assembly: GCF_052168435.1. Taxonomy (NCBI): domain Bacteria; kingdom Pseudomonadati; phylum Pseudomonadota; class Gammaproteobacteria; order Enterobacterales; family Yersiniaceae; genus Serratia; species Serratia sp. CY56464. Next base: position 460,020 of record NZ_JBJNMV010000001.1, on the reverse strand, counting down.
TTACGTTGCCTCACGCCCTCGCCGACGTCTCGCAGCACCGCGCGGCCGATCCCCGCCAGCGTCGCCAGCAACACATGCTGATAGAACGCAGTTTGGTAGCGGAAGCGCTCGGCAAAGTCATAGACGTGCGCCTGCTCGACCCGCGCATCAATAAAACGCGTGGTGCCGCTGCCGGTAGTGCGTTGGCCAAATCCATCCCAGTCGTCGTCGCGCTCTACGCCCGGCTGGGCGACGTTCACCAAAGCGATCACCGGGCCGCCGCTGTCGCTGCGCTCGGCATACACGTCGATCCAATCGGCAAACAGACTGCCGGTGCTGTAAAATTTCTCGCCGTTGAGCGACCAGCCGTCGGCCTGCGGCGTTACCCGGGTATTGACCTGCCCCAGCTTCACGCCGCCGATCTCGGTCCAACCGCTGCCGACCAGCTCGCCGTCGAGAAAGCGTTCGAACCAGCGATCGCGCTCCGGGCCGTCCGGCGCGTTCAGCCGATCTTCCACGAAGGCGAAATGCGCCCGCAGCGCCTGCGGCAGGTTAGAGTCCGCCTCCGCCAGTTCGGCCAGCAGTTCGAACAGCTGCGGCAACGAAGCGCCGTCGCCGCCCTTTTCACGCGGGAGGCGCACCTTGCCAAACCCCGCCTCTTTCAGCCAACGGATCGGTTCATGCGGCAGCGTGCGCGACAGCTCGCGCTCCACCGCCCCGGCGGCGATTTCTGCGAAGATCGGCCGAAAACGCGCGGCCAGCTGTGCGTAGTCTGCTCCGGTGGATAACAGGTGTTGCGTCATGTCAGTGTCCTCTGTGGTTAAGCGCGATCGGCCAGATCGTCGATATCGCGCGCCGTCGGTTCAAAGCGAATGATCAGCAGGAAGACGATGGGGATCGCCGCCGCCAGTGAAACAATCCAAAACATGTCGGTGCCGAAGCGCGCCTGCAAAATCGGCAGAATAAACAGCGCCAGCGCGCTGCCGATACCGGACAGCGAACGGCCGAAACCGACGCCGGTGGCGCGGATCGCCGTCGGGTAAGAGAGCGCCGGGTAAATCATCATCTGCGCGCCGGGGCCGAATCCTTCGGCAAACAGCCATAGGCCCAACATCAGGATCGCCAGCCCAACGCCGAACGCCGCCTGCGGATGTCCGATCAACGCCAGGGCAATCAGCGCGATAAACTGCAGCGCGAATCCGGCGATCGCCACGTGGCGCGACGGATACTTCCATGCCAGACGCATGCCGAGCAGGCCACCGGTAAAAGCGAACAGCACGTTCAGCCCAAGCGAAGCGGAGATAGTTTCAAACACCCCGGCGCCGAGAAACTGCGCCAGAATCGACGGCAGAAAGAAGGCGATGGCGGTGTATTCAAAGGAAATGCAAACGTTCATCACGCTGGCGACCAGAGTGCGCTCGCGGTACGGCTTGCGGAACAGCACGCGGAAGCTGACCTTCGGCGGCGCCGCCGGTTGGGCGGCGTCAGGCTCCGCCTCATGGGCGGCAATGCCGTATGACTCGCGCAGGATGCGCGCCGCCTCTTTCAGATCGCCCTGGTTAGCGGCCCACAGCGGCGACTCGTTCATAAACTTGCTGCGCACCATGATGATCAGCAACGCCGGCACGGCGCCGAAAATCAACGAGGCGCGCCACAGCCAGTTCGCATATTCGGCCGGCAATAGAAAATAGAGCGCAAAGATGATCAGAAAACACACCGACGAAGCGGCGTACCACATCGGGCACCAGGCCGCCAGGCGCGACGCCTTGTTGGCCTTGCCGGTGAATTTGGAGAATTCGGCCAGATAGGCCATCGCCACCGGCAAATCAATGCCGACGCCGATACCCATCAAAAAGCGCGCGCCGATCAGCACCCAGACGTTGGGCGCCAGCCCGGCGGCGATGGCGGAAACCACAAAAAACAGCATATCGGCCATAAACACCTGATAGCGGCCGTACTTATCGGTCAACCAGCCGCCGACCAGGTTGCCGAGAATGGTCCCGACCATGATCGAAGAAGTTACCACCCCGGTCAGCAGCGGGCTGAGGCTGAATTCACGCACCACGTCATCGATGCCGTAAGACAGCGTGGTCAGGTCATAGGCATCGAGAAAAACACCGCCCAGCGCCAACAGCACGATCATGCGCGCATGGGTATTTTTCTCGCTGCGCTGGTTAATCAAACGCGCCACATCGCTGGCCGAGCCGATGGGCGCAGATAACGGCGGCGCGGTATCGATATTTAAGGTACTCATAGCTTCCTCGTTGTAATTGGCAGGTGACACCTCGTTTATAGGGTGAAAAAATTACGCCGACAAACAACAATTTCTTCTATAAATATCATTAATATCAATAAATTAAACACCGTTACGGCGTAACAAAAACGCCGGATTAACGCGCGTTAATCCGGTCTTTATCACGGTCATTTCGGGCGGGGATTATTCTGCCGAGACCGGCACCAGCACGCCTTTCACCCGCGGGTCGTCGGTGCTTTTCAGCCACGCCTGCAACCTGGGATCGGCAAACGCCCGCTGCAGCTTGCGAATATTTTCGTCCTGCAGATAGGGCGTGCCAATCACCAGCTGCGAAGCGAAGGTTTTCGGCGCCGGTGGGAACAAGATGCCCTTCTCACGCGGCACCTTGCCGGCGTCGAACTGCGACACATAGCCAATGGCCGCATCTACCGAATTCAGCGCGCGCGGCATGGTCAGCAAATCCAACTCCTTGAAGTTAAAATGGCGCTTGTTCTCGCGAATGTCTTTCAGCCTGGCGGTGCGCGCCTCGATCGCCGGATCCAGCCCGATCAGTCCAATGCGCTGCAGCAGCCACAACGCCTGCCCCTGATTGGCGCCGTCGTTGGGCACCACGATCTCCGCGCCGTCCGGCAACTCGGCGATCGACGTATAGCGGTCGGAATAAATGCCAAACGCCCACTGAAACACCGGCAGCGTCGGGGTCAGCTTAAAACCGTTGGCATCCACCACCTGCTTTAGCCACCACTGGTGCTGGTAGATCGTGGCGGCGTACTGCCCCTGCGCCACCGCACGATCGGCCTGCACCGGATCCTGCAGGCCAACCGCCTCCAGCCTGAGGCCGTAATCCGGCGCGATATGTTCGCCGACGTACTCGATCACCCGCTGCTCTCCGGCCATCGCCGGCTCAAAGTGCACTTTCAGCGTGCTGCCGAACTGCACCGTCTGCTGCTGGCGGGCGCTGAAGTGCCAAACCGCGGCGGCGATAATCGCCACCGCCGCGATACCCACCGGCCACGGCCAGCGTTTCTTCTTCACTATCTCAAAATCGTGATTAGGCATGATTAAAAGGTTTCCTGATGATGACGCAACGCGGCGACCAAGCGGTCACCAATAAACTGAATCAGTTGAATCGTGGCGATCAGCACCACAATGGTGGCGATCATGATGTGATTGTCGAAACGCTGGTAGCCGTACACCACCGCCAGATAGCCGATGCCGCCCGCGCCAATGGTGCCGGCGATGGCCGAATACTCGATCATCGAGATGACGTTCAGCGTGATGGCGGCGACGATCGCCGGCAGCGCTTCGCTGAGCTGCGCGCGGGTGACTATCTGCCAGATCGAACCGCCGGACACCAGCCCCACCGCCGTCACCTCCGGCGGCAGTTCGCGCAGCGCGTTCTCCACCAGCCGGCCGAAGAACGGAATGCCGGCGACGATCATCGGGATCACCGCCGCCGGAATGCCGATGGTGGTGCCGGTCAACCAGAAGGTGAACGGAATAATCGCCGCCATCAGCACCAGAAACGGCAGCGAACGGCCCATATTCACCAACCAGCTCAGCGCGCGATTCAGCGCCGGGCGCGGAAACAAGCCGCGCGATGAGGTGTTGAACAACACCACGCCGACGGCGCCGCCGATCGCCACCACAAACAGCATCACGATGCCGACCATCAGCCAGGTTTCGCCGTAGGCCGGCAGCATCAACCGATGGATCTCGCGCCAGGGTGTGTCCTGGCTCATCACGCTGTCAGACAGATTTTTCATACCGCCTCCCGCAAGGCCGCCGGCTGTTCCAGCACCTCGGCAAGAATGCCCAACCGCCGCAGCTCGCCCTGCAGTTCAGCCGCCGAACGCGAAATGCCGCCAAAACGCACCGCAATCTCCAACCGCCCGGCCAGGCTGCCGCCCACCACTTCAACGTGGCCGCCCAGCAGATCGATCTGCAGGTCGAGTTGGCGGCTGATGCGGCTGATCCAGTCGGAGGCCGCCGGCTGACGGGCGGAATAGGTTACCTGCAGCCGCAGCGCGGCGTCGGACGCCAGCGTCTTCAGCGGGAACAACCGGCGGCCCAGCGAGGAATCGGGCGCCGCCAACAGCTCGCGCACCGGCCCTTGCTGCACAATCACGCCGTCGCGGATCTCGGCCACCGCGTCGGCGGCGTCGCGCACCGCATCCATCTCGTGGGTGATCAGGATGATCGACAGGCCATACCGATCGCGCAGCTGTTTAAGCAGGCTGAGAATGGCCCCGGTGGCGTCCGGATCCAGCCCGGAGGTGGCCTCATCCGCCAGCAGCACCGACGGATTCAGCGCCAGCGCGCGGGCGATGCCGACCCTTTGGCGCTGGCCGCCGGACAGCTGCGCCGGGTAAAACGCCGCCTTGTCCGCCAACCCCACCGCCGCCAGCAGGCTCTTTACCCGCTTGTCGATATCGCGCGGCACCACGCCCAGATAGGTCAACGGCAGCGCCACATTCTGCCAGGCGGTTTTGCGCTGCAGCAGCGCGGAAGACTGGAACACCGTGCCTATCGCCCGCCGCTCCCTGCGCAGCGCCTCGCCCGCAAGCCGCGACAAGTCCTGGCCGTTCACCCGGATACTGCCGCTGCTCGGCCGTTCCAGCAGGCTGATGCATTTCGCCAGCGTCGATTTGCCCGCCCCGCTGGGGCCGACCACGGCGGTAATCGATCCGGCCGGCACCTGCAGCGAAACGCCCTTCAGCACCTCAATCCGTCGCCCGTCCGGCGCGCGGTAAGCCTTGTGCAATCCTTCAATCTCTATCATCGCATCCTCACTTGACGCTCAGTGCATCGGCCAAGGGCGCGCCGGCCGGCCAGCGGTAGCCCACCGCCGGGTGCGGCTCCGCCAGGCGCGGCCCCTGATTGAACAATTTTTCTCGCAGAGTGCCTGCCGTGTAGTCGCGCTTGTACGCTCCGCGTTTTTGCAGCTCGGGGATAAGCAGTTCCACCACGTCGGTGAAGGTTTCATGGGTAACGGCGTAGGCCAAATTGAAACCGTCAACATCCGTTTCCTCCACCCACGCCTGCAGTTCGTCGGCCACGGTTTGCGGGCCGCCCACCAACAGCGGGCCGAAACCGCCGATGCCGACCCATTCGGCGATGCCCTGTACGGTCCATTCACGGCTGGGATCGGCGCTGGAGAAAGTTTCCACCGCCGACTGAATGGCATTGGTGTGCAGATGCTTCAGCACCTGATCCGGCTGATACTGACCGAAATCGATGCCGGTCCAGCCAGACACCAGCGCCAGCGCGCCTTCGTAGCTGGTATAGGATTTGTATTCCCGCCATTTTTCCTGCGCCTGTCGGTCAGTTTCACCGACGATCACCGTCTGCAGGTTGAAGATCAGGATGCTGCGCGGGTCGCGCCCGGCCTCGGCGGCGCGGCGGCGGATATCGGCCACGGTTTTTTTCAGCAATGTTTTCGAAGGAGAAGCGACAAACACGCATTCGGCGTGCTCCGCGGCAAACTGCTTGCCGCGGCTGGAAGCGCCGGCCTGATACAGCACCGGCGTGCGCTGCGGCGAAGGCTCGCTCAGGTGAATGCCCGGCACCTGGAAGAACTCGCCTTTGTGGTTGATCGGATGAATTTTCGCCGGATCGCTGAAGATGCGCCGCTGACGATCGCGCAAAATCGCGCCGTCTTCCCAACTGCCCTCCAGCAGCTTGTAAACCACCTGCAGGTATTCATCGGCGTAGTCGTAGCGCGCATCGTGATCGGTCTGCGCCCGGTGGCCAATATTGCGCGCGCCGCTCTCTAGGTAAGAGGTGACGATATTCCAACCGATGCGCCCCTTGGTCAGGTGATCAAGCGTCGACAATCTGCGGGCGAAAGGATAAGGGTGCTCGAATGACAGCGAGGCGGTCAGCCCGAAGCCGAGATGTTCGGTAACCAGCGCCATCGGCGTCACCAGCGCCAGCGGATCGTTAACCGGCACCTGCGTCGCCTGGCGGATCGCCGCGTCGCCGCTGCCGTTAAGCACGTCGTAAATCCCCAGCACGTCGGCGATAAACAATCCATCGAACTTGCCGCGTTCCAGCAGGCGCGCCAGATCGGTCCAATATTCGAGATCCTTATACTGCCAGGAACGGTCGCGCGGGTGCGCCCACAGCCCCGGCGACTGATGGCCGACGCTGTTCATATCAAAAGCGTTAAGACGAATTTCACGTTGCGATGACATAGCGAGCTCCACAATTATCTGCCGGCCACGGGCGAAGCCGGGCCGGATGGGGGGTCTTAGGGTGTTAAAAACGGGAATGGACGATCAGTTTGCAGCCGGACATCGCGCCAACAGGTATTGCGCGACGCTTTGGGCGTGTTCCGCCACCTGCGGCAGCCCCATCAGTTCGCCGAAGCGGCCGCGCGCCGCCGGGCCGGCCACCAGCAGCCGCGGGTTGGCAAGGCCGTCGCCGCCGATCGCCTGGCTGTCGGCATTGACCCACAGCCCCAATCCCAGCGGATCGGCGCGCAGCGCCCCCTGCTCAGCCAGCGAGCTGAGCAACGGGCTGGCGGCGATCAGGCCGGCATGAGCCGGACCCGTAGCGATCAGCAGCCGCTGCGCCTGCAGCGCCCGCTCTGCGCCCTGGCGCGGCAGAATCGTCAAGCGCACGCCCTGCGGTGAGGGTTCCGCCCGCCGCAGACGAGCGGCCAATACCTGCAGCGTGCCCGCCGCCTGTTGCTCCGCCAGCAGCGTGCTCACCTGCGGCGCAATGCGATAGCGGTGCACGTCCCAATAGGCGCGCAGATGCCGCAGAAAGCGCTGCTGTTCGGTCAGCGTCAATGCTTGCCACAGACGCTGGCCCTGGGCGCGCACCGCGTCCAACACCGCCTGCCACGGCACCCGTTGCCCAGCGGCGCGCGCCACCTCAAGGCGCACCTGCCGCACCCCGTCACGCAGTCCGGATGGCGGGGTAAACGACCACGTCGGGTACTCCCCTTCGGCATTGGCACGCGGCAACAGGCCGTGACGAGAGAACGCGGTAATCGGCCCGCGATGCCCGCGGCGGTGCAACGCCGCCACCGCATCGGCCATCGTCAGCCCGCTGCCGACGATCGCCAACGATTCATCGGGTTCAATCTCATCCAGCGCCCCCTCCGCCCAGGGATTGGCGATCAAACGCGCGTCGCGCGCCAGTTCCGGGGCGATCTGCCGCGGCAGCGCGGGCGGCGGATGGCTGGTCGCCAACACCACATAGTCGCCCCACAGCCGTTCGCCGCCGGCGGTGATGACGGACGCGCCCTGCGCCTGCGGCTGCAGGTGCTGCGCCCGATCGCGCAGGTGCCGCAAGCGGGCCTGGCCCGACTGCGCCGCCTGATGAAAACGTTCCTCGACGTAGCGGCCGAAGGCGCCGCGCTGCGGATAGGCTTTACCGTCGCGCCACAACGCCTGCGGATCGGCCGCCAGCCCGCCGCTCTCGCGGAACCAGCGGTCAAAATCCCCCGCCGGTTCATCCGCCAGCTGCATCCTATCGGCCGGGACGTTGATGCGGTGAGTCGGCTCGGTGGTCGAATACGCCACGCCATAGCCCGGCGCGGCGCGCGGTTCGATCACCGTGACATCCACCGCTCCGCGCGCCAGCTGGATCGCCAGCGCCGCGCCGGTGAAACCGCCGCCGATAACGATAATATGGGCACGCTTCGCCATCAGCCCTCCCGCTGCGCCGGGCCGGGACGACGATCGCCGCCGATGGTTTCGCCAAACGGGCCGGTATTGATCGTGCGAGCCGTCTGATGAGCCGACTGCGCCAGCGGCAGCAGCGGCATCACCAGCTCGGCGAAGCGGTGAGCCTCTTCCAGATGCGGATAGCCGGAAAGGATGAAATTGTCGATGCCCAGCGCCTGATACTCGCGTATGCGCGCCGCCACCTGCTGCGGGTTGCCCACCAATGCGGTGCCGGCGCCGCCGCGCACCAGGCCGACGCCGGCCCACAGGTTGGGGCCGATGCGCAGACTCTCGCGCGAGCCGCCGTGCAGCTCGCTCATGCGGCGCTGGCCGGTGGAGTCCATGCGAGCAAAGATCTGCTGCGCCGCCGCGATGGTGTCGTCATCCAGATGCGCGATCAGTCGCTCGGCCGCCGCCCAGGCTTCGTCTTCAGTTTCGCGCACGATAACGTGCAGGCGAATGCCATAGCTGAGTTTACGCCCCTGCCGCTCGGCGCGCTGGCGCACCGCCGCCAGCTTTTCCGCCACCTGAGCCAGCGGCTCGCCCCAGGTCAGGTAGGTGTCGATCTGCCCGGCGGCGATATCGATCGCTTCCGGCGATGAGCCGCCGAAATAGAGCGGCGGGCCGTTTTCCTGCACCGGCGGGAACAGCAATTCGGCGCCTTCGACGCGAATATGCTTACCGCTGAAGTCCACCTTCTCTCCTTTCAACAGCCGTTGATACACCGTGAGAAATTCCTGTGTCACCTCGTAGCGTTCGGCATGGCTGAGGAAGATGCCATCCCCTTTGTTTTCCACCGGATCGCCGCCGGTTACCACATTGATCAGCAGGCGTCCGTCCGACAGCCGATCCAGCGTCGCCGCCATGCGCGCCGCCAGGCTCGGCGGCTGCAGACCGGGGCGCACCGCCACCAGGTAGCGCAACCGGCGGGTGATCGGCGCCAGCGCCGCCGCCACCAGCCAGGAATCCTCGCAGCTTTTACCGGTTGGGATCAGCACGCCGTAATAGCCGAGGTTGTCGGCGGCCAGCGCTACCTGCTGCAAATAAGGCAGGTCCACCGGGCGCCCGCCCTGCGCCGTGCCCAGATAGCGGCCGTCGCCGTGGGTCGGCAGAAACCAGAAAACGTTGATGCGATCTTTCACTGACTCAGTCATTTATGCCTTTCCTATATAACTATTTTCAGTATTTATCGATAGAAAAACTTTGCTTGGTTATAAAAAGAAAAGCAGGATGCATGCCACATTGCAGATTTTAAAAAACCAATAAATATCAATATATTGATGAGATATCGACGTAAAAACACTGCTGCATTGGCAGCAGGCGGCGGCGGAAGGCTGTTGCCAATGCAGCACCGTGCGCCTTTTATCCTCTCGCGGCTGCCCATTGGCTGGGATAAGATTTTTTTCCCATCGTCGTAGACAGGAGACGCCCATGTACGATCCCCAACCGTTCGCCGCCGACAAGCCGGTGCTGATCGATCCGGCGTCGCTCGCTCTGCAAAGCGTGCTCGATCGGCTGGCTCCCACCGATGCCACCGTGCTGATCGTCGGTGAAACCGGCACCGGCAAAGAAGTGGTGGCGCGCTATCTGCACCACCACAGCGCGCGCCGCCATCAACCTTTCCTGGCGGTCAACTGCGGCGCGCTGACGGAAAGCCTGGCGGAAGCCGAACTGTTCGGCCATGAGAAAGGCGCCTTCACCGGCGCCGTCGGCACTCATCAGGGCTGGTTCGAAGCGGCGGAAGGCGGCACCCTGCTGCTGGACGAGATCGGCGAGCTGAACCTGTCGCTGCAGGTCAAGCTGCTGCGCGTGCTGCAAGAGCGGGAGATCACCCGCGTCGGTTCGCGCAAACCGCTGAAGATCGATGTGCGGGTCATCGCCGCCACCCACGTCGATCTGGCCGGCGCGATTCGCCAACGGCGGTTCCGTGAAGATCTCTATTACCGCCTGAACGTGGCGGCGGTGACGTTACCGCCCTTGCGCCAGCGGCCGGACGATATTCCGGTGCTGGCCAGACATTTTCTTGCGCTGTACGCCCGCCGTTTGGAACGGCCACTGCCGCGGTTGACGGAGGAAGCGCAGCAGGCGCTGCTGGACTACCCTTGGCCTGGCAACGTGCGCGAGCTGGAGAACACGCTGCATAATGCGGTCTTGCTGAGCCAGGAGGGGGCGATCGCACCGCAGCAACTGCAGCTCACCCATCGCCTGACGGATAACGACGGCGGCGACGACGCCATCGACCGCTTTGTGCAGCGGCAGTTGCAAGGCGACAGCGCACAGCTTTACCAACGGGTGCTGGATGCGCTGGTGCGCAACGCCTTCGAACGCAGCGGCGGCAACCAGCTGCAAGCGGCGTCGTTGCTCGGCGTCAGCCGCAATACCCTGCGCACCCATTTGGCACATCTTGGTCTGATCAAACCGCGCCGTCGCAGCGCCGGCGCACCCGCACATTCACCGGCCATCGCCGCAGCGTCTCTGCCCGAACGCGAACTGCGCATCGGCTATCAAAAGTTCGGCAACCTCGGGGTGCTCAAGGCGCGGCAAAGCCTGGAACAGCTCTTCGCCACACAGCGCATCAGCGTGTTGTGGAGCGAGTTTCCCGCCGGGCCGCAGCTGCTGCACGCGCTCGACGGCGATGAGATAGACTTCGGCACCACCGGCGAAGTGCCGCCGATCTTCGCCCAGGCACAGGGCAATGCGCTGGTGTACGTCGGTTTTGAGCCGCCGGCGCCGCAGAGCGTGGCGATGGTGGTGCCGCAAGACAGCCCGATACGCAGCGCCGCCGATCTGCGCGGCAAACGCATCGCGCTTAACAAAGGCTCCAACGTGCACTATTTATTGCTGCAGATGCTGGACGAACAGGGATTGACGTTGAACGACGTGCGTATCGTCTACGCGCCGCCGAAGTATCCGCTGTCGGCGACCGACCTGCAGGCGGTGGACGCCTGGATGATGTGGGATCCGCTGCTCAGCGACGCGCAGCGCAACGGGGAACTGCGCGTGATCGCCGACGGCACCCAGCGGGTGCTCAATCAGCAATTCTACCTGGCGCGCCGCGGCTTCGCCGAGCGTTCGGACGATCTGTTGCGGCCGCTGATGCAGGCGCTGCAGCACACCGGCCGTTACATCGCCGCGCAGCCAAGAGAAGCCGCTCGTCACCTTTCCAACGAACTGGGGCTGGCGAGCGCCTCACTGGAACTCGCGCTGTCGCGCCGCAGCCATGAGGTTCGCGCCATGGATTTACAGGTGATCCGTCAGCAGCAAAGCATCGCCGACCGCTTCTACGCCCTCGGGCTGCTGCCCAGAGCGATCGCCGTGCGCGAGGCGGTCTGGCCGCGGGGATCTTAGCCTGGCTTCGAGGGGGAGCAGCATCGGCCGCCCTTTCGCCTCTCCACGCAACCCCATACCGCCGCCGGAACCGAGCGGTAAGGCCAATGCCGCAAAGACATTTTTAGGTAAAATATACCGCCGATGTCAGTGCTAGGATTAATTCGCTATCATTTTATGTGCACTTTCAATTAACGTTACCCTGTTATTTTCGCATTCGCCGGTCGTCATGACCGGCTTTTTTATTTCTCCGTCTCACCGGCCAAAAAATATCGCTTTTTGGTAAACAAAAGCGCGCCAGGTAGGGTTACATAGGAACTGCATGACCTTATTTCCCGTATAGGGGTCGTGCATCTCAGAGAGATTGTCGATGTTTCATTGGCCGGCGTTAATCGCCGGCTTTTTTTATCTTCATTTTATGACGCCTGCGTTGCGCAGGCCCCCCGTCTTATTGCCAGAGAGGATGCGCGCACGCCGGGTCTATTGTTCCGTGAGATAACACTTTTCGGTAAATAACCCCCCCAACGCGCGCTATTATTTAATTGTAGTGTTGTCATACCTATTGAATACCCCATGCTTACCGACCCTCGCGGTCGGTTTTTTTTCTTCCTCGCCAACCGTTCCGTTGGTTGAAGCAGGCTTATGGGGCGTTGACAGGTGGACGCCATCAAAATATCGATGGCATAACCAAAGCTTTCCGTTGTAATCAGGCAACCCTCTGCCGCGTGCGATAAACAAAGCTCATTTTATCGGGATGAAATACCACATGCTGACGTTTTCCTTTTCACCTGGACAGTGATCGTGGATTTTAAAGATTACGCTTTGCGTGATGAAGATATCCAGAGAAGCCAACACCCCCTCATAGAGCGATAGGATGAACTCGTTTTCACTCATCTTTTTTTCTTTTCGCCTGATCGCAATGTACTTTGCCGATGCGTTGTACAGGCTACAGGTTATTGGATTCTTTACGTTTACCTTCATCTGCCCCCGGCTGATTACTGGCGAAAGCAGTTGCACGATCCTTTTTTTCTCGTAATACTCATGCAAATTCAAGTACACGATGCTGCTGGGGAAAGGCTCTTTATCGAAGCCAATAATCGGTTGGTAATTGAGAAAAGGCCAATCGCGCAGGGTTCTGAATGTTCTCGGCGGGCAACCGAACTGATTTGAAAACGCACGGCTAAATGATTGCTGAGAACTAAATCCAGAGAGCAACGCGATTTCATAGATCTTCATATCGGTACATTTCAGCAATAACGTCGAGCGGCTTAGTCTGCGCTTTCTGATATAGGTCCCTATCTTCATCCCTTCATACAAATAGAACATCCGTTGTAAATGCCCGATGGAATACCCTGACTTAATGGATAACGCCCTTATTGATACATGGCTTTGTGTATCAATGGCTTTTTCAATGATAGCGATTATCTCATCTAAAATATTGCGTCTGAACTTGTTAGAACAATCCATAGTAAAGCCTGTCATCTTGCTATTTTTATTATTGAATGCATCCCTCTTCTTGCAGAATCAAAAGCTGTCCGACTTGCTTTCTTTCGAAGAATGGCATTCCCATACCCGTTCAAATATATCCACGTATCACGTTGCACAAAAATCATTTCCAGGGTGAAAGATGCCGATTCACCTCTCGCACAAGATGAGATTCGCAAAGAAGTCGTGTGGAAAAACGCTGATAAACCACGAGCGCCAAGACAGAAAAACGCAGGCCACAGCCAGAAGATAAATAGCAATCACTATTTTTCGCGAAAGTACCCCCCCATATTCCTCCCTGAATGTCATTATCCTTGATACCCCCTTGAATTAACCATTATTTAATTTCACAATCCCCTGCCGGGCCTATTTTCCGCTTCCCCCCTACTCTTAAACATAGAATAGTTAATTATTTCGATTCGAAAAGATGTTACTGTCAATAAATTGGCAGCCATATAGTGTTTTTATCTATCAATGAGCAAAAATTGTGCTCCCATCAGCTTGGTTCATTCATATAAATTAATAAAAATCAACAAATTAATATACTTAAAATGTATCCATACACTTTCTACTTCTTCGCCATACGCTGCTATTTGATAAATGACACTTTTAAGTACATTTTTTTTAATTTACCGCGTTAATATTGCACGCGTTCTATACTCAGGATATTGCCTAAAAGATCGGATGAATTGGGGCTTATCGCTGAATACCGATATCGCGTTATTTTCCCCAACGCAACCATTAGGCAGATAACTAAAAGGGAGCTCCTGCATGTTTATAACCAAAGTCATTGAGGAGCTGCTCGCCTGGGTGGAAGAAAGTGGGTTCAATGAGAAGCTTACCGTTGAGATGCTGTCAGAAAAAAGCGGATATTCACGCGGGCATATCCAAAAAGCGTTTAAAGATGAAACAGGGATGACTTTCGGAAGCTATGTGAGGGGCAGAAAACTCATTCGCGCCGCATTTATGTTGAAAGCGACGAACCTCTCTATTTCCGATATCGTTAAAGCGCTGAACTTTCAGTCATATCAATCCTTTGAACGGGCCTTTCGCAAGCAATTCAGAACCTCGCCGATGCAGTATCGAAAAAGTAAATCGTGGGACGTGTCCTCCGCCATCCCATTGCTGTTTCTCGACGGCATTCCCGAGCATCGCTATGTGCACCTGCCAAAATTTTTCGACGATTCAGGGGATGGCGTTGATGCAGAGATATATCACTTCCATCCTGCGGTTTCCGCGCTGCGATTGGCGGCAATTGATAACATGAAAAAAACGGATAGCGGCGTGATTAATTTTTTCAATTTTGGCGCGAGCATCAGGAAAGAGAATTACGTCAGCATCTATTTGAAGACCCTCTATATTTCTGAAGAAGACTGTCTTGGCAACGTGCTTGCCTCCCTGGCCGACGCCCAGGGAAAAAAAGACATGCAACTTTTTGCAGAGTTCAGTTTTGATGGCGCAAGCGATGAGGCGCAAAAATTCACGCAAAGCATCTACACCAAATCATTCCCGATAAATAAAGTTGGCATGATCGATCGCTTTCTCATTGAAATTATCACCCCCAAAGGCGGCGATAGAATAGAGATGAAGACCTATATCCCCATTGTCTTCCCGATCAAACACAGAGAGAAAGAGGTAGCGCCAGGGCCAGAGCGGTAACCCTGTCACGATCGGCGTTGCTATTTATTAAAAATGGTAATGATTTATAATTATGATGAGTTTAGGCTCAAAACCACGCATTATCCACTCGCCAAAAAGCACCAACTTTAAGACTTATCTAATTGGAAAACACATTAACATCTCCCTGAAAATCGCGCCAAGATGGGATCTTCTCGCTCCCACAAGGAATAACCGCTTATCCGTCAAGCGTTCTCTCCGATATGACTTACGTACCAAAACCTTAAATATCAATACGTTACCCATATTTACTTTTTGTGCGGTCGATTGGATAACTTATTGTTTTTATTTCGTTTTTTCTAAATCTCTCGCCTGAGCGCAGCCGACATTTTTCGCTTTATCCCGCCCGCACGCTTGTAGACATCCCCAGATAGTGACGATATTTTATTTCCACGAGACTTATTTTTACGGGTGCTATCAATATGCCTTAAACAAGAATAAAGCGCGTCAGGAAAATAGAGTTATGAGTATTCAATTATGGTCTAAAAACCTAAAAAAACACTATCCTAATGTTAATGTTGAAAAAGTCACCGTCGGCGAACGCGGGAAAGGTTATATTGTCTATGTCGATGGAGAAAGAATGGCATTAAATCATTTTTTTCGCCGCTTCTACCGACACCGGCTTGATAAAGAATGACGTTTCACTCTGAACTCAACGCAGGGTAAACCTCTACGCAACCTCGTGATTAAAAGCGATTCCGCATTCATCATCACTCTAAATAATTAGTCCAGAGAGGCTCTTTCATTCGATGCGTTTATCACTGCAATAGAATATCGGATTGCCCAACATACCCAAAACCGTATCTCTGCGAAACGGTTACAACCCGGTATTAAATAAAAACATTGATGGTTATTTTTATCGCGCGCGTTCTGTCATCGCCCAATAAAATCCCCTTATCTTGGTCCGGCGACTGATCCAAACCGCAATGGCCACTGTTGAAATGGATATCAAAACGACAACTCAATGCCCCTAAAGCGTTAAAGAATAAAAAGTCTCAAGGCGGGAAATGCCTTGCCTTTCGCGCCGGCATTTTCACGCGTTGGCAGCGATGGGATGGTGATCCAATGTGGATTTAAAAGTCAAAGGAAAACATATGATTAGAACATCGTTTGGTAAGAGAACCGCTATAATTACGTTCTTTTGCTTGCTGGTTTTTTCTGGCGTCGCGTTAACCGTGGGGGGAGTTTGGCTTATCGCCCTCGGCGGATCGTTCTACTATGCCATTACCGGGATAGGCTACATCGCCGCCGCAGTGCTGGTCCTCAAGCGCAGCAAATCAGCTTGTTACTTAACCGGCCTGCTGTTTTTGATGACGGTGCCGTGGGCGCTTTGGGAGTCGGGGCTTAACTACTGGGCATTGTTCCCTCGCCTGCTGGTGCCCGCCGGCCTCTCTATTATCGCCGCGTTTTTACTTCCCTCGTACCTGCACAGCGCCAAGAGTCAAAAGCAGGCTTACATCGCCGGTTCGGTATTATCCGTGACATTTGTCGCTTTCTTTATCGGCGCCTTCTTTCCCCATGGCGAAATTACCCCTTCTGGCGACGTGACGTTTATCGAGAGCAAAAGCGACAATGCGCCAGCCGATTGGAGCGCCTATGGCCGCACGACGGAAGGAACGCGCTACGCGCCGTTCAATCAGGTGAACCGTTCAACCGTCAAAGACCTGAAACTCGCCTGGGTTTATCGCACCGGCGATTTCCGGCCGGGCGTGGACCAAAATACCCCGCTCGCGATCGATGATTTGGTGTATAGCTGTACGCCCAACGGTCTTATCACCGCTATCGATGCCGATACGGGTAAAGCGCGCTGGAAATTTGACTCGCATTCCACCTCCCCCGTTTGGCAACGCTGCCGCGGGCTTGGCTACTACAAAAATGAGGATGTTGCGCCAGGCGCTCTGTGCGAGAAAGCGATCGTTCACACCACGATCGATGCCCGCCTCATTGCGCTGGATGCCAAAACGGGCCAGAAATGTCCCGCCTTCGGTCAAAACGGTGAGGTGAATCTCGGTCAGCATATGGGGGAAGTGAAACCGGGTTATTACTTCCAAACCTCGGCGCCGACCATCGCCAGAGGGAAGATTATCGTCGGCGGCTGGGTTATCGATAACGTGATGAAAGGCGAGCCTTCCGGCGTCATCAGGGCGTTCGACGCCAAAACCGGCGAATTGGACTGGGCGTGGGACTTAGGCAACCCGGGCATCACCAAGGCTCCGCCGGCCGGAAGCACCTATACGCGCGGTACGCCGAATATGTGGACCACCGCCGCCTATGACGACAAATTAGGCTTGTTGTATGCGCCGCTTGGCAATGCAACGCCCGACTATTACGGCATGAATCGCCCGGAAAATTCGGATGAGTACAACTCTGCCCTGGTCGCCATTGATATTGAAACAGGCCGTGAGCGCTGGAAGTTCCAAACCACGCATCACGACATCTGGGATTATGACCTCGCATCCCAACCCGCGCTGGTGGACGGTTTTGATGAGCAACATCGCCCGGTGCCCGCCCTTTTGCTCGGCACCAAACGGGGGCAGATTTTCTACCTGAACCGGGAGACCGGCAAACCGCTGGCGCAGGTTGAAGAGAAAGCCGTGCCGACCCAAGGCGCCGCAGAGGAAGAGCGCCTCTCGCCAACCCAGCCGTTCTCCGTCGGCATGCCGACCATTGGCGCCGAACGCCTGACCGAAGAAAAAATGTGGGGCACCACCCTGTTTGACCAGATGGCCTGCCGCATCCTGTTCAAACAGATGAATTACCAGGGCGACATGACCCCGATCGGCACCCGCCCAACGCTTGAGCAGCCCGGCAATTTAGGCGGACTCAACTGGGGGAGCATGTCGATTGATCCTGTGAACCATATGGCTTACATGAACGATGTGCGCATTCCGAACGTGTTTTGGTTAGTGGCGCGCGACAGCTATGAACGCGTCGCGAAACAGTACCCGCAAAAAGTGATCGATGGCCACGGGCCTTCCCCCATGATCGGCACGCCATACGGCATGATCACGTTGATGTGGATGTCGCCGCTCGAAGTGCCTTGCAACCAACCCCCTTACGGCACGATCACCGCCGTCGATTACAAAAACAAAAAGATCGCCTGGCAGATACCGGCCGGCACCGCCGAAAAAATGGGGCCACTGGGCATCAGATCGCACCTGCCGATGCCGGTTGGCATGCCCACCTACGCGGGCACCATGACGACCGCCGGCGGCCTGGTCTTCTTCGCCGGCTTCCAGGACTATTATCTGCGCGCCTACGACAGCAGCACCGGCAAAGAAGTCTGGAAATATGCGCTGCCGGTCGGCGCGAGCGCGACGCCAATGAGCTACGTTTCGCCTAAAACCGGCAAGCAATACATCGTTATTGTGGTCGGCGGCGCCGCGCATTCGACAGAAACCGGCGATTACGTGATGGCGTTTGCGCTGCCTTAACCCGTTGCCCCGTTTGACTGCGCCATCCCACAGGCAAACGGGGCGAAGACCGGCCTTGCTCAACTGCGCTTT
This sequence comes from Serratia sp. CY56464, assembly GCF_052168435.1. Taxonomy (NCBI): domain Bacteria; kingdom Pseudomonadati; phylum Pseudomonadota; class Gammaproteobacteria; order Enterobacterales; family Yersiniaceae; genus Serratia; species Serratia sp. CY56464. The sequence goes on along the minus strand of NZ_JBJNMV010000001.1, from coordinate 442,114 downwards.
CTTTATCGACAGCGGCCGCCGTGGCCGCTGTTCAGCCTTGGCCGACGAGCCCGCCTGAGGGGCGGCATGCAGAAAAACCGTTTGATAACGGCGAGAAAAATTAAATCCACAAAAGGTTCACGATGGAAACATTCTTCACCATATTGATCTTATTGCTCACCGTCTCGTTGTCCGGCGTCGTGACGCGCATCTTGCCCTTCCAGATCCCGCTTCCGCTGATGCAAATCATCGTTGGCGCCGTGTTGGCCTGGCCGCAGTTTGGGTTGCATATCGACTTCAATCCCGAGCTTTTCTTGATGCTGTTTATTCCCCCGCTGCTGTTCGCCGACGGTTGGAAAACGCCGGCGCAAGAGTTCATCCATTACGGCAGAGAAATCCTTTGTCTGGCCCTGGTGCTGGTGATCATCACGGTCGTCGGGGTGGGTTATCTGATTCACTTCCTGCTCCCGTCAATCCCCCTCGCCGCCGCGTTCGCCCTGGCCGCCGTTCTGTCGCCAACGGACGCCGTGGCGCTGTCCGGCATCGTCGGTAAAGGACGCATGCCCAAACCCGTGATGAGCGTGATCGAAGGGGAGGCGTTGATGAACGACGCCTCCGGGTTGGTTTCCCTCAACTTCTCCATCGCTGTCGCGCTCGGCGCGATGGCGTTTACCCTGGAGAGTGCCTTTCTGACCTTTCTGCAGGTATCGATTGGTGGGGTGCTGTGCGGCATCATTATTGTTTTTCTCTATAATCAAATGGTTAAGTTCATCCATAAATGGATGTATAACGATTCCGCCACTCAGATTATTTTCTCGCTGTTACTGCCCTTTTCCTGCTATCTGATTGCGGAAAGAATCGGCGTATCCGGCATCCTGGCCGCCGTCAGCGCCGGCATGATGATTGGCCAATCCAAAGTGAATCGCAGCATGCCGCTGGTGCGTTTACGCACCAATAATATTTGGGAAATGCTCGAGTTCGTGTTTAACGGCATGGTGTTTATTCTGCTTGGGCTGCAGCTGCCGGGCATCTTGAACTTCACCGTGGCGCAAACCGGTATCGATCATTCCATCAGCCTGGAGACGCTGCTGGCTTACGTGGTGATCATCTATTTTAGTTTGATCGCCGTGCGTTTGATTTGGCTGTGGCTGATGAAGGTCGGCAGCGCGACCCTGATGCGCAAAGATCCGTTGTTATTTTCGAAATTCAGCACGCGCGATCTGTTCGTCGCCGCCTTTGCCGGGGTGCGAGGGGCGGTGACCCTGGCGGGCGTGCTGTCAATTCCGCTGTTTTTATTGGATGGTTCGCCATTCCCGGGCCGGTATCAACTGGTGTTTATCGCCTCGGGGGTCATCCTGCTGTCGATCGTCGTCGGCATCGTCACGCTGCCCTTCCTGTTGCGCGGCAATCTGCCGCCGGAAGAAGATCAGGAAGAGGCTTTCTCCGTTTCAGAAGCCTTGGCGAGCGCGGCGACCAAGGCCGTCAACGAAACCAAAGAAAAGCTGCTCGTCGCCCCGCCGGACGACGCCACGCCGGAGCTGATTGAAGAAACGACGCGGCGGATGCTGGACGTGCTGCAACGTAAAATTCTGACCAAAGAAGACGTTAAGAATATCGTGGCGCTGAAGCGGCTGGAAAAGCAGCTGTACTTAGCCTCGTTGCACGCGGAAAGAGAAGAGCTGTACCGGCTGCGCCGCATGAAGAAAATCAGCCATGAGAAACAGAGAAAGCTGCTGCATCGCATTGATATCACTGAGGTGCTGATCGCTGAAGACAGCGTTTAAACAAGGAGATGAAGGCGGTTCGCCCCCCGCCTTCGGCTATCTGTGGTACCACGCCTTGAAATACTTCAAAAAGCTGTAGGACACCGCGTAAACGCCGGTCACGGCCCCGACCCGGCCCGCTTTCCAGGCGCCGCTGAAAATGTACCACTTGAAAAATGCGCCGATGGCGCTAATCACCCCTCGGAGAATCGATGGCCTTATCGCCTTGTATTTCACCACGCGCGCCGTATAGCTGTTCAGCTTGGCAAACACTTCCTCGATTGAGAAAAAAGTGTCGTGTTTAACGTGCCCGGCCAGTATCAAGGTGGATGCGCCCCCTTCCGCCGCATCATCTACCGGCGCATCATTGAACTTCACCACCTGGCGATGAAAAAAGCGAATGGGGTAATCCGGTGACGAGACGGGATAAAGCGTTCTGACCGCCTGTCCCAACACAAACCAATCGCGACGAATGCGATAGGCGTTGTTTTTGTCAGGGCCTGGGGTGCGCTTGAAAAGCCGCATCGCGTCGACCGCTTCATCATCCATGATCTCATCGCTGTCCAGGCACAAAACCCAGTCATGCCGCGCGCAGGATATGGCGTAATTCATTTGCCGGCCATGGGTTTCAAACGGGTGATAAAGAGGCTTGATATTGAAGTCGTCGCAAATGGCCAACGTGCCGTCAGTACTGCCCGAATCCACCACGATGATTTCATCGGCGAACGCCGCCACAGGTTGCAACACGTCACGCAGCAAGCGCGATGAATTAAACGTCAATAAACACACGGAAATCCGGTTACAAAAATCCATTTTACATTCCACGACACTGAAAAAATGCAGTCCATGCCAAAACGGCGGGCGCGCCGTGCAAAAGCGCGATCCCAAAGCGCTTCTCCTGCCCCGAGCGCCTCTTCGATTAAGTATTTAGAATATTGGCTGCCCTGTCATGCCCCGGATGATGGCATCTGACTATTTCATCAATTTCAATGAAATCAAATAGAAAGGCGGATTAAACGCGGGCGTTCACCGCACCGGCTCACGCGCTGGCGGGCGCCGAGCGCGAGCGCGGCGCTTGGCGGCGCCTTGGTTTTGTTATAACGTATCAAAAAACAAGTAAAGGGAAGACGACGATGAAAATCCAGCTGTCGCTGTTGTTTCTCAGCCTGCTGGCCGGCAAGGCCGCAGCGTTTCAGTCGAAAGTGCCCGAACCGCGCCCGGAGCAGGCGCGGGCGGCGGAACAAAACATCGAGAATCTGTTTTACGGCTTTCACGCCATGGACGCCCAGCCGGTGAGCATCGGCAGTTGCGCGGCGGTGCCGGTAGCGGGATGCCAATGCGCGTTCTGCACCCAGCTGCGGCAGGCCGGGCGCTGAGCCGCCCCCCTCATTCAACCCAGCTCATATTGCACGTTCAACTGCCCTTTCTTCATCTTTAGGCCGGTAATCGCGATCGCGCCCACCTCGCCCAGCGCGGCGACATGGGTGCCGCCACAGCCGTAGGCGGGCAACTCGCCGAAACCGACCTAGCGCAAACCGTCCACCGCCTGCTGGCGGCGCGGCAGATCGGCGGCGATCAAGCGCGCCAGCTCCGCCTGCAAAAAATCCGCTTCTATCGTCTGCGCATCCGGCCCCGGCGCGAAAGTGATGCGCCCTTCCCCCGGCCAATGGTGCGCCTTGACCGGCCGCCAGCCCCGGGTTTCGCCCAACCAGCCGATCAGATGCCCAGCGGAGTGCCAGCGGGCGTGCAGCCGGCGCTGCGCTTCATCGATTTGCATCGTAACCGGCCCGTTCGGCAGCGGCGCGGCGGTAAAGTGCACCACGGTATCCCCCTGCTGCTGCACCCGCAGCACGGTGACGCCGCCTAACGAACCCACATCGGACGGCTGGCCGCCGCCCTGCGGGTGGAACAGCGTGGCGTCCAGCTCCACGGCGTAAGCGCCCGCCTCGGCCGGCGCACAGCTCAACACCTGCGCCTGGCCCTGTAAATCGTCGCTGTAGTAATAACGTCGTTCGGTCATCATTTTTCTCCTCGGTTCGAAGAGCCATTATATTCATGTCATAATCGGAGCATAATCCGCCGCCATCACAATGGACCTTTGCGTCATGAGCACAAATCTTTCTTACGCGCTGTTGGCCGAAATGGCCGTTTTCGTTCAGGTGGTAGAGAGCGGCAGTTTTTCCGCCGCCGCCCGCAAGCTGGGCGCTTCGCCTTCCGCCGTCAGCCGCAGCGTGGCGAAGCTCGAGCAGGCGCTGGCGCTGCAGCTGCTGCACCGCACCACCCGCAAACTGCGGCTGAGCGAAAGCGGCGAAGAGGCGTTTGCGCACTGCCGCACCCTGCTGGCGGCGGCCGACGCGGTCATGGCGATCGGCGGGCGCGGCGCCGCGGAGCCCGAAGGGCTGATCAGCGTCAGCGTACCCAAAGCGGTGGGCCGCTTCGTGCTGCATCCGCACATGCCGGAGTTCCTGCGCCGCTACCCGAAGGTGGACGTGAGGCTGCGGCTGGAAGATCGTTACATGGATTTGATCGACGATCGGGTCGATCTGGCGCTGCGCATTACCGATCGCCCGTCGCCCGGGTTGGTCGGCCGCCAGTTGATGAGAATAGACCATCTGCTGTGCGCCACGCCGCACTACCTGGCGCAACACGGCACGCCGCTGCACCCGCACGATCTGGCGGCGCACAGCTGCATCTATCTGGGAGAAACGCCGAGCGACGCGCAATGGAAATTCCGCCGCAGCGGCAAAACGGTGACGGTCAGCGTGCGCGGCCGCTACGCCGCCAACCACACCGGCGTGCGGCTGGACGCGGTGAAACGGCATATCGGCATCGGCAGCCTGCCGTACTTTACCGCCCGCCAGGCGCTCGACGAGGGCGAGATCGTGCAGGTGTTGCCAGAATGGGATTTCCTCAGCAGCTATCACGGCGGCCTGTGGCTGCTCTATGCGCCCAACCAGTATCTGCCGCCCAAACTGCGGGTGTTTATCGACTATCTCGTCGCCTGCCTGGCGCAGGAGCCGCAGTTAAAGCGCCTTGCGTAGCGTGATGTTGATGCGGTGCGGCCCCACCAGCGAGTGATAGCCTTCCTTGACCGGCAGGATGCCGTGAAAACAGAGCCGCGATGGGCCGCCCCACACCACCACATCGCCGTGCGCCAGCGGAATGCGCCGCGCCCGGTCGCTGCGTTGCAGGCCGCCGAACTGAAACACCGCCGGCAGCCCGAGCGACACCGAGACGATCGGCGCGCCGAAGTCGTGTTCGTCTTTATCCTGATGCAGCGACAGCTTGCTGCCCGGATCGTAACGGTTCATCAGACAGGAATCCGGCACGAAGGGGCCGAAGCCCGCCTGCTGCGCAGCTTCGTCCGCCAGCGCCATCAGGATCGGCGGAATGGCCGGCCAGCGTTTGCCGCTGCGCGCGTCGCGTTCCGAATAGCGGTAGCCCCGGCTGTCGCTGGTCCAGCCGTTGCCGCACCAGCTCATCGCCACCGACATCACGTGCCCGCCGGGGGTGGTCAAATGCCGCCACGGCACCTGGGCCACCACGCCCTGCACCGCCGCCAGCAGTGCCGGCCCGTGATCGCGCACAAAGCCGTGCATCACCACCGCGCCGGGGGCGATCTCTTCGCGCCACGGCGGCGGCAGCGCGTCTTCAAAAAGATCGATTGTCATCGCCAAAGCCTGTATGAATACACAGTATCCATTGTAACCCGCCGCCGCCGATTGTCCAGCGCCCGGCGGCGCCATTGTCGTTGGCGGCAAATTTCTCTACAGTAGCCGCCATAAAATCAATCACTCACCAGGAATGCGTGTGATTAAGGGCATCACTCTTTCGGTCGTCGCCTCCATCTTGTTCGGCGCGATGTATTACTTCACCTCTACCCTCACCCCGCTGAACGGCGAACAGGTCTACGGCTGGCGCACGCTGCTGACGCTGCCGTTCCTGACGCTGTTCATGGCGCTGTCCGGCGATTGGCGCAAGGTGAGCGACACGCTGGTCGGGATCGGCCAACGGCCGCCGCGTCTGCTGGGCCTGCTGCTCACCTCGGCGCTGCTGGGGGTGCAGCTGTGGCTGTTCCTGTGGGCGCCGCTGCACGGCAAGGCGCTCGACGTGTCGCTCGGCTATTTTCTGCTGCCGCTGACCATGGTGCTGGCGGGCCGTTTGATCTACCGCGACCGGCTGTCGCTGCTGCAAAAGCTGGCGGTGGCATGCGCCATGGTGGGGGTAGGCAATGAGCTGTATCAGGCGGGCGGCGTGTCGTGGCCGACGCTGGTGGTGGCGCTGGGTTATCCGCTCTACTTTATTTTGCGGCGGCGTTTCGGCACCGACAATCTCGGCGGGCTGTGGTGCGAGCTGGCGCTGATGCTGCCGGCGGCGGCCTGGTTCGCCTTCGGCGACGGCGGCGCGGCGGCGCTGCCGATCAATGCCGAGCTGTATTGGCGCATTCCGCTGCTCGGCGTCATCAGCGCCGTGGCATTGGTGTGTTACATCCTCGCCAGCCGCCTGCTGCCGTTCAGCCTGTTCGGCCTGCTGAGCTATGTGGAACCGGTGCTGCTGGTGATCGTCGCGCTGCTGCTCGGCGAAAGCATCGGCCAAAGCGAATGGCCGACCTATCTGGCGATCTGGCTGGCGGTGCTGCTGCTGGCGGCGGAAGGCGCGCGGCACCTGCTGCGCCGCCAGCGGGTCTGACTCAGGCGGCCAGCGTCGCGCCGCCGTCGATCACGATGTCCTGCATGGTGATGTGGCTGGCCAAGTCGGAGGCCAGGAACAACACCGCGTTGGCGATCTCGTCCGGGCGAGCGATTTTGCCCAGCGGGATCCCCAACTTGAACATCTCGGGGAAGCCGGCGATGGTGCGTTGCTGCGCATCATCGGTCTGCCACATGCCGCGCTGCATCGGCGTGTCGGTCGAGCCCGGCGACACCAGATTGCACCGCACGCCGAACGGCGCCATCTCCAACCCCACGCAGTGGTTCAGGCTGGTCAGCGCCGCCTTGGAGGCGCAGTAGGCCGCCATCTGCGCGCGCGGTACGTGCGCGGCGTTGGAACCGATGCTGACGATCGCCCCGCTGCGCTGCGCCTTGAAGTGCGGCAGCACGGCGCGGAACAGGTAAAACGCCCCCGAGGCGTTGACGTTGATGCACTGGTGCCAGTCATCCACGCTCAGATCTTCGGTATTGCCCATGCGCAGAATGCCGGCGGCGTTGACCAACACGTCCAGTTGCGGGTTTTCCGCCAGCTGTTGGCGGCACACCGCCTCCACCTGCTCCGGCCGGCTGATGTCCAGCGTCACGCAAGGGTAAGGCAAATCCGGGTTGGCGAACTCGCGGTCAAACCCCACCACCTCGGCGCCCTGCGTCAAAAAATGCCGGGCGATCTGCTCGCCGATGCCGCGCGCCGCGCCGGTCACCCACACGCGTTTGCCGGTGAAATCCATCTGAATGCTCATGCGCGCACCGCCATCCGGGCGCACAGCCGGGTCATGTTGTTGTTCATCATTGTCTCCTGCGAAAAGGATAGGATGCGGCGCGCGCTGCGCCGCAAAGTGGCCCTACAGCGCACCGCTGTTCAGGCCGAAAGCGTTGAGCATGGTGCCCAGTTTGGCGGCGGTTTCCAGCCACTCGGACTGCGGCGTCGAGGCGGCGACGATCCCCGCGCCGGCGAACAGCCGCACCCGGTTGCCGCGCAGCAGGCCGCTGCGGATGACGATCGCCCACTCGCCGTCGCCGTTGGCGTCGCACCAGCCGACGATGCCGCTGAACAGGCCGCGATCGTGCGGCTCCAGATCGGCGATCAGCTGGCGGGCGCTCTCGGTCGGGAAACCGCACAGCGCCGGCGTCGGATGCAGCAGGCAGGCCAGCTGCATCACGTTGAGATTCGGGTTCAGCAGCTCGCCGCGAATGCGGGTGGACAAATGCCACATGGTGCCGGTACTGAGCAGCGACGGGCCGCTGGGCACGCTCAGGCTGGCGCACAGCGGCGCCAGGTGCCGACGGATGTCGTCGATCACCAGCTTGTGTTCGTATTTGTCTTTGGTCGAGCGCATCAGGCGCTCGCTGCCGAGGCGATCCTGCTGCGGATCGTCCTGACGGCGCGCCGAGCCCGCCAGCGGGTTGGTGTGGATCTCGCCGCCCTGCTTGCGGATCAGCAGTTCCGGGCTAGCGCCGATCAACACGCCGCCATCGGCCAGTGGCAGGGAAAAGTGGTAACCGGTCGGGTTCTGCACCATCAGGTTATTGAGGATCTGGTGGCCCGCCACCGGCTGCTCCAGCTCGATGTCGAGGATGCGCGACAGCACCGCCTTGTCCAGCTTGCCTTGTTTAAAGCGGCTGACCGCTTCCGCCACCGCGTGCTTGAAGCGCGGCTCGTCCGGAATGCTGGTGCAGGCGGCCAGGCGATGCGGCTGTTGCAGCATCGGGCGCGCGGCGCGGGTAAAGCTGTCGTTGGCGACAAACTCATAACTTTCAGGCACATATAGGCAGGAAGGCCGGCGCGTGTCGAACGGAATGGCGCCCACCACCACCGGCGTCTCCTGGCCGGCGGCGTTGGCTCGCGCCAGCGCCTGGCGAATATGCTGCGCCAGCGCGCTGCCTTCCTGCTCGCCGCCGAACGCCGGCGTCTCAATCCGTTCGGACACGCCGCTGGCGGAGAGGGAACGGAATTCGGACCGGTACAAAAAGGTCGATTGTTCGGCGTACGCAAACCCGGGGAAGGTTTGGTTTTCTGTCGTCAGTGTCGCCACAGACCACTCCTTTGTTGCGCCTCACCAATGATAATGTTTATGCGAATAATTATCATTAGCTGTAAAAGGAGGATAAATTACACCGATTCCCCACCGAGGGTCAATCTCCGATGAATGAATCTTTCCGCTCGCTGCGGCAAATCCACGTTACGGCGCAGCAAGAAATAACACACTGTTATTATTGTATTTTAGCAAAAAATAAAGGTCGTGACGTCGTCACCTTCACGCCAAAAATGCCCGCTGAACCGGCGGCCGGCGGGGCAATTTGGCGTCAAGGTCTTAAGCAACGCTAATACGAACGTCTGCCGCTGCGTATCCACGGCGACCATGCGCGCATCGAGAAAATCGAAGTAACAACGCACCTGCGGATAAAGCGCCTTGAACAGGCTCTCTTTGGCGGAAAACGTCAGCGTCAGCAGCTCGTTGAACGGCAGCGTTTCGCGCAGCAACGCCTCGCGCTCCCCCGCCGAAACGATCGCCCCCCACAGCTCCTCCGCCCGCACGTCGGAGAGCAGCGTCTCCACATCCAACCCAACGCCGCCCAGCCCGCTCTCGCGGTGTACGGCGCACAGCGCGGTATCCGAATTATGGCTCAGCGCCCCGGCGATGCCCGGCGGCCACTGCGGCGCGCGATCTTCGCCGCGCGCCAGGGTGAAGTCGGCGAAACCGAGCGGCGCCAGCAGCTGTCGCGCCAGCACACGCCCGGCCAGATACTCCGCGCGGCGTTTCGGCACCGCGCGCGCCAGATGGTCCGGCAGCGCAAAGCCCGCCTCGGGAAAACTCTCGTCGCGATACTCCGCCAGCGCAAACTGGCAGCGCGCCACCTGGCCCGGATAGCCGTCCGGCGTGAAAAATTCGATATTGCGGATAAAAGTGGGCAACGGCAGTATCCATGATAAGCAGGCAGGCTGATGATGTTAGCCCCCGAAACCGCCTGCAACAATGACCCTGGGCAAAATAAATGACGTTAAGGCTCGTACGGCGGCACGTTAGCCGGGATGGGGAGAGGCCTCTCCCCCGCGGTCGGGAGAGAGGCTGGGCATTACAAGATGCCTTTCATGGTCTTTTCGAAATCGCTCCAGGCGCAGAAACCGTCTTTGTCGATCGGGCAGCCTTTCAGCGCCAGCGTCACGCGCTGCGGCGGGGTTTGCAGCGTCAGCGGCGTCGCCTTGCGCAGCTGTTCGGTCGACTGATAGACGTACTCAATCTTCAGCAATTCACGGCTGTTCTGCGCGTCGCGCCAGCGCTGGAACACCAGTTTGCCGCCTATCGGCGTTTTCTCGTACTGCTGCGGCAGCTGATACGGCTGGAACTGCATGGCCGACAGCAGCGAGGCGATATTGGAGTCGTGGCCGACCAGCACCGTCAGCTTCGGCGCGTCCGGTTTGCGCTCGCCGAGCAGCGCGTTGTTGATGTAGGTCAGCAGCGGTTTGGCGACGTTCTGCGCCACCACCGGCGAGGTGAACAGCGAATCCTGATAGCCGTCTTTCAACTGCGCCAGCTGCTTCCACTGCTGCGGGGTGACGATTTTGCCCCAGGCCACCTCTTTCATCGGGAAACCTTCGTAATACTGCAGCATAAAGGCGTCCACCAGCGAGTTGCCCACCCGCAGCGGGCCGGAGACGCCCGGCTCTTTGCCCGGCACCGCGCTCATCACGCTGGCTTCTTTGGTCAGGTCGCAGTGTTTGTCGGTCTTGCAGGCGGCGGAATCCTTGTAGTCGATGATCTTCGCCAACTGCTGATAAGAGGCGTCCAACTTCAGCGATCCCAGCGCGGCATTCATCGCCGCCAGCGCCTGCTGGTTGAAGGCTTCGCTGGTATCGGTGATGATCGGGTTGAAGGTCGGATCCATCTCGCCCATCTTGTCCTGATGGTGCACGCTGACGTCGCAGCCGGGGAACGCGCCGTTGCTGAAGAACTGCGCGGTGGCCACCGTGCGCTGCAGGCTGTTGGCGTAGACGTACACGCTGCCGGCGGTCGGGCAGCCCTCTTGCGGCAACAGGCCGGTCTGCTTCAGCCAGGCGTTGAAATAGTGCCCCATATACACTTCCAGCACCCCGCCCTTGGTGGTCAACTGGCCGCCCGGCGTTTCCCAGGCCGGCCAGGCCTTCGGCGTGGACTGCGCCAGCACGCTGCCGTTGTTGGCCAGCGGCGCGCGCAGGTTATGGCGGCTCATCACCAGCACCTGTTCCAGTTGATAACCGCCGGCGTCCGCCAGCGCGTTCCCGGTGAATAACAAGGGCAGGCACAGCAATAACGTTTTTTTTCTCATCCGCAGAGGCTCCCGGAAAATGATTATTTTTAAGGTGTTAGCGTTTGCCTGCGTATGATGGCGGGGTTAGTGTGACAAGTGTGTGACAGGGTTCACGGGAAAAGATCGTACCAGCGGCCACCGGGCGGCGGCCGCTGTGCGTCAACTCAGTACCACAGGCTCATGATCGGCCAGCCGATCAGCAGCAGCGCGGCGATGTACACCACGCCGAGAATGCCGCCCAGGCGCCAGTAGTCTTTCGATTTCACATAGCCGCAGCCGTAGATGATCACCCCCGGCCCGGTGGCGTACGGCGTCAGCACGCCCATGATGCCGATCGACAGCACCAGCAGCATCGACAGCTGCTCCATCGGCACGCCCGGCAACCCTTTGCCGACCGCCAGAATCACCGGCAGCATGGTGGCGGTGTGCGCCGACAGGCTGGCGAACAGGTAGTGGGCGAAGTAGAACACCAGCACCAGCGCCACCACCGTCATGTTCGGCGAGAAGCCGTCTAGGTGGGTGCTCATGGTCTGGGCGAACCAGTCGATAAAGCCGGAGCGCGTCAGGCCGTTGGCCATCACCACCAGCGTCGCCAGGTTAACCAGCGTATTCCAGGCGCTGGAGTATTTGGTGATCTCTTTCCACGACACCACGTGCAGCGCCAGCATCAGCGACACCGCCAACAGGCACACCGCGGTGGCGTCCAGCACCTTGCCGCCGAACACCCACAGGCACAGGCTGAGCAGCACCAGGCCGATCAGGGTGTACTCCTTGCGCGTCAGCTTGCCCATTTCCCCCAGCGCGGTATTCGCCCAGGCGGCCACTTCGCTGCTGTGGGTCACGCCCGGTTTGTACAGATAGTAGGAGATCAGCGGCGCGATGATCAGCAGCAGCAGGCCGACCGGCAGGAACGCCAGGAACCACTGCATCCAGCTGATGTGCACCCCGGCTATCTTGCCGACGAACTCGATGCCCAGCACGTTCGGCGCGGCGCCGGTGACGAACATCGAGGAGCTGATGCTGGTGCCGACCACCATCATCCACATCAGGTAGCCGCCGATGCGGCGCGAAGAGGGATCGTTAGGGAAGGAATCGAACAGCGGCGGCAGGTTTTTCACCACCGGGAACACCGTGCCGCCGGTGCGCGCGGTGTTGGACGGCGTGAATGGCGCCAGCAGAATATCGATGATCACCACCGCATAGCCCAGCGTCAGCGTGCGCTTGCCCATGAACTTCACCAGGAACAGCGCGATGCGCCGCCCCAGCCCGGTGGCCTCGTAGCCCAGCGCGAAGATAAAGGCGCCGAACACCAGCCAGACGGTGGTGCTGGAGAAGCCCGCCAGCCCCCATTTCAGCGCCTCTTTACCGGCCTTGAAGCCTGGCTCCGCCAGTTCCTGCGCGCCGAACAGCACCCAGTTGGCGCTGAGCACGCTGACGGTCACCGCGATAAAGCTGATGGCGGTGGCCGGGATCGGCTCCAGAATCATGCCGACGATCATCGCCACGAAGATGGCAAAATAGTGCCACGCCTGCGGCGGCATGCCGTCGGGCACCGGTATCAATAACAGGATCGCGAGCACCGCCAGCGGCGCTATCGCTTTCCAGATCTTTTCCTGGGTTTGTGACATAGGGACTCTCCTGAAGGCTTGGTTATTATTCTTGGGCACCCAGCTGCGCCAGCAGCCAGGTCACTATCAACAAGTCGGCGCTGCCGCCGGGGCTGAGGTTGCGGGCAATGCAGTCGGCATCGAAGCGCCGCAGGCGCGCCAGGCCCGCTTCCCCCGCCGAGCCGCCCTGCGCCAGCAGCCAGGCCGCCCGGCACCGCAGCCAGCGCAGCCCGCGCAGGCCGCCGCGCGAGGCGACGTTGGTGTCATCGTTGTGGGCCATCAGCCACAGCAGGCTGTCCAGCAGCGCCCGCTGTTCGTCGCCGCCGGCGGCCAGCCGTTGCCGATACAGCGGCAGCGCGCCGTCAAGCACCAACCGAAAACCGGACTCCGCCTCGCCGCGCGCGCCGCTGAGGCCATACGCAGCGAACAAGCGCTGGCCGGCGGTCTGCCCGGCGTTGTTGCGCCGCAGTTCACGGTCCACCAGCCCCCGACACATCGCCGCTACCTCGCCGCACAGCGCCTCCGCGCCGATGTCACGGCCCTGCTGCTGCAGGCGACCGAAGGCGGTGCACAGCAACCCGAGTGAGAACACGCTGCCCTTGTGGGTGTTAATGCCGCCGGTGGCGCGAAACATCTGGTTTTCGCAGGCCATGCCGAGCGGCCGCAGCCGCGCCAGCTGCTGCTCTGCCGGCAAAGCCGCGTCTTCCCGTCCGCGTTGGATAAAGCGCGGCAGCCACACGCCGATGGCGCGGGCGCTGCGGTAGAAGTGCCCGAGATCCATGTCGCGGTGGGCGCCGGTGTTATGACGATCCACCAGCCCCGGTTTGGGCGTGAGGTTGACCTCCACCAGCAGCGCGCGGAAAGCGGCGCGGGCGAAGTCGCAGGCCGGCTCGGTGCGACGGGCGGGTGGATTAATCGGCAGAGATCGCATCGTTGAACATCCTTTCCATTTCTTGCAGCAGCTGCTCGCTGCCATGCCGCCGCTGGCGGGCGCAGATCTTGGCCGGTTGGCCGCACAGCAGGCAGCGCCGTTCCGGCAGGCCGATGTCGCGGCGCGACAAAATGCGCCCCTGCGCATCCAGCACGTCGATATCCCACAGCCGGCCGATCGGGCGACTCACCTCCAGCTGCATGGCGCAATCTTTCACCCGCTGGGCGTCGGCGCGCAGCGCCACAAACCCTTCGCAGCCGGTGGAAAGCGCCAGCGCCTCGGCCTGCGGGCTGGGCCAGCCCTGCTCGGCGCACAGCCGCAGCAGCGCCGCCCACCCGAGGTTGAAGATGCCGCGCGTCAGCGCGCTGTCCTTCACCGGGCCGGGGACGACCAGCGTCAGCACCAGCAGCGTGCACTCGTGCTGCGCCAGCCACGCCTGCTGGCGCGCCTGGCGGCATTCGCGGCTGGTGAGCAGCTCCGGCAGGCTGACCGCGCGTTCGGCGGCCAGTTGAGGATCGACGGCGGCCATCGGTTACTCCGCCACCTGATGCACCACGTCGATCACCGAGCCGTCGCGGTAGCGCACCACCGCCACCACCTTGTCGGTAAAGGCGATCGGCTGCGGTTCGCCGGTCAGCTGCAGCGCGCGGGCGCGCAGCCAGTCGATGCTCACCACCTCGAGCCCGGCCTCCCGCAGGCGCTGCGCCAGCTCCGGCCGCGCCGGGTTGACGGCGATGCCGTGGTCGGTCACCAGAATGTCGATGCTGGAACCCGGCGTGACGCAGGTGGTCACCTGCTCCACCAGCGTCGGGATGCGCCCGCGCACCAGCGGCGCGACGATGATCGCCAGCCGCGCGGCGGCGGCGGTGTCGCAGTGGCCGCCGGACGCGCCGCGCAGCACGCCGTCGGAGCCGGTCAGCACGTTAACGTTGAAGCCGGTGTCGATTTCCAGCGCGCTCAGCACCACCACGTCGAGCCGATCGACCGACGCGCCCTTGGAGCTGAAGTTGGCGTACTGGTTGGCGCTGATTTCGATATGGCGCGGGTTGCGCGCCAGCGAGGTCGCCGCCGCCCGATCGAAGCTCTGCACGTCCAGCAGCTTGCCGATCAACCCTTTCTCGTGCAGATCCACCATGGTCGAGGTGATGCCGCCGAGGGCGAACGCGGCGCGAATGCCGCGGGCGCGCATCTTGTCCTCCAGGAAACGGGTCACCGCCAGCGAGGCGCCGCCGGTGCCGGTTTGCAGCGAAAACCCTTCGGTGAAGTAACCTGAACCGGCGATCACCTCGGCGGCGCGGCGGGCGATCAGCAGCTCGCGCGGGTTCGAGGTCATGCGCGTGGCGTCAGCGCCGATCTTGTCGGCGTCGCCCACCCGCTCCAGCTGCACGATCAGATCCACCCGATCCTGCGCCAGGCTGGCGGGATGATGCGGATACGGCACCAGCTGCTCGGTCAGCAGCACCACGGTGCCCGCCGCCTCGGCGTCCACCCGCGCATAGCCGAGCGAGCCGCAGCAGGCTTCACCGCTGTAGCCGTTGGCGTTGCCGAACTCATCGCAGGCCGGCACGCCGAGGAAGGCTACGTCTATCTTCAGCTCGCCGGATTCAATCAGGTTGACCCGGCCGCCGTGCGAGTGAATTTGCACCGGCTCCGCCAGCAGGCCGCGCGAAACGGCGTCCGCCAGCGGGCCGCGCAGCCCGGAGGTGTAAATGCGGCTCACCACGCCGTGACGGATATGCTCAACCAACGGCGCATGGCAGTCGGTCAGCGAGCTGGAGGCCAGCGTCAGGTTGCGGAACCCCATCGCCGCCAGCGTCTCCATCACCTGATTGAGCGCCAGATCGCCGCCGCGAAACGCATGGTGGAAGGAGATGGTCATGCCGTCCTGCAGCCCGCTGCGGCGCACCGCTTCCTGCAAGGAGTCGCACAGCTTGAGATCGCGCGGTTTGCGCGCCTGCAGGTTGGCTTTGGACACGTCCTGATAGCCCGGCAGATCCGCCGGGTTGGCGAAGGTCATCAATCGTTGTTGGCGGTTCATCATGCTTCCTCCCCGTGCTGCGCCGGTTCTTCCCGTAAGCCGGACAGCGCGGCGCGCTCCAGCACCAGCCGGGCGCGTTCAATCACCGGGCTGTCGACCATTTTTCCGTTGAGCGACACCACGCCGCGCCCTTCCCGCTCCGCCGCCTCGGCGGCGTCCACCACCCGCTGCGCGTGCGCCACCTCTTTGGCGGTCGGCGCGTACAGGTTGTGCAGCAGCTCAATCTGGCGCGGGTTGATCAGCGATTTGCCGTCGAAGCCGAGCTGTTTGATCAGCGCCGCTTCCTGCAGGAAGCCGGCCTCGTTGTTGGCGTCGGAGTAGACGGTGTCGAACGCCTGAATGCCGGCGGCGCGCGCCGCCTGCAGCAGCGAGCAGCGGGCGAACAGCAGCTCAATGCCCTCCGGCGAGCGTTCGGTGCGCAGGTTGCGCACATAGTCTTCCGCCCCCAGCGCGATGCCGATAAGACGCGGCGAAGCGTGCGCGATCGCCACCGCGTTGGTGATGCCCTGCGCCGATTCGATCGCCGCCAGCAGCCCGGTGCTGCCGACCGGCCGGCCGCAGGCCGCCTCGATGGCGGCGATCTCGCGCTCCATGTCGACAACGTCCTGCGCGCTGTCGGTCTTCGGCAGGCGCACGATGTCCGCGCCGCCGCGCACCACCGCCTGCAGGTCCGCCAGGCCGTAGGCGGAGTCGAGCGCATTGACGCGCACGATGGTTTCCACCTCCTGGTACAGCGGGTGCTGCAGCGCGTGGTACACCAGCCGGCGCGCCGCGTCTTTTTCACGCAGGATCACCGAGTCTTCCAGATCGAACATCAGCGCATCGGCCTGATAGATAAAGGCGTTGCTGACCATCGCCGCGTTGGCGCCGGGAACGAACAGCATGCTGCGGCGCAGCCGGGTTTTATTCAGCGTTTTCATCTTTCGCCTCCCACGGCAGTTGGCCGCTCTCGCAGGCGCGCATCAGCGCGGTTTCCAGCCGGGCGCGCAGCACGCAGTCCAGCGCCCCTTTGTCGTCGACGATCACCTGCACCGGCTCCACCTCATAACGCTGCAGCACCTCCAGCAGGGTGCGGCGGATCGCCGTGCCGAACTGTTTTTCCACGCTGCTGGCGATCAACAGATCGTGCTGCGGCCCCTCGGCGGGCGCGATGCGCACCATGACATCGCTGGATTCCAGCGTGCCGGCCATTGCTTCTCGGATAATTTTCATCATTCACCTGATTGTGCGGACTCAAAAGGATGCGGGGCCGCCTTGGCCCGGCGCTGCGTTTGCAGATCCTGCAGGTAGTACAGGGTGTCCGGCGGCACCAGCGGCGCGGCGGCGTGGAAGTCCCCCGCCGCCAGCAGCTTGCGCACCCAGGAGGCGGAGATCGCCGTGCCCTGATATTGCAAACGCTCGATTTCCACCAGCGCGATCGGCGGGCTGGGCAGCGCCGGCGTTTCCAGCCAGTAGCGCATGTCGCGGTTGTATTTCGCGGTCACCGCGCAGAACGGCTCGTTGCCGACGAAACGGTGGGTAATGCCCAGCGCGGGCGCCAGATACTGGCGGAAGATCTTCAGATCGATTTCGGTGTAACAGTCGTCGGCCACGCCCTGATCCTTGATGAAGTAACAGGGGAAGGTGGCGCGCGAGATCACGTACTGCGAGCCTTCGTGTACCGTGAGGTTGGGGATGTCGGCGGTGCCGGCCAGCACCAGCCGGCGGCGGTCTTCATAGCTGAAGCGCGAGGTGTTTTCCTTCACCAGAAACAGGTGCAGCCAGTCGCAGCGTTTGGCCGCCTGACGCACTAAATACTGATGCCCGCGTGTGAAGGGGTTGGCGTTCATCACGATGCTGCCGATGGTCTCGCCCGGCCGGCGCTGGCTCGCCAGCTGGGCGGCGTAGCGCTTCAGGCGGCACGGGCTGTTTTCCATCAGCACCACGATGCCCGGCACGGTGGCGATCGGGTAGAAACCGCACTGGCGGAACAGCGGCTCGTTCTGCACCTTGGTGTAGATAAACAGCTGGGTGTGGTGGCGCTCGTAGGCCAGGTTCACCAGCTCGGTCGCCAGCGCCAGCGCCAACCCTTCGCCGCGCATCAGCGGACTGATGGCGACGCATTTGATAATATTGTCGGCGATGCCGCCGCAGGCGACCAATTTGTCGTGCTGGGTAACAGTAATAAATATTTCAACCGTGGTGTCGATATTCAGATCGTTACTGCGCAAGAAGGCACTTATTTCCGAAATCGCTTTATGATCCGATCGCTTTACCCGATTAAATACGGCATCGCCTAACATAACACGCTCTCTGGGTTAACTGGCACACAACAAGTTAAATACAAAAAGGCATTTTAATTAACATCAATGACGGCAATTAAAACCTTAAAAACCATGAAGATAAACGCCGTTTCGCGTTCGATAAATCAATGGTAAACAGAAAAAAAACGCCAATTATTGACCTATTTCACAAACCGTTCCCGGTTAATAAGTTATTTAATGTTCTTTATTTACTTAATTAATCTTATGGTGTTTATTATTGAGATAATCTTTATTTAGCGCCGCAATTTACTTACATTCATTTAGCATCTTGATTGCAATAGTAGGTTTCATTATGGAATGGCTGAACATCCTTATCGTTGAAGACGAAACGCCGCTGGCGGAGATGCACGCGGAGTTTATCCGCCAGAACGGCGGCTGCCGCCAGATTTGGCTGGCCGGCACCCTGGCGCAGGCGCGCGCCATGACCGAGCGCTTCAAGCCGGACCTGATCCTGCTGGACAACTTTCTGCCCGACGGCCAGGGCATCACCCTGCTGCGCGAACTGACGCTGAGCGGGTATCGCGGCGGCATCGTGTTCAT
Organism: Serratia sp. CY56464; assembly: GCF_052168435.1. NCBI lineage: Bacteria > Pseudomonadati > Pseudomonadota > Gammaproteobacteria > Enterobacterales > Yersiniaceae > Serratia > Serratia sp. CY56464. The sequence continues at coordinate 423,957 of NZ_JBJNMV010000001.1, read as the reverse complement.
CACCGCCGCCAGCGACATGGCCACCGTGGCCGAGGCGTTGCGCTACGGCGTGTTCGACTACCTGATCAAACCGCTGGCCTATGACCGGCTGAGCCAGACATTGCAGCGCTTCAGCCAGCGCCGCGAAGCGTTGAAGGACAAAGCGCGCCTCAACCAGCGCCGCATCGACGAGATGTTCAACACCTATGCCCGCGGCGAGCAGCAGGCGGCGCTGCCCGCCGGCATCGACGAGCTGACGCTGGGCAAGATCCGCGCGCTGTTCGCCGAACCCGCCGCGCGCCACACCGCTGAAAGCGTTGCGCAAAAAATGGGGCTCAGCCGCACCACCGCGCGCCGTTATCTGGAGTTTTGCACCGCCGCACAGCAGCTGCGCGCCGAGATCATTTACGGCAAGGTCGGCCGCCCACAGCGGATCTACCGCGCCGGCGAACCGCATTAACGGTTATTTGATCGCCCTTGCAAGGTTGCGTGTAACCGCTTTACTTTTTATGCGCCGGTCAGCATCTTGGTGAGCATCACCTAGACGACTGGACGATCGCCGATGCCTGCTGCGCCCCATGCTTCCCTGACCGAAATCCTCGCCCGCCGTGACTGGCAAAACCCGGCCTGCACCCACTACCGCCGACTGGACGCTCACCCGCCGTTCGCCAGCTGGCGCACGGTGGAAGACGCGCGCGATGACGCCCCCAGCGCCAGCCGCCGGTCGCTGAACGGCGAGTGGCGCTTCAGCTATTTCCCGCGCCCAGAGGCGGCGCCGGAGTGCTGGCTGCAGCAGGATCTGCCGGACGCCGCCCCGCTGGCGGTGCCGAGCAACTGGCAGCTCGCCGGCTACGACGCGCCGATTTACACCAACGTGCGCTACCCGTTCCCGGTCGATCCGCCGCGCGTGCCGGAAGACAATCCGACCGGCTGCTATTCACGCACCTTCAACGTCGATCCGGCCTGGCTGGCCGCCGGCCAGACGCGCGTCATCTTCGACGGCGTCAACTCGGCGTTCTATTTATGGTGCAACGGCCACTGGGTCGGCTATTCGCAGGACAGCCGCCTGCCGGCGGAGTTCGATCTCGGCCCGTGGCTGCAGCCGGGTGAAAATCGGCTGGCGGTGATGGTGCTGCGCTGGTGCGACGGCAGCTATCTGGAAGATCAGGACATGTGGCGCATGAGCGGCATCTTCCGCGACGTCAGCCTGCTGCACAAACCCGCCGCGCACCTGAGCGATGTGCGCATCACCACCCCGATGCATGACGGCTTTACCCGCGGCGAACTGGTGGTGACGGCGCGCGCCAGCCGGCCCGGCCCGCTGCTGGTGCAGGTTCAGCTGTGGCGCGATGGCGCGCGGGTGGCCGAACGCACCCAGCCGCTCGGCAGCGAGATCGTGGACGAACGCGGCGCCTATGACGATCGCGTCACGCTGCGCCTGCCGGTGGAACGCCCGGCGCTGTGGAGCGCCGAAACGCCCGCGCTGTATCGCGCTACCGTCGCCCTGCTCTCGCCCGAAGGGGAGATTATCGAGGTGGAAGCCTATGACGTCGGCTTTCGCCAGGTGGAAATCAGCGGCGGGCTGTTGAAGCTCAACGGGCAGCCGCTGCTGATCCGCGGCGTTAACCGCCACGAGCATCATCCGCGCCACGGCCAGGTGATGGACGAGGCGACGATGCGCCACGATATCCTGCTGATGAAGCAGCACAACTTCAACGCGGTGCGCTGCTCGCACTATCCCAACCACCCGCTGTGGTATCGGTTGTGCGACCGCTACGGGCTGTACGTGGTGGACGAAGCCAATATCGAGACCCACGGCATGCAGCCGATGAACCGCCTGGCTGACGATCCGCTGTGGCTGCCCGCGATGAGCGAGCGCGTCACCCGCATGGTGCAGCGCGATCGCAACCACCCTTGCATCATCATCTGGTCGCTGGGCAACGAGTCCGGCCACGGCGTAAACCACGACGCGCTGTACCGCTGGGTGAAAAGCCAGGATCCGACCCGCCCGGTGCAATATGAAGGCGGCGGCGCCGATACTGCCGCCACCGACATCATCTGCCCGATGTATGCGCGGGTGGATCAGGATCAGCCGTTCCCGGCGGTGCCCAAATGGGCGATCGGCAAGTGGATCGGCCTGCCGGAGGAACAGCGCCCGCTGATCCTGTGCGAATACGCCCATGCGATGGGCAACAGCTTCGGCGGCTTTGAGCGCTACTGGCGCGCGTTCCACGCACATCCGCGCCTGCAGGGCGGCTTTGTCTGGGACTGGGTCGATCAGGCGCTGATCCGGCGCGACGAACGCGGCGAAGAATTTTGGGCCTACGGCGGCGACTTCGGCGACACCCCCAACGATCGCCAGTTCTGCCTGAACGGGCTGGTGTTCGCGGATCGCACCCCGCACCCGGCGCTGTTCGAAGCGCAGCGGGCGCAGCAGCTGTTCCGCTTCGCCTTCGACGCTGCCTCGCTGACGCTGACCGTCACCAGCGACTACCTGTTCCGCCACACCGACAACGAGCAGCTCAACTGGCGGCTGGAGCTGGACGGCGTGGAGCGCGCCAGCGGCAGCCTCGATCTGGCGCTGCCGCCGCAGGGCAGCGCTAGCTTCACCCTGCTCGACCGGCTGCCGATGCTGCATCAGCCCGGCGAACTGTGGCTGAACGTGGAGGTGGTGCAACCGCAGGCCACCGACTGGTCTGAAGCGCACCACCGCTGCGCCTGGGATCAGTGGCGGGTGCCGCGCGCGCTGCATCCCGCGCCGCCGCCGGCGCAGGGCGTGCCGCCAACGCTTATTGAAAATGATGAAGGGCTGACGCTTACCCACGGCGACCAGCGCTGGCGCTTCGAGCGCAGCAGCGGCCATCTGACGCAGTGGTGGCAGAATGAGCAGCCGCAGCTGCTGACGCCGCTGCGCGACGGTTTTGCGCGCGCGCCGATCGATAACGACATCGGCGTCAGCGAGGCGAACCATATCGATCCCAACGCCTGGGTCGAACGCTGGAAGCTGGCAGGCCTGTACCGGCTGGAAGAGCGCTGCACGCGGCTGCAGGCGGATGCGCTGCAAAACGGCGTGCGGGTGGTGAGCGAACACCAGTTCGGCGTGGGCGGGGAGATTTTGCTGATCAGCCGCAAACAGTGGCTGTTCGACGCGCTGGGCGCGGTGAGCGTGAACGTGGAGGTCGAGGTGGCCGACGCCCTGCCGCCGCCGGCGCGCATCGGCCTGCACTGCCAACTGGCGACGGTGCAGCCGCAGGCGGAATGGCTGGGCCTGGGCCCGCACGAAAACTACCCGGATCGCCGCCTGGCCGCGCAGCACGGGCGCTGGCGCCTGCCGCTGGCGGACCTGCATACGCCGTATATTTTCCCCGGCGAGAACGGCCTGCGCTGTGACACCCGCAGCCTGCGCTACGGCGGCTGGCGCATCGACGGCCGCTTCCACTTCTCGCTCAGCCGTTACGGCCTGCAACAGCTGATGGCCTGCAGCCACCAGCATCTGCTGCAGCCAGAAGCAGGCACCTGGCTGCACCTGGACGGCTTCCACATGGGAGTGGGCGGCGACGACTCCTGGAGCCCGAGCGTGCACCGGGATTACCTGCTCACCGCCGGCGTTTACCGCTATCAGCTGCGCCTGCAGCGAGCGCCAGAGGGCTAAATCTGCCAAAAAACTCAACGGGTTGCGCATTCTGTAAGCAAACAGTCACAGAATGTGTAATCCGCCTTTGACATGCCGACGGCGCCTCGCTATTATTCGCCCCGTTCACACGATTCCTCTGTAGTTCAGTCGGTAGAACGGCGGACTGTTAATCCGTATGTCACTGGTTCGAGTCCAGTCAGAGGAGCCATATTTAGAGAAGCCCGCTTAAGGAAACTTAAGCGGGCTTTTTGCTGTCAGGCGGTCATACCCTCCCTACCCGACACCGTTCAGCCATCCGTTGAACGGGTCAGTTTCTCCCATTGTTCAATTTCCTGACCTAACGCCTCGAGCTTTTGCCGCACCAAACTTAATGCGTCACTGCCTAACAACAGATGCGTGGGTGGGGTCTGGCTCTCGATCAATGCCAGTATGGCGTGAGCCGCCTTCACCGGATCGCCGAGTTGCTTGCCGCTTTTTTCCTGGCGCGCCTGACGAACAGGTTCAAATAACGCGTCATAGTCCGGGAGACGGCGAGGGCTGCGTACCATTGAACGCCCGGCCCAGTCCGTTCGAAACGAACCGGGCGCCACTGCGGTCACGCGTATGTTGAACGGGGTAAGCTCCTGACTTAACGCTTCTGATATCCCTTCCAGTGCAAATTTGCTGCCGCAGTAATAGCTGATACCGGGCAAGGTAATGAAACTGCCCATTGAGGTGATATTGATAATGTGGCCGCGACGGCGCTGGCGCATGCCCGGCAGCGCGGCTTTGATCATCGCCACCGCGCCAAACACATTGACGTCAAACTGGCGGCGCAGCTCTGCGAGCGGAGATTCTTCCAGAATGCCTTCATGACCGTAACCGGCATTGTTCACCAGCACATCTATCGGACCGACGGCGGACTCAATCTCTCCAACCACCTCATCAATACGCTCAACGTCCGTGACATCAAGCAGATAGCCAAAAGCCCGCTGCGTATCGAGCGCGCCGAAAGCCTGTAGCGCTTCGCTGTTGCGCACCGTCCCTATAACCTGATGCCCCACGGCGAGGGCTTCCCGCGCCAGCGCCTGACCAAAGCCACTGCTGACGCCGGTAATTAAAATCGTTTTTGCAGATGCCATAAAAAGAACTCCCATGAACCATGAAGGTTGCATGGTATTCTCTGCTCTGCCGCATTTTTAGGCCGTATCTTCTCTTTTTCTTGCCTGATTTTATGAGGTGTCGGGATGTCCGAAATGATTGCCCTGATGAATAGACTTGCGGTGCAAGAGGGATACAACCTCACTGCCCTACCTGATGTGCGAATTTTGCGTTCCGATCGCCCGCTTGCCAGAACGCCGGTGCTGTACGATCCGGGGATCGTGATTGTCTGCCAGGGCAGCAAACGCGGCTATTTCGGTCAACAGACCTATTTATATGATGAGCAGCACTACCTGGCGGTTTCGGTGCCAGTGCCGTTTGTGATGGAAACCGACGCGTCGGCAGCGCATCCGCTGCTGGCGATTTACATGCATCTGGATTTTCAGCTTGCCGCGGAACTGATGTTGCAGATTGAACAACATGGCGCCCCGCATCCTCCCGCCGCGCCGCAAAGCATGATGTCGAGCCCCATGGACGACACGGTAAAAATGGCCGTACTTCGCTTACTTGACGTCCTGGCCAACCCGCTTGAGGCGGCGATCCTCGGTCCGGCGCGGGTACGAGAGCTCTATTTCCGCGTGCTGACAGGCGCACAGGGCAACGCGATGCGTGCCGCGCTAGCCTTACAGGGCCAGTTTGGCAAAATCGGTAAAGCGTTGCAGCACATCCACGCCACTTACGCGGAGCCGCTAACGCTGACGCAACTGGCGATGCTGGCCGGCATGAGCGTGCCGACCTTTCATAGCCATTTCAAAGCGATAACGCAGATGCCGCCGATGCAGTATGTGAAATCGGTACGCCTGCACCAGGCACGGATGCTGATGGTGCGCCAACAAATCACCGCCGCTGCCGCGAGTTACGCCGTTGGCTATGAAAGCCCATCGCAATTTAATCGCGAATTCAAGCGTCTGTTTGGCCTGCCACCGGCGGAGGAGATAAAACGCATGCAGCGTCACTTCGCCATTCCGCCCGCGCAGCCTGCCTCGGTATTTGTTTCATCGCACTGAGGCTGATTTGGTCTGGCAAACTCTACCTTGAGGTATAGAGTGTTCGCTTCTGGTACGGCGCGGATATTTCAGCTTTGCCCCACTCCGAACATCTGAACTTAACTTTGACAAACTATGTAGTAAATAAATTGAGATGCTCGTCTCCGACAAAATAGATATTTCCGCGCTACAATATCAGCAAAGCGATCGCTGTTTTCAAAGGATGAGATTCATGACGGCATACGGAACAGAGTTTTCCTCAATGAACGATATAAAGCGACTCAGGATCCTTCAGGACGTTATCGATCTTCATCTTACGACTAGTCTTGCCGGTGCCACAGAAACCTATAAGCACCGAGCAGGCGCTGCCACTCCTAGGGGGAAACCATACTTACGCCCAGCCTTGTGGCGCTCAACGACAGTTAGGCGACGAAAGTTATTGCAACCAACCGTCTGCTCCTCGACAAGGCGACTATCAAGTAAGATTTATATCTCCACAGCGGAGGATTTTACAGTTGTAACTACATCTACTTCTTATGCTAAATTAACCTCATATCGAGGAGAATCTCATCATACAGACGAAGATAATATCTTTGTTACTCTTTACGTTACGTGAACTCCTCATATCGGTTAATGTCGTTGTAGATTTTCGGAAGATTTTGCTGCACTTTGATTTATAAGGAATTACATAATGTACAGTAGTATTGATGTCACGTTTCTACAGACCCTTATGGCAAGAAGTAACAGCACTCAGTATGTGCAGATCAAAGACATACACTCCAAACAAGCAAGAAACTATTTACGTGGCGTTGATTCAACAAGCTACAACATGGTGAATAATGCTTTAAAAAAAATAAAATTAAACTGCTCATATAATGATTTTAAAAAAGCAGTAGACTATGTTAAAGCCAGTCCAGATTATGAAGCCAATGATATAGGGCAATTGTTCAACACAAAAATACCTAAGGGTTTACTAGACAGTGTTGAATATTCATTGGGTGATATTTTAAAGAAAATGGATAGCTATGCCAATGAGTTAAGCATACTAATAGAATGTTGCATACAAATATATAAAAGCCTCAGTGAAAATAAATTACAAGACGCATTGGGATTTTGCGATGAAATGATTGACAATCGAGGGGCGTCAGTTTTTATTATCAGAATGGTGTCGTTTATAACTAATAGATACCAAATTTTTGATATGGATGATAAGCTAATTCTAGGTAAGATTGACGGCCTTAAGAATAGAATCGTAATTTCAAACAACCCTTCGTTAGAAGGTGTTGTTGTTCAATTAAGTAATTTAAGAACCTCGCACTTAGCTATATGCAAAAGGATTAATGAATTAAAAGATGATTCATACGTTAGTTTTATCGCCAAATCTTTTATAAACCCTATTCCACGTGACTATGAGAGCTTTATAAAGACATTAAATTCTTATTACTCCATATCTTTAATTGATGCTTTTTTATATTATCAAGTTGTAAGCAATCTAAATCTTCCATATGTAAAAAAATTCAAATTCAATAAAGACATTGAATTGATTTATAATGAATTTTCACAAATTGAATTTGACCCATCTGTAATATACAGTGAAGTAGATGAAGACACTGGGTATTATTATCTCCGTGAATCATTCTTGTTTGCGGAGCAATCCAACGCTTTGAAGTTTCTGGTTATTCACGGCCATTACTATGGAGATTTTAGTACAAAACGTATATTACCTGAATACTCTCAAAAATTAATAAATCAATATTTTGAGGGGTTGGACAATTTATCTCAACTTAAATGTTCAAAAATGGATAATGTTCAAATAAATTGGAAGGAATATGATTCTTCAAGTTGCGGCATGTTGGAAAATTCCTCTGCATTACTCCATTTAATCAGTAAGAAACAGGGAAGACTTCATGAAAAAGAACAAACACTATTTGTAAAACTAATGACATACTCTCGAGATGTTGGCGAAGCATGTCCATTTGAGTATTTAGAGACTATTTCTGAGGAAGCTAATGATTCCTTGCTAAAGCTAGTTGTTCAATGCCTTATTACTATAAATACCAAGTCTCACTATACTGAGTATCAACTGCGCTCCACTATTCAAGAATATTGTATTTCTCATTATGAAGGTGATCTAATAAAACTTTTAGAACATCTTTATGAGGTATCACCAGCTGTAACAGAGCATCTTATTTTAATTTGCAATGAGACATTTTTAAGTACATTATTTATATTGATGGATAGACCTGTAGATGCCCTGCAGGCACGAGCTGATATGTTACATTGGTTCGGCGAAATCACTGGTGAAGAACGATATTTAGACCGTGCCAAAACCTTACGAATTGATATTGCCATTAACAAGGAACGAGGGACTATTGATGATTCTAGAATTTATGTTGACCCCCTGAAATTTTCACAATGGTTTGAGGATAATATGGTAAGCAAGCTTACAATGTCCATAGATAGCCTATTAATAAGTAACTCATCCACTATGAAACTTGACTGGGGCAATAAAAACCTTGGAGCAAACATTGGTGATGATGTAATAGAAAACCTGCTGATATGTTATAGTGAGTTTTGCGAAAATAGAGTTTTTGGTATAGCGTCTTATCTTGGCCGTAGAATTCGCCATGGTACGTTCAAAGGTACGGCCATAACTGAATTATATGATGTACCAAAGAGAGAAGAATATAAATCACTTTTTGAAGATAAAGAATTCAAACGTAGGTTCGAAGAATGGATGAGTCGTTACGAAGGAATGATCGAAGATTTAGTTAAAACTTCTTTGCAGATAAAAAGCAAGAAAAAACCCATGGGGTTAATAACTACAGAAATTGATTCTCAAGTGAAAGTTGCTATTGCAAAACAGTTAGTTGTCAACATACTTGCCATTTACTCTAAACGTAGTGGTGTGTTAAGGTTACCCAGTTTAATAATTGACTATCTATGGCGCCTTGCAGAGACTGATTTACATAAAACAAAAAAATTACTTAGTGAGAAAAAATCCACATATGGAGTGTTTAATTTTAATGCTAAAAATCACTCACAAAACATGAGGAAAACAATTTCTAAATTCACCCAAGAAATAAACTCGTTGACGGGACAAAAGTTTGGATTAATGTCCTCTTGGTTTAACAAACCGAACTATGCTTCGCCAAGCACAGACATATATCTATTATTCAACACTGTAGTCTCGGAAGTAAAAGATAGAGTTAGCCATTTTGACCCATTTGTTGATTTAGGCGAGAGTAGTTTTTCAATAAATGGTGGTACTTATTATGTTATTTATGATTCTTTATACGTTCTTATTCATAATGCTGCGATTCATGGAAAACCCAATGGGCAAATTCATTTTCATGTTTCACCTTACAGTGATAGAAACGCATTGAAAATCAACCTTAAAACAGAAGTTTCAAGTGTATATGATTTAAATAAAGCTAAAGAAAGAGTATTATCTTTACTACATGAAAATGATGATGATGCACATGTAGTCGAGGGAAACAGTGGCATCAAAAAACTGAAAAAACTAGAGAGGGAAGGTAGCATTAGCAACATTAGATTTATATCCAATGAGAATGACTTGACTTTATGTTTTGAATATTTATTTGAGTTAAATAGTCGAGGTGATTATGATCTTGATAGTTGAAGATGATGAACATAAATCTTCACAGATTTTAGATATTTGTGATCAGGTCCATATTTCTAAGGAACAGCGAGTAACTGTGGATAATGTCCGTGATGCCGTTAGGTATTTATTGGAATTTGTTCCTGATATGATTGTACTCGATATGTCTCTACCTAGCCATAAAGCTCTTCCTGGTCAAGGCACTCCGGTTCCCATGCCCAATGGCGGCATAGAAATCCTATTTGAACTAAAAAAGAAAAAATTAAATACTCTACCTGTTTTAATACTGACTCAATATCACGAGATAGAAATAGAGGGAGATTCAATCCCAGTTGAAAAGTCAGCTTTAGCCTTAAATGATACATATGGTTTTACATCAGTGCAAGCCTGCTATTACGAGCATTTACCAGGTGCAAAATGGATGGCTGTAACAAAACAATTTCTGGAAAAAAAATGAACATTTTGATAATCGAAGATAATTTTGATAAACGCTGTGAAATTGAGAAAGTAATTAACTCAGAGATTTATAAAAGTAGCAATAAACCCTCATACACCTATGCTGAAAACTTGGTCTTTGCACGTAGGCATCTACAAACGCAAGTTTATGACCTTATAATATTTGATATGTTTTTACCTTTAAACATCAATTCAGATAAAGAAGTAGACTGCTCGGAAGAATTAATCTCCGAGTTTTCATTAAGTAAAAACTATCAAACAGAAGCAATTGCACTAACACAATTTGAAATCAGTGAAATTGATAACTTTCAGTCTTTTAATAGTGCTGGCATTACAGTAGTGCACTTTAATTCTAGTTCAAATTGGGTCTCTGCCCTCACTCAGAAAGTAATCCGTGCATCACAAAAAATTAAATGTGATTTTTTGATATTTTGTGCTTTGAGTAAGGAGAGAACGGCTTATGTGCATACTGAATGCAAATTAGGAAATCCAAAAAATATTTTCGGCATGAACTGTTTAGAGGTATCAATCGGAAATCATAGTGGATTTATCATAAAACCTCATAATATGGGGTTGGTGAATATGGCAATCATCGCGGCCAAAGCAATTGAGCTATTTCAACCCAAAATTGTGTCTATGAGTGGTATTTGTGCTGGCGTAAAAGGTGAATCAAACTATTTAGATATAGTTATTGGAAAATCTTGCTGGGAATATCAAACAGGTAAATGGAAGGATGGAACTTTCAAGCAAGAACCTTATCAATCTCCATTGTCACGCAACTTAGAAGTGGATTTAGAACAATCTACGGAGGATAGCGAAATACGCGAACTTATAAGGAAAAATCTCTTTAAAGATGAGTTATCATCCATGCGAATCATCCTTGCACCTGTTTCCTCTGGTTCGGCAGTTATCGCCGATGAAAAAATTATGGAAACAATTGGTATGCAACATAGAAAAATGGCAGCTCTCGAAATGGAGATGTATTCTCTTTATGAAGCGGCGGCACAATCTCTATGCCAACCTCTTTACTTTGGTGCCAAAGCAGTGGTTGATTTAGGGGACAATAATAAGGGTGATAGTTATCATGAAGCTGCATGTATAATTACTGCACGTTATGTGACACTGATGATTCAACGTCAACTCAATACCCTTTGAGAATGTTTCCAATAAGGGTGAAGAGCAGATCTCACCCTACTAACCCAGAGTCCGCTTTTGGCACTAAGCGGACAGACTGGATAACAGTCAAGTCTGCTATGAGCGAGGAGCGGACCTTGGATTACTGTATACTCTCTAATATGAATGGTACGGTTACCGGGATACTTACACCGTCCCCCACGCAGGCCTTTAACCTTCAGCCATTTCTCAGCCCCCATCCCGCTCCGCAATCCGCGCCATCAACGCCCCCAACAAGGCCAAATCGACCAGCAGCGCCAAGGCGAAACAGGCTCCCTTTATCCCCGGTGCGGCATAGGTTTGCACCAGCGAAGCGGCAACTACTACGGCCACGATAGTCACCACCGTCGTCACCCGGCACGCCACAGCGAACGCCGCTTTCTCCCCCACTGCCGTGCGGTAGGCGACGCCCTGCCCCAGACCGCCGAGGACGATGCCCGGCAGCAGGGCCGGCCAATCATGGCCACCGAACAGCATCAGCAGCGTCAATAGCCACCCCACCGCTGCCAGTAAAAAGCCGTAGCGGAGAATCGCCAGCGCAGGCCGGTTCCGCAGCGGCCGTAGACGGACCAGTGCGGCGCCGCCGAGAAACGCCAGCGCCAATGCCGTCAGCAGCATCAGGGTCGCGCCGATGCCCAGCAGATTTTCGGTCTTCAGCAGCAAAGCGCCCGCCGCGACCGGCATGCTGAGCGCCAGGGCGCTCGCCGCCGTTCCCGGGTGTTCCATGGCGCCCGGGGCGCCGTTGTTGATATAGAGGCTCATCGTTCACTCCGACATGATGGAAATGATGAAATAAATTCATTTCCCTGTTCACATGTCAGTAGCCTATCTCTTGTATAATCGGTCAGACAAACTCATAGTTTTCAGCCTTGGATGAGAATAATTCAGCCATGAGAAAAACCCGTTTGCCGCCGCTGGGCGCGCTGCGCGCTTTCCACGCCGTGGCCGGCTGCCGCAGCTTTAAACATGCCGCCGAGGAGCTGGGCGTCAGCGCGACGGCAGTCAGCCACCAGATCAAGCTGCTGGAGTCGGTGCTGGAATGCCGGGTGTGCGAGCGCAGCGCGCAGGGCGTCAGCCTGACCGAGACCGGCGAGATCCTGTATGCCGGCACCCAGCGCGCCTTTGCCGCGCTGGCGCAGTCCGTCGCCCAAATCACCCGCGCCCGGCAGCCGCCGGCGCTGACCGTCACCACCACCTCCAACTTTCTCACCCACTGGCTGGTGCCTCGCCTGGCGGATTTCAAGGCGGAGTTTCCCGCCATCGATCTGCGCCTGCACACCAGCGTCGAGCGCGTCGATCTCAGCCAGCGCACCGTGGACGTCGCCATCCGCTACCGCGAAATGCCGGAAAGCGATCTGCACTGCACCCTGCTGCATGAGGATCGTTTTATCGTGGTGGCTAGCCCGGCGCTGGCGCTGGCGCACATCGAGGATTTACAGCGGGTGACGCTGTTTCACGTGGAGCATCGGCAGGTGCCCGCCGACTCGCCGACCTGGGAGAACTGGCGACGGCGCTACGGGCCGGAAGGATTGAACGTGGAAGCCGGGCTGACCTTCAGTGACGAAACCCATGCGCTGCAGGCGGCGGTGGCGGGCCAGGGGGTGGTGATCGCCAGCCGGCTGCTGGCGCGCGATTTGTTGCAGCGCGGCGTGCTGGCCGCGCCGTTCGAGATGTCGTTGCCCGGCGCCAACTACTATCTGATGACCACCGAGGAGACCGCACAGCGTCCCGATATCATGGCGCTGCGCGCGTGGCTGCTGCGGCAAATGGCGGCGGGCTAACGGCTCTCGGGGGCGATTTCGCCCAGGCGGATCGCTACGCTGATCGCCTGCGCGGTGGTGGCGGCGCCGAGACGCTGGCGAATGCGGCGCAGGTGGTTTTCCACCGTGCGTTCAGACAGGCCGAGCATCGCGGCGATATCCGCCTGCCGCCGGCCGATGGCGGTCCAGCTCAGCACCTCGCGCTCGCGCGCCGACAGGCGGCCTTCTTCTTTGCCGGCTGCCGGTTCGAACAGCCGCCGCGCCGCCAGAAAGGCCGCCGAGCCCACGAGCGACAGCGCCAACCGCACCGGCGGCGAGGCGTCGATGCGCTCGCCTCCCAGGCTGACGGCGCCCTCCAGGCCTGCGGGGCCGAACACCGGGATCTGCACGCCGTGCAGGCCCGCGCCGCGCGGCGTGCGCACAATCCTGTAGCGCTCGCCTTGGCGCGCCCGGGTCTTGGTCCAGAAGAACGGCTCGGTAGCCCGCAGCATGTGCCGCGTCACCGGGCAGTGCCGCACGTAGGTCAGCGCATCGACCGCCTCCCCCTCACCGAACCAGTCGCCCTCGACCCAATAGATATGCTCGATCCCCGCCTCCGCCGCGGCGGAAGCGGAATACAGCACAAAGCGATCGAAACCGAACGGCGCGGCGAAGGCGCGAACCCGTTCCTGAATGGCGGACAGGGTTCGCTCGTGGTCCATCGCCAACGCCGTCTGGAAAGCGCGCTGCGCGATCTCATCGCTCATCGCGCGGCGACGTCGGCCAGCAGCGTCTCCGCCGCCAGTTTGCCGAGGTTGTTGGAAGCCAGCGGGCTGTCGCCGGTCAGCAGGCGCCGATCTTTATGCACCTTGCCGGTGATGTCGGCATTGACGATCTTCACGCCCAGCTCACGCAGGCGTTCGCCCACCAGCCAGGGCATCGGGCCGGGGATATAGCCGATGTCGATGTTGGCGCCGGTATCGAGAGCATCCGGGAACACGCACATCTCATAGCCGCGATAGAGGAAATCGTCTTTGCTCTCGCCGATGCCCGCCGCCAGCAAACCGGCCGGCCCGTGACACAGCGAAATCACGTAGCGATCGTGGTCATGTGCCCAGTGCAAGGTCTTTTTCACCTCTTCGCTGAACGGGATGTCGTTGAGCACGCCGTGGCCGCCGGGGATGAAAACGCCGAGATAGTTGCCGCCATCCAGATCCTTCACCACTTCCGCCAGCTTTTTCGGCTGCTTGAGTTGGCTGCGGTACTTCTCGTAGGTGGCCTTGACCGCTGGGTCTTCATGCGGGAACGCCCACATCTCCAGCTTCACCGGATCGCCGGACGGCGTGGCGATGTCGATCTCGAAACCGGCCAGATCCAGGTGATACATCGGCAGCAGCATCTCGACCGGATGGTTGCCGGTGGAGAAGAACTTGCCGTTTTGCATCAGCAGGTAGCGCTCCTGCGAGGCGATCATCAGCACCTTCCACTTGCCGCCGCGATAGGCGTTCGGGTAGCTGGCGCCCGTGAAGTCGGTTTTGGACGAGGTGTACTGGCTGAGGGAGTAAGGTGATGGGAAGAACGCGTTGTCTTCCGCCACATCCGGGGTGGGATTACGATCGTTGGACACTGAATCAGTCATGATTATCTCCATATTCACCGTTGCATTTCTCTTTCAGCTTAAATAACCGCCAGCGGGGCCGCAATGAGGGATATCCCTCAATCACCCTCGCGCTGGCGGCGCTCAAGCATGATGCCGTAGCGCGACAATGAACGTTTCTTCGCTGACGCCGGCATATTCGTACCGGCACTTTCTCACCGGTACCTGGAAGTAGCGCTCCAGGATATCCTCTTGCAGCAAGGCGTTTTTATCGCCAAACATGCACTGTCGCTTATTTATCAGCAGGCACTTGTCGGAGATGCGATCGGCATAATGCAGAAAATGCGTATTCAGCACGATCGTCATCTGCCGCTCTTTGGCGAGGCGCCAGAGCATCTCGATCATTTTAGCCTGATTGTAAAAATCCAGGTTCGATTCCGGTTCGTCGAGGATCATGACGTCGGGATCCGCCGCCAGCGCCTTGGCGAAATAACACATCTGCAGTTCCCCGCCGCTGATCTGGTTGATATTTTTCTGCGCCAGCGGCGCGATCTCCAGCGCATGCAACACCGCCTGCGCCTTGGCGACATCTTGCCGCCGCGGCCTGGCGAACCACCCCGCCTGGCGGGCACAGCCGAAAGTGACAAAATCGAGTACCCCATAAGCGAAATGCGGCGTTTTCGCCTGCGGCACATAGGCCAACCGGGCGGGCCGATTGTCGACCAGGCCGATCTTGCACCCGCCAGACAGGGGCCGGCACAGGCCCGCGATGTGTCTCAGCAACGTGGTTTTACCGGCGCCGTTCGGCCCGAGCACGCTGAGGATCTCGCCCCGCGCCAGATGAAAACTGACGTTGTCGAGAAGGGGTTCTCGCCCCTTGAAACCCAGGGTCAGCTGGTTAACTGTGATCATGTTTGCTGCTCGTAATAAAAAGGAGAGCGAAAAGCGGCGCGCCGATCAGCGCGGTCAGGATGCCGATCGGGATTTCAGCATAGGTGGCCCCTCTGGCGATATTGTCGATCACCAGCAAAAACAGCGCCCCGCTCAGCGCCGAAGCGGGGATCAGGCGGCCGTGGTTATACCCCAACACGCTTCTCACCAAATGCGGGATCACCAAGCCGACCCACCCCACCACGCCGGCCAAGCTCACCGAGGCGGAAACCAGCAGAGAGGCGGCGATCAGCAACAGGATCTTCAGCCGAGGCGGATTCAGGCCGGCGATGCGCGCCTCGTCGTCCCCAAGAGAGAGAATGTTCATATTCCACCTGAGCCGGTAGATAGTCAGGTAACACGCCGCAAACAGCGGGATCAGCCAATAAACCTGCGCTTTCGCTACCGAAGCGAAACTGCCCATCAGCCAGAAGACGATCGCCGGCAAGGTATCCTGCGGATCGGCGACATATTTTATGACCGAGACAAACGCGATAAACAGCGACGCGATAATCATGCCGGACAAAATCGTGGTGAGTGCATCCTGCCGGCGTTTGAGGCGGCAGATGCCCAGCACCAGCAGCAAGCTCACCACGCCGAAAAGAAACGACAGCAGGGAACTCAGGGCAAAAGGCAAACTCAACAAAATGCCCAGCGCAGCGCCAAAAGCGGAGGCGGAAGAGGTGCCCAGCACGTCCGGGCTGGCCAGCGCGTTTTTCAGCACCGCCTGAAAGGTCGCGCCGGCAACCGCCAACCCGCCGCCCACCAGCATCACCGCCACCACCCGCGGCGCGCGCAGGTTAAAAATCACCGAATAGCGGGCCTGGTTTTCCCCCGGCATGTTCCCCCGCCATAAAATCTGCACCACGTCATGGGCCGACAAGGCATAGCGGCCGGCAAACAGTGATGCGAAGGCGACCACACAAAGCGAAATAAACAATCCCGCCATGATCGCCACATATTTTCCTCTGCCCGGCATCCCCAAGCTCCTCCAACGAACTCACGCTATTCAACCGTGGCACTAGCGCTGTGCCAGCACCTCATCCAGCAACCGGTCCGGGATCGCATAAGAGAACATCGTCTGATAATAGCGGCGCGTCTCCTGCCGCAGCGTTTTGTCGCTAATGTCTTCAGGGGCATACCGGTTGATCATAAACAGCGGCAGCAGTGACGTTTCCGCCGACAGGCCCCCCCAGTTGTGAATGCCCACCGGCGTCGAGAAAACCTTGCCGTTTTTCACCGCCCTGAGCGTCTCCCACGCCTGGCCGGGGATCCCCCCGTGCAGCAGCGCTTTGGCGCTGCCGAACACCACGAAAATCACATCAGGATCCCAGGCCATGATTTGCTCCATCGAAACGTTGATGTACCTGCCGGCATCCCCTTTCACCGGCAAATCCCCGGCGACGTTGTCCATGCCGGCCATTTTCAGATAGGTGTCGCCGTAGGTGTGCGGGCCGCTCACCTTCAGCTGCCTGCCGTCGCTTTCTTCCAGATATAACGCCCTGACGTGCTGCGCGCGGATGGCGGCGGCATAGGGGCGGATCTGCTTCAGGGTCTTTTCCCAGGCGTCTTTGAATTTATGCGTACGCGGCAGGCCGAGGGTGTCGGCGAAGGTATTTTCCCAATACACCTGGGTGACCATCGGCTGGTATTTGGTCTTCCCGCCGGCGTCCAGATCGACCGTCATCACGCCCGCCCTTTCCAGCCGATCGTCCTGGCTTTTGCCGTAGTAATAAATGATGTCGGGCCGCAGATTCATTAACGACTCCATGTTGACCCGATAGTCTTTATTGATGAAATCGGACGTGATCCTGCCGATATCCGGCTTCATGTCCTTCAACACATGCCTATCGGCATGCATGAACGCCCAGGGCCCCACGCCGACGACGTGCCGATAGGCCGCCTCGTTCGCCAGGATCACGCCGAAGGGGCAGTTGCCGGTGATGACGATCCGCGGGTAGCTGCCGGGCAGCGTTTGCGTCGCCGCGCTTTGCAACGGCTCGGCCGCCGCCGGCAGACTGGCGCCGGCGCAAGGCACCGTCGGCAAGGCAAATAGGGCCAGCAGCGCGGTGGCGATAAATTTCACTGTTACGCACATGGTGCCTCCTGCGCGCACGCTCGGCGGCGCGCGTCGATGGGCTGTATTAGGCCGACGCGGCGATGCCTGCTGCCATAATGGTTATCCCGGCCACAAAGACGATTGCCGTGGTGGCTACCGCGCCGCCGCCAACCAACGCGGCGGTTTTTTCCGTGGAAAGGTCTTTTCGTTGCAGGAAAGAAAGCTCTGCCAGGGGAATGATTTTTCCGCTGTCGGCGACGATGTCTTTAGGTTCCACCTTCGCCACCTTCAGCTCGCCGCCGCTGCCGTCCTTCAGGCCATATTTCAACTGGTCGCCGACATAGACCGGCGGCTGCAGCAGGTAATACGGGCTATTGAGCCCCGCCTCTTTTTGTTGCAACGCCACGTCGTGGTAGGTCGTGCAACCGGCAAGGGAAAACGCCGCCATCCCGATAACCAACGGCACTAATGGGATAAATCGCATGGGAAACCTCGTGCTTCTATTTGCTGGTTTTTAACGTAACGGCGGACTTGAAGCGCATATAGCTCACGACCAGAGAAAGGAACGAGAATGCCGCCCCCGCCATTAAACTGATATTCGTCGCTTGCGCGCCGCGCATATTGCAGAAAATCGCCACTAACGCCGAACCGACGATTTGCCCGATCAACCGGGAGCTGCCCAACAGGCCGCTGGCGATGCTGCTGTTTTCGTGCGAGACCGAGGTCATGATCAGCAGGTTGTTCGGTGATTGAAACAGGCCGAAACCGATGCCGCACAGCGCCACGCGCCATACGATCGCCCCATTCGACGGATCGCTCGGCAAATTGGCCATCAGCAGCATGCCGGCCAACAAGCAGGCGAGGCCTGACAGGGCGACGAGATTGGGATCGTATTTCTTGGCCAAATCGCCGGAAATTAGCGAAGACGCCATGGTGGCCAGCGGCCAGGCGGTCAGCAGCAGACCGATGTCCACCACGTTTCTTTGCAGGACATTGTGGAAATAGAAAGGCAGCGATACAAAAGCCAAAAGCTGGGTGCTGTAAGACAGCATCGACATCAGCAAAGACAATGACAGCGTCGGGTTATGCAGCATCGCGATCGGGATCAGCGCGGCGTTGGCCTTTCTTTTCTGATTGATGTACAGCCACCCGGCCAGCCCGGCGAATACCGCAAAGCTGAGCGCCGCCGCCGGCAGATGGTGGGTGGTCATGCTCATCGTGCTGAGCGAGAAAGCGATAAACAGCACAAACACCAACAGAGCCCCCCCGCTGTCGAATCCAACGCTGCGCCGCTCGCGGGGGGCCAGGAAGATCAGGCTCAGCAGCAGCGACAGGCAGGCGATGGGAACATTGATGGTAAACAGCCAGTTCCAGCTCGTCTGAGAAAGTATCGCCGAGGCGATGGACGGCCCGGCGGCGGCGGAAACCGACACCACCATCACATTGATCCCCAGGCCGCGCCCCAGCAGCCTTTCCGGGTATATCTCCTTGATCAGCGCCGCATTGACGCTGAGCACCGCCGCCGCACCGAAGCCCTGTATCACCCTGAATGCCGTCAGCATCGACAGCGTCGTGGACAGCGCGCAGCCCAAGGATGAAAAAGCGAACA
Organism: Serratia sp. CY56464; assembly: GCF_052168435.1. Classification (NCBI taxonomy): domain Bacteria; kingdom Pseudomonadati; phylum Pseudomonadota; class Gammaproteobacteria; order Enterobacterales; family Yersiniaceae; genus Serratia; species Serratia sp. CY56464. Next base: position 405,033 of record NZ_JBJNMV010000001.1, on the reverse strand, counting down.
GCACCACCCCGGCTATAAAGATCTTTTTATTGCCCACCGCGCGGCCCAGCGCCGCGAAGGGCATCAAAGAGGCGACAACGGCAAACTGGTAGGCATTAATAATCATGATGGAGGCCGATTCGGAAACGCCGAAATCTTTGGCGATCACCGGCAATGCCACGTTGGCGATGGTACTGTCGAGCATGGCGATGACCGTGCTTAACGAGACCGCGAGAACGGCGAATATATTTAGTGTCTCTTTTTCCTGGTGTTTAAAAGTCATGTTAACGCTCCAAAAACGTGAGTAGCTTCATGCCGGCGGCAAAGACCCCGCTTTTTATCCGTTTTAATATTTACGTTATAACATATCAATTAAAGAGGAGAATAAATCTCATTTGAAATATTAGATTAAATAGTGTGTCAAAATAAGAATTAACAAATGCAAAACAAATTTATATCAATATAAACATTCAATAAACAAAATAAATGCAGTATAAAAAACCAGTGAATTTAAGGAATGACATTAAAAGTAACAGCCGCTAACAGACAACCCCGCCGGCGCGTGAAATTGTTATGTTATAACAAAAACACCCTTTCCTTTTATGCTGGTTAACCTTATGGCTAAGACGGACCTTTTGAACACCCGGTTATCTCGCCGCAGAATGATGTTGGCAGGGTTGGCGGCCCTGGCGCTGAACGGCGCCGTTTCCCCGCTGGCTCACGCCCACGGCCTGCCACGTCCCAAAAAGCAGAACGGCCCTCAGGGGGCGCGAAAAAGATTCCTGGTCATGTTGGATCCCGGTCATGGCGGCATCGACTCCGGCGCCATTGGCCACACCGGTTCGCGGGAAAAACATGTCGTTCTGGAGATCGCCAGAAATGTGCGTGCACAGCTTGATCGACACGGCATCGATGCCCGCCTGACGCGCGACAGCGACGTTTTTATTCCGCTGTACGATCGGGTGGAGATCGCGCACCGGCATGGCGCCGATCTTTTCATGTCCATCCACGCCGACGGCTTTACCTGCCCCAGTGCCTGCGGCGCGTCGGTTTTTGCGCTTTCCAATAAAGGCGCCAGCAGCGCGATGGCGAAATACTTATCGAACAGTGAAAACGCGGCGGACGATCTCGCCGGCCCCAACGTCATCAAGAAAGATCGCTATTTGCAGAAGATACTGTTTGATTTGGAGCAGACGGAAACAATCAAAGAGAGCCTGGCGCTGGGCTCGCACCTGATTCAGCATATTGCGCCCATCCATCATTTGCATGCCAAAAATACCGAACAGGCGGCCTTCGTGGTCTTAAAGTCCCCGTATATTCCTTCCGTCTTGGTGGAAACCTCTTTCATCACCAACCCTGAGGAAGAAAGGCTGCTCGGCACCCCCGCCTTCCGAAATAAAATTGCCACGGCGATCGCTCAGGGGATCGTCAGTTACTTTAAACGCGAAACGCACGCTTAAGCTTCGCCGGGGCGGCAAGCACACGGGTTTGCCGCGCACAGGGACGGTGCCATCATGATAAAACGCAATCCTCGTTATTTTTCGGCGGGCATGCTGTTCCCGCTGCTGGCCCTGTTGCCGCGCGGCGCCTTCGCCGTGTCGTTGATGGGATCGCAGCAAAACAGCCTGAATTTCTACGGCACGATTATCGCCAGACGCTACAGCGGCCAAAACGAACGCGACGACGGCGACCGCAGCTACCTCTATTTCGGCCTGATAGGCAAAAAAAAGATCGCGCCGCGCTGGCAGGCTTACGCCCACTGGGAATATACCGTCAGCTTCGCCGACGCGAGCCGAAACAGCACCCGGCTCGCCTATATCGGCGTGCAAAACGCCACCCTGGGCAGCCTCGATATCGGCCGCAACTGGGGCGTGCTTTATGATGTGACCGCCCTGACCGATCGCTCCCCGCTGTTTAGGGAAATAGCGTACAACTACATCGATAACTTTATGCGCGGCCGGGCGCATAACCTGCTCACTTACCGCCAAACTTTCAGCCTGTTTCAGCGGCGCGCCGCCCTCGCGTTGCAATATCAATTCAAAGACGGCGACGATCGGCAAGCGACGGGTAAACAAAACGGCAACGGTTTCGGCGCCTCCTTTCGTTATGCGTTGACGCCGACGCTCAGCCTCATCGCCGCCGCCTCGGCGTCTCAAACCACGCAGCGGCAGCAACACGCCGCCGGCTATCGCCGACGCATCGATACGCTGGCCGAAGGGGTTCTCTATGCGTCGAAAAAAATCTATCTTGCGGCCGTGTTCACCCAAAGCGACAACGCCATCAGCCCACAACAAACCGCTAACCGCGGCTCGGCGTCAAGTTATGAAGCGCTCGTCAAATACCGGCTGACGGACCATATTCAGCCCAACATCGGCTATACCCGTTTAATACAGGCCCGGGCAGGCCGCAACACCGACTTATTGAACTACGAGGAGCTGGGGGTGACCTGGTTGCTCAACAGCAACATGCAGGTGTTTATTAACTATGAATTCAATAACCTTTCGCAGCACGCGGCCGGCGTCGATGCGTCGGACAAGCTCGATATGGGCATCAGCTATCACTGGTGATCCGCTTTCGCGCAGCCAATAAAAAGCCCCGCCCGGTGAGGGGCGAGGCTCGCTTAATGGCTCGAGTGGGCCGGCAGCCCAGCGTAGCGCGCTATGGCTAGCCCTGGCGCGGTGAGTATCTTAACGCCGCGCTTGCGCGTTCTTCCACTCCCGCCAAATCGTTTCCAGCCCGGCGCGATACGTCGTGACGGCGAAGTCGGGAAAACGCTGTTTGAACTTGGTCGAGTCGAACAGGTTATCGTGCTCGTAGCGCGGCAGCAGCTCGCGCATCTCTCGCGCCCCGGATGAAAACAGCCCTGCGGCGATCAACGCCCATTTGCCGATAACGGAATATGAAATGTCCTTCCCAAACACCTCGCAGGCCAACGCGGCGAACTGCGCATAGGTGAGCCGCTCGTCGCAGCACGGGAGATGCCACGTCTGGCCGAACGCGTCGGGCGTATTGCCGAGCCGGGCTAACCCGCGGCTGGCGTCGGGCGTCCAAATCAGCGTGCGCAGCCTGTCATCGCGAACCGGCACGCGCGGTTTTTCCCCCGCTTTCAACCTGTCGACGATCAACGCATTGGTGAAGCTCTGCGTTTTCCCCGGCCCATAAAACTCGGGCGCACGGCCGATCAGCACGGGGATCTGCTTGCGCTTCATCTCGTCGAGCACCTTCTCGGTCATCAGAGCGCGCACCCGTCCCTTGCGCCCCCGAGGCGCGAACGGCGTCGATTCCGTCTGCGTCTCGCCGTTCTGCGGATACATATAGGTATTGTCGAAATAGACAAAGGGCACGCCCGCGGTACGGCTGGCGTCCAGCGCATTCTGCAGCATGGTCGGAAATTGTCGCTCCCACAGCGCCGAATCCGGCGGCAAGCCGGCGGCGAAATACACCACCTCGCTGCCCTTCACCGCCGCCAGGGTCTGCTGCGCGTCGAGCAGGTCGGCCGCAACCAGCGTATCGCTGTCGTTGATCTTCTTCGGGTGGCGGCTGACCAATCTTAAATCATCGGTGTGCGCGCGCTTCAGTTCACGCGCCAGCTCTTGGGCGATCTGGCCACTGGCGCCCAGGATCGTTTGCATTGGCGTTCCTCATCGCAATGAAAAAAGCTCCACCCACTCAGGGCGGAGCAAAGGTGCTTTTTCGCGCTTAGCTGTTCACGAACGCCAACAGATCGGCGTTGACCTGATCGGCATGGGTGGTCGGGATGCCGTGCGGCGCGCCCTTATAGGTATGGAGCGTGCCGTTTTGCACCAGCTTGGCCGAGAGCACACCGGAATCCTGATAAGGCACCACCTGATCGTCGTCGCCGTGGATCACCAGCACCGGAATGGCGATCTTCTTGAGATCTTCGGTGAAATCGGTCTGCGAGAAGGCGACGATGCCGTCATAGTGCGCCTTGGCGCCGCCCATCATGCCCTGGCGCCACCAGTTCCAGATAATCGCCTCCGACGGCTTGGCGCCCGGGCGGTTATAGCCGTAGAACGGGCCGGCCGGCACGTCGTAATAGAACTGCGCCCGGTTGGCGGCCAGCTGCGCCTGGAAATCATCGAATACCGATTTTGGGGTGCCCTGCGGATTGGCGTCGGTTTTTACCATCAGCGGCGGCACCGCGCTGATCAACACCGCTTTGGACACCTTGTCCTCGCCGTGGCGCACGATATAGCGCACCACCTCGCCGCCGCCGGTCGAGTGGCCCACGTGCATGGCGCCCTGTACGCCGAGGTGTTTTACCACCGCGGCGACGTCATCGGCATAGTGATCCATGTCGTGCCCTTCCCATACCTGGCTGGAGCGGCCGTGGCCGCGGCGATCGTGCGCAACCACGCGGAATCCTTTGTTCACGAAGAACAGCATCTGGGCATCCCAGTCATCGCTCGACAGCGGCCAGCCGTGGTGGAAATAGATAACCTTGCCGTTTTTGGGGCCCCAATCCTTGTAGAAAATCTCGACGCCATCGCTGGTCGTTACATAACCCATGTCGTTTCTCCCATTTACACTCTGGTTAAAAAAGAAGGTTTATACTGCGCACGGCGCCGGGATCTCTGGCTCCCTCATCCCGGTTGGCCGACGATCTTGCGTTGATCGTTTAACGAGTATAGGTTTAAAGTTCACTTTAAGGTCAAACCCAATTCGGCAAACCGCATTCCCGCTTTCACTCGGCATCAGGAGAATTCAAGTGCAGGGAGATGACATCCTCATGACGATGGAGCCGCGGCTTGCCGCCCAGCGCCACGCCTTCCTGCGCGACGGCGCGCCGACGATGCAACAGCGCAAGGCCGCCCTGCGCCGCTTGCGGAGCGCCATTCTGGCCCAGCGCGCCGCGCTGGCGGCGGCCGTCAGCGCGGACTTCGGCCACCGTTCGCCTTACGAAACCGACATTCTGGAGATTCTGGTCACCGTGCAGGCGATCGATTACCTGCTGCGCAACCTGAAACGCTTCATGCAGCCGGAGCGCCGCCACGTCGCCCTGCCGTATCAGGCCGCGCGCGCCTATGTGCAATATCAGCCCAAGGGCGTGATTGGCGTCATGGCGCCGTGGAACTACCCTTTATCGTTGACCTTCATCCCGCTGGCCACCGCCCTGGCCGCCGGCAACCGCGTGATGCTGAAACCTTCGGAGCTCACGCCGCATACCAGCCAGCTCATCGAAACGATGCTGGCGGCGCGGTTTCCCGCCGATGAGGTCGCCGTCGTGACCGGCGGGCCGGACGTCGGGGCCAGATTCAGCGAGCTGGCGTTCGACCATCTGGTGTTCACCGGCAGCACGGCGATCGGCCGTCAGGTCATGCAGGCGGCCGGCAAACATCTGGTGCCGTTAACGCTCGAACTGGGCGGCAAAAGCCCCGCCGTCATGGCGCGCGGCGCGGTTAACGCCAGAAACGTCCAGAGCGTGGCGTTCGGCAAGCTGTCGAACGCGGGCCAAACCTGCATCGCGCCCGATTACCTGCTGATCCATCAGGACGATCTGGCAAGCTTCATGGCGCTCTACGACGCGGCGGTCAAAACCTTTTATCCCGACGGGCCAACCGGCGACGACTACGGCGCCATCATCAACGACAGGCACTACCACCGCTTGCACGATCTGCTCGCCGATGCCCAGGCGCGAGGCGCGCAAATCATTCCGGTCGGCCATCGCCCGGACTCGGCGTCTGAACGGCCGAAAACCCTGGCCCCCACGCTGGTCGTCGGCGCCCCCGACGACAGCCGGATCATGCAAGAAGAGATCTTCGGGCCGCTGCTGCCGGTGCGCACCTACGCCGCCTTTGATGAAACGATCGACATTATCAACGCCGGGCCGCGCCCGCTGGCGCTGTACTACTTTGGCCCGGCAGACGCGCAGCAGGATCGGCTGCTGGCGCGCACCGCCTCCGGCAACGTCAGCATCAACGCCACCCTGCTGCACTTCGCTCAGGACGACCTGCCGTTCGGCGGCATCGGCCCCAGCGGCATGGGAGCCTGTCACGGCATAGAGGGATTTCGGGCGCTGAGCCACGCCAAGGGCGTTTTCATCCAGAGCCGCTGGCGCTTTACCGACCTGCTGCGCGCGCCGTTCGGCAAGCTGGCGGACGCGGTGCTCGCGTTCATGCTGCGGCGCCGATAACGCGGCGTGTTGACTATCAATAGCACACCCATAAATCGCCGCAAGCTATCACAATATTCACTCATTCCTATTTTATCTCTCCGCCGCCGCTGACTAAGCTTAGCCATGAGTCACCCTTTGCCCGTTGGCGGCGAGGATGACGTAAATCGATTGAGTTCAGTTATTTAGCGCAATACCCGACGCAAGCCTTACCCGCATGCCTTGTTAACCGCTCCACGCCCGGCGGCTGGAGCATCTTTACGGAAGCAGAGAGCGCATTATGACAACTGAAAGCAAATGCCCGTTTTCGGGCGGCAAGCAGCCCGCACCGCAGAACGGCCCCACCAATCAGGATTGGTGGCCTAATCAGCTCAGCCTGAAACCGCTGCATCAGCATTCCCCCCTGTCCGATCCGATGGATAAAGACTTCAACTACGCCGATGCCTTCAACAGCCTCGATCTGGCGGCGGTCAAACAGGATCTGCACGCCCTGATGACCGACTCGCAGGAATGGTGGCCGGCGGACTTCGGCCACTACGGCGGCCTATTCATCCGCATGGCCTGGCACAGCGCCGGCACCTACCGCATCGGCGACGGCCGCGGCGGCGCGGGCGAAGGCCAGCAGCGCTTCGCCCCGCTCAACAGCTGGCCGGACAACGTCAGCCTCGACAAGGCGCGCCGCTTGCTGTGGCCAATCAAGCAGAAATACGGCCGCAACATCTCCTGGGCCGATCTGCTGATCCTGACCGGCAACGTGGCGCTGGAATCGATGGGCTTCAAAACCTTCGGCTACGCCGGTGGCCGCGCCGACACCTGGGAGCCGGACGACGTCTACTGGGGTTCTGAGAAGATCTGGCTGGAACTGAGCGGCGGGCCGAACAGCCGTTACTCGGGCGACCGCGATCTGGAAAACCCGCTGGCGGCGGTGCAGATGGGCCTGATCTATGTTAACCCGGAAGGCCCGGACGGCAATCCCGATCCGGTAGCCGCCGCGCGCGACATCCGTGAAACTTTCGCCCGCATGGCGATGAACGACGAAGAAACCGTGGCGCTGATCGCCGGCGGCCACACCTTCGGCAAGACCCACGGCGCCGGCCCGGCGTCTCACGTCGGCGCCGATCCGGAAGCGGCCGGGCTGGAAGCGCAGGGCCTCGGCTGGCACAGCACCTTCGGCACCGGCGTCGGCAAAGACGCCATCACCAGCGGCCTGGAGGTCACCTGGACCACCACCCCGACCCAGTGGAACCACGACTTCTTCCGCCACCTGTTCGAATACGAATGGGAGCTGAGCCAAAGCCCGGCCGGCGCGCACCAGTGGGTGGCGAAAGACATCGGTGAAACCATTCCCGACGCCTTCGATCCGAACAAGAAGCGCCGCCCGACCATGCTGACCACCGATCTGTCGCTGCGTTTCGATCCGGCCTACGAGAAGATTTCGCGCCGCTTCTATGAACACCCGGAGGAACTGGCCGACGCCTTCGCCCGCGCCTGGTTCAAGCTGACCCACCGCGACATGGGGCCACGCGCGCGCTACCTCGGCCCGGAAGTGCCGCAGGAAGAGCTGATTTGGCAGGATCCGATCCCGGCCGTCGATCATCCGCTGATCGACGAGCAGGACATCGCCGCGCTGAAAAACGCCGTGCTGGCTTCCGGCCTGTCGGTGTCCGCGCTGGTCTCCACCGCCTGGGCTTCGGCTTCCAGCTTCCGCGGTTCAGACAAACGCGGCGGCGCCAACGGCGCGCGCATTCGCCTGGCGCCGCAAAAGGACTGGGCGGTCAACCAACCTGCGCAGCTCGCCGCGACGCTGGCCAAGCTGGAGAGCATCCAACGCGCCTTCAACGACGCGCAGACCGGCGGCAAGCGCATCTCGCTGGCGGATCTGATCGTGCTGGCCGGCGCGGCGGGCGTGGAACAGGCGGCGAAGAACGCCGGTTTCGCCCTGACGGTGCCGTTCGCGCCGGGCCGCATGGACGCTTCGCAGGAACAGACCGACGTGGACTCCTTCGAGGCGATGGAGCCGCTCGCCGACGGTTTCCGCAACTTCCTGAAGGGCAAATACCGCGTGCCGGCCGAAACGCTGCTGGTCGACAAGGCGCAGCTGTTGACCCTGACCGCGCCGGAAATGACGGTGCTGGTCGGCGGGCTGCGCGTGCTCGGCGCCAACGTCGGCGGCACGCAGCACGGCGTGTTCACCCAGCGGCCGCAGGCGCTGACCAACGACTTCTTCGTCAACCTGCTCGACATGGGCACCACCTGGCACCCGGTCGGTGAAGACGGCCTGTTCGAAGGCCGCGATCGCCGCAGCGGCGCGGTCAAGTGGACCGGCACCCGCGTCGATCTGGTGTTCGGTTCGCACGCGCAGCTGCGCGCGTTGGCCGAGGTCTACGGCAGCGCCGACGCGCAGGAGAAGTTCGCCCACGACTTCGTCGCCGCCTGGAACAAAGTGATGAACCTCGATCGCTTCGATCTGGCGTAACTTAGCGACAGCACAAAGCCCGCCACGGTAAGTCGGCGGGCTTTTTTATTTGAGGGTAAAAAAACCGACGACACAACACATAAAAATGACTAACTGATTGATAAAATTTATAACCCCATGATAGTTTAGGCGATTAAATGCATACAAAGACAATTTAAAAATATTAAAAATCAATTAAATAGGAGTAATCATGGACGATATTAATGTTTACGGAGAAACAGGAATATTTATCATTAAAGAACAAATTTTCAGCAAAAATGGACTCCCGTCCATAGGACACTTCTCTCCTTCTGCTGTACAAATCCAGCGCTACGTCTACCAATTGCGTAAGGAACAAGAGGTTTTTTGGGAGGGGCGAAAGATCGACTATACACAGCTCGGCATTTGGGAAAAATTTAAGATACTGATGGGCAACGACTTGGTCAGTAGAGACAAACAAGGGGGCAGCACGCTCTATTCACTGGAGTTCGCCGGATTTGAAACAAGAGTAACGCCTCTGGATGGAGCAAAAGCACCCCTTCCCGACTTTTTAGGGAAATCCTATAAGATTAACGTACCCACACCTTACATTTATGGCCAAGATCCTATCCCAGAGATGAAGCTCTATGGCAGGAAAGACGTCTCATTCATTATGAGCAACGGTGGACAATCAGCCCCTACTGCAATGGCAAAATACAACAAGACGACCAAGAATCTGATAATGATTCGTACTGAACTAGAAATGAAAAATTTGATGTTATCCTTGAGCAGCGCCAAGGAGCTAAAAAAATGAAGAAAACGATGCTGTTCATTAGTCTGATAGTCATTTATGGTTTTATTGGTTATTTTCTGCACCTCCCAATGGCAAAGCTCTACTTTGCCGGGAAAGCATTGTTTGTTTCTGACGTTGCAGCAACGGTCGTTACCCAGTTCAAGACTGCCGGGATTTTCATTTTGTGCGGTGTCATCATCCTGACGCAGATCGTACTGACAAAAAAATCAAAATCCCTTGGACGATATGCCGTTATCTATAGCACTTGGGTGGGTATCCACTTCGTCTACCTTCTCTTCATCTTGATACTTAAGAGCAAGTTCCTGGAACCTCTCAACAAAATCCCGATGGATGCAATTGCTCTTGAACAGTTTAACCTTGCTGGCCCAGCGCTTATTTCTCTGGTTTTAACCTGTTCGTCGCTATGGCTCGTCAACAAGTCAGGACAATCAGAACGCAATGTCTAAACAACCGAGAATCCTGAATAGTCTACTCAACTGTTACAAAAAGACCTTCACCTACTCAGGCCGCGAAAGCCGTGGGCCTTATTCAATGCTGCTTTTGTGCCAGCACGTTTGGTTTCTGCTTTATCTCGCCGTTATCGCCAGCAAGATGAATGAGATTTCCATTTTCGCGCTTGCGGCGTTTTTGCTGCCTTTGCTAGCGGCCAATGTGCGCCGTTTGCATGATGCGGGTTACTCCGGTGGTTGGTGCCTGACCTGGTTCTGCTTCACACCCTATGTAATGCTGATCTTCGCGCTGTTCCTTCCTGCTAAGAACATCAATAACCCTTACGACGATCGCCCAAACCTGGCGTAAGCCTCCTCAACGGCCTGCTTCGGCGAGCCCTGTCAGGCGCTGCGATATTCTCTTTTCCCGCTTATTCGCATTTACTCAACAAGTCATATAAAAATTTGATGGGCGGCAATTCTTTTAATGCTGTATTTATATTTAGAGGGCAATGAAGAACGTAACTTCAGCGCGCTAATACGATATATCCCATCAAGGAGAACACCGTTATGGATTATCCTCGACTCACCTCAACACGCGGCGAGGCGGGCCTAATGACCATCGCCATTCCTTAGCGGCAGCGGGTTTGGCCGGCAAAGGCGCCCTATCGTTTTACGCCATAAAAATAGATGATCTGCACCTGCGCGATATTCGTTCAGGCGTCTGACGTTCGCCCTTCGTTAATGTTTCACGGCGCACGTTGCGTTTTTAGCTTTTATTTTTCAGCCGACGGGAAAGCTCATAGGAAATGACGTTTCACTCAGGAAAATAACCGCTACCTGGAGGTCAACATGCAACATACTATCGGTATTTCTTCTCGTCGGCTGAGGATATCGGCCCTTGCGCTGCTGCTCCCTGCCGTATCATGGGCGGCCGATACGGCGTCTCTTGCCGTGGGGCCGCAATATGACACCACCCATGTCTACGTCGAACGCGGCAAAATGGACGCCTTTGTCGACAGCATCCTGAAAACCTTCGGCGGCACCAGTACCGAACGCGTGCTGGTCAACGTCACGCCCACCCCCAGCGAAACTTACTCCCAGCTGATACTGACGCCGGCCGGCAGCTTCTCGGTGTTCGATTTCAAAACGCCGATCCCGTACCCGTTCGGCGCCGAGCGCAACGGTTTTCTGGTCAGGGATATGGACGCCGCCATCCGGCAGGCCAGGGCCGCCGGCGCCGATGTGCTGGTCGAACCCTTCGACGATCCGATTGGGCGCGACGCAGTGATCCAGTGGCCCGGCGGCGTCAACATGCAGCTCTATTGGCACACCAAAGCGCCCAACTACAAACCGCTGCTGAGCCTGCCGGAAAACCGCCTGTACCTCTCCGCTTACCGCATCGATGACTTCCTGAAAAGCTATCAGACGTTCTCGCACGGCAACGTGGTGAGCGACGAACAGGTCAGCGATGCGGCGATCGGCCGCAACGATAACGGCAAAATCCGCCAGATCGAACTGGACTCGCGCTTTGGCAAAACGCGCATTTTCGTCACCGATGGGCATCTGCCTTATCCGTTCGGCCATGAGCGCACCGGCTATGGCGTCGAGGATTTGCAGGCCACGCTGGCCAAAGCGACGGCCACTGGCGCGCAGGTGCTGTGGCGTTCGACGGCGGCGGAACGCCGCGCCTCGGCGCTGGTGCGTTTCCCCGGCGGCTACATCGCCGAAATTCACCAGACGGCTAAATAAACCCAAGGCGCGCTGCGGCGCGCTTTTTCTTCGGATATTCATGATGAAACGCACGCTACCCGCACTGTTGCTGTTTTCCACGCTCCCCGCGCTGGCGGCGGAGCCCGCCGCTTCCCCCTGGAAAAACATCCCGTTGGGCGATGCGGCCACCTTATCTTTCGACGGTTCACTGCGCGAGCGCTATGAATGGACGGATCAACGGGATCTGAATGGCGGACGCGACGACACTTTCATGCAGCGCTTGCTGGTTGGCGCGCGCCTCGACTACGGCGACTATTTCGGCGCCTATGTGCAAGTGGGATCGTCGCTGGCCACGCCGCGCGATCGCGGGCGCAAGCCGACCGACGAAGATCATGCCTACCTCGGCCAGGGCTATGTGGATATGAAACTGCCCACTGCCTACGGCCTCGGCACCCTGCGGGTCGGCCGCCAGGAGATTGCGCTGGGCTCGCTGCACCTGCTGGGCACCCGCGACGGCCCCAACGTGCGCCGTTCCTTCGATGCTATCCGCGCCAGCTGGGTCAAGGATAAAAACCGCCTCGACGCCTTTATCGGCCATCCTGTCACCCTTAAAACCGGCAGTTTCGACGACGATACCGACAACAGCCAAAAGATGTGGGGGCTGTACGGCACCACGCCGCTGACGCCGCTGGCGTCCTCGCTCGATCTCTACACCTTTGGCTTTGAGGATAACGATGCCCACTACGCGCAGCTCAGCGGGCAAGAGCGGCGCTATACCGTCGGCGCGCGCATTTTCGGCGCGGCGCAGGGGTTCGACTGGGATAATGAAGCCGCCTGGCAGTTCGGCAGCGCAGAGCAGCGTGATATCCGCGCCTGGTCGGCGTCGGCGCACGCCGGCTATACGGTGAGCGACTGGCGCTGGCAGCCGCGCTTTGGCGGCAAGATTGGCATCGCCAGCGGCGATAAAAACGGTCACGATGGGCAGCTTAACACCTTTAACGCCATGTACCCCAAGCTGCCCTACCTGACCGAGAACGGGCTGGTGGCGCCGGCTAACCTGATCGCCATCCATCCTTCGGTCACGATTACGCCGTGGCAAACCCTGGCCATCGACTTCAGCTGGGACGCCTTATGGCGGCAACGCCGCGAGGACGCCTTCTACCTCGGGCCAATGCGCCCGGTGAAAGGCAGCGAACAGGGCTCGCGCTTTATCGGCAACCAGTACCAGGTCGAAACCACCTGGACGCCGAGAAGCGATCTCCAATTCAAGGTGGCCTACGTCTACTTCGACGTCAGCAACAGCCTGCAGCAACATGCCGGGCTGAAAAACATGAACTTCGTGCTGGCGCAGGGCACCTACAGTTTTTAAGTATCAGGTAAGTTAATCGGTGTACGTGGGCACCCTTAATAATCCCGTACTCAATTAATGACGTTCGCCGGCGAGTAGCCGCCCATATGCATTGCGGCAATGGCGGCTACTCGCCGCCATTCACAGATAAAAGCCAAATAAAAGCAAAAAGATAAATCAATCACGTAAACTCCGCGAGCCAATTACAGTGTAATATTAAATAAATATTTAATTCCACCTAGTTATTTAAGCACACCTTTTACGCATATCTTATGTAAAAGATTCATATAAGAATAACTCATTAATAAAATAATTGTGTTTATACTGCTTTAACGCAATCACAGTGCACAATTAATTCCTCACCGTGATTAATGATAAGGATATATTCTGCTTGAACGCAATATTCAAGCCGGACCAAGGAGGCAAGCCAATGATATCACATTAATTACCCCTGATTTTCAAACCTGTGTACGAGCATATAGAGCGTTAGGTGCAATATTGTCAACGTCCAAAGGAGTTTGATATGTCATTAGCGACCGATAAGATTTCCGGTTATTTAACCAGTTATGAAAGAGGCGATCACGCGGGGAGCAGTAAACCGTCATATACCACGCAAGAAGTTTCAGATCTGCTGCTGAGGAGCCATTATTCCGCCAATGGCAAAGGCGTGACCGACCATGCGGCTACCTTGACCTACTCTTTCCCCGTCTATACCGGCAGCGACAAGACGGGCGCCGCGCAGCTTACCGCCGCCCAGCAAGCCCAAACCAAGCTTTCATTGCAATCCTGGTCGGATGTGGCCAACATCACGTTCACCGAGGTTAAAGGCAACGACGCGAAAAATGCAGATATAAAGTTTGGTTTTTATAAGGCGGCCAGCGGGGGCAATTACACCTCGTATGAAAGTACGCAGAGCAATCTCAAAAGCACCATTTGGATCAGCGGCAATAACGGCTACGACGCCTCCAATCCGCAAACCAATAACTACGCCAGGGATACGCTGACTCATGAAATAGGGCATGCGTTAGGGCTTTCTCATCCCGGCAATTACGATGCGTCAAATGCCACCTACCCCACCTACGCCAACTCGGCGAAGTATTATGAAGACGACCATCAATATTCTTTGATGAGCTATTTTAACGAACAATACACCAGCGCTGACTATAAAGGCGTTTGGCCATCAGGGCCGCAGCTGGATGATATTACCGCCATACAGAAGCTTTACGGCGCGAATACCACCACGCGCACCGGTGATACCACCTATGGTTTCAACTCGAATACGGACAGAGACTTTCTGAGCGTTAAGGCGTCCACGGACAAAATCGTGGCGGCTATCTGGGATGCCGGCGGCAATGACACGCTGGATTTTTCAGGCTACAGCCAGGATCAGCGCATCAACATTAACGAAGGCGCATTCTCTGATGTGGGCGGCTTGAAGGCAAATATCGCCATCGCCTACGGCGCGCAGATTGAAAATATCATCGGCGGCAGCGGCGCAGACATTTTAGTGGGCAACGCGCTGAACAATACGCTAAAAGGCGGTGCAGGCAACGACATCATTTACGGTGCCGGCGGCGCCGATCAGCTCTGGGGCAATGCAGGCGCGGACACCTTCGTCTTCCGCGAAGCCGGCGACAGCCAAGCCGCCGCACCGGATTGGATCCGCGATTTCCAGACGGCGGTGGATAAAATCGATCTGTCGTGGCTCAACCAGACGGCTAAGGCCGACGGGAGCGAGCTGCACTTCGTGGATAGTTTAAGCGGCTCGTTGTATGAAGCGGCGCTGAATTATGACGCGCAGCAGAATGTCACCGATCTGGCCATCAATCTCTCCGGCAATCAATTACCTGATTTCCTTGTCAAAATCGTTGGGCATGTCGACGCTTCCGCCGATATTCTCGTCTAGCAGGGGTAAACCCGCAGCCCGGCGTGAACGCCGGGCTGTTCATCTCTTCTCAGGCCTCACCCCGGCGTCTTTTTACATTGCCACAGCAATAAATCGCGCAGACGAGCTCACACCGCTTCCAGCTCCGCCGCCAGGGTGGCGACCAGCTCCGCCGCCGGCATCGGCCGCGCCAGGCCCACGCCCTGCCCGGCCCACAGCGACATAAACTCCCCGCGCCCGGCCTTGGCCGCCGCCTGGCGGATATCGCCGGTGAGCGCGTTCTGCACCGGATAGGGCAGGATCTGCGCCTCTTCCGCGCGCATCTGCCGCATGAAGTCATTGACGATGCCGCGCGCCGGGCGGCCGCTGAAGGCGCGCGTCAGGCGCGTGCTGTCATCGCCGGCGTTGCGCAGCGCCGCCCGCCAGGCTTCGGCGATGCCCGACTCCGGGCTGCACAGAAACGCGGTGCCCAGCTGCGCCGCCTGCGCGCCCAGCAATTGCGCCGCCGCAATGCCGCGCCCGTTCATGATGCCGCCCGCGGCGATCGCCGGGATCTTCACCGCCGCCGCCACCTGCGGCAGCAAAGCCATCAGCCCGACGCAGGATTGCTCGATGTCGCCGAGGAAGGTCGGGCGGTGGCCGCCCGCCTCCGCGCCCGAGACGCAAACGAAGTCGGCGCCCGCCTCTTCCCAGGCGCGGGCTTCCGCCACCGTGGTGGCGGTGCCGATCACCCGCGAGCCAGCCTTCTTGAACTGCGTGACCGTGGCGCGCGGCAGCACACCGAAGGTGAAGCTGACCACCGGCGGCGCAGCCTCCAGCAGGGCCGCGATCTGGTCGCGGTTGTTTTCGGCAAATTGGGTGGGGATCGGCGGCTCGCTCAGCCCCAGCGCTTCGCGGAACGGCCGCAGCAGGTGCTGGGCGCGCTTAAGCTCGGCGAGATCCGGGTGCTGCTCATCGAGCAGAAACAGGTTGATGTTGAACGGCGCGGCGGTCTGCGCGCGGATCTGCTGCACCCGTTCGAGGATCACCGCCGGTGAAAACAGCGCCGCCGCGCACGATCCCAGCGCCCCGGCGTTGCTCACCGCCACCGCCAATGCCGGCGGCGACGCGCCGTTCATCGGCCCCTGAACGATCGGATAGCGCAGCCCAAGCTCGCGGGCAAAAGCAGAAGGTGCCGTCATCAATGTGTCTCCCTGTGCTGACTACATTCGTCTTACGGCGGCCACGCCGCCGAACCGACCAAAAGCATAGCACCTTCTCACCGCCCGGCCGTGCAGTTAATGCTTCACCTGCCGCCTGTCCAGCGACAGGAAGTGATGCACCACCGGTTTCTCCGGGCCGATATGGAAGCGCAGCGCCTCCTGCTGCAGGTCGGCGTCGGCGTGCGACACCCGCTGGTGCTGCCGCAGGTGCTCCGCCCAGGACTCCACCAGGAACCACTCCATGATGCATTCCGGATCGCCGGTATGCTCGGTGATGCCCCAGGCGTAAGCGCCATCGCGGCGGCGCGCCCGCTCCAGCATCAGCAGCGTGCGCAAGAACTGCGGCCGATCCTGTTCGCGGATGCGGTACTCCACCTGAATCATCACCGGGCCGCGATCGTTTTCAACCGGCGTGTTGACCAACGGCTCCGGCCAATGGTTCGACGGCTGCAGATCGGCCTCGCCGGTCGGCAAGCGCAGGCGATGGAACAGCAGCCCCGCCGCCAACAGGCCGACGCCGCCAACCAGCAGCGTGGCGGCCACGCCCAGCTCCTGCGCCACCAGCCCCCACAGCAGGCTGCCCGCCGCCATCGCGCCGTTGAACACCATCAGGTAAATGGCCAGGCCGCGGCCGCGCACCCAGTTGGGCAGCACGCCCTGCGCCGCGCCGTTGAGCGTGGTCAGCGCGATAATCCAGCCGGCGCCCAGCACCAACAGCAGCACCACCGCCAGCCACTGCGGCGGCGCCAGCGACAGGGCGGCCATCACCACGGCGGTGAGCACCGCCGCCAACAGCACCAGCCCATCGGCATTCAGCCGCTGGCGCAGGCGCGGCAGCACAATCGCCCCGAGGATCGCCCCGGCGCCTACCGCTCCCAGCAGAACGCCGTAGAAACCGGCGCTGCCGCCCAGCATGCGGCGCGCCACCAGCGGCAGCAGCGCCCAGACCGAGCTGGAGAAGGCGAAGAACACCGCCGCCCGCAGCAGCACCACGTGCAGCTCGCGGCTGGAACGGGCATAGCGCAGGCCGGCGCGGAAGGCGCCGAAAAAGTGCTCCGACAGGCCGCTGTCCTCGGCCTTCGGCCGCTTCCACCACAGCAGCGCCGCGATCACCAGCACATAGCTCATCACGTCCGCGCCGTAGGCCGCGCCGGCGCCGAAACTGGCCAGCAGCAGACCGCCGGCCGCCGGGCCGATGGAACGGGCGATGTTGATGCCCAGCGAGTTCAGCGCCACGGCGTTTTTCAGCTCGGCGCGCGGCACCAGCTCCGGCACGATCGCCTGCCAGGTCGGCCCCATCAGCGCCGCGCCGATGCCGCCGACGAACGTCAGCGCCAGCAAATATTCCACCGTCAGCGAACCGGTCTGCGACAGCACCAGCAGGCTGCCGCTCACGCAGGCCAGCAGAATTTGCACGAAGATCAGAAAGCGCCGCCGATCGAGAATGTCCGACAGCACCCCGGCCGGGATCGCCAGCAGGAACACCGGCAGCGTAGCGGCGGTTTGCATCAGCGCCACCGCCGAAGGGTTGCTCGACAGGTCAGTGATCAGCCACGAGCTGGCGACGTCGCGCATAAAGCTGCCGACGTTGCCGAGCACCGTGGCGCCCCACAGCACCGCAAATAATGGGATTTTCAGCGGCGCGAAGCCGCCCGCCGCCGCCTTGTTTTCCGTCTGTTCAGCCATCCGTTCGCTCCTTCAAATCGTTAAATGCCACCAGCAACAGCGCGCCGGCCAGCCCGAGGTGTTCAAAAAATCCGTTCATCATCTGGCCGCGCTCCGCCCCGTCGAACTGCCAGAACGGATTAGCCATCAGCGTCGCCATCAGGGTAAAACCGGCCAGCGCCAACGCGCCGAGCCAGCGATAAAAGCCGCTCAGGATCAGCGCCGACGCCGCCAGTTCGAGCAGCGTCACCAGCACGGCGAACAGCGCCGACGGCTGCAGACCGAAGTGGCTCATCTCGGCGATCGCGCCTTCGACGTTCAGCGCTTTGACCAACCCGCCCTGAATATAGGCGGCGCAAATGGCGAGCAGCAGCAGCCAGCGCACCGCGGGCGCATGCAGCCGCTGTGCGCAGCGGGCGGCGATAGCAGTCAGGTTCATCGCGCCCCCTTAAAACGGCGAATTTTGGATGAAGGCCAGCAGATCGGCGTTGAAGCGATCGGGATCGACCTGCGCCAAACCGTGAGAACCGCCGGCGTAAACATTCAGCTCCGCCTGTTGCATAAGCTTAGCGGCTTTCAGCGCCGAGGCGCCGATCGGCACGATCTGATCGGCGTCGCCGTGCACCAGCAGCGTCGGCTTGTCGATCGCCAGCAGGTCGGCGGTGTAATCCACTTCGGAGAACGCGCGCACACACTCGTACTGCCCTTTCACGCCGCCCTGCATGCCCATCAGCCAGAAGTGGTCGATCAGCCCCGCATTGCTCTCCACCTCGTCGCAGTGGAGGCCATAGAACGGCACCGCCAAATCTTTGAAGAACTGCGAGCGGTTGCCCGCCACGCCGCTGCGAATGCCGTCGAAGGCCGCCATCGGCGTACCCTCTGGGTTGACCGGCGTTTGCAGCATCAGCGGCGGTACGGCGCCGACCAGCACCACCTTCGCCACCCGATCGCTGCCGTGACGGCCGATGTAGCGCGCCACTTCGCCGCCGCCGGTGGAATGGCCGACCAGGATCAGATCGCGCAGATCCAGCGTTTCGATCAGCAGGGCCAGATCGTCAGCGTATTGATTGATGTCGTTGCCGTGCCAGGTTTGATCGGAACGGCCGTGGCCGCGGCGATCGTGGGCGATCACGCGGAATCCGCTCTGGCCGAAAAACAGCAGCTGGTTGTCCCAGGCGTCGGCGGACAGCGGCCAACCGTGGGAGAACAGGATCGGCTGGCCGCGGCCCCAATCCTTATAGAAAATGCGTGCGCCATCAGGCGCGGTAAGGGTGCTCATGACGTGTTCCCCGCTCGGTATCGAATTGGATTTTGTACGGGTTAACAGTACGGCAGGCGTAAAGGCAGTGATAACGGAATAATTTTCGCATGATCGCGAGTTTTTTTGCTGAAGAAGCCGGCGTCGCCGCCGGCGCAAAACGTCAGATGTTTTCCAGATCGATACCGCGCGTTTTTGGGCCGAACAGCCCGATCACCAGCATCACGATCAGCATGCTGGCGACGATAAACGCGATCACCCCCAGCGAACCGCCGTACTGCAAGATAATGCCGATGATGATGCTGCTGAATACCGTCGACAGGCGGCTGAAGGAGTAGCAGAAACCGACGGCGCGGGCGCGGATATGGGTCGGGAAGATCTCGGATTGATACGAGTGGTAGCTGTAGGTCAGCCAGGCGTTGGACCAGGTGATGAAGAAACCGCACAGGATCAGCCACAGTGGGTTGTTCTGCAGTGCGAACAGCGAGCCGAAGATCACCGTCACCAGGCAGGACAACACGATCTGCCACTTGTTCTCCATCTTGTCGGCGTAGAAGCTGCACAGCAGCGAGCCAAGCGGGTAGGCCAGCGTGATGAAGAAAGCGTACAGCAGGCTGTGGGTGACCGAAGCGCCCTTGCCCGACAGCAGCGCCGGCAACCAGTTGCCGAAGCCGAAGAAGCCGATGGCCTGAAAGAAATTCATCACTACCAGCATCAGCGTGCGATCGCGATATTGCGGCGCCCAGATGTCACGAAAGCGGCCGCGCAGCGGCGCCCCCTCGGCATCGTCAACCGGGCGCGACGGGAAGTCCGCGGCCGCCACGCCGCAGCGCCGTTCCATGTCCCGCATCACCTGCCGGGCCTGCGCATAGCGCCGCTGTTGCACCAGCCAGCGCGGCGACTCCGGCAGCCCCTTGCGCACCAGCCAGATCACCAGCGAAGCCAGCGCGCCGGCGATCACCACATAGCGCCAGCCGCTCAGGCCCCAAATCGTCTGCGGCACCAGCCACCAGGACATCAGCGCCACCGCCGGCACCGACAGAAACTGCACGAAGAACGCGAAGGCGAAAGCCCGGGTACGCAGATGCGCGGGCACCCACTCCGTCAGGTAGGTATCGATGGTCACCAACTCGATGCCGAGCCCGACGCCCACCAGAAAACGCAGAAAAATCACCCATTCCGCCTGCTGTTGAAACGCCAACAGCAGCGAGAAGGCGCCATACCAGATCAGGGCGAACATAAAGGTGGCGCGCCGGCCGAAGCGATCGGCGTACGGGCTCAGCAGGCTGGCGCCGACGAACAGGCCGAGAAAGGTGGCGGAGGCGAAGGCCGCCTGATCCGACACGCCGAAGACGCCCTGCGCGCCGGTGTGGAAAATGCCGTCGGCGATAAGGCCGGTGCTGATATAGCCGGTCTGGAACAGATCGTAGAGTTCGAAAAAGCCGCCCAGCGACAGCAGAATGATAAAGCGCCACAGGCCGGCCGACGCGGGCAAGGCGTCGATTCTGGCCGCCAAATCCCGCGCATGGATCGGCGACGCCGCTACAGATTCACTCACCGTTAACCTCGCATTAACATTTTTAATGACTTTCTATGCTAGCGAAGCGGCGTCGGAGTTAAATTTTTAATTAGCAGACTATGAAAAAAAGTTAAGCATAAAACGCTGCAGCAGCCTGTTTTATAGCAGGAAAATGCAGCGCGGGATGCCGCAGCGGCATCCCGAATCCGCAGGTTAACGGCTGTGGTGCTGCTGCAGCCGTTCGCTGCGGTAGACGCTCAACAGGCACCAGCCGAGGGCGATCAGCGCCAGCGGCGCGGCGACGAAGCCGATGTTGCCCATGCCCAGATGCAGACTCACCTGGTTGCCCAGCAGCGCGCCGCTGCCGATGCCGAAGTTGTACAGGCCGGAGAAAATCGCCATCGCCACGTCGGTAGCGTCCGGCGCCAGACTCAGCACTTTGGCCTGCATCGACAGGCCGATCGCCATGATCGCCATCCCCCAGAAGATGCACAGCACCGTCAGGTGGCTTTCGCTGCCGGCCGCCGGCAACAGCAGCAGCAGGCTCAAGGCCAGCAGCGTGATGGCGCCGATGAAGAAGCTGGAAGGAAACCGCTCGCTGTAGCGGCTGAACAGCAGGCTGCCGACGATGCCGGCGGCGCCGAACAGCAGCAGCATCAGCGTGGTGAAGTTCTCCGACAGCCCGGCCACGGTCTGGATAAACGGCTCGATGTAGCTGTAGGCGGTGAAGTGCGCCGTCACCACAATGATGGTCAGCATGTACAGCGCCACCAGCGCCGGGCGTTTGAACAGCAGCGGCACGCTGGCCAGCGAACCGGAGTGCTCGCTTTTCAGCACCGGCAGCAGGCGCCACAGCAGCACCAGCGCCAGCGTGGCGCACACCGCGATGCCGATAAAGGTCATGCGCCAGCCGAGCAGTTGCCCGACCACCCGCCCGAGCGGCAACCCGAGCACCATCGCCAGCGCGGTGCCGCCCGCCAGCAGGCTCAGCGCCTGGGCTTTCTTACCCGGCGGCGCCACGCGGATCGCCAGCGAGGCGGTGATCGACCAGAACACCGAGTGCGCCAGCGCCACGCCGGCGCGCGAGATAACCAGCGTGGTGAAGTTCCAGGCC
This sequence comes from Serratia sp. CY56464, assembly GCF_052168435.1. Lineage (NCBI taxonomy): Bacteria > Pseudomonadati > Pseudomonadota > Gammaproteobacteria > Enterobacterales > Yersiniaceae > Serratia > Serratia sp. CY56464. The sequence goes on along the minus strand of NZ_JBJNMV010000001.1, from coordinate 383,541 downwards.
ACGGCGGTCAGCACGTGGCTGGCGATAAACAGCATGAACACGCCGATCAACAGTTTGCGGCGCTCAATTTTGCTGGTCAGCAGCATGCACGCCAGCGAGGCGGCGGCGACGATCCAGCCGTAAATGGTGATGATCAGGCCGACCTGTTCGGTTTGCATCGAGAAGCTGGCGGCGATATCGCTCAGCAGACCGACCGGAATAAACTCGGTGGTGTTGAAAATAAAGGCCGAGACGGCGAGGATGACCACGCGCAACCAGGCGGTTGAGCGCGAAACGGGAGCGTGTTCCATGGTAAAAGAAATCCGGACAGGTGCGGGCAAGTCGCGATATTTTAACCAACCGGCCCGCTAAATGCGATACGCGTCACACTTTAATTGTGTGGTTTTTTTCGCCGCATTTCGACACATTCGCAGACACACGGTTGCACAAATGCTGTGCTAATCTATTGAAGCGTACCAATTTTTCCTGCCGTTTCTCCCCGGCCGTCCACGCGCCGCGCCGAAGAAGCGCGCAGTGTCCCTTTGGCGTTTCCTGAGGCGAGGTCATTATGATGTCCGCGATTTATGATTGGTCCGTACTTGCCCTGCGCAATGTTTACGATCGCCGCATCCAGGGCCAGCCGGTGCTCGACAGCGCGGCCCTCTTCCCCGACGCCGAACGCTTCACCGCCCAATGGCGGCAGATCCGCGAAGAGGCGCTGACGGTCGCCCACGATCTGCACAATATCCCGCGCTTTCACGAGATCATGAGCCAGCAGGCGTCCATCTCCGCCAACGACGCGCGCGACTGGCGCATGTTCATCATGAAGGCCTATGGCCAGCCCATCCCCCGCAACCTGGCGCGCTGTCCGACGCTGGCGGCGCTGATCGCCTCCTCGCCGGACGTGCTGTCCGCGTCGCTCTCCTTCCTGGCGCCCGGAAAACAGGTGCCGCCCCATCGCGGTCCGTTCCGCGGCATTCTGCGCGGCTATCTGGTGCTGGACATGCCCAAACGCGCCGACGGCGCGCCGGCGTCGGTGCTGAAGGTGGACGGCCGCGAATACCGGCTGCACGAGGGGGAGTTCATGCTCTGGGACGATACCTTCGAGCACGAGGTATGGAACGACAGCCCGCAGGTGCGCACCGTGCTGCTGCTGGACATTCGCCGCCGCGACATGCCCGGCGGGCTGCGGCTGCTCTCCAGCGCCATCATCGCGCTGGTGCGGCTGAACGTGCGCTGGATGCAGCGCCAGTTCTGATTGCGGCGCTCAGGCGATTAACCGTCCTGAGGGATCGGCCATTGCTGCGCCAGCCACTGTTCGGCGGTGGTGGTGGCTATGCCCTGGCGCGCATTGAAGGTTTTCGCCTTATCCCACGCCACGCCGTCGGGCCGGGCGAAAGCCAACCGGTATTTGGCGCCGACGTCACGCGGATGGTTCCGCACATCTTCCCGCAGCCGCTCTTTGTCCAACAGGATCCTGTTGACCTCCACGCCCCAGCGCGCCTGCATGACATCGGCAAGCTCGCGGTAGGTCAGCGTGTCGCCGGCGATATAGACCACCTGGTTGCGAAACGCGGGCCGATGGAAAAAAATCGCGGCCGTCAGCCGGCCAATGTCCTCGGGGGTGGTCAGCGTCACCGCGTAGCGCCAGTCGCCCAGCGCGCGCACCGTTTTGGTTGCCGCGTCCACCACGCCAAAGCCGGGGTCAAACAGGTAGCTGGTGAAAATGCCCGTGGAAACAATCACCCACTCCGTCGCACGCTGCGCACGCAGCAGGTGACGCACCTCGAGCTGTTCATCCCACACCTGTTGCCCGCTGCCTTTGCCGACAACATCGTAGTCCACGCCGAACTGCCACGGGAAGTAGCGCGCCACGCCCGCTTGCAAGACGGCCTGGGTGATCTTTATCTGCGTGCCCGCCCCGCCGACAAAGCCGCTGCAGTTGATCACCGCGTCGAAGGAACGGAATAGCGCACTCAGCGCCTCCACGCCGTTTTGCTGCAGATCGCCTTCCACCACGGCGATGCCGAGCCGCGCCAGCGCATCCCGCCGCGCCCGGAGCGGGCCGTTGACGGCGCGGGCGGCCTCCGGCCGGAGCAGCACGCTGATTTTTAAAGATGGATATAGCCGAGCCTGCCGGCTCATCGCACGCAATACCGGCAGCCCCAGTTCACCGGCGCCGAGTATGAGCACGGTATTGATGGATGGATTTGTGGATTTCATGCTTGCCTCCTGTCTTGACACTGCGTCATCCTGACAGCTGACAAAAACGGGTTCAATTAGGTACACGCGTGATACCGGAGAGGAATATGACGAGCGATCGGGAAGCGCTGCTGCAATTTTCGCAGGCGTTCTGTGAAGCATTGAGCAACGACGATGAAGGGCTGAAGCGCGAGATCCTCGCACATGCGGGCAACCGTTGGTCGCTGGGGGTCTTGCATATCCTGGGCACCCACGGGCCGCTGCGCCACGGCGAAATAAGCCGCCAATTAGCGGGCGTGACGCAGAGAATGCTGACGCGGACGCTGCGCCATCTCGAGCGGGATGGGTTGATATCGCGCTGCGATTATCAGGAAAAACTGCCCCGCGTGGTTTACACCATCACCGACGCGGGGGAAGAGATGCTGCTCAACATGCTGCCGCTCTGGTCGTGGATTATCGCCTCCGCCGACGCCTTCAGAGCGGCCCGCTCGCACTACGATGATCAAGAGCGAAACGCCATCGAGGGATGAACGCGGGCATCCCTGCCCGTGAGGCGGCGTTCAGCCGCCGCCCAGATAGGCCTTTCTCACCTCCGGATCGTTCAACAGTTCCTGGCCGCTGCCGGTGAGGCGGATCTGGCCGTTGACCATCACATAGCCGCGATCGGACAGTTTCAACGCGTGGTTGGCGTTCTGCTCCACCAGAAACAGCGTCATGCCGCTGCGGGTCAGCTCGCGCAGCACCCCGAAGATCTGCCGCACCACGATCGGCGCCAGCCCCAGGCTCGGCTCGTCCAACAGCAGCAGCTTCGGCCGGCTCATCAGCGCGCGGGCGATCGCCAGCATCTGCTGCTCGCCGCCGGACATGGTCATCGCCCGCTGGTTGCGCCGCTCCTTGAGGCGCGGAAACAGCTCGAACATGCGCGGCAAATCCTCCTCCAGGTAGCGATTGCCGACGGTGATGGTGCCCATCAACAGGTTCTCCTCCACGCTCATGTCCGGAAAGATGCGCCGCCCCTCCGGCGCCTGCGCGATGCCGCTGCTGGCAACAAAGTGCGTGGAGCGGCGGCTGATGTCCTCGCCGCCAAACAGGATCTGCCCGCCGGCGATGCGCGGCTGGCCGAAGATCGACATCAACAGCGTGGACTTGCCCGCGCCGTTGGCGCCGATCAGCGCCACCGTCTCCCCGGCGTTCACCTGCAGCGACACCTGGCGCAGCGCCTGGATCGGCCCGTAAAACACGTCCACTTCGCGAAATTCCAACATCGCTTCGCTCATCCCGCCAGCTCCTCTTCGTCCGCGCCCAGGTAGGCGGCGATCACCGCCTCGTTGTGCTGTATCTCTTGCGGCGTGCCGCGGGCGATCACATCGCCGTGATCGAGCACGATCACCCGATCGGAGATCTCCATTACCATGCCCATGTCATGCTCGATCAGCAGCACCGTGATGCCGTGATGCTGGCGCAGGAAGCGGATGATGCGGCTCAGCGCGGCCGTCTCCACCGGGTTCAGCCCGGCGGCCGGTTCGTCGAGGCAGATCATCTCCGGCGCGGTGCACATGGCGCGCGCGATCTCCAGCCGCCGCTGCTGGCCGTAGGACATCTCCCCCGCCAGCCGGTTGGCGCAGTCCGCCAGATCCACCACCTCCAACCAATAGAAGGCGTGATCGAGCGCGGCGCTTTCCGCCCGGCGATAGCCCGGCGTATTCAGCACCCCGGCGATCAGGTTGCGGTTGCTCTGCATGTGCTGCGCCACCAGCAGGTTCTCCACCACCGACATTTCGCGGAACAGGCGGATATTCTGGAAGGTGCGCGCCAGCCCGGCGCGGTTGACCAGGTGGGTGCCGCCGAACATCTTGTAATAGAGGCGCGAACCGAGCCGCTTCGGGCGTATCCAGTCGCCGGCGCGGAACTTCTGCCCCAGCACCTGGATCACGTCGGTCGGCCGCTTGTGGGTATTGAGCAGGATCGCACCGCCGCTGGCGCGGTAAAAGCCGGTCAGGCAATTGAACACCGTGGTCTTGCCGGCGCCGTTGGGGCCGATCAGGGCGGTGATGGAACCGCGCTCCACCTCCAGATTGACGTCGTTCAGCGCCTTGATGCCGCCAAAGCGCATCATCAGGTGTTCCACCCGCAAAATGGCGTCGCTCATGGCGCCACCCCCTTGCGTTCCGCAAAGCTGGATCGGCTGATGCGCACCAGCCCGCGCGGCCGCCAGATCATCATCGCCACCATCAGCACGCCAAACAGCAGCACCCGGTATTCGGCGAAGCTGCGCAGCAGCTCCGGCGCCACCGTCAGCACGAAGGCCGCCAGCACCACGCCGAGGGTGGAGCCCATGCCGCCCAGCACCACGATCGCCAGGATCAGGGCCGACTCGAAGAAGGTGAACGACGTCGGGTTGACGAACCCCTGGTAAGTGGCGAAAAACACCCCCGCCAGCCCGGCGGTGGAGGCGCCGAGCATAAACGCCGACAGCTTCACCAGCACGTGATTCAGCCCCAAAGAACGGCAGGCGATCTCGTCCTCGCGCAGCGCCTCCCAGGCGCGGCCAATCGGCATGCGCGTCAGCCGGTGCTTGATGTACAGCACCAGCAGCACCACCAAAAACAGCATCGCGTAGATGAAGATGAACTTGAGGTTGGGATTGTAATCAATGCCAAGAAACTCGTGGATCGGCACCCCGCCGTCCTTGGCGCGCCGGCCGAACTCCAGACCGAACACCGTCGGCGCCGGCACCGAAATGCCGTTCGGCCCGCCGGTGAGCGACATCCAGTTGTTCAGCACCAGCCGGATGATCTCGCCGAACCCGAGCGTGACGATGGCGAGATAGTCGCCGTGCATACGCAGCACCGGAAAGCCCAGCAGCGCGCCGGCCAGCGCCGCCATCAGCGCCCCGAGCGGCAGCATCGCCCAAAAACCGAGCCCGAGATACTGGTAGCCCAATGCCAGCCCGTAGGCGCCGATGGCGTAAAACGCCACGTATCCCAGATCCAGCAGCCCCGCCAACCCGACCACGATATTCAGCCCCAGCCCGAGCAGCACATAGATCAGGCCGAGGATCGCCACCGTCAGCAGGTACTTGGTGGCGACGAACGGGAACAACAGCGCGATCGCCGCCATCAGCGGCAGGAACCAGCGCAGATTGGATTTATAGCCCAACGGGCGCACGTAAACGCCGTCGTTGCCGCCGTCGAAGCGCGCCAGCACCTTGCGGCCCGGCGCGGTTTGCAGGAACAGGCTCAGCAGCAGCCGCCCGGCCATCACCGCAACGATGATCCACACCAGCCGGTGCGGCTCGAAGTTAAAGCTGTAGCCGTTCAGCACGATGCCGACGATCGGCCCGAACACGATCAGGGCGATCAGCCCGGCCAAAACGGCATCCAGCAGGCTGCGTTTAACGTCCAGCCCGCCGTTGATTACGGATTGCGACATGGCGTTCTCCTTAAACCTTGGCGACCAGCGGCCGGCCGAGCAGGCCCTGCGGGCGGAAGATCAGGATCGCCACCAGCAACCCGAAGGAGAACACGTCCTTGTAATCCGAATTCACCATGCCGGCGAACTGCGCCTCCGCGACCCCGAGCAGCAGCCCGCCGAGCATCGCGCCCGGCAGCGAACCGATGCCGCCCAGCACCGCGGCGGTGAAGGCCTTGATGCCGATGATAAAGCCGACGTAAAAATCGAAGGTGCCGTAGTTCATGGTGATCAGCACCCCGGCCAGCCCGGCCATGGCGGCGCCGATCACGAACACCAGCGAGATCACCCGATCGGTATTGATGCCGAGAATCGAGGCCATTTTGCGATCCTGCTGGGTGGCGCGGCAGATGCGCCCCAGCCGGGTGCGCTGAATGATGTAGGTGAGGATCGCCATGCCGAGCAGCGACGCCACCAGAATGAACACCTTGGTGTAGGTGATCTGCACCACGCCGCCGTCGAACTCCAGGCGGAACACGCCGCTCAGCAGCGTCGGGATGCCCTGCTGGCGCGGCCCCTGGCTGATCTGCGCATAGTTTTGCAGGATTAACGACATGCCGATGGCGGAGATCAGCGGCGCCAAGCGGGTGGAGTTGCGCAGCGGCCTGTAGGCGATGCGCTCGATCACCCAGCCGTACACCCCGGTGATGACGATGGTGAATACCAGCGTGCCGAGGATCAGCAGCGGGAACGAGTGCAGCCCGAAGAACGACAGCAGCGCCAGACCGATGGCGCACAGGTAAGCGGAGATCATGTACACCTCGCCGTGGGCGAAGTTGATCATGCCGATGATGCCGTAAACCATGGTGTAGCCGATGGCGATCAGGCCATACACCGCGCCGAGGGTCAGGCCGTTGATCAGCTGTTGCAGAAAGAATACATCCATAATGAGCAGTCTCGCCTGGTAAGGCCGCCAACGCAGTCCGACGCGGCCAAAGGTAGTCGCGGAACGGGCGCGCCAGGGCGGCGGCCCGTCGGTCATAGGGTCATAACTTCACGGTTCGGCCGTTTACAGCTGGTGATATTTGCCCTTGTCATCCCATTGATAGACCACGTAGTCCGAGACCTTCAGATCGCCCTTCTGATCCCAGGCTTTTTTGCCCATCACCGTGTCCACGTCGTGCGACTTCAGCCATTCGGCGGCCTTGGCGCTGTCTTTGCCGCCGGTGGCGTTGAAGGCGGCGGCGATCGCCTGGATCGAAGCGTAGGAGTAAAGGGTGTAGCCTTCCGGCTCAAAGCCGCTGGCGCGGAACTTGGCGATCACCGCCTTGCCTTCCGCGATCTGGCGCGGATCGTTGCCGAAGGTCATCAGCACGCCGTTGGTGTACTGCGGCCCGCCGGCGGCGGTCACCAGCTCTTCGGTCACCACGCAGTCGCCGGAGAAGAACTTGGCGGTCACGCCCTGCTCGCGCATCTGGCGCACCAGCGGCCCGGCTTCCGGATGGCAGCCGCCGAAGTAGACCACGTCAGGTTTGACCGAGGCGATCTTGGTCACCAGCGCGTTGAAGTCTTTCTCGCCGCGCGACAACCCCTCATACAGCACCTCTTTAACCCCGCGCTTGTTCATCGCCGCCTTGGCGGCGTCCGCCAGCCCCTGGCCGTAGGTGTCTTTATCGTGGATCACCGCGATGCGTTTGGCCTTCAGGGTATCCAGCATGTAGTTGGTGGCGATGACGCCCTGCTGATCGTCGCGCCCGCACATGCGGAACATGGTCTTCATGCCGCGCTCGGTGATCTGCGGGTTGGTGGAGCCGGGGGTAATGGCGATGATGCCGGCCTCGTCATACACCTCGGAGGCGGGCATGGTGGATGAGGAACAGAAGTGGCCGACCACCGCCGAGACCTTGTCCTGATCCACCAGCCGGTTGGCGACCGCGACCGCCTGTTTCGGTTCGCAGGCGTCATCCCCCTGCACCAGTTTGATTTTTTCCCCTTTGATGCCGCCGGCGGCGTTGATGTCCGCCGCCGCCTGCGAAGCCCCGCGCCAATACTGATCGCCGTAAGTGGCGTTCGGCCCGGAGAACGGCCCGGCGACGCCGATGACGATATCGGCCTGCGCGGAAAACGCCGTACCTAAACAACCGATGAGCAAAGCAGCGAGCGGACTTTTTATCAATTTCGATGACATTGTTATCTTCCTCAGCACTGTTGTAGCGAAACGCCCTGGGGCGCGGATCAGTCACTTTATGTGTAGACGGGGAAAATAATTTTCTTGAGAGCGCAGTCGCATTCCCCAAAAATGGGTAAGCAAAAATCCAGCCATTGTGACGACGAATACATATTGTTTGCTTATTCATCCTACATATCAGTTGCGGCGCGGCGTGTGGCGGGGATAACAGGGGCTGGGCCGTACGGCCAAGATGGGAAGGTGCAGGATAGCGAGAGTGACCCTGCACCATCGCCGTGCAAAGGCGTGTGCAAGCGGCGTCAAAACGATTTGGGATGCAAAAATCAACGCATCGCGATGGAAAATGCCGAAAAACAGCGCAAGGTGCTCATTCCCTCAGCAAACGCGCTTTTTTTGCAGTTTAGCGCTTTGACAAACCCCAGGCGCCCCGCTATTATTCGCCCCGTTCACACGATTCCTCTGTAGTTCAGTCGGTAGAACGGCGGACTGTTAATCCGTATGTCACTGGTTCGAGTCCAGTCAGAGGAGCCATATTTAGAGAAGCCCGCTTAAGGAAACTTAAGCGGGCTTTTTGCTTTAACGCTAAATGCATCGACAGGCAGCGTTACTCTGTGGCTATCGGCGCGTCATTCTCATCAATTTTTACCTTGCCCTGAATATCCGCAATCTTCTGCGCCAGACCCGCTACCTGCGCTTTGCTGTGCAGCAAGGTATAGGTCAGATCAAACTGCGCACTGGCGCCAGGCTGCAACTGCTTAACGCGTTTTTGTTCGCGCTCGACAGTGACCGGGTAGGCATAGCTGGTGCCCGGCTCAATCCCCGTTACATACCCCTGTTTTAACGTATCGGTATTCTTCCACAGCGTCAGGACGGGCAACTGGCGGGTATCGAACTGAATCGCCACCCCTTTGTCGCCCGCGTTATTGACCAGCGCCGCCAGTGTCTGATGATTCGGATCCGATAATGGCTTAATGTTAAAGACCATTTCATCGAACCCTTTGGTTGGACCGGCATAGGTTCCCCAGGTCTTCAGCCCGGCTTTGGCATAGTCGTTAAACGGACTGATGCTGGCCATCGGCGCCAGGAAGCGAGCGCCATTTTCCAGAATCGGCGCGCCGAAATTGCTGTGATAAATAATCTGGTAGTCATGGGGATAATCCGCCCGGTTGGTTAACACATCATGCAGGCGGAAACTGTTGCTGCCGGGCACATAGCGCAATTCGGTCAGGGTTTGCAGATCGGCTTTTTTGAATGTGCTCTCTTTGATCAGGCCGCGAACACGAATTTCATACGGCGCCGTATCCGCGACCTCAACCTCAACCCGCGAGGCCGGCGTATTGCCCGCTTTGCCGTGCAACGTGTAAATTTGCCCTCCTTCGGTCACTGGATGACCGGTCCACTCATAGCCACAACGCACCATCATCTCATTGAAACCTTCCAGCCAGCCGAGCCCATTGCGGCTTTCCAGGTTGATAAAGGCGGGGTTGACCACCTCTTTGACCGGGGAATCCCATCCCATTTTCGCGCCAAATCCTTCTGCCCGCAGGAGGTTCATGCCGCGGGTGGGACTCAGCGTGATGGTCAGGCCATCCTCGCTGCGGATAATCACGACTTTGCTGCCTTCTTGCTTACCGCCGTGCAATACCTTCTGCTCAATGCTGAACGTTTTATCCTTAATCTTCAGCGCCTCGCTCGAAATCTTCCAGTTTCCTTTCTCCACGCCATCTTCAGCGCTGGTCAGCACCCAACTCTGCGCCGCCGCCTGCCCTGAAATCAGGGCCGAAAACACCGCCATCACCCATGTCTTTTTCATTTCCCTTCCCCTTTAGCTGAATCGATTTTTTATAAACAAGGGAAAATCTACTGTTAAGCAGGTTAAAGAAATGTGATGAGCTTCACCGGGTGAGTATTTGAAGAAATAGTGCGATAAAAATACGAATTTCATCCCAGTTTTAATGAAATATATTGAGTTATTGCATGAGAAATGAGCTATTTATCAACATAATTTGTATCGTTTCAGCTAAAAGGCAAGGAGACGGCTCCGGGCAAGCAAGACATCCCGAAGGGAGTGCGGGTGGCTTGTTTAACGCTATCCGGCCCAAACGAAAGTGCTCAGACAGCCTGCCCGTCTTGAGCCTCGTTGCTTTCACGGCCGCCTGCTTGTGTCAAAGCACAAAGCCCGCACCGGGGAATCTGAGCGTGCTTTGTGCCTTTCTGCCGTTAGCGCTTACAGCACAAACTCGTAGTGAGAGCCGTCCGGCAGTTCAATGTCCAGGCGCAGTTTGCCGCCGGCCGCCTCAACATAGCGTTTAAGCGAAGACAGTTTCAGATCGCGGCCAGGTTTTTCCATCACGGCAACGGTCGGCTGCCTGATCCCCAGCGCCTGCGCCATTTCAACCTGCGTTTTCTGTACTTTTTCACGCAGCTCGGCAAGGTGAATGTTCAGCATGATGTCCGCCGCCAGCGCCTGCGCTTTGGCCACGACCTCGGGCTTTTCATCCGCAATAAGCTGTTCCAACGTTCTGCCCATCGCGTCACTCCTTCTCGTTTAATGTGTTCAGCCAGTTCGTGAATTCCCGATCGGCAACCTGGATCATCCCATCGTAAAAACGCTTTTCATTACCGGCTTTATTGCCCGCGCAAAGCACAATGCCAATACGGTACGGATCGAAAGCGAAGAATGCCCGCAACGGTTCGCCTCGGCGCTGAATGCGCAACTCTTTCATATTGCTGTAACGTGAGCCTTTAACCGTATCGGCATATGGTCTGGGCAGCCCCGGCCCCTTTTCCCGCAGGACCATCAATGCGGCAAGTACGCCGGCCCGATCGGCATCGCTGAGTGATCTGAACCAATGATCAAATGCATCCGTTGTTTTAATTTCCCACACGGGCCCCTAAAATATAGATCATTAACTATATAGATGTAAAACTATAGCAGAGAGGCGCTGGGATAGCATGCAAAGGCATGCGTGGATACTGCAAGGCTGAACGTACATCCACGCATTTTGCAAACGCAGTGCGAGGCATTCAGCTTTTTACGCGCGGTATCGAACAATCGTTCAGAGACACGGAACGTTTCCCCGCCGCCCCTTTATGAACCCTGTCACAAAAAGCGCATAACGTTTTCGACGTTCTACGCAGCGGGCGGTGAGCGGCAAACTTGTTAACGCCACGTTACATCGGGTTAGGCAACATTGTTAACGCCGATTGATGCGCCAAACGCATCGCGCCATGCGTTTATTGCGCTTATTTACTTTATTTTCCTGAGCGAGTCTTCAGCAACAGGCGCGGCGTCAGGCGCCAATAACAAACTGGAGATAAAGATGCATTCCTCTACCTCACCCATGACTCCCCGGGCCAGAGCCGGCGCGATATTGCGCGTCACCTCCGGCAACTTTTTAGAGCAGTTCGATTTTTTCCTGTTCGGCTTTTACGCCACCTACATCGCACACACCTTTTTTCCGGCCAGCAGCGAGTTCGCCTCACTGATGATGACCTTTGCGGTGTTCGGCGCGGGCTTTTTGATGCGCCCGATCGGCGCCATCGTGCTGGGCGCTTACATCGATAAAGTCGGCCGCCGCAAAGGGCTGATCGTGACCCTGTCGATCATGGCCGCGGGCACCTTCCTGATTGTGCTGATCCCCTCTTACCACAGCATCGGGCTTTGGGCGCCGCTGCTGGTGCTGTGCGGGCGCCTGTTGCAAGGCTTCTCGGCGGGTGCGGAGCTGGGCGGCGTGTCCGTCTATCTGGCCGAAATCGCCACGCCGGGCCGTAAAGGCTTCTACACCAGTTGGCAGTCCGGCAGCCAGCAGGTGGCGATTATGGTGGCGGCGGCCATGGGCTTCGCGCTCAATGCGGCGTTGGAAGAAAGCGCCATTCGCGAATGGGGCTGGCGCATTCCTTTCCTGTTCGGCTGCCTGATCGTTCCCTTCATCTTCCTCCTGCGCCGCAAGCTGGAAGAAACGCAGGAGTTTACCGCCCGCCGTCACCACCTGGCGATGCGCGACGTGTTTAAAACCCTGCTGAAAAATTGGCCGGTGGTGATCGCCGGCATGCTGATGGTCGCCATGACCACCACCGCGTTTTATCTGATCACCGTCTATGCGCCGACCTTCGGCAAAAAGGTGCTGCTGCTCAGCGCTTCCGACAGTTTGCTGGTCACCCTGCTGGTGGCGATCTCCAACTTCATCTGGCTGCCCATCGGCGGCGCGCTGTCGGACCGCTTCGGCCGCAAACCGGTGCTGGTCGCCATGACGCTGCTGACGCTGGCCACCGCCTACCCGGCGCTGAGCCTGCTCGCCGCCGCCCCCAGCTTCGGCATGATGCTGGCCGTGCTGCTGTGGCTGTCCTTCATTTACGGCCTCTATAACGGCGCCATGATCCCGGCCCTGACGGAGATCATGCCAACGGAAGTGCGGGTGGCCGGGTTCTCGCTGGCCTACAGCCTGGCGACGGCGGTGTTCGGCGGCTTTACGCCGGTGATCTCCACCGCCCTGATCGAATACACCGGCGATAAGGCTTCACCGGGCTATTGGATGAGCTTCGCCGCGCTGTGCGCCTTGCTGGCGACGCTGTATCTGTATCGCCGCATCGCCATGCCGCTGCAAACCGCACGCTAACCCGCAATCGCAACAGGGAATCATGTCATGCAGAAACTCACTCGTTCGATCCTCGCCGCGCTGGTGTGCGCCTCCTGCAGTACGGCGGCGCTGGCCAAAGACGTGACCGTGATGATCTCCGGCGGCTTCAAAGCCGCGCTGGAAAAACTGGCTCCGGAATATGAAGCCCAAAGCGGCGACAAAATCATTCTGGTGTCCGGCCCCTCGATGGGTAAAACGCCGCAGGCGATCCCCGCGCGGCTGGCGCGTGGAGAGCAAGCCGATGTGGTAATCATGGTGGGCGACGCGCTGGCCCAACTGGACAAAGGCGGCTGGATCCAGCCGGGTTCGCGCGTGGAGCTGGCCGACTCGCCGATCGGCATGGTGGTGAAACAGGGCGCGCCCAAACCGGCGATAAAAACGGATGCCGAGCTGCGCAATGTCTTGCTGCAAGCTGACTCTTTCGCCTATTCCGACAGCGCCAGCGGCCGCTACGTCAGCGGCCAACTGTTCAAAAAGCTCGGCATCGAGGAACAGGTGAAAGGAAAGGCGCATAAGGTTGAGCGCATCCCGGTGGCCTCTGAAGTGGCGCAAGGGAAATACGCGCTGGGCTTCCAGCAGGTCAGCGAATTGCTGCCCGTGGCGGGCGTCACCTTTATCGGCGAGCTGCCGGAAAACGTACAGTACATCACCCGCTTCGCCGGCGCGGTGACCGCTAAAGCGGAGCACCGCCGCGAAGGCAAAGCGCTGCTGAACTTCCTCGCCTCCTCTCAGGCGCAGCCGACCATTCGCGCGACCGGCATGCGAACCGTGCCGGCGCAGCAGCCAGTCAGGCAGAGTGATACTGTTCAGTAATCAGCTTTTCCAGCTCGGCGGCGACGAAAGACTGCATGCGGCCGCGGCGCCGGATCAGACCGACGGTGCGTTTCACCACCGGATCAACCAGCGACACCGACGTCAACACCGAATGTTCTGAAGCGGGCATCGACATGGCGGGCACGGCGGCAATGCCGATGCCCGCCTCAACCATACCCAGCATGGTTGTCACATGGCGAGTTTCACACACGCTGGGGCGTTCCGGCACGAGGTGTTCCAGGCGCTGATCGAGCAGATTGCGATTGCCGGAGGTTTTATCCAGCGAGACGTAATCCTGCTGATAAAATTCCCGCCAGGTGAGGCTCTTTTTACCGGCGAGCGGATGGTCACGTCGGCAGGCGGCCACGTAGACGTCCCCCACCAGCGGCACAAATTCAAGATTAGGCTGCAACCGCCCGGCAAAGCAGATGCCGAAATCGGCCTGGCCGCCGGTGACCGCCTCAATCACATTGCCTGCGCTGCCGTCGATCAGCTTGACGCGCACGCGCGGATAGCGCAGCCGGAAACGGCGTATCACGTCGGGCATGAAATAGTAGGCCGCCGAGGGCACCGTGGCGACGGTAACCAGCCCCACCCGCTCTTGACTGACCTTATCGATATCGGCCATCACCGCTTCGACGTTCATCAGCAACTGCTCAGAACGTTCGGCAAAGGCCTGCCCGTACAGCGTCAAGGTCACGCGCCGGGTGGTGCGATCGAACAGTTTGATGCCCAGCGCGTTTTCCAGTTTCTCAATCCTGCGGCTCAATGCCGACTGCGACAGGCAGATAGACTCTGCGGCCAGCCGAAAATTGCCGTACTCCACCAGCGCGCGAAACGCATAGAGATCGTTGAGATCAAAATTTACGGGCATAACGGCCAACTCTCCTTGCTGAAATGGCATAAAACGCAAACCAACGATGATAACCGCTTATATCGCCACGCTCACCGGCTTTGGTGGTTGAACCACCAAGGCCCCTATCGCCCCAGCAGCACCATTCCCCAAATAATGATAGTCATCACCACGGCAACCAGCTGCGCTGCGCCGCCCAAATCTTTGGCGCGTTTGGATAACGGATGTAATTCCAGCGAAATGCGATCGACCACGGTTTCAATCGCCGTATTAAGCAGCTCAACCACCAATAGCAGAAAACTGCAGGTGATTAATAACAGCCTTTCCATATTTGTAATATCTAAACCAAATGTAACAACCAGTAATATAGCATTAATAACCAATAATTGGCGGAACGCATCTTCGGTAAGCACGGCATCAATAAACCCGGCCCAGGAATTCCTAATGCTGTAGGTTAATCGGCTTATTCCTTTTTTCTTTTCCACAGGCATACAATCAGCTCTCGTCAAAACTGCGACAGTCACTCGCAAATAAATCACGCAGCGTGAATTTATCTTGAGTTTATTAATTAAAAACCTTAACCGTTCTCTTTCCGGAGACGATGCATTCGCTCACTCGCCGTCACCCTGCTCCTGAAACAGCACCGCCCGAAAATGCCCTGGCGCGGTTATTATTCTGGGAGCGTAAAAAGAGGAGGCGATATCAGCCGCTTAAAGCGTTTTCTCGTACAAGCGATAGCGCTTGTACGGCACCGCGCCGATGCGTTCTAAAATCGTCCGCATGCCGGTATTGGTTTCCAGGATCCACGACATTTCCAGCGCGTCGATATTGCGCTTGGCGAAAGGCTCGCGCAGCGCTTCAATCAGCAGCAGCGCAATAATGGGCCCGATGCGGCTGAATTGATATTCCTGGCGTACGCCCATCAACGGCACGCGCGCGGTGCGCACGCCGCTGACTTTCAGGCGCCACAATAGCTTCGCCCAGCCGAATGGCAATAAGCGCCCCTGCAGATCGGCAATCGCTTCGTTAATGTTCGGCAGACCGACGATAAAGGCGCAGGGCGCGCCATCCACCTCGGCGATATGGATCGTATCGTCGGGCACCAGGAACTTCAGCTGATCCCCCATGGTGGCGAACTCGTGCTCGGTGAACGGGACAAACCCCCAGTTATGTTGCCATCCGGAGTTGAACACCTCGCGCAGCACCTGCATCTCCTCGCGAAAGCGCTTGCGATTGAGACGGCGGACGGTCACCTTTTTACGCACCTGATCCATCATCCGGGTTAATGACGGCGAAAAATGCAGGTCGGTTCTTTTCATCCAATAGGCCAGCAAATCAATCCCCTCGCTGTAGCCCTGCTGCGCTATCTGGGCCGCGTAGTAGGGTTTCGCGTGCGTCATCAGGGCGGAAGGCGGGGTATCGAACCCTTCGACCAACAGGCCGCTTTCCTGATTGATATTAAGGCTGAATGGCCCGGTGATTTTACGCGCGCCTTTCGACCTCAGCCACTCCTCCGCTACCGTGAATAAGGTGCTGAACACGGCGGGATCGTCAACGGCGTCAATCATGCCGAAGTGGCCGGTATCCTCGCCATGCAGTTCCCGGTGCAGAGAATCGATTTGCGCCGTGATGCGCCCAACCACTTTGCCCTGTTTTTTGGCCACCCATGCCTGCCATTCAATATGGTCGGTTCCGGGATTTTTCTTTGACAGGTGCTCTTCGCGCTCGACATGCAGCGGCTCAATCCAGTTCGGATCATCGCGAAACAGTTGCGAGGGGAAAGCAATAAATTCTTTAAGTTCGCGTTTATCCAGAACTTTCTCAATACGGATCATAAATAGCCTTACGTTTTAATAAAATAATTAAATAAGCACGCGACAACGCCTTTAGCATTTTTTATGCGGTTCCCTTTTATTGAATTGTGTATTGCCCCCGGCTCAATGATAAGAAAAACCGAATATTTCCCCCGGCGAATCAGCAACGTGTTGCCTGACATTCACCCTGTGATGTCCATAATTGATAAAAAAAGGAAACAGAAAGCGGCGCAGCCAGGCTACGCTAATAGTGCTCTTTTATTATTTCGTGCTGTTATGGTAAAAGAAACTCGCCGCTTTTAGTGTACCGACTTTAATCAGGAGGTGTGCCGCCATTTTTACCACTTAATGCTATTTTTAAGATTAGCCTTAAATGAATCGTTCACTTTTGAATTTCTTGCGGCATACTGTTTAGGAAGTGTTTAAGTTCTAAGATAGCCATGCATGAGGTCATAACCTATGAGCCGACAGTTATTTCCTGCCCGACAGATACAGACTAAAGAACGGCGAAGCCCGGATATTACAATAGTCTCTCGTATATCGCCAGGGTGCCGCTCAAGGCAGATGATTCGGGCTATTCACGCGCTGCCCGGTTAATAACCGGCATGCCGCTCAAGCACGGCAATATACGCTGTTCGCGGAATGAAGATGGTTGAATAACAAACTTATTCAAAACCTATTCATAGTAAAACATCAATTACCTCGCCAAGAGTGCTCTCTCTTTTGGTGATTTTTAATCTATGGCTAAGTTTGTCTATGTCTGAAACAAGTTCCGTTCATTCTCTTCCCATGCGCTATGCGGACTTCCCCACGTTAGTGGACGCGTTGGATTACGCGGCGCTCGGTAATACGGGAATGAATTTTTACGACCGTCGCAATCAACTCGTGACCGTTCTCGACTATCGCACGCTGCAGCAAAAAGCGATCGCGGGCGCGCGGCGTTTATTGTCCCTAAAGCTCAAGAAAGGCGATCGCGTGGCGCTTATCGCCGAAACCAGCCCGGGCTTCGTCGAAGCCTTTTTCGCTTGCCAATATGCCGGCCTGGTAGCGGTGCCGTTGGCGATCCCGATGGGCGTTGGCCAGCGCGACTCCTACACCGTCAAACTGAAAGGGCTGATCGCCAGCTGCAACCCCGCGGCGATCGTCAGCAGCGAAGAATGGACGCCGCTCATCGCGTCGGCCACGGAAAACACGTCGGCGATGCACATCCTCAGCGACGCGGACTTTAACGCCTTGCCAGAGCCGGAGATCGCGTTGCCGGCGCCTTCGCCCGACGATATCGCCTATCTCCAATACACCTCGGGCAGCACCCGTTTTCCGCGCGGCGTGATCATTACCCAGCGGGCGGCCATGGCGAACCTGAACGCGATCAGTCGCGACGGGATCAAGTTGCGCGCCGGCGACCGCTGCGTTTCGTGGCTGCCCTTCTATCACGATATGGGCCTGGTCGGTTTCCTGCTTACGCCGGTGGCGACCCAGCTGTCCGTCGACTACCTGCGCACGCAAGATTTCGCCATGCGCCCGATGCAGTGGCTGAAACTGATCGCCAAGAATCGCGGCACGGTGTCCGTCGCCCCGCCGTTCGGCTACGATCTGTGTCTGCGCCGCAGCAACGCCAAAGAGCTGGCCGATCTGGATCTTTCCAGCTGGCGGGTTGCAGGCGTGGGCGCCGAGCCGATCCCGGCCGAGCTGCTCGCCCAGTTTGGCGAACACTTCAGCAGCATCAACTTCGACAGCAAAGCCTTCATGCCGTGCTACGGCCTAGCCGAGAACACCCTGGCGGTGAGTTTTTCCGACCCCTGCTCCGGCCCGCAAACCAACGCGGTCGACCGCGATATTTTGGAGTACGAGGGTAAAGCGGTCGCGCCGGGCAAGAAGACCCGCGCCGTCTCGACCTTCGTCAACTGCGGCCGTGCGCTGCCCGGCCATCGCATCGAGATCCGCAGCGAAACCGGGCAACCGCTGCCGGAGCGCCAGGTCGGCCATATCACAATATCCGGCCCCAGCCTGATGAACGGCTATTTCTGCGACGATGAATCCCAGCAGCAGATCCAGGTGACCGGCTGGATGGACACCGGCGATCTCGGCTATCTGCTGGACGGCTATCTGTACGTCACCGGCCGCAAGAAGGATTTGATCATCATTCGCGGCCGCAATATCTGGCCGCAGGATATTGAGTACGTCGCGGAATCCGAACCGGAAATCCGTTCCGGCGATGCGATTGCCTTCGTGACCGAAGAACACGACGAAGCGGCCAGGATCATTTTGCAGATCCAGTGCCGAGTCAGTTCGGAAGAGCGCCGTGAACAAATCGTGCATTCGCTGAGCGCGCGCATTCAAAGCGAGTTCGGCATCGCGGTGGACATCGAGCTGCTGCCGCCGCACAGCATTCCCCGCACGTCGTCGGGCAAACCCGCGCGCGCGGAGGCCAAGAAACGCTGGCTGAGCACTTCGCTCTACCCGCAAATGCCGCAGCTGGCCGGTTTCGCGCAATGAGCGGCACCGTGGCAGTGACGGGCGCGACCGGCTTTATCGGCCGGCATATCGTCCAGGAACTGCTGGCGCAAGGGTTTAGCGTGCGCGCCCTGACGCGGCAAGCCGGAAAAGCCGCCGTAGACAACCTGCAGTGGATCCCCGGCGCGCTGGAAGATCGGCCCTCGCTCACCGAACTGGTGCGCGGCGCGGAGTGCGTCGTGCATTGTGCGGGCCAGGTGCGCGGGCATGCGGAAGCGGTGTTCACCCGCTGCAACGTCACCGGCAGTCTGAATTTGATGCAGGCGGCCAAACAGAACGGCCGCTGCAATCGCTTCTTGTTCATGTCGTCGCTGGCGGCCCGCCATCCGGCGCTGTCCTGGTACGCCCATTCAAAACAGGCCGCCGAGCAGCAACTCATCGCCGCCACGGGCGATATCGCGCTGGGGATTTTCCGCCCGACGGCGGTTTACGGGCCCGGCGATAAAGAGCTGAAACCGCTGTTCAACGGCCTGCTGCGCGGCGTGCTGCCCCGGCTGGGCGCGCCTGACGCCAGGCTCTCTTTTCTGCACGTGAGCGATTTGGCAAAGGCGGTCAGCCAATGGGTGCAGACCGAACCCGCGCAGCCGAATATTTACGAACTGTGCGACGGCGTGGCCGAAGGCTATAACTGGCTGCGCCTGCGGGACATCGGCGCCGCCGTGCGTCACGGGCCGGTGCGTCTGGTGGGCATTCCGCTGCCGCTGCTGAAAGCCCTGGCGGATATCAGCGTGTTGTGGAACCGCCTGGTAAAACAAGAGCCGATGCTGACGCGCAGCAAAATACGCGAATTAACGCATCGCGACTGGTCCGCCAATAATCAGGCGCTGTCGCAACAGATTAATTGGTTTCCACAGGTGAGTTTGGAACGCGCGCTGCGTGAAGGGCTGTTTTAATTATTCCAAGTAGAGGTGTGTCAACGTTCTTATGCTAAATCGCGATGCTGTAATGGATTATATCCTGACGTGTTTGCAAGGTATCGTCGAAGGCGGAGTGGAAATAAAACCTGATAGCGATCTCGTCAATGATCTTGGCCTGGAATCCATCAGAGTCTTGGATCTGCTGATGATGCTGGAAGATGAATTAGATATCTCCATTCCTATCAATATATTGCTTGATGTCAGAACGCCTGAGCAACTGCTTGACGCGCTGCGCCCTTATCTGGAGAAAAACCATGGGTCTGTATGATAAGTTTGCGCGGCTCGCCAATGACCGTGAACAATTTCAAACGTCCGGTCTGAATCCGTTCGGCACCTGTATCGACGAAGTGTATTCCGCCACCCAGGGGCGCATCGGCGCTCAAAAGATTGTCCTCGCCGGCACCAATAATTACCTTGGCCTGACGTTCGATGCGCAGGCGATCGCCGCCGGCCAGGCGGCTCTGGCCGCGCTCGGCACCGGCACCACCGGCTCGCGCATGGCGAACGGCAGTTACGGATCGCACCTGACGCTGGAACGGGAGCTGGCGGAATTCTTCGATCGCCCAAGCGCCATCGTGTTCTCCACCGGCTATACCGCCAACCTGGGCGTTATCAGCACGCTGGCGGGGCCGGGCGCCGTGGTGCTGATCGACGCGGACAGCCACGCGAGCATTTACGACGCCTGCGCCCTCGGCGGCGCGGAAATTATTCGCTTCCGCCACAATGACGCCGCCGATCTGGAGCGCCGCATGGTGCGCCTGGGCGAACGCGCCCGCGAAGCGATCATTATCGTGGAAGGCATCTACAGCATGCTGGGCGACGTCGCCCCGCTGGTGGAAATCGTCGACATCAAACGGCGATTGGGCGGGTATCTGCTGGTGGACGAAGCGCACTCCTTCGGCGTAATGGGCGAGCGCGGCCGCGGCCTGGCCGAAGCGCTGGGCGTCGAGCAAGATGTGGATATCATCCTGGGCACCTTCAGCAAAAGCCTGGCTTCGATCGGCGGTTTCGCCGTCGGCGGCAAGGGGATGGACGTGCTGCGCTACAGCAGCCGGCCGTATATTTTTACCGCTTCGCCGTCGCCGTCCAGCATCGCTTCGGTGCGCACGGCGCTGCAAAAAATCGCCCGCCATCCCGAGCTGCGGGAAAAACTGTGGAGCAATGCGCACCGTCTGTACCACGGCCTCGCCGAGCTGGGCTATACCCTGGGGCCGCGCATCAGCCCGGTGGTACCGGTCATGATCGGTTCAAAGGAAGAAGGGTTGCGTTTCTGGCGCGAGCTGATCGCCCACGGCGTCTATGTGAACCTGGTGCTGCCACCGGCCGCGCCGGCGGGCGTGACCCTGCTGCGCTGCAGCGTCAATGCCGCGCACAGTGATGAAGAAATCGACGCCATCGTGCGCGCCTTTGCGGCGCTGAAAAAATAAAGCCTTTCCCTCTCGGCCGCGGCGGCGGTGCCGAAAATGGCCTCGCCGCCCTGCCGAACCGATGCGCGCCTCAGTGCGCAGCCGTTGATACCCCATCAGCCGAATAGCGATACCCCTGCGCCGCCATAAATTCCGCGATGGCTTTTTCCGCCGCCGAAAGCACCTCCTCGATCGGCCGATCGGCATCGAGATCCACGATGTCGGCGCCTTCGAACGTCAATAAAGGCGTGACGGCGATCTTCTTCTCCAGCGCCGCTTTGCGGTGATCGGGTTTGCGCGCACAGGCCACGTCCAGACTGACATTCAGCTTGAGCACCAGATCCGGTTTTTGCCCCGCCATCCATTGAAACGCCGCCCGTTCACGCGCCGCCAGCCAACGGACGAAACGGCTGCCTTCAACGTCGACGGGAAAAACCGTGCCATCGTAAGCGCCAGGGATCTGCGCCTGCGGAAAACGGTCGGTCAACACGATGAACCCTTGCCGGCGATACGCCAGCATGCGGCGAAAACGCAGCAGCCGCCGCCCCACGAAAGCGATGATCACCGCCGACGGCAACAGGCCAATCCGGGATTTTTTCGTTTTGACTTTTTTGGTATTGCTCTCGATAGCCTTGCCCACCGAGCGCCCGAGCAGCGGCAATTTCGCCGCCGCGCGCCCGACGTTGCCTGCCTGTTTGCCCAGATGCACCTGCACCGCCGGGCCATAATGTTTCACATACTCGATCAGATGTTCACAAACGGTGGACTTACCCGATCCGTCGCTGCCGATAACCGCAATCAGCGGCGGAAATTTTGCACTCATAATAAGACTCTCTTTCAATACACCAGAAACGGCGTGCCATATTTGAAGCGAACGTTCGCTTATCATTGCCGCGGCGGCTGCGTGAAAAAAAATTTGCCATACGCAGCGCCAAAAAGCACAAAATATTAAGCGAAAATTGAAAACCTCTGCTCTTTTTTCGCCGTGAGCCATGCCGAAAATTAACATAAAAAGCGAAACCGGCCCACGCACGAACAATTAGCACAAAATAACAAGAACAAACGCCATGAATATCAATTCAAATAACGAAGAAGAATGCCGATATCATTATTTTATCGCAGCAAAGCACAATAAATATCTTGAACCCAAGGCGTATTGGAATACAATAGTTTTTTTCGCATTGGATCAATTATTGTGAGTCAGCAGATAAGACCTTCATCTGATCGCTCGCCCGTGCGCGTAATAGCGATAACCGGCTGTGACGGCTCGGGAAAATCCACATTAGCCGCCAGCCTGGTCAACGCGTTATCGGCACAAGAACCTGCCGAACTGCTGTATCTCGGCCAGTCTTCCGGGCGCATCGGCGAATGGATCAGTTCGCTGCCGATTATTGGCGCGCCCTTCGGGCGTTATTTGCTGAAGAAATCGGAACGCGTGCATGAACGCCCTTCCACACCGCCGGATAATGCCACGGCGCTGGTGATATTTTTACTCTCCTATTGGCGCGTTTATAAATTCCGTCGCATGCTGAAGAAAAGCCGCAGCGGCGCATTACTGATCACCGATCGTTATCCGCAGGCCGAAGTGGCGGGGTTTCGTTTCGATGGCCCGCAGTTGGCGAAAACCGCTGGCGGCAATCGCTGGATCCGCTGGTTGAGAAAGCGCGAACAAAACCTGTACCAATGGATGGCGTCTTATCAGCCCTTATTATTAATTCGGCTGGATATTGACGAACAAACGGCCTATTCACGCAAACCCGATCACTCGCTGGCGGCGTTGCGTGAAAAGATCGCCGTCATCCCGCACCTGACGTTTAACGGCGCTAACATATTGGATTTAGACGGCCGCGAACCCGCCGACCGTATTTTCGACGCATCGCTGCGCGCCGTTAAAATATCGCTGAGGGCCGCCAATGCCTAGCCGACAAATAACCTTTTCGTACCGAAACAGATGAAAAAAAATAAACTCACCGCCGAACAGGATACCTCTCCCGCCTGCATCACCGGGCTGATTGCCGTGGTGGGCAGCGACGGCACGGGCAAGTCCACGCTGACCGCCGACCTGGTGAAAAACCTGCAGCAACATCGCCCCACGGAGCGGCGCTATTTGGGGCTGATCTCCGGCGAAGACGGCGACAAAATCAAAAAGTTGCCGTTCATCGGCGTGTGGCTGGAACGGCGCCTGGCGGCGAAATCCGACAAAACCCAGCGCATGAGCAACAGGCCGCCGGCGCTGTGGGCGGCGCTGATCATGTACGGTTTTTCGCTGTGGCGCGCATCCAACCTGCGCAAGGTGCGGCGGCTGGCGCAGAGCGGCGTTCTGGTGATAAGCGATCGCTACCCGCAGGCGGAAATCTCAGGTTTTTACTACGATGGGCCCGGCATCGGCGTGGAACGCGCAAAAGGGTGGCTATTGAGCCGCCTGGCGGCGCGCGAACGCCGTTTATATCAACGCATGGCCGTCTATCGGCCGGCGCTGATCATTCGCCTCGATATCGACGTCGATACGGCCTTTTCCCGCAAGCCCGATCACAGTTACGAAGAGCTGAAAGACAAGATCGCCGCCATGGTGCGCCTGCAATACAACGGCTCGCGCATCATCGAGCTGGACGCCAGAGCCCCTTACGACGAGGTGCTGAGCAATGCGCTCAACGCCATTTCCGCCGTGGTGAACCCCGCGAAGCGCCCGCAGAGCGATCTCGGGCAACCCGGCGAGAACGCCGGTAAAGAAACTCAGGTTTATTAAACGAATACAGGGCAAGCGCATGACTGCGGAACACAAAATGCAGCAAAACAACGATAACGGCTGGTTTGGGCTATGAAACGGTGGTTTTCCGACGGCGCGTTTCGTTCCATTTTACGTAATGCCGCCTACCTGGGCTCCGGCAGCGTCGCCAGCGCGCTGCTCGGCCTGCTGGCGCTCTCCTGCGCCGGTAAAGGCATGTCGCCTGAAATGTTCGGCGTGCTGGTGGTGATCCAGGCCTATACCAAAGCGGTCAGCGATTTCATCAAATTCCAGACCTGGCAGTTTGTGGTGCAATTCGGCACTCCGGCGCTGGAGCATCAAAATACCGGGCGCTTCCGCGACGTCGTCGCCTTCTCCTTCGGCCTGGATATCGCCAGCGGCGTCATCGCCGTGCTGGGCGGCATGATCATGCTGCCGTTCTTGTCTCACGCCCTGGGGCTGGACAGCGAAAGCTTCTGGCTCGCCATGCTGTACTGCACCCTGATCCCATCGATGACCTCGTCCACGCCGACCGGCGTGCTGCGCGCCTTCAACCGCTTCGATCTCATCGCCATCCAGCAGGCGATCAAGCCGTTCCTGCAGGCGGTGGGCAGCGTCATCTCCTATTATTTTGATCTGGGGTTCCCCGGCTTTATCGTCACCTGGTACGCCTCGAACCTGATCGGCGGCACGCTGTTTTGGTGGTTCACTGCGCGCGAACTGCGCCGCCGCGATATCCACGGCGCGCTGAGGCCGCGCCTGTTCAACGTCGCGCGCCGCATCGAGGGCGCCTGGAACTTCGTCTGGACCACCAACATCGCCCATACCATCTGGGCCGCTCGCAACTCCTGCACCACCGTGCTGGTGGGCGTGGTGCTCGGGCCGGCCGCCGCCGGGCTGTTCAAGATCGCCATGACCTTCTTCGATGCGACGGGCACCCCGGCCAAGCTGCTGGAGAAAAGCTTCTATCCCGAGATCATGCGCCTGGATCCGCGCACCAAGACCCCGTGGCTGCTCGGCCTGCGCTCCTCGCTGCTGGCCGGCGGCATCGGCCTGGCCGTCGCGGTGTTGATGTTGCTGGTGGGCAAGCCGCTTATTTCCGCGGTCTTCGGGCAGCAATACCTGGAAGCCTATGACCTGATTCAAATCATGCTGGGCGCGATCATCGTCTCCATGATGGGCTTCCCGCAGGAATCCTTACTGTTTATGGCGGGCAAGCAGCGCGCTTTCCTGATCGCGCAGGCGACGGCCTCGGCGGCCTACATTGCGCTGCTGGTGTCGATGGCGTACGCCTTCGGCGTGCAGGGCGCCGCCTTCGCTTATTTACTTGGGCAATGTTTAGACGTTCTGTTATCCCTGATACCGACGATCGGCGCCTACCGCAATCGCTTTATGTTGGGGCTGAATGTGCCCAAAGAGAGTAATCAATGACCGCTAGCAATAATTGGAAAAAGTTCTCCGCCGAAACCACCCAGGCGCTGTTTGTCGCGGTGGAAGAGGACGACCTGGTTGAGGCGAATATCAGCCTGCCGCAGCAGATCGATCTGGAATGCTCCCCCGAAAGCATTCGGGACAACTACGCGCTGTGCCTGCAGTTTTGGGAAGACGGCTTTTCCCGCCGCGAGCTGCTGCAATTGGTGAACGGTTTCCTGCAAGACCCGCAGTTGGCGGCGGCGACCCGCATGCGCTACAAATATATCCGCGCCCGCTATAAGCACCTGCGCTTCGCCCAGCAGCTGTACGGCGCCCCCCACCGCGCCAACCGCCTGTTCCACACCACCACCGTGGTGCTCGGCCATTTTCAGGACGCGTTTCGCAACGGCAACCAGAAGAACCTGACGCTGTACGGCAACCTGCTGCGGCTGCTGCTCAGCAAGCCGGTGTGGTCTTACGTGCGCTATGCGCTGCGCCACACCCGGCTGGAAAGCGCACAGGGCTTTATCACCTACCGTCAGGAGCAAATGCGCCAGCTGCAAACGCTGATCGCCGGCCCGGCGCTGACCGGGCATCAGTTCCATGACGTGCGCAAAATCGTCAGCCGCCAGGTCTCGTTCTACGACACGCTGAGATCGATCGATCCCGACAACCGCGAGGCCCGGCAGATCTCGCGCTTCCTGGCGGCGATTAACGGCCTGATGGGTGACCGGCATGACGTGATGGTGGCGGACAAGCTGGCCGGCGGCGATATCTATGATCGGCCGGCGATCCTGGATATCGACATCCGCCAGCGCCTGGAGCTGCTGCTGGCGCGCTTTCCCCTGTCGTTTTCCCAGCCGGCCATCGCGGCGGGCAGATAAGCGCATTGCCCGTAGCCATGATGACGTTACCTCGCTTGCTGGCCCTCGCCCTGCTGCTGACGCCGCTGGCGGCATCCGCGCATAACTTCGTGCATGGCCGGCCGGTGGCGCCGATCGCCATCGCCGATCGCGGCGAGCTGCTGCTGCGCAACGGCGATTTCAGTTACCGGCCGTGGAACAGCGCAAAACTGGCGGGCAAGGTGCGGGTGATCCAGTACATCGCCGGGCGCACCTCCGCCAAAAAGAAGAACTCGTTGCTGATCAACGCCGTTAAGGACGCGAACCTGCCGGGCGATCGCTTCCAGCCGACCACCATCGTCAACACCGACGATGCGATACCGGGCTCCGGCTTCTTCGTGCGCGGCAAGATCGAGAAAAACAAGCGGCATTATCCCTGGGCGCAATTCATCGTCGACAGCGACGGGCTGGGGCGCATGGCCTGGCGGCTGCCGGAGGAAAGCTCCACCATCGTAGTGCTGGACAAGGCCGGGCGCGTGCAGTGGGCGAAGGACGGCGCACTCACCCCGCAGGAAGTTGACCAGGTGATCGCCCTGCTGCGCGCGCTGATCGCGCAGGAGACGCCATGAAGCGCACGCCGCCGGGAACCGATAACGCATGTCTTTGATTGAACGCTATATCACGGTTGAGATCCGCCGCCTGGTGATGATGATCGCCGGGTTTCTGATCTTCATGTTCGCCAGCTACTCCGCCCAGCGCTACCTGACCGACGCCGCCAACGGCACGCTGGCGCTGCGGGTGGTGGCCGACGTGGTTTTCTATAAATCGCTGATCGCGCTGGAGATGATATTGCCCGTCGCGCTGTATGTCTCGGTAGCGGTCGCGCTGAGCCAGATGTACAGCGATGCGGAGATCACCGCCATGCTGGCCGCCGGCGCCAGCCCGCTGCGGCTGTACAAGGCGGTGCTGCTGCTCGCCGTGCCGCTGGCGATCGCGGTCACGCTGCTGTCGCTGTATGGCAGGCCCTGGGCGTACGCCAATATTTATCAGCTGCAGCAACAGTCGCAATCGGTGCTGGACGTGAGCCACCTGCAGGCCGACAAATTCAACGTCAGCGGCAACGGCCGCATGATCCTCGCCAATCACGTCGACAAAACGGCCAACCACCTGACGGACGCCCTGATTTATGTGCGCGGCGGCCATCACACCAACCTGTACCGCGCGCAGTCGGTGGAAGTGCTCGACGCCTCTCCCGCCAGCCCCGCCGTGCGGCTGAAAACCGGCACCGCCTATGTGCTGGATCGTGAGGGCGCCGACGACAACGGCCAGAATTACGACAACTTTGACATCGCGCTCAAACCGTTCGTGCCCAGCGCCGAGAGCCGGCACAAGTCGGCCTCGCCGGCGGAACTGGCGCGCTCCGCCGATCCGGGCGACGCCGCCGAACTGCAATGGCGCGAGAGCCGTGGGCTGACCACCGTGCTGATGGTGCTGCTGGCGATCCCCTTTAGCCGCATCAAGCCGCGGCAGGGGCGCTACGCCGCGCTGCTGCCCCTGACGGTGCTGTTTACCGTGATTTTCTATGGCGGCAACATTTGCCGCACGCTGGTGGCCAACGGCTCTCTGCCGACGATCCCCGGCGTTTGGCTGGTGCCGCTGGCGATGGCTGTCGGCATCGCCCTGCTGCTGGCGCGCGACTTATCCCTGCTGCGGAAACCCTCCCGATGACTATTTTTAGCCGTTACCTGATCCGCAACGTGTTCATCGGCTTCGCCGCCGCGGCCGGGCTGCTCATCCCGCTGTTCACCACCTTTACGCTGATCAACGAGCTGGAGGACGTCACTCCGGGCGGCTACCGCTGGCAGCAGGCGCTGCTGGTGACCGTGATGACCCTGCCCCGCAGCCTGGTCGATCTGGGGCCGTTTATCGCGCTGCTCGGCGGCATCGTCGGGCTGGGGCAGCTCTCCAAGAGCCTGGAGCTGACGGCGATCCGTTCCGCCGGGATGTCGATATTCCGCATCGCACTGGTGATGCTCGCCGCCGGGCTGCTGATGAACCTCTCGCTCGGCGCCCTCGATGAATGGGCCGCCTCGCCGCTGCAGCAACGCGCGCTGCAAATGAAGAATAACGCCCTGGCGCAGTCGAACAGTAACGACGTCACCGTGAACCCGCTGTGGGCGCGGCGCGGCAACGAGTTTGTGACAGTGAAGACCGTCGATGAGAACGACCAACCCCACGGCATAGAGATCTTCCGTTATCAAGCCAACCGCGCGCTGGAATCTTACATTTACGCCGACAGCGCCAGCACCGCCGCCGACGGCAACTGGCTGCTGCACAACGTGATGCAGAAAAGCTGGCAAGGCAGAAAGGAGACGATTACGCGGCAAGACAGCCTGCTCTGGCGCTCGCTGTTCGCGGTGCCGAGCCTGAAAGAGCTGACCCTGCCGGCGGGCAGTTTCTCGCTCCAACAGCTGGATCGCTATATCGATTATCTGCAGGGCTCTGGGCAACCCAGCACCGAATACCGCCTGGCGCTGTGGAAAAAACTCGGCCAGCCTCTGCTGGTGCTGGCGATGATTTTGCTGGCCATCCCGTTTACCTTCACCGCCCCACGTGCGCCCGGCATGGGCAGCCGATTAGCGCTCGGCGTCATCATCGGGCTGCTGACCTACATCGCTTACCAGATCGTCCTCAACCTGGGGTTGCTGTTCGCCCTCAACGCGCCCTTCACCGCCCTTGCCCCGCCGCTGTTGCTCCTGGCGTTGGCGCTGGCGCTGGTTTATCGGTTTGATCGGCGGGGTTAGGCATTTTCCGAGGTTGATAAGGGATAAGAAGAGAATCGCAATCTCCATTCCAGAGAAAACATCACGCGCTCACCTGATCAGCGATTTTTAAGGATGTTAGTTAATGGCAAAGATAGCTGTTTGTATACTGACCTTTAACTCCTCTCGTTTATTGCACGAGGTGCTTTCTCCACTCATGGGCATTGCGGACGAGTGGATTGTGGTGGACTCCGGCAGTACGGATAAAACGCTGTCTATTTGCCAAAGCTTTGGAATAAACCCTATTTACCATCGTTTCGAAACGCATGGACGGCAAATGAACTTTGCGATTTCTCAATCTCACCATGATTGGGTACTGTGCCTGGACAGCGACGAAATCCTTGATGCCGAAACCATGGCGTCCATTTTAACATTCAAATCGCAGGCAAACCCGCCACCACAGCAAGCCTATAGAATAAAAAGGAATTGGTTTGTACTCGGACAGCCAGTCAGAACGATTTATCCCATCTCCTCACCGGACTACCCCGTTCGACTGTTCAATAGAACACAGGTCAGGTTCAATGATGCTCCGGTAGATGATGCCGCTGAAGGCTATATTCAGACGTCGGTCATTCCCGGCAATGTTAAGCACGATACTTTTTATTCTCTCCATGAAATACTCAATAAGCTCAATAGCTATACGACAAGGGTAGTAAAATACAGAGACATTAGGCCCTCAATATTTCGTGGCGTCGTTAGCGCGATCGGCGCATTTTTTAAATGGTACGTACTGAGCGGCGCATGGAAAGAAGGCAAAGTCGGCGCCGTCACTGGCTTCTATGCCATCGCCTACAGTTTCCTGAAGTATTTTAAATCCTGGTATGGCAAAGATTGATAACGTTAAGGACAGAAACAGGGGCTGAATGGCAACCGCCATCCAGCCCCTGCTTACCCAGCCGACGTTAACGCAGTTCCTTCGCTATCGCGCTAAACATCAGCGATGCCTCCAACGGTTGCGCGCTGAAAGAAGGCTCCGCCTGCGGCCAGGTAGACCACTGGACGATCACCAGATTCTCCGCCTGATTGACCATGATCATCTGGCCGAAGATCCCCAGCGCCCACAGGGAATGCTTGAGGGACGCCTGCGGAGCGGGTTCTACGTTAGTCGCATTCATTGGCACTTCGTTGTTCCACCACTGGTAGCCGTAAATGCCGTTGGGATGCGCCGCCGACACCGAGCCCGCCGCCCGCGTCCAGTTGGCCGACTGGGCTACCCAATCAGCCGGCAAGATCTGTTTGCCGTTCGGCAGCGTCCCGTTATGCAGAATGAACTCACCGAAGCGCCCCCAGTCTTCCAGCGTGGCGTTGAAGCCGTGCGCACCCACGTCGTGCTGGCCTTTGGCGTAGGCATGCCACACGCCGTCGCTCGCCATGCCGTAGGGCTGCCAGATGCTTTGCTCAAGATAGGCCGCCAGCGGCATGCCGGTGGCGCGTTCCAGCACGTCGCCCAGCAGCCACGCGCCGCCGGAGGAGTAAGACCAGTTCTGCCCGGCCGGATGCGCGCGGTGCAAACCGGCCACCAGCTTGCGCACGCAGGCATAGGCGCCGGGCCTGGCCTCACACTCGGTCAGCTGCGCGAAGTCCGATTTCGGGTTGGTGTAATCCTCATTCCACGCCACGCCGGAGGTGTGGGTGATCAGCTGCCTGAGGGTCACGCCGTCCCACGCGGTGCCTTTCAGATCGGGTTCGTATTGCGTGATGAGATCGTCGAGCGAGCGAATCTTGCCCTGTTTAATCGCCACACCCACCAGCGTGGCGACCACGGATTTGCCCACCGAGCGCGACGTCCACAGCGTGGCGTCGGTATTGCCCTGCCCCAGATATTTCCAGGCGATTTTGCCGTTCTTCAATACCAGCATGCCGCTGACATTCTGGCGCTGCAGGTAATCCTGCAGGCTGTAGGTTTTGCCATTCACCCGATAGCTGGCATCCGTTAACGGTTTAGCGGCAGCCCGCAGCGGCGTGGCATTGCCGTGGTGAAACACATCCCCCGCATAGTTGCGGTAGTCGTTACGAAAACCGATCACCCGGTCGCTCTGGCTCCAGGTGAGCATCTTGTGCGTGTCCGGCAATTGCGTATCGAAAGGCGCGGGACAGGCGCTGAGTTCGGTGCCCGCACAGGCGGCCAGCGCAGCGGGCGCCAACAGACTGCTGCAGAGACTGATGACAACGCCCGCCAGCAGGCTGCGGTTAAACACTTTGCTTTTCATATTTTTTCTCGCTTAGCTCAGGAAGGCGTTCAGCTTAAAAAAACGCGGCCTATAATAAAAAACGCCTGATGGGGGAAAATCCCCCGAAAAATCGACGGGGGAACCGCGTGCCGAGCCTGATTTATTCCTTTGCCCAACTGGAAGCCTTCACCGCCGTGGCCGAGCACGGCAGCCTGGCGAAAGCCGCGCTCAAGCTGGGCAAAGACCGCACGACGCTGCGTGATTTGATTGATTTTCTCGAGGATGGCTTGGGCTATGCGCTGTTCCTGCGCGAGGGGCGCAGCCTGCACCTGACGCCGGAGGGCGAACAGCTGCAGCGCCAGGCACACCTGCTGATGCGCCAGGTGAAAGCGTTTGAGGCATTTGCTAAAGACGTGCCGAAGAGCGCGGCGCAGGAAATCTCGCTGGTCTACGATCCCTTTACCCCCCGCGCATTGCTGCAAGCGCTGATTGCCGCCATGGCCCAACGCAACACGCGCCTGAGCCTGATTAACGCCTCGCGCGACGAAGCGGAAAGCCTGCTGGCAAACGGCCAGGCCGATTTGGGCATCTGCCAGGCGCGCAACCGCAGCGTGGGCGACGCCATGGAGTGGCGCGCCTTAGGGGCGATAGAGATGGATTTCTATGCCGCCGAAACGCTTTTCCCCGGCGCGGAACAGCCGCTCTCGCTGCTGGAACTCTCGCTCACGCCGCAGGTGATCATGCACCCGGATTCTGACGAACCCGTGGCGCGCCGCCTGCAAATTTCAGGGCATACCATTTTCACCAACGAACTGGAGATGCTGCGCGCCCTGCTCGAACAGGGCTGCGGCTGGGGATTCCTGCCGACGCACATGCATGCCGAACAGTGGAAAAACGTCAACACGCTGCGCACCGAAGTCGGCAGCCAGGGGATCAGCCAAACCATGGTGACCATCTGGAAGCCGGGCAATGACCGGCGGGCGCTGATTGATGAGACGTTGGCGTTGTTGCCGGAGTTGTGGCGGGAAGTTGGGGGGTGAAAAATCGCTACTAAATTAGTGGTGGTGTTACCGGTAGTCGATCGTAGAACTCATCGTCCGCGTTGCTTTTCGATCGTTCTTAAGCAGGGATAGCAATTTTCTGCCTATGAGCCCCTCGCGTCTTCACTCCACCGCTGCGCTGGTTTATTGCTTTGAGGGGCGGCTTTGAGCGAGAAGCGGACTTTGCTAATACTATTCTGTACGAATCAACAGGGATCAGGTCACTAGCATGCAGAACTGTTGTCGAAACATATTCAGAAGATAAAAGTAACTGTCCGGAAGCTCTAAGTATTCACATGCCAATCATCGATAGAAATGTGAAAGTTCATCACAAAGCCTTGTGCTTAAAAAGGTAAGTCGTCGTCAGAACCATATTCAATAGTACAAGATTCGTATATAGCTTTGCTGTTTGTGTCAGA
The DNA here is from genome assembly GCF_052168435.1 of Serratia sp. CY56464. Taxonomy (NCBI): domain Bacteria; kingdom Pseudomonadati; phylum Pseudomonadota; class Gammaproteobacteria; order Enterobacterales; family Yersiniaceae; genus Serratia; species Serratia sp. CY56464. The sequence continues at coordinate 351,372 of NZ_JBJNMV010000001.1, read as the reverse complement.
CGATGTAAGTAATTTACTTACACCAGGGAAAAGTTTTTCTTTCTCACGAGTAGAAATATTGATGTAATCTATTCTGCTCAGGAATTCTGCACTGTTTATCAGAGACTGATATGCCTGATCTTCTTTACTTTCAGCATACCATTCAGATGTATCAACCATAATATTAACATTCAATGGGTTAACTGAATTGAAATTCTGTGCACTTACAGAAACGGCGAACCAGAAGGGGTAATGGTCACCAGATGCATAAAAATCCTCACCTTTTCCATATTGCCGAGTTATATAAATCGTTCCTTTAATTAAAAAACAAATGAACTCATTTGTCATGGTTATTAACCGAATGTCTGTGACTTCACTATCATCTACAAGAGTGGATGAAGAAAGAATATCAACTTCACCAGGGATGTTATCTCTTGTTACTTCACGGATTTCAGCACTAATCGATTCCAGTACCTCTTCAGACATCACATTTTCGAGATCATCAAATATATCATATGCCTTCGAGGTGAGTTCGATGAGTTGTTTCACTTCATCAAAAACAGCTTTAGATTCATTGTTAAAGTACTTTTCTGTAATATGAGTGTATTTATTAAAAATACTATACTCTTTATTATATCTTTTTGTTTTTTCGTTTATTTTTTCTAACGTTTCAACTGAAATCAAAATATCTGGAATGTGTTTTTGAGCGCAGTACTTCAGTTGCTGTTTTCGTGTAACTTTTCTATCTGGGGATTCTTGAATGTACCAAGGAGCAGAAATGACATCCTGTTCTGGTGCTTTCCGGTTAAGAATATTGGTTACCAATTCTCGCATAGCAAATGCGAAATTATTAAATCGAAGAGGGTTTCCGTGTGAACAATAGTTCCGAAGGCTGGCGTCAAATAACTGATGTTCAAAAGGTGTTTCAAGATGAGTACGAAAATCCCTGATGAAATCCATTTCCATCATTTTTTTAAGTTTCATACTGTTTACCCTTGTTAATATTGGTGTTTTATATAAAGGATATCATAATTTCTTCTTCCTTAATATCGAAGAAAAAAATCATGGATGCCGCTTGAGTTCTAGTTGGGCGTGGTATGCACCTACTGCACGTATCAAAAAGACTTATAGCATTTCCGCTCCTAGCACGAAGCGGGACCTGCTAACTAAGTAGAAGGCCTGCCGTGAGCGAGAACCGGACTACTGACAACCAGTCTGCAGGTGCAATTGACCATGACTAAAACCAAGACGAGTTAATGCATCTAATCTATGAGGAACTAGTCATGAATTATTGACGATAAATCAATAAGGTATTAATCGGCATCAATATCATCAAAGATGCTTCGTACACTGTGCTTTTCATCAGTTGGCCCTAATACACCTAATTCACGAGGACTAATATCAGGTTCAGGAAAATCTGCTTCCACGATCCACTGGTTCACAACTTCTAGTTCATGTTCAATTATGTCAATTACTGTTGGGTCATCATTGAATTGCTCCTTTAGTACGTCAAACATTTCAATTATGTCCTGCATATATTCTTCTGGAGATTCAGATTGAATATAATTAAATTGCATGTTTTCTCTGACTTTTGATAATGTTGGTATTAGCTCAGTACGTACCGAATTTATAAGCTCTCTATACTCTCCTTCGGTAAAAACGCAACGAATCCGCCTATCGCTCAATGCATAAATATCTTCTCCGTCAATGGCATAACGACTCACTATTTCAACGAAACGCTTTCGATTCTTCTCGGGTAGAAGATTGTGATTATACAATGTTACAACAAGACTAACCTCAGGAGCCACACTTAAACGTAAGCCTGGTTCACATATGCGCGATAATATTTCAGGTGTAACTTCAATGTATTGTTCAAGAAATTCTTTTGAACAGCGATAGGCTAAAAATAGATAAAGAGATCTTTTCGCTCCCCATATAGACATCCACCGTACCTTATATCTATCGCTGGTAGAGAATTCAGATAAACGTGCAGCTATCATAGGGAAAAGTGATTTGGGTACAATAATTGCTTTTTCTAAGCCAACATTCCCACATGTAATTTGCTGCATCATATTTTCTATTGAGCTACCGCTTAAGAAAATACCAAGTAAGTCAGGGCTAGAAATTAAAGTCATTGCATAGGCATCACCAATAGTTGGGTGCTTAAAACGCCAGGCAAATATGTCATCAACATTCACTAACGTCACAAGGCTACCGTTAAGAGCATTTAGTGCTGAAATACACTCCCCTAATGTACAACCAAGCCTGTCTAATGCCAGAACTTCATTTCCCTGAAGTGTAATAGGACTTTCAAGATGATCCTTTCTCATATAGATCATGCCAAGTGCCGCTTTACTATTCGCATCCAATCCAGTAATTACCTCAAGTAGAAATTGCTCACGCTTATCTACAAATTGCTCAAGGTGATATTTACTTATATAGATATCTTTAGTGAAAAATGGATCTGCAATACGGCGTGCTGTCTCGGGAATAAAACGTGAATGAGCAGCTATATCTTCTAGATACGACTTAATTCTGGAACGAAACGCCATAGGCTGGTGCCCAAGTTTTAAATGGTTATAAAGGATCTGTTGCTTTTCAAGATCAGACAATTCGTGGACATCAATCACCACTTGGCTTTCGCTAAGCAGAGGAAAAGCACTCTCCTTCAGGTCATTGCGGGCACGATTGTAAATGTAGTCTCGGGATGTCATGACGATTTTTACGCCACGTTGCAGCATCGCCTTAATCTGAACAAGCGAATGATTCCAGCCGTAAACTAATGATGATTCGTACTGTGTTACTCCAAATGCATCATCAACCCAAAAAAATTGTGAAGATTCATCGGGGTTCCACCGTTCAGCGACTTGCTCCGGATCGGCCAGTTTAACTACTGATGATCCCCATTTATCGGCAGCAGCCATTGCCAGCATTGAAGCAATTGTCGTTTTTCCTGCAGCAGGCTCACCAATTAGTAAAACAAAACCATGCTCATCTAAAGCCTTTACCGCTTTGCGGTAGGCACTAGTTATTACAACTTTTGCCAAGTCTTCACGTAATGAGTCAAGTACAGCTCTTGCTTGTGCATAGGCCCGTTCATCTAAGATTTGGCTTAGGTCACCAAGACCATATAAGCGAGGTACAAGCATCCGAAGCTTCGTTTTTTCTTTAATTTGGTCCTCTATCCAAGTAGAGCCGAGTATCAATACATCTTTAACTCCTGCATCCTTGATCAACAAACTAATCGTATTTGCTTGTTTCCCTGAAATTCCAGCATTGGTCATCAGTATATAGACATCACAAACCCCATCATTAACCAGTTTTCTAATCTTAGGTATTTCACCTTTTACGTCAGATGGGGTAAGACAATAATCTGCCCTGTTTGTAAACTTGCACTGAATTACAAATCTTCCACTCAGGTTCTGTCCATTGACCGGGCTCCAATTACCAGAAAAAGCGCCATCTTGTCCTGCGTCATTTGAATCTAAGAATGACTGTACTGTCTGCCCCAGAACTTCTCGAGCTATAGTAAGACAAAGTTGCTGAAAGCTGTTCCATCCAAGTTTATGCAAATTGTACATTTTTCATACCATTCTTTGAGGGTACAGGGATGCTTGGTACGATCTTCTGCTTTGTATTCTGGCATGATTCCATACTACTCAACTTAAACTCAGGATGGAACACCAGATAAAATTTCTGGTTTTAGATAGTCTTTCCTATCCAGATTTTAATCTAGATTATCAATTAGTCAGTTGTTAATTAAGGCTATCCCAGTAAAAGAGCCTTACTTGCTTGCCATTGATGTCCCAATGGTGTTCGCAATGTCTGCTCTTGGCACAAAGCGGACTCCATGCTCGACTTCTCCCGTAGAAAACTCCTTACCCAGCTCCCCCCTAGCACCGCCCCCGCCCTTTCCCTACAATAAGGGATCTGTTGAGGCATAACGCAAGGAAAGACGGTGTCGAAAGCCAATCCCAATGCCACTATCGTGGATATCGCCCGCCGCGCCAGGGTGACCAATATCACCGTTTCCCGCGCCTTCAATAAGCCCGAGCTGGTCAAGCCGGAAACCCGCGAGCGCATTCACGCCATCGCCAAAGAGCTGAACTATGTGCCCAACGCGTTCGCGCAGGGGCTGAAAAGCAGCAGCAGCCAGATTATCGGCATCGTTACCAGCAGCATGTACAACCCGTTCTATTCCGGCCTGATCAAGACCGTGTCGCGCATTGCGCGCCAGCAGGGCTACCAGATCATGCTGTTCGACACCGACGGCAGCGAAGAAGCGGAAATGCGCGCCATTCAGGCGCTGTTCGGCTATAAGGCGCGCGGCATCCTGCTGTCGGCGGTGCGCGACGACAAGCGCTACCGCCCCGCCTATCTCGAGCTGGCCGAGGTGTACGGCGTGCCGCTGATCCTTATCGACCGCGATCTCTACGATCAGCAGCTGAGCGGCGTGTTCCTCGATAACCGCGAGATCGGCGTGCTGGCCGGGCGCTATCTGGCGGAGCAGCCGGAGCAGAAGCTTTTGATTATCGGCGGCCCGGCGGATTCGGAGATTACGCTAACGCGCACCGCCGGTATCATCGCGGCGCTACAGGGCAGCGGGCGTGAGATTCATATCATCAACGGCGACTACGATTTCACCTCGCAGGAAAGCGAGGTGCGCGCCTATCTGGCGCAGCAGGAGAACCGCCCGGATTACATCATCGGCCTGAACGGCATCATCACGCTGGGCGCCATCGCCATCTGCCACGAGATGGGACTTTATCAGCAGGTGAAGTTCTTCTCGATAGACGAGCCGCCGCGCGCCGGCGCTTACGGCCTGCACATTCCGGGGGTGTATCACGATACGCAGAAACTGGGGGAGATCGCCGCGGAGCTGTTGTTCAGCGCCATTAACAGCCCGCGCGGCGAACTGCCGGTGCGCAGAGAGTTCTTCACCGGCTCACTGTTGAATCGCTGACGGGCACTATTGCCCGTAGTAGGCGTGTTTGCCGTGCTTGCGCAGGAAATGTTTGTCCAGCAGCTCCGGCTGCATCGGGGCGATGGCCGGCGCCAGCTGGCGCGTCGCCATCGCCATGATCGCCACCTCCTCCAGCACCACCGCGTTGTGCACCGCATCCGCCGCGTCCTTGCCCCAGGCGAACGGGCCGTGGGAGTAAACCAACACTCCCGGCACCTGCTGCGGATCGCGCCCCGCCTGACTGAAGGTCTCGATAATCACCTTGCCGGTTTCCCCCTCATAATCCCCGGCGATCTCCGCCTCGTTCATCGGCCGGGTGCAGGGAATGTCGCCGTAAAAGTAGTCGGCGTGGGTGGTGCCCAGCGCCGGGATCGGCTGCCCGGCCTGCGCCCAGATGGTGGCGTTGCGGCTGTGGGTGTGCACCACGCCGCCGATATCTGCGAAGGCGCGGTACAGCGCCAGGTGGGTGGCAGTGTCGGACGAGGGTTTGCGGTGCCCCTCGCGCACCTTGCCCTCCAGATCCACCACCACCAGATCCGCCAGCGTCATCGCCTCGTAGGCGATGCCCGAAGGCTTGATCACCACCAGCCCGCTCTGGCGGTCGATCGCCGAGACGTTGCCCCAGGTAAAGGTCACCAGCCCGTATGCCGGCAGGCTGAGGTTGGCGGCCAGCACCTGCCGCTTGAGTTCGTTCAGCATACGATGCCTCCCTCATTCATCTGTTGTTCGACCCAGGCCTTGGCCTGGGCGATGCGTTGCTTATCCTGCCCGTCTTCGCGCGCCCACATCTCCAGCAGATAGGGGCCGCGATAGCCGAGCGCGTTGAGCACGGAAAAGGCGTGGGCGAAATCCACGCAGCCTTCGCCGAACGGCACGTCGCGGAACTGCCCGGCGCTGCCCGGCCCCACCGCGACGGTGTCTTTGAGGTGTATGGCGGTGATGCTGCCGATGCCCAGCGCCAGCTCGGCGGCGACGTCGTTGCCCCAGGCGCTGAGGTTGCCGAGATCGGGATACACTGTGAACCACGGGCTGTTGACGTGGCGGGCGATGTCGCGCCATTTGCTGATGCTGTTGATGAACGGCGTGTCCATCACCTCCACCGACAGCATCACCTGCGCCCTGGCGGCCTGCGTCGCCGCCCACTGCATGCCCTCGATAAAGCGTTCGCGGCTGTGGCGATCGGCGGGTTCGTAATAGACGTCGTAGCCCGCCAGCTGGATGTTACGGATGCCGAGATCCGTCGCCAGTTCCAGCGCCTTGCTCATCAGCACCCGAGCCCGCTCACGGGTGGCGGCGTCGGCGCTGCCGAACGGATCGCGCCGGTGCGCCGACAGGCACAGGCTCGGCACCGTCACCCCGCTGTCGAGCCGCGCCTGGATAAACGCCAGCCGCTGGCGGCGATCCCAGTCCAGCCGCTGCTGGCGCGCCGGCTGCTCGTCGATCGACATCTCCACAAATTCAAAGCCCAGCTCGGCGGCGGTGGCCAGCCGCTGCGGCCAGCTCAGATCGGCAGGCAGCGCCTTTTCATACAGCCCCAGACAGGCGGCGTTACTCGTTTGCATCAGTCACCTCACTCAAAGCCAGAGCGACCGCCAGATAGCGCGCCTGCTGGGCGCGCAGGCGCCGGTGGGCGGCGGTCGCGGGATAATAACAGCGCAATTTGGGCGGCGCGGCGGCGATCGCTTCGGCGAACCCGGCATACTCCCCGGCGCCGACGGCGGCGCATAGGGCGGCGGCGCGGCAGCCGCTTTGGCGGGTTTCCACCACCTCAAGCGGCAGGTTGCCGGCGTCGGCGTACATCTGCATCCAGACCTCAGACTGCGTCGGCCCACCGGTCATGCGCACCCGTTCGATGCGCGGGTTCAACTGCACCATGCGCTCCTGATGGATCAGGTGCGAGAACACGATGCCCTGGTAGATCGCCTGCACCACGTCCGCCATCTCGTGGTGGGCGCTCAGGCCGATCAGCCCGCCCGGCGTGTTGCCGCCGAGGTTGGAGCCGTACAGATAAGGCAGGAACAGCAGCCCGCTCGGCTGCTCGCGGCGCTCGGCCACCCAGGCGTTGAACTGGGCATAGCGCTGCCGGTCGCCGGCGCAGAACTGGCGCAGGAACCAGGCCAGGTTACCGGCCGAGGTCGGGCTGCCTTCGTGCGCGAAATAGCGGCCGTCGATGCAGTAGCGCCCCCAGGCATAGGGATAGTCGGCAGGAATGATGCGCTCGGTCACGCAGGTGGCGATCGACCAGGTGCCCGCCACCGCGCTGAGCGTGCGATCGTCGGCCACGCCGGAGCTGAGCGCCGCGCCCACCACGTCGAACAGGCCACCGTACACCGCGGTACCCGTTCGCAGGCCGCACTGCGCCGCCGCCGCGGCCGTCACCCGCCCGGCCAGCTGCGCCGAGCCGATCACCGGCGCGGTCTTCTCCTGCGCCTCTTCGATGCCGAAGGCCGCCATCAGCGCCGGATCGTAAGCGCCGCTGTGCTGGTTAAACAGGTTGCTGCCGGAGATGTTGGTCACCTCGGCCGCCGCCTCGCCGGTGAGGCGAAAGCGCAGGTAGTCGTGCGCCATCAGGATGCGATCGACGGCGGCGTACTGCGCCGGTTGCCGCTGCTTCAGCCAGCGCAGCAGCAGCGCCGGGTGGCTGGGCCACAGCGGCTGCAGGCTGCGCGGGTAGGTCTGCGCGTCCACCCCGGCGCGGCGCAGCTCAGCCGCCGTGGCCGCCGCGCGGTTGTCCGAAGAGAGAATGCCGTTGCCGACCGGTTTGCCGTGGCGGTCGATGGCGTACAGCCCTTTGCCGTGCGCCGAAAAGCTGACGCCGCGCACCTGGCCGGCCTCCAGCCCCGCCGCGTGCAGCGTTTGGCGGATCGCCGCGCAAACGTCATCCCACAGCGCGTCCATATTGCGCTCGCTGAAGCCCGGCTGGGCGGCAATCGCCGCGCCGTCGCGCTCGGCGATCGCCAGTTCTTCGCCGCTTGCCCGGTACAGCCCGGCCTTGATCACCGTGCCGCCGACGTCTACGCCAAGAAAGACTGACATCGCGCCTCCTATTTGCGCCGCACGGAGCTGAGGTAGATGGCGGCCAGGATGATGCCGCCCTTCACCACGTTCTGGATATACGGCGATACGTTCATCAGATTGAGGCCGTTGTTGAGCACCCCGAGCATCATCGCCCCCACCAGCGTGCCGACGATGGCGCCGCGCCCGCCGGAGATCGCCGCCCCGCCCAGCACTACGGCGGCGATGGCGTCCAGCTCGAAGCCTTCGCCGGCGTTGGGCTGCCCGCTCATCAGGCGCGAGGTCAGCACCAGCCCGGCCAGCGCGGCGGTCAGGCCGCTGATCACGTACACCAGCATCTTGTAACGCGGCACACGGATGCCGCTCAGGCGCGCCGCCTCTTCGTTGCCGCCCATCGCGTAGACGTAGCGGCCGAACGGCAGCTGATTGAGCATCAGCCAGGCCAGCACGTACACGCCGAGCATGATCAGGATCGGCACCTGAATGCCCAGCAGCGTGCCGCGGCCGAAGAAGGAGAAAACGTCGGGCAGACCGGAGATCGGGTAGCCGCCGGTATAGAGCAGCGCCAGGCCGCGGGCGATGCCCATCGACGCCAGGGTGACGATGATCGGCGGCATGCGCAGGTAGGCGATGCAGGCGCCGTTGGCCAGGCCGAACAGCGCGCCGACCGCCAGCGCCGCCACCATCGCCAGCGGGATGGGCACCGCCGCCAGCATCAGCCCGGCGGCGACCGAACCGGCCAGCGCCATCACCGGCCCCACCGAGAGATCGATGCCGCCGGTCAGGATGGCGCAGGTCATGCCCACCGCGATGATGGCGTTGATCGACACCTGGCGCGCCACGTTGGTCAGGTTGTTGACGCTGAGGAAGCTGTCGTTCAACAGGCTCATCAGCACGAACAGGATCACAAAGCCGATAAACGGCAAGACCGCCGGGTGATGCAGCAGTTTTTCCCAGCGCTTGCCGAGGCTGGGGCCGGCGGCGCGGCGCGCCACGGCGGGTTGTTCAATTCCGATCATAAGGCACTCCCGGTCGCGTGAAGCATGATGTGGTTGGATTCGATGTCGTCGCCGGTCAGCTCGGCGACGATGTGGCCGCCGCGAAACACCAGCACGCGGTCGCACACGCCGATGATCTCCGGCAGTTCGGAGGAAATCATGATGATGGAGATGCCCTGCTGGGTCAGTTGCTGCATCAGCTGGTAGATCTCGGCCTTGGCGCCCACGTCGATGCCGCGCGTCGGCTCGTCGAAGATCAGGATGTTGCAGTCATTGTTGAGCCAGCGGGCGATCACCACCTTCTGCTGGTTGCCGCCGCTCAGGGTGCTGACGGCGGTCTCGGCGTCTGGGGTTTTCACGCCCACGGCGCGGATCAGCCGCTGCACCACGTCGCGATCCTTGCGGGCGCTGACAAAGATCTTGCCGCGCCGGTGGTGCCGGTTGAGGGTGATGTTCTGCGCCACCGAGAACGGCAGCACCAGGCCCTCGGTTTTGCGGCTCTCCGGCAGCAGGCCGATGCCCTGCGCCAGCGCCTGCGCCGGGGAGCGCAGCGCCGCCGGTTGGCCGCCGAGGCTGACGCGTTTGCGGTGGCAGCGGCTGGCGCCGATCAGCGCCGAGACGGTCTCGGTGCGCCCGGAGCCCACCAGCCCGGCGAAGCCGAGGATCTCGCCTTTGTGCAGGTGGAAACGGTCGGTCGCGCCGTGCTTCTCGCGCTGGATCTCCGCCTCCAGCAGCACCGTCGCGGTATCGACCGGGTGCTGCTTCGCCGGGAAAGCGTTCTCGATTTTGCGCCCGACCATCAGCCGCACCAGTTCTTCCACGTTGGTGTCGCCGGTGGCCAGCGTTTCGATGTAGGCGCCGTCGCGCAGTACGGTGATGCGATCGCAGATGGTGAAGATCTCGTCCAGGTGGTGCGAGATAAACACCATGCCGACGCCCAGCAGCCGCAGATCGTTCATCACGCTGAACAGGTGCTCGGCCTCGCCCGGCGTCAGCGTGGCGGTCGGTTCATCCAGCACCAGCACCCGCGCCTCCAGCGACAGCGCCTTGGCGATCTCAACGAACTGCTGCTGTGCCACGCTCAGCTGCTCCACCGGGCAATCGAGATCGATAGTCACCGTCAGCCGCTTGAAGATCGCCTCGGCCTTGCGCCGCATCGCCCGCCGATCCAGCAGGCCCCAGCGGTTCCTGATCTCCCGGTTGAGGAAGATGTTGTCGATGGCGCTCATATAGGGAATCAACGAGAATTCCTGAAAAATAATGCCGACCCCGGCCTCGATCGCCTGGCGATAGTTGTTAAAGCGGCGCTGCTCGCCGTCGATAAAAATATCGCCCTCGTCCGGCTGATAGATGCCGCACATGATTTTCACCAGCGTCGATTTGCCGGCGCCGTTTTCGCCCAGCAGGGCGTGCACCTCGCCGCGTTGAATGGCCAGATCGATGCCGTCCAGCGCCTTCACGCCGGGAAAGCTTTTCTTGATTCGCTTCAGTTCCAGTAAAGGTGTCACCGCATTGCCCTCCGCGCCGAACGCCCCGCCGCAGCGGGGCGAACCTGGCCGCTGTTACCAGCTAAAGCCGGCCGCATTGCTGCGGTCGATCAGCTTCACTTTGACCGGCACGGTTTTCGGCACCGTGGCGCCCCAGTAGCGGGCCAGCGCAATGCCGAGCGCAATGCGCAGCTGGTCGCGCGGGAACTGCGCCGAGGTGGCGATAAACGGCGAATTCGGCTTGAGGATCTCTTTGATGGCTTCCGGCTGGCCGTCGACGCTCACCAGCTTGACCTTGGCGCCGTTGCTTTCGATCGCCGCCAGGGCGCCGAGTGCGCCGACGTCGTTGACGCTGAAGATGCCCGCCAGATCCGGCGCCGACTGCAGCATGTTTTCGGTCACCGTCAGCGCGGTGTCACGTTCCTGCTTGCCGTTTTGCTTGGTGACGATCTTGATGTCGGGGTATTTTTTCATCGCCGCTTCAAAGCCGCGCACGCGCTCCAGGATCGGCACCACCGGGATACCGTCGAGGATCGCCACCTTGCCTTTGCCGCCCAGCGCTTTCGCCAGGTACTCGCCCGCCTGGAAGCCGGCGTCGTAGTTTTCCGATCCGACGAACGAGTCCAGCGGCCCTTCCGCCTGCGCGTCGATCGCCACCACCACCGCGCCGGCCTTATGGGCGGAGATCACCGCCGACTGCACCCCCACCGAATCGGTCGGGTTGATCAGCAGGATATCCACCTTCTTCTGCAGCATGTCTTCCACGTCGCCGATCTGTTTGGCAACGTCATGGCGCGCATCGGCCACGTACACCTTGGCGCCGATATCCGCCGCAGCCTGATCCAGCGCCTGTTTCATGGTGACAAAGTAGTCGTTGTTCATTTCCTGGAACGACATACCGATCGTTATTTGCTTGGCCAGCGCCACCTGGCTGGCCGCCAACATTCCACCGGCGACGATAAAAGGCAGGGTCTTTTTGAATAATGAAAACATAGCCAATTCTCCTGTAGGGAAGCTTCTTGTTGTGGTTATCAGAGCAACAGCATGTCTTTACGTTTGGCCGACCGGCCGGCCCCCCATTGCGGATGGGCCGGCGGTCGTGACTGCAACAGCGGTACGGCGGGAAAATCAGGGAACCAGGATCACCTTGATGGAATCGGTCGAGTCCGCCAGGGCGAAGGCTTCGTCCCAGTCGTTCAATGAATAGCTGTGGGTGACCACGCCGTTTGAGGTCACCAGCCCGCGCTCGAACAGATCGATGGCGATTTCATAGCTGTAGGGCGCCAGGTGCGCGCCGCGAATGTCCAGCTCTTTGCGATCGCCGATGATGGACCAGTCGACGGTGGTTTCCTTGCCAAATACGCTGAACTCCACGAAGCGGCCCAGCTTGCGGATCATCTGCAGCCCCTGGGTGACGCCGATCGGCGCGCCGGTGGCCTCGATATACACGTCGCAGCCGTAGCCGCCGGTCAGCGATTTGACAATCTGGTCGGCGTCTTCCTTCAGCGGGTTGATCACCACGTCGGCGCCGAATTCCTTCGCCAGCGCCAGCCGCTCGTCGATGGCGTCGATCACGATCAGTTTCTTCGGCGTCTTCAGGCGCGCCACCTGCACCATGCACAGCCCGAGCGGCCCGGCGCCGGCTAGTACCACCACGTCGTCCAGTTGGATGTCGCCGCGCGCCACGGTGTGGATGGCGCAGGCCATCGGTTCGATCAGCACCGCGTCTTCATGGCTCAGGCTTTCCGGGATCTTGTGCACGATAGCGTTCTCGGAAAAGCGCATGTATTCCGCCATGCCGCCCTCCGCCACGTCTTTCTGGAAGCCGTAAATGTTATGCGTCTCACACATCCAGTAACTGCCGGATTTGCAGTAACGGCACTCCCAGCACGGCACGATCTGCTCGGCGATCACCCGCTCACCGATCCGGTATTTGCCTTCCGCGCCCTCGCCCAGCGCGGCGATGCGGCCGTAGAACTCATGCCCCGGCACCACCGGCGGTTTGACCCACGGGTTCTCCCCCCAAAACATCTGCGCGCCGTTCTTGCACTTGCAGTCGCCGGCGCAGATGCCGCAGCCTTCCACCTTGATCACCAGCTCGCGCGCCTTCGGCAGCGGCGTGGGCACCTGTTCGAAACGGTAGTCCTGCGGGCCGTGGCAAACGACCGCGCGCATTTTTTCCGGCAACTGGCTCATCTCTTCCTCCAATACACTCGTTAAACGCTTGAAAATTCTAAATGTTGACGTTGTCATTTTTATTCAACAAAAAACGAGAAACGAAACAACATGTTAAATTTCAATAAATTAATCATAAAACATCTCGAAAACTCAAAATGACAACGTGAACATTGATCGACATATAACCAAAGCTGCAAAAATAATTGTTTGAGCAAAATCACAGTTCGTTAACATTGCGGCTAAAAATGCTACAAATGCGGATCGCGATCCCATTTACGGGATCGATGAGGATCGGGAGATGATCAAAACGGCGGGAAGAAGATGATTGGCAGGAATGCGGGCCAGGCATCGCGCCCAGCCCGATAAAGCGGGTTACTTCACTTCACCCATCGCTTTCAGCTTTTTGGACAGCTCGCGGCGCTCTTTGGACAGATCGGCATTTTTGATGATGTAGTCATCAACGCGATCTTCATAGTCGCTGCGCATGTTGGCGATGATGCCCTGAATGTCTTCAATGCTCATGCCGGGCTTGATGTACTCGCTCAGGTTGTCGAGCAGCAGCACGCGCTTCTGGTTATCACGAATTTTCTTTTCGTTGTCGACGATCTCGCGTTGCAGTTTGTTTTTGCGGCGGAACATACGCACAAACTCCAGCACGTCCTGGAAACTTGGCTTATTTGCATTATCCATCTTTATACCCTTGCTTTAGTAATACACAGATTCATTTGCTTACGGCCACATGGCACCAAGATACAGGTTTGTGGCGGTCCGGCACAACAGTGATTGCCTTATCTTACCCACTTTGCCCCGGCGGCCAAAACCCAAAGCGCCGCCTTCATGATCTGACCCCTTATTCACGCCCGGCGGCGGTGCAAACCTGGAGCAAATCCCCCAACTCCTCCAGCTGTTGCGCCAGCTCCATGCTGAGCCAGACATAGCCGTAAATCGGCGCTTCGCCGTGCTGGCCGAGGCTGACCTCCTGCATCAGCGTTTTCAGCTCGCCCGCGATCTCCGCCAGCTGCCCCGCCGCCGCCTGCCGCTGCGCCTGTGGCCCTTCGCGCATCAGCAGCGCCAGCGATTCCAGCGAGCTCAGCGTCAGCAGTTGGGTGCTGCGCAGCGTGCGGGCGTTTAGCATGATGAAGTGCGTTTCGCGCGAAGCCCAGTAGGCGTCGGCCATCAGTTCCAGCGTGCACACCAGATTGCGGCTGAGGGTTTGCACCGCCTCGAACACCGCTTTGGGGATGCGGGTTTCCTTGCTGGCGGGCACGATCAGGCTGCGCAGCTTCACCACCTGATTCAACAGATCCTTGAGCTGCGGCTCCAGCCGCGGCCGCTCAATGACGTTCGGCGAAAAGTAGGCGCCGTAAATTCGGGCGGCGGTTTGCAGGCAGTCCGCCATTTGCATGCGCCACAGAATGTAGGCGCGCTGCGGGTAGATGCTGGTGAACAGCAGCGCCAGCAGCGAGCCGAAGATCACGTCGCCGCTGCGCCAAAGCGCAGTGTGCATGTCGCCGGCGCCCGCGCCGCACACCACCGCCAGCGTGATCCCCACCAGCAGCGCCATATACGGCCGTTTGCCGAGCGTCAGGTAACCGCAGACGAACATCACCACGCCGCACCAGACCAGCATCAGCGGCAGCGAATAGAGTTCCAGATACAGGGCGATCAGGCCGGACGCGGCGCCAAACACCGTGCCGGCAATGCGTTGCAGCGCCCGCTGCAGCACGTTGCCCCAAAACGAGATCGGCCCCATCACCACCACCAGGGTGATCAGCGGCCAGGTGCCTTCGGGCACCGCCAGCAGGCGGATCAGCAGAAAGGTCAGGATAAACGCCAGCCCGATGCGCACGCCGTGAACGACGCGATAGTGGCGATAGGTCAGCAGTTCAAGGGGAGAGATTTTTCGATCGAGGCGCACGATGCCTCCGATAAAGACCAGCCAGGCCGCTATTTTAGCGGAGGAAGCCCGGCGAGGAAAAGGCGAATGAGGCGTCCCCCATTCGCGGTCAGGCTCAGGCGGCGTACTTGTCGACCAGCGCGCGCAGAACGGCGGCGGTTTCGACATCCATCACGCCGTCATACTTCTGCGGACGGAAGTGCAGCTGGAACGCGCGCACCAGCTGGCGATAGCCTTCTGCGGTGTTCGCCGCCGAGGTGTCATAGCCGTATTGGGCGAACAGTTTCAGCAGATCGGCCTGCGCCGGCAGGCCCTGGCTGCAGTATTCCTGCTGGCGCTGCTGCTTGGTCGCTTCGTCATACCAGGCGCCGACGCCGGCCTGATACAGCTGCTGCCACGGGAACTGCGGGCCCGGATCGCTCTTGCGGCCCGGCGCGATGTCGGAGTGCGCCACCACGTTCACCGGCGAGATGTCCGGATAACGCTGCAGGATGTTCTGCGCCAACTGGGTGACCGCCTCAATCTGCTGCGGATTGAACGGCGGGAAGGTGATGTTTTCACCGTCGCCGCTCGCCAGATTGACGATCTCGATGCCGATCGAGGTGTCGTTGATATTGCTGCGGGTGCCCCACTGGCTGGTGCCGGCATGCCAGGCGCGCTCGTTCTCGTCCACCAGGTTGAAGATGCGCACGCCGCTGAAGCCGGCCGCCTGATAGGTCGCCTCGGTCGGATCCGGCACCAGGTAGTGCGCGCTGACCGATTTTCCGGTCAACGACGTCACCGAGTCGGCGAAGTTTTGCGCCGTGTAGTGCAGCACCAGAAAACGCACGCGGTGGCCGAAGCTGGCGACCGATCGGTAGCTATTGTAATCAATCTTGTACATCGTAAAGTCCCTCTCTCGTTTGATTTCACTGAGCGGCTCCTCATCATGACAGGCCGCCCCGCACGGGTGAACCCTTGGCCCACCCTTTTGTTTTAGCTAATTGCTAAATTATGCGCAAGTGTTTTTTAGCAAAATCGTTATTTACCTTTTTGCTAAAGAGTGCGATCATTGCACGATGGAAACTAAAGAAATCAGGCGCAACAATCTGCGCGAATTGATGGCCCGCTACGCCCGGCAAGGCGTCAACCAGAATGAGTTCGCCACGCTGGTTGAGTCTTCCGCGCCGACGCTGAGCCAAATCATCGGGGAAAAATCCTCCCGCAATCTTGGCGACAATCTGGCCAGGCGGATCGAGGCCAGGCTGAATTTGCCCAAGGGCTGGTTCGACGTGTTTCACGAAAAGCAGCTGGTGCGCCCGTTTGACAACGTGGCGGCGGAGTCGGACTTCCAGCCCGCCCGTTTGAAACCGGTGGTATGGGAAGATACCGAACAAGACAAGGAAGAGTTTGTGGAGATCCCGCTGCTGGATATTGATTTTTCCGCCGGCGACGGCTGCTACGAAATCGTCGATCGCGAGGAGTTTTCGCTGATCTTCCGCCGTTACTATCTGCACAAGATGGGGGTAGCGGTCAACGCCGCGCGCATTATCCGCATCTCCGGCTCCAGCATGGAACCGCGCCTGCAGGACGGCGACGTGGTCGGCATCAACACCGACGACACGCGCATCCGCGAGGGCAAGACCTACGCCATCCGCCACGGCAATTTGCTGCGGGTGAAGGTGCTGATCGAGCAGCCGGACGGCGGCGTCATCATCCGCTCCCTCAACCGGGAAGAGTACCAGGACGAGCATCTCAGCTATCAGCAGCGCAAGGAGCAACTGGTGGTGCTCGGCCGCGTCTTCTGGTCGTCTTCGTCCTGGTAGCAGAGCAACCTCGGGCGCCCGTTGCGCCCGGCGGTTATTTGAAGTCCACCACCATCTGCTGCTGGATAGACAGCCCGCGCGTCGACTGCACGCAGCCGGCGATGTAGTCGGTGAAACGCGGCGGTTTCGGCATGCCCAGCTTGAGGATCTTCTCGTTGCTGAAACGCACGTTGAGCATGGCGAACGAGCCGTACAGGCGCATCGCTTTGAGCATCAGCCGCTCGTTGCACGGGCCGAAAATGTCTTTCAGCTGACGGCGCATTTTCACCAGCGCGTCATAGGTCACCTGCGCATACTCATCGCCCACCGGCGCTTTTTCCAGGGCCGCCGCCATGGCGTTGTCAATTTCAGCAAAGCTGACGCTGCTCTCCTCACCGGCGGAGATGTGATAAACGTCGTTCTCCAGCGTTTCGCTGTTCATCAGCATCACCAGCGCATCCGCGCAGTAGTCCGCCGGGATCACGTCGATATTGTCCTGCAGCGAGCACATGAACTTGCGCAGCATCAGCGCCATGCCAAACACCCAGAAAATGCTGCTGGAAGGCTGGCAGCCCAGGCGGGTGTGCCCCACCACAATCGACGGACGAGCGATGGTCAACGGCATTTGCGGGCAGCGCTGGCGCATCAGCTGTTCGATGGTGGATTTGGAACGGGTATATTCCACCAGGTGCTCGGCGTCCTCCTCAAACTCGCCGCTCTCTGCCACCAGCGAACCCGGCTCCGGCGAACAGGACATGGCGGTGCCAACGTGCAGGAAGCGTTTTAATCCCGGCACCTGCGCCATTCTTTCAGCAAAGGCCAGAGTGCCTTCTACGTTTACCTTCCAAATGAGCGGGTTATTACCAAATGAAGCAACGGCCGCGCAGTTAATCACGTGCGTGACATTGTTAATACGTGCGTCAGTTAAAAAGTCGGCCGGCTCGGAAAGATCGCCCAACAATATATTTTCCATCGTAATTTTAGACAGCAGATTCGCGTCGATATTAAACTTTTCCATATTCGCACGAATACGGGCCAGCCCTTGCTGCGCATCATCGGCGCGCACCAGCAAAAGATAATTAATAGACTGATTTTCAATCAATAATTTTTCAAGAACTGCACCACCGAGAAAGCCGGTAGCGCCGGTCAACAGTAGCGTTTTCATCATTGTCACCCACATTGGCATTGAATGTGGGAGATTGTATCTGCGGATATTTAAACAAATATTAAATAGAATTACGGCGCCCAGACTCACTTTTCTTAATATTATCTTAAGGAATCTTTTGAAACATCCACCCTGGGTTTAGTAACAAAAGAACCGCGTAGATTCCATGATTAATCTCCGCCGTTTAAATACCATTGATGTAGTGCCTGATTTAATTTAACGGTCAATGTTATTTCTCTTTTCGTCCGTGGAGGACTTATGACCTATAACCAAAAAATCTGGTTGGGGGTTTTACTGCTGTGCACCCTGTTTTGGGGAGCGGTGATAAGCGGCGCCTGTTCGCTGTATAACCGGGCGGATCGCCTCAATGCGCACCAGGCGCAGAGCGAGTTTGCCGCGCGTCACAGTCTGACTTCCAGCTCACAGCAAAGCGCTCAGGCGTCCACCTCCCCTCGGAATGGGTAGGGACAAGACCCGCTAACGATCCTATTATACCCTAAGGTTAACAGGGAGATAACGATGGTTCGAAAGCTGGATAGCTTACCGCAGGCGCAACGCGAGAAAATAGAAACCGATTTGCTGGCCATCAGCGTGATCTACAACGAGCGCTACGGCATCGCCTCGACCCAGGCGGAAACAGAACGACAGATCCCCGACCACCTGCTCCCCTACTTTCATCAGCGGCTGGATTTCTATCGCCGTGCGTAATTGCGCGCATTTCGCTAACCGCCGCTTGGCATCGCTCCCCACGCCGTTACAATAGGGGCATATTGTATCCGCCACTGAAGAGACGCGATTTTGAGCAGCAAGGCAACGGCCACATTTTACATTCACGACTATGAGACCTTCGGCAAGAGCCCGTCGCTGGACCGCCCGGCGCAGTTCGCCGGCGTGCGCACCGATATGGATTTCAACATTATCGAAGAGCCGCTGGTCATCTACTGCGCCCCGGCCGACGACTACCTGCCGGAACCCGAAGCGGTGATGATCACCGGCATCACGCCGCAGGTGGCGCGAGCCAAAGGCGTTAACGAGGCCGAGTTCACCCGCCAAATCCATCAGGCCTTCAGCGTGGCCGGCACCTGCATTCTCGGTTACAACAACATCCGTTTCGATGACGAAGTGAGCCGCAATATCTTCTATCGCAACTTCTACGATCCCTATGCCTACAGCTGGCAAAACGGCAACTCGCGTTGGGATCTGCTGGATGTGATGCGCGCCTGCTACGCCCTGCGTCCGGACGGCATCGTCTGGCCGGAAAACGAAGACGGTTTCCCCAGCTTCCGCCTCGAACACCTCACGCGCGCCAACGGCGTCGAACACACGCAGGCTCACGATGCGATGTCGGACGTTTACGCCACCATCGCGATGGCCAAGCTGGTCAAGCAGGCGCAGCCGCGGCTGTTCGATTTCCTGCTGCAGCACCGCAACAAGCACAAGCTGAACGCCCTGATCGACGTCGCCGACATGACGCCGCTGGTGCACGTCTCCGGCATGTTCGGCGCGGCGCGCGGCAACACCAGCTGGGTGTCGCCGTTGGCCTGGCACCCGGACAACAAGAACGCGGTGATCATGTGCGATCTGGCCGGCGACATGACGCCGCTGTTGACGCTGAGCGCCGAGCAACTGCGTGAACGGCTGTACACCCGCCGCGACGATCTGGCGCCGGATCAGGCGCCGGTGCCGATCAAGCTGGTGCACATCAACAAATGTCCGGTGCTGGCGCCGGCCAAAACCTTGCTGCCGGAGAACGCCGAGCGGCTGGGCATCGATCGTCAGGCGTGTCTGCAAAATCTGCAGCTGCTGAAACAGCATCCGGAAGTGCGCGAGAAAGTGGTCGCGCTGTTCGCCGAAGCCGAGCCGTTCAAAGGCGCCGACGACGTCGACGCCCGCTTGTACGACGGTTTCTTCAGCGACGCCGACAAGGCGGCGATGAGGATTATCCAGCAGACCAAGCCGCAGAACCTGCCGGCGCTGGATCTGGCCTTCAGCGACGGCCGCATGAAAGAGCTGCTGTTCCGCTTCCGCGCGCGCAACTACCCGAATACGCTGGACGACGCCGAGCAGCGCCGCTGGCTGCAACACCGTCAGGAAGCCTTGAGCGCGGAGCGCGTGCAGAGCTATCTGCTGCAGCTCGAATCGCTGTATAACCTGCACGAAGGCGACAAAGAGAAAACCGCCCTGCTGAAAGCGCTGTTCGATTACGGCAAAGAGTTGGTGGGATAAAAACCCGCAGCAAGCAGAAAAGGAAAAGGCCGCGAAAGCGGCCTTTTTTGTGGCTGAGGAGACGGCTCGCGCTTAGGCGGCGTCTTCGCTCGCTTGCGGCACCGGCAGACGGAAGCTACGGGTGACGAAGGCCAGGTAGATCAGGCCGATGGCCGCCCAGACCAGGCCCAGCGTCATCGAGCTGGCTTCCAGGTTGATCCACAGCGCGCCGACGGTCAGTGCGCCCATCACCGGCAAGATCAGGTAGTTGAACGTGTCCTTCACGGTACGGTTCATCTTGTCGCGAATATAGAACTGCGAGATCACCGACAGGTTGACGAAGGTGAAGGCCACCAGCGCACCGAAGTTGATCAGCGCAGTCGCCGTCACCAGGTCAAACGACACTGCGGACAGCGCGATGGCGCCAACCAGCAGCACGTTCAGCGCCGGAGTACGCCACTTCGGATGCACATAGCCGAAGAAGCGAGTCGGGAACACGCCGTCGCGGCCCATCACGTACATCAGACGCGAAACGCCCGCGTGCGCCGCCATGCCTGACGCCAATACCGTCACGCAGGAGAACACCAGGATCACCGACTGGAAGAACTTGCCCGCCACGTACAGCATGATTTCAGGCTGCGACGCGTCAGGATCCTTGAAGCGCGAGATGTCCGGGAAATACAACTGCACGAAGTAAGACACCACGATAAAGATGATGCCGCCGATCAGCGCCGTCAGGAAGATGGCTTTCGGGATCACTTTCTCTGCGTCTTTGGTTTCTTCGGACAGCGAGCTGATGCCGTCGAAGCCCAGGAACGAGAAGCACAGGATGGTCGCGCCGGTAATCATCGGCACCACGTGAGCGTTATCGGACCAGAACGGGCGGCTGCTGACCAGCGTACCGGCGCCTTCGCCGTGGTAAACGCCGTTGATCACCAGGCCCAGGAATACGATCATGATCGCCACCTGCACCACCACGATGATGGAGTTCAGGTTAGCCACCAGCTTGATGCCGCGCAGGTTGAAAATCGTCATCAACCCGACCAGCACCGCCACGAAGATCCAGGACGGGACGCCCGGGAAGATCGCTTCCAGGTAAATCTTGGCCAGCAAAATGTTGATCATCGGCATGAACAGGTAGTCCAGCAGCGATGACCAGCCCACCATAAAGCCGACGTGCGGACTGATGGCTTTCTGGGCGTAGGTGTAGGCGGAACCGGCGGAAGGGAACTTCTTCACCAGCTTGCCGTAGCTCAGGGCGGTAAACAGGATCGCCAGCAGAGCGAAGGCGTACGCGGTCGCGACGTGACCATCGGTCAGGCCGGATACGATGCCGAAGGTATCGAAGATGGTCATTGGCTGCAGATAAGCCAGACCCATCATCACTACCGGAACCAATGTCAGGGTTTTACGCAGCTGAGTGCGCTGAGCCGGAGCGGCGTTAAGGGTGTTATCGGACATTGTTCAGCCCCCCCTTACCTTGAGCCTTGCGGATGGCGGACACGCCAAGACTTAAGGTTGCGGGGAAACTTCGCAACGAGCGACTTAATTCTAAAAGAAGGGGATTGTAAGCTGGATAACGGGTCGAGGTAACCTCGGCTGCTCCATAGTCGCTGCGGCCACAGCGGAAACCGGCGGGCACCGGCGCTAAAGTGAAAAATTGCCCCATCTTTCTAATCCTCATGAGTCACGACCATAAAGTTTTGTTTGATCGTGCACGAAACTATTTATCTATCCGGATCGGTGTCCGGCCTCGCTTGGTGTATGAAACGCTACGTTGGTAAAACTAAATGCAAAAAAAATAACCGACGCTTTCAAAACGTCGGCTATCTGCATTTGAGATATTTTGCACCAGAATGCCTCCGGATGACAAGATCCGGAAGCCCTCAAATACAAATTCTTTTTGTCGATCGAACGGAAAACCAGCCCGGCAGGCGAATTAATCCGCTACCGGCAGGCCGGTCGCCCGCACATACTTCTTACTTTATACGCCCATTCAGGCATTTTTCAACATCCAGTCGATCTCGGTTTCCGTCACCCGCCGTTCAAACTGCAGCAATTCGTCCGTCTTGCAGGCGTGATAAACCTGGGTGAAACGCTCGCCCAGATAGTGGGTCAACGCGTGCTGATGTTCAAACTCGTACAGCGCATCGCTCTGGCGGATCGGCAGCGGCAGCCCCTCCTGCTCCAGCCCGTTGCCAGTCACCGGCTCAGGCAACGGCAGCGCGTTGTCCAACCCGTACAGCATGCCGGCCAGGATCGCCGCCATCACCAGATACGGATTGGCGTCGGCGCCGGCCACGCGGTACTCCACCCGATGATTCTCCGGTTCGCCGCAGGGGATGCGCAGCGCCACGGTGCGATTGTTGTGGCCCCAGGCGGCCTGGATCGGCACATACATCCCCGGCTGGAAACGCCGATAGGCATTGACGTTCGGCGCCAGCAGCGCCATCGACGCCGGCATCAGGGTGATCATTCCGGCCAGCGCCTGTTTCAGCAACGATGAATCCTCGCCTTCGCCGTCGGCGAACAGGTTGTTGCCCGCCCCGTCCTGCATGCTGACATGCACGTGCATGCCGCTGCCGGCGTAATCCTCATAGGGTTTGGCCATAAAGGTGGCGTGCATACCGTGGTTCTCGGCCACCAGCCGCACCAGCCGCTTCAGCGCCAGCGCGTGATCGCAGGCCAGCAAAATATCGTCGGTATGACGCAGGTTGACCTCGAACTGCCCCGGCGACGCCTCCGCCACCGCGCCGTCCGCCGGCAGCCCCTGCAGCTTCGCCAGCGCGTCGATATCGTTCAGCACCTCAGCGAAATGGTTCAGGTTATCGACGGAATACACCTGGCTTTGGGTGTTGCGCTCCTGGGTGCCGGGCGCACACGGCGGCTGCAAATCGCCTTCCGCGTCGCGCAGCCTATCAATGAGATAAAACTCCAGCTCTACCGCTGCCACCGGGAACAAGCCGCGCTGTCGCAGCGCCTGCCACACGCGGTTCAGCACATTACGGGGTTCAACGTCAAAGGGAGTGCCATCTTCATCCAGCATGGTCAGCAACACCTGGCCGATATGCTCCGGATCGGCGGCCGACGGCGTCAGCGAGCCGGGCACCGGCAGACAAATGCGATCAGGCTCGCCGAGCTCCTGCCCAAGGCCGGTCTCCTCCACCACGTTGCCGAGGATGTCCATGGCGAACACCGACGCGGGGAAGTAGCTGCCTTTTTCCAGTTTTTTCAACCCTGAGACGGGTATGCGCTTGCCGCGGAAGGAACCATTGAGATCGGTGAGAAGGATATCGACATACTGCGTGGCGGGATAGCGTTCCAAATAATGAGCAACCTCATTTTGGAACGCGCTACTTCGCCTCTCTTCATGATGCTGTGCAAAATGTTCAACTGCTGCGCTATTGGTTTGCATACGTCACCCGCCATTATGCTCTTAAGGCGCGTTAGCGCCCGTCCGCCGTTCGATTCAACACATGATTGGATTTCTCGCCAGGTCGCGCCGCTGCCGGGCGCTCAAAATAACATCCACAATATGAAACATAGTATTAACAGAATGGGTTTGCAAATGTTACAATCCTGTTTGATTATTCATCACCGACTGCTAAATTGATAAAATATTGACCGAAAAGGCCTTGCTGCCATTTTTACGTCAACTATTTCGTCCAACGCACCGAGAGTGAATATGGGCAATATATTTTCCAAACCCACCCTAACTACCGATATCATGCAGCATCGTTATCGACCAGACAGGCACCCGATAGCGATCTTCATTTCTACCTGTCGCCCTTACCAGAAGGAAGTACCGCTATGAGCGAAGCCAGCTTGGCACCGGGCAAACGCCTGTCACAGATCCGTCAGCAATTGGGTTTGTCGCAGCGCCGGGTCGCCGAACTGTCCGGGTTAACCCACAGTGCGATCAGCACCATCGAACAGGACAAGGTCAGCCCGGCCATCAGCACGCTGCAAAAGCTGCTGAAGGTGTATGGCCTGTCGCTGTCTGAATTCTTTGCCGAACCGGAGGCCGTCGACGAACCGCGCGTGGTGATCGACGCCGAAGATCTGATTGAGATCGGCAGCCAGGGGGTGTCGATGAAGCTGGTGCACAACGGCAGCCCGACGCGCAACCTGGCGATGATGCTGGAAACCTACCAGCCCGGCACCACCACCGGCGAAAAGATCAAGCATCAGGGCGAAGAGATCGGCACCCTGCTGGAGGGCGAGATCGTGCTGACCATCAACGGCCAGAGCTATTGCCTGACCGCCGGTCAGAGTTACGCCATCAACACCGGCATTCCGCACAGCTTCAGCAATACGTCGGCGCGCATTTGCCGCATCGTCAGCGCACACACCCCTACCACCTTCTGACCGCTTCTCGCACCGGCGCAGCCTGACGCGGGTTGCGCCCCTGCCTCTCCACGTTTTTCATCGCCGTTATGCCATTTTGTTGGTTGCCAACGGCGCAATCTGTGTTACAACAGAGCAAAACAGCCATCTAAACATCTAAACGGCCTTGCTACCCTATGTCAACCGCAACGCCTTCACGCCTCGAGATGCGCAATATCTCGATCGCCTTCGCCGGCTTCAACGCGCTGCAGGACGTGGACTTCACGCTGCAGGGCGGATCAATCCATGCGCTGGTCGGCGCCAACGGCGCGGGCAAGTCGACGCTGATGGCGATCCTCTCCGGCGCCCACGATCATTATCGCGGCGAGATCCTGATCGACGGCCAGCCGGTGGCGATCCACTCCCCGCTGCAGGCGCGCCGTCACGGTATTCACGTGGTGCAGCAAGAGGTCGACGTCGCGCTGATCCCCACGCTGTCGGTAGCGGAAAACATCATGCTTGACTGGCTGAACGAGCCGGGCCACTGGCTGAACTGGGCGGAGCTGCACCGCCGCGCCGCGCAGCTGCTGCAGCAATGGGCGCTGCCGCTCAACCCGCGCAGACGCCTGGCGGACTGCACGCTGGCGGAAAAACAGCAGGTGCTGCTGGCGCGCGCGCTGTCGCACCGCTGCCGTTTTCTGGTGCTCGACGAGCCGACCGCGCCGCTCGATCGCGCCGAGAGCGAGCGCCTGTTTAACGTGGTGCGCCGCCTGCAATCCGAAGGCATCGGCATCGTGTTTATTTCCCACCGCATCCACGAACTGAGCGACATTTGCGATCGGCTGACGGTGCTGCGCGACGGCCGGCGCGTCAGCGAAGACGCCATGCGCGGGCTGAGCGGCGAACAGGTCGTCGAGAAGATGCTCGGCCATCGGCTGGACGACATTTTCCCGCCGCCGCGCCCGCCGCACCCAGAGCGAACGCTGCTGCAGGTGGAGGGCTTGCGCGATCGCCATAAGCTGCGCGACGTTTCGCTGCGGTTGCATGAGGGCGAGATCCTCGGCATCGCCGGGCTGGCCGGGGCGGGCAAAACCGAACTGTGCAAGGCATTGTTCGGCGCCGGCGCCGTACAGCTTGAGCGCGGCGAACTGCGCGGGCAGCCCTGGGCGCCACGCGCGCCGCACCTGTCGGTCGAACAAGGATTGGCGCTGGTGCCGGAAGAACGCCGCAAAGAAGGCATTTTCATCGACGAGGCGATCCCTATGAACCTGAGCGTCAGCGCCGACGACAGCTTCTCGCGCTGGAGCCTGTTCAACCGGCGGCAAGAACTGCGCTGGGCGCGCGAGATCATGCAGCGTCTGAACATTCGCGCCTCCGGCCCGCAACAGCGGCTGGCGCGCCTGTCAGGCGGCAACCAGCAAAAAGTGGCGATCGGCAAATGGCTGCGCGGCGACGCCGAGGTGCTGATCTTCGATGAGCCGACCAAGGGCGTGGACATCAAGGCCAAACAGGAGCTGTTCAGCCTGATCGACGGCCTGGCCCGCGCCGGCAAAGGCGTGATTTACGCCTCCGGCGAGTTCGCCGAGCTGATTGGCCTGTGCGATCGCATCTGCGTGCTGTGGGACGGCCGCATTGTGGCGGAGTTGAACGCCGCCGACATCGACGAAGAAACCTTATTGCTCTATTCCACCGGAGGAACCCCTGCGTGAGTAAAGAATTTGCCTTGCGGCCGGCGCTGCCCTGGCGCCAACAGCTGTTCGATTTCCTCTACAAGTGGGGCATGCTGCTGACCGTGGCGGCGCTGATCGCCCTGTTTGGCCTGGCGTCGGACAATTTTCTCGATGCCAACAACATCATCAATATCCTGCGTTCGATCGCCATCGTGACAGTGATCGCCATCGGCGTCTCTATCTCGCTGTCGGTCGGCGGTTTCGATCTGTCGGTCGGCTCAACCGCCTCACTGGCCAACGCGCTGGTGATTTCGCTGTTCGTCTGGCACGGGTTCGGCACCACCGGCGCCATCGTGGTGACGCTGCTGCTGTGCACACTGGTCGGCCTGTTCAACGCCCTGCTGATCGTGGTGTTCAGAATTCCCGATATGCTGGCGACGCTGGCCAGCCTGTTCGTGATCCAGGGCGTGGCGATGACCTACAGCTACGGCGGTTCCATCACCCAAAACATGGTGCTGCCGAATGGCGACATGGCGGAAGGCCTGATCCCGGAGGTGTTTTCCGCCCTCGGCCAGGTGCCGGTGATCGTGCTGATCATGCTGGCGGTCACCGTGGCGGTGCAGCTGTTCCTCTCGTTGACCAAGCACGGCCGCCGGATGTACGCCATCGGCGGCAACCCCGAGGCGGCACGTCTGTCGGGCATCCGCACCGTGCGTTACAGGGTTGCCGCTTACGTCATTTCCTCTTGGCTGGCGGCGCTTGGCGGCATCTTGCTGGCGTCACGTATCGGCTCTTCGCAGGTCAATGCCGGCGGCGGCTATCTGATGGACGCGGTGGCGGCGGCCTATATCGGCTTCTCGCTGGCGGGCTCCGGCAAACCCAATGCGCTCGGCACTCTGATCGGCGCGGTGATCCTCGGCGTGCTGCAAAACGGCCTGGTGATGCTGTCGGTGCCCTACTACGCCATGGACATTATCAAAGGCCTGGTGCTGGCGCTGGCGCTGGCCATCACCTACATCCAGAAACGCTGATCCCCCCGGCGCACGCCCGCTGCGCCGCTTTTCCCTTTAATTCACCCGGTTACCCTTTCCCGCCAGCATAACAAGCATACAAATGATATGAATTATCATTAGCGTTTACATTCAGTAAAAAATCCTTACAATACCCTCACGCAACGCTGACGAAGCGAAGTATTTCTCAGCGAACGATGAATAATTTCATTAGAAATTCAATTGGTTAATTACTTTCACTTCAATCCAGGAAAGGTTCACCTCATGGAAACGCCACGTTACAGCAAGCTCGCCGCTCTGGTGATTGCCTCACTCAGCGCCACCGCCGCACTGGCCGCGCCGCAGGACGACACCCAGGACACCATGGTCGTCACCGCCTCCGGCTTCCAGCAAAAAATTCAGGACTCCGCCGCTTCCATCTCGGTGATCCCGCGCCAGCAAATCGAAGACAAGGCTTACCGCGACATCACCGACGCGCTGAAAGACGTGCCGGGCGTGGTGGTCACCGACGGCGGCAGCAAAAGCGACATCAGCATCCGCGGCATGTCTTCCAAGTACACCCTGATCCTGGTGGACGGCAAGCGCGTCGATACCCGCGGTACCCGCCCGAACAGCGACAACGCCGGCATCGAACAAGGCTGGCTGCCGCCGCTGGAAGCCATTGAGCGCATCGAAGTGGTGCGCGGGCCGATGTCTTCACTGTACGGTTCCGACGCCATGGGCGGCGTGATCAACGTCATCACCCGCAAAACCTCACGCACCGAGTGGAAAGGCTCGCTGCACGGCGATGCCACCCTTCAGGAAAACCGCGATTCCGGCGACCTGTTCCAGACCAACGCCTACGCGTCCGGCCCGCTGGTTGAAGGCCTGCTCGGCCTGCGGGTCAACGGCCTGCTCTCACGCCGCGCGGAAGATAAAATCGTCAACGGTTACAATGAACAGCGCATGCGCAGCGGCACTGCGGTGTTCACCCTGACCCCGGACGAGAAAAACGAATTCGACTTCGAAATCGGCCGCTCGCTGCAGGATCGCAACAGCACGCCGGGCAAATCGGTGGTGGCGGAGCGCTGCAGCAAAGGCAAATGCACCCCAACTTCCCGCAGCGAAGATCTCTACACCCGCACCAACTACTCGCTGACCCACAACGGTTATTACGACTTCGGCAACTCCACCAGCTACGTTCAGCGGGAAGAGACCAACAACCCGGGCCGCAAAATGAAGATGTACAACACCATCTTCAACACCCAGAACCAGTTCGAGCTGGGTTCCCACATGCTGAACCTCGGCGGCCAATACCGCTATGAGAAACTGGGCGACAGTGGCAACCAGCTAAGCTCGGCGCAAGACGTCAATCAACTGACGCGCTGGAGCTGGGCGCTGTTCGCCGAAGACGAATGGGCGCTGACCAATGACTTTAGCCTGACCAGCGGCATCCGTATGGACCGCGATCAGAACTTCGGCAGCCACTGGTCGCCGCGCATGTACGGCGTTTGGCACCTGACCGAGCAGTGGACGCTGAAAGGCGGCGTTTCCGCCGGCTACCGTTCGCCGGATCTGCGCCAATCCTCCGCCAACTGGGGCCAGGTCACCGGCGGCGGCGTGCGTAAAGGCATCATCGTCGGCAACCCGGATCTGCAGCCGGAGAAGAGCCTGAGCGAAGAGATCGGCCTGATGTGGGATAGCCTGAAAGGCGTCAACGCCGGGGTCACCGTCTTCAACACCGACTTCAAGAACAAGATCACCGAAGTGCGCCGCTGCGAAGACACGCCAGACTGTAAGATCGGCAATGACGTCTACGACTTTATCAGCGATCGCGTCAACGTCGACAAAGCCAATATGCGCGGCGTAGAAGCCACCTTCGGCTGGCAGATCAACAAAGACTGGAAGTGGAACACTAACTACACCTACACCTCTTCCGAGCAGAAGAGCGGCGAGTTCCAGGGCAAGGCGCTCAACCAGATGCCGAAGCACATGGTTAACACCGTGCTGGATTGGCGCGCCACACAGGACCTCAGCCTGTGGTCGCGCGTTAATTTCCGCAGCAAAACGTCTGAGTATCTGAGCCGTACCTCGATGGCCAAGAGCACGCCGTCCTACACCTTCGTCGATGCGGGCCTGAGCTACCAGGCGGCGAAAAACCTGCAGCTGACCGGCGGGGTCTACAACATCCTCGACAAGACCGTGGATTACGATCACTACAACACCACGCTGGACGGCCGCCGATACACCGTCGGCATGACCTACAACTTCTGATGCCCCTGGGCGCGCGCCGCGCGCCCTTTTCATTCCATCACCGTGAGGAAGCTCCATGAAATTACGCCGCTCCCCCCTGATGATCGCCCTGCTGGCCGCGATGGCGCTGGCAGGTTGCCACAGCAAAACCGATACGCAGGTAGCCGCTACCCCGGCCACCGTCAACGTCCAGCACCTGAACGGCAGCACCGAGGTGAAGAAGCACCCGCAGCGCATCGTGGTGCTGGATTACGCCTCGCTGGAAACGCTGCAGCTGCTGGACGTCGAGCCGCTGGCGCTGCCCGGCAACCGCAAGAACTTGCCGGATAGCCTGAAGCGCTATCAGGACGACAAATACCTCAATGCCGGCACCCTGTTCCAACCGGATATGGCCGTGCTGCGCGCCGCCAAACCGGATCTTATCCTGATCGCCGGCCGGGCGTCCAAAGCCTATGACGAGCTGAACACGCTGGCGCCGACGTTGAACATGTCCGTCGATCAGCAGGATCAGTTGGGCAGCCTGAAACAGCGCACCCTGCAGCTGGGCGAGCTGTTCGATAAGCAGCAACAGGCGCAGGCGGCGATCGACAAGCTGGATGCGCAGATCGCGGCGGTCAAACCGCAGGCCGCCCAGGCCGGACGCGGGCTGGTGGTGCTGTTCTCCGGCGGCAAGATCAGCGCTTACGCCCCCAAGAGCCGTTTCAGCTTCGTCTATGACGCCCTCGGCTTCGCGTCCGCGTTGCAGTCCGATGAAAAAGACGTGCGCGGCAACAAGCTGACGCCTGAGCAGGTGGCCAAGCTGAATCCGGACTGGCTGTTCGTCATCGATAGAGACGCCGCGACCGGGCGGCCGAACGCGGTGGCGCCGCAGAAAATCCTCACCGGCACCGCACTGAAGAAAACCACGGCGGTGAAAAAAGGCCAGGTGGTTTACCTGCCGGCGGCCGAGGTCTATCTGTCCGGCGGCATCGTCACCGCCCAACACGTCGTCGAACGCGTGAGCGAGGCGCTGAATCACACTGCGCGATAAAGAAAGCCCGGCGATGCCGGGCTTTTTCTTGGGTTAAATCGTCGGCTGGTTTACCAAACCGTCTATCAGCACCTGCGGCGTGCCCTGCGAGCAACGTTCGATGCGCCCGCGCACGCCGTAGACCCGCGCCAGGCTCTGCGGCGTAATCACCTGATCCGGCGCGCCATCGGCGATCAGATCGCCATCCTGCAGCATCAGCACGTGGTCGCCGTGACGCAGCGCGATGTTGATGTCATGCACCACCACCACCGTCACGATATTGCGCTTGCGGGTTTCACGGCGCACCAAATCCATCACGTGGAACTGATAGTTGAGATCGAGCGCGCTCAGCGGCTCATCCAGCAGCAGCAGCGACGGCTGACGGATCAGCGACTGCGCCAACCCCACCAGCTGTTTCTGCCCGCCGGACAGCTGATCGAGATAACTCAACGCCAGATGGGCGATGCCCAGTTGCTCCAGCAGGGCCATCACCTCCGCTTCGCTGCCGGCGTTGCTGCGGCCGCCCGAGGCGCGCTGCGCCACGATGATCGACTCCAGCACGTGCAGGTGCACCCCGGCGGGCAGCGACTGCGGCAGATACACCACTTTCTCCGCGCGACGGGCGAACGGCATCTGCATCAGATCGCCGTCGTCCAGCCACAGCTTGCCCTGCGCCGGGTTCAGCCCGGCCAGCGAGCGCAGCAGCGTCGATTTGCCGCTGCCGTTCGGCCCCAGCAGCACGGTGATTTGCCCGCGCGGCAGCATCGGCACCGAGAGATCGTCGATCACCTGACGTTTCGGGTAGCCCGCCGAGAAGTGTTCTATGCGCAAGCCCTGGTTCATACGTTCCCCCGATGGCGCAGAATAATGCTCAGGAAGAACGGCACCCCGACCAGCGAGGTGACGATGCCCACCGGAATGATCACGCCGGGCACCAGATTTTTCGACGCCACCGAGGCCATCGACAGCACCAGCGCGCCAATCAGCGCGCTGGCCGGCAGGTAGAAACGGTGATCTTCGCCGAAGATCATGCGGGCGATGTGCGGCGCCACCAGGCCGATAAAGCCGATCGGCCCGACGAAAGCCACCGCCAGCGCCGAGAGCATGCTGATGCGCAGCAGCGTGGTCAGCCGCAGACGACGCACGTCGATGCCGAAGCTCACCGCCCGGTCTTCGCCCAGACGCAGCGCGGTCAGTTTCCACGAGCTCATCATCGACAGCGGCAGCAGCACGGCGAACACCCCGAACAGAATGCCCAGCTTGTCCCACGAGGCGCGCGCCAGGCTGCCCATGGTCCAGAACACCAGCCCCTGCAGCGTGTCCTCGCTGGCGATGAATTGCATCATCGAGACCAGCGCGTTGAAGGTAAACACCAGCGCGATGCCGAACAGCACTACGCCGGAGGTGGCGACCCGCGTCCAGCGCGTGATGCCGTCGAGCATCAGCGCGGCGAACAGCGCGAAGATAAAAGCGTTGGCGGAGATGAACCACTGATCGGGAATGCCCGGAATGCCGATGCCGAGCACGATCGCCAGCGCGGCGCCAAAGGCCGCGGCAGAAGACACCCCGAGGGTGAAGGGACTGGCCAGCGGGTTATTCAGGATGGTCTGCATTTCCGCCCCGGCCAGGCCGAGCGCAAAGCCCACCACCACCGCCATCAGCGCATAGGGCAAGCGTATGTCCCAGACGATCACCCGCGTGCCGGCATCGGCCGCGGCGGGGTCAAGCAGCGTTTGCCATAAGGAGGACAGCGACAGGCCGGACGGCCCCATGGTGAAATCCAGCAGCAGCGAGCCCAGGATCGCCAGTGCCAACACGCCCATCATCAACAGGCGATGGCGAAGAATATGCTGATAACGCCCCATCACGCCGGCGTTGGGTTGCCCCTTGGCGTCAGTCATGGGATCGGTGGATACGCTCATTCGTTAAGATACCTGTTACAACCATCATGACAGCGGCGCGAAGGCGTCCGCCGTAAACCGGAAAGCGCGCGGCGACCGCCTGCGCGCAGCCGCCCACAATAAAGCAAA
The DNA here is from genome assembly GCF_052168435.1 of Serratia sp. CY56464. Classification (NCBI taxonomy): domain Bacteria; kingdom Pseudomonadati; phylum Pseudomonadota; class Gammaproteobacteria; order Enterobacterales; family Yersiniaceae; genus Serratia; species Serratia sp. CY56464. The sequence goes on along the minus strand of NZ_JBJNMV010000001.1, from coordinate 319,424 downwards.
CGATAATACTTATCAATCATATCAATAGGTGAAAACAGCGTTGTCGAAATGTAATAATTTGTTTTTTCTCGCCATTTTTCAAACCACCACGCTTTCCCCCGCCAACGGCCAGTAGGTTAATTATTCTGAAAATTATTCCTGATCCGACCAGACTCTGACAAATAGCGGCAAAACCACATAGAATCCAAAACCACAGCACCGCGCGTGCAAAAAACTTTCAGGCCGCCGCAAGAGCGGCCTTATTGACGAGGCTGTAATGAGAAGTCCATCTCCGGCGGTAACGCCCAAACGCCCGGCGCTGCTGAACTGGCTGTTGCACAGCCCGCTGCACGCCGATGACGAACCGTTTCAACGCCAGCTGCGTCTCACGCTGACGCCCTCTCCTCTCACCCCCTGGCTGAATGCCGTGGGGCCGGCCGCGCTGTTGGCGGGGTACGCCTGGCTGAACCAACCGCTGGTCGGTATCGGCCTGTTGCTGCTGTTGCTGCTGTTGACCGCCGGGCGCGCCAGGTTGGCGCAAAGACGCCAACCCGCCTGGCCGAACGCCATGCTGGTGACAGTGTTGTTGTGGGCGCTGCTGGTTGGCGCCAGCGCCGCGCTGGCGATGCTGTCGGGCCGCTTCGTGCTGATCCTGTTCGCCGGCCTGACCATTACCGCCCTGGCCTGCTGGCTGATGCAGCGCCATGCCGCCGCGCCGCGCTTCGCGCTGCTTGAGGTGAGCGCGCTGACGCTGCCCTACCTGCTGGCGGCGCCGCTGTCGCGCGTGCAAAATCTGTTTGTCCTGGCGGATCTCGCGCCGCTGTGGCTGGTGCTGGCCCATGGCATGATCGCGCGCTACCATCGCCAATTGGTGCAGCACGTCACGCTGGCCTGGGAGAAGCAGCAGGCATCGCACCGCGATCGCCTGACCGGCTTTCTCAACCGCGCGGGCGGCGAGGTAGTGATGCGCAGCATCTGCCGCCCCGCAGCGGCGCAGCCGATCTCCCACCTGTTCATTCTCGAATTCGGCCCGCTGGCGGCGCTCTACCAAAGTCACGGCGTCCAGATCGGCGACGACGTGCTGCGCACCGTCGGCGAGCGCCTCAAGACGCTGATCCGCCCGAGCGACTACGTCTGCCGCTATACCGGCGGTCTGTTTCTGATTCTGGTGCACGATCTGCCCTACGGCGCGGAAAGCGAGTTTCTGGCGCGCATTGTGCCGCCGCTGGAGGCGCCCTACGATTTTGGCGCGTTCGGCGAGGTGAACATGCGGCTTAACGCCGGCATTTTGGCGCTGACGCAGAATTACGCGACGGTAGAGAGTTTGATGAGCTCGGCGCAGCAGGCGCTGGCGGAAGCCAAAGGCGGGAAAAAGTAAACCCAAACGCGGCGGGAACTCCCGCCGCGTGTCACTCACCGAAGATTACTTCACGTCCATCTTCGGGAATTCCATTTCGCTGTACTTCACGACACGGGTGCCTTGCGACAGCTTGTAACCGAACCAAATCAGCAGGAACAGCGGAATGCCGATGTAGGTCGCGGTCACGCCGTACCAGTCAATCTTGTCTTGCAGGAAAGCCTGGTAATTCTGGCCCAGGGTAATGATCAGGCACAGCACGAAGGCGAAGATCGGCCCCAGCGGGAAGAACCCGGAACGGTACGGTAAGTCGTTGAGATCGCGCCCCTGCAGCATGTAACCGCGGCGGAAACGGTAGTGGCTGATGGCGATGCCCAACCAGGCGATGAAGCCGGTCATGCCCGAGGTATTCAGCAGCCACAGGTAAACCGACTGGTTGCCGAACATCGAGGTCAGGAAGCACAGCCCGGCCACCACGCAGGTCGCGTACAGCGCGTTGCGCGGCACGCCGCCTTTCGACAGCTTGGCGAAGATGCGCGGCGCTTTGCCTTCGGACGCCAGGGTGAACAGCATGCGGGTCGATGCGTACATGCCCGAGTTACCGGCGGACAACACCGCCGTCAGGATCACCGCGTTCATCACCGCCGCCGCCGACAGCAGGCCGGCATGCTGGAACACCAGGGTGAACGGGCTGACGCTGATGTCTTTCACATCATTGCGCAGCAGGCTCGGATCGGTATACGGAATGATCAGGCTGATGATCAGAATGGCGAAGATATAGAACAGCAGGATACGCCAAAACACCTGACGCACCGCGCGCGGGATGTTTTTACCCGGATTTTCCGATTCGCCGGCCGCGATGCCGATAAGTTCTGTGCCCTGGAACGAGAAGCCGACGATCATGGCCACGCCGATCATCGCCGAGAAGCCGCCGGCGAACGGCGCATCCCCAATGGTCCAGTTCTGCCAGCCGGCATGCTCGCCGCCTTTCAGAATGCCGACAATCATCAGCACGCCGACGGCGATGAAAATAATCACGGTGCTGACCTTGATCAGCGCGAACCAGTATTCCGCCTCGCCGAACCCTTTCACCGAAATGTAGTTCAGCAGGAACATCAGGCCGAGGAACAGCGCGCTCCAAACCCAGCCGGGAGTGTCCGGGAACCAGTAGCTCATCACCAATTGCGAAGCCACCAGGTCAACGGCGATGGTCACCGCCCAGTTGTACCAGTAGTTCCAGCCCAGTGCGAAGCCAAAGCCTTCTTCCACGTATTTGGCGCCGTAGGTGGAGAATGAACCGGAGACCGGCATAAAGGCCGCCAGTTCGCCCAGACTGGTCATCAGGAAGTACACCATCAAACCGATCAGAGCGTAAGACAGCAGCGCCCCGCCGGGGCCGGCCTGAGAAACCGTGGCGCCCGAGGCGACGAACAGGCCGGTGCCGATGGAGCCGCCGATGGCGATCATGGTCAAATGCCGGGCTTTCAGCTCGCGGCGCAATCCGGGAGCTTGCTGCCCCGATGTTTTTATATCCTGCTGAGCCATTCGTTCCCTATCTATCTGCTCTTCGAAAAATGAGGGCGGATTGTAACAAATACCCGCCGGTGAACTAGCAACATTGCACCGATATAAGATAGCTTCATAATTCAGAGGCAATTATTAGCCGCGGCCCTTATGGCCTTACTTACTCTCATTAATGTGAGCGCGCGCAGGTTTTTATGCTTTCTTTTGCCTGCGCGGCGATAGAAGACGTGACGCGCTGTCGATTACAACGCGCAATAGCTGAGAAAACGCTGCAAGGCGTTGGAAATGTGCTTTTGCCGATGGCGGATCAGGTACAGGGTGCGCCGCAGCGGCGGCAGCGGCACCGGCAGTTCCACCAGCGCGCCGCTGGCCAACTGCTCCGCCACCACGCGCCGTGACAGGCAACTGATGCCAATACCGTGCCGCACCGCATGCTTGATCGCCTCCGAGTTGCCGAGCTCCATCACCAGCTGGAAGTGCGGCAGGTGCGCCAGCAGCAGATGATCCAGTACCTCGCGGGTGCCCGAACCGCGCTCGCGCAGGATCCAAGGCGCATTCGCCAGCGCCTCCAGCGTCGGCGGCTGGCGGGTCAAGGGATTGTCCGGCGCGGCGAACACCACCAGCTCATCCTCCAGCCACGGCTGCGTCACCAGCTCCGGCATATGGCAAGGCCCTTCGATCAGCCCCAGATCGACGCGGAAATCCGCCACCGCCACGATCACGTCCTGGCTGTTGCCAACGTTCAGCTCCAGCGGCGTGGCCGGAAAGTCCCGGCGGTAACGGGCGATCATCTCCGGCAGCATGTAGTTGCCGATGGTGCTGCTGGCGGCGATGCGCAACGCCCCCCCATCATGGCGAAACAGCTGCTCGATCTCCCCCGCCTGCTCCAGCAGCGCCAGCGCCTTGGGATACAGCAACCGGCCGTGTTCGTTGATCACCAGCCGTTTGCCGACGCGATCGAACAGCTGCACGCCCAGTTGCCCCTCCAGATCCGCCAGCGCCGCGCTGACCGCCGACTGCGACAGCGCCAGCACCACCGAGGCCTGAGTGGTCGAACCGCTTTTCAGCACTTCGGTGAAGACTTCCAGTTGACGCAACGTGATATGCATAGCCGTCCCGGTATTGAAAAAGGGTTCTGCCAGAGAACCGCAAAATTAATGTCAACATGATGTGGGTAGCCCGGCCAGGCTACCCCGTTTGCGGCCAGTTCGGCGCGCTACTTGCCCAAGGCGACCAGCTGCGCCGCCGCGGCCAGCGCCGCCTCGCGCGGCGTGCCGGCTTCGTCCCGCTGTATCAATTGCAGCATCGCCACGAGATGGTCGCGGTCGATCGCCTTGTTTTCTTCAATCAACCGCCGCACCGCGCGCCCCACTTCCTGATCTACCTGCTCTCTGCGTTGATCGTCGGTATCCATCGCCTGCTCCTGTTCAGTTGGAAAGTTGACGGCGGCTTGCCGCTCCACCTCACCCTAGCCGCAATGCGACTTTATGCCAATGCCTGACGCAATACCACTTATTCAGATAGGTTATAAATATATAATCAATTTCTCTTTTATTCAGCCCAAACGTACTCTTAGCAGCAAGAAACAGACTGAAGGACTGACTTTTATGGCGACTGATACCACTCACACTTACCCCGAGCGACGCTTTCCGCTGTTCGGCCTGCCGCGGCTGGTGCCGGGGCTGGCGCTGACCGGCGCGCTCACCGCGCTGGCCGTCTGGGCCGGCGATATTCCCTGGGTGGCGGAGCTGGGGCTGGGGGCGTTGACGCTGGCGATCCTGCTCGGCATTCTGGTGGGCAACACGCTGTACCCCCGCTGGCAAACCGTTTGTCACGGCGGCGTGCAGCTGGCCAAACAGCGCCTGCTGCGTCTGGGCATTATCCTTTACGGCTTCCGGCTGACCTTTCAGCAGATCGCCGACGTGGGCGCCAGCGGCATCATCATCGATGCGCTGACCCTGATCACCACTTTCCTGCTGGCCTGCTGGCTCGGCAAGAAAGTGTTCGGCATCGACAGCCAGACCGCGATACTGATCGGCGCCGGCAGCAGCATTTGCGGCGCGGCGGCGGTGATGGCCACCGAGCCGGTGCTGAAGGCCGATTCCAGCAAAGTGGCGGTAGCGGTCTCGACCGTGGTGGTGTTCGGCACCCTGGCTATCTTCGTTTACCCGTGGCTGTATCAGTTGAATGAACACTTCCAGTGGCTGCCGTTCAGCCAGGAAACCTTCGGCATCTACGCCGGCTCCACCATTCACGAAGTGGCTCAGGTGGTCGCCGCCGGGCACGCCATCGGGCCGGACGCCGAAAATGCGGCGGTGATCGCCAAGATGATCCGCGTGATGATGCTGGCGCCGTTCCTGCTGCTGCTGTCGGGCTACATCAGCCGCGGCAGCGCAGGCAAGGCGGAAAAATCCGCCATCACCATTCCGTGGTTCGCCGTGCTGTTTATCGCCGTCGCCGGGCTGAACTCCTTCAACCTGCTGCCGGCCACGCTGGTGCGCCATCTGATCACCGCCGACACCTGGATGCTGGCGATGGCGATGGCGGCGCTGGGGTTGACCACCCACATCAGCGCCGTGCGCCAGGCCGGGGTGAAACCGATTCTGTTGGCGACGCTGCTGTTCGTCTGGCTGCTGGTCGGCGGCGGCGCGATAAACCAACTGGTGCAACACCTGCTGTAATCGCCCTCGGCGGCCCGCTTCGGCGGGCCGCCGCTTTTCGCCATTCAATCCGCCCGCCATCAATGCCATAATGTCACCGATAACACAGGAGAATGAAGATGAAGTTTGTCGGTGCACATGTCAGCGCGTCAGGCGGCGTGGATCAGGCGGTTATCCGCGCGCACGAATTGGAGGCGACCGCGTTCGCCCTGTTCACCAAAAATCAGCGTCAATGGAAGGCCGCGCCGCTGGCCGCCGACGTTATCGATAAGTTCAAGAGCGCCTGCGCCCAGTACGGCTTCGGGCCGGGGCAGATCCTGCCGCACGACAGCTACCTGATCAACCTGGGGCACCCGGTAGCCGAGGCGTTGGAAAAATCGCGCGAGGCGTTTATCGACGAGCTGCAGCGCTGCGAACAGCTGGGGCTGACGCTGCTGAACTTCCACCCCGGCAGCCACCTGCTGCAAATCGATGAAGACAAGTGCCTGGCGCGCATCGCCGAATCGATCAATATCGCGCTGGACAAAACCGCCGGCGTGACGGCCGTGATCGAGAACACCGCCGGCCAGGGCAGCAACCTGGGCTTCAAATTCGAACACCTGGCGGCGATCATCGACGGCGTGGAAGACAAAAGCCGCGTCGGCGTCTGCATCGACACCTGCCACGCCTTCGCCGCCGGGTACGATCTGCGTACCGAAGAAGACTGCGAGCATACCTTCAAGCAGTTGGGCGACATCGTCGGCTTCAACTACCTGCGCGGCATGCACCTGAACGATGCCAAGAGCGAGTTCAACAGCCGCGTCGACCGCCACCACAGCCTGGGGGAAGGCAACATCGGCAAAACGGTGTTCAGCTACATCATGCGCGATCCGCGTTTCGACAATATCCCGCTGATTCTGGAAACGGTAAACCCGGACATCTGGGCGGAAGAGATCGCCTGGCTGAAGGCGCAGCAGTAACGCGGCGCCCAAACGACAAAACCGGAGCCTGGGCTCCGGTTTTTTTATGGCTGGATCGCCGTTACGCCACGCTGGCCGCCGGTACTTCAGCACGTTTCAGCAGGGCATAAGCCACCCCGGCCAACAGCGTGCCGGCGGCGATCGCCACCAGGTACAGCAGCACCGGCGAAATCGCGCCCGGGATCAGCAGCACGAACAGCCCGCCGTGCGGCGCCATCAGTTTGGCGCCGAACGCCATCGACAGCGCGCCGGTCAGCGCCCCGCCGGCGATGCAGCACGGCAGCACGCGCATCGGATCGCGGGCGGCGAACGGAATCGCCCCTTCGGTGATGAAGCACAGCCCCAGCACCAACGCCGCCTTGCCGCCTTCCTGTTCGGATTTCGGGAACTTGCGGCGCGCCAGCAGCGTCGCCAGACCCATCGCCAGCGGTGGCACCATGCCCGCCGCCATGATTGCCGCCATCGGCGCATACACCGAGGAACTGAGCAGCGCCACGCCGAATGCATAGGCCGCTTTGTTCACCGGGCCGCCCATGTCGGTGCACATCATGCCGCCGAGGATTGCCCCCAGCAGTACGGCGTTGGCGGTGCCCAGCGATTGCAGCCAATGGGTCAGGCCTTCCATGATTTTCGCCACCGGCGTGCCGACCACGTAAATCATGATGAGACCGGTGATCAGGCTGGCCACCAGCGGAATGATCAAGATGGGCTTCAGCGCTTCCATACTCTGCGGCAGACGCAGCTTGCTGCTGATCGCCTTGGCGACGTAACCCGCCAGGAAACCGGCGATGATGCCACCGAGGAACCCGGCGCCGGTGCTCACCGCCAGCATGCCGCCGATCAGGCCCGGCGTCAGGCCCGGACGATCCGCGATGGAAAAGGCGATGAAACCGGCCAATACCGGCACCATCAGCGCGAAGGCGGAGCCGCCGCCGATCTGCATCAGCGCCGCCGCCAACGTGCCTTTGACTTCAAACGCCTTGATGCCGAACACGAAAGACAGCGCGATACACAGGCCGCCGGCCACCACCATCGGCAGCATGTAGGACACGCCGGTCAGCAGGTGACGATACGGGCCGTTGCCCTCTTTCTTCTTCGCCGCCGGCGCCGCGCCGCCGCGCTGCTGCGGCTGGAACACTTCAGCTTCGGCCAGCGCCTTGTCCAGTTCCTGCGCGGTTTTCTTCAGCGCCAGACCGGTGGAAGTACGATACATCGGTTTACCGGCAAACTTGTCCAGATCCACCTCGATGTCCGCCGCGACGATCACCAGATCCGCCGCCGCCACTTCTTCCGGGGTGATGGCGTTACCGGCGCCCACGGAGCCGCGCGTTTCCACTTTCACCCACCAGCCGCGTTTCTTCGCTTCACTTTCAATGGCTTCGGCCGCCATAAAGGTGTGCGCCACGCCGGTTGGGCAAGCGGTGATCGCCACGATGCGTTTTTGCCCATCGGCTTTCACCGGCGCCGCCGCCTGCGGTGCCTGATAGGTTTCAGCTTCGGCCCTGGCGCGCGCCAGAAAAGCGTCCGGTTCACGCACCGCCTGTTCTACATCGCCCACATACACCAATTTGCCGTTCAGCCCGGCGTCAGCAGGGGCAGCCTGCCCCGCCACCGCCACCAGTTCGGCGTCCTGCAGCGACTCGACCAGCGTCAGGCCGGTTTTGGCCGCGGCGGCCTCCAGCATGCGTTTCGCCAGGTGGCCACGGGCCTGCCCCAGCGAACTGTCTACCATCAGCAGCGTTTTCATTCTGCCTCCTGCTATTGATTGAAAGGTTTCAGATCGACGCGCGCCATCATCGCGGCCAACTGGGGACGATCGGTCACGCCGACGTTGCTCTGGCTGACCGCCAGCGCCGCTACCGCCGTGGCCAGACGCAGAGTGTGTTCGCTGGATTCGCGCATCAGCAGGCCGTAAATCAGACCGCCTACCATCGAATCGCCGGCGCCCACGGTGCTGACCACCTCACAGGACGGCGGTTTGGCGATCCAGGCGCCGGATGCGTTAACCCACAGCGCGCCTTCCGCGCCAAGGGAGATAACCACGTGGGCGATGCCCTGCTCGCGCAGCGCATGCGCGGCCTCGACCACGTCCGCCAGCGTCGGCAGCGGGCGACCGGCCCAGATTTCCAGCTCGCGGCGGTTCGGTTTGACCAGCCACGGCGAGGCCTTCAGCCCGGCGACCAGCGCTTCGCGGCTGCTGTCGAAAATGATGCACGGGCACTTGGCGCGCAGCTGGGTCATCCAGTCGGTAAAGGCGTCGGGATCGACGCCGGCCGGCAGGCTGCCGCTCACCGCCACCATGTCAAATTGGCCCAGCCAGCTCAGCGAGTCGCTGACGAAGCGATCCCAGTCCTGCGGCGTCACTTCGAAGCCGGAGAAGTTGAAATCGGTCACTTCGCCGTCTTTTTCCGTCAGCTTGACGTTGATGCGGGTGCGCCCCGGCACCACCTGAAAGCGGTTGGCGATCCCCAGATCGCTGAACAGCAGCTGGAAACCGTCCTGATTGTCTTTGCCCAGGAAGCCGCCGACGGTGACGTCGATGCCCAAATCCTTCAACACCTTGGCGACGTTGATGCCCTTACCGGCGGCGTGCAGGCCGGCGGTTTTTACCCGGTTGACTTCCCCGCGCTCGATCTGCGGGCAGAAACCCACCAGATCGTACGCCGGGTTCAGGGTGATCGTTGCTACTCTTCTGCTCATGCTGCGCCCTCGCCCAGTCCTTCATTAATCGCTTCGCCTATCGCCTTCAGCGCGGCTTCAGCATCTTCTCCATTGGCGGTAAAGCGCAGGTGATGCCCTTTCTTCACGCCCAGCGCCACCACCTTCATCAGGCTGCGCCCGTTGGCCGGCTTGCCGCTGCCGTCCAGGTTGGTGACGGTGATGTCACTGTTGAAACTTTTGATCACGTTGACCAGCGCCGTGCCCGGCCGCGCGTGCAGACCATGCTCGTTGCGGATCACGAATTCGGCGCTCAGCACGCTGCTTTCCTCAGCCACTTCACTGGTCAGCAGCGCCAGCACCCCGGCGGCATCCGCCTTCAGCAAACGTTCAGCTTTACTGGCCAGCAGCAGATCGCTGAGGTAGTTGAGCACCGCCAGCGGCTGCGCGTCGGCGACCGACACCGTCAGCAGCAGCGCCACCGGCTCGCCGTCTTCCACGAAAGCCTGCGCCGGGCGGCTGACGGTGGCCGCGCTGGCCAGGTTGCCTTCGACGCTGTCGCTCAGCCAGATGCCCTGCCCCAGGTTCAGCGGCTTGCGGGTGATGACATCACTGACGAACTGCGCGTTGACCGCGCCGGCCTTTTGCAGCCGGCCGGCGTTCAGCGCCTGCAGCGTCATCAGGCTGTCGGCGGCGACGTCGAGCGCAATCAGCGAGACGTCGAACTGGAATTCGGCGCTCTGCTGTTCGCCCATCAGCAGGCTGCGCAGTTCCTCCGCAGAGGTGGTTTGCGCCAGCCGCTCCGCCACGCTGTCATCGCTCAGGACGTGAGTGAGCTGGCGCAGCAGCGCCAAATGCTCGTCGGAGCGGGCGGCGATGCCGATCGCCACATAGGCGGTCTGGCCTTCGCCCCACGCAATGCCCTGCGGGAACTGGAACACCTGCACGCCGGTTTTCAACACCAGATCGCGAGTATCGGTGGTGCCGTGCGGAATGGCGATGCCGTTACCCAGATAGGTGGACGTCTGCAGTTCGCGCTGCAGCATGCCGTCCACGTAACCGGCGCTGACGCAGCCGGCGTCGGTCAGGGCGGCGGCCACCAGGCGGATGGCCTCTTGCTTACCGTCGGCAACGGCGCCCAGATGAATGTCTTGCGGTGACAACTGGAACATGATTCTCCTCCCCTGCTGAATTGAATCGTTTCAGCTTCATTGAGAAAAAGGAGCGTTACCCGTTCGCCACAAGCGGCCGGACAACGCTGAAACGTTTCAAGGAGTGTGTGAGCTGCACAAGACGAAAGCAAGCTTTCTCCCTTTCGCCATTGCAGATTTTTGAGCTTACGCACACTTTCATCGGCTCATTGGTCAGCGCCGGAGCAAAATGACATACTGTGCTGAAACTTTGCTGACGGAGAAAAGCATGAACGTAGTGACGGGCGTCGGGGTGATCATCGTCAACCCTCAAGGCGAGATTTTGTTGGGTAAACGCTGCGGCTCCCACGCGCCCTTTTGGTCGATCCCCGGCGGGCATCTGGATGCCGGTGAAACCTTCGAGCAGTGCGCCCAGCGCGAAATCGCCGAAGAAACCGGGTTGCTTATCGATCCGCCGCGCTTCATTGGCGTCAGCAACAATCTGCAAACCTGGCGCGCCGAAGGCAAACACACCGTGTCTATCTGCCTGCAGGTGGATCACCCCGGCGGCAACGCCGAGCTGAAAGAGCCCGAGAAATGCGCCGAATGGCGCTGGTGCGCGCCGGACGCCCTGCCGGAACCCCATTTCGAAGCCAGCCGCACGGCGATCCGCCTGTGGTTGAGCGGCCAGGCCTATCTGCCCACGGCCTGACCCATCGCGAGCGCGCGCTGCGCCGCCCACCGCTATATAAAATAGAATATAACGCTATTTTTTGCGATATATGCCATTTTTTTGACTACGGATAACCCTATAGGGTTAAACCTCTTCTATCATTACCCCTGCAATCGACGTGGCATTCTGACCGCCGGTCGGTGGCCTTTTGGCAAGATTTTATTTTAAATTCATAATTATAAGCGGGTTTACCATGAGCAAAAAACTGACTGGCTTTGAAAAAAAGCGCCGGTGGGGATGGCTATGGCTTTTGCTGCTGGGGATTATCCTCGGCGCGGCGCTGTTGGCCGGGACCGCCACCGTCTTCCATAAAACCAGCGATACCACCTTCTGCGTTTCCTGCCACACCATGCAACAGCCGCTGGCCGAATATCAGGGCAGCGTCCACTTCCAAAACACCAAGGGCATCCGCGCCGAGTGCGCCGACTGCCACGTGCCGCACCAGCCGATCGACTACCTGTGGACCAAGATCCGCGCGGTGAAAGACATTTACGGCGAGATGGTCGGCACCATCGATACGCCGGAAAAATACGAAGCGCACAAGCTGGCGATGGCGCAGTCGGTCTGGAAAACGCTGAAAGAGAACGACTCGGCCACCTGCCGTTCCTGCCACAGCTACGACGCCATGGACATCACCGCCCAGCGCCCTGAGGCGCGCCTGCAACACCCGGTGGCGATCAAACAGGGCGAAACCTGCATCGACTGCCACAAGGGCGTGGCCCACATCCTGCCGGACATGAGCGGCGAAACCCAGGCCGGCGCCGCCGAGCTGGCGAAGGCCGCGGCGTTGACCGCCCCGGGCGCCACCACCCTCTACACCATCGCCACCGAACCGTTCTTCCTCGGCGCGGACGACAGCCATAACGCCGGCAACCTGATGCCGTCCACCGAAGTGCAGGTGGTGAAACAGGAGGGCGACAAGGTGCTGGCCACCGTGAGCGGCTGGCAGCAAGACGGCGTCAGCGAAGTGTTTTACGCCGCGCAGGGCAAGCGCATCCTCAGCGTGCTGCTGGGTGAGGACGCGCGCCAACAGCTGAAGACCGCGTCGACTCAGACCGATGCGGAAACCGGCCTGGTCTGGCATCAGGTTTCTTTGCAGGTTTGGCTGCCGCGCAAGCAGCTGATCGACGATCAGCAAAAAATCTGGCGTTACGCCGCGGACATGATGTCGGCCAACTGCACCGGCTGCCACGGGCTGACCGCGCTCGATCGCTTCAACGCCAACCAATGGATCGGCGTCATCAAAGGCATGGCGCCGCGCACCTCGCTGACGCAGGAACAGCTGCGCGTGCTGACGCAATACGTACAAAAACACGCCAGCGACATGCCACCTGCCGCACCGGCCAAGCTTTAAGGGAGAAGCGCAATGAGCAACCAACAACCGTTAAAAATGAGCCGCCGCCGCTTCCTGACCGGCGCCGCCGCGCTGACCGCCGCCCCGCTGCTGGCGGGCTTATGGCCCAAAGCGGCACTGGCGCAGGCCATCAGCGAAGCGCTGCCGCAGTTCATCGTCTTGCGTCAGGCGCAAAAAGGCATCCTGACCGGCGCCCACTGGGGCGCGTTTGAGGCCATCGTGCAGGACGGCAAGATGGTCGGCGTGCAGCCGGTGCAGGACGATCCGTATCCCAATGAGCTGATCACCATGGCGCCTTATCAGGTGCACGCCGAGAACCGCATTAAATACCCGATGGTGCGCAAAAGCTGGCTGGAAGGCGGCCCCGGCAGCCGCACCGAGCTGCGCGGCCGCGATGAGTGGGTGCGCGTCAGCTGGGACAAAGCGACCGAGCTGGTGTGCAATGAGATCGTTCGCCTGCAGAAAGATCACGGCCCACAGTCGATCTACGCCGGTTCCTACGGCTGGAAAAGCGTCGGCATGCTGCACAACAGCCGTACGCTGCTGCAGCGCCTGATGAACCTGACCGGTGGTTTCCTCGGCTACGCCGGCGACTACTCCACCGGCGCGGCGCAGGTGATCATGTCGCACGTGGTCGGTTCGATGGAGGTCTACGAACAGCAGACCGCCTGGCCGAACGTGATCGAGAACAGCGAGTTGGTGATCCTGTGGGGCTGCAACCCGATGGTCACGCTGAAGAACAGCTGGAACGTGCCGGATCACGTCGGCCAGACCGGCTTCGAAGCGCTGAAGAAGAAAGGCACCCGGGTGATCAGCATCGATCCGGTGCACAATGACAGCGCCAAGTTCGTCAATGCGCAGTGGATCGCCCCGCGCCCTTACACCGACGGCGCCATGCTGATCGGCATCGCCCACACGCTGCTGACCGAGAAGCTGCATAACCCGGACTTCCTGAAAACCTATACCGTCGGCTTCGACAAGTTCCAGGCCTACCTGCTGGGCGAGAACGACGGCGTAGCGAAAACCGCCGAATGGGCGGCCGACATCAGCGGCGTCGATGCCGACACGCTGCGCGCGTTGGCGCGCGAGATGGCGAAGAGCCGCACCATGATCATGGGCGGCTGGGGCATTCAGCGTCAGCACCACGGCGAACAGCAGCACTGGCTGTTGGTGACGGTGGCGGCGATGCTCGGCCAAATCGGCCTGCCGGGCGGCGGCTTCGGCTTCAGCTACCACTATTCGTCCGGCGGCAGCCCGACCGCCAAGGGCGGCATCATCGCCGGCATCTCCGCCGGCAATGCGCCGAAGAACTCGCCGGCGCCGATCCCGGTGGCGCGCATCGCCGAATGCCTGAGCAATCCGGGCAAAACCATCGACTTCAACGGCGCCAAGGTCACCTACCCCGAGGTGAAAATGGTGTATGTGGCGGGCGGCAACACCTTCCACCAGCATCAGGACACCAATAACCTGGTCAGAGCCTGGCAGCGGCCGGACACCATCGTGGTCAACGAGCCTTACTGGACCGCCACCGCCAAGCATGCCGATATCGTGCTGCCGGCCACCACCAGCTACGAGCGCAACGATCTGGAAATGGGCGGCGACTATTCGCAGCTCTACGTGTTCCCGATGCATCAATGCGTGCCGCCGCAGCACGAATCGCGCAGCGACTTCGACATCTTCTCGGCGATGGCGGCCAGGCTGGGCGTGCAGGAAGCCTTTACCGAAGGCAAGGACGAAACCCAGTGGCTGAAAGGCATGTACGACGACATGAAAAACCAGGCGCGCGCCGCGCGGGTGGCGCTGCCGCCGTTCGACATGTTCTGGCAATCCAACAACTACGTGCGTTTCCCGGTGCCGGAGGCCAATAAGCAGTGGGTGCGCTTTGCCGACTATCGCGACAACCCGCTGCTTAACCCGCTGGGCACGCCGTCGGGCAAGATCGAAATCTACTCCGACGCCATCGCCAAAATGCATTATGCGGATTGCCCCGGCATCCCGACCTGGATGCCGCCGCACGAGTGGTATCGCGGGCCGGAAGCGGCCAAGTATCCGCTGTCGCTCAATACCGCGCACCCGACCAATCGGCTGCATTCCCAGCTCGACAATACGCCGCTGCGCAAGAAATACGCGGTGGCGGATCGTGAGGCGATCCTGATCCACCCGCAGGACGCGCAGCCGCGCGGCATCACCGGCGGCGATCTGGTGCGGGCGTTTAACGATCGCGGCCAGATCCTGGTGGGGGCGGTGGTCAGCGAAGACGTGCGGCCCGGCGTGGTGCGCATCAGCGAAGGCGCCTGGTTCGATCCGGCCGATCCGGCGCAGTCCGGCTCGCTGTGCAAGAACGGCAACGTCAACTGCCTGACCTTCGACATCGGCTCTTCCAGCCTGGCGCAGGGCAACTGCGGGCAGATGGCGCAGCTGCAGATCGAGAAATATCAGGGGCCGGCGCTGAAAAATACCGCACACGCGGTGCCGCAAGGCGCCTGATTTACCGGCAAGCAAGGGGGCGCGGCGCGCCCCTGTTTTCCTCGTCGCCGCGCGACAGAGTCGCTGACTCTGCGCCGAGGGATAGCGGTTTGCGTTTCTTTTCAACGGGCGTATGATGCGCGCGAGCTCCCTTTTTCGACGAATTATCAACCGCCATGCCGACTTCATCCGCAGTAACGCGACGCACGCCCGATCTCACTTCGCTGGCCTTTTTGGCGGTGGCCTTCCTGACCGGCATCGCCGGCGCGTTGCAAACCCCGACGCTGAGCCTGTTTCTGGAAACCGAAGTCAAGGTGCGGCCGGCGCTGGTCGGGCTATTCTTTACCGGCAGCGCGGTGATCGGCATTCTGGTCAGCCAGTTTCTCGCCGGCCGTTCGGATAAAAAAGGCGACCGAAAATCACTGATCTTCCTCTGCTGCATGCTGGGCGCGTTGGGGTTCACCCTGTTCGCCTGGAGCCGCAACTATTACCTGCTGCTGCTCGTCGGTGTGCTGCTCACCAGCTTCGGCTCCACCGCTAACCCGCAAATGTTCGCGCTGGCGCGCGAACACGCCGATCGCACCGGGCGCGAGGCGGTGATGTTCACCTCTATCATGCGCGCCCAGGTCTCGCTCGCCTGGGTAATCGGCCCGCCGATCGCCTTCGCGCTGGCGCTGGGATTCGGCTTCAAGACCCTGTATCTGGCGGGCGCGGCGGCCTTTGTGTTGTGCGGCCTGCTGGTGTGGCAGCGGTTGCCTTCGATGCCGAAAGCCGTGGCGACGGGCGCCCCGCTGGCCGCGCCGCGGCAGCATCGCCGCGATGCGCTGCTGCTGTTCGCCGCCTGCACCCTGATGTGGACCGCCAACAGCATGTACCTGATCACTATGCCGCTGTATGTAGTGCACGAACTGCGGCTGCCGGAGCGGCTGGCCGGGATATTGATGGGCGCCGCCGCCGGGCTGGAGATCCCCATCATGCTGCTCGCCGGGCTGGCGGCGAAACGCTGCGGCAAGCGTTTCCTGATGCGCGTGGCGGCGGCCGCCGGCGTGATGTTCTACGCTGGTCTGCTGCTTATCACCGGCAGTGGGCAACTCATCGCTCTGCAGCTGCTGAATGCGGCGTTTATCGGCGTGCTGGCGGGGATAGGCATGCTCTATTTCCAGGATTTGATGCCCGGTCAGGCCGGCACGGCCACCACGCTGTTCACCAATACCATTCGGGTGGGTTGGATCATCGCCGGCGCCCTCGCCGGCGCGGTGGCGGAAATCTGGAGCTACCATGCGGTGTTTTACGCCGCGCTGGCGATGGCGGCAGGCGCGACGCTGTGTCTGTGGCGGTTGAAAGACGCTTAAGGCGCGGTGTCCGCTTCCAGCCTGGCGAGATAAATCAGCGCCTGATCGCGGTGATCGTGGCACATGTCGCGGCTCGGCTGCAGGCTGCCGCACACCTTCGGCCGCAACGGCGAATGAAACAGGCCGCAGCGCAGCCGTTCATCCAGATGAATGCAGCGGGTATTGGCGGGCTTGCCGTTCGGCATGCCGGGGATCGGGCTGGATATTGACGGCGCGATACAGCAGGCGCCGCAGTCGCTGCGACAGTCCATCAGCGCTACTCCTGGCGGGCTGGGGAAAAGAAGCGCGACAATAGCAGCCGCGTGCGGTGGCCGCCAGCAGAATCCCTGCGCCCCTGCGATCTTTACACTCATCGCCCTGCGCCGGCCGGCTCATCCCATAGCGAATAAACGCTCAACAAACCTTTATTTAAACGCGAAAGTGCGTGAAACGTGCAATTCCCCCGCTTTACATGCGCCATGCACCCATGTACCATTGAGCTAGTACAAAAGAACCTCTTCCATCAGGAGCACACATGTCTACGGACACCATCCAGAAGCTGGCCCGCCCTTCCGTCCTCGGCGGCGCGATGATCATTGCCGGAACCGCCGTTGGCGCCGGCATGTTTTCCATTCCGATCGTCACTTCCGGTGTCTGGTTCAGCGGCTCCGTCGCGCTGCTGGTGTATACCTGGGCCTGCATGCTGCTTTCCGGCCTGATGATCCTCGAAGCCACGCTGCACTACCCGAGCGGCGCCAGCTTCAACACCATGGTCAAGGATCTGCTGGGTAAGGGCTGGAACGCCGTGAACGGCCTGTCGGTGGCGTTCGTGCTGTACATCCTGACCTACGCCTATATCTCCGCCGGTGGTTCGATCATCGCGCACACGCTGGAGGGCATCGTCGGCGTCGGCCAGACCACCGCCGGTTTGGTGTTCGCGCTGGTGGTGGCGTTTATCGTCTGGCTCTCCACCCGCGCGGTCGACCGCCTGAGCACCATTCTGATCGGCGGCATGGTGATCACCTTCGTGATGTCGGTGGGCGACATGTTCACCCACGTGCAGCCTGCGGTGCTGTTCAATACCGGCGATAACCAGGCCAGCTATCTGCCTTACGCCCTGGCGGCGTTGCCTTACCTGCTGACCTCGTTCGGCTACCACGGCAACATTCCCGGGCTGGTGAAGTACTACCACAAGGACAGCGGCTCCGTGGTGCGCAGCCTGGTGTACGGCACCCTGCTGGCATTGGCGATTTACATCCTGTGGCAGTATGTGATTCAGGGCAATATCGCACGCGACGCCTTTAAGCAGGTGATCGCCGAGGGCGGCAATATCGGCAGCCTGCTCAAGCAAATGGGCAACGTCTCCAGCAGCCAGACCGTCAGCCAACTGCTGAACGCCTTCTCTTATATGGCGCTGGCCAGCTCGTTCCTCGGCGTGTCGCTGGGCCTGTTCGACTACCTGGCGGACTTCTGCAAGTTCAAGGACGACGCCGTCGGGCGCAGCAAGACCGCGCTGGTGACCTTTGTGCCGCCGACCCTGGCCGCGCTGCTGTTCCCGAACGGTTTCCTGTACGCCATCGGCTTCGCCGGGCTGGCGGCCACCATCTGGGCGGTGATCGTGCCGGCGCTGATGGCGCGCGCCAGCCGCCGCCGCTATCCGCAGGCCGGTTACCGCGCACCGGGCGGCAACGGCGTGATCCTGTTCGTCATCCTGTTCGGCTTGATCAACGCCGCCGCGCATATTCTGTCGCTGTTCGGCCTGCTGCCGGTCTTCCACTAATCCCCGACGGGAGGGCGGCCGCCCTCCCTTTCCCGCACTGTTTTTGCGCCGGGCTATTGCCTGAAATCGGCGGCGCGAGTACCTTGTCGCAACTTCTCTAATACTCTTCATTGCGGATGAATTGAAATGGCAAGAGCTAACGAAATTAAGCGCGGCATGGCGATCAGCTACAACGGCAAGCTGCTGCTGGTAAAAGATATCGACGTGCAGAGCCCGAGCGCCCGCGGCGCCAGCACCCTGTACAAAATGCGCTTCTCCGACGTGCGCACCGGCCTGAAAGTGGAAGAACGCTTCAAGGGCGACGATATCCTGGACACCATTTCCCTGTCGCGCCGCAAGGTGAACTTCTCCTATATCGACGGCGAAGAATACGTGTTCATGGATGACGAAGATTACACGCCGTACATCTTCAAGAAAGACCAGATCGAAGACGAGCTGCTGTTCATTCCGGAAGGCGGCCTGCCGGGCATGCAGGTGCTGACGCTGGATGGCCAGGTGCTGGCGCTGGAGCTGCCGCAGACCGTGGATATGGAAATCGTCGAGACCGCGCCGGGCATCAAAGGCGCTTCCGCCAGCGCCCGCAACAAACCGGCCACCATGGCGACCGGTCTGGTGATCCATGTGCCGGAATACCTCAGCGCCGGCGACAAGATCCGCATTCATATCGCCGAACGCCGCTACATGAGCCGCGCCGACTAGTCGCGCCAGCGGGGCCGATGCTCGGCCCCGTTTCATTTTCCGCTACGGCAATTCCGGGAAAAAGCGCCGCTTGAGCGCCAGCTCGACGCCGCGCAGCTCCGCCAGCCCTTTCAACCGCCCGATGGCCGAATAGCCCGGATTGGTTTTCTTTTTCAAATCGTCCAGCATCTGATGCCCATGATCGGGGCGCATCGGGATCGGCCGCCGATCGCCCGCCCGCTGCCGACGCAGTTCTTCGTTCAGGATCGCTTCGATCACCGCCACCATGTCCACATCGCCCTGCAGATGCGCCCCCTCGTGGAAGCTTTTCGGGTTTTCCTCGCGGCAGGTGGCGCGCAGGTGGGTAAAGTGAATGCGATCGCCGAAGGTTTCAATCATCCGCACCAGATCGTTGTCGGCGCGCACGCCGTAGGAACCGGTGCACAGGGTGAAGCCGTTATGAATGCTGTCGACGGTCTGCTTCAGCCATTGCATGTCTTCAATCGTGGAGACGATGCGCGGCAGGCCGAGGATCGGCCGCGGCGGATCGTCGGGATGCACCGCCAGCCGGATGCCGGCCTCTTCCGCCACCGGCACGATGGCGCGCAGAAAGACCGCCATGTTTTCGCGCAGCTGCGCCTTGTCGATGCCGTCGTATTCCGCCAGGCGGCGGCGGAACTGCTCCAGCGTATAACCTTCTTCCGCCCCAGGCAGCCCGGCGATGATATTGCCCGTCAGCGTGGCTTTCTCCTCCTCGCTCATGGCGGCGAAATAGGCTGCCGCCTGACTGCGCTCTTGCGGCGTATAGTCGGCCTCGGCGCCGGCGCGCTGCAGGATATGCAGCTCGAACGCGGCGAAGGCGATCTGATCGAAACGCAGCGCTTTGGCGCCGTCCGGCAGCGAATAGGCCAGATCGGTGCGCGTCCAATCGAGGATCGGCATGAAGTTGTAGCAGACGGTATCGATGCCGCAGGCCGCCAGGTTGCGCAGCGTCTGCTGGTAATGGGCGATATGCCGCTGCCAGTCACCGCTGTGAGTTTTGATTTCCTCATGTACCGGCACGCTCTCCACCACCGACCACACCAGCCCCTTTTCCGCCAACAGCGCCTGTCGCGCGCGGATCTCGTCGATCGGCCAGACTTCGCCGTTCGCGATATGATGCAGCGCCGTCACCACCCCGGTCGCCCCGGCCTGACGCACGTCGTCCAAAGAAACCGGATCGTTCGGGCCATACCAACGCCATGTTTGTTCCATGTATTGTCCTTATGCCTGTCTCGCACCGCAATGCTGTTATACCAGTTTAATTTAGATGTCAGTTATCTTTAACTTACTCTTTCGCCACGCGCTGTCAAAACCGAACCCCTCATTGGTTGATCCACTTCACGCTTCTGGCTTATTTTGGACTGACCAATTCCTTTAACCGGCCGACATCCTTACACTGGTCGCAGTTTTTTATCGCCGGCGCCACCCTGTCTATGTAGCAGAAAACTGGTCTGCTAACTTGGCGCAAGTGGCCCGCCAGCTGTCTTACACGCTTTGGAGATGAGATGAAAACGATCGCCAACACTCCGCTGCCCGGCGCCGTCCGGCAGCCGGGCTATGACCGCCGGGCCCTGCGCAGCCGCATCGTGCACCTTGGCTTCGGCGCGTTCCACCGCGCGCATCAGGCGCTGCTGACCGATCGGGTGCTGAACGCCCACGGCGGCGACTGGGGCATTTGCGAGATCAGTCTTTCCGGCGGCGTGCCGCTGTTTGAGGCACTGCGGCAACAGGATCATCTGTACAGCGTGCTGGAGAAAGGCGCGGACGGCCATCAGGCCATCGTGGTCGGCGCGGTGCATGAGAGCCTGCACCGCAAGCTGGAGGGCATCGCCGCGGTGCTGGAGAAGCTGGCCGAACCGCAGGTGGCGATCGTCTCGATGACCATCACCGAAAAAGGCTACTGCATCGAACCCGGCAGCGGACGGTTGGATCGACAGCATTCGGGGATCGTCGCCGATCTGGCGTGGCCGCATCAGCCGCAGACCGCGCCCGGCATTTTGGTGGAAGCGCTGCGGTTGCGGCGCGAACGCGGCCTGCCCGCCTTCTCCCTGCTTTCCTGCGACAATATTCCGGAGAACGGCCACGTGTTGCGCCGGGCGGTGCTCGATCTGGCGCAGGCGCGGGATCCGTCGCTCGCCGACTGGATCGCCACCGCCGCCACCTTCCCCTGCACCATGGTGGATCGCATCGTGCCGGCCGCCACGCCGGCCACGCTGGATGAGATCGCCGCCGCGCTGGGCGGCGTGCGCGACGAATGCGCCATCGCCTGCGAGCCCTTCATTCAATGGGTAGTGGAAGACAACTTCACCGCCGGACGCCCGGCGTGGGAGCTGGCCGGCGCCCAGTTGGTCAGCGATGTGCTGCCGTTTGAACACATGAAACTGCGCATGCTGAACGGCAGCCACTCGTTCCTGGCTTACTTAGGCTACCTGGGCGGCTACCGCTATATCAACGAGTGCATGGCGGATGAGCACTACCGTCGCGCCGCCCTGCGGTTGATGCTGGACGAACAGGCGCCGACGCTGAGCGTCACCGGCATCAGCCTGCCCGACTACGCCGCGCAGCTTATCGCGCGCTTCAGCAATCCGGCGCTGCAACACCTCACCTGGCAGATCGCCATGGACGGCACGCAAAAGCTGCCGCAGCGCCTGCTGGACGCCGTGCGCTGGCATCTGCGGCACGGTGGCGACTATAGCGGGCTGGCGCTGGGCGTGGCGGGCTGGATGCGTTACGTCGGCGGCGTCGATGACGCCGGTGAGCCGATCGACATTCGCGATCCGCTGGCAGACGTGCTGAAGCAGACGATCGCCGCAACGCCGGACGATCGGCGGCGCGTAGCGGCGCTGTTGGCGTTGAAATCGGTATTCGGCGAAGCGCTGGCGGCGCATGCGGCATTTACCGAAGCGGTGACGCAAGCCTATTTATCGCTGCGCGATCGCGGCGCGCGTGAAACGGTGAAGGAGTGGGTGATGCGGTGAGGAGCCTGCAGGGCCGAGAATAACCATGCCGGCGTAACGTTACGCCGGCATGGCGGAACGACTTAACGATAAACGACCGTCATAACAGCAAGTTTCTTCTGTTGGTCCACCCACTTCATTTCGGTTGTGCCTAGATTTAGCGGAAGTTCTTTGCGTGTAGTATCAAAACCTGACAACGCTTGCTGGGCCTGATAACGCTGGCCGTTGCGGTAACATTGCGTATTCGCCTTAGAATCTGCAATATTGACCGTGCAAGGACTTTCAACGATAGAACCGACGAAGCGAATTACCCCGCCGGCCACGCCTGCATGACTCACTGCCGTCCATGAAAACAACATTCCTACGATCAAAAATAACCGAAAGGTATTCATGGCAACCTCATTTTTAGTTAAGCCAATTTAACCATAGAGGATCTTGTTAGGAATAATCGCAAGGAAAGGGACAGGATTTGATCGTTAATCGCGTCATTAACAATGTAAAAACAAGCTACTAACAAAAGTTAACCGTATCTAATACAGGGTTTTATCTAAGAATTTTCTTGCAAAGAAAGGTGGATTTTATCGGTTGAAAAGCGCAGGGTGACGTGCAAAATTTGCGAGATAGAGCACAAATTAAATCGCGGTCGTTTCACCGATACGGCTGCGTAACTCATTTATTAAGCAGGTTAATTTTTGCGCCAGGAATGATTAATGACCAAAACCAATTTGATTACCGGTTTCCTCGGCAGCGGTAAAACCACCACTATCCGCCATTTGCTGGCTCATAAACCCGAACATGAACGCTGGGCGGTATTGGTCAATGAATTCGGCGAGATTGGCATCGACGGCGCGCTGCTGGCGGACAGCGGCGCGGTGCTCAAAGAGATCCCCGGTGGCTGCATGTGCTGCGTCAACGGCCTGCCGATGCAGGTGGGCTTGAATATGCTGTTGCAGCAGGCCAAACCGGACCGGTTGCTGATCGAGCCGACCGGGCTCGGGCATCCGAAACAAATCCTGTCGCTGCTGACCCAGGAGAGTTATGCCGGCTGGATCGATCTGCAGGCCACCCTGTGCCTGCTGGATGCCCGCCAGCTCAGCCAGCCCCGCTACCGCGACAACGAAAACTTCCGCGATCAGCTGGCCGCGGCCGACGTTATTTTGGCCAGCAAAAGCGACACCTATCAGCCGGAAGACAGGCGGGCGCTGGAGGCCTGGAGGGCGCAAGACCCGCTGCAGCGGCCCTGCTACGCCATCGCGCAAGGCGAAGCGGATGTCGCGCTGTTGTCACTTCCGCGCACGAATCGTACAGAATTGCCGGACGCGCAGCATCATCATGGTCAGGCGAAAAAGCAGGGGCTGGCGGCGCTGCGGCTGCCGGAGCACGCCCGCTGGCGGCGAGCGTTGAATGAAGGGCAAGGCTTCACCAGCTGCGGCTGGATTTTTGACGGCGATACCCGGTTCGACACCGTCGGTTTCATGGAATGGGTGCGACTCGCGCCGGTCGAACGCGCCAAAGGCGTGGTGCGCATCCCCGAAGGCACATTGCTGATCAATCGTCAGGGGCAGGATCTCAACATCGAAACCCGCCCGGTCGCGCCGCTCGACAGCCGAATTGAGCTTATCCACAGCGAAAATGCCGATTGGAATGCCCTGCAATCCGCCTTGTTTAAGATTCGTTTAAGTTAGACCCCGTACCGTTGCCCCCCGGTTGCCGCAGGGTAGCCGGGTTTTATTTCGTTTTCATTTTTCCAACAGGTTATGTCATGACACGCCGCAATTTACCCTTCATTCTCTTCTTCAATTTACTGGGCGTTGCGCTGTTTCTGTCCTGGTTCCTGCCGGCCAATCACGGCGGCTGGTTTACCCTGGATTCGGCGATCTTCTTCTTCTTTAACCGCCATCTGGCCACCGACCCGGCGTTTTTGCATCTGGTCGCCATCACCAACAACCGCGCGTTCGACGCGATCTCGCTGCTCGCCATGGGGCTGCTGTATCTGTACTTTTATCTGAAGCAGGACGCCGCCGGCCGCCGCCGCCTGGTGATCACCGGCGTGGTGATGCTGCTGACCGCCGTGGTGCTGAACCAGCTTGGCCACCTGCTGCCGGTGAAACATCCAAGCCCCACCCTGACCTTTGACAATATCCATCGCGTCAGCGAGCTGACCGGCATCCCCACCAAGGACGCTTCCGGCGACAGCTTCCCCGGCGACCACGGCATGATGCTGATTATTTTTTCCTGCTTTATGCTGCGCTATTTCGGCCGCGGCGCCTTCGCCGTCGCCCTGCTGATTACGGTGGTCTTCTCATTGCCGCGCGTGATGATTGGCGCCCACTGGTTTACCGATATTGCCGTCGGCTCATTGTCCGTAGTGCTGGTTGGCGCCAGCTGGGTGCTGATGACGCCTTGCAGCGACTGGATCGTCGATCGGTTGAATCGCCTGTTGCCCGGCAAGCACCGCCCCGGCCAACCATAATTTGTGTCTATGACTCATTCCGGGAGGCGCCCGCCTCCCGTCCTCTCCCCCTCGCCGCGCGCAAAAATTTCCCCGCCGTTCGTTAACGCTTTTGCAACCTGATTTCACGCCAGATTCATACATCGGACAATTGGCGTTTTTTATATGAAGATTTACATTATGTTACATCACAAATTCATATAAAAAAGACGGGAAAAAGGCTCGCAATCCCCTATTGGTTCCGGTAATCTCAGATGCGTTTGTGCCTGGTTTAAGTCGAATCAGTATGAAATCCGATAAAAATGTGCGTTCTCGCACGTTTTCAACGGTAACTGGTTGTCGATGCAACAGGTGCGGACTAGGCTCGTTTCGTTTGGCATTTTTCAGGTAGCGACTTTCGTCGTTAAGGACTTCAAGGGAAAACAACAACAATGGTCAAATCTCAACCGTTTCTGAGATATTTTTTGCGGGTAGTCCCTGCAATTGCCGCTGCGGTTATGCTGTCAGCGTGCAGCTCGACTCACACTTCGAACTTGAATAACGCACAAACTGAGATGCGTGCAGTTAATGACAAAGACGGTCTTTTACTGCAAGCCTCTCAGGATGAATTCGAAGCGATGGTCCGCAACGTTGACGTCAAGTCAAAGATTATGGATCAGTACGCGGACTGGAAAGGCGTTCGCTACCGCTTAGGCGGTGACACCAAGCGCGGCATCGATTGCTCGGCGTTTGTGCAGCGCACCTTCCGCGAACAGTTCGGCATGGATTTACCGCGTTCAACCTATGAACAGGAAGATCTCGGCAAGAAAATCCAGCGCACCAAGCTGCGCGCCGGCGATTTGGTGCTGTTCCGCGCCGGTTCTACCGGGCGCCATGTCGGCATCTATTTAGGCAACGATCAGTTCGTTCACGCCTCCACCAGCAGTGGGGTCATGATTTCCAAGCTGACCGATAACTATTGGAATAAACGTTATCGAGAAGCGCGCCGGGTGCTGACCAACGGCTGACGGCGCAACGCCCTGAAGATCCTGAATACCAAACGAGCGATAAGCGCCGCCCACGGGCGGCGTTTTTTTTGGGCTGTCGAGCGGGTATCATCAAGATTGATCCCTGCCTTATCGTCACCGTTCCCCACTTAACACTGCCGCACGTCGTTATTTTGATAAACTGTTGGCAGGAAATCGCGCCGTCGAGGAAAAACTCGCCTATTATCGTCAGATGACGGCAACGGCGCCCCGGCGTTATTTAAAACGTTTCCGCTGATATTATGCGCATGATATTTCTGTCGGCGACGCCGCATATTTAAACGGCGCCGCCGGTTGGTACGGGATAAAAAGGCAAAAATGAAAAAAAAGCCGCTGGCACAATCCATTAACTGGCTGCGCGACACGCCTGACGCCCTGTTGCAGAGGGCTCGGTTATGGGCTTGAAAAGAGCTTTCGCCCGCAGCGTGTCTCACCGACAACGCAGCCTGGCCAAAAGCGGTGTCGCCGCCCTGGTATTTTTTACGCTATTCACCGCGGTCACGCTTTCTTTGATCAATCACCAGCGCACGCAATATCAACATAAGGTCGAAGCGCGCACGCAAAAGTTCACGCTGGGTTATATCTCGCATCTGACGGCGGTGATGCGGCAAATGATGCCGCTGCTGGATAAGCCTTGCCTCTCCAGCCAGTCGGACATTACCTACCAGGCGGCCTTTACCAGCGGCGTGCGCACCTTCCTGTTGGTGAAGGACGGCTACGCCTATTGCTCCTCCGCCACGGGCGACATGATGTTGCCGATGAAAAATATCTACCAGGATATCGACTGGGATCTGCCTCTGGATCTCAAGCTGCAGCAAGGTACGCCGATGGTGCCAAACAAACCGGCGGTTGCGGTTTGGCTGCGGCATCCCGGCGAAAAGGCCACCGGCATCCTCGCTACGCTGGACATCGATCTGATGCCCTACCTGCTGTTCACCTCGCACGACGAACAGGCGCCGGGCATCGCCATCGTGATGGGCAACCGCGCGCTGACCACTTTCAGCCCGAACCTGATGCCGGTCAATCAGCTGCCGAAGGGCAAGGCGGATAACCTGACGCTGCCCAATCTGCCGCTGACCATCCTGTTCTACAACGAGAAACTGACCCCCAACGACATTCGCCTGACGCTGCTGGGCAGCTTGGTGCTGTCATTGATGACCGGCGTACTCTGCTACTACATGCTGCTGCTGCGGCAAAGCCCGGAACGCGCGCTGCTGCGCGGCATCAAGCGCAACGAGTTCTTTATCGAATACCAGCCGGTGTTCCACACCGACAGCAACAGCATCGGCGGGCTGGAAGCGCTGATCCGCTGGCAGCATCCGATCGAGGGCCGTATTCCGCCCGATGTCTTTATCCCCTACGCCGAAAGCAACGGGCTGATCGTGCCGCTTACCCGCCACCTGTTCAGGCTGATCGCCGAAGATGTGCCACAGCTCGCCAAAGCGCTGCCACGGGGAGGTAAAGTTGGCCTCAACATTTCCCCCGCCCACCTCAGCGCGCCGTCGTTCCACCAGGACGTGTATGAACTGTTGACGCAGCTGCCGGGCGATTACTTTACGCTGGTGTTTGAAATCACCGAACGCGGCATGGTGGAAGAAGAGAGCGCGCTGGCGGAGTTTGACTGGCTGCACAAACAGGGCATCGAGATCGCAGTGGACGATTTTGGCACCGGGCACAGCGCGTTGATCTATCTTGAGCGCTTCACCATGGATTATCTGAAGATTGACCGTGGTTTCGTCAACACCATCGGCCAGGATACGGTCACCGCGCCGGTGCTGGATGCGGTGATCTCGCTGGCGAAAAAGCTGAAAATGCTGACGGTGGCCGAGGGCGTGGAAACCGCCGAGCAGATGCAGTTCCTGCAAGAGCACGGCGTCAACTTCATGCAGGGGTACTACTTCAGCAAGCCGCTGAGCATCGATGATTTCGTCGCTTACTGCAATGCTCATCAGGTCTTTGATTATCAGGAAAAAAATAGTTAATCTTTAAGCATCTTTACCCTGCGCCCGCCCGAAGAATGTTATGCTGGGCGCAGGCTGTACTTTATTCCACAGCAGGAGCTTACCGTCTGATGTCCGTGCGCATTTTCGCTGCTCTGGTGCTCTCGGCACTGAGCTTCGGTCTGCGGGCCGAAGCCCTCAACGAAAGCTACGCTTTCGCCCTTCTCGGTGAACCGAAATACGCCACCGACTTCAGCCATTTCGACTACGTCAACCCGGCGGCGCCCAAGGGCGGCGACGTGCGGCTGGCGGCCATCGGCACCTACGACAACTTCAACCGCTTCGCTACCCGCGGCGTGCCCGGCGAGCGCACGATGGAGCTGTACGATACGCTGTTCACCAACTCCGACGACGAACCCGGCAGCTATTACCCGCTGATTGCCGAATCGGCCCGTTTCCCGGCCGACATGCGCTGGATGGAATTGGATATCAACGCCCGCGCCCGCTTCCAGGACGGCAGCCCGATCACCGCCGCCGACGTGGCCTTTACCTTCAATAAATTCATGGCCGAAGGCGTGCCGCAGTTTCGCTCCTATTACAAAGGCGTCACGGTCAAGGCCATTTCCCGGCTGACGGTGCGCATCGAGCTGCCTAAAGCGAACCGTGAGCAAATCCTCAGTCTGCTCAGCCTGCGCGTATTGCCGGAAAGCTTCTGGAAAAACCATAAGCTCAATGAACCGCTCAGCACCCCGCCGCTCGCCAGCGGCCCGTATAAAATCGGCGATTACCGCCTCGGCCAGTACATCATCTATCAGCGGGTGCGCGACTACTGGGCCGCCAATCTGCCGGTGAACCGCGGCCGCTACAACTTCGACAGCATTCGTTACGATTATTACCTGGACGATAAGGTATCGCTGGAAGCCTTCAAGGCCGGCGCTTACGATTTCCGCATCGAGCCGTCGCCCAAAAGCTGGGCCACCCAATATCAGGGCGGCAACTTCGCGCGCAACTACATCATCAAGCAAGACGAGACCAACCAGGCGGCGCAGAATACCCGCTGGCTGGCGTTCAATCTGCAAAAACCGCTGTTCGCCGATCGTCGGATACGGGAAGCGATCGGCCTGGCTTTCGATTTTAACTGGATGAACAAGGCGCTGTATTACAACGCCTATCAGCGCGCCGACAGCTATTTCCAAAACACCGCCTACGCCGCCCGCGGCTACCCGGACGCCGCTGAACTGGCCTTGCTGGCACCGCTCAAGGGCCAGATACCGCCGGAGGTATTTACCAGCATCTACCAACCGCCCGCCTCCGACGGTAGCGGCAACGATCGACAAAACCTGCTGAAGGCGACCCAACTGCTGAAAGAAGCCGGTTGGGTGGTCAAAAATCAAAAGCTGGTCAACGCCAAAACCGGCCAGCCGTTCACCTTTGAACTGATGTTGCTGAGCGGCAGCAACTTCCAGTACGTGCTGCCGTTCCGCCACAACCTGCAACGGTTGGGCATCGATATGCAAATCCGCGAGATTGACGCCTCTCAGTACACCCGCCGCATGCGCGAGCGCGATTTCGACATGATGTCGACGGTGTATATGGCGATGCCGTTCCCCAGCGCCGATCTGCAAATTCTGTGGGATTCGCAGTACATTGATTCCAGCTATAACACCCCCGGCGTCAAAGATCCGGCGGTCGACAGCCTGGTCAGGCAAATCGCCGCCCATCAGGGCGACGAAAAAGCCCTCTTGCCGCTCGGCCGCGCGCTAGACCGGGTGCTGACCTGGAACAACTACATGCTGCCGATGTGGTACTCCAACCACGACCGCTACGCCTATTGGGACAAATTCTCCACGCCGTCGATTCGCCCGGCCTATGCGATCGGCTTCGACAACTGGTGGTACGACGTCAACAAGGCGGCGCGCTTACCGGCTCAGCGGCAATAAGGAGTCGGAATGGCGGCCTATCTGATACGCAGACTGTTATTGGTGATCCCCACGCTGTGGGCGATCATCACCATCAACTTTTTTATCGTGCAAATCGCCCCCGGCGGTCCGGTCGATCAGGCCATCGCCGCCATCGAGCTCGGGCACGGCAGCGGGTTTGGCAGCGGCGGTGTCGGCGAAGGCCTGGGCCACGCCCGGACGGGCATCGCGGCTGGCGACGGCCAATATCGCGGTTCGCGCGGCCTGGATCCGGAGGTGATCGCCGAGATCACCCAACGTTACGGTTTCGACAAACCGCTGCACGAGCGCTACTTCACCATGCTGTGGAACTATATGCGCTTCGACTTCGGCGACAGCCTGTTTCGCGGCGCTTCGGTGATGCAGCTGATCGGCCAGAGCCTGCCGGTCTCCATCACGTTGGGACTCTGGAGCACGCTGATCATCTATCTGGTGTCGATCCCGCTCGGCATCCGCAAGGCCGTCCACAACGGCAGCGCGTTCGATACCTGGAGCAGCACGCTGATTATCATCGGCTACGCCATTCCGGCTTTTCTGTTCGCCATTCTGATGATCGTGCTGTTCGCCGGCGGCAGCTACCTGGACTGGTTCCCGCTGCGCGGCCTGGTATCGAGCAACTTCGACACCCTCTCATGGCCGGCGAAGATCGCCGACTATCTGTGGCATATCACCCTGCCGGTGCTGGCGACGGTGATCGGCGGCTTCGCCACCCTGACCATGCTGACCAAAAACGCGTTCCTCGACGAGATCCGCAAACAGTACGTCACCACCGCCCGTGCCAAAGGGCTGGACGAGAAAAAAATCTTGTACCGCCACGTGTTCCGCAACGCCATGCTGCTGGTGATCGCCGGTTTTCCAGCCACCTTTATCAGCATGTTCTTCACCGGCTCACTGCTGATTGAGGTGATGTTCTCGCTCAACGGCCTGGGGCTGCTGGGTTACGACGCCACGCTGCAGCGCGACTACCCGGTGATGTTCGGCACGCTGTATATCTTCACCCTG
Organism: Serratia sp. CY56464; assembly: GCF_052168435.1. Taxonomy (NCBI): domain Bacteria; kingdom Pseudomonadati; phylum Pseudomonadota; class Gammaproteobacteria; order Enterobacterales; family Yersiniaceae; genus Serratia; species Serratia sp. CY56464. The sequence goes on along the minus strand of NZ_JBJNMV010000001.1, from coordinate 289,439 downwards.
ATCGGCCTGCTGTTGAATATCCTCAGCGATATCACCTACACCCTGGTCGATCCGCGCATTGACTTCGAGGCCCGCCAATGAGCCGCCTTAGCCCGATCAACCAGGCGCGCTGGGCGCGTTTTCGCCGCAACCGCCGCGGCTACTGGTCGCTGTGGATCTTTTTGGTGCTATTCACCCTGAGCCTGGCCGCCGATCTGATCGCCAACGACAAACCGCTGTTGGTGCGTTATGAAGGCCGGTTGTACCTGCCGTTTATGATTAGCTACAGCGAAACCGCCTTCGGCGGCGAACTGAATACCGAAGCCGACTATCAGGATCCGTTCGTGCAGCGGCAGATCGAACGGCACGGCTGGGCGGTCTGGGCACCGATCCGCTTCAGTTACGACACCATCAACTTCGCCACCGAGGTGCCCTTCCCTTCGCCGCCTTCGCGGCACAACCTGCTGGGCACCGACAGTAACGGCGGCGACGTGCTGGCCCGGGTACTGTACGGTTTTCGCATTTCGATGCTTTTCGGCCTGGCGCTGACGCTGTTTTCCAGCCTGATCGGCGTGTGCGTCGGCGCGACGCAGGGGTATTACGGCGGGCGTTTCGATCTGTGGGGGCAACGCTTTATCGAAGTGTGGTCGGGCATGCCGACGCTGTTTCTGATCATTCTGCTGTCGAGCATCGTCCAGCCCAATTTCTGGTGGCTGCTCGGCATCACCATCCTGTTCGGCTGGATGAGCCTGGTGGGCGTGGTGCGCGCCGAATTCCTGCGCACCCGCAATTTTGACTATATCCGCGCCGCGCGCGCCATGGGCGTGCCGGATCGGGTAATCATGTCCCGCCATATGCTGCCCAACGCCATGGTGGCGATGCTGACCTTCCTGCCGTTTATCCTCTGCGGCTCGATCACCACCCTGACGTCGCTCGATTTCCTCGGTTTCGGTCTGCCGATAGGCTCGCCGTCGCTCGGCGAATTGCTGCTGCAAGGCAAAAACAATCTGCAGGCGCCGTGGCTCGGCATCACCGCCTTCCTGGTATTGGCAGTGCTGCTGTCGTTATTAATCTTTATCGGCGAAGCGGTGCGCGACGCCTTTGACCCCAGCAAGGCGCATTGATATGGCCACTCCTTTGCTCGCTATTCAGGATCTCAGCATCGCCTTCCGCCAGGGCGACACCGTCACGCCGGTGGTCAACGAACTCTCGCTGCAAATAGCGCCGGCGGAAACGCTGGCGCTGGTAGGGGAATCCGGCTCCGGCAAAAGCGTCACCGCCCTGTCGATACTGCGTCTGCTGCCCGCGCCGCCGGTGGTTTACCCTGCCGGCGATATTCTGTTCAACGGCGAGTCGTTGTTGCATGCGCCGGAAGCGGCACTGCGCAAGGTGCGCGGCAATCAGATCGCGATGATCTTTCAGGAACCGATGGTGTCGCTCAATCCGCTGCACACCATCGAGAAGCAACTGGCGGAAGTGCTGATGCTGCACCGCGGCCTGCGGCGCGAAGCCGCGCGCGCAGAGATCGTCGAATGCCTGGAGCGCGTCGGCATCCGTCAGGCCAAGAGCCGGCTGCAGGATTACCCGCATCAGCTGTCCGGCGGCGAACGCCAGCGGGTGATGATCGCCATGGCGGTGTTGACCCGCCCGAAACTGCTGATCGCCGACGAGCCCACCACCGCGCTCGACGTGACTATCCAGGCGCAGATCCTGACGCTGCTGCAAGAGCTGAAGCAAGAGATGGGCATGGGGTTGCTGTTCATCACCCATAATCTGAATATCGTGCGCCGCCTGGCGGACAACGTGGCGGTGATGCGCCAGGGGCGCTGCGTAGAGCAAAACGGCCGCGCGCAGCTGTTCAGCCGGCCGCAGCATCCCTACACGCAGCAGCTGCTGGCCGCCGAAGACGTCGGTGAGCCGCTGCCGTTGCCTGCCGCGGCCAACGCGCGCTCCGGTGACGAGCGGCCGCTGCTCAAGGTGGAAGATCTGCAGGTGCGCTTCCCCATTCGGCGTGGCCTGCTGCGCCGCACGGTGGATTATCATTATGCATTGAAATCATTGAGTTTCGAGCTGCGCGCCGGGGAAAGCGTCGGGCTGGTGGGAGAATCCGGCTCGGGTAAAAGCACCACCGGGCTTGCGCTATTGCGTCTGCTGGCCTCGCAGGGCGCCATCTGGTTCGACGGCGAACCGCTGCACCCGCTCACGATGAAACAGATGCTGCCCTACCGCAGCCGAATGCAAATCGTCTTCCAGGATCCTTATTCCGCACTGAATCCGCGCCTGAGCGTGCAGCAGATCATCGCCGAGGGGCTGGAGGTGCACCAGCGACTTAGCCCCGAGCAGCGGGAACAACGCGTGATCGAGGTGTTGCGGGAAGTCGGCCTGGATCCTCAGCTTCGCCACCGCTATCCCACCGAGTTCTCCGGCGGCCAACGCCAGCGCATCGCCATCGCGCGCGCGCTGATCCTGCAGCCGCAGCTGCTGATCCTCGACGAGCCGACCTCTTCACTGGATAAATCGGTGCAGGCGCAGATCCTGACGCTGCTGAAATCGCTGCAGCAACGCCATCGGTTGGCATATCTGTTCATCAGCCATGACCTGCAGGTGGTGCGTTCGCTATGTCACCAGGTCATCGTACTGCGACAGGGGGAAGTGGTTGAACAGGGAGACTGCCGGGCGATTTTCGCGGCGCCCGCGGCCGACTATACCCGTCAACTGCTGCAGTTGGCGGATTAGCGGCGAATTCAGAAGGGGTATTGCGCGCTGAGCGGTTCGGCGATCGCGGCACCGACGTTTTTCAGGCGGCACATGGTGGCGCTCTCGTCGCTGCGCTGCACGAACAGGCAAGGTTCCCCTTCCCATTCGACGATCGCACAGTCGACCTGAATCTCCTGCAACGACAGATTGAGCTGTTGCATGACCTGCCAGGCCTCGGCCCCTTCATGGCTGAGCAACTTCAGCCCAATCAGGTTGTTATCTTCGTCTATTCCGTTAAACGGAATCGGTTCGACCTTCACGCCGGTGAAACCGGATAGCCAACGATAACTTTGCGGCAAGCGATGCACTACCGAAAGTTGGATACTCTCCACATGAAATCCCTAGTTTGAAAAGGTGAAACACTTTTACCTGACAGGGTTACTAAGTTATAGCCGTTGACTCCCGACTCTGCCGCGCACAAATGTTATTTAAATGTAAATTTTGCCGCAAGCCATTAACCTGACCCCGTGCTTGCCGATGCCGTGCCACTTTTTGGCGCGCCGTGCGGTGTTATTTCACGGCATTTTGCGACTCAGCTCGCATTTTTGCGTTATATGTAACCCTTTCCCGCAGCGATCTCAACTCTTTTTTCTTGCAATGCGACTACTTTTTCGTCGCCATATTTTTACAATGAAGAAACATCTTACCCGTCACGTTAGCGCAGGCACTGTTGCTAATACCTTGATTTACATCAACCCTAATACAAACCCCCCGCGCTGCTCAGCCAACAGCGCGCCGCGCTACTCGGGGAATATTGGGCGGCACGCTGGCGGATTTTTTTAACAAAAAGCACACAGATGGGAAAACGGCCAATTAATTAGCTTGCGTATATTTAGCAACAAATTTTTCATTGCCGGTTGCTCCCTGAAATGGCAGGGCGCAACCCCGTGACGATGCGGAGCGACACGCCCCGCATCGGGAGAACATCAGGCTGCGCGATCGCGCGGCCGGCTGGCGTAAACATAGAACAGCACCGCCACGATGCTGCACAGCGCCATCGAGGTGACCATTGGCCAAGCGCTTTTGCCCGGCGCCATCGACAGCACCGCCCCCACCAGCGCACCGATGCTGAAGCGCAACGTGCCGGCCAGGGAAGAAGCGGTGCCCGCCATATGCGGAAAATCATCCAGGATCACCGCCATGGCGTTGGAGGAGATCATCGCGATGCACCCCAGATAGACCGCAACGCCGATCACCAGCGCCCAGAATCCCAGGCCCACGGTGCTCACCGCCATCAGCCACAGCCCCATCGCCAGCTGTACCAGCAGCCCCAGCTTGAACATCTTGACCGCACCGAAGCGCCGCACGTTGCGGCTGTTGATCAGCGTCGTCAGGAACAGGAAGACGATGTTCAGCGCAAAATAGTAACCGAAATGCTGCGGCGAAACGTGGTTCAGTTCGATGTAGACGAACGGCCCGGCGCTGAGGAACGAGAACATGCCCGCAAACGAGAAGGCGCTGGCCAACATATAACTCAGCACCCGCTTATGGCGGAACAGCGAACCGAAGTTGCCCAGCGTGGTGCGCAGGTGGAACCGTTGTCGCCGCTCTTTCGGCAACGTCTCCTTGATGAACAAGGCTACCAGCAGCGAACCGATCAGCGCCGCGGCGCCCATGGTCCAGAAGATGGCGTGCCAGCTGAACCACAGCAACAGCGCACCGCCGATCATCGGCGCCAGCAGCGGCGCAATGGTCATCACCAGAATGACGAACGACATCATGCGCGAGAACTCATCCTTGGTGAACATATCGCGCATCAGGGCGTTGATCACCACGCTGGCGGCCGCCGCCGCCAAACCGTGCAGGAAACGCAGCCCGATCAACTGATCGATAGACTGCGCCATGGCACAGGCGCAGCCGGCGATGGCGAAGATCAGCGTTCCCCACAGGATCACCGGCTTGCGGCCGATGCTGTCCGACATCGGCCCATAGAACAGCTGCCCGAAGGCGAAGCCGAGCATATAGGCGCTGAGCGTCATCTGCACGCTGCCGGACTCGACGCCAAACTGGGCGGCGATCACCGGCATGCTGGGCAGGTACATGTCGATGGCCAACGGCATCAACATGGACAACAGGCCCAGAATGAAAATCAAACCGAGATGAGAGGTTCGGTTCTGTTGCACGTTCCACGACTCCTTAATCGGCCGCAATCAATGATCGGTTATCAGTCCTGCAGGTGCGGCGCGCCCACGCTGGCGATCTCTTCTTCCGTCAATGGGCGGTATTCGCCCGGCGCCAGATCGTCATCCAGCGCGATGGCGCCGATGCGCTCGCGGTGCAACGCGATCACCCGGTTGCCGACGGCGGCGAACATCCGCTTCACCTGGTGGTAGCGCCCTTCGCTGATGGTCAGGCGCACCACGTGCTCGTCGACCTGCTCCAGCGTCGCCGGCCGCGTCAGATCTTTCTCGTTGTGCAGTTGCACCCCTTCAGCGAAACGCTGCGCAGTGTCTTCCGCCAACGGGTGCTCCAGCGTGACCAAATAGGTTTTCTCGCAGTGGTGGCGCGGCGACGTGACGCGGTGCGACCATTGACCGTCGTCGGTCATCAGCACCAGCCCGGTGGTGTCGATATCCAGCCGCCCGGCGGCGTGCAGCTTGTACGCGACCGGCTCATCGAGGAAATACAGCACCGTCGGATGATCGGGATCGTCGGTAGAGCAGACGTAGCCCTGCGGTTTGTTGAGCATGAAATAGCGCGGGCCGTTCTGCTGCTGCAGCGGATTGCCGTCGAACGCCACTTCTTGCTCCGGGGTCAGTTTAATCGCCCCGCTCTTCACCACCTCACCGTCCACGGTGACGCGTTTAGCCCGAAGTTCGCGCGCGACCAGCGCACGGCTGATGCCTAACTGCTGAGATAAAAACTTGTCCAATCGCATGGGATCTGCTTTGCCTGTCGTTGTTATGATCGCATTGATCGTATTGCCAAAATATGACGCCCGCCGTTGCACCGGGTGCAAATAGCAGGTTCAGGGGGGAAATCGCGTGGGGGAACAGCGATTGCTGTCACACAAGTATAGCGACACTACGCGTTGCCCGACAGAGGTAATTTTCACGCTTCTCGCACCGCGCGTGCGCAGAAGGCATAATAGTAGAAATTTTTCGGCCGCCCGGGGCGTAAAATGTCGCTGTTTCTGTGGGAACGGAGGCGACAAGATCTGTACCCGGCGGCCCATTCCACTCTACGGCGTTCATTTTATGGCCTTTACCCTACGCCCCTACCAACTGGAAGCGGTCGAAGCCACCATCAACCATTTCCGGCAGCGTCCCGAACCGGCGCTGATCGTGCTGCCGACCGGCGCCGGCAAAAGCCTGGTGATCGCCGAACTGGCGAAGCGCGCCCGTGGGCGGGTGCTGGTGTTGGCGCACGTCAAGGAACTGGTGGCGCAAAACCACGCCAAATACTGCGCCTACGGCCTGGAGGCGGACATCTTCGCCGCCGGCCTGCAACAAAAAGAAAGCGCCGGCAAAGTGGTGTTCGGCAGCGTGCAGTCGGTGGCGCGCAACCTGCCGCTGTTCAACGGCGCCTTTTCGCTGCTGATCGTCGATGAATGCCACCGCATCAGCGATGACGACGACAGCCAGTACCAACAAATCATCCAGCATTTGCAGAAAACCAACCCGCAGCTGCGGCTGCTGGGGTTGACCGCCACGCCCTATCGTCTGGGCAAGGGCTGGATTTACCAGTATCACTACCACGGTTTCACCCGTGGCGACGGCGCCAGCCTGTTTCGCGACTGCATCTATGAGCTGCCGCTGCGCTATATGATTAAGAACGGCTTCCTGGTGCCGCCTGAGCGGCTGGACATGCCGATTGTGCAGTACGATTTCAGCCGGCTGGAGGCCAGAAGCAACGGCCTGTTCAGCGAAGCGGATCTGAACCGCGAGCTGAAGCGGCAAAACCGCGTCACGCCGCACATCATCAGCCAGATTGTGGAATACGCAGAGGATCGCAAAGGCGTGATGATCTTCGCCGCCACCGTCGAACACGCCCGCGAGATCCACGGCCTGCTGCCGAACGGCGAAGCCGCGCTGGTCAGCGCCGAAACGCCCCCCGCCGAGCGCGATGCGCTGATCGAGGCGTTCAAACAGCAGCGGCTGCGCTATCTGGTCAACGTCGCGGTATTGACCACCGGTTTCGACGCGCCGCACGTCGATCTGATCGCGATCCTGCGCCCGACCGAGTCCGTCAGTCTGTATCAGCAGATCGTCGGCCGCGGGCTGCGGCTGGCGCCCGGCAAGGAAGATTGTCTGATCCTCGACTACGCCGGCAACCCGCACGATCTGTTTACGCCGGAGGTCGGCGTCAGCAAGCCGCACGGCGACAGCCAGCCGGTGCAGGTGTTCTGCCCGGCCTGCGGCTTCGCCAATCTGTTCTGGGGCAAGTGCACCGAGAACGGCGACATTATCGAGCACTACGGCCGCCGCTGCCAGGGGTGGCTGGAAGACGACGACGGCCACCGCGAACAGTGCGATTACCGCTTCCGGTTCAAGAGCTGCCCGCACTGCGGCGCGGAGAACGACATCGCCGCACGCCGCTGCCATCAGTGTCAGGAGGTGCTGGTCGATCCCGACGACATGCTGAAGGCGGCGCTGAAGCTGAAAGACGCGTTGGTGCTGCGCTGCGGCGGCATGGAGCTGCAGAGCGGCCGCGATGACAAGGGCGAATGGCTGAAGGCCACCTATTACGACGAGGACGGCACCAGCACCAGCGAGCGTTTCCGCCTGCAGACGCCGGCGCAGCGCAAAGCGTTCGAGATGCTGTTCCTGCGCCCGCACCAGCGCGCGCCGGGCGTGCCGTTCGCCTGGCACACCGCCGCCGATGTGCTGGCGCAACAGCAGGCGCTGCGCCATCCGGATTTCGTGGTGGCGCGCAAACGCGGCCAGTTTTGGCAGGTGCGCGAGAAAGTGTTCGATTATCAAGGCCGTTTCCGCCGCGCCAATCAGTTGGCCTGAGCGAACGGCCCTCAATCTGGGCAGGTTTTCGTTGCCCTGCGGGCGGCTTTCCGTTAAAATGCCGCGCGCTTTACCTGGGCCTGCCCAGCGTTAAAGCGGAATTCCGAACTTGCTACTTGGGTCGCCTGTAGCAGGGTAAATTTTCTTTTAAGAGAAAAAAAAATGTTCACTATCAATGCAGAAGTACGTAAAGACCAGGGTAAAGGTGCGAGCCGCCGCCTGCGTGCAGCAAACAAATTCCCAGCTATCGTTTACGGTGGCAAAGAAGCTGCAGTTTCCATCGAATTGGACCATGATTCTGTTAAGAACATGGAAGCTAAACCAGAATTCTACAGCGAAGCAGTAACTCTGGTTATCGACGGTAAAGAAACCAAAGTTAAGGTTCAGGCTGTACAGCGTCACCCGTTCAAGCCAAAACTGGCTCACATCGACTTCGTTCGCGTTTAATCGCTACGTTTTCGAACCTTTCGGGACGCCGAAATAAAGAACGCCGCAATTGCGGCGTTTTTTATTGTCTGCGATTCGGCACGCTTACTTGCCGCTGCCGGTCCGGCGTTGCAGCTGATCGCGCAGGTTCGGCGGCGTGCCTCTGATGGTCAGCGTGTCGGTGGCCGCATCCCAGAAAATGCGCTCGCCCAGCAGCATGGCGTCGAAATTCAGGCTGATGCCGCCGCCGCTGCCGGCAAATTTGGTCAGTTGGCGCAGCGTGCCGCGATCCGCCGGGAAGCTTTCCTCCAACTCATACCCTTGCTCGCTCGAGAACTGCATGAAGTCTTTCTCGCCGACCGGCGACAGCTCCTGCGACAGGGCCTGCAGTTCAATCTCTTCGCCCGCCTGCAGCTGTTCGTTGCAGTAGCTGTACACCTGTTGGCGCACCGACTGGCGCTCGTTCTTGTCCAACTGCGCATCGGCGCAGTAGTCGTCCACCGCCTGCAGCAGCCCACGGTTTTGCGCCTTGGTGTCCAACCCTTCGGACGCCGCCAGGAAATCCATGAAGAAGTCGGCGACCTTGCGGCCTACGCGCCCGCGCAGGAAGGTCAGATAGCGGGTCGATTCCGGGTTGGTTTCCCATTCGGTCAGATCGATGCGCGCGACGATATCGGCGTTGTTGATGTCCAGATAGTGCGTGGTGTTGATATCCAGCTCTTCGTTGACGCGCATGCTGTTACGGCTGTTCAGCACCGCGATCAGCAAGTACTCCACCGCCAGATAACGGTATTGGCCGAACAGCACCACGCCGCCTTCGGCAAACGGATACTTCGCCAGTTCGTCGCGCAGGCGGCCGGTCGCCGCACGGCTGAAGGCCAGAAAGTCCTTATCGTCCTTGCGGCAAGTGCGCAGCGCTTCCGCCAGCTCGCTGCCTTCGTTGAACAGGCCCAAGGCCTTGCTCTTGGCGCTGTAGACGCGATGCAGTTCCGTCATCATTTCTTCCACCGCCGCGTTGGTGGGAAGCAAGGTATCGCGCAACACCACGTCCAGCGTTTGCTCGTCGCGTTTCACCAATTGGTGCAGAGCGATCTGGTCGATATCCAGACTCATGATAAATCCTCCTGTTCTTTAGGCGCGTATTCAAACACTGAAGACCCCGCCCTGCAATACTAAAAAGCCGCGGCAAACCGGAAAGGCGCTGCGAGGAGCAGCCCCGCCACGGGCGCCCCCTTCCCCAAATGACAGGAAGTGATAAAAGAGCGGAAAATCACTGCCCTATACGGTAAGATAGGGCACTTTGCAGATTACTAAGCGCAATTTTATGCCACAATCATCCCGTTACAGTGACGAACACGTTGAACAACTGCTCTCAGAGCTGGTCAATGTTCTGGAAAAACACCATACCCCCACCGATCTTTCCCTGATGGTGCTGGGCAACATGGTCACTAATTTGATCAACACCAGCGTTGCCCCCGCGCAGCGGAAAACCCTGGCAAGATCGTTCGCGGAAGCCCTGCAGGCTTCTGTCCGTGAAGATAAAGCACATTAATATTGACTTATGGTGACAAACCGTCAGCGTTATCGTGAAAAAGTCTCCCAGATGATCAGCTGGGGGCACTGGTTCGCCTTATTCAACATCCTGCTCGCCCTTGGGCTGGGCAGCCGCTACCTGTTTGTCACCGACTGGCCCGCATCCCTGCTGGGCCGGGTCTATGCCTTTGTCAGCCTGCTGGGGCATTTCAGCTTTATCGTGTTCGCCGGCTATTTGCTGGTGATCTTCCCGCTCACCTTCGTGGTGATGTCGCAGCGGCTGCTGCGATTTATTTCCGCCGCGCTGGCCACCATCGGGCTCACGCTGTTGCTGGTCGACAGCGAAGTGTTCTCCCATTTCCACCTGCACCTCAATCCGGTGGTATGGGATCTGGTGGTCAACCCGGATCAAAGCGAACTGTCGCGTGACTGGCAGCTGATGTTTATCTGCGTGCCGGTGATCTTCCTGGTGGAGATGCTATTCGGCACCTGGAGCTGGCAGAAGCTGCGCAGCCTGAACCGCCGCCGCTTCGGCAAGCCGCTGGCGGCGCTGTTTATCAGCGCCTTTTTCGCGTCGCACCTGATTTATATCTGGGCCGACGCCAACTTCTATCGCCCGATCACCATGCAGCGGGCCAACCTGCCGCTCTCGTACCCGATGACCGCGCGCAAGTTCCTCGAAAAACACGGCCTGCTCGACCAGCAAGAGTATGAGCGCCGTCTGGTGCAACAGGGCAACCCGGAAGCGGTGTCGGTGGAGTATCCGCTCAGCGATCTCAGCTACGGCGATAAAGGCAGCGGCTATAACCTGCTGATGATCGTAGTGGACGGCATTCGCGCCAAAGACGTGGCGCAGGACATGCCAACCCTGACCCGCTTCGCCCAGGAAAACGTGCGTTTCAGCGATCATTACAGTTCGGGCAACCATGCCGATACCGGGCTGTTCGGCCTGTTCTACGGCATTTCCCCGACCTATCTGGACAGCGTGCTCGCCGGCCGCAAGCCGTCAGCACTGATCAATGCGCTCGGCGATCGGGGCTACCAGCTGGGGCTGTTCTCCTCCGATGGCTTCAATGCCAGCCTGTACCGCCAGGCCCTGTTGACCGACTTCTCGCTGCCGACGCCGGCGCCGCAAAGCGACGCCCAGACCACCCAGCAATGGCAGCGTTGGCTGGCAGACCAGGGTAGCAAAGAGCCGTGGTTCTCCTATATCAACTTCAGCGGCGCCGAGCCGACCGAAGGCGACAAAAAATCGGTCCCGGCCGACTTTATTCGGCGCTATCGCGCCGGCGCACAAGATGTGGATACCCAGATAGCCCAGGTGCTGGACACGCTGAAACAGCGCGGCCTGCTGGATAAAACCGTGGTGGTAATCACCGCCGAGCACGGCGTCGAGTTCAACGACAGCGGCAAAGGCCAATGGGGCGCCGGCACCGCCTTCAACCAGGCGCAGCTACAGGTGCCGTTGGTGATCCACTGGCCGGGCACCCCAGCGCAGACCATCAGCAAGCTGACCGGCCATAACGACGTCATGCGCACCTTGATGCAACGCCTGTTGCACGTGAAAACCGCGCCGAAAGACTATTCGCAAGGCGAGGATCTGTTCACCGCCCAGCGCCGCAACAACTGGATCGCCACCGGCGATGGTAACCAGCTGGTGATAACCACGCCGACACAAACGCTGATGCTGGACAACAGCGGTAACTATCGCGTCTACGATCAGAACGGCGAAGAGATAAAGGACGAGAAACCGCAGCTTGCTCTGCTGTTGCAGGTATTGACCGATGTAAAACGCTTTATCGCCAACTAACTGCTTAAAACTAAAGCAATCAAGTGGCGAGGCGCTTGCATTAACATCGGGAATCGGTAGTATGATTTTTCATAGCGTCGGCATGTAGCGCAGCCTGGTAGCGCACCGTCATGGGGTGTCGGGGGTCGGAGGTTCGAATCCTCTCATGCCGACCAAATTTAAGAAAACCTGCTGTAACAGCAGGTTTTTTTTCGTCTGCACGTCGAGAGGATGAGAATCTCCGAAGGAGGTTTGAGCCGAACGTAGTGAGACCACGTTGCTTTAGCAACGGCCCGCAGGGCAAGCATCGAAGATGCGCATAATCCTCTCATGCCGACCAAATTCAAGAAAACCTGCTGTAACAGCAGGTTTTTTTTCGTCTGCACGTCGAGAGGATGAGGGAGCAGCCGCTGCGCCACTGTCTCCCCCAACGATCATTGCGCGCCTCGCTTTCACGACGGCCTTTCGCCTTATCAAGCTCAGGCTGAGATTTTGTCTTGTTGGTTTTCGGGCGCCGCGGCGATGAACGCCGGGAGCTGAGTACAGGCGTCGTAAACCGCCTTACAGCGCGGATACCCGCCCAGATCGCACCCCATCCGCAGGGCATTCGCCCACTGAGGGATCAGGCAGCAATCCGCCAACGTCGGGGTATCGCCAACGCAGAAGGGGCCTGGCGGCCTCTGGAGCAACAGCTGTTCTACGGCGCTCAGCCCTTGGCGGATCCAGTGCGCATACCAGCGTTTTTTCTCTTCATCGCCCACCTTCAGCTCTTCACTCAGGTAGCGTAACACCCGTAGGTTATTGACCGGGTGAATATCACAGGCAATGACATAGACGATTTCCAGTACCCGGCTGCGCGCCGGATCGGCCGCCGGCAACAGCGGCGACTGAGGGAAATGGCGATCCAGCCAGTCGGTAATCGCCAGCGACTGGCTGAGAGACTCGCCGTCGTCCGTGAGCAGCGTCGGCACCAGCCCGACCGGGTTCATGCGCCGATAAGCCAGCTCATTCTGCTGCCCGATGCGAATATTGACCCCCACCGTCTGGTAATGGAGGCCTTTCAGCGCCAGCGCAATGCGCACGCGATAGGAGGCTGAGCTATTAAAAAAACTGTACAGCTTCATCATTCACCTCTGAATCGGCCTCAGACAATCTTCACGGCGATAGGGGTTAGCCCCTCTACATTGCCGGTAATCACATCGCCTTTCACCACCGCGCCTACCCCTTCCGGCGTGCCGGTAAAAATCAGATCGCCGGGCTGCAGCTCAAAAAAGCCGGACAGATAGCTGATGGTTTCATTCACCGACCAGATCAGATGGCGGATATCGCTGCGCTGGCGATCGCTGCCGTTGACCTGCAGCCAGATAGGCGCGTTGTTCACGTCTGCGCTGTCGCCGGCTTTATGCAATGGCGCGATGGGCGCAGAAAGATCGAACGACTTGCCGATTTCCCATGGGCGCCCCATCTGACGCATGTCCATCTGCCGATCGCGGCGGGTCATGTCCAGGCCTGTGGCATATCCCCAAATGTATTCATGCGCCTTTTCCAGCGGAATATCGCTCCCCCGTTTACCAATCGCCACCACCAGTTCGATTTCGTAGTGATAGTTGTCGGTTTGCGACGGATACGGCAACGCCAGCGTTTCGCCGGCCGCCACCGGCACCACCGCATCGGCAGGCTTGCAGAAGAAAAACGGCGGCTCACGATCCGGGTCAAAGCCCATTTCGCGGGCATGCGCGGCATAGTTGCGCCCGACGCAGTAGACACGGTGCACGGGAAACTGTTTATCACTCCCCACGACAGGAACCGTCACGGGGGCTTGCGGTGCAAATACGTATTGCGTCATTTTGTCTCTCCCAAATTAATAACGTGCTTCACGGAACAGTCCCAGGGCTTCCTGAACCGGCCGGTCCGAAAAACTGAATAACACGGTGTCTTCGTCCGCCTGGAACGACACGTCGAACCAGGTCGGCGCCACGAAGATATCTTTTGCCGAAAAGTGAAGGGTTTCGCTGCCGATGCTGACCTGACCGCGCCCTTCCACCACGTGATAAATGGTGCTGTCCGTGGTTCGCGCTTTCCGTGAGGAAAAGCCTTTCGGCAGCAGCTGCAGGAAGGCGCCCATCGAGGGCATGGGGTAGCCGCCGGTCACCGGGTTGGCGTAGCGCATCTTGTACCCTTCCCATTCGTCGGCGTCCCCCATGCGGGTGAGGTCATGCAGCGCTTCCCGGCTGCGATCGTAGCGGTAGTTGAAAATGGGCGATGAGTTGCCTTTCTGGTGGCGCAGCGGCAGCATATTGGCCGCATAGCGCGGTAAATAATCCCCCTCCTGGCGCGTCACGGGCTGCTGCTCTTGCGGATAGTCTTCCGCGAAACCGCAACCCAGCAGGTTCACCAGCGGCAAATCCAGCCCGTCCAGCCATACCACCGGCTCCTCGCCGGGATTACCGTGATCGTGCCAGCGCCACTGCGGCGTCAAAATGAAGTCGCCTTCATGCATTTGCGTACGTTCGCCGTCAACGGCGGTAAATGCCCCTTTCCCTTCGACGATAAACCGCAATGCCGACTGATTATGGCGATGACTCGGCGCGACTTCGCCCGGCATGATCAACTGCAATCCGGCATACAGCGTCGGGGTAATGGAGGACTGTCCGCGCAGCATCGGGTTTTCCAGCACCAGCACGCGGCGAACCGCCTCTTTGGCGCCAATCAACTCGCCGCTGGCCAGCAGATGCGGGCGAATCGCCTGATAGTTCCAGTAAGCCGGGGCGCAGTTTGCATTCGGCGTCGGCGGCACCAAATGGTGCAGCGACTCCCACAATGGGGTCAGGTTCTGCCCTGAAATATGCCGGTAGAACTGCTGGCGGCTGGGATTAACATCCTGATTGCGTTCAGGCATAGGGATTCTCCTTTTCATTCACGACGCTGCGCGAGGCAACGTATCAGGGGCTGGGGCAGACTGGCGAACGACAGCCGTCAGCAGCATTAACATCACCGTACTGATCGCCGCCGGCACGGCAATAATGAAAAATAGCGTATCGAATGAGAAATTCATCGCCATCATCACGCCGCCGGCAAGCGAGCCGACAATCGCGCCGCAGCGGCCAATGGCATTGGACCAGCTGACGCCGGTCGCCCGGCTTTGCGTCGGATAGAGCGTGGCGGTCAAGGCATTCAGCCCAACCTGCGAACCGCTGATGCCGATGCCGGTGCCGAAGATCGCCAGCGCCATCGGCCATAGGCCGTTCTCGCTCAGGCCAATCATGGCGATACAGACGGCGCCTAAGGCGTAGCTCACCGCCAAGACCCGGAAGGGATTGTATTTGTCCATCAACGCGCCCAGCCCCAGCGCCCCCACCGTGCCCCCCATCTGGAAAGCGGCGGTCACCCAGGAGGCATGCTGCAGATCAATACCGCGGTGGTTAAGCAGCGTCGGCAACCAACTGGAGAGCAGGTAGATGATCAGCATGCTCATAAAAAAAACCGCCCAGAGCATGAGGGTGATACGCAACTGGCGGCCGGCAAACAGCGGGCTGATGCTGCCTTTGGCCGCCGTGGCGGCTTCGCTCAGATAAAAATGGGTTTCTTCATCGCACTCTCGGGTGATGGCGCTGACCGTTTTGGCAATCACCTTGTGTGGCAGTTGGCGGCGAACCTGCCAGCGCGGGGATTCCGGCAGGGCAAACAGCAGCACCACAAAGAGCATCAGCGGCAAAACGCCACCGAGCACCAAAATGCCGTGCCACCCCATCACCGGCACCAGTTGGGCGCTGACGATCCCGCCCAAGGCTGAACCGAGCGTGAAACCGCAGAACATCAGCGTGACCAGCGCGCCACGGCGGCGAGCGGGCAGATATTCAGAGGTCATCGTGATGGTGTTCGGCATCGCGCCCCCCAACCCCAGGCCGGTGAGAAAACGCAAAACGACTAGCGTTGACAGATCGGGGGAGAAGGCCGAAATCAGGCTCAGCGCGCCAAACAGCGCCACGCAAAGCTCGATGACACGCTTGCGGCCAAAGCGATCAGCAAGCGGGCCGCAAAGCAGTGCACCCGCTGTCAACCCCAGCAGCCCCGCGCCAAACAGCGGCGCCAGTTCACCGGCGGTCAGTTGCCACTGGGCGCGGATGTCGGGTGCGATGAAACCAATGGCGGCGGTGTCAAAACCATCCAGCATCACCACCAAAAAGCAGCAGATGATAACGCGCCACTGCGTCTTACCGATGGGAGCAGCATCGATCAGAGCTTGTAAATCACGCCATTGAGTCATAGTGAGCGCCTCGGTGCGGGTAGGGAGATGTCTGTCTTGTTTTAGGTATGTTACGAATTTGTATCCTTAGCGATAAAATGTACAATGGCTTTTCAGGCGGAGACATAACCGGAGGGTTATAGCAAATGGCGAACTGGGCGCAGAAAATGAAACTTCACCATCTGCAAATGTTGGTGGCGTTGGGCGAGCAGGGAAATCTGACCCACGTTGCCCGGATGATGAACATCTCCCAACCCGCTCTGTCAAAATGGTTGTCACAGCTCGAAGATGAGATTGGGATCACGCTGTTTGAGCGGCATAGCAAAGGGCTGCGCCCCTCCGAGGGGGGGAAATTGCTGCTTCAGCATGCGCAGCGTTTGATCAATGATCTGGAGCGTTCGCAGTCTGAAATCGCCCGCTTTAAGCAAGGCGGGCTGGTGGGAAGCCTGAAAATCGGCTGTTCGCCGGTCGCCACCGACTGCGTTTCGCAGGCCATATTGAGCCTGCTGCAAGAAATGCCAACGCTGCATCTCAATATTGAGGAAAAGGTGATGACCCCGCTGCTGCACGATCTGCTCGCGGGCGCGGTGGACGTCGTCGTGGGTCGCGTTGGCGGGCGGGCGCTGCAACTGCCGCTCAACTATCAAGTGCTCTACACCGAACCGGTATGCTTTGTTGCCCGCCCTCACCATCCGCTGGCAAAATCCGCCTCCCTCACCTGGCACGATCTCACCCACTGGCGCTGGATTGTCTGGCCGACCGGCACGCCCATCCGCCTCAGCATTGATAATGCGCTGGCGGATAACGGCGTGATGCTGCCCGAAAACACGGTTGAATCGGCATCCATGAACGTCAGTACCAACCTGCTGCAAAGCAGCGATATGATCTCCATTCTTTCCCTACGGCTGGCGCAGCGTTATGCCAGCCAGGGGCAGTTGGCGATCCTGAATCTGCCGAAGATAGAGCAGAAAGGCAGCGTGGGCGTCTTCTGGCGCAACAGCGAACCGCCTTTTGCCGCGCTGAGCCGCTTTTTGCAGCTGCTGACGCAGGCTTAACACCCCTCACCTGCAGCCACAGCAGATTTACGGCTGCGCCTACGCGGAAAGCTTGACGATGGTCGCAGGGATCCCCTGACGCACCGCCGCACCGGTCACCCAATCCAGCCAGGTATTCGGCACTTCGCGCGTCGGATCGGCAAAGCCCAAATCGTTGAGGTTGATGCCGGCGGCGATGCGCTCATCCATCGCCAGCGGTTCGCCGTCCAGGTAGTGCTGACTGGCCCCCATCTCCCGGTGGCCGTAGCCGTGTTCCACCGCGATCACGCCGGGCATCACGCCCGCCAGTAAACTGATCTGCGCCTCGCGGCTGCCGCCCGGCGTGCTGATGCGCACCCGGTCGCCGTGTTGAATGCCGAAACGCGCCCCGTCTGCCGGATTCAGCGCCACCAGGTTCACCGACTTCACGTCGTGCAGGCGCCGGATCACCGCGGTGGAGCTGCTCATCACGTTGGATTTGAAGGACATCAGGCGCAGTGGCCACTGCCGTTCAGGGTAGAGCGCTTCCACCGCGCGGCCGTCCGACAAACGCGCCGGATAGCAGGTGGGGCAGCCGCTGAAACGCTCGCCGGTGATCGCATGCCGGTGTTTCGCCACTTCCGCATTCCAGATCTGCAGCGGTTTCTCCCAGCGGTTGCCCACGCTGCCGTCGCGGCGGCCGCTGTCATGATCCGCGAATCGGCCGCCGCGGCTGTAAATAAACGCCACGCGGTCGATTTCATCGGCGCGCAGCGTCTGCGCAAGCTGCGGCAACAAGCGATCGACGCCGCTCAGCGTCAGTTCGTCCGCCCTCGCGGCCGGCACCGGCGCCTTGCCGGCAAACGCCACGTTGGCGGCGGCGCGCAGATAATAATCCTCGGCGCGGTTGAGCGGCAGCTGCCCGCCCTGACCGTCGCCGATAGCGCGATCGCCGAACCCCGGCAGCGCCAGGCGTTTAGCGACGGCGATGCAAAACGCCTCCATGGAAATCGGTTGCCCTTGCGCCGTTTTCGCGGTCGCCGGCGTCACTATCGGCCAGCGCGCGGTAGTGGCCTTGCTGGCGACGCCGCCCCAGGGGGCGCTGAACCCCCAGCTCTCAAAATTATGGGTGTCCGGGACGATATAGTCGGCCAGCGCCGTCGTTTCGTTGATAAACGCATCGATGGCGATAAACAGCGGCAAACGCGCCGGATCTTTCAATCGTTCCTCCGCCACGCCGCGCAACCCGGCGATACCGTACAAGGGGTTGGTCATGTTCGAGATCCAGGCTTTCAGCCCGTACGGATACCCCGCCAACGCCGATGTCAGCAGTTCGGTCAGTTGCCCGGCGACGAACGGATACCAGGGCGCCCTGGCCGGCCAGGGGGAAACGCCCGCCGCCACTTTTTCGCGGTATTCGTCAGAGGTTTCATAGGCGGCCTTGCTGCGCGCGATATTCAGCCCCTTTGGTTTTACCAGGCCGGGAAACTCGACCAGGTTATAGCGCGGCCCCTCGGCGAAGCCATTGAATTTACCGCCGCCAACGAACACGCCCCCCGCCAGGCTCAGGTTGCCGATCAGCACGTTAAGCATCATCACCGACCAGGTATTGTAAAACCCGTTCGCCGCCATCATCCCGCCATGGGCGATCACCGCCGCCTTGCGCCCGTGGGCGGTAAAAGCCTCGGCCAGTGCCGCGATGCGTGCCACCGGCACGCCGCATTGCCGGCTGTACGCCTCCGGCGACAGCTTATCGGCGGCCTCTTTCAAACACTGGAAGCCGCTTTTCACCCCCACCTGCGCGCCATCGTGCAGCGTCACCGTACGGCTTACCCACAGCTCTGCGCTGTCGCACGTCTCGGCCGCCACCAGCTCACCCGCGCCGTTGACCACCAGCGGCGACGCCGACCCGGCGCCGTTCAGATCGGCCAACGTCAAATGCTGCCCCGCGCGCGGATGCTCGCTCTCGGCGATCACCAGATGCGTGGCGTTGGTCCAGCTCTTCTCGCCGGCGCGTTGCATGGCGGCCTCCGACGGGATGGCGAGATAAGCGGCCTGATAACGCCGGTTGTCGAGGATCCAACGGATCATCGCCATCGCCAGCGCCGAGTCGGTGCCCGGCAATATCGGGATCCAATGGCCATGATCGTCCGCCAACGTGGTGGTCAGCGGCAGCGCCGGCGCCACCACCGCATAACGGAACTCGCTGCGCAATCTGGCGCTGGCCAGTTGCCGAGCCTGGCGCTTGAACGGGTTGCCGGACTGCGCCGGCGAAGTCCCCATAAACAGTGCGAATTCGACCTGTTCCCAGTCGGGTTTCACATGCGGGTTCTTGTCCAGATCGTTCATCAACGCGCCGGAACCGGCACGGTAGGCCAGCCCGCAGTAAGCGCCGTGCGCGCCGAAGTTTTTGCTGCCGAAACTGTTCTGGGCAAAGCGCCGCAGGAAGCTATCGCGCCCGTCGTCACCGGCGTTGGTCACCAATAGCTGGTTGGCTTTCGGCCCCAGCCCCGGCCGTCGGGCATCGATCGGCGTCTCCAGATCGCGGATCGCCCGCAGGCCGTCCACATGCCCCTCGCCGAACAGATCGCCGCCTTCCACCACGTCGGCGATCAACTGCTCAAAGCTGATGCGTTGCCACTTGCCCTCGCCGCGCTTGCCGACGCGCTTCATCGGCTCCAGCACGCGCAGCGGGCTGTAAAGCCCCTCCAGCAACGTGGCGCCGCGCGCGCAGGCGGTGGAGCGGGCGTCGAGGCCGCTTTCGCCGCCCAGCTGCGCCAACGCGTCCTGCAGCGGCAACGCAGAGTCGACGTGCCGTTCCTGAGACAGCGGATGGTACGGGTTGCCGGCAATGCGCAATACCCGGTCGGTCTGCCTGTCCACCCGTACCCGCACGCCGCATTGCGTCCAGCAACCGAAACATTGGGTCATCGAGATGGCCTGCTGCGGATTGCCTTGCCACTCCGGCATTGCCCGTCCTTCGGGCGGCAGGGAGTTGCCGTTGATACGATCCAGAGTCACCCGCCCTGAAGTGCCGTGAATCAAGCCGTCAATCGCCCGTTTGGCGACTTCGCGATAGCTCAGGCCGAAAGCGGACAATCCGCCGAAGGCCAGGCCCACTTTCAACCACTGACGCCGGGTGAATTTAGCCATGTTGTTTTCTCCGCAGTAAAAACGCCTGTGCTTCACGCACCATGATCATTAACGCCAGCCACAACCCGAAGGTGCCGACGATCGCCAGCAAACCGTCGGTGCCGAGCGGCAGGCTATAAGGGGAGTTAGACGCGTTGTATTTCGGAATGGTTTGTACCTCGATCAACAGCGTCCAGCGCATCAGCCAGCTCAGCCCCAGTGCGCCGGCCACCAGCAGCGGCGCGCCGCCGCGCGGCAAGCGCC
Organism: Serratia sp. CY56464; assembly: GCF_052168435.1. NCBI lineage: Bacteria > Pseudomonadati > Pseudomonadota > Gammaproteobacteria > Enterobacterales > Yersiniaceae > Serratia > Serratia sp. CY56464. Next base: position 269,345 of record NZ_JBJNMV010000001.1, on the reverse strand, counting down.
GATAGCCGGTCCAGGCGGCGCAGGCCAGCGTCAGCCCCCACAGCGCAATCCATCCCGCGGCGTACCGGCGCGCCATCGCCTGCGTCTGCAGCCAGTGGCGTACCGCCGCGCCGGATAACGTATCGCCGCATCCCCACAGCAGGATCGCCCCGCCAAGCAGCAGCAACGTCAGCAACATCGCACGCGCCAGCGGCGCTTGCAGATCGGGCCGTTCGCGCAATGTCAGCAGCAGCAAAGCCAAGAGCGCCGGCAGCGCGCTGAGGAACATCACGATCGGAAATCCGTAGCTGAACCAGATTGGGCGGGCGCGCACGATGGAAACCTCTCGCCCGGTGTACAACAGCAGGCCAATAGCCACCAGCGCGCAGGCGGTCGCGATCCCACGCAGCAGCGCAACCGGTCTGCCCGTCAGCCGCGTAAATTCAATCGCGATAAACCACAGGCCGATCAGCAGGGTAAACAGCGGCAAGAACAGCGCGCCCCACGGCATCCACGACCAGGGCGTCGGGTAGGCGTAGAAATGCCAAAAGCGGGCGGTTTGATGCAGGTCGGCGGTCAACGCCAGCGGCGCGGTGATGGCGCACGTCAGCCCGATAAACAGCGCCGCGCGCTCCAGGCGTGCGGCGTTGTCCCCTCCGCGCCAGCGCCACACGCAGGCCAGCAGCGCGGCGCAGGCGGCGATGCCGATAAAGAAGAAATATTGCACGGCCCACGGCAGCCAGCTCACCGCCTGCGGCTGGCTCAGCACTTCTGCGATCATCAGTTGGCGGCTCATTGTCCCTCCCCCCATAAGGCGACCTGCGCCCGACCCGGCAGCGGCGTGACAAAGGCGTCATCCAGCCCCAGATAAAACACGTGGGGCACGGTTTGGTTCTCCGGCTTGAGGACCTTGATCTCGGCCTCGTGGCGCCGCAGCAGCTTGCTCAGCGTGCTGTGCGGATCGCGCATATCGCCGATGATCCGCGCCCCACCCACGCACGACTCCACGCACGCCGGCAGCAATCCCGCTTCCAGCCGGTGCGCGCAGAAGGTGCATTTGTCCGCCGTTTGGGTGGCGTGATTGATAAAACGGGCATCGTACGGGCAGGCCTGCACGCAATAGGCGCAACCCACGCAGCGTTTGTTGTCGACCACCACGATCCCGTCCTCGCGCTGGAAGGTGGCCTGTACCGGGCATACCGGCACGCAGGGCGGGTTGTCGCAGTGGTTGCACAGCCTGGGCAGCAGCACGTTGGTCGCGACGGATTCGCCTTCGAGGCTGACCTGGTACTGGTTTACCGTGGTGCGGAACTCACCGTGCGGCGTCTGGTTTTCAATGGCGCAGCTCACGGTACAAGCCTGGCACCCTACGCAGCGCCGCAGATCGATCAGCATCGCGTAACGGCGGCTCGCATCCCCCTCGCGCCGCGTCGGCGCTAACGTCAGCCCGGCCTCCGCCACGGGGATCAGCGAAGCCCCCGCCGTCAACACGCCCAGCCGCTGTAAAAACTGCCGTTTACCGAAATCCATGCGCCTCTCCCACGTCCTGGGCATCACCCCGATCACGCTATTGATGCCCGTTAGATGAATAAACAATGTCGATGATTTACAGTGTAAAAATGACATTGGGCTCAGCTCTATTGTGGTTAACCACATACCGAACCTAACGTTGATCTAAAACAAGTGACGGCAGGCAGATTGCCCATCAGGAGGGGCTGTGAGGGTCGTGTTATTACTGCTGTTCAGTCTCGGCTGGGGTATGGCGGCACAGGCGGGAGAGTGGTCGGTCGGCGTGCTGGCGATGCGCGGCGATGCGGCGACCGCGCGTGACTGGCAGCCGCTGATCGACAGTCTCAACGGCAGCTTCGGCGGTGAACGCTTCCGCCTGCAGCCGCTCGATCTGGCGCAGATGCGCGAAGCGGTCAATCGGGGCAGCGTGCAGTTCGTGGTCACTAATCCGGCGCAGTTCGTGCAGTTGAACAACCACTATCATCTGCGCTGGCTGGCGTCGTTGCGCGCCGCCAACGGCGATCGGGCAACGGGTAACATCATCGGCAGCGTGATTTTGGTGCGGCGCGACAGCGGCATTACGACGCCGCAGGCGCTGATGGGCAAAACGGTGGGCGCCATCGATCCGCAGGCCTTCGGCGGCTATCTGACCGGTTATAAGGCGCTCAGCGACGCCGGCATACGGCCCGAGCGCGATTTTCACCTGCGCTTTACCGGTTTTCCTGCCGATGCCCTGCTCTATCTGCTGCGCGAGCGCGCCATTCAGGCCGCCATCGTTCCCGTCTGTTTGCTGGAGAAAATGGATCGGGAAGGCCTGATCAACCCGGCGGATTTTCGCCCGCTGTTGCAACGGCCCACATCGGTTCCCTGCGTCACCAGCACGCCGCTTTACCCCAACTGGTCGTTCGCCGCCCTGCCCGGTCTGGATAACTCACTGGTGGATGCGGTGGCAAGAGCCTTGCTGACCGCCCCACCGCAATCTCCCTTCCTGTGGGGCGCCCCGGCCTCGACCAGCGAGGTGGAAGCCTTGCTGCGCGCCGTCAACCAACACCCGGAACAGCGGCGGCTGTGGCTGGACATCAAGAGCTGGCTGATCCAGCATCAGACGGCCGTCGGCCTGTCGCTGGCGGTGCTGGCGCTGTTGATCGTCAACCATATCTGGATCGCGCTGCTGGTACGCCGGCGCGGGCGGCAGTTGCTTCATGCCGGAGAGCAACTGCGGCGACAGGAGCAGGCGCTGGAGAATGCCAGACAGCTGAACGTATTGGGGGAAATGGCCTCCGGCTTCGCACACGAGCTCAATCAACCGCTGGCGGCTATTCGCCACTATGCGCAGGGGTGCCTGATCCAACTGCGCAAAACGGACGCCGGGCACCCGCTGCTGACGCCGCTGGAAAATATCGACCGGCAGGCGCAGCGCGGCGGCGAGACGATTCATAACCTGCGCCAGTGGGTCCAGTCCCCCAGCGAGAAGGGAGACAGAGCGAGCTGGCGCCCCATCGCGGTGAGCGAAACCGCCGAGCGGGTGTGGACACTGCTGCGCCTGACGCAGCGCTATCCCGACCTGACGTTGTTCAACAATGTGGCACCTTCGCTGACGCTAATCCTGCCGCCGGCGCTGCTGGAACAGCTGCTGGCGAACCTGCTGCTGAATGCGGCGCAGGCCGGGGCCAACGCCGTCTGGCTTTCCGCCGTCCAGAGCGAACGGGCGATCGAGTTGCATCTGCAGGACAACGCGGGTGGGATGAGTGCGGCCGGGCTGGAACAGGCTTTTCGCCCCTTCAACACCACCAAAACCGGCGGCATGGGGCTGGGGTTGGCCATTTGCCGGCGCCTGGCCCGCTATGGCGGCGGCGAGATCCTGCTGGCTAACCGCCTCGCCCCCGACAGCCGCAAGGGGCTGTGCGTAACCCTGCATTTCATATTGAACGATGAGGAAAACCATGTCGCTAATTCATCTGGTGGATGATGACGTCGCCGTCACCGACGCCTGCCATTTTTTGCTGACCAGCCTCGGCCACGACGTGCAATGCTGGAATGACAGCGCCGGCTTTTTGGCGCAGGCCGATCTGTTTCAGACCGGGATCGTCTTGCTGGACATGCGGATGCCGATACTCGATGGGCATCAGGCCTACGCTGAGCTGCGCCGCCGTGGCAGCACGCTGGCGGTGGTGTTCCTGTCCGGCCATGGCGACGTGCCGATGGCGGTGGAGCAGATGAAGTACGGCGCGGTGGATTTCCTGCAAAAACCGATCGCCGCTGAACCGCTGATCGCCGCCCTCGAACGGGCGCAGCAAGTCTCGGCCAAAGCCTGGCGACGCCATGAAACTTGCGGCCGTTACCGCACGCTCACGCCGAAAGAACGCGACATCGCGCAGTTGGTGGTGCGAGGCATGATGAACAGAGAAATGGCGGAACGGTTGAATATCGCCCTGCGCACCGTAGAGGTCCACCGGGCAAAAGTGATGGAGAAAATGCAGGCCGCCAGCCTGGCGGAATTGGTGATTCAGCTGCAGGTTTTACCGCACGCCGCGCAAGAATGATCGCATCAGGCAAAATTCCGCGCGCCCTCTTGCCAACCGGTCTTCCTCAGGCCAGAATACTGTACATTAAATCAGTGTTTACAGGTGAGTCATGTTTGTAGAATTGGTGTACGACAAACGCAACGTCGCTGGGCTGCCCAACGCCGCCGAGATTATTCGCAACGAGCTGGAAAAACGCGTGCATGCGCTGTTTCCGGAAGCTGACGTGCGCGTAAAACCGATGCAGGCCAACGGCCTGAACTCCGACGCCAGCAAAAGCGATCGTGAGAAGCTGAACCGAATGTTGGAAGAGATGTTCGAAGAAGCGGATCAGTGGCTGGTCACTGATATTTGACGGGCAGCAACGCTATTGACTCCCACTCAGCGGGAACCTTGCCGGGCAGAACGGGCAGCGTGTTTGCCCGAGCCTCTCGGTGATAATGCCGGCGCCGATGCAATAGGCGGCCAATAACCTACTGCACCGGCATTTACCTGGCATCCACTTTATTTATGAAACCGCGTTGGTTTCCGATGACACGTCATCGTTTGATACCAGCGCGTCCGGCGGCAACACCTCCACCTCTTCACGCGCCGGCATGGCGAGGCGCAGATCGATCCAGCGCCCTTCAGGAATATCCATCGCTTCGCCGGCCACGACCGTCGCGGTATCGATGTCAAAACGGCGTTTGCTGATTTTCACCGTAATAACGCCGTCGCTGTCGGTGGCGGTTTCTACAAAGCACAGGCGGTTGCCGTTCACGTCCTGCGGTACTTCGATGGTCCAGCCCTCCTTTGCCAACCCCAGCGAACCACTCAACTGATAAACGCCGGTGGAGATTCGCTCTGCGCTCACCCCCGTCGCCTCACCGTTAACGGCGACACAGCCGGCCAGCGCAAAGCCGCCGTCCAGATAGTCAGCCTGCATATGCTCGGGCGCCGCGGACAATCTCGCGATCGGCGAGGCTTTCTTGATAAAACCGTTGCCGTCAACCGTGGTGTTGGCTTCTGACCACATCCAAACCCAGGGGGTAAACGCGGTGCCATTCCAGCTGCGCACGGCAATTTTTCCCGTCTGTGCAGCACTCACGCCATAGCCGTAACAGGTTTGCACCGTTCGATAGCTGTCGTCGGTTCCCGCCTGCGTCACCGCCCATGAGCGCGTATCGAGGAAATATGTGCCAACGTCTTTGAAGGGGTTGCCAATGGGATCCGTGCTCACATAACCGCGCCGGCTTTGCATTTGCGCATTGAAGTTGCCTTTACTCGCCGCCGTCACGCCTTTACTCAACCCCCAGTCCTTCAGGTTTGGAATGTCTGCGACAGTGGGTTGATCGGACGAGCTGAATAACCGCGACCACGTGATGGTCGAAGGCAATGCGGTAGAGGAACTCCCCACCCAGGCCTGCCGCGAAACCGATGTGGCAAAATACGCGCACGACGGTCCGCCATCCACCGGCAGCGTTAATAGCCCCCCAGACACATTGCCCGGCCGATTGGCCGTCGCCACCGTGTAGCGCTGAATGGAAGATTTATTATCCTTCGCGAATGCATCCTCAGTATGAACCGGCCCGATCCCAAAACCGGCGATAGCAGATTGGGCGACCGTGGCATATTCGGGCAACGCCTGGGATTGCGAGAACGAAACGCCCGTACGCATATCAACTTTCATCACCCCGACCGGTTCCACCGATTGTTTTACCGCCTTATGCTCCCAGCGCAGGCCGGCAGCGTTCGCGTAGGTGATTTGCTCAACCGTATACCAGCAATTGAGTGAAAATGCATTAATTTTCAAATAGATATCATAATTATCTCGGCTAGATTCAATAACCTGAATATCCAAGATCGCCGTTCCGGTATCGTTAATAAAGGTGCCACCGATACGGTTGACCTTGTTGGTCGAATCGCTGGCGCTCTGATTGCCCGTTCTCAACATCAGACGTGACATGCCCGCGTTATAAGTAAAACCGTTAAAACCATTTGAACCATAAAAATTGAGGGCGACGCCTACGCCATTTTGCCCCGCATTTTTAAACTGCCCCAGCAGGAACCAGGCAGAGGTACTGGTATTGTTCTCCGGCAGCTTAAAGCGCACATTATCAAAGGCGGTCACCACCTGAGCGGCGCTCTTCGCCGCATTTTGCTCGCTCACTTTTGCCGCAGCAGCAGAGGAAGAAGCCTTGTCGGCGGACGCTGCCGCTTCAGCACGCAGACGATCGACGGTCTGCACAATCTCCGGCGTGATATCGCTTTCCCCTGGCCGACGCAGGAAATCATTGAGCGTGCCGGGCAGCGAATCGTTATAAACCTCGATAGCCCCCACTCGCTCCGGCTGCGCGCCATACACCGAGATGATGACCTCGTAAGCGCCCGGCTCCACGGGTAGGGAATATTTACCGCTATCATCCGTCACTGATTGTGATTTAGCCAAGCTCAGGACCGTTGACGAAGTTCTGACTGCGCGCAGGGTAATGGTTACGCCGGAGCGAGGATCGCCGTAAGGGCCTTTTAATATGCCGCTGATTAATGTCATTGTACTTTCTCCATAAGTTCTTTGATTAATTCATCCTGGCGATCGATTCTATCCAGAGCCTGATTCAATGCGGCCAGGGCCACATATCCCAGCGTTGAATAATCGACGGATTTTACTTTTTCGATATTTCTACCATCTTTTAATGTGATAGATCCGCCATCACTGATTAATAACGGCATCGTCTTTTCAATTTCCTGAGCAATTCCACCTATCTGTGGCTTGCCATCACGATTGAAAGAATAAAGCTTCAAGCCTCGAACAAGGGAAATAGGATCATTAATAACTTCAATGTCAGTTTTTATTCGAAGATCGGACCCGGTCACCCAACTTCCTGTCATGTTATTAATGTTCCCGCTAGCCAACCAGCGAGCCTCATGCCAATTCCCGACATAGTCCTGATATGAAATATACCCATAGTCTTCAATGCCAATCTCGCGACGTAACGCCATGACCATCGCGGTTTTCAAACCGTTTTGCTTCAGCGTTGATAAAAAAGTCCCTCCTGTTACTTGCCCAGCCATGGCGGTCGATGTGCGATGACAGATGACTGAGGGAGATTCATTATTTCCCCCATCAGCAATGAGTCCTTTAGGAGAAAAAATTGTATCATCAAATGTCGTTGACTTACGGAAGCGTGAATATCCCCCAACGTCAAGGTTTGCCGTTTGCCCTGTCACCAAAGAACCCTGTAAAGACAGTGAACCTTTAATTTCCTGGGCAGCGCTAATCGTCTTGTCTAACTTATTATTGAGTGAAGCTGAAATATTATTCCAGGCCGGGCCGCTATAGGTGCTGCCATCCGGCAACTTAACGGTAATATTTCCGGTATTGCTGAAGACCTGCTGCCAGTTCTCTTTATCGAGGTTCAGCCCACGCAGGGCTTTGGCCGTCTCAGCGGCCAGTTGGGCGGTGATGACGTTCATCGCGTCGCGCGGAACGGCATACCATGCTGCGCCCGCCTGCGTTGGACCATCATAGGCTTTAATCAGCGTGGCCTGCGTGGCGTTATCAACGGTTTTCACCGGCAGCGTATAGGTGACGCCGCCGACCACGCTCACGATGAAATCACCGGATTTTAATTCGGTATTAAAGGCCGTTCCGGTACCTTTTACTATTATGGAATTACTCGTTAGGGTGAGAGTGCCTGCTGGCATAAGTATCCTCCTGAATTAGCCTGATAAAACCTCGTTACGGAGGTGATGATTACTCCAGCGCAAAGGCCGTATATTGTGGCGTGGCAAAAATGTTCACAATGAAGGTCGTTGAATGTCCTTGTCCTTGATCGAGTTCTCCTGAAGCAAGCTGCCAAAAGGCAGTCGAAGACTTCCCAATTAATGCATCGACATAAACGATGGATACCGAAGGTTGTCCGCTACCTGAACTGGAACTAACGGGAACCTCTGGCATATAGCCTCCACCGGTTGCATTTTGCCTAACCCCGCCATAACCGTGAGGATAGCCGCGTCCGCTTCTTCTAATTTGAATCTGTCCAAAAACACGAACGGGAATAACATTATTACCGCCAAAACGTAATAACCGACTCTCATTAGTATGATAACCCGTCCAGCTTAACATCGAGCCATCCATGATCGCGCCCTCGATATTTGCGGCGGAAAGTTTTCCCTCAATGGAACAGTTTTCAAGAATTCGACAATTGCCAATCACACCATTTTTAAACTCACCGGTGTCGGCATATATTGCTCCACGGGCGCTAATGTTATTGAATTGTGCCCCACCATCTTTATTTATCGCCCAGCCACGCTGCCCACTTATCCAATTAGAAGACTGGATATGCTGTGCGATCTTTGCGCTATCGATAGTGCCATTGCGAATAAACGCGTCGCTAATAAACACCTGCCCATCCACCACGGCAAACGGCGAATACTGATTGCTGTTGTTGCCGCTCATCAGCACGAACTGATTGGCGTTAAAGCCGACGCGAGTCGTGACAGGCCTGCCGTTTTCCGCCAATACCGCGATCGACATGCCGGCGTTATAGAAGGTGCCGTTCACCCGCACGCCCGCTTTCAGCGTATGGATGGCCGTGGCGCCGTCGGCGTCTACCGTCGCCGTCAGTTTGTCTTCCAGCACCGCCGCCACGTCGTCAATCTGCGCCTGCACTTGGGTTTTCATCTCGGCCAGCCCGCGATCGACCTCCGCGATGGTGGTTTTCACCACCATGATATCGGCGCGCACCGTGCCGTACTGCGCCCACTGGTGATCCACCGTCGCATTGTTTGCCAGCGCATTCTGCAAGATGGCGTCGATGTTGGTGTCGATATCGCCCACCAGCCGCTCGCCGTCTTTCGCGGTCAGAAGATCGTCGCCGATGTTCTCGAGATAATCGCCGGCGTCCGCGTTCGCCTGCCCGGCGCTCCAGCCAGTCCAGTCGCCCTGATTGCCCGTGCGGTCTTGCAGCCGCGCGCGGAACCAGAAGCCCTGTCCCGCCTTCAGCCCGGCCATAGCGTGGGTGTGCAGCGGATACGGGATATCAGCCAGCAGCATCGCGTTATTTCCGGCCGCGTTGTCCGCATACTGAATTTCGGTCTTGAGCGTATCTTCAGCGCCGGTAGGGAACGCCCAGTCGAGCTGGATGCCCCACAGCAAAGGCGATGCCTTGAAGCCGACCGGCATCGGCGGTTTACCCTCTTTGCCCTTGAGGTAGGTTTCCATCGACGTCGCCCAGATAGACGATACGTCACTGGCGTTGATGGCCCGCACCCGCACCCGATAACGACCGGCGTAAATCCCCGGCACTTCAAAGCCGAGCGCCGAGGTGCGCGGCACCGACACCCAGTTGCCGTTATCTTTGCGCCATTCCGCCTCATAGGCGATGGCATTTTCAACCGCGCCCCAGGCGGCGCGCAGGGTGGTAATGGCGATACCCTGACTCACCGAGGAGTAGCTGTCGATGGTGATGTTTTTCGGCGGCGCCTGCACGCCGGGCGGAATGATGGAGATCGGACGATCGTCGATACGCGCGCCTGTATCGATGCGAGCGTACTTGTTCGGATCGTGTTCCGCGGCGTTGACGGTATAGGTGTTATCGCCGTTGTCGGCGATGCCCACCACGCGGTAAAGCTGCACCGCCAGATCGTCCGCATCGATGGACCAGGCCGCTTCCGGCGCCGGCGTCTCGCTGTAAGCGGTGGTGACGGTCACTACGCGATCATTCACCGCCTGCACGGTGCGCGCCTGCGCTTTACCTGAAGGCAGGTTAACGATCAGGCGATCGCCGGCTTTAGCGCCCGGCCTCCTGTCCAACGTCAGTTTACGTCCGTCCACGCCGCTGAGGCGCCCGCCAATCACTCGTCCGGCCAGCATCTGGTCCGCCACGCCGACGATATGCCCCGGCATGGGGATCATACCGTCCAGCCCCACGGAGAAGCTGACCGTACGATCCTTGCTGTTGGTCAACAGCGCCCAGCGGCCGCGGCGGTTCGCTTCGCTCGGCGTGGTGCAGCCGATGGCCGTCAGTTCGGTCTGGTTCACGTCGTAGCGGCGCACCAGATCGCTGTCGAATACCGCCTCTATCGCATCGGCGTAATGGTTGCCCGGATCGGACCAACTGACCATCGCGGTGCTGTAGCGGGTGCGCTCGCTGGCGGACGAGTAGGTAAACTTGCCGTCGATCACGTTGGCGCGGGTGTAGGTGAAGTCCATATCGCGCGGCATGTCCGCCAGGGCGACCATTTGGTTTTGCCCCCAATAGGTCATGCCGCGGAAGATGCCGGCCAAATCGCTCAGCACCGTCCAGGCCTCTTCCCGCGACTGCAGATAAACGTTGCAGGTGAAGCGCGGCTCCATGCCCTCGCCGCCGCGCCCGTCCGGCACCGGCTGATCGCAATACTGCGCGATGCGGTACAGTTCGGACTCGGAGACCTGGGAGGCGTCGATGCGATCGCCCAGGCCGAAACGCTCGGCCAAAATAATGTCGTAAAACACCCACGCCGGGTTGTCGCTGTAGGCCCACTTAAAGCCGCCGCTCCAGATGCCGGTATAGCTGCGCGTTTGCGGATCGTAGTTGTCCGGCACGCGGATCAGGCGGCCGCGCGGTTTGCAGCTGATCTTCGGGATGTTGGGGAACTGCTTTGAGTCGAACTCCACGTAAAGCAGCGCAGTGTTCGGATAGCGCAGCTTGGCGTCAATGATTTCGGTCAGCGCCTCGATGTTCATGCGGTCGGCGATCCGGGCGCTGTTGGCGTTAGGCGTCAACCGGCGCACGCGCAGCTGCCATCCCGTGGTGGCCTTCGGCAAATTGATGCGATGCGAGCGTTCATACAGCGAGGTGGTTTTATCGTCGATCGCCGCCGTTAACACCTCCTGGTAACTGCCGCCGTCGGTCGCCACGTCGATGGCGTACTCGATGCGATAGCCGTTGACGTCGCCGTTGTCCGCCTGCTTTTGCAGCATGGGCCACCCCAGGCGCAGGCGGACGGCGGAAAGTTGCAGGTTAGAGACGGAGCGCACCCACGGCGCGCCGCTTTTCAGTTCGCTGCCGAACGAGATCTCATTTTCAACGGCGGGAATGCCCTGGATATATTCCTGCGCCTGCGAGCCAGGGCGGAACTCCCAGCGGAAACCGGGAAAGTTTTCCGTTCCGTCGCTGCTCAGCACCGGCGTACCGTCAACAAAAATGTTTGTGCCATCCAGCCCGCCGGCAAATTCTCCTTCGCCCAATGCGAACAACATCTTCGCTCTGGCGATCGACTGAATGCTGTCCGGCGATTCTACCGGCGTGTGGCCGCCACCGCCGCCGCCTTTTCGCCCACGGATCATGTTCTGTGCCATATTTCGCCCATAAAAAAAGCCGCTATTGCGGCTGTCTGTTCAAACGGATGTCGTTATTGCTGGTCTTCGGTATAAATGCCTGCGGAGATAATCGCCCCGCCAATTTCACGCGTGCCGTACAGCACGCCGACGGGATTGCCCTGCGCCGTGGTGTTGACCGGCCCGCCAAAGGCATAGCTCGGTTTATTTTCCGGGCCTTGCCGCATGCGCAGCCCGCCCATTTGCGGGGAAAGCATTTGGACGACGCCGCCGAGGGCAAGGGAAGCACCGGCCATCGCCGCCATGCCAGTTCCCCCACCCGCCGTAAATGCCCCCAGAGCCCCCGTCCCTGCGCCCGCAGAAACATACATAGCCACGGCAACCAGCGCCACGCCCAACACGGTCTGGAATAAGCCTGCGCGCTTGCTGCCAATCACGACGGGAACAAGGTGAATATCTTCCGACCCTTTGGTGAACTCCAGCTCATCCTGTCCGACATTGCGTTTACCGACGAAAATAGAAAATGTCAGGCCGCGTTTGTGCGCCTCCAGCATGTAGCGTTCGAAACCAGGTAACAAGTTCTTCATTGCATCAATGGCTTTGGGTACCGTCGTAGCCCGATATTTGAACTCTCTCCCAAAAGCGTTGATCAACGGCCCGTGAAATCTTACCGTTCTGAGTGGAACTTCAATTAACGACATGTATTTTTCCTCATAAAAAAACCCACCAAAGGTGGGTCTAATTGGAAATTTAATTTTTACAAGCATGATTTAATGTCAGAAATAACCTCACCATTTCTATTGGTCAGTTTACCCCAATTACTATTTGCGGCCTCACCTCTATATATTACTTGCTGTTGAGACCCTTTATCTAAAATGTCGATATAACCATTACCATTAATCAAAACCAGTGCAATCCCACTCTCTCGTGTGGGCTTACTTACTGTTTCAATTCGCAATCCATTGAAGGTACGCTTGTCCGATTTTTCTGCAATGCAGACAGCCAAACTATTGGCATCTTTTTGAGACGTAAACTCAGCAGTAACCTTTTTTGTTAGTTCTGGATTTGCGCAACCTGTCAGCATCAGCAACGTGATGGGTAATAGGAGTTTTTTCATCAGTAATCCCTCTGTTATTTTTTTCATCTTAACAGAGAATTACATCATTTTTCTATGCCGCAACACCTTCATCGTTCGCTCCTTCCAATAACCACCATAAGGCACCCGCTGGCTAAGCATGCCGTACATATGGTGCAGCAACAGGCCATCTGCCAGCAGAATGCCGGCGTGGTTGGCCACCGGCGCCGAAACCTGCATGATCGCCATGTCGCCTGGGCGCGGCGGGCCATCGAACTCGCGAAAGCCGCAGGCATGCCAGTTATCCAGATAGCGGTTTTCACCCCGCTCCCACCACGGGTAATCAACGCGGTAATCCTGGAGCGTTATGCCGTGTTCCTGGCGGAAATAGCTCATGACCAGCCCCCAACAGTCGGTATGCCCCAGCACGAACTGGCGACCCACCAGCGGCAGTTCGCCGCGCGGCAAAATGGTGCGCAAATCCCCCTCCGGCCAGCTGGCTATCGCCCAGGGCAACTCCATCGCGTCGCACTGCGCCTTGTCCAGCTCACTCGGCTGCGTGGTGGCGTCCGGGTGGCTGTGCACAATGAGGGTGATGGTGCCCCATTCGGCGGCGGCCACGTAGTCTTCCGGCGCCAGATGAAACTGCTCGGTGGGGTTATCCGCCAGGTTGCGACACGGGAAATAGCGCTCCACGCGGGATTTTTGCGCCACCACGCCGCAGCATTCGCGCGGGTACTCGGCCTTGGCGTGCGCCATAATGGCCGCCGCGGTTTTTTCTTTCATACTCGCCCCCTACTGCCGGATTAACGCCGCGCCCGGGAAGCCGCCAAACGGCAGCGGTTCGTGCTCGCCAAAGCGTTTCTGGCAGTCGCTAAGCAGCCCGCCGCAGCGATCTTGACTCGGGTCCTCCACCGGGTTGCCTTTGTCGTCAAAGTAACGGCTACCGGCGTAATCGCAGCCCTTGCCGGTGCGATAGTCGCCGCGCGAGCACCAGGTGCACAGGCTGTGGATTTGCCGGGTCGGAATGCGCAACCCCCGCAGATCCGCCGGGCTGGAGAGTTCGAACTCCACCGCCTCGTCGCTTTCCGTCGCCTTGCGATCGATGTAGAACACCTGCAGCTTTTCCTGCAGCGGATCGGCCGAAGAGTTTCCCTGCGGGAAATTGCGGGCGTCAAGGTAGTGCACCAGCGTGTCGTGGATCCGCACCTTGGCCTGCGCCATGTCCTCAAACTGCAGGCAGAGCGCGCTGATCAGGCCGTTGATATTGGCGACCGACAGCTTGGGCGCGTTGCCCTGGCTGTCGGCGGAGATCTCCAGCCCTTCGACGCTAAACGGCCACGGGCCGTACTCCAGCCCCTGCCACCAGACCGATTTCGCCGGCAGTTTGCTTTCATCACCGCCCGCAGCGGCCAGCTCTTGCGGCGTAAACGGCAGGGTATCGCAATGAAAGCGCAGAATATCGGCGCCAAACCGGGTGCCGTCCACCTCAATCAGGCGGATGCGGTTGCCCGGCTCCAGCTTTTGCAAATCTGAATTCAGCATCATCTCCCCCGGTTAAACGTGAAAGGCCTCGGTAAACGTGGCCGTCAATGAATAGTTATCCCCGCCCATCGCGACCGGTTTATAGCCCTCGCAGCGGAACAGGCCGGGAACCTGCGTCGGTGGCGTCCATTGAAAGGACTTCACCCCGTGATGGTTTTCCAGAAAGACGATGATCGGCGTGATGTAGTCATACTTGCCGACAAAGGTCAGATCCCAGGAGCGCACGATCGGGTTGATGCCGTCGCCGGAGACCTGCGCATAGCCGTCGCCGAACTGCGCCTTTCTGACGCGAAAGCGCGTATCGCCGGCGGCATTGACGCGCGCCGGAAATTCAAATGTCTGAATGCCCATTACATCCCCTTGATTGCTTTCCAAATCGGCTGGCCCGGCATCAGGTTACGGTTGATCACCTTCTGGCTTTCCTGCGCGGCGATATTGCCCATCCGTTTACCGAACTCTCCCCATCCCGGATCGGCCTGCGAACTGACGTTGCCGCCGTTCTCGATAGTGATGTAGACATTCGGCGTCGCCGCAGACTGCGGGCCGCCGCCGATAGCCCGCACGCCGAGCGAACCGTCCGCGCCGCGTTTGAGCGGCATGATGGCCTCCGGCCCGGCTTCGCCCATCAAGCCGGCGCCTCTGGCGAACGCGAACAACGTGGGATTGCTGACGATCTGGCCGCTGAATGCGCTCAGCGAAGGCGAGGCATATACACCGCCCTTGGCGTTGGGGACATAGCCTTGCCAACCGGTCGGCATGCCCATCGCGCCTGAACCGGCCGCGCCCGCGCCGGCGCTTGCAGCCCCGCCCAGCAAACCGCCGCCGATGTTCATAAAGGTAGAGAGAAAGGTTCTGGTTAACAGCGCCTGCATCGCCAGATCGATCAGTTGCTGAATGATGGACTGCGTCATGGAGGTCATCAAACCGAGCATGCTTTGCTTAAAGTTTTGCGTCCCGGTCAGCAGATCGAACATCATGCCGGAGGTCCGTTCCCGCGTCATGTCCACCAGCCCCAGCGCCATCTTGTGCACGCGGCTCTGCCCGCCGAACAGACTCAGCGCCTGCTGATACTGAGCGTCCGACGATTCTTGCGTCGACGCCTGCATCAGCTGTTCATAGCGCTGTTTATCCAGCAAGCCTTGCTGGTAGTAGGCCTGGTATTGCGCCTGCTGCTGCACCAATTGGTTGTTAAGCCGAGCGACAGGATCCACCTCACCGGCAATGTTCATACGCGGCGCGGCGAGCGCGTCGGTTTCGGCCTTCAGCCGCTGGCGCGTCATTTCTTGCTGCTGCATCCGGCTGGCGGTGTGGTACTCGCGCTCGGTCAACAGCCGCCCGTCATACAACGCCTTCAGCTCCTTGCCAACCTCTTGCTCTTTACGCACCGCCGCCTGCCCTGGCGCGTATTGTTCAGCGAGCTGTTGCCGCTGCCGCTGGTACTTCTCGGCGTTCAGCGCCATCGCACGCTGCACATCGGCCTGCCCGGCACCGGCCGCCTTGGCCGCTGACGCCAGTTTGGCCTGTGCGCTTTGTTCATCCTGGGTGATTTTGTCGAGGCTGCTCAGATGCGCCTGCTCGATTTCCTGACGCAGCTGTTGGTACTGATCAAGAGCCTGCTGTCGCTCACGACCACGATTATCTGTACTTACCATATCCAATGGATAATCGGGGGGTGGGGGGCCCATCAATTGTGCTGGCGCAGTAACGGGCAAAATATTGCCGGCTGGCTGATTAAATTGACGAGCAGCCCCTGTCAAAACAAGAAGGTTAGCTTGGTCAATATTTTGCATACTAGTGCGAGTATTTTGAATCCCGATGTCAATTGACTCGAGAGCCGCTTCTGCACGCACCCGCGTAGCTTGCATCTGCTTTTCAACACCAAATATGTCGCCCAGCCAACCAGGGTTACTCTGGATTCGTTCTATTCTCTCGTTTGCGTAATTCAACAAATTCTGCTGCTTATCTCGCTCACTAAGCTGTTCTTCGAGCTGCTCACTGAGATCTAATTTTCTCAGGGCAAGTTGCTTACTAGACAGTTTGATAAGCTCTGACGTAGTTAGAATCGCAGCATCTTTCAGACTTACCGCAGCCTCTTTGGCTTGCATTGTTTGCTCATAAAAGTATGCCATCCCCAATCCCGCCTGGATGGCGACACCGATCGGGCCGCCAAGCACACCCAGCGCGACATTGGCGACACGAGACGCCGCGCCGACGCCCGATGTCGCCTGAGCCGCCCCGCGCGCCGCCGCCGCCTGATCGCGCCAGGCCGCCGCGCTGTCATTCAGGCCACCGGCCAGTTTCAGCATCTCCTCCGCCCGGCTGCCACCTTCGCCGGAAGCGCTGCTCGCCTGGCGAGCCGCGTCGTCCAACTGTTTCATCTGCGCCGTCGCGGCGACGGTGATGGACGCGAGTTCGGTGAGCGCCTGCCCATACTGGCGCGAGGTGGCTGCGAGGCCCTGCAGCGACAGCTCAACGCCGGCCAGCCCCGCCAGTTTCCCCGCCAGGCCGCCAAGCGTGCCACCGATGCGTTGATACGACTCGTCGGTCTTCTTCGCGTCCTGCTGAGCCTGGCGGTTAAATTTGGCGGATTGTTCCCCGGCGGTACGGTAAGCCGCCGTCAGTTTGTTTTTAAAGTTGGTGTCATTCAGTTGCAACCCGACGACCAACTGTGCGGTATCAGCCATTTCCCAGCACTCGCATAACGTCAGCACACTGCATATCAATACTGCTTTGCGCGGGCTGACCGGATTGATGAACGGGGGCACTCTCCGCCGCATCGGCCGTCATGCCTTGCAGTTTGAAGTATGCCCGCCAGTGATTCAGGATGTGCGCCGGCATCGCGGCGATCTTGCGAGGATCCGACTCACCCCAGCGATCGGCCAGTTGGAACACCAACATCAGCCAGGGCGAGTCAGTCAGTTTTTTTCCGCTTCCTCCAGGCTGCCGACCGCATGGCGCTTGACGGCGCCGATGGCTTCGACCAGCGTCGGGTTGTCGTGCGCCGCCAGCAGATCGTCTACGCTCGGCAAGGCGCCGGCCGGGATGCGTTTGCCGTCCGGCGTCATCAGGCAAGACAGCAGAAGCTGCACGTTGAGCTGCGCGGCTTTGTTCATGTCACCGCTGTCGATGGCGGCCTTCATGCCGTCTTCGTTTTCCTGCAGTTCCGCGGCTTTCAGGCGACGGATAAAGGCTTTGGCGCCAAAGATCTGCGTTTCAATCACGTGATCGTCGGATTTCAGCAGCGCCGCTTTCAGCGCTTTCAGATCGTATTTCTCACTCATCGGTTTTTCCTTGTTCAATTCGGTTTACTCTGTAATAAGCAGGTTGCCGCAGGCCACATGGCCCGCGGCGGAAGCGTTCGCCTTCAGGCGTTAACCCGCGGCAAACCGCCAATGGGTCACACTTTCGGGGTGACCGAGCCCCAGGTGTTACTGTTTTGCTTGCCCTGGACGGTAATCTGAATGACTTCGCTCGCCGGGGCGGTGATCTCATTCATTTTCCAGCCGGACAGCGACAGGATGGAGGTGGAGGTGCGGCCATTTGGCAGCTCGACGTAGAACTGCACCGTTTCGCGCTTGTCCGCCGCATTCAGCAGCGCCGCGAAATCGGCGTTGGACGGATCGTCGATGAAACCGATGGACTTCTCCGCGCCCTCCGGCAGGTCGGAAATAAACTGCTTGGCGGTATCCAGCAGCGTGGTGCAAT
Organism: Serratia sp. CY56464; assembly: GCF_052168435.1. Taxonomy (NCBI): domain Bacteria; kingdom Pseudomonadati; phylum Pseudomonadota; class Gammaproteobacteria; order Enterobacterales; family Yersiniaceae; genus Serratia; species Serratia sp. CY56464. The sequence continues at coordinate 251,710 of NZ_JBJNMV010000001.1, read as the reverse complement.
CGACAAAACCGCCGGTTTGCCCCATTTCACCTACCGCTTTACAGTTGGTCAGCGCCTTCATGGCCGTCGGTGCAGCCCCAACGGTGCCCCATTTGACGATAGTGCCGGCAGGCAGCATGGCGTATTCTGGCGAGGTTTTATCAGCCATAGTTTTTCTCTCTCTTTTTTGATGAAGGATGGTAGCGGTCGCTACCGGTTTTCGATGCCATAGCGGACGTTAGCCGCCAGGATGCGTAACACTTGGTGCTTATGGTGATCCAGCGCAGGGCGAATAAACGGGGCGGCGGCTTGCGTTGCCGTGCCGTACTCCTGCGCCAGAGCTCTGTGGTAATGCTGTTTACTGGGGCCGACACGCAACGTCACCGCGTTCCATCCGGTAACGGCCGGGCGTATCGCGATGCCGGCGCTCAGCGAGGGTTCGCTGTTTGACGCCCCCCGCTCGGCACACTGCCGCATCGTGCTAAGTAGCGGCGCCAGCGCGGCGTGGCCGGCCTCCGGCAGAATGTGACTGGCGACCTCGCGCCGAATCGCTTCCAAGCGGCGAGTCAATTCCGCCATGCCGGTAACGTTTATGGCGATCACGCCGCCACCTCGGAATGGGTGATGAGGTAATCACGGGCCATCCGATACTGGACGCGGTTATCCGCCAGGGGCGTGGCGCTCTGCAAAAGGGTGCTGCGCGTGACCGCTTGTACCGGCCATTCGCCGATATGACCATGTCGAACCCCTTCCCAGGCGTTCAAAACCGCTTTATCCAGAGCGATCAGCCGGGAGTAATCGTCGATTACGTACAACACGACCTGAAAACGGCTCTGCACCAGCGAGCTGTCAACCAGACCGGTGTTCACTTTCAGATCGCTGATCTTCTGATAGGTCACGCCTTCTTGCTGCGGATCCGGCAAGATCAGCGGATGAACCGCCAGATGGGTTAGCGCGGCCAGCGAGCGTTGGATTTCATCTTCAATCATTTGGGCAAGGTCTCCGTCGTTTTGAGGGGGAATTGTTTTACAGACGCATTCAGGCATCAGGTAAGGAACAGCGCGCGTTCCGCCGCGCGCCGGGCAACCAGCCCATCGAGCCGCACACCGCCCGCATTCACCCATCGGCCGAACTGGTCGGCCGCCCCCTGCCGATCGCCGGCGTTCAGCCGGCGCAGCAGCGTCGAGTTCTCCAGCGCGCGCAGGCCCAGGTTATAGGCGAAGCTCACCAGAGCATCGAACTGCCCCTGCGTGATCGTCACCGCCACCAGCCGTTCGACGCCCCGTTCGAATTGGGCGACACCGCACACCAGCAAACGCTCGGCCGTTGCGACATCGATCGCCATGCCGGCCCCAACTTTTCGTCCCGCTACCGGTTGAGTCCACCCGTAGCCGATGGTCCAAACGCCGACCGAGTCCTGATAAGCCTGCAAACGCAGGCCTTCGAAACGCTTAATCAGCGCCATGCCATCATCACTTATCTTCATTGGTTTCCTCCTGACGCTTTATTGAGAAATCGGCGTTCCAATGCCTTGATCAGCGATGCTCCCGACCACCCCGCCATGCCGCATACGCCGCCCATCACCTCCGAAGGCCAGTCGTAATGCAGCGCAATCATCACCATGGTCAAACCGGCGAAAATAGAGACGAACAACTGCAAAAACAGCGTCCTCCAGCTAAAGGTTTCGCCGTTCAAAACCTTGAAGGAATAGCTGGCGATCGCCCCCAGCAGCGTCATGCCGAAAGCAAGCAGCATTGAAAGGATGTTTGGTTCATTTTTCCAAGGCATAATCATCACCCTCCCCTTACCGGGGCATAGCCCGATCGTCGGGAGTCATGGAAAAGAGCGGCTAAATGCGGCGCCCCTCTCCGTCATTCCTGTTCCATTTAAATAAGCGGCCATTTACGCTGTCGAAAATGGCTTATCCGTTCTGCTCAACCTGAGAAGAGAAATAAGGATTGCGCCGTTTTATAAATGAGAAGGATTAGCCTCCCGCCGTGATCATTCAACGACAGTCATTATTCAGTGAGTGATTGACCGTTTTGACAAGGAGGCTAAAAATGAAAAACCCCGCCGGAGCGAGATTTGGCTATCGTGCAGCGGTGCCGGCAACGACTCAGTTTTATCAGGTTACGCGCTTATTTGCGTACGCGTGAGTCTTTTATTATAAAAAAACAAAACCCCGCCGGAGCGAGGTTTGGCTATCGTGCGGCGGCGCCGGCAACGACTCAGTTTTATCAGATTACGCGTTTATTTGCGTACGCGTGAGTCTTTTATTATAAAAAAACAAAACCCCGCTGGAGCGAGGTTTAGTTATCGTGCAGCGGCGCCGGCAACGACTCAGTTTTATCAGATTACGCGTTTATTTGCGTACGCGTGAGTCTTTTATTATAAAAAAACAAAACCCCGCCGGAGCGAGGTTTAGTTATCGTGCGGCGGTGCCGGCAACGACTCAGTTTTATCAGATTACGCGTTTATTTGCGTACGCGTGAGTCTTTTTTTAAATTATTGCAACGCGCATACGCCATTATTATTCCTGATGTCACAGTGAAACGAGAAATAAACCCTCATCAACTTCAACGGCAGCAGTTTCAGCGATCCATAGTCAACTTTATATCCAACATCGCCAGGCATCCCCCGATGAACCCTTCCGCCGTTTGCATCTCTTTACGTATCGTACCGTCTGAACATTTCCTTTTCAGGGCGATCTTACGCAGAGATATGCCATAAACATGGTGGGCAATGATGAGATCGAACTCTTCGGGTTTGTATTTCTTCAATCTGCCCACGCAACCGTCGATCACCAGGCCATCATCATCGCAACAGGAACGCTCGCCTTTCGATTTATAGGACAACAGCCCTCTGAACCCGGCAGCAATGGGGGAATAATCGATGCCGCTATTATCCCTGGCCCATACGCCCCACCGCTCCAACACTTCATTCATATCTCTCATGCTTCCACCTCCTTTGGGCGTTTGCCACATCGCCAGGGCTCCATGTCGTTGACCGACGTCGGTCGAGCCGCTCTTCTGCTCGGCGTGCGCCAACACGCAACAACCGCTCCGCCCGGCGTGCTCGCCGAGGGCATTACACCAAATACTGTATAAATAACCAGTATCAAGTATACCCAGAGGTATCTTTTTTTCAATAGCGAAAATCCATTTACCTGCAGGTAAATTTAGGTACGATGGCCTCATGAAAAACGAGCAAAAAATGCACCTCCAGGAGATGCGGCGAGAGCGCCTGATCATCCTGATCGATAACCTCGGCGTCGGGGGGCAAAAGCGCCTTGCGGAGGCGCTCGGTATTGCCGCTGACTATGTCTCTCGCCTGCTCTACCCGCCGGGCAAGAAAGGCAAAAAGGGCATCAGTGGCGACATGGCGCGAAGGATTGAACAGTACTTCGCCGTGCAAATCGGCTGGCTGGATGGCCTGGAGCAAATCGGGCTACGCCCCGTCAGGCAGAAGACTTCGCAGGCCTTGGGTAAAACGCTGCCGCTGCTGACGTGGACATTGCCGTTGTCTCATGAACAGCTGCGCAAAGGAACGACCGTCCACTACCCGGCGATGGTGCAATGCAGCGCTCAGGCCTACTGGTTGCCGGTGCGGGATAACACGATGAACGGCTCTGCCGGCGCCAATTACCCAAAGGGCGCCTTGATACTTGTCGAACCCGTTACTGCCGGCATAACCGAGCTCGTGTCCGGCGATAAGGTGATAGCGAAACGCTGTGACAGCGCGGAGCTCATCTTTAGAAGGTATGTCGAGGAAGCCGGGCATCGATGGCTTAAGGGAAGCATGCCGGGTTGCCCGGCGCAGAATGCCGATGAGTACGCGATTATCGGGGTGGTGCTTGGCGCCTGGCTGCCCTAGTCCCTGCGCGCCGCGTTGAGAACCGCGTAAAGCAAAAAACCGCCAACCTTGCGGTTGGCGGTTTTTTGGCACTCATGGTGCCGGCTACCGGAATCGAACTGGTGACCTACTGATTACAAGTCAGTTGCTCTACCTACTGAGCTAAGCCGGCTGAATTTGGCGGAAGGACAGAGATTCGAACTCTGGGAGCTGTTACACTCGACGGTTTTCAAGACCGTTGCCTTAAACCACTCGGCCATCCTTCCAATGGGCGCTGATATTAGCGATACCGTTATGAAATGTCTATCATTTTGATGCAAAAAAATGGCATGGACGGTGCGGTTGCCTAAACTTCAAGCCTTAAACGCTTAAAAAATGAAAAGCCCCGCGAAAGCGAGGCTTTTATGTTCGGCTTAAACGCGTTTACTTCGGCTGCGAATCGTAGTCGGAACAGGTTTGATAGCCCTTGTTCATGACATGGCCCGTGTCGTTGTAGCTGACAAAGTACGTTTGCACTTTGCCATCGCGCGGCGCGACCGCATAGGTATCGCAAGTGCCTTGCGCATGAATCAGCGTGGCGGACGTCGACGGCGGACCGGCAATCGCCCGCACCTGCTGCTTGGTCATCCCTACTTTGACATCGCTGACCACCGGCTCATTGACATAACTGGTTGCACGGTCATAGGCGGTGCAGCCGGCAAGAATGGAAAATACCGCCGCAGTACCGACGGCCAAAACCAACTTCTTCGTCATAGCTTGTCCTCTTGGAGTACGTTTGTTGTCCCCTAAGTCTAGAAGCGGAAAGGCTTTTCTACAAATTCCCGTTTGTCGATCGGTGCGCTTTTTCTCGCGATCGGCCGGCGCGGGCACGACATCGGATTCAAAAGCCGAAATCGCTCAGCGACGGGACATCGTCCGGGCGCCGACCGAGTGGCCAATGAAAACGCCGATCCTGTTCGCGAATCGGCATGTCGTTGATGCAGGCATGGCGGTTAATCATCAGCCCCTCCTGATTGAACTCCCAGTTTTCATTGCCGAAGCTGCGATACCAGTTGCCGGAATCGTCGCGCCACTCATAGGCGAAACGCACCGCGATGCGCGCGCCGTCAAACGCCCACAGTTCCTTAATCAGCCGATACTCCAGCTCTTTCGCCCACTTGCGTTGCAAAAATGTGACCACCGCCGCGCGGCCGTCGACAAATTCCGCGCGGTTACGCCAGTGGGTATCGAGGGAATACACCTGCGACACCCGCTCAGGATCGCGGCTGTTCCAGGCATCCTCCGCCAGCCGCACCTTCTCGATAGCGGATTCGCGGGTAAAAGGCGGCAATGGGGGTTTAATGCTCATGCTTATCTCCTGAGTGAAGGCATGTAGACAACTCTGTCTACATTATTACGCTAGCGCATGTAGACAGAGTTGTCTACAATCACTCGAAAATAGCTTGGAGAAAATGATGACCGTCGATCGCAATACCTTACCCGCCCGCCAGCGCATCCTGCTGACGGCTCACGATCTGTTTTATCAGGAAGGGATCCGCGCCACCGGCATCGATCGCATCATCAAAGAATCAGGCGTCACTAAGGTGACGTTTTACCGCCACTTTCCCAGCAAGAACGATTTGATTACGGCGTTTTTGGCCTATCGCCACCAGCAGTGGCTCACCTGGTTCAGCACAGCGCTGGATCGCCATGTGGCACAAACCGGTGGGTTGCTGCCGGCGCTGGCGCCCTGCCTGGCGGAATGGTTCGACGATCCGCGCTTTCGCGGCTGCGCGTTTATCAATACGGCGGTGGAAATCGCCGACCTGCTGCCGGAAAGCCTGCAAATCGCCGGCCGGCATAAGCGGCAAATGGCGGATGAACTGGCGCGTCACCTGCCCGCCGGCCCACAGCGGGAACAGCGGGCGGCAATGCTGGCGATGCTGATCGACGGCGCCATCGTCAGAGTGCAGATAGAGCGGCAACCGCAGGCCGCGCTGCAGGTGCTGAATGCCGCGTTGGACATGTTGGCGCAAGGCGGGTTCGATCAGTAATTGGCCCAAATGCCCGGCGTCACCAGTTCCAACAGGTGGGCGTCGGGATCGCGAAAATAAATGCTCTCCCCGCCGTGTTCCCAGCGCATCCGCCCCTCAATCTCCACGCCGTTGTCCACCAGATGCCGTTCCCAATGCGGCAGTTGCTCTTTCGTCACCGCCAGCCCGATATGCGCCGGCCCCACGCCATCGTGCGCAGGAATAAACCCGGTCGGATAGTGCGCCCCGCGCAGCGAATCACCTTCGATAAACAGCAACAGTACGCTCCGATCGCCGACGTTGTAGGCGCGAAACCGTTCGTTGGCGGCCATCGTCGGCAGCTTCAGCACCTCCCGGTAAAAAGCGTCCGCGCGTTCAATATCGCTGACGTACAGCACCGTTTCGATCACCTTGTCGATCTTGAGTTCCATATCACCTCCGCTCTGTTTTCCGTTCTGACAGCGTAGGTCGAACAGAGACGCTCCGAAGCGCTTCCCGAGCCGACAACGGATCAATCCGTGCTTTTTACCAGCAAAAAAAACGCGGCCCAAAGGCCGCGCTGTGTCATTCACACGCTGGTGCTTAGAACTGGTAAACCAGGCCCACGGCAACCACGTTGTCGGTGTTGATGCCGGCAGCGTCGGTGAAATCGTTGTTGTCCACCAGGTTGATTTTGTAATCAACATAGGTGGACATGTTTTTGTTGAAGAAGTAGGTCGCACCCAGGTCGACGAATTTGACCAGATCTTGATCGCCGTAGTCCTTGCCGTTACCGGCGCGGCCCAGGTCTTTACCTTTGGTCTGGTTATAGCCGACGAACGGACGCAGACCGAAGTCGAACTGGTAGTGCGCATAGGCTTCGAAGCTCTGCGCCTTGTTGGCGTAGCCGTAAACGCTGCTGTCGGAGCTACCGAAACGCGCCGCGTTGTAGGACTGGGTGAACATCACCGCCAGGTAGACGTCGTTGGCGTCATATTTCAGACCGCCGGAGTAGCCTTCGGCCTTGTCGCCGCGGCCCATAATATTGCGGTACGCGCCGGCGCCGTTCTGCTCGCTGGTGCGGCGAGAGTTAAAGAAGGCGCCCGCCGCGCTGATGCCGTAGCCCATGTCATAGCTCATGGACATGCCGTAGCCTTCGCCGTTTTGGCCCAGAACGTCACGACCGTTGTTGGTCTCTTCGCCGTTGCCGTTTTTACCCTGGTACTGCAGGGCGAAGTTCAGGCCGTCAACCAGACCGAAGAAGTCGTTGTTACGGTAGGTCGCCAGGCCGCTGGAACGCTGGAACATGAACTGGTCGGCGCCGTAGGTCATACCGTCGAACTCAGGCTGCAAGTCGGTATACGCCGCGACGTCGTACAGCACGCCGGTGTTACGGCCGTAGTCGAAGGAGCCGTAGTCGCCGAATTTCAGACCGGCGAAGCCGTAACGGGTGAAGTTCTTGTTGTCCTGGCTTTCAGCGTGATTCAGGTTCGCCTGATATTCCCACTGGCCGTAACCGGTCAGTTGATCGCTGATTTGCGTTTCGCCGCGCAGGCCAAAACGCATATAAGACTGATCGCCGTCCACGCCGTTGTCGCTGGAGAAATAGTGAAGACCGTCGACTTTACCGTACAAATCCAGTTTATTACCGTCTTTGTTGTAGATTTCCGCCGCGCCTGCTGTGCCTGCGACCAGCAGTGCGGGTACCATCAGAGAGAGTACTCGAAGTTTCATCGTTATTATCCTCGTTAATTATGTCGAGCTACGGCCACTGCCCTTTTCGAGCATTATTAGCACGACTGTGCATTACCATTCTGGTAACAAGGGTTATATTAATCCAGAAAGAAAATGATACCAAGTATCCGATAGTGTTTCATTGTAATTAATAAAGGTTTCAAAATGTAAATACGCGCGAACTTTCACAAAACATTACAGACAAACAAAATAAAGCACTTAAAGACAAAGAATAGATTAATTGATAAAAAATCATGTAGTTATACATATCTTTAAGAAAAAAAAGCCAACCATACAATTGAGCCAGACAATAAGCACATTGTGCCAAAACGCAGCCCACACGCAGCCGCTATAATCACCTCGCTATCATCATTATTTTCATTATTACCTTCATTATCCGAAGATAATTTCTGCATTCCTTTAACCGGCTTCTGGCCGGTTTTTTATTTTCCTCCATACTCTCCTCACAATTTCAGCCCGTACAAATAGCACGCAAATAAATAACCCAATGATATAGTTTCATTAATTCACTTTCGCACTAATTGCTAATCTTTTTCCTTATTTTAGTCTACAAATTGAACTTGCTTTTCATTTCGTGCTTTATCGCATCAATTATTTCCCGCCGCAGGCATCATTAGCCGCCGAGTTTCAGTTCTGGTAATCTGAAAAAAGCGCACCTTCAGCGAGTAAAATTCATGATGCCCTTTCAACCCGACGTGCTGTGGCGGCGGCTGCAAAGTTCCCCCTTCCGCGCTCGCTTCCGTTTAAATGCCAAAGACCAGACTTATCTCGATGGCAAGGGATTGCCGCTGATCCTCAGCCATGCCCGCGATTTTATCGACCGCCGCCTGGTCGCCGCCCATCCTAAAAACGACGGCAAGCAAACCCCGATGCGTGGCCACCCGGTGTTCGTCGCCCAGCATGCCACTGCCACCTGCTGCCGCGGCTGTCTGGAAAAGTGGCACGGCATAGCGCAAGGCGTCGCGCTGGACGAGCAGCAAAAGGACTATATTGTCCAGGTTATCGCGCTGTGGCTGGTGCGCAGAGGCGGCGCCGGGGATGTGTCGGGCACGAATATTTTCGACCCGGATCGCGGATTGTGATAAAAACTGTCAGTAACTTTCACCATTCTTTTGACCCAAGATCCTGACGCTTACATGACAGCCACCTTGTGCAATGAACAGCAAACGCCCGGCGTTCCTCAACAGATCGCCACCCGTCTGGCCTTTTTCGTCGCCGGTCTCGGCATGGCCGCCTGGGCGCCGCTGGTCCCCTTCGCCAAAGCGCGCATTGGTATCGATGATGGCTCGCTCGGCCTGTTGCTGCTCTGTATCGGCGCCGGCTCCATGCTGGCGATGCCGCTGACCGGTTTCCTGACCGGCAAACTGGGTTGCCGTGCGGTGATCCTGATGGCCGGGCTCGGGTTGTGCATCGATCTGCCGCTATTGGCGCTAATGGATTCCCTCGGCGGCATGGCCGCGGCGCTGCTGCTGTTCGGTGCGGCGATCGGCATGATCGACGTAGCGATGAACGTGCAGGCGGTGATCGTCGAACGCGCCAGCGGCAAGGCGATGATGTCCGGTTTTCACGGTTTCTTCAGCATCGGCGGCATTGCCGGCGCCGGCGGCGTCAGCGCGCTGCTGTGGCTGGGGCTGACGCCGCTGCAATCCACCCTGCTCACCGTGCTGGCGGTGATCGCGCTGCTGACGCTGGCCAGCCGCCATCTGCTGCGTGAGAGCGGCGCCGATGACGGCGGGCCGATGTTCGTCTTGCCGCGCGGCTGGGTGATGTTCATCGGCATTCTGTGCTTTATCATGTTTCTGGCGGAAGGATCGATGCTCGACTGGAGCGCGCTGTTTCTCACCACATTGCGCGGCGTCGAACACAGTCAGGCCGGTCTGGGCTATGCGCTGTTTTCCATCACCATGACGCTCGGCCGGCTCAATGGCGATCGGGTGGTGAACTCGCTGGGCCGCTACCGGGTGCTGCTGCTGGGCAGCCTGTGCGCCGCTCTCGGCCTGAGCCTGGCCATCACCTTCAATCACGCGACCGTTTCGCTGGTCGGTTTCATGCTGGTCGGGCTGGGCGCCTCGAACGTCGTACCGATCCTGTTCAGCGCCGCAGGCAACCAGCGCGACATGCCGGCCAATTTGGCGATCGCCTCCGTCACTACCGTCGGCTATGCCGGTATTCTGGCCGGCCCGGCGTTGATCGGCTTCATCGCTCAGTTTTCCAGCCTGACGGCGGCCTTCGCTTGCGTAGCCGTTCTGCTGTTGGCGGTGGCCGCCAGCGCCAGGGCCGTCACTCGCTGATTCAGGAATGCGCAGCCACTATGCAAAATAAACAATTGACCATAAGCTCCAGCAACATTACCCGCTGCTTCCTGCTGTTTATCGTGCTGCTGACGATCGGCATCGGCCTGTATGGCTACAACTACACCAACGCCTGGCTGGCGGAAAAGAAGTACACGCTGAACAGCATCGCCGGTTCGCTGCAAAAGCGTATCGATGCCTACCGCTATATGACTTATCAGGTCTATGACAAATTCGGCAATGCGCCGGCGCAGAATGTCGATCCCGGTTTGCAGGAAACCCGCCTGCGGCCCGATGTCTATTATGTCGAGAAACCGCACAAGAAAACCGACGCGGTGATCTTCGGCAGCCATGACGAAAACACGCTGGCGATGATCGCCAATATCTCGGACTACCTGGACACCCGCTGGGGCGCCAAGACCGAGAACTACGCCATGTATTATCTCAATGGTCAGGACAATAGCCTCAGCCTGATCACCACCCAGCCGCTCAAAGAGCTGGCTTCGCGCTTTCGGGAAAGCTACCTGACCACCTCGGCGGATGAACGCCGCGCCGAGATGCTGCAACAGGCCAATATGCTCGACGAACGCGAGAGCTTTTCCGACCTGCGCAAGCAGCGCTTCCAGAACGCCTATTCGTTCTCGATTCGCACCACGTTCAATCAGCCGGGGCATCTGGCGACGGTGATCGCCTTCGATTTGCCAATCAACGACATCATTCCGGCCAATCTGGCCCGCGCCAATTTCCTGCTGCTGCCGGACGATGTCGATCTCGACGATAGCGCCATCCCGGCGGACACCGTCCTCGGTACCCATGCGACGATGAGCGGTGGCTGGGTGGAGTTCAGCGCCGCTCTGCCCAATGCGCCGCTGAAGGTGGTGTATCGCGTTTCGGCCATCAATCTGGCCATCGATCTGCTGCGCAACAACATCTGGCTGATCGCAGTCAACTTGCTGCTGCTGGCGCTGTCGATGCTGAGCATCTACTTTATCCGACGCCAGTACATTCGCCCGAGCGAAAACATGGCGGTAGAGCTGGAGGCCGAGCGCGCGCTGAATCAGGAGATCATCTCCAGCCTGCCCTCCGGACTGCTGGTCTACAGCTTCGCCAACAATACGGTGATCGCCAGCAACAAAATCGCCGAGCACCTGCTGCCGCACCTCAGCCTGCAAAAGATCGCCCATATGGCCGAACAGCATCACGGGGTGATCCAGGCGACGGTCAACAACGAGGTGTATGAAATCCGCATTTTCCGCAGCCAGCTGTCGCCGGACACCTACCTGTTCCTGATGCACGATCAGGATAAAGAGGTGATGGTGAATAAGCGGCTGCAGCAGGCGCGGCGCGAATACGACAAAAACGTTCAGGCGCGCAAGCTGATGCTGCACAATCTTGGCATCGAGCTGAATCAGCCGGTACGCAAGATGCACGATCTGGTCGACCGTCTGCACAGCCGGCCGGATGAGGAACAACAGCAAGCTCTGCTGGGCCAGCTGACGGCGGCGTCGGCTTCGGTGCTGGAGTTGATCGATAACATCACCCTGCTGACCCGGCTGGAAACCCAGGACTGGCAACCCACGCGCGAGCCGTTCAACCCGACGGCGATGATCGACGAGTTGCTGCTGGAGGCCCTGCCTGCCCTTAATCAGAAGGGGCTGGCGCTGTTCAAGCATTTCCAGCTGGACGTCGAGCAGAACTATATCGGCGACGCCAACGCGCTGCGCAAGGTGATCTCGCTGCTGGTGCATTACGCCATTATCACCACCGCCTGCGGCAAGGTTTCTCTGGTTATCGACCATGAGCCCGAGCACCCTGACCGCCTGATTTTCCAAATCAACGACACCGGCTCCGGCATCTCCAACGAAGAGATCAGCAACCTTAACTATCCGTTCCTCAGCCAGACGCTGGTGGATCGCTTCAACCATGGTTCCGGCCTCACGTTCTTCCTGTGCAATCAGCTGTGCAAGAAGCTTAACGGCCAGTTGGACATTCGCAGCAAGGTGGATATCGGCACTCGCTACACCATTCGCGTCGCCATGGAGATGGAGAAAAAAGAGTCGCAGGAGCAGGAAAAGCTGCTCGACGGCGTCACCGCCTTGCTGGACGTTACGTCGGATGAAGTGCGCGGCATCGTGACTCGTCTGCTGCAGGCCTACGGCGCCGACTGCCTCGTCGCCGAAGATCGCGCGGTCAACCGCGATTATGACGTGCTGCTGACCGATAACCCGCAGCGCGCCGATGATTACACCCTGTTGCTGGCGACCGATGAACCGGGCTGGCAAGCGCTGGATAAACGCTACATTCGGGTGAACTATAATCTGAACGGCGCTTTAATCGACGCCGTGCTGATGCTGATCGAACAGCAAATGGCCGCGCTGGAACAGGAAGAAAGCCCGCTTTCATTGAGCTCAGAAGATATCCAACTCTATGAAAAACAATTGAAATCAAGTGATTACTATGGGCTGTTTGTCGATACAGTACCCGACGATGTCAAAAAACTGTATACTGAGGCGGGCAGCAGTGATTTCAATGCGCTGTCACAAACCGCACACCGCCTGAAAGGCGTGTTTGCCATGTTAAATCTGCTTCCCGGCAAGCAGCTGTGCGAATCGTTAGAACAGCGCATCGCAGAAGGTGATGCGCCCGAGATCGAGAATAACATCAGTCAGATTGATTTTTTCGTCAGCAGACTGCTGAAGCAAGGTAGCCAACAACATGAATAACCTGAACGTAATTATTGCTGATGACCATCCTATCGTACTGTTTGGCATCCGGAAGTCACTTGAGCAAATTGAATGGGTGAATGTCGTTGGGGAGTTCGAAGACTCAACCGCACTGATCAACAATCTGTCCAAGCTGGACGCCAACGTGCTGATCACCGATCTGTCGATGCCGGGTGACAAGTATGGCGACGGCATCACGCTGATTAAATACATCAAGCGCCACTATCCGCAGTTGTCGATCATCGTGCTGACCATGAACAACAACCCGGCGATCCTGAGCGCGGTATTGGATCTGGATATCGAAGGCATCGTGCTGAAACAAGGCGCGCCGACCGATCTGCCGAAGGCGCTGGCCGCCCTGCAAAAAGGCAAGAAGTTCACGCCGGAAAGCGTCTCCAAACTGCTGGAGAAGATCAGCGCCAGCGGCTATGGCGACAAACGCCTGTCGCCGAAAGAGAGCGAAGTGCTGCGTCTGTTCGCCGAAGGTTTCCTGGTGACCGAAATCGCCAAAAAACTCAACCGCAGCATCAAAACCATCAGCAGCCAGAAGAAATCGGCGATGATGAAGCTGGGCGTCGAAAACGACATCGCCCTGCTCAACTACCTCTCGTCCGTCAGCATGACGCCGTTGGACAAAGACTAAAGCCCGCCTCACGGCAGGTTAACGCCAAACAGGCACGGCATCCGCCGTGCCTGTTTGCTTTTCAGACCTCGCTGCGGTTGTAGCGTACCCGTTGGCTGTAATATGCCAGCGTCTGCTCCAGCGTCTCCAGCGTGACCGGCTTCGACAGGCAATTATCCATGCCCGCCTCGAGGCAGCGCTGTTTCTCTTCCGCCAACGCGTTCGCCGTCACGCCAATCACCGGCGCACTGAACTGCATCTGCCGCAGGGTCTGCGTCAGACGATAGCCGTCCATGTTCGGCATATTGACGTCGGTCAGCACAATATCGACGTGGTGCTGTTTCAGCACGCCGAGCGCGTCGACGCCATCATTGGCGGTCACCACCTGATACCCCAGCGACCCCAGCTGATCGGAAAGCAGGCGACGGTTGATCGGATGATCGTCAACCACCAGCAGATAAATATCGCCGTTGTCCGCCACACTGGCCTTGGCGGGCACCGGCAGTTGCACCAGCGCCTCTGCCGCGCCGTGGCCGACGCCGAACAACCGGTTGATTAAGGTCAGCGTTTCACGCGGCGTAGAGGTGCTGTGCATCCAATAGCCCGGCCGGGTTTCCTGCGATGGACCGATATGTTCGGTGGAGAATTGGATCTGAGCCAGCAGCGGCGTGTTCATCATCAGCGGGTAATCGCTGAGCATCACCTCGCCGGCGGCGGTATCCTGCCCGTCATAGCGCTGGATATCGGCGCCGTAGCCGCCCAGAATCGCCATCAGGTAACTTTCCAGGCGCTGATTGCGGATATCCAGCCACAGCCGCCGGCCCTGCCAGGTATCGCTGGCCTGCGGGATCGGGAACTGGGCGTTAAACAATGGAATGCGAATGCTGAACAAGCTGCCCAGCCCCGGTTCGGACTCGACGGAGACGTCGCCGTCCATCAGGTTGACCAACTTCTCGCAGATCGCCAGCCCCAAGCCGGTTCCCTGGAAGTGGCGCTGCACGCCGGTCCCCACTTGGAAGAACGGATCGAACAGGCGCGAGATTTCCTTCTCCGGGATGCCGACGCCGGTATCACGCACGCTGAACTCCAGGTAGCTGCCGCGGGTGCAGACCTGCAGCACGATACAGCCGGTATCGGTGAACTTGATGGCGTTGTTCACCAGGTTGGACAGCACCTGCTGCAGCCGCACCGGATCGCCGAAAATGCGCTCCGGCACGTTCTGTTCGATAAAGCAGTACAGCCCCAGACGTTTCTTCACCACCAGCGGCAAATAGTTGCCGGCGATATGGGTGATCACCTCCAGGCAGGAGAACTCGCGCGGTTCGATCTTCAGCTGTTCGGACTCGATTTTGGAGAAATCGAGAATATCGCTGATGATTTTCAGCAGCAGGCCGGAAGAGTTATTCATCGCGTTGACCAACCGATCGACCCCTTGCGGCAGCGCCTTGGTCTGCAGCAAATCGAGATTGCCGATAATGCCGTACAGCGGCGTGCGCAACTCATGGCTGACGGTGGCCAGGAACATCGATTTGGACTGGCTGGCCTGCTCCGCCGCCGCCGCCATCTCCTGCAGCGACTCTTCCATCTTCACGCGCGCGCTGACGTCCACCAGCACGCAGATCGCCACCTCTTCGTTGCGGTAACGCGAGTGGACAAAGCTGATCTGCAGGTTGTTGTTGTTGCTGGTCATCACATCGACGAAATTCGCCTGCTGTTCGCAAATGATGCGCGTAATGCGATCGCGATCTTCGTGGGTCAACAGGTTGATGTAGTTATGCGCCAGTTCGTTACTCAGGATATTGGTGCCGTCGCTGATACGCAGGATGCAGATGCCCACCGGCGCCGAGGCGACAATCTTGCGGTTGAACTGCTCGTGTTCTTCCAGACGGAAGGCGTTCTCCTCCGCCGGCAAGAACATCTTGCGCTCAAACAGCCAGGCCAGCGTGAACAGCACGATAGCCGATAACAGGTTCAGCAACAGCGCGTTGAGGATCAGCATCTTGAAGCGTTCCACCACGCTTTTCACCGGCAGCGCATAAACGATGCTCAGCGATGAAGGCGGCAACGCTTTCTTCAGGATCAGGTCGCGGTAATTGTCGACATAACCGAAGTAAGCATGCTCTTCGGGGTAGCTGTTGAGCGCAGCGGCATAGCGATCGCCGTCCGCCAAACGCAGCACCGGCTCGTTGTTCTCATCCAACAGCGTGACGCCGATCGGCAGGCTGCCGGCGGTGACGAAATCTTCCAGCCGGACGGTTTGCTCGATGCCCAGCAGCGCCTCCAGCTTATTACCGATATAGAGAGGGGTCAGCACATACAGATAACCGATGTCGGGCCGCTGCGCGCTGGGGCTGATCCAATACAGGTTGTTGTCTTTGTCCAGATTCTTGGCGTTGCGGTATTTCAGAATGCGCTCATGCAGGGACTTCAGCACGTTTTCCCGATTGGCGCTCGCGTTGCCGCCGCCGAATTCCGCCATACACAGGCTGTCGCCGCCGATGAAGAACACCCGGTTAAGATCGTAGGCCGCCACGAAGTTCTCTTTCCAATACTGGATCAGGCCGCTCAGCGAATCGAGCGAACTGCGGTAGGTAGTGCTCAGCGTGCAGTTGGACTCCGGGTACAGCGGAAAGAATTGCGGCGGGCTGCCTTTGCCGGGAAACACGCCGCTGAACATGTCCAGGCTGCTGACCGAACCGTTGAGGCGATTCTCCGCCATATACTTGATGTCGCGGATGATGTCGGCGGAATGGCGGATGTAGCCCTGCGCCTGATCGAAGTTGAGGTTGTACTCCTGCCGGATGTCAGATTCTTTCTGATGCAGGATATTCAGAATATAAAAGGTGGTGAGCAGCGCCCCCAACGACCACAGCAAAATCGCCAGCACCCGGAACAAATAGCGGGATATTTTCAGCGTAGTTCGAAAAGAGGCTAAGTATTTCAATCGGATACCATACGAAAGTCAGTGACGGCGCGCGTTGTCGCCGGCGCGGCGGCCGGCGGCTCGGTGCGCCAATTAAACCATATAACTGAAAAAGGGCCTAGCATCGCTGCCAGGCCCTTTTGTCTCAGTGCATTACGGTGTCGGCATGCCGACGCCCTCACCTTGCTTAAACGTTGTCGTCGTCCACCGGCTCAGCCGCGTCGTCGCCATCGTCCAGCGGCGTGGTGTCTTCTTCCACCGCTTCCGCGCCCGGTTCCAGGCTGTCCAGCTCTTCGTCTTCCACCGGTTCGGCCACCCGCTGCAGACCGACGACATTTTCGTCTTCCGCCGTGCGGATCAGCGTCACGCCCTGGGTGTTACGACCGACCACGCTGACTTCCGAAACGCGGGTACGCACCAGCGTGCCGGCATCGGTGATCATCATGATCTGGTCGCTGGTTTCCACCTGCACCGCGCCGACCACCTGGCCGTTACGCTCGCTCACCTTGATGGAGATAACCCCCTGGGTGGCGCGTGACTTGGTCGGGTACTCGGTGACTGCAGTACGTTTACCGAAGCCGTTTTGCGTGACGGTCAGGATGTCGCCCTCGCCGCGCGGCACGATCAGTGAGATCACGCTATCGCCTTCGCCGAGGTTGATGCCGCGCACGCCGGTCGCGGTACGGCCCATCGAACGCACCTGCGTTTCCGGGAAGCGCACGACTTTACCGTTAGCGGAGAACAGCATCACTTCGTTGCTACCGTCGGTCAGATCGACGCCGATCAGCTCATCGCCCTCGTTGAGGTTGACGGCGATGATGCCGGCGCTGCGTGGGCGGCTGAACTCGGTCAGCGCGGTTTTCTTCACGGTACCGCTGGCGGTGGCCATGAACACGTGGCGCCCTTCTTCATACTCGCGCACCGGCAGAATGGCGGTGATACGCTCGTCGGCTTCCAGCGGCAGCAGGTTGACGATTGGGCGGCCGCGCGCGCCGCGGCTGGCTTCAGGCAGTTGGTACACCTTCATCCAGTACAGGCGGCCACGGCTGGAGAAGCACAGGATCGTATCGTGGGTGTTGGCCACCAGCAGGCGATCGATAAAGTCTTCTTCTTTAATACGCGCGGCGGACTTGCCTTTACCGCCGCGGCGCTGCGCTTCATAGTCGGACAGCGGCTGATACTTCACATAGCCCTGGTGAGACAGGGTCACCACCACGTCTTCCTGGTTTATCAGGTCTTCGATGTTGATGTCGGAAGTATTGGCGGTGATCTCGGTGCGGCGGCCGTCGTTGTACAGCTCTTTGACCGCCACCAGCTCTTCGCGGATCACTTCCATCAGGCGCTCTGGGCTTTCCAGAATAAAGATCAGCTCGGCGATAAAGTTGAGCAGCTCTTTATATTCGTCCAGCAGCTTCTCGTGCTCCAGGCCGGTCAGTTTCTGCAGGCGCAGATCCAGAATCGCCTGAGCCTGCTGCTCGGTCAGGTAGTATTTGCCGTCGCGGATGCCGAACTCCGGCTCCAGCCACTCAGGGCGAGCGGCGTCGTCACCGGCGCGTTCCAGCATGGCGCTGACGTTGCCCAGATCCCAAGGCTGCGCCACCAGCGCGACTTTCGCTTCCGCCGGGGTCGGCGCACGGCGAATCAGCTCGATGATCGGGTCGATGTTGGCCAACGCGATAGCCAGCGCTTCCAGAATATGGGCGCGGTCGCGGGCCTTGCGCAGTTCGAAGATGGTGCGGCGGGTGACCACTTCGCGGCGGTGGCGCACGAAGGCTTCGAGGATGTCTTTCAGGTTCAGCAGTTTAGGCTGCCCCTGATGCAGCGCGACCATGTTGATGCCGAAGGTGACCTGCAGTTGCGTCAGCGCATACAGGTTGTTCAGCACCACTTCGCCGACCGCGTCACGTTTGACTTCGATCACGATGCGCATGCCGTCTTTATCGGACTCGTCGCGCAGTGCGCTGATGCCTTCCACGCGTTTTTCTTTCACCAGCTCGGCGATCTTCTCGATCAGACGCGCCTTGTTCACCTGATACGGGATCTCGTGAACGATGATGGTTTCGCGCCCGGTCTTGGCGTCGGCTTCCACTTCCGCGCGCGCGCGCAGGTAGACTTTGCCGCGCCCGGTGCGGTAGGCCTCTTCAATGCCGCGGCGACCGTTGATGATCGCCGCCGTCGGGAAGTCCGGCCCCGGGATGTGTTCCATCAGCCCTTCGATGCTGATGTTTTCATCGTCGATATAGGCCAGGCAGCCGTTGACGACTTCCGCCAGGTTGTGCGGCGGAATATTGGTAGCCATGCCCACGGCGATGCCCGACGAGCCGTTGACCAGCAGGTTCGGGATCTTGGTCGGCATGACGGCCGGGATCTGCTCGGTGCCATCATAGTTAGGCACGAAGTCGACGGTTTCTTTTTCCAGATCCGCCAACAGTTCGTGAGCAATCTTGGACATGCGCACTTCGGTATAACGCATCGCCGCCGCGGAGTCGCCGTCGACGGAGCCGAAGTTACCCTGACCGTCCACCAGCATGTAGCGCAGTGAAAACGGCTGAGCCATACGCACGATAGTGTCGTAAACCGCGCTGTCACCGTGCGGGTGATATTTACCGATCACGTCCCCGACGACACGGGCCGATTTCTTGTATGGTTTATTCCAGTCGTTACCCAATACGCTCATCGCGTACAGAACGCGGCGGTGAACCGGCTTCAGTCCATCACGAACATCTGGCAGGGCACGTCCGACAATAACGGACATCGCATAGTCCAGATACGAGTTTTTCAACTCGTCTTCGATGTTTACCGGTGTGATTTCTCTGGCAAGGTCGCTCATGGAGCTGCTATCCCTCTACTAATGATTCATCTGCCCGCTGCCATAGTGGCAAAGGTGTAAAACTATATCACAAAGCACGCTTTACGGGAAAATAACCGCCGCTGTTTCACGGAAATTGTGCAGATAAGTGCGCTAAAAACGCATCGGCACAGACGATGCCGCGCCGGAACATGTATAATCCGCGCAACGAGAACAAGGAGCCAGACAAGCCCATGAACGCAGAATCATCCAGCCGAGTGCAAAACGTTGACCACCAGGAAATCGCCAAGTTCGAGGCCGTCGCCTCCCGCTGGTGGGATCTGGAAGGCGAGTTCAAACCGCTGCACCGCATCAACCCGCTGCGCCTGAACTACATCATGCAGCGCGCCGGCGGCATTTTTGACAAGCAGGTGCTCGACGTGGGCTGCGGCGGCGGCATTCTGGCGGAGAGCATGGCGCGCGAAGGCGCCAAGGTAACCGGGCTGGACATGGGCGCGGAGCCGCTGCAGGTCGCCCGGCTGCACGCCCTGGAAAGCGGCATGGACGTCACCTATGTGCAAGAGACAGTGGAAAGCCACGCTCAGGCCAACCCGCAGCGCTACGACGTGGTCACCTGCATGGAGATGCTGGAGCACGTGCCGGATCCGGCCTCGGTGGTACGCGCCTGCGCCCAACTGGTGAAACCGGGCGGCCACGTGTTCTTCTCCACCATCAACCGAAACACCAAAGCCTGGCTGATGGCGGTGATCGGCGCGGAGTACGTGCTGAAGATGGTGCCGCAGGGCACCCACGATCATAAGAAGTTCATTCGCCCTTCCGAACTGATCGGCTGGGTCGACGGCACGCCGCTGCGCGAAAAACACATGATCGGCCTGCATTACAACCCGATCACCGATCATTTCAAGCTTGGGCGCAACGTTGACGTGAACTACATGGTGCACACCCAGCACGAAGGTTAAACGCGGTAAACCGCGCCGGCCCTGCATTACCGGGGGGCGGCGCCATTGACGTATTCGGAAAAATACCTAATTTTCGCGACTTCGATCAAAATAGCGGTTGTAAACAGTTTTTTAGAATATTAAATCAGATCAATATGCCGTTTTTTTCTAACGTTTAATAAAGCGCCAAACGATCGGTTTTTTCAGTTTTTAAGGAAAATCTGATCTCGCTTATTGACAAGCTTGTCGCGCCAGTCACGGCGCGCACTGCGAAAGGCAAGTGACATTTCACCCCCAAGTTATCCACAAATTAGGCGGGTTTTGTTCACTTGCAAACGCCGTTTTTTCTCACTATCTTGTTACCTCACCGACATACAACCCCTATATATAGTGTTTACATACTGAGCAGAGCGACTACACTTCTGCTTAGGGGCACCATACGGACAGGTAAAACACCACATGAACCAAAGTCTGCTTGTAACTAAACGCGATGGCCGTAAAGAGCGCATCAACCTCGACAAAATCCACCGGGTCATCGATTGGGCCGCAGAAGGATTACACAACGTCTCGGTTTCTCAAGTAGAGTTGCGTTCCCACATTCAGTTTTATGACGGCATCAAAACCGCCGATATTCACGAAACCATCATCAAAGCCGCTGCCGATCTGATCTCCCGCGATGCGCCGGACTATCAGTACCTGGCCGCTCGCCTGGCGATCTTCCACCTGCGCAAAAAGGCTTACGGCCAGTTCGAACCGCCGAAGCTGCACGCTCACGTGACGCGCATGGTCGAGATGGGCAAATACGATAAACATCTGCTGGAAGACTACAGCGCTGAAGAGTTCGAGCAGATGGACTCCTTTATCGATCACTGGCGCGACATGAACTTCTCTTATGCCGCCGTCAAGCAGCTGGAAGGCAAGTATCTGGTGCAGAACCGCGTCAGCGGCGAGATCTACGAAAGCGCCCAGTTCCTGTACATGCTGGTGTCCGCTTGCCTGTTCTCCAACTACCCGCGTGAAACTCGTCTGGACTACGTCAAACGTTTCTACGACGCGATTTCCACCTTCAAGATTTCGCTGCCAACGCCGATCATGTCCGGCGTGCGCACCCCAACCCGTCAGTTCAGCTCCTGCGTGCTGATCGAGTGCGGCGACAGCCTGGACTCCATCAACGCCACCTCCAGCGCCATTGTGAAATACGTTTCGCAACGCGCCGGCATCGGCATCAACGCCGGCCGCATTCGCGCGCTGGGCAGCCCGATCCGTGGCGGGGAAGCTTTCCATACCGGTTGCATTCCGTTCTACAAACACTTCCAGACCGCCGTCAAATCCTGCTCGCAGGGCGGCGTGCGCGGTGGCGCGGCAACGCTGTTCTACCCGATGTGGCACCTGGAAGTGGAAAGCCTGCTGGTGCTGAAAAACAACCGCGGCGTTGAAGGCAACCGCGTGCGCCACATGGACTACGGCGTGCAGCTGAACCGCCTGATGTACCAGCGTCTGATCAAGGGCGAAGACATCACCCTGTTCAGCCCGTCCGACGTGCCGGGGCTGTATGACGCATTCTTCGCCGATCAGGACGAATTCGAACGTCTGTACACCCAGTACGAGAAAGACGACAGCATTCGCCAGAAGCGCGTGAAAGCGGTTGAGCTGTTCTCGCTGATGATGCAAGAGCGCGCCTCTACCGGCCGCATCTACATCCAGAACGTCGACCACTGCAACACCCACAGCCCGTTCGATCCGCAGATCGCGCCGGTGCGTCAGTCCAACCTGTGCCTGGAAATCGCCCTGCCGACCAAGCCGCTGGAAGACGTCAACGACGAGAATGGCGAAATTGCGCTGTGCACCCTGTCCGCCTTCAACCTGGGCGCGATCGACAGCCTGGACGATCTGGAAGAGCTGGCGACCCTGGCGGTGCGTTCACTCGACGCCCTGCTGGATTATCAGGATTATCCGATCAAGGCCGCGCACCGTGGCGCGATGGGTCGTCGCACCCTGGGCATTGGCGTGATCAACTTCGCCTATTACCTGGCGAAAAACGGCGTGCGCTACTCCGACGGCAGCGCCAACAACCTGACCCACAAAACGTTCGAGGCCATTCAGTACTACCTGCTGAAAGCCTCCAACCGCCTGGCTCAGGAACAAGGCGCTTGCCCGTGGTTCAACGAAACCACCTATTCGCAGGGCATCCTGCCGATCGACACCTACAAGAAAGACCTGGATGCGATCTGCAACGAGCCGCTGCACTACGACTGGGAAACCCTGCGCAAAGAGATCCAGGAAACCGGTCTGCGCAACTCGACGCTGTCCGCCCTGATGCCGTCGGAAACCTCTTCGCAGATTTCCAACGCCACCAACGGCATCGAGCCGCCGCGCGGCCACATCAGCATCAAGGCGTCGAAAGACGGCATCCTGCGCCAGGTGGTGCCGGAGTATGAGCGTCTGAAAGACAACTACGAGCTGCTGTGGGAAATGCCGAGCAACGACGGCTATCTGCAGCTGGTGGGGCTGATGCAGAAATTCATCGACCAGTCGATTTCGGCCAACACCAACTACGATCCTACCCGCTTCCCGGGCGGCAAGGTGCCGATGAAGCAGTTGTTGAAAGACCTGCTCACCACCTACAAGTTCGGCGTGAAAACGCTGTACTACCAAAACACCCGCGACGGCGCGGAAGACGCCCAGGAAGATTTGCAGCCTGCCAAGGCCGGCGATGACGACTGCGAAAGCGGCGCCTGCAAGATCTAAAGTTTGACCTAGCGGGCCGGAGTTTTCCGGCCCCTTCATTTAGCCACGTTACGATGGATTCAGGCTTATGGCTTACACCACTTTTTCTCAGACCAAAAACGACCAGCTGCAAGAGCCGATGTTCTTCGGCCAGTCGGTAAACGTTGCGCGTTTCGACCAGCAAAAGCATGAAATCTTCGAAAAGCTGATCGAAAAACAGCTCTCCTTCTTCTGGCGCCCGGAAGAGGTTGACGTTTCCCGCGATCGCATCGATTATCAGGCGCTGCCGGAGCACGAGAAGCACATCTTCATCAGCAACCTGAAGTATCAGACGCTGCTGGACTCCATCCAGGGCCGCAGCCCGAACGTCGCCCTGCTGCCGCTGATCTCGATCCCTGAGCTGGAAACCTGGGTGGAAACCTGGTCGTTCTCCGAGACCATCCACTCCCGTTCCTACACCCACATCATCCGCAACATCGTCAACGATCCGGCGCTGGTGTTCGACGACATCGTCACCAACGAAGAGATCAAGAAGCGCGCGAAAGACATTTCCGGCTACTACGACGATCTGATCGAGATGACCAGCTACTATCACCTGCTGGGTGAAGGCACCCACCAGGTGAACGGTAAAACCGTCACCGTCAATCTGCGTGCGCTGAAGAAGCAGCTGTACCTGTGCCTGATGAGCGTGAACGCGCTGGAAGCGATCCGTTTCTACGTCAGCTTTGCCTGCTCCTTCGCGTTCGCCGAGCGCGAATTGATGGAAGGCAACGCCAAGATCATCAAGCTGATCGCTCGCGACGAAGCGCTGCACCTGACCGGCACCCAGCACATGCTGAACCTGATGCGTTCCGGCGCCGACGATCCTGAAATGGCGGAGATCGCCGAAGAGTGCCAGCAAGAGTGCTACGATCTGTTCGTGCTGGCCGCCCAGCAGGAGAAAGAGTGGGCGGAATACCTGTTCCGCGACGGCTCGATGATTGGCCTGAACAAAGACATCCTGTGCCAGTATGTGGAATACATCACCAATATCCGCATGCAGGCGGTCGGCCTCGGTCTGCCGTTCGAAACCCGCTCCAACCCGATCCCGTGGATCAACGCCTGGCTGGTGTCCGACAACGTGCAGGTAGCGCCGCAGGAAGTGGAAGTGAGCTCCTACCTGGTTGGCCAGATCGACTCGGAGATCAACGCCGACGACCTGAGCGACTTCGAACTGTAAGCGATGACGACGCCAACCGTGACGCTGCGCGCCGCCGGCACGCAGCTCTCTTGCCCTAACAGTGAAAACTGCCTGCTCGACGTGCTGGAACTGCACGACGTGCAGGTGGAGTACCAATGCCGCTCCGGCTATTGCGGCGCCTGCCGCCTGAAGCTGGTGAAAGGCGAAGTGGCCTACCGCCAACAGCCGCTGGCGTTTATCAACGCCGGCGAAATCCTGCCCTGCTGCTGCATGCCGCTGACGGATATCGAGCTGGAAATGTAAAGTCGGGTGCCGGAAACCGCGCCTGAAGACCAGAAGGCGGGGTTGCCCCCGCCCTAGGATTACCGCTTCACCTCACACGCCAACCTGATCAGGATAGTGATATTTTCCTGGTAGATTTTCAGCTCGCACAGCGAGTCTCTTATCATCCAGATAAATAACAAAACCGTAATACATACAACGGTTAGCGAGTGAAACACATGCCTTAAGCGCATGCTTGCCTCCTTGCTGTGAAGGGGCTACCATAACGGTGTCTAGGCGTTAGGGCAGCCCCATTCTGATTTGAGAGTCAGTCTGGGGCTTTCATCTATCCGCCTTGTCACACAATGCCCAAGACGAACAGTCTCAAGCACCCGTCAAGAGAGTAACAGCATTCCCTCACCGCGAATATCCCCTATAAGATTATGATTAATCAGGGATATATAACCATCCTCAAAGTATTTCGCTTAGTGCCCCTTTCCCGCCGATGTGTAAAAAAGCACCGCGTTGCGGGCGCGCGTACGGCATATCTCGCAGGGATGGGCGCCCGCCTTGCAAACGGCGTTAGCGTTGGCGGATCCCCTGTCGCTCAGCGTGCGGACGGTGCAGGTTACGGCGGCGATGCCGGAATGGCACAGCGAACGCATCGCCTTTCTCGGCGACGCCGTGCACGCCATGAGCCCGGCGGGTGGGCTCGGCGCCAACACCGCGCTGGTAGACGCCGCCAGCCTGGCGGCGCATCTGGCGCACTCAGACAGCGCCGGGCAGGCACTCAGGAACTACGGTACAGAACTGCAAACGCGAGGCGCGGCCGCAATACGTCTTTCACGCCTGGCGTCCGAACGGC
This sequence comes from Serratia sp. CY56464, assembly GCF_052168435.1. Taxonomy (NCBI): domain Bacteria; kingdom Pseudomonadati; phylum Pseudomonadota; class Gammaproteobacteria; order Enterobacterales; family Yersiniaceae; genus Serratia; species Serratia sp. CY56464. The sequence continues at coordinate 226,794 of NZ_JBJNMV010000001.1, read as the reverse complement.
TGATGCAGCGCGATGAGGCCGACAAGACGCGGGAGACTCAGCAACGCCGATGCCCGTCACTCGATAATTTCCACCACTTCCAGCCAGGCGTTTTTACCGCACGCCTGGCTCCCATTCAGCCAGCGGCGCAGCATATCCAACGCCAGCATCGCCACCGACTCCTGACGCAACCGCAGACCGTGGCGCGACGCGCGATAACGCACGGTCTGGCCAATGCCGCCGCGCGGCGTGTGCAGCGCAATGCTCACCTGCTCATCGCGCATGGCGCTGACCGCCAACGCCAACGGCGCGCCGGTCAATTCCGCCAGCGAGCGGGCGCGCGCCAGCGTCGTTTCCAGCGTTTCGATGCAGTGTGCCGGCAGCAGCTCGCCACCCGCCAGCGGCGCCCCTTCGCTCTGCAGCTGCAGATTGATCAAACCGCCACTGAACTGCTCGCTCAACGCCAGCTTCAGCCCTTGCTGATTCAGGCGCTGCGTCAGCGTCGCCGGCAACCCGTCGGTGCCTTCAAAAATGCAGTTGTCCCCCGCCACTTCGCGCACGCGTCGCCAGGCCAGCTCCATTTCCGCACGCCGGCTTTCCGGCCCAGTCAGCTTCAGTTCGATGATCGGGCTGGAGGAACGGTAACCCAACACCACATCCGGCGGCAGCGGCATGCCGTCCAGCTCGGCGGCCAGATCGCTCTCGGAGGTGCCGAAGGTCGTCAGGCGCAGGCACAGCGGCGGCGCTGGCAAGGTGAAGCGCTGGCGCAGACGCGGTACGATCTGCTGCTCGACCATCACTTTGAATTCCGACGGCACGCCGGGGGTGAAGAACATCAGGCATTGGTTCAGCTGCAATGCGAACCCGCAGGCGGTGCCCACAGGGTTATCCAGCATTTCCGCGTTGGCCGGGATCTGCGCCTGCTTGCGATTGGAAGGGGCCATCGGCCGCCCGCGCTCGGCGAAATAGGCTTCCATGCGCGCCAACCAGTCAGCCCGTTCGACCAGCTCTACGCCGCTGGCTTTCGCGGCGGCCAGCGCGCTGAGATCGTCGCTGGTCGGCCCCAGGCCGCCGTTGACGATCAACACATCGGCGATATGGCTGCGTTCCTGCAGGATCTCGATCAACGCAGAGAGGCTGTCCCCGACCGTTTCACGCCCGCTCATCGGCACCCCCTGCTGGAACAGGTAGTCCGCCAGCCAGGCGGCGTTGGTATCAATAATTTGCCCGTGCAGCACCTCATCGCCGGTGCTGAGCATCTCCACCCTTAACATTGATCTCTCCCACATTTTTTGGTCATTCCACTATAGAAGCCCGTAAATAACTTTTCACTAGCCGCCTTCGGATAATTTCAGCCTTGGGTCCGTTTCTCATGTGCCATGCCGGTCGCCGAAATGTAAATATTTATTTACATCACGCGTAACGCCGGTTTGACACAAATTAGGGCTTCCACTATCCTGCCATCCTCATAAATCGTTACCTATAATTTTCAAAATCTTTCGGCTGGTAGAGAAAAAACGTGAAGAATCGCACTCTTGGCAGTGTTTTTATCGTGGCGGGCACCACCATTGGCGCCGGGATGCTGGCGATGCCGCTGGCAGCGGCCGGCGTCGGCTTCGGCGTCACGCTGGCCTTACTGGTCGGGCTGTGGCTGTTGATGTGTTACACCGCGCTGCTGCTGGTGGAGGTTTACCAGCATGAGCAGGCGGATACCGGTCTGGGCACGCTCGCCAAACGTTATCTCGGCGGCGGCGGCCAGTGGCTGACCAGCTTTAGCATGATGTTCCTGATGTACGCCCTCACCGCCGCCTATATCAGCGGCGCCGGCGAACTGCTCGCCACCAGCATCAGCCAATGGACATCGCAGGACTTCCCGGTGTCGCTCGGCGTCCTGCTGTTCACCCTGGTGGCCGGCGGCGTGGTGTGCATCGGCACCCACTCGGTCGACTTGTTCAACCGCATCCTGTTCAGCGCCAAAGTGGTATTTCTGGTGGTGATGCTCGGCCTGATGTTGCCGAATATCCACCAAACCAATCTGATGACATTGCCGCTGGAGCAAGGCCTGGCGCTGTCGGCCATTCCGGTGATCTTCACTTCTTTCGGTTTCCACGGCAGCGTGCCGAGCATTGTCAACTACATGGGCGGCAACATTCGCAAACTGCGCTGGGTATTTATCATCGGCAGCGCCATCCCGCTGATGGCCTATATCTTCTGGCAGCTGGCGACGCTGGGCAGCATCAGCTCCGACACCTTCGTCGGCATTCTGGCGCAGCAGGCCGGGCTGAACGGCCTGTTGCAGGCGGTGCGCGACGCGGTGGCTTCGCCGCACGTTGAACTGGCGGTGCACCTGTTCGCCGATCTGGCGCTGGCGACCTCGTTCCTCGGCGTGGCGCTCGGGCTGTTCGATTTCCTGGCCGACCTGTTCAAGCGGCAAGATAACGTGCGCGGCCGCCTGCAAACCGGCGCCATCACCTTCCTGCCGCCGCTGGCCTTCGCGCTGTTCTACCCGCGCGGCTTCGTGCTGGCGCTGGGATTCGCCGCCATCGCCTTGTCGGTGTTGGCGCTGCTGTTGCCTTCACTGCTGGTGTGGAAAACCCGCCAAAAGCATCAGGCGCAGTATCGCGTCTGGGGCGGTACGCCGGCGCTGGCGTTGGTGTTTGTCTGCGGGGTGACGGTGATCGCCATCCAACTGGGCATCGCCAGCGGCATGCTGCCGGCGGTCGGGTAAGCGACGAAAGACAAGAAATGATAAAGAGAAAGGGGCCGCAATGGCCCCTTTTTGCTGAGCGTCAGAAGCTCAGGCCCACGCCGACATAAGGGCCATCGGCCAGCGTATTGTCGCGACGCCCGTCTTTGCCTTCCATTTGCATGTAACGGTAGCCCACGTCCACGCTCAGCGGACGGAACTTCCAGCGCAGGCCGCCGCTGGCTTCGTTATAGGCCTTCACGCCGCTGGTGAAAGACTCAGGGGCAAAGTACCCTTCGCCGTGCAGGCTGAAGTAACGGTTAATTTCCCACTCCAGGCCGCCGCCCAGCGCCACCGCCCCGCCGCTCTTCCCGTCTTTCGGGCTGAGGTACAGCGCTTTGGCGCCCACGGTCGCCGTCAACGGCCCCAGCGGCACGCCGAAGTTCAACCCCAGGCTGCCGACGTTGCCGTCGTGGTCGCTGCGCGCCCAGTTGCCGGTCAGGCCAAGACCTGAAGAGCCGGTGCTCATGCCGACGCCCAGGTTGGTGTAGTGTTGCCCGGCTTCGCCCGACACGCTGATGGCGTTCGCCGCGCCGGTCACCAACAGCAATCCTGCCGCGCACGCGACCCAAGTCTTTTTCATCATCTTTCCCTCTGGTTTGTCATCCGTACCGAATGATCGAATCAACGCATAATAATAACGTCACGAGTCTATACCAAAGCGCAATGAGTATTTAAGGGATAAAAGCGAAAAAATTCTTCAATAATCAAATAAATGTAAAAATTTGCAAACAAAAATCCATATTCGTCAAGGCGATGCCAACGATAACCGAGACCTATTTGCCGTCGCTCGGCAATAGGGCTACAACTAGTAGTGGCTTTGACCAAGGTCAGGGGAAGAAGCCCCGCCAAAGGACTATGCTGATGAACGCTTAAACCGCCCGAGTCTTTACTTAACTGCACTACGATAAGGAGCAAGTGATGAGCAAGAAAGGACTGACCACCGCAGCCGGCGCCCCGGTTGTCGATAACAATAACGTGATCACCGCGGGCAAACGCGGCCCGATGCTGTTGCAGGACGTGTGGTTCCTGGAAAAACTGGCCCACTTCGACCGTGAAGTCATCCCCGAGCGTCGCATGCACGCCAAGGGATCCGGCGCCTACGGCACCTTTACCGTCACCCACGACATCACCCGCTACACCCGCGCCAAGATCTTCTCCGAAATCGGTAAGCAGACCGACATGTTTATCCGCTTCTCCACCGTCGCCGGTGAACGCGGCGCCGCCGACGCCGAACGCGACATTCGCGGCTTCGCCATGAAGTTCTATACCGAAGAAGGCAACTGGGATCTGGTGGGTAACGATACGCCGGTGTTCTATCTGCGCGATCCGCTGAAATTCCCCGATCTCAACCACGTGGTGAAACGCGATCCGCATACCAACCTGCGCAATCCGGTCTACAAGTGGGACTTCTTCTCCCACCTGCCGGAATCACTGCACCAGCTGACCATCGACTTCAGCGATCGCGGCATTCCCAAGTCCTACCGCCACATGCACGGCTTCGGCAGCCACACCTTCAGCTTTATCAATGCCGCCAACGAACGTTTCTGGGTGAAATTCCACTTCCGCTGCGAACAGGGCATTGAAAACCTGATGGATGAAGAGGCGGAAGCGATCATCGCCAAGGATCGCGAAAGCTCACAGCGCGATTTGTTCGAGGCGATCAAACGCGGCGACTTCCCGCGCTGGAAGCTGCAAATTCAGATCATGCCGGAACACGAAGCCTCTCAGACGCCATATAACCCATTCGATCTGACCAAGGTATGGCCGCACGGCGACTACCCGCTGATCGACGTCGGTTATTTCGAGTTGAACCGCAATCCCGACAACTACTTCTCCGAAGTCGAACAAGTGGCGATGAACCCCGCCAACGTGGTGCCGGGCATCAGTTTCTCGCCGGATAAAATGCTGCAGGGCCGTCTGTTCTCCTATGGCGATGCGCACCGCTACCGCCTGGGCGTCAACCATCACCAGATCCCGGTGAACGGCGCCAAATGCCCGTTCCACAACTATCATCGCGACGGTGCGATGCGCGTGGACGGCAACAGCGGCAACGGCGCCACCTACGAACCGAACAGCTTCGGCCTGTTCCAGGAGCAGCCGGACTTCAGCGAGCCGCCGCTGAGCATTGAGGGCGCGGCCGATCACTGGAACCATCGTGAAGACGACGATTACTACAGCCAGCCGCGCGCGCTGTTCAACCTGCTGAGCGCCGAAGAGCACCAGCGCATGTTCACCCGCATCGCCGGCGAACTGTCGCAGGTGCCGGAACAGATCCAGCGCCGTCAGGTCGAGCTGTTCACCAAGGTGCATCCGGACTACGGCGCCGGCGTCGCCAAGGCGTTGGGGCTGAAATAACCCTCTGTTGCCATCTACTCAGCCGCCCTTTCGGGCGGCTTTTTTTATGCCGGACGCAGGCTCTCCGCCACCCACTGCTGCAACTGGCGGCGCGAAATCTTGATGCCGCCGTTTTTCAGCTCGTCAGGCAACGGGAGCAACGCCGCCGGGCGTTGGAAATTGGCCAGCTGGTCCTGCGACCAGGCGAGCAGCGTCGCCAGCGACAGCGACGGATCGCCGTCGATCACCGCCACCGGCCGCTGGCCGAACTCGGCGTCCGCCATCGGCACCACAAACGCCTGCGTGATCTGCGGGTGCGCCGCCAGCACGCGTTCGATATCCTCGGGCTGCACCCCTTCGCCGCCGCTGAAAAACAGGTTGTCCAGCCGGCCGAGAATGCGCAGTTCTCCCTCAGCCATCACGCCGCGATCGCGGGTCGCGAACCAGCCCTGTTCATCGGCCAACGGCTGCAGATGGCCATGACGCCAGTAGCCGAGCGCCAGGCTGTCGGCGCGGATCCAGACCTCTTCGCCCACCAGTTTTACTTCGCGGCCGCCGAGCGGCAGGCCGACGCCCGGCCGCGCATCGGCGCGCTTGGCGCACACCGTGGAGGCCAGTTCGGTCAGCCCGTAGCCGCACCAGCAGCGGATCCCCGCCGCCTCCGCCCGTTCGGTCAGCTCCACCGGGATCATCGCGCCGCCGAGCAGCACCGCTTTCAACATCATGCCCGTCAGGGGTTGCGCCAGCAGCCGCCAGAGCTGCGTCGGCACCAGCGAAGCATGCGTGCATCCCGCCAATGCCTCCGCCAGCGGGTGCATCTCGCGCACCGCCAATCGGGCGCCCGCCGCCAACCAGCGCCAGACGATGCCCTGGCCGGAGACGTGAAACATCGGCAGTGACAACAGCCAGCAATCCTCACGTTGAAAATCCATCAACCGCAACACCCCGGCGGCGCTGGCCAGATGATTGGCGTAGCTGTGCGCCGCCGCTTTCGGCATGCCGCTGGAACCCGAGGTCAGCGTCAGCGTCGCCAGACGCTGCGCATCCCACGTCGGCAGGTCTGGCCAACGCGGCTCGGTCGAGGGCGGCGTCAACCGAATCACCTCTTCCGGCAACGCCGGCAACGAGTCCGGGCCGAAAGCGAAGGCTATATCCAATTCCGGCAACAGCTGCGCCAACAGCGGCGTCGGCAAGGCGGGATTGAGCGGCAACAGGCGCGCGCCGCATTGCAGCAGCGCCAGATAGGCCAACAGCAACGGATAGCTGTTTTTGCCGCACAGCGCCACGCCGCAGCCCGGTTCTACGCCCTGGTGCTGAAAGTCCGCCGCCAGTTCATCCACCTGGCTTTGCAACGCCAGCCAGCTCAGCGGCCGTTCGCCGAGCAACAGCGCCGTCGCCTGCGGCTGAAGGCGCGCCCAGTGCCGCCACGGCCAATCGCTTAACCGCGCCATAGACACTCCAGCGCCGAGACATCCAGCAGCGGCAACGCGCTGCCCGGCCACGGGCGCAGCACCTGCGCCTGCATCAACCCCAGCGTGTCCAGGCCCGGCACGGTGTCCGGCGTCAGCCAATAGGCGATGCGCGCCAGCTGGGTCAACCCCAGGCTGGACTCGATGCTGGAACTGATCACCGCCGTCAGCCCCGCCGCGTGCGCCTGCGCCACCAGCGCCTGGCAGCGCGTCAGACTGCCGACCAACGTCGGCTTGATCACGATGGCCGCCACGCCCGGCTCGGCCTGCACCACAAAGTCCGCCTCGCGCACGCTCTCATCCCAGGCGATGGCGATGCCGGTCGCCCGGGCGAAATCGCGCGATTCATCACGGGTCTTGCAGGGCTCTTCCAAAAAGGCGATGCGATCGCGCCACGCCGGGTTGACGTATTTGGCGAAGCCGTCGGCTTTGGCGCGGGTCCAACTGCGGTTGGCATCCAGCCGCAGCCGCAGATCCGGCAGCGCCTCCAGCAGCACGTTGACGATCATGCCGTCGCGCACCGCCTCATACAGCCCTACTTTCACCTTGGCGACTTTCTCGCCCGGCAAAGCGCTCAATGTCTCGAACAGCTCGTCCGGATCGCCGGTACACAGCGGCGCCTTGCGGAAATCCGCCTGCATCGGCAAGCGCTGCTCCAGCTCGGCCTGTGCACAGCTGAGCCCAAAGGCCACCGAGGGCAGCGCGCTGTCATCCGGTTCGTTGCCCGCCAACCAGGCCTGCAGCCAGCCCAACGCGGCCTGTTCGGCCTGCGCCAACGTTTCCCGACTGAATTCCGGCAGCGGCGCGATCTCGCCCCACCCCTCACGCTCGCCCTGGCACAGTTGCACCACCCATCCGTCACGCGTTTTCAACCGCTGATTGCGCAGCACCACGCCCGCCTCCATCGGCAGGCTGTAACGGTATAGCGCCGCGCTGCGGTTTGCTCCGCTCATTACGGGTTACGCTTGAATTTGCTGAAGTCCGGTTGGCGCTTCTCGTTGAACGCGTTGCGCCCTTCCTGCCCTTCGTCGGTCATGTAGAACAACATGGTGGCGTTGCCCGCCAGCTCCTGCAAACCGGCCTGGCCGTCGCAGTCGGCATTCAGCGCCGCCTTCAGGCAGCGCAGCGCCATCGGGCTGTTCTGCAGCATTTCGCGGCACCAGCGCACCGTCTCTTTTTCCAGATCGGCCAGCGGCACCACGGTATTGACCAGGCCCATGTCCAGCGCGGCGGCGGCGTCGTACTGACGGCACAGGAACCAGATTTCGCGCGCCTTCTTCTGGCCGACGATGCGCGCCATGTAAGACGCCCCCCAGCCGCCGTCAAACGAGCCCACTTTCGGGCCGGTCTGGCCGAAGATGGCGTTATCCGCCGCGATGGTCAGATCGCACATCATGTGCAGCACGTGGCCGCCGCCGATCGAATAGCCGGCCACCATCGCCACCACCGGTTTCGGGCAGGTGCGGATCTGGCGCTGAAAGTCCAGCACGTTGAGATGATGTACGCCGCTGTCGTCGCGATAGCCGCCGTAGTCGCCGCGCACTTTCTGGTCGCCGCCGGAGCAGAAGGCCCTATCGCCGGCGCCGGTCAGAATAATGACGCCGATGCCGTCGTCGTAACGGGCGTTGGCCAGCGCGTCGATCATCTCTTTGACCGTTTGCGGACGAAACGCGTTGCGCACCTGCGGCCGGTTGATGGTGATTTTAGCGATGCCGTCGGCGGACTTGTGATACAGAATGTCTTCGAAATCGCCGGTGCAATCCTGCCAGGCGATGGCGGCATACAGGTGTTCTTCATTCGGATAAAGCATGTTCGGTTCCTTTAACCAGGGTTAACGAGAAAGGTCTGCAGCTCGGCGACGAAATCCTGCGGATTGGCCAGATGCGCGTTGTGGCCGGCCTGCGGCACGATGCGCAACGGCAACCCGGCGTCGCGCGCCAGCCGTTGAAATTTGGGGTCGTTCTCACCGCACAGCACCCGCAGCGGCACGGTCAGTTGGCGCAGCTGCGGCGTCAGATAGGGCTGCCGCCCGAGCGACGTGGCTTCGAGCATGTCGGCAATCGCCGGGCCGCTGTTGACCGAACGCGCGGCGATCAACGCCTGACGGTGCACATGGCTAAGCTCTTTGAACACCGGCTGCTGATACCAGTCCGCCAGCACCTCGGCGATCGGTTCACTGCGAAAACGCGCCGCCCACAGTGCATCCTGCTCGCAGCGATGGCGGCGCTGTTGTTCGTCCTCCAGCCCCGGATTGCCGCCCTCGACGATCACGCCTTGCAGGCCGGCATGGCGGCCGAGGCAAGCGTGATACATGGCGATGCGCCCGCCGAGCGAATAGCCCACCAGCCAATAACGTTCAATATTGCGCAGCTGCAGCGTAGCGGCGATTTGCGCGCTGATGTCGTCGAAGCCGCGGCAGGTCACCGCCACGGAATCGCCGTGGCCGGGCAGATCGATGGCCAGCGACGGCCATTCCGGGCAGCGCGCGGCGATCACCCGCCATTCGTTGTTGTTGCCGAGCAGGCCATGCAGCCACACCAGCCACGGGCGGCCCGCTTCGCCCTGTTGCAAAATTCGCGTCGCCAGCATCATTGCACCGCCATCTGTTGCACCAGGTATTGCAGGCTTTCGGCCCCTGCGCTCGGTGGCACCTGCAGTTCTATCAGCGTAGCGCCGCCGCGCCGCCAGCCTTGCTCAACCGCCTGTTGCAGCTGGCTCCAGTTTTCCGGCCGCGCGTAGTCAAGCTGGAACATCGCCGCCGCGTGGCTGAACTCGACGTTCTGCGGCATGCAGTAAAAGCGTTGGCGCTCCTCGTCCGGCGTCGGCAACAGCGAGAAAATTTGGCCGCCGTTGTTATTGACGACGATCAGCACCGTCGGCGCCGAACCGTGGCGCAACAACGCCAGCGCATTGAGGTCATACAACGCGGAAAGGTCGCCCACCACCGCCAACGTCGGCCTCGCGGTGGCGCGCTGTACGCCGGCGGCGGTGGAAATCAGACCGTCGATGCCACTGGCGCCGCGGTTGCTGAATACCGGGTAAGCGGCAGGCAGCGTCGTTAACGCGTCGATCAGTCGCACCACCAGGCTGTTGCCGAGAAACAGCTGGCCGTTCTCCGGCAGCAGCTCCGGCAGGCGGTGCGCCAGCTGCGCTTCGCCAAAGTTATCGTGCAGATGCGTGGACGCCGCCGTCAGCGCCTTATCCGCCAAGGCCGCCAGCCCGGCGGCCCACGGCGCGCGCGGTTGCGCCGGATGCTGCGCCAACCACTGCGCCACCCCGGCGCGCAAGCGCCGCCCCCGGTGCTGGGCCGGATCGAGCCGCCCCGGCAGCTCGTCGATAACCCAATACTCTTCCGGCCGGCACTGCGTCTGCCACTGCAGCAGGCGTTTGCCGGTCAAGCTGCCGCCGAACTGCACCACCAGCTGCGCGTCTTGCAACAGGCGCTGCGCCTGCGGATGCGCGAGCCATAAATCGGCGCAGGGCAGCGGTTGCCCGGTCTGCGACAGCACATCGCCGATCAGCGGCCAGCCCAGCGTCTCGGCCCAGTCGGCCAGCCGCGCGCCCTCTTCCGCGCTCATGCGGCCGGCCAGCACCACGCCGCGTTTTTGCCGCCAGAAGAACCAGTCCGGCTGCGGCGACGGCGCCGCACGCGTCTCGCTTTCCTGCAGCCACGGACGATCGCCCTGCCACCAGTCGCCCAGCGCGGCGGACCAATCGGCATACTGACGCTCATCGCCGCCGTACAGCGGTTCGGCGAACGGGCAGTTGATATGCAAAGCGCCATGCTGCAGGCGCGCCATCGCGCTGTCGACGCTGGAGGCCAGCCACGCGGCCGGAATATCCGGCGTCGGACGCGGCAGATCGATCGCCAACGTCGGGTGACTGCTGTAGAGACCGTTTTGACGGATCGCCTGATTGGCGCCGCAGTCGATCAGTTCCGGCGGCCGATCGGCGGTGAGAAACACCAGCCGTTCACCGGTCAGGCCGGCTTCGATCAACGCGGGATAAAGGTTCGCCGCCGCGGTGCCGGACGTGACGATCACCGCCACCGGCTCATGCGCCGCCTTCGCCAGACCGAGCGCCAAATGGCCGAGCCCGCGCTCATCAAAATGGGTATGGCAGATAAACGATCGGTTGGCCGCAGCGGCCAGCGTCAGCGGCGTGGAGCGCGATCCCGGAGCGATACAAACATGCCTCACCCCATGGCGGGCCAGCGCCTCGAGCAGCACAGCCGCCCACCGGCGATTAAAAACACTTGTCGACATAGTTCGCTCACAAGTCAGTTAGCAGAGATCGTCTCCGGCGCAGCCGACGGACGCCGCGCCTGTAGTTACGCTCTGTATTATATGAGGTGTTATTTTCACGGCTTTTGCGCCAGCGCAAAAACGCCGTATATCCCTGAGTGTTTACACCAGATAATTATTTGATTTAGAACAAAAAATAAACAATTAAAACACAAATACTTTACACTTGCGGCGACGCCGGCTCAATCCGTCCATACAAAAACAAGGGAAATAGAGGCGCTCCAACGGCGGCTAGCGGGAAGTATAGGCGGGATAAGGGCAAGCGATCGGGGAAACGGCGGGATGAACGACACAGTCTGCAGAAAAGCACGAGGCGGCCTGCGCCGCCCCGATGACATGATTTATTTGCGGGCCAGCAGCAGCCCCAGCACCAGCCCGACGGTGGCGCCGATGCCCACGCCGTGCCAGGGTTTGTCCCGCACGTAGTCGTCGGTGCGGTGCACCGCTTCTTTGGCGCGCGCATAGTAGGATTCGCCCGTGTTCGCCCAGCGCGCCTTGACCTCACTCAGCGCCTGCTCGGCGTGCGACTTGATGTCGATATAGGCCTGATCCGCGCGATCGCCGGTGTATTGCAGTACTTCTTCCAGCGTCTCGGTCAGCATTCTCAGATCGTCATCCAGCGTAGTTTGCTCAGCATCCGTATGTCTTGCCATCGTGAGATCTCCGTGGTTGAAAAATTAAGCGTTCCTACACTATAGACAAGGATCACCGCCTGCGGCCATCGGACTTTTACCCTAAAACACCAATTGCACCTTGGCGGCCTGGCGTTTATCGCCGGCAAACGTCAGCGCCTGCGCCAACTGCCCGCTGGCGAATTCCGCCGACAGCAACGGCAGCGGATCGATCACGCCGTCGGCCAGCCAGGCCACCGCCAACGCGAACTCCGCCACGAAGCGGAACGATCCAAGCAGATTCAGTTCCTTGGCAATCAACAACATCAGCGGAAAATCGGGGAAGCTGCCGCCCATGCCCACCTGCACCACAGTGCCTTTGGCGCGGGTGAGCTCCAGGCAACGCTGCAGCGACAGCGGATGTCCCGCCACTTCGAAGGCGACGTCGAAATAGCCCTTGTCCTGCTGATAGTCGCTAAAATCGTCGTCCGCAGCATGCAGGCACCGATTTGCCCCCATTTGCCTCGCGATCGTCAGGCAGCGCGGACTGAGATCGGCGCAGACAATCTCGGCGGCGCCCAGCGCTTTCAGCGCTGCCACCAGCAGACAGCCGATCGGGCCAACGCCGGACACGAAAATCTTTTTCCCCGTCACATCGCCGGGCTGCTTCGCCGCGTGGACAGCCACCGCCAGCGGTTCGGCGAACACCATCACCCTGTCGTCGCGATCGGCGGCGTAAGGAATGCACTGCGCGCTATCCACCACTTTGTATTGGGTAAAAGCGCCGTCGACGTGCGGAAAATACATCGCGCTGCCGAAAAAGCGCATCTCGACGCATTGATTGCTTTGCTGCGCCAGACAGTATTTACACTGCCCGCAGGGTTTGCTGGGATTGAGCGCCACCTTCTGCCCGACCGGCAGCTGCGGCGAATCGCTGGCGACCACCTCACCGATCACCTCATGGCCCAGCACCATCGGCTGACGCACCTGAAAATTGCCGACCTTGCCTTCCTGGAAGTAATGCAGATCCGAGCCGCAGATGCCGCCGCGGCTGATTTTCACCAGCGTTCCCTGCCCCCGATAATCCACTTCTTGCGCGATCACCGCCACGTCTCGCTTGCCGTTGACCACGCAGGACTGGGTTTGAATTTTCATCTCCAGACTCCACGGAAAAAGGTTACACCGCCGCCGACATGCCGCCATCGACAAACAGCAGTTGCCCGTTGACGAAGGCGGAGGCGTCGGCGGCCAGGAACACCGCCGCACCGATCAGCTCCTGCGGATCGCCCCAGCGCGCGGCGGGCGTGCGTTGGGTCAGCCAGGCGGTGAAGGCCGGATCGTCGGCCAGCGCCTGCGTCATCTCGGTTTTGAAGTAGCCGGGGGCGATGCCGTTGACCTGAATATTGTAGCGCGCCAGCTCCACGCACATGCCGCGCGTGAGCATTTTCACCGCCCCTTTGGACGCCGCATAAGGGGTGATGGTGTCGCGGCCCAGCTCACTTTGCATCGAGCCGATGTTGACTATCTTGCCGCGCCGGCGCGGCACCATGTAACGCGCCACGGTCTGTGACACGATGAAGACCGCCTTCTGGTTGACGGCGATGATATCGTCCCAGTCTTGCTCCGGAAACTCGGTGAACGGGTGGCGGCGCTGGATGCCGGCGTTGTTGATCAAAACGTCTATCGCGCCGATGTCCGCTTCGATACGGTCGATGGCGGCATGCACCGCCTGAGAGTCGGTGACGTCGAACGCCGCCGCCTCGGCGCGCAGCCCCTCTTCGCGCAAACGATCGGCGGCGTGCCGGGCATGTTCTTCGGTGGTGGCGTTGATCAGAATATGCGCGCCTTGTTGCGCCAGGCCGCGTGCCAGCAGAAAACCGATGCCGCGCGAGGCGCCGGTGATCAAGACGGTCTTGTTATCCAGTGAAAACAGATTGTTCATGGTGATTCCCGGCCATCAGGCCTCCAATCGGACAGGCCTCTATCTCAGCCGATTGTTACCGGTAAAAACGTGATGGAAATCACTGAAAATCATGTTACGAAACCCTGTTACCTTTAACGTGATCTCACGCAGGCAGCAAGAGGGGAAAGATCATCTATCCGATTGAAAAATGGCTATTTCCAATAGAAGTGCATTCATTGTTATCGCCAAATCGATGGGTTAAAATACCGCTATCCCCCTTGCCGCGCCGCCCGTGAAGGCCACCGAATGAAACACCTCCGCGTTACGCGACAGGACATCACACAATGGGCCGGCGTAACCCAAACGCCGGGTGACCAAACGCTGGTGGTGAACTGCCGTCTCTCACTCGGCGGCACCGTTTGAGCCGACATTCGGGCCAACCGGCGGCGTAGCGCGGGCTTTTTCGCTGCGCGCCGCCCACCACAGACCGCTGTTTTTCATCGCATAGCCGAATAGCAGCCCCACCAGCAGGGAAAGCGTCACCAGCGGCCAATCGCCGCCGCCGGCGAAGGTCGCGCAGGCACCGATAAAGGTGCCGGGCACGAACCCCAACCACTGCTGTTTGGCCTGAATGCACATCAGGAACGCCACGACGCCGGTCAGCAGATACCCCAGCAGATTCCACTGCGGGGCCAGTTCGCTGCCGCGGATGATCGCCATTGCCCAGAAGACGCCGCTGCAGCAGGTCAACGCGCTAATCAACAGCCCTTTCAGCCCGCCCTGCGGGCAGGCGAAATACGCCGTGCAGCCCAGAAAACCGGCCCAACCGATCAGCCCCAGGCTGACGGCAACCCAGCCCCAAACGCCGGAGAGGATCCCGGTAGTAACGGCAATGGCGAAAAGAACGTTCATAAAGTGACCCGCGGCAAAAATAAAGCGCGCAGTTTAACCGAAGCGAGTGATTTTTTCGTGACTAAAATCACGAAAAAAATGCAAATAAGGAAATGTAAATATCAAAAAATCAATGTGTATCACAAAAAAAGCCAGCGTGACGAGCACGCTGGAATAACACAACACCAGGGAAATCACGATCTCAAATGAAATGCCTACATGCGACGCCTGTCGCCTCCCTCCCGAACGCCGGTTTCAGCGTGGGAAGCCCGCACGCGTTACCATGACGCTCAACGTCAAACAAATCACGGCGCTGCTCAGGAATAACAAGTGGGTCGCCAAATGCAAATCGGCGTGGTCGATCACAACGCCCAACAGGATCGGCACCCAGTTAGCAATATAAGCGATCACGTAGAACAGGGAGATCAAACGCGCATGGCTGGCTTTCGGTGAAATCAGATTCACCAGCGTGGCGCTGCCGACGAAGATCGCGCCATAGGCGTAACCGGCGATCACCATGCCTGCGGCGGCCAGCGCCAGCGAATGGATCTGAATCGCCACGGCGAACACCCCGACCGACAAAGCCTGAGCCAGGCAACCGAACAACAGCGAATGGCGGGCGTTGATGCGACGACTCAAAATCTGGCTGATGCCGGCAATCACCAGATAGACGGCGACCACATAGCCAAAGACGCCACGGCTCTGCATATCCAACAGCTTTTCGGCGACGCTCGGCCCTATCGCCAGAATGCTGGCGGCAACCGCCCAACAAATGAACAATGCCCCGGCGCACAGGAAGAATTTGCCGCCGGTCGCGCGCAGGCCATCCGCCAGAGAGCTCTTCGCCACCGGCGCGTTATCCGCCGCTGCGCTATCGGCCTGCGCCGCCACCGCCTCTCGCGGCCAACGCAGCATCACGCCCAGTGCGGCGACGGCGGCGATGGCCATGATGATGATGAACGGCAATGACGTGGTATGAAAACCGGTTTGCAGGGCGACGCCGCTAAAGATCGGGCCCAGGGCCAATCCGGTGGTAAAGGACAGCGTCGCGATCAACGCCGCATTTTTTCCGCCGTCCTGCGGCCCGAAACGCACCAACGCGATATTCGCCGCACCGGTCAGGGCGCCGGTGCCGACGCCGGCCAGCAGCCGTGCCATAAACATCATGAAGAACGATGACGCCACCGAAAACAGCAGCGCGCCAAGCAACACCACCAACAGCGCCGGCACGATCATGCTGCGCAGGTCTTTTACTTTCCCCGCCATATTGCCTACGCCGAACAGCGAAATCAGCACGCCGGCGGCATAAGCGCCGTAGATGATCGTCAGGCTGACCGAGCTCAACGCCAGCTCATGTTGATAAAGCGGATAAAGCGGCGTCGGCGCGCTGCTGTTCAACAGCGCTGACATCAATGCCAACGCCAGAAACAGCAAGATAGCGAAATGCGATGTACCCGCCTTCGCTTTAGCCGTTTCTTCAACGGCGATACTTTCTGACATGTTCAACTCCCGAATCGATCAGGCATTCGCCCTAAATAAATGCGCCTTCCCGTAGGCCACGCGGCTTCAGGAAGCGCGCTTATCATAGCGTTGGGCTATCACGCCCAAAATAGCCAAGAATGCATCATCGTGATTCATTAATGCAGCATCGCAGCGCCAGGCATGCATTTCTGCAGCATGCGACGCCGCCAGGCGATGGCGCAACCGCCCAATGCCACGCCATACACTGCATGGTTGGCCAGGCTGGCGATCAGCAAAGCCGGATTTTTACCGGCCATTCCCCAAAGCCCCAACCCCACCGAGGGATAAATGAAGCACAGCGAGATCAGCGAGCAGGCCAGGCCATACGTCAGCGCCCCGACGAACAGGCCGCCCCCGGACTTAATGCGCGGGCAGATCAGGCAATAGAACGGGATCGCCAGGCTAATGCCGGCAAAATAGTGCGCGCCGTAGCCTATCATCAGAGCCTCTGGCACATCGGGAATGTCGCCAGGCCGCAAAAACCAAAATTGCCCCTGCAGCCATTGATTCATCAGTTTGCCGATGAAGGCCAGGTTGAGCTTGCCGATGAGACCGACGCTGGAGGCGACACTGTTCACCCCATCCATCACCAACGTCGCCACCATGCCAAACAAGACCGCCATCGCCATGCCGCCAACCGGACGCATGTTCATTGTTTCGTTCCTTATCACGTTATGCCACCGCCGCCTGCTCGGACTTGGCCGAAGCACGCTTGCGCACCGCCAACGCGCCGGACAACACGATCAGCGCCATACCGGCGGCGGCGATATAAGACTGCTGTTCGCCAAATATCAGATAGCCAAGCAGCGTAGAGAAAATAATGGTGCTGTAAGAGAGAATGCTGACAATCACCGCATTGCCGCCCCCGTAGGCGCGAGTCATGGCGATCTGCCCCAGGCTGCCGAAGACGCCGATGGCGCAGACGCACAGCAGCATTGCGCCGTCCAGCAAGGAAAAGCCCAGTAACGCAGTCATCAGGCCGCCAACCAGCGTTCCCACCAGCGAGAAATAGAACACCACGCGCAGTTCCGGCTCTCCGCGCCGCACCAGCTTGCCGACGTTAAAGTAAGCCAGCGCGGTCAACAGACCGGCCGCCAGCCCGACCAGCGTGGCAACGTACTCCCCGTTGGGGGCGTCGGGGCGCAGCAATACCAAAATGCCGGCAAAGCCCAACAGCACGGAAAACAACAGCCGACCGGTCAGTTGCCCTCGGGTCGTGATAAACGCGATCGCCGACTGAAAGAGGGGATTGGTATAACCCAACGTGGTGGCGGTGGCGATCGGCAGATGTATCAGCGAATAAAAACCGCAGTACATCGCCGCATTGCCTATCGCCGCCCGCTTCATATGCAATCCGAGATGACGGGTGCGAAAACCGAGGCGCTGGATCTTGATCAGCGCCGCGACGATCAGCACATTGATGAGAGAACGATAAAAAATGATGTCGAAAAATCCGACCGTCGTCGACGCCAACTTGATGCAAGCACCCATCAGCGCAAAGAATCCGCTGGCGACGACCATCCACAAAGCTACCATGATCTTCTCTTATTAACGGCCTTTGGTCTGGGCCGTATCAACACTACCCGGCGGCTTTCACCGTCAACGGTTTATCGTCCGCGCAAGCGAAGAACACCAGCATTTCGGCGCCTTGCTCGCCGGAAACGCCTTGGTGCACGATATCCACGGTATCGGTAAACGAATCCCCCTGCCGGAACGTGCGGCGTTCACCGGTTGTCCTGACGGTGAGCGAAACGCTGCCGCCGCTCATGTACACTGCGCTGATGCAAGGATGCGTATGCCAGGCCAGTACCTTGTTCGGCTCTACCGTCACCTTCAGCATGGTGATCTGCGGTGCGCCGGCGGGATACTGACGATATGCCGAGCCCTCCCACGCGCTGTCGGTCTTGAGCAACGTCGTTTTGACGATGCCTTCGCCATGCCCCTCGGCAGCCTGAACCGGCCCCTGAAATACTGCCAACAATGCCAAAATGCTCCACTTAACCATCTGATCGCTCCATGACTGCCGCGAGTAAAAATGCCAGGCGCCGCGCGCGGTGAACCTGGCGAGTTGAAAAAACAGCGTTGTGCTACAGTCCTTTGATGCGCTGCTCGTATTCCGCGATGCTCTCGGCGTAATAGCGGTTAGGCGCCGCAAAGTTGCCCACCATCACTTCGATGAGGTACGGCCCCGGATGTTTCGCCGCGGCGTCGAGGGCTTCGTCCAGATCCTCCAGTGTCTCCGCCTTCGCGGAGGCGACCCCCAGGCTGTTGGCAAACGCTTTCCAGTCATGGCTGGGCAAAGCGGTATAGTCAGCGGAAATGCCGCGATTTTGCAGCGTGTCGATGTGCATGGCGCCGTGCGCGTTGTTGTTCATCACCACGAACACCACCTTCACGCCATAACGCGCGGCGGTCTGAATTTCGATGCCGTGCATCAGCATGCAACCGTCGCCTGTCACCACGACGCAATCCCGCTGCGGTGCCGCCAGCTTGATGCCGATGCCCGCGCAAATGGCCCACCCCATCGGCGCCAGGGAGCTGGAGGTGTGATAATCTCCCCGCCCGGCCGCCAGCCAGTGATGCGCCATGAAGATGCGGTGTGCGCCCGAATCGACCACGACGTTGGTATCCGGATTCATGCGGCTGCGAATGTGTTTAATCGCATCGCCGGGATACAGCCGGCTTTCGCCCTGGGCGATGCGCGCCTGCAACGTCGGCTGCGGCTGTTCCAGCGGCAGTGCGCGAACCCCTTCCAACCAGGCGTCACGCAAGTGAGCCGCGTCGCCAAGCCGCGCGTCCTCATCGCCAACCGCGGCCAACAAACAGTGCAACGTACCGCTCAGGCTGGAAAATATCTGCAGATCCGGCTGGTAATGCGAGCTCACTTTGTCGAAGTCTTCGTCGATCGCCACCAGCGTTTTATTGCCGTGCAGTCTCGGGTTCCAGTTCAGACTGTCGCGCTGGCTGAGATCGCAGCCCAGCACCAGCAGCACGTCGACGCCTTCACCGTTGAGGGTTTCTACCGCGCGGGCATGCCCGGCAAAACCGTAGACCCCTAATGCCAGGGCGTGCCCTTCGGGAAACGCGCCCTTGCCGGACAACGTCGTGGCGACAGGCAAGCGGTATTTTTCCGCTACCCGCAACAACAGCGCGGCATCCTGCGGATTGTTCATCCGGTTGCCCACCAGGCAGGCGACGTTGAGGCCGCGCAGCAGATAATCATGCAGCAGCTGTTCCACCGCTTGCACATCCACGGCCGCTTCACGGTGCTGTGGCACTCGCTCAGGCTGGTCGCGACGATCGCCGAACGCGGTTTTCTTCTGCATGTCGACCGGCACGCTCAGATAGGCGCGCCCTTTCCGCTGTGGGTTCAGACTGGAGAGGCTGCGGCGCAGCTCATGCTGCAAGGTCAGGTTGTTTTTCGTTTCTATCGCGGCGCAAAGCAACGGTTTGACGATGGTCAGCTCATCGATGCCGCTGTTGCTGCCGTCCTGAAAAGCGCCCTGCGCCTCGTGATAGGTGGCGATGCTGCCGGCCAGGTACAGCACGGGGATCTTATCGGCTTGCGCGGCGGCCATCGCCGGCAGGAAATTCATGGTGCCGGGGCCTGAAATGCCCAAGCAGACGCCAAACTTTCGGCTGGCGCGGGCATAGCCATCGGCCATAAATCCGCATGCGGTTTCATGGGCACCGACGATGCCGACAATCTCGGAACGGTCAATAGAAGTGATTAACGGGTAAACCAGTTTGCCGGGGACCAAAAAGATATGTTGAATGCCGCGCGCTGCAAGGCCTTGAATAATGATATCGGCGTTGTTGCGTTCCATCTTCTCGGCGCCTGGCGCCACGGTAACTCTGACTCCGTCCTCCGTCGCCAGCGCAACGGGGGGGCACAGCATCTCTGCGTGAGACTCCATTTTTTTATATCCAGTCATATCATCGTGAGCTAACTTGATTCAGAGTCGATCCCACTTGGCGGTCGCCCAGAAATAACGGGAACCGGCTCTTATTCGTATTGCTTATGCATTAGGGTAGCCTTGGTGTAAAATATGCGTCGGGTCGCAGCATAAGCGCCGATAAGAATAAGCATTACCAGACAAAAATAAAGGTGCAAAACCGCTTCACGGTGATGCATTTATACATATCCTGAAACATTATAAATAATGATGATACGAAGCATTTTTTTCGGTCCCCACACCAGAATAAACACCGCATCACACCGCTTCCTTCCCCCTCCCGCCAGTCTGTACAGAGGAGGTGCGCAATGAACTGGGACGACGCCCGATTTTTTCTCGCCGTTGCGCGCTGCGGCACGCTACGCAAAGCCGCCAGCCAGCTGCATGTCGATCAGGCGACCGTCGGCCGACGGCTCTCCGCTTTCGAAGACGCGCTCGGCTCCAAGCTGTTTATCCGCACGCCGAAATCCTTCGCCCTCAGCCCGCTGGGGGAAGAAATGCTGGCGGACGTGATGAAGATGGAAAATGCGGTGCAGGCGATCAACCGTAAAGCCGCCAGCGGTGACGAAAGCCTGTGCGGCAACGTGCGCATCGCCACTACCGATACCTTGGCCGAAGCCTTCGTGATGCCGGCGCTGCAAGATCTGCGGGAACGCTATCCGGCCATCACCGTCACGCTGCTGACGGCGGTCAACATCGCCGATATTTCTTACCACGGCGCAGATCTGGCGATCCGCGGCGCCCGTCCCGATGACGATGAGCTGATCATCAAACGGTTAGCCACCATCGAAATGGGCCTGTATGCCACTCAGCACTATTTGGCGCGGCGCGGCATGCCGGTCAAAGGCGAGCAGTTGCGCGGCCACGATCTGCTGATGTTCCCGCGCGAGCTGGTGCCGCGCCACTGGAACAATTTCTGCGGCGAGGCTCTGCACGAGCCCAACGTCGTGCTGCAATGCAATTCGCAGCTGCTGCTGCGTTCCGCCACTCGCAGCGGGCTGGGCATCGGCCTGCTCTCCGCTTTTTTGGCGGACAAAGACCCGGAGCTGGTGCGCCTGTTCCCGGAGAACAAAGACTGGGTGGATATCTGGCTGGTGCTGCACCCCGATTTGCAACGCGCCGCCCGCGTGCGGGCGGTGGTGCAGGCGCTGGAAACGTCGTTTAGCGCCCATTACGGCTGAGTGCCGTTTCACCCATAAAAAAAGGCCGCCGAAGCGACCTTTTTACTGTCTGAAGCGTTATCAGAACGTCGGCTGCGCCATCTGCACCAGCGAAATCAGCGGCTGCGGATAAACACCCAACAGCAGCACCAGCGCGGCGGAGATCAGCACCACGACGCCACCGGCGGTCAACGCCCAGTTGTTCGGGGTGTCGCGCTGCAGCGATTCCGGCGCGCTGAGGAACAGGCTGACGGTCACGCGCAGGTAGTAGTACAGGCCGATGGCGCTGCCTACCACGACTGCGCCGGTCAGCCACCACAGGTGTGCGCTGACGCCCATCGCGATCACGAAGAACTTACCGATAAAGCCCAGCGTCATCGGAATACCGGCCAGCGACAGCATCATCACCGTCATCACCGCGGACAAGATTGGCTTATGCCAGAACAGGCCGCGGTAAGAGAACAGCGAATCCGCATCCGGACCGCGGTATGGGCTGGACATCAGGCTGACCACGCCGAAGGCGCCCAGGCTGCTGAACAGGTAACCGGCCAGATAAACGCCGGCGGTTTCCAGCGACAGCTGATGGGTTTGCACCGCAATCAGCGCCACCAGCAGGTAGCCCAGGTGAGCGATCGACGAGTAACCCAGCAGACGCTTGATGTTGGTCTGGCTGATGGCCATCAGGTTGCCGAACAAGATAGAACAGAACGCGATGATCGACAGCACCAGGCGCAGCGCTTCGTTGTCGGCGGCCGGGGCATACAGGAACAGACGCATCACGACCGCGAAGATCGCGATCTTGCTGGCGGTCGCCAGGAAGGTCGAAACCGGCGCAGGCGCGCCCTGATACACGTCCGGCGTCCACAGTTGGAACGGCACCAGCGACAGCTTGAAGCCCAGACCGACGATCATCATGCCCATGCCGGCCAGGATCAGCGGCTGGTGCATCATGTTTTCCTGCAGGCTCTTGCCGAGGCCGGCCAGCGACAGATCGCCGGATTCGGCGTACAGCAGCGCCATGCCGAACAGCAAGAACGACGACGCGGCGGCGGACAGCAGCATGTACTTGATGGCGGCTTCCAGCGGGCGCTTCTGGCGATAGGCGTAGCCCACCAGGCCGAACAGCGGCAGCGAGATAAGCTCAATGCCGATGAACAGCGAAGCCAGATGGTTGGCGCTCGCCAGCAGGATGCCGCCCATGGCGGCGATCAGCACCAGCAGGTAGAACTCTTCGCGGTTATCCGGATAGCCGACCAGCCACGGATAGGCGAAGGTGCAGGTCGCCAGACTCGCCAGCAGCACCAGCCCGGTGTAGAACATCGAGTAGCCGTCAACCCGCAGCAGCGGGGTGACGTCCATTGGGCCTGCCTGGCCGACAAAGTACAGCGAAAGCAGCGCCAGGTTGAGACCGATCACGGTCAGGGTGGCGTTGATAAAGTGGTCGCGTCGCCACGCAATGCCTAGCATCACAACCACCACCGTCAATCCGACGATCAACAGCGGCAGCAGTGCGATCAGTTGTTGAGGAGTTATTGTCATGGCGAATTACGGCCTTGTTGTTGAAATTGCTGAAACTGACGAACCAAACCAGTGTTGCACGTTGCTCATCGCCGCGTTGGAAGTATCCAGAATCGGCTGCGGGTAAACCCCCAGCAGAACCAGCAACACCACCAGCAGCAGAATGATGAACAATTCGCGCGCGGTCATGCCCTGCAGCGGCTGGTCTGACTTAGGCGCACCGTAGTAAGCGCGCTGCATCATGATCAGCGAGTAAACCGAAGCGAACACCAGACCGAAGGTGGAGATCACGGTGATCACCGGCACCACCTGGTAGCTGCCGAACAGAATCATGAATTCGCCGACGAAGTTACCGGTACCCGGCATCCCCAGCGTAGCCACGGCGAAGAACAGCGACAGCGCAGGGATGAACTTGATACGCCCCCACAGGCCGCCCATCTGACGCATGTCACGGGTGTGCAGACGCTCATACAGCTGGCCGCAGATGATAAACATACCGGCGGCGGACAGACCGTGCGCGATCATCTGGATCACGGCGCCCTGGTAAGCCAGCTGGCTGCCGGTGTAGATGGCGATCAGCACGAAGCCCATGTGCGATACCGAGGTGTAGGCGATAAGACGCTTGATGTCGGTCTGCGCGAACGCCATCCAGGCGCCGTAGAAGATGCCGACCACGCCCAGCCACATGGCGATTGGCGCAAACTCGTGCGAAGCCTCAGGGAACAGCGGCAGGCTGAAACGCAACAGGCCATAGGCCGCGGTTTTCAGCAAGATGCCCGCCAGGTCGACGGAACCTGCGGTCGGCGCCTGGCTGTGCGCGTCCGGCAACCAGCCGTGCAGCGGCACCACCGGCATTTTCACCGCGAAGGCGATGAAGAAGCCCAGCATCAGCAGATATTGCACGTTGTGGGACATCGGCGTTTGCAGCAGGTCTTCGTAATCGAAGGTCCACACGCCGGTGGCGTTGTAGTGCACGAACACCAGGCCCAGGATCGCAATCAGCATCACCAGACCGCTGGCCTGGGTGTAGATGAAGAACTTGGTCGCCGCGGTGATGCGGGTTTTACCGTCCGACGCCTTGTGGCCCCACAGCGCGATCAGGAAGTACATCGGCACCAACATCATTTCCCAGAAGAAGAAGAACAGGAACATGTCGATGGCGAGGAACACGCCGATAACGCCGCCCAGGATCCACAGCAGGTTGAGGTGGAAGAAGCCCTGATATTTCTGGATTTCACGCCAGGAACAGAGGATCGCCAGCACGCCCAGCAGACCGGTCAACACCACCATCAGCAGCGACAGACCGTCCAGCGCCAGGTGGATGGAGATGCCGAAGCGCGGGATCCACGGCAGCAGGAATTCGCTCTGCCACTGCGGAATGCCTTTCGGCGTGGTCAATGTATAGCCGCCCTGCATCCACAGCTGCAGAGAGAGCGCCAACGTCAGCCCCATTGCGATCAGCGCTATCCAGCGCGGCACCTTAGTACCGAAGCGCTCAAGCTGCCAGCACAGCAGACCGCCGATAAAGGGGATAAGAATTAGCCAAGGTAATAGCATGGCGTTTTGTGTCCCTTATACGAATAATTTCAAACTTTGTACGTAGCGCCTGCCCGGCGCTACGCCCGAAAAATGCGTCTGTTTAAATTATTCAATTAAACCAAAATCAACAGAGCCAATACGACCACTGCACCCACACCCATAGACGCTATATACCAACGCACCTGGCCGTTCTCGCTCACCGTCAGACCGCGGTTCCCCCAGCGGGAGAAGACGGCCGGCAGGTTCATCAGCGAGTTCAGCGGATCGCGCTGCAGCAGCTTCGCAATGCCCAGGTACGGCTTGACGAACACTTTGTCATACAGCCAGTCGAAGCCCCAGGCATGGAACCACCAGGTCGAGAAGAAACGACCCGGCGCGCTGTTGGCGATGCTGTTGACCAGGCTGCGTTTGCCCAGCCACAGCGCGGCCGCCAGCAGAATGCCGACGATAGCCACCACGCCGGAGGTGATTTCCAGCGTCAGCACGCTGCCGTGCGCCAGTTCGGTCGTCTCCGGCAGCACGCCCTGCAACGGCGGCACGATCATCGCGCCGACGAAGGTGGACAGCACCAGCAGAACCAGCAGCGGCAGGTGGTGAGTGATGCCTTTACCGGCATGCGCTTTGATTTTCTCTTCGCCATGGAACACGATGAAAATCATTCGGAAGGTGTACAGCGAGGTCATGAACGCACCGACCAGGCCGGCAACCATCAGGTTGATGTGGCCGTTAGCCATCGCGCCCGCCAGGATCTCGTCCTTACTGAAGAAGCCGGCCGTGACCAGCGGCAACGCGGACAGCGCCGCGCCCCCCACCAGGAAGCAGACGTACACCAGCGGGATGCTCTTGCGCAGACCGCCCATCTTGAAGATGTTTTGCTCGTGGTGGCAAGCCAGGATCACCGAACCGGACGACAGGAACAGCAGCGCCTTGAAGAACGCGTGGGTCATCAGGTGGAAGATCGCCGCGTCCCATGCCTGCACGCCCAGCGCCAGGAACATGTAACCGATCTGGCTCATGGTGGAGTAAGCGAGCACGCGCTTGATGTCGGTCTGCACCAGCGCGGCGAAGCCGGCCAGCAGCAGAGTGACCGCACCGACGATGCCCACCAGGTGCAGCACTTCCGGCGCCATCAGGAACAGGCCGTGCGTGCGGGCGATCAGATAGACGCCCGCGGTCACCATGGTCGCCGCGTGGATCAGTGCGGAAACCGGGGTTGGGCCCGCCATCGCGTCCGCCAACCAGGTTTGCAACGGCAGCTGCGCCGATTTACCGACCGCGCCGCCCAGCAGCATCAGGGTCGCCCAGGTGATGGCCGTATCGCCCACCGCCAGTTTCTGCGGCGCCAGGATCATCAGCTCGCGGATGTTCAGCGTGCCCAGCTCGTTGTAGAGGATGAACAGCGCAAACGCCAGGAACACGTCGCCCACGCGGGTGACGATAAAGGCTTTCATCGCCGCCGCGCCGTTGGCCGGATCTTTGTAGTAGAAACCGATCAACAGGTAGCTGCACAGGCCCACGCCTTCCCAACCCAGATACATCAGCAGCAGGTTGTCCGCCAGCACCAATACCACCATGCTGGCGATAAACAGGTTGGTGTAAGCGAAGAAGCGCGAATAGCCCTCTTCACCGCGCATGTACCAGGAAGCGAACATGTGGATGAAGAAGCCGACGCCGGTGACCACCGACAGCATGGTCAGCGACAGGCCGTCCAGCACCAGGGTCACGCCGATATTGAAGTTGCCAACGGCCATCCAGGTCCACAGGCTTTGCTCGAACAGCTGCACGCCGGCGGCTTTCTGGGCGAAGAAATCCATCGCCACATACACCGTGACCAGCGCAGCCAGGCCGATAGAACCCACGCCGACGGTGGCCGCCGTGTTTTCAGACCAACGACCGCGGGAAAATGCCAACAGCAGGAACCCGATCAGCGGTAGCAGAATTGTTAAATATAATAGGTTCATCCGCGCATCTCACTGACAGTATCAATATTCAGGGTATGACGACGACGGTAGAGCTGCAGCAGCAGCGCCAGGCCGATACTGGCCTCAGCTGCCGCCAGGCTGATCGCCAGGATGTACATCACCTGCCCGTCCGCCTGGCCCCAGTAGCTTCCCGCCACGATAAACGCCAACGCCGCAGCGTTGATCATCACTTCCAGGCTGATCAGCATAAACAGCAGGTTGCGGCGCACCAGCAGCCCGGTCAAACCGAGCACAAACAGGATAGCCGCCAGGATCAGGCCGTGTTGAAGAGGGATCATGCTTGCTCCTCCGATTTTCTTCTCGCCATTTCGCCACCCACCGGCGCGTTGCTCAGCACCTCGCCAGGCTTGTGCTCGCGGCCGATATGGAAGGCGACAACCAGACCCGCCAACAGCAGCATTGAAGCCAGCTCAACCGCCAGTACGTAAGGCCCGAACAGGCTGATGCCCACCGCCTTCGCGTCAACCATCTCACCGCTGATGCCCTGATCGGATACGCTGCGGATCGCAACGATCAATACCACCAGCAGCGCCAGCGACAGCAGGCCAGGCCCGATCCACACCGTCGGCTTCATCCAGTCGCGCTCTTGCTGCTGCACGTTGCCGAGGTTAAGCATCATCACCACGAACACGAACAGCACCATGATGGCGCCCGCATAAACGATGATTTCCAACGCGGCGGCAAAGTAGGCGCCGAGAGAGAAGAAGACTGCCGAGATCGCCAATAACGAGACGATCAGATACAGCAGCGCATGCACAGGGTTGGTATGGGTGATCACGCGAATCGTCGCGGCCACCGCAATCAAACCTGCCAGATAAAATGCAATTTCCATGCTTGCTGGCTCCTTAGGGCAACAGACCTTTGACGTCGATCGGTTTGGCTTCGTTTTCGGCTTCGCCTTTGGCTTTGCCGTCAATCGCCATACCGGCCATCCGGTAGAAGTTATATTCCGGATATTTACCCGGCCCCGAGATCAACAGATCCTCTTTTTCGTACACCAGATCCTGACGCTTGTACTCGCCCAGTTCGAAATCCGGCGTCAGCTGGATAGCGGTAGTTGGGCAAGCCTCTTCGCACAGGCCGCAGAAGATGCAGCGCGAGAAGTTGATGCGGAAGAACTCCGGATACCAACGGCCGTCTTTCTGTTCTGCCTTTTGCAGCGAGATACAGCCGACCGGGCAGGCAACCGCACACAGGTTACAGGCGACGCAGCGCTCTTCGCCGTCCGGATCGCGCGTCAGCACGATGCGGCCGCGGTAGCGCGGCGGCAGGTAAACCGGTTCTTCCGGATACATCTGGGTTTCGCGCTTGGCGAAGGCATGCATGCCAATCATCCAAATGCTGCGCACCTGGGTGCCGAAACCAACCACTAACTCTTTCAATGTCATGGTTTATTCACCCCTTATTGAGCGTTGTACAAAATGACCGCGGCGGTTGCCAGCAGGTTCAGCAGCGTCAGCGGCAGGCACACTTTCCAGCCGAAGGACATCACCTGGTCATAACGCGGACGCGGCAGCGCGGCGCGGATCAGGATGAACATCATCATGAAGAAGGCCGTTTTCAACGCGAACCAGATGAATGGCGGCAGGAACGGACCCTGCCAGCCGCCGAAGAACAACGTCACAATCAGGGCGGACACGGTGACGATACCGATGTATTCCCCCACGAAGAACAGACCGAACTTCATGCCGGAATATTCGATGTGGTAACCGTCAGCCAGTTCCTGCTCGGCTTCCGGCTGGTCAAACGGGTGACGGTGACACACCGCCACGCCGGCGATCGCGAAGGTCACGAAGCCGAAGAACTGCGGAATGACGTTCCAGACGTGCGCCTGAGATTCAACGATGGCCTGCATGTTGAATGAATCCGCCTGCATCACCACGCCCATCAGCGACAGGCCGATGAACACTTCGTAGCTCAGGGTTTGCGCGGAGGCACGCATCGCGCCCAACAGCGAGTATTTGTTGTTGCTCGACCATCCGGCGAACAGCACGGCGTACACCGCCAGGCCGGCCATCATCAGGAAGAACAGAATACCGATGTTGAGATCGGACACCGCCCAGGTCGGGCTGACCGGTACGATGGCAAATGCCAGCAACAGGGAAGTAAAGGCGATCATCGGCGCCAGGGTGAAGATCACCCGGTCGGAGAATCTCGGCACCCAGTCTTCCTTGAAGAACATTTTGATCATGTCGGCGACCAGCTGCAGCGAGCCGCCCCAGCCTACGCGGTTCGGTCCGTAGCGGTTCTGGAACAGGCCGAGCAGACGGCGTTCGCCGAAGCTCATGAACGCCCCGCACGCCACG
This sequence comes from Serratia sp. CY56464, assembly GCF_052168435.1. Lineage (NCBI taxonomy): Bacteria > Pseudomonadati > Pseudomonadota > Gammaproteobacteria > Enterobacterales > Yersiniaceae > Serratia > Serratia sp. CY56464. Next base: position 198,572 of record NZ_JBJNMV010000001.1, on the reverse strand, counting down.
ACCACCAACAGGATCACGACCGCTTTAAGAATGGCGATCAAGATGTCGATCACCTCAGGGGTAAACCAGCTCATCGTGCCGCCTCCCGCAGATTGTCTACCTTAGCACCCACCAAGATCGGCGGGATCCCTGGCAAGCCGAGCGGCAAACCAACCTGGCCCTGGGTCAGGGTTTCACTCAGACGCACCGGCAGACGCAGGGTCTGGCCCGCGCAGTTGAACTCCACCAGGCTGCCCGCGTTGACGCCAAGCGTCGCCGCATCGGCCGGGTTGACCATCACGTAGGCTTCCGGCATGCGCTGCTGGATCACGTGAGAGCGCTGCGACATTTCATCGCTGCCGAACAGGTGGTAGTAAGGCGCGACACGCCAGCCGTCGTTCGGATTGAAGGCGGCAGGCACGCGATCGAAGTAACCGAGGCTGCCCTCCCCCGCTTCAATCAGGCGCACGCCCGGATCGCCGTGGCGCAGTTTGCCGCCCACTTCGGCCTGGAACTTGTTCCATGCCTGCGGTGAGTTCCAGCCTGGCGCCCAGGCGAACGGGATCTGCTGACGATCGGCCAGCGGGCTGTTGTTCCCTTCCATCGAGAAGGCGAACATGGTGTCTTTATCCTGCGGCTGACGCGGCTCGTGCACGCTGATGTTGGCGCGCATGGCGGTACGGCCGCTGGAGCGGTGCGGCGAACGCGCCAGCTTCTGACCGCGAATGCGGAACGTCGCGTCCGGCGCGGCATCGACGATGCCCTGCAGCTGCGGCAACGCGGCGACGCAAGCGGCGATCACGTCATCGAGCTGAGTCCAGTCCACATGGCGGCTGGTGTAGGTGGAGTGCAGCGAGTGCATCCAGCGCCAGCTTTCCAGCATCACGGTGAACTGATTCTTCTTGGCGTCGTCGTAGTAAGCCGGATCGTACACCTGGAAGAAGCGCTGCGCGCGGCCTTCCTGGTTGATCAGCGTACCGTCGCTCTCGGCGAAGCTGGCCGAGGAGAGGATCAGGTTGGCTTTGTCCATGATCGCGGTGCGCTGGTGGTCGGCGACGATCAGGTTGTTGACCTTGGCCAACGCCGCGTCCACCTGCGCCGCCGGCGCATGACGATAGAGATCGTTTTCCATCACGATGGCGGTGTCGGCTGCGCCGCTCGCCAGCTGTTCCAGCGCCTGATCGAGCGAACCGCCGCCGATCATCGCCAGGCCCATGCTGTTGGCTGCGCCCGCCACGAAGGTGATGCCGACGTCGGCACCGCGGCCCTTCAACGCTTTGGCGATGTTGGCCGCCGCTTCGATGATGGCTTCGCTGCCGGCGTTGCTGCCGGTAATGATCAGCGGTTTGCGTGCGCCGGTCAGCGCCTGCACGATGATATCGACTTTCTTGTTCAGGCCTTCAGCCAGATCGTTCACCGCCGGCGCTGCGCTATCCAGCGCGTGAGCGATGGCGAAGCCGAAGCGCGCCTGCTCGTCAACCGGCGCGCGGTAGTTCCAGGCGGCGATGTCGTCCAGGCGGGTGTTGTCGACGTTGGTGGTGAACAGCGGGTATTTGGCGTGCTGGCCGATGTTCTGCACCGCCGCGATCTGCCAGTCGGCAACGCGCTGCGCCGCCGCCATCGCGCGGGCTTTCCCCTTGACGGCCTGACGCACGGACAGCGCGATGCGCGCGCCGGTTTGCGTCAGGTCTTCGCCCAGCACCAGCACCGCGTCGTAATCCTCGATCTCGCGCAGCGCCGGCGTATGAACGCCGCCGTTTTTCAGCACGTTCAGCATCAGCGCCAGGCGTGATTGCTCAGCCTGAGCGATACCGGTGTAGTAGTTCTCGGCGCCGACCAGCTCGCGCAGTGCGAAGTTGCTTTCCAGGCTGGCGCGCGGGGAGCCGATGCCGATGGTTTTCTTCGCCTGACGCAGGATGTCCGCCGCGCCCTGCATCGCCTGCTCGGCGTTCAGGGTGATCCAGTCATCGCCGCGCAGCTGCTGCGGTTGACGCGGACGATCTTTCTGGTTGACGTAGCCGTAACCGAAACGGCCGCGGTCGCACAGGAAGTAGTGGTTCACGCTGCCGTTGTAACGGTTTTCGATACGGCGCAGCTCGCCATAGCGCTCGCCCGGGCTGGTATTACAGCCGATGCTGCACTGCTGGCAAATGCTCGGCGCGAACTGCATGTCCCATTTACGGTTGTAGCGTTCGGAGTGCGTTTTGTCGGTGAAGACGCCGGTCGGGCACACTTCCACCAGGTTGCCGGAGAACTCGCTTTCCAGCGTGCCGCTTTCCGGGCGACCAAAGTAGACGTTGTCGTGCGCGCCGTACACGCCGAAGTCGGTGCCGTCCGCATAGTCTTTGTAGTAACGCACGCAGCGATAGCAGGCGATGCAGCGGTTCATCTCGTGCGAGATAAACGGCCCCAGCTCCTGGTTGTTGTGGGTGCGCTTGGTAAAGCGGTAGCGACGGAAGCTGTGGCCGGTCATTACCGTCATATCCTGCAGGTGACAGTTACCGCCTTCCTCACAGACCGGGCAATCGTGCGGGTGGTTGGTCATCAACCACTCGACCACGCTTTCACGGAACTGCTTCGCTTCGCCGTCATCGATGGAGATGAAGGTGCCATCGGATGCCGGGGTCATACAGGACATCACCAAACGGCCGCGCGTATCTTCCGCGTTTTGGTATTGCTTTACCGCACATTGGCGGCAAGCGCCGACGCTTCCCAGCGCCGGATGCCAGCAAAAGTAAGGAATATCAAGGCCGAGGGAGAGACAAGCCTGCAGCAGGTTGTCCGCCCCGTCTACCTCATACTCTTTGCCGTCTACATGAATCGTAGCCATAGTCAGCATGCTTCCAAGTGGCCTGCCTTGCGGCAGGCGTTAATCAAAAATTCTGGCCGTGTTCGGGCGAGTCGGCTTACCAGCGTTGCTTCAGCAGATTGTTCGGCTGAATGCCGCCAATCGCATGCGCGTTGCCGAAGTGCTGCACGGCGATACCCGCCTCGAACTCTTCACGGAAATATTTAATCGCGCTTTGCAGTGGCTCTACGGCACCTGGCGCGTGGGCGCAGAAGGTTTTGCCCGGGCCGAGGGAACGGCACAGCTGTTCGAGGGTTTCGATATCCCCCGGCTGCCCTTCGCCGTTTTCCAACGCGCGCAGAATCTTCACGCTCCACGGCAGGCCATCGCGGCAAGGCGTACACCAGCCGCAGGACTCGCGGGCGAAGAACTCTTCCAGGTTGCGCACCAGCGGCACCATGCCGATCTCGTGGTCAACCGCCATCGCCAACGCGGTGCCGAGACGACTGCCGGCTTTGCCGATCGCGCCGTATTCCATCGGCAGATCGAGGTGATCGGCGGTCAGGAAGTCGGTGCCCGCGCCGCCCGGCTGCCAGGCTTTGAAACGCAGACCGTCGCGCATGCCGCCGGCATAGTCTTCCAGGATTTCGCGCGCGGTGGTGCCGAACGGCAGTTCCCAGACGCCCGGATTTTTCACCCGGCCGGAGAAGCCCATCAGCTTGGTGCCTTTGTCTTCACTGCCGGAGATGCCGGTGTACCACTCCACGCCGTTCGCCAAAATGGCCGGCACGTTGCACAGCGTTTCGACGTTGTTGACGCAGGTCGGCTTGCCCCAGACGCCGGCGCTGGCCGGGAATGGCGGCTTGGAGCGCGGGTTGGCGCGGCGGCCTTCCAGCGAGTTGATCAGCGCGGTTTCTTCGCCGCAGATGTAACGGCCGGCGCCGGTGTGCACGATCAGCTCGAAATCAAATCCGGTGCCGAGAATGTTCTTGCCCAGATAGCCGGCTTCGGTGGCTTCCGCGATAGCGCGACGCAGGTGCGCCGCCGCTTCGATGTACTCGCCGCGCAGGAAGATGTACCCGCGGTAGGCTTTCAGCGCGAACGCGGAGATCAGCATGCCTTCCACCAGCAGGTGCGGCAGCTGCTCCATCAGCAGGCGGTCTTTGTAAGTGCCCGGCTCCATCTCATCGGCGTTACACAGCAGGTAACGGATGTTCATGGATTCGTCCTTCGGCATCAGGCTCCACTTCAAACCGGTGGAGAAGCCCGCGCCGCCGCGGCCCTTCAGCCCGGAATCTTTCACCAGGCCGACGATCTCGTCCGGGGCCAGGCCTTTGAGGGCCTTCTCTGCGCCGGCATAGCCGTTTTTGCTGCGGTATTCGTCCAGCCACAGCGGCTGCTTGTCATCGCGCAGACGCCAGGTCAGCGGATGCGTTTCGGGAGTGCGTACAATGTGCTTGGTCATTGATACTGCTCCAGTAGCGTCTCGATATCTTCAGGCTTCAGCTGACTGTGAGTGTCCTCGTCAATCATCATGGTCGGCCCTTTATCGCAGTTGCCCAGACAGCAGGTCGGCAACAGCGTGAAGCGGCCATCAAAGGTGGTTTGACCCGGCTTGATGTTCAGCTTCTTCTCGATAGCGGCCTGAATGCCCTGGTAACCGGTGATGTGACAAACAACGCTGTCACAATAACGGATCACGTGACGTCCTACTGGCTGACGGAAAATCTGGCTGTAGAACGTGGCCACGCCTTCTACGTCGCTGGCGGGGATGCCCAGCACTTCCGCGATGGCGTAAATCGCACCGTCCGGAACCCAACCGCGCTGCTTCTGCACAATTTTCAGTGCTTCGATGGACGCGGCGCGCGGATCCTCGTAATGGTGCTTTTCGTGCTCGATCGCATCACGTTCTTCCGCGCTCAGTACAAATGCATCAACGCCGCTCTGAGGAGCGGCTGCGTTGATGGGCTCGAGCGCATCGTTGACTGCGTGATTGTCTTTTTGATCATGCATAGTTAGCGGTCCACATCTGACATTACAAAATCGATACTACCCAGATAGACGATCAGGTCGGAAACCAGGCTGCCTCGGATGACCGATGGGATCTGCTGCAGGTGCGCAAAGCTCGGCGTACGTACCCGGGTGCGATAGCTCATGGTGCTGCCGTCGCTGGTCAGGTAGTAGCTGTTGATCCCTTTGGTGGCTTCAATCATCTGGAATGATTCGTTGGCTGGCATCACCGGGCCCCAGGAAACCTGCAGGAAGTGGGTGATCAGCGTTTCAATGTGCTGCAGCGTGCGCTCTTTCGGCGGCGGCGTAGTCAGCGGGTGATCGGCCTTGAACGGGCCTTCCGGCATGTTGTTCAGGCACTGTTCGAGGATGCGCAGGCTCTGGCGCAGCTCTTCCACCTTCAGCATCACGCGGGTGTAGCAGTCGCTGGTGCCGTCGCCGACCGGCACTTCGAAGTCGAAGTTCTCGTAGCCGGAGTACGGACGCCATTTACGCACGTCGAACTCCACGCCGGTCGCGCGCAGGCCGGCGCCGGTCACGCCCCACTCCAGCGCTTCTTTGGCGTTGTAAGACGCGACGCCGATGGAGCGGCCTTTCAGGATGCTGTTCTTCAGCGCCGCTTTCACGTAGGAGTCCAGACGCTTCGGCATCCAGTCGAGGAATTCACGCAGCAGGCGATCCCAGCCGCGCGGCAGATCGTGCGCGACGCCGCCGATGCGGAACCAGGCCGGGTGCATACGGAAACCGGTGATCGCTTCCACCAGATCGTAGATTTTCTGACGATCGGTAAAGGCGAAGAACACCGGGGTCATCGCGCCGACGTCCTGAATGAAAGTGGAGATGTACAGCAGGTGGCTGTTGATGCGGAACAGCTCGGACAGCATCACGCGGATGGTGTCGACGCGCTCGGGCACCTTGATGCCGGCCAGCTTCTCGACCGCCAACACATAAGGCATTTCGTTCACGCAGCCGCCGAGGTACTCGATGCGGTCGGTGTACGGGATGTAGCTGTGCCAGGATTGACGCTCGCCCATCTTCTCGGCGCCGCGGTGGTGATAGCCGATATCCGGCACGCAGTCGACGATCTCTTCGCCGTCCAGCTGCAGAATGATGCGGAACGCACCGTGCGCGGACGGGTGGTTCGGGCCGAGGTTGAGGAACATGAAGTCTTCGTTCTCGGTGCCGCGCTTCATGCCCCAGTCTTCCGGCTTGAAGGTCAGCGCTTCCATTTCCAGATCTTCTTTCTGCTTGGTCAGCACGAAAGGATCGAATTCAGTGGCTCGCGCCGGGTAGTCCTTGCGCAGCGGGTGCCCTTCCCAGGTCTGCGGCATCATGATGCGCGACAGGTGCGGGTGGCCGTCGAAGGTGATGCCGAACATTTCCCAGGTTTCGCGCTCGTACCAGTTGGCGTTCGGGAACACCTTGGTCGCCGTCGGCACGTGCAGGTCTTTTTCAGACAGCGCCACCTTCAGCATGATGTCGCGGTTGCGCTCGATGGAGATCAGATGGTAGAAAACGGAGAAATCCGCAGCGGGCAGGCCGTCGCGGTGGGTGCGAAGGCGTTCATCCACGCCATGCAGATCGAACAGCATGACATACGGCTTCGGCTGTTTTCTCAGGAACGTCATTACTTCCAGTAACTGGTCAGGTTTAACCCATACCACGGGCATGCCGGTACGAGTGGCCTGAACAGTAAAGGCTTCCGGCCCAAAACGGTTGCGCAGTTCGCCGATCACCGGGTCGTCAAGGTGATCTCGGGTCTGCCAGGCAGGCAAGGCGTCGTGCGTCGTCAAATCTGTCATAATTTTTTTTCACCACACTAAAGGGTTATTCGCCGCAAGTTTCACTTTTCGCTGTGTTAACCAATAGCGCACTAAGATGGACGTTAAATGAACGTCTTAAATCTCGTCAGGCGTCCGGAGGTTGGTCACCGCGATGCGCTCGCCGTGTTTACGCTCTCTTTCAGACTGCATATTGGCGCGGTAAACGCCCTGATCGCCGACAACCCACGACAGCGGGCGACGTTCTTTGCCGATGGATTCCTGCAGCAGCATCAGCGCTTGCATGTAGGCTTCCGGACGCGGTGGGCAGCCGGGAATGTACACGTCGACCGGCAGGAACTTGTCCACGCCCTGCACCACGGAATAGATGTCGTACATGCCGCCGGAGTTGGCGCAGGCGCCCATCGAGATCACCCACTTAGGCTCCAGCATCTGCTCGTACAGGCGCTGGATGACCGGGGCCATTTTGGTGAAGCAGGTCCCGGCTACCACCATCAGGTCAGCCTGACGCGGGGAGGCGCGCAACACTTCCGCACCGAAACGCGCCACGTCGTGAACGGCGGTAAACGACGTCACCATCTCCACGTAACAGCACGAAAGGCCGAAGTTATACGGCCAAATAGAGTTTTTACGCCCCCAGTTCACCATGTCATGCAGCGCATGTTCGAGTTTACCCATGTAAACCGTGCGGTGAACCTGTTGTTCCAGGGGATCGGCGACGATCTCCTGTTTTTGCAGGGGATAACGGTCGTTCTCACCGTTCGGGTCTATGCGGGTGAGCGTATAGTCCATCTTAATGCCTCGCTGTTACTGCGGATGACTGTTGGTGTTAGTGATCGTGCTCGGTTTGCTGCGGCGTTGGGAACGCGCCGGAGTCCAATCCAACGCGCCGATGCGCACCAGATAAACCAGACCGGCCAATAGCACCAAAATGAAAATGGCGGCTTCGATAAAGCCCACCCAGCCGCTCTCGCGAATCGAGACCGACCAGGCATACAGGTATAAGGCTTCAACGTCGAAAATAACGAAGAACATGGCCACCAGGTAGAACTTGGCGGACAAGCGCATGCGCGCCGTGCCGACCGAGTCGATGCCTGATTCAAACGGGGTGTGTTTGGCGCGCGCCCGGGCTCTCCCGCCCAAGAAGAACGCACCCAGCAGCATTAAGCCGCAAAGCCCGATAGCCACGACGAGAAATACGGCGAGCGCCCAGTGATGAGCGATAACTTCAGTGGTTGTTGACATACTCTATGCTTACTCATCAAAAGTGGCGTCGATCGCACTGCTCTTGTCACCGGCAGTTAGTGCGCCACATCGATTTAAGGGAAGGATAAATAACCACACAAACAAACTGCTTTTACAGCGAGTTAGGCAGCGTTTTTCTGTGGGCTTTTTACTCCTTTCTATAACCTTTTGTCAACTTTGACAAAAGTATCTACACACTAGTTTACATACGTATCATTTGATTAACATTTGATGCGCCAGGGACAGGCTAAATCGTGTCAGTTAATTTTTGTGTAGAAACAGATAGATATAAACCAACATGCACATTTCAGTTTTACTATACCATTGTCTCAGGAATTCCCTGTTCTTCCACTCACTACCTAGGGGTATTTTTTTGATCCAGGACACGTTTTCAGCATAAATCCTCAAAAAAAGTGTGGCCCTTTAACAATTTTCCTCAAATTAAGCCGCAAAAACGACCGCCATAAGCTAACAAAATAACCCTGCTATTACCATGCCTTTAACTCATTCAATCTTATTGTGCAAAAAACGAACCCAGCATCTTAAATCCGGTCAAACTCTCTTTTCAGCAACGCTTAAAAGTTAATAAAACAGACGACTCATAACAAAATCACACTTAAACCTCTATAACAGTAGAAATCATCAAAAAACGGCCAAAAAAAACCTCCGCCGAAGCAGAGGTTTTTCATCAGATATCACGTCGCGGCGTTATTCTTCTTCGTCCACCAGGCTGGCATCATCCTGATCGCTCTGGAGACCGGCTTCCGCGCCGTTGAAGCCATAGCCGTCATCGCCGCCCTGCATCGCGCTGAAGATGGCCATGGCCAGTTCGTTGCTGCACTGCGCGTTTTTGCACAGCACATACTGGGTATCCGGCAGCGGCGGCAAACCTTCCACCGCGCCCAGCACCCGCAGATCGGGGCTCATCATCTCGATCGGCCGCGCGGTCACGCCCAGGCCGGCCTTACAGGCCGCCCGCACCGCGGACAGCGTGGAGGCGACGTAGGCGATACGCCACGGGATACCGGCTTCGTCCAACTGTTTGATCGCCAGCGCGCGGAACGGGCTTGGTTCATCCATCACCACCAGCGGGATAGGTTCGCCGGCCTGATAGTGATAATCGGCAGCGCAGTACCACAGCGTCGGCGACGTGCGCAGCACGATGTGCGGGTGCCCGGCCGGATCGGCCGTGGTCACCGCCAGATCGATCTCCCCCTCTTCCAGCAGATCGACCATCGTCGTGCTGCGCTTTACGCGCACGTCAATGGCCAGCTTCGGATAAATGGCGGTCACGCGGTTCAACAAGAAAGGCAGAATGGTATCGGCGGTGTCGTCGGAAGCGCCGATGGTCAGAACACCTTTAATATTGTTGTACATCAGCGAGGTACAGGCTTCGTCGTTAAAGCGCAGGATCTTCCTGGCATAACCGAGAAGCTGAATACCATGCTCAGTCAGGAGTTTGTTGCGCCCATGGCGGGCAAACAGTTCTTTGCCGACCAGTTGCTCTAATCGCTGCATTTGTTGGCTGACGGCTGATTGCGTACGGCAAACGGCAACAGCCGCCGCCGCGAAGGTATTCAAATCAGCAACCGCAACAAAGGTTCTTAGCAGATCGAGGTCGAGATTAAGTATCGGACGATTTGCAGTTGTCATAGTGTATTCTTCACTTTTTTAAATTCTAATTTACGAACTACTACCCTGGTGTGTTTCTCAGACGCCGTTGAAAAGGACGGAGCCTGTTATGACAGTACCCCACTCATAAGTGGAGGGCAAAAAAATTACTTATGATTCGTTACCTCTATCGCTTTTTAAAATGCGATCTATCGATGGTGCTTATAGAACGCGGGGGACTGAATACCGGTGGGAAGGGAAAACCCCCACCGAACCTGAGATTTTACTCATTGATACTGCCTAATTTCCACTCCATTCGTGCTACTGAGAATCCTTATCAACCGGCGTTCAGGCTGCATTACAGAGTAAGAAAAATAAATAATTAACGGCACCAACGTCGTGTTATCACTCAATGAATTTAATAAATTCAATCAGTAAGATTTTTACTTTAAATAATAATCCTATAACCACATAAACAATGCTTAAGCTGAAATATAAAGTAAAGCTAATGTAAATATGCCATTTTTTTAGTGTGGTGCGCTAACCGGCAACCCGCTATCAGACAACTCCGGTATTATCGTTCCTTTACAGTTTATTGAAGCCTATTCTCACTTTCGGCTTATCAGTTCACTGCTGCCGGCCGCGATCGCCGACACGTCTCGTTTATCGACACGTGATTTTACAGAACAAAACCCTAGTAAAATTATAGTTCATGAAATTATGAACCACAAAATAACTTTACCTTTGCTTATCATAACTAAAATCCCCCGTTACGACATGCATTTGCACCAAAGGCGTGCAAAACCCTTCAAAAGCAACTACGCCAGGAGTACATTGGGCGGGTTGCGGCGTCCCACGGTAGGAGCGCCCCTATCCCAGCAAAAGGCTCAACTTTTTATGTCCCCCATTGAGAAATCCAGCAAACTGGACAACGTCTGCTATGACATTCGCGGCCCGGTGCTTAAAGAAGCTAAACGTCTTGAAGAAGAAGGCAACAAAGTCCTGAAACTGAACATCGGCAACCCTGCCCCGTTCGGTTTCGACGCCCCGGACGAAATCCTGGTCGACGTGATCCGCAATCTGCCCACGGCGCAAGGCTACTCCGACTCCAAGGGCCTCTTCTCGGCGCGTAAAGCGATCATGCAGCACTATCAGGCGCGCAACATGCGTGACGTGACCGTTGAGGATATCTACATTGGCAACGGCGTCTCGGAGCTGATCGTTCAATCCATGCAGGCGCTGCTCAACAGCGGCGACGAAATGCTGGTGCCGGCGCCGGACTACCCGTTGTGGACCGCCGCGGTCTCGCTGTCCGGCGGCAAAGCCGTGCACTATCTGTGCGATGAGCAGGCCGGCTGGTTCCCGGATCTGGACGACATCATCAGCAAGATCACCCCGCGCACCCGCGGCATCGTGATCATCAACCCGAACAACCCAACCGGCGCGGTGTACAGCAAAGCGCTGCTGGAACAGATCGTCGAGATCGCCCGTCAACACAACCTGATCATCTTCGCCGACGAGATCTACGACAAGATCCTGTACGACGAAGCGGAGCACCACTCTATCGCCGCGCTGGCGCCGGATCTGCTGACCGTGACCTTCAACGGCCTGTCGAAGACCTACCGCGTGGCGGGCTTCCGCCAGGGCTGGATGGTGCTGAACGGGCCGAAAAAGCACGCCAAAGGCTATATCGAAGGGCTGGAGATGCTGGCTTCGATGCGCCTGTGCGCCAACGTGCCGATGCAGCACGCGATTCAAACCGCGCTGGGCGGTTATCAAAGCATCAGCGAATTCATTCAGCCCGGCGGCCGTCTGTACGAACAGCGCAATCGCACCTGGGAACTGCTCAATGACATTCCGGGCGTCTCATGCGTGAAGCCGCAGGGCGCGCTGTACATGTTCCCGCGCATCGATGCCAAACGCTTCAATATCCATGACGACCAGAAACTGGTGCTGGATCTGCTGCTGCAGGAAAAAGTGCTGCTGGTGCAGGGAACCGCATTCAACTGGCCCTACCCGGATCATGTGCGCATCGTCACCCTGCCGCGCGTAGACGAGCTGGAAATGGCGGTCGGCAAGCTGGGCCGCTTCCTTGAAGGCTACCATCAGTAATCGCCTGGGGCGCAGCGCCTTGCTGCGCCCTTCTCTCATTGCCCGGTTGCAAAATTCGCCGTCACTGCTTCACAATGGGGGCCTCACTTGCCGTTAAAGAGAGCACCATGAGCCAGAGCCATTTCTTCGCCCATCTGTCCCGCCTGAAACTGATCAACCGCTGGCCACTGATGCGCAACGTGCGCACCGAGAACGTCTCCGAACACAGTCTGCAGGTGGCTTTTGTCGCCCACGCGTTGGCGGTGATCAAGAACCGCAAGTTCAACGGCAATCTCAACGCCGACCGGGTTGCGCTGCTGGCGATGTATCACGACGCCAGCGAAGTGATCACCGGCGACATGCCGACGCCGATCAAGTACTACAATCCGCAGATCGCCCACGAGTACAAGAAGATCGAAAAGATCGCCCAGCAAAAGCTGCTGGACATGATCCCCGCGGAACTGCGCAACGATTTCCGCACCATTCTCGATGAGCACTATTACAGCGAAGATGAAAAGCAGGTGGTAAAGCAGGCGGACGCATTATGCGCCTACCTGAAATGCCTGGAGGAGCTGTCTGCCGGTAACAACGAATTTACCCTGGCCAAGGCGCGGCTGGATAAAACCCTGGAACAGCGCCGCAGCCCGGAGATGGACTACTTCATGGAAGTGTTCATTCCCAGTTTCAGTCTGTCATTGGACGAAATCAGCCTCGACAGCTCGCTGTAACCCCGCCGGCGCAGCCTCGTTGCGCCGTTAAAAACCGTAGAGCCACGGCACCACAATCACGCTGACCGCCATCACCAACAGGGTGAACGGCACGCCGAGCCGCACGAAATCGCCGAACTTGTAATTGCCCGGCCCCAGCACCAGCGTATTGACCGGTGAAGAAACCGGCGTCATAAAGGCGGCGGACGCGGCGACGGCGATAATCATCGCGAACGGGTATGGCGATACCCCCATTTCGCGCGCGGCGGCGATGGCGATCGGCGCCATCAGCACCGCCGTCGCGGTATTGGAAATAAACAGGCCGATGGTGGCGCACAAGACGAACAGGCACAGCAGCATCACGCGCGGCCCCGCGCCGCCGGCGACGTCCATCAGCCCGCTGACGATCAGATCCACCCCGCCGGTCTTTTGCAGCGCCTGCGCGAACGGCATCATGCCGACGATCAAAATAATGCTCGGCCAATGGATCGATTTATAGGCGCTCTCCATATCGATGCAGCGGAACTTGCCCATCAGCAAACAGGCGATCAGCGCCGCGATCGGGTTGGGGATTTCGTCGGTCAGCATCATCGCCACCATCAGCGCCAGGCAAAACAGCGCATGCGGCGCCTGCGTGATGGCCGGCGCCACTTCGTCCACCTCGGCCGGCAGATTGAGCACGATAAAGTCGTGGGTTTTGGCCTGCAGCTGACGAATCGCCTTCCAATCGCCGATCACCAGTAAGATGTCGCCCAGTTCCAGCGGCTCGTCCACCAACTTGCCGCCCAGCGTCTCGCCGTGGCGGCGGATGCCCACCACGTTCAGATCGTAACGGCTGCGGAACGCCGCTTCGCGCAGGCTTTTGCCCAGCAGCGCCGAGTCCGGGATCAGCGACACCTCCGCCATGCCGACGTTGCGCGACTGTTCCGAGAAGTAATCGCCGCGCAGCACCATCGGCTCCAGCCGCTGCTCGCCGCAGAATTCGCGCAGATCGACCTGGCTGTCCGACATGTCGATCAAGAGGACGTCGCCCTCGCGCAGTTCGGTGCTGCCGGAGGCGCTGACCATCACCCGCCGGAAGCGTTTCCAGCGCTCGATGCCCACCACGTTGGCGCCATAGCGCGCGCGCAGGTGCAGCTCGTCCAGCGAACGCCCGATCAGCGGCGAAGCGCTGCGGACAGCCAACCGCCGCGCGCGGCCGGTCAGCTTGTAATCGCGGATCAGGTCACGGAAGGTGCGGCGCTGCCAGTCGTCGCCTGCTTTGCTCGTGTCGCCGCTGCCCAGCCAACGCCGGGCGATCAGCATGTAACCGACGCCCAGCGCCAGCACCGCCAGGCCAATGGGCGTCACGCTGAAGAAACCGAAACCATGGATGCCTTCACGCACCAGTTCGCTGTTGACCACCATGTTGGGCGGCGTGGCCACCAGCGTCATCATGCCGCTGATCAGCCCGGCGAAGCTGAGCGGCATCATCAGCCGCCCCGGCGCGATCTTCATTCTCGCCGTCACGCTGAGCACCACCGGGATAAAGATCGCCACCACGCCGGTCGAGCTCATAAATGCCCCCAATCCGGCGACCGTCACCATCAGCAGCATCAACATTTTGGTTTCGCTGCTGCCGGCCACTTTCACCAGCCAGTCGCCCACCTGATAAGCCACGCCGGTGCGCACCAGCCCTTCGCCGATCACGAACAGCGCGGCGATCAAAATCACATTGGGATCGCTGAAACCGACCGTCGCCTCCTGCAAGCTGAGCGTGCCGCTCAGCACGAAAGCGATGATCACCAACAGCGCCACCACGTCCATCCGCAGCTTGTTGGTGGTAAACAGCACGATGGCAATCAGCAGTAAACTCAGCACCCACAGTAATTCGCTGTTCAAAACGGCCTCATCCGGCAAATGTCCAAGGGTCTAAAAAATAGCATAAAAAAACCCCGCCGAAGCGGGGTCTAATCAATTAGGGTGAAGATCATGCCGCTTAAACCAGCCGGCGAACGATCGCGCCCTGCGCCGTTTTATCGACGGCGATCTGCGCCAGCGAATCCAGCCGCAGGTCGACCTGCTCCAGCTTCGGCGCATCGGCCGGGGCGTTGACCGCAATCACCTGGCAACCCGCCGCCAGGCCGGAGAGAATGCCGGCCGGCGCGTCTTCGACCACTACGCACTCGTGCGGCGCCAGCCCCAGGCGCTCGGCGCCCAGCAGATAGGCGTCGGGCTGCGGCTTGCCATGTTTAACCTGCTCGGCGGTGATGAACACCGCCGGCTGCGGCAAACCGCCGGCCTGGCGGCGAGCGCCGGCCACCGGCACCGAACCGGAGGTGACGATCGCCCAAGGGATGCCGAGCGCGTTCAGGCGCTCCAGCAACGCAATCGCGCCCGGCAGCGCGCGAACGCCATCGGTATCCTGCGCTTCCACCTGCTCCAGCAATTGGAATTCGCGCTGAATTTCCGCTTCGCTTTCGCCCGGCATAAAATGGCGCAGAGAAGTAATGGCCTGTTTACCGTGAATGAAGTCCAGCACCGCTTGCGGGTCGACGCCGCGGCGCTCGGCCCAGTGCGTCCAGGCGCGCTCTACCGCCGGCAGCGAATCCACCAGGGTGCCATCAAGATCGAACAGAAAACCCTTACACTCCACAGAAAACCTCTTCTTAATCAAGCATTGATGATTTGCGCTATCTCAACGGCGCTCAAGTGATACTGGCGCGGACAGGCCAACCAGATCGCCAGCATACGCTGGTATTTTTCCCACATTTTGGTCTGGGCGTTAAAACCGTGGCTGCCGGAATCAAAGTGAGTATAGCGCCCCTCGGTGCTGACCAGGAAACGCACGTAACTCAGGTAGCGCGCCTCGGTCGCGGCGTCGAAGCCGAGGAACGCCAGGCGGCGCTCGTCCAGATCCTGCTTCTCTTTCAGGTTGCCCCAGGAAACCTGCAGCGCATGATGCATTTCCATCACGTTGATGATGGTGCGGCACACCTCTTCGCTCAGTTCGCCGAAGTCGCGATCCAGCTCGCGCATTTGCAAACCGAAGCCGCGTTCGACGATGGTTTGCAACCGGCGATAACGATCGCCGTTGTCCGGATCGAGCAAGGTCATCATCTTGTACTGATTCGACAGGATCAGCCGCTGGGCGTTGGTCATTTCCATCAGGATTTCCTCATTTCTGTGTGATGGCGGGAGCATCGCACAGCGCAAGAACGCAGGAAATCACAACTCGACCGTTCTTTGATTTAAACCGGGGTTATTGGCGCTTAGACGAAAAAGGCCGCACAACGCGGCCTTTTTTCATTTACAGATCGTCGAGGAAGGTTTTGTCCAGCTGCTTGAAGGCGCGCTTGAGCAAATCAGCCAACGTCTGATAGGTCGGCGTGCCTTCGAGCGGCGCCACCGCCTGTCCGGCTTCCGTCAGCTTGTTGCGCACCTCATGGAACCATTGCAGCAGCGTCGGCGGCAGCGGCGTGACCGAACGACGCCCCAGCCACCACAAGCCCTGCATCGGCAGGCTGCAGGCGAACAGCGCGGTGGCGATCGCCGGGCCCAGTTGGCCGCCGAGCGCGATCTGCCAGGTCAGCGTGAAAATCGCCAACGGCGGCATGAAACGGATAGCGAAACGGGTGGCACGCGCAACGCGGTTCTCCGGAAAGACCGGTGCCAGACGTTTGTCTGACGGCCAGGTTTTCATATAATGCTGCCCGCGCTGGAAGACCTGAAACCAGCTTACGGAACCGGACGGTTTGCTCGTCATTGCGTACCTCAACGTCACGTAAAGAAACTAAAAGCGTGCTGCCAGAGACCATACTAAAAAATTTGAAGCTTTAAATTTATTTTGTGTTTGCACCGGGCTATCGGTATCCTAAGCCGGCCTTGTGGCCGGTAGAAGATGACGTAAATTTTGTCAACTTTTAGCCCTATAAAAATCAAGATTATTTAAACCGCAGAGAAATCATCGGTTTTTCCATCATCCTGTGATTTGTGCACTTCACATGATGTTAATCATAAATGTCATCGGCACTATGCGCTACGCTTGTTGTCTGATTGACGATTAATTCACCACGTGTGTTCGATTTTCTTTTAACAACACGACTATTTAAGTAGGTACTTCCATGTCGAGTAAGCTAGTACTGGTTCTTAACTGCGGCAGTTCTTCTCTGAAATTCGCCATCATCGATGCCGTTAACGGCGACGAATTCCTCTCCGGTTTGGCCGAGTGTTTCCACCTGCCTGAAGCTCGCATCAAGTGGAAAATGGACGGCGCCAAACACGAAGCTGCCCTGGGGGCCGGCGCTGCACACAGCGAAGCGCTGAACTTCATTGTTAATACTATTCTGGCACAAAAACCAGAGCTTTCCGCGCAGTTGACCGCTATCGGCCACCGCATCGTGCACGGCGGCGAGAAGTTCACCGCCTCCGCCGTGATCAACGACGAAGTTCTGCAGGGTATCAAAGATTCCGTGCCGTTCGCACCACTGCACAACCCAGCTCACCTGATCGGCATCGCGGAAGCGCTGAAATCCTTCCCTCACCTGGCTGACAAGAACGTTGCCGTGTTCGACACCGCGTTCCACCAGACCATGCCGGAAGAATCTTACCTGTACGCCCTGCCGTACAGCCTGTACCGCGACCACGGCGTTCGCCGCTACGGCGCACACGGCACCAGCCACTTCTACGTGACTCAGGAAGCCGCGAAGATGCTGAACAAGCCGGTGGAAGAAGTGAACGTGATCACTTGCCACCTGGGCAACGGCGGTTCCGTCACCGCAGTGCGCAACGGCCAGTGCGTTGACACCTCCATGGGTCTGACCCCGCTGGAAGGCCTGGTAATGGGCACCCGCAGCGGTGATATCGATCCGGCTATCATCTTCCACCTGCACGATTCTCTGGGCATGAGCGTTGACCAGATCAACAAGATGCTGACCAAAGAATCCGGCCTGCTGGGCCTGACCGAAGTCACCAGCGACTGCCGTTACGTTGAAGACAACTACGACAGCAAAGCCGATGCCAAACGCGCCATGGACGTATTCTGCCACCGTCTGGCCAAATACGTCGGCGCCTACAGCGCGCTGATGGAAGGCCGTCTGGACGCGGTGATCTTCACCGGCGGCATCGGCGAGAACGCCGGCATGGTGCGTGAGCTGACCCTGAACAAACTGGGCCTGCTGGGCTTCGAAATCGACCACGACCGCAACATGGCCGCTCGCTTCGGCAAATCCGGCGCCATCACCAAAGACGGCAGCCGCCTGGCGCTGGTGATCCCGACCAACGAAGAGTTGGTCATCGCGCAGGACGCATCCCGCCTGACCGCGTAATGCTCTCAAAACACCGTCAGCCCAGGCTGACGGTGTTGTTTTAGCCTCATGTTAATCGTGAAGAGGACTATTCTGTGTCACGTACTATTATGTTGATCCCCACCGGCACCAGCGTCGGCCTGACCAGCGTCAGCCTGGGTGTCATCCGCTCCATGGAGCAAAAAGGCGTTCGTCTGAGCGTGTTCAAGCCTATCGCTCAACCGCGCACCGGCGACAACGCGCTCGACCAGACCACCACCATCATCCGCAGCAACTCCACCATCCCGGCGGCCGAACCGCTGCGCATGGATTACGTTGAAGGCCTACTGAGCTCCAACCAGCAAGACGTGCTGATGGAAGAGATCGTGGCGCGCTACCACGAGAACACCAAAGACGCGGAAGTGGTGCTGATCGAAGGCCTGGTGCCGACCCGCAAACACCAGTTCGCCAACGCGCTGAACTACGAGATCGCCAAAACCCTTAACGCCGAGATCGTCTTCGTACTGGCGCTGGGCAACGACTCCCCGGCGCAGCTGAAAGAGCGCATCGAACTGGCGCGCACCAGCTTCGGCGGCAGCAAGAACAAAAACATCACCGGCGTTATCATCAACAAGCTGAACGCGCCGGTCGACGATCAGGGCCGCACCCGTCCTGACCTGTCCGAAATCTTCGACGACTCCACCAAAGCCAGCATCGCCCACGTCGATCCTGCGCAGCTGTTCGCCAACAGCCCGCTGCCGGTTCTGGGCTGCGTGCCGTGGAGTTTCGATCTGATCGCCACCCGCGCCATCGACATGGCTCGCCACCTGAAGGCCCGCGTGGTCAACGAAGGCGACATCATGACCCGCCGCGTGAAGTCCGTGACCTTCTGTGCTCGCAGCATCCCGCACATGCTGGAACACTTCCGCCCAGGCTCCCTGCTGGTGACCTCCGCAGACCGTCCTGACGTGCTGGTCTCCGCCTGCCTGGCGGCGATGAACGGCGTGGAAATCGGCGCCATCCTGCTGACCGGCGGCTACGCCATCGATGAGCCGATTAAGAAGCTGTGCGAACGCGCCTTCCAGACCGGCCTGCCGGTGTTCATGGTCGACACCAACACCTGGCAGACCTCGCTGAGCCTGCAGAGCTTCAACCTCGAAGTGCCGGCGGACGACCACCAGCGCATCGAGAAAGTGCAGAACTACGTGGCCAGCCACATCAGCACCGAGTGGATCGACTCGCTGACCGCTACCTCTGAGCGTTCACGCCGTCTGTCTCCACCGGCGTTCCGTTACGAACTGACCGAACTGGCGCGTAAAGCCGGCAAGCGCATCGTGCTGCCGGAAGGCGACGAGCCGCGCACCGTGAAAGCGGCGGCCATCTGCGCCGAACGCGGCATCGCGGAATGCGTGCTGCTCGGCAACCCGGACGAGATCCAGCGCGTCGCGGCAGCGCAAGGCGTTGAGCTGGGCAAAGGCATCGAAATCGTCGATCCGGTCGCCGTGCGTGAAAACTACGTGCCGCGTCTGGTTGAGCTGCGCAAGAGCAAGGGCATGACCGAAGTGGTCGCGCGCGAGCAGCTGGAAGACAACGTGGTGCTCGGCACCCTGATGCTGGAACAGGGCGAAGTCGACGGTCTGGTCTCCGGCGCGGTTCACACCACCGCCAACACCATTCGTCCGCCGTTGCAGCTGATCAAAACCGCGCCGGGCAGCTCGCTGGTGTCCTCCGTGTTCTTCATGCTGTTGCCTGACCAGGTACTGGTCTACGGCGACTGCGCGATCAACCCGGATCCGACCGCCGAGCAGCTGTCTGAAATCGCCATCCAGTCTGCGGATTCCGCCGCGGCCTTCGGCATCGAGCCGCGCGTAGCGATGATCTCCTACTCCACCGGCAACTCCGGTGCGGGCAGCGACGTTGAGAAAGTGCGCGAAGCGACCCGTCTGGCGCAGGAAAAACGCCCGGACCTGATCATCGACGGCCCGCTGCAGTACGACGCCGCCATCATGGCCGACGTTGCCAAGTCCAAGGCGCCGAACTCGCCGGTGGCCGGCCAGGCGACCGTGTTCATCTTCCCGGATCTGAACACCGGCAATACCACCTACAAAGCGGTACAGCGCTCCGCTGACCTGGTCTCCATCGGCCCGATGCTGCAAGGCATGCGCAAGCCGGTGAACGACCTGTCGCGCGGCGCACTGGTTGACGATATCGTCTACACCGTCGCGCTGACGGCGATCCAGTCTTCCCAGGCTGACGCTGCCGCCAAGGCGTAATAAACCGTTAAAAAAAGCCAGTCAGGTAATCCTGACTGGCTTTTTTATGCCTGATATTCTTGGTGATGATGCTGTTTTAGACAATACCCGCCAAATCCGCAGCACCCACCATCATCGCCAAGCGCTGACGCCCCGTGCAGAAAAATCAATGGTAGGCATGATGGGGGTTTGGCTGTTCGTGGCATAGAAAAATGCCGAATTCGTAAAGGAATACACCTTCCCGGAAAAATTGATGGTGACGCGGTTGCCCTCACCGCGGATAGTTGCATCAGCCCGATCCGCCGTCAAAATTGGCGCGCTTTGACTCAGCACGTTGATAGGGTCGCCATCCAAGCTTCCGTTCAAATAGTAACGATACACATCCGTGTCGGTGGCCCCCGCATTCTGGTACTCGGTGACATAGAGCCAAATCTCGTCGGTCAACTGCTTTTTGCTGTAGAGCTTATCGTCATAAGTCTCGCGGGTGGCATACCAATACCCCGCAAAGCCAACGACAATAACCAACAAAACCGTCGTCAATAGCCGATGAGCCCATTTAGTAACCATGCCGAGTTGCATAATCAATTCCTTGTTTGATCCAATATTGATCCCGAGGGTCATCACCATACGGCGGGCGTTGATACCAATGACTCCATTCTAACCGCGATGTTCCTGCACGTGACTGAGCAAATCCAGCGCCCATCAACAAAATATCTGCGGGAATTCCAGCCGCGGTACCGGTTGCACCATAATTGAAATTACCAAAGTTAGCCAAGGCGCGATTTTGCTGTTTGTAATCCCAGGGGCCCCGATTTTTTACCTGATGGTAGAACCAATAGTAAGTACCAGGCAACGCCATGTTGCGCGGTTGCCCCTGCCTGCGCGCCTCGCGCAAGTTTCTGGCAAGAACAGTAAAACCGCCTGGCGGCAGTAATGGAACCACGGCCATAATCTCCTCCTTGAGAGCCGGATGTCATTTAATCATAGGGTTTATAAAAAATTCACACACTGTCTTATTCACTGCACGTATGAATAAGACAGCATGACGGAAATCATTCACCAAATAAATTTAACATATTGTATTTATTTGATTTATTTTCTCATTATCATATTTTATCCCTGTGTTGACCAGTTATTATCAATGGAAAAAAAAGTCCCCTAAGGGACTTTGTAATGGATAGCATGTTGATAAACGTCTCAGGGCAGAACAACTCGCGGGTAATAACCAATTCGATTACCGATTAAGAATGCCGGTAATTCCTATTCTGCTTTACAATAACTGCCCGGCAGCCTCCAGAATATGTTCGGCGGTCAGGCCATACTCCTGCTGTAAAAACGCCTGGGTGCCCACCTGGCCGTAACGCTCCTTCACCCCCACGCGCCGCATCGGCGTCGGGCACTCTTCCGCCAGCACCTCCGCCACCGCCGATCCCAGCCCGTTATGAATGCTGTGGTTCTCACAGGTGACGATGCGTCCGGTCTTGGCCGCGTAGGTTTTGATCAGTTCACGGTCGATAGGCTTGAGGGTGAACATATCGATCACCGCCGCGCTGACGCCCTGCCGCGCCAGCATCTCCGCCGCTTTCAACGCCTCCGCCACCATGATGCCGTTGGCGATCAGCGTGACGTCGTCGCCATCGCGCAGCAGGTTGCCCTTGCCGATGGTAAAGCGCGAGCCTTCCTGGTAGATGCGCGTCGCCTGCTTGCGAATGGTGCGCACCCAGTAGAAGCCGCGCAGATCCATCAGTTGGCGCAGAATGTCGGCGAACATGGTGGCGTCGGTCACTTCCAGCACCACCGAATGCGCCAGCCCGCGCACAATGCCCATGTCCTCGAACGACATGTGGGTGCCGCCGTTGTGGCAGGCGCTTACCCCGGCGTCGGAAGCGATCACCTTGACGTTGTTGCGCTGGTAATCCAGCGACATGAACAGCTGATCGAAACAGCGGCGGCTGGCGAAGGCGGTGAAGGTATGCACGAACGGCACCCGGCCGGTAAGCGACAGCCCGGCGGCGACGCCGATCACGTTGGCCTCCATGATGCCGCAGTTGATCACGTGCTGCGGGTGATCCTTGTGCACGCCGTCCATCGCCATCGAGCTCATCAAATCCGCCTCCAGCGCGATGATCGGCGCGCCCGCCTCAATCTGCCGCCGCACCGCGCCGGCGTAGACTTTGCGCATTTCGACGGCGTCGTTTTCCAACTGCGTCACTACGTTAAACATGGGCGGCCTCCAGTTCGGCGATGGCTTTTTCGATCTCCAGCTGCACGTCCGGCGTCAGGCGCAGGTGGTGTGAGTTCGACAGGTTTTCCAGATAGGTCACGCCCTGTCCCTTGATGCTGTCGAGCACGATCGCCAGCGGCCGCTGTTCGCCGCCGCGCGCCGGCGCTACCGCCGCCAGCAGCGCCGCGATGTCGTCGCCCTTGATGGTTTGCACCTCAAAGCCGAAGGCGCGGAACTTGGCGGCCAGATCGAACGGTTGGATCACCTCGTCCAGCGCGCCGTCCAGCTGTTGCTTGTTGTAATCGATAAACAGCGTCAGGTTGTTCAGGTTGTGGTGGGCGATAAACTGGAACGCCTCCCAGCACTGCCCTTCATTCAGCTCTCCGTCGCCGAGGATGCTGAACACCCGATTGCGCCGCCCCGCCAGCCGATGGGATAACGCCATGCCGGCGGCGATCGACACGCCCTGCCCCAGTGAGCCGGTGGTGGCGTCCACGCCGCGCGTGCGCAGCCGGTCCGGGTGGCTCGGCAGGCGCGTGCCGTTCTGATTGAGGGTCTTCAGTTCCGCCAGCGGGAAGTAGCCCTTGATCGCCAGCGTGCTGTACAGCGCCGGGCCGGCGTGCCCTTTCGACAGCACGAAGTCATCGCGCTCCGGCCAGTCCGGGTCCGCCGGATCGATGCGCATCACGCCGCCGTACAGCACCGCCAGCGTCTCCACCACCGACATGCAGCCGCCGTAGTGGCCGAAGCCCAGCCCGGTCAGCGCTTTCAGCGTTTCCAGACGGATCGCGCGCGCCAGAGTGCGCAGCTCTTCAATTTCCGTTTCGCTCGTTGTGTCGTTCATCAGTCTGCCCTCGTTATTTCTCGACGCGGTCAGCGGCCGGCGCGCCTTTGCGTTTTCTCAAGAAGTTATGCGCCACCAGCAGCGCGAACACGGCGACGATCGCCAGCATGATCATCTCCTTCGACATAAAGCGCGCCATATTGCCCAGCAGGATGCCGATCACGCCGAAATCGGCGTCGGAGAAGGTGGTGTTGGCAAAGCCAAGCGCCCCCAGCACCGGCAACAGCAGCACCGGCAGGAAGGTGATCAGCAGTCCATTGGCGAAGGCGCCCAGCATCGCGCCGCGCCGCCCGCCGGTCGCGTTGCCGAACACCCCGGCGGTAGCGCCGGTGAAGAAATGCGGCACCACGCCGGGCAGGATCAGCACCATCTTCAGTTGCCCCAGCAGGAACAGCCCGGCCAACCCGCCAAGGAAGCTGAACAGGAAGCCGATCAGCACCGCGTTGGGGGCATAGGGATAAACCACCGGGCAATCCAGCGCCGGCCGCGCGTTAGGCACCAGTTTTTCCGAGAAGCCGGTGAACGCCGGCACGATCTCCGCCAGAATCAAGCGCACGCCCTGCAGAATGATGAACACCCCGGCGGCGAAGGTGATGGCCTGGATAATCGAATACACCAGGTAGTTCTGGCCGCCACTGAGCTCGCTTTCCACATAGGCCCGCCCGGCGCAGATCGCCAGGATCAGGTAGATGACGATCATGGTCATCGAGATCGAAATGGAGCTGTCACGCAGGAAGCTGAGGTTTTTCGGCAGGTTCATCTCCTCGGTCGAGCGCGAGTTCTTACCCACCTTCGAGCCGATCCAGCCGGACAGCACATAGCCCAGGGTGCCGAAGTGGCCGAAAGCGATATCGTCGTTGCCGGTGATGCGGCGCATATAGCGCTGGGCGATCGCCGGGAAGAACGCCATCACCAGCCCCAGGGTCAACGCGCCGGTAAACACCAGTTGAACGCCCTCGAAGCCCGCCACCGTCAGGATGATGCCGATCATGCAGGCCATGTAGAAGGTGTGGTGGCCGGTGAGGAAGATGTATTTCAGCCGGGTGAAGCGCGCCACCACGATGTTCGCCACCATGCCGAACGCCATGATCAAGGCGGTGGAAGCGCCGTATTTCTCCAGCGCGATAGAGACGATCGCTTCGTTGTTCGGAATGATGCCCTGAATATTAAATGCGTGTTCGAACATGCCGCCCAACGGATTGAGCGACCCGACCAATACCGTGGCGCCGCCGCCCAAAACGATAAAGCCGAGAATGGTTTTTACCGTGCCTTTCACCACGTCGGAAAAGGATTTCTTTTGCGCCAGCAAACCGATCAGCGCAATAAGCCCGACCAGCACCGAAGGCACCTTTAATATATCCACCACAAACTTAAGCGTTTCCTGGATAAACATATCCACCTCGCCAATCGTTTTATTCAGAGGATTGAGTGGGCTTCGAAGTAAGCGCGCAGCTTGGCTTCCAGCTCATTGATGTCGATGATGTTGCTGATCACCACCAGCTGCTCGGCCGGCACGCTGGCGCTGTCGGCGATGTCTTTCGCCATCACGAACACGTCGGCTGCGCCGGGGGTGGCCGACGACAGATCGGAGTGTTCGACCTCGGCCTCCACGCCCATTTTTTTCAGCACCTTTTTAATATTCATTTCCACCATAAAACTGCTGCCGAGACCAGAACCGCAAATCGCCATGATTTTCATGATATCCACCTGTTGAATTTAGCGTGTAGGGTAGCGCCGCCGGTCATATTCCCGGCGTTGTTAGCATTAATCGTGCTCCTGGTGATTAAACGTTAATAGCGGGCGATAATATCCTCGATTTGTCGTTTATCTTTGGCGTGAAATAACGCCTCCATTGCCTGATTGTCTGAAAATAATTCAGCCAGTTGCGAAATCAATTCGATGTGGCTGTTGCCGTCGGGCGCGGAAAGCGTCACCACCACCTGAACCGGATCGTTATCCGCGGAATGAAAGTTCACCCCCTGATGGATCTTCAACAGCGATAACCCCAGCGCGTTGGCACCCTCCTCGGGCCGGGCGTGTGGCATGGCGATGCCCGGCGCCAGGACGAAGTAAGGGCCGAGCTTCTCCTGCTGATGAAAGATGGCCGTCAGATAATTCGGCGTAATCACGCCGTCTTGCAGCAGCGGCTGCGCGCTCAGCGTTACCGCCTGGCGCCAGTCCTCCACCCGTTCGCACAGCTGTATATGATCGGCGGTCAGCCACTCTTTCAGCACGTTATCCTCCCGAGAATCGATGATTGCGGCCGGTGATTAATTCACCGACGACGGTAAAACTTTAATCAACCCCTCCCGGCCACACAGTGATGGATATCACAAAGATAGCGCTACCAAAGCGCTATCATGCAGATCTGTGATAGCGCTATCAAAACGCCGCGCCGCGGCATGACGTTAACCACAATTTTTTCTCGCTCTTTCGGGTAACGGGGTAGAATGTGCCACATACGGGGATCGTCGAAGCCGCGCCGTCGGCTTCCCACCCTCACCATTTTTATGCGCCGCGCGCGCATTTCAGTCGGGATTTGGCATGTCGATCGGTAAAAAACGCCGCAGCACGGGCAGGGTGACGTTGGCTGACGTAGCGCAGCTGGCGGGCGTCGGCACCATGACGGTGTCGCGCGCGCTGCGCACGCCGGAGCAGGTTTCAGACAAACTGCGCGAGAAGATTGAAGCCGCGGTGAGCGAGTTGGGGTATCTGCCCAACCTGGCCGCCAGTTCGCTGGCGTCGGCCTCCTCCTACACCATCGCCATGGTGGTGCCCAGCCTGTCCGAATCCGGCTGCGCCGAGATGTTCGCCGGTCTGCAGAAAGTGCTGCAGCCCGCCGGCTATCACATCATGCTGGCGGAGTCGCAGCACCACCTGGAACGCGAGGAGAGACTGCTGGAGACCCTGCTCTCTTACAACCTGGCGGCGGCGGTGCTGCTCAGCGTCGAGCATTCGCAAAATGCCCGCAACGCGTTGATCGCCGCCAACATTCCGGTGGTGGAGATCGGCGCCGTGCGCGCCGATCCGATCGACATGAGCATCGGCATCGATTACGTGGCGGCCATGTATCAGCTGACGCAAACGGTGATCGCCGGCGGCTATCAGAATATCGGGCTGCTGTGCGCCAATCAGGAACAGTGGATTTTCCAGCAACACCTGCAGGGTTGGCACAAGGCGCTGCTGCGCAACCATATGTCGCCGCATCGGGTGATCAACGCCGCGCAGCCCGCCAGCTTCAGCACCGGCGCGCAGCAGCTGCCGGAATTCTTGCTGGCTTGGCCGGAGCTGGACGCGCTGGTGTGCGCCTCGGACGAACTGGCGGGCGGCGCGCTGTATGAATGCCAGCGGCGGCGCATCAAGGTGCCGGACAATCTGGCGGTGGTGGGGTTCGGCAACAGCGAGTTCAGCCGGGTGTGCCAGCCGCCGCTGACCACCATGACCATTCCGCATCGCGATATCGGCATTCAGGCCGGCCAGGCGCTGCTGGCGCGGCTGAACGAGCAACCCTGGCAACCGGCGGGCTCCCTGCCCGCCACGCTGTGCCGCCGCGACAGTTGCTGAATCCACAGCATAAAAAAAGCCGGTCGATGACCGGCTTTCTCACGCGTTGGCGTCTCAGTGGTTGTCGAGCGGCTTACCGTAATCCTGTTCGTTGTTGCGCGTCAGCCACAGCGACAGCGCCTTCAGCGAATCCGGGGTAAACTCGTCGCAGCGCGCGGTGATCTCTTCCGGCGTCAGCCAGCACACTTCAGCCACTTCTTCTTCCTGCAGCGCGAACGGGCCGTGCGATACGCAGCTGAACAGCGCCCCCCACACCCGGCACTGCTCTTCTTCGAAGTAGAACAGACCGTGTTCGGCGAAAGGCACGCCGGCGATGCCCAGCTCTTCTTCAGCCTCGCGGCGCGCCGAATCCAGTACGTTTTCACCGCTTTGCACTACGCCACCCGCCGTCGCGTCCAGCCAGCCCGGGTAGAAGTCCTTGATCTCGGTGCGACGCTGCACCAGAATTTTTCCCATCCCATCATGCACCACAATATAGGTAGCACGATGACGCAGCCGCTCCGCCCGCATCTGTTGACGACTGGATTGCGCAATCACCTCGTTTTGCTCGTCGACGATATCAACCCATTCGGTATCTGCAGCCTGACCCTGTTCCGCCATCCTCTAAAACCTTCTATTTTGGCGCGATGCATCCCGCGCGCTGGTTAATCAATGAGTGTTTTTCAAAGATTTTTATTGTGTGTGTATAAATTAGTGCGTTTAGCGTGTTAACGCCACCTCCGCGACGACCTTGCCGTCGTCGAGCGCCAGCACGCGCAAAGTGCCCCGATCCAACATGCCGTAGCTGGCCGGAAAGCCCCCTTTCGGGATGCTGACCGAGCCTGGATTGAAGCAATAGATCTCACCCTGCCGCTCCGCCTGCGGCAGATGCGTATGGCCGTAGGCCAGGACGTCACCGCGGGATAACGGCGGCAGTGCCGAGGGATGATAAAGGTGACCGTGGGTCAAAAACAATCGTCTTTTTTGCAGTAAAACCTGTTGCCAGGGCGCCTCGATGGGAAACGTCAGCAGCATCTGATCGACCTCGCTGTCGCAATTGCCGCGAACGGCGATGATCTTGTCGCTATAGCGATTCAATCGTTCGGCAACCTGAGCGGGCTGATACCCGGCGGGCAGCGCGTTGCGCGGGCCGTGATTCAACAAATCACCCAGAAGAATCAGCCAGTCGGCGCCGTGTTGTGCGAACAATTCCAGCACGCGTTCGGTAGCCGGCAGCGATCCGTGGATATCCGAGGCGAACATCAGCTTCATAACCTTGTCCTATAGAGGGAAATAAGCGCCATTTTACCGCGCCGGCGCCGTGCGGCAAACCGCCGACCGCCCCGGTGGAGAATTGTGATCCAACTGCGCAGATAGCATCGGACGAATCCCACATAGCCTGCTATCCTTAGCTGCTATTGTTGGATCTCTGATATACCTTTGTGCGCGGCGAAGACCGCAGCAACGTGTAATGAATTACAGATCACCTTACCGCAGGAGGCAACATGATTGACCTGTATTACGCGCCTACTCCCAATGGTCACAAGATCACCTTGTTTCTGGAAGAGGTCGGCTTGCCCTACCGTATCCATCGCGTAAACATCAGCGCCGGCGAGCAGTTCAAACCGGACTTTCTGAGCATTTCTCCCAACAACAAAATCCCGGCGATCGTCGATCAGCAACCGGTGGACGGCGGCGCGCCAATCAGCCTGTTCGAGTCCGGGGAAATCCTGCTGTATCTGGCGGAGAAGACCGGCAAGCTGCTGAGCAAGGGCCTGCGCGAACGCGCCGCCACCCTGCAGTGGCTGTTCTGGCAGGTGGCCGGGTTCGGGCCGATGCTCGGGCAGAATCATCACTTTAATCACTACGCGCCGCAGCCGGTGCCTTACGCCATCGAGCGTTACCATCTGGAGACCAAGCGGCTGTACGGCGTGCTGGAAGCTGAACTGCAAAAACACCCGTACCTGGGCGGCGACAACTACAGCATCGCCGATATCGCCACCTACCCGTGGGTGGTGTCGCATCCGCGCCAGCGCATCGATCTGGCAGATTACCCGGCGGTGCGCAACTGGTTCGAGCGCATCAGCAACCGCCCGGCGACCGAGCGCGCCTACAAACTGGCCGAACAAGCCTAAGCGCCTCCCCCGACTCCCCGTCGGCCGGGGAGTCACATCGTCCTCACGTTATCATTTCCTTACTTTCCGTGTATTCTGAACGCTAATAATCAGACCTATGGAGAATCTCTGATGTCTTTCAGTCAATCCGACGCCGTTATTCGCATTAAAAATCTGCGGCTGCGCACGTTCATCGGTATCAAGGAAGAGGAAATCAACAACCGACAGGACGTTCTGATCAACGTGGTGATCCACTACCCGGCGGATAAGGCGCGCAACAGCGAAGACATCGCCGACGCACTCAACTACCGCACCATCACCAAAGCGATCATCCGCCATGTGGAAGATAACCGTTTCGCATTGCTGGAAAAATTAACGCAGGATGTGCTCGACATCGTAAAAGAACACGCCTGGGTAACCTATGCTGAAGTGGAGATAGATAAACTTCTGGCTCTGCGCTACGCCGATTCGGTCTCCATGACCATGAGCTACCGCCGGGGCTAACTCAGGGAGGTCGACCATGCGGATCCTGATCACCGGCGCAACGGGATTGATAGGCAGCAGCCTGACGGCAAGACTGCTGGCGCTTTCTCACCACATTACGGTACTGACCCGCGACGAGCGGCGCGCCCGAGCCAGGCTGGGCGACCGGCCGAGCTATTGGCAAACGCTGGACGACCGGCAGTCGCTGGATGACTTCGACGCAGTGATCAACCTCGCCGGCGAACCTATCGCCGACAAGCGCTGGAGCGCGCAGCAGAAAGAGCGCCTGTGCCGCAGCCGCTGGGATCTGACCGAACGGTTGGCGCAGCTGATCAAGGCCGGCAGCACGCCGCCCGGCGTGCTGATTTCCGGTTCCGCCGTCGGCTACTACGGCGATCAGGGGCAGGCGGTGGTCACCGAAGAGGAGCCGCCGCACGACGAATTCACCCACCAGCTGTGCCAACGCTGGGAAACGCTGGCGCTGCAGGCGCAGAGCGACGCCACCCGCGTCTGCCTGCTGCGCACCGGCGTGGTGCTGGCGCCACAAGGCGGCGCGCTGGCCAAAATGCTGCCGCCGTTCCGCTTCGGGCTGGGCGGCCCGATCGGCGACGGCCGCCAATATCTGCCGTGGATCCATCTCGACGACATGGTCAACGGCATTATTTATCTGCTGGATCACGCCACGCTGACCGGCCCGTTCAACATGGTCGCCCCCTACCCGGTGCATGACGAACAGTTCGCCGCCCAACTGGCCAACGTGCTCGATCGCCCGGCGTTTCTGCGGGTGCCGGCGTTCGTCATGCGCTTGTTGATGGGGGAAGCGGCGGTGCTGGTGCTCGGCGGCCAGCGGGCGGTGCCGAAACGGCTGGAAGAAGCCGGCTTCCACTTCCGCTATCTGGAGTTGGAACAGGCGTTGGATGACGTTGTCAATCAGCGGGCCGAAGCCCGCTGATCTGACGTTACTTCAACGCGCCGGACAGGAACTGCTGCAGGCGCGGGCTTTTGGGGTTGCCGAACAGCTCGGCCGGCGGCCCCTGTTCTTCAATCAACCCTTTGTGCAGGAAGATCACGTGGTTGGAAACGTGGCGCGCAAACTCCATTTCGTGCGTCACCACCACCATGGTCTTCCCCTCCTCCGCCAGCTTCTGCATGATGCGCAGCACCTCGCCCACCAGTTCGGGATCCAGTGCCGACGTCGGTTCGTCAAACAGCAGCACCTCCGGCTCCATCGCCAATGCGCGGGCGATAGAGACGCGCTGCTGCTGGCCGCCCGACAGGTGCACCGGGTATTTGCCGCGCGCCCGCTCGTCGATGCCCACTTTGTCCAGGTAGCGCACCGCGCGCTCGTGCGCGTCGGCCTTGCTCAGCCCCAGCACCTGCACCGGCGCTTCCATCACGTTCTCCAGCACCGTCATGTGGCTCCACAGGTTAAAGTGCTGAAATACCATGGTCAGGCGGGTGCGCAACAGCTGCAGCTGCTTCTTGTCGAATACCTTCAGTTGGCCGTCCTTGTCGCGCACCATGCGAATATCTTCGTTGTTCAGACTGATCGAACCTTCGCTCGGCTTCTCAAGGAAGTTGATGCAGCGCAGAAAGGTGCTTTTGCCGGAGCCGGAGGAGCCGATGATGCTGATCACATCCCCGGCGTTGGCCGCCAGCGAGACGCCCTTCAGCACTTCGTGGTCGCCATAGCGTTTGTGCAGTTCCGTGACGGCTAATTTATTCTCAGACATGGTTTTCTTCCCGTCATTTATCAGTGACTAACGTGTGCCATCCAGCGTTTCTCAGCTTTGCGGAACAGGCTGATTAACACGTAGGAGATGATCAGATACAGCACCGCCGCAATGCCGAAGGCGTAAAACGGCTGATAGGTCGCGGCGTTGATGTCGCGCGCGATCTTCAACAGATCCGGCACGGTGGCGGTAAACGCCAGCGCGGTGGAGTGCAGCATCAGGATCACTTCGTTGCTGTAAGCCGGCAGCGCGGTGCGCAGCGCCGAAGGCAAAATGATGCAGCGATACATCTTGAAACGCGAGAAACCGTAGGCGTTGGCGGCCTCGATTTCACCGTGCGGCACCGAGCGGATCGCCCCGGCGAAGATCTCGGTGGTATAAGCGCAGGTGTTGAGCGTCAGCGCCAGGATGGTGCAGTTGAGCCCGCTGCGGAAAAACGCATTGAGAAACTCGCTGCCGCGCACGATCTCGAGGCTATACATGCCGGAGTAGAACACCAGCAGTTGCACGTACAGCGGCGTACCGCGAAACACATAGGTGTAGAGCCACACCGGGAAACGCACCCAGCGAAGGGAAGAAACGCGCGCCACCGCCATCGGGATCGCCAGCAGCCCGCCCATCACCACCGAGGCAATCAGCAGCCACAGCGTGATCGCCACGCCGGTGAAGCGGTAGCCGTCACTCCACAGCAGCGACTGCCAATACTGTTGCAGGATCTCGATCATAGTTCGGCCCTCTTGACGCCCAGTGAGTAACGCCGTTCAAGCCACAACAGCACGCCGTTGGAAACGGTAGTGAAGATCAGATACACCACGCCGGCCACGATGGCGAAGAAGAACGGCTGATAGGTGCCTTTTCCCGCCAGCTGCGTGGCTTTGACCACATCGTTCAGGCCGAGAATCGACACCAGCGCCGTCGCCTTCAGGATCACCTGCCAGTTATTGCCGATGCCCGGCAGGGCGAAACGCATCATCGCCGGGAACAGAATGCGCCGGAAGATCTGCGCGCCGCTGAAGCCATAGGCCGTCGCCGCTTCGATCTGCCCTTTCGGCACCGCCAGATAAGCGCCGCGGAAGGTCTCGGTAAAATAAGCGCCGTAGATAAAGCCGAGGGTAATGATGCCGGCGCCGAGCGGATCGATATCGATCTGCGCGAAGCCCAGCAGCGTAGTGATATTGTTCAGCGCGATTTGCAGACCGTAAAAAATCAGCAGCATCAGCACCAGATCGGGCACGCCGCGGATCAGCGTGGTATAGGCGCCGAACAGGCCGGAGATAAAGGGGTTATGAGACAGTTTGCCACCGGCGCCGATCAGGCCGATTACCACCGCCAGCAACACGGAACTGAGGGCCAGCTCCAGCGTCACCAGAGCCCCCTCGAAAATCAGTTGGGAATAGCCTTGCAGCATCTACTTCACCCTGTGGTCTAGGATCCGAACCATCGGGGCCGGCACGCCGGCCCCGCAGTCACAGCATGGAACGGTAAGCGGATTACCCGCCGTAGACGTCAAAGTCGAAGTACTTTTTCGCGTATTTGTCGTAGGTGCCGTCTTTGCGCATCTCGGCGAAGGCTTTGTCCAGCGCCGCTTTCAGCTCGGTATCGGTCTTGCGCAGCCCCATGCCGGTGCCGACGCCGAAGAACTTGTCATCCTTCACCGATTCGCCGGCGAACGCATAGTCTTTGCCCGGCGGCTGTTTCAGGAAGCCGTCGCTGCCCGCCACTTCATCCTGGAAGGCGGCGTCGATACGCCCGGAAGCCAAATCGGCGTAAACCAGATCCTGGTTCTGGTAAGGCACGACGGTGATGCCCTTCGGCTGCCACATGGCGTTGGCGTAGGCTTCCTGGGTGGTGCCCTGCAACACGCCCACACTCTTGCCTTTCAGGGCGTCCACGGTAGGCAACAGCTTGGATCCTTTCGGCGCGATCAGACGCGCGTTGGCGGCATACAGCTTGTCGGTAAAGGCGATTTCCTGCTGGCGTTTTTCGGTGATGGACAGCGAAGAGATGATGGCGTCGATTTTCTTCGCCTTGAGGGATGGGATGAGCGCGTCGAAGTCGCTCTCCACGAAGGTGCATTGGGTATTGATGCGTTTGCACAGCTCTTTGGCCAAATCGATGTCAAAGCCAACCAATTCGCCTTTGGCGTTTTTGGATTCAAACGGTGCGTAAGTCGGATCGGTGCCAATCTTCAGCGTGGAAGGAATGGCGGCAAAGGCGCTGCTGGCGGCGCTCAAAGCCAGAACTAACGGCAAAATCAAAACCCGCTTTTTCATAAATTACCCTCAAATTGATTTTTTGATGCCACTACGGGCATTACTTTTCCCCACCAAATCAATTTGCAGTAATCGTGCCACATTAGGTGCTACGGGCGGAGGGAACGGCTCCGGCCTTCACAATACTGTTTCCTGGGACGATAACCGCAAAATTAAATCGGCCGCTCGGGGCCGCGCCACTGGCAGCCGCGATAAGGCGGCGCCATGAAACAGTGAACGTGATGAAGTGGGATCATTATGGTGCATGCGCCGCCCTAATTCAGTGCGGTGTTGCACAAATGTGCCAATTTGGGGATGAAAATGTTAATCAGCACCCTGCCAGCGGGTGAACAGATCGGCCGGCAGTTCGATATCAAACTGATCGATCACCCGATTGACGGTCTGATCGATGATGTCTTCCACGCTTTTCGGCTGGTGGTAAAACGCCGGCACCGGCGGCATGATCGCCGCGCCCATCTCCGCCGCCTGCGTCATCAACCGCAGGTGTCCCAGATGCAGCGGCGTTTCCCGCACGCACAGCACCAAACGGCGGCGCTCTTTGAGCACCACGTCGGCGGCGCGGGTCAGCAGCCCGTCGCTGTAGCTGTTGACGATGCCGGACAGGGTTTTGATCGAGCATGGCAGGATCGCCATGCCCAGGGTTTTGAAGGAACCGGAAGAGATGGCGGCGGCGATATCGCGCGCATCGTGCACCACGTCGGCCAACGCCTGCACTTCACGCAGGCTGTACGGCGTTTCCAGCGCCAGCGTCTGCCGTGCAGCGTTGCTCATCACCAGATGGGTTTCCACCTCTGCGACGTCGCGCAAAACCTGTAACAGGCGCACGCCGTAGATCGCGCCGCTGGCGCCGGAAATGCCGATGATGAGTCGTTTCATGGAAAATGGCCTCTGCCGTAAAAAGTAAGATCAGGCAGACTTTGCCGCAATGGCGAGGGATAAGCAAGTTCACAGGAGCAAGGCGCACCGCTGCAGACGCGGCGATGCCCCCCCGAGTAATCAACGCGGCCGGTTAGCCTTCGTTGTGCAGTTCCAGATTTTCCGCTTCGGTTTGCCCTCGCAGCGCCTTGGCGTCGTCGCTGCGCAGCGACTCCAGATATTCCAGATAGCTTTGATCGACGTCTTTGGTCACGTAGATGCCGTTGAACACCGAGCATTCGAACTGGGTGATGTCCGGGTTCTCTTCGCGCACCGCTTCGATCAGATCGTCCAGGTCCTGGAAGATCAGCCCGTCGGCGCCGATAATCTGGCGGATTTCATCCACTTCACGCCCGTGGGCGATCAGTTCGTTGGCGCTCGGCATGTCGATGCCGTAGACATTCGGGAAACGCACTTCCGGCGCGGCGGAAGCCAGGTACACACGCTTGGCGCCCGCTTCGCGCGCCATCTCGACGATCTGTTCCGACGTGGTGCCGCGCACAATGGAGTCATCCACCAGCAGCACGTTCTTGTCGCGGAACTCGGCGCGGTTGGCGTTCAGCTTGCGGCGCACCGACTGACGACGCGCCTGCTGGCCCGGCATGATAAAGGTGCGGCCGACGTAGCGGTTCTTCACAAAGCCCTGGCGGTAGGGTTTCTCGAGAATGCGCGCGATCTCCAGCGCGATGTCGCAGGAGGTTTCCGGGATCGGGATCACCACGTCGATGTCCAGATCTTCCCATTCGCGGGCAATCTTCTCACCCAGCTTCTGGCCCATGCGCACGCGGGCGCTGTAGACCGAGATCTTGTCCATAAAGGAGTCCGGGCGCGCGAAATAGACGTATTCGAACAGGCACGGGTTGGTTTTCGGGTTCTCTGCGCACTGGCGGGTGAACAGCTGGCCCTTGGTGGTGATATACACCGCTTCGCCCGGCGCCACGTCGCGCAGGAACTCAAAGCCCAGGGTATCCAGCGCCACGCTCTCGGAAGCCACCATGTACTCGCTGCGGCCATCCTCCAGCGTGCGTTTGCCGATCACCAGCGGACGAATACCGTTCGGATCGCGGAACGCCAGCAGGCCATGGCCGATGATCATCGCCACGCAGGCGTAAGCGCCGCGCAGTTGCTGATGCATGGCGGCGACCGCGGTAAAAATGTTGTCGGCCTCCAGCGGATAATGCGGGAAGCGATCCAGCTCGCTGGCCAGCACGTTCAGCAGGATTTCCGAGTCGGAGGTGGTGTTGACATGGCGGCGGCCGCTTTCGAACAGCTTTTGGCGCAGCTCATGGGCGTTGGTCAGATTGCCGTTGTGGGCCAGCGTAATGCCGAACGGCGAGTTGACGTAGAAAGGCTGGGCCTCAGAGGCGCTCGAGCTGCCGGCCGTCGGGTAACGCACATGGCCAATGCCCATGTTGCCCTGCAAGCGTTGCATATGGCGCGCCTCAAACACATCTTTCACCAGGCCGTTGGCTTTACGCAAACGGAACCCGTTGTGGGCGTCAATGGTGACGATGCCTGCGGCATCCTGGCCACGGTGCTGAAGCACCGTCAGCGCATCATAAATCGACTGGTTTACCGGCATGAAACCGGCGATACCGACAATACCGCACATGTTGTCTTTTCCTCATCAGCGCTACCGCCCCGGCAATTGGGTCGGCAAGAAACTCGACGTGCTCTGCAGGTAGTCAAAGAACCACCTGATGACGTAACTGAACTGGGGAATGAGCTGTGACTGTTTCCAGTCGGCACTCTGTGAAAAGCCGGTAAAGGTATCCAGGAAGAACAGGATCGCTGCGACGATCAATACTCCGCGCAGCGCGCCGAAGCAGATGCCCAACACCCGGTCGGTGCCCGACAACCCGGTTTTCTCTACCAGTGAGCTAATCACATAGTTAACAATAGCCCCTACGATCAAGGTCGCGATGAACAAAATCGCGATCGCGATGCCGTTTCGCACCAGTTCATCTTCAAAACGAGTGAAATAGACCGCAAGGTAAGAGTAGAAATGGCTGGCAACAAAAAACGCACATCCCCATGTCACAAGTGACAATGCTTCGCGAACAAACCCTCGGATCAGGCTCACCAGAGCCGAAAATCCAATCACCGCTATAATGACGTAATCAATCCAGACCATGAACTATTCCAATGATGAATCGCCCCTGCATCCAATTCGCGGCGAATTCTAACAGAAAAAGAAAACGTTTGCGTAGGGGATTTCCTACCACGTTACAAATAAAAAGCGGCGATCAAAAAATTCCCAATCGCCGCGCCTACATAGGTGATTTCGCCTGTAAAAGGCGCGGTTTTTCTCGCTTTATCTCCACCACTCCTTAATTCAGGGGCGCATCGTGCTGCGCCCCTGCGGGGTTTAACGGCCGTACGGCTTCACCTGCCCGCTCAGCCCGCTGATCGAGTTCAGCGACGGCAGCGCCGCCTGCAGCTTCTGCTTGGAAGCGTCCGGGCCGACGTAGATACGGGTGATCTGCCCCTGCACCGGCGTTGACGGCACGGTAAAGGCGCGATAGCCCGAGAGGCGCAGCGAGGCGACAATCTCGTTCGCCTTGGCGGCATTTTTCAACGCCCCGAGCTGCACGACGTAGGCTTGCCCGGCCGGCGCTTTTTCTTCCGCCGGTTTCGGCTGCGTCGTCGGTTCAGGTTTCGGCGTCGGCTCCGGCTTCGGTACCGGCTTCACTTCCACCGGTTTCGGTTGCGGCACCGGTTTCGGTTTCACTTCCACCGGTTTGGTTTCTACCGGTTTGGTTTCTACCGGTTTCGGCTTGGGCTGCGGCACCGGCTGAGGACGCGTCTCGACCGGTGGCGGCGCCACCTGCGCTGGCTGCTGAGCACCTTGCCGCACCGCCTGTTGCGCCGCCGCTTCGTTGGCCGCCTGCTGTTCGACCAGCGCGCCCGCCCCTTCCGGCGGCTGCGCCGGCAACGGTTGCGTCACCGGTGGCAGCACGTCGTTCTCTTCGACGTCGC
Source organism: Serratia sp. CY56464 (assembly GCF_052168435.1). Lineage (NCBI taxonomy): Bacteria > Pseudomonadati > Pseudomonadota > Gammaproteobacteria > Enterobacterales > Yersiniaceae > Serratia > Serratia sp. CY56464. Next base: position 161,736 of record NZ_JBJNMV010000001.1, on the reverse strand, counting down.
CCGCCTTTGGCACCAACGGAATGGCCGCGAATTCATCCTCGTAATGCTTCTTTTTGCCGTCCAGCAACCCTGGCAGGATGATCACCCCCAGCGCCACCAGAATCACGGTTCCGACCAGTCGGTTCTGAAATTTACTCGCCACTCACACTCCCCGCATCTCGTCTAACGCCGCCATCACCTGCGCCACGGTGTGGAACGATCCACAGACGATCACAATATCCTGTTTATCAGCATCCTGCATAGCCTGCCGCCAGGCAGTTTCGACATCATTAAAGCGGCGCGGTTCCGTCAGATGCTGCGCCAGCTGTTCGACGCTGGCGCCGCGCGGCCCGTCGAGCGGCGCGCAGTACCATTCATCCACCTGCTCGCTGAGGCAGGCCAGCGTGCCGGCGATATCCTTGTCCGACAGCATGCCCACCACCGCGCGCACCTTGCCGCCGTTGCGCGGCAGTTTGGCCAGACGCCCGGCCAGATAGCCGGCGGCATGCGGGTTGTGCGCCACATCGAGGATCAGCGTCGGCTCCCGCCGCACGATCTGGAAACGCCCCGGCAACGTCGCCTGCTGCAGCCCGGTGAAAATCGCGCGTTCGTCGATTTCCAGCGCGCTGCAGTTGAGCGCCGCCAGCGCGGTAGCGGCGTTGGCCAGCGGTACGTTCGGCGTCGGCAGATCGGTCAGCAACGTGTCGCCGCCCTGCCACTGCCAGCGATCGCCCTGCTCGCTGAAGCGCCAGGCTTCACCACGGCGAGACAGCGGCGCGCCCAGCGTTTCGGCAACCTGACGAATGCTGTCCGGCATATCGGGTTCACCGACCACCGCCGGTTTGCCGCTGCGGAAAATGCCGGCCTTTTCACGGCCGATGCTTTCGCGATCGTTGCCCAGCCAGTCGGTGTGATCGAGCGCAATGCTGGTGATCACCGCCACGCTCGGATCGACGATGTTAGTGGCGTCGAGACGCCCGCCCAGCCCCACTTCCAGGATCACCACGTCGAGTCGCGCCTGTTTGAACAGCTGCAGCGCCGACAGGGTGCCGAATTCGAAATAGGTCAGCGACGTTTCGCCGCGGCCGGCTTCAATGGCGGCGAACGAGCGGCTGTGCTCCGCTTCGCTCAGCTCTTCGCCCTGAATGCGCACGCGTTCGGTATAGCGCACCAGATGCGGTGAACTGTAGACGCCGACGCGCAGGCCGGCGGCCAGCAGAATAGCTTCAAGGGTGCGACAGGTGGTGCCTTTGCCGTTGGTGCCGGCAACGGTGAACACCGTGGGTGCGGGGGTCAGTAAATCCAGATGCGCCGCGACGCGCTGTACGCGCTCAAGGCCGAGTTCGATCGCCTGGCTGTGCAGACGTTCCAGATAGTAAAGCCACGAGCTCAATGGCGACGTGGCTTGGGGAATTTGGTGGTTTTGCATGAGTCCCATCACTGAACTTGGGTTCATTAATCCATCAGGGCACCACCCTCACCGCGGTAAAGGCGATGCGCTTCGTGACTGCCGCCAGCCTGCAAACCGCAGCGGAAAGGCTACGGCCGGCAGGGAGCGGGCATCAGCCGTCACTTAGCCACAAAGTGGCGGCTGAACCCGGGCGGGATCTGTCTTTGCCTCAGGCGTCGGCCTGCGGCTCCGGCTCAATGACCGGCGCGGCCTCATCGAAATGCGGCTGCGGCTGGTTTGTCAGCTTGGACAGAATGCTCGCCAACGTTTGGCGCATTTCCGGACGGCGAACGATCATGTCGATCGCGCCTTTTTCGATCAGGAACTCGCTGCGCTGGAAGCCTGGTGGCAGTTTCTCGCGCACGGTTTGCTCGATAACGCGCGGGCCGGCAAAACCGATCAGCGCTTTCGGCTCGGCGATATTGATGTCGCCCAGCATCGCCAGGCTGGCGGAGACACCGCCCATGGTCGGGTCGGTCAGCACGGAGATATACGGCAAGCCGCGCTCCTGCATTTTGGCCAACGCCGCGCTGGTTTTCGCCATCTGCATCAGCGACATCAGCGCTTCCTGCATGCGCGCGCCGCCGCTGGCGGAGAAGCACACCAGCGGACAGTTGTCCTCCAGCGCCTGCTCAACCGCACGCACGAAACGCGCGCCGACCACGGAAGACATCGAGCCGCCGATGAAGGCGAATTCGAAGGACGCGGCGACGATCGGCATGCCGTACAGCGTGCCCTTCATCACCACCAGCGCGTCTTTCTCACCGGTCGCTTTCTGTGCGGCGACCAGACGATCTTTATAGCGCTTGGAATCCTTGAATTTCAGAACGTCCTTCGGCTCCAGATCGCTGCCCAGCTCCACTTCGCTGCCTTCGTCCAGCAGGGTATGCAGACGCGCGCGCGCGCTCATACGCATGTGGTGGTCGCACTTCGGGCACACTTCCAGATTCCGCTCCAGCTCGGCGCGGTAGAGAACCTGGCCGCAGCTGTCGCATTTAGTCCAGACCCCTTCAGGAATGCTCGCCTTACGGGTTTGTGTGATATTGCTCTTGTTAAGAATTCGTTCAATCCAGCTCATCGATGACCTTTCTGTTTGAACCTGGCACACGCCAGTCCGCTGTTCATGCTTTAACAATCCCCCCGAAAACACCCCAATGAAAAAATGCCCGTTCGCGGCGCGGCAAGCGCGGCGACTGAGGCATCGGCTTCAGGGTTGTTCGCAGGAACAGACCATAATGTCGCTCATTAAACCATATCGGCCCGACGCTGTGGACAAAAAACTGGTCGAACCGACAGGTTAAGCGATGTTTTTACTGTTTTTGCTGGCGGGCGGCCGCGCGCTTGTGGCGCCAAATTTCAATCACGCCCGGCAGAATCGAAACGATGATGATCCCGACGATCAACAGCTTCAGGTTCTCCTGCACCACTGGCAGATCGCCGAACAGATAGCCAGCATAAGTGAAGAGCAGCACCCAAACCAGTGCGCCAATCACGTTGTAGGCGGCGAAGTGGCGATAGGACATATGCCCCATGCCCGCGACGAACGGCGCAAAAGTACGCACGATCGGCACGAATCGCGCCAGAATAATCGTTTTCCCACCGTGCTTCTCATAGAACTGATGCGTCTTGTCCAGGTAGCTGCGGCGGAAGATTTTCGAATTCGGGTTGCTGAACAGCTTCTCGCCGAACAACCGCCCGATAGTGTAGTTCACCGCATCGCCGATGATCGCCGCCACGGCCATCAACGCCACCATGGTATGCACGTTCAGATCGTTGGTCGGCAACGCCGCCAGCGCGCCGGCGACGAACAGCAAAGAATCCCCCGGCAGGAACGGCGTCACCACCAGACCGGTTTCGCAAAACAGGATCAGGAACAGAATAGCGTAGACCCACATGCCGTATTGTGCGACCAGTTCGGCCAAGTGCACATCAATATGCAGAATAAAATCAATAATAAACTTGATGATGTCCATAAATTCTCTCATTGATGCCGGGCGTTTCAATCACCCGGCAGAAGCACAAGGGAGCAACGCTTTCAGGCGTGCCGGCGTTTAATCGTCGGGCAAAAACAGCGGCCCCATCGGCGGCCGCGGTAGACCAAAGTGGTCAGGGTAATCCACGGCAACCAGATACAGCCCCTCGGCTCGCGCCGTCGCCGCCGCCAGATTGCGATCCTTCAGCGCCAGCAACTCGGCCATCCAGTTCTCACCCTGATTGCCGCAGCCGATCTCCATCAGGCTGCCGACGATGTTGCGAACCATATGATGCACAAAGGCATTCGCCTTGATATCTACCACAATATATTCGCCGTAGCGCGTAACCTTAACGTGTTTTACGCAACGCCACGGGGTGCGCGACTGACATTGCACCGCGCGGAACGACGTGAAGTCGTTCTCGCCCAGCAGCGCCTGCGCCGCCCGGTGCATGCGATCGGCGTCCAGCGGGTGATAAAAATGCGTCACCCCCTGCTGCAGCACCGCCGGCCGGTAGCGATGGTTGAAAATGATATAGCGGTAGCGGCGCGCGGTGGCGCTGAAACGCGCGTGAAAATCGTCGGCGACGGGGCTCACCCAACGCACCGCGATGTCCGGCGGCAAATGGGTATTCACCCCCATCGTCCAGGCGGCGTCCTTGCGGCGCGCAGTGGTTTCGAAATGCACCACCTGCCCGGTGGCGTGCACCCCGGCGTCGGTGCGCCCGGCGCACAGCACGGTAATCGGCGCATCCGCCACCTTGCTCAACGCCTGCTCCAGGCGTTCCTGCACGCTGGCCACTTCTTGCTGCCGCTGCCAGCCGTAGTACCGGCTGCCGTCATATTCGATGCCCAGCGCTACCTTCAGCGTCGGCTGAGCGGGCGAGACCACCTCAGACATCAGTACATCTGCTCCTGCACCAGACGCTCGGCGGTTTCGATAGCCATCAACGCGCCGCCGAAGCGCACATTGTCCGCTACCGTCCAGAACTGCAGCAGCTCGGGGATGCCGTAATCGTTACGCAGGCAACCGATGCTGAGCGCATCGCTGCCGGAAGCGTCGGTGACCTGGGTCGGGTAATCGTCCTCTTCGCTCAGCTGAATGTCTTCGACCTCTTCGAGCTCGCTGCGCGCCTCTTCGGCGGACAGCGGGCGCAGCGCTTCCAGGTGCACCACCTGCGCGTGGCCGTAAAACACCGGCGACTGAACGCAGCTCACCGAAATCGGCAGCCCTTCATCCTGCAGCACCTTGCGCACCTGATCGACGATCAGGCGCTCTTCGCGCACGCTGCCCTGCTCGTCGGCGACAAGCGGCAGCAGGTTGAACGCCAGCTGTTTACCGAAGACGCCTTCCTCGGCCGGAATGCCATTCAGCAGGCGCGCGCTCTGGCCGGCCAAGTCGTCCACCGCCACCTTGCCGCGCGACGATACCGACATCAGCGTGGTGACGTGCAGACGCGACAGCCCCGCCTGTTCGGTCAGCGGTTTGATCGCCGTCAGCAGTTGGCTGACCATGCTGTCGGCCACCGCCACGATATTGCGGTTACGGTAATCCGCCAGCACCTGCGGGTTCACGCCCGGCACCACCAGCGGCACATCCGGCTCCATGGCGAACAGGCCGCTGGTGTCGATCACCAGGCAGCCCATGTTGCCGGCTTCTTCGGCATAGCGCGCGGAAGCGTCGCTGCCGGCGACGAAGAAGGCCAGCTGCGCCTGCGACCAGTCGAACTCTTCGGCGTTTTGCACCAGAAGAGACTTGCCGTTGAAGCGCACATTGGCGCCCGCGCTGCGTTCGCTTGCCAGAGGATAGAGTTCACCCACCGGGAACTGGCGTTCCTGCAACAATTCCAGCAACGCTTCACCTACCGCGCCAGTGGCGCCGAGCAGCGCGATATTCCAGCCGTCAGACATCGGGTTTTCTCCAGAGTATTTCATTCATAAAAGCACACGGGCAGTGCAATCACCGCCCGATAATCTTTACCGCTCACTGTAGCGGCGTTGGCTTAAGACAACCTTACGCTACGCCACGCTGAAGCCCAGCTTGCCGAGCAGCTCGGCGCTGGCGCTGTCATCGCATTGCACGGCCAGCGAAGACCACTCGCGGCGCTCCTGGTAGTGCTTGCGCAGGCGATCGAATTCGCCCGGTTGCCCGGCGACTTTGCGCAGTGGCGCATCATCGCGGCGCACATCATACACCAAGTGCATCAATCGTTTTAACCGCGCTTCATCCAGCGGGCCGTTGAGGCGGATCAGGCTGAACTCCGGCACCGGCAGCAGCGAGGCCAGCGCCACCTGCTGCGGCTGCCCCAGATGGCGGCTGAACGCTTCGAACACCTGGGTGGTGCCGCGCGCCTTGCCTTCCAGCGTATACCCGGCGATATGCGCGGTGCCGATATCCACCCGCGCCAGCAGCGGCAAGGCGAGATCCGGCTCGGGTTCCCACACGTCCAGCACCGTGCTCAACTTTTTGCCCTTTTCCAACGCCTGCAGCAGCGCGGTGTTATCCACCACCGGCCCGCGACAGGCGTTGATCAGAATGCGGTTGTCCGGCAGCGCCGCCAACAGATCCGCATCCGCCAGATGCAGCGAATGGTAAGGGCCGGATTTATTCAGCGGCGTATGGAAGGTCAGCACATCGGCCTCGGCCACCAGCTTCTCCAACGGCCAAAACTCCCCGGCGTCGCCGCGATCGGCACGCGGCGGATCGCACAGCAGCGTGCGCACGCCCAGCGCTTTGAGGCGCGCGTCCAGGCGGGAACCGACGTTGCCCACGCCGACGATGCCGACGGTTTTATCCCGCAGTTGGAAGCCGTCGCGTTCGGCCAGCAGCATCAAGGCGGAGAACACATACTCGACCACCGCGATGGCGTTGCAGCCCGGCGCGGCGGAAAACCCGATGCCCTGCCGTTGCAGCCAGGCGTCATCAACGTGATCGGTGCCGGCGGTGGCGGTGCCGACAAAGCCAATGCGGCTGCCGGCCAACAAGGCTTCATTGACCTTGGTGACCGAACGCACCATCAGCGCATCGGCATCCGCCAGCGCCTCGCGCGGGATCGGACGCCCCGGCACCGCCTGCACGTCGCCCAAGCGGCTGAACAGCTCGGCCGCGTAGGGCATATTTTCATCAACCAGAATTTTCACTGCGTTCTCCGACGGTTTACGGCTATTTGTCTGCGAAATAGTGTGCCACTGAATCAGGCACGGCGAAAGCGTTCAGGGGTGGTGCCGGCGATCTGCTGGAACATGACGATAAAGGCCGACGCGGAGCTGTAGCCGACGTCCAACGCCACGTCCTGCACGGTTTTGCCCTGCTCGAGCAACGACACGGCATGCAGAAAACGCAGGCGCTGGCGCCACTCGCTGAACGACATGCCCAGATCCTGCTGGCAGCGGCGCGACAGCGTGCGCTCGGTGGTGTAGACCCGCGCCGCCCACGTCGCCAGCGAGGTGTTGTCCGCCGGACAATGCTCCAGCGCTTCCAGCACCGGCGCCAAAAATTTGTCGTCCGACGACGGCAGATAGGTTTGCTGACGCGGCGACAGGCGCAGCTGATCGATCAGCACCTGGCACAGGCGCAAATCCTCCTCCGCCTGCGGAATGTACTGCTTGCGCGCATAGAAATCCTCGGCGATGGCGCGGAAGATGGGCGTGACGCTCACCAGACAGGGGTCGGCCGGCATACCGGCGCACAGCGCCGGCGTGATGTCCACCATGCGGCACTGCGCCAGTCGCTGGTTGTAGCAGGAGTGTTCGATGCCCGCCGGCGCCCACAACACGAACTCCGGCGGCGCCAGAAAGCGCTGCCCGCCGATGCGCAGCACCATCACCCCGGCCTTGACCCACATCAACTGGCCCCAGGTGTGGCTGTGCGGCTGGAATTCGGTGCGCGCGTTAAACTCTTCGCAGCGGAACTGCACCGGGTTGGGCGCCGGGATCAGCGACTCGGGGAAATGGCGGATTTCTGGCATGGTTTCGTCCCGTGATTTGTCTTGTTTACGCCGATTTTTGTCTGGATATCGCTATATATGATAAACCGGACACGCGTAGACTAGCCAGCATGTTGGACGTTATTGAGAATAATTATCATGAATATGCTCTTCCCGCTGTTGGCCGTGCTGATTTGGTCGATTAACGCCGTCGTCAGCAAACTCTCCGCCACCGCCATCGATCCGGCGGCCATTTCGCTCTACCGCTGGCTGCTGGCGCTGGTTGCCCTGACGCCGTTCGTGCTGCCGGGCGTGCTGCGCAATTGGGCGCAGGTGCGCGCCAACTGGTGGAAGTTGATGATCCTCGGCCTGCTGGGCATGGTGCTGTATCAAAGCCTGGCCTATTACGCGGCGCACAGCGTCAGCGCGCTGTTTATGGGCATCATCGTGTCGCTGATCCCGCTGCTGACCATCCTGATCAGCATCGTCCTGCTGCGCATTGCGCCGACCGTCGGCGTGCTGCTCGGCAGTATTCTCTCCTTCGGCGGTTTGATCTGGCTGGTCAGCGGCGGCCAGCCCGGCGTACTGCTGCAGCACGGTATCGGCAAGGGGGAATTGATGATGCTGCTCGCCACCGCCTCTTACGCGCTGTATGGCGTGTTGACCAAACGCTGGGCCATCGCGCTGCCGAACTGGCAATCGCTGTACGTGCAGATCCTGTTCGGCGTGCTGCTGCTGCTGCCTAATTTCCTGATGGCGCAGGATGTCGGCTTGAACGGCCATAACCTGCCGCTGGTGCTGTTCGCCGGCATTCCGGCTTCGATCATCGCCCCGTTCCTGTGGATCCAGGGCGTGATGCGCCTGGGCGCCAACACCGCCTCGATCTTCATGAACCTGGCGCCGGTGTTTACCGCCGCTATCGCCGTGCTGTTCCTGCATGAGCAGTTGCACGGTTACCACCTGATTGGCGGCGGCATTACCCTGCTGGGCGTTATCCTGTCGCAGCGGCTGCGCACGCCGCTGACGCGTAAAGCCAAAGTCCCGACGGCTGACGTCGAGTCCTGCAAAGAACAGGCTTAAGACAACAGCCTGAAACGCACCCGCACCAACAGGCCGCCCAGCGCGGCGGAGCTCAACAGCTCCGGGCGGGTGCCGTGATACGCGGTGATATCCTTCACCAGCGCCAGCCCCAGGCCGGCGCCCGGCTGATCGCCCACGTTGTCCAGCCGGTGAAACGGCTGCAGCGCCAGCGCCTTGTCCTGTAAGGCGATGCCGGGGCCGCTGTCTTCAATCTCCAGCACGCCTTCCCCCGTCTCCTTTCCCTGCGTGAGGCGAGCGGTAACCACGCCCTGACGCGGTGTGTATTTCAACGCATTGTCCAACAAGTTGGCGCACAGTTCGGCCAACAGCAGCGGTTCCCCTGCCACCTGACACGCCGCTTCACCTTCGAAACCGAGATCGATCTGTTTGCTGCGCGCCTGCGGCAAGCGCGAAAAACAGGCGTCGCGCAGCACCTGCGCCAGGTTGACCGGCTGCAGCTTGCGCTCGGCCTGGTGCTCGCTGGCCTTCAGGCGTGAGAGATACAGCAGGCGGTCGGTCAGTGCCACGGTATTGTCCAACGTCGCGCTCATCGCCTGCAGGCTTTCACGCCACTGCTGCGGCCGATCGCTGGCCAGCGCCACCCCGACCTGCGTCTTCAACACAGCCAGCGGCGTGCGCAGCTGGTGGGAAGCGTCGGCGCTGAAGCGTTCCTGACGCGCCACCATCAGCCGCAGCCGTTCGATATAGCGATTGAACGCCACCAGCAGCGGCTGCATCTCCGACCACGGCAATACCCGCGGCAAGGGCGTCAGCTCGCCCGGATCGCGCCGCAGCATGATGCCGGAGAGTTTACGCATCGGCTTCAACACCCGCTTGAGCAGCGCGAACGCCAGGATCAGGGTCAACACCACCACCGTGCCCTGGCTCAGCAGCGCCGCGATCATCATCTGCCGCGCCAGGTAACGGCGCGATTCCAGGGTTTCCGCCACCAAAATGGTCGCCATGCCGCTCACCCCCGACTCGTTGACCGGTTGAAACAGCGCCGCCACGCGGATCGGCCGGCCGAGGTATTCCGCATCATAAAAATGCACCAGCGCCGGGTAGAGCGTGGAGCGCGGGATATGGGGCGGCAGCGACGGCAAATCGTCATAGCCCGAGATGCTTTTTCCCTGCGGCGAAATCACCTCGTAATACAGCTGATCGTTCATGTTGCGCTCGAAGCTGTCGAGCACTACATAGGGCACATCAACCGCCAGCTTGCCTTCGCGCACCACCAGTCGCTCCGCCACGGTGCGCGCCGACGCCAGCAGCGTGCGATCGTAAGCCAATGTGGCGGCGCTCATGGCGCTGAAATAGTGGGTGTAGATAGAGATACCGCCCAACGCCAGCAGCGGCAGGCCAAAAAACAGCAGCAGTTGATAGAACAGCGAACGCGGCGCATTAAACCACCGCATTGCAGAGCTCCAGGCTGTAGCCCAGACCGCGCAGCGTGACGATCGCCACGTCGCTGCCCTGCAGCTTTTTCCGCAGGCGGTGTACGTAAAGCTCGATGCTCTCGGGATTGGCCTCGTCGGACAGCGTAAACACCTGCTCGAACAGCTGTTGTTTGGCCACCGGGCGGCCGCGCCGATGCATCAGCGCGGTCAACACCGCCAGTTCGCGCGGCGTCAGCGCCAGCGGCTTGCTCTCCAGCAGAAAATAGCCTTCGTCATGGTAGGTCAACGCGCCGTACTGCAACGCCGGCTGCGGGGCGCCGACGCTGCGGCGCAGCAGCGCCCGAATACGCGCTTCCAGCTCGTCCAGTTCGAACGGCTTGGTGAGGTAATCGTCCGCCCCCAGATTCAGGCCCTTTACCCGATCGGCCACGTCGGTGCGCGCCGTCAGCAGCAACACCGGCAGATCCTGCCCGCGCTTGCGCAGGCGCGCCAGCAAATCCAGGCCGTTCAAACGCGGCAGCGCCACATCCAACACCGCCAGCGCATAACGCTCGTTGAGCAACAGATGATCGGCCGCCACGCCGTCCGGGGCGACGTCGACGGCAAACCCGGCGCCGGTCAGCGCCTTTTGCAACCAGTGAGACAGCTCGGGGTGATCTTCAACCAATAACAGTCGCATGTTCCCATTCCATTGATTTATCTGAACAACCTGGCTCCGACACGGCGTCCGTTAACAGGCTGATAACAGAGAATGGCATGGAAAATAAGGGGATAAAAGAGCGCCGCGCCGCCAGTTTTGGGAGCTGGCACACAATTATGCGTATGGAGCGCGATCGCAGGGCGGCGTCAGATCAGCGGAATGGGGCTATCGGCCACGGCAATGTCCAGCACCGAGCGCAGCTTGTCGGCGGTAAACGGTGCAGAAACCAGCACGGAGCGATTGTTGACGGCAAATACCAGATCGATGCCGGTCACACAGGCGGTCATCTGGCAGGCATATCTTTCACCGGCGGCGTTGACGAAATGCAGCTCAAACACGCCAACCTCGGCGCGCAGTCGCTTCAAACGGCACTGCCCGGTTCCACCGACCATCTCCGCGTAGACCTCAGGCAACCGTTTAATCGCGCATACTTTGGCGCTGTCCCTGCCGCTAAACAATTTCCCTAACGAAAACATATCACTGCGTCTCTATTCATTTCACTGATCATGATTTTATCGCGAAAGCAAAACGGCAAACCTGATATTACGCAGGATTTTGGCCGGTTTTGCGCCCTGTTCCTGCCAGCATTTCTATGGTAGCGCACCCGTGATTCGCTAGCGACAAGAGACCCTAATCACAGACTGGAAACTTTTCCGGCCACTGAAAGGTAAATGAAAGGTTGTTGTTTTAACAATCCTGCAACCGCGCTCAGCGGGATTCACAACCAGAACAATACCGAGGGCAAGCCACAATGAAAAAAATAATGACCCGTACCTTGACCGCCGCCGCACTGTTGCTGGCGGCCTCTCAGGCCTTTGCCGGGGAAGCGCCCAAACGCACCGAATGCATTGCGCCGGCCAAGCCCGGCGGCGGTTTCGATCTGACCTGCAAGCTGATTCAGGTGTCGTTGCAGGACACCAAGGCCATCGATAAACCGATGCGCGTCACCTATATGCCCGGCGGCGTCGGCGCGGTGGCCTACAACGCCATCGTCGCGCAGCGCCCGGCGGAGTTCGGCACCGTGGTGGCCTTCTCCGGCGGTTCGCTGCTCAATCTGGCTCAGGGCAAGTTCGGCCGCTATAACGTGGACGACGTGAAATGGCTGGCGGCGGTCGGAACCGACTACGGCATGATCGCGGTGCGCGCCGACTCGCCTTACAAAACCCTGAAAGACCTGATGGACGCCTTCCAAAAAGATCCCAACAGCGTGGTGTTCGGCGCCGGCGCCTCCATCGGCAGCCAGGACTGGATGAAAACCGCGCTGCTGGCGCGCGAAGTCGGCGTGGACCCGCGCAAGATGCGCTACGTGGCGTTCGAAGGCGGCGGCGAGCCGGTCACCGCGCTGTTGGGCAACCATATTCAGGCGGTTTCCGGTGACCTGAGCGAGATGGTGCCTTACCTGCAGGGCGACAAAATCCGCGTGCTGGCGGTGTATGCCGAGCAACGTTTGCCGGGCCAGCTGGCCGACATTCCGACCGCCAAAGAACAGGGGTACAGCCTGGTGTGGCCGATCATTCGCGGCTTCTACGTCGGGCCGAAAGTCAGCGATGAAGAGTATCAGTGGTGGATCGACACCTTCCAGAAAATGATGGCAACAGACGAATTCAAGCAGCAGCGCGATCTGCGTGGCCTGTTCGAATTCAATATGACCGGCAAAGAGCTGGACGCCTACGTGAAGAATCAGGTTGCCCAATACCGTGAGCAGGCGAAAGTGTTCGGCCTGGCCAAATAACCGCAGGGGAAAACCATGAGCGATCGTATTTTTGCCGGCTTTTGGCTGCTGCTGTGTATCGGCGGGCTGTTCATCGGCTGGGGCATTCAAAGCGAATACAGCTATGAACCGCTGGGGCCGCGCCCGTTCCCGCTGGCGATCCTCAGCCTGATGGCGCTGTGCGCGGCCCTGTTGCTGCTGCGCCGCCCACAGGCGGTGGAATGGCCGCACCACAAGGTGCTGCAGCGGCTGCTGGTGCTGGTGATCACCCTGGTGCTGTATGCCTGGGGCTTTGAATGGCTGGGCTTTCCGCTGGCGACCGCGCTGCTGACGTTCAGCATCGGCCTGTTGTTTCAGGCCAGCCTGCCGGCGGCGGCCATCTCCGGCGTCGTCATGGGCGCAGCGCTGTACTACGCCTTTGACCAACTTCTCGATGTCACACTGCCGCTCGGCATCTGGCTGAGCTAACGGGAGCGATGATGGATACCTGGATGTATTTGACCCAAGGGTTTGAAGTGGCGCTGGTGCCGCAGAACCTGATTATCGCCCTGATCGGCTGCTTCGTCGGCACCATCGTCGGCCTGTTGCCGGGGCTGGGGCCGATCAACGGCGTGGCGATCCTGCTGCCGCTGGCGTTCGCCCTCAAACTGCCGGCCGAATCGGCGCTGATCCTGCTGGCGACGGTGTATATCGGCTGCGAATACGGCGGGCGCATCTCGTCGATTCTGCTCAACGTGCCGGGCGACGCGGCGGCGATCATGACCGCGCTGGACGGCTACCCGATGGCGCAGCAGGGGCGCGCCGGCGTGGCGCTGTCCATCTCGGCGGTCAGCTCGTTTGTCGGCTCGATGATCGCCATCGGCGGCATCATTCTGTTCGCGCCACTGCTGGCCCGCTGGTCGCTGGCCTTCGGCCCGGCCGAGTATTTCGCCCTGATGGTGTTCGCCATCGCCTGCCTCGGCAGCATGATGAGCCAGAACCCGCTAAAATCGCTGCTGGCGGCGCTGATCGGCCTGGGATTGGCGACGGTGGGCGTCGACGCCAACACCGGCGTTTACCGCTTTACCTTCGACAGCGTGCATCTCTCCGACGGCGTGCAGTTTATCGTGGTGGTGATCGGCCTGTTCTCGGTCAGCGAAATCCTGCTGATGCTGGAAAGCACCAGCGCCGGGCAAAAGCTGGTGCGTAAAACCGGCCGCCTGCTGTTCAACCGTAAAGAGGCGGCGCAGTGCGCAGGCCCGACCCTGCGCTCGTCGGTGATCGGTTTCTTCGTCGGCATTCTGCCGGGCGCCGGCGCCACCATCGCCAGCGCGTTGACCTACATGACCGAGAAGAAAATCAGCGGCAACAGCGACACCTTCGGCAAGGGCGACATTCGCGGCGTAGCGGCGCCGGAAGCGGCCAACAACGCCTCGGCCTGCGGCTCGTTCATTCCGATGCTGACGCTGGGGGTGCCGGGTTCCGGCACCACGGCGGTGATGATGGGCGCGCTGACGCTGTACAACATCACCCCCGGCCCGGCGATGTTCACCGAACAGCCGGATATCGTCTGGGGGCTGATCGCCGCGCTGCTGATCGCCAACGTCATCCTGCTGATCATGAACCTGCCGCTGGTCGGCCTGTTCACCCGCATGCTGACCATCCCGCTGTGGTTCCTGGTGCCGGCGATCGCCGCGGTGTCGGCGGTAGGGGTTTATGCGGTGCACAGCACCACCTTCGACCTGCTGTTGATGGTCGGGTTGGGCGTGTTCGGCTACATTCTGCGGAAAATGCATTTCCCGATGTCGCCGCTGATTCTGGGCTTTGTGCTGGGTGAGATGCTGGAACAAAACCTGCGCCGCGCGCTGTCGATCAGCAACGGCGAGTTCGGCATTCTGTGGAGCAGCAGCATCGCGCAAACGCTGCTGGTATTGGCGGTCGCGGTGCTGGCGTTGCCGCCGCTGCTGCGCCTGATGCGCAAACGCCGCCAACCGGCGGCTGAGGCCAAGGCCGAATAACGCGAAACGGGCGGGGATCCCCCGCCCGTGATGTTTAACGGCGCAAGGCCGCAATTCCCTTTTCCAGCGCCCCGATATCGTCATCGGCAAGCAGAGGCTGGATCACCGCAAAGTCCGCCTCGGACAAGTCATAGAGGCGCAACGCAAGCAACCGCGCGATGATTTCCGGCGTGAATCGCCAACGGATAAACGTCGCCGGGTTACCGCCGACGATGGCATAAGGTTCAACATCGCCGGCCACCACGCTGCCGGCGGCGACGATCGCCCCTTCGCCTATCGATACCCCCGGCATCAACATCGCCCGCATGCCGATCCAGCAACCGTCACCCAGCCGGGTATCGCCTTTGGGACGGTATGCCTGCTTGATGGTTGCCATAAACGGGTACAGGCTCAGCCAGTCGATGCGGTGGGTGTGATTACCGCCCATCAGGATCACCGCTTCGGCCGCGATGCACACGTAATCGCCGATCAGCAAACGGTCTATTTCGCCCAGCGGCTGCCATTGCCGGCTGACCGCGTCGCCGTGCAGATAGCGCACCACCGAGCGTTCGAAGCCGTTGTCCCAGCAGTCGCTGTAGTAGCTGTGGGTGCCTTTGACGATAATATTCGGGTTGGTCACCGTCTGATGCAGCAGCTCAGTGTTGGACCAGTGTTTTTCGGACATGGCGTATTCTCTTGTTACGGGAATAAAAGCCACGGAACGGAGTGTCTGTGGCCGTGTTGTCGTTCACTCAACACGGCCATTCAAGCGATAAGCGCTCGTTTCAATCTCGGGTTATTCATCATTACCGCCTCTCTTGCGAGGCGTAATGCTAACCGATCACGCCTCGACGGTCTTGCTTTTCAACAGCAGCACCCCGCCCATCACCAACGCGCTGCCCAGCAGCTGCAGCTGATTCATGTTCTCCCCCAGCAGGAAATAGGCGATCACCGCGGTAAACACCAGCTCCAGCGACAGGATCAGGTTGGCTACCGCCAGCGGCAGCGTTTTCAGGCTGATGTTATACAACCCGAAACCCAGCAGCGTCGGCCCGGCGGCCAACGCCAGCAGCAACAGCCAGCCGCTCCACTGAATGCCCTGCGCGCTGTGCGACAGGAACCACAGATCGCCGGCCATGCCGTGGAACGCCGCCAACGGGAACGCCGTCAGCGCCGCATTGAACGCCAGCTGATACAGCGCCGAAAACCCGAACACGTACAGGATGGTGTTCCACACCGGATAGCCGCGTTCGCTGGCCACCCGCCCGCCGAGGGTATACAGGGTATAACCGATGCCCGACAGCATCCCCACCAGCAGCCCCAGCAGATCGAAGTGGCTGTTCCCCATGCTGTCGCCGTTGCTGACCAGGAAGCAGCCGCCCAGGCTGATGGCGATCACCAGCAATTGGCGCAGCGTCAGGCGTTCGCTATACATCACCCAGCCGAGGAATACGGTAAAGCCCACCGAACAGTAGGTCAGAATGGTCGCCACCGACGCGCCGTTCAGCGCCACCGACAGCGTCCACAGGCTGTTGAACAGCGCCAGCAGCAGCCCGTAAAGCGCGTAGAACACCACCTGCTCACGGCGCAGACGCGCCCACTGCGGTTTCACCAGCAACAGCAGCGGCAACAACACCAACGCCACCAGCGCCGCGCGCCAGAACGCCAGCACGAAGGTCGGCAGGTGGTAATACTCGGTCAGCGCGCGGATGATGATGGCGGTAAAGGCCAGCAGCATGGCGCTGATAATGGCGATGACGTACCCCTGGCTGCTGCCCTGAAAGAGGCGCGCGCCGGGCAGCGCCGGCCGGGCGGAAACGCCTGACGGTAATGACATGAGATCCTCGGAGAAATGGCGACATAAATACTCAGGCACAGAGTGTAACGCGGCCATTTTTTCTCACTATAGCCACTTTGCGGCGTTGTCATGCAGGCCACTTTTCTGCGCTTGAAGCCCTGTTGACATGGGGTATAGTGAAAATATCTCTCCCTAACCGGGCCAATTTCGCATGCACATCCCGTTAGATCGCGAACAGGACGTTCCGCTCTATTTACAGATCGAAGAAGCGCTGCGGCGCGCCATCCTCACCGGCGTGTTCGTCGATGGCGACAAGCTGCCCTCGACGCGCACGCTGGCGATCGAGCTGGCGGTCAGCCGTTTAACGGTGGATAACGCCTACGCCGAGCTGGCGGCCAAGGGCTTTTTGCATCAGCGGCGCGGCAGCGGCGCCTATGTCGCGCACCCGCAGGCGCAAACGCGCCCGGCCCGCCCGACCAGCGACGCCCCTTTCCCGCTGGAGAGCTTCACCACCCTCACCTCGCGTCTGGACGGCTACGCCGACGCCCCGCTGCCGGAGGGGCTGATCAACTTCGCCGCCGGCGTCGGCAGCCCCAAAATATTTCCGCTGGAGGCGTTTCGCAAAGTGCTGCTGTCGGTGCTCAGCCGCCACGCGGAAGAGGCCTTCAGCTACGGCGAATACTGCGGCTACTATCCGCTGCGCGATACGCTGAGCCGCATCCTCAGCGCCCAGGGCATCCCCACGCAGGCGGAACAGGTGCTGATCACCAACGGTTCGCAGCATGCCATCAGTCTGGTGGTGCAAAGCCTGCTGGCGCCGGGTGATACGGTGATCGTCGAAGAGCCGACCTACGCCGAAGCGCTGGGTCTGCTGCGCCAGCACCGCATCAATATCGTCACCGTGCCCGGCGACCGCCACGGCATGCGGGTGGATTTGCTGCCGGAGTTGTTGGAACGCCACCGCCCCAAACTGATCTACACCATCCCCAACTTCCACAACCCGACCGGCCGTTGCCTGAGCGAGACGCGCCGGCGACGTCTGCTGGCAATCGCCCAACAGGCCGGCGTGGTGATCCTGGAAGACGACTTCGTCGGCGATCTGCGTTATCAAGGCAAACAACTGCCGTCGCTGCGCGCGCTGGCGCAGCCGGGCGCGGTGATCTACGTCAGCACCTTCTCCAAAATGCTGCTGCCCAGCATGCGCATCGGCTATCTGGTGGCGGACAGCGAACACTATCAGCGTTTCGCCAGGCTGAAGCACGTCGACAGCTTCACCAGTTCCAGCCTGATCCAGCGGGCGCTGGACGCGTTCGTCACCGTCGGCCGTTACGATAAGCAGCTGCGGCGCGCCGGGCGCGTCTATCGCCTGCATCTGGAAGTGATGATCGACGCGTTGCAACGGCGGCTGCCGCCGGGGTGCCGTTTCGAAACGCCGCAAGGCGGCTTGTTTATCTGGCTGACGCTGCCCGCGACGGTGACCACCGCCGAACTGATGCCGGCGGCCTGGCGGCACGGTGTCACCTTTGCCCGCGGTGAATGCTTCTATGCGCAGGAACAGCTGGGCGCACACGGCCTGCGGCTAAACTTCGCCGCCAACTCGCCGCCGCAGATTGAAGAAGGTATCGCCCGGCTGTGCCGGGCGATTGAGGAAGTGATAGCGGAGAAAAGCGCCGGTTAGACGGCGGCCCACCACAGCCGCAGCTTCATCCCCCAGTAGCTGGTCCAGCCGGTGGTGCTCTGCACCACCTTGCCCTGCGAGATCACCACGAAGGTCGGCGTCACGCCAATCCGCCACTGCGCCGACAGCGCGCCGGCCGGATCGTTGACCACCGGCAGCGCCAGCCGTTTACGCGCCAGCCACTGTTTCACCTGGGTATCGTCGCCCGAGCGCAGCGCGACGGTCAGCACGTTGCCGCCCTCCGCCTGCAAGCGGGCGACGTCCGGCGTGGTGAAACGGCAAACGCCGCACCAGCTGGCCCAAAAGTAAACCAGCAGCGGCCGCTCATGGCTAAGCTGCGCCAACGACACGCGCTCGCCGTCCAGCGAGGTCAGCGTCTGGGCATCGAAGGCCGGCGGCGCCTGCGGCGCGTTCAGCCAATCCATCACCGTGACCACCGCCAATGCGATCAGCGCCAGCAGCAGCAACTCGCGCCCCCAGCGCTTGAGCTTAGCCATTGTTGGCCTTCGCCAGCTGCTGCTTCACCATCGTTTCCAGCTCTTCATACGACACCGCTCCCGGCAGCATCCGATCGCCGATCAGCGTCGCCGGCGTTCCTTGTACGCCCAGTTGCTCAGCCAACGCCATATTGCTGCGCAGCGTGGTCATGCTCTGTTCGCTCGGCGCCACCGCCTTGACGCCGGTTTTCTCCTGCGCGGCGGCGATGCTGGCATTGTCGTGGAAGCCCTTTTTCGCCATCAGCCGCTGATGCAAGGCCCAGAATTGCTCCGGGTGCTGCTGCCAGGTGGTGAGCGCCACGCGCGCCGAGCTGACCGAACTTTCGCCCTTGAACGGCAGCAGCTTCACCACCAGCGCCACATCCGGGTATTGCTTGACGATCTTCTCCAGCATCGGATCAAACCGCTTGCAGTACGGGCAGTTATAGTCGGTAAAGGTCACCAGCGTCAGTTTGGCGTTGGCGGCGCCCAGTCGCGGGCTGGCCGGATCCTGATACAGCGTTTTGGCGTTCTGCTTGATAGCCTGGCTGATTTGCTGGCTGGCGGTTTGCTGCTGCCAGGCGTCCACCGCCTGCGCCAGAATGTCCGGGTTGGACACCAGCGTTTCGCGGATCATCTCTTTGATACGCGCCTCTTGCGCCGGGGTGAAAGGCTCGGCGGCCCACACCGGGGTGGCGATGATCATCAGTAAAATCAGTAGTTTTTTCATTGTTCGGTTCCTTTGGCATGGGAAAGCGTTTGCAGCACGGCGTCACGGGTCAACAGCGGGGATAACACCTCACCGTCCGGGCTGCCGGGGCCATAGATTTGGTTGAAAGGCACGGCGACGCTGCCGCGCCTTTGCAGGAAGGCGCTGATGTCGGCCGACGGGCGGCTCCAGTCGCCGCGCAGCGCGACCACATCATCGGCACTCAACGCCCGCTGTATGTCATCGCGCAGCAGCACATTGAATTTGTTGGCTTTGCAGGTCACGCACCAGTCGGCGGTCACGTCGACGAACACCCGCTTATGCTGCGCCAGCGCCTCGGCGATCGCCTGTTCGCTCAGCGGTTGCCACTGCACCCGATCCTGCAAGGGTTGACGCCACAGACCGGCGGTCAGCGAGCCGGCCAGCAAGGCCGCGCCCGCCAGCACCAACGTGCCCGCCGCCAGCTTGGCCGCCAACCGTGCCCCTTGCTGGCGCCACACCGCCAGCAGTAATGCCAGCAACGCCAGCGCCCCCAGCCACAGCGTGGCCTGCGCGCCGATATGATTGCTCAGCAGGCTCAGCAACCACAGCGACGACGCCAGCATCAGCAATCCCATCGCCAGCTTGACGGTATTCATCCAGCGGCCGGGGCGCGGCAACCGCAGCGCCAGCGACGGCCAGGCGGCGATCAGCAGCCACGGCAGACTCATGCCGATGCCGAGCGCGATGAACATGCCCCACAGCACCGGCAGCGACGCCGCCAGCGCGAAGGCCACCGCCGTGCCGAGAAACGGCGCCGAGCACGGCGTCGCCAGCAGCGTGGCGAACGCGCCCTGCCAGAAATGGCCGCTCAGACCGTGCCCGTTATGGGTCGCCAGCGAGGTATTCAGATCGGATGAGAGTCGCAGATGGAACAGGCCGAACAGGTTGGCGCTGAACAGCAGCGTCACCAGCACCATAAAGCCGATAAACCACGGATTCTGGAACTGAATGCCCCAGCCGAGCGCGTGGTTGCCGAGCCGCAGCAGCGTCATCAGCAGGGCCAACGCCATAAACGAGGCGACGATGCCCAGCGACGACGCCAGAAACTGCAGACGAACGCTGCGCCGATCGCGCCGCTCCACCTGCAGGATGGAGCCGAGTTTGATGCCCAGCACCGGCAGGACGCACGGCATCAGATTGAGGATCAACCCGCCCGCCAGCGCCATCAATACCGCCTGCCATAGCGGGAACGCCGCACCGGCCGGCGCGGCCAGCGGCTGGCCGATCGGCAGCGTTATCTGCTGCGCCATGCCGCCGTCGTCGATCACCAACGTCAGCGTTTTGCCGCGCAGGTCCGGCGCCGCATCGCCCCAGCCATCGCTGACCGGCACTCGCGCCAACAGCTGAGCGCCGTCGGTCTCGACCTGCGGCTTGCCGAGATCGGCATCCGCCAGCGTATCGAAGAACAGCGCAGGCTGTTGCCAGCCGGCGGCGCGTTCGGCGGAAATCTGCAGCTCGCCGCTGCGATACCCGGCCTTGACGCTTTCCGCCAACCCGGCGGCGATCGGCACCTGCCCCATTGCCTGCGCGAAGTCATGGTTAAACTGCGGATCGTTCGGCGTGGTCAGATCCAGACTGAACGGGTAGTCGGTCAGAATGCAGACGTTGCTGCAGGTGGACAGCGTCAGCGTACCCGCCAGCGGGCCGGACACCTGGCCTGGCATCACGATCGGCAGCGTGACCCGATCGTGATAGCCCTGGGTGGAAATGCCGGCCACCTCGAAACGCTGCGGCGTCGGCCAGTGCCAGGTCGCCGGCGGCGGGTTACCCTGCCAGACGATAGCCGGCGCGATGCCGCCTTCGCCTGGAGAGCGCCAGTAGGTTTTCCAGCCTTTTTGCAGCTCGACCGACAGCAGCAGGCGGGTCTCTCCCGGCTGTGACGTGTCGGCGCGCAGCCGCACCTTGGCATGATCGTTGGCCGGATTTTGCAGCCAGCCGCTGTCCGCCGCCTGCAAGGCAGGCAGCCACAGCATAAACAGGCAAGCGCAGGCCAGCCTGATAATTTTCAACATGTTAATTCTCCATAAATGATTAATTCACCGCGAAAAACGGGCGATTAACTCATTCACGGAATACGCATAATCGAAGGTGCACCCTGAGGGTGGGCGGTGAAATGGCGCGGGGAGGAGGAATGCGCAGACGCGCGGCAATGGTCGGCGACAACAGCGCCAGCAGCAGACCCAGCCCGAACAGCACGGTTTCAAACATTACCGGCGGCGCGGCCAGCAATGATTTGGCGCTCAGTTCACAAGGCGTCGGCTGCGCTTCGGCGGCGGCGTCGCTGGATTGCACGGCAGTGGCGGCCGGGATCCCCAGCGTTTGCTGCAGCGCATGCAAGCCCGCCATGCGCTGGGTCATGCACGTCAGCACCACCAGGCAAGCCAGGCATAAAAACCATTTTGCAATCCGCTGCCGTTTAACCATGCCATCCTCATGTTCAGATCTGGGGTTATCTTAGCGACGCAGACGCGTTTAGCAACGTTTTGTCGGTAAAGAAATGTCTGAGCGGCGGTATTGATGGCGGCGATTTACAGGTATCATAGACGGTAAGCCTGCGCTTTTCGCCGGGTACGATGACGATTCTCTCCTCCAGGCACACTGCGGGGATACACAGCGAAGGACTGGTGATATGCAACCTTTGAGTGGGCCGGGCACCCCAATCGCCGGCGAACGCCCCCCCTCCCCGGGCAAAACGGCGGCCACTGACGATCAACCTCTCTCTCCGGCGCAGCGCACGACGCTGGAAAAACTGATCGTGAAAATCATGACGCTCAGCCCGGCCAAATCGGCGGAGATCTGGGCGTCTCTGCGTCACGATCTCGGCGCCAACAAAGGCGGCGAACTGCTGGCGCGCCATTTTCAACCGGCGGAACAGCTGCTGCAAACGCGCCTGACGCAGGCGCAACAAAACCATGCCGGGCGCCAACTGCTGCAACAGCTGGCCGAATTGCTGCCGCAGGGCAATAACCGCCAGGCGGTCAGCGACTTTATTCGCCAGCAGTTCGGCCATACGGTGTTGAGCCAGCTGAGCCCACCGCAATTGCAACAGGTGCTGAATCTGTTGCAGACCGGCGGCCTGACCATTCCCCAGCCGCAGCAAACCACCACCAGCGATCGCCCGCTGCTGCCCGCAGAGCATCAAAGCCTGCAGCAGCAGATCACCAAACTCAGCGCCGCGACCGGCGAAGCGCCGGCTAAAATCTGGCAAACGCTGTTCGATCTGGCGGGCGTGAAAACCAACGATCCGCTGCCGGCGCGCCACTTCCAGCTGCTGAACCAGTTTTTACAGGTGAAGGTGGCGCTCAGCCCGCAGAACGCGCCGACGCTGAACAACCTGCTGGCGGCGCTAAAACAGCCGGCGGATGAGCAAGAACTGCAGCAGATGAACGACTATTGCCAGGCGCGCTTCAACTGCGGCGCCAATGCACCGCTGACGCACCCGCAAATGAGCGACGCCATTCATCAGCTGTTTGCCCGCCGTCTGGATAAAGCCGGCCAGGCGCAGCCGATCGCCAGCCACCCTGTCGAACCGCATCCGCTGCTCAACCCGCTGATCGCCGCTCTGCCTCTGCCGCTGCAGAAAGCGCTCAGCAAGCCGGCCGTGGCGCTGATCCTGTTGCTGTTGGCGTTGGCGGTCGTGCTGGCGCTGGTGTTTTAACGCCTCAGGCGCAGCCACAGTCCTCAGCAGCCGCCCGATCGCGCAGCGATCCCGGCTGTTCTCCGATGGCCAATGGATGGCCATCGCGCAGCCAGAAGTCCAGCCCGCCGATCAGCTCCTTCACCCTGAATCCCAGTTTCGCCAGCTTGTAAGCGCCTTTGGTGGATCCGTTGCAGCCAATGCCGTCGCAGTAGGTCACATACACCTTTTTACGATCCAGATGCGCCGTGCCGGCTTCATCCATCAGGCGATGCGGCAAGCTGAACGCGCCGGGAATATGCCCGGCGGCGTACAGCGCCTCCGCGCGGGTATCGATCACCACTATCCCGTCCACGCCTTTGCGCAGATCTTCCGCCACATCCCAGGCATCCGCATAGCGGCTCAGTTTGGCCGCCAGGTAGGCCAAACTCTCTTCCGGCGCCGCCGGCGGAAAAGCCAGCACCAATGATTCTTTCGACATATCACTTACTCCCGTGCATCAAGACAGATGACAATAGTGCCCCATTTTGGTCTTATGATTGATACCCATTATCCACAGATGATAAGACCCATTATGCGGCACACGCTGATCACGCTGTTTCAGCAATCGCCCCAGGCCGTCGGCACACTGCGCGATCGTTTGTGCGCGGCATTGCGGCAAGCCATCCACCACGGCGCATTGAGCATTGGGCAACGCCTGCCCTCCAGCCGAGTGCTGGCTGGGGATCTGAGCCTCTCAAGGGTGACCGTCGAAGCAGCCTACGGCCAGTTGGAGGCGGAAGGATATTTGCAGCGCCGCGTCGGCCAGGGCACCTTTGTGGCGATTACCATCGCCAAATCACCGCCGCCGGCAGCCGGCTCCGGCTTGCCGCGCCTTTCGCAGCGCGGCCAACAGATCGTGCAAACCGGCGGCTGCCGCGATCCGCAGCAGCCACAGGCGTTTGCCGCCGGCTCGCCGGATCTGCGCGCGTTTCCGCTGGCCTTGTGGAAGCAGTTGACCGCGCAGCGCCTGCGGCTACAGGGGGAAAGCCTGCTGCGCTACGGCGACCCGCAGGGCTATTTGCCGCTGCGTGAAGCGATTGCCGCCCACGTCAACCAAACGCGCGGCGTAATCTGCGATGCAAACCAGGTTATCGTGCTGACCAGTTCGCAGCAGGCGCTGCAGCTGATCGCCACGTTGCTGCTGGACAGCGGCGACAGCGTCTGGATGGAAGAACCGGGTTACGCCGGGGCGAGAAACGCCTTTATCAGCGCCGGCGCCGCCCTGACGCCGGTGGCGGTAGACGGCGACGGCCTGCACGCTGAGCCCTCCTTGCCCGAGCCGCGTTTGATTTATCTGACGCCCTCGCACCAATACCCAACCGGCGCAGCGCTCAGCCTGGCACGCCGATTGGCATTGCTGACGCTGGCGGAAAGGCAGCAGGCCTGGATCATTGAGGACGATTACGACAGCGAGTTTCATTACGACGGCCTGCCGATACCGGCGATGCAGGGCCTGGATCGCCGTGGCCGGGTACTGTACCTCGGCACCTTTTCCAAATCGCTGTTCCCTTCGTTGCGGTTGGCGTACCTGATCGTACCGCCCACGCTGGTTGAAGCGTTCGTCACCGCGCGCACGGTGTATGACGGCCACAGCGCGCAGCTGATGCAGGCGGTCACCGCCGAATTCATCCGCCAGGGGCACTTCGCCGCGCATATCCGCTACATGCGCCAACTCTACCATAGCCGGCGCGATGTGTTGCTGGCGGCAGTGCGCGAAAAACTCGGCCACTTCGCCACACCCGCTCCCGCCGCCGGCGGCCTGCAGCTCAGCGTCTGGCTGCCGCCCGGCCAGGAGGCGGCGCTCAGCCGGCAGGCGCGGCGGCTCGGCGTCCTTACGCCCGGGTTAACTGCGCAATACCAAACGGTTCAGGCCCAGCGCGACGGATGGCTGCTGGGCTTTTCGGCCCTGACGCCGGGCGAGATCCGCAGCGCCGTCGAGCGGCTGGCGCGGATCGCCGCGGCTTAGCCCTGCCCCGGAGAGACGCCGGCCGGCTTATTGCTCGGTCAGGCGCATCTC
Source organism: Serratia sp. CY56464 (assembly GCF_052168435.1). Lineage (NCBI taxonomy): Bacteria > Pseudomonadati > Pseudomonadota > Gammaproteobacteria > Enterobacterales > Yersiniaceae > Serratia > Serratia sp. CY56464. The sequence goes on along the minus strand of NZ_JBJNMV010000001.1, from coordinate 137,146 downwards.
CGCCACCAGCGGCAGGTGATCGCTCACCGCCGGCCAGTGCACGCCGTTCCAATCGCCGCTGGCGTTCGGCACCGTCAGGCTGTCCAGATGCCAACGCTGCGCATTGCCGCTAAAGATGTAATCCACCTTGATTTCGGCGTTTTCCGCCGGCCAGCTGCGGCCGTCCTGCCCGTTGGGCATGATATCGTTCCAATAGCGGCTCAGCTCCAGCCAGGTGACGCTGCCCGGCACGTCGTTCATATCGCCGAACAGCAGTTTGATGCCGCGCACTTCGATGGTGCGATCGTTCAGCTCCCGTACCTGATCCAGACGCATCGTCGGATCTTCCTTGGTATCGAGGTGGGTGTTGAACAGGGTGATCGGCGTCGGGAACTCCGGCACATCGACCTTGGCGCTGAAGGCGATGCGCTGCTCGCGCTGGCCGGACGGCAACGGATAGATCACGGCATCGTGCAGCGGATACTTCGAGAGAAACGCCAGGCCGTATTCACCGCCGTCGAAATCGATCGCCCGGCCGAACACCGCCTGCATGCCGGTAAGCTTCGCCAGTTCCGCCGCCTGATCGACCCGCCCGCTGCGGGCGGTGAGTTTATCCACCTCCTGCAGCGCCACCACGTCGACGTTCATCGCGCGAATCGCCTTGGCGATGGCGGTCATATCGCTGACCTTGCCGGCGGCGATATTGAAGCTGGCGACGCGGATCTTCGGCGCCTGTTCCAGTTCGTAGGTTTTGTTCTTCAGGCCGCCCAACGCGCTGGCCACCTCGCGGCTGTTGGCGTTGCTGTTGGCGTGCCCGGTATCGGCAGACGACCAGGCGCTGTGAGAGATACCCAGGGACAGTAAGGTGATAAGCAGAGCGTGACCGGTGTGCATGAATTCTCCTTGAGGGACAGATAAGTGTTATGTGGGCGCATCCCGGCCCACAGCTAATACCGATTTTGCCGCAGAAACCTGCGACTATTTCCTAGTTGCACCGCTATTTTTCGTTTCTGCGCGATACTTCGCATTCTGGCGGTTTACGCATTGCACCGTTGGACAAACGGCTGATTTCGTTTTAAAACCGGTAGATTGCCAACCGCGAGGAGTTCCGATGACCAGCCCGATTGCCGAACAGCTTACCGAACGTTTCTTCCGCTATCTGGCGGTGACCAGCCAGAGTAACGCCGCCGCAGCCACCCTGCCCAGCACGCCGGGGCAGCATGAGATGGCGCAACTGTTGGCGGACGAGCTGCGCCGGCTCGGCCTGGCCGACGTGCAAATCGACGAGCACGCCACCGTGACCGCGCGCAAGCCCGGCACCCAACCCGGCGCGCCGCGCATCGGCTTCATCACGCATATCGACACCGTGGACGTTGGCCTCTCGCCCGAGATTCGCCCGCAGCGCCTGCGCTTCACCGGCGAAGATTTATGTCTGAACGCCGAGCAAGACATCTGGCTGCGGGTCGCCGAGCATCCGGAGATCCTGCCCTACCGGAACGAAGAGATCCTGTTCAGCGACGGCACCAGCGTGCTGGGCGCCGACAATAAGGCGGCGGTCACCGTGGTGATGACGCTGCTGGCCAACCTGACCGCGGCCGATCGCCACGGCGATATCGTGGTGGCGTTCGTGCCGGACGAAGAAATCGGCCTGCGCGGCGCCAAGGCGCTGGATCTGCAGCGCTTCCCCGTCGATTTCGCCTACACCATCGACTGCTGCGAACTGGGTGAAGTGGTATACGAGAATTTCAACGCGGCGGCGGCGGAAATCCTCATCGAGGGAGTGACCGCCCACCCGATGTCGGCGAAAAACGTGTTAATCAACCCAATACGCATCGCCAACGACATAATAAACCGATTCGACGTGCAGGATACCCCGGAGCACACCGAGGGGCGCGAGGGTTATTTCTGGTTCACCGATCTGGCCGCCAACGCCAATCAGGCGACGCTGAAGGTGTCGATTCGCGACTTCGATCGCGCGGCGTTCGAGACGCGCAAGGCCCGCCTTGAGGAGACGGTGCGCCAGGTGGCGGCCAACTATCCGCGCGCCAACGTCAGCTGCAGCGTCAGCGACATCTACAGCAACATCAGCAACGCCATCGGCGAGGACCGGCGCGCTATCGATCTGATCTTCGGCGCCCTCGCCGCCCACGGCATCCCGCCGAAGGTGATCCCGATGCGCGGCGGCACCGACGGCGCGGCGCTCTCCAGCCGCGGCATCCTGACGCCCAATTACTTCACCGGCGCGCATAACTTCCACTCGCGCTTCGAGTTTTTACCCGTCAGCGCCTTCGTGAAATCCTATCAGGTGACCCGCAGCATTTGCCTGCTGGCCGCGCGGCAAAGCGGCCAAGCGGCTTAGCTCATCACCCAACCGAGCAACGCGGCCCATACCAACAGCGGCAGCGAATAATAGTGGAAGCGCAACCAGATCATGCGCTCCCCCGCCATCCGCAGCGCAATCAGGTTGGCGAGCGATCCGATCGCCAACCCGAAGCCGCCGGCGTTGACCGCATAGGCCAGCTGAGCGCTGGAAGGCACATAGTTGAGCAACAGTATGGTGGCCGGCACGTTGCTGACGATCTGCGACAGCCCAACGCCCAACGCATACACGCCGCCCTCGCTCAGCCCGGCGATGGCGGCGAACGCCGGCTGAAGCGGCGGCAAACGGGTAAACAGGCCGACATCGATGAACATGGCGGCGAACACGAAAATCAGGCTCCAGTCGATCTGCAACAGCACCCGGCGCGCCAGCAGCAAGAAACCGGCGAACACCGCCAACAGCCCATACAACGGCAGATCGAAATCGAGACTCAGCAGGAAAACCGCATACAGCCCTACGCAGCTCAGCAACAGCGGCCGCTGGTAGGGATACCCCTCGGTATTCGGCGCTTTCACAATGTCGCGCGCCGGGAAGCTTAACCAGGTCAGCACCAGCAAGCTCAACATCATTGCGGCGCCAAACGGCGCCATCTGGCCGATGAAACCGAGGAAAGAGAGGCCGGAGCGGCTCCACAGCAGGATATTTTGCGGGTTGCCGATCGGCGTCAGCAACGAACCGGCGTTCACCGCCAGCGCCTGGAAGATGATCAAGCGGCCAACCGGCAGCGCCGACAGCTTTTTCAGCGTGATGGTGAGCGGAATGACGATAAACAGCGCCACATCGTTGGTAAGAAACGACGACAGCAGTGCGGCGGAAAACACCAGGAACAGCGCCAGCCGCCGTTCGCTGAGCAAGCGGTTGATAATCTTGCGGCCGACAAAATCGAAGTAACCGCTGACCTCCACGCCTTTGGTCAGCAGCATCAGCCCCAACAGGGTGATGAGGGTACGGCCGTCGATAAAACCACCCAGCGCTGTCAGCGGTTGCGGATGAAAAGCGAACATCGCCACGCCGGCCAGCAACAATGCATGCAAGAAGCGATCTTTGATAAAGGGGTGGATAAACCGAGAAATGGCGGTTGAACTCATGGTGGCTGCGTGAACCTCACCGAAAAGAATGGGCAGACGTTAGCTCAGACGCGGCTTCAGCGCCAGCAAAATGCTATTTTACCTTTATCCGCTTTTCATTTGCCGCGCTTTACTTTATTTGTAGCGGCTTTCTCGTTTTCAAAGGACATGTTATGGCTTCCCTGTTCGCCAAAGGGGCGTTGCTGAGCGCCTTATGCGCCCTGCTCGCCGCCTGCGACGATGCCTCCTCCCGCCCGCAAATCGATATCGACGGCAAGACCATGGGCACCTTCTACAGCGTTAAGGTCAGCGGTGACGTCGCGATCGGCAAACAAGAGCTGCAGCGGCAGATCGACACGGTGCTCGAACGGGCCAACGACGATATCTCTACCTACCGCGCCGATTCAGTGCTGTCGCGGTTTAACCGCAGCGCCAGCCTCGGGCCGCAGCCGATCCCACGCGGCATGGCGGACATCGTGTTGATGGCTCAACGCATCGGCCGCGATACCGGCGGCGCCATGGATATCACCGTCGGCCCGCTGGTGAACCTGTGGGGATTCGGCCCAGACAAACATCCGGTCAAGGTGCCGGAACAGGCGCAGATCGACGCGGCGAAGCAGCGCACCGGCCTGCAGCACCTGAAGCTGATCAGTGACAACCGCGGGGAGTGGCTGCAAAAAGATCTGCCGGACATGTATGTCGATCTCTCAACGCTGGGCGAAGGCTATGGCGCGGATGAGTTGGTGCGCCTGATGAACCGCAACGGCATTACCAACTACCTGGTATCGGTCGGTGGCGCGGTCTCTTCGCGCGGCGTCAACGGCCAGGGCAAACCCTGGCGGGTGGCGATCCAAAAGCCGACCGATCGTGAAAATGCGGTGCAGGCGCTGGTTGATCTGCACGGTTACGGCATCAGCACCGCCGGCAGCTACCGCAACTACTTTGAACAAAACGGCCAGCGCTACTCCCATGTCATCGATCCGACCACCGGCAGGCCGATCAACCACCGGCTGGTTTCCGCCACGGTGATCGCCCCGACCGCGCTCGAGGCCGACGGCTGGGATACCGGTCTGATGGTGCTGGGCACGGAGAAAGCGTTGCAGCTCGCGGAAGAGAAAGGGCTGGCGGTCTACCTGATCAGTAAAACCGACGACGGTTTCAGCGCCGTGATGACGCCGCAGTTCAAAGCGTTTTTGGTGCAGTGAGATAAAAAAAGCCCGGCACGCCATGGCCGGGCTTAGTCCTGTTCCGCGCCGATCACTTGGTCAGCGCGATGATGCCGAGGGTCAGACCGGCAACCGCCGCCGCGCCGCCGGCGATCGCGCCCGCGGTTTCCCAGTTATCCTGAGTGGTGCCCTTCATGCAGGTGTTGGTATGCACCAGACGCCCCTGGTCATCGTAGACCGGCACGCAGGGAGAATCGGTGGCGCATCCGGCCAACACGGCCGACAGTAACCCAACCGCAATTAACTTTTTCATACTTCTTGCCTCAATGTTCGATCACTTTATAAAGCTACGCCGAGCGATAATCACGCTACCAGGCTATTGTATGCCCAACGCGTGTAATGGCGAGGTAATGATGTGTCAGGGGATGTGATTTGGGAAAACTCCGAGCGCCCGGCAAGTGGGCTTTGAGCAATAAAAAGCCCGCGAAAACGCGGGCTTGATGGCGAGGTGAGGCTCAGGCGGGATTATTTCGCCAGTTTGCGCATCACCAGGGTGGCGTTGGTGCCGCCGAAGCCGAAGCTGTTGGACATCACGGTGGTCAGCTCGCGCTGAGTCGGCTGAGTCACGATGTTCATGCCGACCGCCTGCTCATCCAGCGTTTCGATGTTGATGCTCGGCGCGATAAAGCCGTGCTCCAGCATCAACAGGCTGTAGATCGCTTCCTGCACGCCCGCGGCGCCCAGCGAGTGACCGGTCATCGCCTTGGTGGAGGAGATAGCCGGGGTATTGTCGCCGAACACTTCGCGAATGGCGCCCAGTTCTTTCACGTCGCCCACCGGTGTGGAGGTGCCGTGCACGTTGATGTAGTCGATCGGCGCGTCCAGATCCTGCATCGCCATCTTCATGCAGCGCACTGCGCCTTCGCCCGAAGGTGCAACCATGTCGGCGCCGTCGGAAGTCGCGCCGTAGCCGACGATTTCTGCGTAGATGTGCGCGCCGCGCGCCAGCGCGTGCTCCAGTTCTTCAACCACCACCATGCCGCCGCCGCCGGCGATGACGAAACCGTCACGATCGGCGTCGTAGGTGCGGGAGGCTTTTTCCGGCGTGTCGTTGTACTTGGTGGACAGCGCGCCCATCGCATCGAACTCGCAGGCCATTTCCCAGCACAGCTCTTCGCCGCCGCCGGCGAACACGATGTCCTGTTTGCCCAGCTGGATTTGCTCAACCGCGTTGCCGATGCAGTGTGCGGAGGTCGCGCAAGCGGAGCTGATGGAGTAGTTCACGCCGTGGATTTTGAATGGCGTCGCCAGGCAGGCGGAAACGCCGGAAGCCATGGCTTTGGTGACCACGTACGGGCCAACCGCTTTCAAGCCGCGCGGGCTGCGCATCGCATCGGCGCCGAACACCTGGAAACGCGGAGAACCGCCGCCGGAACCGGCGATCAGGCCTACGCGCGGGTTGTTTTGATACTCTTCTTCCTTCAAACCGGAAGACGCGATCGCTTCTTGCATCGCCAGGAAGGCATAAATGGAAGCATCGCTCATGAAACGCACCGCCTTGCGGTCGATCAGGCCGGTCGTGTCGAGCTTAACTTGCCCCCATACGTGACTACGCATGCCGGAATCTTTCAGTTCCTGGGAGAAAGTGATCCCAGAACGTCCTTCCTGCAGGCTCGCCAGGACCTCCTGCTGGTTATTACCAATGCTGGAGACAACTCCCAGGCCAGTAATCACTGCACGTTTCATTCAATACCTCTTCCACTATTTACCTACGGGATTTTGCATCGCACTTTAGCGTACAGATGTAAGCCGAACAAGTCCGATCAGCGTTTTTCAGCTTTATTGTTGTCCAGTTTGCGCCAGGGCGCCAGCGCCGTTAGAATTCGCGGCATCCCTTGAATTTCGAGCCATTGACCGTGAACCACGCCCCCATCCAAACCGCAACGCTAACCTGGAACGAACAGGGTACACCTGTTTCGAAACAGTTTGATGACGTCTATTTTTCCAATCAGGATGGGCTGGAAGAAACCCGTTATGTCTTCCTGCACGGCAATCGGCTGCCGCAGCGTTTCGCCGTCCACCCGCGCTCGCTGTTTGTCGTGGCGGAAACCGGGTTTGGCACCGGGCTCAATTTCCTCACGCTATGGCAGGCCTTCGCCGGCTTTCGCCAGGCCGAGCCGGACGCAACGCTGCAGCGCCTGCACTTTATCAGCTTCGAAAAATTTCCCCTGCAGCAGGCTGACCTGGCGGCGGCGCATGCGCGCTGGCCGGAGCTGGCGCCTTACGCCGACGAACTGCGCGCCCAATGGCCGCTGCCGTTGCCGGGTTGCCATCGCCTGCTGTTAGCCGAAGGCCGCATTACGCTCGATCTGTGGTTCGGCGACGTCAACGATCTGCTGCCGCAGTTTGACGCCAGCATGAATAACCAGGTGGATGCCTGGTTCCTCGACGGCTTCGCGCCGGCAAAAAATCCCGACATGTGGACCGATCAACTGTTCGCCGCCATGGCGCGTTTCGCCCGGCCGGGAGGCAGCTTCGCCACCTTTACCGCCGCCGGCTTCGTGCGCCGCGGCTTGCAACAGGCCGGTTTTCAGGTCAACCGCTGCAAAGGCTTCGGCCAAAAACGTGAAATGCTCGCCGGCGAGCTCCCGGCCGATGCGCAGCCCGCCGCACACCCAGCGCCCTGGTATCGACGCCCGGCGGCGGACAACACCGCCGACATCGCCCTGATCGGCGGCGGCGTCGCCAGCGCGCTCACTGCGCTGGCATTGCTGCGGCGCGGCGCCACCGTCACGCTGTACTGCGCCGATGAACAGGCGGCCGAAGGCGCATCCGGCAACCGCCAGGGCACGATTTATCCTTTGCTGAACGGCAGCGGCGACGCGCTGGAGAGTTTCTTCAGCGCCGCGTTTCCCTTCGCCCGCCGCCAATACGACGCCCTGTTGCAACAAGGCGTCGCCTTCGATCACCAGTGGTGCGGCGTCAGTCAGTTGGCCTATGACGAAAAGAGCAGCGCCAAGATCGCCAATATGCTGAAAACCGACTGGCCGCAGGCCTTGGCGATGGCGGCCGACCGCGAGACGCTCAGCGAACGCTGCGGCGTCGATACCGGCTTTGGCGGCATCACCTACCCGCTAGGCGGCTGGCTGTGCCCGGCCGAGCTGACGCGCGGCGCTATCGCGCTGGCGCAGCGCCAGGGCTTGGTCTGCCGCTACCGGCACGATGCACAGAGGCTGACGCAGGAAGAAAACGGCTGGCGCATCGATTTCGCCAACGGCGACAGCCGGCGCCATGCGACGGTGATCCTGGCCAACGGCCATCGGTTGGCCGAGCTGGCGCCGACGGAAGCCCTGCCGCTGTATTCGGTACGCGGGCAGGTGTCGCATATCCCGACCTCGCCGGCCCTCGGTCAACTGAAGCAAGTCTTGTGCTACGACGGCTACCTGACGCCGATTAATGCCAACAACGGCCAGCACTGCATTGGCGCCAGCTATCAGCGCGGCGACATCGCCACCGACTACCGCGAGCAGGAGCAACAGGAAAACCGCGAGCGCCTGCTGCGCTGCCTGCCGGAGCAGGCCTGGCCGCAGCAGGTGGACGTCAGCGCACGCCAGGCGCGCTGCGGCGTGCGCAGCGCCACCCGCGATCATCTGCCGATGGTCGGCGCGCTGCCGGACTATCAGGCCACGCTGACGCAGTATCAGGATTTGCAGCGGCAAAATCAGCGCGGCGAAACCGTCGCCGATGCGCCGGTCTATCCCGGCCTGTTCGCTATCGGCGGGTTAGGCTCGCGTGGGCTGAGCTCGGCGCCGCTGGCGGCGGAAATTTTGGCGGCGCAGCTGTTCGGCGAGCCGTTGCCGGGCGATGCGCGCCTGCTGGCGGCGTTGAATCCGAATCGGATGTGGGTGCGGAAATTACTGAAGGGACGTGCGGTTTAATCAACCCGGAGGGGCGCGGCGATCGCGCCCCGGCATGGCGGTCAGGCGGCAGGGGTGGCAGCCTGATAGAGGTTTTCCCACATGCCGCGCACCAGGATCTGATCCGGCGGCGAAAGTTCACCGGCGGCGATCGCCTTGTGCAGGCTCTCCTCCACCCGCGCTTTCAGCGCTTCAGCGGTGTGTTCGCCCTGCTCTTCCGCTTCGGCCACCGCCAGCGTCAGATGACCGCGCAGGTAGCCACCGGCAAACAGTTCATCATCGCTGGCGTGCTCTACCATGTCATCAATCAGCGCCAAAATGCGCGCTTCAAATTCTGCGATCATCAAATTTCCTCATTAAATAACGGACTGTGGCGTCAGTTGAGATCTTCCGGATACGGAAAATGCTCGGCCGCCAACGGTGGCGTATTGTAGAACGATTGCAGCGCCTGAATAAAGCGCGCAGGCCTTGTGGGTATTCCCTGCTCCAGCAGCGTCAATACCCGGTCGCGCACCTTGCGTTGGAACGCAATGCGATCCGGCTCGCAGTCGCCATTCAGGTTGTCGCAGCTGACGTTAAACGGGAAACCGGCCGCCACACAGAACATCCATTCCAGCGCCTGCGGTTTTATCTCCACGGCTTCGAATTCGCTCTGGGTCTGCGCGTCGCGCCCGTCCGGGCAATACCAATAACCGAAGTCCACCAATTGACGGCGCGCTTCACCGGCGATGCACCAGTGCGAGATTTCGTGCAGGCCGCTGGCGTAGAAACCGTGGGCGAACACGATGCGGTGATACGGCAGTTCATCGTCGGCCGGCAGGTAAATGGGTTCGTCGTCGCCCTTCACCAGGCGAGTGTTGTAGTCATCGCTGAAGCAGCGATTGAAGATCTCGATCAGCTGTTCATAGCGATGACGGGTCTGCGTGTCTGACATAAAAACTCTATAACCACAAAAATAAAGAGGCCATTATACCCGATAAGACAGGGCGCGTAAGCAGCGCCCCCTTTTCATCTTTAACCGTGCATCAAGGCGGTCAACCACTGCTGAATTTCCGCGCCGTGATTGTCGTACAGCAGCTTGAGGCTCATCACCAGCGAAACGATCACGATCATCGGCCGAATCAATTTCTGGCCGCGGGTCAGCACCATGTGCGCGCCCAGACGCGCCCCCAGCACCTGCCCCACCAACATCACCAGACCGATGCTCCACACCACCTTACCGCCGATGATGAACAGCGCCAACCCGCCGACGTTGGAGGTAAAGTTCAGCACTTTGGCGTGCGCCGTGGACTTCGCGAGGTTGAAACCGCACAGCGTCACGTAGGCCAACGCGTAGAATGAACCGGCGCCGGGGCCGAAAAAGCCGTCGTAAAACCCGACGCAACCACCGGCCACCAGCCCGAACGGCAAGGCGCCAAGGCGGCGTTGACGATCTTCCTCACCCAGTCGCGGCATCAACAAGAAATAGAGACCGATGCCGATCACCAGCAGCGGCAACATCTGCCGCAGTAAATCGGCGCGCATGTGCTGCACCAAAATGGCGCCGGCGATCGAGCCGATCAGCGTCAGAAAAATCGTCAGCTTCTGGTCGTTGAGATTCACCGCTCGCCGACGAATGAAGTACAGACTGGCGGAGAAGGAGCCGCCGACCGACTGCAACTTATTGGTCGCCAGCGCCTGCGCCGGAGGAACCCCCACCGCCAGCAGGGCCGGCACCGTCAGCAACCCGCCGCCGCCGGCGATGGAGTCGATAAACCCCGCCAGCAGCGCTACCGCAAACAACACCCCGAGCATCTCGGGGCCAATGACGAACCAGTCCATGTGTTATTCCGCTGAGAAATGGTGATCCAGCAATGCCTGACAGGTCGGCGGTAACGGCGGCGGCACGGGTTTGCCCGGCTTCGCGTTCGGCTGATGCGGCACGAACCAGCTCGCCAGTTCGGCGCCGCAGCCGTCGCCCGGCGGCGGCGTATCCTGCTCCTGGCACTCCAGGCTGCCGGCCGGGCAACGCAGGCGCACGTGCATGTGCGCACGGTGGCCGAACCACGGCCGCACCTTGTGCAACCAGGCCCGATCGGCGCCGGCATCCAGGCACAGGCGCTGCTTGATCGCCGGATTGACGAAGATGCGCGTCACCTCCGCATCCTGTGCCGCCAGCTTAATCAGCGACTCAATTTGCGGTTGCCATTGGCGCGCCACCACCTGCTTGCCGTCGCCCGACACCAGGTCGATCGGCTGCGGCTTCAGCAATTGCTGCGCGCTCCAGCGTTGGCGCGGCAACTGCAGCCAGATGTCGACATCGAGCCCCGACTGGTGGCTGGCGTGGCCGCTGCTGAAGCGCCCGCCGGCCGGCATCGCCATGTCGCCGATCAGCACCGTACCCAGCGCTTTCTGATTCGCCTGGCTGCTGAGACGCTGAATGAACGCCAGCAGATCCGGGTGGCCGAAATAGCGGCGCTGGTCGGTACGCATCACCTGGTAGTTCGGTGAGTTCAGCGGCAGCGGCTGCGCGCCGATGACGCAACCGTTGGCGAAACCGCCCACCGCCTGCGGCGCGCCGGCCACCGGATGGTCGATTTTCTGCCACGGCGTCAGCGCCATGGCGGAAGCGGAGGCCGTCAGGGCCAGCAGGCCCAACATCCAGTTTTTCATGGCGATTACCAGCGCGGCACGTCGGAAACCACATCACCGTTTTGCGCACGCTGGCGCAGCAGGTGATCCATCAACACGATCGCCATCATCGCTTCGGCGATCGGCACGGCGCGGATGCCCACGCACGGATCGTGGCGACCGCGGGTCACCATTTCCACCGCTTCGCCCTGGCGATTGATGGTGCGCCCCGGCACCATGATGCTGGAGGTCGGCTTCAGCGCCAGATGCGCGATCACCGGTTGGCCGCTGCTGATGCCGCCGAGAATGCCGCCGGCATGGTTGCTCTGGAAGCCTTCCGGGGTGATTTCATCGCGGTTTTCGCTGCCGCGTTTGGTCACCACGGCGAACCCGTCGCCGATCTCCACGCCTTTCACCGCGTTGATGCTCATCAGCGCGTGCGCTAGGTCGGCGTCGAGGCGGTCAAACACCGGCTCACCCAGGCCAACCGGCACGTTTTCAGCGATCACGCTGACCTTGGCGCCGATGGAGTCGCCCTCTTTTTTCAGCGCGCGCATCAGTTCGTCCAGCGCTTCCAGCTTGTCCGGATCCGGGCAGAAGAACGGGTTCTGCTCGACCTGATCCCAGTCTTTCAGCTCACAGGTCACGTCGCCGATCTGCGCCAGATAGCCGCGCACCTGCACGCCGAACTTCTGCTGCAGGTATTTCTTGGCGATAGCGCCCGCCGCGACGCGCATGGCGGTTTCACGCGCCGAAGAGCGGCCGCCGCCGCGATAGTCGCGCAGACCGTATTTCTGTTCGTAGGTGTAGTCGGCATGCCCGGGACGGAACACGTCTTTGATAGCGCTGTAGTCTTGCGAGCGCTGATCGGTGTTTTCAATGATCAGACCGATGCTGGTACCGGTGGTCACGCCTTCGAATACGCCGGAGAGAATACGCACCTGATCCGGTTCGCGACGCTGGGTGGTGTAACGCGAGGTGCCCGGACGACGGCGGTCCAGATCGTGTTGCAAATCGGCTTCGGTAAGCGGGATGCCTGGCGGCACGCCGTCGACGATACAACCCAGCGCCACCCCGTGAGATTCACCGAAGGTGGTGACGCGGAAAATCTGCCCAATACTGTTTCCTGCCATCACGGCTCCTTACCGTTAGTCTTTTATCGTTATGAGGCCCGCCATACGGGCCTTGGAAATGCGGCTTAGCTGCGATAGAGGCTGAAGTGTTCCTTGCAATCCACCAACTGCTGTTTGGTCAGCATGAACACGCCGTCGCCGCCGTTTTCGAACTCCAGCCAGGTGAACGGAATGTCCTGATATTGTTCCATCAGATGTACCATGCTGTTGCCCACTTCACAAATCAGCACGCCGTCGTCGGTCAGGTAGTCCGGCGCGCAGGCCAGGATGCGGCGCACCAGCTTCAGGCCATCGCTGCCCGCCGCCAGGCCCAGTTCCGGCTCAAAGCGGAACTCCTGCGGCAGATCCGACATGTCTTCCGCATCGACGTACGGCGGGTTGGTGACGATCAGATCGTACTGGATCGCGGGAACGTCGCGGAACAGATCGGAACGGATCGGGATCACCTGATGTTCGACGCCGTGCGCCTGAATATTGCGCTCGGTTACCGCCAGCACTTCGCTGGAGATGTCCACCGCGTCCACTTCCGCTTCCGGGAAAGCGTAGCCGCAGGCGATGGCGATGCAGCCGCTGCCGGTGCACATGTCGAGGATATGGCGCGGCGGGTGCGGGATCAGCGCGCTGAAACGATCGTTGATCAGCTCGCCGATCGGCGAACGCGGCACCAGCACGCGCTCGTCGACGTAGAATTCCATGCCGCAGAACCAGGCCTTGTTGGTCAGGTAAGCGACCGGGATGCGTTCGTTGACGCGGCGGATCACGCGCTCAACGATGCGATGGCGCTCGCTGGAAGTCAGACGGGCGGTGTGCATGTCCTCCGGAATGTCCAACGGCAGGAACAGGCTTGGCAGCACCAATTGCACCGCTTCGTCCCACGGATTATCGGTTCCGTGACCATAATAGATATTGGCGGCGTTGAAGCGGCTTACCGTCCAGCGCAGCATATCTTGAATGGTGTGCAGTTCGTTCACTGCTTCGTCGACGAAAATTTTGTCCAATTTGCCCTCCGGCAGGCGCTGTGTTTCATGATTTAGCCGCATAGTTTGCCATGAAGCCCGCGACAAATCACGCTTGCCCCTCGCGCTTTTCACTCTGGCCCGAGTTTTGCGTCGACAGCGCTCATTCACAAGGTAAACTAGCGAAATAAACGATTTCCGGTGAATGAAGCATGAAGAACAAGCCCCCTCTGAGCAAAGACGAACAACAGCTCTTCAGAGAGTCGGTGGCGGGCGCGAAAAAGCTGCGCCAGGACACCATCGTCCACCGCCCGCCGAAGCCCAAGGTCAAACAGATTGCGCCGCAGCGATTGCTGCAGGAGCAGGTCGATGCCAGCTATTATTTTTCAGATGAATACCAGCCGCAGTTGGAAGAGGAAGGCCCGACGCGCTACGTGCGCCCCGGCAGCAGCCCGTATGAGCTGAAGAAGCTGCGACGCGGCGATTATTCGCCGGAACTGTTTCTTGATTTGCACGGCCTGACCCAGCTGCAGGCCAAGCAGGAGCTGGGGGCGCTGATCGCCGCCTGCAAACGCGAGCACGTGCACTGCGCCTGCGTGATGCACGGGCACGGCAAGCACATCCTCAAACAGCAAACGCCGCTGTGGCTGGCGCAGCATCCCGACGTGCTGGCGTTCCACCAGGCGCCGAAGGAATGGGGCGGCAACGCCGCCATCCTGCTGTTGGTGGAACTGGCCGAGTAGTTCCTGCAAAAACGACTCAGGGCGATGTCAGACATCGCCCTGAGTTTATTCCGCACCGCATCCGCGGTTCACACTTTGGCCATCACCTGCGACGGGCTGACCTGCCATTCAAACTTGCCGTAGCTGCCGTCGGCCGGCAGATCGACGTTGGCAATCGCCGAGGTCGCGAACATCGGCGGGCACTCGCCCGGGCACAGTTCAGCCACCAGATACCCCACCAGCGGCAGGTGCGACACGATCAGCACCGAGCTCACCCCTTGCATCGCCAGCGCCTGAAGATAGCTGCCGACCTGTTCGGCGTTGCCGCCCGGCGTCAGCTCGGGCAGCACTTCTTCGCCCTCCGGCAGCGTCAAGGCTTCACGCACCGTCGCCAGCGTCTGTTCGGCCCGCAGATAGGGGCTGACCAGCACGCGTTCAATATCCACAGACTTGGTGTTCAACCAGGCCGCCATCTGACGGGACTCGTCGCGGCCACACAGGGTAAGGGGCCTTACCGCATCGCTGGCTGCCTCGAGCGCCGCCTCTCCGTGACGCATAATCAAAACTTGCATATTGCACCGCTGTTGTTGACAAAGTAACGCTATACAGAAACGCCGTGCGTGCTGTACCGCCGAGTTTTCCAACCCAAAGCCAAAGCTTTAAAACGATAACGCGCCGTCTCTTTATGGCGGCCGGGCATTTTGCCTGAAAGTTTGCCTAAAGAAAATGCTGTTTTTTACAGCAACCCTCCCCTGGCAAACCTCGATTGCTCACAGAACAATCAATTCAACGGGTTAAATTTTAACCTTGCCGCCATGAAATTTATTGATGACGGTCAAGCTAACTTACCGCTGCCTGCGCCTTGCTGTACAGCCTCACCGGCTGACGCTGTTGCAAGGAGTGATGGCGATCACAACGCGACCCTGTTGCAACTATAGTGCAAATCGGGCCGTCCTGCGTTCAGCTCCCCTGCGGGTAAAAACGCTCGCCCTGCTGCGCCATGCGCTGCAAGCGTTCGCACGGCGCAAAGTGCTCGCCGTGCTGCTGGCGCAGGTATTCCAACGTTTTCACCACTTTTTCGGCGCCGAGCTCGTCCATATAGCGGAACGGGCCGCCGAGGAACGGCGGGAAGCCGATGCCGAACACCGCACCGATATCGCCGTCGCGCGCGCTGCGGATCACGCCTTCATCCAGGCAGCGCGCCGCTTCGTTCAGCATCATCATCACGCAGCGCTGGGCGACGGTCGCCGGCAGCATGTGCGACTTCGGCGTGACGCCGAGCAACGTATACAATGAGGTATCCGCACGTTTACGCCGCTGCCGCTGCTGCCCTTCGCTCGGGTAGAGATAGAAGCCGCGGCCGTTCTTGCGCCCTTTACGCCCGTCCTTCAGCACCGCATCGAACGCAGCCGGCGCGGCGAAACGCGGCCCCAGCGCCTCGACCAGCACGGGAATGATTTTGGTGCCAACGTCGATGCCCACTTCATCCAGCAGGGTAATCGGGCCGACCGGGAAACCGAAGTCCACCAGCGCCTTGTCCAGCGACTCCATCGGCTCGCCTTCCAGCAGGCAGCGCGCCGCTTCGTTGATGTACGGCGCCAGGATGCGGTTGACGTAAAAACCGGCGCTGTCGCCCACCACGATGGCGGTCTTGCCCTGCTTGTGCGCCAGCGCCACGGTGGTGGCGATGGTCTCTTCGCTGGTGCCGGCGTGCGGGATCACTTCCACCAGCGGCATTTTATCCACCGGGCTGAAGTAGTGCAGACCAATCACCTGCTGCGGCCGCTGCGCCTTTTCGGCGATGTGGCCGATAGGCAGCGAAGAGGTGTTGGAGGCGAACACGGTATGCGGCGCGCAGTTTGCTTCGACCTCGGCCACCATCTGCTGTTTCAGCGCCAGATCCTCAAACACCGCCTCGACCACGATATCCGCCTGCTCAAAGCCGGTGTAATCGGTAGAGCCGGAGATCAGCATCATCTGTTTTTGCCGCTCCGCCGGGCGCATGCGCTTGCTGCGTACCCGTTTGCCGAGCACATCCCAGCTGTATTTCAGCGCGTGATTGATGCCGGTTTCATTGATGTCTTTGATGCGAACCGGCAAACCGCCGCGCGTGGCGGTGACACAGGCGATGCCGCCGCCCATCAGGCCGCCGCCGAGAATGCCGACGCGATGCAGGGCATGCGGCTTGGCATTGCCGCCCCGCTCTTTTTTCAGCGCGGTGGAGGCGAAGAACAGGCTGCGCAACGCCGCCGACTGAGGCGTCATCGCCAGCTCGCCAAAGGCGCGCGCTTCGGCCTCATAACCGCTGGCGCTGCCGTGATCCAGCCCGGTGCGCACCACCTGAATAATGCGCTCCGCCGCCGGGTAGTTGCCGTGGGTTTTCGCCAGCGTTTTTTTGCGCACGATGCTGAACAACAGATTTCTGCCCAGCGGGCCATTGAGCAGGCGATCCTGCCACGGCAGCTCGCGCTGATGCTTCCAGCCCTGTTTCACCCGCTCGATGGCGGTCTGCAACAGGATCGACTGCGGCACGGCGTCGTCCACCAGCCCCATGCGTAGCGCCTGGCGGGCGCGAATGTGCTTGCCGGTCAGGATCATGTCCAGCGCCTTGGCGGCGCCGATCAGGCGCGGCAGGCGCTGAGTGCCGCCAGAGCCCGGCAGCAGGCCCAGCTGCACTTCCGGCAGACCGAGCGCGGTTTTGTCATCCAGCGAACAGACGCGGCCGTGGCAGGCCAGCGCCAACTCCAGGCCGCCGCCAAGGCAGGCGCCGTGGATGGCGGCCACCACCGGCACCGGGAACGCGGCGATCTGCGCCAGCGTGCTCTGCCCTTTCTTGGCCAGCGTTTCCGCCTCTTTGGCGCTGGTGCAAGCGGCGATCATGGTGATGTCGGCGCCGGCGATAAACGAGTCCGGCTTGCCGGAAACGATCACCAGCCCTTCCAGCGCGGTATGCTGCTGCGCCCGG
Organism: Serratia sp. CY56464; assembly: GCF_052168435.1. Taxonomy (NCBI): domain Bacteria; kingdom Pseudomonadati; phylum Pseudomonadota; class Gammaproteobacteria; order Enterobacterales; family Yersiniaceae; genus Serratia; species Serratia sp. CY56464. Next base: position 120,251 of record NZ_JBJNMV010000001.1, on the reverse strand, counting down.
ATCAGCACGTCATTCACCTGTTCGACGAACTCGGCCTTGAGTGTATTGACCTTGTCGCCCGGCACGTCGATGGTGATCACGCCGATATTGTCGGGGCGAATCGTCAGCTGAAAGGCCGATGGTTTGGCCCGCTGTTCGTGCAATGCGTTTTCGGCACTCATTATTCCACCTCCACGATCATCGCGGCGCCTAACCCGCCGGCGGCGCAGGCGGTGGTCAGGCCCAACCCGCCGCCGCGGCGTTTCAGCTCGCGCAGCGTCTGGGTGATCATGCGCGCGCCGGTGGCGGCGAACGGGTGGCCATAGGCGATGGAACCGCCCAAGACGTTGAATTTGTCCATGTCCACCTCGCCGATCGCCTGGCTGCGGCCAAGCTTCTCGCGGGCGAACGCTTCGCTGGCGAACATCTTCAGGTTAGCCAGCGTTTGCGCGGCGAAAGCTTCATGCATGTCGATGAGCGTCAGATCGGCCAGACCGATGCCGGCGCGATCCAGCGCCAGCGGCGTGGCGTAAGAAGGCCCCAGCAGCATGTCTTCCCACACGTCGATGGCGGCGAAGGCGAAACTGCGCAGATAGCCGAGCGGCTGCAGCCCCAGCGCTTTGGCGCGCGATTCGCTCATCATCAATACCGCCGCCGCGCCGTCGGTCAACGGCGTGCTGTTGGCCGCGGTGACGCTGCCATGCTTGCGATCGAACGCCGGTTTCAGCTTGGCGTAGGAAGCCAGGCTGGAGTCTTTGCGGATATTGTTGTCTTCGGAAAGCTGCGCGCGGTAAGGCGGCACGTAGGCCGTCATCACCTCATCGCGCAGCCACCCCTCACGCCAGGCTCTGGCCGCCAGTTCGTGGGAACGGTGCGCCAGCGCATCCTGCGCTTCGCGGGTGATGCCGTGGCTTTTCGCCATCTGCTCAGCGGTATCGCCCATGCGCAGACCGGTGGAATACTCCGCCACCGCCGGCGGCACCGGCATCAGATCGCGGAATTTCAGCCGGCTGAACAGTTTGAGACGCTGCGACAGCGTGCGCGCCTTGTTGACGTCCACCAGCGTGCGCGCCAACGCCTTGCTGACCCCGATCGGCAAGACGGAAGAAGAGTCCGCCCCACCGGCGATGCCGACGCTGATGCTGCCGGCCATGATGCTCTCCGCCACGTTGGCGATCGCCTGGAAGCTGGTGGCGCAGGCGCGCGACACGCTGTAAGCGTCGGTATGAACGCTCATACCGGTGCCAAGCACGATTTCACGCGCGATGTTCGGCGCCTCGGGCATTTGCACCACCTGGCCGAACACCAGCTGTTCGATCAGTTTTGGATCGATGCCGCTGCGCGCCAATAGCTCGCTCACCGCCGTTTTCCCTAAATCCACCGCCGGAATGCCGTGATAGGCAGTCGCCTGTTTGGCAAAGGGGGTACGCAGTCCATTCACAATCGCAATGCGGTCACCATGACGGGTCACCAACGGCAGTGCCTTACTCATAAATGCTCCTGAAGAAAATAACGTCAGCGCAATGGGCAGAAAGAGGTCTGACCTGATGAGGTCATTGTTAACCAAACGGTTACATTTGGCAAACCGGCAGAGATCAAAACTGCGAGCAGGCGCACTTTCTATGGGGAACGAGGCGGAGAAGGAAATCCCCGGCGCGCAGCAGGCGGCGCCGGGGGTAAAGCGGGGATTAACGCAGGCCGAGCTGGAAGATCAGGGTTTCCGCCTGGCAGGCGAAGGTGAAATCGGCCTCCAACTGCACGCCGCCGTCAACCGGTTTAATGCTACTGCTGATGTCACAAGGATCGGACTCGACCGCGCGCGCCTTTTCGCTCAGGGCCGCCAGCATCGCCTCCGCATCTTGTTGATTACCGAACACCTGGCTGTAGGACGCGGTGCAATCGGTGTTATCCATCACGGTGCCGACATCCACGCAGCAACACGCGGCGGTTTCCTGGGCGCTGCATTTATTAATTGCATCTGACATGATTGGTTCTCCTCAAGGGCCTCTGTTATCAGCCCAAATTGCCGTTTCACTCACCGGCACAAAGCCACAAAATTCTGCGGGTATTTTACGCTTCCACGCCGGCAATCACTAGCACTTACTTTTACTGGGTGTTTTAAGTGATGGAAATCACAAATAAAAATGAGCGTCTGCTAAGGAACGGTAAGAATTTTGTTATTTACCGCTGTCTTTTTGTTAAGCAGATCTCTTTTTTGATATCAGGTTGGAAATATTTCAAAAACAAACTTGCAACAATTTCACAGGTCAGACCTATACTTCAGCCACTGGTCTGATTTGTCTGAACGATAACGGACCCTACAATCCCGCGCTCCTTGTTACTTCGTGTAACAATAGTTTAAATAATAAACACATAATGAGGTTTTGGTCATGAGCCAGAAAAACCTATTGACTAAATCAGCTCTCGCAGCTGCAGTGGCAATTATTTCTTCAAACGTGTCTGCCGCAGGATTCCAGCTGAATGAGTTCTCATCAGCTGGTTTAGGACGTTCGTATTCTGGCGAAGGCGCCATGGCGGATACGGCGGCTTCCGCAAGCCGCAACCCGGCGTTGTTGATGATGTATACCCGTCCCGAGCTGTCCATCGGCGCAGTCTTCATCGACCCGGACGTTGACATCACCGGCAAATCGCCTTCCGGCGCCAGCCTGGACTCCAAAAATATCGCCCCTGTCGCCTGGGTGCCGAACCTGCATTATGTTCACCCGATTAACGATCAGTTCGCCGTAGGCGGCTCGGTCACCAGCAACTTCGGTTTGGCGACCGAATTCAACGACGGTTATACCGCCGGCGCTTACGGCGGTAAGACCGATCTGACTACCGTTAACCTCAACCTGAGCGGCGCCTACCGTCTGAATCAACACTTCAGCTTCGGTCTGGGCTTCGATGCGGTGTACGCCAAAGCCAAACTGGAACGCTACGCCGGTGAATTGCCGAAACTGATCGCAGGTTCCGGCCAATTACCGCCGCAGCTGGCCGGTCCGGTATCACAGATCCCGGCTGATACCCAGATTTCGCATCTGAAAGGCGATAAATGGGGTTACGGCTGGAACGCCGGCATTCTGTACGAAGTGGACGAAAACAACCGTTACGGCTTCACCTATCGCTCCGAAGTGAAAATCAAGTTTGACGGCGATTACAAGAGCAGCCTGCCATCGGCCTATAACCCAATTCTGGGTTCCCTCGGCCTGCCTTTGGGCACCAACGGCAGCACCATTCCGGGCTCTCTGGATCTGAACCTGCCGGAAATGTGGGAGCTGTCCGGTTACAACAAAGTGGCGCCGCAGTGGGCTATCCACTACAGCCTGGCTTACACCAGCTGGAGCCAGTTCCAGGAGCTGAGAGCCACCGGCAACAACGGCCAGACCCTGTTCGAGAAGCATGAAGGCTTCCGCGATGCCTACCGTATCGCGCTGGGCACCACCTACTTCTACGACGACAACTGGACCTTCCGGACCGGTATCGCCTTCGATGACAGCCCGGTGCCCGCCCAAAACCGTTCGATCTCCATTCCCGATCAGGACCGTTTCTGGCTGAGTGCCGGTACTACCTATGCGTTCAACAAAGACGCCTCGGTTGATGTCGGCGTGTCCTACATGCACGGCCAGAAAGTCACCATCAACGAAGGCCCTTACACCTTCAACTCGGTGGGTAAAGCCTGGCTGTACGGCGCCAACTTCAACTACCGCTTCTAATCTCGCCTGAGATGGATGCCAAAGCGCCCCCTGGGGCGCTTTTTCTTTGCCTGCCGCTTGCCGCCGGCATAAAAAAAACCCGCCTGACGGCGGGTTTTCATTGGCATAATGCCCGGGATTACTGCGAGTCGATCTCGTCCAGTTCGCCCTGAATCGCCTTGGCGTTCGGGTTCTCTTCCGGCTTGAGCGAGCCGCCGTTGGCGATGAAATCGTGGCGCTGGAAGTAAGCCTCGCGCACCATGACATAAGGATCGGAAGAGTTGCGCAGCAGGCCGTCGGAATCCAGCAGTTGAGCGCGGGTTTCGATACCCTCGACCACCCATTTGCCCGCCGACATCCAGAAGGTCAGGTAGCTCAGCATCGGATACAGCGTATCCGCAAAGTCGCCGCCTTCGTCACGCAGCGTGAAGCTGCCGTAGCCCGGCAACATCACGTACGGGCCGTAACCCACATCGTAATGGCCCAGCGTACTGCCGAAGCGGTTCGGTTCTTCGCGCGCCAGTTTCGGGTTGGCCATGCCGGCCACGTCGATCAGACCGCCCATCCCAAGCAGGGTGTTCAGGAAGAAACGGTTGAAGTGGATCATCCCGCGGTAGGGATCGCCCTTGAGGAAGGCGTTGACCATGCTGGCTGGCTCTTCCAGGTTGGAGGTGAAGTTGCTGATGCCGTTACGCGCCGGCATCGGCACGTAGTCGCGCCAGGCCACCGCGACCGGACGCAGAATATAAGGATCCAGGACGTTGTAGTTGAAGTCGAACATCGTCCGGTTAAATCCTTCCAGAGGATCGGAACGCCCTTGCGGCTCATTGTCTGGCGCGCTGGCACAGCCCACCAGTAATGCCGCTGCGAATGCCACCCCAGTCAGGCGAAAGTTCATATTTTTCTCCATAAAAACACGTTCGGTCTTATTTTTCAGGGACCTGCTTGTTTATCTGAACGCTAACCAGCTCTTTACCGCTGAATGTCTGCAGCGAGCTTTCGCCGAACCAGTCCCCCGGCTGCGGCGTGGCCAATCCGTCCTGTGAGAGGCGCACACGCACCTGCACCTGATGCTGTGCCGAGAGTAGACGCTCGGGCATCATGGCGTTGCTGTCGTCCAGAGAGAAAGACAGCGGAAAACGGCTCAACGGCAATTGTTTTACCGCGACCGGCACCGGGCTGACGCCGTCGGTCACCGAGATAACCAGCGTCCCCTGCGGCGGCATGGCTTTCGCCGCCTGCGGTGACAGTGAAACAGTCACATTCAGTTTAACAGTTTCTCCGCCGGCCTGGGCTTTTGCTTGTGCAATACTGCGCTTTATCACTTCCGCGCGCGGATCGTTAGCCGGCAGCAGCTGCAGCATCACTTGCCAGGCGCCGATCGCCTGTTTGAAATCGCCCTGTTCGAAGGCATTGAACGCCAGCAGGCTCAGCACCCGCGGATCGCTGTGGTTTTCCGCGATCATGCGCCGCAACAGCTGCGTCGCCTGCTTGTTATCCTCCGGATCGTTGGATCGCGTCAAGACCTCGGCATAGCCGAGCCGCACTTCCAGACTATTCGGATCCAATTGATAAGCATGAGCAAAGGCCTGCGTGGCGGTAGTGGCATTGTTCAACGCCATGCCGACGCGCCCCAGCATCATCCAGTCGTTGATATTGCGATCGTCCTGCTGCAGCGCGGTGCGCAGCCCCAGCCCGAGACGGGCAATCTCTTCCATGCTCAGCGGTTTGGCGCGCTCATTGGCGACGCGCTCGCGCAATTCCGGCATTTGCGCCTGCACCATGCGCCAGTCCAGCACCTGCGCCAGCCCGCCGGTTTTCAGATAAAAGCCAACGGTCACCACCAGCAATAACAGCACGCCCGGCACCAGCGCCCAGCGGTTGATCGGTTTCGCCTGCGCCATCTGCTCGGCCGGGATATCGTTCAACAGGTTCTGTTGCAGCTCTTTGACCAGTTCCGGACGCTCGGCTACCACGCCCTGCTGCTCATCCTGCTCCAACTCGCTGAGGCGATCCTGATAAAACGCCTTGTTCAACGCATCGCGCGTGGCGGCGCTCTGCTTGCCGTGGCGCATCGCCGGCACCACCAGCAACGCGGCGGCGCCGGCCAGCAACACGCAAATAATCAGCCAAAAAGCCATTAGGGTTTCTTCCTGTCAGTCTCTTGCAACAGCGCCGCCAGGCGCTGCCGTTCCCGTTCGGAGAATGCATCGTCCACCGCCGCCTCGGGCTTGCGACGGGTGCGCAGGATCACCACCGCCCCGCCGATCAATACGAACAGCAGCGGGCCGATCCACAAGATCAGCGTCGCCGGCGTTACCGGCGGCTCGTAGGTGACGAAGTTGCCATAACGCGCCACCATGTAATCGATGATCTGCTGCTTGCTTTGCCCCTGCATCATCAGCTCGTACACTTTGGTGCGCATGTCGGCGGCGATAATGGCGTTGGAATCGGCAATGCTGTTGTTCTGGCATTTCGGGCAGCGCAGCTGTTCGGTCAACTCGCGATACTGCTGCTCCTGCTCGACGGAGTTGAAGCGATAGGTATCGATCGCCGCGGCGGCGCTCCAGCTCAGCAGCGCGGCGCACAGCAGAACAATCAACCTCATGCCTCACCCCCGTACTTTTTATACAGCGGCAGCACTTCCTGCTGCCAGACGCGCTCATTCATGTCGCCGGCGTGGCGATAGCGAATGATCCCCTGGCCGTCGATAAGAAAGGTCTCAGGCGCGCCGTACACCCCGAGATCCAACCCCAGCATGCCGTCGCCGTCGTACAGGCTGAGCGCATAGGGATTGCCCAGGGAATTCAGCCAGGCCACCGCCTTGGCGCGATCGTCTTTATAGTTCAGGCCGACCACCCGTACGCCGCGCGCCGCCAGCGTATTGAGATACTGATGTTCCGCGCGGCAGGTCGGGCACCAGGTGGCCCAGACGTTGAGCAAGATCGGCTTGCCGTCGCGCAGCACCGCCTGATCGTAGGTTTTGCCGGGCTGATCCAGCGATTCCAGCTTGAAGGTCGGCACCGGTTTGCCGATCAGCGCCGACTCCAGCATGGTCGGATCTTCGCCGCCCGCGTTGCGCGTCAGCTGCACCATCAGGGCCGCCACCAACAGCAGGAAAAGTATCAATGGGATAAACAGCAGCTTACGCTTCATGATTGCGCCTCCAGCTTGCCTTCGCGCTTGAGCTTTTTGCTCATGCGATAACGCGGGTCGAGAATGCACAGCAGGCCGCCGATCGCCATAAAGACGCCGCCGAACCAGATCCAGCGCACGAAGGGTTTGTAATACAGACGCACCGCCCAGGATCCGTCTTCCAGCTCCTCGCCCAGCGCCGCGTACAGATCGCGGCTGAACCCGCCGTCGATCGCCGCCTCGGTCATCATGCTGCGCGCCACGCTGTAGTAGCGTTTCTCCGCATGCAGCGTCGCCTCCGGCTTGCCGTTGCGCGTCACGTCGATGATGCCGACGCCGCCGCTGTAGTTCGGGCCGCGAATGTCGTGCACGTCGCGGAACACGAAGTGATAATTGTGGATATCCACGCTGTCGCCGGCCTTCATCCGCACGTCGCGCTCCACGCTGTAGTTCTGGCTGAAGGCGATGCCGATCACCGTCACCGCCACGCCGAGGTGGCCGAGCACCATGCCCCAATGGCTGCGAGACAGCTGCCGCAGACCGCGCCAGAAACCGTGGCGGTGGGTGGCGCGCTCATGCAGCTCCATCAGCGTCAGGATGATCACCCACAGCGCCATGATCAGACCCACCACCGTCATGCCGGCGATGCTGTCCTGCAGCAGCCACGGCAGCAGAATCGACAGCACCAGCGTCACCAGCAGCGCCACGCCGAGGCGGCGCCACAGCTTGCGCGGCTCATCGCGGCGCCAGCGCACCAGCGGCCCGATGCCCAACAGCAGCGCCAACGGCGCCATCAGCCAGGTGAACATGGTGTTGAAGAACGGCTCGCCGATCGAAATGCTGCCCAGCCCCAGCTGTTTGTGCACCAGCGGCAGCAGCGTGCCCAACAGCACCACCAGCATGGCGGCGATCAGCAACACGTTATTGCCCAGCAGGAAGGTCTCGCGCGAGAAAGTCTCGTGCTGCACCCGGCTGCGCACCTGGCCGCCCTTGACCGCGTACAGCAGCAGCGAACCGCCGATGACGATCACCAGATAGGCGAGAATAAACATGCCGCGCGCCGGATCGGAGGCGAAGGAGTGCACCGAGACCAACACGCCGGAGCGCACCAGGAAGGTGCCCAGCAGGCACAGCGAGAAAGCGGTGATCGCCAGCAATACCGTCCAGGCTTTGAACGTGCCGCGTTTCTCGGTCACCGCCAGCGAATGCATCAGCGCGGTGCCGGCCAGCCACGGCATAAAGGAAGCGTTCTCCACCGGATCCCAGAACCACCAGCCGCCCCAGCCCAGCTCATAGTAGGCCCAGGCCGATCCGAGCACGATGCCCAGCGTGAGGAACACCCAGGCGGCGGTGGTCCACGGGCGCGACCAGCGCGCCCAGGCGGTGTCGAGCCGGCCGGCCATCAGCGAGGCGATGGCGAACGCGAAGGCGACCGAGAAGCCGACATAGCCCATGTACAGCAGCGGCGGGTGGAAGATCAGGCCGATATCCTGCAGCAGCGGGTTGAGATCGCTGCCGTCGATCGGGAAGTTAGGCAACGTGCGGGTGAACGGGTTGGAGGTCATGATGATGAACAGCAGGAAGCCGGCGGTGATCATGCCCATCACCGACAGCACCCGCGCCACCGCGTCCTGCGGCATCGCCCGGCTGCACAACGCCACCGCCAGCGACCAGCAGCTCAGCAGCAGCACCCACAGCAGCAGCGAACCTTCGTGCGCCCCCCAGGTGGCGGCGATGCGGTAATACACCGGCAGTTGGGTATTGGAGTTGGTGGCCACGTAGGCGACGGTAAAGTCATTGACCACGAAGGCATGCACCAGGCACAGGAACGCCAGCGCAATCGCCGCGAACATGCCGTAGGTCAGCGGGCGGGCCACCGCCATCATGCGGCTGTCCTGCCGCGCCGCGCCCCACTGCGGGTAAATGCTCAGCAGCAGCGCGATCGCCAGCGCCAGGCACAGCAGAAAACTGCCCAGTTCCGGCATCATGACTTGGCGCCCTCCGCCTGCGGCGCGTTATACGCTTCCGCCGGCCCTTTGTGATTCTCTTTCATCGCGTCGGCCACTTCCGGCGGCGTATATTTCTCGTCGTGCTTGGCCAGCACTTCGCGCGCGTTGACCACGTTGCCCTCGCCCAGCACGCCCTGCGCCACCACGCCCTGCCCTTCGCGGAACAGATCCGGCAGAATGCCGGTGTAGGTCACGCCGATCGCGCCGCGCGCGTCGTAAATCTTGAAGCTGACCTGCAGCGTATTGGGATCGCGTTTCACCGAGCCCGGCATCACCATGCCGCCGATGCGCAGCCGTTGGCCGACCTCGGGCTTCTCATGATTTTCGCCCTTGCCCTGCAGGATCTCACCCGGGGTATAGAACAGATCGATGTTGGAGCGCAACGCGTACAGCATCAGGGTCGCGGTCAGCGCAATACCGATCAGCACAACGATCGCCAGATAAAGGCGGCTTTTACGACGTGGATTCACAATGATTTCTCCCGCGGTGCGGCGGATTTTTGTTTTGATTGTTGCGCATGGCGAATGCGCCGCTCGCGCGCCTGACGGCGGCCGATCTCGGCGAGCAACTGCCGCCGCTGCCAGACGGTGTGCGCCACCAGCCCCAACAGCGAAATCAGCGTGGCGGCGACCGCCAGCCAGACATAGAAGGCATAACCGCCCATGGCGAAAAACGCCGGCCAGGAATCGAATGCGGCATTCATGACTGACGCTCCTTGTTCACCAGCCCGGCGACCCACGGGCGCTGGCGCTCCTGGAACAGGATCAGATTGCGCAGGCGCATCAGCGTCAGCGTGACGAACAACAGCAGGTAGCCGAGGATCGCCCAGCGCAGCGGGGTGCGCATGCTGGGCGCGATGGATTGCTGCATGTTGGTCGAGCCCTGATGCAGCGTGTTCCACCATTCGACGGAGAAATGGATGATCGGAATGTTCACCACGCCCACCAGCACCAGAATGCCGGCGGCCCGGCCCGCCAGGCGGCGGTCTTCGAAAGCGTTATACAGCGCGATGACGCCCATATAAAGGAACAGCAGCACCAGCTCGGAGGTCAGCCGCGCATCCCATACCCACCAGGTGCCCCACATCGGCTTGCCCCAGGCGGAGCCGGTCACCAGCGCGATAAAGGTGAACACCGCGCCGATCGGCGCCATCGCCGCCACCACGGTATCGGACATTTTCATCTGCCACACCAGGCCGATAAACGCCGCCACCGCCATCGAGGCATAGATGCCCATCGACCACATGGCCGCCGGCACGTGAATATAAATGATGCGGAAGCTGTCGCCCTGCTGATAATCCTTCGGCGCGAAGCCAAAGCCCCAGGCCCAGCCAAGCAGCAGGCAGGCCGCCGCCGCCAGCCCCAGCCAGGGGATAAAGCGGCCGCAGACATGATACAGCCGTTCAGGCCGCGCCAGTTGATGTAACCATTTCCACATTGTCGTCAGTGCTCACGGTAATTTTTATGCGTCGGCCGCCTCGAGCGTTCGAAACGGCGAAAATCTTCTGCGGGGTACGCTCTTGCCGGCCCAGCCCCGTCTGTTCATTCAATACGTTAGCTAGTGCACGCTCACTCGCAGCGCCGCTGCGGTGGCAAACGGCGCCAATGTCACGCTGCCCGCCAGCATCGCGCCGAGTATCGCCAGGTAACCGTCGATCGGCATGCCCATCGCGGCGGCGTCGATCGCGCCGGTGGCGAAGATCAGCACCGGGATATACAGCGGCAGCACCAGCAGGCTGAGCAGCACGCCCCCTTTGCGCAGGCCGACGGTCAGCCCCACGCCGATAGCGCCGATCAGGCTCAGCGTCGGCGTGCCGAGCAGCAGCGTACCCGCCACCGCCAGCCAGGTTTGCATATCAAGCGACAACAGCAGCGCCACCAGCGGCGACAGGATCAGCAGCGGCAATCCCGTCACGACCCAGTGAGCACACACTTTGCCCAGCACCGTCATCGGCAGCGGCGTCGGCAGCAGCAACAGTTGCTCCAGCGAGCCATCGAGAAAATCGTCGCGAAACAGCCGCTCCAGCGACAGCAGCGAGGCCAACAGCGCCGCCACCCATACGATGCCCGGCGCAATGCGCGCCAGCAACTGCGGCTCCGGGCCAATCCCCAACGGGAACAGCGTGATCACAATCAGGAAAAACCACAGCGGGTTGACGATCTCCGAACCTTTACGGCAGGCGATTTTCAGTTCGCGACGCACCAGGGTCAAAAACATCACAAACTCCCCGCGTCGTGTTCCGCCAAACGAATTTTGCCCACCGTTTGGCTGACGCCGGCCAAATCCTGATGGGTGGTCAACAATACCATGCCGCCCCGCTGCGCATGTTGCTCAAAAAGGCTAATCAAATCGGCCACGCCCTGTTTATCGATCGCCGTTAGCGGCTCATCGAGGATCCACAGCGGCGCCGCGCTGAGCCACAGGCGCGCCAACGCCACGCGCCGCTGCTGCCCGGCGGAAAGCTGCGCCACCGGCAGATCTTCGTAGCCCACCAACCCCACCTGCTCCAGCGCGCGCCAGATAGCCTGATGCTCGACCGCGCCGCGCACCGCCTGATAAAACTGCAGGTTTTCGAAGGGTGTCAATACGGCTTTTATGCCCGGTTGATGGCCGATAAACAGCAAATCTTGCTGGTAATCCGCGCGAGCGCGCAGCGTGTCACGCCCGCGCCAGCACACCTCACCGCCGTCCGGCCGCGCCAGACCGGCGAGGATGCGCAGCAAACTGGTCTTGCCCGCGCCGTTCGGCCCCTCTACCTGAATGATATCGCCCGGCTGAACTGAAAAGCTTAGCTCGCTAAACAGGATGCGTTCATCACGCACGCAACTCAGACTTTTGGCTTCCAGCATCGGGGAACTCATATTTTTCTTTGGGATAGCGAATCATAGCATAAGCCTTTCACCACACGCAGCCCGCGGGGGGCGCGCCGAGGGGCCAATATGGCGAGCAGGATCAAGAATGCGCGGAAAAAAGCGGCGGATTTTAACTCTTGTTACCTTTTTCTGTATTTCGCCGCATTTAGGCCGGGCAACTACGCTTAATGACGTGACCTCACCCTTATTGAGCAGGAGCGACAGCATGAACGAACAGCAACGCCAGGAGCACGAGCAGGATGAGACGATGCGGGTAGAGAGCGAAGAACAGGAACAGGGCAAGCGCGAAATCGAAGTCAGGGAAGAGAATCTGCCGTCGCGCGCGGCGGCGGTGCATGAACAGATCCGGATGGAAGGCGAAAAAGAGCTGGAGCGCGACGGGCTGGCATTGCTGTGGTCGGCGATCGCCGCCGGGCTGTCGATGGGCGCCTCGCTGGCGGCGAAAGGCATTTTCCACGCCCGCTTGCCGGACGATCCCAGCCGCTTTTTCATCGAGAACCTCGGCTACACCTTCGGTTTTATCATTGTCATTATGGCGCGCCAGCAGCTGTTTACCGAAAACACCGTCACGGCGGTATTGCCCATCATGCACAAACCCACGCCGCGCAACCTGCTGATCCTGCTGCGCCTGTGGGGCGTGGTGCTGCTCGGCAACCTGATCGGCACCGGGCTGGCGGCGCTGGCGTTTACCCATATGCCGCTGTTCGACGCCGAAACGCGCGGCGCCTTCATCAGCCTGGGCGAAGAGGTGATGCGCCATACGCCGGGAGAAATGTTCGCCAACGGCATCCTGGCCGGCTGGATCATCGCCACCATGGTATGGATGATCCCGGCCGCCGGCGGAGCGAAAATCTGGGTGATCGTGCTGATGACCTACCTGGTGGCGATTTGCGATCTGACCCATATCGTGGTCGGTTCGGTAGAGATCCTCTATCTGGTGTTCAACGGCGCGATTGGGTGGCAGGAATTCGTCTATCCGTTCGCCCTGCCGACGCTGGCGGGCAACATCATCGGCGGCACCTTTATCTTTGCGTTGATAAGCCATGCGCAGATCCGCAACGATTTGAGCGCCCAAAAACGGGCGGCGCGTCAGCAACAGGAAAAACGGCGCCACGGCGGGGAAAAACCGTGATCGCCGTCGGTTAGGCGAGGAAATTTCGGCGCTAACTGGCGAGGTATTGAGCAAACGCGCCGCTAAGCGCTTATTCTGCGGGTAAAAAAAGGTATAATGCCTCGGCAGCTTCGGTTGCCAGCCCGCAGCGTCCCCGTAGTTAAACGGATATAACAAGCCCCTCCTAAGGGCTAGTTACTGGTTCGATTCCAGTCGGGGACACCATTATTTATTATCAAGCCATTCCCCATCATCCGCACCCGCAATCCCCCTTCTCCACGCCTCAGACCCGATTTCCTCCGCGCGTTATGATTGGCATTAATTGAAAAACTTGATATCCGTCGGCGTAGAAATCGTCGCCGCCTCACCTTTGGCCTTCAACTCGCCCGTCTCATCATCGAAATCGAACAGCGTAACGGTATTGGTGAACACGTTCGTGACATAAAGATGGTTGCCGGTGGCATCGAAAGCGAGCGCACGCGGCTCAATGCCGCCGGCCTCATAGCGCGTCGTCTCCCCTGGCAGCCCATCCCCACCAATTTTTAATACCAGCAAATGGTTATCGGCACCGCGATTGGTGGCAATAAGATATCTCCCGCTCGGGCTGAGGATAATGGCTCCGCCGCTTTTCGCCTCCGCGGAATCCTGCCCGCCGTTCAGTTTCACTTTTCCTTGTAGCGTCAATCGATGGTCACTGACGGTAAACGCCTCGATTTCACCCGCCATTTCGGTGATGACATAGGCATACTCGCCTTTCGGCGAGAACACCATGTGCCTTGGGCCGGCGCCTGGCGCAAAGCTGACATCGCGCGATGCATCCGCCTGTAACGGCTGTGCGCTATCCGAGCGATAGCGATAGGCGTGCAGCTTGTCCCCGCCGAGATCCGCCGCATACAGATATTTACCATCGCGGCTGAAGGTGGTTGAGTGCGCATGGCCCCCTTCCTGGCGCCCCTGCACGACGCCAGAACCTGATATAAACGGATAATGCTGCACCCGTTCACCCAGTTTGCCGTCACTGCCAATTGGCAATACCGTCATCCCCGCGCCGCCTTTGGCGACGGAGTAGTTGGCGACAAACAGAAACTTGCCATCCGGACTGAGGGTGGCGTGCGTCGGCTGCTGGCCCGCACTGTTCACCGTATTCAGCACCCGCACGCTGCCAGCGTCGTCTATTGCCAAGGCGGTCACCGTTCCCGCGTTCTCCTCATTGGTGGCATAGGCGAAACGGCCATCGCGAGATTTTACGATCCACGATGGGCTTTTCATTTTAACCACGTCGAGCAGCGTTAACGTGCCGTCGCCATTAACCGTCAGGCGATAGAGCCCTTCACTGGGTCTTGCCGGTTTCTGCACCGCAGGCGCATCCGGAATATGGGTCCAGGTACCGACTAACGCTATTTGCTGATGTTCCCGATTATTGGCCATCGCATTTCCTGAAAACATGAGAAAAATTAACACCGCAGTTAATTGAATGCCCGGCCGACCTAAGCCGGCAACGATTGTTCGGCCAGGTGCAGACAATATAGAAGATAGCATAAAGCGAGCTTGAGGCCGCTTATTAATCGAGTCGAGAGGTTTTTCTCTATTCATGATGTTTTCTTGCCTCATCACTATGTCACAGGAATAAGTATATCGACATTGACAACCTTCCCATTTAGATCCTCTTGCCTGTATAACTCTATAAAAAAGCTCTCCCGCATTTTGACATTGATAGCTGGCAGATAAGCGTCATACATTACATCGAAAAAGTCAATATATTCTGACAACTCCCCCGTAAAGGGAATGACAATATATTTACCCATAGGGATATAGAAGTTAAAAATGGAATGGAAAACCTCTTGCCCCTTGCTGTTGGAATGCCATTTATTACTCCTTTTCTTTTCCACATTACATGCCCCCCGCTGCTTGCTTAACCATTTTTCATTGGTCTGGGCAATGTCGCCGGCATCTCTGAATTTTCTTATAGAATGAAAAATCAGCGATTTGTAATGCTTTAACATCTCAATGTCATCCGGCATGACCGTGTGGTAGAAATAGGGTTTCTTATCGTTGCCATACGGGGGGATCTGCGTGGAAAAATCCCACCCCCGGCTGTTTCTAAAGCTGTTGGGCGTTTCGCCAAAGAAACGTTTGAATGCCCGCGTGTAACATTGTTGTGAGGCAAACCCGGATGCCAGGGCGACATCCAATATGTTCCCTTGGTGCTGTTTGAGCAGAATAGCAGAGCGACTCAGTTTTCTATTTCTTATATAAGTCCCTAGCGTTATACCAAAATAATGCTTAAACAGCCGTTGCAAATGCCATTTAGAGTAACCTGAGATAATGGAAACCTTTTCAACTGACAGCCCCTCAACAATATTCTTTTCCATATATTCCAATACCTGCAAAAGAATATCTTTTCTGTAATCCATATGTGCTCCTTGCTTTTATAAGATTCGCGTCCTTTTTATTAAAATCGTTAACCAACCAAACCAAGTCATTAAGATTAATCCTAAAAAAAACCAGCCTGTCAATTCATTTTTTTCGGCATAGGAAAAACTATCGCATAAATAACTGAAAATGATCATGTTATATAAATCTCTCCGCAAGAAACCCATAAAACAAAATCAACTCGCGTAAAGTGCACTCATCAAAGATGCACTTGCCACGCCAGGTAGAATCACACTTTTTGCTAATTGTTTTACCTTAAAGTGTTTTTTACAGCCAGATTTCATGGCCGAATAGGAATTTCATCATCACAAATGAAAACGCATTTTATATGCTTGGCCCGCCGATAAAACGTACTGCGGAAGAGATATAAAAGTATGGCCGGCAGTCAAAGAAGACGGGAGGGATAAGCTCAAGGCTGAACATCGGTCTCTATAATCTCGCGTCGCAATAGCGCGTTTCTTTTTTATCGTTCCTGCGCAGAGAAAACGGATATCTTAACAAACCTTGCTCGATGCCCTATTTTACAAACCGCGCCCATTGGGAACCCTGTCTACGCCCATGAATCGCCCATCTCTCCCCCGGCAAAATACCGAGCCGACTCGCCCGCGCCTTGTTGTCAGAACGGCCGGCGGCCGCAAACAAAAAGCCCGGCTCGCGAGGCAGGGCTTTTCATTAACGGCCTGATTAATCAGCCAGGTTGTCGATCTCTGCGGATCTGTGCTTGCGCAACAGGTACAGCAGCAAAGACACCCGCCGCTCGGTGCGCTCCGGAGTATCCGGCGGCAGGTTGTAGCGCAGGGTATAACGCTCGTTGTTCTCGTTGCAGAAATCGATGACGAGCACGGGAGCTGAGGCCCCCGCTACTTTTCGATAATTCAGCGAGATGCACGACAGGTTTTTTTTCATCTCAACTTACCGCGCGACAGTGCGGCGGGTTGATTCGGCAATCCGCCCCACGCCGGCGCTCAACGCAGCGCCCAACAGCAGCACCAACAACGACCCCCACGCGGCGCGAGACAGTTGTTTGGCCGCTTCATCGGCCGCTTCACGCGCTTTCTGTTCGGCCTCGGCCTTGAGTTTTTCCACTTTCTGCACCGCCTGCTGGTAAGCCTGAGCGTAGTTATCGACGATTTGGCTCGCTTCATCGCGGCTCTTGCCGGTGCGCGCCGCAACGATATTCACCAACGCATCCTTGTCGGCCGCGCTCAACGTCGGCTCACCGGACTGCTTGACGCGGTCGAACCACTGCTTAAGCTCAGAGGCGGCCTGCGCCGGATCGGCAGCCGCGTCCATGGCCGATTGTTTGCCATCGGCGGTCGCTCTATCGGCCTTCTGTTCTAACCGAGACGGATCCAGTTCCGGTTTGCCGGTCTGCTTGAGCGTGGCGTTCAACTGATTTTCCAGGCTTCCCCAGTCAAGGCTGATGCCCTTTTTATCCAGCTGCTGCTTGAGGCCTTCGCCCACGTTTGGCGCCGCCGCCGCCAGGCCGCTGCCCGCCAGCGAAAGCCCTTTGCCCACCGCGCTGCCCGCCAGCCCCACCACGCCGCTCGCCAATGAAACCATCAGCCAGGTGGTCAGCAAGGTGGTGATCGCCCAGCTCAGCAAACCATGCAAGCCGCCGCGATTCGGTGCGGCACGGCCGGCGACGAACGCGCCTGCGGCCAGCGATGCCAACGTTGAAACCAGCAGCCAGATCCCGGTGCCGGTGCCAAAGCCGCTCAGCGGGTTGCCCTGTTGCATCATATCCACGGCCTGAGCGCCAATAGCCGTGCCCAGCACGCTGAAGGTCAGATAAGTCACCAGCGCCACGGCACTCCCGGCCAATATCGAGCCCCATGACACCTGAAACGCTAAGCGATTTGATTCATAGACAGTGGTCATCGTTGTTCCTTATATTTTCTGGACAAGTGATTGCACGCACGGCGGATAACCGCGCAGACAAATTCAGTCTGCCGCGCGGCGTTGTCGGCCGTCCCGGTTCATTTGCATCAGAATGCCTAGTGCATTCACACCCTGCGAATACGCACGTTATGCACTAAGCTGCTCAGCGAGTAGCGTAACCCGCGGCCCCCTTAAGCGGCCGTCCCCCTTCTGTCTAGCGGAGAACACATGAGCCAATCCGTTTTGGCCAGCGAAACCCACCGCGGCCACCTGCAGCAAATCATCTCCGGCTTGTCCGACGGCGTGATCCTGACGGATACCGATCAAACCTTGCTATGGGCCAACGAGGCCGCGTTGGCCATGCATGGCGTGAGTCATCAGAAAGCTCTGGGGGCCGATGCCGGCGAGTACGCGGCGCGTTTTGCCCTGCGCTATCGCAACAATCATCCGCTGGTTTTGGAACAGTACCCGCTGAACCGGGTTGCCGAAGGCGAAACCTTCACCGATGTGGTGGTGGAGGTTCGGCAGGTCGACGATCCGGACAGCTTCTGGGTGCACCGCCTGCGGAGCCTGATTATCACCGATGCGCAGGGGCAGCCGGAGCTGCTGGCGCTGATCCTGAGCGACGCGACGGAGTGGGCCAGCGCCGAACAGCGTTTTGAAAAAACCTTCAACGCCAATCCGGCGCCGGCGGTCATTTGTCGGCTCAGCGACCTGCGCTACGTCAAGGTCAACCAGGGCTTCCTTGATATGACGGGTTATCAGCGTGAACAGGTCATGGGGCGTTCGGTTTATGAACTCGACGTTTTGGAACAGGCGGAGCACAAAGAGCTGGCGGTGCAGCGCCTGGGGGAAGGCGCCACCATCCCGCAGATGGAGGCCGAGCTGAAACTGCCCGGCGGAGGAAGCAAGCTGGTGGTGGTTGCCGGCCAACCGCTGGATATCAATGAAGACGACTGCATGCTGTTCACGTTCACCGATCTCGAACCCCGACGCCAGGCGGAATCGGCGCTGCGAGAAAGTGAAGAGCGGTTCGCCAAGGCATTTCGCCTGAGCCCGGTGCCGACGTTGTTATGTACCGCGCACGAACGGCGCGTGCTGGATGTCAACGAAGCCTTCACCCGCGCCACCGAGTACGCCGCCGAAGACTTGATCGGCAAGACGGTCGGAGAGATCCCGTTTATTGACGATCCGGAGGCGAACCGCCGTTTGTTTGCCGCCCTGGAAAAAAGCGGCAACGTCGAAGGGCTGGACATCCGGGTGCGCAAGAAGGGGAGCGAGTCGATTGACTGTGTGGCCTCGGCGGATGCCGTCAGCATCCACAAT
This sequence comes from Serratia sp. CY56464, assembly GCF_052168435.1. Lineage (NCBI taxonomy): Bacteria > Pseudomonadati > Pseudomonadota > Gammaproteobacteria > Enterobacterales > Yersiniaceae > Serratia > Serratia sp. CY56464. The sequence goes on along the minus strand of NZ_JBJNMV010000001.1, from coordinate 101,812 downwards.
GCGCCCTGTTATCTGCTGGTGCTCATGGACATTACCGAACGCAAACGCTCGGAGCTGGAGCTGGTAAGCGCCATCGAAGAAGTGATGCAGGACGCCTCCTGGTTCAGCCAAACCCTGATCGAAAAACTGGCCAACGTGAAAAGCATCAACCGGCCCGACCAGGCTGGACTCACCGCCAGCAATCTCACGCCACGCGAGCGCGATGTGCTGGAATTGATTTGCGAGGGGCTGCCGGACAAGAAAATCGCGGCGCGTCTCAATCTGGCGCTCAACACCATCCGCAATCATGTCGCGACGGTCTATTCCAAACTCGGCGTGCACAGCCGCAGCGAAGCCATCGTCTGGGCCAGAGAGCGCGGGCTGTTTACCGGCGGAGCGGCCTCCAGGAACGGCAAGTAGCCTGCAAATGCACTACCCAAACAGATGCAAACGCCCCTTATAGGCCAAAAGTGAAGTGCATAACATGGCGGTGCAAATGCAGGCTTTCGCTCTGTGCGAACGCCAAACGGATCGAACCTTAGGAGCACATCATAATGAACAGCGAAAAAGCCAATGGCATGATGGACAAAGTGGCGGGCAAAGCGCAGGAAATCGCAGGTGACGTCAGCGGTAACGAACGTTGGCAGGCCGAAGGCGTCACGCGCCAGGCAGTGGGCGCGCTGCAAGAAAAATACGGCGACGCCCTGAGCTGCGCCGGCGGTATGATGAAGAAAAACCCCCTCGCCGCGTTGGCACTCGTTGCCGGCGCAGGTTTGTTGGCCGGCCTGCTGCTGCGCCGCCGTTGATACGCGCCGGCGAGCAAACCGCTTTTCCCTGAATGTCGCGCCCGGAGGGTAACCACCGGGCGCAGTTCTATCGGCCTGAGGGGGCGCAGTATTATCGATTGATGCCTCCGCTCGTTTGCCGCTGGGATTAACGCGTATTCTGTGTCGCCATGCGACAAATTATTGCGGCGAAAACGTTATATCCCGCAGGGAACATGAGCCTTTATCGTTCAGGCTGCGCACACCGTCTTTACTCGCTGCTTAACGGCACGTCTTTTTATTATATTCGTCCTATTGCTGATTATCATAACCCTCTCACTCAGTGCGCCCACTGCCTGTTATTTCCGGTTGTTATGCAAGCAAGTGAATTTCCCTTCAACATAACGATATCTCTCAGCGTAAAAACTGAATATATCAATCAGTCTGGGTTTATCCTCCGCGCCATTAAATGTTAACATTGCCGTATTATGCGCATGGAGAAATAGCATGTTCCCCAGTAAAAAACATTCGCAGCGGGCAACCCCGCTGACCAGCTATCAATTTTCCCGGCTACATACTTTCGAATGCGTCGCCCGTCATTTATCTTTTGCGCTGGCGGCGCAAGAATTGTCGATCACCCCCAGCGCCGTGAGCCACCGCATTAATTTGCTCGAAAAGGAATTGGGTTTTCTGCTATTCCAACGCTTTCATCGCCGAATTACGCTGACGCCGGAGGGCGAGCGCATGCAATGGGCGCTGGACAGTTCCTTCAACACCTTGAATCAGGAAATCCTGGACATTAAAAATCGCGAGTTGACGGGGACCTTGACCCTCTACTCGCACCCGTCCCTGGTGCAATGTCTGCTGCTGCCGCGCATCGGCGACTTTATCGCCCAACACCCCACCATTCACCTCAACATTCTGACCGGGCAGGAAATCATCAACCTGGCCAACCGCGGCGTGGATCTGGCGATGTACTTCGGCAAACTGCGCTCGGGGCGGCATCTGGAAGAGGCCTTTATGCAGGAATCGATGGTGCCGATCTGCACGCCGCAGTACGCCGCCGCACACAATCTGTATAGTGCGCCGGAAAACCTGGCTCACTGTACGCTGCTGCACGATCGCTACAACTCCGGCGAAGATGAGTGGCAAACCTGGTCACAACACTTTGCGCTGGGACTGGATACCGACAGTAAAAGTATGGAGTTCGACCGTTCCGATCTCGCGGTGCTGGCCGCTACGCGGCACCTTGGCGTCGCCATGGGGCGGCTTAATCTGGTGCAGGACTGGATCAAAAGCGGCGAGCTGATCATTCCATTCGCCGATATGACCGTGCCCTGCGAACACTGCTATTTTACCTCGACCATCTCCGAGCGGCAGTGGCCGAAGATCCTCGCGTTTAAGCAGTGGATCATGAAAATCTCCCCTCTGGTCTGATGGCCGGAGGGTTAGCGCTCTATTTTGGGAGAATAAGAAAAATGCAGCGCGCAGGCGTAGAGCCGGCCAGCCTTTGAATAAGAGATATATTTGCGGTTTTTATCCCAGGCCAGCAGGGTATTATTGGCAAAATAATAAACCTCCAATTGCATCCCATTAGCCAACCTCGCCCAACCCCGGCTTCTTATTACGGTAAAATCACCGTTATCGCTGAGCGTAATCAGCGGCACGCCCCAGGCATAGCGGGATATTTGCAGCTGAATAATGAATTGGCTTTCGCAGCTTATTTGGTAGTTCTGTACATCAACATCCATAATTTATATTTTTGGTGCCACCCTTCGGTCAACATAAATAAGATATGAACAACTCACTACGATTAACCCCAGTACGATCAGCACGGCACCCAATACAAATTCAATTTGCAATGGTTCGCCGAGAATGACGGCCCCCGCCAGGATGCCGAATACCGGCGTCATAAAGGTGAGAATGCCCAGCGAGGAAGCCTGATAACGGCGCAACAGTGAAAACCAGATCAGGTAGCTGAAAAACGACACGATCACCGTTTGGAACAACAGGCTGCTCCAGGCCACGGGGCTCAGGACGACGTGCAAATTGTCCGTCGCCAGCGCCAGCAGCGACAGCAGTACACAGGCGCCCGTCAACTGGAACAGCAGCGTCTGTTTGGCCGGGCACTCCGCCAGGCGCGTGGTACGGATCACCAGGGTAGAACCGCCCCAGGCGATCCCCGCCAGCAGGCCATAGAAATCGCCTTTCAGCCGATCGGCCCCGCCGCTTCCCTCGGCCATGCCCGATATGGCCAGCACCACGCCGCCAAAGGCGATGAGCATGCCCAGCCACTGCAGCGGCGACAGGCGCTCCTGACGGATCAGGAAATGCAGGCCAAGGGCGGAAAACAGCGGCGCGGTGTACAAAAACACCGCCATATGCGAGGCGCTGGTATAGCGCAACCCTTCGGAGACAAAAAAGAACTCCAGCGCGAACAATGCCCCTACGCTCAAACCGGCGCTCAGCGTGGCGCGATCCCAGGTGAAACACTCGCCGCGGCAACGCGCCAGCAGGTATACCCCCAACGCGGCGAGACCCGAGCGAATGGCAATTTGCAGCACCGCCGACACATCCGCCTCGGCAGCCTTGATCGCCACCTGCTGCATTCCCCAGATGGCGCAAAGCACCACCATGGCGGCCGCAGCCCTGCCGTCAATACCGATTCTTGCATTCATAATAGGATTCTCGCCGCCGTTGAAATAATCACAGGCTGCCGTCGCGTTATTCTTTATACACCACGATTTCCTGATAAAGCTTAATAACTTCGCCATCGCTGTCGACGGAGTCGGTATATTCAGTTTGCTGCGCTAAATGAATCACCCTCCATCCTTTACGCGCCAGTTCCGGGATCGTCAGGCGCCCCACGCCGCGGCAGGTAAACAGGGTGTCGTCAGACAACCTGACCTTACTAATCTCTGCATAATCATAAGCTTGAGAATGACAAACGTGCGATTCCGCCGCCATCGCCGGTAATGAAAACACCCCCACCAACAACATGAACAGATTTCTCATGGCGACCTCCCAATCGCTTATTCCTGCCGACCGATTACGCAGAAAAAGGCTAACGTTAATACGGCGGTGACAGGCTGAAATTAATTATCTCTTGCACGGATAAAATTACAGGCTGACGCCGATGACTGACAAATGAAAAATATAAACCTTGGCGTTAGATGAATTCATCCGAATCGAAAGGCATGAAAAACGGCCCTTTTCACCGCACGAAATGGTCAAAAACCGGCCAACAATTAGCAAGAAAAGTAATTATTTATGTCACCGTTTATGTTACAAATGCCGCCCGCCGCTAAAACACCAAAAAAACCGTCAAAATGCGTGAAAACGCAGCGTTCTGCGCAAAACATCGGCATGGCGGCGCTGATGGGGGCGGTCATACATAAAACAGGGATAACACATGGCAATGAAATTGCGCGTATTGACTCAAGCGGTGGCGCTGGGTCTGGCGATCGGCAGCGCGTCGTTCGCCGCTCAGGCGGAAATCACCCTGCTGAAGCAGGATCCGCAGGCTGGCGATCCGCTCAGCCGCCTGAACTTCACCGTTGGCGGCAGTATCCGTCCGCAGTTCAACAACATGACGGGTGACGGTGACAAGGGCTCCTACAAGCGTAACGGCTTCGACGGCGGCACCCGCTTCCGTTTCGCGGCGGACTATTACCTGTTCGACGATATCAGCTGGATCAGCTACTACGAGCTGGGCGTGAACATTCCGGCGCTGTTCGACTGGGATCACCACTATGCCGACGGCGCGAGAAACACCAGCCGCCGCATGCTGTACACCGGCCTGAAAAGCAACACCTGGGGCCAGATGACCTTCGGTCAGCAGAACAGCGTTTACTACGATGTGGTTGGCGCCAAAACCGATATCTGGGACTACGACATGCTGGCCCAGGCACCGGGCAACGGCATCAACGGCGACTACGACGGCTCTTACCGCTCACGCAAAATGCTGAAGTACAAGAACCGCTTCGGCGATGCGGACGTTTACGCTTCGTACCTATTCAGCGACAGCGACTATCTGCCGGGCAACGGCCTGCGCTACAAGCGCAAAGGCGGCGGCTCACTGGGCGTGGATTACCACATTACGCAGGACCTGACCTGGGGCACCGCCTGGAACTACACCCGCGCCGAAATGCGCAATCCGTCCACCAGCGGCAGCAAGAGCTATGACCAGAACATTTTCGGTACCGCCATCAGTTGGAAACCGGACAACTGGACCCTCACCTTCGGCGGCGGTTACTACAACGACTTCCTGACCACCAAGAAAGCCGACATCAATAATTACTTCGCCGGCGACGCATGGGGTATCGAATACCTGGCCGGTTATACCGTGCCGGTTGGCCAGTACGCGGTGAAATCGGTGATGCCGTACTTCATGGGCGACCGCCTGGAATACATCACCGGCCGCAACTACCAGCGCATCGACAACGGCCTCGGGGTTACCGTGCAGTTTGACTACGGTTTCCGCGTTGACGTGGAGCATGTGCTGACATCGAGCACCGACAACCTCGGCGATATGACCGTGGTGCGCCTGCGCTACGATTTCTGATTGCTCAGAACGCAAAAAAGGCCGCGCAAGCGGCCTTTTTCGTTTATTGACGCAGCGTCAGAAGCCGCCGCGCGCCGAGCGCCCGACCGCTTCGCCCAGTTGCCATACCGCCATGGCGTAATGGGTGCTGTGGTTATAGCGGGTGATGACGTAGAAGTTCGGCAGGCCGTACCAATACTGGTAGCCGGTGCCGATGTCCAGCCGCAGCAGGCTGGCTTCCTGATTATCGCCGAGCGAGCCCTGCGGGCTTAGGCCGGCTTCCGCCAGCGCGGCGACCGAGTAGCGCGTCTTGAAGCCGTTTTCCAGCCCCGGCGCCTGGCCGTTGGCCTGAATGGCGACCGGCTCGCCTTTGGACCAGCCGTGCGCCTTGAAGTAATTGGCCACGCTGCCGATGGCATCGACCGGATCCCACAGGTTGATATGCCCATCGCCGTTGAAGTCGACCGCGTAGCTTTTGAAGGAAGAAGGCATGAACTGCCCATAGCCCATCGCGCCGGCAAAGGAGCCGCGCAGTTCGAGCGGATCGTCGCCTTCAGTGCGCGACATCAGCAGGAAGGTTTCCAGCTCACCGGCGAAGTAATCGGCGCGGCGCGGGTAGTTGAAGGCCAGCGTCGCCAGCGCGTCGATAATGCGGGTTTTACCCATTACGCGGCCCCAGCGGGTCTCCACGCCGATAATCCCCACGATGATCTCCGGCGGCACGCCGTATACCTGCCAGGCGCGCTGCAGCGCATCCTGATATTGATTCCAGAACACTACGCCGTTTTGCACATTATCCGGAGTGATGAACTTGTTGCGGTAGCGCAGCCAGGAACCGTTCGGCCCGGTTGGGCCCTGGGTAGACGGCGTCGGCGCCTGCCTGTCCATCAGCCGCAGCACCGAGTCCAATCGCCGAGCCTGCGCCAGCACGTCGTGCAGCTGCTGCCGGTCAAACCCGTGTTCCTGCACCATCTTATCGATGAAGCGCGCGGTATTCGGGTTATTGGCGAAATCCCCTCCCAGCGGCGCGCCGCTGTGCGCCGGGCTCAGCAAAAAGCCGCCCTTTACCGGGGTGCTCTGCGGCGTAGCGGTGGTACTGGGTTTCGGCGTGCTGCTACAGGCAGCAAGCAAGGTAATCAGCGGTAAAAGCGCAACCAGGTGACGCATCGGATATCCATATAGCCATGCAAGAGATAAGTGGGAGTTATGTTAATGCATTGTTCAACGCGAACAAACAGGATTATGCCGCCAATTACCGCGCCAGGTAGCCAAACGTGCCAAATTGTGACGTTTTGCACGGTGAAAGGACGCCCGGTGCGACCGCGTGGAATCTCAACCGCGACTAAATGAGAAAAGTTATCACCTTGACGCCCCCGTTTGCCCCGTTAAAATGCCCGGCTGCTTGCCATCCGGCCGCCGCCGGGCGGTCAATGATTACGACAACGGACTGTGATGGAATCTCTCGGACAACTCGCCAAAGACCTTTACCGCGGGCGCATCTCGCGCAAACCCTTTGTTTTCTCGCTGGCGATCTTCGCCGTTGGCATCGTGCTGTTGTCGTTTCTGTCGACCTACCTGGATAAAAACCATTTTCGCGCCCATGCGCACGGCGACACCGAGGAATTCGTCTCGGTGCTGCTGTATCTGCTGTGCATCATGGTGTGGGCGCTGTTCTGTTTTGGCCTGGTGGCATGGTTTATGGCCAAAACCGCGTTTCGGCTCAACGATATCGGCCTGCCCGGCTGGATGCTGGCCGTAACATGCTACGTTTGCTCGGTGCTCAACAACTACGCCCCCGGTCCGGTGGCGCGCTGGCTGCCGCTGTTCAGTCTGGCCGTCATGATCTGCGCCCTGCTGTTGCCGCCCGATGGGCTGCGCCGCAAGCCGGACGGCAACGCTGACGATTAACGCAGCTGCACCACCTTGTTCGCTGCCGGTTCGGCCGCCGTCAGCCTGCCGCTAACCTGGCTGATGCCGCCGCCGCTGTTGTGGGACACCACGGCGATCGGCAAACGCCGCAACTGCCGGGTCAGCTCCGGCGTGATATAGCCGATGTGGGTGTTCTGTTGCTGTTTCCGCCAGCGGTCGGCCGCCCTGCGACGGGAGAAATACTGGTTGTATTTGGCCCAGGCGATCAGAGTGACGGCATTGAACAACGCCACAATGATATACAGCGAGATCACTTCCAGCAGCGACAGAGCGGAGCCCACCCCGTGCTGATCCATTACCGACATCAGGCCGCGACTAAACAGATAAAGGAAACCGCACCAGGCGAAAAGCGTCAGCAGGCTGTCTACCATACGCGGCAGCAGGCCGCGCTCGGAATAAATCAGGACGTCCGTCATTCTTTGATCCTCCCAATGCCCCGGTCGGGGCTTATCCAGCGCGCACGCCCGCGCCGAGCTTTCAACATCACTTTGGAAAACGCCACCAGCGTGGTCAGCAAGCTGAGCAGCCAATACACCAGCGGATACCAGATGATCCAGAACAGCGAGCGGCCGAAGCCCTTCTCATAACGCTTCTCCAGCAGCAGACTGACGGTGAACTGCAGCAAGCACACCACGCCCAGCACCAGGCCGGTAAACGCCGGCGTCAGCAGCGAGTGAATGCGGATGCCCTCCGGCAGCGGCACCGCCAGTCCGACCAGAAAAATCAGCACGCTGACCAGGTAAGTGAACGCCCACAGCGTGGAGAGGCAATATTCGGCGAACAGCAGCCACATATGCCGGTGCTCCCAGGCCCACAGGTTGCGCAGATTCTTTAAAAACACCTCCGCGCCGCCCTGCGCCCAGCGCAGGCGCTGCTTCCATAGCCCGCGCAAGGTCTCCGGCATCAGGATCCAGCACAGCGCTCGCGGTTCGAAGAAGATAGCCCAGTGCTTCAGCTGCAGCTTCCAGCTGATGTCGATGTCTTCGGTGATCATGTCCTGACTCCAGTAACCGACATCGGTGAGCGCTTGCTTACGAAACGCCGCGACCACGCCGGAAATGGTGAACAGGCGGCCATAAACGCGCTGCGTGCGCTTGATAAGGCCGATGATCGACGAAAACTCACCGACCTGGATGCGGCCGATCAGCGTGGAGCGCGTGCGGATGCGCGGGTTGCCGGTCACCGCGCCGACATGCGGATTGGCCAACAGCGGCGCCACCAAATAGGCTGCCGCATCGCGATCCAGCAGCGCATCGCCGTCGATGCACACCAGATACTCGCTGCGCGCCGCCGCTGCGCCCGCCTGCAGCGCGATCGCCTTGCCCTGATTTTGCGCCAGATGGATCACTCGCAGCCGGGGGAACTCCAGCGTCAACTGGTCCAACACCTCGGCGGTGTCATCGCTGGAGCCGTCGTTGATGGCGATCACTTCGATATTGTCATAGCGCTGCGCCATCGCCGCCGAAATGGTTTCACGCGCGTTCAACCCTTCGTTGAAACAGGGGATCAGCACGCTGATCGACGGGTTGCCCGGCAGCGCCGGCGCGGGCATGTCCGGGCTCCAGCGCCAATGCCGCTCGCGATGCAGCCAGAAATAGATGCCGCCGGCGATCCAGATGCCGGACATGAACAACGGCCAGAAGAACACGAAGTTGAGCAGCATTTCGCCGGTAAACAGCAGGACGATGCCGAAAGGCACGCTCAACACCAGACACAGGATAAATAAGGCAATTAAACGATCGGTCATGGCAGTGGGAACCAGGCTGAGGACAACACCGGGCGAACGGCATCCAGCTTAGGCCGATCGTCGAGGAAGTTGTCGGGGTAATAACCAAAGCTCTGAGCGCCATTGCGCTGCAGGCGACGCATCCATTCGGCCAGCAGTTGACCGTCATCCAGGCTGACCCGGCGCTCCTTGCGCCAGTCGACAGCCTGCAACTCAAACACCGTTTTATCGAGCGCGCCGGGGTAAGCGGCCACTTTGCCCACCAGTTGATCCAGCCAGCGGCCGCTGTCGGCGCGCGGCACGTTTTCCATCAGCGGCATCGCCATCGGCGCCACCCAGTCGTAGGCCTGCAGGAAATCCGCCAGATTCTGGCCGAACCAGGCTTCACTGGCGGGATCGAGCACCGGCATCGCATAGATGTTGCGCGCGGTTTGCACCTGCGGGCCGCGGATCGCCCGCACCCGCTCGGTCAGCGACTGGGTAAACTCGATCAGCGCCCGGCTCTTGAAGCGCGTCCAGCGCGCCATCGCCTGCGGATCCTGGCGTATCGCCGCCACCGAATCGGCGAAGCCGGCCTGACGGTAGGCCGCAACGGCGTCGGGGCCGGCATCTTCGAAGTCCGACAGCAGGGCATCGTCGTGGAACAGGATCCCTTTGAAGGTGGCGTGGGCCGCCAGATCCTCGTAGATCTCACCGATGCGCTGACGCGCCACCGGGCTGAACGGCGACAGGCGACGATACTGCTTGTCGTCTACCGACAGCTGCCCGCTTTGCGGATCGAGGCGCTGCACGCGCGGCACGTCAGGCCCCAGCTCGAATGCCAGCACCGGCATCCAGGCATACACGGCCACGCCGGTGCGCGAAGAGAGCTGCCAGGAGACTCGGTTGAACAGGTCGGCCTTCATCGGCAGCCAGCGGTTGGGAAAATAGAGCTCGCGCACGTTGCCGTCGCCTTTTGGATCGGCGAACGCCTGCAGGAAAACGGTATTGATGCGCAGGTCGTAGATGCGCTGGATCAGCTTATCGAGGTTTTTGGCCTGCTGCTGCGGATCGGGATCGTAGAGGTAGTCGAGATCGACGTGCGCCACCCGCATGATCTGTCGGTTCTGTATCTGCGTCAGTTGCTGGGCGAAGCTCGTCAGCGACGGGTTGCCGGCCACCAGCATGCGCGGCACGTTCTCAGGCGCGTTGACGTCTCCCAGCCCGTTCTCCAGCGTCAGCGCCATGCGGTAACCGTGCTTGCGCGCGATGTCCAGCGCCACGCCGCCGGCCGCACCGTACGGCCAGACCCACACGCGCGGCGCCTTACCGGTGGCGGCGGTGATGCGCCGGGTGATCAACGCCACGTCCTTCTCGATGCGTTGGCGGTATTCCTTCTCGCTTTCGTAGCGGCCCTGTTTGGCGTCGTACAGCCGATTGGCGACCGCCGGTTCGGTATTGCCCTGCGGGTTGGCGATGCCGCCGTAATGCGAAGCGTAGGTATGCGCGCCAATCTCCACCAGCCCGGAGTCCGACACTTCCCGCACCTGCTGCCAGGTGAGGAAACGATCGCGCGGCGTCATCAGGCCGCCGAAATCGACCGGCTTGCCGGCCGGCGCATCCAGCCAAACGCCGACCGGCGCCAGCACCGCCGGCCAGTTGTAGGCCTTCAGCAGCGGGAATACCCGGCTGTAGAAGCTGCGGTAGCCGTCGTCGAAGGTCAGCAGCACCGCCTTGTTCGGCAACGCCGGGCCGCCGTTTTGCGCCTGCAGGATCTGCTCGACCGACACCGGCTGGTAGCCGTTTTGCTTCAGCCAGGCGAACTGTTCGTTGAGCGCGCTGGTGCGCACCGACATGTAGCGCTGGTCCGCCGCGCCGTCTTCTACGTCGTGATACGCCAGCACCGCGTAACGGTTGGCCGGCCACGGCCGTTCCATCGGCCCCACGGGGCGCTCCGCCGGCGGCGTGAAGCGCGGCACGTCCGCCTGACTGCAGGCGGTGGTCAGCAAGGCGGCCAACACGAGAAGTGAAGATCGAATAAGCATGATGATTCCTTTAAAAACGATAATTCAGATCAAACGTCACGCCGATGTTCCGCTCGCGTTTGCCGTCGTACGGATGCTTCTCAAACTGCAGCATCGCGCCGGCGTCCAACACTCCGTTCCAGCTGACGCGCTGGCCGTAACCCAGCTGGGTGATCGGCTTGCGCGCATAGTCCCGCTGCCAATAGCTGCCGGCGCCGGCCTGGAACTGCTGACTCCACTCGGTCTGATAATGGCGATACAGGGTGTGATCGAGCGTTAACGATGGCAGCAGCGTGAAGTCGCGCTTCGGGTTGTAATACGGCACGTTCTCCTGGCTGTTGCGGCTGCCGGACAGCGTCAGGTTCATGTCCAGCCGATAGCGGGCGCCGGCGAGCAGCCGTTGCCGCCCTTCCAGGCCGTACTCCAGTCGATTGTTGCCGTCCGAGAAGTGCGAAGGCGCCACGCTGGCGCGCAGCTCGCGGCTTTCGTTCTGCTGCCAACGCAGCCACAGGTTGCCGCCGTTGGCGCTGATGCCGTTGGTCAACGCGCGCAGCGGCGTCTCGGCCGACAGGCGCGCCACCGAACCGCCGAGGCGCCATTGATCATTCAGGTCATACCAGGATGAGAGGCGCAGGCCGAGCTCATTGCCGTGGCCGTAGTTGCGGTTGGCCACCTCGGCCTCCAGCCACAGATCGCGCGAGCGCCACTCGGCGCCGGCGCTGAGATCGCGGTTGATGCCCTTGCCCTCGTCGAATTGGCCGGTGTTGAATCCCCAGCCGGTGAACAACCGCCAGTTGTCGTCGATCGGCGGTGAATAGAGCGCGGCGTGAATGCCGAAATCGTGGCTGCCGCTGACCGGCCCGTCGGAATCAATGCCCTGATTGCCGCTGATGCGCAGTTCAGACATATGGTGAATGCGGCGCGAACGTTCAAGCTGCTGAGCGGCAACGCTTTCCGGCGCGCGCTGGATGACGTCGTCGGCCAGCAAATCCAGTTGGCGCCACTCCTGCAACGCCTGCGCGACATAGCCCTGCTGGATCTCCAACGGCAGGCTGCGCGGCTCCAGCCCTTCCACCTGCTTCAACTCCTCCTCGGCGCGACGCGGCCAGCCGCGCGCCAAATAAACGCTGGCCAAGGAGATGCGCAAACCCTGATTGCCCGGCGCCGTTCGCGCCAGATGGGTCAACTGCCGTTCGGCCTCGGCCAGATCGCGTTGATAAACCCGCGACTGCGCCAGCAGCGATTGGCCGACCAGCCAGTCATCGTTGTAGGCCAGCGTCGGCAGTTGGTACAGGCGGGTCGCGTAGGGATAGCGCTGGCTGACGCGCTGCGCCAGCAACGCCGCCTGATCGATGCGTTCGTTCTCCGCCTGCGCGTAAAACAGATCGGTTTCGTCTTCGGCTGTCACCGCCTGCGGCGCGGCGGCGTTCAGGCGGCCGAAAATGGCCTGCGCCTTGTCCGGCTGCTGCAGATAGAGGTAGGCGGACGCCGCCCAGCGCTGGGCATAATCCGGCACCGTGCGCCCTTCCGCCTGCAAGGTTTGATATTCGCTCACCACTTCGGCCATTCGATAACGCGCCAACAGCGCGCCCAGGCGATCGACGCGCGCCTGTTGGTAGCTGTCCTGCGCCTCCGGCAGCGGCCGCCACTGCGCCAGCAGTTGGTCATAGCGCGCCAGCGCGCGGTCGGCGATGACGAAACGTTCTTGTTCGCCGCGAGCATCGATAAACGACAGCCGCACCAGCTCGGCGGCTTCATCCGCCTGCAGGCGCCGCTGCTGCGCGGGCGGCAATGCCAGCCCCTGGCTTTCACGCAGCGCCGGATCCGCGACCCGATTCGCCGTCAGCAGCGTCACGTAATAAGCCTGAATACCGGTGTCGGACGGCGCCAGCGCGCGGGCATGAGTGGCGTTTTCCAGCGCCGCCCAGCTGCGGCCGGCGGCCTGGTCCACATAGGCGCGCGTCAGATACCACGTCGCCGGCTCCAGCAGTTTCTCCGCTTTGGACGCCTCCGTTTGCGCCTGCGCATCCTGCCCGGCATCCGCCAGCGTCATCACATAGCCACGCTGTAAGCCGCCGTCGGCGGGAGCGAGCTGCAACGCCGTACGCCACAGTTGCAGCGATGGTTGCCACTGCTTCAGGTTGCGATAGGCGCGGGCCGCCGTCGCCAGACTGGCGCTATCCCGCTGCAGCGCGGCGCCGTCGGCACGCCAAAGCGCGACGACCTCTTCATCGTGGCCGGCCCACCCGGCCACCTGGATATAATCGGCTCGCTGCTGCAGGCTCAACCCCTCCTGAGCGCGCCGCTGCGATAAATACGCCAGCACCGGCGCAGTATCGCCCGATCTGGCCTGACGGATCAGCGCGTCATAGCGTTCATCCGCCAGCGCGGTGGCCGGCAGGGATAAACCGATAAACAGCAATGACGCCGCATATTTGGTAGCGTGGCGTTCGGTAAAGCGTAATGAACGCGAGTTAACTTTAGGCACGAGGTATTCCTTTAATCCGTGAGCTGCTGTCCTGGCAAAGTAGAAATGCGAGCAGGCACCCGAAAAGTCGGCTAGAGCCGTCGGGTAATAAGCATGGAGTAATGAATATTTCTGTCTGGCGCACGCTTAAATAGAATCGAATGCGCCTTTGCCTAAAAAGAGTATTTTATAAATCCGCCAATGAATACCGCAGCCAGGTGATATCTGCCTGAAACTGGAATTTCACAATTATCAATAAGTGAAATAATAAAAATTAAAACAATAAAAATCAATAAGATGGGATTTATTTATGACCAATATTCTTATTTTCACTCTTTCGTGTGAAATTATATAAAAACCAGTGTGATATTTGATTTTAATTCTCATTATCACCGGCCAACAGGAATATTAATCCAAACACCCAATTAAATAATCTACCTTCTTGGAAAAATAATAAGACTATTGTTAACACGAAAATTAAATTTGCCTGCTAATAATTATTCAGTTCAATTTAAATTCCCCACGTATACATTCATGCTGGCTATCTCCCGGGCATGCCGTCACAATAGCGCCTCATTCTGGTTTCAATCAGGGATTGCCATGTACAGCCACTACCCCGCCCATTACACCTTCGATAGCGACAGCGATGCCTGGCAGATCGGTTTCCACGACTTCCCCGAGTGGCAATCTGCCTGCTATAAACGCGAAGACATCGAGCTGGAAGCACAGGAAAGCCTGCTGGCCGCCATCGCCGCCGCGATGGATGAAGGGCAGCCCCTGCCCGCCCCTTCTCCTCTGCAAACCGATGACTTGAGGGTACATCTGCCGGCTCTGGTGACGCTGAAGATCGAACTGCACAACGCGATGCTGCGCAAAAACACCGGCAAAGCGGCGCTGGCGCGCAAGCTGGGATTCAACGGCGGGCAAATGGAGCGGTTGCTGGATATCGGCTACGCCTCGAAGATTGAAGCGTTGGAGCAGGCGTTGTATCTGCTGGGCTACGAAGTGCGCGTGACAATAAGCGAAGTTTGTCAATAAGTTAGCGATATGTAAGCGAAATATTATCCAAGGGGGCTAAATTTTCCCCGTTTTGCGCCGATATGATGGCTACCTAATCACTTGTCGCAACAACGAAGGCTAAAAATGGAGTGGAGTCGCCGTCATATTTGGGCCGTTATTCTGCTGTCTTGTCTCGTTTTTTGGGTCATTTTGGCGACCGGCATCAACGCCGTCGCTTGAGCGCCTGCCGCCGTATTGCAATACCCGATTTTAAAGCCCGCCACAGCGGGCTACTTTCTGTCGCTTGCTTATAAAAAGCGTTATAAAACAGCCCGCACTGTTTAAAAAACAGCCTAAAATTGTGATCAAAAACACAGTATTGAAATCAGACCAGTATTGAGAGTACATTAGCGCCGATCCTGTCGCGGTTCGGATTTTACCTCACGGAGCATGAGGCGCGACAACCGGACACCCCGCGCTCGAGGACGTTGTTCTTTCGCTTGGAAGAATCCGCCCGACAAGCCGGTTGTCCATAAAACACTCAGCACAACAATCGGGATCATTGCTGGCGAGGACTCCAGACAGGAGTTGTTCAGTGAAATATTTTTTGATGGGCGTGTCATTCATGCTGGTTGCCTGGGTTGGCACCTTCATGTTGATGGTTGCCTGACAGCAGCCACACCAGGAACACAGACAAAGGGACGCGCAAGCGTCCCTTTGTCGTTTCGGCGAGCGATCATTTGCCCGGCATCATGCGGCGCAGGGTGTCGTCCTTGCGCAGGTAGTGGTGATACAGCGCCGCCAGCGCATGCGCGCCAATGATAAAGTAGCCAACGTTTGCCAGCGTCTCATGCACCGTTTTAACCAGCTTGCGCATCACCGGCTCCGGCGTCACCCAGTGCGGCACCGGCCAGCCCAGCAAAGACCACGATTTCCCGCCGTAGGCCAGGGTTAACATGCCCAGCAACGGCAACATCAGGAAGACCACGTACAGCAGCCAATGGAAAATCTTCGCGCCTACCTCCTGCCATTCTTCCAGCGGGGGCGTGGTCGGCGGCGCAGCGTGGAAAGAACGCACCGCCAACCGAATCAGCATCAGGACAAAGACCGATACCCCAAAGTTGAAATGCAGATTTTTGACCATCGGCGCCCACGCCTCCGGCACCGAATCTTTCAGCAACATCGCCGCATAGGTGAGGATCACCATCAGCAACGTCAGCCAATGTAAAACGATTTGCGATCGCGCGTAGCGGTTGCTCATTCACTCTGTCCAAAAAATAAAATTCAGCGTAGTTGAGCATAATGGGGAAATAATGAAGAAAACCTTGGGACGGAAAAAAATAAGGCCGGGCGAACGCCCGGCCTGACAGGATTATTTGGCGCTGCCGGCTTTGCCCGGCTTCAGCAGCCCGTCCGCGCGGAACATCGCCTTGATGCCGCGCACCGCCTGGCGGATACGATCCTGATTCTCGATCAGCGCGAAGCGCACGTGGGTGTCGCCGTAGTCGCCAAAGCCAATGCCCGGCGAGACGCAGACCTTGGCTTCCGCCAGCAGGCGTTTGGCAAACTCCAGCGAACCGAGGTGGGCATAAGGCTCGGGAATTTTCGCCCACACGTACATCGACGCCTTCGGATTTTCCACCATCCAGCCGGCCTCATGCAGCCCCTTCACCAACACGTTGCGGCGCTGCCGATACTGCTCGGCGATATCGCGCACGCACTGCTGATCGCCTTCCAGCGCGGCGATGGCCGCCACCTGCAGCGGCGTAAAGGTGCCGTAGTCGTGATAACTCTTGATGCGCGCCAGCGCACTGACCAGCTCAGGGTTGCCGACCATGAAACCGATGCGCCAGCCGGCCATGTTGTAGCTTTTCGACAGGGTGAAGAACTCCACCGCAATGTCTTTCGCCCCCGGCACCTGCATGATCGACGGCGCTTTCCAGCCGTCATAGACGATATCGGCATAGGCCAGATCGTGGATCACCAGCACGTTGTACTGTTTGGCCAGCGCCACCACCCGCTCGAAGAAATCCAGCTCCACGCACTGCGCGGTCGGGTTGGACGGGAAGCCGAGGATCATCATTTTCGGGCGCGGAATGGTTTCCCGAATGGCACGCTCCAGCTCGCCGAAGAAATCCACGCCGTCCACCAGCGGCACCGAGCGCACCTGAGCGCCGGCGATCACCGCGCCGTAAATGTGGATCGGGTAGCTGGGATTCGGCACCAGCACGGTATCGCCGTGATCGAGGGTCGCCAGCATCAGGTGCGCCAGCCCCTCTTTCGAACCGATGGTGACGATGGCTTCGCTTTCCGGATCGATATCCACCTGATAACGATCGGCATACCAGCGCGAAATGGCGCGGCGCAGGCGCGGAATGCCGCGCGAGGTGGAATAACCGTGGGTGTCGTCGCGCTGGGCGACGGCGCACAGTTTTTCCACGATGTGCGGCGGCGTCGGGCCGTCGGGGTTCCCCATGCTGAAATCGATAATATCCTCGCCGCGACGGCGTGCGGCCATCTTCAGTTCGGCGGTGATGTTGAATACGTAAGGGGGAAGGCGTTCAATGCGCGTGAAACGGCGCTGTGGACTGTTATCAGCCATAGGGGATTCCTCGATAGACGTTAGCGCCCGGACCGTCCGAGCGACGCTGGCCAGCGAACTGACCGAATATCGAACATAGCGCAGCGCCGACGAGCTTGTCGATACCCGGCGCGATATTTTTATTTAGCGCCCTGAAACTCCGCCGCCAGCAGCCCGAACAGCCAGTCGTCGCACCACTGATCCGCCAGACGGTAGTTGTCGCGCAGCGTGCCCTCCAGCTGGAAACCGCACGACTCCAGCAGGCCGCGCGAGGCGAGGTTGCCGGCGGTCACGGTGGCGGTCAGCTTGTGAAAACCGCAGGCGTTCACCGCAAAATCCAGCACCGCCCGCAGCGACTCCTTGCCATAGCCCTTGCCCTGCCCGGAAGGCAAACTCCCGTATCCCACTTCCGCCTGCCGATACGGCGCCCAGTGCGGACGAAAGCCGGTAATGCCCACCGCCTCTCCGCTGTGCTTCTCACGCATCACCAGGCACAGCCACTGCTCGCCGTGTTTGTCCCAGACCGGCAGGCGCTCCTCGAACCGTGCGCGGATCTCCGCTTCGCTGCGCGGATCGGAGATGTAACGGATCACCTCGGGATCTTGGTACAGGCGCAGAAACAGCGGCCAATCCTCGGCGGTTATCGACTGTAAGTGCAGACGTTCAGTGACCAGCTTCATAAAATCTCCGAAAAACGAAAAAGAGGAACTTACGAATGAAAGATATCTCTTTATTTTCCCCGATTGGTTGCCGATAATCATTTACGTTAAAACCACAAAACCATAACGTCTTGCCCGACTCCCTACAACTGCCCGCCGCCGTTACCCACGCGGCATCAGGAGAACACCATGGCCTCTTTAGTCATCGACGATATTCCGCAGACGATCGTTAACGTCAAGCGCCAGCTGCGGCAGGTATTGCCGAACTACCGCGACGTTTTTCTGGCGCTGGAGGAGAACATCCGCGGCCAGGTCGACCAGATCCGCTGCGAACTGGCCGCCGGCCATAATCCGGTGCCGCAGATCGACGCGGAAGATATCCTGCAGCAGCGCGTCAGCGATCAACAGATAGCGCTGATCAAACAGCGCGGCGCCTGCGCCATTCGCGGTGTGTTTCCCCGCGCCAAGGCCGAAGGCTGGAACCGGGAAATCGGCGACTATCTCGAGCGCAACAACTTCGTCGAGCGGTTGAAAAACGCCGCCGAAGACAACTATTTCGGCAAGCTGGCCGCCAGCAAGCCGCAAATTTACGGCATCTATTGGTCAAAACCGCAGGTCGAAGCGCGGCAGGATGCGCGCATGCATGCGGTGCAGGTGTTCCTCAACAGCCTGTGGGCCACCGAAAGCAACGGCAAGCAGCATTTCGATCCGACCCGCGTCGCCACCTACGCCGATCGCACCCGCCGCCGCCCGCCGAACTCCTCATCACTGGGCCTGTCACCGCACGTCGACAGCGGCACCATCGAGCGCTGGCTGGACGAGAATTTCCGCTATGTGTATCGCCACGTCTTCTCCGGCGACTGGCAGCAGTACGATCCCTTTGCCGCCGACGGCCGCACCGAGGTGCGCGAAATAGCCTCCCCGGCGGTCTGCTCGATGTTCCGCACCTTCCAGGGCTGGACGGCGCTGACGCCGCAACGCACCAACGCCGGCACGCTGAACCTGGTGCCGATCGCCAACGCCATGGCCTATGTGTTGCTGCGCGCGCTGCAGGACGACGTCGCCGACGACGATCTGTGCGATGCGGCGCCGGGCCGCGCGCTGTCGATCTCGGAAAAATGGCATCCCCTTTTATTAAGCGGGATTTCCCCTATTCCCGATCTGGAGCCGGGCGACACGGTATTTTGGCATTGCGACGTGATCCACGCGGTGGAGAACGAACATAACGGCGAGTTCGACAGCAACGTGATGTACATCGCCGCCGCGCCGGGCTGCGAGAAAAACGACGCCTATCTGCAGCGCCAACTGCCGAGCTTTATCGACGGCAGAACGCCGCCGGACTTCGCCCCCGACGATTTCGAAGTGGATTTCGAGGGCCGCGCCACCGTCGAGCTGCTGACGCCGCTGGGCAAAGCGCAGCTCGGCATGCGCTGACCGCCGCCCCAGCCACGGGCCTCTCTCGCTGTGGTATACTGCCGTCATCCGTAGGCCGCAGCGAGAACCCGTCGTGCACCCTTTTTTTGAAATGCTGTTGGCGGTGTTTGATCGCGCCGCGCTGATGTTGATCTGTCTGTTTTTCCTGACCCGCACCCGGCTGTTCCGCCAACTGCTGCAAAAAGAAGACCATACGCCGCTTGAGCTCGGCATCGTCACGGCAATCTTCTCGCTGTTCGCGCTGTTCAGCACCTACTCCGGCATCAACGTTGAGGGATCGCTGGTCAACGTGCGCGTCATCGCCATCATGGCCGGCGGCATCCTGTTCGGCCCCTGGGTGGGGATCGTCACCGGCATCATCGCCGGGGTGCACCGCTATCTGATCGACATCGGCGGCATCACCTCGGTGCCCTGCCTCATCACCAGCATCATCGCCGGCATCAGCGCCGGCTACATCAACCTCAAGGTGAGAAAAGAGCAGCGCTGGCGCGCCGGCATCGTCGGCGGCATGCTGTGCGAATCCCTCACCATGCTGCTGATCGTGCTGTGGGCCAAGCCGATCGAGCTTGGGCTCGACATCGTGTCGCAGATCGCGCTGCCGATGATCCTCGGCACGGTGTGCATCGGCCTGATCGTGCTGCTGGTGCAGAGCGTCGAAGATGAAAAAGAGGTGATCGCCGCGCGCCAGGCCAAGCTGGCGCTGGATATCGCCCACAAGACGCTGCCCTATTTTCGCAACATCAACGGCGAATCGCTGGCCACCATTTGCGATATCATCCGCCAGGACATCCGCGCCGACGCGGTGGCGATCACCGATACCCATCAGGTGCTGGCTTACGTCGGCGTGGGGCGCGAAGCCTACCCGATCGGCCGCGAAGGGCTGAGCCGCGTTACCCGCGAAAGCATTCGCCACGGCAAAATCATCATCAAAAACAACCTGGAAAACCCGGCCGCGCCGCAGATCCATTCGCAGCTGGTGGTGCCGCTGTGGGAAAAGGGCGAAGTGACCGGCGCGCTGAAAATTTACTACTGCCACGCTCACCAGATCACCAACACGCTGAAGGTGATGGCGGTCGGGCTGTCGCAGATCATCTCCACCCAGATGGAGGTTTCGCGCATCGAGCATCTGCGCCAGATGGCGGATAAAGCCGAAATGCGCGCGCTGCAGAGCAAGATTAACCCGCACTTCCTGTTCAACGCGCTGAACGCCATCTCTTCCTCCATCCGCCTGAATCCGGACACCGCGCGCCAGCTGATCATCAATCTGTCGCGCTACCTGCGCTACAACCTGGAGCTGAACGACGAACTGATCGATATCCGCAAGGAGCTGCATCAGATCCAGGATTACATCGCCATCGAACAGGCGCGCTTCGGCGCCAAGCTGACGGTGATTTACGACATCGACGACGACGTCTCGGTGCGCATTCCGAGCCTGCTGATCCAGCCGCTGGTGGAGAACGCCATCGTGCACGGCATCCAGCCCTGCAAGGGCAAAGGGGTGGTGGTGATCGCGGTGAAAGATCAGGGCGACCGGGTGAAAATATCGGTGAAGGATACCGGCCACGGCATCAATCAGGAAACCATCGATCGGGTGGCGCGCAACGAGATGCCGGGCCACAATATCGGCCTGCTCAACGTACACCACCGCGTGTCGCTGCTGTACGGTGAAGGGCTGCATATCCGCCGCCTGGAGCCGGGCACCGAAATCGCGTTCTACATCAGCAAAAACGGCGGCAAGCTGCATCAGGAACCGAGCGCGCCGCCGGTCGGGGAGGCCTCATGAAAGCCATCATCGTGGAAGACGAATTCCTCGCGCAGGAAGAACTCAGTTACCTGATAAAGAAACACAGCAATATCGATATCGTCGCCACCTTCGAGGATGGCCTCGACGTCCTCAAATACCTGCAGACCCACCAGGTCGACGCCATTTTCCTCGACATCAACATCCCGTCGCTGGACGGCGTGTTACTGGCGCAAAACATCAGCAAATTCGCGCATCGCCCGTCTATCGTGTTCATCACCGCCTATAAAGAGCACGCGGTGGAAGCGTTCGAGATCGAAGCGTTCGACTATATCCTCAAGCCCTATCACGAGGCGCGCATCGTCACCATGCTGCAAAAGCTGGAGGCGCTGCATCATCGCCCCGCCGGCGCGGCGGAACCGACCAGCGCGCCGAGCCGCGGCAGCCACAGCATCAACCTGATCAAAGACGAGCGGATCATCGTTACCGACATCAACGACATCTATTACGCCGCCGCCGATGAAAAGGTGACGCGGGTCTACACTCGCCGGGAAGAGTTCGTGATGCCGATGAACCTCACCGAGTTTTACGGCCGGCTGCCGGAAGAACATTTCTTCCGCTGCCACCGCTCTTACTGCGTTAACCTGGCCAAGATCCGCGAGATCGTGCCCTGGTTCAACAATACCTACATTCTGCGGCTGAGCGATCTTGAGTTTGAAGTGCCGGTCAGCCGCAGCAAGGTGAAAGAGTTTCGCAAGCTGATGCGCCTGTAAGCGCTTACCAGCGCGGGCCCGGACGGTAGTAATAGCCGGGCGGCGGCGGTGGCGGCATGCGGTAATGCGGCCGATCTCGCCAGTCGCGCCGCGGCGGCCCGTAGTAAATCACCCGTGGCGGCGGGCCGTAATAGTACCCGCGCGGGCGTTCATACCGGTGATGATCGGCCCACCAACGCGGATCGCGCCAGCGATAGCCGTCCCAGTAGTGGCCGCGATGATCGCGATCGCCGATATGCAACGACAGGCCCGGCACGTTCACGCCGATGGACACGTCGGCCTGGCTCGCCAGCGGCAGCGCCAGCAGCGCGGCCAGTAACAACAGCGTTTTTTTCATTTCATGGACTCCTGCAGAGCGGACCTCGTCCGATCGCAGATAACATAGTCCCGCGCTCGCCGCCGCTCTATAGGCGCAATGCCGATTTACGCCTTGCAGACGCATCCTTCACAATTTCACCACAATCGTTCACCGGTGATTAACAATAAATCGTTGATATCTTTGATGTAGATCACGTGTCACCCCCGGCATTTCACGCGCTTTTCGGCGCAAAAACGGCAACTCACGCCGTATAAAATGCATTTCATTCCTTCCATCGTGCAACTCATTCCCTATCCGCCGCCCGCCGGGGGCGCCGGCCATATAATAAGCCCATACCGCGGGAACACAGATTCACCCCGCAAATTTCAGCCAACGGCTCACGCCCGGCAACGCACACACAGGAAGGAGACCGGCCATGAACACCAAACCGGCAAATCGCAGCTTAATCGTTCTCGGCACCATCATCTGTCAGATGGGTCTGGGCACCATCTACACCTGGAGCCTGTTCAACCAGCCGCTGGTCGACAAGTTCCACTGGGGGCTGGCGGACGTCGCCACCACCTTCTCCATCACCAGCTTCTTCCTGGCCTTCGCCACGCTGTTCGCCGGCAAGCTGCAAGAACGCTTCGGCATCCGCAATCTGACGCTGTGTTCCGGCATTCTGGTCGGCCTGGGTCTCATCGCCAGCGCCCACGTCAGCTCGCTCGACATGATTTACCTGCTGGCCGGCGTGGTGGTGGGCTTTGCGGTCGGTATCGCCTACATCTCCACCCTGTCCAACCTGATTAAGTGGTTCCCCGCCAACAAAGGCCTGATTTCCGGCATCTCCGTCGGCGCCTTCGGCAGCGGCAGCCTGCTGTTCAAATACGTCAACGCCGCCCTGATCGCTGACGTCGGCGTTTCCGGCGCCTTCTTCTACTGGGGTGCCATCGTGATGGGCCTGATCGTCGTCGGTTCCCTGTTGCTGAAAGAGCCGGTGCTGGCGGCCAACGCCGCACAGCAAGGCGCCAATGGTCTGGGCAACGACTTCAGCGTGCGCCAGATGCTGGCCACCAAAGAAGCCTACCTGCTGTTCACCATCTTCTTCGCTGCCTGCATGAGCGGTCTGTACCTGATTGGCATCGTGAAAGACATGGGCGTTCAGCTGGCCGGGATGGACTTGGCTACCGCCGCCAACACCGTGTCCGCCGTCGCCATCTTCAACACCGCCGGCCGCATCATCCTGGGTACGCTGTCCGATAAAGTGGGCCGCATGCGCGTCATCAGCTTCACCATGCTGGTTACCGTGCTGGCGATTGTCGCCCTGAGCTTCATGACCCTGAACCACACGCTGTTCTTCATCTGCGTCGGCGCGGTGGCCTTCTGCTTCGGCGGCAACATCACCGTGTTCCCGGCGATTGTCGGCGACTTCTTCGGCCTGAAAAACCACAGCAAAAACTACGGCATCATCTACCAGGGCTTCGGCCTGGGCGCGCTGGCCGGTTCGTTCGTCGCCAAATACTTCGGCGGCTTCCACGCCACCTTCATGGTGATTGGCGTCCTGTCCGCCGCTTCTTTGCTGATTACGCTGTTCATCAAAGCGCCGAAGGCGGTGGAAATGGAAAGCGAAGAAACCGCACAGGCGGCGGAGCTGGCCAAAGCCTGATACCCCGCGAAAACGACAAGGGGCGCAACCTGCGGGTTGCGCCCCTTTTTTATTGCCCTGCCGCGCGGCTTACAGCCGCATGCCCAGCGTCTGGCGCAGATGCGCGCCGGCCCCCAACAGGCCCGGTTGACCATGGGTTATCATGAACACCGGAATGTCTCGCACATAGTCACGGAAACGCCCTTTGTCTTCGAAGGCGGCGCGGAAGCCCGAGGCCTTGAAGAATTCCATAAAGCGCGGCACGATGCCGCCGGCGATGTACACGCCGCCAAAGGTGCCCAGATTCAGCGCCAGGTTGCCGCCGAAGCGCCCCATGATCACGCAAAACAGCGACAGCGCACGGCGGCAGTCGATGCAGCTGTCGGCCAGCGCCCGCTCGGTAATGTCCTTCGGCGCCAGTTTCTCCGGCAGGCGGTTGTCTGCCTTGACGATGGCGCGATACAGGTTGACCAGGCCCGGCCCGGACAGCACGCGCTCGGCGGAAACGTGCCCTACTTCACCGCGCAGCACCTCCAGAATAATGTCTTCTTCTTCGCTGTTCGGCGCGAAATCGACATGGCCGCCCTCGCCCGGCAGGCTGACCCAGCGGCGATCGACCTGCACCAGGTGGGCGACGCCCAGCCCGGTGCCGGCGCCATACACCGCAATCGGTTTGCCCGGCTGCGCATCGCCGCCGCCAAACTGCAGCACGTCGTCCGGCGAGAGCATCGGGATCGCCATCGAGACGGCGGTGAAATCGTTGATCACTTCCAGATGACTCAACCCCAGGTTGGCCTTCATTTCTTTGATCGAGAACGCCCAGCTGTGGTTGGTCATCGCGACCCAGTCTTCCGTCACCGGGCAGGCGATCGCGATACAGGCGTCCTGCACCTCGATATCGCACGCTTTCAGATAGTGGCGGATCACCGCCTCCAGGCTGTCGAACTCCAGGCCGGAATAGGTTTTCGCCTGGGTAATCTCACCCGTCGCAACAGTGCACAACGCCAGGCGGGCATTGGTGCCGCCAACATCACCTACGAGGGCATAGGTCATTGATTTCGTCTCCGCAAAATGAAAAATAAAAAGCTGCCCACACTGTAAAATCCTGCTGCGAAAACAACAATCACCCGCCTCGGATCTGCGCCCCAATAGCGATCCGGATCACAAAAAACGTTTCAGCTGGCCCGCCAAGCCGCGATTTGAAACAAATTGCGGCAAAAAACGCGCCGCCGCGACTGTTAACCGTCATCGACGCCGGGCAATATCAATGCGTGCCTGCGCGCCGATAGTCTGGCAAGCTGTGGCCACTGCCCAACCACCCGCTCTCCCTGCCCCGCAGGGAGGCATCGACAAGGGATTATTCATGCTGCATCCGCGCGCCAATGCCATGTTGGCCTTTGCTTTGCCTGCGCTGATTATCGGTTCCGCTTCCAGTCTGGTGCTGCTGTTGGTGATGAAAATTGCCGCCGCATTGCAGCAATTACTGTGGGTGACGCTGCCCGATACGCTGAGCCTGGACGCCCAGTCGCCCTGGTGGCCGGTTGCGATGCTGACGCTGACCGGCGTGGCGGTCGGCCTGATCGTGCGTTATATGCCGGGTCACGCCGGGCCGGATCCGGCGACGGAATCACTGATCGGCATGCCGCTGCCGCTCTCCGCCCTGCCGGGGTTGGGGTTGGCGCTGATCGTCGGCCTGGCCGGCGGCGTCAGTCTGGGGCCGGAGAACCCGATCACCGCCATCAACATCGCACTGGCGGCGGCGGCCGGCGCGCGCCTGCTGCCGAAAGTGCCGCGCATGGACTGGATCATCCTGGCCGCGGCAGGCACCATCGGCGCAATGTTCGGCACACCGGTCGCCGCCGCGCTGATCTTTTCGCAAACCCTAGCCGGCAATAACGAAACGCCGCTGTGGGATCGGCTGTTCGCCCCGCTGGTGGCCGCCGCCGCCGGCGCGGTCACCACCCAGATGTTCTTCGTGCCCAATTTCGCCCTGCAGCTCGACGCCTACGACGTGACGCGGCTGCCGGACATCTTCAGCGGCGCCATCGTGGCGCTGATCGCCATCGCGCTCGGCATGGTGGCGCTGTGGTGTTTCCCGCATGTTCACCGCCTGTTCCATTCAATGAAGAATCCGGTGTTGATGTTAGGGCTGGGCGGCTTTGTGCTGGGGCTGCTGGCGCTGTTGGGCGGAGAGATTACCCTGTTCAAGGGGCTGGATGAGATGAAACGCCTGGCGGTGGACGACAGCTATTCGGTGCCGACGCTGTTGACCATTACCCTGACCAAGCTGGCGGCGCTGGTGATCGCCGCCGCCTGCGGTTTTCGCGGCGGGCGCATCTTCCCGGCGGTGTTCGTCGGCGCGGCGCTGGGCCTGATGCTGCATCAGCACGTTCCGGCGGTGCCGGCGGCGATCACCGTCTCCTGCGCCATCATGGGGCTGGTGCTGGTGGTAACGCGCGACGGCTGGCTCAGCCTGTTTATGGCGGTGGCGGTAGTGCCGGATCTGCACCTGCTGCCGGTCTTGTGCATCGTGATGCTGCCCGCCTGGCTGGCGCTGGCGGGCAAACCGCTGATGCTGGTAAACCGCCGGCAACCGCCGCATGACGATTAGGCCAGCGCGAACGCCGCGGCGGCGCGGGCGTGGATCGCGGTGGTGTCGAACACCGGCACCGACGCATCCCGCTCGCTCACCAGCAAGCCTATTTCGGTGCAGCCGAAAATAATCCCCTGCGCCCCCTGCTGTTCCAGATCGCTGATGATCCGGCGATACTCGTCGCGCGAGGCGTCGCGAATTTTGCCGAGGCAGAGTTCGTCATAGATGATGCGGTGCACGATGTCACGATCGGCGCTGACCGGCGTCACCACGTCGATGCCGTGCAATTCCTGCAGGCGGCCGCGGTAGAAGGTCTGCTCCATGGTAAAACGCGTGCCCAGCAGCCCGACGCGGCGAATGTTTTTCTCCCGCACCTGCAGCGCCGTGGCGTCGGCGATGTGAATCAGCGGCAGGCCGCTGGCCTGCTCGACCGCCTCCGCCACCTTGTGCATGGTGTTGGTGCAGATCACGATGGCTTCGGCGCCGGCGGCGCGCAACGCCACCGCGGCCTCGGCCAACAGCCGGCCGGCGCCGTCCCAATCGCCCTGGTGCTGCAAGCGCTCAATCTCCTGGAAATCGACGCTGTAGAGCACGATTTTGGCCGAATGCAGCCCGCCGAGGCGCGCCTTTACCTGCTCGTTGATGGTGCGGTAATACGGAATGGTGGATTCCCAGCTCATGCCGCCCAGCAGACCCAACACTTTCATCCTTCGTTCCTCAGCATTTCCGACGATCCTCTGACCTTACCTGAGAATCGTCAGTCTGACGACGCCTTATTTGGCGCCGGAATTGATCGGCTGGCGCGCCTCGAACCAGCGCTGGCGCAGCGTGTCGTACAGCCAGTTATAGGCCATGGTGTACGGCAGGAAGAACAGGAAGAAACCGATTTCCAGCATAAACGCCTGCGCCCAGGAGATACTCAGCATCCAGGCGGCGATCGGCACGCCGATCAGGATAAAACCGGCTTCAAAGCCGACGGCGTGCAGCGCACGCACCTTCAGGTTACGCACCACCCGGCTGACCGGCCACAGGCGGTCGAACACCGTGTTGTAAACCATGTTCCACAGCATCGCGACGGTGGACAGCATCACCGCCAACGCGCCGACCTGCACCATTGAACGGTTCAGCAGCCACGCGCCCAGCGGGGCGCAAACCATCACGGCGATGGCCTCGAAACCGACGGCGTGGACGATACGTTCAATGAGAGACTTGTTTTGCAGTTGCATACATCACCTTTTTTTCAACAGTTGTTGCGAAAGCCAGGTGATTATCATCGCTTTTTTGGGTAGATTAAAAATAGGTTCCATCGATAAAGTAGATATATCATGCACTATTCCCCGGAAGCGTTGCAGGCGTTCGTGGAAGCCGCCGCCCTCGGCTCATTTTCCGCCGCCGCGCGCAAACTGCGCAAAAGCCAATCCACCGTCAGCACCGCCATCGCCAATCTGGAAGCCGACCTGGCATTGACGCTGTTCGATCGCAGCGCGCGCCAGCCGGTGCTCACCGCCGCCGGCCGCAAAGTGCTGGGGCACGTACAGGCGATCCTCGCGGCCAGCGAACGGCTCGACGCCCTGAGCATTCAGCTGGCGGGCGAGGTTGAACCGCGCCTGAGCATGGTGTTTTCCGATACCTACCAGCCCAAGCATCACGATCGGTTGATGCAGCTGTTCGAACAGCGCTACCCGGAAATTGAGCTGGAATGGATGATCGCCGAGGAAGGCGACGTCATCGATCTGCTGCAAAGCGGCCGCGCGCATTTGGGCATGGTGGAAGTGCAAAAAAGTTATCCGCCGGATATCGCCTTCTCCCGGCTGCCTGAGCAGACCGAAATGGGGCTGTTCGTCGCCCATCAGCATCCGCTGGCCCAGGTCGCCGCGCCGACGCCGGAGCAGTTGTCCAGCACCCGCCAGCTGATCCTGAATACCTACACCGGCGCCGAGGCGGCCAGACAGGGTGGACTGGTCTGGTCGGCGCCCAGCTATCTGCTGTTGCTGGAGATGGCGGAACAAGGATTCGGTTGGGCGGTGTTGCCGCACTGGCTGGTGCAGCAATACGGCCACGGCAGACTCACCCAGCTGCGGCCGCGCGGCTGGCCAAAACTGATTTCGGTGGATGCGGTATGGTCCAAACTGACCCCGCCGGGCCCGGCGGGGTTCTGGATGCTGGAGCGCCTGCTGGGCGACACCCTGCCCTAAGCGGCGGCGTTGCGCGCCTGAATAGCGCGAGAGACGGTATCGAGGAGTTCCGGAATGTCCATCTTCGGCAGCATCACTTCGATGAAGGCCAGCCGCTCGTCGTCCGCTACCTCGCGCAACGCCTGACGCAATCCGTCCGGATCGCTGACCCGCAACGCCTTCACCGGCCGCTCACCGGCCAGCGCCGTCGGCAACTGCGTCCAGTTCCAGCGCGCGATGTCGTTATAACTTTGCTCCGGCCCGTGGATCGCGCGCTCAACGGTATACCCCTGATTGTTCAACACGAAGATCACCGGTTTAAGCCCGTCGCGCAGCATCGATCCCAGTTCCTGCACGGTTAACTGCGCGGCGCCGTCACCGATCAGCAATACTGCCCGGCGCTGCGGTTCGGCGGTCTGCACGCCGAACGTCGCCGGCAGGGTATAGCCGATCGATCCCCAGAGCGACTGCACGATCAGGCGGCAGCCACGCGGCAACCTCAGCGCCGCCGCGCCGAAACAGGCGGTGCCCTGATCGGCCAGCACGATATCCCCCGGCCGCAGGAAATCCTGTATCTGCCGCCAGAAGGCGTGCTGATCCAGCCGTTCCCCATCGCCTTCCGGCAGCGCCGGGCGAACGATCGGCGGCAATGGCCAACGCGACGCCAGCGACAGGCTCAGGCGGTGCAATGCCTGCACCGCCTCGCGAATCGGAATGCGGCTAAAGCGCCGCCGCCCGACCCAGGCTTCGAACGGTTGAATATCGATGCATTTTTCCACCGGCAGATGATGCGTGAAACCGGCGGTAATGGTGTCGGTCAAGCGTACGCCGACGTTGATCACCACATCGGCGTTTTCGATCAATTGTTTCACCGCCGGATCGCTGGCGCCGCCGCAGTAGGTACCAACGAAACCGGCGCGGTTCTCGTCCAGCACGCCCTTGCCGAGCAGCAGCGTCGCGTGCGGCATATCGACCTCCTGCAGCCACTCGTCCAGCGCCGCTTCGGCGCCGAAGCGATCGGCGAGGAAGTCCGCCAGCAGCGACACCCGCCGCGCCGACAGCAGCTTTTCGCGCGCTGCGGCGATAAACGCCTGCAATGCGCTCTGCGACAGTTTGGCCTGACGCAGCATCAGCGGCGCCGGTTTATTCGGCAGCGGCGCCTGCGCGACGTCGCTGGGCAACATCAGGTAAACCGGGCGATGCTCCAGTAAGGCGGCGCCGATCAGGCGGTCTATCTCCAGCGCGGCGTTGTCGGCGGTCAGGTCGGCCTGCGCGACGGTCACCTCTTTGGCTATCCGGGCGAAGTGGGTGAAGTCGCCATCCCCCAGCGAATGGTGCAGCAAATCACCGGCGCGCTGGGCGCGCTGCGCCGGTGTGCCGACCACGTGGATCACCGGCAGGTATTCGGCGTAGCTGCCGGCCACGCCGTTCAGCGCGCTCAGCTCGCCGACGCCAAAGGTGGTGAGCAGCGCGGCCGCCGGTTTGCAGCGCGCATAGCCATCGGCTGCGTAGGCGGCGTTCAGTTCGTTGGCGCAGCCTACCCAGGTGATTTGCGGATGAGCGAGGACGTGATCGAGAAATTGCAGGTTGTAATCCCCCGGCACGCCGAAGAAATGACGGATGCCGATTTGGGCCAGACGATCGAGCAGATAATCGGCCACCGTATAGGTCTGAGTCATGATCATCACCTGTCTGCAACTGGAGCGATTATCTTAAGTATCGAAGATGCCGTTCGAATTTCGAACAATCCCCCCTGCGTCGAACGGCAACCTGGCGTTACATGCCGGCGCCGTGATCCCTCCCGCGGCAGCGCGAGGTGAAAACGTATACACTCAAAGCACTTCACCTCTCGCCGACAAGGATAACTATGTCTTACCCAGCCTCCCCTTCGCGTTATCAAGATATGGAATACCGGCGCTGCGGCCGCAGCGGGCTGAAGCTGCCCGCCGTCTCACTCGGGCTGTGGCACAACTTCGGCGACGCCACGCTGTACGACAACGCCCGCGGCCTGATCCGCTGCGCCTTCGATCGCGGCATTACCCATTTCGATCTGGCCAATAACTACGGCCCGCCGCCCGGCGCCGCCGAGGAGAACTTTGGCCGCATTCTCAACGCCGATCTACGGGCCTGGCGCGATGAACTGCTCGTCTCATCCAAAGCCGGTTACACCATGTGGCCCGGCCCCTACGGCGATTGGGGCTCGAAAAAGTACCTGGTCGCCAGCCTCGATCAGAGCCTGAAGCGCATGGGGTTGGAGTATGTGGATATCTTTTATCATCATCGGCCGGATCCGGACACGCCGCTGGAAGAAACCATGGCGGCGCTGGATCTGCTGGTGCGCCAGGGCAAAGCGCTGTATGTCGGTTTGTCCAACTACCCGGCCGAGCGCGCGCGACAGGCGTTCGACATTCTGCAGCGGCTCGGCACGCCGTGCGTGATCCACCAGCCGAAGTATTCGATGTTGGAACGCGGGCCGGAGACGGCGTTGCTGGATACGCTGGAGGAACATGGCGTCGGATCTATCGCCTTCTCGCCGCTGGCGGGCGGACTGCTGACCGACCGCTACCTGCACGGCATACCGCAAGATTCTCGCGCCGCCAGCGGCAGCCGCTTCCTGCAGCCGGAGCAGCTGACCGCCGAGCGACTGGACAAGGTGCGCCGCCTCGATGCGCTGGCGCGGCAACGCGGGCAAAAGCTGTCGCAGATGGCGCTGGCCTGGGTGCTGCGCGGCGATCGCGTTACCTCAGTGCTGATCGGCGCCAGCAAGAATGCGCAGATAGAAGACGCGGTGGGCATGCTGGCCAATCGTCACTTTAGTGAAGAAGAGCTCGCGCAGATCGAGACAATCTTATTGTAATCGTTTACAAATTCCGCCGTTCAATCGAGCGGCGCTCCCCCAGAAAAATCTCAAATCTTAACCTCCTGCATCATTTTCAGAGTGGCTCTCAGATTCAACCCTATGCGCCGGCGCTATGATGCCGATATTGCAGCAAAAATAACGATAAGGCCGCTTTTAAACTGATGAACGCGCTTCATAAAGTGACAAACGGCCAGGCCGCGCAAGCGGGAAGGAGAAGCCATGTTTAAACCTCTGCTCTTGGCCGCCATTTTGGCGGCGACGGTACTGCCCGCCGCACAGCAGGCGCATGCCGAAGGGATCAGCATCGATCTGATGCCGGGCGTTTCATTGCGCATCGGCGATCAGGATAACCGCGGCCGCTATTGGGATGGTTACGATTGGCGGGATCGCGACTGGTGGCAAGGCCATCAGGGGCGTTATCTCGGCGACCGCAGCCGTCGCGGTTACTACTGGGACGGCTATCGCTGGCGCGATGGCGACTACTGGCGTAAACACTATTACTACCATGAAGGACGCTATCGTAAATACGACAAACACTACGATAAGCACCACTGGAAGAAAGAGAAAAAGCACCACCACGATCATGACCGCGATCGCTGGCGCCGCCACGGCGATGACGACCGCGATTAACGACGACGGGCCGGCGCAACGCCGGCCCGCACTGTTTTTGCTTACAGCACGCTGCCGATCAGCAGGTAGCCGTTCAATCCCACCACCACCAGCACGATCAGCTTGCCCAGGTTTTGCACCAGCGGGCCGTTGACCATTTCCCCCATCAGCGCCCGATTGCCGGTGAAAGCCAGCAGCGGCACCAACGCCAGCGCAATGCCGAAGCTGAGCAGCACCTGACTCAGCACCAGAATGCGCGTCGCATCCATCCCCAACATGATGACGATAAACGACGGCAGCATGGTCACCGCGCGCCGCAGCCACAGCGGAATATGGAAACGCACGAACCCCTGCATCACCACCTGCCCCGCCAACGTGCCGACCACAGTAGAAGAGAGGCCGGCCGCCACCAGACTCAGGCCGAACACGGTGGCGGCGGCGTGCCCGAGCAGCGGTTGCAGCGTCAGGTAAGCCACGTCGAGATCGGCGATGCCGCTGTGGCCGCTGAAATGAAACGCGGCGGCGGCGGTGGCCATCATCGCCAGATTGACGAAACCGGCGATGGTCATAGCCACGGCGACGTCGACTTTGGTAGCGGCATAGCGTTCCGCCTTGTCGTGCTCGCCGCCGATTTGGGTGAGCGACGAATGCAGATAGATCACGTGCGGCATGATGGTGGCGCCCAATACCCCGGCAGCCAGGAATACCGCATCGCCGTTAGGCAAATCGGGCAGCGCCATGCCCTTCAGCAACGGCGCCAACTGCGGCTGGGAGAACGCCAGCTCGACGATGTAGGCGGCTGCGACGAACAACAACAGGCCGCCGATCACCAGCTCCAGCGGCTTTTGCCCGCGTTTTTGCAGCATCAGAATTAAAAAGGTGGCGATGCCGGTCAGCACTGCGCCCTGCAACAGAGAGACGCCGAGCAGCAGCTTGAAGCCGATCGCCGCGCCGATAAACTCGGCCAGATCGGTCGCCATGGCGATGATCTCCGCCTGTACCCAATAGGCCCACACCGCCGGCCGCGGAAAGCGATCGCGAATATGCTCGGCCAGATTTTTCCCGGTGGCGATGCCCAGCTTGGCGGACAACAGCTGGATCAGCATCGCCATCACGTTGGCCCAAACCACCACCCACAGCAGGCTGTAGCCGAATGAGGCGCCGGCCTGGATGTTGGTGGCGAAATTGCCGGGATCGATATAGCCGATAGCGGCGATGAAGGCGGGCCCCATGAGCGAGAGTTTGATTTTTCTGGCGGAGCGACCGGAGGTGGTTTCAACCACGCGACTGTTCAGCATATGTTGAACCCTTACTGAAATTACGTTTATCTCCACTCTATATAAATGATAATAATTATCAAGCGCATTTGGAGCGGTAAAACTTATCTCTGTAATAGCCAACATTAACGGTTTTATCGAAGGGTTCAGCGCGAAGCTTGCCGATTTCCGTGCTTTTGGGATGGGATTTTGGCTGCAATACCCCTGAAAGACAGGTTAGCACAAGAATACGAATTTCCTATTGCTGCTTTAACATCTTGATTTTTTATGCTTTTGCGCAACACTTTAGGAGAACTCCCACTATGATTTTCCATATTTGCAATAGAAGTCTCGTTTTTAAACGTAGCGTTACATAAAATGACAGCCGAAATTCAGCCTGCCTCAAATTTGGAGCAAACATGTCCCATATTGCGCACTTTGCGTTGGCGATAGTGGTGGTGGCGATCCTGGCCCTGTTGGTGTGCCGCGATCGTAAAAGCATCCGCATTCGCTATGTTATTCAACTACTGGTTATCGAAGTACTGCTGGCCTACTTTTTCCTGCATTCGGAAGCGGGTTTGGGCTTCGTAAAAGGATTCGCCGCGCTGTTTGACAAACTGCTCGGGTTTGCGGGACAAGGGACTGATTTCGTGTTCGGCGGCATGGGCGACAAAGGCCTGGCGTTCTTCTTCCTGAAGGTGCTGTGCCCAATCGTCTTCATTTCGGCGCTGATCGGTATTCTGCAGTACATCAAGGTGCTGCCGTTCATCATCCGCATTATCGGCACCGTGCTGTCGAAAGTGAACGGCATGGGCAAGCTGGAGTCGTTTAACGCCGTCAGCTCGCTGATCCTGGGGCAATCCGAAAACTTCATCGCCTACAAGGATATCCTGGGCAAGATGTCGGAAAAGCGCATGTACACCATGGCGGCGACCGCGATGTCTACGGTTTCCATGTCCATCGTCGGCGCCTATATGACCATGCTGGACGCCAAGTTCGTGGTGGCGGCGCTGGTATTGAACATGTTCAGCACCTTTATCGTGCTGTCGCTGGTCAACCCGTACGACACCAATAAAGAAGAAGAGCTGCACCTCGGCAACCTGCACGAAGGCCAGAGCTTCTTTGAAATGCTGGGTGAATACATCCTGGCGGGCTTCAAAGTAGCGATTAT
Source organism: Serratia sp. CY56464 (assembly GCF_052168435.1). Lineage (NCBI taxonomy): Bacteria > Pseudomonadati > Pseudomonadota > Gammaproteobacteria > Enterobacterales > Yersiniaceae > Serratia > Serratia sp. CY56464. The sequence continues at coordinate 67,608 of NZ_JBJNMV010000001.1, read as the reverse complement.
CGTCGCCGCGATGCTGATTGGCTTCATCGCCCTGATCGCCGCGCTCAACGGTGTATTCAGCGCCATTTTCGGCCTGAGCTTCCAGGAAATCCTCGGCTACTTCTTCTATCCATTCGCCTGGATCATGGGCATTCCTAAACACGAAGCCCTGCAGGTTGGCAGCATCATGGCGACCAAACTGGTTTCCAACGAATTCGTGGCCATGATGGAACTGCAGAAAGTCTCTGCCGAGCTGTCGCCGCGCAGCCTGGGGATCCTGTCGGTGTTCCTGGTGTCCTTCGCCAACTTCTCTTCCATCGGCATCGTGGCCGGTGCGATCAAGGGCCTGAACGAACACCAGGGCAATGTGGTGTCACGCTTTGGCCTGAAGCTGGTGTACGGCTCTACGCTGGTCAGCATCCTGTCCGCTTCCATCGCGGGTCTGGTGCTGGGCTAAGCCTCGAACCGGCCAGGATAACAAGGCGCCTGCGGGCGCCTTTTTTATTGGCTGGCCTTCGGCGAAGGTGGAATAATGCAAAGCAAAAAGCCGACCCTAAGGTCGGCTTTTTAAATGGTGGTGGAGCTAGACGGGATCGAACCGTCGACCTCTTGCATGCCATGCAAGCGCTCTCCCAGCTGAGCTATAGCCCCACAAAAGTGGTACGCGTTGACCGGCGTTACGGTATTCCCCAACCTCTCTGAGAAGAAGGTTGGTGGAGCTAGACGGGATCGAACCGTCGACCTCTTGCATGCCATGCAAGCGCTCTCCCAGCTGAGCTATAGCCCCGTTCCACAATCACTTTGTGCTGTGAACGGGGCGCATAATATGAAACCCGCTCAAAGCTGTCAACGGCTAAATTGAATTACTGAATCAAGCGTTGAAAAAGCCGCCAAATCAGCATCTTTGGCGCCAAAAAATCATCACTTTGCGCAGAGTTCATCCATTTTGCGCGCTACATCTCAAAATGGCGAAAGACCCTGCATATCACGTTGATTTTTAATTAACGGAATGTTAGCGAAATGCGCTTGAGTCGGACTCCCGAGCGGCATAGACTGCCCGCGCCATAAACTTCATTACTATAAACCGAGTCCGTCATGTCTTTGCATTCACCAAAAGAAATCGCCGCCCTCGCCGTTCAGGCCGGGGTAAACAAAAGCCGCGCCCCGCTCGCTAATCTGCTGATTCTGGGCTTTCTCGCCGGCGCCTTTATCGCCACCGGCTTCCTGCTGGATATTCACGTCATCGGCACCCTGCCGGCCGAATGGGGCTCTTTCGGCGCGCTGTTGGGCGCAGCGGTCTTTCCTATCGGCCTGATCCTGACCATTCTGGCCGGCGGCGAACTGTTGACCGGCAACATGATGACCTTGCCGATGGCCTGGTTTGCCCGTGAAATTCCCGCTATCGCCGTGCTGCGCAACTGGTTTTGGGTCACCCTGGCCAACCTGGCCGGCAGCGTGGCCGTCGCCTACTTTTTCGGCCACCTACTGGGCCTGACCGAAGGCGCGTTTTTGCATAAGACGCTGGCGATCGCGCAGGCCAAAGTGGATGCGGACTTCCTGCACGCCTTCATCTCCGGCGTCGGCTGCAACTGGCTGGTGTGCCTGGCGGTGTGGTTAGCCTTCGCCAGCAAGGATGTGCCGGGCAAAGTGATCGGCATGTGGTTCCCGGTCATGGCTTTTGTCGCCATCGGCTTCCAGCACGTGGTGGCGAACATGTTCATCATCCCGGCGGCCATCTTTGCCGGCGGCATGGGCTGGGAGCAGTACCTGCCTAATTTCGTCGCGGTATTTCTCGGCAATGCGCTGGGCGGCGCCGGCTTTGTCGGGCTAATGTATTTCCTCGCCTACCGTCCGGGTTTACCGGCCGGCGAGCAAGCCTGACAGCAAGCAATAAAAAAAGCCCCGGGATTGCTCCACGGGGCTTTTTCATTTATGGCGTATCAACCTAATCAGGCTTGCGCTTCGCGCTCGGCGATGTAAGCCAGCGCCATGTCGATGCGCTGCAGCGAACGCTTCTGGCCGATCGCATGCACGGTCACGTCCATGCCCGGCGACTGGCCGGCGCCGGTCACCGCGACGCGCAGCGGCATGCCGACTTTACCCATGCCGACACCCAGCTCATCCGCCGTGCCCTGAATGGCGTCATGCACATTTTCCGGCGTCCAGACGGTGATGGCGGCCAGCTTGGCGCGCACCGCTTCCAGCGGCTGACGCGCAACCGGGCGCAGGTGCTTCTTGGCGGCGTCAGCGTCAAACTCGCTGAAATCTGCGTAGAAGTAACGGCAAGACTCCGCCATCTCTTTCAGCGTTTTGCAACGCTCGCCCAGCAGCTTGACGATGTCTTTCAGTTCCGGGCCGTTGCGGGTTTCAATGCCCAGTTGCTCAACGTGCCATGCCAGATGCACCGCCACTTCTTCCGCCGGCATATGGTTGATGTAATGGTGGTTCAGCCACTGCAGCTTCTCGGTGTTGAACGCGCTGGCGGATTTGTTGATCGCTTCCAGCGTGAAGAACTCTTTCATCTCATCGATGGAGAAGATCTCCTGATCGCCGTGGGACCAGCCCAGACGCACCAGGTAGTTCAGCAGCGCCTGCGGCAGATAGCCGTCGTCGCGATACTGCATGACGCCCACCGCGCCGTGGCGCTTGGACAGTTTTTTACCGTCGTCGCCGAGGATCATCGACACGTGCGCGTATTCCGGCACCGGCGCGCCCAGCGCTTTGAGAATGTTGATCTGGCGCGGGGTGTTGTTGATGTGGTCTTCACCGCGGATCACATGGGTGATTTCCATGTCCCAGTCATCGACGACGACGCAGAAGTTATAGGTTGGCGAACCGTCGGTGCGGCGGATGATCAGATCGTCCAGCTCCTGGTTGCTGAATTCGATCGGGCCGCGAATTTTGTCGTCGAAGATCACCGAGCCTTCCTGCGGGTTACGGAAGCGCACCACGTGCGGCTCGTCGTCGGTGTGGCTGCACTGGCTGTCGCGGCAGTGGCCGTCGTAACGCGGCTTCTCGCCGTTTTCCATCTGCTTCTCGCGCAGCGCTTCCAGACGTTCCTTGGAGCAATAGCATTTATACGCCGTGCCCTGCTCCAGCATCTCGTCGATGACCGCGTTGTAGCGATCGAAACGCTTGGTCTGGAAATACGGGCCTTCATCCCAATCCAGGTTCAACCAGTTCATGCCATCCATAATTGCGTCGATCGCGTCCTGGGTAGAACGTTCCAGATCGGTATCTTCGATACGCAGAACGAACTCACCACCCGCATGGCGGCTGAACAACCAGGAATAAAGTGCGGTACGCGCGCCGCCGACGTGAAGATAGCCGGTCGGGCTCGGTGCAAAACGGGTTTTGATTTTCATTGGGTTCACTGCCTTATTACGCAACGCGTGTCGGCGGTTGCCGACGATTGCTCGGAATTGAAAAAAGAGTGGACGACATTGTATCACCACGCGCTAATTCCTCAACGCCGACACGATATTGCGCCAGTCGATTTAGCGCGTTTTGCGGCGAGTTTCGCATAGCATCGCGCAAAGAATCGGCGCCGCTGGCGATAATTATCGCGCCCTGCCTAAATTTGCGGCGAACGATTGAAATCATTTTAAAAAGCGTTGACTCACTTTGAACTATCCCTATAATGCGACTCCAACAAGACGGGGCGATTAGCTCAGTTGGTAGAGCATCTCCTTTACACGGAGGGGGTCGGCGGTTCGAGCCCGTCATCGCCCACCATCTTGTTGAGAAAAAATGAGAACGAATGAGGGTGATTAGCTCAGTTGGTAGAGCATCTCCTTTACACGGAGGGGGTCGGCGGTTCGAGCCCGTCATCACCCACCATCATTCGCTCGTTTAGCAGTGCCTGGAAGTCCTGAAGTGGGTGATTAGCTCAGTTGGTAGAGCATCTCCTTTACACGGAGGGGGTCGGCGGTTCGAGCCCGTCATCACCCACCACTTCTGCGGGTCGTTAGCTCAGTTGGTAGAGCAGTTGACTTTTAATCAATTGGTCGCAGGTTCGAATCCTGCACGACCCACCAATTCAGAAAAAAGCGCCTTTTGGCGCTTTTTTCGTTTCTGTAACATCCAAACCTGACCTCATCTGCTCGCTAACATGGTCACCGAGTCGTGCGGGTGAAATCCTGCGCTCAGGTTCAGCGATACGACAACGCGCAGCGTTGCCCGCAGGGTGAGGCCACAGGCCGAATCAATCCTGCACGACCCACCCATTCAGAAAAAAGCGCCTTTTGGCGCTTTTTTCGTTTCTGCCTCACTCACTGCCCCTATCTCCTTATTCTTTCTGTATTCACTACGCGCTGAGATACGAATGGTTATCATTTTGGCGACTTGAATGGTAAATTAGCGGGCATCCACCACGCAGCCAATCCGCCGCCGGATTGATACGCCTTAGTTCAAGGAAAGAAAGAGCCCGCTCATGACCCTATCCTTACGCCAGCTGTTCATTGCATTTATCGCCACTTCCAGCCTGCTGCTCAGTGGCTGCGGCCCGGACGACAAGAGCGACGGGCAGAAACCGTCCGCCCCCGCAACCGACAGCAGTTGGCCGCGCACCATCGACAGCGTCAAAGGGAAATTCACGCTGGAAAAACCGCCGCAGCGCATCGTGTCCACCAGCGTCACCATCACCGGCACGCTGCTGGCTATCGACGCCCCGGTGGTCGCCAGCGCCGCCACCAGCCCAAATCCCCTGGTGGCCGATAAACAAGGTTTCTTTACCCAATGGAGCGAGGTGGCCAAGCAGCGCCACGTCGAGCGGCTGTACCAGGTGGAGCCCAATGCCGAAGCCGTCGCCGCCGCCGCGCCGGATTTGATCGTCGTCGCCGCGACCGGCGGGGATTCGGCGTTGAAACTGTATGACCAGCTGTCCGCCATTGCGCCGACGCTGGTGCTCGATTATGGCGACAAAAGCTGGCAGCAGCTGGCCAGCGAGCTCGGCGAGATCACCGGTCATGAAGCCGGCGCCAAACAGGCGGAAGATCGTTTCGAACAGCGCGTGGAGCAAGTGAAGCAGGCGATCGCGCTGCCGCCGCAGCCCACCACTCCGCTGGTGTATGCCGACAACGGCCGCGAGGCCATGCTGTGGACGCCAGGTTCCGCCCAGGGCAAACTGCTGACCCAGCTCGGTTTCCAACTGGCCACCCCGCCGGAAAGCGCCAAAGGCAACACCAGCATGGGGAAACGCCATGACATCATCCAGATCTCCGGCGAAAAAATGGCCGAAGGCCTGAATGGCAAAACCCTGATCCTGTTCGCCACCAATGAGCGCAAAGTGCAAGAGGTGCTGACCAACCCGTTCCTCAAACATCTGGAGCCGGTGGAACAGCGGCACGTCTACGCCGTCGGCAACGACACCTTCCGCCTCGATTACTACAGCGCCACCAACATGCTGAACCAAATCGAACGGTTGTTCAAAAAGCCCTGAATCACGCCGTCGGCAGGCCAGACCCCTGCCGACGCTTTCCGCAAGCAGGGCAAGCATTCACATTCAATCAATTGAAATATCAATAGTTATTAACATCATCATTGCACCTGCGCCGCCAACCGGCGGGTGCATGCGGGCGTAAACTCGTGCTACTATAAGCGCCCGCATGAACGCAAATAACAATGAGAATAAAAATCATACAGGAGTTACCGGTGTGAACGTACCCACTCCGACTGAGCGGACGCTTTCGTCCGCACCGCACGCAGCTTACGCCAGTGGCTTCAAACGCATCGCCGGGTTCGGTATCGGTTTGGCGCTGTTGCTGCTGTGCATCATGGCCAGCCTGATGCTGGGTTCCAAAGCCATCCCCTTCCATACCGTCTGGCTCAGCCTGCAGGGCGCCGCGAGCGGTTCCGACAGCACCATCATTCTCAATGCCCGGGTACCCCGTACGCTGGCGGGCATCCTGGCCGGCATGGCACTCGGCGCCGCCGGCGCGCTGATTCAGGCGCTGACGCGCAACCCGCTGGCCGATCCCGGCGTGCTCGGCATCAACGCCGGCGCCAGCTTCGCCGTAGTCATCGGCATCATGTTTTTCGGCGCCGCCACCACTGAAAGCTATATGGCCTACGCCTTTGTCGGCGCGGCCCTCACCACCCTGCTGGTCTACCTGATCGGCACGCTGGCGGGCGGGCGCATCAACCCGGTGCGGCTGACGCTGGCCGGTGTGGCGATCGGCGCGGTGCTGCTCGGCATCACCACCGGGCTGTCGCTGATCGATCCGCAAACCTTTGACCAACTGCGCTTCTGGCAGGCCGGCACGCTGGATATCCGCACGCTGTCCACGCTGCCGGTCACCGCCCCCGCCATTTTGCTCGGCTGCCTGCTGACGCTGCTCATCGCCCGGCCGCTGAATACCATCGGCATGGGGGAAGATTTGGCTATCGCGCTCGGCGCGCGCGTGGTGCTGACTCAGATCGTCGCGGTGATCGCCATCACGCTGCTGTGCGGCGCGGCGACCGCCACCGTCGGTCCGATCAGCTTCATCGGCCTGATGGTGCCGCATATCGCCCGTTGGTGGGTCGGCCCCGACCAACGCTGGATCCTGCCCTATTCCATGCTGCTGGCGCCGATTTTACTGCTGTGCGCCGACGTGGTCGGCCGCTTGCTGGCGGCCGGTGAACTGCGGGTTTCCATCGTCGCCGCCTTTATCGGCGCGCCGGTACTGATCTGGCTGGTGCGCCGCAAGAAAACGCTGGGGGGCTTGTGATGAGTCTGCCGCACACGCTGCATATCGGCCGTCCGGACGGCGTCATCAACTGGCGCGTGCCGCTGCGCCTGCTGTTGGTCAACCTTTCGCTGCTGGCGTTATGCCTGGCGATGGCGGTTGCCGCGCTGTGCTACGGCACGCTGCAGCTCTCGCTGGAGCAAGTCTTTGCCGCGCTCAGCGGCGAGGCGCCGAAAAATCTGGTGACCGTGGTCACCCAATGGCGCTTGCCCCGCATCGCCATGGCGCTGCTGTTAGGTGCCGCGCTCGGCATGAGCGGCGCCATTTTCCAGTCGATTATCCGCAACCCGCTCGGCAGCCCGGACGTGATCGGCTTTAACATGGGGGCCTACACCGGCGCGCTGATCGCCATCACCCTGTTCAACGGCGGCTACTATTACATCGCCGGCGGCGCGCTGGCCGGCGGCATTCTCTCGGCGCTGGCCATCTATCTGCTGGCCTGGCGGCAAGGCATCGCCGGTTTCCGGTTGATCATCGTCGGCATCGCCATCAGCGCAGTGCTGGTTTCCACCAACACCTGGCTGATCATCACCGCCTCGCTTGAGCGCGCCATGGACGCCGCCATGTGGCAGGCCGGTTCGCTCAACGGCATGACCTGGCAAAAAGCCCAGCCCGCCACGGCGTTCATCGTGCTGGCGGCCGCGGCCGCGCTGCTGATGGGCAAACGGCTGCAGCTGCTGGAAATGGGCGACGACACGGCGCGCGCGCTGGGCGTCAACGCCGAAGGCAGCCGGCTGTGGCTGATGCTGTTTGGCGTTACCCTCACCGCCGCCGTCACCGCCACCGCTGGGCCGATTTCCTTTATCGCGCTGGCGGCGCCGCAGATCGCCCGTCGCCTGGCCGGACAATCCTCGGTCACCCTGACCTCCTCGGCGCTGATGGGCGCGGCGTTGCTGCTCGGCGCCGACGTGGTGTCCCAACATCTTTTCGCGCCGATCCAACTACCGGTCGGGGTCGTGACCGTCTGCATCGGCGGCCTGTACCTGATTTGGCTGCTCATCCGAGAGGCCCGCAGATAATGAAGAGTGATAATGCCATGAGCCACCGCCTGCACGCCTCGCACCTGAAGCTGGGCTACGACAATAAAATCATCGCTGACGATCTGAGCGTGGCGATCCCCGACGGCGCCTTCACGGTGATCGTCGGGCCGAACGCCTGCGGCAAATCGACGCTGTTGCGCGCCCTGTGCCGCCTGCTGAAACCCAGCGCCGGCGAGGTGATGCTGGACGGCAAGAACATCAGCAGCTTCGCCACCAAGGCGCTGGCGCGCGAGCTTGGCCTGCTGCCGCAAACTTCAATCGCGCCGGACAGCATCACCGTGGCGGATCTGGTGTCGCGCGGCCGCTATCCGCATCAGAGCCTGCTGAAACAGTGGACGCAGGCCGACAAACAGGCGGTGGAAGCCGCCATGGCGGCCACCAACGTCAGCCAATTAGCGGACCGCAGCGTCGACGAACTGTCCGGCGGGCAGCGTCAGCGCGTCTGGGTGGCGATGGCGCTGGCGCAGCAAACCCCGCTGCTGCTGCTGGATGAGCCGACCACCTACCTCGACATCGCGCACCAGATTGAGCTGCTGGATCTGTTCCGCCAGCTTAACCGCGAGCGCGGTCAAACCATGATCGCGGTGCTGCACGATCTCAACCACGCCTGCCGCTATGCCGATCACATCATCGCCATGCGCGACGGCAAGATCGTGGCAGAGGGGAAACCGGCGGAGATCATCACCGCCGAACTGGTGGAGCGAGTGTTCGGCATGCCGTGCATGATCATCGACGATCCGCTGTCCCACACGCCGCTGGTGATCCCGCGCGGCCGCTACCACTGCGACACGCCGCAGGCATGAAAAAGGCCGGGTTACCCCGGCCTTTTGGTTACTTCTCCAGCGACACCTGTTTGAAGATGTGTTTGCCGAACGGGTCTATCTCGTAGCCTTTCACTTCCTTGCGCACCGGTTCGAAGATGGTCGAGTGCGCGATCATCAGCGCCGGCATCTGATCGTGCATCATCACCTGCGCCTGCTGGTACATCGCCACCCGTTTGGCGTGATCGTTCTCTTCACGCGCCTGCAGGATCAGCTGGTCGAACGGTTTGTAGCACCATTTCGCCGAGTTGGAGCCGCCGAGCGAAGCGCAGGTGAACAGCGGGCCGAAAAAGTTGTCCGGATCGCCGTTGGCGGTGGTCCAGCCCATCAGCGCGGTCTGGTGCTCGCCGTTTTTAATCCGCTGTAAATACTCGCCCCACTCGAAGGTGACGATTTTGGCGCGCACGCCGATCTTGGCCCAGTCGGCCTGGATCATCTCCGCCATGCGCTTGGCGTTGGGGTTATAGGGCCGCTGCACCGGCATCGCCCACAGATCGATGTCGAAACCCTGCCCCAGCCCGGCCTCCTGCAACAGCTGCTTCGCCCGCTCCGGCGAATACGGGTAGTCTTCAAGCTGCGCGTTGCTGCCCCATTGGGTCGGCGGCAGCAGGTTCTTGGCCGGCTGACCGGCGCCGTGGAACACCGCGTCGATGATCGCCGGCTTGTTGACCGCCAGCGCCAACGCCTGGCGCACCTTAACGTTATCCAACGGTTTCTTCTGGGTGTTGAACGCCAGGAAACCGATATTCAAACCGGATTTTTCCATCACCTGAAGGTTGCCGTCCTGCCGCATGCGCGCCAGATCCGCCGGGTTGGGGAACGGCATCACCTGGCACTCGTTCTTTTGCAGCTTGGCGTAACGCACCGTCGCATCCGGCGTGATCGAAAACACCAGCCGGTCGATCTTCGGTTTGCCTTCCCAGTAACGATCGAACGCCTTGTAGAGGATTTTCGCATCCTTCTGGTACTGCACCAGTTGGAACGGCCCGGTGCCGATCGGATCGTTGTCCACCCGCTGCGGCGTGCCGGCCTTCAGCATCGCGTCGGCATATTCCGCCGATAATAGGGTGGCGAAGTACATGCCCAGATCGGCGACGAACGGCGCCTCGGCGCGGGAGAGCTCAAAGCGCACGGTGTGGTCATCCACCTTGACGATCCGGTCAATCAGCGTGCCGAACTCCATCGACTCGAAGTTGGTATAGGCGCCGTTGGAGACCTTGTGATACGGGTTGTTGGCGTCCTTCTGGCGCATAAACGAGAAGATGACGTCATCGGCGTTGAAATCGCGGGTGGGCGTAAAATATTTATTGCTCTGGAATGCCACGCCCTTGCGCAGATGGAAGGTATAGCGCTTGCCATCTTCGCTCACCTCCCAGCTTTCCGCCAGGCTGGGTTGCAGCTCGACGGTGCCGGGTTTGAAATCCACCAGCCGGTTGTAGATCGCCGCCGAACTGGCGTCTACCGTGGTGCCGGAGGTGAACAGCTGCGGGTTGAAGCCTTCCGGTGAACCTTCGGAACAGTAGACCAGCGTATTGGCCCGCGCGCCGCCGGTAATCGCCAACGCCAGCAGCCCGATCGTTATTGCTTTTCTTTTCATTGCGCTATCCCCAGTGGTGAAAAAACAGCCCAACGGATAGCAATAAATCATGCAGTTAGCGATGTAAAGGACAAATTCCGCGCATAAAAACGGGCAGGCGCGCAAGCGGCCTGCCCCGGTGAAACAGCGCGATGATGAAATTAAATCATCTGGCTGAAGTTCATCTGCGCCATCAGCTTATAGTTGTCGGCGTAGTCGACCGGAATGGCCACCACCACCGGTCCCTGGATCGCCATCGCCTTGCGCAGCATCGGCCGCAGGTCGTCCACCGACTGCACGGCGAAACCGACCGCGCCGCAGGATTCCGCATAGGTCTTGAAGTCAATCGGCCCAAACTCCACGCCGGATTTGCGCTGGTATTTGTTCACTTCCTGCATCTCCACCATGTTGTAGGCGTTATCGACCCAGATCACGTGCACGATGTTATTTTTCAACCGCACCGCGGTCTCCAGCTCCATGCTCGACTGCATGAAGCCGCCATCGCCGGAGATCGACACCACCTTATCGCCGGGGCGCACCAGCGCCGCGCCGATGGCCCACGGCAGCGCCACCCCCATGGTTTGCTGGCCGTTGGAGATCAACAGCTGGCGGGCGCGGAAGCTGTAAAGGTAACGGGCGATCCAGATGTGGAAGCTGCCCATGTCCACGCACAGCGTCACGTCGTCGCTGACGATGTCCTGCAGCTCCTTGACGATGCGCAGCGGATGGATCGGCATGCCGCCGCGGCGCGCGGCGCGTTCCGCCAGTTCTGTGCGCTGACGGCCGAGATCGGAGAGGATCAGCTCCACCTCCGGCGGCACGCAGACCGCCTCATTGAACGCTTCGGTCATCATGTTCAACGTGGCGCTGATGTTGCCCACCAGTTCGACATCCGGCCGATAGCAGGTGTCGATATCCGCCGGCAGCACGTCGATGTGCACCAGCTTCAGCCGCCCGTGGCTGTTCCACATGCAGGGATCGTATTCGATCGGATCATAGCCGACGCTCACCACCAGATCGGCCTTCTGCAACAGCTGATCGGCCGGCTGGTTGTTGAACAGGCCGACGCGGCCGGCGAAACGGGCGAAGTGGTTGACGTCGATCACCCCCGCCGCCTGATAGGTGCCGACCACCGGCATATGGGTGCGGTACAGCAGATGGCGCACCGCCTCGCTGTTCTCCGGCCGGCTGGCCTGCAAACCGAGCAGCAATACCGGGCATTTGGCCTGGCGAATCAGCTTCACCGCCGCCTGGATGTCGTCCGCCGCCGCGGCCCCCATGCGCGGCAAGCGGCAGCCGGCCAGCACCGGCGCGCTGACCGGTTCATTGACGATATCCATCGGCAGGCTGACGAATGATGCTCCCGGCCGGCCAAACTCGGCGCGGCGGAAGGCGTTGGCGATCACCTCGGAAATCGCCGAACCGGCATGCACTTCGGCGCAATACTTGGTCACTGGCCGGAACATGCTGACGGTATCCATGCTCTGGTGCGTCTGCTTCAGGCTGTCGGCGCGCTTCACCGCCCCGCCAAAGGCCACTACCGCGTCCCCCTCCGAGGTGGCGGTGGCCAGCCCGGTGATCAGGTTGGAGCTGCCCGGCCCGGAGGTGACCAGCGCCACCCCGGCCTTGCCGGTCAGGCGGCCGACCGCCGCCGCCATAAAGGCCGCGTTGGCCTCATGCCGCACCACCACCGTGTCGATCGATGGCGCATCCTCCAGCGAGTCGAACACCCGATCGATCTTGGCGCCCGGAATGCCGAAAACGTGTTTGACGCCCTGCGCTTCCAGGTTTTTCACCACCAAATCGGCGCCGCATTGCCAATCATTGCCTGTTTTTTCCTGTGCCATGGTTCCACCTCCTAAGAAAACGATCGCCGGGGTTAGCCCTCGGCGGAACGAATCGCGCGATCCAAATCCTCTGGGCAGAGGTTAGCGCGCAAGAAATCCGCATCATGCGGCAACTGAAGATTGAGACGGGTGATGACGCCGAACTGCAGGCGGCCATGATCGAGCTGGTAGTCCAGCACGTGGCCGCCGCCGCTGCGGTCGTCGGTAACGAAGTGTTCGTGATAGCCGGCCACGCCGATGCCCTGCATGTAATCCGGCGAGCGGAAACCGACCAGCGTGCCGCGCCGTTGATGAAACGAGAAGGTCGGCTGCTCTTCTATCGCTTCCAACATCGGGCGGTAGGGACGCTCCTGGCGCGGCACGGTGCGGGTTTCCACGTGACTGAACTCACCGTCGACCCGTACCGCGCAGAACAGGTTCGGCGAGGCGACCTGTTCGTCGATGCACTGATGCAGTTGCGCCTTGGTGATCGGCCGGTCGAACTGTTGGCTGATGCTGGGCTGGAAAAAGGTGACGACGGCGAAAGGGGTTTTCTGTTGCAAACCGGCTGGGCGGGCGCTGCCGTCGGCGCGCAGCTGGTGTATTTCCTGGTCGAAAGCGATCAGTTCGCCGTCCAGGTGATTGAAGGTGCCGAGGCCGAAATCGCCGTGTTTGAGCAACTCGGCAATGGTGGTTTCACCCTCGTAGACCCCGTCGATGAGCGCGCTCATCAGCGAGATTTGATAGATTTCGCCCTCCCCGGCGTTGATCGACTGCCTGGCAAAACCCTGCGCCAAATGGCGCGCACAGGAACACCCGTGTTTTTCGTTCATGACTCACTCCTCCACCAGCGCGGGATCGCGATTCCGCGCGTTCAAAAGACCCACCGACGGCGGGCCAAGATGCCCCCTAAGGCGCGTTCATCAGTTGGAACGATTCAGCCTGAGGCGACAAAAAAACCGGCACGGCTGGCCGGCCGATATCCAGAACCCACGGCATGATGTGTGAAAGTAAAGGCTCACTAATCATTAATGCTGAGTCGGATATCAAATTGAACGGTTAATCTGGTGTTGGAGCGACAATCAACTCCGCAGGCGGCTCATGCAGCCTGGGAAAAACATCTGTTATTTAGTGCTAAGCGCCGCGAGGTTTATGCGTTTTTTCTCTATACGGCCAGGATGCGGCGGCGTTGAAGCCCGCCGTCAACCCGCAGCCAGAGTAGCCGCAGCGCCGCCGACAGAGAAGCGGGTATTCATAAGAAACGCTTTTGCATATAATGCAAAAATGAATGACGCCCGTTATGTTGAACATCTGCCGATCTTTCTCGACGTGGCCCGCCTGGGCAGCTTTTCCGCCGCCGCTCGCCGGCTGGGCATGGTGCCCTCCTCGCTGGTGCGCCATATCGACGCATTGGAAAGCGCGCTCGGCGCCGCGCTGTTCGTCCGCTCCACCCGTGGGCTGCTGCTGACCGACGCCGGCGAGCTGCTGCTGACGCGCGCCGCCGCGCTGATGGCGGACATTACCGGTATTCACGCCGAGCTGAGCGCGTTAAACGAAACGCCGCAGGGCACGCTGCGCATCAGCTGCCTGCCGACCTTCGGCAAAACCTATGTGCTGCCGCTGCTGCCGACGCTGGCGGAACGCCATCCGCAGCTGTCTGTCGATCTCGATCTGACCGAACGCCAGACCGATCCGACCCAGGAACGGCTGGACGCCGCCCTCCGCATCGGCGAACAGAAGGACAGCGCGCTGTACGCCAGCCGTATCGCCACGCAACGCTGGGTGATGTGCGCCAGCCCCGCCTACGTCGCCCGCTATGGCCTGCCGAGCGATCTGGAAGCGTTGCCGCAGCATCGGCTGATCGCCCGCTACCACAAACAGCAGCCGGCCTGCTGGGCGCAGATCCTCGACGCGGCGCTGATGAGCCGCTGCACCATGGCGCTGCGCTGCGACGACTTCACCGCGCAGCGCCAAGCGGCGCTGCTCGGCCTCGGCATAGCCTTCCTGCCCAACTGGGTGGTGGGGCCGGACGTGCAGAATGGGCAACTGGTTCAGATGCTCGAAGATCCGCGCCATGAGCAGCAAGGCATCTATCTGCTGCGCCCGATGGCGAAGGTGTCCGCGCGGCTGGCGGCCTTCACCGCCCTGCTGCAGCAAACCCTCGGTCAGCCGCCCAGTTGGGGGTAAAGCGGTGTCACCCGGTTGTGCAGCGCCGGATTGTCGCTCTCGTCCTTCAGCTCGATGCCGCTCAGCCGCCGCTGGAACGCCTGCTCCAGCAGCCAGGCCAGACGGAACGCCGCCTGCGGGTAATCCAGCCCCTCCGGCCGCACGTTGGAGATGCAGTTACGCTCGGCGTCCGTTCTGCGCACGTTCGGTCCCCAGGTCAAATAGACGCCCAGGCTGTCCGGCGACGACAGCCCCGGCCGTTCGCCGATCAGCACCGCCACCGCCCGGGCCTGCAGGCATTCGCCGATCTCATCCCCCAGCGCCACCCGCGCCTGATGCGCCAGCACCACCGGCGTCACGCTCAATCCCAGCGTATCGAGATAAGGTCGCAGCGCCTGCAGCAGCGGCAGCGCCTGACGGTGCACCGCCTTGGAGGAGAGACCGTCCGCCACCGCCAGCAGCAGATCGACACGGCGCGATGGTGAGCCGAGCAGCAGGCTGCGGCTGTCCGGCGCCAATCGCCGCCCCAGATCCGGTCGGCGCAGGTAGGCGGCGCGGTCGGCGGCCTGGCTGTGCACCGTCAGCGTGGGCCAACCGGCCTCGTGCAAATCCGCCGCCAGCCGCTCGCTGTCGAAAGGCTGATGCACCGCGTCGCGCGCCTGGGCATGGGCCAGGCCGAAGCGCAGCAGCTCGTCGGTCGGCAGGCTGGCGCCGGTGCGCCCCAGCGCGATGCGCGCGTCGGTAAAGGCGCGCAGCGCGTTCCAACTGTTGACGTGAACCGGTTTGCTCATGTCCGTTCTCCCTGCAGCGCCAGCAACAACGGGTGATTGGCGGCGGCGTCGCGCAGCCGCCCGCGTTCGTCGGTGATGTTCATCGCCGCCAGCCAGGCGGCGAACTCCGGCGCATGCTTCAGCCCCAGCAGCTCGCGGATATAGAGCGCGTCATGGAACGAGGTGCTTTGGTAGTTGAGCATGATGTCGTCCGCGCCCGGCACGCCGATCAGGAACGTCAACCCGGCGGCGGCCAACAGCGTCAGCAGCGTGTCCATGTCGTCCTGATCGGCTTCGGCATGGTTGGTGTAGCAGACGTCGCAGCCCAGCGGCAGGCCGAGCAGCTTGCCGCAGAAGTGGTCCTCCAGCCCGGCGCGAATAATTTGCTTGCCGTCATACAGGTATTCGGGGCCGATAAACCCCACCACGGTGTTGATCAGCAGCGGTGAGAAATGGCGCGCCACCGCATAGGCGCGCGCCTCGCAGGTCTGCTGATCGACGCCGTGATGCGCGTTGGCCGACAGGCAACTGCCCTGCCCGGTTTCGAAGTACATCACGTTATCGCCCAATGTGCCGCGCCTAAGGCTCAGCGCCGCCTGCTGCGCCTCCGCCAGCAGCGCCAGGCTGATGCCGAAACCACGGTTGGCCGTCTCGGTGCCGGCGATCGACTGAAACACCAGATCCACCGGCGCGCCGCGCTCCATCAGCCGCAGCGTGTTGGTCACATGGGTCAGCACGCAGGATTGGGTGGGAATGGCGAAGCGCTGGATCACCTCGTCCAGCATATAGTTGAGCTTTTCCAGCAGCGGCAGGCTGTCGCTGGCCGGGTTGATGCCGACCACCGCGTCGCCGCTGCCGTACAGCAGACCGTCCAGCATGCTGGCGGCGATGCCCTGCAGGCTGTCGGTCGGGTGATTGGGCTGCAGCCGCACGCTGAGGTGGCCCGGCAGACCGATCGTGTTGCGAAAGCGCGTCACCACTCGGCATTTCTTCGCCACCAGGATCAGATCCTGATTGCGCATGATCTTGCTTACCGCCGCCGCCATCTCCGGCGTAATGCCGGCGGCCACCTGCGCCAGCATGGCGCTGTCCGCCTGCTCGCTCAGCAACCAGTCGCGAAAATCGCCGATCGTGAGGTGCGAGATGGGCTCAAAGGCGGCGGCGTCGTGGCTGTCGATGATCAGGCGCGTCACCTCGTCCTGTTCGTACGGCACCAGCGCCTGCTGCAGGAACGCCTTGAGCGGCACATCCGCCAGCGCGATGCGCGCCGCCATGCGCTCTTCGGCGCTTTCCGCCGCCACCTCCGCCAGATAATCGCCGGAACGCGCCGGCGAAGCTTTCGCCATCAGTTGACGCAGATCGCCAAAGCGATAGCCGCGTTGGCCCACCGTTGCCTGATACATAGCCCCCTCCCTTGCCCCGGGTGACGAGATAACAGCCCTGCACCAAGTGTAGTCAGTGAAGCAAGAAAATTAATTTGCCTGCTATCGCCGCCATCGCGCATCCCCCATTTCACCCGTTGCCGCTTCGGGTTACAGTAGCCGCGAAAACAGGAGGGGTGATGGATCCGCAACGTCAAATTATCAACTGGCTGCAACAGGATAACGCACGCATGGCCGCCCTGCGCACCGTGCGCCGGCTCGGCCTGAATGACTGGTGCCTCGGCGCCGGCTTTGTGCGCAATCTGGTGTGGGATCGGCGCCATGGCTATGTGGAGCCCACGCCGCTCAACGATATCGACGTGATCCACTTCGATGCGGAGCGTGCGGACGCTGAGCGCGATCGCATGCTGGAGGCGCGGCTGCAGCAGTGGCTGCCGCGGCCTTGGTCGGTCAAGAACCAGGCGCGGATGCACCTGCGCGGCGGCCGGGCGCCTTACCGCGACAGCGAAGAGGCCATCAGCTTCTGGACCGAAGTGGAAACGGCGATCGGCGCGCGCCTGAACGCCGACGACAGCATCACGCTGGTGGCCCCCTTCGGGCTCGCGGCGCTGTTCGACGACACCATTACCTTCAACGCGAAAAACGGCGATCGCGCAGCCTATGCCCAGCGCGTGGTCGACAAAGGCTGGCTGCTGCGCTGGCCGCGTCTGCGGCAGGTAAAGATTTAGCCGCCGCTGCCGATACCCTGAACAGCGAGATCCAGACTCAGGGAGAGCAACCATGTCGACCACCATCACCATGATCGTACCGATCAAGAATACCGTCCCCGGCGTCAGCAACGTCTTCAGCGCGCCGGGCCATCAGGGCGAATTGCTGATGGCCAAGCCGGTCAACAACCAGCCGCAAGGCGGCAAGATGGAGAAAAACGAACGCGCCAACGGCAATGATGAACCGGTTAATCTCAACGAAAGCCGCGCCTCGGCGCGCATCAAGGCGCTGAACCGGCAGATTCAGGCGCTGCAGCAAAAGCTGGTGGAACTGAAGGACTCCGACGCCGATCCTAAGGAAATCGAAAAGCAGAAACAGCTGATCGAAGCGCAGATCAAGATGTTGCAAGCCGAGATCGCGCGCATCCAGAAAGAAGAAATGGAAAAGCAGCAGCAGGAGCAAATGGAAAAAGCCGCGGCGCGAGCCGGCGACGGCGTAAACCGCCCAACGCCGCTCAACGCGGTGGACGTCTATATCTGAGTCAATATTCCGCGTTTTCCCGCCGGCGCTGTTGCAGCAGCGCCGCCTGCTGACGCGCCACCTGCCAGATGGCCTCCGCCGCCGGCGTCAGCGAGCGGTTCTTGCGCCGCACCAGCATCAGCGCGCGGTTAATTTCCGGCACCAGCCGCCGTACCCGAAGCCGCCCCCCTTCCGGCAGCGGCAGCGCCAACGCCGGGAAAATGCTGATGCCGATCCCCTCCGCCACCATCGGGAACAGCGTCGCCGGATGGCCGATTTCCTGCACCACCTGCGCTTCGACCCCCTGCTGCCTCAGCGCGCTGTCGATCAGCGGCCGGCTGCCCGACGCATAATCCTGCAGCACCAGACGGCAGCCGTTCAATGCCGACCAACGCACCGCCTGCTGCGCAGCAAACGGGTGATCGTCGCGGCACAGCAACAGGAACGGTTCATGCAGCACCGCTTCGCACTCCAGATCCACCGCTTGCACCGGATCGACCACGATGCCGAAATCCACCTCGGCGTTACGCACGCTGTGCAGCACCTGCTGCTGCGCCTGATCGCGCAGCATGATGCGGATCTCCGGGTATTGGCGCTCGCCGGCGGCGATGCACTGCGGCATCAGATGGGCGGAAATGGTCTGGCTCGTCGCCACCCGCACCGTGCCGCTGCGCTGTACGCCAAAGCTGCGCGCATCCAGCAAAGCAGCCTGCAGTTCGTCCAGCAACCGTTCAACCCGGTTGGCCAGCCGCAGGCCGGCGTCGGTCAACACCACTTCACGCGTGGTGCGATCCAGCAAACGCACGCCGACCTCCGCCTCCAGCTCTTTCACGCTGTGGCTGACCGCCGATTGCGTCAGGCCGATCGCCTCGCCGGCGCGGCTGAAGCTGCCGTGGCGGGCGACAACGACGAACACCCGCAGCTGTTTGAGTGAGTAATTCATGTGTTTTATTCATAGATGAATTAAATAAATCAATTTAATTATTATATCCCCGCGCGGGAGAATAGCCCCATCGATTTTCTACCCGAGCGCATCGCCATGAGATTCCTGCCCGATCGTTTTACCCTGACGCTGATCGCCACCGTGCTGCTGGCGTCGTTCCTGCCGGCGCGCGGCGAGTTCGTCGGCTGGCTCAACGCCCTGACCATCGCCGCCATCGCCTTGCTGTTCTTCATGCACGGCGCCAAGCTGTCGCGCGAGGCCATCCTGGCCGGCAGCAATAACTGGCGGCTGCATCTGTGGGTGATGTTCAGCACCTTCATCATTTTTCCGGCGCTGGGGATGCTGTTCGCCTGGTGGGCGCCGATCGACGTCAGCCCCGAGCTGTACGCCGGTTTCATCTATCTGTGCATCCTGCCCGCCACCGTGCAGTCAGCCATCGCCTTCACCTCGCTGGCGGGCGGCAACGTGGCGGCGGCGGTGTGCAGCGCCTCCGCCTCCAGCCTGCTGGGGATCTTCGTGTCGCCGCTGTTGGTCGGCCTGCTGATGAACGTGCACGGCGATACCGGCAGCCTGCGGCAGGTGGGCTCGATCGTGCTGCAGCTGCTGGTGCCGTTCGTCGCCGGCCACCTGCTGCGGCCGCTGATCGGCGGTTGGATCGAGCGCCATCGCCCGCTTATCGGCAAAACCGACCAGACCTCGATTCTGCTGGTGGTGTACGCCGCCTTCAGCGAGGCGGTGACGCACGGCATCTGGCATCAAGTAGGGATCGGTTCGCTGGCGTTTATCGTCGGCGGCAGCATCGTGCTGCTGGCGTTCGTGCTGGTGGTGAACACTTACATGGCGCGCTGGCTGGGGTTCAGCAAAGCGGACGAAATCACCATCGTGTTCTGCGGATCGAAGAAGAGCCTGGCGAACGGCATTCCGATGGCCAATATCCTGTTCCCGGCGGCGACGGTGGGGATCATGGTGCTGCCGCTGATGGTGTTTCATCAGGTGCAGTTGATGACCTGCGCAGTGCTGGCCAAAAGGTATCAACGCAAGCAGCAGACGCAGCAGGCGGTGCCCAACGCGCAGGCGTCGCGCGGGTAAAAAAAGACGGGCCGAGGCCCGTCAGATCAGCTTTTCTTCAGCGGCTTGACCAGGTGGTCAAGCCCTTCGATTTTAATCGCCAGCGTCATCTCCATCAGCATGCCGAGCTTGCCTTTGGGGAATTCGCCCTTACGGGCGAACCACAGCAGGTACTCTTCGGGCAGGTCGATCAGCACCCGCCCCTGGTACTTGCCGAACGGCATCACGGTGTTGGCGATCTCCAGCAGGTTTTCCTTTTCCATCAGTCACCCAGCAGGCGGATCATTTCCGCTTCGTCGATCACGGCGATACCCAGCTCCTGCGCCTTCGCCAGCTTGGAGCCGGCCGCTTCGCCGGCGATCACCAGATCGGTTTTCTTCGACACGCTGCCACTGACCTTGGCGCCCAGCGCCGTCAGGCGATCTTTGGCTTCGTCGCGCGACAGCTGGCTCAGCGAGCCGGTCAGCACCACGGTTTTGCCGGCGAACGGGCTGTCTATCTCTTCCGCTACCACCACCACGGGCGCCGGCCAGCGGATGCCGATCTCGGCGCCCACCAACTCGTTGATCACCTGCTGATTGAGCGCTTCATCGAGGAAATTGCGGGTGTGTTTGGCCACCACTTCGCCGACGTCCGGCACTTCTTTCAGCGCCTCGATATCGGCGGCGAACAGCTTCTCCAGCGAACCGAAATGCGCAGCCAGGTTGGCGGCGGTCGCTTCACCGACCTCGCGAATGCCGAGCGCATACAGAAAACGGGCGAAGGTGGTCTGCTTGGATTTCTCCAACGCGTTGACCAGATTCTGCGCCGATTTCGGCCCCATGCGATCCAGACCGGTCAGAATGCCGGCGGACAGGCGGAACAGATCGGCCGGGTTCTTCACGTACTCCTTGTCCACCAGCTGCTCGATGATCTTGTCACCCATGCCCTCGACGTCCAGCGCGCGACGGGAAACGAAGTGCTTCAACGCCTCTTTGCGCTGCGCGCCGCAGATCAGCCCGCCGGTGCAGCGCGCCACGGCTTCGCCTTCCACGCGCTCAACGTCGGAGCCGCACACCGGACAGTGCAGCGGGAACACCACTTCGCGCGCATCCTGCGGCCGACGGTCTTCCAGCACCCCCACCACCTGCGGGATCACGTCGCCGGCGCGGCGCACGATCACCGTATCGCCGATGCGCAGCCCCAACCGCTCAATTTCATCGGCGTTGTGCAAGGTCGCATTGCTGACGGTCACCCCGGCCACCAGCACCGGCTCAAGGCGGGCCACCGGCGTAATCGCGCCGGTGCGGCCAACCTGAAACTCCACTTCGCGCACCACGGTGATCTGCTCCTGCGCCGGGAATTTGAACGCCGTCGCCCAGCGCGGCGCACGCGCCACGAAGCCCAGCGTTTCCTGCAGATCGATATCGTCAATCTTGATCACTACGCCGTCGATGTCGAAACCGAGCTGTGCGCGGTCCTGCTCGACCTGGCGATAGAACGCCAGCACTTCCTCGCTGCCGGTGCGGCGCTGGGCGCGATCGCTGACCGGCAGGCCCCAGGCCTTGAACTGCATCAGGCGCTCAAAGTGGCTGCGCGGCAGCTCGCCGCCTTCCAGCAGGCCGACGCCGTAGCAGAAGAAGGTCAGCGGGCGTTTGGCGGTAATGCGCGGATCGAGCTGGCGCAGCGAGCCGGCGGCGGCGTTGCGCGGGTTGGCGAATACCTTGCCGTCTTTGCGCCGCGCCTCTTCGTTCATCTGTTCAAAACCGGCCTGCGGCATGAACACTTCGCCGCGCACTTCCAGCCGGCGCGGGATATTGTCGCCGGTCAGGCGCAACGGGATGGCGCGAATGGTGCGCACGTTGGTAGTGATGTTCTCGCCGGTGGTGCCGTCGCCGCGCGTCGCCGCGCGCACCAGTTCGCCGTCTTCATACAGCAGGCTGACCGCCAGGCCATCCAGCTTCAGTTCGCAGCAGAAGGTCAGCGGATCGCTGCTTTTGAGCCTGTCCTGCACGCGCTTGTAAAACGCCAGGAAGCTTTCTTCGTCGAATACGTTGTCCAGCGACAGCATCGGCACTTCGTGACGCACCTGGTCGAACGCCGCCAGCGGCGCCGCGCCCACACGCTGGGTCGGTGAATCGGCGGTGATCAGTTCCGGATGCGCGCTCTCCAGCTCGCGCAGTTCGCGCATCAGGCGGTCATATTCCGCATCCGGCACTTCCGGCGCATCCAGTACATGATACTGGTATTCATGATGGCGCAATGTGGCTCGTAGTTGATTGATTTGTTGGATTATCGATTCCATGGCTCACCATCAAAGATAAAAAACCCCCGGCTAGCGGGGGCTTTGTTGTTACGGATGTTCAGTGCGCGCGGCAACCCGGTCAGGCGTTGTTTTCCAACACTTCACGGATACGCGCTTTGTAGGTTTCCAGCTTCTGCGGCGTCATCATGCGGCGCTCGTCATCCAGCACCACACCGCCCACGTCGTCGGCGATGCGCTGCGCCGACTGCAGCATCAGCTTGAAGTTCTGATTGGCGTCGCCGTAAGACGGCACCATCATGAACATCGACACGCCCGGCGTGGAGAAATCGGACATCATGTCAGGATCGAACGACCCCGGCTTGACCATGTTCGCCAGGCTGAACAGCACCGGGCCGCTGCCGGCCGGGCTGATATGGCGGTGGAAGATGCCCATCTCGCCAAACTGGAAGCCCGCTTGCAACACGCTCTGCAGCAGCACTTCGCCGCCGATCACGCCGCCCTGATGGGCCGCGACGTGCAGCACCAGCACGGTCTCTTTCAGTTTAGCCTGTACTGGCGCAGCGGCCGGCTGTTGCGGTGCAGGTTCCGACGCTGGCTTCACTTCCGGCGCTTGCTGCACCGGGGCGGGTTCGGCGTGGAATGCCGGTTCCGCCGCCAGCGGCGCCTCATGTTCATGCGGCAGATCGTCAACGCGTGGCTCGCGGCGCGCGGCCGGTTGCGATTGCTGCGGCTCGGCCGGTTCTTCGTCCGGCGCGTAGTTGTTCAGCAGGATGTCATCATACTCCGGCCGCTGAGACAGCGGAGGCGGCGTCTGATGAGCGGCCGGCTGAACGGCGCGGGGCGCAGGCGCAGCCGCCGGAGCGGGCTTCGGCGCGGCCACGGGTTCTTCGCGTGCGGCATCGAAATGGCCGAATGACGGCTCGTCTTGCGGGTGAGCGGCGCGTACGCGCACCTCACCGACGCCTTCTTCGAGATCGTCGATCGGAGTTTGTTCACGTTCCTTTTGGGAACGTTTGGCTGGGCGATCGCGGAAGAGCGCTGACCGTTCTTTGCGACTGGTCCACAGACCGTGCAATAACAGCGCTATTATGGCGATCGCGCCAACAACGATTAATATCAGACGCAAATCCTGCATCATTGCTATCTCTGTTGTTCCAATACATTGCCACCGCGGCAAACATTCACTCTTTAACTCTATTTGCCCGCGCACACAAGTGCAAGTCCGTGCTGAACTTTATGCCAATAAAGATGATTATACTGCCTTTTTCTGCTGGTTTTTCAGCCAACCCTACCCTAGCCAGTGGAAAATCATCCCTATATGATAATGATGCCTGTTCAGACAACGAGATAACTTAAGATATGTCCTATACGCAGCCCCCTCCCCGATCGACCAGCGGCATTCACTATTTCGCCGAAGGCTGGCGCCTGATTTCACGCCCGGGGATTAAACGCTATGTGGTCCTGCCGTTGCTGGTCAACGTGCTGCTGATGGGTTCCGCTTTCTGGTGGCTGTTCAGCCGCCTCGGCGACTGGATCCCGGCGATGATGAGCCACGTTCCCGACTGGCTGCAATGGTTGAGCTACCTGCTGTGGCCGCTGGCGGTCATTTCGGTGCTGCTGGTGTTCAGCTATCTGTTCAGCACCATCACCAATCTGATCGCCGCGCCGTTCTGCGGTCTGCTGGCCGAACAGCTCGAAGGCAGCCTGACCGGCAAACCGCTGCCGGACACCGGCCTGCTCGGCATCGCCAAAGATCTGCCGCGCATCATGGCGCGCGAATGGCGCAAACTGATGTATTACCTGCCGCGCGCGCTGCTGCTGCTGGCGCTGTACTTCGTGCCCGGCATCGGCCAGACGGTGGCGCCGGTGCTGTGGTTCCTGTTCAGCGCCTGGATGCTGGCGATTCAGTATTGCGACTATCCGTTCGATAACCACAAGGTGAGCTTTGCCGACATGCGCCGCGCACTGCGCCAGCACAAAACCGACAACCTGCAGTTCGGCGCGCTGGTCAGCCTGTTTACCATGATCCCGATCCTCAACCTGGTGATCCTGCCGGTCGCCGTCTGCGGCGCCACCGCGATGTGGGTCGATCGCTACCGCTCGCAATTCGTCCGATAACCGCCGTTTTTTGCCGCCGACAGCGCGGAAATTTTCGACAGGGCGCGCATTTCGCGCCCTTATCATTGTGCTTAAAACTTATTTCCTAATAACATATAGATATACCAATTCTTTACTTCCCTGCCGGTACTGTTAGCGTATGCTTTCGATGTTCCCCACATTTTCATAGAGTTAAAGGACGGGCTATGAGCAAGATATATGAAGACAACTCATTAACAATCGGCCATACGCCGCTGGTTCGTCTGAACCGTATCGGCAACGGACGCATTCTGGCCAAGGTTGAATCACGCAACCCGAGCTTCAGCGTCAAATGCCGCATCGGTGCCAATATGATTTGGGATGCGGAACAACGCGGTGTGCTGACCGCCGGCAAGGAACTGGTGGAGCCGACCAGCGGCAACACCGGCATCGCGCTGGCCTTCGTCGCCGCCGCGCGCGGTTACAAGCTGACGCTGACCATGCCGGAAACCATGAGCATCGAACGCCGCAAGCTGCTCAAGGCGCTGGGCGCCAATCTGGTGCTGACCGAAGGGGCGAAAGGCATGAAAGGCGCCATCGCCAAAGCGGAGGAGATCGTCGCCACCGATCCAAACCGTTACCTGATCCTGCAACAGTTCAGCAACCCGGCCAACCCGGCCATCCATGAAAAAACCACCGGCCCGGAAATCTGGGAAGACACCGATGGGGAAGTCGACGTGTTCATCTCCGGCGTCGGCACCGGCGGCACATTGACCGGCGTCAGCCGCTACATCAAGAACACCAAAGGCAAGGCCATCACGACCGTGGCGGTCGAGCCGACCGACTCGCCGGTCATCAGCCAGGCGCTGGCCGGTGAAGAGCTGAAACCGGGCCCGCACAAGATCCAGGGCATCGGCGCCGGCTTCATACCAGGCAACCTCGATCTTGACCTGGTGGATCGCGTCGAAAAAATCTCCAACGACGAAGCCATCAGCATGGCACGCCGCCTGATGGACGAAGAAGGCATCCTGGCAGGCATCTCCTCCGGCGCAGCGGTCGCAGCGGCGGTAAAACTGGCCGAAGAACCGGCGTTCGCCGACAAGACCATTGTGGTCATCCTGCCCTCTTCCGGCGAACGTTATCTCAGCACCGCGCTGTTCGCCGATCTGTTCACCGAGCAGGAATTGCAGCAGTAATTCCGCCACTGCACAAATCGCTAAAAAAGCACCCTGCGGGGTGCTTTTTTGTGGACTGGATCAAACTTTATAGCAGTCCAAGATTGCTTTTGCCCGTCGCCTTTAGTATTTAACGGTGCATTATTTCGATGCGCAAAATTAATCACTCTCCGAGCCTGGTCGAGGCTGAATCGATTTACTCATCTGTCGCCGACGCGGCGAATCGGGCATAATGGGGAGCGGATTGGAACGACGTCTAAAGCCGAGTTTTTTGATCTGAAGTGCCTAACGCGTCGTTTTCTGTTGCATCAACGTTCGCCCCTGTCCATAGTCAGGCGCTATAACCAGACAAGTTAAAGTCAGGCCCCTGGGCTAAACTTTAACTCCACAACATTAATCCAATAAGTTGGGGAAACATCAATGTTCCAGCAAGAAGTTACTATTACCGCTCCGAATGGTCTGCATACTCGCCCTGCCGCTCAGTTCGTTAAAGAAGCCAAAGGCTTCACGTCTGACATCACCGTGACCTCCAACGGCAAAAGCGCCAGCGCTAAAAGCCTGTTCAAACTGCAAACTCTGGGGCTGACTCAAGGGACCGTAGTGACCATCTCAGCTGAAGGTGAAGACGAGCAGAAAGCCGTTGAGCACTTGGTAAAACTGATGGCAGAGCTTGAGTAATCGGCCCGTCTTTTTAGTTAACACCAGTCAAGAGTAAGGTAGGGTTATGATTTCAGGCATTTTAGTATCACCGGGCATCGCTTTTGGTAAGGCTCTCTTGCTGAAAGAAGACGACATCGTCATCAACCGGAAGAAAATCTCTGCTGATCAAGTAGAGCAGGAAGTCTCGCGTTTTCTGGCTGGCCGCGCGAAAGCGTCCGAACAGCTGGAAGCGATCAAGACCAAAGCTGGCGAAACCTTCGGCGAAGAGAAGGAAGCTATCTTCGAAGGCCACATCATGTTGCTGGAAGACGAAGAGCTTGAGCAGGAAATCATAGCCCTAATCAAAGACGATCTGGCCTCCGCAGACGCCGCCGCCTACACCGTGATCGAAGGCCAGGCGAAAGCGTTGGAAGAGCTGGACGACGAATACCTGAAAGAACGCGCCGCCGACGTGCGCGACATCGGCAAACGCCTGCTGCAGAACATTCTGGGCATGCCGATCGTCGATCTGGGTTCCATTCAGGACGAAGTGATCCTGGTGGCCACCGATCTGACCCCGTCCGAGACCGCGCAGCTGAACCTGGACAAAGTGCTGGGCTTCATCACCGATCTCGGCGGCCGCACCTCCCACACCTCTATCATGGCGCGCTCCCTGGAGCTGCCGGCGATCGTCGGCACCAGCGACGTGACCAAGCAGGTGAAAAACGACGACTACCTGATTCTGGATGCGGTTAACAACAAAATTTACGTTAACCCGACCGCTGATGTGATCGATCAGCTGAAAGCCGCCCAGAACCAATACATCACCGAGAAAAACGATCTGGCCAAGCTGAAGGATCTGCCGGCGATTACGCTGGACGGCCATCAGGTTGAAGTCTGCGCCAACATCGGCACCGTGCGCGACGTCGCGGGTGCAGAGCGCAACGGCGCGGAAGGCGTCGGCCTGTATCGTACCGAATTCCTGTTCATGGATCGCGACTCGCTGCCGACCGAAGACGAGCAGTTCCAGGCTTATAAAGCCGTGGCAGAAGCCATGGGCTCGCAGGCTGTGATCGTCCGCACCATGGACATCGGCGGCGACAAAGACCTGCCGTACATGAACCTGCCGAAGGAAGAGAACCCGTTCCTCGGCTGGCGCGCCATCCGCATCGCGATGGACCGCCGTGAAATCCTGCACGCCCAGCTGCGCGCCATCCTGCGCGCCTCGGCGTTCGGCAAACTGCGCATCATGTTCCCGATGATCATCTCCGTGGAAGAAGTGCGCGATCTGAAAGGCGAAATCGAGACGCTGAAGGCGCAACTGCGCGAAGAAGGCAAGGCGTTTGACGAGAGCATCGAAGTGGGCGTGATGGTGGAAACACCGGCTGCGGCGGTCATCGCTCACCACCTGGCGAAAGAAGTCGACTTCTTTAGTATTGGGACAAACGATCTAACCCAGTATACTCTGGCGGTAGATCGCGGCAACGAGCTGATTTCTCATCTCTATAACCCGATGTCCCCATCAGTGCTTGGCCTGATCAAACAGGTTATTGATGCATCTCACGCGGAAGGCAAGTGGACCGGCATGTGCGGCGAACTGGCTGGCGATGAGCGTGCTACACTGTTGTTATTGGGCATGGGGCTGGATGAGTTCAGCATGAGTGCGATTTCAATCCCGCGCATCAAGAAAATTATTCGTAACACGAATTTCGAAGATGTGAAGGCGTTGGCAGCGCAGGCCTTGGCACAGCCAACGGCACAAGACCTGATGAATTGCGTCAATAAATTCATCGAAGAAAAAACGCTCTGCTAAACTTCCACGACACTGGAACGCCGCCCAATTTAATGCTTAGGAGAAGATCATGGGTTTGTTCGATAAACTGAAATCTCTGGTTTCTGATGACAAGAAAGACACGGGCACTATCGAGATCGTCGCTCCCCTTTCTGGCGAAATCGTCAATATCGAAGATGTGCCGGACGTAGTGTTCGCTGAAAAAATCGTTGGCGACGGTATCGCCATCAAACCGGCCGGCAACAAAATGGTTGCTCCGGTTGACGGCACCATCGGCAAGATTTTCGAAACCAACCATGCATTCTCTATCGAATCCGACAGCGGCATTGAGCTGTTCGTCCACTTCGGCATCGATACCGTAGAACTGAAAGGCGAAGGCTTCAAACGCATCGCCGAAGAAGGCCAGCGCGTCAAGAAAGGCGACGTCGTTATCGAGTTCAACCTGCCACTGCTGGAAGAGAAAGCCAAGTCTACCCTGACGCCGGTCGTTATCTCCAACATGGACGAGATCAAAGAGCTGATCAAACTGTCGGGCAGCGTGACCGTTGGCGAAACCCCGATCATCCGCATCAAGAAGTAATCGCGGATGAGCAAGAAAAACGGCGCCCTCGGCGCCGTTTTTTTTTATCCCCTTCGTCTTTCGAACCGCAGCGTTGTTGGCCGCACGTGCTCACCCCGGTCACTTACCGGAGTAAGCTCCCGGAGATTCCCCCGCTTGCCGCCTAGCTGCAATTCGAAATCCTTTGGGTATGCCGCGGATAATAGGCGTTATCGGCGCAGGCAGTTTGAACATGGGCAGCGCGCAACCTTCGAAGCGTACACGCAGTACGTGACGAAGGCGTGCACTGCCCTAGTTCAAAATGGCAAGTAAGATAGTCTATTATTGCCAGCGCGGGATACGCAGGGTAATGACCAGCCCCTCTTTGTCGCCGTTGCGCGCCTCAACCTGGCCACCGTGCGCCAACACCACCTTGCGGGTAATCGCCAGCCCCAGGCCGTAGCCCTTGCCCGACTGCGCCGACTTCACGCGCACGAACGGATCGAAGATGCTCGACAGCTTCGCCTCTTCGACCCCCGGCCCCTGATCGCTGACGGCGATCTGGAACTGGTTATCGACGCGCGACAGCGCCACCGTCACCCGCTGCCCGTGGATGGAAAAGCGCAGCGCATTGCGCACGATGTTGTCCACCGCTCGCCGCATCAGCTCCGCATTGCCCTTGACGGTATACTCCACGTCCGATTCGGCCTGCAGCACGATATCCACGCCGGGCACCTGCGCCTCGTAGCGCGCATCGCTCACCACCGCATCCACCAGGCCGTACAGATCGAAATACTCTTCGTCCGGCAGGCTGCTGTGTTCGGTACGCGACAGCGCCAGCAGCTCGCCGATCATTTTGTCCAGCCGCCCCGACTCATGTTCGATGCGCTTGAGCGAGGTTTCGACGTTGCCGGCATTCTGTCGCGCCAGTCCGATCGCCAGCTGCAGGCGCGCCAACGGTGAACGCAGCTCGTGCGAGACGTCGTGCAACAGCTGCTCGCGGGCGCTGACCAACAGCTCCAGGCGTTCGGCCATAGTGTCGAAATCGCGCGCCACGTCGGACAGCTCGTCATGGCGGCGCCGCATCGTCGGAAACAGCCGCACCGAGAGATCGCCCTGCGCCACCCGATCCAGGCCGCCGCGCAGCTGACGCATCGGCCGGGTCAGGTTCCAGGCCAGCACGGCGCTGAACAGCAAACCGCCCAGCCCGCCGACCCACAGCATCGGCGCAGGAATGTTGAAGAAGTGGGAACGCCGCTCCGGCCGATACTCTTCCCGCAGCCCGCGCACGTCATAGCTCAGCCAGTAACCCTGCCCTTCCCCGGTCTGCACCCAGGCGGAAATCGCTTTCGGCATCCGCCGCCCTTCAAACACCGGTTCTTCCGGCGCAGGCGGCGGTTGGGTCATTGGCGTCACCGACAGCAGACGCCGATCGTCCTCGGGCCAGTCGCGCATCAAGGCTTCCAGCGCCGGCATGCCGCCGCGGCGCAACTGAGTGGCGGCCGAGGTCAGCTGCAGGCCGATGACCCGCCGCGCCATGACGTTCTCCGGCGGCACATAGCGATCGCCATAGAGAGAAAACGCCACCCACAGCGCCTGCGTCATGATGAGAAAGGTCAGCCAAAAGCCGAGTAAAATTTTCCAGAACAGTCTTCCGCGCATGTCAGGTTACCGAATGCGATAGCCGATGCTGCGCACCGTCTCGATGCTGAGCTTACTGCCGGCCAGCGCGCTCAGCTTCTGGCGGATATTGCTGATATG
The DNA here is from genome assembly GCF_052168435.1 of Serratia sp. CY56464. NCBI lineage: Bacteria > Pseudomonadati > Pseudomonadota > Gammaproteobacteria > Enterobacterales > Yersiniaceae > Serratia > Serratia sp. CY56464. The sequence continues at coordinate 37,856 of NZ_JBJNMV010000001.1, read as the reverse complement.
CACGTCCACGCTGCGATCATAGGCCTCGCGCGGGCGCCCCAGCCCCTTCTCGGACAGTTCGTCCTTCGATACCACACGATCCGGCGCGCGCAGCAACAGCTCCAACAGATTGAATTCCGAAGCGGTCAGATCAAACGCCTTACCGCGCCATTCGCTGCTGCGGGTTGAAGGGTTCAGCGTCAGCTCGCCGAAGCTGATGGCGGCCTCCTCGTCCGCCTCTTGCGGCCGCTCTTCGAAACGGCGCAGCACCGCGCGCAGACGCGCCACCAATTCGCGCGGGTAGCACGGTTTGGGCATGTAATCGTCAGCACCCATCTCCAGGCCAATCACCCGATCGATGTTGTCGCCTTTGGCGGTCAGCATGATGATCGGCAGCCGGCTCTTTTTACGCACATCGCGCAGCACGTCGATGCCGCTCATGTCCGGCAGCATGATGTCGAGGATCATCGCGGTATAGTCGCCCGACAGCGCGCCCTCAACCCCCGCCTTGCCGGTCAGCACCAGCGTGGCGTCGAAGCCTTCGCCCGTCAGGTATTCGCTCAGCATGGTGCCAAGCTCCAGGTCATCGTCGACCAGTAAAATTTTCATGCCTTGCTCCTTCACCGATTTTCGTTATTTTCCCGCCAATTCCGCCGGCCCGCAGCCGGTTTTACTCAATCCTTACACATCGCTCTTTGCGTCTCGCCACCGTTATTGTGGTCGCTGCCGCGCAATTTCTCTACTTCAGTCATGGCATTGGCGCACGAGCAAGCGGCAGCTACCACGCAAGCGGGGCTGCCGTCTGTCGGAAGGAAAGTGGGAAAGATTCTCCCGACGGAACACACCGCCGGGAAGGAGCGATCAGTCGAACACGCCGGTAGAGAGGTAACGGTCGCCGCGATCGCAGACGATCGCCACCACCACGCTGCCAGGATGGGCCGCCGCGATGCGCAAGGCGCCGGCTACGGCACCGCCGGAGCTGACGCCGCAGAAAATGCCTTCACGCTGCGCCAACTGGCGCATGGTCTGCTCGGCATCGCCCTGTTCGATATCCAACACCTGATCCACCAGCTCCGGGCGGAAAATCCCCGGCAGGTAAGCGGGCGACCAACGGCGAATGCCGGGGATGCTGCTGCCCTCCGCAGGCTGCAGGCCGACGATCTGCACCTGCGGGTTCTGGCTTTTCAGATAACCGCCCACGCCGGTAATGGTGCCGGTGGTGCCCATGCTGGAAACGAAGTGCGTGATACGCCCTTCGGTCTGGCGCCAGATCTCCGGGCCGGTGGTGGTGAAGTGGGCATAGGGATTGTCGAGATTGTTAAACTGATCCAGCACCTTGCCCTGCCCCTGGCGCTGCATCTCCAGCGCCAGATCGCGCGCCCCTTCCATCCCCTGCTCACGGCTGACCAGGATCAGTTCCGCACCGTAGGCGCGCATCGCCGCCTGCCGCTCCAGGCTCATGTTCTCCGGCATCAGCAGCTTCAGCGCATAGCCTTTCAATGCAGCGATCATCGCCAGCGCAATGCCGGTGTTGCCGCTGGTGGCCTCGATCAGCACGTCGCCGGGCTTGATCTCACCGCGCAGCTCCGCCTGCTGAATCATCGCCAACGCGGCGCGATCCTTCACCGATCCCGCCGGGTTGTTGCCTTCCAGTTTGACCCATACCTCGCTGCCCGCCTGGGCGGCCAGCCGTTGCAGTTTTACCAGCGGGGTATTCCCGATGCATTGTTCGAGCGTTGTCACGATCTTTGCCTGTGTGTTGGTGTGCGTAAAGTAAAAAGGCAACCCCGGGGTTGCCTTGAAGAAAAGGACGGCTAAAACCTATCAGGCGCTTTTGGCTAACGCAACAGGTTGCAGCAGTTGATCGCCGGCATACAGCCGCGCATTGAGGCTGCCGACGTAATAACGGCCGCCGCGCACCGGCGTGGCGTTGCCTTCCGGCAACACTATGCTTATCGGTTCCTGATGCCAGCCGATCGGCTGCACCGTCAGTTGCCAGAAATGGCCGCGCGGGCTGACTTCCAATACCTGAACCGGCAGTGGGCAGCGCTCGCTGCTCTCGGTCGCCACTTCCATTTCCCACGGGCGCAGGAACAGATCGACGCTGCCCTGGTGCATCGGCTGGAACGACAGCGGCCACTGGTGCGCGCCGACGAACAGCTGGGAGCCGCGAATTTCGCCGTTCAGACGGTTCACTTCCCCCATAAACTCCAGCACGAAACGGCTGGCCGGCTCGCGCATAATCTCCTCCGGCGAGCCAACCTGTTCAATATTGCCCTGGCTCATCACCACGATGCGGTCGGCCACTTCCATCGCCTCTTCCTGATCGTGGGTGACGAATACGCTGGTGAACTTCAGCTCTTCGTGCAGCTGGCGCAGCCAGCGACGCAGCTCTTTACGCACCTGCGCATCCAGCGCGCCAAACGGCTCGTCCAGCAGCAGAATTTGCGGTTCCACCGCCAGGGCGCGCGCCAGCGCCACGCGTTGTTTCTGGCCGCCGGACAGCTGCGACGGGTAGCGATTGGCCAAATGGCCAAGCTGCACCATGTCCAGCAACTGAGTGACTTTCTGTTTGATCGCCGCAGCGTTCGGCCGCTCGCGGCGCGGCAGCACGGTCAGGCCAAAGGCGATATTGTCGAACACCGTCATGTGGCGGAACAGCGCATAGTGCTGAAACACGAAGCCGACACGTCTGTCGCGCGCATGCATGTGGCTGACGTCGGTACCGTGAAAACCCAGCTTGCCGCCGCTCTGGCTTTCCAGCCCGGCGATGATGCGCAGCAGCGTGGTCTTGCCGGAACCGGATGGACCGAGCAGCGCCACCATCTCGCCGGAAGCAATATCGAGCGAGATATCGTTCAATACCTTGGTGCGACCGAAGTACTTGTTGATGCCGTTAATCTCAATGCTCATGATTTTCCTCCCGCTCAAGACGCGCATTTTGACGTTCCAGACGCCACTGCAGCGCACTCTTCAAAAATAGGGTAACGATCGCCATCAGGGTCAGCAGCGCGGCAGCGGTAAAAGCGCCGACGGTGTTGTAATCCTGCTGCAACAGCTCGACCTGCAGCGGCAGGCTGTAGGTTTCGCCGCGAATCGAACCAGACACCACCGACACCGCGCCGAACTCGCCGATGGCGCGCGCGTTGGTCAGCACCACGCCGTACAGCAACGCCCAGCGAATGTTGGGCAGCGTCACGCGGCGGAACATCTGCCAGCCGGACGCCCCCAGCAGAATGGCGGCCTCATCTTCCTGGCTGCCCTGGCTGAGCATCATCGGCACCAGCTCGCGCACCACGAAGGGACAGGTGACGAAGATGGTCACCAGCACCATGCCCGGCCAGGAGAACATGATCTGGATGTTATGCGCATCCAGCCAGCCGCCCAGCAGGCCGTTGCTGCCGTAAAACAGCAGATAAATCAGCCCCGCCACCACCGGTGAAACGGCGAACGGGATGTCGATCAGCGTCAGCAGCAGCTGGCGGCCGGGGAAGGTGAAACGCGTCACCAGCCACGCCAGCAACGTACCGAACACCAGGTTGAACGGCACGGTGATCAGCGCGATCAAGACCGTCAGCCAGATGGCGTGCAGCATGTCCGGATCGAGCAAGTTGCTCCACATCGCGCCAACCCCTTTGGAGAAGGCCTCGGCGAAAATCGACATCATCGGCACCACCAGCAGCAGCACCGAGAACAGCGTACCGATAGCGATCAGCGTCCACTTGCCCCAGTTGACGCGCGGGCGCTCGGCGCCGTTGAAGGCGGAAATATCAGCCATCAGTGCCCTCCTCCTAAACGTCTGCCGAAGCGGCTTTGCAAGACGTTAATGCTGAACAGCAGCAGCAGCGACGCCGCAAGGATCACCGAGGCGATGGCGCTGGCCGCCGGATAATCGAATTCCTGCAAACGCACAAAAATCATCAGCGAGGTCACTTCCGTCTTCCAGGCGATATTGCCGGCGATGAAAATCACCGCCCCGAACTCGCCCAGACTGCGGGTAAAGGAAATGGCGGTGCCGGCCAGCAGCGCCGGCGCCACTTCAGGCAGCACCACGCGGCGAAAACTCTGCCAGCGCGTGGCGCCCAGCGTCTCGGCCGCCTCTTCGTACTCCGGCCCTAACTCTTCCAGCACCGGCTGCACGGTACGCACCACAAACGGCAGGCTGGTGAACGCCATCGCCACCGCGATCCCAAGCCAGGTGAAGGTGACCTTGATGTCAAAGTGCGCCAGCCACTGGCCGTACCAGCCCGTGGTGGAAAACAGACCGGCCAGCGTCAGGCCGGCTACCGCCGTCGGCAGCGCGAACGGCAAATCGATCAGGCCGTCCAGCAGCGAACGGCCGGGAAAACGGTAGCGCGTCAGGATCCAGGCCATCAGCATACCGAACACCGCGTTGAACAGGCTGGCGACGCCGGCCGCCAGCAGCGTCACTTTATACGCCGCCACCACCTGCGGGTTGGAAATCACTTCCCAGTACTGCGCCAGGCTCATCTGCGCCAGCTGCATCACCAGCGCGGTGAGCGGCAGCAGCAGGATCAAACAGGTATAAAACAGGCTGCTGCCGAGGCTGAGGCCAAATCCGGGCAGCACCCGCTTACTGGACGACAACGCCAACATTTACTTGCGCCCTGCCGCTAACAGCTGATCCAGCTCGCCGCCGGTGGCGAAGTGGGTTTGCATCACCTGCGGCCAGCCGCCGAACTGGTCTTCCACCCGGAACAGTTGGGTGTCCGGGAATTGCCCCTTCGCGGCAGCCATCGCTTTCTGGTCATAGACGCGGTAGTAGAAGCTGGTGATCACCTGCTGCGCCGCCGGGCTGTAGAGGTAGTTCAGATAGGCTTTGGCCGCCTGCTCGGTGCCGTTGCGCTCGACGTTTTTGTCGACCCAGGCCACCGGGAACTCCGCCAGAATATCGACCGGCGGCACGATCACTTCGTACTTGTCTTCACCGTATTGCTTGCGGATGTTGTTCACTTCGGACTCGAAGCTGATCAGCACGTCGCCCAAACCGCGCTCGACGAAGGTGGTGGTCGCGCCGCGGCCGCCGGTATCGAACACCAGCACGTTTTTCAGGAAGCGGGTCATGAAGGCGCGGGTCTTGGCCGCATCGTTGCCGTCAGCCTGGCTGGCCGCGCCCCAGGCGGCCAGATAGGTGTAACGGCCGTTGCCGGAGGTTTTCGGGTTCGGGAACACCAGCTTCACGTCGTCGCGCACCAGATCGTTCCAGGTGTGGATACCCTTCGGGTTGTCCTTGCGCACCAGAAACGCCATGGTGGAATAGAACGGCGAGCTGTTGTTCGGCAGGCGCGCCTGCCAGTCCGCCGGGATCAGCTGCCCGCGATCGTGCAGGATCTGCACGTCGGTGACCTGGTTGTACGTCACCACGTCGGCACGCAGGCCCTGCAGGATCGCCAGCGCCTGCTTCGACGAGCCGGCGTGCGATTGTTTGATGGTCAGCTTGTCGTTCGGATGCTGCTGATTCCACTGCTGTTCAAAGCCGGGATTCAGCGCGACGAACAATTCACGGGAAACGTCATAAGAGCTGTTCAGCATTTCCGCCGCCGACGCGGCGCCGCTCGCCAACAGCGCAGCCGCCAGCCAACCTTTCAGCACGAGATTTTTAACCCGGTTTTGTTTCATTCTGCACCTTATCACTGAGTCATTCCTTCAGGCTTTCGCCTTATTGACGACCAGTGTATTTATAACTCGGTGCGGAGCTGTAACGCTTTTATATACCGTTTAGTGATTTACAAGCATCAAACGCTATAAGGCAGGGAATGCGAGGCGTTTTCGGGACGGGAAAACGGACCGAAGCCGGACGCGCCGGCTTCGGCGACGGCGTCAAAGTGACAGCAGGCGCGTCAGCGATGGCGCAAAGTAGTAGCTGCCGGTCACTGCACGGCTGAAGCGCAACATCGCGTCACGTTTGCCGTCCAGATCGCCGAACATGCTCAGCAGCTGCTGCTCGATATTGTGCAAGCGCGCGCAATAGGCGATGAAGAACAGGCCGTGCTTGCCGCTGGCGGTGCCGTAAGGCAGGCTCTGACGCAGAATTTTCAGGCCCTTGCCGTTCTCTTTCAAATCGACGCGGCTGACGTGCGAGGTATCCGGGCGCCGATCCGCCGGCAGCTCTTCGCTATCGTGCTTGGTGCGGCCGATGATCTGCTCCTGCTGTTCGGTGGTAAAGCGCTGCCACTGGCGCAGGTTGTGCTCGTAGCGTTGCACCAGCACGTAGCTGCCGCCTGCGTCCTCTTCGCCTTCGGCGATCGTCGCCACTGCCGGGCGCTGATCGCCCTGCGGATTTTCGGTGCCGTCGACGAAGCCGCTCAGATCGCGCTCTTCCACCCAGCGGAAACCGTGGGTTTCTTCTTCAATCTTGATGACGTTGCCGAACGCCGCCAACGCCGCCTGCGCCAGCGTGAAGTTGACGTCGTGACGCAGCGACTGGATGTGGATCAGCATATCGCGCTGGGTGGCCGGCGCCAGCCCTTTGCCGAGCGGCGTGAACGGCTTCAACTCTTTCGCGCCCTGGCCGCTGGAGAGATCGTGCCAGACGTCGTAACCGAAAGCGATCACCGCGCCGAGGCGCGCATCGGGGAACTGCTGCTGCAGCTCGCTCAGGGTCTGACAAAACTGCTTGCAGCCCTGGCGCAAGTCGGCGAATTCGCCCTGTACGCTGGCTTCCATAAAAATGGCGAAACGGCAGTGCTCCAGCAGAATGCCGCTCTGAACCTGTGTCATGTTGTTATCCTCAATACCAAAACCAGGCAACAGGTATGGCGGTTGACGCGCGGGTTCCCTGTTACAAACGCGCGCTATCATACCGCAAGCGCGGGCGATTGCCTTGCAGCAGCGCAAAGAAAATAGGGGTAATGGCGTGAAAAGGCAGGCGCCGCGAACCGGCGCCCGTTGAACGCGTTACTGCTGCGGCTTGGCGTGCCAGATGATTTTGCTGACCGTCCAGCTTTTCAGGGTGTCGTCCGGCGGAATGATATCCTGCGCCCCGGCCCACTTGCCGCTGAAGATGTAGGTGACGTACTTGCTCTGCTCCGCCACGCACTCCACTTTACCGGCGTCTTCGCCGCTGCCCGGCTTACAGGAGCCGAACGCCTTGCTGTACATATCGCCGAACGGCGTGCCGAGCTTGTTGCCCCACTCCGTCGCCACTTTCGGATCCAGCACGTCCACGCGCTGCAGGCGCCCTTTCGGTTCGCCGGTGATCACCAGTTTCACTTCGTCGCCGGACAGCGCCTGGTAATAAGAGACGATCTGGCCGTTGTTGGTCGCCATGCCGCCGCGCAGGCGGTAGTTGCCGTCCAGCCCGTCATTGATGGCGCTTTCCGACATCGGCGTGCCAGCGTTGAGCTTGCCGACGCCCTTGGCGCCGACCTCCAGGCTGCTGCCGAACCAGTTGAACGGCGACAGGCTGGACCAAGAGAAATTGGACATGCTCGAACAGCCGGTCAGTAACAACGGAAGCCCTAACAACAGGGGGCGAATATTCATCTCTAGCTCCTTAAACATCAATGGCTCGGGGCGGTAACCCGCCCCTGCCGCACTCGGCGTTTTACTGCATGCCAGCCTCTCACAACGGCCCGCACTACGCCAACGGTTGCCAGCTTGGAGTGCGGAAAATGCGAAAAGTGCCGCACTTCTCGGCAATTAGTCGGCGTGCTCCGCCGGCGCGAAACAGGCTTTCAGACGCGCATTCAGCAACAGATAGCTCAGCGCCAGCGCGTCGAGTAACGCCAACGCCAGCTCCAGCCCCGGCGCATCGCCGTCCTGGCGCCACAGGCTGAACAGCGAGCCGCCGAGCGACGCCAGCAGCGAGACAGCCAGCCCCCAGCGCCAACCGCGCCACAGCCGCGGCCATTGGTGGCGACGGCCGCTCAGCAAAAACGCCAGCGCCGCCGGCAGACCGAGCAGCATGCCGTACCAAAAGCGTTGGGTATCCGGATAAAACAGCGCCAGCAAGCTTTCGCCCTGCTCATGCGAAACGCCGGCCATCACGAACAATAGCCAGGTGCGCGCCTGCAAAATCAGCACGGCCCAAAATCCCAGCGGCAGCCGCAGCGCGCCGTGCTGGTCGTAATCATCCGGGGAAAACCGGGGTGAGAATGGCTTCAACGATCGTTCCTTGCCAACAGAATAAAGACTATGGCTACAGATGGGCGCCGGCGATGGGAATTTCAATGCGTCGGCTTAAGAAGCTCTTAAGATCGGCGTGTTTTAATCCCTATCACTAAGCAAGCCCCCGATATCAGCGGGATGTGATTTTCAATAACGATAAGGAAGCGCAACATGAAAAAACTGACTCTGGCCGCTCTGATCGCGCTGTGCAGCGCACCGGTACTGGCGCAACAAGGCGGGTTCCTCGATCCGGCCGCGCCGCAGGCTCAAACGCAAACCACCGCACAAGGTGGTTTCTCCGGCCCCAGCGCGGCGCTGACCACCGTGGACAAGGTGAAATCGCTGAGCGACGACACCTGGGTGATGCTGCAGGGCAACATCGAGCAGCGCATCGGCGACGATACCTACACCTTCCGCGACGCCACCGGCACCCTGACGGTCGAGATCGATCGCAAGCGCTGGAACGGCCAAACCGTCACGCCGAAAGACAAGGTGCAGTTGGAAGGGAAAGTGGATAAAGACTGGAGCAGCGTGGAAGTGGACGTGAAAACCGTCAAAAAGCTGCCGTAATGCGATGCGGCGGGCGGGCTATACCGCCGTCCGCCGCTCGATCAATATTCCTGATCTTCGATCAGCCGCTTGCCCAGGCTGGTGATGCCCTGGATTTCGTAGCCGAGCTTCTCGTACATCTCAACCACCGTGTCGTTGTCTTCGCGCACCATAATTTGGATCTTCGGGCAGCCGCGGGCGATCAGCTTCTTCTCCAGACGGTTGATCAACGCATTGGCGATGCCGCGCCCGCGATAGTCGGGATGCACCCCGAGGTAATACGCCGAGCCGCGGTGGCCGTCATAGCCGCCCATCACCGAACCGACCACTTCGCCGCCGACTTCCGCCACCAGGAACAGCTCCGGATCGTGGTTCAGCTTGCGCTCGATGTCCATTTCCGGATCGTTCCAGGGCCGCAGCAGATCGCAGCGCTCCCACAGGGTAATGACTTCTTCAAAGTCGTCTTGTCGAAATACGCGAATTTCCATCGATGTTGGCCGCTGTTAATTAAGGTGTTTATCTGATTATCGCGTGATTATTCACTTACGCAATATCAAACTGCGATTTAGCGCGCTATTTTGCCCGGAAATCGCCGGTAACAGGCGTAATAAATGGAAATAGTTATCGGGTCGATTAATGATTATCAATACGATATAACGTCGCAAAATAGAAACGTCGACGGAGCGTTGCGTAATGAAAAAGCAGGGTAAACAATTCCTCAATTTTAAGCCGCTTGCCGTTTCCCCGACGCGACGCCAACTGTTGCTTTCCGGCCTGGCGGTGGCGCTGTTCGGCGTGAAAAACCACAGCGCCAAGGCGGAAGGCCTGCTGCGCAATCAGCACAGCAAACCGGCGGCGAAACCGGCCGGCGGCAAAAAGCGGGTGATGATCGATCCCGGCCACGGCGGCATCGACTCCGGCGCGGTCGGCCACGAAGGCTCGCAGGAAAAACACATCGTGCTGGAAATCGCCAACCACGTGCGCCGTTTCCTGCATGAGCACGATCACGTCGAGGCGCGCCTGACGCGCGAAGAAGATGAGTTCATTCCGCTGTTCCAGCGGGTCGAGATCGCCCACCAGCACCAGGCCGACCTGTTCATTTCGATTCACGCCGACGGCTTTACCAGCCCGTCGGCCTCCGGCGCTTCGGTGTTCGCCCTCTCCAACCGCGGCGCCAGCAGCGCCATGGCGCGCTACCTGTCCAACCGTGAAAACGCCGCCGACGACGTGGCGGGCGGCAAGTACAAGGATCAGGACAACTACCTGCAGCAGGTGCTGTTCGATCTGGTGCAAACCGACACCATCAACAACAGCCTGACGCTCGGCCGCCACGTGCTCGGTCAAATTCGCCCGGTGCACCATCTGCACAGCGACAGCACCGAACAGGCGGCGTTCGCGGTGCTGAAATCCCCGTCCATCCCCTCGGTGTTGGTGGAAACCTCGTTCATCACCAACCCGAACGAAGAACGGCTGCTGGGCACCACCGCGTTTCGCGAGAAAATCGCCCGCGCCATCGCGGACGGCATCGTCAACTTCTTCGACTATTTCGACGCACACCAACGCAAACCCCGCTGATGCCGCGGGCGGCGAATAAGAGTATACTCAGCGCCTTGTTCAGCCAGACGCTATAAAGACCCCGCATGAGTTTACCTAACATCGCTGAAGTAAAATCCTTCCTGCTGGCGCTGCAGGATCACATCTGCGCGCAGCTCGCCCAGGCCGACGGCGGCGCCGTGTTCACCGAAGACCAATGGACGCGTGAAGAAGGCGGCGGTGGCCGCAGCCGCGTGCTGACCAACGGCGCGGTGTTCGAACAGGCAGGAGTCAACTTCTCGCACGTCTCCGGCGCCACCCTGCCGGCCTCGGCGACCGCGCACCGTCCGGAACTGGCCGGACGCAGCTTCCAGGCGATGGGCGTCTCATTGGTTATCCACCCGCTCAGCCCCTACGTGCCCACCAGCCACGCCAACGTGCGCTTCTTCATCGCCGAAAAACCGGGCGAAGCCCCGGTGTGGTGGTTCGGCGGCGGTTTTGACCTGACGCCGTTCTACGGTTTCGCAGAGGATGCCGTGCACTGGCACCGCACCGCGGCCGAGCTGTGCGCGCCGTTCGGCGACGAGGTCTACCCCAAATATAAACAGTGGTGCGACGATTACTTCTTCATCAAGCATCGCAACGAAGCGCGCGGCATCGGCGGCCTGTTCTACGACGATCTGAACACCCCGGATTTCGACCATTGTTTCGCCTTCACCCGCGCGGTGGGCCAGGGCTTCCTCGACGCTTATCTGCCGATCGTCGAAAAACGCAAGGCCTTGACCTGGGGCGAGCGCGAGCGCCAGTTCCAGCTGTATCGCCGCGGCCGCTATGTGGAGTTCAACCTGGTGTGGGATCGCGGCACGCTGTTCGGGCTGCAAACCGGCGGGCGCACCGAGTCCATCCTGATGTCGATGCCGCCGCTGGTGCGTTGGGAATATAACTACCAGCCGGAGGCCGACAGCCCGGAAGCGGCGCTGGCGCGCGATTTCCTGCCGGTGCGCGACTGGCTGCAGGAGTCGAAATGATGCAGATTTGGGTCGATGCGGACGCCTGTCCGAACGTGATCAAAGAGGTGCTGTTCCGCGCCGCCGATCGCACCGCCATCACCGTCACGCTGGTGGCTAACCAGCCATTGCGCACGCCGCCGTCGAAGCACATCCGTTCGCTGCAGGTGGCGGCCGGCTTCGACGTGGCCGATAACGAGATCGTGCGCCGCTGCGAAGCGGGCGATCTGGTGATCACCGCCGACATCCCGCTGGCGGCGGAGGTGATCGAGAAAGGTGCGGTGGCGCTGAACCCGCGCGGCGAGCGCTACACGCCGGACACCATCCGCGAGCGCCTCAACATGCGCGATTTTATGGATACCCTGCGCGCCAGCGGCATTCAGACCGGCGGCCCGAACGCCCTGAACCAGCGCGACCGCCAGCAGTTCGCCAACGAGCTGGACAAATGGCTGCTGCAGGCGAAACGGGCGCAGTGACTGCGCCCTGCTCTGCTGCGGTTTAGAAGCGCAACTCCCCCCCGAAGATATAAGTCCGCCCACGGGCGGTGTTGGTCGGCGTGAAATCTTGTGACTGCGAAGGCAGCGAATTCATCTTGTTCAGCGCGTCCGAGTAGTCCTTGTCCATCAGGTTTTGCACGCTGAGCTTCAGCAGCAGATTGCGATTCACCTGATAGGTGCCGTACAGATCGATAATGGTCGGAATATGCGGCGCCGGCTCCTTCATCAACTGTTCGTTTTCATCGAGAGTGGAATCAGGCGACAGGCGCACCGCTTTGCCGGTGTATTTCACCACCCCGCCCAGCGTCAATGTCTCGTCCAGCAGGCGCACCCCGCTGTCCAGCGTGAAGTAGAATTCCGGCAGTTCGCTGACATCACCCGCGCCGAACACGTTGCTGGCCTGGTTGGTCGGCTGGGAAGTATGCTCCTTGCTTAACGACAGTTTGGTAAACGCGAAACCGGCGTCGTACAGCGCTTCGATCTCCACACCGCGCATTTTGACCGGTTCGGGGGCGTTGCTGTACATGGTCATGCTGACGTTGACGTCCGCGTTATCCCACTCTTCCTGCGTCGCCTGCGAACGGTTGCACTTCTGGCGGTCTTTACACACCAGGTAGGTTTGGCTGGAGATGTAGTTTTTGATCCTGGTTTCGAAATAGACCGCTTTCAGTTGGAAGCTGTCCTGCTTGAACAACAGATCGTGGGCATTGGCGTTGAACCCGCCCTGCCAGGTCTCCGCTTTTTCGCCCTTGAGGAACGGGTTCATCGACTGGCCGCCGCTGTTGGCGAAGAACACCTCCTGGATATTCGGCCCGCGCATCGACTTGCTGTAGCTAACGAACGGCTGCAGCCACGGCGTCACCTGCGCCGACAGCATGACCGACGGGTTGAAGCCGTGTTCGTTACGGTTGATATTGCCGGCGCCCTGCGGGAAGCACTCTACGCGCTCGTCACAGGCCGGCTTATAGCCGGAGAGGCGATAGGCGGTGTAGTTCAGATCGAAATTCCCCTGCCAGATGCCGTAGTTGGCCTGCAGGCCGCTGTACAGGCTGGAGATATCCTGCTTGCCCGACATTCCCACCGGCATGCTTTCCGCCTGATTGTCATCCGTCACCAAACCGGAGGCCTTTTTCTTATACTCGTTGCGCACCAGCTTGCCGCCGTAGCTGAACGCGAAATCGACGTCCTGCAGGCTGAAACGGCTGGTGTTGTTGATATCCAGCGCATCGGAGATGTTTTTCGCCGTGCTGTCGCTGAATCCCGCCATGTTGTCGGACATGAACTTCTGCTCGCCGCGGCTGGTGCTGGCGGTCAGGTTGAAATCGATCAGTTCGGAGAACGGCGCGTAGTGGTATTTAAGGTAGAAATCGTCGCTGTCGATGTGCCGGCGGGTGATTTTATTCTGGTAGCTGCGCGCCGACAGTTCGATGCTGTTGAAGGCATCCGGCTTGATGTCCACCTTGAACAGCTGGGATTTCGGGTTCTGGCGGTAGGTTTTATCGACGTTGAACATCTCGCTGTCGAAACCGGCGCCGTTTTTGTAGTTGGAGGTGATGGAGCTGCCGCTGATCGCCGCCATCGCCCCCAGACTGCCGCCGTCGGCAAAAGCGGCGGTTTTGGCGCCCACGGCGATCATGCCGCTGCGGCCGATGCCGTTATTGCCCACCGAGAATTTGGTGCGCACGCCGAACGGGTTATCGGAAAACACCACATCGTCCACGCCGATGGTGCGGAAGTTGGCGCTGCCCGCCAGGGCGTTCACCCCGTCGGAACCGGTGGCGTTGCCGCGCGCCACGTCGACGCCGACGATAAAGTTAGGATCGATCAGCGCCCCGAACTGGCTGGTGGGCAATCCCCCGTGCGCCGCGTCGCTCGGCGAGTTGCCGTAGTAGTTTTGCGTGATGCCGTCGACCATGGTGTTGACCCGGCCAAAGCCGCTCAGGCCGCGAATATTGACGCTGACCGATCCCTGGCCGGGATCGATCTGGGTATAGGTGCCCGGCATGCTGCGCAGAATGCTGTCCACCGACTCCAGATTTTTGTTTTCGTCGCGCGAGCTGAACGCGCCCGGCCTGGCCAACGCCTCTTTTTCGCTGCTCTTGCCGCCGTCGGCGGCCGAGACGTTGAGCGGGCTGAACGCCACGCTGCCTTTATTATTTTCCGCCTGTTCCTGCGCGGCCGCAGCCGGCCCGTACAGCGCCAGTCCCGCGCCGATCAGGCTCGCTATCATTTTGATTTTCATATATCCCCAGAAATAGCCAATAAGGTTTGATGGCCGACAATGCCCAGCAAAAAGCCCGCCGAAAGCGCGGTAAAAGTTGTTATTGTTTTATTGCGCCGCAGCGTGCCGCGGCGCTGAAGGTTATTTCTGCGCCTGCCGATCCGCCGCCAGAATAAAGGCGTACTCCAGCGCGCCGTTTTCCAGCCGCGCCAGGCGACCCGATTTGCCGCCGTGGCCGGCGGTCATGTCGGTGGAAAGCAGCAGCAGCGAATCGCCCTGCTTGAAGCGCCGCAGCTTCGCCACCCATTTGGCCGGTTCCCAATACTGCACCTGCGAGTCGTACAAACCGCTGGTGACCAGCAGGTTCGGGTAACGCTGCCTGCGCACGTTGTCGTACGGGCTGTAGGACTTCATCAGCGCATAGGCGGCCGGCTGGTGCGGGTTGCCCCACTCCTCGTATTCCCCGGTGGTCAGCGGAATGCTGTCGTCCAGCATGGTGGTCACCACGTCGACGAACGGCACCTGCGCCACCACCGCGTTGTACAGCTGCGGCGCCTGATTGATCACCGCCCCCATCAGCAAACCGCCGGCGCTGCCGCCCATGGCGTAGATGCGCCCCGGTTGGCCGTAGCCGTCGTTGATCAGCGCTTGGGTAGCGTCGATGAAATCGTTGAAGCTGTTCGGTTTGTGCGTCAGTTTGCCCTGTTTGTACCAGCGCTGCCCCAGCTCGCCGCCGCCGCGCACGTGGATCAGCGCATAGACGAAGCCGCGATCCAACAGGCTGATGCGGTTGGCGCTGAACGCCGGATCCATGCTCATGCCGTAAGCGCCATAGCCATACACCAGCAGCGGGTTATGCCCGTTTTTGAACAGCGATGTGCGGTACACCAGCGAGACCGGCACCTTCACGCCGTCGCGCGCCGCGATCCAAATGCGTTCGCTGTGATACAGGCTGGGATCGACGCCTTTCACTTCCTGTTGCTTGAGCAGGGTGCGCTCGCCCTTGTTCAGATCCCACTCATAGGTGCGGGTCGGCGTGGTCATCGCCGAATAACCGTAGCGCAACCGATCGCTGTCCGGCTCCGGGTTATAGCCCAGCCAGGCCATGTAGCTGGCGTCGTCGAACGGGATGGCGCGCTCGGTTTTACCGTCCCAGCTGATTTGCCGCAGCTGCACCAGCCCGTTGGCGCGCTCCTGCACCACCAGCCAGTCGCGGAACAGGCTGAAGCTCTCCACCTCGTGCTGCGCCTGCGGCGCAATCAGCGTCTGCCAGGGTTTGCCCGCCGCCGCCGTGCGGTACAGGCCGAAGTTCGGATCCTGATGGTTGGAACGCAAATAGAACTCGCCGCGGTAGTGATCGAGATAATACTCGCGGCCTTTTTGCCGGGCGGCGAACAGCTGCGGCTCGCGCTGCGGCTGGCTGGCGTCGATCAGGCGCACCTCGGAGGTGGTGTTGCCGCTGATGGTGAGTATCAGGTAGTCACGCGAAGAAGAACGGCTGAGGCTGAGGTAGAACGCCGGATCGTTTTCCTGATACACCAGTTTATCTTCCGCCGGCGGCGTGCCGTACTGATGACGGTAGACCTGATACGGCAGCAGCGTTTGCGGGTGGTTGCGCACGTAGAACAGGGTTTGGTTGTCGTTGGCCCACACCATGTTGCCGGAGGTGTTTTCCAGCGTTTCCGGCGACCAGCGTTCGCTGCCTAACTCGCGCAGGGAGATGCGGTATTGGCGGCGGCCCTGCAGATCTTCGGCCACCGCCAGACGGCGGTTGTCCCGGCTAATGTCCATCGCCCCCAGGCGATAGTAAGCGTGGCCGGCGGCGCGCTGGTTGGCGTCCAGCAGGGTTTGCCATGGCGCGTCGGCGGTGAGCGCCTGGCGTTGATACAGCGCGAAATCTTTACCGGCGGCGTAGCTTTCCTGATAGCGATAGCCGTTGAGCTGATACGGCACTGAACGATCGTCAGGGTTCATGCGGCCCAGCATCTCCTGATACAGCGTGGCGCGCAGCTTCTGGTACGGCGCCATCATCTGCTCGGTATAGCGGTTCTCCGCCTTCAGGTAGTCCAGCACCTTCGGTTCTTTTCGGCTGTCGTCGCGCAGCCAGTAGTAATCGTCGGTGCGCGTCTCGCCATGCGCCGTCAGCGCTTTCGGCGCGCGTTCCGCCAACGGCGGCTGCGGTTGCGCCAGCGCGGCGCCGGCGAGGCCTAAAGAAAGCCAGAGCGCGGCCGCGATGCGACGGCGCGGGGTGAATAACAGCGGATTCATAATCCCTCACGAAGTTTGAAGAGGCGCACGACGGCGATGCGGCGCCTGCGGGCATTAACGGCGGGCATTCAGCTCCGCCAGATTGAAATCGATCGGCATCGTCACCCTGACGGCCCCCTGCTGCAGCATCTCCGGCGGCGGCGGCGGCAACGGCTGCGCGCGCGATACCACCGCCACCGCTTCCCGATCCAGCGACGCGGTGCCGGAACGCGCCAGCAGGATCACGTTCGATACCCGCCCCTGCGCATCGACGCTGAAACTGACCTGCGGCATGCCGCTGCGCCGGCGGCTGCGGGCATCCAAAGGGTAATCCTTGATGCGGTTCAGCTTGCCTTTCACCAGGCTCTCCCACGACAGCTTGGCCTGCGCGTTGCTGTTGGCGTCGCTGTTGATCGGGGCGGCGGTGTGGTGGGAGAGCGTCTGCGCCTGCGGCGCGGCGGCGCTGGACGCGGCGGCATTGCGCGTCTCTTTGGCCTGTTCCTGCGGCTTCGGCTGCGCTTTTTGCGGGGGACGGTGTTCGGCGCGCTTCTTCTGCGCCGTCACGATTTTTGCTTTATCGGCGCGCGCCAGCTTGGGCAGATCCGGCTGTTGCTGCTGCTCAGCGGGCTGCGCCGCGGCGGATTCCGCCTGCTGCACGCCCAGCGGCAGTGGCTTGCTTTCCGGCGCTTCAATCTGCGCCGCCCAGCTCATCATCACCGCCGGCGGCGGCAACACCACCGGCTCCCGCGCCGTCTGCGGCCAGTAAAACAGCAGCACCAACGCCGCGTGAGCCGCCAGGGCGAGCAGCAGGCCGCGCGCCCAGCGCGGCTGCGGCAGTTCAAAGGCCGGGAGGGAGTAAGACTGACTTAACATAGGGGCATTAGCTTGCTTAATTGCGAATGATTGCAGATCACATTTACTAATGATAATCATTTGCAACTATAATTAACACCCCTTTTCACTCTCTTAACGTATTCATTTCACTGATGGTGTGATCCACAGGTAGTCTGCGGTGTTCGCATCGACCTGTACGCCCGGTTCCGCCAGCATCAGCACCGTCGGCACCGCCGCCGGTTGCAGATCCCGCACGTGCAGCGGCACCCCTACCGATTTGGCGGCGTGATAGCCGCCGGCGATCAACAGCGCGGGCGTGGGCGCCGCCAGCAAACGTTCCGCCATGCGCCGATCGCGCTGCTGCTGGATCGCCAGCATCGCATGCAGCTGGTCGGCCTCAATCTTGCCGCCGTGCGAAGTGCGGATGGTCTCTTCCAGCGCCTTGCGCACCGCCGGCTGCGCCGATAGCTGCCCCGCCGGGAACTGCGGCTGCTGATAGAACGCCGTAATCTCGCTGCGATCCAGGTTGGCCGACCACAGCGGGTAAGGCGCGCGCATCGCCGCCATCGTCACCCCGCCATACAGCTCCCACTTCCAGCCCGGCTGCCAGGCGATCAGTTCCGCTACGCGGCCGTCACGCACCGTGGGATCGCTCTGCAGCCACTGTTTGACCTTGTCGACCTGCGCCTGCTGGTTCGGGTTGATCATCTCCATCAGCACGCTGCCCTGCGGCCGCCGTTGCGGCAACTGCTGCACCAGCCATTGCTCAATCTGATGGTGGTAAGGATTGTCATGCTTCTCCCCCAGGATCACCCGCGGCTGCTGCGCCAATCGCGTCAACAGCTGCTCCGGCGTCAGGGCCGCGCCGCTGTGCAGATCGGTGATGCTTCCCAAACTCGCGACGTCGCTGGCCGGTGTCTTAACCGGCGTTTGGCTGCAGGCGCCAAGCGCCAACGCCGCCAATAAAATCAGATATCTCATCATGTTGCCCCATTATCGAAAATGGCGACATTATAGATAATAATTATCATTTGCATATAGATTTGGCTTAACGATTTTTTTACGCGGCGATCGCCGGCTGCGCATTGCGTTGAAAAAGCATTGCGGGTATAACCAATAGCCATTCAGATATTTAGACGTCTATACGGATAGATTATTATGCAACCATCGGCACCCGCCGCAGGACAGTTCAAACGCAGCATGAAGGCCCGGCACCTGGTGATGCTGTCGCTGGGCGGCGTGATCGGCACCGGGCTGTTTTTCAACACCGGCTACATCATCTCCACCACCGGCGCGCTCGGCACGCTGCTGGCCTACCTGATCGGCGCGCTGGTGGTGTATCTGGTGATGCTGTGCCTGGGTGAGCTGTCGGTGGCGATGCCGGAAACCGGCGCCTTTCACGTCTACGCTTCGCGCTATTTGGGGCCGGCCACCGGCTATGCCGTAGCCTGGCTGTATTGGCTGACCTGGACGGTGGCGCTGGGCTCCAGCCTGACCGCGGCCGGATTCTGCATGCAGTACTGGTTCCCGCAGTCGCCGGTGTGGCTGTGGTGCCTGATCTTCTGCGCGGCGATTTTCCTGCTCAATGTTGTGACCACCCGCTTTTTCGCCGAAAGTGAATTCTGGTTTTCGCTGATCAAAGTGGTGACCATTCTGGCGTTCATCATACTGGGCGGCGCCGCCATGTTCGGCCTGCTGCCGATGAAAGACGGCACCCCGGCGCCGTTCTTGCACAACCTGACCGCTTCCGGCTGGCTGCCGCACGGCACGCTGCCGATCCTGATGACCATGGTGGCGGTGAACTTCGCCTTCTCCGGCACGGAACTGATCGGCATCGCCGCCGGTGAAACCGAGAACCCGGAAAAAGTCGTGCCGCTGGCGATCCGCACCACGGTGATCCGCCTGATGCTGTTCTTTATCGGCACGGTCTTCGTGCTGGCGGCGCTGATCCCGATGGATCAGGCGGGGATCGTCAAAAGCCCGTTCGTGCTGGTGTTTGAACGCATCGGTGTGCCTTACGCCGCCGATATCTTCAACTTCGTGATCCTGACCGCCATCCTGTCGGCGGCCAACTCCGGCCTGTACGCCTCGGGGCGCATGCTGTGGTCGCTGGCCCACCAGCGCACCCTGCCGGCCTACTTTGCGCGCGTCAATGCGCGTGGCATTCCGATCAACGCCCTGACCTTCAGCATGCTCGGCGGCGTGCTGGCGCTGTTGACCAGCGTGATCGCGCCGGACACGGTGTTCGTCGCCCTGTCGGCGATCTCCGGCTTTGCGGTAGTGGCGGTGTGGCTGAGCATCTGCGCGGCCCACTATGCTTTCCGCCGCGCCTACCTGCGCAGCGGCCAGCCGATAAGCGGCCTGAAATACCGCGCGCCCGGCTATCCATTGACGCCGATCCTCGGCTTTGCTCTGTGCCTGCTGGCCTGCATCGGGCTGGCGTTCGATCCGGAGCAGCGTATTGCGCTCTACTGCGGGCTGCCGTTCGTCGCCCTGTGCTACCTCACCTATTTCCTGACCCGGCGCGCCGGGCAAAAAAATGCTTTGGGAGAACAACATGTCGGTTAACAACCCCGTCGCCCGCCTGCTGGCCGAACAGTCGACGCTGATCCTGGACGGCGCGCTGGCCACCGAACTGGAAGCGCGCGGCTGCGACCTGACCGATCCGCTGTGGTCGGCCAAGGTGCTGATTGAAAATCCCGAGCTTATCTATCAGGTGCATCTCGATTATTTCAACGCCGGCGCCCAGTGCGCCATCACCGCCAGCTATCAGGCCACGCCGCAGGGCTTCTTGCGCCGCGGCCTGGATCAGGATCAGTCGCTGGCGCTGATCGCCAAAAGCGTGCAGCTGGCGCAGCGGGCGCGCCGCGATTATCTGGCCGCGCACCCGCAAGCGGCGCCGCTGCTGATCGCCGGCTCGGTGGGCCCATACGGCGCCTATCTGGCCGACGGCTCGGAATACCGCGGCGACTATCGGCTGGCGCAGGATGACTTCATTGCCTTCCACCGCCCTCGCCTCGCCGCGCTGGCCGCCGCCGGCGTCGATCTGCTGGCCTGCGAAACGCTGCCGTCGTTCGCTGAACTACAGGCGCTGCTGACGCTGTTGCAGGAGTTCCCGACGCTCGGCGCCTGGTTCGCCTTCACCCTGCGCGACAGCCAACACCTCAGCGACGGCACGCCGCTGACGGAGGTCATGTCCGCGCTGCGCGGCAATCCGCAGGTGCTGGCGATCGGCATCAACTGCATCGCGCTGGACAAGGTCGCCCCGGCGTTGCGTCAACTGAACGCGCTGGCCGACAAGCCGCTGCTGGTCTACCCAAACTCCGGGGAGCACTACGATGCGGTCAGCAAAACCTGGCACGCCTGCGACGGCGAGCACGGCAGCCTGGTCGATCAGGCGGCGCGCAATTGATCGGCGGCTGTTGCCGCACCACACCGCAGGATATTCGCGCCATCGCCGCGCGCTGCAAGAAATGAGCAGGGGGGTTATTCGGTTAGCCGGCGTAAGTGTTCAGCGGCTTGTTCTACGTTGAGGCGGCCTTGAGCTGCTTCAACCGTAATTTCGACCAGTTCTGCGTCTTCCCGCAGTGCAATGCCATTAATACCGAGAAATAGCGCCATGCTTTGGAAGGCCGTACGTTTGTTGCCATCAAGAAAAATGTGACCGTGGCTGATGGCGATGAGATAGAGCGCGGCCAAGCGGTATACGTCTGTGACGTTCTCGTAGTGGTAAGCATTGAGCACGCGGTTGGCTACAGCCTCAACTTTGCTGCCTTCCTGGCGGCCGTGAGGCACAATTTCAGCATTGAACTCCGCAATATCCTCTGCGGTCAAAAAGATCATCTATTCGCCAGCGCCTTAATCGTATCCGCGTGTTTAGCCTGAATGCGCGCTTTCACTTTGGCTTTGACCAAAACCTCATAGTCGGCCTTACTGATGATGTAAACCTCATCGTGTCCGCGGCGCGTCACTTCCACCGGCTGTTTTTGCGCTTCCAAAAGCACCTCGGCCAAATTGTTTCTCGCCGCCGTATAGCTAATCGTAGTCATTTTCTTTACCTGTACATGTACATATTTGACGATTATTTGTACCACGCCCGCTGGAAATAAAAAAGCCCCCGGCGCCAACGGCGCAGGGGGCCAGTCACTCAACCCGGGCTTACAGCGGTTCGGTCTGGGCTTCCACCACCGCCAGCGCCACCATGTTGACGATGCGGCGCACCGAGGCGATCGGCGTCAGGATGTGCACCGGTTTGGCGACCCCCATCAGCACCGGCCCGACGGTCACCCCTTCCGAGCAGGAGACGCGCAGCAGGTTGTAGCTGATGCGCGCCGCTTCCATGTTCGGCATGATCAGCAGGTTGGCCGAGCCTTTCAGCGGGCTGTCCGGCATCAGATCGTGGCGGATGCTCTCCACCAGCGCGGCGTCGCCGTGCATTTCGCCATCGATCTCCAGCTCCGGCGCCAGCTCGTTCACCAGCTCCAACGTTTTGCGCATCTTGCGCGCCGCCGGGCAGTCAGACGAGCCGAAGCTGGAATGAGACAGCAGCGCCACCTTCGGTTCGATGCCGAAGCGGCGCACGGTTTCCGCCGCCATCAGGGTGATCTCCGCCAGCTGTTCCGGCGTCGGATCGTCGTTGACGTAGGTGTCGGCGATGAAAGTGTTGCCGCTCGGCAGCAGCAGCGCGTTCATCGCGCCGGCGACGTGCGCGCCTTCACGGAAGCCGAACACGTTCTTCACCACGTCGTAATGCTCGTGGTAGCTGCCGATGGTGCCGCAGATCATCGCATCCGCTTCGCCGCGATGCAGCATGATGGCGGCGATCAGCGTCGGGTTGCCGATCACCGCGCGGCGCGCCTGCTCTTGCGAAACGCCGCGGCGTTTCATGATCTGGTAGTACTCGCCCCAGTATTCGTTGAAGCGCGGATCCGACTCGTTGTTCACCACTTCGAAATCTTTGCCCGGCGTCAGCTGCAGGCCCAGCTTTTTCAGGCGCATCTCGATCACGCTCGGCCGGCCGACCAGGATCGGGAAGGCCAGCCCCTGCGACACCAGCTCCTGCGTGGCGTGCAGCACGCGCTCTTCCTCGCCTTCCGCCAGCACCACCCGCTTCACCTCTTTGCGCGCCTGCGAGAAGATCGGTTTCATGAACAGGTTGGTTTTGTAGACGAACTCCGCCAGCTTCTCCACATAGGCGTCGAAGTCTTCGATCGGGCGCGTCGCCACGCCGGAATCCATCGCCGCCTTGGCCACCGCCGGCGCGATCTTGACGATCAAACGCGGATCGAACGGTTTCGGAATGATGTATTCCGGCCCGAAGGAGAGATCCTGATCGTCATACGCGGAAGCCACCACGTCGCTCTGCTCCGCCAGCGCCAGATCGGCGATGGCATGCACGCAGGCCAGCTTCATCTCTTCGTTGATGGTGGTGGCGCCCACGTCCAGCGCGCCGCGGAAAATGAACGGGAAGCACAGGACGTTGTTCACCTGGTTCGGGTAGTCGGAACGGCCGGTACAGATGATGGCGTCCGGGCGCACCGCTTTGGCCAGCGGCGGCAGAATTTCCGGTTCCGGGTTGGCCAGCGCCATGATCAGCGGATCGCGCGCCATGGTTTTCACCATATCCTGCGTCAGGACGCCCGGCCCGGAGCAGCCGAGGAAGATGTCGGCATTCGGGATGGCGTCGCCCAGCGTGCGCTGGCCGTTATCCTCGATGGCGTAGGCGGCTTTGGTCTGTTCCATATTGGCGTCGCGGCCTTTATAGATGACGCCCTTGGAATCGCAGACGGTGATGTTCTGCTGACGCAGCCCCAGCGCCACCAGCAGGTTCAGGCAGGCGATGGAGGCCGCGCCGGCGCCGGACACCACCAGCCGCACGTCGGAGATATTCTTCTTCACCACGCGCAGGCCGTTGAGCACCGCAGCGGTGGTAATGATCGCCGTGCCGTGCTGGTCGTCGTGGAATACCGGGATCTTCATGCGCTCACGCAGTTTCTGTTCGATGTAGAAACACTCCGGCGCCTTGATGTCTTCCAGGTTGATGCCGCCGAAGGTCGGTTCCAGCGCGGCGATAATATCGATTAACTTGTCAGGGTTATGCTCATCCACTTCGATATCAAATACATCGATACCGGAAAACTTCTTGAACAAAACGCCCTTGCCTTCCATCACCGGCTTACCGGCCAACGCGCCGATATTGCCCAGACCCAGTACCGCCGTGCCGTTGGAAATCACCGCCACCAGATTGCCACGCGCGGTGTATTTGTAGGCCGCCAGCGGATCTTCGGCGATCTCGAGGCAAGGCGCGGCGACGCCCGGCGAATAGGCCAGCGCCAGATCGCGCTGGGTCGCCAACGGTTTGGTAGGGGAAACCTGGATCTTCCCTGGGACAGGAAACTGATGGAAATCAAGGGCACTCTGTTTGAGCTGTTCGTCCATTATGGATTCCTTTGTTTTTTGCTTTTATGTTGAGGTAAGGCTTTGAGGCTGCGCCCTGCCGTGGGCCATGGCGCCCAATTACAATGACAGGGCACAGCCTTGAAGTATAGTGAGAGAAACATCACAAACTTTGAAGCGCGCCATAACCTTGGTCGAAAGAGCGTTTTAAAAGTAAAAAAAGAAGATCTGCGAGACGAGCAGAGAAACGCCGCCGTCAGCGCGGCGGCAGCGTGGCGCGCCAGGCGTTGAGCGTCTCCACCTGGCCGGCGCAAATGTGTAACGAGGTTTGTAACGCCAGGACATAGCTCACCGCATCCCCCCAGGTCTCTCCCTCTAACTGCGGTTGTTCACAGGGAGCGAACACCGACTCAGGGGGCAACAGCGGCACGGCCTGCGGCGTCGGCCGGGCGCAGGAGCTCAAGCACAGCGCCAGGCAGAGGCTGAGCGGCGCAGGGATCGTTTTTAATCGCTTCACGGTATTTCCTCTGATAAGCCTCGTGTTGTTGGCGCAACTGCCGTTCCTGCCGCTGCTGCGCCGCCATCAGCGCGCGATTTTGCGCATCCTGTGTCTGCAAGGTGGCGATAAGCCCCGCCTGCTGCGCTAGGCTTTTTTGCAGTTCCGCCGCCTGTTGCCGCGCGGACGCCAACTGGTGCGACAACAGCGAGCTATAGCCGCCCAGGCAGATGGCCGCCAGCAACAACAGCAGCAAGCCGCCCTGCATCAGTTTTTGCAGCCAGCCGCTCATGCCGGATAGTCCCGGAACGGCAGTTGGAAGTGCGGGCCATCCTTGAGGGTTTTCCACTCGCCGCCCCATTCGACGTTGATGCCGCATTCACGCGCCGCGCGCCGCACCGCCACCGCAATCTGCGCGTAGTAATCCCACTCCCAGGAGGCCACGCCCGCCGGCATCGCCACCACGTCCACCGCGTGCCCGGTCAGGTGGCGGCTGCGCAGCGTTTGGCTGCTGCCGGCGCGCACCATTTCCCGCTGGCGCGCCATGCTGCGCAGCCCCTCGCTGACGGAAAACGGCACCAGCGAATAACGCAGCGCCAGGCGAATAACGCGCACCAGATCCGGGTGCACACCGCGCAGGTTCTCTTCGCTGCGGGCGGTAAAACGAATCTCTTCAATGTCATTTAACATTTTTAAACCCCGTCTTTTTGCCGATGAATTTTTTAATTAAGGCGTTGATGTAATCCGCCCCCATAAAACCAATCAGTACGCTGGCCAAATTCGCCCACTTTAATTCCAGGCCCATCAGCGCCAGCGCATCGCGCACCGTCCAGGCCAATAACGCGCACATCGCCGCATTCAATAAACGGCGCCGAATTCCCACGTTGCGGTAAGCGCCATGTAATAGCGCCATCACGCCGGCCAGAATGGCGTTCAATACCGGCTGAAGATATTCACATACTCGCTGGACTATTAAGCCAACAGCGTCAGGCTCTATGCTGGACATAGCTCATCTCCTTTTTATTTTTAATTAAATGCCAATCACGGCCGGCGGGACATCGGATACTCAGAATCTAGTTAAGGATGCTATTACAAAGCAAATGAATAAATACAGGCCCTATGGTCGAATTCATTCACGCTGAACGTTGGCACAACACATAAAACGCCAATGCATGCGGCAGTTAATAAAAATTCATTCTTATGGTGATTTATTTCGACTTTTATTCCCGAGGAAAATAAACATTAATGGCGACGGGGAATATTCCCCCATTGAAAAACATCCACTCTGGAGAAATGCCATGTCCACACGCAAAGCCGTTATTGGGTATTATTTTATTCCGACCAACCAAATCAATAATTACACCGAGACCGATACGTCTGTCGTACCGTTCCCGGTTTCCAACATCACGCCGGCCAAAGCCAAACAGCTGACGCACATTAACTTCTCGTTCCTGGATATCAACAGCAACCTGGAATGCGCCTGGGATCCGGCCACCAACGACGCCAAGGCGCGCGATGTGGTCAACCGTTTAACCGCGCTCAAAGCGCACAACCCCAGCCTGCGCATCATGTTCTCCATCGGCGGCTGGTACTACTCCAACGATCTGGGCGTGTCGCACGCCAACTACGTCAACGCGGTGAAAACCCCGGCGGCGCGCACCAAGTTCGCCCAATCCTGCGTGCGCATCATGAAGGATTACGGCTTCGACGGCGTGGACATCGACTGGGAGTATCCGCAGGCGGCGGAAGTGGACGGTTTCATCGCCGCGCTGCAGGAGATCCGCACCTTGCTGAACCAGCAAACCATCGCGGACGGCCGCCAGGCGTTGCCGTATCAGTTGACCATCGCCGGCGCCGGCGGCGCCTTCTTCCTGTCGCGCTATTACAGCAAGCTGGCGCAAATCGTCGCGCCACTCGATTACATCAACCTGATGACCTACGATCTGGCCGGCCCCTGGGAGAAGATCACCAACCACCAGGCGGCGCTGTTCGGCGACGCGGCCGGGCCGACCTTCTACAACGCGCTGCGCGAAGCCAATCTGGGCTGGAGCTGGGAAGAGCTGACCCGCGCTTTCCCCAGCCCGTTCAGCCTGACGGTCGACGCCGCCGTGCAGCAGCACCTGATGATGGAAGGCGTGCCGAGCGCCAAAATCGTCATGGGCGTGCCCTTCTACGGCCGCGCCTTCAAGGGCGTCAGCGGCGGCAACGGCGGCCAGTACAGCAGCCACAGCACGCCGGGCGAAGATCCGTATCCGAACGCCGATTACTGGCTGGTGGGCTGCGACGAGTGCGTGCGCGACAAGGATCCGCGCATCGCCTCCTATCGCCAGCTGGAGCAGATGCTGCAGGGCAACTACGGCTATCAGCGGTTGTGGAACGATAAGACCAAAACCCCGTATCTGTATCATGCGCAGAACGGGCTGTTTGTCACCTATGACGATGCCGAGAGCTTCAAATACAAAGCGAAGTACATCAAGCAGCAGCAGCTGGGCGGCGTAATGTTCTGGCATTTGGGGCAAGACAACCGCAACGGCGATCTGCTGGCCGCGCTGGATCGCTATTTCAACGCCGCAGACTACGACGACAGCCAGCTGGATATGGGCACCGGCCTGCGATACACCGGCGTTGGCCCCGGCAACCTGCCGATCATGACCGCGCCGGCCTATGTGCCGGGCACCACTTACGCCCAGGGCGCGCTGGTGTCCTACCAAGGCTACGTCTGGCAGACCAAGTGGGGTTACATCACCTCGGCGCCCGGCTCAGACAGCGCCTGGCTGAAGGTGGGCCGCCTGGCGTAAGCCGTAAAAAAACCCCGTAGCCGAATGCTGCGGGGTTTTCATTGAGTTAACCGTTTGATTTTCGCGTCCCTTCGTCTCTATTCCATCAGTTGTGGCACCACGGATAGCCGCCATCCCGTACCACTTCGCGGCCCATCAGGCTGTAGACATCGCTTTTGCGCGTCAGCCGCTCATGCCACCAGTTAAACCCGGCGCCCTTGCTGGCCGGGTGCCACGCCAGCCAAATCATTTCGTCGCCCTTTTGCATTTCCACCGGCACCGTCACCAGTTCGCCGCTGGCCAATTCCTTTTCGATCAAAGCAGGCGGCAGAAAAGCGTGGCCGATGCCGCGCTTGAGCAGCGCCAGATTGCTTTCCACGTCGCATACCACCAACTGACGCTGCAAGGGCAGCGTGCCGTGATTGCGCTTGGGCAGCTCGTGGCTGCTGTCGGCGATCACCACCACGATGTCGTTCAACCGCTGTTTCTTGCACACCGGTTTTCTCTGCGCCGCGAACGGGTGCGAAGGCGACACGCATAGCACAAAGTTGAGCTTGCCGAGCATCAGGGTTTTGGCCTGCACGCTGTCGGGAATTTGGCCGATGGCGATGATCAGATCCGCCCGGTTGTTCTTCAGCGCATCCCAGGTACCGTTCAACGCTTCCCGCTGCACCGAGATACTGGCGTTCGGGCAATGCTGAATATAGTCGCGGATATCCTGCGTCAGGGTTTCCAACGGGAAGAAGGTGTCTACCGCCAAGCGGATATTATTGTCCAGCTTGGGAATGTTGCGCACCCGGCTTTCCAGATCCTGCACCGCATTTAATATCCAGCTGCCCTCCTGCAGGAGAAACTCCCCTTCATCCGTCAGGGTAATCATGGGGCCATTGCGATGAAAAAGTTTCACGCAGAGTTTGCTTTCAATATTGGAAACCCGATAAGAAATCGCCGAAGGCGTTTTATGCAGTGCCTCCGCCGCCATAGAGAAAGATCCGGTGCTCTTGATGGTGCTGATTATTTTAATCGCGTCCAGGGATAATCTAGTCATACAAATTCCTCTTTAAAATAAAATAAGAAAAATGACACTAAATTCCCAAGGTGGTGGCGCACAAAAATCGATCAAATCGAACAAGGGTACTCATAGCAACAAGCAATATACTTCATAAATGAGAGCGCTATCTTAAATACTATTCATCACGACCTGATATAAAATTCATCATAGCGCCCTACTTTTACACTGTGACAGTTAAATAAATTCGGCCTAACGATCAAAGATCGTCATCATAATATTTTTCGTTAATAGCCAGTAAAACATTCCAATCTACGGCCAAACCAGAATGGTAAAAATAAAACAAGCCGACAAGAGGGGTTATTTCCAATTGCGTTATTAGTCTCTCATTTTGTCGGTGAAATACGCTCAACTTACAACATAATTTCAGTCAGGAGTGACTTATGAACAAAACTTCCCGTACCCTGCTCTCTCTGGGCCTGCTGAGCGCGGCCATGTTCGGCGTTTCACAACAGGCGAATGCTCACGGTTATGTCGAATCGCCGGCCAGCCGCGCCTATCAGTGCAAACTGCAGCTCAACACGCAGTGCGGCAGCGTGCAGTACGAACCGCAGAGCGTCGAAGGCCTGAAAGGCTTCCCACAGGCCGGCCCGGCTGACGGCCACATCGCCAGCGCCGACAAGTCCACCTTCTTCGAACTGGATCAGCAAACGCCGACGCGCTGGAACAAGCTCAACCTGAAAACCGGCCCGAACTCCTTTACCTGGAAGCTGACCGCCCGTCACAGCACCACCAGCTGGCGCTATTTCATCACCAAGCCGAACTGGGACGCTTCGCAGCCGCTGACCCGCGCTTCCTTTGACCTGACGCCGTTCTGCCAGTTCAACGACGGCGGCGCCATCCCTGCCGCACAGGTCACCCACCAGTGCAACATACCGGCAGATCGCAGCGGTTCGCACGTGATCCTTGCCGTGTGGGACATAGCCGACACCGCCAACGCCTTCTATCAGGCGATCGACGTCAACCTGAGCAAATAATCGGTCAAATGAAGAGATCGTTGAGGGTTCAGCCTGGCGCTGAACCCTTTTTTTTTGCAGGTGCCGCTATTGCGACATGTTGAGGATAGTGCGCACATTGAGCGCGCTGGTGGCGATAATGTCGATGGCGCCGGTGCGCAAAGCGCCCAAAATCGCCAACGCCTTGGTATTCTCGGAAGCAATGGCGATCACGCAAGGGATTTTGCGCAGCTCATCAATGCTCAGCCCGATCACTCTGTCATTCATCACCGTGTCGACATGCTGCCCCTGAGCATTGAAAAAGTCATAGCCGGCGATGTCGCCGATCACGCCCTGATTAAGGCTGGCGTCGATAATCTCGTGCGGCGTAAACCACCCCAATTTCACCATATAGCTGTTTTCATTCATGTCGCCAATACCGACTAACGCCACATCGGCCTTACGCGCGCGGTCCAGCGTTTCCTTGATCGTGCCGTTCTGCATGAAGGCGTCTTTCAGCGCGCGATTTTCGACGTAGGCCGGCGCGTAAAGCGTCTCGCTGCTGCCGCCGAACTTCTTCGCCAAGCGCCGACTGATATGGTCGGCGTTGATCGCATCGCCCGGACGGTGGGTGCCGCCGATGCCGCAGATGAACTTGCAGTTGCGTTCCGTCACGCTGCCGACGTGATCGGCGATCGCCGCCACGTTGCGTCCCTGGCCGACCGCCAACACCATATCGTCTTTCAGCGACATCGCCAGATAGTTGGACACCAGCGCCGCCACCTGCCGACGCTGTTCCTCTTCGTCCTGATGGTCGAGCGCGATCAACGCGCGGCTGATGGGAAAACGTTCCATCATCTGCTGTTCCAGCCGGGTGCTGAATACCGGGTGATAACGCACGTTGATCTCGACGATGCCTTCTTCCTTGGCGCGCTTGAGCAAACGACCGACTTTGATCCGTGAGATGCCGAATTTTTTGGCGATCTCTTCCTGCGTGATCTCATCCTGATAATAAGCAACGGCGATTTCGGTCAGCAGTTCGTTATCCTGGGACACAGTTTGTTTTTCCATCCGTTAGACGTTTCCCCACGGCAGGCCGGTTGATGATGGCGGAGGGACGATACACGCCCCTCCGACAAGGCTGAATGCCCGCTAGTATAACGCGTTCAAGCGGCAACGGTATTCAGTCGTTGTTCCACCTCGTCCGCCAATCGGGTCAAGAGCAGGCAGCAAGATACCGCGCCGGCGTCCAGTACGCCGCGCGAACGCTCGCCCAGACGGCTGGCGCGGCCGATTTTCGCCACCAGCTCGCGCGTGGAATCGCGCCCGCGTTCCGCGGCGATCCTCATCTTTTCCAGCGCTGCGGCGAAGTCGTCACCGCGCCCGGCCGCCTGCTCAAACGCCGCCACCGCCGGTATCAGCGTATCCATCAGACACTTGTCGCCCACGCCCGCGCTGCTGATGTCCTGCAGTTCGCTCAATCCGCCGTGCAACATCGCCAAAAATGCCTGCTTATCCAGCACACTGCGCTCACGGACGCTCTCCGCCATGCCCATGAACAGGCTGCCGTACAGCGGCCCCATCGAACCGCCGATGCCCTCCATCAGCGCATCCGATACCGCATCGAACGCCTGCGCCAGCGTGAGCTCGCGGCCGCGAATGGCATCGCCGCACATCGCGAATCCCTTCGACATATTAATGCCGTGGTCACCGTCGCCGATGGCGCCGTCGATTTCGCTGAGGTATTCGCGGTTGCTGACAATGGTTTCTATCAGCCCCGTAACGATCTCACTGCCGTACCGGGTTGAAATTTGTTCCGTCATGATTCACTCCACCTGGGTTAAGCCTAAAGATTGCGCCGGCATGTCCAGCAGCGTTTTCAGTTCGTCATCCAGCGTCATCAGCGTCAGCGTCACGCCCATCATTTCCAGCGACGTGAAGTAATTGCCGACGTAGCGCCGATGCACCCGCACGCCTTTCGCCGTCAACCGGCGCTCTATTTCGGCATAATAGATATACAGCTCCATCACCGGCGTGGCGCCAAGCCCGGAGATCAGCAACGCCACCTCCTGGCCTTGTTCCAACGGCATATCGTTGAGCACAAAATCGAGCATGGTGCCGGCCATCGCCGACGCCGACTGGATCGGCGATACCTCAATGCCCGGTTCGCCGTGATGGCCGATGCCGATCTCCATCTTGCCGTCTTCGATATGAAAATTGGGTTTGCCGACCGCGGGAATGGTGCAGGAACTGAGGCCGACGCCGATCGAACGACACCGGTCGATGGCTTTTTGCGCCGCGCCGATCACGCCGTCCAGATCGTATCCCTTGGCCGCCGCCGCCGCGCCGACCTTCCACATCAGAATTTCGCCGGCCACGCCGCGTCGCTTATCCCTCTCACTGGCCGGCGCCGAGGCGACGTCATCGTTGGCCACCACGGTTTTCACCCGTATGCCGGCCGCCGTCGCCTTCTTGATCGCCATCTTGACGTTCATGTTATCGCCGGCGTAGTTGCCGTACAGGCAAGCGACGCCCGCACCGCTGTCCGCCGCCTTGAAGGCGTCGAGAAAAGCCCCCGCCGTAGGCGATGAAAAAATCTCGCCAATCGCGACGGCATCCAGCATGTTTTTGCCGACATAGCCCAGGAACGCCGGCTCATGGCCGGAGCCGCCGCCGGTGACGATGCCCACTTTGCCGGCGATCGGCGCAGGCGGATATTTCAACACCCGCGCATTGTCGGTGGCGGCGTAATAGTTCGGGTGGGCCAGCCTGTAGCCCTGGATGGCGTCTTCCACTACGTGATCGGGATCGTTAATGATTCTGTTCATCGCGGCCTCTCTGTCGCCTGAATAAGAAATTATTGAATGGTGTAACCGCCGTCGACCACCAGGTTGGCGCCGGTGATCATCGCCGCCGCGTCACCGGCCAAAAACAGGGCGCTGGCGGCGATATCTTGCGGCTCAGCAAAGCGCCGCAGCGGAATTTTCTGCTTCATCTGCTCAGCCACCTCGCCAGACCAGGCCTTACGGCCCAGCTCCGTCAAAACCACGGTGGGTGAAATGGCGTTGACCCGCACGTTGTGCGGCCCCCACTCCAGCGCCAGCACCTGGGTCAACCCGATAACGCCCGCTTTGCTGGCGCAATAGGCCAGGTGATTAGGCAAAGCCACCACCCCGGCCTGCGAGGCGAGATTGATGATGCTGCCGCCGCGCTGACTAATGAAACGGCGCCCTACCGCCTGGCAGGTAAGAAACACGCCTTTCAGGTTGACCGCCAGGGTTGCATCCCACGCCGTTTCCGGCAGCTCCTCGGCTGGATGCAGCGCGACGATGCCGGCGCTGTTGACCAGCACGTCCAGCCGCCCGAAATGCGCCTCAATCTGCGCCACCGCCCGCTCCACCGACGCGGCATCGGTGACGTCGGCCACGACGCCCAGCGCCGCCTCGGCGTCCAGCTGTCGCGCCACTTCCGCAACCTGCGGCGCCCGATCGAGCAGCGCCACGCGCGCGCCGTTTTGCAGATAGCGTTCGGCAATCGCGAGACCGATCCCTGCAGCGCCGCCGGTAATCAGCGCCACCTTGCCCTGCAGCGAGAGCTCGCGCGGCGCCGTAGTTTGATGATTAATCATAAATTTCCCCTTAAAACTGTGAACTTCACGATCGGTCAGGATATTTTCGCCAAACTCGCGCCGCGTTCTTCCTGCGCCGTCGCGCTTTCTTTCGGCAGCGTGACAAATTTCATCAGCACGCCGCTGAACAGGTACAAGCCGGTAAAGATCCAGATCACGCCAACGGTGCCGAGGCTGCCGATAAACAGCCCCACCACCGCCGGGCCGACAAAGGTGCTCAGGCCGGCGCCCAGATTGAGAATCGACATCGCCGCGCCCTTATTATCCGGCGCCAGCGACGGCATGATGGCCGACAACGGCACAAACGCCGCCAGACAGGCGCCGAACAAACCGGCGGCGCAAACGGTCAGCAGGTAGTTGGCGCCGAAGAATTGCGGCACGTAGTAGAACATCAGCGTGGTCAAGGCGCAGCCGACGCAGCCGAACCACATCACCACATTGCGCCAGCCGAGCCCGTCGCTGATCACGCCGAAAATCAGGTTGAAAATGATGTTGACCGTCCACAGCGCGGCGTACATCTGCAGCCAATGCGTGCGGGTGAACCCCATATCCATCATGTACATGGGCATGAATACGACGAAGCCGTAAGCCGCAGAGGTATTAATGGTGCGCACGATGCCGCCCAGGCCAATCTTCGGGTTTTCAAACGCGATGGTGATGCCCTTCAAGACGTAACCCAGCGACGCTTTTTCCCGGTTGCCGCTCTGTGCCGCGCCGTCGTCGCGATTGAGCATCAGCGCAATCACCGCGCCCAACACGACGAAAATCAGCGCGCTCCACAGCGTGTGGATCTCGCCGAGATAAGGCAGCATGATGCTGGAATACAGCACGCCCAGCACGCTGAGCCCGCCGCTGTAGACGAACCAGAAAATCCCCACCGCCGACCCCAGCCTTTCCGGCGGCGCTTCATACGCCACCCACACCAGAAAACCGTAGGCAAATAGCGGATAGCCCAGGCCGCGCAGCGCATAGGTCGGCACCATGATCGCCAGGTTGTTGCTCGGCAGGCCGAACGTCAAAAAACACACCGAACCGAATAGAAACAGCAGCAGGCCGGCCAACATCACCCGCCGGGCGGTAAAGATTTCCGCCAGCACGCCGGAAAACCAGGCGGCGATCGCGGCCGCAAAGCCATAAACGCTGAACAGCAGCGCCGATTCCTGAATGCTAAGCCCTTTGCCAATCAAATAAGGCGACAGCCATCCTTGTTCCAGCCCTTCGCCCATCATGAACACCAACACGCCGGCATAGCCCAGCAGCAGTTTCGGTGACAGACCAATGCGATGAATCAGTCCATGCAACATAGAACACCCCAGCACATGTGATTATGGAGGCGCAGGCTCGCCCGCACCCGAGGAACGACGCAGGTTTCAGAGGTTTGGATTAAGCACCACTTTGATTGAACCGATGCCGCGCTTCATCAGCTCGAAACCTTCGGCGAACTGTTCCAGCGGCAACGTATGCGTCACCACGCCTTCGGTCGGCAGATCGCCATTGGCGATGCCTTCGATCACCAGCGGGTAGCAGTAAGGGCCGAGGTGCGAACCGAGCACGTCCAGCTCCTTGCGGTCGCTGATGATGCTCCAATCGACGGTCACCGGATCCTTGAACACGGAAAATTCGACGAAGGTGCCGAGCTTGCGGATCAGCGTCAGGCCCTGTTCCACGGACTTCTGTGCGCCGGTCGCCTCGATGTAGATGTCGCAGCCGTAGCCGTCGGTCATCGCTTTAACCGCGGCGGGCACGTCGTCACGGGTGGGATTCAGCGTCACATCCGCGCCGAAGCGCTTCGCCAAGGCCAGACGTTCGTCGGACAGATCCAGCACCACCAGCTTCGAAGGCCCGGACTTTTTGATCGCCCCGATCATGCCCAGCCCCAGGGTGCCGGCGCCGGCCAACACCACCACATCGCCCAGTTTGATATTGGCGCGTTGCACCGCATGGAAGGAGCAAGCATAGGGTTCGATCAGAATGGCTTTTTCGATCGGCAGGTCGGCCGGCACATGGTAGTTAATCGCCTCTTTGGTGAACTTCATGTACTCGGCCATGCCGCCGTTAACGTTTTTCTGGAAACCGTACAGGTCATGCTTTTCGCACATCCAATACTGACCGCGGTTGCAGAAGCGGCATTGCCAGCAGGGAACGATTTGTTCTGATATCACGCGATCGCCGAGATTGAAGCCCTCGACGCCTTCGCCGTACCCCACGACATGGCCAATAAATTCATGGCCGGGGATCATCGGCGCCTTGATGTACGCCGGTTGTTTTTCATCGCCCCAGAAGCTGGGCGCCCCTTCGAACGCTTTAACATCACCGGCGCAGATGCCGCAGGCCTCGATCTTCACCAGGATCTCTTTCGGGCCGATCTTCGGTACCGGCACCTGTTCCAGGCGGTAATCTTTCGGGGCGTACGCCACAACCGCCTTCATGATCTCGGGGATACCGGCCGCCATTTTCGCCTCTGTTATGCAGGTCTGACACATAGCACTCTCCTCTGGTAGGGGAACTTATTTTGATCATTAATACAAACAAAGAACAAATGAACACTAACGCCGCGCGTTCAATTTGCCCACAGTGAACTTATCAAAGTGTGATATCGCTCAAAAACCCGTCTCAACTAGGGTAAACAACGATTGAAAGCCCTTTTTTAGTGACTGATATCACCTTTTACAGTGGCAAACTGAAAAATCCAGCAAAAAACAAAAGAACATCAATTGAACATTTGATTAAACAGGGATACGGTAATGAACGTGGCGCCACCGAGGATCGCCACCCTTTTCGTTACCAATCAGGAGACCGCTATGCTGCCTATCGCCATCGGCGCCGATGATGCCGCCATTGAACTGAAGGATCTGATCGTTGCCCACCTGCAACAACGGGACATCCCCGTCATTGACTACACGACGGATCGCGCCGCAGAAACGGGGATCTATCCCGATATCGCCTATCGCGTCGCGCAGGCGATACGGGAGGAAAAACATCGGCGGGGCATCCTGCTGTGCGGCACCGGCATCGGTATGAGCATCGTGGCCAATAAAGTGCCCGGCATTCGTGCGGCGCAATGTCACGATACCTACTCCGCCCAACGGGCGCGCAAAAGCAATGATGCTCAGATCATCACGCTGGGCGCGCGGGTCATCGGTGCCGAACTGGCGAAAACCATCGTCGATGCCTGGCTGGAATCGGAGTTTGAAGGGGGAGGATCGGCGCCGAAAGTCGAGCGAATCGGCTATTACGAAAACGCGGCCGGACGGCGTTAAACCGCCTGCAGTCTCGATGGCGGTCGCGCGCAAGCCGCGCTCCGCCTGGGTTTATTCGGCATTCATTGTTATTATCCATCGCAACAATCAGAAAAAGCGCATTTTCATTCTCGATCCGATGATGCAGTGTGTTCCCCCTATGATGAAAAAGGTTCTCATTTCCCTACATTGAGCTTGGTCAAGGAGCTTATCAATGAATCAATTAGACGCACTCAAGCAGCTGACCACGGTGGTCGCCGACAGCGGCGATATCGAATCCATCCGCCAGTTCGAACCCCAGGACGCCACCACCAACCCTTCGCTGATCCTGAAAGCCGCCGCGCTGCCGCAGTACAAAGCGCTGATCACCGAAGCGCTGGAGTATGCCCGCCGCCAGGGCGGCAGCAAGGAAACCCAGCTGATCAACGCCAGCGATAAACTGGCGGTCAACATCGGCGTCGAGATCCTCAAAAGCGTGCCGGGCCGCATCTCCACCGAAGTGGACGCCCGCCTGTCGTTCGATCGCGGCATGTGCGTCGCCAAAGCGCGCAAACTGATCGGCATGTATCAGGAACAGGGCATCGACAAATCGCGCATCCTGATCAAACTGGCTTCCACCTGGGAAGGCATCAAAGCCGCCGAAGAGCTGGAAAAAGAAGGCATCAACACCAACCTGACGCTGCTGTTCTCCTTCGCCCAGGCCCGCGCCTGCGCCGAAGCCGGCGTGTATCTGATCTCGCCGTTCGTCGGCCGCATCTATGACTGGTATCAGGCCAAACAGCCTGCCGCCGACTACGACGCCGATCAGGATCCGGGCGTGAAATCGGTGCGCACCATCTATGAATACTACAAGCGTCATCGTTACCAGACGGTGATCATGGGCGCCAGCTTCCGCAAGGTTGAGCAAATCCTGGCGCTGGCCGGCTGCGATCGCCTGACCATCGCGCCGAACCTGCTGGAACAGCTGAAAAACAGCGAACAGCCGGTCGAGCGCAAGCTGACCCCGTCGACCGAGGGCTTCCACCAACCTGCCCCGCTGGCCGAAGCGGAGTTCCGCTGGCTGCACAACCAGGACGCCATGGCGGTGGAAAAACTCGCCGAAGGCATTCGCCTGTTCGCCGTCGACCAGCAGAAGCTGGAAGACATGTTGGCCGCTCAACTGTAATCGCACTGGAGTTTCGTTATGTCTTCTCGTAAAGAGCTTGCCAACGCTATCCGCGCACTCAGCATGGACGCCGTACAAAAAGCAAATTCCGGCCACCCGGGGGCCCCTATGGGCATGGCGGACATCGCCGAAGTCCTGTGGCGTGACTACCTCAACCACAACCCGACTAACCCGCACTGGGCTGACCGCGACCGTTTCGTGCTCTCCAACGGCCACGGCTCCATGTTGATTTACAGCCTCCTGCACCTCACCGGCTACGACCTGCCGATGCGCGAGCTGGAGAACTTCCGTCAGCTGCATTCCAAAACCCCGGGCCACCCGGAGTACGGCTACACCCCGGGCGTTGAAACCACCACCGGCCCGCTGGGCCAGGGCATCGCCAACGCCGTCGGCTTCGCCATCGCCGAACGCACCCTGGCGGCGCAGTTCAACCGCCCCGGCCACGACATCGTCGACCACCACACCTACGCCTTCATGGGCGACGGCTGCATGATGGAAGGCATCTCGCACGAAGTCTGCTCCCTGGCCGGCACCCTCAAGCTCGGCAAGCTGACCGCCTTCTACGATGACAACGGCATCTCTATCGACGGCCACGTCGACGGCTGGTTCACCGACGACACCGCCCTGCGTTTCGAAGCCTACGGCTGGCACGTGGTGCGCAACGTCGACGGCCACAACCCGGACGCCATCAAGGCCGCGATTGAAGAAGCCCGCAAGGTGACCGACAAGCCGTCGCTGCTGATGTGCAAGACCGTTATCGGCTTCGGTTCGCCGAACAAGGCCGGCACCCATGACGTGCACGGCGCTGCGCTGGGCGCCGCCGAAGTGGCCGCCACCCGCGAAGCGCTGGGCTGGAAATACGCCGCCTTTGAAATCCCGCAGGACATCTACGCTCAGTGGGACGCCAAAGAAGCCGGTCAGGCCAAGGAAGCGGCCTGGAACGACAAGTTCGCCGCCTACGCCAGGGCCTTCCCGGAACTGGCCGCCGAGTTCAAGCGCCGCATGAACGGCGAGCTGCCGGCCGACTGGAAAGCTGACGCCAAAGCGTTCGTGGAAAAACTGCAGGCCAACCCGGCCAACATCGCCAGCCGCAAGGCGTCGCAGAACGCGCTGGAAGCGTTCGGCAAGGTGCTGCCGGAGTTCCTGGGCGGCTC